>CBDHGY010000002.1:0-3229067 GCA_965263325.1 Hyphomonadaceae bacterium | reverse complement strand
ATCAATGGTATCTCGATGGAAAGCTGAAGAAGAAGGAAAACACCTTCAACGATTATGTCGACGCCGGTAATTATCTTGTCGATCAAGAATATACATCGCGCGGCAACATCGTCGGTCTCGGAGGATCTGCAGGCGGCCTACTCATGGGTGCTGCGGTTAATCAGGATCCAGAATTATTTGCAGGCGTGATCGCAGCCGTGCCGTTTGTAGACGTGATTAATACGATGTCGGATGATACGCTGCCGCTAACGCCGCCGGAATGGCCTGAATGGGGCAATCCGCTCACCAGCGCTGAAGATTACGATACGATCCTTGCTTACTCGCCTTATGATCAGGTCTCCGATCAGAACTATCCAGCCATGCTGATAACGGGCGGTCTATCTGATCCGCGTGTGACGTACTGGGAGCCATCAAAATGGGCGGCGCGCCTTCGCCACCGCGCACCAAACGGCGGTCCCTATTTCCTACGTATCAATATGGAAGCCGGCCATGGCGGCGCATCTGGACGCTTCGAAGGCCTGAAGGAAACGGCGCTGGAATATGCGTTTGCGCTCGCAGCAGTTGGCAAAGCGGATGGGGTGAGTTTCGCGGACTAGCCCCGCAAATCCTTGCCCATTTTCTCGAGCACGCCATTCACGAATTTCGGTTCAGAGCCATCGAAAAAGTCATGCGCGAGCGACACATACTCATCCATGATCACGGCATTTGAGAGATGCTCATGGATGATGAATTCCGCTGCCCCTGCGCGCAGGATCGCTCGCGTTGTAGCATCTAGGCGCGTCAGCTTCCAGCCTTCAGCAAGGCGCAAACGAATTGCTTCATCGATACGCTCCTGATGTTCAACAACACCATTCACGACAGCTTTGAACATATCTGGATCAGCTTCCTCGATCGGTTCCTCGTCAGGGCCCATTCCAAGGCGGTCGTCCATAAAATCTCGTATCGTCGCGTTTGCAGAGGCGCCGGTCTGCTCCATTTGATAGAGCGCTTGCACGGCTGCCAACCTTGCGCCAGCGCGCCGCGCGCGAGTGACTTCAAAGGGAACTTTCGGTTCGCTCGTCATCGCAGTCACTAACGGATTAGCTCTTTGCGAAACTTAATCATGGCAAGGCACGCTTCGGCCGCATCTTTGCCTTTGTTTTTCTGCTTCCGGTCTGCGCGAACCCAAGCCTGCTCATGATTCTCGCAGGTCAGAATGCCGTTACCGATCGCTTGTCGTCGCTGCACAATCAAATCCATTAGACCGCGCGCACTTTCACCGCACACATAGTCATAGTGAGAGGTCTCGCCGCGGATAATACACCCAAGTGCAATTGTGCCGTCAAACTTACCGCTATCAGCCGCCATCGCGGCGATACCCGGCAGCTCAAACGCTCCCGGAACTTCCATGGTCGTCACTTCTGCGCGTGCAGCTTCGAGCACTTCCAACGCACCGGCTTCAAGCTCATCAGCAATATCTTTGTAGTAGCGGGAAATCGCCAGGAGTACGCGGTCAGTCATCAATCATTGCTCTCTTCGTTTAGCGGACGCCACCCCTCTATGCTCAGGCCGTATCCGTCAAGCCCTGCAAGTCGGGTCGGCTGCGTGTCTGAGAGGAAGATCATTTTGCCTACTCCGAGTTCGCGTAGAATTTGGGCACCAACCCCATACTCTCTAAGCGGCGTTGTAGGATCACGGGGATTTTCAGTTTTTAATCCGAGGCGTTCTGCCAGCGCGTTTGGACGCATCGTATTTACAAATACGATCACTCCTGGCTCGTCAGCTTGTGAGATGATCTTCATCGCCTTCTCGACAAGCCCCTGGCGTGGACCGCGTTCACCCATAATATCTGCGAGAACATCGGTGCGGTGGACTCGCACAATCGTGGTCTCATTCGGTCCGATCACGCCATGCACGATGGCTACGTGTTCTGAGCCATCCAAATCATTGCGGAACACAACCGTTTTGAAGCCGTCGCCATACTCACTTTCCAGAGGCGCCTCGACGCGCCTTTCCAGATACCGGTCGTTCTCGCGGCGATACTCGATTAGGTCCGCGATGGTGCCAATTTTCAACCCGTGCAGCTGCGCAAAGGCTATTAAGTCCGGCAGCCGCGCCATTGTGCCATCATCATTCATGATCTCACAAATGACGCCCGCCGGATAAAGCCCCGCCATTCGCGAGATATCGACGGCGGCCTCGGTATGACCCGCACGCACAAGCGTCCCACCATCACGCGCAACAAGCGGGAAAACATGCCCTGGCGAAACGATGTCATTGTGATCAAGTGTCGGATCGATTGCGACCGCGACAGTGCGTGCGCGGTCCGCAGCTGAGATGCCTGTCGTCACCCCGTCTTTGGCTTCAATCGAGACTGTGAAGGCAGTCTGCATACTCTCACGATTGTCGCGCGCCATCATATCAAGGTTTAACGTCCTTGCCCGCTCACCCGTCATCGCAAGACAGATCAGACCGCGGCCGTATTTGGCCATAAAGTTTACCTGGTCAGGCGTCGCAAATGTTGCCGGGATGATGAGGTCGCCTTCATTCTCGCGGTCTTCCGCATCGACGAGGATATACATCCGGCCATTGCGGGCATCCTCGATAATTTCATCGATGGACGAGATTGCTTGGGAAAAGTCTTCAGCCATCATGTGCTCCGGGCGGCGTGTGTCCTTCAGGGGCATCATGCCCGATCATCCGGGCGACGTAGCGTGCCAGCATATCGATCTCAAGATTTACTTTTGAACCTTGGTTCAATTCTGAAAGCGTGGTGACCTCCCAGGTGGTGCGGGATAATCGCCAGCTGGAAGTCACCATCGGGCAGTGCATCCGCCACAGTGAGCGAAACGCCGTTGATTGCCGCAGAGCCTTTCGTCGCAAAATACTTCGCAATCTCCGCCGGCGGGCGAATGGTGAGGCGATAGCTTTGGCCCTCAGGTTCGATGCTGACCACCTCACCGACGCCATCGACATGACCAAACACAAAATGCCCACCGAGCTCATCGCCAAGCTTCAGGCTTTTCTCCAAATTGACCTTTGAGCCTTCTTGCCAATCGCCCAGCACCGTTTTTTTCTAACGTCTCCGGCACAGCTTCGACAGCGAACCACGCTCCGCGCTCAGCCTCCCCCATATCAACTACCGTCAAGCAAACTCCAGAGTGCATGATTGAAGCCCCCATTTCGATATCGCTGAGCGCATAGCTGCTCTCAACCTCAACCTCGTGAGACCGTTACGGTGCTCCGCTTTTCGGATCGTACCAACATCTGTGACGAGACCAGTAAACATGGGTGACCTTCGTTTTGCTCAAAATGAACATAAGGGGTGTTGGCGATGGTTCAAATCGTAACGTGGCGGTATTCCGTCGCGGCGGCGATTGCACCAATAGTATTGGCGTTTAGAGTATAAACAAACAAGGAGGAATAAATGGGTCGCTTGGAAGGGAAAACCGCAATTATCACTGGCGCGGGCAGCGGCATTGGCCGTGCAGCGACGATCCTTTTTGTCGCTGAAGGCGCAAAGTCGTCGCCTCTGACGTGAATGAAGAGGGTCTCGCGCAAACCGCTGCGGAAGCAAATGCAAGCGACACGCTCATCACACAAACCGCCGACGCAGGAAACGAGGCGGATGTAGCAGCGCTCGTGGATCTCGCCCTCTCCAAATTTGGTGAGCTTGATGTGACTTACGCAAATGCTGGTATTTCCGGTGGTCTTGCCGGTGTCATCGATATGCGTACTGAACAGTTTATGGAGGTGCTTCGTGTGAACACGCTGGGCCCTTTCCTTATGGCGCAAAAAGCGGCCCCGCATATGATCAAACAGTCCAAAGGCTCAATGATCATGACTGCCTCGGTCGCGGGCCTAAGATCTAATGCTGGCGGACCAGCCTATGCTGCCTCGAAGGCTGGCGTGATCAGTCTCGCTCAAACCCTCAGCTACCAGTTTTACAATACAGGAATACGCATAAACGCGATCTGCCCGGGTCTCATCGAAACGGGCATGACCAAACCAATATTCGATATCGCGCGTGATCGCGGCTCGCAGGATAAGCTGGGTCAGCTTAACCCGCTCAGACGGTACGGATTGCCTGACGAGATCGCCAAAACAGCGCTTTTCCTTGCGAGCGATGACAGCTCTTATGTAAACGGTCAGGCCATCCCGGTCTGCGGCGGGCTCTCAGCAGGACACCCGTTCGCAACACCGGGGAAAGCGTAGTGGTCGAGTTCCAGTACGTTAACGCAAACGGACTAAAGCACCGCGTCGCGACGGCGGGTGAAGGCCCGCTCGTTCTTTTTGTACACGGATTTCCAGAAAGCTGGTATTCCTGGCGTCACCAAATAGAGGCGTTCGCGAATGCCGGGTTTACCGCCGCTGCGCCCGATGTGCGCGGTTATGGCGGCACCGACAAGCCTTATGACGTCGAAGCGTACACAATGGCAAAGCACACAGCTGACATGGCAGGAATAGCCGCAGCACTCGCGCCGGATTTGCCCGCCATCATCGTCGGCCATGATTGGGGCTCTCCGATTGCCTGGAACTCTGCGCTTTTATTTCCTAAGCAGTTTCGCGCAGTCGCTGGGTTGTCTGTGCCCCTACTCCCCGCCAGGTGAACACCCCGCGCTAGACCTATACGACAAAGTATTCACCCAAAATGGCCTGTTCTTTTACCAGGTCTACTTTCAGGCAGAAGGTGTTGCTGAAGCGGAGCTTGAAGCTGACCCTGCTCGCTCTATTCGGTTATTTTACTATAGCATATCGGGAGACCTCCCCGAGGGTGCAGCTCCTTTCAACAAAAGGCACGGCGACGTATTACTCACCAAAATGCCGGAGCCATCACTACCGCTCCCGTGGTTAGGCGAGGAGGATGTCGCTTACTACGCGGCAGAATTTAGAAACTCCGGCTTTCGCGGCCCGCTGAATCGTTATCGGAACGATGCTGAAGATCACGCCTTTCTTCGCGCGCAGCCCGATTTGCGCATCCATCAGCCGAGCCTCTTCATAGGAGGCACGCGCGATCCGGTACTTCGCTTCTTTCAGGGCGATCCGCGCGAGATCATGAAACCCCACCTGCCGAATCTAAAAGGGTTCCACCTGTTAGAGGGCTGCGGTCACTGGACACAGCAAGAGCGCTCTGATGAGGTCAGCAAGTTGCCTGATCGAATGGGCAAAAAGCTTGAAACATCTGTAGGAGAAAATACATGGAACCCATCGACGTATATTGGTCATTCAGAAGCCCGTATTCTTATCTGGTCACACCCGATCTTGAAAAACTCAGCAATGACTTTGAGGTATCTGTAAATCTGCGCGTTGTTTTACCGATCGCCGTCAGAGCAAAGGCGGCGCTTTTTGACGCCTCGAACAGAAAACCGGCTGCATACATCGTTATGGACAGTTTTCGCCGAGCAGACTTTCTCGGAATGAGTATTCGGTGGCCAAATCCCGATCCCGTTGCGCAAAACCTTGAAACATTCGAAGTGGACGAAGACCAATCGCGCATTCTCCGCCTATCAAAACTTGGCATTGAGGCACAAAGACGTGGCAAAGGCATTGCGTTCGCTAAGGAAGTCTCACACACGATTTTCGGCGGCGTTGACCAGTGGGATCAGGGCGACCACATCCACAAAGCTACCGCGGCCGCTGGGCTTGATCTCGCCGAGATGGAAAAGGCAATCGAGAGCGGCGACCATATGAGCGAAATCGAGCGCAATCAGGCAGACCTTGACGCCGCAGGTCATTGGGGCGTGCCGACCATGGTTGTGCGCGGTGAGCCATTCTTTGGTCAGGACCGCATCGAAACCTTGAGATGGCGGCTGGAACAGCATGGGGTGAAGCGCGCCTAAGGTTAGGCGAAGAACAATACCCTGCCGTTCCGGGAAGAAGTATGAGCGGCTGAAATTCGCCAGAAGTGGACGTTCCGTGTCTCGTTTCCGATGTCGCCATCCAGTCAGTAAATGGCCTTTCGGGTGTGGATCGAACCCTACTCTGTGCAGGGAGATCTCCGACCAGAGATACCGTTGGGATTCGGCGAGACCCTGGGCAGAGCGGAGACGTGACCAGCACACTTTTAAGGTACGTTAACCAACATTAGGGACGGGAGACTCGTCGCGGCCGGAACGTCTCGGATCTGTCAGCGAGGCCGAGCACTTTCTTTGGCCTGGGTGTTGCATCGGCGAATGGCGGGTACCGTGTCCTGGCGTGTCTCCACCGCCTCATAGGCGTCTTCGTGAATATCGCTTGAGAGAACGTCCAGTCCTTCATCGGCCAGCCGCCCGAATTCCATCATATTGCCCGTTTCCATGACGTCCCGGTCTAGATACCAGAGCGAACCCCACGCCGCGCTGACACCACGATCATTCAATTGCGCCCAAAGCTCAGGACGTTCGATTTCGATCCCTGTCCAAGCCATGATTCGATCGGCGGAAAGTCCGGCCGCTTCCAAAGCGTCCAGTCGCGCAAGATCCATGATCTCGACCGAGACCGTTAGCTCGTCGCTCACTGCAGCGGCTGCAAGCGCATCATCAACAGTGTAGGCGATGACCGCAGCATATGCCTGGGCATCGCTTTCCACCACCAATTCCGCGACGCGGGTGATTGGCGCTCCGGACTTGACGTCCAGTTGCAGCATTGCGCGGCCGCGCGCCCAGTCCAATGCTGCTTCAAGGGTGGGGATGGTATCGGAAACAGCCACGCCATCATCATCGACCAGCTGAAGCCCATCGAGTTCCTCAAATGAGGTTTCCAGAATGGACCCTCGTACCTGTGGTTGTCCGGTCCAATTCGTCGTCATGCACAAGCACAAAAATTCCATCTGACGTCATCCGCACGTCAGTTTCGATAAAAAATGGCGCAGTCGATAAGGAGTTGGCGAATGTCGTCAGGCCGTTTTCAGCAAATCCCGGTTGCGGGCCACCGCGATGGGCGCTCACAATCATGACGTTCTGCTCTCGCAGACATGCGAGATAGTCCGCTACGGTTTTGTTCGGATTGTCGATGGAGACGAGTGGCTCTGGCAGCGTTTGCAGGGCCTCGACTTCACCAGGCCCCTGATGGTTCGCACACCCAGTCAAAACCAAGGCCCAAATGATTGGAACCGCTCTTACTGAAACCGCCATATTATCCTCCAGACCCACGACGCGATACCTGCTCGCTCTACCATGCCAGTGCGAGGTGACATCTTCGCGTCAGCGGGACAAACGTCATAAACATATCAAAGAAGCGTCGCTAAACCTTCTCAGCCTCCCGGTACGGGGATCAACTGGGTTAGCCCGTAGGATGATGGAGGGGATTCCAATGCGTTTCGGTTTCGACAAAATATCGGTTGCCATGGCTTCAGCTGCATTGCTCTACAGCGCGCCTATGGTCCATGCGCAGCAAACAACCGATGTTGAGCCTAGGGAAGATCAAGCGCTCGAACAGGATCCGGTTGTCGTGTTGGGAAGCCTAGTGCCGCGCCCCGTCAGCGAAATCGGATCGGCCATTTCGGTGATTGACGCCGAAGACCTTGAAATCCGGCAGATCAACCTTGTTTCCGACGTGCTCCGCGAAGTTCCCGGCGTGGCGGTTAGCCGAACCGGCCCCCAGGGAACGCTCACTCAGGTCAGAATCCGCGGTGCTGAAGGCAACCAAACGCTGGTCTTCATTGATGGGATCGAGGCGAACAATCCTATCTTTGGTGAATTCAATTTCGCGAACCTCGTGGCAGCTGATGTGGAGCAATTGGAGGTCCTGCGTGGGGCCCAGTCGGCGCTTTACGGATCGGAATCCATCGGGGGCGTGATCGCCGTCACTACTAAGTCGCCGGAGCCTGGCTTTCAGGCAGAGGGTGAATTGGAAACCGGCTCGTTTGAGTCCAATCGAATATTCGGTGCGCTAGGCGGAGGTAGTGACACTGCGCGCCTGCGCGGCTCAGTGCAGTATTATGACACCGGCGGCATTTCGGCCTCTCCGACTGGAGATGAAGAAGATGGCTTCACCAATCTGACCGCGTCGCTCAAGGGAGTCTTGGAGCCGAGCAACAGTTTCAAGATCGAAAGTGTTCTGCGCTACGTTGACAGCGAAGTCGACACCGACGCCCAGGAGTTTTCCTTCGGCACCGTACAGGATGCCAACCAACAAAGCGAAGCTGAAGATTTCTACGCAAAGATTGATGCGATCGGCACCCTGCTGGACGGCGCGGTCACGGTCAGAGGTTTTGTTGGTTTCACCGAGAGCGAGCTCGTCAATATCGCCGACGGCGTTGAGACTGGAGCCAGCCAAGGGGAACGCTGGGATTACGGCTTGCAGGCCAGTGGAACAATGGACATGGGTGCCTCAGAACTTGGCTTGAACATCGCACTAGAACAGGAACAACTGGATTTCAGGAATGAAAGCACGTTCCTGCCAGCGCCAAACGTCCAGGATGACGAGCAGACTTCGCTAGCAGCAGAATTCTCGATAAACCACAATGAACGTCTGTTCGCTGCAGCTGCTGTTCGCCAAGATTATAATGACGTGTTCGAGGACGCGACAACATTCCGCTTCTCAGGTGCATATCTGATTCCGGAAACAGGGACGCGCTTCCACGGCAGCTGGGGCGAAGGCATCACCGACCCCGGTTTCAACGAGCGCTTCGGTTTCAACCCGGACACCTTCATCGGTAACCCGGATCTGGATCCAGAACGTTCAGAAGGCTTCGACATTGGCGTTGAACAGACCTTCCTTGATGGTCGGTTCAAGATCGACATCACCTATTTCGAAGCCAATCTTGAAGACGAGATCAGCACGAGCTTTGTCCAGGATCCCGAGACTGGCGCGTTTGTGTCCACACCGATCAACAATCCAGGTGAGAGCGACCGTTCCGGTGTTGAGGTGACCTTCGACGCCACCTTGAATGAAAACTTCTCGATAGACGGTCACTACTCCAATCTTGATGCAACGGGAGCTGATGAGCTTATAGAAGTTAGGCGGCCAGAAAACATCGCCAGTCTGAACATCAGCTGGCAGGGACTGGAAGACCGCGCGGCTTTGAACCTGGGCATTGATTACAACGGCGAAAACGAAGACTTATTCTTCGGTTTTGCCGATCCCGACTTCACACCCCGGCGCACGCTAGACGCGTTCACACTGGTGCGCGTTGCCGGCAGCTTCGACATCAATGACAATGTTGAGATTTTTGCGCGCGGCGAGAACATCCTCGATGAGGACTATCAGGAAGTGAACGGCTTCGCTTCGCCGGGAGCTGCGGGGTATATCGGCATCCGCGTGCGGAACTAAATTAGATGATTGCAGGACTGCCCCCGGCCCGTTTGTTTGGCCGGCGTTTGCACCAGATGGCGACGCTTTCGCTATGTCTCGTGCTAAGCACCTGCATCACGGCTCCCACAGAAACACAGGATGTAACTTTTCGACTTGGCGTCGTTGGCGATCAGACCGGAACCAGGGACCTCGAACGATCCTACATGGAACTGGAGAAAGGCGTTCATCAGCTTAAGCGTCTCGATCTCGACGCGGTGATACATGTTGGCGATCTCTTGGAATCCGCGAAGCCGGTCGTTGAAATGCGAAATGACTTTGAAAGATCCACCGCGATCTTGGATCAGCTGCCAGTGCCCTGGTACTTGACCGCTGGCGATCACGACGTGAATCCGCCCGAGCGGCTCAGCAATTCCTCGGATCGCTCTAGGGAAGCTCTGTTTCTGGAACTCTATCGTAGGAAAAATCCAGCCATCGACGAGCGTCCCTACTATGCGGTCAATGTAGATGGGTGGCAGCTGATCTCTCTGTTTTCCCACGACCAGCTGCATACTGATCCCCGCTGGGGGAATATCTTCTTCGCCCACGTGTCTGACGAACAGTACGATTGGCTCGCTGATACACTGGAGTCCCGAGATGCAGGCTCGAAGGGCACGATTGTATTCGTTCACCAACCACTTTGGTATAACTGGGGAGATTGGGCAGACGTTCATGAGATCCTCGCCGCCTATGGTGTGAGAGCCGTCATTGCCGGGCATTTCCACTACTCACAGGATGAAGGCGAACTCGACGGCATTCGCTATCTGGTACACGGTGCCACGGGTGGGCGGATCAAGGGCACCCAGGCCACCTTCGGCGGGGCGCACATCGTTTCCGCACTCGAATTTTCAGAAGACGATATCGTCATCCGAAGTGTCACTACAGATGGCGTACCCCTTGAAGGTTTTCCACAACGAAAGCTGATGGATCGTGTTCAGGCTCTCGACGTGGCGTTGGGTAGTCTGTCCGCCTCGATTGCCCAAACAACAGTGTTCAGACGAGTGGATGGAACGCTGGTTCAATCGTGTACACATCCCGATGTAACTATCGAACTACCATTGGAGCGTTTAGGTAATCCGATAGATCAGCCAGTGGTCCTATCGCTTGACCCACCTATTCTGGAAGAACTGGATCTTGGGTTTAAGGGCCCCGGTTGCTCAACGCGCACCTGCAGGATTGAGCCGGGGCAAGGTGTTGTGGTCAGCAATCTGGCTTCGGTGCGATTTTCATCCTCCGACGGGGAAATACCTCAACTCACAGTGCAAGGTGTTTCGGCGGATGATGGTCTGCGATTTTCGCTGGTGATGTCCGCAACGATCAGCGGCATTAACGTGAAACTTGAAGACAAAATTGAGATACTGATCGCAAACTGCTTAGGCTGAGCTAAGTTCGCGAATTTGCGTCAATGCAGCGCAGTCGATTGGTCGTTCTTAGTAAGCGCTCCGAGACCCGTAGAGACAGACTTGGGAGAAGGGTGGTCTCAAAGACGGGTAATTTGCGAAGTCCGGCGTGCATGCTCCGATGTTTCAAGACCATTCAGTCGCTTCATGAGGTTCTCTTCTAGACCGGCAACATTAGAAGACTACGATAGCCTGTCCGGACTACGTTGTCCTACGATCGGCAACGTTAAGATTCGCCAGACTTCTACCTTTTCCATGTCTTAGCTTTGAACCGGTGTTTTGACATTGTTGAGCTTTTTGAAGAGGCGGAATTGCTTCTGTATTAAGACGTTCAATGTTCGCTTGTGCCAGAAGCCAATCTGTCTTCATCGCCGTAAACCGGCCTGTCGGAGCGCCCGCATCGATCAGCAATCCAGAATTAATTCCTAGCGCCTGTTGACTTCCTGCTCCCAGATACCTATCTCTCCTCGAATGAGAACATATAGCGAACATACGCCAGGAAAAATCCGCCGATTTAGGCAGCGCGTACGCCGCCTTGCCCGCGCGGCGCTGGCGCGTGTTCGCCGGGTTCTAAAACGCGTGCGGGGCGGCGTGATGACCCGCCACTTAGCCGAGGTAAGCATTTGCGCCCCGGCGGCACCGCGCCGCGTAACTACGGAAGAGGCCGCGCCAAAGCTCGGCCTGCCGGCGGAACATCGAGGCATAGCCGTCCAAATGCCTGCGCTTGCGAGCGCATGTGCATACGGGCTGCTGGCTCCGAATTTCCCAAACCGGATCAGCGTCTCCTGCTTTATGCGGGTATTGACTGAGCCCTATGCGCCGCCGCCCGGCAAAGCTGGAACATCGGCGCGCAGACACACATAAAGCCCCGGACCATGAACCCGGGGACATCGCATCTCAGGCGATGTCTAATCCCTCACTGCTCTCGCGCGGATAGCCCCGCAGCGGAGCGAAACGTGCACGCCTCAACACTCCACCACGTTCACCGCAAGACCGCCCTGGCTGGTCTCTTTGTATTTTGCGGACATGTCGAGGCCGGTCTGGCGCATGGTTTCGATCACCTGATCTAACGTCACGCGCGGCTCGACGACGGCATTCAGAGCCATGCGCGCCGCGTTCACAGCTTTCACCGCGCCAATCGCGTTGCGCTCAATACATGGAATTTGAACAAGCCCGCCAACCGGATCACATGTGAGACCAAGATTGTGCTCCATTCCAATCTCAGCTGCCTGCGCGACCTGATGCGGCGTGCATCCCCAAATCGCTGCAAGCCCCGCAGCGGCCATCGAGCAGGCCACGCCGACCTCACCCTGGCATCCCATTTCTGCGCCAGAAATCGAGGCGCGCTGCTTATACAAAAGACCAATACCGCCCGCAGTCAGCAGGAATTTGATGATCTGGTCTTCGCTCGCATCATCAAAACAATACTGGCGCAGGACGGCGGGGATGATACCGGCTGCGCCATTAGTTGGCGCGGTGACGACCTGGCCGCCAGCGGCATTCTCTTCATTCACCGCCATTGCGTACACGTTGAGCCAGTCAAAGATGGTTTCGGTTTCGTTGGACTGCACCTGCTCGCGCAATTTCTTGAAGAGCAAGGACGCGCGGCGAAACACTTTCAGCTCCCCCGGCAACATGCCTTCGCTTTCCAGTCCGCGCGCAACACATGCCATCATCGTTTCGTAGATACTCAGAACAGACTGCCGGGTTTGCTCTCGCGGGCGCATCGCGTCTTCATTTTCAAGAATGATCTCATCGATGGACTTTTGCTGACCGGAACAATGGCTCAACAATTCTTCTGCTGATCCAAACGGATGCGGAACCTCCTGCCCCGAAGACACCTGATCATCGTCGGCGGGCTTTAGCAACTGCTCCTGAGAGGCGATGAATCCACCGCCCGTGGAATAGTAAACCCGCTCAAGTATCGTTTCGCCATTGGTACCGAACGCCGCGCAATGCATTTCGTTCGGGTGCAGGTCCGCCGGTGTCTCGAAATCCAGCCATACGTTAAACTCGGGATCGAAATCGATGGTTTGCCCGGTGGAAAGACTTAGTCGCTTCTGGACATGAAGTTCGGCGAGCTGCGCTTCCGCTTTCGCAGTGTCAATCGTCTCAGGCTCGAAACCGAGCACGCCGAGCACAACCGCCCGCGGCGTTCCATGCCCATGCCCCGTAAAAGCAAGGGATCCGCGTAAGCTGAATTTGATCTGGCTGATTTCCTGAACATTTGGCGACTTCGCAACGGCGCGCATGAAACGCCACGCTATACGCATCGGACCGACCGTGTGCGAGCTCGACGGACCTATGCCTACGCGGAAGATATCCAATACAGAAAGCACGCGCTCTCCTTTCTGCCAATGAGCAACAATTTTCCTGATACCGGGACAAAGCAGCAAAGGGAATCTATATTTTCCCTTTTCTGAGAAGACCAATTTCCTCAGAGAATGCTACCTATCTTTATAATTTGGCGTGCGTTTTTCCAAGAACGCTCGAATAGCCTCTGCACCATCGCTCGACTGGGCGAGAAGCGCCTGATGGCGATCTTCCATAGCGAGCGCACTTTCGAGGCTCGGCGCGTCAATCGACATGTTCAGACCCTGCTTGGAAAGACGCAGTCCCATCGGTGCGGTGAGAAGCATATCATCGATCAGCGGTTTGGCAGCGCTCAGCAACTCAGCTTCGGGCACGACTTTTGAGACGAGCTTCATCTCCTTTGCTTCATCAGCTGAGATGAAGCGACCTGTCAAAACTATTTCAGCGGCCATAGACGCTCCGACGAGACGCGGAAGAAAATATGAGCTTCCCATATCACAGCCAGTCAACCCGATCTTGATATAGGCGGCGTTCATACGGGCTGTGTCTGCAGCGATCCGTATGTCGCTCGCCAAAGCCAACGAAAAGCCTCCGCCACAGGCTGCGCCGTGTACCAGAGATATGATTGGTTGGGGGCATTTGCGCATCGCGCGGTAAATATCAGAGATACGTTGCTGCACTGCAATTGACGTGTGTACGCCGCGCTCGGTCGAAAGCCCGCTATCTGACGACATGTCAAGCCCAGCACAGAACGCCCGTCCATTCGCATTCAAGACGACGATCCGTGTTTCGGGTCTGCGGTAAAGGCCCTCGAAATATCCCACGAGAGCATCAACCAGCTCGCTATTCAGCGCATTCAGTTTATCGGGGCGATTGAGCGTGACGTAATCAACTGCGCCGTCATGTTTGATGAGAAGTGCGGTCATTTCAGGTCCACCAATAATTGTGGTTGATGAGCCTTAGATTGCCTGCCTCTCCCCTCGTTAAGTCAAGAAGCCTCAGATAAGGAGCCGACTACTTCTTGGAGTATTCCCGCTCCACTTTCGCGATACGCGTTGTGTAGTCGGCGTACCATTGCTGTGCGCCTTTTTGCTGAGCGGCAACGTGCTCGATATTCGTCTTCCACGCTTTGATCGCTTCCAAGTCACGCCAATAGGAAACCGTGATACCAACGCCGTCGCGCGCAGCTTCAACCCCTAAATATCCGTCTTGGGTTTTTGCGAGCTCCAGCATCCGGTCTGCGGTTTGCGCATAGCCTTCAAGATCGCCCGTCAGCGTGCTGGTGAAGATCACCGCGTAATAAGGCGGGCTTGGCGTATCGGCGAGGCCGGACATGGGTACTCCCTATTACATGTTGGGATAGTTAGGCCCGCCGCCGCCTTCTGGCGTTGTCCAGGTGATATTCTGGTTCGGGTCCTTAATATCGCAGGTCTTACAATGGATGCAGTTCTGCGAGTTAATCTGGAAGCGCGGGGCTTTGCCGTCTTCTTCGACCCACTCATAGACACCCGCGGGACAATAACGCTCAGACGGCCCGCCATAAACATCGAGCTCTGAAGATTTCTGAAGTGCCTCGTCGGTCACGCGCAAATGCACAAGCTGATCTTCCGCGTGATACGTGTTCGTGAATGAAACGTTTGTCAGCTTATCAAAGCTCAGCACACCGTCTGGTTTTGGGTATTCAATTTTTTTGCATTTTGACGCTGGTTTCAAATACTGGTGGTCCGCTTTCTTATGTTTTTGCGTCGTCATAATGCCGAATGCGCCGCCAGTCAGGTAACGCACCCACATATCCGGCATGGTGATGACCGCGCCCGGCAATGTGCCGAAGCGTGACATGATCGGCTTTACATTGCGCACATAAGAAAGGTCTTTCTTCACCCAACTCTTCTCATAAGCCTGCTCATAAGACTCCAGCGTGTCCCCGCGGCGCTGCGAGCGAACCGCATCGAATGCTGCTTCCGCGCCCATCATTCCCGTCTTCATGGCATTGTGCGTACCCTTGATGCGCGGCAGGTTTACGAACCCGGCTGAACATCCAATCAGCGCGCCGCCGGGAAAAGCGAGTTTCGGGACAGACTGCACCCCGCCTGACGTGATCACACGCGCACCATACGACACGCGTTTTCCCCCTTCGAGATAACGAGAGATATCGCTGTGATGCTTGTAGCGCTGAAACTCATCATAAGGTGAGAGGTGCGGGTTTTTATAGTTGAGGTGCACCACGTATCCGACCGATACAAATGGCTCGCCATTGTCGCGGAAGTGATACAGGAAACCGCCGCCTGCGCCGTCTTTGTCTTTCACGGGCCAACCAAATGTATGCTGGACGAGGCCTTCTTCGAAAATCTCTTCCGGCACAGACCAAACCTCTTTCAGGCCGATGCCGTATTTCTGCGGGTCGCAGTCTTTCTCAAGGTCGTACTTCGCGCGGAGTTTTTTCGTAAGGGAGCCGCGCGCACCCTCTGCGAAGAAGACGTATTTGCCGTGCAATTCCATGCCTGGCTCATAGTCGGGTTTCTTGGTTCCATCGGCAGCGATGCCCATAACGCCGGCCACGACGCCTTTGACTTCGTCGTTCTCGCCATAAACGATCTCTGAGGCAGCAAATCCGGGGAATACTTCTACACCGAGATTTTCCGCTTCCTGTCCAAGCCAGCGCGTAAGATTCGCGAGTGATCCGGTGCGGCAACCATGATTGTGCATAAAGGGCGGGAATGGGAAGGTCGGCATAGCCATGGAGCCCTTCGGCCCAAGGATCCGGTACTTGTCGCCTGTTACTTCCGTCTGCAGCGGGAAATCATCGCGCTCTTTCCAGTTTGGAATCAGCTCGCTCAGGGCCTTTGGATCAAGCACAACACCTGAGAGAATGTGACCGCCAATCTCGCCCGCTTTTTCCAGCACAACGACCGAAAAATCCTCACCAGCCTCATTAGCCAGCTGTTTAAACCGGATTGCGGCTGACAGGCCTGCAGGACCACCGCCCACAATAACCAGATCGTATTCCATCGACTCGCGTTGCATTTCATCAGAGGCCATGGGCTTTTTCTCCTTGCGGGCTCGCGCTTTATCCACAGCGCCTAGCGCTAATCTCTAAACAGAGGGTGTTTACACTGCGCCGCAGCAAAGCCAAGGTGTTGTCATGTCCCACGCCCTTGCGGAAACTGATGCTGCCCTAAAGTCACTCACCGATTGGTGGGTCGATATGGGCGTGGAGGTGGACGACGCGTTCATTCGCGCCCTGTTGAAACCCGCTCAAGCACCGCGAAAACAGGAAAGTCAGCCGAATGTAACGCGCCCGTCTTCGCGCAAAGCCAAGCGTAAATCTATAGAAGATTGGGTCCAGATAGCCCAAGAAGCTGCATCCAAAGCAGCGTCATTAGATGAACTAAAGGCAGCCATTGAGGCGTTTGAAGGCTCTCCGCTCAAAGCGGGCGCGAACAAAACGGCTGTATTTGACGGCGTTCAGGGCGCGCATGTGATGGTTATCGGCGAGGGTCCTGGCGGGCAGGAAGATAAAATCGGCCTACCCTTTGTCGGAAAGGCCGGGCAACTGCTCGACAAAATGCTGGCAGCAATTGATCTTGACCGGAACGCAAACTGCTTCATCTCAAATGTGAATTTCTGGCGACCGCCGGCGAACCGCAATCCAGATGCTGATGAACTCGCCGTCTGCCGTCCGTTCGTCGACCGGATGGTGGATCTTGCCAGACCGAAGATCATTATCGCGACCGGCGGTGTGTCGGCGAAAGCCCTGCTCGACACCAAAACCGGCATCATGAAACTGCGCGGCTCAGAGCATCAATTCCATGCAGGCGCGCATCAATGCCTGCTGATACCGATCTTCCACCCCGCCTATCTTCTCCGCCGACCAGAGGACAAAAGCCGCACTTGGCGGGACTTGCTTCTGGTGAAGCAGCGCTTGGGGGAGATGGGGTGAGCACTCTTGAGATGACAATTTCTCCTCGTCTCGCTAATCCAGCCTAAATGCCCGCCCCGCTCTCCATCATTATTCCGGCACTAAACGCTGAAGCCGATTTGCCCGGCTGCCTGTCGGCGCTGATCCCGGCGCTTGAGGCGAATCTTCTGCGGGAAGTCATCGTCGTCGATGGCGGCTCTGAGGATCAGACGTGCAGGCTCGCGGAAGGCTCTGGGGCGACCGTGATCACATCCGAAAAAGGCCGCGCCAAACAACTTATCGCTGGCGCAACGGCCGCGCGAGGCGACTGGCTGCTTTTCCTGCACGCAGATACCTGGCTTAGCAGAGACTGGGTCGAGCGCGCGCGCGCGCACATTGAACAAACTCCTCAAAATGTTGCTGTCTTCACCCTTGCCTTCCGCACAGATGACCGAATGGGGAAGATCGTTGCGCGCCGCGCCAATTGGCGGGCACGTGCGCTCGGTCTGCCCTATGGGGATCAAGGCCTGCTCATACCCCGCAAGCTCTACGATGATGTTGGCGGTTATGAGGATGTCCCCATAATGGAAGACGTGAAACTCGTTCGCGTGCTCGGAAAGTCACGCATTTCGATATTGTCGGCTGAGGCACGAACGGGAGCGGAAAAATATGAGCGCGATGGGTGGCGCAAACGGGGATTGAAGAATATCTGGTTGATCGCGCGCTACATGTGCGGGGCAACACCAGAAAAACTGGCCAGGGCATATCGATGAACCGAACCGTATTTATTTACGCAAAGCCGCCTGTGATGGGCCTCTCCAAGACACGCCTTGCGGAGGGCCTCGGCGCGGCGGAAGCGCAACGCATTGCCAGATGGACCTTTAGCAAAACGCTGCAAGCAACGAGCGATGCACGGTGGAACACCGTTCTGGCGACAACACCGGACAAATATCTGAACGCGACGCTCGGCGGTCTTTGGCCGAAATCGCTAGAGCGAATGTCACAAGGCACCGGCGATCTAACGGATCGCTTAAATAAGGGACTTCGCGCCGCACCGATTGGGAAAGTCATTTTTATTGGCGCAGACTGCCCAGATATTTCAAACGCTCTCATCGCAGAAGCGTTCGACAAACTCTCCACGCATGATGCCGTCTTCGGCCCAGCGAGAGATGGCGGATTTTGGTTGTTCGGCCTTAACAAGCGCTCGCAAACGTCATCTCCATTTGAGAACGTACGCTGGTCGACAAAATATGCACTTGGCGATGTTCGAGACAATTTATTTGGTTCCGGAACCATTTCATACCTGCCGGAACTTATCGATATCGATACAGCAGAAGACTGGAATGATTGGCGGAGCGGCGCAGTTGCCACCGCTTCAGCACCTGTAGATTTCGCACATCCAAAAATGACAAAACCAGCGGAGAAAAAACGTCGCCGCTGGTTTGGACTGCGTAGCGCGAAAGCTTAGTTGCCGTACGCTTCGCTCGGTTTCTTCACATTGTTGTATTCGTCGAGCAGCGCCACCATCGGTGCATAATTACGGGCTTTTTCTGCTTCGATCTGAGTAAACGCGGCAATCACCACACGATCACCGACAGCGAACTTACGCGCCGCTCCTCCATTAATACCAATGGTTTTTGAACCGCGGGGTGCTTCGATGGCGTATGTTTGAATGCGCTCCCCATTGGTGATGTTCCAGATGTCGACGCGCTCATGTGGAAGGATACCGGCTGCATCGAGCAGGTCCTGATCAATCGAAACAGAACCTTCGTAATAGACATCGCACTGCGTAACGGCCGCGGCGTGTAGTTTACCTTTAAGCATGTTCAGAAACATCGATGCCCAACCTCCAACAATTACAACGCAATACGCTTTGCGCCCTTATACTACATATGGGTATGCAATGTCCTAACGTAAAGACTGATATTGCAGTGCACCAAAAGAAAGCCGCAAGTGCAGGAATCAGGCCGATTTTGCAAGCAATTTTTGGTAAATCACGAAACTGTGTCGGCACGTTGAGATGACAGGTTACACGGGCTGATCTACCAGAGTGATGGACGATTATTGGGAATATGCAAAGATGAACATCCAAACGGTCAAAGACTATTACGGCAAAACCTTATCAACCTCTGCAGATCTAAAAACCGATGCTTGCGCAACGATTGCGTCCCCTCCCCCGCATGTATCTCAAGCTCTCTCGGCGGTGCATGATGATGTGGCTGCAAAGTATTATGGTTGCGGACTGGCCATCCCGGAAGTTCTAGACGGCCTAAAAGTGCTTGATCTTGGTTGCGGTGCAGGCCGCGATGTTTATGCGCTTGCAAAGCTCGTTGGCGAAACCGGCGAAGTCGTCGGCGTCGATATGACCGATGAACAGCTTGCCGTAGCGACTGAGTACGAGGCCTGGCACGCAGAGCAATTCGGCTACGCCAAGCCAAATACGCGATTTCTGAAAGGGTATCTCGAAAAGCTGGATGAGCTCGATCTCGAGCCTGGCTCATTTGATCTGATCATATCAAACTGTGTCATCAATCTGTGCACGGATAAACCAGCCGTCTTCCGCGCTGCATATAATTTGCTGAAACCAGGGGGCGAGCTGTATTTCTCTGACGTCTACGCTAACCGGCGCATTCCTGAGCATCTGGTCGAGGATCCTGTTCTGTACGGTGAGTGCCTTTCAGGCGCGCTATATTGGGGTGACTATAACGAATTGGCAAAAGCGACGGGGTTCAAGGATCCACGTGTGGTAGAGCATCGCCGGCTGGGACTCATCGATCCGCAGCTGAAGGCGAAGTGCGAGGGGATCAAATTTGCTTCTGTTACAGCGCGGCTCATAAAACTCGATAGTCTTGAAGCCGCATGCGAAGACTACGGCCAAGCCGTAATCTATAAAGGCGGCGTACCAGGTATGGAGCGCGCCTTTGTTCTAGATACAGAGCATACAATCGAAGCGGGCCGTGTTTTTCCTGTTTGCGGCAATACGCTTGCTATGCTTATGCAGACCCGGTTTGCGCCCTATTTCGATGTCGTAGGCGAGGGAAAAACGCATTTTGGCGTGTTCCCAGGCTGTGTTGCACCAGACGTATTCGCGGATGAAATGACTGAAAACGGACCCGCACCTGTCGGCGGATGCTGCTAGAGAGTTTACAACGCAGCTTTGGGCGCGCGACGTCGCACGCTCAATAAGCTAATAGCCTACCGGCGCTAACAAACCACTCGCTGATTGCGATTGCGTATGTTAACAATACATCGCGCGGAGGGACACCGAAATGGACGCAGCACACAGCAAATTGCGGGTTTTTATTTCCTACAGCCGGGCCGACTGCACGCCGTTTGCAGATGAATTGCTGGAAGCATTGGAAGTGGTCGGCTTTGATGCCTTCCTTGATCGGCACGACATCGTTGGCGGGGAAGCCTGGGAAACACGCCTGGACAATGAAGTCTCTTCTGCCGATACAATCGTGTTCGCAATTTCGCCGGCGTCGATCGACTCCGAAGCCTGCCAGTGGGAAATCCAGCGCGCCCGGATGCGCGCAAAACGTATCATCCCGGTTGTGGCAATTGATGTCGACGAAGCCAAGATCACAACAGATGAGGGTCGGTCACTTTTTAGCTACTTAAGAAGCCTGCAATTTATAAACTTCAACACGCCCTATTCCTTTGGCGGCGGATTGCGCCGCCTGACCGAAACGCTGAACACCGACCTTGACTGGATTCGCGAGCATACTCGCCTTGGCGGCATGGCGCGCCGCTGGGACGAAAATGGGCGAAACGAAGATCTGATGCTTCGCGGCGCAGAGCTCGCAGCGGCGCAGGAATGGATGGCCGGCTGGAAAGCCCCCAGCCCTGAGCCAACTGAAATGCACCGCGCGTATATCAATGATAGTCAGGCCTCTGAGGATATACGCAACTCAGAAGAACGCGCGCGCTTGCAAGAAGTCGAGAAACTTCAGGGAGAGCGCGAAGCTGATCTGCAAAAATTCCAAAGACGTATCGGCCGGGCACGCCTTGGGCTTGTCGGTCTTGGTGTGCTTGCACTGGCAGCAGGCGGCGCAGCGGGCGGGGTTGGCCTTTACGCCAATGAACGCATTAAAACGGCAGAATCGGATGTCGCAGCAGCGCGGGAAGAGAAGGCAATTCTCGAAGGCCGCGTAAATGAAATGAGCGACTTTATAGAAGCCAGCAAAGCATCTGCGAACAACCAAATTGCGGATTTGCAGAAGAGCCAGACTCGCGGCCTGACACCGATTGATGAAACACCGCCCAGTCCTCCTGAGCCAGGCGCGCCCGAACCACTTTCTCCCGTCGTGACGGAAGAGCCGGAAATAGATTATGAGGAACTGCGCGCGGCGAAGATCAAAGCGGGCTGGGATATTGATGTGTTTTATTGCGCCGGCACGAATGCGGCGGCAAACAAGGAACGCGCCGAGGGCGTGCAAGCTCTGCTTAATGCGGAACTGGACCGCCAAATATACAACCGCTCGGAAGACCCGCCTCAAGTCAATATGAACATTGGGAATGTTCGCGTGCGAGAGCTCTCGGAGAAAGTCAACGCCTCGCGAAGCTACAATGTAAAAACAGACCAGTTACGATCTGAGCTATCTGAAAAAGACCAAGCTCAAATGATTATCAATTATCTTCAAGGTTCTGGCGGGCCGAGCTTGCAGGACTTCACCTCCGGCTCACGCACCGCATGGTATTTGTCTGTCTTTATGTGCGCAGGAAATTAGCCACAGCAGCATCAATGATTTAGGTGCTGATATGCACTACGATGCGGCGCGTAATTTATACAGGCCGGGCCCGGAGGTGGAAATTATGACGATGGTTTGCATGTGAGGCGAATGAGCTAATTGCAGTAAATTACTCAGCTCTGGCGTTTCTCTCCAGCGTTGGACGAAGGTCGCGATCAAAGCCGACGGCGTTTTTCGTGATCAATCCGTTTTCAACTGTGTAGAGATTTGTATAGCGCGCGCAAATGCGTTTTCCGGTAGGCGCAAACCCGGCGAGCGCGCGCGCATGGTCCCCGCAGATTTTGGATTGCACAGCGATGTGGTTTTCATCTGTAAAGATCGTCTCAACTTCCACACTGCGATTATCAAGTGCGGCAGGAAACGGTGCGGCGTCGGCAAATGTCTTGTGCGGGCCGCCGCGCGGGCGAATGGTCGAGCCGATAATTGACTCGCCGTCCGGGGCAAAGACCTGATTAAGAGTAATCACATCACCAGTTTCGAGCGCCGCGAAAACGCGCATCCCTATCGCCCGGTTTTGTGCGGCCATGTCTTGATCTTGTATCGCGTCCATCTTCTGAAGTTTCCGGTAAAGGGCGGTATTCCACCGCGCGCCGGAAATACCTGTATGCAGGAGCGGGTTATCCGTTTCCGGTTCGATGCCAAGGTCTTTGGCCACTTCGCGCCCACTGAGGCCCTGAACGCCAAGCCCCCAGGCTTGTGAGGGAAGATCGAGCTGGAAGTAGTGGTAGAGCTCGCGCATTGAAGAGTCATTTTTCTCAAGCAAGGCATCCAAAAATCCGCGGTCGAACCAAACATTGTATCCAGTCAGCAGCCAGATGCGCTCATTATTCGTGCTCATACGTTCATGAAAATGCAGGAACCGACTGACAGCTTCTCCGGGAGACACAGCGCCGAGCTGCATCCAGCGCTCTTCGCTAAAGCCATTGATCGCCGCTGCTTCAGGCGCAGTGCGGTCAGGATGTTCAGGCATGATGCGAATGAAAAACTCCCCCAGCACATTGCCATCCACATCGGTATAAACCGCGCCGAGATCGATCATTTCGTTGTATGCGGGATCAAGCCCTGTCGTCTCGACATCGATGATGGCAAGCCCCCAGCGCTCCGGCGCTTCATTCGGCCAGACTTTTTGGGCGTGAGCATGAGGGAGAAGTATGGCGAATAACATCATCGCATATGCTGAGACTGTTCGAATACGATTCATCGCTCGCTCCTCTATTGATGAGACGTACTACCGCCCACCGATCACAGATTTGTGGCAATCAAATTCGAGGCTCAGCGAATGCGCGCCGCCGCATGTGGAAATTTTGATGCAGCTACGTGTCCAAGAAGCTCCGCAGCTTCCGGGACCTGCTTGGATGCTTCAGCTTGCGCAGCGCTTTCGCCTCGATCTGGCGGATACGCTCACGCGTCACCGAGAATTGCTGGCCGACTTCTTCCAGCGTGTGATCGGTGTTCATGCCGATGCCGAAGCGCATACGCAGCACGCGCTCTTCGCGCGGCGTGAGCGAGGCGAGCACGCGGGTGGTGGTTTCGCGGAGGTTTGACTGGATCGCCGCATCCACCGGGAGCAGCGCCATCTTATCCTCGATGAAGTCGCCAAGGTTGGAATCCTCGTCATCACCGATCGGTGTTTCGAGTGAGATCGGCTCTTTCGCGATTTTCAGAACTTTGCGGATTTTCTCCAGCGGCAGACCGAGCTTTTCAGCCAGCTCTTCCGGGGTTGGCTCGCGGCCAATCTCATGCAGCATCTGGCGCTGAGTACGCACGATCTTGTTGATCGTCTCGATCATGTGCACCGGAATACGGATGGTGCGCGCCTGGTCCGCAATGGAGCGGGTAATCGCCTGGCGGATCCACCATGTTGCATAGGTGGAGAACTTATAGCCGCGGCGATATTCGAACTTATCCACCGCCTTCATCAGGCCGATATTGCCTTCCTGAATAAGATCGAGGAATTGCAGGCCGCGATTTGTATATTTCTTGGCAATGGAAATCACGAGACGAAGGTTTGCCTCGACCATTTCTTTCTTCGCGACGCGCGCTTCGCGCTCACCCTTTTGGACGCGCTGAACGATGCGGCGATAGTCATCAATCGGCACGCCGATTTCCTGCGCCACGGTGAAGATGTCTTCGCGAAGCTCCGAGATTTTCTCGATGTCTTTGTTGACGAAGTTTTCCCACTTTTTTGAGCGATTGGCGACTTCGTCGATCCATGCAGGATTGAGCTCATTGCCGAAATATTGCGAGAGGAAATCCTTGCGCGGCACCCCATGCGCATCTGCGCGGCGCATCAGCTGGCCCTCAAGCCCCATCAGTTTTTTGTTAATCGCATAGAGCTGCTCAACCAGCGCCTCGATACGCGCATTGTTGATGTGCATCGTTTTCAGATTCTCAACGATGCCGCCTTGGATCGCATCATATTCTTCTTGCGCCTTTGGTGTGAGCTCTTTGCCTTCCATGCGGCGCTCAACCAGCGTTTCCTGCAATTTGCGGAACCGCCCAAAGTCGCGCGCAATAGAGTTCAGCTTTTCAAGCACACCCTCGCGCAGCTCACCTTCCATGGCGGACATGGACATGGCGGCCTGATCATCTTCGTCATCATCATCGTCTTCGCCGTCTTCCCCGTCAGCACTTGCTTCGGCCTCATCCTCGTCTTCATCTTCTTCCGGTTCAGGCGGCGGATTTTCAGCGCCATAGGTCGCTTCAAGATCGATCACGTCGCGCAGCAGAATACGCTCATTGACCAGCTCGTCGCGCCAAACCATCATAGCTTCAAAGGTGAGCGGGCTTTCGCAGAGCCCGCGGATCATAGCGTCGCGGCCCGCCTCAATACGTTTTGCAATGGCGATCTCGCCTTCTCGCGAAAGAAGCTCGACCGTACCCATTTCGCGCAGATACATACGCACCGGATCATCTGTGCGGTCTGAACCGCGCGTATTGCCTTTCTTGGAGACAACTTTCTTGTCATCAAGTTTGGTCAGCGCAGCACCTGTGGCCACGGCTTCTTCCTCGTTCTCGACGATGGAAATGCCCATTTCGGAAATTGAGGACATGGTGTCTTCAATTTGATCAGATGTCGCATCTGACGGAATGATCTTATTCAAATCATCATGCGTAACGAAGCCGCGTGTTTTCGCCTGCTTCAGAAACTTTTTCATGTCACGGCTCGAGAGATCGATAACGATCGGGCCGTCCGCATCATCTGCGTCAGCTTCGTCCGATTTTGCGACCTCTGGCTCTTTTACGACTTCCGGCTTCGCTTGGGCTTTTGTCGTTTTCTTTGGCGACTCTTCAGTCTTTTTGACTGGCGCTTTTTTCGCAGGAGCTTTTTTCGCGGTGGTTGGCTTTTTCACAGGCGCTGCCTTCTTGGCTGCTGTCTTCTTGACAGGCGTTTTTGTCGGGGTGGCTTTTGTGGTCGTCGCAGACTTTGCTGCCGGCTTTTTAGCTGGCGCGGCTTTCTTGGCTGCAGGTTTTTTCGTCGCAGGCTTACGCGCAGTTGATGCTGGCTTCTTTGCCGCCGGTTTTCTGGCGGGCGCTTTCTTCGCAGCTGGTTTTTTCGCTGCCACTTTTTTTGCGGGCGGCTTTTTGGCCGGAGCCTTCTTTACCGCTGCCTTCGTTTTCTTCGCCGTGGTTTTGGCTTTTGCCGTTGCCATTCAAATTCTCTCCGATGCCGCACCGAAAAATAAGGCGCAGCAGCCTGTGCTACCAACTCTGCTCTAGCGCTTCAGCTATTATCTGCCTGCTCCGCCGCTTCATTTACACGCGCTTTACGCGCACGCCGCTCCGCTGCGCGCCGACCCGTTAAACGTATGGTGGCCGCCCAGTCTTCACTGAGCGCTCCGCCTGCATCATTCAGGCCAGCTCCATCGGAGCTTTCGTCGGCCGCGTACTGCTCTAAGGCGATTAGCCATTCCCTTCCCTCGGGCTCATCAGGCGTGAGTGGGGATGTCTCAGGGTAATTTTCTAACAGATTTGCGGCGCGGGTCTTTCCAATAGATAGTAAATGGCTATGTGCGGCGGTTCGGTCAACCTCTTTTCCTGCGGAAATTAGCTCAAAAATGGCATCTCTGATCGCCCCAATATCGTGATCGGCGAACTGCGCGGCGGCAAGTTCCTCTGATGCGTGCTCAATCAGCGAAGGACTGTCGATCGCGCGCATGATGTTTCCTAGGCCAGATATATTGGGCGGAGCCCCTTTGATGACGCCAGAATCGGCACTTTTCGCACCACCGCGGTTTGCCCGCCGGATCTGCCAGAAATGGTCTCGCATCCGGCTAAGAAGATCACGCTCATAGGCATTTCGCACCGCCGGGTCTTTGATCGCTGCTGCCGCCTGCTTAAGCCGGGCTTCGAGGCCCGCTTTGCGCTCAGGCGTGTCGACAGCCTCCGCATCACGCTCGCGCCGCCACAGCAGCTCAATCATCGGAACAGCGCTCGCCAGCGCTTCACCCATGGCATTTGCACCCCGCGCCTTGATGTAATCATCGGGGTCCATGCCGTCCGGCAAGACGACGAAGAAAAGCGACTGGCCGGGCGTGACATGCGGCAAGGCCCGATCAATTGCGCGGTAAGCAGCGCCAAGCCCCGCTCGGTCACCATCGAAACACATAACGGGCTCGGGCCCTGCCCGCCAGAGGAGGCTGAGTTGTTCTTCCGTGAGCGCGGTCCCGAGCGGCGCCACCGCCTGACCAAATCCGGCTTCTGTCAGCGCAATGGCATCCATATACCCTTCGCAGACGATCAGCCCGCCTCCCGTGCCATAGCCGAGGGCTTCGCGTGCATCCTTATAGCGATAGAGCACACGGCCTTTGTGGAAGATGTCGGTATCAGACGAGTTCAGATATTTCGGTTTCGCATCTGGCGTAAGCCCTCTTCCCCCGAACGCAATCGGATGACCGCGGCTATCGGGGATGGGGAAAATCACACGGCCGCGAAACCTGTCATAGGGTTCGCCGCCGCTGTCTTTCTCAACCGCGAGCCCCGCGCCGATGATTTCCTTCAGGCTGAAGCCCTTTTTCTTCAGATGCTCGCGCGTTGCATCCCAGCTGTCTGGCGCGTAACCGAGACGGTGGCGGCCCCAACTATCCGGAGAGAGCCCGCGCCCTTCGAGATAGGCGCGCGCGCCCGCGCCGTTTTGCCCACGCAGCTCCGCCTCATAGAATTTTGTTGCCTCCTCGCAGGCTGCACGAAGGCGCTGGTTGCGATCATAAACTTCCTGAGCTTGCGGCGTTGCGGTCGGCAGCTCCATCCCGGCTTCTTCGGCGAGTTTCTCAACCGCCTCCATGAAAGAGAGTCGCTCAGTCTCTTGCACGAATTTGATGACATCCCCGCCCATGCCGGACGAGAAGCATTTGAAAATCCGCTTCTGGTCATTGACGTAAAAGCTAGGTGTTTTTTCGTTCGTGAAGGGTGAGAGGCCAACCCACTCCTTGCCCTTTTTCTTCAAACTCACCTTACGCCCGATCACATCGGAGGGGCGGATACGGGCTTTCAGCTCGTCAAGAAAGCCATCAGGCAGGCGGATCGGGGTTGGCATGATCGGGAGATATTAGCCGGGTTGGCGTGCGATGGCCACTTAATTAGTCTCGAATAGGTCTGACACGGCAGTTTGCTCAAATGCCAGTCATACTTATCAGAACGAACAAACAGTGTTCACTCAGGATAATACTGCTTCAGCGCAAGGCGTTGCCAACCTTTCGGCTCAAAAGGTGCCCATTCGCCCTCGGGCTGTGCCAAGCGGTCTGCAATCGCGACCATGACAATCGGGTTCACACCGAGGCCAATATGGCTTGCGGGAACAACGATATTCTCAACATCATCGCGGTCTCCGCGCTGCACGGAGGCTGGCCAATTCACAATACCGTCTGTCTTCGTGAAAATTGATGTAAACGGCACAGGCGGCGCGTCGGCGAGACGCTTATAACGCCCTTCCCGCTCCGGCTGCGTGCGCCGACCATTCTTACGCTCAAACATCGGCGTCGCGGCCGACCAATTGCGATCATTGGTGAGCGGGCTGCCAAGAGAAATAACCTGGCGCACATAATCAGGAAAGAGCTTTGCCAGCTCGCGCGCAAAAACGCCGCCGAGGCTCCAGCCGATCATCGTAACTTGTTGCCCACCTGATTTTTCGAACACCTCTTCCAGACGATCAAACATGGCTTGTTCGCGCTTTAAGTTGAACTGGTCATTGCGGCCCAGCTTCCAGCCATGTGTGTAGTAGCCGAGCTTGCGCAACAATTGCCGCATCGGCGCTGTGGAGCGATCGCTCGCCATAAATCCCGGCAACACAAGCACCGGGTGCCCATCGCCCTGCGGCAGTCGTTCCATGAGCGGGCGAAGCGCCTGAAAGGCCCCGAACTCAAATACGGCGCGCGGCTCGCTAAGCGTCCAGATCAGCGACGGGGGTTTCGCATAAAGCGTCTCTGTCATGTTCAAATCCTCCCAGCGCTCCTATTTATTGCTGCGCTGCAGCATAAACTTGGAGCCAATTTCCGCTGACGACAACCTGATTCCTCACAAATCTGAGGAAAGTTAATGTGCGGCGCGAGGACTAATCACGCGGCGCGGCCTTTTTTGCAGGCGATTTCTTCGTTGTTTTTGCTTTGGAATTTGCCGGTTTTCGACGCGTGGCGGCGGTGTTTGGTTTCGGTTTTGCGGCCGGTTTCTTTTTTGTGGTTGTTTTCGCTGCAGGGCTTTTACGCGCCGAAGTTGTCTTCGCGGCTGCCCTCTGGCGGGTGCTGGATGTTTTCTTCGCAGCTGGTTTCCGCTTCCTGGCAGGTGACTTTCGCTTCGTTTTCGCCGTGGTTTTCAGCAGCGACTTGTACTCAGCAAAAGAGTCTTCCAAATAGCCAGCATAGACCTCTGGATCGGGAAGCATCTCGCGGCAAGCCGTAAAGCTGATCATCGACTCATCTTGATAACTCTGCACGACGTGCGCAATTCCGAGCCCATCAAACAAGCAGATCAGACCATACATGCGAACGAGCTCTGCGCCGGAAGAATAAATCGGGATGGGCGGGCCCGGAACATTTGTCACCACGGTGTTCACAACCGGCTTCATTCGATTAGCTAGGCGCAGCTGGGTAAACAATCTCGCGGCCAGCGATTGGAACAGCATTGGTGAGACTTTGCTAATCTCGGTCATCTGGCGCGCACCGAGCGCGTTGGTCATCGCTTTTGAGCGGGCTGTCTGCTCGAACACATGTGCGAGGCGGTCTTTTGCGTCTTCGATATGCGTTCCAAGCGGCGCGATCATGGCAGCAACCTGATTGCCCATCGCGTTCTTTTCACCGCTTCCGCGAACAGAAATAGGAGCCATCGCTGTGAGCGACGCATCTGGCAACTCACCCTTCTCTTCGAGATACCGGCGCATCGCCCCGCCAATGATGGCGAGAAACACATCATTGACCTTGCAACCTTCCGCAAGCGCTCTCAGTGACTTAATGTCCGCCAGCGGGAACATGCGCCCCTCAACGACGCGGTGCGGCGATATTTTTCCGTTAAACCGTGTCTTCGGTGCGCGGCGGGCCGCATCGAGCCCGAACTCTTTCTTCATCATCCCGCGCACAGTGCGCGCAACGCCGGGTACGGCGCGCGCAGCCACGCTGACCTGGCGCACCGGATTGACGACGGTTTTTACATATCCCTTCGCAAAGAGCGCAGCCGGGTTCGGCAATGGCTCTGGTTCCCACTCGTCTTTCTCATTTGGCGGGGCGGTTGTCGGTGTGAGAGTATGGGTCGCCTCCATGAGGTCTATTCCAGAAAGGCCATCTATGGCGGCGTGGTGAACTTTCGTTACGATGGCAAAAGCGCTTTTTGGAATGCCCTCAACATTGTTGAGCCCGCCGATAATCGTATATTCCCAAGGCGGCCGATTAAGGTCCAGAGGCCGCGCAAAAATACGAGCAGCCAGAATACAAAGCTGTCGCCAATCATAAGGTTCCGGCAAGCCAACATGACGGATGTGATATTCGAGATCAAAATCCGGATCTTCAATCCAATAAGGGTAATCAAGACCGAGCGGAACTTTCACCAGACGCTGTCGCATTGTCTTTGACAAATGCATCCGGTCGCGCGTGAATTTCAGAAAGTCTTTGAACCTTACCAATCCATTCGGCGCTGTAGCCTGATCGTAAATCAGGATCGACCCAATATGCATGGGCGAGTTGGCACGCTCCATCGCCAAAAACGACGCATCAAGTCCCTGCAGCTGTTCCATTTTTGCACTCTCTGGATGACCTGACATGATTGTGCAGGAAAAGCGCCGAAGATGCGAATCTCATTCGGCTTAGAGGCGAGCAAGTGCGCTAGAGGTACAGCGCCAACATCGAAATCAATGATGCCATTGGCGGCGCAGCGCAGACGGCAACAAAGAAGTA
This sequence comes from Hyphomonadaceae bacterium, assembly GCA_965263325.1. GTDB lineage: Bacteria > Pseudomonadota > Alphaproteobacteria > Caulobacterales > Hyphomonadaceae > CBDHGY01. The sequence goes on along the minus strand of CBDHGY010000002.1, from coordinate 3,199,078 downwards.
GGTCATCCAAGCTGATCGAGCTGTCTTCGATCTAAAGAGCGCCAAAATCAGTCCGGCCCAAATTAGAAAAATGGGAGACGACATAGCCAAGAGTGTTCGAATGATCGACCCTCCGTCACCTTCATATGACGTGCTGAAGTATGCTGTAAAATATATGAGAAGGAACACTGCGCTGATCAAACTCGTGAACAGGCCAATACTTTCAAACCATCTACGGCGTGTTTGACCCCGAGTGTTCTGGGCCATTTAATTTATCCGAGCGCCTCGCGCACAGCCTTATTCGCTGCCCCGTTAATGAGCTGGTCGGGATAGCGCGCTTTCAGCTCCGCCATGCAGCGGCCAAGGTCTTTAAGCTTTGACGCCTCAAGGTCTTCCACGACGGCGGCAACTGCCGCTTCTAATGCGTCGCCATCAAGTGGTTCGGGCAGGAATTGCTTGATGACTTCGATTTCCGCCCGCTCGCGCTCAGCTTCCTCGAGCCGGCCGGCATCATCGTATTCCGTGGCAGTTTCTTCACGCTGTGCGACCATCATACGTAATACGTCGCGTACAGCCTGTTCCGGACAGCCTGCGCAATCGCCGCGGCCGCGCGCCGTCACGTCTCGGTCTTGCACCGCACATTGGATCAAACGAAGGGTTTGCGCCTCCATGCTATCCGAATCGCTTGCCTCAGCAGCGGACAAAGCTGCCTTCAGCCGATCTTTTAGCGGCGCGTTATGTGCAACAGCATCAAGCATTGTCGCCATCTTATGTCTCCGACCCCCCTGCTCACCACTTGACGCGGTTAGGCAGGACCTCTTATTGCCGGGCAGTTTCGCTTTTAAGCGTTAACGCAACACAAAAACTGCCTGAAGGGCAAGCGAGATATGACGTCAGAAGCCTCAAATCAAGGTAATACTCCACCCACGGGCGCAATTGCACTGGCCGATGGAACGGTCTTTCTGGGTGAAGGGTCAGGTGCGACGGGAGTTTCCGTTGGGGAACTTTGTTTCAATACCGCGGTGACAGGATACCAAGAAATTTTGACCGATCCTTCTTATGCCGGGCAGCTCGTGCTGTTTACTTTTCCCCATATCGGGAATGTCGGAGCCAATCCTGAAGACCATGAAGAGAGCACAATAGCAGCTGCAGAAGCCGCAAAAGGCGCAATTTTCAGGGCACCGATTACCCCCCCGGCCAATTGGCGCAGCGTAGATCACTTTGATGCCTGGCTGAAAAAGAAGAACATTATCGGCTTGTCGGGTGTGGATACGCGCGCGCTGACCAAACGCATCCGTGAGCAAGGGATGCCGAAAGCCGCAATCGCTCACGCTCCTGAGGGTCAATTAGACCTCGATGGCCTGATTGCTGCCGCACAGGCTTGGGAAGGCCTGGAAAATGCCGACCTCGCCGCGGATGTTTCTCAGGATGCCAGTTACGACCACTCGGAGCGCCTTTGGGATTTAACGACCGGTTTTGGCGCGCTCAATGACGCTGAGTTCCACGTTGTCGTAGTTGATTTTGGTGTGAAGAAGAACATCCTTCGCAATCTCGCAGGCGTCGGCGCACGCGCCACAATTGTTTCAGGCGACACCAATGCTCAGGACATTCAAGCTCTCGCACCAGACGGCGTTGTGTTCTCGAATGGGCCGGGTGACCCTGCCGCAACATTTGAGCGCTCGGGCAAAATGATCTCAGATCTTGTCGCTAGCGGACTGCCAATTCTCGGAATTTGCCTCGGCCACCAGATGCTCGCACTCAGCCTTGGTGCGAAAACGATGAAGATGGATCAGGGCCACCACGGCGCAAACCATCCTGTGAAGGATCTTGTAACCGGCAAAGTCGAGATCGTCTCGATGAACCATGGGTTCACGGTCGACGCATCGACGCTGCCAGACGGCGTAGAAGAATCTCACCGCTCGCTCTTCGACGGTACGAATTCAGGACTATCCGTTAAAGGAAAGCCGATCATCTCCGTGCAACATCACCCAGAGGCCAGCCCCGGCCCTCAAGACAGTTTCTATCTGTTTGAGCGTTTTGCCGAATTGATGCGTGCGTCAAAGGCTTAACCGCCGGGTTTGCCCATTGCTTTCAGCATGGTTTCAAACGCTTGCATGGCGTTCTCTTTGGTGACCCCTTCTCCGCCGCGGCTAATGGCGAAGCCTGCACCATTCAGGGCGTTGTGAAAAAGAACCGCAAGCGGCACGATCATATCAGGTGCCACGAGCCCCTGACTTGCAAGATACCTCATTCCAGCCATCGTATTGTCGCGTCCGAGATGGTCGTCGGCCTCGTACCAACCGGACATGCCAAGCACTGACGGTCCATCAATCAGGACGATCTGTTGGTAATCCGGGCGTGTCGCCCAATCCAGATAGGTTTCGATACCAGCAAGAAAAGCGGCGTAATGATCGGTCTTAGACCGGGCCGCGATGGCCGCTTCGCGGGCTGCCATATCCATCTGGATTTGCAGACGCGTCCATACCTCCCGAAACAAATTCTCCTTATTGGGGAAATAGTGAAAAAGGCCACCCTTCGTAATTTTTGCTTTGTCGCAAATCTCGGCAACGGACGTCTCTGAAAATCCCTTTCTCTGAAACAGCTTCTTTGCCTCGCGCAAAATGACAGCGCGGGTCTTTTCAGCCTCTTCTTTAGATCGTCGAACCATAGAATTTTATAGGGTTGATTTTTTACATACCATCGGTAGGTTTAACGTGTCAGCTGCTACTGACAAGCCTACTCCTCACCTAATTGGTGACTGCGGGGGACGCTCAGCGAGCCAATCTTTTTTGGGACTGTGATTGGCAAGCATTTTGAAGGTCGGCTACCTCTGCCCAGGTCGCCGACCTTCTTTTATTCTGACTAAAAGTTTCCGCTTCGCCCACCGAGACAGCGCCGCTCATATTCCTCGACAGCAGCTGGCATCCATTTACGGAAATTATCAGCTCGCGTTGCTGATGCTGGGTGCGTTGACATCCATTCAGGCGGAGCTTTTCCGCCACTGAGTTCGCCCATTCGCTCCCACAATTCCGGTGCGTTGCGCGGATCAAAGCAGGCGCGCACCATCAACCGCAAACCAATTTCATCAGCCTGCGTTTCGTGTTCGCGGGAAAACGCAAGAATTTTACCCTGCGCCGCCATGCCAAAAGCTTGCATGATGGCTTGACTCTCTGCCCCGCCCCCAAGGCCAACTCCAACCGCCATTTGTCCCATTTGGAAGACTTTTTGCTGGCTCATGCGTTTGGCACCATGATGCGCGAGGGCATGACCGATTTCATGACCAATCACCGCCGCTAGCATGTTGATATCGGTTTGGTCGTCGAGGTCGCCCCGATCGAAACGGCCGTTAAAGTTACCAGTCACGTCCATCATCTGGGTATAAACAGCGACGTACCCTCCCGGCAGGCAAAACGCGTTCGGCGTATTCGACTCGACGACATAATAGGTCCAATCAAATTGATCGGCATAGCCTTCATAGCCGGGATGCGTTTGCTCAAATTCACGCTCATACTCGATCGCTGCTTTTTCCAGCCGCGCCCCGATTTCGCGGACGATTTCTGTGATCTCTGCGTTACTCCCAGAGCATCCAGATTGGCTGGAACAGTAGACTTCGTTTCCCTTCTGAAGCTCCTGCTGCAGGATCTGCTGATAAGATTGCGCCCCCAATTCACGCGCCTGATCGGCGCTGATGGTGTTGAATTCCTTCTTTCCGGTCCAGGCGTCAAAAGTCTGATTTGAAAACCAATAAAAAGCGATGCCGAGCAGACCAATAACAATGATCCCCATTCGGCCGCCTAGCAGACTGCCCAATCCGCCGCCGCCCTGGCGACCACCCCCTAAGTTCATACCCCGTCTTGGCAAGCGCATTTGAGCCGCTCTCCTTAAAATTGCCGTATCTGTGGCGACATTAACCAAACTGAGCCGCAGCGCAAAGCGTTGACGGCAGTCTATGACACCTGCGAAGTTAAGCCCCATGACTGACTCAGCTGCTAATCCGTCCCAATCAGCGATCTTGCGCACACCTATCATCGATATTCTGTGCGAATGGCTTCTTTATGTTTCGGCGGCATTGATCGTCGGCGGCTTGTTGATGGACAGCGTGCATCGTCCAGGAATGCTGGGTGGCTCCAATTACAACATCCTCGAAGTGTTGAGCGCGATGTGGGAGGCGAAAGAGTTTGTGGTTGCAACAATTGTCTTTTTGTTTTCGATCATATTCCCGCTCGCAAAAACGCTGACGGCGGCTGTCCTGTTTCGATTTGGAAACCGCGCATCGAAGCGGGCAGCGTCACTGATGCAATTTCTCGGAAAATGGTCGATGCTCGACGTTTTCTTGGTGGCGTTTCTGATCGGCATGACACAGATTGCCGCGCTGATGACAGTTCGCCCGCTCACGGGGCTTTACCTGTTTGGAGCCGGCGTGATCCTGAACAATATCGCAACAGCGCGCCTCAGCTTTGCGCGCGCGAGTTAGCCTGCTAGGTAAATAGCATGACAGATTCAGCCCCCCAGCAAAACGCACCCAAGCTCGCGATTGAAGTCATCCCGGTGACCCCATTCCAGCAAAACACGTCCATGATCTGGTCAACCGAAACCATGGAGGGCGTGTTTATTGATCCAGGCGGCGAGGTCGACAAGCTAATGGGCCGCGCTGAAGCGAACGGTATAAAGATCGTCGCAGTCTGGCTAACGCACGGCCATCTCGATCACGCTGGCGCAGCAACCCATGTGAAAGAGCGCACGGGCTGCCCAATCATCGGACCGCATGAAGATGACCAATGGCTGCTCGACACGATCGAGGAACAATGGGCCAAGTACGGCGTAACTGACTCGGCTAATTGCCAACCTGATCAGTACTTAAAAGACGGGGATACGCTGGAGCTTGCAGGCGAGACATTCAACGTCGTGCACACACCGGGGCATACACCTGGCCATGTCGTGATTTATCATCACGCAGGCGGGCTCGCCTTTGTTGGCGACGTCTTGTTCAAAGGCTCGATTGGGCGAACAGATTTTCCAAAAGGTAACCACCAGCAACTCATCGATAGTATCACGCAGAAACTCTGGCCGCTGGGTAACGACATGCGCTTTGTGCCTGGCCATGGCCCTATGAGCACTTTTGGCGAAGAGCGGCGCTCAAATGGGTTTGTTGCTGACTCCGTCCTGCAAGTGATGCGATGATCCGAATTGGGATATTAGGGGCAGCGCGGATCGCGCCCAAAGCGGTTATACATCCCGCAAGTGTGCGCGGTGACATGACCATTCAAGCAGTCGCCGCGCGCAGCCTCGCCCGCGCTGAAGCGTTTGCCGCAAAATACTCTGAGCGCCGCGCACCGATCGAAGCCTTCGATAGCTACCAAGCGATCATCGAGCATCCTGAAATCGATCTCGTCTACAATCCGCTCCCCATCAACCTGCATGCTGAATGGACGATCAAAGCACTGGAAGCTGGCAAGCATGTGCTGTGCGAGAAGCCTTTCGCGATGAACATCACCGAAGCCGAGGCAATGCTCGCCGCTGCCAAAGCATCGGGCAAGCGTGTGATCGAAGCCTTTCATTATCGGTATCACCCCGGCTTCGATCAATTGCTCGCATGGATCCGAGAGGGCAAAATTGGCTCTGTGAAATCTATCGATGCGGTGTTTAATGTCTGGGTTGGCGAGGATGACGGGAAAGAGATCCGGTATCTGCCCGAAACTGGCGGCGGTGCCTTTATGGACCTTGGATGCTACCCGCTGAGCTGGGCACTTATTATTATGGACAGTCAGCCGGAGACAGTTGAAGCAAACGCAGACTTAACGCACCGCGGTGTGGATGAAACGATGACGGCGGTGCTCACTTTTTCTGGCGGCGCAACTGCCAGGCTTCAATCTTCCTTTGCAAGCGGCCAACCGTTCAAAGCCAAGCTGACAGTGGAAGGTGAACTCGGCCGGATCCAATTTGATAATCCGCTTGCGCCGCATAATGGCGGCAAACTTATCCTCGAAACGGAAGATGGCGCTCGCAGCGGATCAATCTCGAAATCTACAACTTACTCGTTTATGATGAATGCGGTTGCCGAGGGTCTAAAGTCTGAGACTTTCGTGCACACCGAAGGCGACACTGTCCTGCACCAGCAACGCACGCTTGACCGCATTTACGAAGCAGCAGGCCTGCGTCATCTTCGCTATCGCTAGAAACTGGAGCCGGGCTGGGTCAGAAAATCGAGTTCGGCAATTGTCGATTGGCGCCCCAGCACTGCGTTGCGATGAGGGAAGCGCCCATAAAGGTCGATAATCTTTTTGTGGCGGACAGCATAATCCAGCCAATCGGCGCATGCGTCGTTGAACGCCTCCGGCGCAGTTTCATGCAGACGCGTAAATAGCTTCACGGAAAGCTTTTGCATCTCGGCGTCCTCTGCATGCTCGAGCGGCAAATAGAGAAACACTTGCTCAACAACCGGCAGCTCCAAATGCTCGTCTATATCGATCGCTTGCAATGCTAGCTTCAATGCACGTGCATCGTTGGCAAAACTCTGCGGCGTGCCGCGGTAGATATTCCTCGAAAACTGATCAAGCGCAACAATGGCAGCAAGCCGAGCGCGCACGCAACGCGCTGCCCAGTCTTCGGCAAGACCATTTGCGAGCGCCTCAACCGTTTCGGCAAACCGATCACGCAATAACGCATCAGTTTCCTTAGATTTGCGAAACCAAAGCTTGCTCTTTTCCTTTGTTGCTTCAGCAGAACTCACCGCATCACCGATCCAGAAATCTAGGATTTCCTCGGGCGAAGCGATGCTCATGGCCGCGTCGCCATCATCATATAATTGACCGAATGATCATCAGAGAGCCGCCATATATCGGAAATGGGATTGTAAAAGACACCCTGCGGGGGCTCTGTCTGCATGCCTGCTTTCGTCAAGGCCTCTTCGATTTCGCGAGGTTTCAAGAACTTATCAAACGCATGCGTACCGCGCGGAAGCCATCGCAGCACATACTCGGCCCCGACAATCGCAAGTGCAAAAGCTTTCGCAGTTCTGTTGATCGTCGCAACCAGCATAAAGCCGCCCGGCTTCACCAGATGAGAGGTATCGGTGAGAAACTGCGCTGGGTCTGCCACATGCTCCACCACCTCCAGATTAAGAACTATATCAAACGGCGGCTCTCCCGCCTCAATAAGCCCTTCTGCGGTCCCAGCGCGGTAATCAATCGTCAGACCTGCACCCATCGCATGGGTCATGGCGGTTTTTATGTTTGCCTCACTCGCATCCACGGAAACAACTTCGGCTCCAAGACGCGCCATCGGCTCTGACACAAGGCCGCCGCCACACCCAATATCCAGCAGACGCAAGCCTTCGAGTGGTCTCTTTAACTTCGGCTGCAAGTCAAAATGCCGCTCAGCAATGTCGCGAATGTAGCGTAGGCGAACCGGATTGAACTTGTGCAGAGGCTTGAATTTTCCCGCCGGATCCCACCATTCGTCGGCCATAGCGGAAAATTTCGCAACCTCGTCAGGGTCAATGCTTGGTCGTTTTGGAGCGCCAGCTTCCTTTTCAAGCGTATCTACCATGCAGTTCACAATTCCTATTTGCTTCGAGCTACTTGCACGCGTATGAGGCGCGCTGAACTTATTAGGATAAATGGGAGCATTTCGCTCTAGGGCAATGGCGCGCACAGTTTTGAAATTCGGCGGAACATCCGTCGCGGATCTCGATCGCATCGCACATGTCGCAGATGTTGTCGCCGCGCGCGCTGAAAAAGGCGAAAAACTGGCTGTCATCGTGTCTGCCATGGCCGGGGAAACCAACAAGCTGGTTGGATTTGCAAAAGGCGCAGCCGGCGAAGAACTTCCTGCTGAGCAATTTGACGATGAATATGATGTCGTTGTCTCGTCCGGCGAACAGGTGACGTCTGGCCTACTTGCCCTTGCACTAAGGAAACGCGGGCTTCGTGCACGCAGCTGGCTCGGATGGCAGCTAAAGCTCAAAGCCAGCGATGCACATGGTAGCGCGCGCATTCTTGGCTTCGACGATAGCGGTTTGCCGGAAGCATTCGACTCTGGCGAAATCGCAGTTGTTGCGGGTTTCCAAGGCGTTACAGAAAGCGGCAGGGTCGCCACCCTAGGACGCGGCGGTTCAGATACGTCCGCTGTCGCTGTCGCCGCAGCTTTGGGCGCGGATGGATGCGATATCTATACCGATGTTGATGGCGTCTACACAACAGATCCGCGCATCGTTCCCCAGGCTCAACGCATCCCTAAAATTTCTTATGAAGAAATGCTGGAAATGGCGTCACTCGGCGCGAAAGTCTTACAGACCCGCTCGGTTGAACTCGCCATGAACCACGGCGTTCCGGTGCGTGTGCTCTCCAGTTTTAATCCGCCGGGATCAGACAATACCGGCACACTCGTATGCGATGAGGATCAGATCGTGGAAAAACAAGTTGTCAGCGGCGTTGCCTACTCCCGCGACGAGGCCAAGGTCACACTTTTCGGTGTTGAGGACAAACCCGGTGTGTCAGCCAGAATTTTCTCCTTGCTCGCGGCCGCAGGCGTCAATGTCGATATGATCGTTCAGGCGAATGCGCGCACACAGGACAAGGCCAACATGGTCTTTACCTGCACGTCCAGCGGTTCAGCCGTTGCTGAGAAAACCCTAATGGACGCCCAGTCAGAAATCGGTTTCGAAAGCCTCGAAGTCAACAAGGATGTGGCGAAGGTCTCGGTAATTGGCGTGGGCATGAAATCCCACACCGGCGTTGCTGAAACAATGTTTACCGCGCTTTACGAGAAAGGCATCAATATCGATGTCATCGCAACATCCGAAATCAAGATCAGCGTACTGATCGGCGCAGACTATACCGAACTGGCCGTCCGCGCGCTCCACACTGCATACGGCCTCGACGCTTAGCGTCTCAACTCGTCACAGAATATATTTGATTATGTCACTGGGCTCAAAGCGCGGATTATGGGGCGAGCTTTGGGGCTCGCCGCGCAGGCGCGAACTTAATTCCGCAAACAGCCGAATAAACGAGAGACGCAATAAAGCTTGAAACGATCATCACGATGATTGCAACGACATGAGTCGCGGGGAGGTTCGGAAACGATGCCAGAAAGAAGCTTGCCGTTGAAAGAGCCAAAACCGTAAAAAGCGCTGTGAAATAGGAAAGTGCGTTACGAAACCACATAGATTGCGGCGACGATACGAACCAGGAGATAAGACGGTCTGTCGAAACCGAAATTGCGATCGATACCAGCGAGAGACCAAAAATTAGTTTGGCGAAATTCACTGTCCCAAAAGACATCCAGAAGTTCCGAGAAGCAGCAAATGTGGCATCGCCGACAAACATCGTTGCAGACACCTGCACTGCGAGAAACAAGCACAAGATGAACGTGATCGAGGCGGCAATCGCGCCGAGAAATCTCATTCCCATTGATACAAAAGTCAATTGAGATGTCATAAAGCACCTCCCCTGCCGCCGTCCTTATCGGTGATACCTACGTTTGTTTTATTTGCGTTGAAAATTAATGATTGAATTTGATCTAGTCCGGCTTCGTTCCCTGCCGCAGCATCGCTAAGACACACCGCTTATTCAGCGACCAGCGTAGCTCTTTGCAGTAGATTTGATGGGTTATTAACCAAACCAAACTAGGAATCTTCTCGGAATTGGAACGGGCAAATTCAATGATTTTTCGCGTAAAACGGCTGACAATATTGTTGGCGGCATTAGCTTTCTCACATTTTGGCGCGGCAGCGCAAAGCGGGCAGTCTGCAAAAACGCCAGAAGCGCGTCTGGCACAAGTGATGAGCGTAGCAGAGCAAGGCCGGTTCGATACAGCGCTGTTCATTCTGGACCACTTTCCCGAAGTCGAAAAAGGCTCTTATGAGTACGCATTTACGAAAGCGCGCATTCTCTCATGGTCTGGCGATTATGTTGCAGCCGATGCGCTTTACCGACAATTGCGCTCCGCACACCCGGACGATCAGGACATACTCGTTGGGTCAGGTTTTCTGGAATTCTATCAAGGAAATCTGGAGCAATCAGAGTATTACTTTCAAAAAGTCGTCGACGTAAATCCCCTCTACACGGACGCTTTCAACGCACTGCGGCGCGTGCAAAGACTGCGCGCTGAAAAACCGGAAATTCCTGTCACGAAAACTGTTCGCTCGGCAGACAATTGCCCTGCGGGGTACACTGCATCAAATGACGGACGGTGCCTGCGCTACACGCAGCGTTAATCTCTGAGTTCGATCAGTCCGCTACGCTCAAGACGGCGTAACAAGAGATCTCTTTGTTCGGGCGGTGGCTTGTTCACCGCGTAATATATCCGGCGTTCCAAAAAATGCCCGGTAAGAATAAGGCCGTCGCCGATTTCCTTCGGATTAACCCCCGCCCCGCTGTCTGACAGGAACGCAGGAAGACGCAGCAAACGGTCTACATATTCTTCCGCTTCAGAGCCTTTCACCGCACGCCCCGTTTTAGGTGAAACATGGGTCAATCCGTCATTTGCCCCGCTGATCGCGCACGTCGCTAATTCAAGACCGTATCCTAAAGCAGAGAGTAACCCCATTTCCCAGCGCACATATAAAGCAGGCCAAAGCTCAGGGACATCCATTGCGTCGAGTACAATCACGCTGGCATCGTAAAGTGCGGATCCAGCCGCATCGCCTTCATCAACGACACTGCGCAAAATCGTCGTAATTGCAGCAATGCCCGCAAGCGCGTCCGCATCGTCCATAAGGCGCGCCGCGCGCTCGGTTGTCGCTTCGGCCACATCAAATCGTCCAAGCTGTTCTTCAAGCCGCCCCGACCAACTCACTTCAACCGTATTTCCCGCTTCGAGTTGGGCACGCCTTCGCCGCGATGCGCCGCCGTAGACCAGTCCAGCGCGGCGGCCCCGCGTTTTCGTCAGAACGTCAAGGATAAGCCCGCCCTCTCCGAACCGGCGCCCTCCCAATATTAGTGCCTCGTCTGTCCAACTTACCACTAGGCGTCAAACTCCAGGCCCCGCCCAGCGTAATTTTCGCGGCGCTCCTGCCATTTCGGGTCAACTTTCACGAACAGGAACAGATGAACCTTTCGCCCAAGCATCTCTGTTAGCTCCTCCCGCGCCAATTTTCCTATGGCTTTCAGCGATTGACCGCCTTTGCCAAGGACGATCCCTTTATGCCCATCCCTTGCGACAACAATCTGCTGCGAAATCTTTACGTCTCCATTCTTGTAGTCCTCCCAGCTCTCCGTCTCGACTGTGAGCTCGTAAGGCAATTCCTGATGTAAGCGCAGCATGAGTTTTTCGCGCGTCACCTCAGCTGCGAGCAATCGCATTGGAAGGTCTGCAGTTTGGTCCGGTGGATACATTGGAGGACCTTCCGGCATACGCTCTGCCAAAGCGCTAGCGAGCCGGTCCACGCCATCGCCGTTTTCTGCAGACAACATAAAGATCTCTTCATAGACGCCTGTTTCATTCAACTCGCCAATCAGCGGTAAAACCTGTTCGTGCGGAAACAGATCGATCTTGTTGAGAGCAAGCAGCGCCGTCTTGCCATGTTCTTTCAGCGTTTCGATGATCCGCCGATCGTCCTCGAGTGACTTTTTTTGCGCGCCCGTGAGGGAACCAGCTTTTTCAGCAACCCAGCATGAGGCATCGATTAAATGCACAACAGCGTCGGCATCATCGGCACCGCTCCAGGCCGATTTAACCATTGCCCTGTCTAGGCGTTTCTTAGCTCGGAAAATTCCAGGCGTGTCTACCAGAACAATCTGCGCGCCCGCATGATGCGCCACACCTCGTACCGGGAACCGCGTGGTCTGAACTTTATGCGTCACGATTGCGACCTTTACCCCAACCAATCGATTGGTCAGCGTCGACTTTCCAGCATTTGGCGCACCGATGATGGCGGCAAACCCGGATCTCGTTATTTGTGTTTCACTCATTTTCGAGTTGTTCCAATAGCGCCTCAGCGGCAGCGCGCTGGGCATCCTGTTTTGATGTTCCGATCGCCTCAGCAGAATATCCATTATCCAGCTTGACCGATACTTTGAATTCGGGCGCGTGATCGGGGCCAGTACGATCAATCACCTCATAGTGCGGCAAAGAGAGGCCGCGCCCCTGAGCCCATTCCTGCAGGGCGGTCTTAGCATCCTTCGCCGTTGATACGCCGTGCGCAAACTGCGGGGCCCAGGCGCGCTCAATCAGAGCCCGCGCTGACTTCAAACCGCCATCCAAATAAACAGCGGCAATAACCGCCTCGCAAAGATCACCAAGCGCGCTATCGCGTGAGCGCCCGCCATCTGCAGCGTCGTGCTCTGCCATTATGAGATAGTCCCCTATCCCGAGATGGCGAACAGCTTCAGCGCACGCTTCCTTACGAACATACGCATTGAAACGCGGCGCGAGTTTGCCTTCGCGCTCAGTGGGATAACGCTCCATCAATCGCTCAGAAATTATAAGTCCAAGCACGCGGTCTCCCAAAAACTCCAACCGTTGATTTGAGCGCTTCGCCGCATCTTGCGCTGAAACAGCACCCGGATGTGTCATAGCCCGTGTCAGCAGATCATTGTTCTTGAACGTATAATTGAGAGCTGACTCAAGGGCCTTCACCGATTCTTTGGTTAGCGATGGCTTCACCGGTTTTGCAGAGTCGCGCATACGCGCCCGATGAGATCGCTTGCTGCTCATGAGACCGGGAAAGCCTCAATGATAACCGTCGCCGACGCCCAAGGGTGATCGTCAGTGATTGTGAGATGGATTGACGCCTCATGCCCATCAGGCGTGATTTCTTTCAGACGCTCCAACGCGCCGCCAGTTAAATTCATCGTCGGCTTTCCCGAAGGAAGATTGACAACTTCCATACCCTTCCAGTGCACTCCGCGCCGCGGAACACCGGTTCCGAGCGCCTTCGCGCAAGCCTCTTTCGCTGCAAAGCGCTTTGCGTAGGTTTCAGCCGTGCGCATACGCCTGCGCGCTTTAGCTCGCTCACCTTCAGTGAATACACGATTTTCGAACCGCTCGCCAAATCGCTCAAGACTGCTCGCAATACGTTCAATGTTGCAAAGGTCGTTGCCCATGCCAATGATCATGCCGGCCGCGCCTCGTCCATGCGGCGGCGCATTTCAGCGACGGCCTCACCGAGCCCAACAAAGATCGCTTCCCCAATCAGGAAGTGGCCTATGTTGAGCTCTGTTAGCTCCGGGATTGCAGCGATGGGGGCGACGGTGTCATAGGTCAGCCCGTGACCGGCTTGCGGCTCTATTCCCAATTGAACAGCTTGCGCCGCGCTCTCTGAAATTCGCTGCAGCTCGACGCCGGCCAGCTCCCCCTCTTCAGCTTGGCACAATTCAACGAACCGTCCTGTGTGAAACTCAACAATATCAGCGCCGAGTGATTTGGCCGCCGCAAGTTGCACAGGATCTGCCTCAATAAACAACGAGACCCGCGATCCATTTTCCTGAAGCTCGCGGATCATTGGCGCGAGATGATTGTGCTCACGCGCAACATTGAGGCCGCCCTCCGTCGTACGTTCTTCTCGATTTTCGGGGACAAACATCGCGGTTTCAGGTTTAAAGTTCATCGCGATGACGTGCATCTCATCTGTCGCTGCCATTTCCATATTGAGTGGCAGGTCGGTTGCGGCACGCAGCGCCATGAGATCCGGGTCCATAATATGACGACGATCCTCGCGGAGATGAAACGTGATTCCATCCGCGCCATGCTCGCTCGCGATCTTGGCCGCTCGCGCGGGATCTGGATGGGCACCGCCGCGCGCGTTCCGGATGGTCGCGACATGATCAATGTTCACGCCGAGGCGAATACGATTTGGCATTATTTCAAGCCCCGTGACCCTGGTTTTATCGCTTCAAGTGCGGCAAGCTCGGGCGGTAGGTCACCTGCATCATAATCAGGAAAACGCTTGGAAGCGAGCGCAATCAGTTCGCAGCCCACATCGGCTTCGCCAGCCGAGCGATCAAATATACAAGCGCCGCCAACAACCTCGCCCGGTAAGTCCGACAGCGCATCGACAGTCTCTCGAAATGAGAGGCCCGTCGTTACGATATCCTCAGCAATCAGGATTTTTTCTCCCTCGCTGAAATGGAATCCGCGGCGGAAGGTCAGCTCTCCGTCAACGCGTTCAGCAAACTGCGCGCGCGCACCAAGCTGGCGCGCGAGTTCATAGCCAGGAATGATGCCCCCGACGGCTGGTCCAGCAACAATGTCGATCGTACCAAAAGCTTGTGTGACCTTCTCTGCCAGCGCTTTGCAAAGTTTTTCCGAAACGGATGGCTGTGAAAACACAAGCGCCTTCTGCAAAAATACGGGGCTGCGGCGCCCGGAGGAAAGAATGAAGTGCCCTTTCAAAAGTGCACCTGCGCGCTCGAATTCGGCCAGCACATCATCTGTCGTCATAAATCGTTCTCCCGGAACCGGTCAGCGCTATCAACCACAGACATTGACCGCAGCGCCGCGAGTATTTCAGTCAGACGCTTCAAATCCTCCACTTCGATCTCAAATACAAGATCAATAAAGTCCTCGCGGCGTTCACCGGTTTTTAGACCGGTAATATTTCCATTCGCATTGGCGACTGCCTGACATAGCGTCGCCAGAACCCCGCGCCGATTCGCAGCGGTTACCGAAATACGCCCAGTTGCGATCGCATCGGTTGTTGCAAGGTGAGTCCACTTCAGATCCACCCATCGATCCGGGACATGATCCCAATCGGCAAGACGCGAGCAGTTCACAACATGGACGACCAGCCCCTTGCCGGGCTCAGACACACCGATGATGCGATCGCCAGGCACAGGTGAACAACACTCACCCAGTCGTATTGCGCGCCCGGCACGCAAATCCTCACCGCGGATCAACAAGGAGATGTGATCGCTATCGGCGCGCATACGCCCTGCAGATTTTAGCGGTTCGGCAGCATGCCCCGGGAAAGCAACCTCCATGAATTCAGAGGTTCCATAATCACCCTTGCCAACCGCATAGTGGAGCGCGTCCAGTGAATCGAACCCCGCTTTGACTGCAACGTCTTCGAGCGAAATATCTGACGGGCTAAGCTCGGCCAAACTTATGGTATGATTGATCAGTGAGCGGCCTAAATTGATGAAGTCTTCGCGGTCCTGATCGCGGGTAAGCCGTCTAAGCGCCGCTTTTGCACGGCCCGTTACCGCAAGCGCCTCCCACCCCTTCGGCGCAGCCGGCTTGTCTCCGCGAATGATCTCAACACGGTCGCCGTTTTGAAGCACAGTCCTCAAGGAACGCTCTTCATTGTTGATGATCGCCCCAATACACGTATTCCCGATGTCGGTATGAACCGCATAAGCGAAATCGAGCGGTGTCGCGTCTGATGGAAGAACGATCAAGCGGCCTTTTGGTGTAAACACGAATACGTGCTCGCGGTACATTTCGAGTTTTGCATTTGCAAGAAATTCGTCAGGCTCGTCTTCGTGTTTGAGTAAATCGCCAAAGGCGATGAGGTTCTTTTCGGCATCAAGGCCAACCTTGCGAGCACCTTCTGCATCGAAGCCGTATTGCTGGTTTTTGTAACCCCAATGCGCCGCGATACCGCGCTCAGCGGTCTCGTTCATCTGCTCGGTGCGGATTTGTAACTCGACCTTTTGATTTCCTGATGCGCGCACCGTTGTATGCAAAGAGCGATAGCCATTCACTTTCGGCACAGAAATAAAGTCTCGAAACCTGTCAGGAAGACACTGCCAAACCAGATGCAGCGCGCCTAGTGCCCGGTAGCACTCAGCCGCGTCCTCTTCAGCCATGATAATCCGAAACGCAAATATATCTGCCACTTCCCTGAAGCGGATCGATTTATTTTCGAGCTTTCTCCAAATCGAGAAGGGTCGTTTCTGTCGCCCTTTAATACGGCATTTGAAACTGCCAGCCTGCATAAGCGCTTCAAGATCTTCCTCGATCCGCGCCATGTCAGTCGTGCTTTCTTCCTGAAGCTCGTTCAGCTGGATCATAATCGACGCGCGTGCTTCAGGATTGATCTCAGCAAAAGCGCGGTCTTCCATTTCTTCGGCATAAGCATAAAGACCGATACGCCGGGCAAGCGGCGCAAACAGATCCATCGTCTCTTTCGAAATGCGCTCACGTTTATGCTGTTTCAAATGAGCAAGCGTGCGCATATTATGCAGACGATCCGCGAGCTTAACCAATAAAACACGCACGTCTTTTGTTGATGCCAGAATGAACTTCTGAAAATTCTCAGCCTGCTTGGTCTCTTCGGAGCGATATTCGAGGCGCGTCAATTTCGTTACGCCATTTACAAGGTCGCAAACATCCTGGCCGAACATCTCACGAATTTCATCGAGATTGGCGTCGGTGTCTTCTACCGTATCGTGAAGCAAGCCAGCCGCAACGGTATGCTCATCGAGCTTCAAATCAGCCAGCAGACCTGCCACCATCACGGGATGCGAAAAATAAGGGTCGCCAGACGCGCGCTTTTGGCTGCCATGTTTGGCGACCGCGTACACATATGCCCGATTGAGCATATCCTCATCGACCTGCGGATGGTAGCCGCGCACCCGCTCGACAAGTTCGTATTGTCTCAAATACCGCTCAGGTCTTTTGCTGGCGGCTTCCTCCGCGCCGCTCTCCTTATGAGGTGCAGCGCTGTCCGGCATACCAGTTACATCCGGTCGTCGCGGCCAGACTCAAGCTCGGCCTGATAGGCACGCATGACATCGTCTTCGGTCGCGGTTGGGGCTGCCTCGAGAGCCAGCCGATCTTCTTCATGCTCGCGCTCTTCATCTGGGCGCACTTCCTGAAGATTGGAGATCAGCGCTTCTGTCACCACTTTCAGATCAACCGAGCGCTCAGCAATTTCACGCAGAGACACAACCGGATCCTTGTCGTTATCGCGATCAACCGTCATCGGCGAGCCTTCGCGGATCATCCGGGCGCGGTGAGCCGCCATCAGGACAAGATCAAAACGATTTGGAATCTGCTCTACGCAGTCTTCAACGGTCACGCGGGCCATCGGGGCACATCTCCTTAAAGGGCGAGCGGGCACATATATGCTGCGCTGGCGAAACACGCAAGCATTGTCTGCGGCCAGAATCCCTGTGATTTAGGGCAAATGCAGGATTCTTACCCCCCCGAAGCGCCAAAAGACTGTGACCTTTGCCCCCGGCTGGTGAAATACCGGGAAGATTGCCAGGCAAAAGAGCCGGACTGGTTCAATGGCGCGGTGCCGAGTTTTGGGCCGGAAACGGCGAAATTGCTGATTATTGGCCTTGCCCCAGGTGTCACAGGAGCCAATCGCACAGGCCGGCCGTTTACCGGTGATTGGGCCGGTGATCTGCTCTATGCGACGATCGCGAAATTCGGCTTCTCGAATGACAAATACGACCAGCGCCGCGATGACGGTCTGAAACTAAAAGACGCGATGATCACCAATGCGGTGCGCTGTGTGCCGCCGCAGAACAAGCCAGTTGGCGCTGAGATCAATGCCTGCCGCCCCTTCCTGCTTTCGCGCATTGAGGCGCTGGCGAAGCTGAAAGTGATGATCTGTCTGGGGAAGATCAGCCACGATTCCACTGTGCGAGCACTTGGCCTGAAGCTGAAAGACCACCCCTTCGGCCATGGCACGCGCTATGAGGTGGCGCTTTCGGGCCGCCCGCTGACGCTGATCTCAAGCTATCATTGCTCCCGCTACAATACGAACACGCGCCGCCTCACCCCAGAGATGTTTGAGGATGTTTTCGAAATGGCGCGGGGGTTGATTTGAGCAAGCGGTGGCTCTGTTATCCCAGGAGCAGTCATTAGCGAGTGAATCCGGAAGTCATAGAGGCGGACACAAGAAAATCGTGGATTTTCCCGCTATTGGACGTGAGCAGATGAGTGTTTGGATTCGGTTCAGCTATTGACGTCAGGTTGTCTCACCAGCGACGAGGCCAAGTCACTGAAAAGTAGAGCCATGATGTTCAAGTCTGTCGGTTATAGTCGGCCCTCACTAATCCTAAAATCCGAAAAACCGTCCCTTTGCTCGGTTGAGACTGCACCTGAATATCGAGTCCGCTCTCATTTGCGAGTTCTCTAACGATGGCCAGCCCTAGTCCTTCACCAGACGAGGCCGAACCAGAAACATGTGGTTGAAATACCTCCTGCAACTCACGTTCGGTCATCCCAGGACCGGTATCGTAAACTTCGATCACTGCATTCTCGCCCCTGACTCGCGCTCCGATCAACACGCGGCCTGAGGTGGTATGTTTGATAGCGTTGGCAACAAGATTGATCACGATCCGCATCAAGATAACAGGTTCAGCCTTTACGACAATCGAACTGTCTACCAACCTAAACTCTAGCCCCTTTTCGCGTGCCTCATCGGCGAACATGATCGCAACATTTCGAATGATCTCGCCGAGATTTGCTGTCCGATCGACAACGATCTCGTGACTGACCGGGGCGTCACGATTAGGACGCACACCGTCGAGTGTCTTATCAACAACGCTTCGAAGATAAGAAACACCTTGCGATAGTGCCTCGACATCTTTTTTGTTACGCAGTGACATTTGCAAGGACAATAGAGGTTGTTTCAGATCATGCGTGGTTTCCGCTAAAGCACGGCGCCGAGATTCCGCCAAAATCACCGCGCGGTCATGTTGCAATGTCATTGAGTCAAGTTTGCTGGCTAAACTAGCTTGTTCGGTCAATGCAGCTACTTCTGCTTCAAACGCGTCATCACGCTCTTTCCTTAGCGCCAAAGCCTGCATTGCAAGCGCACCAGCGAACAAGAAGGCATCAATCGAAAAGCCTAGATGCGTGACATCAACATTCAACTGAAGGGAAAATAGGTCGAACGGCGGCCAGGCGAGAACGCCAAACATGCAGATTGCGAAAAGCACAAGCGTCGCGATGAGATACAGGCGCGATCCTTTGTGTTGGTTCCGAACGCCAATGAAAGCCGCGTAGATCAGCACTCCCATGAAAGCCAGCACAACAGGCGCGAGCAGCATTTCAGTCAATGGGCGCACACCTAGGAATTGAGCGGATAGGGCAGCACACCAACCCAGTACCATTGTCCACACGATTGCTCTGTTCAAATTCGGATATAGCTTTGGGGCTGAAAGAAACTCCCGACTCATGAGGCCAAAGAACGTTAACGCGACCCCACCGAAAACAAAGGACAGTAAAAAATCGATTTCAACCGACTGCACCCAATACGTGTAGGTAAAGCCGTAATTTTGCAGAAACAATGCGAACAAGGCCGCACTAAATAGCGCGTAATAGGCGGCGACGCGCGACCGCAGTATGATCGCGAACGCCAGCACGGCGACAATCAGTGCGGCGCGCCAACCAAACAGAAATGCTGCATAGCCTGCATCACCGGTTCGCCGTTCGACAAAGTCCTGCTCTTTAAGCAACCACAGTTCTTCGCCTAGATAAAACCCATGGGGATAGTCGATCCAAAGTTCGACTTGCTCGCCGGGTGCCAGTGTGAAAGCAAATGACCCGCGCAGGCGAGTATTAGGTGCCAACGTCCCGAAGGGTTCATAGCGCCAGTTGTTGCGCCAGATGAGATCCACGTTGCCATCGCTGCGCGCAAGATAAGCGGTTAAGACATTCCCCCAACCGCCCGTTCGATAATCCAGCCGCGCGGTGATTGTGTCTTCACTGTCATTAGAGACAGCCAACCTCGCCCAAACAGGACCGTAGATCAAATTTTTGGATTCAGGGCTATTCGGACGAGTAGGATCACCCGTAGACGTCTTTGCGACCGCGAAATCGCCGGTACGATAGCGCTCGATAGCTTGGTCTATTGTCAGCGGGGTCAAGTCTTCTCGGACGAACTCGGCGTTTTTGAGAATTTTGAATAGTGGCGGCCCTGATGCGTCAAGCGGATCAGCAAAAGCGACTTGTCCATTCAGCCCCATCGCAATCATAACGAAAGAGAAGACGCCGAGCCAACTGGCTGCTATGGTCGCTAAACGTGGCAAAATTTCTCCGGTGGACCCCAATACATGAAAGAGCACTCTTGGTCTCATAATACAAGCATTGTGATTGCGGATGACCACCAAATGGTTCGGGATGGTTTGAGCCAGCTATTCGCAGCGATGCATGGTACGGAGATTGTGGGTGTTGCGAAGAATGGCCTTGAAGCCATCGCGCTCTGTCGCAAGCACCGTCCGCGCCTCCTCACACTCGATGTTGGTATGCCTTTGGCCAATGGAGCAGAAGTCTTTGCAGAAGTGCGCGCCTGGAGTCCTGAAACGGCGATAGCAGTGTTCACGGGATTTACCTCCGTCGGGATGCTGGCCGATTGGGTAACGGCGGGCGTTGAAGGCCTATTTCTTAAGACCTGCAGTGAAAAAGAGCTTCAGCAAGGGCTAGAACTGATCATAGTCGGCAAAAACTATGTTGACCGGGAAATCCTTCGATTGCTGGAAGAAGCGCCCAACGGGCGGAATCTGACCCCGCGCGAGCGAGAAATTCTGAGTTTAATCGCGGAGGGCCTAACCTCGACTCAGATAGGCAATCGATTGTGTATCAGTCCGAAGACGATTGAGAAGCACCGCGCCAGTTTGTTCGAGAAGTTCGAGACGAAATCGGTTGGCGCGCTGCTCTCTGCCGCGTTCAAAGAAGGTCTGCTCGACCATCTCGGGCAAACCTGATCTGACCGATCTCAAACGGGCGGCGTTTTCGGTTCGAATTTTTTGATCCATTTTTTACCAAGCCTATTATAGATTTCATAAGCGTCGTGAAACTGTCCCGGCCGCGCCCCGTCAGGCAGCTCCTCATACATTCGATAAACCAAGTTGGCCCCAGGTTTGTAGACGTTATAAGAATTGTTGTTGAAGGTGGTGGTCGACGTCGAATTGTAGCCAGATGATGTGTAATCTCCGGTGTAAGTCGTCGTTTGCGTGGCTGGCATATTTACTGTTGAAGTCTTGCCGGTATCCTCTGAGTCAATTTCGATGAAATAACGATAATTCGCTTCGATGGCTGTCTCCGCGGCTCGGAGAAGCGCCATTTTGTTGAGCTTAGAGCTGCTAGTAAATCCGTTACCTGCTGCTTTAATTTCAAGTACATTGGCGCTTCGCCATTTTGGCATTTGACCGCCGGTGCTGCCTTCAACTTGATACTTGGTTGCGCAGCCGGTCAACACGAGGGCTCCGGCAACGATAATGGTCGCGATTTTCATTTCAGTCTCCTAATGCGTTTGCGTGATCCGGTTTCATGTCCGGTGTTCAAGAGCTAATGGAAACGATTTGTAGGCGGCATGGGGGTAATCCCCCATTGGGATAAATATCTTGGTTTCGAATGGGGGAATACCCCCATGCCCTTTGCCGCCGCGATAAGGCTTGCTTGTGTCCAAAGGAGGACTCCGCATGTCTATTTTATCTTCACCTAAAAAGCACTCAGTGCCTAACCGCAGCGTTAGCTCCGGAGCGTTGGCTCTGTCACTTCTAACGGCCGCTTGTAGTGGTGGTGGTGGAAGTTCTGTATCTCCGCCGCCTTCGAATATTGCGCCGAATGCCGTTATCGGAACGAATGTAACGACCGGGCCCGCCGCGCTTACCGTCTCTTTCTCGGCCGAGGGGTCAACCGACAGTGACGGCACGATCGCATCTTATGAGTGGGATTTTACCAGTGACGGAACCATAGATGCCATTACCGAAGGTGCGATATTCACATTCGAGATGCCCGGCCTTTATACAGCGACCTTGACGGTCACAGACAATGACGGAGCCGTCGATCGGGCGACCATCGACATTCAAGTTGATCGTCGCTCGGAAAAGATTGCGTTCATTGGCACCGAGGGGGTGACGACCGCGGACCTCTATCTGGTCAACGATAATGGTTCCGGTCTTACTCAGCTTTCGGAATCACCGAGTGGACTGCAATCTCGCGTTTTTTCTTTTAAGTGGTCTCCGGATGGGCAATGGCTCGCCTTCCAACAGATGCCGGACATTAACACGGGCGAAACCGATCTCTTGGTAGTCTCGGTCGATGGGGGAACGCCGGTACGTGTCAGCGCGGCTGGTACGACGAATGATCGTTCCGTCGGGGCAGACTTTGCTTGGTCCCCAGATAGTTCGCAAATCGCATTTACGCTGCAAACGGGCGGACCGAGCGATACAAGCAGGGAGACCTACATTGTGGACAGAGATGGCAACAATCCAATGAAGATTAACGGCACGGTGGGCCAAACCGCCAGCGTTGGTGTGGTCGCGCCAAGATGGTCGGCCGATGGGAACTACGTCTTTCAAGTTGTCGAAGTCGTATCGACCGGAGTGGGTGAAGCAATCAATATATTTGTTACCACACTCGGTGGCCAGAACAGCACGCGGCTGGTTGAGAATGCCAATGGTCTGAGAGGACTGAAGACTGCACCATCTACGTCCAGAATCTGTTACAGTTTTGGGCCCGTTGGCAACGCACGGCAAATACGCATCAGCGATGCCTCATTGGGCGTGTATCCCAATAATTTGCTGATTGGCAGCGATACTGCAAACTTTCCAAATGAACGGCAATGCGAGTGGTTCGACGATGGATCGCGCGTTGCCTTTGTACGCCAGAATTCAAATAGAACTGAGGACATCATTATTCGCGACTCTAAGGCGATGTCGCCATCACAGACGATTGTCACGACAAATAGCAATGTCGCGATTGAGAGATTTGCGGTGCGCCCCAACTCGGATGACGAAGTATTATATTCTCAACTCGAGGTGTCTCCAGGTGCTAATGCGGAATTGTTTCTCGCTAGCTTGAACTCTGCGCCGTTTAAACTCGGCGCGAATCTTCCGAATCCGAACGGGGCTCAGGTGTTTGGTGCTTGGTCACCGGACGGATCTGACTTTGCCTATTTCGGCAATCTGACAACTCAAAGAACTTTGGATATCTATGTCGAACGCCCCGGGGAGGCCGCACCGATTCAAATCACAGATTTCGATGGTGATGAACAGGCGAGAACAGACGCAGCGCCGGTTTGGTCGAATGATGAAACACGTCTAGCATACTGGGCCGGGGTGCCCAGCACCACCGTGCTCGGTCGTTTTACGGAATCCAATCTACATGTCGCAAACACCGATGGTAGCGGTATCATTGTTCTCACGCCAGTTGATTTGAGACTGAACGCAGGAGATTTCGCGTTCCAGCCTATCCCTTAAAAGTGACGCCAATGCGCGATCACCGTAATTTTTTTAGCGACGGTCCCCTGTTGGTGGCCTTGCAGATAGATTTGGTGTTGTGTCGAGCGCATTCCCCTGTCAATTTAGGAAGGTCTGCTTTTGCGCCCAAATCAGAATTTCGCGCAATCCCACCTTGCCGCACATGAATTTATTCCTATATTGGGTCTATGTTTCGGTTGCCGGCCCGCTTCACAAAGCCCTGCACGCTCGCCTCGGAGTGGCGGGCGCTGCTCTATATGGCGTTCACGCTTGCGCGCCAGATCCTCTTGATTGCGCCGTCTGATCCGCGCCGCGCGCTGAAAAAAACCGAGATGCTGGAGGCCTGGTGCTTTATGGCACTGGCGGAACTTTCTTGCCAGATTGACGCCGAAGACCCGGCCGCTCATGCGCGCAAACCCTACAGCGCACAATTACCGCCGATCGCGGTGATCCTGCAAATGCTGCTGGTGTTTATCGCCCGCACGAAAGCCAGGCTCAAGGCACACATTTCACAGCGCGCATTTAAGCGCCCCCTGCCACTGCGCGCGCGGGTGATCCGCCAGCCATGCGAGCTGCCGGGCTATATCGATACGAGTTGAGACTTGCGTTTTTTTCGCTTCGCCGCTCAGGCGGGCTCAGACTTATTCGCGTATTTCCCTCTGCAAGGCGGCGGCCTCGCGGAGCGAAAAGTGCTGGCCTATTCTACACCAGCATCCTTGATAAAGGCCGCAAAATCCGAAGGATCACCGAAATCCTTGTAAACACTCGCAAAGCGGACGTATCCGACCGGGTCAACTTCTTTAAGAGCCTCCATGGCAAGTTCGCCGACTTCAGAAGAAGACACATCCGCCTCACCAGATGTTTCAAGTTTGCGAACGATGCCAGAAACCATCTGGTCTATACGGTCTTGATCAACTGGACGCTTGCGCAAAGCAATCCGGATTGATCGGGCCAGACGTTCCCGATCAAATGGCGCGCGTTTTCCATCTCGCTTGACGACTGTGATGTCCCGCAGTTGTACCCGCTCAAATGTTGTAAAACGTCCGCCGCAATTACCGCACAACCGTCTGCGGCGAACGGCAGTATCATCCTCGGCTGGGCGACTGTCTTTGACAGACGTATTTTCAGAAGAGCAGAACGGGCAGCGCACTTAGCCTCCAAGACCATTATAGATTGGATAACGCGCTGTGAGCTCCATGACTTCAGCTTTGACTTTTGCCTCAGTTGCTGCGCTGTCACCGCTTGCGAGCGCTTCAACGATTTCGCCGATCCAGTTACCGATTTGAGTAAATTCGGCTTCTCCAAAACCGCGCGTCGTCCCCGCCGGTGATCCGACACGGATACCAGACGTCACTTTCGGTGGTTCAGGATCAAACGGCACGCCATTTTTGTTGCATGTAATGTAGGCGCGCTCGAGCGCTTCTTCTGTATCGTTGCCTTTAACGCCCTTCGGACGAAGATCAATCAATGCCAGGTGCGTGTCGGTCCCACCTGATACGACATCGAGGCCAGACGACTTGCAAGCGGCCGCCATGGCTTGCGCATTCTTTATGACTTGCGCCGTGTAGTCTTTGAACTCTTGCGTGAGGGCCTCGCCAAACGCCACGGCTTTCGCGGCAATAACGTGCATTAGCGGGCCGCCCTGGATTCCAGGGAATACGGCCGAGTTTACCTTTTTTGAAATATCGGCGTCGTTCGTCAAAACCATGCCGCCGCGCGGGCCGCGCAATGTTTTGTGCGTTGTCGTGGTTGCGACGTGTGCGTAGTCGAGCGGGTTTGGATGATGTCCTCCAGCGACCAAGCCAGAGAAATGCGCCATATCAACAAGAAAGAATGCGCCGACTTCATCTGCAATTTCTCGGAAGCGTTTGAATTCAATCTGGCGCGGATAAGCAGACCCGCCCGCAATAATTAGCTTCGGCTTATGCTCCTTGGCGAGACTTTCGACTTCGTCGAAATCAATAAGATCATCATCCCTTTTTACGCCGTACTGTACGGCATTGAACCATTTGCCAGACTGGTTTGGGCGCGCACCATGGGTGAGATGTCCGCCAGCGTCGAGGCTCATGCCCAGGATCGTGTCGCCCGGCTTGATCAAGGATTGAAACACGGCCTGGTTCGCCTGACTGCCAGAATTCGGCTGAACATTTGCATAGGCACAATTAAAGAGCGCTTTTGCACGATCTCGCGCGAGATTCTCCGCTACATCAACAAACTCACACCCACCATAATAGCGCCGGCCAGGATAACCCTCAGCATACTTGTTCGTGAGGATCGACCCTTGCGCCTCAAGCACGGCCTGGCTGACAATGTTTTCAGACGCGATCAGTTCGATTTGATGTTGCTGACGTGACTGCTCCGCTTTTATTGCGGCAAACAGCTCAGGATCGCGGATCTCAAGTTCCGTAGAAAAGAAACTGGTTGTATCTGTTACACCTAGGGCTGCTGTGTCCGGCATATTGCTTGCTCCAAAGGGCCTGAATTCTTAGCTGCGGTGTACGCTGGCGAAGCAAATCTCGCAAGAACCAGAGTGACATAGACATGTGGAGAATCCCATATGTTGCGCCCGGTATCGTGATTTTGTGGCCTGAGCTGCAACATATAGTCATGCGCGCGCGTTAACGTCTTCATGGTCAAATCAAGCCATTATTAACGATATTTCAATGAGATTCGCCCTTACTGCTCGGTGTAGCGTATTTGGGAGTTGGCCGTATGTCTGAAGGGCATAAACCATTTGGAGCAGCAGCGAAGTTTGCAGATCCGGAACTTGAAACAAGCCGGCTAACAAAGCACCTTTCCGCGGCGTGGAAAGAGACGAACAAGGCGCTTGAAACTCTTGCGGCACGCGAAGACAAGCTCATCACAGAAGGCCAGGAAATCCCCGAGGCGTTAGAAGCCGAGATTGACGAGGCTTACGGGTTACTTCGCAAGATTGTCCTTGATGCCTTGTCCATTCGCTCTGAATCTCTGGATGATATCTGCGTCAAACTAGAAATCTGGCAATCGCACACATTTAGCGACAAAGTTAAACCGCACTTGTTGCAACCAAGCGATCTTCTCATTCGCCAGACCATTCGGGAAATCGCGGAATACCGGAAGAAGGCCTAATTCGCGTATTGTCGGCCCAGCCGGCTTTAAGCAGCGATATCGAGACCGAGCTGCTTCCAAACCGCCAATAGCGCAGATATCAGTTCGTCCATCATCGCTTCGGTATGAACTGGGCTTGGCGTAAACCGCAGCCTCTCTGTTCCGCGCGGAACAGTTGGATAATTGATCGGCTGAACATAGATGCCAAAATCGAATAAGAGAATGTCCGATAAGGCTTTACATTTTTCAGGATCGCCAACGAAAAGCGGGACGATATGCGTCTCGCTTGGCATCACAGGCAAACCGGCCTCGCGCATCTTTGATTTAAGCAGAGCCGCTTGTCTTTGGTGAGATGCTCGCAGCTCTCGGCCATCTTCTGTACGTAGCTTTCGGATTGAGGCAAGCGCACCTGCCGCCATAACCGGACAAGTCGCAGTTGTGAAAATAAAGCCTGACGCCATAGAGCGGATAGCATCAATGATCGTGGCATCTGCTGCAATATATCCGCCCATTACGCCATAGGCTTTACCCAGCGTGCCTTCGATGATGTGGATCCGGTCCATGACCTTATCGCGCTGCGCAATGCCCGCCCCTTCATCACCGTAGAGACCCACGGCGTGAACTTCATCAAGGTAAGTGATCGCTTCGAACTCATCAGCTAGATCGCAAAACGCTTCCAGGGGCCCTACGTCGCCGTCCATGGAGTATACGCTTTCGAAGGCGATGATTTTCGGCGCATCTGCCGGATCATTCTCCATCAGCGCCCGCAAATGGCCGATGTCATTATGTTTGAAGACTCTGCGTTCCGCACCCGAGCGGCGGATACCTTCAATCATCGAGGCATGGTTCATTTCATCTGAATAGATGATAAGACCGGGCAAAATCTTTCCGAGCGTTGCCAGGGTCGCATCATTTGCCACATAGCCGGAGGTAAACAGTAAGGCACCTGATTTTCCATGCAGGCTTGCCAGCTCACGCTCCAGATCAACATGGAACCGGGTTGTGCCCGAAATATTGCGGGTTCCACCTGCGCCAGCACCGAAGCTGTCAATGGCCTCATGCATCGCCTGAAGGACATCCTCATCCTGCCCCATGCCAAGATAATCGTTTGAACACCACACCGTGATATCCCGCTCGCCTTCTTCAAACCGGGCAGAAGCCTTAGGAAACTCGCCGCGCTTGCGATGAAGATCTATAAAAACTCGATAACGACCTTCCTTATGGATGGCGCTGAGAGCATCTTCAAAGGCCTTCAAATGCTTCATTTTTGGTCGCTTTCAACAGAATGGCTTTATCAGCATATTTAGTCGCATTTGCGATGGAAACAAAACTCCACATCGCCGCAGCTTATTCTGAAAGTCTTTTACCGATCAACAATAAGTAAAATCCCGTAATCCTTTGCAGGATTACGGGATCCGTCACTCCCCCCAAACGGGAAGAAAGCTTTAGAGGCGGAACCGGATCTGGTCAGACCAGAAACGCTCAAGACGCGAGACCGTCTTGTTCATATGCTGAAGATCGTCAAAACGAACGCTCGCTGTCGGCTCTAGAGCTGTGGCCTGCTTTTCAAACAATGCCGCAACGCGTGACCGCACTTTCAGACCACGCTCTGTAAGTGAAAGACGCACAGCGCGCTTGTCATCGTCAGAGCGACGCTGGTTAAGGTATCCACCTTCCTGCAACTTTTTAACATTGTAAGAAAGGCTTGTGCCAGCAAATGCACCGCGAGCACGCAAAGCAGACGCAGGCGTCTCAGCTTCGCCAATTTCGTAAAGCAGAAGAGCCTGAACGCCAGTTAGCGAACGCTCTCCACTACGCTCCAGGTCGTCTTTTACAACGTCGTGCAAGCGGCGATGCGCCTGCTCCAAAAGCGAAAGAGATTTCAGGAAAGAATCGGCAACAGTATCTGTCGCCTCTGCAGCAGCAGGCATAGTCATGTTCATCACCACTCAACTTTGTTTCGACAACTTTGATTTTATTTTGTTGTACTTTGAATGGTTTTACATCAACTATCCTAACAATTTAATAAGCATACAGATTGTCTGTATGCAGATTATTTAAAATATTCACTTGTCGATTAACTATGATCCGAGCGGTGTTCCGCGCTGCTTCCATGCTTCTGCTTCACCGTCTGCAACAGCCAAAATCGCCTTCCAAGAATGATCGATCTTCTGCAATACGTAGGCAGCAAACCACGCAACGATCACATCGCCGTGACGGCCAACCATTTCATCATTTACAC
The DNA here is from genome assembly GCA_965263325.1 of Hyphomonadaceae bacterium. Lineage (GTDB taxonomy): Bacteria > Pseudomonadota > Alphaproteobacteria > Caulobacterales > Hyphomonadaceae > CBDHGY01. The sequence goes on along the minus strand of CBDHGY010000002.1, from coordinate 3,170,665 downwards.
GGATCGACACAATTTCGGGTGTCATCGACATACACGAAACAAGTTTACGATTTGCGCGCTCGACACCCTGGCGCTCATAAAAAGTCAGCAGCGCTCCGGTGTTTGCCGAAAACTGATCAACTGAATTAAAGACAAGTCGCCGACCTTCATGGATGATCACTGAGGGGAATGCCCAATGAGTTCCAATGCGTTCTGAGTCGAAGTCGCTGAATGCGCTGACATAAGACGCGCACCATTGCGCGAGCTGAGCTTCAAGATCTTCGGGGCCAGAGCTCATGAGAAACTCAGCTCATTTTCACCCAGTGGTTCAAAATACTGTGCTATTTGGTCAGCACTCACATCCTGCAAAGACTGCGCTGACCAGTTTGGAGCGTTGTCTTTCTCAATGATGACAGCGCGCACGCCTTCCAGGAAATCGGCAGAACACACCTTCCGCCATCCAATTCGGTACTCCATTCTCATATTCTCCTCAAAGCTCTCCAGCTTCTTCCCCTCTCGCAGCTGGCGCAAAGCCACTTTGACGGTTTCGGGAGATTTTTCTTTGATTGTTTCTACCTGTTTTTGAGCCCAATCGCCTCCGTGAGCAGTCAAGGCCTCCACGATGGCCTCGGCGCTATCATGTTGAAAACATGAGTTAATCGCCTCCATGTGCTCCTCAAAACTTCCCGCTGGAATGGGATGGGTAAGCAGGTTGAGAATTTCGCCGAGCATTTCTGCCCCGCCGCCAGAAAAGTCAGCACTTTCGATCTGACCTATGAGATTGGGAACAAGCTCACTCGGCAAATAATGAGTTGCCACTCGCGCGGCCGCGACATCACTCCCCTTAAGCCGCGCACCCGTCAAAGCCAGCCAAGTGCCGAGCTCACCGCGCAACCTTGGCAAAAACCAACCGCCACCAACATCGGGAAACAAGCCAATCCCCGTTTCTGGCATAGCAAACAAGGTCCGCTCAGTCGCTACTCTATGTGACCCATGGACTGACAGCCCTACCCCGCCGCCCATCGTAACACCGTCCATAATCGTCAGATACGGCTTTGGGAAAGTTTTGATCGCGGCATTCATTCGGTATTCGGTTGCGAAGAATGCCCGCGCCTCTGATGCGTCTCCTGCCCCACTTTCTGCAAGCATTCTGATGTCACCGCCCGCACAAAAGCCACGCGTGCCCTCAGCGTGCGTTACCAAAACTAAATGAATAGCGTCATCATCTGCCCAGCGTGACAGTGCCGTCAAAACTGCGTCGCACATTGGCAAGTTTAACGCGTGCAGCGCACTTGCCCGATTAAGTATAATGCGCCCAACGCCGCCATCCTGGCGAACTATCACCTCATTTTGCAAACTCATTATCTCTCCCTTACAAAAATCGATGAAATTTCAGGATTTCATTCGACGGCTTTTTCACCACTCTGTGCCATTGCTAAGTATGAAAAACAATTGGGTTTAAGAGAATGTCAGATCTCAATAGACGCGGCAGCCGCAGGAAACTTGAAGGTTCCGGAAAAATCTCGCTCGGCTTTCTTCGTCGACTAACTTGCTCTGTGCTTGATGTGTCAAATTCAGGCGCACGTCTCCACATCAATGAAGATCAGCAACTGCCGAGCGCCTTCTGGATTAAGATTTCCGGCTTACCGCGCAAACGCCGCGCAACCCTTCGCTGGCGTGACGGAAATCAGGTTGGCGTAGAGTTCGTCTAGGTAAAGAGACATGGAACAGTCAAACGAACCTCATTCCTCAGACGTTGATTTCGGTACCGAACTCTCAGAAGACCTCGACCTGTCTGCCGAGCAACGTGGGAATGACCGCCATAAGATTGTCACCGACGGTCAGATACAGTTGGCCAATGGTTTCAAAATACCAATTCGCGTCATCGACATGTCGCGGTCGGGTGCACGGCTTCGCATGTCGCAGTTCGTCGTTCTACCAAACGAGTTCGATGTTGAGATTTTCAGTCCAGATCGCCGGAAACTTAAGATCACGACTTCATCACGCCAGTGGCAGCGCCAAAATGAGTGCGGCGTAAAATTTCTGCGCTCGCGAACAGAAATGATGCCAGAGGGCAGCTATTAGGAAATTCAGTCTTGCCACGCCGGTGCAGATTTTGAATACGCAGCAATCAGGCTAAACATCGCGACTGAAGCGTAATTACGTCATTGTGGGGAAGCATGCGTCCACTCGAGGAGGGATATTCCATCCGCGCGGCCAATTCTGGCGATATCGCGCGAATGATTGCTGCAGATATTGCGGCAAGCGAACTATTTCGCCCTACCGGCTTGATCTTTGACATGCCCGATATCCCGGACGGTGTCCCTGCAGATACGCTGCGCTCGGCAATAAAGGATGACTTGTTACTTGCCTGCGAGACAGGCGACATCACCGTTGGGTTCGCCTTGTTAAGCGTTCGCGGAAACACGGACTTTTACCTTGATCAGTTATCGGTAGACCCGGCGCACGGGCGAAAAGGTGTTGGTAGCGCTCTCGTTAAGGCATGTTTTGAGTGGACCGAGCGCCACGGATTCGAGGAAATTTTCCTTTCGACTTTCCGCGACCTCCCGTGGAATGGCCCATTCTACAAAAGTCTCGGCTTTCGCGAGCTTCCACGACGCCGGCTGAAAGACTGGATGCTGGAGATCGAGGACGCTCAAAGAGAGTTCATGGATGTGAGCAAACGGTGCTTTATGCTCCGCAATGTTCGGCGCTGGCGTCGCTAGATCTTCTGGACATGCTGCTCAAAGCTTCGCACGGCGCGCTGGAAGTGCAGCAACCCGTACACAGCAAATGCCGCGAGTGTCATAATGACAATGAGAATGATCATCGCAATAGCCATCATCCAGACATTTTCGCTCTGACTAAGCGCGTCGTCATAAAAACCGGGATGAAATGCTGCGAGCGCCGCAAATCCTGCGCCGAGTGTCAGCGTGCTTGCCAAAAAGGACTTAAAGGCTGGCCCAACTCGCCGGCGGCGGAAATAGTAGCGAATTGGAAATACGAATAAAGCGATAAAAATAAGCACCAAAAAGAAGGCGAGTGCAGGATCCCAGTACGGAATGATCCGATCGGGGTCGTTTAAGTCATCGGTAACGGCAAGCTGCATTGTTACCGCCACGAGCACAGCAATTGCGACTTCATACCATTTGAATGGAAGAAAATCGCGCCGCTCTTTCTCTCGCTTCTTGGCGTCCTCCTTTGCACGTACATCTCGTGCGATCGATTTGCGATCTCGGGCAGGCGATTGTTTTGGCGATGGCACACTCGGCTCATCAGGTTGAGCTTTGGGTGCGTCAGGCAGAATAGGCTCAGCCTTAAAGGTTTGTGAAACGGGGCCTGCCGTAATGTCTAACTCCGAGATTAGCCGGGTTACCAATCCATCAATCTTAGTCTCAGGGTCTGGGTGAATTTGCAGCCAATTGATTGCTGCCATCTCGTACAAGAAGTGGCCGCGTGGCTTCGTATCTTCGATTAGAACCGGCACGACTGTTTTATCGAGCGTGTCAGCAAGTGCGAGTTCTTTCTTCAACTGTTTTGAATCATTACACGCCTCAGAAAACAGAATGACAAGTGCCTGAGATACGTTCAGATTTTCAACAATCGCATCACGCCAATCTTCGCCGCCTTCGATCTTTCCATCCCACCAGACACGCACTCCGCGCGACGTAAGCCCCTCGACCAGGGCTTTTGCCAATTCCTGATCCACCCGCCGATAACTGATGAAAATGTCATACGCCATTGATGAATGCGCCCCTACGACCGGATTGTTACGTCCCTGCTTCTATTCAGTCTATGACAGTCGGACGATTTATGCCGCATGACAAGCCGGTGATTGACGGTTTAAAGAAAATGTCATGACAAATTACTCGCAATCTTTTCCGGCCACACGCCTGCGCCGAAACCGCCAGTCTGGATGGATCCGCACACTTACAGCTGAAAACACGCTGTCTCCCGCCGATCTCGTCTGGTCTTTGATTGTCCATGATGGGGGCGAGGCTCGCCAACCAGTGCCATCTATGCCGGGGGTGGACAGGCTTTCACCAGCTGAGGCAGCAAAGGCAGCGAAGCGCGCTGAAGAACTCAGCATCCCCGCAATTGCGATTTTCCCCAATATCGATCCTTCCAAGAAAGATTCGAGCGGGTCTGAGTCGCTGAACCCAAATGGATTGGTTCCCACTTGCATCAAAGCGATAAAAGACGCAGCCCCGAATGTCGGCATTATTTGCGATGTTGCGCTGGACCCTTTCACGAGCCATGGTCACGACGGCCTCATCGACGAGACAGGATATGTGCTCAACGATGAAACAACTGACGTTCTTGTCAAACAAGCTCTGGTTCAAGTTGAAGCTGGTGCCGATGTCGTAGCTCCGTCAGACATGATGGACGGCCGGATCGGAGCTATAAGAAGCGCATTCGAAAGCAATAGTCATTCAAATGCGCTTATTCTTTCTTACGCGGCGAAGTATGCGAGCGGTTTCTATGGCCCTTATAGAGACGCTATTGGTTCTGCATCTGCGCTAAAAGGCGACAAGCGAACCTATCAGCAGAACCCGGCAAACACCGATGAAGCGCTTCGTGAAGTCGCGATGGATATAGCTGAAGGCGCTGACATGGTGATGGTCAAACCGGGTCTGCCTTATCTCGACATCGTTCAGCGCGTATCAGCAGAATTCGCAATTCCGACCCTCGCTTTCCAAGTGTCTGGAGAATACGCGCAGATCATGGCGGCGTCCGAAAAAGGCTGGATCGATGGCGAGCGCGTCATGATGGAAACCCTCATGTGTTTCAAACGCGCTGGCGCGAGCGGTGTCATCACTTATTACGCTGATCGCGCAGCCGAATGGATGGGATCATAAAAAAACCCCGGCGACTTGCCAGGGTCTTTCGAGTTTTGTTTGAGCGTCGTGCGCTTAGCTATTAAAGTCGACCTGAGGCACAGTGCTGAGGGTTGCCCGGTCTTCGCCAACATCGAAGAAGTCACGCTGCTGGAACCCAAAAGAACCAGCAATGATCGAGCCTGGAAACTGCTCAGTCGCTGTGTTGTAGTCCTGCACAGCAGAATTGTAGAACCGCCGCGCTGCAGCTAGCTTATCTTCTATCAATGAGAGCTCTTTCTGCAATTCTTTGAAATTCTCATTTGCTTTCAAATCCGGATACGCTTCGGCGAGCGCAAAAAGCTTTCCTAATGCACCCGTTAGAACCCCCTCCGCTTGCGCCATTTCCCCGGGAGAGCTTGCACCTGCAGCGGCATTACGCGCTTCGATCACCTGCTGAAACGTCTCCTGTTCGTGGCTTGCATAGCCCTTCACCGTCTCAACGAGGTTTGGGATCAAATTCTGACGTTGCTTAAGCTGAACATCAATATCAGCAAATGCCTGATTACATCGCTGACGCTTGGCAACGAGACCATTGTAGATGCCGATCACGATAAAGATCAGAACGGCAACGATACCGAGTATGATATAAAGAGCGCTCATCCCGCACCTCCCTTCAAATTAAGTCTAGACTTACCGCGTAGTTACCCCAGCTTGCAAGCACTTACCCGTTAAAGAGACCAGAGCGCGGAAACCCTTTAGGGGCGATTTTTCCGGCTTGAGCACGCTTGCCAATCCAATCTTCCCACTCCGGGAAACTGCGCGTGCGCCCATTAGATGTCGCAAACAGGCCATCTTCTTCGTGGAATACGATCGCATCAATCAGATGATGACCACCGCTATACTTCTGGAGTTTAACCCCTTTACCGCGTACCATTTCTGGCAGGTCCTCAAGCGGGAAAATCAACATTTTCTTATTTGAGCCAATCACAGCAATATAGTTGCCTGAGATTTCGTCGGCGACAATTAAGGCTGAGCCTGATGGCACCGATACAACGCGCTTACCGGCCTTACGAGAGCTTTCCAGTTCAGATTCCGGACAAATAAATCCGTACCCCGCCTCGCTCGCCATCAATCGGACGCGATCGGGCGTGTATTTGAACATCGCGATGATATCGACACTATCTTCGAGATCTATCGAAAGACGAATTGGCTCACCATGTCCGCGACCGCCCGGCAGTTTGTCTGCTGGCAAGGTGAACGCTCGTCCATCGGAAGACATAAGGATCAGCTTGTCATTTGTATGCAAATAGTCCGCAAGATAGAACGCGTCGCCGTCTTTAAACTTCGTGCCTGACAGGTCTTCTACATGACCTTTTAGTGCGCGGATCCAGCCTTTCTCAGAGAGCACAACAGTAATTGGCTCCTTCGGAGCAGATGCTTCGAGCGCAGCTGTCAAATCGATTTCTGGCGCATCTTCAAACTCTGCGCGCCGCCGCCCAAGGTTTGAGCCCGGATCAAACACCTTTCGTGCTTCCTTCAGCTCTTTTCCAACACGGGTCCACTGACGCCGCGTTGAGTTGAGAAGAGATTCGATGTCCGCCTTCTCTGCTGTGAGCTCCTTGTGCTCCCGCTTAATTTCGAACTCTTCGAGTTTACGAAGAGCCCGCAAACGGAGGTTCAAAATCGCTTCAGCCTGGATCTCGGTCAGGCTAAACCGGTCCATAAGCTCAAGCTTCGGCTCATCTTCTTCGCGGATAATCCGGATCACCTCGTCGATATTTAGGTAGGCGATCAAGTATCCATCAAGCAAATGCAGCCGCTTTTCGATTTTGTCGAGGCGGAACCGCGCGCGGCGCTGCACGACTTCGCGGCGATGATCGAGATACGCTTGCAGAACACTTTTCAGGCCCATGACCTGCGGCGCACCTTTGTGCAGCACATTCATGTTCAGGCTGAATTTCGTCTCAAGATCGCAAAGCTTGAACAAGCTTTCCATCAGCACATCTGGCTCGACGGTTTTGGCGCGCGGCTCAAGTACGATGCGGACATCTTCTGCGCTCTCATCATTCACGTCGGACAGCAGCGGAGCCTTTTTGGTCTCAATGAGTTCGGCCAGCTTTTCGATGAGCTTTGATTTTTGAACCTGATACGGAATTTCCGTAATTACGATCTGATACTGCCCGCGCCCCATTTCTTCCGTGTGCCAGCGCGCGCGCATGCGGAACGAACCGCGTCCTGTTTCGTAAGCTTCAAGAATCGACTCTTTCGGCTCAACGATCACACCGCCCGTCGGAAAGTCAGGCCCCGGTAAAACCTTCATCAGGTCTTTGGTCGAGGCTTTCTTGTTGTCGATCAGCATCAATGCTGCATCGATGACTTCGGCAGCATTGTGAGGCGGAATGGATGTCGCCATGCCGACGGCAATTCCCGTGGCACCATTGCAAAGCAGGTTCGGGTAGCCAGCTGGCAGAACAACCGGCTCGGTTTCGGTCTCAGAATAGTTTTCTTTGAAATCTACGGCGTCTTCATTGAGGCCCTCAAGCAAAAGCTCGGCAGCAGACGTCATCTTCGCTTCGGTATAACGATAAGCGGCGGGATTATCGCCGTCGATATTGCCGAAATTGCCCTGCCCATCAACGAGCGGGACGCGGACAGAAAAATCTTGCGCCAGGCGCACCAGTGTATCGTAAATCGCGCTATCGCCGTGTGGGTGGTAATTACCCATTACGTCACCGACGATTTTTGCACACTTTTTGTAACCACCCTCCGGGTTCAGCTTCAGCTCACGCATCGCATAAAGGATACGGCGCTGAACGGGCTTCAAGCCGTCGCGAACGTCTGGCAGCGCGCGAGATGTAATCGTGGAAAGCGCGTAAGCAAGATAGCGCTTGGAGAGCGCCTCACTCATCGGCTCATTGATAATCTTACCGCCTGGCTCGTCGTCTAACAGATCTGCCATATTAATATCCCTTCAGACCGCCTTTCTGGCGCGACTCAACTACAGATTCGATCTTAACAGAAAGCGGTGCGTCTGGTTAACACTCTGTCTAAATGCGTGAATTCGGCAAGAATCTTATATATATTTTCGTTTTGATCGGCGCAGTCGTCGCCATGTGGGTCTATGCGCTCCGCGCCCCGGCGCAGCACAATCCTTTCAAAGAACTCAGCCTTTTGGACCCCATCGGCTTTGCGACATACCGAAAACTGACCCATGTGAAAAACAACCCACAGAAGTGTTATGAAGCCCTAGAAAAAGCAGGGGTCATGTTCACGCCGCGCGAGGATCAATCCACAGGAAAAGGCTGTGGGTTTACGAATGCGGTCACGCTGGACCGGTCGACAACCCCCTACTCCCAGACTCTCTCGATGACCTGCGCGCAAACGGCCGCCCTCTATATCTGGGAGCTGCATGTGATGATCCCGCACGCGGAAGAATTGCTCGGATCGCCTGTCCATCAAATCGTGACCTATGGCAGCTATTCCTGCCGCAACGTCGCTGGGTCTGCGCGCCGAAGTGAACATGCCCGCGCCAATGCCATCGACATTGCTGCTTTCAAACTCGCCGACGGCCGGACAATCGATGTAAGATCAAACTGGGGGCGAAAAACACCGGAAGGACAGTTCCTTGAACGGGTACACGCTGGCGCGTGCCGTTTGTTTTCTGTGACGCTCGGCCCGGACTATAACAACGCCCATGCCGACCATTTTCATTTCGATATGGGCAGCGGAGATGTCTGCCGTTGAAAGACAAAAGCGCTATCGGCTTAGGACCGGCCTCTTGTGGTGGGATGTTCATCCCAAAAGCATGCGTAATCGGGCTCTCTGTCGAAAGTTAAGCTCCGTGTAACCTGCAGACCTTGGTTTGCAACACATGGGAGAAGATGATGAGTTATTTTGTAGGACTGGATGTATCGCTACGGTCAATATCGATTTGTGTAATTGATCGTGACGGCAAAATTGTCACTGAGAAATTGGTGCCATTCGAGATCGATGAGCTCGTCACCTTTCTTAGTTCCGTTGGCAATCCGATCGACACTATCGGGTTTGAAGCCGGCGTTATGAGCCAACATTTGTATTATGGCCTTGTCGATGCGGGTTTTAAAACTGTGTGTATGGAGACACGCCAAGTCGCTGCCGCGTTGTCGGCCATGCGTAATAAGACAGATAAGAATGATGCGCGGGGCATCGCTCAGGTTTTGCGGTCAGGCTGGTATAGCCCCGTTCATATCAAAAGCCGCGAAAGTCACTACGACCGCGCGCTCCTCACATCGCGTAGGACATTGTTACGTAAAACGATTGATCTAGAGCAAGAGATCCGAGGGTTGTTCAAAGCATTTGGTATCCGTTTGCCCGCACAACTTGGACAACACAGATTTGAAGAAGCTGTCAGGCCAGTCATTGAGTCTGACAGCTCTCTTGCAAATGCGTTACTTCCAATGCTGGAAGCTTGGAAAATGCTCTATGAAACATTCAAAGAGCTTGATCGCCGTGTGAAGCACAAGGCCGGAAAGGATCCCGTCTGCCTTCTGTTGATGACAGCACCCGGCGTGGGGCACATGACCGCTTTGTCTTTCAAGTCCGCGATTGATGATCCCTCGCGATTTAAATCTTCGCGCAACGTCGGTGCGCATTTTGGCTTAACTCCCAGGCGGTTTCAATCAGATGAGAAAGATCAGACCGGCCACATATCTAGAGCGGGCGACAAAGATGTCAGGGCAATGTTATATTCTGCCGCCAATTCCATCCTTGTGAGGACAAGCAGCTCGTCGCACCTGAAATCTTGGGGCTTGAGGCTCGTGAAGAAAAGAGGTCGAAGACGCGCAACCGTGGCTTTAGCTCGTAAACTTGCTGTCATTCTACATCGTATGTGGGCTGACGGAACAGAATTCCAAATGGTCGGACTGGAGGCGAAGGCATGAGATAGACCCAACCGATCAGGCGGGATCGTCCGGCTTGGACGAGGTCCGTGGATGACGCCGATTATGGCTGTGTGCCCTAAGCGAGCACGACCAAAAGCACGGCGCTCCACGAGCCATCCGACACATGCATGCAGCGGATTGATGTTCAGCTTGTTCACATTCGACTGCGAAGAGAAGCGTGACCCGAGCCAAGACGAACAAACCGCCAGGTAACGAATTAAGGAGCTTGACTATGAAATCCGATTAGAGAAGCCGACATAACCACTATTCGATTGGGCGCTTTATATGAGAGAGGATTTTTTATTCTGTGAGATCGACACTCAAACTCTGTAACTGATCATTTTAGAGGATTCAGAGAAACTGCGCAGCTCTTCGAGAGCTGCAAATTCCATTTTTCTGATAAGGCCCAAAATGCCTGTCCTGCTTGGATATGCTTTGGGAAATTCTTGAATAGCTGCGCGGTAGTCAACAAAGCGGGACTCTGAACGTGATGATAGCCCACCATGATCCAAAATTGCACTTGCGATTGCGGAAATGAAAATTGCAGATGCCAGAAAATCGACCCAGGCACCCGCCGTATCTGCTGATGTTGCAAATACTTTGAGTGCGAGTGATGCCAATACCAAACTAGCTCCTGCAAGGAACAAGATGTCGGAAAAAGAGGCAATATATCTTTGTCCGCTCTTTAGTCGGTGAATCTCACTCGCCGCAAAGCGCAACTGATAATTGACCCTTAATTCCTGATACGCATCGAATGCTTGCTCATTCAGCTCAACATTAATCGGCTTACCTTGCGATTTCGGTATTGCTAACGAAACTGACGGCCGAAATGTGTCCAATGTGGAAAAACCTGCATTGAGTTCATTTTCCAGCTTGGCAGTTTCCTTTTCGGAAAATGTCGCGACTAATTCAGACAATTCTTTTTCGTCCTTCGCAATATCTGCAAATGCAAAGGCTTGAAACTTCAAGGATCTTAAACGTTCAGCAGCGAAACGGTTTAGCAACCAGGCTGCTTTTTTATTTGTGATGAGCAGATATATTTGCAGACCAATTCCACAAGCTGCGCCCAACCCCAGGAACACGTTCAGCCAAATCTTGCTTTCAAATTCAGGGATTATTAGCGCGTCCGCGATCGCATAAACGGCGCTTATGGCAATCAACGAAATAGCCAGCCGACCGAGGAAATGAAATGAGGATTTTGATTGAACAGCTCTTCGTTCGAACTTGGTAAATGCTCCGTCAATTGTCGGGTTATCCAGCAGAGAGCGGATTCCAGCATACAGTTTCCTAGTTTCCTCGGTTGGAAATACATCCAAATTTGATTGTTTGATTTCAAGATCCCCGTTCTTAAAGCGACAATGCCTTCTCAACGATACTGGCTAATATCAACAAAACTCAAGGGCAGGCAAAAGTGTCAGCAATTGTTCCATCCTAACCTCTCAACCTGCAGGAGAGAACTTCATTCAATATTAGCTCGGAATCTCTCTGTCTTATTGCTATTGTCGCGAAAACGCGAGCACATACCGGCATTGGCGGTCATTCGCCAGAAGTAATGGGTGGATACGGCATGGAAGATACCAAAGGGTCTAATATCTCCGATCAGTCTGCCAATACAGTCTTTTTCAGCTATTCGAGAAAAGACAAAGAGCGAGCATTGCCAATCATCACAGCCATAGAAGCCGAAGGGTATTCGGTATGGTGGGACGGGAAATTGGAACCAGGCTCGAAGTATCTGGAAACAACGGAAAGTGAGCTCGAAAACGCTGCCGCGGTCGTCGTGCTTTGGAGTAAGAATTCAACGCAATCTAATTGGGTGCGTGACGAGGCGATGGTCGGACGCGAAAGCGATAATCTGGTGCCGCTGTCTCTAGATAACGTCGTTCCTCCGCTGGGATTTCGCCAATTCCAGGTAATAGACTTATCAGGCTGGAACCGAGACGTTGCAGGTGCAGATTTTCAATCTGTTCTGCGTCAACTTGCACGATTACATAGTCGACCATTCGAAACCGCGATTGAACACAGTTTACCTCCAATTTCCCAAACTATGAGCCGCCGTAATCTCATTATCGGAGGCGGTGCGGCAGCAACCATCGGCCTCGGCGCATTTGGCATCGGTTGGAGTTTCTCGCGCGGCGATGGATCTTCGGCGATTACAGACAACAGTATTGTTGTTTTGCCATTCTCGAATGAAAGCGGCGAACCAGATCTGGAGTATATTTCCTCCGGCCTCGCATCTGGAGTTCGCACCGCCCTCATGCGAAATTCTGCGCTCCGCGTTGTCGCGCGACGAACCTCAGAGTCTGTACAAGCACGTAAACTGGGTGTGAAGGAGATCGCGGCAGAACTCGGTGTTTCATTTGTTCTGGATGGTAGCCTGTCGCGCGTTGGCAATGGCTTGGTAATGCTGGCGGAGTTGGTCGACGGACGATCGGAAACAGGCAGGTGGTCAGGAGAGTATCCTGCGCGCGCCGATCAGCTTGCCGATGTACATTCTAAACTCGTCGAAAGCATCGTCCAATCCGTTGCGACCGACATTGGTGAAACAAAGGAAGTCTCTGAGGATTCCACCACAAACGCTGCTGCGTATAATAACTACTTACTAGGTTTAGAGGCTTGGAAAAAAGCAGCAACACCAGAAGACGCAGAAGGAGCAGTTTCCTATTTCAGTGAAGCAGTTCGCATCGATCCCGAATTTGCGCTGGCGCATTCTGAACAAGCTCTGATATTATCATGGCTCAGCAGTTCGAGCGATAATTCTGAAGAAGCGGAAGAATACCTCACGTCTGCACGACAATCTGCGAAACGCGCAGCAAATCTGAGACCTAAACTCGCAGAAACCCACTCTGCATTAGGGTGGGTGGAGTTTTTCGGAGCGCTTAACATTTCCGAAGCAGATCCAGCGTTTGAAACGTCGCTTGAAATTGGATTTGGAAATGCATCCATACTTTCAAGATATGCCCTTTACGCTGTTTTTGTGGGGAAACAGCAGAAAGCAAATGACGCGATTGCCAGGGCCTTAAGTCTCGATCCGCTAAATGCCTCCACACACAATTCAAGCGCCATGATTGATTTTTTCGCAGGTAACTTTGAACGCGCGCTAGAGAGTAGCGAAACTGCGCTAAACATAAGTCCAGAACTCGGCACGGGTTGGTATTGGCGCGCCATGTCCGAGGCACAATTGGGCCGTTTCGAGAATGCCCGTACGAGCTGTGATAAGGAGCCGCTTAGCGATGCAAAATATGTGTGCTCTGGCGTGATCAAAGTGCTTTCGGGCGATCATGAAGACGCCGAAAAATATATTCAGAAATTAGATGAAGAGTATGGCGTGTCGGCATCGTATCAGAAGGCACAACTTTTCGCTCAACTTGGCCGAGAACAAGAATCCATTGAATCACTAAAAACGGCTTGGAAAATAGGGGATGCAGGTCTTGCAATGATTTACTCAGACCCGCTCTTGCGACCTTTGCGAGAGTTTCCAGAATATTCTGCGTTGCTTTCAGATATTGGATTCGATAGTCCTTAACCATGTTTTTTATGAAGTGAGGGGATAATTATGAGAAGTCTAATTTTGACAGCGGCGTGTGGCTTCGTGCTTATGGGCTGCGCAACAAATGATGTGCCCGCTGAGCCGGAAGAAACTGCCGACGCAGCAGCCGAAGAGGTGATAGATTGTGATCCTGAGGACGAAGACTGTGATCACACTGGATCAGTCATTAAGCCACCGCAGTAAAACGAATTAGTTGCGGAAAACCCGCAGCAAATTCATTCGGCGGCCTCGCCAGGACCGATAACACTTTTGATCCAGTCAGCGTGATGTGCGACTTTGGTAAACACACCTGGTCGCCCGTCTGCTTCACATTTTGGGGAGCCCCAGCTGGCGATTCCAACGAGCTTCAAATCACCTAATGCACCCCCTTGAACGATGGGTCCGCCGCTGTCTCCTGGACAGGTCTTTCGTTCAAAATCGAACCCACAAAACGTTCCATCGGGAACTGTCAGACTAAATTCGCTTGAGGCGGCCCTGCCCTGAATTTAGCGTTGGTGCCATGTCCAAGAATCCATTTCGCTACTTCAACACGTCTCCCGAAATCATCCGCTTGGCAGTGATGCTATACGTCCGATTTCCGCTCTCGCTGAGAAATGTCGAAGATTTGCTCCATGAGCGAGGCATCGATGTTTGCCACGAGAGCGTGCGCCACTGGTGGAACAGATTTGGACCGATGTTCGCCTCAGAGATCCGGAAGAAGAGATCTCAATCGATGCGCCAAAGCCCACAATGGCGCTGGCACCTGGACGAGGTCTTTGTGAAGATCAACGGCAAGCAACACTATCTGTGGCGGGCCGTGGACCATGAGGGCGAGGTGCTCGAGTCGTACGTCACGAAACGCCGGGATCGCAATTCAGCATTGAAATTCCTGATGAAAGCGATGAAGCGATATGGCAACCCGGAGGTTGTGGTCACCGACCGGCTGGCGTCATATCGGGCGGCTATGAAGGTGATTGGAAACGAGGACCGGCAAGAGGTAGGACGGCACAAGAATAACCGCGCCGAAAACAGCCACCTCCCATTTCGAAGGCGGGAGCGAGCGATGCTCCGGTTTAGGCAAATGCGAAGTCTGCAGAAATTCGTCGCCGTCCATTCCTCAGTCCACAACCACTTCAATCACCAGAGAAACATCGAGCGCAGAACCAGATTCAAGGACCTACGATCCGCCGCCCTTCTCGAATGGCGAGAACTTCTTGCTGCCTAGTCGCGGCTACGAAATTGGATGCTGGAGACGGGTTCGCATTAGTCTGACACCACCCCTAAGACAAATAGTAAGCGTGGATGAGGTGATGTCTATGTCTTCTTTTGCTCGCGTATCTTTGTCAACCGATGATCAAATCAGTCGTGACTTCTCGTTATGTTGTCGATGAGAAATACCGATCCACGATCTTCGACACTGCGCACATCTATTTGCCAGCCCTCCTTATTTGCAAGGTCTTTGCAAATCGCAAGTCCGACACCGTCACCTTCAATTGTAGCTGTGTTTGTCCCTCGCACGGACCGGATGAAAACTAAGTCTCTTAAGGTTTCTGAAAGACCCGGACCAGTATCCCAAACCTCAATTCGAACATGATCGGCACGGCGCCTCGCGCCAATCAGTATTCTGCCTGGGCCGGTATATTTAATTCCATTTGAAACGAGATTGGATAAAATGCGAATTAGGCTGACTACGGAGCCTTCAATTTTAAGGGACGTTTTGGCGAAACGAAGATCGATACCGTGTTGAATCGCGGCATCGCCATGCAGCCTTCGGAGGTTTTCAAATAAAAGTTCGATACCGATTGCGGTGTTGTCTTGAGTTTGGTCGACGTCGCGGCGCTCATCTTTTCCAGCTATGACTTTTTGTATGTATTCAAGGCTTGCCTTAATCTTAGCGGCGACCTCCGGATCGCTGCGTTCAGCGTCCTCAGCTGCGAGACTCATAGCGCTGATCGGTTGGCGCAGATCATGGCTTGTAGCGTACAGCTGTTGCTTGTGGTGACGCGCCAGACGACGCGCTCGTTGCAAATTCAATTCAGCTTTAGTCAGCTCTGAATGTAGTTCCAATTGCTCTTTTAATGCGTTATCGCGCTCTTTTCGAAGCTGGAAACTCTGCGCGACAATTGCTGCTGTGAAAATCCCTGCGTCCAAGAGCTGTCCGCAAATTGTAATTAGATCGAGCTTTGTGTTGCTCAGTGGGAAATCTAATATGGTCGTAAGGTAATTGATGTTTGAGTAGGTGGCGAGAACGACAAACCCTACAGCAAAAATCAATGATCCCGGCGAACGTCGAAAGACAGCGATTAAGGTCGCCAGCACACCAAGCAGAACAAAGCTGATCGGGACGAAAACGCTTAGTGCGACAATGATTGGGCCCTCAAAGAAAGTCTGTGCCACAAGGCTGACGAGCATGATAGCTATCAGTGCTTTAAAAAATTGAGCGACACGTGGGTATCGTGTGCCGAGATCAAGGAACGAGCTTGCAAAGATGAGATATGACATCATTACCGCGACCTGGAGGGGTCTAAAAAGATAGAAGTAATTGTCCTGAACCACGGCAAAGCTGCCTGAAAACACCCCGTATGAATGTGCGTTGAGCAAAACCAGAGAAAGCAAAAAGGTTGCATAAGCGATCGCTGACCGCGATTGCAGCAGTATCGAAAACGCGACCAGGAAGACGACAAATAAGAGCGCAATGCCATAATACGCGCTGTGAACCTGTAGCTCAAATCCAGTACGTGACTGATGCATATGTTCTGACACAAGCGATACGCTCGCCGCGCGACCTAGTGCACCAGGGTCCTGTTTGATCCAGAGCTCGACAGTCTGTGCAGGGTCAAAATGAATCATATCAGAGACATGACGGGGCCCCTGGCTAGCGCGTGTGTTGATGCTCGAATATGGATACTCGACAACCAGCACTGCCTCTGAGTCTACACCCACTGATAGTTTAACCGGTTTGAAAACCTCGATTTCGATACGAAAAACGCGCCTTTCCAAAGAGTAATTTTTGAAAGAAAGACGCATGTACCCGTTCTGATCAGCTGTCGTTTCAGCCAATACTTCGATCAGTGATAGTTCACGATCAGGAAGTTCGATCGGGTTGGCGCTTTGACTATGCGATAGAGAGGTACTAGCGAACAGAGTGAATATGAGACAGACAAGAAGCCTCAGCATTTCGCAACCTCGTTGAAAGCAACATGGATTAATGTCTGAAAGACGAACACACCGCATCGTTATTGCTGATGACCATGGCCTCGTGCGTGGTGCGTTGAAAGACTTAATTTCTGACATAGACGGCGCCGAAATCATTGCTGAGACTGATAATGGGCTTGAGGCGATCACGCTCGCACGTCTGCATCGTCCCGATTTATTGACCTTAGACTCAGCCATGCCACTCGCCAAAGGTATCGAAGTCTACGGAGAAGTGAGACGATGGTCGCCTGAAACCAAAATAGCCGTCATCACCGGTTTTGCAGCAATCGGCCACTTGGCGGATTGGATCGATGCGGGTGTAGACGGTTTGTTCCTTAAAACCTGCGGCACAGGCGAGCTGCGCAAAGGTATCGAGCTCATCTTGAAAGGCGGTGTTTTTGTCTCGGCAGCAGTTATGCAAAACCTTGAATCTCATGAAGTTGAGGTTTCTCTTACCGCGCGAGAACGTCAAATCCTGCACTTGATCGCAGGTGGTTACTCGAACAATGAAATCGCAGACCGTTTGTCTATCAGTCCCAAAACAGTCGACAATCATCGAACGCGTCTGATGGCCAAGCTTAACGTACACTCTATAGCCCAACTTTTAAGTTACGCCCTCAAAGAAGGCTTGTTGGATACAAACACGCAGCTTTGAGTTCTCAATTTTGGGTCCGGTTGCAGCAGGCGGAACTTCAAGTATTTTCCGCCTGCCTTCCTGCACCAGATCCAAGTTCAATTCACACGCTCAAGATAAATTGTGCGGCTGCCGCGCCAGATAAGATCTCCAGACGACGTGACTTCATAGGTTGCAGATGAAGTCTGCGCCTTGAATTTGTTGTCGCTAACACGATCATAGACTTGCCAAGGGCCTGGTGACGATCCGTTCAACGCGCGCACTCGAAAACGATCTGTCCCGACCATTTGGAACTCATTTCTGCGATTGTCGTTCTTGAATCTGTAGGTTCCATTGATCGTTGCTTTTTTGGAATTCACCTGACCTACGGTGCCTCTTACGTAAGAGATTCCTGTGAGGTCTTTTCCTTTTGAATAAACCGGCGTGATCGTAATGCCCTGAAAGTCTTTTTCCGGGTCAAAGCCATCACCATGAGGATTGAACCAGACACCGAAGAGGATCGTTGCTGGTGTATCCGGTAGTTTGGCACCAAGGCGTTCAGCCACTGTTTTTCCGTCAAAGACAAATCCATGTGTGTCGCCACCGATCTCGTTGTTTTGCGCCCGCCAGCAGCCGTAGTTCACACCGCCTGACACACCGCCCCCAAGCTGCAAGCTATAGCTCGCACCGCCATACCATTCGGCAAGCCGTTGATTTCCAGTTCTACCCGCAAGACTGATATCAACAGACATTCCTGTCTCACCCGCCGCGCTTAGGATGACGCCGCCTTCGGTCACCACGCCCAGTGTCCAGGCGTTGAAGTCATCAGAGACGCATGGGTTGATATCAGGTTTCGCTTGTTGCCTTGCAGTTGCGTTTTCATTGCGAATATCAGACTGCATCTGCTTATCATCTGAAAAATTCAAGACATCACGGATGTTTGCGAAAAGTTCGTTGCCGTACTGATCCAACTTATTTTTAGCGGCTTCGCGGACCGGAGCGTTTTTGTCCGGTACGCATTGGTTCTGCAAGAAATCCTGGACGAGACCATCATCGCAGGATGGAACAATCGGGAGCGTGCACGGCGTATCACCCTCAGACCCGCAACGTGTACAAGCATTGAATGTTGAAGGATCGCTTCCCATGCGTAAATTGCGACGCGTGCCTGCGGGACAAGTATAGCATCTGCCAGTTAAGCCATGCTGGAACGATCCAGGGTCACATCCTTCTGACCCCGGTAGGTTTGCTTCAGACCGTGATACCTTAACTGCCTTCGAACATGCACGCGGATCAGTGACAGGATAAGCTGATCGGTTGTATCCTGACGGGCATGAATAGCATTTGCCTTTGCCGATATCGAGAAAATATCCACTACGACAATCGGTCTTGAAAAGCCCTGTCGGATTTTCCGGGCCCTTGGCTTTCGCGAATTTTTCGTGCGCGGGTTTCTCACACGCCTGTTTACCTTCAACTGTAAAAACCGTACGTTTTGGGTGGCTCGTAGGGCATGACCAGCAAAGCCCCGTTGTTAAATCCGTCTTGCTACCGGCATACTTTTCCGAACACTGCATCTTACCGGTATAGACCGCAGGTTCATCCGCGCTCGCCGCAGGTGACCAAATGGCTGAACCAAGTAAGAAGAGCAGTGTCGCGAGAATGACCTGCTTATTTTGATCAAATAGATCTCCGATGGTACCGAAACACCATGATGGTGAATTTATGTGCATAGTCGCGCCTCCAGTTCCTGACTGGCTGAGTGTCACTTTTAGGACGACGGTGCTCAATGAGGTAGATCCCTCAATTTGAGTGCCCACCCACACTACGCTACTTATATGGTTGGAAACTGCCATTATGTGCGCCGATCCGCGACCGTTTTAGGGCGACTTGATGCCCTGAGCTTACGTCTCCTTTTGCGCCCGTCTCAGTCCTAAAAGCACGATAGTCAGGCGTTGATTTTGGAAATTACCTGACCCTCTATATTTCTAGGGCCATCTAATTGGCTTTCAGCGAGCAGGACGGCATCTTTGAGCAAGCGCGAAATCGCAGGATGGCTAAGGTCTGAGTCTTTGCGAATGGAAACATGTCTGATCTTCTTGCCACTGCCGGATAGAATGCCGTCGGGATCATCTAATTCGGAGCCGAAGTTGAAGCCAAGATTGATGTGATTGCTGTACACGGGAATATGACAGAAGGCGTGCTTCAGCTTTTCTGATAAGCTGTAGACCGATGATAATGCGTGTGTGTGGTACAGTAGCTCATTGCATGTCGGACACGCTTGCAAAACCAACCGTCTAATATCTCTATAGAGCAACTTCATTGCCAGCGGTTTGTCAGACAGAATTCTCTCAAAGTCCGGATGGATGTGTTCGGGATTAATAAGGTTACTGGCCATTGCTTCGCGTTTTCTCGTCACCGAACCATATGCATTTTGCATGAGAATAGGCAATAAGGAATGAGTTTGGCGTATCTGCATTAGGGCGGCTTAAGCCTCTGAGCTTTCGGCTGCTTTTGCGCCCAAATCAGCATTTCGCACAATCCCACCTTGCCGCACATGAATTTATTCCTATATTGGGTCTATGTTTCGGTTGCCGGCCCGCTTCACAAAGCCCTGCACGCTCGCCTCGGAGTGGCGGGCGCTGCTCTATATGGCGTTCACGCTTGCGCGCCAGATCCTCTTGATTGCGCCGTCTGATCCGCGCCGCGCGCTGAAAAAAACCGAGATGCTGGAGGCCTGGTGCTTTATGGCACTGGCGGAACTTTCTTGCCAGATTGACGCCGAAGACCCGGCCGCTCATGCGCGCAAACCCTACAGCGCACAATTACCGCCGATCGCGGTGATCCTGCAAATGCTGCTGGTGTTTATCGCCCGCACGAAAGCCAGGCTCAAGGCACACATTTCACAGCGCGCATTTAAGCGCCCCCTGCCACTGCGCGCGCGGGTGATCCGCCAGCCATGCGAGCTGCCGGGCTATATCGATACGAGTTGAGACTTGCGTTTTTTTCGCTTCGCCGCTCAGGCGGGCTCAGACTTACTCGCGTATTTCCCTCTGCAAGGCGGCGGCCTCGCGGAGCGAAAAGTGCTGGCCTCAGGCCGCTTTGCGATAGTCCTTCGGCAAACCGCCCGTCATATCCGTGACGATTTCATAGACCGTCGAGCGCAGGCGCGGACTGTACCCGCGCGCCTCAACCGACCCTGTCACCTCATATCCGCGCGCCGCCCAATACGCGCGTACTTTCTCAAGAATCTCAAGCGCTTTCGCCTGTGAATCAAACATGATCCATTTCTCCGTCCTGGTTTGCCACTCCCCACTCAGGAAAAGCCTTTACCTCAGCGAAGCTGAATGGATTTGGAACAAGTGCTTACCAGCGGGTTAACAAGGTGCACCTCATCCGCGCGCGGAAGCGTTACGTAACCTGATGAATTTCGAGTGTTGATTTCAATGAGTTTTAAGAGGCCGCACCTAGACTGGCATATAAGGAGACACACAGATGATAGTCGAGAAGGCAGACAAAGCGATCAGCACGGTCACCACTTTTATTCAGATGGGGGCGCAACTGCTCATCGGGGTCGTTATGGTCATTTTCGTTGGGCTGCCGCTTGTCGCTGGCGGCGTCGCGAGCGGATTTGTGCCGCTTGTGCTCGGTCTTTGTGCCTTCGCAGCTGCCGGTCGATCACTCTGGCGGATGCGACCTTAGCGAGTTGCCCAAACACGCTGCGTGAACGTCGGCGTCCACATTGCTGCCCGTTGCGACGATGCCGACACGCTTCGCGCGCATTTCATTCGGCAAGCCACGCAGCGCAGCAGCAAGCGCGGCCGCACCGCCCGGCTCAACGATGAGACCGCCGAGATGTTCATATACCGCCCGCATGGCGTGTTTTACGTCATCATCACTGACCGCAAAGCCGCCGGCCAAATAGGCCTTTCCAATCGCCCACGTTATCTCTCCCGGCTGCGGTGTCAGGATAGCGTCGCAGATTGAATGCGTGCCCGGTCTATTGGAAACGATTTTGCCGGCTTCGAGTGAGCGTCTCCAATCGTCATGATGCTCCGGTTCAGCGGTCCAGATCTTGGTTGCTGGCGCGCGTACGCTGAGCGCAAGCGCGATACCGCTGATCAGGCCGCCGCCGCCCGTACAACAAACGAGGTGATCGAGCTGCGGTTCGACTTGCTCTGATATCTCAAGGCCAACGGTGCCCTGCCCTGCGATAATGTCTGGATCGTCAAAACTGGGCACGATGACCGCGCCGCGATCGGCTGCAATATCCGCAGCAATTTCTTCGCGGCTTTCAGATTGGCGATGATAGAATTTGATCTCCGCGCCATCGGCCAGCACACCTTCTATTTTCACCTTTGGAGCATCCGATGGCATGACAATGAGCGCTGGTATAGATAGTCGCCTTGCTGCGCGCGAGACGCCCTGTGCATGATTGCCGGACGAATATGCAACAACGCCGTTTTTGCGCTCTGCATCGGTCAGCTGCGCCAAGCGGTTGTATGCGCCGCGCACTTTGAAACTGCCCGTTGTCTGTAAGCATTCGGCTTTAATAAACAGCTGCGCGCCTGCCATATCATCGAGTGCGGTCGAAGTCAGGATGGGTGTTTTCTGAACGACAGAACTTACGCGGTTAGCTGCTGCAACAACATCATTATAATTGGGAAGAGCGCTTGGCATGGGTCAGGGCTATAAGCCTAGACCGGTCCCGCCGCAACGCGCTGTGATCGGAACCAATCGACAAATTGTGCAATACCGTCTTCCAGCTTTGTTTTTGGATGATAACCGTAATCCATTTGCATCGCCGAGATATCCGCGCAGGTGCGTTCGACATCTCCGGGCTGCATTGGCTCCATCGCCATACGCGCTTTCTTACCAGCAGCTGCCTCGATATAGCCGATAAACTCCAGCAGCGGCTCAGGGGTGTTGTTTCCGATATTATAGAGTTTGTGCGCCCGGCGATTGTTTGTGAACTTTGGCTCATCTGTCGCGATGCGCAACAGGCCATCAATCGCATCATCAATGAACGTAAAGTCCCGTGCCATGCGCCCCTCATTGAAAACGCGTATGGTTTCGCCGCGAAGAATTCTGTCAGTAAAGGACCAATATGCCATGTCCGGGCGCCCCCACGGTCCGTACACCGTAAAGAAGCGAACCCCGATCTGCCGCAATCCATATAGTTTCGAATACGCCTGGCTCATAAGTTCGTCAGCACGTTTCGTGGCCGCATAAAGCGAAACTGGTTGATTGACGTCAGCACTTTCATGGAAGGGGGATGTCGCCTCATTACCGTAAACGGAACTTGAAGAGGCGTAGATCATCAAGGGCGACTTTGCGGCCCGGCGGCAAAACTCCAGAACGGCCAAATGGCCGGTCAAATTAGAAGAGGCGTACGCGAAGGGATTTTCGAGACTATAACGAACGCCGGCTTGAGCTGCGAGGTGTACAACTCGGTCGATGTCATCGCGTTCTGGCAAAGCCAGCAATTTATCATGCTCAGAAATATCGAGCCGCTCGAAGCGATAATTACTAAAATCCGCAAGTCGTAATAGCCGCGCTTGCTTCAGGGCCGGATTATAATAGTCGTTCACATTATCCACGCCGATCACTTCATGACCAGCTTCGAGAAGTGCGAGCGCAATCCGGTGACCGATAAATCCGGCACAACCTGTAACGAGGTACTTCATGTCGTTTGGCTACCACTCATTCTGTGCGGCTGAATTACATGTTTCATGCAAATGACTTTATTAGGTTACGTGCGTCTTCGCCGATCTCATCATTGTCGAGCGCGTGCGCGATGATCGCTTCCAGATATCCAATCTTCGAGCCACAATCATGCTTGCTGCCTTCGAACTCGTAGGCGTAGAAATCTTGCTGCTCCATAAGGCGCGCCATCGCGTCGGTGAGCTGAATTTCGCCGCCTGCTCCAGGGTCCTGGTCTGCGAGCAGGTCAAAGATTTCGGGTTGGAGAATGTAACGTCCTGTAATTGCCAGATTGGAAGGCGCTTCTTCGCGCGGTGGTTTTTCCACCATACCCGACATCTCAACCAGGCGGCCGTCGCGGTTTTTCGGCGTGATCACGCCGTACTTCGAGACCTCTTCTTCCGGCACCGCGTCGACCGCGATGATGTTTCCACCAACCTCATCATACACAGCAACCATTTGGGCGAGACCAGACGGCTTTCCTTTGACGATGACATCCGGAAGCAATATCGCGAATGGTTCATTTCCGATAACGTCCTTTGCGCACCAAATCGCGTGGCCAAGGCCAAGCGGCGCTTGCTGGCGGATAAAACTCGAAGACCCAGCGGGCAGCTTTGTCGCTTGCACAGATTTCAAGATTTCAGCCTTGCTTGCTTTTTTGCCAAGGCTGTCTTCCAGCTCATAGGCATGATCAAAATAATCCTCGATCGCGCCCTTGTTCCGGCCAGTAATGAAGACAATGTGCTCGACGCCTGCCTCGAGCGCTTCATCGACGACATACTGAATCGCCGGGCGGTCGACCACCGGAAGCATTTCTTTCGGGATGGACTTCGACGCTGGCAAAACCCGTGTTCCGAATCCGGCAACTGGTAAAACCGCTTTTCTCACACCCATGAGAGACCCCTAACTCTTAAAACTGCATACACGGCGCTCGTTCTACAGACTTAGCTGTGCAATGAAAGTGCCAGCGTGCTTATGGCGCAGCATAAATTAGGAGCGTGAGCATAAATGTACTGCCTATCAGGCCGGTTATGGTACCGATGACCGCGTGGGAGCGCTGTTTGCGATCCTCATTCAGCCGCTGCGCGAGGGCAGATTGCAACTCACGCGCCGGTGACGGGACCGCCTTTGCATTATTGTTAGCCCTGGCAAGCTTGAGCGCTGACCTCGCCGCCAAAGATTCAGCAACCCCGTTATCATCTCTTTTTTTCAATAAGGCAGCCATACCCTTATTCCTAATCCACCAACCAGACGAAAAATTAACGGTTTTCTCCTAAATGCCAGATAAAAATGATCTGCAGATTTACATGAAATTTGATCTTTTCGCTGCGATCTGTTGGCGAATCTACAGGTTACACCTTCAGAAACCCGCCATTTTTCCGGCGTTTGAGACCAAATGTGCCCTCAAGAATGTCCCCGCTGAGGTTTGGCGCAGTATCTGCCGCGATCTGACCGCCATCCAATACCACCAACCGGGTTGCAAAGCGCTCTGCTAGTTCGAGATCATGAAGCACGGAGATTATCAACTTGCCGCCTGCCCGCGCAGTATCGAGCACCCGCATAAGATCCAATTGATGGCGAATGTCTAGCGCCGCGCAAGGTTCATCCAATAAGAGCGCCTGTCCCCCTCCCGCAAGCACGCGAGCAATGTGTACCCGCGCCTGCTCCCCGCCAGACAATGAGCGAACGCGTCTGCCAAAATAGCGATCTGCTCCTGTATCTGAGAGAGCCTTCTGAACGGCATCTTTCGTCTCGCCCGCGAGGTCGACATATCGCTGCCCGCCCCAGGCAAATCTACCGAGCGCAGCGACGTCTTCAACCCGCAAATCCCAAGCAAGTTCTCTTTGCTGAGGCAGGAAGGACATCGCCTGCGCACGTTCTGAAAGGCTGATTTCTGACATTTCCGAACCGGAAATAAGTACCGCGCCATCATCTGGTATCAACACGCCTGCAAGTATTTGAAGCAATGTAGACTTACCGGCACCATTTGGCCCGACGAGCGCTATGTGGTCACCAGTATGCGCCTCGAAACTGACGCTCGACAGAACCTGGCGCTGACCGAGAGCATGCGAAATATTCTGAGCTTTGATCATCGCCAGCCCCCCGATGTCTTTGCGGCGATCCAGATGAACACCGGCGCACCAAATAGCGCAGCGGCAACACCAAGTTTGAGTTCCTGATCGAACGGGGCGACACGAATGATAAGGTCAGCCACCGCCAAGATCGCACCGCCCGCGAGCGCGCTCGGAAGCAAGACAGATTTTGGATCGTGTCCGCAAAATGGGCGCACAATGTGCGGCGCAACCACGCCAACAAATCCGATCGTGCCCGCAATCCCGACACTCGCTCCAGCGAGTAAGCTCGTTCCGCCAATCACTAAAAGGCGTGTGCGCGCTGGATTTGCACCAAGCGTCAAAGCTGTTTGCTCGCCGAGCGAGAGCGCGCGCAGTCCGCTTGCGGCAAGATACACAAGCGCGCCGCCGATCATCCAGAAAGGCGCAACAAGCGCGATATCCAACCAGCTGCGATTGGTCACCGATCCCAGAAGCCAGTTCACCATATCTGTGAGGGTGAAGGCGTTCGGCGCAAGGTTCATAGCAAGCGCTGTCAGCGCGCCCGCAAAGCTCGAAAGGCCAACACCAACTAAGATGAGGCGCACCGTGTCGGGACTGCGTCCGGCGACAGCCAGAAGCGCCACCATCGCCGCACACGCAAACAGTATGGACGTAACGGGCACAACCCAAAGCCCAAGCGCAACCCACCCGAAATAAATTGCGATTACAGCTCCAAGCGCTGAAATTGCTGACACCCCTAATACGCCGGGGCCAGCAAGCGGATTCCGAAGCAGGCCTTGCAAGGCTGCGCCCGCCAGACCCAGAGCCGCACCAACACCAAAGGCGGCAATCGCGCGCGGCATGCGCAGCTCCCAGACGATCGCCTGAACTCGTGGATCGCCCCCAAGAGCTCCGTGGATTGTCTCGCAGATTGTCAGCGGACCAGTGCCAATCAGGGCCGACAACAAGACCGCGCCAAAGCCAACAAGGCCAAGAGTCAGGTTCAGCCGCATTATTTGAGCGCCTCTGCAAGGGCGGCAGCTTCGTCAGCCGCAAACCAAGCCGGACAAATGATGCGCGCTTCATACAGAGCAGCCCTCTGCGAGTTTTTAAGTGCCCGGCGCGCAAGCGGATGGCGAGAGATACTCCAATGATCCTGGCGGTCTGTATCGAAATCAAAAAAGGCCGTAACGGCAATCTCGGGAGGTTGCATCAAGAGTTGCTCGAGCGGCAGAGCCTTCCAACCACCCCCACCCGCAGCATTTACGATCCCCGCATGCTTCATGATTGCGCCGACCAATGTTCCATCACCCGATGTCAGCCCGCCGGGCGTGACATAAAGTGCCCGGCGACCGGATGCCTCTTTCGACTGCGGCATATCTTCTACAAGACGCTGACCTCGCGCGAGCTGACCAAGCGCGCTGGCCGCGCGCAAGGTTTCGTCCTTCACGGCATCTAAATCTGCGCCCCATCCAACTTGGTGCACCTTGATACCAAACCGCTCATACATCGCGAGTGCGCGCGCATCCGCCCCCCAATGATTGATGACAAGGTCAGGGTTGAGCGCAATCACATCTTCTGTCGCTGAGCGAATTTGACGGATACCCCGGGCTTTCTCACGCAAAAATGAATGGGGCTTGTCGGCGCCGTGGGACACACCTAGGATTTGATCTCTATCGGCAAGGCCGAGTACAAATTGATCCGCGCAATAGTCCAACGAAACGACGCGCGGACGCACCTCCTCCTGGGCGACTGCCATTGGCCAGAACAGCAGGAAGAGCGTCAGCGCCCGGATCATCTTAGCTTAAACCCGAAATAGAGTCCGCGCCCTGGTGTGTTAAAGCAAATCACGTCAACAGCATCTTCATCCAGGAGATTATCCCCGCGCAGTGTGAAAGAGACACGCGGACTGAGCGGGAATTCGGCGGTGGCGGACACAAGCGTATAGGGATCAAGCGCGACAGTTTGGAATGAGGAAAAGTCCGTATCCAGCTGCTCCCCGACATAATCGAAAGCAAGGCCGACGCGCAGATCTTCGATATCTTCTGATCGCCAATCAAAGCTGAGACTTGCGGTTTCAGACGGCACACGGATTTCATCCACACCGCTATCATTCTGACTGTCAATTAAGCTCACTGCGGCGTTGATCATAAGCGTGTCTGCCACCTGCCAGCCGGCGGCAAATTCCCAGCCACTTCGTTCACTTATGCCATCAAGGTTTGCAGGCGTTGCAGCAAAGGTCGGCGTGAATCGGGTAACGATTTCGTCTTCGAGTTCAGCTTCGAAAAAGGTTGCTGAGACCGTGACATCACGAATGCTTTGATCCCAGCCAATTTCCCATCCGAGAGATTGCTCAGGCTTCAGGTCCGAATTGCCAATAAAGCTGCCGGGGAAAAATCCGAAGAGCTCAGTGAAGGTTGGGTTCTTTACGCCCGTCCCAACAGAGGCACGGATGCGGCCATCGAAATCGAAATTATACGCTGCGCCAAGACGCCAAGTTGTTGTGTCGTTAAAGCGGTCATCATTGAGATCCTGCCGAGCTGATGCGCTGAGACTTAGGCTATCCCAGCGATAGCGGTACTCGCCCGCAAAGCCGAGCGTATCGAAGCTTTGACTTTGGTTCGGATCACCAAAGAATGAAGCGGCACCGACCCGTTCATAGTCTTCCGACTCAAGATCGATGAGGCCGCTAAACGTATGTGCATTGGCAAACTCAACAGAAGGACTCCAGGAAACTTTCGTGCGCTCGCCTTTCGTCTCATCAGCAAACTGGCCATCTGCACGGTTCTCTCGTGTGACGGAGTTGTAGCTCGCACGGAATATGTGATCGACAGGACCGGTTTCACCTATCAAGGAAGCGCCTAAAACGAATTGCCCACTTTCTGTCTCGCGGTCAGCATTATCGAGACGCCCGTCGAAATCGGTATCGGGGTCAATGTCGACCTCGGACGCGCGGTACAGCGCAAATCCGCTTAGTTCCCAATTGTTGGAAAATTCGGTTCCGCCAAACACCGAACCGCCATATGCTGACGAACCATCTTTCTCACCATTGAGCCCTGCTGTATCGACTCCCCGCGTCGTAAATCCCGTTAGATTGCCGCCAACATACCCTTCGCCAATTTCAGCAATGCCTGAAATCTCTCCGCGCGCAGTGTCGAGCGATCCTGCCTCCAAAAGACCGCCTACTCGCTCATCGCGACTGGTTTGTAGAGCAACGACCCCGCCAATGGCATCTGAACCATAAATAGCTGATTGTTCGCCGCGTAGAACCTCAATGCGTGATGCCGGGATGCCCGTTAGCAGACCAAAATCGGTCTCGCCTGTCGTTGGATCTGATACTTCAATGCCATCGAGCAAAACCAATGTATGGTTCGCTTCCGCGCCGCGCATCCGCACTTGGGTCAACGCGCCCGGTCCGCCGGAGCTCGACACGCCGACACCCGGTAACGCGCGAAGCTGATCTACCACGTTTGGCGCATTGCGGATGAGCAGGTCTTCCTCGGAAAGCGCCGAATAACTTCCTGTGATATCATCCTCTGACGCAGACCGAAGACCAACAACTTCTACTACAGGCAGGCGCTCTCCGACCAATGGAATAGTACCGTTTTCTCCGTTCGCTTCCTGCCCACACGCAGCACCTGCCACCATCAGCGCCGCTGCACTGCTCCAAAAAACTCTGTTCATTTCTCATACTCCGTTTGCCCGCCAGATTGGCAGACAGGCTCAACACAAAGTGTCGTTAAATACGGAGAGGTCTCCGCTGCCTTGCGCCTGGTCCCGGGCGGGGCGAACGACGAACCAAGGCAGGTCTCCTGACTTCGCGGATCGCTGCGCTCCTGCCTCGCCTTCCCGCCCGAATGAGCAGTGGCTTTGTTGGCAGGAGCACTAGCCGCTTACAGTTGCGGGCACAGCGCTGGATTTCCACCAGCTTCCCTTTTCACCCGTCTTTACGACAGGCACCTTGATCGAGGACTGCGATTTAGCTCGGTGCGTTTGAGGGGTCAACTTTGTTCGCGTTCCGAGCGGCAATCACGCGTGTGGCAAACAACAAGATCACACAAGCCGCGAGACACCAGATGCTCATCACAATCAGCTGCGCTGGCAAGCCGACCCCCTGATCGATCAGCAAACCTGTTAGCCCCGGCCCGAGCGCAGTAGCAAAAACCATGACGGCGACAATGCGGGCGCGGATCGCCCCCAGGTGTTTTACCCCATAAACTTCCGGCCAGAGCGCGCCAAATAGCGTGTTGGAAAATCCATAGCTGACGCCCATCAGCACCATGAAAACATAAATGCCCCAGCTTGCTTCGAAATAGCCAGCGCTCGCCGCGGAACCCGCAAGAGGCAACAGAAATATGGGCAGCAGACGTATCGCCCCAAAGCGGTCGATCAACTGACCTGCAATGAGCGCGAACGTGATCGTTGTGATCGCCATCAATGGGAAGGCGCCAGCAAATACGAGCGGATCATATCCGCGCAATTCGATAAAATAATCCTGATGGAAGAAAACCGTTGTGCCGATAAATGGCGGCGCGAGCACTCCGATCAGGAGAACGTATAGCCACGGGTCCCGCATGACCTCCTCACGGGTCCAGTCACGCGCAGTGCGAGGATCAACATGGGCTGCTTCCGCGCCGCTTGGCACGCGCTCCACCTGCCACAGCATGATGATCAATGGCAACGCGACGAGCACCAGAACGCTGGCACCAACAACCCACGCATATTGCCACCCAATCCAGGCGGCAAGTAACGTGAACGTCACGGGAAGAATCGACTCGCCCGTCTGATGCCCAGGTGAGATGAGCGACGTTGCGCGTCCGCGATTGGCAGAAAACCAGCGGCCAATTTCCGTATAGGCCGTATGCGTCATCATTCCCTGCCCGAACAAACGCAGGGCATATATCGCAAAGACAAGCAAAATAACGCTCGGCGCGAATGCGATCGCCAAGCATGCGCACGCGAGCGACGGGATCACAAAACGTGCGACTTTCCAGCCTGGCATGTGATCAAGAATGCTGCCGAGCCAGGGAAGTGTGAGCGCACTGCCCAACGTTGCGGACATATAAATCAGGCCAAACTCACCATCCGTCAATTCGAATTTTGTGCGCAATTCCTCGCCCGACAGGCCGATGAAAAAGGTCTGACCGAAACTGGAAAAAAGCGTTAGCAAAAATCCGCCCGCGATCCACCGCGCGTTTGTTTTAAGGAATGACAACATAGCGGTTTATTCCGCGTTCGAGTTTAAGTCTGATCAATGCTCATGCGCCTCGCCAAGCGCATTGTCGAGCGCTTTGTGAAGCGCAACTAGCGATTGGCGAAGAGGCGCGAGGAATAAGACTAATCTATCCGTTCAAGCTCGTTTTTAAATCTTTTCCAGTTCGCGACGTAGACTTCCGCGCTCGCCTGGATCATTTTCGCTGCGTTTTCATCCAGCTCCCGCACCACTTTTCCCGGCGCGCCCATGACGAGCGAATTATCCGGAATGGTCTTACCTTCCGGAATCAGTGAATGCGCGCCAATAATGCAATTCTTACCGATCACTGTGTTATTCAGGATCGTCGAGCCGATCCCGATCAGCGTGCCATCACCAATCGTGCAGCCGTGCAGCATCACCATGTGCCCAATCGTGACATTCTTACCGATGGTGAGCGGAGACCCATGATCGGTATGCAGAACAGAGCCATCCTGTATATTCGAGTTCTCTCCGATTGTTATCGGATCATTGTCGCCTCGCGCGACCGCGCCAAACCAAACGCTCGCATTCTCTTCCAGAATGACATTCCCCATGACCTGCGCCGATTCGGCAACCCAGAAATTTCCTGATGCCGGAGTTGCGGGCGCGGTTGCCCCTAATTTGTACATCGCCATATTGTCATCCTCTTTTCATCGGTTCGTTACACGTTCTTAATTGCGCATTAACCCCGCTCCACTCTACTGTTCAACAGAAGATGTTGGGAGGTAAGGCTTGGCCCATTGCCCGCCTTTGTTGAAACCAATCGCCAGTCCGCCGCCTTGTGGCCCTGGCAGCTCCCCGCTTCGCTGTAGATTCCGCCAGCCGCTCGCGCCCGCCGCCAGCGGCTTTTTCTTTGCCTCCAGTAATGAGGAGTTCTCCCATGGGTAAACGTAACGCGGCACGCCGGATGAAGACAAAATCAGGATTTGATACATCAGCCTATTTCGACGACGAGACTGGCACAAAAGGCGGAGAACTCTACGCGATAAATGGTGGCTGGTGCCCGGAAGATGAAGGCAAGCAGTACAAGCATCAGCGCGAGCAGAAATACTCCAAGAACATAAAACCGCGCTCTGAGAATCAAGCAAAGTTCATCGACGCGCTGGAGAATTTCCCGCTCGTCGCAGGACTTGGTCCAGCAGGCACGGGCAAGACTTATCTTGCGATTGCAAAAGCAGTTGAAGCGCTGACCGCTGGAAAAGTTGGCCGGATCGTTCTGTCCCGCCCAGCGGTTGAAGCTGGTGAGCAAATCGGCTTCCTACCTGGCGCAATGGAAGACAAGCTCGCGCCGTATCTGCGCCCGCTATATGATGCGCTGTCAGACCGCCTCTCTCCGCAGCAGCTGAAGTCCATGATGAATGATGGCCGCATCGAGATCGCGCCGATTGGATTTATGCGGGGACGCACACTGAACAATGCTTTCGTTGTCATCGATGAAGCGCAGAACTGCACCTACACGCAGATCAAAATGCTGCTGACCCGTCTTGGCTGGCATTCGACCATGGTAATCACGGGCGACCCGGCCCAAAGTGATTTGCTGCCGACATTCTCTGGCCTTGCGAAAGCGGCTGAGGCGCTCGACAAGCTCAGCGGCGCGGCTGTGATCCGCCTTGAAGGCAAGGACGTTGTGAGACATCCGCTCGTCGCCGAGATGCTGGAAGTGCTCTAACGAGCTAGCTCCCCCAGCAACCATTGCGCCGCTGCGCCGACACTCTCTCTATCAAGGTCCACCTTTCCATTCGCGCGGCGCATAAGGTCACTCGAGATTGAATAGCGCAGCGGCTCGAGCGCGTTCATCAGCGCGCGGTCTTCCGATGCGTTGGATGAAAGCAGCAAGAACACATCATATGGCGGCAGCATGCCCAGCGGTTCTTCCAACAATACGAGATCATACGCATCAATCCGGCCATCCGTTGTGTAAGCCGTGATAACATCTACCTCGCCATTCTTCACAGCTTCATACATGAACGTCGAATCCATGCCTTGCTGCTTCAGATCACCAAGACCGTAGGCATCGCGTGTGCGCGTCCACTCTGGGCGGCCGAAGAATTCTGGATCGCTCGCAAGCGTCAATTTCGTTCCAACAAGATCTTCGACGGTTTCGAGCTTCAAACGCTCCGCCGTTTCGCGCGTAACGGCAAACGCATAGGCATTTTCAAAGCCCAGCTGCGCGAAAGCTGTGATCCCGTGCTCTTCCCAAAGCCAGGCAATCATTTGCGCGTTCAGGACCGCGCGCGGCGGCATGTCTTCGCGTTTCATGGCATTCGCCCAGATTGTACCGGAGTAATCTGCGGTGATATCCACCTCACCATCAACCAGCGCATCGAATGCGACCGCAGAGCCAAGCCCCGCGCGCACCTCACCAAATCCCCCGCGCGCCTCGATATGAGATGAGATCACGTCTGCAAGAATATATTGCTCCGTGAAGCCTTTCGCGCCGATAACAATATTGCGCCCGTTGAGCGGCGTACCGCGTTCTGCGAGCGACACGTTCGTGCCGGCTTTGCTTCCCGCACTGGCGAAACTTGATAGCATCGGCGCAGCAATCAATCCGAGGCCGACAATCCCCGCGATGGCATAGCTCTTCACGCGCTTTTCAGCAGAAAGCTGGAACAATCGGATCACCTGGTCGAGCGCGAGCGCCAGCCCTGCCGAAACGATACACCCAAACAGAACCGCGCCCCAGTTGCGCGTCTGTAAGCCTTGGAAAATATAATTTCCAAGACTTTCCGCGCCAACCGGTGTGGACAGCGTCGCAGCACCAACAACCCACACGGACGCTGTTCTAAGACCCGCCACAATAACAGGCGCGGCCAACGGCAAATCAATCTGCTGAAGGCGCTGGCGCTCTGTCATGCCGACCCCGAGCGCCGCCTCGCGAACGCTTGGGTCCACGCCGTGCAGTCCCACAATGGTGTTTCGCAGGATTGGCAGAATGGAATAGAGCGCTAACGCCACGAAGGCAGGCCAATATCCAATACGCCCGCCCATGAGCGGCACCATCAGAGCCAGCAGTGCCAGGCCCGGAATAGTTTGCACGACGCTTGCGAAACCGAGCACCGGTCCGGAGACTTTTGCCGAACGCGCCGCCCATATGCCGACCGGCACAGATACGGTCAAGCCGGTCAGGATTGCGCCAAAACTCAGCATCAGATGGCCTGAATAATGGCCCGGAAAAACGGCAAACTCTTCAGCGAACATTGAAGGCTCCCATCACCGCTTCGGCCGTGCGTTTAGGCGCGTTCAGCATTGCTTCAACGGCGGGTGTCGCTGGATTCGCGATCAGATCTCTTGCCGTTCCTAATTGCGCAATCCGGCCGCCATCCATCACGGCAATACGGTCGGCCAATCTGAGCGCTTCTGAAAAGTCATGTGTGACGATGATCGCCGCGAAACCAAGAGCGCTGCGAAGCTTAGCAATATCGTCAATAAGGTTCTCTTTCGTTGCAGGATCAAGCGCAGAAAACGGCTCATCCATCAAGACCAGCTCGGGCTCTCCGGCTAGCGCGCGCGCAAGCCCAACGCGCTGGCGCTGACCGCCGGACAATTCAGATGGCTTCCGTTTCCCGTATTCCGCGCGAGGCAATCCCACCATTTCGAGCAATGTAAGAACTTTCTCGTCGACTCTATCAGCCTGCCAATTGAGCAAGCGCGGTGCTGACGCGATATTGTCTGCAACACTCATATGCGGAAAAAGTCCCGCCGATTGGACGACGTATCCGATCCGCCGGCGCCACTCATGCGCGGGAAGCTGATGAGCTTCCAATTGCGACAACCGCACCTCGCCCTCATCGGGTTCAATGAGCCGGTTCATGAGCTTCAGCAGCGTTGTTTTACCGCAACCAGATGGACCGATAAGCGCGAGCGTTTCTCCAGCCGCTAGTTCAAAAGAGACATCCAAAACCGCTTCGGTCGATCCGAAACGTT
Source organism: Hyphomonadaceae bacterium (assembly GCA_965263325.1). Lineage (GTDB taxonomy): Bacteria > Pseudomonadota > Alphaproteobacteria > Caulobacterales > Hyphomonadaceae > CBDHGY01. Next base: position 3,136,702 of record CBDHGY010000002.1, on the reverse strand, counting down.
TGGTGAGATGTTTAGCTGTGAGAAGCATTGCGCCAGTTTAGGACACTGGCAGGTCTTCTGAAAGCACCGTCATCTGGAACTGGTAAGCAACCTCGCCCTCATCCACATCCTTGTAAATAACGGCGATAAACTCGGCCCCGAGATATACTTCAACACTGTCATCAGTCTTATCACGCGCTTTCAGCGTCAGACTCGGATGCAATTTTTGCTTTAAGTATGCTTCGAGTTTCTTGGTTTCTTCCGGCTCCATACGACCAGCTGCTCCTTGGGATAGTGTTTCGAAGCGGTCTATTCGCTGGACGCCAGCAATGCAAGCCAACCGAAATTATTGCAGCGAACGCGCAACACGAAAGCCAGTCCTGTCGTCACTGGACCCGATGCTCATACGGTTGCGTTTGGTAATCCGCGCGTAATTTGCGTTTTGCACATAACTGCCACCCTTCACGACGCGCAGTTTGCAGTTTCCATCAGTTCGCGGGCCTGGTCCAGGGTCGCGGTATTTATGGGTGCGTTCATAACAATCGGCCGTCCACTCTGCGACATTGCCGTGAACATCGTAGAGGCCAAACGCATTGGGCGCGAGTGTGCCGACTGGCAAAGTCCTTCGAGCATTGTTGTTAAAATTGGCTCCCTGTTCTGTCAGCTCATCGCCGGTCGACCACATCCCGTCTGAGCCCGCGCGGGCGGCGTATTCCCATTCCGCTTCGCTCGGTAACCGAAACGGTGTGGGCGGATTGGAAAGATTGAGCCACGCCACATACGCTTCAACTTGTTCAAAACTGACATTCGATACGGGCCGCTGCCCCCGGCCGAATTCCTTTTTATCCTCAACCGCTGAGCAGGCCGAAGCCTCTACGCAGGCGTCATATTCTGCGAAGGTAATCTCGTGCATCGATATCTCGAAAGCAGGTACCTCAATCGTCACTTGCGGAAACTCGTCATCATTGAAATGGTTCTTTTCGCCTTCCGGAGCGCCAAGCTTCACAGTTCCAGCAGGGACCGTTACCATCATTGGACAGTGCTCACAGAACTGCCCAGAAGGGAGATCAGTATCTGCTTCAGAGGCTTCGTCTGTTGTGCCACTGGAGACTTCCATACCAGCTGAGGCACCGGCGTCACGGGAGAGACTTTCAGCGTTACGCACAAGCTCAGGAAGAGGCTTTGGGGGAGGCGCAGCCTCGCCAGAACATCCTGCAAAGCAAAAATCCGCACCCGTCAGTCCAGAATTATAGAAAGGTGTTTGCTCACCTTCTGTTGCGCCCGAGACTTGCGCGGCGACGCGCTTGAAAACCTGCTCAGCGATAAGTCCCTCTGACTTGATATTTTGGGCAAGCGCGAGCGCAAAGAGGCTGTTGTTCCCATCGCCGTCATAGGCGACGTAACCAGGTGCGGTGGAATATGAGATTAGAAGTCCGCGTGCTTGATCGACATGCGCGAGACCACCGCCGGCACTGCGCGTTGATGACGGCAGCGGATTATTCCTGCACGCATCGAGCACAACAAAATTTACCCGGTTGCCAGCGGCTGACACATAATCCAGCGCGTCGCCCAGACGTGGCGCTTGCCGCCAAATGTCTTGCTCTGATCGTGCATCAGCATCCACGGGCACAAGATAGTTGCGCCCCTGTGACTGAACCCCGTGCCCCGCAAAATAAATAAGACCTACCGCATCTTTTCCAGCAGCTTTTAGCTTTGCGCCATGCGCGGCAAAGGCTTCCTCCATCTCGTCTTCGCCCAAATCTATATGTAGAGCGACATCGAATCCAACCTCACTCAAGGAACCGGCTAATAGTTTTGCATCACGTGCCGGGTTTGAGAGCGCCCAGCCCGTTTGTTCATAGTTTGAATTTCCAATGACAAGCGCCACGCGCTTTTCTGCATATGCCGGGATTATGAAACTCGCGGCAAACAATACCAGGACAATCAAGCGATACATAGGCAGCGTCCCCTCTGCTTTTTAACACTCCGTAGATAAAAGCTCAGCTCGCCCACGAGGGGAAGAGGTCTTGTGTAATTTTAATTTTGTAATGTTAGGCTGCCTATGAGCTGGCGTCGGGAATCCCTTGATCCATGGCTGCTGCTGCATTTCCGCAAGGATCGCCCACAATCTTGGCTGGAACCCCTGCAACCGTACAGCTTTCTGGAACGGGCTTCAGCACAACCGATCCGGCTGCAATCTTTGCATAATCGCCCACTTTTATGTTCCCGAGAACTTTTGCACCGACAGAAACAAGCACGCCCCGGCCGATTTTCGGGTGGCGATCGGTGACTTCCTTCCCTGTACCGCCGAGTGTCACGCCCTGAAGGATGGAGCAATCATCACCAACGACTGCAGTCTCACCAATTGTGATATTTGTTGCATGGTCCAGCATGATGCCGCGTCCGAGTTTTGCGGCGGGGTGAATATCGACACCGAAAAGCTCTGAAGCACGTGATTGGAAATGAAAGGCGAGCGTGTCTCGGCCCTGCCCCCAGAGCCAATGGGAGACGCGGTATGTCTGCAGTGCGAGAAAACCTTTAAAGAACAGGAAGGGCTGAACAAGGCCGCGGCAAGCCGGATCGCGGTCCACGACCGCTTGTAGGTCTGCTTCTGCCATTTCGACGAGACGCTCATCAGCGTCATAGGCATCGCGGCAAAGCTCGCGCATGGTGAGCGCATCTGTGGCAGGTCCTGCAAGCTTTTGCGCCAAATGGTAGACCAGTGCAGAGCAAAGCGTTTCATGTGTCAGGATGGCCGCGTCGATGTAGCTGGCCAGCGTAGGCTCGGAGGCAGCGGCTGCTTTCGCCTCAAAGCGCAATCGGTGCCAAACCGGAGCGGGAGCGCCCGTATCGGGATTGTGTTCTGTCATGGGGCCGCCTCCGCTTCAATGCATTAGAAATGGTACAACTGAAAGCTTACATCAAGAGGGATGCAAATCGCCTAAGGGTATCAGTTAGTCGATGATGATCCTACAGTCGGTTTTGCGCCTGAAAGTACTTATTAAGCTGCTGGATCAAGCAGGGCAGGATATTCTGATGCAATCGCCACCCCTTGCTTGCCCCAAGGACCGGGCACCTATAGCCCTGATTTATGAGTAAGACTGGCTACGAATCCATCACAACCATCGACGCGATCACCGACGGTCTCGGCGGTGTTGGCTATATTTCCACGCAGGAAATTTCTACCGCGCTTTATCTCGCACATCATCTGCAGAAGCCCGTATTGATTGAGGGCCCGGCCGGGGTCGGCAAGACTGATTTGGCAGTCTCGCTTTCGCGCTGGTTGGATGTGCCGCTTACGCGGATGCAGTGCTATGAGGGCCTCGACGAAGGTAAGGCGCTTTATGAGTGGAAGTATGGCAAGCAATTGCTGTACACCCAGATGCTGAAAGAAAAACTCGGCGAAGTGATGGCCGGCGCAGATACGCTTGCTGACAGCCATGACAAATTAAATGATTTCGACGATCTGTTTTTCTCTGAGTCCTTTCTCGAGCCGCGCCCGCTTTTGAAGGCGATGCGCCAGGAAACCGGCTCTGTCCTGTTGATTGATGAGATTGATAAATCCGATGAGGAGTTTGAAGCCTTTCTCTTGGAAGTGCTCTCAGACTATCAGGTAACGGTTCCGGAAATCGGTACGATCAAAGCCAATGTACCGCCGATTGTGATTTTGACATCCAATAATGTTCGTGAGCTGGGGGACGCTCTGAAACGTCGCTGCTTACACCTGCATATCACTTTCCCGGAAGCAAAGCGCGAGCGCACGATCGTTCAAGCACGCGTTCCGAATATCAATGCCGATCTCCTGAAACAACTCGTGAGTTTTGTGCAGGATTTGCGCGATCAGGATATTCGCAAACAGCCATCCATTTCCGAAACCGTCGATTGGGCCCGCACGCTGATTTTGATGCATGCCGACAGTCTGGATACAGAGCTCGTCCGCTCAACGCTCAATGTCTTGCTAAAGCATGAAAGTGACATTGAGTCCGTCGCCAAAGAGCTGCCGGCCATAACGCGGCGCGCTGTTGAAACCAAAGGTGATCCTGCCATGCAGGCAGGCTATCCGGACCTTTAATCCATGGACCGCGTCCTAACTGACTTTATTCGCGCGCTTCGCTCGGGCGGGGTGAGCGTCTCCCCCGCTGAAACCATAGATGCGGCCGGCGCGCTCAAAGTCATCGGTTATGCCGACAAAGTCGCCCTGAAGCACTCGCTGAGCTGTGCACTTGCCAAAAGCCAGGAAGAAAAACGCATCCATGACGATTTGTTTGATCTTTATTTTTCGCGAAAGCCTCAGGACAGTCACAGCGAAACCAGCTCGAGCAACGAAGATAAAGCGTCAAATGACGCGTCTGAAATAGAACAATTGTCCAGCTCCGGTGATGATGCCGAAATCTCAATGGCGCTTGAGCAGGCAGCTCAGGAAGCTGGTGTACAGGATATTCGTTTCTCAACCCAAACCGCCTATTACGCGCAGCAAATGATGAAAGCTATGGGCTCGGAGCAGCTTCAGGTACGGCTCATTGATGCGCTTCAAAACCAACGCCCGGAAGCAGACGCAATGATGGAAGCGCGCGCTGACATGCAGGCCCGGGCCCGTGCTTATGTCGAGCAGCAGTTCGATATTTTCGGCAAAGGCGCAACAGAGCAATTTCGTGAAGAGATTCTTGGGTCCAAACGTCTATCGGAAATGGACGGCTATGATCTGCACCGGATGAAGGCGCTAATCGCAAAGATCGCCAAGAAGCTGGCGACAAAGCACTCTCGCAGGCGCAAACGGAAAAACCGCGGGGTGCTGGATGTGCGAAAAACCCTGCGGGCGAATGCGGGCGTCGACGGCATTCCATTCTCAACAATCTGGAAGCAAAAGAAAAAAGACCGTCCAAAAATCATTGCCATGTGCGATGTGTCAGGATCCGTCTCTCAATATGTTCGTTTCCTGCTGTTGCTTCTGTATGGTCTGAAGGAAACTATCCCACGGCTCGACGCCTATGCCTTTTCAGGGCGACTGCAAGACGTTGGCCCCATGCTCACCAATGGCGACTTTGATCCTGTAATGAAACGGATCGTCAACACGATTGGCATGTCATCTACTGATTACGGACAGTCTCTCTCTGACTTCAAAGTCAACCATTGGAACACTCTGGACCGGCGCACGACTATCATCATACTCGGCGATGGGCGTTCCAATCATGGCGATCCAAGGCTCGACATTTTCAAAGAAATGGCCGCGCGCGCGAAACGTGTGATCTGGCTCTGCCCCGAGCCGGAAAGTATGTGGGGCACCGGCGACAGTGAAATGCTGCGTTACAAAGCCTGGTGCAACCAGATGAGCCACGTCTCCACTATTAAAGACCTGGAACGCGCTGTGGATGAAGTGCTCGCAGGCTACGCCTGATCACTCTGCGGGGACTGTATCGACCACGCGCACATTCTGCCCGCCTCGCCCAGTGATCCACCGCCCAAAACGCGTGAATGGTTTCATTGTGTATATCCGAAAAATAGCAGGAATGTAGTAAAGCGCGAGAATTGCCGAGCCAGCGACACCCGTCGCGATTGCAGCCGCGAGCGGCATCCAGAAGGCATCACCCGTCATCAAAATCGGCACAAAGCCGCCCATTGTCGTCAGCGTCGTTGCAACGATGTGACGTGTGGCATCCACTACAACTTCCCTCTGCGCAATAATGTCATCAGCTTTTGAGCGCGCATCCGCATTCAGCAAAGAGAGAACAACAATCGAGCCGTTAATAGCGATACCAAACAAACCAAGACCGCCAATAATTGCGTTAAAGCCAAGCGGAAGATTGAAGACGTAAACGCCGATCATTGCCATCATCAGGGCAAGCATGCCCGTCGACTGGATCGCAAGCGCCAATAGGAAATTATTGAACACCAGCGCAACCGCCCCTGTCATGATGACAAGCAATGGTATTGCCAACGCGAACAGGTTTCCAACTGCTTCAGACGAATTTTCCGCATCGCCGCCTATAACGATTTCATAACCCTCAGGAAGTTCGAAATCGCTGTCTTCCAGCGCTTCCATGAACATATTGAAGTGAGGCGCTGGCAAATGGTAAGGCTTCAGGAATGCCTGAATACGGTTCATGCGCCTGCCTTCTTCATGAGTGATTACCGCCGCGTCCGGGTCAAGCGTCAGCTCACCAAGCGCTGACAATGGTGTTCCGACTGTTCCTGGAAGAGCGCCGACCGTTTTCGACGAAAGACCAGAAACATTTCGCCTCCGCGCATCGGGCGCAATCACGCGAACCGGAATGTTCTCGACACCCTCCAAAATACTTCCCGCTATGACGCCGTCGAGCTCCGCGCGAACATCGCCTGCGAGATCTACAAGACGCTCGCCAGTAATCGCCGCTGAATTTTCATCAGCTCGGAACGTTAATGTAGGCGCGCCAAGTCTCAAACTCGAATTGGTATAAGTTACGCCGGGTGTTTGTGCGAGAATTCGGCGCGCTTCCTCACCAAGTCGTGACAACTCTTCTAAACTGTCTCCTCGAATTTCAAAGCTTATCGGTGCATCAGCAGGCGGTCCTTGCTCATAGGGAAGCGTCAGGAATTTTGCGCTTGGAAACTCAGCGCGCATTTGCGCCTGAATCTCTTGAATGTGTTCACGAGCAGCTTTCGCGGATGTCATCTGCACCCACCCTGCCGCAAACCCTTCAACACCCTCGGCATTGTTGAAGGCATTATAGTACACACGAGGTGCCGGTTCGCCGATTACCCAGTGAACATCTGTGATTTCAGGATGCGCCAGCAGCAACTCGGTTGCACGCTGAGTCACACGGGTCGTTTCTTCGACAGACACTTCCGGCCCGAGCGCTAAATCCAGCTGGAACTGGTCGCGCTCCGTTTGCGGAAAGAACTGCCCAGGAAGCTGCCCCGCCATCCAAACGCCAATAATTGCAGGCGCAAGGCCGAGCACAATTCCAAGCGGCGGAAACCTGAGCACAGCCTCAATCGTCCAGCGATACCCATCAGTGATCGTGCGAAAAGAAATGCCATCTCGCCACCAGCGCTTCTTGCGGGTTTTTGTGCGATCCCAGTCAAACCAGGCCGCCATTGCGGGAATGACGGTGAGCGCCAAAAGGAAAGAGGACACAACCGCAAAAATCACGGACAGGCCGATCATACCGACAAATTCACCCGCCGATCCTGGCAACAATGCAATTGGTGCGAAGGCGAGCGCTGTGGTCAATGTTGATGCGAACAGCGGCCCCGTCAGATGTTTAAGAGCGTGCTCCATCGCGTCGAGGCGGCTCTCGCCATTTGCGCGGTTTTGATCGAACTCATCGACAACAACGATCGCATTATCGATGAGCAATCCTAGCGAGATAACGAGCCCCGTCACGGACATTTGGTGGAGCGGAATGGCATATAAATTGAACAAAATCAGCACGCAGCAAACCGTCAACGGTAGCGCCAACCCGACGACAAAGGCCGCGCGCCAACCCATCACAAGGAATAGGACAAGAAACACGATGAGGGAGGAAAATCCGAGATTGGTCGTCAATTCACCTAGCCGCGCATTGGTATATTTGACCTGATCAAAGATGATATCGATGCTGATATCGCTCGGTGCCTGATCTTGGACGCGTGCAAGTTTTTCCTTTGCGGCTATGGCCCATTGATCAACCCGAATACCTGGCGTCACAATCGCACTGACCATAATGGTGCGCGAATTATTGATGGTCGCAAGCGTTGGCTGAGGGTCGGCAATACCTTTTGAGACTTTGGCAACATCGCCGACCCGAAGCGCTGATCCGTCTGGTCTCTGAAGAAGTGGAACACCGCGAATGCGCGACGTACTTTGAAACTCACCGCTTATTTCGATACCGATGTTGGACGACCCCGATCGCAGCTCTCCTGCCGGGGCCTTGGAATCTGCCGCGCGAATAATCTGAGCGGCTTGACGAAGTGTCAGACCTGCTGCCGCCAGGGCATCGCTGTCGACTTCTACCTGTATTTCTTCTTCGGGAAGCCCGAAAACCTGTGTTTCCTCTGTTCCTGAGACACCGGAGAGCAGTAGCTCCACGTCCTGCGCCATACGTGACATGACGGCGAGTTCAGCTTCGCCGTCTCCCTCCCATGTTAACGCCACAATCATGGTAGATGCGCCCAGAATAAATCGTTCGACTTCCGGCTCACCGGATTCTGCTGGCAATTCTGCTCGCGCTTCATCAACCTGCGCACGGATCAACGTCCAGGCATTTTCCGTTTCAGTCTCGTCGAGGTTCTCATCGATATCGATGCTGATCTGACTGACGCCGGATCTCGAAACGCTGCTGAGTTCGTTAATCTCCGGGAGCTCCCGAAGCTTCTTCTCAATAGGATCGGTGATGAGGGCCTCAACCCGCTCAGCGTCAGCGCCCGGAAATATCGTCAGGACATTGCCGAAACGTTCTATGAGGGTCGGGTCCTCCTGTCGACCAAGAGACATTAGTGCACCAACTCCGCCGAACACAATCACGAGTAAGACAATCGCAGTTAGTCTTGGCAGGCGGTAAAACAGCGTTCGCATGGTGGGTTCCCCTACTCGCCTTGTCGATCTGCAAGCTCGATAATATCTGGGGCAACGGGAATGCCGGGCGACAGACGCGTGATGCCATCAAGGATGACAAGATCGCCATCAGCTAGCGCCCCTCTCACATAAGCCCGATCTGCCTCTGCTTGTACGATCTCAACCGGGCGTCTTTGAGCTATCCACTCATCTCCGGTTTGTTCAGCAACGAAGACCGCCCACAAACCGCGGCTCCCTTCAGTGAGCGCACCAATTGGAACCCAGGTTCCGCGCTCTTCGATATCCTTATCAAGTGACAAACGAATAACCGCACCTGCTGGCACGCCACCGCTGTCTAAATCGAACACTGTTGTCACTGTTCGCGCGCTGGCATCGATAACACCGGTTACGGCGCGAAGCGTCGCCGTCACCTCTCCAGAACGTGTTTCCAGATCATACGTTTCTCCGACAGACAAGCTCGCAGCCTGCACAGCAGGCAATCCAATCCGCGCTTCCATTCGGGAGTTCTCTACGAGTTCAAGAATAGGCGTTCCCGGTGCAGAAATCGCTCCTTCATCGGTAAGCCGCTTTGTTACAACACCGCTAAACGGTGCTGTGATCCGAGAAAGATCAATTTGGACTTCCAATGCGTCGGCTTGCGATTGGGCAGCGTTAATCCGGGCATTGGCCGTATCGACTTGTGCTTGCGCTTCATCAACGCGCTGCTCAGACACATGGCCTTTTTCAAAAAGTGTCTTCTGACGCTCGACATTTGTTTGCGCGAGATCACGCCCGGCACGCGCCTCATCCACGCCGGCCTCAGCTGTTGCGAGCTGTGCCTTCAATGCCCGCGTATCGAGGCGCGCTAAAACTTGTCCGCGTCTGACATTCGATCCAATATCAACGGTAATAGCGTCTATGCGCCCGCCGCTTTGAAACCCTAGCATGGAGCTTCGGCGCGGCGTTGCAAGTCCCGTGAAACTCTCGCGCGAAACAAATGTGTCGAACAGCTCAACCTCAGTCGTTCGTACCGAAATCGCTTCCGGTCGATCTACGGCAACAAGCGGCCCAGTCGATGATCTTTGAGAAATGACAAATGCCGCAATACCGCCCCCAATTAACGCAAGAACGAATAGGAAGATAATAGCTTTGCCAATGGTTGGTTTGACATCTGATAACTCTGGGTCATCAGACGCAGGCACATTCGAGGGATTGGTATCCATCACATTGTCCTTTTCCGGGAGGAAGGTTTTGTCTTGGTCGGTTCTGTGCGGCGAACTTCAATTCCCCGCATGATCTGATCGGCGTGGAACGAAATGAACTCATCTGTCGTCATCGTGAGATCATCTGGGCCAAAAGTCTGGAAATTAGACATGTGCGCCATCAGCGATGCAAGGCCATGGCAGCTCGCCCAAATAGATTTCGCGGTCGCAGTGCTGGGAAGGTCTTTTCGGATAATCCCAAGCGCCTGCCCCTCATCAACCATGTTGAGCAAAATCATAAAGGCCTGACCCTTCTTTCTTTCAAAGAATTCCGGATTGTGCTCGACCGGCATATCGATGACACCCGAAAAAGCCGCCGCGTAATGGTGAGACTTGTTGAGTGCTGTGCGAACATAAGTCTCTAAACAAAGCCGGGCGCGGTCGTGAAAGCTCTCATTTTCATCTTCGAGCAAACTTGCATTGTCGATCAATTGCGCAAAGAACGCTTCTTTTAACTCGTCCAACAATTCTTCTTTTGAACTGAAATATTTGTAGATTGCTGCTGGCGAGTAATCGATTGCCTCAGCGATACGGCGGATCGATAGACCATCCACCCCTTCGTCAGCAAATACAGACTCCGCTGCCTCAAGGATCGAGGCACGGACTTTCTCACGTCGTCGTTCTGCTGGCTTGGTGGGCAATGGGGCGCTCATGATTTATGACCTAGTCTGGACGCTCAAATTATCAACTCCTGTTCACTTAGTAAACAACGTTCACTTTTCTAGGGGTGCTGCTTCTTTTTTGCGACATCTGTTGTAAGGCGGGCAAATGACAGAGCTATTCCCATCCCCACCAACCAAAACACAGCCGCTCAAAGCGACCATGCCAAACGCCGACGTTCGCGCTTTTCTTGCAATGCGCAGGTCGATCTCCAAGCAAGCGCTTCGCGCGCCGGGTCCGAGCGCAGAAGAACTAGATGAACTTCTTTACGTTGCTGCTCGCGTTCCGGACCACCGGAAGCTCGGACCATGGCGGTTTATTGTCTTTGAAGGAGAGACGCGCACCTCTTTTGGCGAAAAGATCGCCCAAGTATTCAAAGCAAAAACACCCGGCGCAACCGATAAGCAGATTGATGAAGAGCGCGCCCGGTTCTTGCGTGCGCCTGTGGTCGTTGTCATCGTCTCTTCACCTGTAGACGATGGACGCACACCCGTTTGGGAACAGGAGCTTTCTTCAGGAGCCGTGTGCTTTAATTTGCTCCTTGTCGCAAACGCAAGCGGATGGGCCGGTGTCTGGTTAAGTGAATGGCTCGCTTTCGACAAAGATATTGCACGCGAGATGGGGCTAGAGGAGCACGAGCGTGTATCTGGCATTATGTATCTGGGTTCCACAGATATGGATCCGCCAGAGCGTCCTCGCCCAGATGTCAAAGAGCGCACGGTTCGCTGGCAACCCTAGCCGCGTCCGCGGTAAGGCCGAACTCCTGTCTCCGGAACATATAGGCCTTTCGGTGGCTCGCCCGTTTGCCAGAACACGTCAATCGGAATGCCGCCGCGGGGATACCAATACCCACAAATCCGGAGCCATTTTGGGTGGATGGCGGCCGCGATCCGCTTACCCACCATAACTGTGCAGTCTTCATGAAATGCGCCGTGATTTCTAAATGACCCAAGAAACAGTTTCAGCGACTTGGATTCAACCAGGAATTTGTCCGGGCAAATGTCGATTACAAGATGTGCGAAATCAGGCTGGCTGGTCACAGGGCAAATCGAGGTAAACTCCGGGGCAGTGAACCGCGAAAGATATAGTTCGCCGGTCTGCGGGTTTGGAACCGCTTCCAGTTCTGCTTCGCCAGGATGTGCCGGCAGGGGCACATTCGCTCCTAAGCCTTTGATATCTTTGTAAACGTCACTCATCAGGCTGTTGCGAATGGAGTTGGTAGAAGATCAAACAACATAAACATGTAAACGAGATAGGCCAGCAACATAACGCCGCCTTCCCAACGCGCCAGCCGCTTCCCGGTAAAGGCGAACAAGATCAGCAAGAAGACTGACAAGACGAGCGCGCCCATATCTCCCCAATTCAGCATTGGGGCAATGGACGAGGTCGTTGGTGCGGTTGGAGCCTCCATGACTGAGAACGGTTGAACGAGCGCAGTTACACCTAAGATGCCAAGAATATTGAATATGCTGGAGCCAATGACGTTCCCGACTGCAACATCTGCTTTTCCTCGCATAGCTGAAACTACAGAGGTAGCAAGTTCCGGAAGGCTTGTTCCGATCGCAACGATCGTCAAACCGATAACGGCCTCAGATATATAGAATGATTTGGCGAGTTCGACGGCACCATCAACAAGGAGGTTCGCACCAAAAATGACGCCCGCGATCCCCCCCACGGTAAAAATCAATGCAAGCGGCAGCGGATCGTCCGCCTCAACGACGTCAGCTTCATCAGAATGCATTGTTGCAGTTTCGCCGCCATTCTTCTGATCTAAGAAGAGCGTAAAGCCAACATAAGCCAAGAGGCTGAGTGTCAGCAGGAAACCCACCGGTCGCGAGAATCCGTCATAATATACGATCACGCCGAAAGCGATTGTCGATAGAATCAGAACGCTCATATCCCGAACGAGGGACCGAGGATGGGTTATAATAGGACGGATAAGCGCCGCGACCCCCAAAACCAATAGAATGTTCGCGATATTCGAGCCGGCAACATTACCAACCGCAACGCCTTCGGCCCCCTGACCGACGGCACGTAGCGATGTCACGAGTTCTGGCATACTTGTACCAAATCCAACAAGCACAGCACCAATAACCAATTCGGAAACATCGAATTTCCGCGCAATACCGACTGATCCGCGAACCAGAATCTCTCCACCGATGAACAGGAGGACCAATCCTCCGAGGATCAACAGATACATCATGTGCGTATTGCCCTCTGCATTAGTTCCCCCTCTCGTTCCCGGATGCGGGTTTGTTTCTTTTTGCCCAACGCCCGCAAAACACTTGTTGGAAGCGATTGGCAACCGTCAATTATCATGTCAGCGGCGAGTCGTCAGACAAAAGTCTCTATATAATTGTAGTATTCATCGGAGATTTTGGTTAGTTTGACCCAATCATCTGGGGATATAAGGCGTCTTCACCAAAGTGCTATGTCTAATTCGGCAATCGGCATCCGAATCCAAATTAACCCTAAAGAAATGGATTTCTCTTAGCTCGGCGACGTGCAGATTTCATTTTTTGCATGAATTTCAGGCACTCTAGCAGAAGTGCGCCCTCTAAGTACGCATTAGCGATGCTCAATCTGCAGGCATGACCACAAAATTTGCGTTCACGCTCTGCAACACCGCAATTAGGGGCCACAGTTTCAGACCAAGTACGGGAAGGTATTTCAAAATGAAAAAAGTAATGAAGGCAGCAAGTGCTGCTTTACTTATGGGCTTCATGGGGGGCGCAGTAGCGCAGGCAGAAGGCGAATGGAGCGGCAATGTCGCTTTAACAACTGACTATGTTTGGCGCGGTGTTACCCAATCTGCTGGCGACTGGGCGATCCAGGGCGGCTTCGATTACTCCAATGGCATGTTTTACGCGGGTACATGGGCGTCAAACGTGGACTTTGGTGACGGCACCGACACCAATATGGAAATTGACTTTTATGGCGGCCTGGCTGGGGAAACAGACGCCGGTCTCGGCTGGGATGTCGGCGTAATTTACTACGCTTACCCAGACTCCTCCGACACAGATCTAGACTTCACAGAAGTTTACGGCGCACTCAGCTACGGCCTGACCGAGCAGTTCGGCGTCGGTGGTTCGGTCAATTGGGATCCGGACAACCAGAATGTCTTTATCGAAGCGAATGCGGCTCTTGCCATCAGCGACATGTTCTCTGTGGACGGCCAAGTCGGCAATTACAGCTTTGACGGCGGCGACGACTACACAATGTTCGCACTTGGGGCGACAACATCCTTTGAAGGATTTGATCTCGATTTCCGTTTCTGGAGCAATGACATCGAAACTGCTGGACTGGCTTCAACTGACGCCGACCTTCTTGATGACCGCTTCGTCGTAACATTGTCTCGTTCTATGTAACTGGTTCCATCTACTCTCGGCCTCTAATCCTCCCAGAGAACCGGGATTACTTGACCACTCATCGCCCTCTCCTGCGATGAGTGGTCTTTTTTATCTGCGCATAGTGGATAAATTGAAAAAATTGCCCCATTAGAGCGGCAATAAAGGGAGAGACGTATGCGAATTGGTGTTCCAACTGAAATAAAAAAGCAGGAATTTCGGGTCGGACTTACGCCGGAAAGCGTAGGTGAACTGGTTCGTGCGGGGCATCAGGTGAATATTCAAGATGGCGCTGGCACTGGATCGGGCTTTGACAATGAGGCTTACACGAAAGCCGGTGCCGAAATAAGCCCCAACGCGGATGACGTCTTCGCCAAATCCGATCTGATTGTGAAAGTCAAAGAGCCTCAACCGGAAGAGACGGCGCGGCTGACCCCTGACCACACGCTGTTCACCTATCTGCATCTCGCACCCGACCCCATCCAGGCAAAAGGATTGATGGAGAGTGGTTGCACGGCAATCGCATACGAAACCGTAACTGATGACGAAGGTGGCCTACCGCTTCTTCGTCCTATGAGCCAAGTTGCCGGACGGATGTCCATGCAAGTCGCTGCCTGGGCCCTGATGAAGACAAAGCGCGGCCGCGGTATTTTGCTCGGCGGTGTTCCAGGCGTCATGCCAGCGAAAGTCGTGATCATCGGTGGCGGCGTTTCAGGAACAAATGCGGCAGAAATCGCTGTCGGCATGCGCGCTGACATAACCGTGTTTGACCGAAACAATGTGCGCATGGCCGAGCTTGATGAACAGTTCCGCGGCTCAATCAAGACAATGTACTCAACATCTGCGTCGCTCGCCGAAGCCGTGAAAGGCGCAGACCTGGTGATTGGTGCAGTGTTAATTCCGGGCGCGTCCGCACCGAAGCTAATTTCGCGGGAACAACTCAAAACGATGCGGCCGGGCGCTGTGCTGGTTGATATTGCAATTGATCAGGGCGGTTGTTTTGAAACGTCAAAACCAACGACCCATGAGGACCCGATCTATGAAGTCGACGGAATTCTACATTACTGCGTTGCGAATATGCCTGGCGCGGTGCCACGTACATCAACATATGCGCTGAACAACGCCACGCTTCCTTTTGTAATGCAGATTGCCAACAAAGGCACACACAAGGCGCTCAACGAAAACGCGCACCTGGCAAATGGACTAACAGTCGCCGGCGGAAAGATCGCGCACGAACTTGTCGCGCGTGACCTTGGCGAGGACTTTGTCTTGCCGGACTGGTTTCAGCCAGCCTAGTTGATTTCGCTGCGCCCAACATCAATCGTTGCGACAAGATATTTATCTTCCTCGTCGCTTGTGAATTCTAGAAACACCGTTTCCATCGTTTGATTACGGGTTCCCCAGCCGCGATGAATTTGCGCGCGGAGCACAACTGCACCGTTTGGATTGATGATGTCCCGGCTGTAGTAATCCATCCGCACTTCATATTTTCCGGGTGCGACCTCACGAATAAGGTATTCTTCAGGCCCATAACCATCCGTCATGTCGTTCGACAACCGGCCGCCAATGCCTGACAAGGGTTCGCTGTAATAGACAGGTTCTCCAGTCGGCTCATCGACCCAAAGGTCCATGTCTGCTGCGTCCACATTCCATGCAGCTGTCACGCGCAGGTCGAACACCATGCTGTAGCGAAGTCGCCGATCAAGCGCGTCCGCATCGCCGCCAACCGCCAGAAGCCGGTCTCGGATACGATTTGCTTCAATCACCGATATCAGCTCAATCCCGTCATAGTCGCGCTCCCACGGCGTCTCGATAATATGTGCCAGCAGATCGAGCGCTTCACTCAGGATTTCTCGGCGCTGCGCACGAGGCGTGCCATGGGCCATCGCATGAATTTCTAGCGCCAAGGCAAGATCCCGCCATGGCTGTGGTCGCCTCGCATCCTCGGCGCGCACGCGGCGATACAAATCAATCGCCTCTTTGTAGACACCGTATACCATCAGGCGGTGCGCAACCGCGCTCATCGTGTCAACGTTCGCAGATGGCAGCTCAACTGCGGACAAGACAATATCAGCAGCTAAATCATCGTCTTCACAATCTGAAACGGCATCTGCCATCTCGAGGTAGAATCCAGGAATGTCGCCGTAGCGCTCACGCTCTTCAAAATATTTGGCTTTAAACGCATCACCGCAAAGCCCTTCGACAGACCGCAAGTATGGACGGTTTGGTGACCATCTGCGAATTTGCACATTAACTGTCGGCGCGTTGTTTTCAGGCCGAGAGCGGTTGGCAGTCACAACAATTGATTCTTGTGTCAGCTCGTCATCGCCCCCCAGAGCGTCGGCCTCCATAGCCATCGCGGGCGGTGGAGGTGGTGGAGGCGGCGGTGAAGGCGGTGGTGCCATGGACCGGCTTTCATGCACCATCTCCTCAACTTCATTCGTCTCTTCGCTCTGGTACTGCGAATGATCGGTCCGGTACCAATCAACCAGTTCTTCCCACTCTGCCGCAACATTTGTCAGACGCATATCTCGTTCGTCAGCATCCGCTTTTTGTGCAGCTGAGATAAATTCTGAATAGTCCGCGCGCTCGGCTTCGTTGAACCCGGAATCAGGGAGCGCCAAACGTTGTTCGACATAATCATCAATTGTCTCGAGCACGAGAAAGCTGCCCTCTTTACCGGCAACGCCGTAAGTTTGAGCAAGCTTTACCCGTTCGGACCAGCTCGCCGCCGAAGCGCGCAAGGTCTTCAGCCTGTGACCCGCCCAAATCGCGCTTAGCATTGTACCGTCGCTCATCTGTTCGACAGGCACACGCTTCGTCACGCCATTCACTTGCAGGCTGACCGATTTGATAACCTCGTCTACTTTCGCGAGCACACGAATTGTTTCGCCGTCACTCGTCCATTCCACATCACCGGAAAGAGGCTGACCACCGGCACGAATATTGGTGATGGTTGTTCCGGTTCGCCCCCATAATATCGAACCATCCCCTCGCGCAGCATCAACAAATCGACCGCCACCATTCTTGGCGAGCAGTTCTAATGCCCCGCGGTCCGCCTCGGGAGATCCGCTCAAAGTATAAAGGCGGCAGGGGAGCTTTCCCGTTGGCAATCGCCCAAGCGTCACACGTCCATCGCTGACCAGAATGCAGACATCTGCGCCGGTGCTGCCAATTTCATCTGTATATAGCTGCTCAAGATTTGTAGCGCCGTTCGTTTGCAGGCTTTCGAGCCGGGCACCCGCGTCAACCGAATTATTTGCGTAAAGTCTTTTGCCGGTAACCCCATTCGCAAACGGTACGATTTCAACGCGATCAGGCATATAAATGCGCAACGCCGCCTCAATCGCTTCACGCTCTTTTTCGACGCCTGATTTATGAGACATCGATACGTCCCAATATATCCGCACCTTTTCGACTTTGCTTAGAGGCTCGCTTTCAGGTTCTGGAAATGTGACTGAAACAAATCGTTCGCCCTTTGGATGTTGCTGAAGCGATCCTTGTATACCGGTCTGCGCAGGTTCGACTTCCAATGCACCGCTTAGCGTGACATCGCGTGCGATGACGCCGCCATTCTGGATCGTCGTCGCGCCGAATTCTGGTGGCAGCGTCACCTCACCGTATGAGCCGGCGATTTTGATACTGACCTGATCAATCAATTGATCAACCAACAACGGGAATGTGTAAGGTTGGTTTTCTCCCACAGCAGAGGTGAAAGATACTGACACTTTTCGTGTCTGACCGGCGTCAATCGGAAACACCCGGTTCTTGAAATTATTCTCGCGGGTAACTTCGCCAAGCCCCGGATCCACTCGGTTGCGAATGCGCTGCTCAAACGCCTTTTTGGCTTTCTTGCTTTCAACTATGACACCGGGGATCATTCGCCCTTCGATGTCGAGCCCGTAACCTGTCACGAATGCGTCGTCGGGCAATTCCAGTACGAACTGTCCTTCAAGCTGATCCTGCGTGGGATTACGGAATTCAATCTCGGCTGTTGTCTCCGCATAGCCGGCCGCCAACTCGACGTGAATGTCCAGTGTATCGATTATCAGCTCGAGTGGCTGCTGCTGCACGTCGTCTGGCGAGAAATAGTCAACCGCCGTCATGACCGGATTTGGTTTCGATTCTTGCGCTGCGCCCGCAAATGCGATGACGAAGCCCGCGCCAAAAGCGCATATCGCGCTTGTCACCCGTCCCATGCCTGTTGCTGCCCCTTTTGCTCTTAGCGACTGACTTTATGACAAATCAGCCGCAAAGTAAGCCCGTAGCCTGTGCGCAAACCGTCGCTTGCACGCTTTTCGGGGAAACCGTATCTAAAATGCAAACTATGAAAAAGCGCTGAGGGAGCTGCCCGTCATGACCGATAAAAAATCCTATCCAGTTCCGGCCGATTTTGTGGCGAAAGCGAACCTCACGCCGGAAAAATATAAGGATATGTATGCGGCCTCCATCGTTAATCCGGAAGCATTCTGGCGTGAGCAAGCCCAGCGGCTGGATTGGTTCAAACCTTTTACCACAGTGAAAGATGTCAGCTGGGACAAGGAAGACCTGCACGTAAAATGGTATTCAGATGGCGAACTGAACGTTTGCTATAATTGCCTGGACCGGCATCTGGAAACACGCGGCGACAAGATCGCCATCATTTTTGAAGGCGATGAGCCGGGTCAAAGCCACAAGATTACCTACAAACAGGCCCACTCAGCGGTCTGTAAATTCGCCAATATCCTCAAAGGCATGGGCGTTCAGAAGGGCGACCGCGTCACCATCTACATGCCGATGATTGTTGAGGCCGCTTATGCGATGCTCGCCTGTGCGCGCATTGGCGCGGTGCATTCGGTTGTGTTTGGCGGCTTCAGCCCAGAAGCCTTGGCAGGCCGGATCACCGATTGTGATTCCAAATTCCTCATCACCGCCGATGAAGGCGTGCGCGGCGGGCGGCTGGTTCCGCTCAAAGTCAATGCCGACAAAGCCTGCGAGATTGCCGGAGACATGGTTGAGAAGATGCTGGTTGTTCAGCGCACCGGCAATGAAGTGAACATGAAAGAGGGCCGCGATCTCTGGCTGCATGAAGTGGGCGCAGATGTCTCCGCCGATTGCCCAGCCGAGCCGATGAATGCCGAAGACCCGCTCTTTATCCTGTACACCTCAGGGTCCACGGGCAAACCTAAAGGCGTGCTACACACGGCCGGCGGCTATCTCGTCTGGGCCAGCATGACCCATGAATATGTCTTTGATCTGAAAGAAGAGGATGTGTTCTGGTGCTCGGCGGATGTCGGCTGGGTGACGGGCCACACATATATTGTCTACGGCCCGCTGGCGAACGGCACAACGACCCTGATGTTTGAAGGCGTGCCAACCTATCCGGATGCCAGCCGCTTCTGGCAGGTTTGCGATGAGCACAATGTCTCGCTCTTCTACACAGCGCCGACCGCGATCCGCGCGCTGATGCGTGAGGGCGAAGCGCCGGTAAAAGCCACCTCGCGCAAATCTATCCGTCTGCTTGGCACAGTCGGTGAACCTATAAATCCTGAAGCCTGGGAATGGTATTTCAAAATCGTCGGCGAAGAGCGCTGCCCAATCGTCGACACATGGTGGCAAACCGAAACTGGCGGCGCGATGATTGTGCCGTTGCCCGGCGCAACGGACATGAAACCCGGCGCAGGAAGCCACCCGTTTTTCGGAATTGTTCCAGCCCTCGTCGATGCAGACGGCAATGAGCTCACCGATGATGGGGTTGAAGGCAATCTCATCATCAAAGGCTCCTGGCCGGGGCAGATGCGCACGGTTTATGGTGACCATCAGCGCTTCATCGATACGTATTTCTCCACCTACCCAGGAACCTATTTCACTGGCGACGGATGTCGGCGCGATGAAGACGGCTTCTACTGGATCACCGGGCGCGTCGATGATGTGATCAATGTCTCCGGTCACCGCATGGGCACGGCGGAAGTTGAAAGCGCACTGGTCTCTCATGACGCTGTCGCGGAGGCTGCAGTTGTTGGATATCCTCATGATATCAAGGGACAAGGCATATACGCTTACGTGACACCGATCGCGGGGAAAGAACCATCCGCCGAGCTTAAAGCCGAGCTCGTGAAACATGTCCGCTCAGAAATTGGCCCCATCGCAACACCGGACCTTATCCAGTTTGCGCCGGGCCTGCCTAAGACACGCTCTGGCAAGATCATGCGGCGCATCCTGCGCAAGATCGCAGAAGACAGTTTTGACAATCTCGGCGACACATCCACGCTCGCCGAGCCGGAAGTCGTCCCCCAGCTCATCGAAAACCGGCAGAACAAGACATCATGAGTGACATAGAAATCTGGACCGACGGAGCCTGCTCTGGAAACCCCGGCCCGGGCGGCTGGGGTGTCGTGATTGACGGTTACGGCAAAGAACGCATTGAGCTTTATGGCTCGGATGCTGACACCACGAACAACCGGATGGAAATGCTCGCGGCAATTGAGGCGCTCAACGCGATTGAGCCCGGCCCAAAAATCCTTCTGCACACAGATTCAAAATATGTGATGGACGGCATCAATGACTGGATCCATGGCTGGAAGAAACGCGGCTGGAAGACTGCCTCAAAAAAGCCCGTGAAGAATAAGGACCTTTGGATCGCTCTTGATGAGGCTAACTCAAAACATGACGTGACCTGGAGCTGGGTGAAAGGTCACGATGGCAATGAGGGCAACGAGCGCGCCGATACCCTCGCAAGATTAGGTGCCGAAGAAGCGGTAGCTTAAACGGGGCGTACGCGCACCATAGTCGACTCAGCTTCTTCGACAACAATCGTTGCGCCATCTTCAAAATTTGAGCCATCAATGCTTTCGGCAAGCCATTCGGTGTCGCCGATTTTTACCCGGCCCTGCCCGGCTTCAAAATCAGCTGTCACCATCCCACGTTTCCCGATAAGCGAGTTCATCCGCTTATTGAGCGTGGGGTGCTCATCAACGACTTTCCGCATTCCTGCAAATACTGTGCGCCCGAGAACAATCAGCGCGATCGAGGCAAGGCCAAAGACAACGAGCTGACTTTCCCATCCGCCCATTCCGGCCGGAGCAAAATGCGCGAATATACCGGTCGCAAACGCAGCGATAGCGATCATCAGCAGATCAAAGGTTCCAGTCATCATCTCGATGCCAAACAGCACAAGCGCAAATGCGAACCAGTGCCAAACTGTCAACTCAGAAATCAATTCCATCATTTAAATCTCTCCCAAACGAATTCATATGTGACGTCGCACTGCCTGAGTGCGACGTCGCTCTACCGATTTACTGGCGCGTCGGAGGTACGGCTCCGCCATTGCCATTCGGTGCCGGTCGCGGTGCGGCGTTGGTGGTTTTCACGGCGTCGGTTACACCCTTGATGCCTTCAATCGTTCCGAGGATCGAGCTGAACTCAGCCGGGATAATCACCGTTTTCTGGTTGTTACCGGTCGCAAGCTTCGCAAAAGCGTCGACATATTGTTGGCCGAGGAAGTAGTTGATGGCGTTCACATCACCCTTGGCGATCGCCTCAGACACATAGGCGGTGGCCTTTGCTTCAGCCTCGCCTTCGCGCTCACGCGCTTCAGCATCGCGGAAAGCAGCTTCCCGGCGACCTTCGGCCTCAAGAATAGCTGACTGTTTCTCGCCTTCTGCGCGGAGAATGGCAGATTGCTTCTCGCCTTCTGCTGTCAGGATTTCCGCCCGCTTCAGGCGCTCTGCCTTCATCTGGCGGGCCATTGCTTCGGTAATATCAGCTGGCGGTGAGAGGTCTGCAATCTCGATCCGGGTGACTTTCACACCCCAAGGATTGGTCGCCGCATCAATCACCATAAGCAGGCGGGCGTTAATGTCGTCGCGGTTTGATAAGACCTCGTCGAGATCCATGGAGCCGACAACCGTACGAATATTCGTCAGCGCAAGGTTCTGGATCGCGTGGTGAAGATTGTTAACCTCATAAGCGGCTGCCACGGGATCAATTACCTGAATAAATACAACGGCATCACAAGATACCATAGCGTTATCCTTCGTAATCACCTCTTGCTGAGGTACATCCAGAACGGTTTCCATCATGTTCATTTTCCGGCCAATCCGGTCAATGAACGGCGTGATGATGCTCATGCCGGGCCCGAGCGTGCGGGTATACCGGCCAAAGCGTTCAACGGTGTAGTTGAAGCCCTGAGGCACAAATTTAAACGCGGAGGTCAGTCCGATAATGGCAACAACGCCAATAAGACCGATTACGGCTACAAAAAACGGGTCCATTAAGTCTCTCCCTTCTCAATGACTTAATATTCATGTGGGGAGACGTTTTTCGTTTTTCAATAAATAAATATCGAAAAACGGCTTACGGCATACCCCTTATTGGGATTTTCCGTAAGCCGATTTGGGTCCTAGAAAGTTAATTCCGATAAATTTCTAGAGCTGGCCGAGCATATAATCAGCGCTGGAAACCTTGAACTCGCCGCCATCTTCGACATTGAGTTCGCTCACCACGCCATCTTTCACAATCATGGAATAACGCTGAGAGCGCGTGCCCATTCCGAAACCAGATCCGTCCATGGTCAGACCAATCGCCTCAGCAAATGTGCCATTTCCATCAGCCAGCATGCGGACTTTGCCACCCGCACTGGAAGCATCGCCCCATGCGCCCATGACAAACACATCGTTGACCGATGTACAGACGATATCGTCAACGCCCTTGCCCGCAAATTCCTCTGCTTTTTCAACGAAACCCGGGAGATGCTTTGCCGAACATGTCGGCGTAAACGCGCCTGGCACAGCAAATAGCGCAACCGTCTTTCCGGCGAAAACATCCGCTGTGGTCACAGGGCCTGGGCCATCCGGCCCCATTTCCATGAATGTTGCGTCCGGCAGCTTATCGCCTGATTTAATTGCCATCGTTTTGATCTCCTGTAGCTACAAAAGCACATAAACTGATCGAGCCAGTCGTTCAACGCTGCTTAATGGCTTGTCAAATCTGTCTTCAAACGCCAGCCTGTCCTATGGGCGCAAGTAAAGGTACGGCAGAATGTCAGACACCGCAGAATTCGCAGATGACCTGAGCCTCAAGGGCAAACTTCTGGTGGCCATGCCGAGCATTGGCGATGATCGGTTTGCACGGTCAGTCATCCTCGTTTGCGCGCATGAACCCGACTACGCCATGGGCATCGTATTAAACAATCCAGTCCCGCATGTGACGGTCCCAGACATTCTGGACCAACTGGATGTAAGCACAGAAATTGAAGTCCCGAATGTGCGCGTGCTCGATGGCGGACCGGTCGGCAATGACCGGGGATTTGTGCTTCACTCAAGCGACTACCATTGTGAAGGCTCAACCATGTCGGTGGCTGAAAACTGCTCGCTAACGGCGACGCGTGACGTTCTTGTTGCACTCGCTTCATCCCACCCTCCTGAGCTATCAACGCTCGCGCTCGGTTATTCAGGCTGGGGCGCTGGACAACTCGAATATGAGTTGCGCGAGAATGCCTGGCTCGTTGGCCCGGCAACTCATGACATTGTCTACGGCCTGAATCACGAAGAAAAATGGGACCGCGCGATAGAACTCATGGGCGTGAGTTCAGGCATGCTGCAGCATCATCCGGGACGCGCATAGGCGCGTTAGCTCGCTTTCAAAAAATCAAGCGCGACAGTGCTGATCATAGGACGGCCAAAAGCATATCCTTGCACATAGTGAAAACCGAGCGCACGCAACTTGGCAGCATCTGATTTATCTTCGACACCTTCCCCGGTCACCGTCATTTTAAGACGAGACGCAAGCAGGGTAACAGATTCCAAAATGATGTCGGTACGCGGATCGCCAAGCCGGCGCGTCAAGCCGGGATCAATTTTAAGACTGTCGGCCGGCATATCCGCGAGCCATGAAAAACTGGAATGACCTGAACCAAAATCATCAAGCACAAGACCTGCACCTGCCGCCTTTATCGCTCGGGTGACTTTGATTGCTTCTTCAGCATCGCGCAGCGCCGCCTGTTCCGTCAGTTCTATCCGCAACGCGCAGTTCGACAAATTGTGGCCCGTCACGAGCGCATCTATCAAACCCGCGATTTCTCCGCCGGCGAGATCGCGGCCGTTTAGATTTACATGCACAAACAAATCTTCGCGCATGGTTTCTTCCCGCCAAATAGCGAGCTCATTTGCTGCACGAATGAGCATGTTCGAGGCAAGCGCCGGATCCTCAAAGCGTTTGGCGGGTGGTCGTTTTTGACCCGCATCCGACCAGCGGGCAAGCGCTTCAAATCCAGCGATACGTCCGTCTGAGAGCGACACGATGGGTTGATAAACTGGAGTGAGTTCAGGTCCGATTGGGCTATCTGTATCTTTGTCGGAGCGTCGTTCCCCTTCCCCACTTAGGAGCATACCTTGCGCGCGGCCGGGCTCAGTAAATGCGCCGACCAGAGAAAACTGACGCCCATCGGCCAGGCCAAGTTCACAGCTCACAGGCCCATCGAGCGCCTTCAACGTTTCATCGAGCCGCGAAAGCGACAACCCATCAAGCTTCAAACCAAAGGCGGAAAGAGACCAATCTCCGGAAAGATCAGATAGAGTGCCGCCAGGATCGGGCTTTAGAGATAAGCGCAGGGTGCGAGCATCCCAATGCCAATTGCCTCCAGCGGCAGCTTCGAACACAGATTCAGACATAAACTGGAGTCTAATCGGTGTTATCGCCTCTGACGAGACCAAACATCACGTGATCGTGACGAATGCCGTTAATCTGAAGGTATTCGCGCGCGATACCTTCCTGCTTGAATCCGACAACTCTCAACAGTGATTGCGACCGCTCATTGGCAACAAGCGTTCCCGCTTCAATCCGCAGCACGCCGCCAACATAGAACATCCAGCGGCATCCGGCACGGACGGCTTCGCGCATATATCCATTTCCCTGATGCATAGCGCCTTGCCAGTAACCAAGGTTGGCCATCTGAGCTGGCCCTCTGCGTACATTGGAGAAAGTCATCCCGCCAACCAGATTGGTATCGAGCCAAATAAAAAAGGCGTAAGCGTGATCGGTTTTCCAGGCTTCCTTCCACCCGCGCATATGGCGTTGCCAATCGTCCGGGGACAAAGCATCGTCTGCCCAGGTAGGCTCCCAAGGCATGAGATGTTGTCGGCTTGCATTTCGCACATCTCGCCAGCTTTGATAATCGCTTCGCTCCGGCGGCCTAATAATGAGGCGCTCGGTCTTTAGCTGAACCGTTCGCCGCGTCGGTATCACTGCTGGCGACCTAAGATAAAATTGCGCACCGCGTTCAGATCATTTGGGATTTCGGTAAAATCCTCGCCGCGCTCGATCAAAGTTCCGCAGCGCTGCGGCAACGGCGCATCGAGGCCAGTGGCTTCTTTGACTGTTTCCGGAAACTTTTCTGCCGCTGCAGTTGAGAGCACGATCGTTGTAACATCGCCGCGCGGCTCACGGCGCGCCTCAAACGTGCCCACCGCTGTGTGCGGACAGATAAGCCAACCGGTCTCGGCATGGAAAGTTCTCATCTCTGAGAGTGTTTCCGCGTTTGTGACTTTGTGCGCCCTGATGCCAACGCAGCCAAGCGCACCTTTAGCCTGATCAGGCAGCTCTGCTGATCCTGACTGCTGATACGTTTCATAGACACGGCGCACCGCGTCGCCATCTCGTCCGCAGACTTCGAAGAGAAGGCGCTCAAAGTTCGACGGTACAGAAATATCCATCGCTGGACTCGGTGTTTGCGCAGCAGGTGCGCGCTGCATTTTTCCTGTGTTGAACAAACGTGCCAGCGTGTCGTTTTCATTGACTGCGCAATTGATTTCTAGCCCGCCGGGAAGTAGGCCGCAGCGCGCGGCGACATAACCCGCCAGCGCGTCGCCCATGTTTCCGCTCGGCACCACAAAGCGGATTTTATCGCCGGTCTGGGCTTGAGCCGTTGCGTAATAAACTGACTGCGCCGCGATACGCGCCCAGTTGATGGAGTTGACACCTGACAGGCCAACTTTCTCAGCGAAGGCCTTATCTGCAAAAAGTGATTTCACGATGGCCTGGCAATCATCAAAGTCGCCGTCGACCGCAAGGTTCATGACGTTTTCCGCACCCGTTGTCGTCATGAACAGGCGCTGCACGGGTGAGACGCGTTCATGCGGATGGAGAATGAACAGGTCGGCATGCTTTGCGCCTGCAAATGCTGCAGCCGCAGCGCCGCCTGTGTCGCCAGATGTGGCGCAAACAATTGACATGCGCTTACCCGATTTGCCAAGCGCCCAATCATAAATTTGCGCGATGATCTGCATCGCCACATCTTTGAAGGCGAGCGTTGGTCCGTGATGAAGCTCCATCAGCCATGTGTCGGGTCCAGACTGGGTGAGCGGAGCAACAGAGTGATGAGAGAAGCTGGCATAAGCGCGCGCGCACATCTCTTGCATATCCGCTTCAGGCACTGCGTCACCGGCAAAAGCCGAGAGGATGATTGCCGCAACTTCTGCATATGGAGTACCCGGCAGAGGTGGCTCAATCTGCGGCCAGCTTTCTGGCACATATAACCCGCCATCTGGCGCAAGCCCTGTCAAACACGCAGTAACGAAATCAACCGGCTCAGCCTGGCCTCTTGTAGAAATATACTTCACGGATTTTTCCTGAAACGCAGCCTGCCCTGAGAATGGTGGAACACGGCGTATATCACAAACAGTGCAATCGCCAGCCCCCACCATGTAATCGCATATCCAAAATGGCGCTGCGGAGGAAGCGTATCGCCCTGATAGAAATCTGCGTAGGGGTTTCGCACAAGCTGCGCCATGCCGTTTGCGTTGGTCAGCTTCAGTTCTACAGGCTCATAAAGGGGGGCTTCAGCTGGCGGTGGAAGCCCAAGCGAGGCGGCAATCTCGTCTCGCTCGAACGCAAACCAAACCTGGCTTTCCGGATCTGCCGCGATTGAGAATGCGTTCTTTCCTGGAGGAGACGTGAAAATTCCTTCCACGCTTAGACCCGCGATCGGTATCGCATCTGCAGACTTACGGGGCGGAGGCTCTTTCGCCTCAATAAGTTCAAGCACCGCAAACCGGCTAAGCCCATCGCTATCTATCGGTAACGGAGCAATGATCTTCCAGATCGGCTTCCCGAAAACAACTGTCCGCACAGCCAGTGTTTCCTGACCCGTGACGTCGATCAATTGCTCGTCCCATTCCGGCGGACCGGCATTTACGCGTTCAATCTTCTCTGAATAGCGGTCCCACTGCCAGTTTCCGAGCAGGATCAGGATCACCAAACTGGCAAATGTGAATAGTGAGAGTACTGGCAAGGGCCGAAACGTCATCGCACCGGCCCGCGCGCCTTAACCGCCAAGAACAAGGTATGGCGTGACGTAGACAAAGGCGAACAGGAAGAGCCACACTACGTCGACGAAGTGCCAATACCAGGCTGCGAACTCAAAACCGAGATGTTTTTCTTTAGACATCCCGCCGCCAAGTAAGCGGAAGTAACAAACGAGAAGGAAGATCGTTCCGATGATGACATGAACGCCGTGGAACCCTGTTGCCATGAAGAAGGCGTTAGACCAGGCGTTGCTTGTGAAGGTGAACTTACCACCAGCATAAGCTTCGTAGTATTCAAACGCCTGAAGGCCGGTGAACATCATCCCGAGCAGGATCGTAATCAGCAGCCAATTCTTTGCTTGTGTGCGGTTACCATGCTGCAGCGCGTGGTGAGACGCTGTCACTGTCGTGCCTGAAAGAAGCAGGATGAGCGTGTTCATCAGCGGCAGATGGAACGGGTCGAATGGCTTAACCACGCCGCCTTCGATTTTGGGCGGCGGGTACGTCGCCCATCCTTGCAGATAGGTCCAAAGTTCGTTTTCACCGTCATACGTCCGCCCGGCGCGCGCATCGTAGAAAATCGTGATTTCAAAGAAGCTCCAGAACCACGCGACAAAGAACATGATCTCCGACACAATAAACAGGATCATGCCGTATCGAAGGCCGATCTGAACAACAGGTGTGTGGTCCCCGCCATTGCTTTCCTTGACGACTTCGCGCCACCAGCCTGCCATGGTGTAAAGCACGAGGCCGAAACCGAGCAACATGATCCAGTAAGAGCCCTGATCTAGCAGACCAGGCGACTCACCTTCCGAAACGGGCACGCCAGAAAGGCCTTTCATATAAATGACGCCCCCAACTGCCAGAATAAACAGAGAGATTGTGCCGATCAGCGGCCAAGGCGACGGATTTACGAGGTGATAATCGTGGCGAACTTCATCATGGGCCATGTGCGGCGATCCCTAAATGATCTCGAGTAGTTTCGCGCTTTTTAGCGCTGCTTCTCACTCGCTCGCAATAGCTGTCGTCAAGGATGCCGATTTCGCCGCACCCTTGAAGTCCGCCGTTGGAACGAATGTATAAGACAGCGTTATGGTGCTGACATCTTTCATATTTCTTTCTTCGTCCATGTATGGGTCAACAAAGTAGATCACCGGCAGCTTGTAGGTCTCACCAGGTTGGTACCACTGCTCCTCAAAGCAAAAACACTCGATTTTATTGAAAAATGGCCCAGCTTTGTGCGGGGTAACGTTATAGCTCGCGATGGCGCTGACCGGCTCGTCGGATGTGTTTGTCACTTCGTAAAAGGCAATTGCATGCTCCCCCAGCCGGACGGGCAAGCTCGTTTTAGATGGTCGAAATTGAAGCGGAATGTCTATTACGTTGGAATCAAAGCGAATTTCAATTTCGCGATCGATGATTTGCGTAGGTGCCTTCTCGGCGACACGTGTTGTTCCGCCAAAGCCAGTAACGCGGCAAAACGTGTCGTAAAGCGGCTTGGACGCGAAGGCGAGACCAAGCATCCCGAACACCACTCCGGAGGCAATTGCGGCGATTTTCCAATTTGAGATAGCCATTAATTTGCCTCCCGATCTGGTTGGTAGGCAGGGTCAGGAATGGATTCGGTCATACATTCCTCTTTAACAGGCTCCCAATATAAGGCTTTGCAGGGCTTTGTCCCTGCACCTTGTCCGATCCGGATTGCAGTTCCTACGCCCATCAACACCACAAATGCGAACAGTGCGAAGCCAAGCCATAAATTCCGTCTTTTACGCGCAGCGATCTCTTGTTCATCGAAAGGTGCTGGCGCAGTCGGTTCGCTTGCCATCATGTGACTCCAACAGGCCAATACAGTCCAAATCCGCGCTCAACGATCAGCGCAGCGAAAAGAACAAAAAGATAGAGAATTGAGAACAGGAATAGGCCTTTGGCAGCCTTGATATCAGCCGGTGTCTGATCTGCCTCACCTGCCCGGCTCCGCAGCACTTTAACCGCACCATGCAGGAACGCCGCGCCGAGTACAGCTGCAACCACCGCATATACCCAGCCGCCAAGCCCAGTCATAACCGGCGCAAAGCCTATCGGTACCATCAGCAAAGTATAGGCAAATATGTGTTTGCGGGTAGAGGCCGCCCCGTCTGTCACCGGCAGCATCGGCACGCCCGCCTTTTCGTACTCGCCGTGCGCGAGCAGGCTAAGCGCCCAAAAATGCGGCGGCGTCCAAAAGAAGATGATTGCAAATAAGATCCACGCATCGAGCGGCGTTCCGCCGGTCACCGCTGCCCATCCGATCACGGGCGGGAACGCGCCAGCGCCGCCGCCAATCACAATATTCTGCGGAGTCGCGCGCTTCAGTACCATTGTGTAGAGCCAGCCATAATAGGCAATCGAAAGGCCAAGCAGAACCGCCGCAAGCGTGTTGCTCGCCACCCACATCATGATGACTGAAACACCCGACATAATGAGCCCTAGCGAGAGCGCTTCATTTGCCGGAACCATGCCAGATGGAATCGGACGGGTCGCTGTGCGCGCCATGACCGCGTCGATATCGCGGTCAAACCACATATTGATCGCGCCCGCTGCGCCAGAGCCAATCGCAATCGCAAGCAGAGACATCGCAGCCATAAACGGGTTCATGTA
The DNA here is from genome assembly GCA_965263325.1 of Hyphomonadaceae bacterium. Lineage (GTDB taxonomy): Bacteria > Pseudomonadota > Alphaproteobacteria > Caulobacterales > Hyphomonadaceae > CBDHGY01. The sequence goes on along the minus strand of CBDHGY010000002.1, from coordinate 3,107,022 downwards.
AATACCGCTCACAGCCTGCGCGGCGACAAGCCCCGCCGCCGCAGTGAATACCACGAGCATCATAATGCGCGGCTTCATCAGCTGGAGATAGTCCCCGGCTGTCGCGTAAACAGGCGCATCTGGCGTCACGGTTTGATCGGTCATCTCGTTATTCCGGCTCATCTGCAGCGGTAACTAGCGCTGAAGGCCATATATGGCAAAAACTAAGCGGGAATTCAGTGTGGCAAATGTATCCGCACCGGGGCGATTTTAAGCCTCTTTTGCCGCATCTTCTCCGCCGCGGCTCCGGCGGATTAGCGCTTCGATAACCACAATCACCAAGAGCGCGAGCGACACCAGCCACAATGCGGAGCCCACATTGGTCGCCCCTTGCCAACTGGAATAGGATTCAGAGTTATCGACATATCGGCGTGGCATGCCCTTTAATCCGATGAAATATTGCGGGAAAAAGACGAGCGCGGTGCCGAGTGTCCAGCTCAGCCACTGCGCCGTGCCAAGCCAGCGGTTGTAGTCCGCCCCAACAACGCGCCTGAATCCATAGTACAGCAGTGCGAACGCGCCAAAAATCAGGGTCAAACCTAATACATATCGCGCGTGAGCGAAGACGTAATAAGTGTCGTGCAGAGCCGTATCGACGCCGCTTCGCGATAGCGCCCAGCCCATGAGCGCGCCGCTAAAGAGAAACAGCAACCCACCGGCCAAAAACAGGAAGCCAACGAGGTTCTCGAAGATAAGACGCCGGAAATTGAACAATGCAGCAATCGGTACGGCGAGTGCCAGCAACAAACTGACCACGCCAGGACAGCGCTGCCAGCTCACCTCGAGCCCGCGTCCTTCCGCGAACAATTCATAGGCTGAACGCCATGCCATCACTTGCCAGACAGCGAGCGCTGCAGCGATCACCAAAACGGCGCAGGCAATGCCATAGCGTTTCCTTTTCACCAGCGCGCGCAGCATCCAAACAATACCAATGACAAGCAAAAGCGCTTTGGCGATAAGCCACCAGGTCTCGGGATGCCCAAGCAACCAGTAAATGTGTTGCATATAGACGGGGTCGCCTCCGCCCGCAGGATCGAAAAATTGCGTCCCGTACTCTTGGTCTTGATCCATAAATATGCCCGCTTACTGCACGCTTCAGCACCTAACAAAAAACCCGCCAGATCGCGAGACCGGGCGGGCTTTTAGATTTTATGTCGCGATCACCTTAGTGATGCTGCTCCTGCGGAACTTCCGGAAGGGTTGAATACTGGTGGAATGGCGGCGGTGAGGAGAGTGTCCATTCCAAAGTATTTGCACCTTCACCCCATGGATTTGCCTCAGCTTTGCGCTGGCGAATAATCGCCTCGAGGATTCCGAAGAGGAACAGGATGGTTGCAGCCATTGTCACCATGTAGCCGACAGATGACCAGTAATGCCATGGCTCATAAGCGTCATAGTAGTCGATAAAGCGGCGCGGCATGCCTTGCAGTCCAAGGAAGTGCTGTGGGAAGAAGATCATGTTCGACCCAATGAATGTGCCCCAGAAATGGATATGGCCGAGCGTTGCATTGTATTTTACGCCGAACATTTTCTCGAACCAGTAATACCAACCGGCAAACAGGCCGAACACAGCGCCTAGTGACAGCACATAGTGGAAGTGCGCAACCACGTAATACGTGTCATGAAGCGCATGATCGATGCCCGCATTGGCAAGCACGACGCCTGTAACGCCGCCAACGGTGAACAGGAAGATAAAGCCAATTGCCCACACCATCGGCAGTTTGAACTCGATCGAGCCGCCCCACATGGTGGCAATCCAAGAGAAGATCTTCACGCCAGTCGGCACAGCAATCACCATGGTCGCCGCAACGAAGTAAGCCTTCAGGTCAACATCCATGCCAACTGTGTACATGTGGTGCGCCCACACGATGAAGCCGATGACTCCAATCGCCACCATCGCATAGACCATGCCGAGATAACCAAAGATCGGCTTTTTCGAGAAGGTCGAAACGATGTGACTGACGATACCGAATGCCGGCAGGATCATTATGTACACTTCAGGGTGACCGAAGAACCAGAACAGATGCTGGAACATTACGGGGTCTCCACCGCCTGTCGCGGTGAAGAAAGTGGTCGCGAAGTTTCGATCAGTCAGGAGCATCGTGAGTGCGCCAGCGAGCACCGGAAGAGCGAGCAGAAGGAGCGCTGCTGTTACCAGCATTGACCATGCAAATAGCGGCATCTTGTGCAGCGACATACCGGGTGCGCGCATGTTCAAGATCGTCACGATGAAGTTAATCGCCCCAAGGATCGACGCGATACCAGCGGTGTGAAGCGACAGAATGAGTAGATCCATTGCAGGTCCCGGGTGACCGACATCTGATGATAGCGGAGGATAAAGCACCCAGCCGCCGCCAAAGCCATTTCCTGCTGGCGAGCCTGGCACGACCATGGACAAGCAAGCCAGAGCAAACGCGCCAACCGTCAACCAAAACGAAATATTGTTCATCCGCGGGAAAGCCATATCCGGCGCACCAATCATCAATGGCACAAACCAGTTACCGAACCCGCCAATCAAAGCCGGCATGACCATAAAGAAGATCATGATGAGGCCGTGATAAGTAATCACAACGTTGTAGAAGTGCTTCGCCTGTTCAATCGCCTCAGCTGTAAGTTCCTGGCCGAACAAGGCAGGGATGAAATTCACATCTCCGTCCATTAGCTCGAAACGAATAATGCCGGACAAGCCAAAGCCAATAATACCCGCAATCAATGCAAAGACGAGGTATAGCGTTCCGATATCCTTATGGTTGGTTGAGAACAACCACCGCGACGGGCTGTACCAACGCGGACCTGCGTGGGCATCATGATGGCCGTCGACGGCAACTTCATCCATTGGCATGACTAATAATCCTCAAAAACTGTATTTGTCGCAGCAGATGCGACCTGCGCATTGTCGGCAACCACTTCGTAGGCCGCGTCCCATTCGCCTAGCTGCATGAGAGCGATCCAGGCATCAAACTTGGCTTGTGACACAACACGGATCTCAATCGGCATATATGCGTGATCTTTGCCGCAAAGTTCAGAACATTGGCCGTAATAAACGCCGGGCCGATCAACATAGAACCACCCCTGATTCAAGCGACCAGGAATAGCGTCCGTCTTAATTGCAAATGCCGGCATCGCCCAGGAATGAATCACGTCAGCGGCGGCGGTGTAATAACGAACATAACGATTTACGGGAACGACAAGTGGGTAGTCGACCGCAAGGTTTTTTGGTTGCTGATCAAAATCGGCGCGGCCAAGCGACTCGTATTTGGCGCGGTCCGTTGGCAGACCTTTGTGGATGCCGTTTGACTGGAAAGCGACTTCATACCCGTCCGCGTCTTCGTAATCAGGGAATGAGTAGGTCCAGTACCATTGGTGTCCTTGCGCTTTGATATTGATCCACCCCTTTTGGGCAGCGTCAACATCAACCTTGTACCAGGGCTTGGATTCGCCGCTTGCGACCTTTTCCAGATTTGGCTCTGAATCGAACATGTAAAGCAGGCGGAACGAAAAGAAGGCGATAAAAACCAGAATGACAACCGGGATACCCGTCCAAAGCGCTTCCACCGTTAGGTTGTGCGTAAATTTCTTCGGCTCAGGGTTTGATCGGCGGTTATATTTGAACATCACATAAAGCAGCAGGACCGTCACAAATATCGAGATCACTGTGATGATCGGCATCAATATGATGTTGTGGAACCAGAACGCCTCCTCAGCCAGCGGGGTAACAGGCTCTTGAAACCCGATTCCCCATGGCACGGCTTTCTCAGCGAGTGCAGGAGCCGCAATTAGCGTAGCGGCAAAGAATGTGATCAGACGTTTCACGTGGCGCTCTTTCTCGATCTGATGAAGTTCATTAGTTTATGTACAGCGCTGTGGCATAAAAACTAAGGGACAATTGCGTTCAATATTGTCGCAGCCATGGGGCTTTTATGGTATATTTTGTTTACGTTTTTACCCATCGCGGAGAAATGCCATGAAACGCTTTGCTTTATTACTCGCCTCGCTTGCAATGACGGCAACCCCCACAGCTTACGGGCAGATCACAGTGATTGGCTCCGGCCTCGGAAAAGACTGCTATATGGCAGTCAAAACATCCACGAAAAGCATGAGATCTATCGAAGATCTTTGCACCAAGGCCCTGACCGAAGGGCAATTGAACCTGTCGAACCGGGCGGCAACCCTCGTGAACCGAGGAATCATTCGCATGCGCGACGGCCGTTACGATGCGGCGCTCAAAGACTATGCTGCCTCTGAACGCATAAAATCGGGAAACGGCCCGCTTTACCTTAACCGAGGTGCAGCGCTTATCTATAAGAAGCAATTCGCGGCAGCGCTGATCGAGCTCGACAGGGCAATCGAGTTGGAAACGCAGGACATTTTTGCTGCCTATTACAATCGCGCGATCGCAAGGGAAAATACTGGCGATATCGAAGGCGCATATTTCGACTTCAAAAAAGCTCTCGAGCTAAATCCGGACTTCGAACAGGCCAAATGGCAGCTCGGTCGGTTTGAAGTTACCGAGAACTAGCATCAATCCTGATTTTTTCGTGACTTGCGGCCTCATGCATGCTGCGCCATTTATGTCAGATGACAAATACACCCCTACCTTTTGATCTCGCCGCAGCAACCCGCACGCTTTCAGATGCCGTTAAGGGCGCCGATGACGGCGAGCTATACGTTGAACGCTCACGCTCAGAGAGTTTCGTGTTCGATGATGGCCGGCTGAAATCTGCCGCCTACGATACCGGTCAAGGCTTCGGACTTCGCGTCGTTGCCGGGGAAGCGACAGGCTACGCTCATGCCAGCGAATTGACAGAAAGTGCAATCGCCCGCGCTGCAGAAACGGCCTCTCAAGCTAAGCGCGGCTACACGGGCACACTGGCAGACGGCCCGCGCCCCACCAATCGCCGCCTCTACGCACCAATCGATCCAACCGAAACACCCGACTTCGTTGCAAAGACATCCCTTCTCGCTGAGATCGATGCGTATTGCCGCGCAAAAGACCCTAGGGTGGTTCAGGTATCTGTCTCACTCGCCGGCAGCAGAAAAGAGGTCGACATTATCCGGCCCGGCGGCGAAACGATGAACGACGTTAGACCCCTTGTGCGCCTGAACGTTTCCGTAACAATGGAAGAAAATGGCCGGCGCGAGTCGGCATCTGCTGGTGCGGGCGGGCGCGCACCCTACGAAGAATGGCTGGAACCTGAACGGTGGAAAGGCCTCGTCGAACGCGCCTTCAAAAAGGCAGAGATCAACTTGCAATCCGTTCCCGCCCCTGCCGGCGAAATGGAAGTGGTGCTTGGGCCGGGCTGGCCGGCTGTTCTGCTTCATGAAGCGGTCGGCCATGGGCTCGAGGGTGATTTCAATCGCAAGGGCACCAGCGTTTATTCCGGACAGGTTGGCGAACAAGTTGCCGCGAAAGGTGTCACAGTGATCGATGACGGAACATTTGAAAATCGCCGCGGCTCGCTGTCTTTCGATGATGAGGGCACTGAGACAAAGCGTAATGTACTGATCGAAGACGGTATTCTGAAAGGCTACATGCAGGATCGTCAGAACGCTCGATTGATGGGCGTTGCACCGACAGGGAATGGTCGCCGCGAAGCTTATGACGCCCAACCCATGCCGCGCATGACAAATACATTTATGACAGGCGGCAATGATGATCCGGAAGAAATCGTAAAATCGATCAAAGATGGCATCTGGGCCGTCGATTTTGGCGGCGGACAAGTCGACATCACATCCGGCAATTTTGTTTTCCAGTGCACCGAAGCCTACAAGGTTGAGAACGGCAAAATTGTTGCGCCAGTGAAAAACGCGACGCTGATTGGCCATGGTCCAACAGCGTTGCAACAAGTCTCAATGATCGGTGATGATTTCGCGATGGATGACGGGGTCGGCACGTGCGGCAAAGCGGGTCAATCCGTGCCTGTGGGTGTTGGCCAACCGACTGTAAAAGTCGACGCACTGACAGTCGGCGGAGCAGGATGAAGAGCTTTATAGCCAGCGCTGCGATACTGACAGGGCTCGGTACCGCAGCTTGCGCAGAAGAATCCTCCAAAGCTCTAAAGGCAGAGATCGTGGCCGAATTGCCTAAAGCAAAAGAAATTTCCGTAGATGATGCGTCGACGCTTCAACGCTCTGGCACAGCTATAATTATTGATGTGCGCCGCGAGCGAGAATGGAAGTCTATCGGCATGGCGGAAGACGCCATCGGCATAACGCTGCAGGATGCAGATTTTCTTGACCAGATCCTTGCCGCTGCAGACGGTGACAAATCGAGACCCATTGCCCTCATCTGTAGATCAGGCAGCCGCTCGTCCAAAGCCCAGAAGAAGCTGGAAGCGGAGGGCTACACCACAGTGATCAATGTCGCTGGCGGCACCCTCGCCTGGAAAAAGCAAGGGCTACCAATGCAGGATTATGCGGCGGATTAGTTGCTTCCGACCGCATCCATTTTCGTTGTGTCTTCTATTTCGGCCTCTTTCATCCAACCCTTTACGATCGGTGCAATGAGAAGCATTACGAAACCGGTAATCATGCCGATCCACCCGACCGACGAAAATACCTGAATGTAATTTTCTTTGGCTGCCGCCTCGTTGACAATTTGGCCGCCGACAGTTTCGGCCCCTGCAGCAGCTGCGATGACACCAGATACGGCGTTTCCAAGCCCCGAGAAAACAAACCACGCAGCCATGAAGAACCCGACCAGATGCGCCGGTGCTAACTTTGTCATAGCCGAGAGACCAACAGGCGACAGCATGAGCTCCGCCATGGTGTGCACCCAATAAATCGCAAAAATGAAGAAAACGGGCGTCAGTGCAGCAGGGCCGACACTTTCCATGCCTGCAACCAACACTATGTAACCGAGTCCGGCACCGAAGACACCAAGTGCAAATTTAACAGGTGTGGATGGTTCCCATCCACGCTTCGCGAGCCAAATCCAGAGCCATGCGACCATGGGCGCAAAGATAAAAATGAAACCGGCATTGAGCGATTGGAATACCGGTGTCGGCACTTCCCAACCGAAGATGTTCTTATCGACAAGACGGCTCGTCACCAGCGTCAGCGACGATCCAGCTTGTTCAAACAAAGACCAGAACGGAATCTGCGCAACGGCAAAATAGAGTGCAGCCCACATTCGCGAGCGCTCTTTGCCCTGCAACTTCACGAAAGAATAAGCGATGAACCCCAGGAAGAAGACAACACCGATCACCGCTGACAGCGACCCGATCACTTGCGCCTGCCAGAGCAGCAACATCGACAAAATGACGACGCCAATTCCGCCTAAATAACATGCCCATTCAAAATTGATCGGCCCCAGCGCACTTTCTTTCAGTTTCTCAGGATTAGGCGGCTCAGCCGCTCCATCAAGCCACTTTTGTCCCCACTGAAATACGATGAGTCCAAGCAGCATACCGATACCCGCGAGACCAAACCCGTATGCCCATCCATACATTATACCCAAAATTCCGCATGACCAGGTCGCAAGGAAGCTGCCGAGATTGATGCCCATATAGAAAAGCGTAAATCCGCTATCGCGCCGCGGATCACCCTCTGGATATAGATCGCCGACAATGGTCGAAATATTCGGCTTAAGGAAACCAACGCCCGCGATAATCAAAGCGAGCGACAAGAACAAAATATTCACATAAAGCTGTTGCTGCTCGACCTTTGTATCGTAATTTCCATCGCGAATGATCGATAGCGGTGCTCCGAGCGATGTTCTGATATCTTCTTTCGTCGATGGATCCTTTGTGACCGAAAAGACTTCATAAACTCCATCATCGGTACGCGACGCTTCTAATGCTTCTTCACTAGCATTGCTCAGAACAAGAATATCTGTTTCGCTCAATTCGGTGGCGCGAACATTCGCGCCCTGATAGTCGATGAACATTGCTGTTCTGGTTTTTCCAGGTTTTTTCTCGTCAGGTATTTCACGGTACTCAACCAAATAGGTGTCATTCCCGATCGCAATTTCGGTGAATGGTTCCGGACCTGCGCATGAAAGACCAACCAAATTACAGGCGTTCTGAAAAAGTCCACGTGTATTTCTATTGATGATGTAGCCACCATCACCCTCTTCCTCGGACGGGACAAATCTATCTGCACCCACATCAAGAAATTGATTGGATTCAAAAACAACTCGGCGTTTTTCACCTTCAAATTCAATGAAAAGTTTCCGGTTGTTGTCGCGGCCAATATCTTCGAACAAATAATCGGTGGTTCCGACACAAGATTCCTGTGCAGATTGAGACGGCCCAACACAAAGCGTTTCTTTCGAGCCGCTTCCTTCGAACGCCATCCCGAAATGGCCAAGCACCAATAAGATTGCTCCATATGTGACGGCTTTGCGCTGTCCGAGATACCGATCCGATAAAACACCGCCGACGATCGACATGATGTAGACCAACGCGATATAGCCGCCATAGATGATGTTCGCGCGTTCATCGGAAAATAGGAAATGCTGGATAAGATACAGCGTCAGCAGACCACGCATCCCGTAATAGGAAAATCGCTCCCACATCTCGGTTAGGAAACAAACCACCAATCCGCGTGGGTGACCCAAGAATGTCTTCTCGCCCGCCGGAATACCCGCTGTTGTATCTGTCAAAACTCCCTCCTCAAGGTGGACGCCCGAAAGCGCCAAACAAGCCAATATCGCGCACTATGACCATGCGCGGGGCCTGCTCTCAAGGCGAAAAGTGCTTAAGATGCAGCAAAAGACTGGAAAACTGTGCCTTTTTCGCGTCGCTGTTTAGTAAGCGAGTGCTTCAAATACCGGGCGGACATCCCCGCCCCATTCTGTGTGGTAACGCTCTAACAGGCGCTCGGCCGGGGTAACACCGCTATCAGCTATTGCGTCCAGCTCAGACAAAAACCCGGTTTCGTTATCACCTGAGGTCGATAGCTGATTGCGTTGCTTTAACCCATAACGCGCGATTGCCAGCACATCGAGCGCCAGCGCCTGCAAGTCTCGGCCATCGGGAGTTGGTGCTTTGAGACCAAGCGTTCTAACGCTTTGGCGCAGAGCTTCGCGCTGCGGCGCAGTCCAGTCTTTTACCAGCTCCCACGCACCATCAAGCGCGCCCTGATCATAAAGAATACCAGTCCAGAACGCTGAGAATGCGCAGAGACGGCTCCACGGCCCGGAATCTGAGCCACGCATTTCGAGGAACCGCTTTAGGCGCACTTCTGGAAAAATCGTCGAAAGGTGATCTTCGAAATCATCGATGGCAGGCTTCTCGCCAGGTAGGATATCTAGTTCGCCTTTCAGGAAATCCCGGAAGCTGAGCCCGGATGCATCGAGATATTTCCCACCGCGCCTTACAAAGTACATCGGCACATCAAGCGCATAGTCGACATAACGTTCAAAGCCGAAACCATCATCAAAAACGAACGGTAGCATGCCTGTGCGATCGGGATCTGTATCGGTCCAGATTTGCGAGCGATAGGATAAGAACCCGTTGGTGCGACCTTCCATGAAGGGAGAGTTCGCGAACAAGGCTGTCCCAAGTGGCTGCAGGGCGAGCGACACGCGGAATTTCTTGACCATGTCTTCTTCGCTCGCGAAGTCCAGATTTGTTTGTACGGTGCATGTGCGGAACATCATCTGGCGGCCAAGCCGGCCCACCTTATCCATATATTCCATCATGATCTTGTATCGGCCCTTTGGCATAATTGGTGTTTCTGCCAGAGACCATAGCGGGCTTGCGCCAAGCCCGAGAAAAGCGACGCCAAGCGGCTCAGCGATTTCACGCACTTCTTTGAGGTGTTCGTTTACCTCGTTACAAGTTTGATGAATGTGCTCAAGTGGAGCACCTGACAACTCAAATTGCCCGCCAGGCTCCAGGCTCACGCTCGCCCCGTCCCGCTTCAGGCCAATGAGATGACCGCCTTCCTCTATCGGAGCCCAACCAAATGTGTCTCGCAGACCCTCCAAAATAACTCGAACGGACGCTTCTCCATCATATGGGAGTGGTTTCAGTCCGACTTTGATAAAGCCGAACTTTTCGTGTTCAGTCCCAATGCGCCAGTCCGCTTTTGGTTTATTGCCCGCTTCAAACCATTCGACGAGTTCAATCTTGTCTTTGATCCGGGGGGCGGATTCATCAATATCTTTGGTGGGCGTTGTCATCGATCCCCTCCGGAAGTCACTATCGTTTAAATAGTGGCATCAGCGCCAATCGCCAACCACCGATTGCCAAATTGTGAGCGCGGCGATACTTGCCGTTTCCCCGCGCAATATGCGTGGTCCGAGCGACACCGGAATAACAAAACTGAGTGAGCGTAGCATGGCTCTTTCCTCAAGGGAAAACCCACCTTCTGGACCGGTTAATATGGCCGCTTTCTCCTGACCGCTGGTGCGCAATACGTCTGTGATCGGCGCTCCGCGCCCCGGCATGCCTCCCCAAGGGCGTGTTTCATCATCGCCAGATTCGTCGGCATAAATGATTTGGCGCGCTATATCCCAGTCGTCTAGCAAGTCTCTAAGTTTTGCAGGTTCTTTTATTTCAGGAACGTCGAGACGTTCGGTCTGCTCGGCTGCCTCAATTGCAACGGCGCGCCACTTATCGATTTTCACGCGGTCCGTTTGGGTTCGTTCTGTGATCACTGGAGAGAGCTGAGCGGCCCCGAGTTCAACCGCTTTTTCCACAACAAAGCTGGTTCGGGACTTAACCTTTAAAGGCGCAAAGAGAAGCCACAGATCGCTTCCAGAGACCTGCTCCCGGCTTTGTTCGAGAAGTTGTAGCACAGTCCTGTTTCGATCGGCCTGAACAATCTCGCACTGCCACTCTCCATCGCGGCCGTTAAAAACGCTAACACGTGCTCCCTCCGTAAGCCGCATTACGCGAGTTAAGTAGCGAGATTGAGCCTCTGGCAGCGAAATCGCTGCGTTTTCGGATAAATCAGCTTCAACGAATAGGCGAGGTGTAGAACGCATCGGCGCGTCATAGCGCTCTTAAATCACAAGTGCTAGAGAGACTTTATGAGTGATTCAGAAACACCGACTGTTACCGTTGAAGGCGGGCCTCATTTAGAACCGACGCCAGACAGCGCTATGCCAGAATGGCTATCTGGTCTGCCTGAGTCGCTGCGTCCTTATGCGTCTCTCGCACGCTGGGACCGTCCAGTCGGCATATGGCTGCTCGTTCTTCCGTGCTGGATCGGCCTCGCCTTTACGAGAATTGGTATGGGTTGGCACTGGATCGATCTGTGGTGGGCAATTCTATTTTTCATCGGCGCAGTGGCGATGCGCGGTGCCGGCTGCACATGGAACGACATCGCGGATCAAGATCTCGATGCAGGTGTTGAGCGCACCGCCGCCCGACCGCTCCCATCCGGACAGGTGAGCACCCAGGAAGCTTACATCTGGCTCTCCGTGCAGCTGTTCATCGGCTTTCTCGTATGGCTATGCCTTCCACGAGACGCAAAATATGTTGCGCTCTTATCAATCCCGCTGGTTGCCGCTTATCCGTTTATGAAACGCTACACTTGGTGGCCTCAGGCATGGCTCGGAATGACTTTTAATTGGGGGGTGCTCGTTGCGGCGGCGACCGCGGCTCATATCAGCTTTTCGACCATTTTTCTTTGGTTTGCCTTGATTGCCTGGACCATCGCCTACGATACGATTTATGCGCTTCAAGACGTCGAAGACGACGAACTCGTCGGGGTAAAATCAACCGCCCGCTTGTTTGGCGATAAGGCAGTGCTGGGGGCATTTAGCTTTTACGTAATCGCAGCAGCGATCGCTGGCTTTGCGACATGGATTGTCGGGGCTGGACGGATTGGATCCCTGACTATGATGGCCTTTCTGGGACATGGTGTTTGGCAAGCCTTGCGCCTCAGCAAGAGCAAGAACGAGCAAGCATTGACTGTCTTTAAGTCAAACGTGACAGCGGGGTTTATCTTGCTGGCTGGTCTTGCGTTTGCCGCGATCATCGGCGGTGATCGACGCCCTGCCCCAAATGAACCTACGCCTGAACCAGCTCAGATCACAACTGATGCTGCGGTCGATAATACAGCCGGTTGGCAGTACCTCGCCCAACCAGAATCCCGGGGCGGTTTTCCAGATATCGCTCGCATACTCGGAATAAATAGCGGTGAAGAAGACCCACAAAATGCAGAAACGCAGATTACTCCAGCAGAGCAATTAAGAGAAGCTCTTCCCGATTGGGTTTTGAACAGCGGCAAATGACCAATTCTGCACGTATTCTAGGCGATCCCCATTGGTTTCCTGTCAAGCTGGATGTGGGAACCAAAACAATCGTGTTTGTTCATACAAATAGAGCGGCGTTATCGGCGGCGCCGTTTCTTGATGATCGGTTCAGTCGCCAGCAAACCGAAACTGCCAGCCTATCTCTCAACGATGTTCTGACTATGACGCCGCCAGCACTAGAGCCTCCGCGTTGGGTCTTCCATACAGCGTTTTGTTGCTCGACACTCATGGCGCGCGCGCTCGACATTCCAGACCGTTCGCTTTCTTTAAAAGAACCAGGGATACTGATGGACCTCGCAAACGCGCGGCGAATGGCTCATCAAAATGGCATGTCCGCCCCTGATTTGGAAAAGTTGACAGACAGCATCTTTACACTTCTCGCTCGGCGGTTTGAACCCGGCGAGACCATCATTATAAAACCGACGAACCCTGCAAACCCGATCGCCGCCGACGCTCTCATTCGCGGTCATAACGCTTTGTTCATGGTGAGCGAACTGAAGGATTTTCTTATCTCTGTGCTGAAAAAGGGAGAGGCCTGCAAAGCCTTCATGCGTACGCTCTATAATATTTTTGCGCTTGATCCCGCGCCACTTGGGAAAATTCCTCAGCGACAGGCGCTCACATTCACCGACCTTCAGATCGCTTCGCTTGTTCAGCAACACCAAATGGAATTTTTAACAAGTCTCGGCGATAAATTTGGACCGCAAGTTCGGGCTTTTGATGGCAATACTTTTCCTTCTGATCCCAAAAAATTTCTAACCGCGACCGTGCAGCACTTTGCGATGGGCTGGCCGGAAGGGTTGATCGAAACCCAAGCAGTCAGCGATATTTTCTCACGAAACTCAAAATTCGATCACGAGGCCTATAGCGGTGACGCAAGAGCTGAAGATGCTGCCGAAATTGAGGCACTTCACGGAGAGGCCTTATCTGTGACCCTGCAATGGGCATCGACACTAACACTTGGTGGACGTGCGAAAATGCCGCCGGCCACGCCGCTGGTCTGACTGGAAAATCCCTCTCGCCCATCTAATTCCCAAACTATGGCGCAAAGAAAAAAACGTGACCTACCAACGAAAACCTGCAGCGCGTGCGGGCGGCCTTTCGTCTGGCGCAAGAAATGGGCCGATGTTTGGAATGACGTGAAGTATTGTTCAAACACCTGCCGGAAGCGCAGATGACACGCCAGCTAATACTTATTCTGGGCGACCAGCTATCACCGGCGATCTCGTCGCTTAAAGGCGCAGATCCAAAACAGGATCGCATCGTGATGGCGGAAGTGCGAGAAGAAGCAACTTATGTGAAACATCACAAAAAGAAGATCGCGTTTCTGTTTTCTGCGATGCGTCATTTTTCGGAGGCGCTATCGGAAAACGGCTGGCAGGTCGAATACACGCGCTACGATGATCCAGAAAATTCTGGCAGCATAAGCGGTGAAATCGAGCGTGCCGTTCACACTTACTCTCCTGAGAAAATAGTTGCGACCGAGCCTGGCGAATGGCGCCTCAGGCAGGACATGACTGGCTGCGACGAAGACATTCAAAAGGCCCGTAGAAATTCGCGAAGATGACCGCTTCATCTGCTCTCACGATCAATTTCAGGCATGGGCAACTGGCCGAAAGCAATTGCGCATGGAGTATTTTTACCGTGAGATGCGCAAGTCCACCGGTCTTCTTATGGACGGCGATCAACCCGAGGGTGGCAAATGGAATTATGATGAGGACAATCGTAAGCCAGCAAAAGCAGATTTGTTTATTCCGCGACCCTTTCAGGTTCCACCAAACAGGATAACAGCGGATGTAATCGAGCTTGTTGCATCTGAATTTAGCGATCACTTCGGAGACCTGACCCCCTTCTGGTTTGGCGTTACGTCGTTGGACGCTGAAAACGCTCTCGAGCACTTTATCGAGTATGCACTTCCAAGCTTCGGCGATTATCAGGACGCCATGCTTGAGGGCGAGAAATTTCTATATCACTCAGTATTATCACTTTACCTCAATTCAGGGTTGCTTGATCCCTTAGAGGCGTGTCGCCGGGTGGAAACGGCCCATAGAGACGGCCACGCGCCACTGAATGCAGCAGAAGGATTTATTCGCCAGATTATAGGCTGGCGCGAATACGTCCGAGGGATCTACTGGTTAAAAATGCCAGGTTACCGGGATGAGAATGCGCTTGGCGCGACACGATCATTGCCGAAATTTTACTGGACCGGCGAAACAGACATGGCGTGTCTTCGCGCGGCAATTACTCAGACCAAAGAGGAAGCTTATGCCCATCATATTCAGCGCCTCATGGTGACGGAAATTTCGCGATGCTCGCGGGTGTCAACCCGCATGAAGTGCATGAATGGTATCTTGCTGTCTATGCAGACGCTTATGAATGGGTCGAGCTTCCCAATACGCTCGGCATGAGCCAATTTGGCGACGGCGGCGTGCTCGCCTCAAAACCGTATGCGTCGAGCGGCGCCTACATCAATCGTATGTCGAACCACTGCAAGCACTGCCGCTTCGATGTGAAGAAAAAGACCGGTGAAGGCGCCTGCCCGTTCAACGCGCTTTACTGGGACTTCCTCGTTCGCAACGAGCCACTGCTCAAATCAAACGCACGCATGCGCCAGATGTATGCCACCTGGAACAGGATGGATTCCGAGAAGCGCGCTGACTACCTCGCCAGCGCCAAAGAGTTTCTGGAGACGCTTTAGGCCCTAAGTAAACCCGCCATCGGGATTGACGATCGGCAGCGCGCGCACGCGCTTACCGCTGGCATTGAAGATCGCATTCGCAACCGCTGGTGCGATTGGCGGTGTACCTGGCTCGCCGCCGCCGCCAACTTTCGCGCCGCTGTCAATATAGGCTACGTCAATTCGAGGCGCGTCATCCATCCGAACGATTTCATAGTCATGGAAATTCGATTGGGCGATGGCTCCATTTTCAACCGTGATGTTACCATAGAGCGCCGCCGTCAATCCATAGATGATACCGCTTTCGATTTGCGCGATGAAGCCATCCGGATTGACGACAAAGCCTGCATCCGCAACCGCCCAAACATCCGTAACCCGCGGCATATCCCCGGTTATGTCGACTTGAGCGATCTGTGCGCAGATCGTGCCGAAGCTTTCCGTAATCGCGATGCCAAGCCCGAGACCGTCATGGCTGCCATTTTTCCAGTTTGCCATCTCCGCGACTTTATCAAGCACAGCGATATGGCGCGGCTTGTCGGCCAAAAGCGCCCGGCGATACTCAAGCGGATCTGCGCCAGCTTCATGGGCGAGCTCATCAATAAAGCTCTCGACAAAGAACCCGTGCTGGGTGTGATCTACCGATCGCCAAGGGCCGAAGCGAATGGGATTTTCGGTTTTGGCATAGTGCACGAACTGGTTTTCGATCGCATAGGGAATCTCTGTCGCTTCCGGTGGATCGTGTTTGTGGACAAACTGATAGTCCCAACTGACCGGCTTGCCGTCCTCGCCGAGCCCGGCGATCGCTTTGCCTAGCGTCGCTGGTCGATAGAAATCTTGCTGCGTTGTTTCCTCGCGTGACCAGATCATTTTCACTGGATGATCAAAATGCTTAGCGATCCGAACCGCCATCAGAGGATAATCCGCTTCTGATCTGCGACCAAATCCGCCACCCAGAATACGGTTATGCACTGTCACGTCTTTCTTTTTCAGATCGAGGTAACCAGCAATCTCATCGCGCACTGATAGAGGGTTCTGGTGACCGATCCAGATGTCCGCTTTGTCACCCGTCACATGCGCTGTGGCATTGATCGGCTCCATACATGCGTGAGCAAGATACGGCACCTGATACTCTGCTTCGTATGTTCGCGCGGCACCCTCAGTTGCTTTGCGGGCATTACCCTTCTTGAAATCTGTGACTTCTTTTCCGTTTTCGACAGCGCCGACCATGTCATTTCGGAATTGGCTAAAGATATCATCCTGGTTTAGATTTTCGCGGCCCGTTTTGGTCCAGCTTACTTCTAGCGCGTTTACCGCCTGCTGAGCATGCCAATAACTGTCTGCAACAACCGCAACGAAATCGCCTTCGTTTAGAACTTTCACCACACCTGGCATTGAAGCCGCATCGACATCATCAACACCCTCAATCGTGGCACCGTGCACGAGCGGCCCCATGACAGCGGCATATTTCATTTCCGGCAAGTCTACATCAATACCGAACTCTGCCGTTCCATCCACCTTGGACGGTATGTCGACGCGCGGCACGGATGTGCCCATAAGCTTGAAGTCCTTCAGATCTTTTAGCTTGGGCCTGGTCGGTGGAGAATACTTTGCGGCCTGGACTGCAAACTCCGAGTACGGAGCTATTTTTTCAGTGGCGTCATGGTAGATAAACGAATTTTCAGTTCGCAGCTCCTCAGTCGGCACGTCCCATTCCTTTGACGCTGCCTTCACAAGCATTTCTCTGGCTGCAGCTCCGGCAACTCGCATGCCGCCCTGACCCGTAAAGCGAACAGCCGTCGAGCCGCCAGTAATTTGAAGCGACATACCTTTGGCAATGTATAGAAAGCTGCCGTTCAATGTGTCTTGAACGAAGCCCGGAACCTTGGTCTCGCCCATAATATATTCACGGCCAAGCGGGTAGTTTGCATACTCCTCGTGCGCAGGAGCCTGCTCAAAGCGAACCTTTTCCCAATCCGCATCCATTTCATCGGCAAGCATCTGCGTCATCGAAGTGAACACACCTTGCCCCATTTCTGAGTGAGGAACGATTGCTGTTACGATATTATTCTGATCCAACTTCACCCAGACATTGATGAGGCTTTCGCCCTCTTCCGTCATCATTCCGGCGAGTTTTGGAGCTCTGTGGCCTTCTCGAATAGCAACCCCAACGACCAGAACGCCGCCTGTTGCAACGCCAGCACCGATAAATCCTCTTCGTGTCCACTTACCCATTGTCAGAGCCCTCCGCGTCTGGAGCACTAACCTCTGGCTCGGTTATCGGTCGCGGCATTGCGCTTGCTGCAGATTTGACAGCGTCACGAATACGTCCGTATGCGCCGCAGCGACAAATATTGCCGCGCATAGCGTTGTCGATATCTCCATCGCTTGGGTTTGGTATGTCACGAAGCAGAGCGACCGCCGACATTATTTGACCCGACTGACAATACCCGCATTGTGGAACCTGGTGATCTATCCAGGCCTGCTGAACAGCGTGTAAAGCGCCCTCGCCTGGCGCAATGGCTTCGATTGTTGTGATCTCGGCTCCTTCGGCGAGCGACACGGGAAAAGAGCACGACCGCACGGGCTGGCCATCAACATGAACAGTGCAAGCACCGCACTGGGCAATACCGCAGCCAAATTTCGTTCCGGTCAATTTCAGTTTTTCGCGGATCACCCACAAAAGCGGCATATTAGGATCAGCGTCCACTTCCTGTAATTGTCCATTGATATTGAGCGTCGTCATGAGTGCCTCCCAGCAAACTAGTCTGGCCATTGAATAGTTGCGATACTATTCACTCTATATTGAATGCATTTGAAGGCAAGTTGTTTGTAGTCTTGAGGCGCTGCTAATCGCTTGGCGCAAGTGCGCGCAGAACGGCTTCACCAATTAGAGACAGATGGTGCTTACTCGGCGTTTGCCCTTGTTCTAAATCAAGGATTAGAACCGCTAGCGCACCCCCTATCAGAGCAGAAAGCACCTTTGGCTCATTTGTAAACAGCCAGCCATTTTCAACCGCGGCATCCCGAATTAGTCGGAATGAATCGGCATCATCCAACTTTCCGATTCCTCGCAAGGGTCCAGCAAAGCTGTAAAGAAGAATAAATCGCAAGTGCTCAGGCGAGTCGCTTACCCACTCTGTTAAACGGTTCCAATAAGCCCAGAAGTACTTCTCCCGGGACAATTCCGCATCACTGTCCAAAGGGGCGTTTAGTTCTGTGACCAGTCCCTCCAAGACCTGCTCATATAAGCGCTCAGCCAGGATGGCCTTTGACTCTGCAAGCCTGTAAATCGACCCGACACCAACGCCCGCGGCATCGGCAATTTTTGGAACCGAGACGGCATGATAGCTGTTGTGAGCGAACAAATTCAGCGCCGCGTCAAAAATGCGTATCTCTATCGCATCGTCTCCGTCAGTACGCGTCATTGAAACAGCCTCTCTCAAAGCCAACGCGTACGCCTCACGGCGCGGTTCATCTTCCGACAAAACGCTCTGGCAAAATTGCGTATTAAGCAATTTTATACCAGTTTCTCCTGAACAGGTTCCTTACATTTTTGGCAAAGTTATGTACCGCAGGGCTTACCGCGTTAACGATATACTGAACTAGGTTGCCATTCAGTCAATTAGTTCGACCACGAACTACTTTTCGATTTCGACACAATGCGGATAGGGTATGGAAATTCCGCCAGCATCAAAGGCTTCTTTAACGGACTTGATCAGATCGAAACGCACATCCCAGTAGTCTTCTGGCTTGCACCAGACACGCATCTGAATATCAACTGAGCTATCATTGAGACACGAAACTTTCGCCCACGGTTCATCCGGACTTTTCAGGACGCGGCTGTGCTGATTTGCTGTCGCCTTAATGATGTCAATGGCCTTGTTGATATCGTCATCATAGTCGATGCCGAAGTCGACATCGACGCGCCGCTGACCGAGCGATGAGAAATTTCGGATTGTGTCGCCGCGCACAGCGCCATTCGACAAGATCACCTGAATGTTATCGAGCGTACGCAGCGTCGTAGTAAAGATATTGAGATCTTCTACATGGCCCTCTTGTCCACACAGCTCAACATATTCACCAATCTTGTATGGCCGGGTAAGCACGAGAAGCAGTCCTGCAGCGACGTTTGACATCGACCCCTGCAATGCCAAACCCACAGCAAGCGTCATTGCCGATAGAATGACAAAGACTGACGCAAGCTCGACACCGAGTATCGAAACCGCCAGCAAGAAGGTTGCGATCAACACCGCATAACGGACCATTGTGGACAAGAAACTTCCGAGCGTTGTGTCTATCCGTTTGTTTTCTTCCGTTCGCTTCAACACAAAACGATACAAGCGGCCAGCAATGTTGGACCCAATCCAAAGCACCAAACCGGCGATGATGACTTTCGGCCCAAAGCCGAGCGCAAAATCCTGTGCACGTGCACCAATCGCACCCCACCATTCAGCGCTTGTAATATCGAAAGGCGGAAGGTCGCTCACAATTTCCTGAGCAAATGGAAGCAAATACATTTTCTAGCCTCTCTTGATGATAACGGCGTGCTCATACGGGATCTCGATACCCGCAGCATCGAGTTCGTTTTTAACGCGGTGTGAAATATCCATTTGGATATTTCGGTGCTGGTCTGGATGGCAATACAGCCTGAGTTGCAAGTTCACGGAAGAGTCACCTAGCCCGGTCACGTGCGCCCATGGGGCTGGTTCTGCATGGATACGGTCATCGCCGTCTGCAACCTTTAACAGCGCGGCAATCGCGTCATCCAGGTTAGCATCATAAGACACGCCGAAATCCATATCGAGGCGGCGCTGCTCATATGCGTAAAAGTTACGAATGGTATTTCCAAAAACCGCACCGTTGCCGACGACAAACTCAATTCCGTCACGCGTTTTGAGATGGGTCGTGAACAAACCTAATTTTGAGACAACACCGTGCTCACCGCCAATCTCGACTTCATCTCCGATTTTATACGGTCGGAACGCAACGATCATAACACCTGATGCAAAATCTCCGAGCGTGTCTTGAAGGGCAAAACCGAGCGCAACAAATAGCGCCGCAACGATCGTACCGATCCATGCGAGATTGATATTCATCGCAGAGAGCGCGCTCACAAGAACGGCGATCATCCCAATGAAAAGAACAACCGAACCGAAGAAGCGCGCTAACGTTTCGTCAACCGTCGGCATCTTCTTCGTGGAGGATTCTGTCGCTCGGGACAGGCGCCTCACGATCATTCGACCTATCACAAATATACCGACGGCAAGCGCAATTTTGGGTGCCCATTCCACCGCAACATCGGTCAGCCATTCGAGCATCGATTCTAGATTTGGCATGAAAACTCCGTCCTTTTCGCATTTTGTCCTAACGAGTGCTGAGAGATTCGCCAATCGCCGTTACGGAACGTCTGGCGAACTGTCTTTAAAAAGACTATACTCTTTTCATGTCGTCAGCTGCGCGCATCCGACCGCTTGATCTGTTCTCGAAAGAGGAATGGACAATGCTCAGCAAGCGCTCGGACTTTATGGGTCTCGGGATGATTGTGCATTGTTGGGGAATAATCGCGTTGGCAATTGCCGCAGGGATTTGGCAGCCTTGGCTCATCCCGCTTGCGATTCCCATCGTCGGCGCGCGCCAGCTGGGCCTTGCGGTAATTATGCACGAAGGTGCCCATGGCGGGCTTTCAACCAATCAACGCATCAATGATTTTGTCGGTCACTGGCTTGCGGGCGCTCCTGTTG
Organism: Hyphomonadaceae bacterium; assembly: GCA_965263325.1. GTDB lineage: Bacteria > Pseudomonadota > Alphaproteobacteria > Caulobacterales > Hyphomonadaceae > CBDHGY01. The sequence continues at coordinate 3,086,354 of CBDHGY010000002.1, read as the reverse complement.
GCGGTCATTTGCGCAATTACCGCAACTATCATTTGCAACATCACAAGTTTACGCAGCAACCTGAAGACCCCGACCTTATTTTATCGGCACCTTTCCCGATCACAAAAGAGAGCCTGCGCCGAAAAATCATTCGTGATTTGACGGGCCAAACCTTCTGGAAACAGCGCAGGAACCAATTTGCAAAAGCGCTGGGCTTCGGCCATTCGCGCTCACGCGGACGCGAAAATCGATCACAGTCAGCGAGAGAAGCTGTTATTCCATTTTTACTCACGAATGCGGTATTGCTCGTCGCTCTTTCGCTCGCCGGGTATTGGTGGGCATACTTTGTCCTCTGGCTATTGCCCATGGCGACCTGGAACATGATGATTACGCGCATACGGAACATTGCGGAGCACGCTGTTGTGCCGGACCATAATGATCCTTTACGCCATGCACGGACGACGCGAATAAATCTACTGGAGGCCCTGTTCGTTGCGCCTTACTGGGTGAACTATCACTGCGAGCATCATATGTTTATGCACTTGCCATGCTATAGATTAGGCGCAGCCCATCGCCTTTTGGAAAAAAAAGGCATCACAAAACGCATGGAAGTACAGCGCGGGTATCGACATGTCATTGGCATGGCGGCCAGCAAGACTGGCAATCTGCCCGCTTAGATTTTGAAGTTATGACTCGGTTGGCGAGCAATCCACTGTGTATGTTCGCGAGAGAAGGCGAGTTCTCCGGTCGTAACAAATTTTGATAAGCTTTCTTCATCTTCACTGTCGCTGCCGAGTTCTGCCACAAGACCAATCTCATTAGCGGTCAAGGAATATGACGTCGCAAGCTCGCGGTACCGCTTTGATTTCGTCCAGCCGAGCAGGCCGGACCCTATCAACAAGACAATTGAAATCAGGGAGCCATGCCTAGATAAATCCACCTTGTCGAAGACAACGCAAACCAATGGAATCACGTAGATCGCGCTGACAATGATGTACCAATTTCGCTCAAGCTTCTGATTAGTGATCGCTTTCGAAATGTACCAATTTTTCTGGTCTTGGATGCGATGTTCCGTATAGTACTCGGCGCGCTCGCGTACAGTTTTCGCCCGGATCGATTTCATCTCAGCTGAGATTTGTGCGCCATCCTGACTGGCTTGCACACCCCCAAAAGTAGAAGGATCGACACCCTGCAGCAGGCTTTGAAGTTTATCGACAAATGCCGACCTGGCATCCGCATCATCGGCCTCTCCCTCAAAAGGATCAGCACGCATCATGAATTTCCAGGACGTTGTTTTCACTGATTCAGCCAACGCTCGCGCATTATACCAAATCGAGTCCGCTTTCTGAAAATGTGAGATGGTAGCAATCGCGATCAGAGACATAAACGCGAGCCCAAGTATGCCGCGGTGTATCTGATACTGATCGGCAAGCCATACGAGGATTGCCGTCCCGATTAGCAGAAAGTACTCAGCTAAAATCAAGTTGAAATGAAGAGATTGTGCTTTTTTGGCTTTCTCGTCGGCCGCGTAATATAAATCCGGATATCTGATGTCCATGCCTAGCCTCTGAAAACAAACCTACTTTGAGAGCTCATCCCAATTTGTAAAAATTCTCAGCTGCAAAAAAGCAGCCAATTTTCTGAAGCACAAAAAAATCGATGAGTTGAGTCCGGTCACGGGTCAGGCCTATAGTTATCTAATGTCAAAATTACCTGTTGAAATGATCTCCGATCTCGTTTGCCCTTGGTGCTGGCTAGGCCTTCGGCGAATGAAAGCAGCTCTCGAAATGGTGCCGGAAGTTGAAGTAGATCTCTATTTTCGCCCATATGAACTCGACCCTACCACGCCCGCTGAGGGGGCTGACTATAAAGCTGCTATGGCGAAGAAATTCTCCACACCTGAGTCTAAGGAGCGTGCGAACGCCATGCGCGATGCGCTGAATGAGTATGGAAGACAAGAAGGTCTTCCGTTTCATTTCGATAAGATTACGCGCCGCCCCAACACAATAAATGCTCACCGCATTGTGCGTTGGGCACAAGGCCAGGGATTTGGACTAGATGCAAAAGAAGCATTGTTTTCCGCCTATTTTGAACACGGCCGAGATATTGGTGATCTGGATGAGCTGATCGATATCGGTGCCAGTATCGGTCTTGATAAAGGATTGTTAGCAGATCTGATCAAAGGCGATGCAGACGTCGATAAAGTGCGCGCTGAGGCCGAGCAGTTTCGGCAAATGGGCGTCAGCGGCGTTCCGACATTTCTCGCCGGACGCGCTATTGCTGTTCAAGGAGCAGAGAGTTCCGAAAGACTTGCTAAGTTCCTGCGCCATTCATGGGATCAGTTCCAACAAGCCAAAGCTGCCGCAGGCGCTTCAACTTAGCTGCAGCTTTGCAAGACGCGCATATGCTCCGTCTTTGGTCATGAGTTCTTCATGCGACCCCTGTTCGACAGCTCGCCCATTTTCAATAACTACTATCTTGTCAGCAGCTCGGACCGTTGAAAGGCGGTGCGCGATGATAAGCGTCGTCCGCTCTTTCGTAAAAGCATCAAGTGACGCCTGAACTTTTGCTTCCGATTCTGCATCAAGCGCAGATGTCGCTTCATCAAGCAGCAGAATTGGTGCCGCCCGCAAAATAGCTCGTGCGAGTGCAATGCGCTGTCTTTGGCCACCGGAAAGATTACCTCCCATTTCACCTGAAGGTGCGGAGTATTCTCCAGGCAAAGACGTAATGAACTCATGCGCATTTGCTGCTTCGGCAGCCGCCTGAATTTCCTCCCCGCTCGCGCCAATTTTGCCGAGTGCAATGTTGGCTCCGATAGTATCGTCAAACAGTGCTGCGTCCTGCGCAACAAGCGCCATATTTGCGCGCAGCGATACGGCGGTTAGGTCACGAATATCGGCGTCATTTATCGACACCGTGCCAGTCTTCGCATCATAAAGCCTCAAAAGCAGATTGAAGACTGTCGACTTGCCGGCACCGCTTGGTCCGACCAAAGCAACAGTTTCTCCGGGGGCCGCCGTAAAACTCAGCCCTTTGAGCGCGGATGAGCCATCGGGATACGCAAACTGCACATCATCGAACACGATCGCTGCGCTATTCGCCGACAGAGTTTCAGCGCCGGGCACATCTGCAATTCGCGGGGCCTCATCAAGCACGTCATAGACACGGTCTGCTGCCGCTGCCCCCTCCTGAGCTACCGCGTTCAAAGTGCCGAGCGCGCGGAGCTCAGGCGAGGCCACGCCGATGAGTGCAATAAATCCTAACAAGTCACCAAAGGTCGACGCGCCAGTCGCAATGCGCCAAGCGGAGAACCCCATAATGCCGGCGATCGCAAGACCGCCCGCAATCTCCAAAATCGGATCAACGGCGGCTTTATCTTTTAGGACTTTCAGAAACAATCTAGAGCGTTCTACAAACCCAATGTTCGCGCGATCCTTTTGATAGGTTTCCAGCCCATAGGCTTTGACGATCCGCGCAGACTGAAATCCCTCTGACAAAAGCGATGTGACTTCACCGACTTGTTTCTGCGCTTTTTTTGCGCGCTTTCGAACGCGGTTGCCGAGCGAAATAACTGGCCCAAAGGCGATGGGATAGGCCACCAGCAAGACTAGAGTTAGTTGCCAATCCATATAAAGCAGTCCGCAAAACGCAGCGATCACCGTCACAACGCCTTTGGTGAAATTGTTTGCAAGGCGCAGCCCTGCATCCCTCAGGGCGCTCACATCATTGATAAAACGAGACACAAATCCGCCTGACGCACTGCCCGAAACGCGCGCAAAATCACCGTCGGTAAGCGCGGCAAACTGAGCGTCTTGCACATCAATCAGCGCTTCCTGAACGCCTGTATTGTTCAATATCGTCATCAGATAAAGTGAAACGGCGCGGATAATCGCTGCCAGAACGATCCCGCCAACCGCGTACCACACCCAGACAGGGATACCTGCTCCGCCTTGAACGCCGCCTTCGACAGTAGCTTGCAAATTGTCACCAACGTTCTTGATGAGCAGTCCGTACGACGTCGCTGCCAAAGACGTGAAAACTGCGAATGCGGTTCCTCCCGCAAACCAACGCCAATGCGGCAGGTAAAACTGCTTGAGCAAACGCATAAGCGACCGTCGCTTCGGCGCTTCATCTGTCTTTACCGGAAGGTTGGCCAATGCGCGGGAACTCCATTCGAGGCGCTAAATTGGATTGTCCCGCTCGAAACTGCAAGACCAATTACAAACCTCAAAAAGAAAGCCCTCGAACCAATTGGCTGAGGGCTTTCGACAATTTTTGTGATGTCAGCTTAGTAAGGTGACACTCCCAGCGCCTTAACTGTGTCGACAGTCAGATAGCCGGTGGCAAGACCTTTAGAGCGTTGGAATGCCTCCATCGCGCGCTGCGTTGATGGTCCAAAATCGCCATCTGCAGGTGTATTGAATCCTGCTGCTGTCAGAGCCGCCTGGACTTCTTTGATTTTCGCGTCTGTGGTGTTTGTGTCGCAGAGAACTTCGCGCCATTCGAGGCCGCCGCCGCCGGTCACAACACGCTTTTCAACCGTTTTGTAAGTCGCTGGAATGATTGTCTGCTCTTGGCGAGCTGGCGCAACCAGACGCTCAACTGTTTTGGTTTCATAAACAGCCGGGATGACTTCCTCAACCACTTGCGGAGGCTGAGCGACAACTTCTTTTGTCACAGACTCATATCGCGCAGGGATGATCTTGGTCTCTGTTGATTCAGGCGTTTTGATGCGCGTGCGTGTTACTGTGTCGTATTGCGCTGGCACAACGACTTTACAAAGCAGTTCACCCGTTGCGACTGCTGAACCATCAATTGACGCGCCGGTCGGATCTGCCGCGCGGCCGAAGAGGCCAGCACCCGGCTTCCAGGTTGTATAAGCGTCACGAACGAGAACTTCTTCCGTGTAGGTCTCATACTCAGCAGGAATGACCATCGTCTCAGTGCGCTCAGGCTCAACGAGGACCTGTGTCGTTACCGTTTCGTAGGTCGCAGGGATAACGCGGTATTCCACTGTCTCTTCTTTTACGAGAACTTCTTCGGTAACAGTCTCATACTGCGCCGGGATTACATTAACTTCAGTAGCTTCAGGGCGGTCGATTACCTGCTCCGTAACAACTTCCGTTGTTTCAGGGATCAGAACGCGCGCAAAGCACGCACCTGCATCTGCTTCTGGTGGATAATCAGCGCCTTGCGCAAAGGCTACGCCCGATATTGCAAGGCCTGCTGCCGTTGCAAGAACGAATTTCTTGGACATTAAATGTCTCCCCTTAGCCCTGCCGGAAGCAGGAGATTGTTTGGTTGGTTGGGTCCATCTACCCTGTACGCCCTCAGATACTCACACGTTCAGCGTGATCGCCGACCGCGCGAATCGCAAACTAACCTATCACTAGAATCGTGGCTAGCTACGTAGCGCAGTAAGAGTCTCCATTGACGCAAGGAGTATGTCACGATTTCGCTTTTTAGGCGAGTGCTGATCGGGTGTGCCAAGTGTATACTCGACAAAAACTGGACTGAATCGCTGGTCCGCGTTACCCCCCGTTTTTGCGCGCTTCCTGAGGAAAAAACATGATCCTTCGTTACACTCGCCCGGAAATGGCTGCTATCTGGGAACCTGAGTCCAAATATGGAATTTGGCTGGAAATAGAAACACTGGCTGCAGAAGCGATGGCAGATCTGGGTGTCATTCCCAAGGATGCTCCAAAAGCTGTAAGAGAAAGAGGCAAGTTCGAGGTTGAGCGCATCGATGAAATCGAACGCGAGGTAAAACACGACGTCATCGCTTTCCTGACAAACGTCGCAGAGCATGTCGGCGAAGAAGCACGCTTCCTACACAAGGGCATGACCAGCTCCGATGTCCTCGACACATGTTTGAATGTGCAGCTCGTTCGCGCCACCGACCTACTCCTTGAAGGCATCGACAGGGTTTTAGCAGCGCTGGAAACACGCGCTTTCGAACACAAACTCACGCCGAAAATCGGTCGCAGCCACGGTATCCACGCTGAACCAACCACTTTTGGCGTCACGCTGGCGACTTTCCATGCAGAATTTCAGCGCGCTCGGCAGCGGCTGGAAATGGCGCGAGAAGAGGTGGCGACCTGCGCAATTTCGGGCGCTGTCGGCACATTCGCGAATGTTGATCCGCGTGTCGAAGCGCATGTTGCCGAAAAACTGGGCCTTCGCCCTGAACCCATTTCGACGCAGGTGATCCCGCGCGACCGCCATGCCATGTATTTTGCTGTCCTCGGCGTCATCGCCTCCTCGATCGAGCGACTTGCAACCGAAATCCGGCATATGCAGCGCACCGAAGTACTGGAAGCCGAAGAGTTCTTTTCGAAAGGCCAAAAAGGCTCTTCAGCGATGCCGCATAAGCGCAACCCCGTGCTGACAGAAAATCTCACCGGTCTTGCCCGTCTGGTTCGCATGGCGGTTGTACCTGCAATGGAAAACGTCGCGCTTTGGCACGAACGTGACATATCTCATTCTTCAGTGGAGCGCGGCATTGGCCCCGATACGACGATCCACCTTGATTTTGCGCTCCATCGCCTGGCCGGCGTTATCGAAAACCTCGTCGTTTATCCCGAGAATATGATTGGGAATATGGAGAAACTTGGCGGACTTCATAATTCACAGCGCGTCTTGCTTGCCCTTGTTGAAGCTGGTGCAAGCCGTGAAGATGGATACCGTCTCGTCCAGCGCAATGCGATGAAAACCTGGGCTGGTGAAGGTCCGTTTGCGGACTTTTTGAAATCGGATGAAGACGTGCGAGAATTCTTGTCTGATGACAAAATTGATAGCTTGTTCGACTACGACTATCACTTCGCTCAAATCGAAACGATATTTCAGCGAGTGTTTGGGGGGGCAGACTAATCGCTGTTTTGGAAATATGTTAACTATCTAACTTTATTGTGATTTTTATATCTGGCGCAAGACATGCAGAGATTCAGCTGTGTCTTTGAAGGAGGCGACATGAATTTGAAATCGTTCGTTCTTCTCGCCGGTTTATCCCTCTCTTTTATAGCGCATGCTGAAACTGATGGGCATGTTCCCGCACACAACCCGAACCCGACTCCAAGCGTGAAGATTGTGAACTTCACAGCCGATTGGTGTCCTAATTGTCAGATCTTAAATCCGCGGCTCGACGAAGTCATAGAACGCTTCGATCATGGCCAGATCAATCGCATTGATCTGGATATGACAGAGGCCTCCCGCCGCGCCCCTGAAATGCAACGTATGCAGACATTCTCACGCGCCATTCAGACCGCCGAGGCTCATCAGGCATCTTATCTTTGGGACTGGTATGGCGGCATCACAGGAATCGCAGTGTTCATCGCTGCTGATAATGGTGAGCCACTCACTTGCGTGAATAGAGCGCTCAGCGTTGATGAAATGGAGGAGCGAATGACACAAGCTATCCTCCTCGCTGAACATGGGAAACCAGGTGAACGAAAACCCGATGGGCCAGACTGTCCTGCGCCTATTCGCTAGTTAATTCGTGCCCGGAACGTCAAGCTGAACCCGCTTGCCGGGTACAACGTTCCATCCCGCAACCGCCCTTTCGGGTTGAAACAAACATGGCGCACAGCTGGATCATAGCCTGACACAGGAACATACGTGCATGCTCCGAAATTCATTGGTTTTGTCGCGGCATTTGAATAGCGTACGTCGGTCGCAAGAGAGAAGGTAAGCCCGGAATCTGTTTCCGCAAAACCAACAGCTCCGGACCCCGCCCCATTGTGATCCCCATTGAAGAACTCAGTCTCCGGAGGAAGAGAGTCGACCAAGAACAATGAGTCTTCATCCAATGGCGAGCTGCCATCATTCGTTACGTTGATCGTGTACAGGACGTCACTTCCTGGAACAGCGTAGGGTACCGCGCTATCTGCATGGACGCTCACCGTTTTTTCTGCCGAGACGTTGGCTGTTTGGATATTTTCGAAGATGCCGTAGTAAACTTGTTCAGTAATGTGAAAACGACCTGTGTCACCAGCGACCACTTCTTCATCAATCGCCATCGCAATTGAATTCGATTGAAGCGGATCTTCACCATAGAGGACCGCCCAACCGCCTTGACCGCCATCTTCAGCGGCCTGTGTTAAAACACCGACATCAAAATCACCGCTCACAGAATACGTGTAAGGGGGAGAGTTGCCGACGCCCTCGACAATGTCCGCCCCCCTATCGAAGGCGTATCTTACACCGTTCACGGTACCGGCACCTGCTTCCACGACGATAAAACCCAGGGTCTCATTCAGTCTCGTGCCGTTAATCTGGCCAATATGCTTTCCGACGCAGGCAGCACCATCATTCGGTTCAACATTCCGATTAGCGCAATTATTTGTCCAAAACACGCTGGCATTTACATCATTAAATGACATGACCTGCCCCAGCATGACCAAGCGTGTATACGTGTGTCCCAGAATGCTATCTACGCGTTCTGTGTTTACAGCGTCCCAAGTGTTCGGAACGACATTACCGCTTGTTTGATCCGACATGACCGTATGTGCTTCGATCTCGCGGCCATCCGACAGCGTGTGAACGCCTTCATCCACGACAAGGCAATGAACATGGCCGGGCGTTACAGAATTCGAGTTTTCGAACTGCTGAAGGCGAATATCGAAACTCGTTGGCCCGGCGTTTCGTATTCGAACGGTTGCTGATGGATTGCTGTCGCTTGCGAGCGCGTAAGTGCAAACCACCACTGGGCTCGTATAAATATTATAGAGCTCAACAGTCTGAAAACTTGCTCCCACATTGGACACGAGAATGGCTTCCACGTCTTGAGACAAAGCCTGCGCCCATGCGCACCCGGCGTCGAAACATGCAGAAGCGATCGCAAAATGCGCCGCGATTATAGAGAATGAGCCCTTCATCCAAATGGGAGACTGACCGTCAAGGCTTAAGAGAGTCCAAAATTTACTGACAAATTGCAGAACAGTTCAGGCTTCCCATTCAATCCTAATCCACCTATTTCTGCGACTATGGCTCAGACCCCACTCCTAACACTTGCTGATGTTCGGCTGTCCTTCGGTGGAAAGCCACTTTTTGAAGGCGTAAACCTCACCATTTCACGCGGTGAGCGCGCTGCGCTTGTCGGACGAAACGGTGCCGGGAAATCTACGCTTATGAAGATCGTGGCAGCACGCATCGAGCCCGATAGCGGAGATGTATGGTGCCAGCCTGGTACAAACATCGTATTTGCTGAGCAGGAGCCAAACCTCTCCGGGTACGAGACGTTCACTGACTACATAATGGCATCAGATATTCCGCGGCATGATGCAGAAGCATCGCTGATGGAAATGGGGCTCGCCCCTTCCGCCAATCCAGAACGACAATCAGGCGGTCAGATTCGGCGCGCAGCACTTGCGAAAGCATTTGCTGCCGATCCCGACATATTGCTGTTGGACGAACCAACCAACCATCTCGATGTTGAAATGATCGAAGCGCTTGAGAAACGCCTGAAGGCGTTTCGCGGCGCTATCTTGCTGGTTTCTCACGACCGCGCCTTTCTTGAATCAGTTTCTACGAACACGCTTTGGTTGCGTCAGAATATAGTTTTGAAATCGCCCAAAGGATATGGGCAATTCAACGAATGGGCAGCTGAGATCGAAGCCGCTGAAGAAAAACAAATCGCCAGAATGAAGACACAGCTGCGTGCAGAAGCGCGGTGGTTATCACTGGGTGTCTCAGGGCGTCGAAAACGCAATCAAGGCAGACTCGGAAGGTTGAGGGAGCTTCGTAAAGAGCATGCCAGACGCCGCAGCGCTCTCGGAGAAGCACGCAATACCGTCGAACTGACCTCAGAGGTCGATCCATCTGCCAGTCGAAAAGTTCTTGAAGCTCGAAAAATTTCCAAATCTTTCAATACACCGCAGGGGCCTCTTAAGATTGCGGATGAATTTTCTATTCGCATCCTCCGCGGGGATCGAATTGGCATCATCGGGCCGAATGGCGCGGGCAAAACAACGCTGATTAAACTGCTGCTTGGAGAGATCCCTGTCGATAGCGGAAACATTAAGCGCGCGAAAACTCTCGAGACGATCTTCCTGGATCAGACGCGCGCCTCGCTAAAACCTAAGGATACGATCTGGGAAACGCTTGCTCCGATGGGAGGGGACCAGATTATGGTTCAAGGTCGCCAGCGTCATGTCGCAGCTTATGCTAAAGATTTTTTGTTCAAACCGGATCAAATTCGCCAACCTGTCGGAGCGCTGTCCGGCGGCGAACGCAATCGCCTGACGCTCGCTGTTGCGCTGGCAAAACCGTCAAACTTCCTTGTGCTGGACGAACCGACAAACGATCTTGATATGCAAACGCTTGATCTGCTTGAAGACATGCTCGCCGAATATTCCGGCACAATGATTTTGGTCAGTCACGACCGGGCATTTCTAGACAATACCGTCACGTCTTGCCTGTCACCGACCGGTGATGGGAAGTGGATCGAAACATCCGGCGGTTGGAGTGATGCTCAAACGCAGCTGCGCGGTTTGATCAAATCGGACACCACAAAAGATCAAAAGAAACGAAAACCTAAGGCCGGTAAAACCTCTCCTAAACCCGTAAAAAAGTTAAGTTTTAAAGACGAACACCGCGCAAAAGAGCTCAACGAATTGGTTCCGCGGCTCGAGACCGAAATCTCCGAAATCGAAGCTGCCCTTGCAGATCCAGAGCTCTTCACAAGCGATCGTTCCGCCTTCGATACTAAATCTGCGCGGCTGGCCGAAGCAAAAGATGAGCTTAGTATGGCGGAAATCGAATGGCTGGAAATCGAAGAACGGCGCGACGCACTCGCCTCCTAAACACAAAAACAAACGCTTCCTTAACCGCTTATGTTCAATTTGGCGCAAGCTAGTTTTAGGGAGTAACCCGATGCGCGTGACAGCCTTGTTTTTGGCCGTGGCAATTTTTGCTGCACCTGCTTTTGCTGAAAAGAAAGAAAAATCAGGTCCTGTGTTCGAGCCAAATACATATCGGTTTGGCGGCACGTATTCCGTGACCTCTGTCTTGTCTGCGAGCCAATGCTCGACCGCGTGCGGACGTGATACACGCTGCCTCTCCTGGAGCTTCGTCGACACAATAGGCGCAGCCGCCAAAAATTCCTGCGAACTGAAATCAATCGTGGGGCGTTCTGAAACAAACCCAACTTCGACATCTGGCGTTTCACCTCGCATCGAACGAAATTATCAGCCATCACCATATCGTCATGGGTCAGCATTGTTAGGTGCAAGCAATCAGTCTTCTGGCCGCACGACGCGGCAAGTTCGCAGTGTCCCTGCGCATCAGTCCGCCCAAACGCAACCGCGGCGTACAACTACAGTCCAACGCGCATCAATTCCAAGGACAATACCAAAGAGCATTGCAGCCCCTGCTGCGCCTGCCAAAATTTCTTCGCAGCCTTCTCTTCGAAGAGCTGCTCCGCCGGCTCCGGCAACGATTTCTGCCGATAAGCCAACGCTCCGAAAAGCACCTGCAGCTCCTGCTGTAATCTCATCTTCTATCGCAAAGACACAGCCACCGTCTTCAACACCAATCGCCGTCAATACACCGGCGAACCCAAGCGTTAAACCGGCCACACCGCAGGTTCAATTCCAGCCGCTTAAACGTTCCGCTGATGGCACCTACAGACCGACGGCGGCAAAATCCGCTCCCCGTCCTCAAACCAAAACCAGCAGAGTGGTATTGACCGGCCCGACCGGTGCGGACGTGGCGAAGTCAGAAACAGGCCGCGTTGTCTTGACCGGCGATCTCGGCGGCACGACAGGCGGCGGCGTTGGTGAAACACCCGCCGCGCCGATTCCGCGCAACGTGCCGGTAAGTTCTCAAGGTGAGCGTACGCCATATAAGGATCTGTCATCACGTGACTATCCAGACTACTCTGTGACCCGCGCTGCGGAAGACGGCGGAATAGAACAGATTAGCGGAGAAGCTGGCAGCTAAGGCGGTTAAGCGCGATCACGCAGCGTGTCGGCCTGGCTCGCCTGTTGCTTAACAAGCAGGGCCTCTGCATCTTCAGTGCGCATCGGCTTGCCAAAATAAAACCCTTGAATGGTTTGTGCGCCGAGCCCTCGCATAACCGCGACTTCTGCCTCGGTTTCCACACCTTCCACGACGCATTCCTTGTTCAAGGAGCGTGACATTTGAAGGAGGGATGAAATTGTCTGAATTGACGATTCATTTTCAGATAGATCACGCACAAATGATCGATCAATTTTGATCTTAGTGATCGGCAATTTGTTCAGATAAGTAAAATTCGAGTAGCCCGTTCCAAAATCGTCAAGCGCTACATCATGACCTGCATCAACAATTTTCTGCAGCGCGATGCCTGCCTTTTCAACATCACCCATCATGACCGTTTCAGTTATTTCGAAACAAATACGCGATGGATCGACACCCGCTCGGCGCACGATATCGAGAATTTCGTCTATCGCAGTGACATCGAGAACATCGTGAACAGAGAGATTAAACGATAAAGTCGTATCTTCTGGCCATGATTTGAATGAACGCATCGCTTTTTGAAGCAAGGTCATTGTCACTTTCGTGATCATCCCCGTTGTTTCAGCAACCCCAATAAACGTCTCAGGGTCGACCTTTCCAAGCTCAGCACTTTGCCAGCGCGCCAGAGCTTCAAAACCCTTTACCCGGTTTGTCTGCAGGTCAAATTGCGGTTGATAAACAACGGTGAGCTCTCTTTCGAGATTGGCTTGACGCAGAGCTTGATCGACAAAGAACAGCCGTGTCATGACCGCCGCATCGCTTGGTGTAAAGACGGCGCAAGTTCCCTTACTCCCACGCTTGGCATTATAAAGCGCATAGTCGGCATATTCGACGAGATTGGCTTCCGTCGTGCTATCATCTTCTCTAATGGCCGCGCCTACGGTCGCACCAACATGCACAACTATTCGGCCAAGATTGTAGGGCGCGCGCATGGCTGCGCAAAGCATATCACCAACTTTCTGCGCATCCTGTCGAGTATGGATCGGCAGTATAGCCGCAAATTCGTCTCCGCCAATCCTGGCAACAAACGTTTGATCTGGGAGCGCTGCCTGCAAACGCTTTCCAACTTCAACGAGCAAACTATCGCCTACACTATGCCCATAGGTATCATTTACCGGTTTGAACCCATCAAGGTCGATAAGGAACACAGTGAGTGTATTGCCTGACTTATCATACATCTCAGCCCGTTCTTTTAGTGTTCGGAAAAAATCGCGGCGATTGGGAAGCCCCGTTAGATTATCGGTGACGGCCAACATATTCGCGTGAGCGGCTGCCTCAAGCGCTTCTGTTTTATGATGGGCTGCAATCAATTTTGAATTCAGAGCATCCAGAATAATTCGGCGTAACATGAAGCTACCGCCGAAGGATACAAAGCAAGATGCAATCCCAATAAATAGGTAATCGTAAAAGAGCGAAGGGTCGAACGTCAGAATGATATGATAAAGGCAACCAAGCGAAACCGCGCTAAACAGAAGCGCCACACGGCGCGTTGCCCCTGTCATCGGAAAGACAAACACCAACAGGACGAAGTATACCAACCGGCTCGGATCAAATGTTGTCGAGTAGTAGTATAGCAAGTTTATAAGCAACAATCCGTTGCCGATCACACCCGCAAATTCAAGCCGCGTGAGTGTGTTCTCCGCCTTCAAGCTGCAGTATGTCATAGCGGCAGCAATGCAGGAAATCGCTGACAGCGACGACAGAAATGTTCGCTCCTGACCGGTAAGCGTCAGCAGATTACTGACGGTGTTCATCGCATAGTAAAGGCTTACAAGCAGCAGGAAAATTCTAACAACAGGCGTAAAGACAGCGGCAGTCTCCGAGCGGAGGCTCTCTTTCACTTTGCTGCGACCAATTTCATCTACAAAATTCAACGCACTAATCCTGCCTTTCGGCTGATTAGTAACTTAAAAATTATAATTTATCGGCTTATGGTTACCCAAAATATCCGCACACCGATTAACGCCTGCGAAACCTTTAGAGGCAGTTACGCCGCCAAACTAGCTGCATCTTTTTGTATGCGAGCAAGCATCGACGCCAGACCATTAGAGCGCTGCGCTGTCAAAGCTCCTGAAACGCCTATGTCTTCAAGCAACCCTGCCGCGTCAAATTCTAAAGCCTCTCTACGGGTTGCTCCCGAATACAATCTCACCAGCAAGGCGATCAGGCCTGACACGATCATCGCGTCTGACTCTGCGCGGACCATCAGGCGGTCGGCACCATCAATCTCTGAGACGAGCCAGACTTGCGAGGCACAGCCGCGAACCCGCGACTCTTCCGTTCGCTCGTGCTCCGCCAATGGAGGGTTCGACTTTCCTAAATCTATGATGTGCGCATAGCGCGCTTCCCAGTCATCCAGGAAGTTGAATTCATCACGAATATCATCGGCGCGGGCATTTATGGTCATGGAAGCTATATGCGGTTCAAATTTGAAAAAGCAATGCTCTGAAAGCTGGCAGCTTTCAGAGCATTGCATACGTTTGGTTCGTTAGGGCTATGAGCCTATTGTGCGACTTCCCCAATGCACTCACCGATCTTAGTCAATGAAAAATCGGCAATACAGAATGGCAGCTCGTCATATGTGTGAGCAGCTGCAACGCATTGCTGCAAATTGAGATTAGCGCGATTAATGCAGCTTGACGCTTTGTTTCCTGACATAACCGACAGCACTGCAGACTCAGCGGTGCTTCCCGCACCAACGGCTCTGTAGGCCGCCAATGTTGCGATCCGATTGGCTGTTCGCTCCTGACCGGCTCTTATACGCTTGCTATGACCACCTCTCACATTTGAAATGGTTGGGAAACGAACTGTGGTCGCAGCACTCGACAGGCCATCCCAAATAGACGGAGCGCCTGTTCCACCTGCCCTTGCAAAATTATTGTTCGCGTTGGGTTCGGTCATGGCGGACATCACCGTTCCGCGAACTGGAACACCAACTCGGGTCTTAGCCATAATTCCGTCAGCTTTTTTACTACCATTTCCGACTTTAGTTCTCGACGCCCATTTAGCGTTTTGCAGAGTATACGCTTGCTCTTTCACCAGTCGCCCTGTGCTCAGCAACCGGCGCGCATCTGCATCGATCGCAGTCAAAGCAGAACTAACAGCGGAGTCGCCGCCTTTTAGCGTCCTAGCATAAGCGTGATTGTCGCGCATGCCTAGCAGGATACGATCACGACCGTACCGGCTGATCGCCTCGTTCACGGCAACTCGAAATTCAACGTCCTGTGAAGCGACCAGCGCAGAATAGGACAACCAACCTTTGCTGAGTTGCTCAGAATTGTGACTGCCGAGTTCGTCAAGCGCACGATCGATATCTTTTGTAGAACTGAAGGGTTTGTTTTTGAAATCCGTGACAGAGCCCTGATAGGTTCCGTAAACAGCCGCTGCTTTGGAAATCGCATCATTTTGCGGCGCAGGATTTGCAGGAGCTGCAATGGTTGTGGTTGGCGTTGAAGTCGTAGTCGTAGTCGACGACGTTGTCGGACTTGTTGGTGTGCTTTGAGCTGTTGCTCCAAATGCCAGCGCTGCGCCCAACAGCGTACCAAGCAGGAAACGTCCGGATTTTGCCATGTCACTCTCCCAAGTCTACAAAATACTCTTGCCGCAGAACTCGCCGAGAGGAAACCGTTTGGCCTGTGATTTATTTCGGCTTAACTGCAAAAAACCACGACTATTGTGCTTGACAATGACGGCCAAATATCAAGCAAACATTAAGAGTTTTGGATCGATTTGAGGCGACACTAATTTTGCTTAAATTTTCGCAATACACATGGATCGCTCTGACGCTGCTTGCGGCAGTGGTCATGGGCTCGGCGGGAGCGTCGTTTGGTTCCATCAGTCTCGGGGGTGCGCTCAGCATCATTCCAGCGGTAGCCGGAATCTGGATGCTGTCGAGCGACGAGCAAAACCCCTTAGCGGAAGCGATTTTGGTTTTCGGATGGACCTTGCTTGCAATGCTCGCAGTCGCAGCAAGTGGAGGGGCACGCTCAGCGGCAATCATTCTCTTCGCAATCGGCCCAATAACAGCCTACGTCGTCGGCGATGTCCGCCTCACAATCGAAAGCACGGTGTTCGCTGCTATAGGATATCTGGGCAGCGCGGCACTTGGTTCCTTTGGTTTCACACCGGCTGTTGGCGAGGTTCAATCAACGCTTGGCGGCGCGGCTGCTGCAATGGGCATTGCACAAATCCTCATGCTGATCTGGTCAGAACTGCCGGCCCGATACGAGAAGGCAGCTCCAGCTAGCGATCCTCTTCAATTAAATGCTGTGAAAACCAAGGTGGACATCGAAACAAAAAAACGGCTTCGACAACACAATGCCTATTTCGCAAGCCTAAGCCATGACTTGCGCAGTCCGTTCACAGCCATACTCGGATATGCCGAGTCATTTAAGATGAATCCCAAAGGCAATCTCACGGACAAGCAGGTCGATCAGGCATCAATCATTCACGAGAGCGCGCAAGATCTCCTGTCTCTCGTGGACGACATGATGGATCTTGCCAAGACAGATGCGGGGAAGATGCCGCTCGATCCGGAACCCATTCATCTTGGAGATCTGGGCGATGCGATTATGCGCCAGATGCAAGCCATGGCCGACCGGAAAAATATTACTATTAAGTTCGATACATTTGGTGAGCCTTGGGCAATGGCAGACGCAAGGCTTGTGCGACGGATTTGGCAAAATCTAATTTCGAACGCGATAAAATATTCCGATCCAGACTCAATGGTACAGCTATCTGCGAGTGAGCGCGCACGCCACGTTGTGCTGAGCGTTAAGGACAATGGAAGAGGAATGACACCAGAAGACCTCGACCGAATTGCAAGCCCATACACTATGGGCGAAAATTCGAAAGATAAGGCCGGAACCGGTCTCGGACTGGTAAACGTAAAGCGTTTTGCCGAGATGCATGGCGGGCGCGTAATTATCGATACGGCTCCGGGACAAGGATCTCGCTTTCAAGTCATCTTACCGAAAGCGGATATCTCAAATCTCTCACCGCTTTAAAGTCTACGCCGGTCCCGCTCATCCGTCGCTTCCTGGCGAATTTCACGCGCAAGGAAGTAAACGGCACTGGAAATCAAAATCACAATTGCTCCCAAAGCTATCGCCGGAGCTGTCGACGCGATACTTGAAACGCCGGGCTCAGAAAGAGTGGTAGCAGCCTTATTACCCGCGACGACATTTACGCCCGCAGCAAATGAAGCGATGATCGGCATCGACAAAATAGCTTCGATCGTTTTCATTCGTGCCGCTCCTCTAGGAATAGCGTTAACAAGATTGTTCTAATTTCAGGAGTGCAAATGGCGTGCCGCTCGCCTGAGAGGGAGTGTAATTTGGAAGAAAGACTGCCAGCTTATGTTTGGGCCGATGCCCTTGTACGCCGGGCTCTCGGAGCTGGTGCGGCTGCTTTTGTCTTACAACGCGGCGACGAGGCCAGAGGCGACGTACTCGTAAAAGTAGCGAAACTTAATGGTGAAGCCCGTCTTTATGGCCCGGCGATGGATATGGATGGCTCGCGGGTATTCATCGATTTTGCCGAACAAGGTATTGGGCCAGCCGAAAAAGATGTCGATGACTATATTTCCAGAGCGCGTGAAAGAGACCGTGATCTTTGGGTAATTGAGGTCGAAGACCGCGAAGGCCGCCACTTCATCACCGATAAGGTTAAAAAATCACCGTCTGGTTAGCTTCCCGTTAACCCAGCGAACGCGAAATAGCCTCAACGAATCAATCTTGGGGGATCCCATGCTCTTTTTGCTCAACGACCGCATCATAAACGTTGATGCGCCAGAGGCGCGATTGGCGCGCAGATGGAAGACGCTCGGCTGCGGTGACCCTCGGGCAATGATGGCCAGAGACGCCCTGGATTTCGCGAAAGCCGTGATCGCTAGCCACCGAGCCAATGAAATGGTCCTGGAAGCAGACCTGGCAGATGATCTTGCGGCGCTAATAATCGCAAAGACGGGCGCAAACGCGGCGCTGTTTGTGTCTAATGGCGAACCACGCCTCACACTTCTCCCGGAAAGCATTCTTGCCAGCTTAGCTGACAGAATGGAAAAAGGTGATGAAGTAGAGGTCGAAGAAATCTGGCCAAAGGCTGCTTAATTCAAGTCACCAGACTAGCATTCTCCTGCGAGACCGCTTACTTCCGCCAGTCATATTAACGACAGACGGCAGAAGGCTTCCTTATGTCCCTCGAAACTGAAGCGCTTCGGCGGCGAACCTTTGCGATCATCTCACATCCGGATGCGGGCAAAACGACGCTGACTGAAAACCTGCTACTTGCGGGCGGTGCAATCCGGCTTGCTGGACAAGTTGCTGCGCGGGGCGAACGCAGACGAACGCAGTCTGACTGGATGAAAATTGAACGTGACCGCGGGATCTCGGTTTCGTCCTCCGTCATGACGTTTGAGCATGACGATAAAATTTTCAACCTGCTTGATACCCCTGGTCACGAAGACTTTTCTGAAGACACATATCGAACGCTGACAGCCGCAGACTCCGCCGTCATGGTTCTCGACGCAGCAAAAGGTATTGAACCGCAAACTCTAAAACTTTTCGAAGTTTGCCGCCTTCGTTCAATCCCTATCATGACGTTCATCAACAAGATGGATCGTGAAGCCCAAGATCCACTAGAACTTCTCGACGAGATTGCGGACAAACTGCAGCTCGACACGGCACCGCTTTACTGGCCAGCCGCCTCCGGTCAGCGCTTCGCTGGCATGCAGGATATGCGTACGAACGAATTTGTGTGTTTCAAGAAGCGCAACGCAGATGATGTGGACGGTCCGGGTCCGTCTGAGCGTATCGCAATGGACGGCAACTCCATCGCCGGCGTCATGGACGAAAGCGTTATGGACGAACTCTCTGAAGGCGCTGAGCTCGCCGGAGAAGGCTTCCCAAAGCCAGATAAGCAGGCCTATCTTGAAGGCAATCTGACCCCGATCGTCTTCGGATCGGCACTCCGCCATTTCGGTGTAAACGAATTGCTCGCAGCGCTAAGCGAATTTGCTCCTGGTCCGCGCCCTCAAGAGGCAGAAAAAAAGGGACAAGACATCATTGTCGAAGCCCAAGACAAAAACGTTTCCGGCTTTGTCTTCAAGATCCAGGCAAATATGGACCCCAATCACCGCGACCGGGTTGCATTCCTTCGGCTATGCTCAGGCGAATTCAAGCGCGGCATGCGATTGAAAACCGCGGCTGGAAAACAAATCAACATCCACGCGCCGATGATGTTCCTCGCACAGGACAGGGAAATTGCTGAACACGCCTATGCGGGCGATGTCATCGGGGTGCCCAACCATGGGCAGCTTCGTGTTGGAGATGCGCTTTCAGAAACCGGCGACATCCGGTTTGAAGGCATTCCGAATTTTGCACCGGAGATTCTCCGCCGCGCGCGTGTGGCTGATCCTCTTAAACAAAAGCATTTGCGCAAAGCGCTAGAATCTCTTGCCGAAGAAGGGGTCACGCAATTGTTTAAGCCCAATATTGGCGCGGACATGATTGTTGGAGCGGTCGGCGTACTTCAGTTCGAAGTTATGGTTGAGCGGGTAAAAGCTGAATACAATCTCGATGTCGTTTTTGAACAAGCCGCCTACAATGTTGCACGCTGGATTGCCTGCGATGACGACGCCCAGCTGAAGGCGTTCCTGGACAAGAACCCGTCAGTCACCGGCACGGACCTCGATGATGCTCCGGTTTATCTCGCGAAAAATGCCTGGGATGTCGGGTATGTAGCTGAGAAGAACCCAGACATACGATTCACCGCGACTAAGGAGCGCGCGGTCGCTTAACCTGTAACGATTGGGCCCCGCGACATAGACTGCGCAAACAACATTCGCAGCATGCCCGGAGCATTTGCGGCTCCGTGTAATTGATCGACTATTTCTGGGGCCACGCTGCCTGGCTCTGCTACCAATCTTTGGTTGCGAACAAGTGCGCGGAACTTCTCCTGATCGGCGCCAGGATCATCTGACAGATCGTCGATGCGCTCCATAATAATGCTTGAGGCGGTAGGTGAGGCACCTGCATCCCTTAGCGTCGTCAGCAATACACCATCGACAACCTCGGCGCGCTGGCGCGAAACACCATTAAATACTCCCATCGTTACGGCACCAAAGTCATCATCCGCACCAAAATAATATAATTGCTGGTGGATCATAATGGCTGCGCCGCTGTAGAAAAATCCTTCCACGCCGCTATCGAATGCCAGGAAGCCATCCTGATTTCGGCTGATAATCGCGATATCATGCAAAAATTGTCCAGGCAGATCTGAAGAGGGCCGCGTTGTTCGCCATATCCCGGTATATGCCTTCGTACGCTGCGTTGCAGCATGTCGCGCTTCCTCAGCTAATTTATCCGGTAGAAGCGACCAGATTGTTCCATAACCGAAACCGCTCGTGCGCGCGCTCGCGCCAAAGAGCTTGGCAAACTCGCGCGGCTCCAGATCCCAGTCCAGCATTGTGAACTCGGGCACTTCTTCTGCGATGAGGCGACTAATCTTGGACAAATTATGGGAGGACGGGCGAACTTTCCCCGCCACCCAACGCCCAGCGACGGACTTATCCACACCAATAGCGGCCGCGAGCGCGGCACGGCTCAGCGACAGTTTCTTCATCGCCATATCTAGCTTTTCGCTGAACTCCATGCTGTCCCCTCGGATTTTGCGATGCAGCATTTCAAAACCGAAATGCAACTATATGCAACCCTACGCACTGATAAGCATCGATAGGTTTGCTGAAGTCACTCGCCTCTCGCGATTATGATGTGCAATATAACCGCTCAGCAAGGGGAACGCTAAGTGCGATTGCCGTGTAATCCTGCCCAGATTGCGCGGAATGGTAATTGGCCCTCCATGGTAGGTTCAATGCCCAATTCTGAGACGATGCTCTGCCCGGCATCGTCTCTTTTTTGTTTTGGAGGCATGCGCCCCAAACCTTACAAATATTACAGACATCGCACTCACTTTGCTGGTTCACGATGCCAGACTCACGAGATAGGAGAACCTGATCTGAAGATATCTCAGAAGGGGATTTGCAAAGATGCCAGAAGATGCAAACGGATTGACCTTGCCGAGTTGGGCAGATGAACATTTGCCAGTTTGGGCAAAAGACGGCCTCAATTATCTCTCGCAGATCTGGAATGAGGGTGCGTACGGCTTCACGTATGGCCAGATCATCATTGTGGTCGGGATCATCCTGCTGTCTCTCATCATTCGCGGACTTTTTGCTCGAACAATTGTTCGCGCAATAACGCGTGCGGCGGCTGGAACAAAGACAAAATTTGATGATGCGCTCGTAAAAGCGATTGCGACACCTCTAAAAGTCGTCCCAGTCATTGTCGGGGTTTATGTTGCCCTACGCGTCATTGAGGTCGAAGGGCAAGCAGAGATCTATTCGAATAAAGTCATGCAATCGATCGTGACACTTGCCGTATTCTGGACCTTGGCGCGCGCGGTGAATGCCTTTGAATTCTTGTTCACTGGCCTTCGTGATTCTCTGTCCCCCGCTGTAGTCGATTGGATGATAAAGCTTCTTCAGGTCTTGATTATCATTCTTGGCTTTGGGGCGGTTGCCCAGCAATGGGGTATTGCGATTGCACCGCTGCTTGCTGGTCTTGGCGTGTTTGGTATCGCAATTGGTCTCGGTGCGCAGGATCTGTTCAAAAACCTCATCTCAGGGATTTTGATCATTAGTGAAAAGCGCTTTGTGCCGGGTGAGTGGATACAGGCTGACGGCGTTGTTGAAGGAACAGTTGAGCGCATCAACTTTAGATCAACACTGGTGCGCCGTTTCGACAAAAGCCCTGTTTATGTTCCGAACGGTTT
This sequence comes from Hyphomonadaceae bacterium, assembly GCA_965263325.1. Lineage (GTDB taxonomy): Bacteria > Pseudomonadota > Alphaproteobacteria > Caulobacterales > Hyphomonadaceae > CBDHGY01. Next base: position 3,064,550 of record CBDHGY010000002.1, on the reverse strand, counting down.
GCTCTCTGACACAGCTGTGACGAACTTCTCTCGGATGACGCACCGACGGATCAAATGGGTTGTTGGTGTCGAGTACCGAACAACGGTCGATCAGCTCAAATTCGTTCGCGATGAAATTGAAGCCTATCTCTGGAATGATGAAAGGTTCGCCAAACCACCAGAAGCCGCACTTTTCGTCAGGATCGATAGTTTCAATGCGAGCTCGATAGACTTCATTATCTATTGTTTCACGCATACCAAAAATTGGGGTGAATGGCTGGAGATAAAGGAAGAGTTCGCCGTTGCGATCATGGACATTATCGAACGGGCGGGTACCGGGTTCGCGTTCCCAAGTCGCACGCTATACATGCAGCAGCAAGATCCACCTGAAATCATGCCAGTTCCTGCACGCTCCGCTGGAGTAGAGAAAGCGCAGCGCGAGATGGCAGAGCTAAAACGCGTTGGCGGCATGGGCGAAGCTGATGATGATGGTTAGAGACGTGCCCTCGCTAAAGTGTCTTTAGATATTCAAGAAGTGCGTGTTTTTCATCTTTGGAAAGCTCGTCGAACGGTTGCTCATGACCATTGTTTGACAATCCCGGCAGCCGTGTATCGAATATGACAGGCACAGACCAGGGCGCGTATCCCGTGGGATATAGCGTTTCTCCGTTTTCCGCGACCTCGAGCGCGATCCCAACTTTATCAAAGTCGAGTTTGTGACCACCAAGCGGAAAACTTACCGGACGCTCATCGGGGTTCATGAGTGCCCAGAGAGTTGGGACAGAGCCATTGTGAAAGTAAGGCGCTGACAGCCAAACGCCGCTTAAAGACGGAGCGCTGTATCCTATGACTCCAGGCACATGAACATGCCTGCCCATTGATGACGCATTCACCGCGTCTGCAAATTCCTCGGTAAGCAGAGAAAGGCGCACACTGTCTGTCCCAACATCACTTACATGATTGGGAAAGGACGCAAGACTCGGTGATTTAAGGGTTCCTCGATATGTGCCGTGACAAGACGCACAGTGCGCAGCGTAAAGTCCCTGCCCTTGGCTTGCGAGCGCAAAATCGATCTCTCCGGGAAACGGTGGGGTCTCATAATTCGCAACGAAGCGCATTACAGTTTGTGCCTCAGAGATATGCTCTGAGGCTGTTTCGAAATCGACGCCCATACTCGGCACGGTAAAATACGCAACGATCGCGCCGAGGCTATCGAGGTGAGTATCTGTGATATCAGAACGCTTCAGAATTTGAGCAGTTTCAAATCCTGGAATTTCGTAATTTGCTGCGTTCAGAAATGCGGTTCGAAACGCATGGTCTTCCAAATTTGGAATTGAATTAAATGCACTGAGAGGAACTTCTTGATCGCGCCGCACATTCCCCAAGCGTATTTGTAACGCATCAAATCCATTGGTAATGCCAGGATAGCCGCCTTTGAACGGCACAGCTCTTCCAGTGGTTTTCTGAAGTTCATCGATACGCTTCGTGGCCCGAGGCAAAACAAAGTTCCTCAGTGTTCGTCGCTCGCGCTCGCCTATCTCCGGGAAGAGAGTTACGACATGATCGAACAGATCAGGCGACCTGCCATACTCGGCAAAGGCATCTAAAATCGCTTGCGGATACGCTTCCAAATTAATCGAACCATTTGGTGCCCCAATCCAGACCCGTGATGGATCCGGCAATCCGTCTTTATCGTAGGCAACACTTGCATGGCAGGCGGCGCAGCCCAGATTGGCAGCCGTCACCTCTATCGCTGGAAGAGATCGCTTTACAGTGCCAACTGTAATGCCCAGCGGCGCGTGCATCTCTGGCGCGGGAAGATGCGCAGGCCAATTTGTAATTTGCGACGGAGTTGGCATGCCCCATTGCTGAAATGCTGCTTGCATATTTTCGCGGGTCAGCTTGTCTGGATCACCGCCAACATAATCCAGCGTGATGACAGTTGCTGTCAGTTTCCAAGGTGTCGCGGAGCCGCGAAGCGTGTCTGTGGAAAGTGCACCAAAATCACCGTGCAGAAACAGATAAGCTGCCTGATCTTCGAGCGGCAGCTCGGATAGGTCGATATTTTTCAGGGCATCTGCTGAACCATCTGCGTACATCGTCACAAAGCGTCGAACATCTTTCGACACAATAGATGCCGCACCAACAAGTCCCATCAATACAGCAAGCCCGATCAGAACTTTACGTATCATTTGACCGATCTCCTATATCTGTGAGCAACTCAAAGCCAAGACACAGCATTGTTTTAGATCACCGACAATTGCAGCGAAAATATGAGGATACGCGGTTCACGCCGAACGCAGCTTCTGATCGTACGCATTCGCGAGATCGCGCACAAGATCCGCGACGAGCGCGGGAACCGACGGCGGATGAATCGAAAGCCGGCGCGCAAGTTCAGCTCTGCTCATCTGATGGACGATTGCCCACTCCAACACCGTATAGCGCTCCTCGCCGAGAGCGGATCTGATCGTATCTATTCTCTTTTGCGCTGAAACTCGCGCATAACCGGGAAGGTGATCGCTTGCGCGCGCGGCTCGGTTGTCTTTTCAGCTCGCAAGCCTTTGCCAGTTCATTGTCACTCGCCCAGTAGAATTTGCGCATTCTGCATCATTGAGGAATTTCTTCATCGCGTCTGAGAACCTTGCCCTTTCGCGCTTATCCTGCGCTTCGCCGAGTACTTTCGATAACAAAGACTGCGAGGGTTTTCGTGTTTTTGAGAGACTTTGAGATATCACAGGAGATAAACCAGAACTATCTCGGCTCTCGGTGTTTGATACCCATCCATACAGGTCAATTTCGCCTTTCAGCAAAGTGATCTTCCCGTCGGCGCGTAGTTCATCTCCCCGGCGTTTATTCAACAAACCCAGGGCGCGCCGGCGGCGATTTCTGCACCGCCAAATCTTGTATGCTCCATCGGCGCGGCGCTCGGCAACGCCGCCCCGCATGAGCGCACGCGTGAGCTTTGCTTGCCCCATCATCGACCTCCCTGAGCACTTGCAGCGTAGGGTTTGAGCGCCTTCAAACCGAGTTCGAGGCCATCCACCCAGCGGTCAAACTGATCTTCGTCGCGCCGATCCTCAATCGCCTGGCATGCATGGGCGATCGTGGAGCGATCTCGAGAGAATGCAAATGCGCATCGCGCGAGGCTCATCTCAAAAACTGTATAAGTCAGGTACATCGCCAACTGGCGTACTTCGCTGGCTTTACGGCACCCCCTTTGCGTCTCGGTTGGCTCTTTAGCCTCATATCCAAGAGCATAGGCTGCAACGTCTGCGGCAAGTTTGGCGCGCGAAAAATCTATCGATTGTCGTTTGGACATTTCCAACACCCGTATTTATCTGCGATCACATGAGATCCCGGACAAGGGAATGTAGGACATTTTTCCTATAAATGAAAGGAATATTTTCCGCCTATGCGGCGTAACGTTCCCGCTGTTGTGGAATTAGCTCACTTTTTGTGCGCTTGCTCAGCACTTTAGCATGGTCACTAACAAGCTCGTCGTGACACATAATTTGTGTAAGTTCGCCGGAGGCATCGAGCAATGGCAACCGCAGCCAGACATGCCGATGTCCGTTTTCGTGCGTGCTAATGCCCGAAACCGGCGCACGCGAATCTAGTAAAGTGAGGAGCGCATCGCACCAGGGTTCCAGATCCCCGCCCTGTATTTCTGAAACGCTGCGACCTCGGGCTTCTGCTCCCACAATGTCTCTCAACATCGAGCCGGCTAAGCGAAACGTTGCACGCCCCGTTTGGCTGAGCTCAACAATTGAGATGTTGGATAACAAATCGCGCACTTGCCCTGGATTGATCGCGGCGCGCGGTGTGCACCCGCACGGCCCTTGATGGCTCATCCAGTAATCAAGCAATTTCAGCTGACCATCTGTCAACTGCAGATATTCTTCTTCAGATTTCATTTTACCCCGGCCCTTTTTTTCATCAGCCCGAATCGAATCTGAATCAATTCGGTTACCGAGATCAAGCCCCTGGAAAGATATTCTTAATCAATATTAACGGAAAATTTTATTCCGTATTCGGAACAAACCAGGCGTTGTTTCTGGGGCGAAATTAGTTAATCGGCTTTGCCTTGCCCAAGCCCCATATCTTTCGCAAGCTGAGAACGCTGACGTGCATAGGCCGGAGCCACCATCGGGTAGTCATAAGGCAGCCTCCACTTCTCCCGATATTCCTCAGGAGACAGATCATATTTCGTTCGCAAATGGCGCTTCAGCGATTTGAACTGTTTTCCATCCTCAAGACAGATAAGATACTCATCGGTGATCGAATCTTCGATGGGTACAGCCGGTTGTTGATATCCCGAACGCCTGACGTCATTCTTTAAACTTGAGAGAGACGAATGAACTTCGCGGATGAGGCCGGGCAAGGCCGAAACTTCAACCGAGTGGTTAGCGACATAAGCAGAAACAATTTCTGAGGTGAGAGAAATAATTGCTGGCGCGTCACCTGCGTCCGCAATTGGAAATTCATCATCCGCCATTGAATTGCCCTCCACGCCCAAACTAGAACTAACGCTCCTGTAAAATGAAAACAGGCCGCTCATGTAAAGGGGGAAAACTCAGCGCAGCTGCAAATGCGCTTACCCATATTTGCGAAGAAAAACGGCAGCCTGTATTAACTGCTACAGAACTAAGCGGCCGCCATGAATGCAATCAGCAATGTCGCGCCAAGAAGTGCGGCTGCCCAGACAGCCATTCCGCCTGTTAGAGGCCCGCGTGCGGCCAGCCCTTGCGGGCTAAAGGCCGCGTAGATTCGCTCATACGCACGCGAGAAAAGACTTTCAGCAGCAGCCGTCATCGCCGGCCCTGCCTTCGCCCAAACTGTACCAGCCCATTTGGCTAATCCATAACCCCCTTTGCGATAGAAGATATCGGTATCAAGAATGGTCCCGCGCTCTTCATTCGGATAAATTTTGAAGCGTGTAAGCAAGGCGAAGGCGAACATAGCCAGCACGAGCAACTGCATCTGCGTTAGGATATGCTCGAACGTATACGGCTCATAGGCAAGCGCTTCAGGCGGATGCGGCAATAGCTGGTATAGCCATGGATAACCGAACACACCGGTGGCTCCGAGCACAGCTGGAAGACCGACAAAGATACAGAGGAAACTCGAAAGCCCCATTGCGAGCAACATCGGGAACGGGGCTTCCTCCACCCGCTTTCCGCTGTCATGACCGAAGAAGGCAAAATACGGCACTTTGATACCAGAATGCTCAAGCACGCCAGCAGAAGCAAAGAGCAGCATAAACCAGACGAGAAAATAACCTTTATAGGCCACAGCGCTTAGCGTGAGCGACTTCGCCACAAATCCTGAGAAAAGCGGGAATGCGGAAATGGACGCCGCACCGATAAGGCAAAAAACTGTTGTCCACGGCATGGATTTGTAAAGCCCGCCAAGTTCACTCGCCTTCGTCGTTCCGGTTCGAAGGAGAACGGCCCCCATGCTCATAAACAACAGCGATTTATACATGATGTGCGCGAATGCATGCGCAGCAGCGCCATTGAGCGCCAAATTCGTACCAACACCAATCGCGCAGACCATAAAGCCGACCTGATTGTTTAGCGAATACGCCAGGACTTTTCGCAGATCATTCTCAAGCACCGCAAAGAAGACCGGGAAGATGGTCATCACCGCGCCGATATAAATAAGTAAGTTCTCGCCTGGGAACACGCGCATCAGCACGTAAACGGCCAGTTTCGTCGTAAATGCTGACAAAACGACCGTGCCAACAATTGTTGCCTTCGGATAAGCGTCCTGAAGCCAGTTATGCAGGAACGGAAACGCTGCTTTGATCCCGAATGCAAGAAACAGGAACCACGTGCCAGGATCGGTGCCGAGCTCAAGCTGGCGGAGCGACAGGTCGCCTGTGGCAGAAAACAGTTTGACGGCCCCCATCAACAGCAAGAGCCCGGACAAGATTTGCACACCCAGATACCGCATCGCTGCGCCATAAGATGCGCGCGTGCCTGTCTTTAGGATAAGGAATACCGACGCGATGGCTGTGAGTTCCCAAAACACAAACAGGCTCATCAGATCGCCTACGAACACAGCACAAACAGCTGCGCCAGAATAAATCAGCGCGGCGGTGTCTTCCATATGGCTCGCGGTTCGCCAGCCATAAATCGCCTGAAGAATGGCAGCGATCAGGAAAGCAAGACCGAATATGTTGCTGGTCGCGTCTCTATAGTAAACGACCATATCGAGGCCCATCGTAGAGAACGTCACAGCATCATTATTCAGCGGTGTTTGGAATAGGATCAAGATCGCGAGGATTGGCGCAGCGATCGCAATGGATTGGCGAAGACGCTGTTCTGGCGTGAAGGCCGTCAGAACGCCCGCGAAGATGAGAACGAGGCCCGGATTGATCGACTCAAGGATGCTCATAAGCTGTCCTCCTCGTCGGGATCTTGATCATTGTAGTAATTTTCATCGCGGCGAAGCAATTTTCCGAGCGGATGCCCCATCAAAACGACAAATGAAAAAGCGAGAAATCCATAAAATCCATAGAAGCCATAATTCTTAGCGAACTTCACTTTCTCGTCCTCGCGCTCACCTATGATGAAATCGAGACCAATCAGGATAATTGAGGCCAATGCCAGCCCATAAAAAATGATGTTGCCAATATTCTTGAGTTCAACCCAGCCGAACAGGGCCGTCGCAACAGGGTGTACTTTATCATTATCTTTATCTGGCGCAGGGCTCATAGACCGCCTCCCATGGCCGGTGCGAGGAAGTCCCGAATGGGACCCATCGCGAAGAAGAGAGCAAGCGTGCCGAGCGCCGTTAGCACCGGCGCAAGCACAGTGAGCATCGGCGCACCTTCAGGGCGTTTGTACTGTGCTGGCTCAGGACTACCCTGTGGCGGCATCAGCGCGAGAATTGCAATCGGCAATAGGTAAGCAATATTCAACAGGGATGAGATCACTAGCGACCAAGCCGCCCAATCGCGCTCTGCCTCGATAGCTCCCATCATGAGTTCAAATTTCGGCCACCCACCAGCAAGCGGCGGCAATCCTATGATCGAAAGTGATGCAACCAAAAAGGCTGTAAACACGAGGGGCATGCGCCGCCCGAGTCCGCGCATATCCGAAATATTGGTTTTACCGGTGGCAACATAAATCGCGCCCGCGCACATAAAGAGCGTTATTTTTCCCATGGCATGGGCGGCGATTTGCATCGAGCCGCCCATAAACCCAGCAGGGTTCGCGAGCATCGCACCGGTCGTAACATAAGCAAGCTGGCCGATGGTTGAATAGGCAAGCCGGGCTTTCAGGTTGTCCTTCGTCATGGCGATGAGCGATGCGACTACCATTGTAAAACATGCAATACCAAGCACCCAATCTGTCGCTGGCGTTACGGATAACAGATCAATACCAAATATGTAGATCGACACTTTGAGAATGGCGAATACGCCAGCTTTCACAACCGCTACAGCGTGAAGGAGTGCAGACACAGGCGTTGGCGCAACCATCGCGTTGGGCAGCCAGAAGTGTATTGGCATGAGAGCGGCTTTACCAATCCCAAATGCAAACAGGATTAGCAGAGCTGACGCAGTGCTTGGACCAACCATTCCAGACAGTAGCCCACCTTCAACAAAATCTGTTGTTCCAACACCCGTCGTCGGGTCGATCATGACGGTATACGTCCAGATCAGCGCAACGAGGAAGAACCCAATCGAAGTCGCAAGCAGCGTCATCAGGTAAATGCGCGCCCCTCGCTGGGCGGCAGCGTCTTCCTTATGGGCCACCAATGGGTATGTGGACAGAGTCAGCACTTCATAAAAAACAAATAGCGTGAACAGATTGCCTGCCATCGCGACGCCCATCGCGCCGAGCAGGGCAATCGCAAAGCACATATAAAACCGCGTTTGATTCCGCTCGCGGTTCCCGCGCATATATCCGATGGAGTAAAATGAATTTACAATCCAAAGGCCGGAGGCAACGAGCGCAAACAATGCTCCGAGCGGCTCTAACTTGAAGGCAAACGTAAGGCCCGGAACCGCATCGCCTAATACCAGCTCTGCCGGTTCACCGCTCGCGACACCGATCGAAAGCAGAATTGCAACGCCAAACAGTGTTACCGCTCCAGCGATGGTGACGCTTTCACGAAGGTTTGGGAACTTTCCGGTTAGAAATATCCCAGCGGCCGTAAGCAATGGGACAGCAAGTGCGGCGTAGATCAACATCTCTCCACTCATCGCGCACTCCCCCCGAAAATATATATTGCCGCATCATTCGACATTTCGAACGGCAAGGCTCCATTCACCCCAATGAACAAGCTAGCCAGCGCCAAGACCCAAAGCGGGATCAGAATCAGCAGAGGCGCTTCTTTGCGTGTTTTGCGCGGATTTGCAGGTGCCCGGAAGAAAACAGCCTCAAGGATGCGGCCCATATAAATCACTGCCAGAACAGATGAAAATACAACCGTCATGGCACCCCACCACCAGCCCTTGTCGAGCAGGGCTGATACGAGGGCAAATTTAGATTGGAAACCCGCTGTCAGCGGAACACCGATAAGAGAAAGCGCTGCGATTGCAAACGCAGCCATTGTAAATGGGGCCGTTCGCCCAAGCCCCTGAAAGTCGTTTATGCGCGTTCCTTTGTAAGTCAGCACAACACCGGCAACTGCCATAAACAATGCGCCTTTCATTATTGCGTGATTGGTCAAGTGGAATAGGCCCGCACTTATGCCCGCCGCTGTACCCAGCGAAATGCCAAGCAACATATAACCAACTTGGGCAACTGATGAGTAAGCAAGGGTCCGGCGAACATCCGATTGGAAAATGGCCTGGAACGAGCAAAACACCATCGCCACGATCCCAAGCGGGGCGAAGAGATAACCGAAGACAGCGCCCTCAAAAACGAAATCGAGGGAAAAGACCGAGAAGAGAAAACGTATGAGCGCGTAAAGCGCAACTTTTGTCGCCGTCGCGGACAAAAACATTGTCACGAAACTTGGCGCATAGGCATAGGCATTCGGAAGCCATTGGTGCAGCGGCCACATCGCTGCCTTTAGCGCTAGGCCTACAACAATGAACGCGAAACCGGCTTGCACGGTTCGGCTATCCTGCATTTCGCTGATGCGCCCCGCAATGTCTGCCATATTCAGCGTGCCGGTCGCCGCGTAAAGGAAACCCACACCGATCACGAAGAATGTCGCCCCAATGGTTCCCATGATCAAATAATTAAACGCGGCGGGAAGCGCGCGGCGGTCTCGTCCAGCGCCAAGCGCGACGAGCACATAGGTCGAAATCGAACTTATTTCGAGGAAGACGAACAAGTTAAAGGCATCACCGGTTGCCGCAACGCCGAGAAGACCGGTCAAACAAACAAGATAGGCTGAATAAAACATTGCGCGTTTTTCAGCGCGGATTTCAGCAACGACGCTCGGCCAGCTAAAAATCGATGCCAGCACACCCATGCCAGATACGATCAGCAAGACGAGCGAGTTCAACGCATCAATTCTAAACTCGATGCCAAGCGGCGGCCTCCACCCACCCATCGCATAAGAAATATAATCGTATTCTGGCGTGCGAACTTGCGCGGCGAGAATGATCGCGCAGATCAAGGCGCCGACGGAGGCCGTGATGGAGATCACCCAAGCCAGTCGCCCATTAGATAAGATTGCGCAAACGGGTGCCAATAAGAGCGGGATCACCACCAGCAATGCAGGCGCATTATTCACCAGCCAAACCGGCGCGGCATCTAAAATTGCCTGCATCATGCGCCCGCTCCCGCGCCTTCGTCGACATCATCATCGTCTTCAGCTTGCGCCACTTGCATGTCGATCTCGCGGACTTCATCAGACTCGATTGTCCCGTAAACTTCGCGGATGCGAACGATAAGCGCGAGACCTACGGACAGTGTTGCCACGCCCACCACGATCGCCGTCAGGATTAAAACGTGCGGCAACGGATTGGAGTAAACCTCTTTAAGTGGCTCCGCCGATTTTGCGGCAACCTGCAAGGCAGAATCCAGGCCTTGCTCTACGGCACCGTGGGTGTCGCCGCCATACCCCTTTTTATCGAGATCCCGCCCGTAAAGAATTGGCGCGGTTCCACCCGAAACCTTGCCCAGTGTGATGTAAAACAAGAAGACAGATGTTTGAAAAATTGAAAGCCCGACCAGCCGCTTGATCATATTTGTCGACGCAAACGTGATATACAGGCCTGTCATCATCAACGCGATGATCGCCCAGTAATTGATCCGCTCAAGAACAAACTCCGTCATTGGCTACCAATCCTCGTCGCGGATTTCAGCCACGCGCCCGGCAAAAGCATAGAAGATCGCAATCATCGATCCGGAAACGCCAAACAACACACCGAGCTCGATCAAAATGACGCCCATATGCTGGCCGATATGCCCGCCTTCTGGCTCTTCGACCAGAAAGTCGTAATCGAGGAAGTCGCCGCCAGCGATCATCGCCCAGACCCCTACGCCCGCATAAAGCAAAACGCCGCTCGCAGCGATCCACCGCGCAAGAACCGGCGGAAAGGCTTTGATTGACGCTGGCACGCCAAACACAAGCGCATACAGGATTACGGCAACAGCGATGATAACACCTGCCTGGAAGCCGCCGCCTGGCCCATAATCCCCATGGAACTGAACATAAAATGCGTAAAGCGCGATGAGCGGGATCAGGAGTTTTGCAACAACCCGCAGAATGACATGATGATCGGTCATACCTTCGGCACCTCGTCATCCTTGCCTTTGTCTTTGGCGGTCAACGAACGCTCTCCAAAGCCAAGCAACATTACAACCGCGAGCCCAGCGGCAAATACAACAGCTGTTTCGCCGAGCGTATCGAAACCGCGATAGCTCGCGAGGACTGACGTAACCACGTTTTGAATGCCGGTATCGGCCATATTGTTCTGTAGATATTGAGCGCCGACATAAGCATTGGCCGGAGCGTTTGGATCTCCAAGTGCAGGCAAATCAATGGTAGCATAAACCAGCATAGCACCGGTCGCCACGACGACGACCAAGGGCGCAAGTTTCTTGAGGCCCTTTTCCGACTTGGCTGTGCGCACGGTGAGCAGCATCGCACCAAGCATCAGCGCGGTCGAAATGCCTGCACCAACGGCTGCCTCGGTAAAAGCAACGTCCACCGCGTCCATTGCAACAAACCAGGTTGCGGAGACAAGCGAGTACACACCTGACAGCATCACGATTGCAAACAGCGACCGCATACGCGCAATCGCAACGCCGATTACAAACAGCATCGACAATAAAACGATATTGATAATAGTAACGCCGGCTTCGAGGCCCATTTACTGCTCCTCATCCGATGATTTATTTTGTGGCCCGATAAGAGGTTCTAGCCCAGCAGTATGAGCCGCATTCGCAACGGCATGCGTTGAGGTCGGCCCGGTGATGAGCAAGAACAACCAGATCACGGCGAGCTTCACAAGCACAAGCCAATGGTCGCTCAACAGGGCCATTCCAATAATCATCGTAGTTGCCGCAGAAGTGTCGGTGACACTGGCTGCATGTAACCGTGTGTAAAAGTCGGGGAAGCGCAAAACGCCGACCGTGCCGATAAGCGCTAGAAACGCGCCGGCAATGCACATCGCGCCGCCAATGTAAGCGCGGGAAGCTTCAAAGTATTCAGACAGTGTCGCAAGGAACTCAGCCATCGCTGTTCTCCCGCGTTGCGGCCGGTTTTCGCGAAAGCGCAACCTGGAATGAGCGGTAGCGGAAAAATTTCAGGATCGCGATTGTCGCAACGAAATTGATCAAAGCGTACAAGATCGCGATATCGAGAAAATCTGGTCGCCCCATCACATAGCCAATAATCGCGAGCATCAGCACGGTTTTTGTGCCGAACGAATTAACAGCAAGCACCCTGTCATAAAGCGTCGGCCCCATCAGAGCGCGACACAGCATCAAGACAAGCGCAAAGGCCAAGGCGACGGCGGCGACAGTAATCAAGACAGACTGCCTCCCCTGCCCGCATTACCATCCATTGCGCGCGCTGAACGGCGATCCATTTCGTCAAAGGCGTTTGGTCCGGCGTCTGCTTCATAAAGCGCGTGAATGAGTAATTTGTCCCCGTCCACCGCAACTGTGACAGTTCCCGGCGTTAGCGTGATTGAGTTCGCAAAAGTTACTCTGGCCAAATCGGACCGGCAAGAGGTCCGCACGCGCACAAGCGCCGGGGAGATATCCAGCTCAGCGGCAAGGCAAGCCCGGATTACCGAAACATTCGCTTTGAGAATTTCCCAGAAAAGCCATGGCAAATAAGTAATGAAACCAAAAATACGCACATATGGCGCACTTTCTCGATCAATACCGCCAAGACGGTGGGTCAGCAAAACACTTAATGCGATTGAGACGGCTCCCAGGCTAAGAAGCAGCGGCGTGTAGTGGCCCGAATTGCTCAGCCAAAACACGGCGAGCGTTACAATAAGACCAAACAGATAAGCCACGCCTGACTTTACCCCTCGATTACCCACTTCCTCCGAGGTGGCTGGATTAGCGGTATGCGTGTGGCTTGGCTAGTCTTTTCGAAATCAATGCGTCGATTTTGAAGACAGGCTCTATTCTGGCAGCTCACACCTGTGAGGCGAAATGTGCATCAAACGCACACTCAGGTGGATACATGTCAAAAATGCAAGCTGATGGCGGTGCGAGCGAAATGCCCCTAACTGGTAAGTCCATCCAGCGCAATTCGTGGCTTTCAGCATCAGATGTAATTGCTGCGTCATCAGCAACCTTCGCGCCAAAAACAACAGAGACATTGCTCGTATCGTCGCCGTTTGGATAAACATAACGCATGCCCGGACCTGACGCGACGCCGATCAGCGTAACGCCTGGCAAGAAAAGGCCTGTTTCTTCCATCACCTCTCGAATGGCGGCAGTTTCAACCGGCTCATCGACTTCAACGATCCCGCCCGGACAGCTCCAAAGATCATTGTCAGTGCGATGTTGCATGAGAATTTGCCGGCTCTCATTGAATACAAAGATGCACACACCCGCCAGAACGAGGGTCTGGTTGCCAATCACGGCTCGGATATCCTGGATGTATTCGCCCATGTCCTGCGCCCTAATCGCGGTTTAGTTTTTCCGCTCGCTTGCGGGCGATGCTGCCATAAGCCCAGCGGATCAGCACGTAATTGAGCACCAGAGCCGACAGCATAATCGACACAGCAAGCATGAGGATTGTCGAAACCGGTGCGCTGACTTGTTCCGCAAATGAATGCAGCGCACCGCCTGTAACTGCTGCGAGCGCCATGAACCCGAACGCAAAGAGCGTGATCCCCAAATTCCCAAAAGTCAGTTGTTTGCGCTCTTGTTCAGAAGGTGCCCGTCGCTCGCCCTGCACAAATCGGTCTGACGTAATGATCGCAGCAATAAACGGGGCGCTCATTGCAATTCCGGTTGTACTCACACCTAATAGATTTCGGACAAAGAGCAGCGCGGTCACAAAGATCAAAAGTGCAATTGTGAACCAGCCAAAATATCTACCGAGCGGCGTTTCGTTGTTGCCCAGCTCATCCATGATTACGGAGTAAGTTCAATCCGGTAGCTCTCAATAACAGTATTCGCCAGCAATTGCTCACACATCTCCTTCACGCGCGCTTCGGCAGCACCTGCTGCGAGACCGTCTTCGAGCTCAAGTTCGATCACTTTCCCGATGCGCGCAGACTGCACCTCATCATAACCCATGCGCCCGAGCGTATCAGCAACGGCTTTGCCTTGTGGGTCGAGAACGCCGTTTTTCAAACCGACATGGACAATGGCTTTCATGGGGGCAGGTCTCCAAAACTGAGTCGCGCTGGTTTAGCCGATTGCGCGGAAGATGGGAATGGTTGGGTTCAGGTAAGCGGCGGAAACGAGAATAGCTGATTTGCTATCTGCAATTTGTCTGAGATCAGTTGCGGCCTGATGGCCGGACCGAAGTGTAGAGAATAACGGTGGGTGGGTGGTTGACTTACCTTTCCCATCTCGCGAACCACGATCATGCAATTTACGAGAGCACCCCATCTTAGCACTGATCGACTGAACCTTCGCGAATACGCTGTTGGCGACTTTGAATCCTTCGCGGGACTTTACGCTTCTCCACGGTCTCAGTTTGCAGATGGTCCGGCACCGCGCTCGACGGCATGGACTTGGTTTGCCGCAGGTGCCGGTAGGTGGCAATTGGTCGGTTATGGCGCGTGGGCAGTAGACCGCAAAAGCGATGGCGCGTGTGTGGGAGTGGTCTCGCTGAACCATCCCGTCAGCGAAGGCGAAGAGCGTGAGCTAGGCTGGCTGCTTTGGGAGAAATTCGAAGGCCTTGGATACGCACAGGAGGCGGCTGCGGAAGCCAAACGATTTGCATTTGACGAATTACAATTTTCCACTTTGGTCAGCTACATCGACAGAGACAACGACAAGTCAATTCGGCTGGCGAAGAAGCTTGGTGCAACTTTAGACGCGAAAGCAACAGCTGGTATCGACGAAAAGACACTCGTCTTCAGGCATAGAGCTTGAGCGCCCGTCGCGAGATTTTGGTTCGGCGGCGGCGTTATTTAGATAAGCTGCAAAGGCAAAGGAATGTTCGCCTGCCTACTTTGCACCGCCATTAAAGCTGACGATTTCAGCGCCTTGCGCGGACTCCTTTATGATTCCGAGGCGGCGAGCGACTTCAGCATAGGCTTCCGTTACTCCGCCGAGATCGCGTCGGAACCGATCTTTGTCGAGCTTTTCATTCGTCTCTAGATCCCAAAGCCGGCAACTGTCCGGACTGATTTCGTCGGCCAGAATGGTGCGCACGGTATCGTTCTCATAGTAGCGCCCAAACTCAATTTTGAAATCGATGAGGCGAATGCCAACAGCCGCAAAAAGGCCAGACATGAAATCATTCACCCGTAGCGCCAGAGAAATGAGATCGTCCATTTCGCCTGAGCTTGCCCAACCAAACGCCGCAATGTGTTCCTCTGTTACCAAAGGATCTCCGAGGTCATCGCGTTTCAGGCAGAATTCTACAATCGGGCGCGGAAGCGTTTCACCCTCTTCTATGCCGAGACGTTTAGACATTGTGCCAGCCGCTACATTCCGAACAATGACCTCAAGCGGAATGATCTCTACCTTTTTGATCAGCTGCTCGCGCATGTTTAACCGCTTCAAAAAGTGCGTGGGAATTCCAACGGCTTCTAGGCGCGTCATCAGGAATTCGCTGATCCGATTATTGAGAACGCCTTTTCCATCAAGAACCGCTTTCTTTTCGGCGTTAAATGCCGTCGTATCATCCTTGAAGTACTGAATCAGCGTGCCCGGCTCAGGCCCTTCGTAGAGAATTTTGGCTTTGCCTTCATAGACTTTACGTTTGCGGTTCATTTTGGGCGAACTCCGAACGCACACACGAAAATGGAAAGCTTATCGCGAATGCGGATTAGACGAGTCAGACGCTTAGCGCAGCCCGCCTGCGTTCGGAAGCGATTTTAGTGGTCCAAACACAAATTCCTGCCTCAGGTGAGGAAGATCGCACCTTCTGGGTCCTTATTGCACACTTTGTTTTGAGGTCTCATCGACGTCGCACATGCGAATGAGACCTCATTTAGTGCCTCAAACACACGTTGAGTCCCATTTTTATACTCAAAAGGAGCGCCCCAACCAAAGTCGGAAGTCCGAATCGCGGGCTGGGTCCGTTAAACCGAATTGAACCCCCGCAAATAGCGACCAGTCGTCGCCAACTTTCGTGGAAAATGTCGGCCCGATCGTCAGATTTTGATCGTCGATGTCCTGAAGGTCCCCGAGATCTCCGTGAACATTAAACATCTCGACGCCGATTTTGTTCCCGCCTTCCAGAGAATACGTCAAGCTCGCGCGGGTCTGCGCAAATGTGCCGTCACGGGCCCGATCGCCAAGTTCTTCCGCCAAAAGGACGACGCCTATGAAGCTCAAATTATCAGTGATGGGGACTTGGCTGGTCCAATTGATCCCTATCAAATGAGCTCCGTCGTCCCCCTCGCTGAGGCGACCGTCGAGACGAAAGGCGCTGCTCCAACCACTTTCCTTGGCGTCTAGAAACTGCCAGTGCAATTCTCCAACAACAAAATTTCCCTCTAAATTTCCGTCTTCTAGATCGCTGCCCTGAGCAACGACCCGCCAACGCACCTGATCATTTATCGCTTGCTGGTAGTGAATTCGGTGAACAAAGCGATCGCTCTCCCCATCTTGGCCAGGCGAAAAGCCTACTCGGTATTGCCAGGACTTATCGCCTTCTTTCACAACCGGTCCGAATACTCCGCCGACATTTTGTGAAAACGCCACAGGCGCTGACAAAAACGCTATTGAAATCAACGTCGAAAATTTATGCAACGTCATGGAGGTTCCTCTTTTCTATACCCCTATAGATCGTAGAGATAGAAGGCTTGAACCCGCCGCCAAGAGCATCCTATATCGAAATCAGACACGCACTTTAGAGAAAGCACCGCAGATGAACTCTTTCGATGACCGCAAACGCGGCGAAGAAGCCAAATTCGTTATGGACGAGCAGACCGAATTTAAGGTCATGGCACGTCGCAATACTTTGCTCGGCTTGTGGGCTGCAGACCTGATGGGGCTGACAGGCGCTGACGCAGACGCTTATGCCAAGCAAGTTCGCCTGTCAGATCTCGAAGAAGCAGGCGATGATGACGTCTTCCGCAAGATCCGGGGTGACTTTGACGCCAAGGGCATTGAGCGCACGGACACGCGCATCCGCGAACAAATGGCTGAGCTTTTAGCGGTTGCACGAGAGCAGATCGAAAAAGGAGAGTAGCCTCCAATCCGGTTAACTTAGAAATCCCCTGCGCTTGCAGGGGATTTTTGATTCTGTAACAATTTTATATCGGAAAACTTGACTCGACGCCTTGTCTTATGCTCACTGTGAGCCTAACTAATACTCATATTGAGCAAAAGCCCTCATATAGAGGGTAGATGGAGGCTGATAGTGGCAAGACTAATTGATAGTGGTCCGGGATGCGCATTGCCGACCCCCAAACGCACAGAAACCGCCGCAGAGAAGCGCGGACTTGCTTATGACGACGCCGTTAAAGCGGAAACCGATCACTTCTATCCTCTCGTGAAAGATTTCATCACGCCGATGGAATGGCCCGCAGTTGCACCTTTAGTGGCAGAGATCAACCGCCTGAAAAAAGCAAAAGACGCGGTCATCCTCGCGCACAATTACATGACACCTGATGTGTTCCGTCTGGTCGGGGATTTTCGCGGTGACAGCTTACAGCTCGCGCGCGAAGCCTCAAATGTTTCAGAGAAGGTGATCGTCCAAGCAGGCGTACATTTCATGGCCGAAACCTCCAAGATCCTCGCGCCGGAAAAGACCGTACTCATCCCTGATATGAAAGCGGGTTGCTCGCTGGCCGAATCCATAACCGGTGAGGACGTTGCCCTCATCAAACAGAAGTATCCGGACTACCCGGTTGTTACCTATGTCAACACGACAGCAGAGGTGAAAGCAGAGTGTCACATTACGTGCACAAGCTCTAACGCTGCGCAAGTTGTGGAGGCAATTGCCGCTGAGTGGAACTCCGACACAGTTATTCTTGTGCCGGACCAGTACCTCGCCAAAAACGTTGCGGCCCAAACGGGTATCCGGATCATGACTTGGCCTGGCGCTTGCGAAGTGCACGAACTGTTCAGTGCAGATGATGTGGAACAGCTCCGAGAAGCACATCCTGGCGTGGTCATCCTCGCTCATCCAGAATGCCCGCCTGATGTTCTGGAAGCGGCTGACTTTGCTGGCTCGACTTCCGCTCTTGCAAACTATGTGAAAGATGAGGCACCTGCGAAAGTCGTACTCCTCACAGAATGCTCCATGTCAGACAATGTTGCGGCAGAGAATCCGGACACGAATTTTATTCGACCTTGCAATCTCTGCCCGCATATGAAGCGGATCACATTGGAGAATATTCTCGACTGTTTGGTGGATATGAAACACGAAGTCCTCATTGACGAGGAAACCCGTGTGAAAGCAAAGGCTGCAATTGATGCCATGCTGGCCTTACCGAAAATGGCGAAGCCACTTGCCTTCGAGACTGGCCTAAAGCCTATGGAAATTGAAATGGTGACTGCGTAAAGTCGTCGGCTTTGCCGTTCCTCTGCCACAAATCAATGTATACAGTTGTGGCAGAACAACCCAATTAGGCGGAGGTTTCATGTACAGCCGTAAGCTGCTTATCGCGTTTTGTGCAGTTGCAATTGCAGGGTTGCCTGCAACGGCAGAAGAAAAGTCTGACCCGATTGATATGCTCGGCAAATGGACCTTTGCCACCAGCCCCTACATTAATGGCGGGGGCAGTTGTCACATGAGTGGAACAATGACCGTGACGGCAAACCCCGAAGCTGGATTGTACGATTGCGAGGTGACCGCAAAAGAAGAGTGCGAGGCATGGGGGACTTCGGTTGTTGTCCAAACCTGCAAGGTGCGTCGCACCCGCAACCAAGTCGCCGTTCGGTCAATTATTGAACAAACCCTCGAATATAAAATGAAAGTCGAGGGATTGACTTATGTGCCAGACAATTTTGCCCTCACCGTGCAATCTTCAGACCTGATGTATGGATCCTTGATTTCGGCCGTAAATGCACCAGTCGAGTTTCGCCGATCGCTGGACGGGATTTCTTGATGCGTATCTGGATGGCTGCAATTTCAGCGTTTGCGTTCGCAGCTCAAGTCAGCGCGAACGACGAAGATATAAACATCGCTGGAACATGGGCTTTCCAGGCGGAAGTTCAGGAAAATTGCGAATTCGCTGGCACAGCGAAACTCACCCGAACGGCAAAACCCAATTACTATAGCTGCGAGATGACAGTTCGCGACGTCTGCCAAGGCAATGAAGCCATTGTCCGACAAAGCTGTATCGTCACACGCGATGGCGACGAAGTGAAAGTCAACGCCATTATCGAGGAGTTTTTCCTCGAACCAAACGGCAATTACATGCCGGATAATTTTCGCCTGACTTATGATGCAGAAACCGGCGAAATGAATGGTGAACTCGACAGTTATGGCATCTGGAAAGCTAAGTGGAAACGGTCTGGCGGTGCAACCTCATGATCAGAGCAGTGACCCTTTTTGTTCTGGCGATTACAGGTGCATTTTCCGCCGATGCCGACGAGACAGATATTTCAGGCGCATGGTCGTTCTCTGCAAAAATACGCAGCGATTGCTCATTTAATGGCGAGGCGCACCTGACACCAAATCTCGATACCGCTCAAAGTGATTATGCCTGCGAGCTAACGGCTCACCAAGTCTGCACTGATGGGTTTGAAGCAGTTGTTCGCCAATCCTGCACGGTTCGAAATACACGCGGGCAAATCTGGCTCAAAGCGACAATCGAAGAGTTCCTGGTTGGTCAACAAGACGGAAACTATAAACCAGACAATTTCTCCTTATCGGTTCATTCAGAAGATGAGATGATTGGCGTCCTGACAAATTCAAATGGCGCAAGACCGGCAGTATGGACGAAAAAGAAGGAAGGGTCGATTTCGTGAAACGTTTGTTGGTTCCCCTATTTGCAGCCTGCACTTTTATCTGTTCTGCGACTGCAGAAGAGAGCGACCTCTCGGGCACTTGGAACTTCTCGGCCGTGATCGATTTTTGTGATTTTACAGGACAAGCGAAGCTTACCCCAAATCAGGACAGGAGCACCTCTGACTATTCTTGCGAGATGACCGCGCGCCAGTACTGCCCAGAGCTCAACATTGATTATACCGTGAATCAGACTTGCAAAGTTCGCAACACGCGCGGCCAGGTTTGGATTCAGGCAACGATCAAAGAATTCCTGCGCGGTCAGGACACCGGAAACTACTATCCGGACAATTTCAATTTATCCGTCCAATCGAGCTCTGAAATGACAGGCGCGCTGGTGAGCGCTGGGAACGCACGCCCAGCCATTTGGAGACGTGCAGATGGGTCAATTTCATGAAGCACCTGTCACTGATTATTATTGCCTCATCGCTTGCGTCGATCGCAGCGGCTGACCCCATTGACCTAAGCGGATCCTGGAGCATAGCGACAAGCGAACAACAGCCTTGCGAATTGACTGGCAAAGCCACACTTGCACCGGCAAAAAGTTCTACATTGGATAGTGACTACGAATGCGAGCTCACTATGCGCCATGCCTGCCCTTCGTTTGAAGCTGTTGTTCGCCAGTCCTGCCGTGTACGGAACACTCGCGGACAAATCACCGTTCAATCGACGATCGTTGAACATATCGTTGGCATGGACCGGGGTACTTATTCACCCGACAACTTCAATTTATCTGTTCAATCGGCGAATGAACTTTACGGCGCGCAAATAGATGCTTACGGAACTCTGTCTGCAACTTGGACCCGAGCTACGGGAAGCATCTCTTAAGGGCTGAATGACCAACACTTCACAAAATGTGCGCGCAGGCGCAGGAGAAGCCGATTGTGACGTAATGATAATCGGGGCTGGCTTAGCTGGGCTATTCATGGCGCTCAAGCTCGCGCCGCGCCCTTGTACGGTGATCTCTGCTGCGCCGCTCGGACAGGCTTCTTCATCGGCGTGGGCTCAGGGAGGGCTTGCTGCGGCACTTGACCCGGAAGATAGCCCAGAAGCCCATGCGGCCGACACTGTCGCTGCGGGGGCCGGGCTGGTTGACCCGGTTATCGCGCGCCTG
Organism: Hyphomonadaceae bacterium; assembly: GCA_965263325.1. Classification (GTDB taxonomy): domain Bacteria; phylum Pseudomonadota; class Alphaproteobacteria; order Caulobacterales; family Hyphomonadaceae; genus CBDHGY01. The sequence goes on along the minus strand of CBDHGY010000002.1, from coordinate 3,043,930 downwards.
ATCGCTGAAGAGGGCGCAGCGCGCGTGCTGGATCTTTTGGAACTTGGCGTTCCGTTTGACCGAACTCCAGAAGGCGCTTTGTCTTTGTCGCTAGAAGCTGCGCACTCTCGTCCCCGTGTCGCACGGGTTGCCGGTGACCTTGCCGGAAAAGCCATTATGGATGCGCTCGTCACGGCGGTGCGCGCCGCTGATCATATCAAGCTTGTCGAAGGATGCCGGGCTGTTGCACTCCTGCAAACAGACGATGGCGAGATTGCCGGCGCAGCGCTCAAGCGTAAAGATGGCACAATCGACGCGATGACAGCGCGCGAAACTGTGCTCTGCACCGGCGGGTCAGGCGGGCTTTTCGCCGTAACCACCAATCCAAGATCTGCACGCGGCGACGCACTCGCAATGGCCTATGAATGCGGTGCCCTTATTGCCGATCCGGAATTTGTTCAATTTCACCCGACCGCCATGGATTTTGGACGCGACCCCTCCCCGCTCGCGACGGAAGCATTGCGTGGAGAAGGCGCTGTTCTGCTCAACAAAGATGGCCGAGCCTTCATGGCAGATTATCACCGCCTGGCCGAACTTGCACCGCGGGACGAAGTTGCGCGCGCCATCCATGCGGAACGCGCCGCAGGCCGCGGCGCATTTTTGGATTGTCGAGCAGCAGTCGGACCTGCTTTTCCAGAACACTTTCCAACCGTATTCCAAGCGTGCGAAGCAGAGGGTCTAGATCCACGTTCTGCACCGATCCCCGTCGCGCCGGCCGCACACTATCATATGGGCGGAGTGGTTTCTGATATTTGGGGGCGCAGCTCACTTGAGAATTTGTCTGTTTGCGGAGAATGCTCATCAACCGGCGCGCATGGGGCAAACCGGCTTGCCTCCAATTCATTGCTGGAGGCGGTCGTGTTCGCGCATAGAATCGCGCAGCGCCTGAGAGAAGAAGAACCCGGAAATCCAAAAACCAGCGTAAGTACCGCCCAAATCGCCGCGGACCTGCCTGGCGAGGTGACAAAACAATTGCGCCTATCCATGGCAACCAATTGCGGCGTTGTGCGAGAGCGAAATGGTCTCAACCAGTCATACGATCTCACTCAGAAACTTCAGGAACAGTATAGTCAGGCACGTACGCTTGTTGCAGCAGAATTGATAATCGTTAGCGCAATGGCACGCAACGAAAGCCGAGGTGGTCATTATCGCAGCGACTGCAAAGACATGCTTGAAACTGCAGAAAGGACATTTGTGATCAAGGACACAAATGGCCCTCGAATCGAGAAGGCTCCGTTATGACCAAAATTCCGCCTCCGCTACCCGCGATCATAATTGATCCGATTGTCAAACTCGCGCTCACGGAAGATCTCGGCCGCGCGGGTGATCTGACGACCGACTCCACCATACCCCAAGATACCGAAATGAGCGTGGTCATACGAGCGCGAGAAACGGGCGTTATCGCCGGGATAGATGTAGCGGCGCACACACTAAACTGGATCGATTCAACGGTTGAACTCGATATCGTGAATGGAGACGGCGCGTCCGTATCTCCAGGTGATCTCGTTGCAAAACTCACTGGCAAAGCGCGCTCAATTCTCACTGCAGAACGAACCATGCTGAACTTCATTGGCAGATTGTCAGGCGTAGCAACACTAACATCGAAATTTGCTGAAAAAATCGCGCACACGAACGCAAAAATCGTCTGCACAAGGAAAACCACACCGGGTTGGCGGGCCTTAGAAAAACGAGCTGTCAGGTGCGGCGGCGGCACTTCCCATCGCTACGGTTTGGATGACGCGATCTTGATAAAAGACAATCATATTGCAGCCTGCGGCGGGTCGATTGAAACCACACTTGAACGCGCGCATGCATATGCCGGTCATCTTCGCATGATCGAATTGGAGGTCGATACAATTGAGCAACTGGAAACTGCGCTCGCATCCAAATTTCCACCGCACGCCGTTTTGCTCGACAATATGGAACCGGAGATATTGCGCCGGGCAGTTGAATTGATCGATGGGCGCTGTATCGCCGAAGCGTCTGGCGGCATCACGCTGGAGACAGTCGCCGCAAAAGCCGAAACAGGTGTCGATTTCATATCGTCAGGCGCACTCACCCATTCTGCGCCTAATTTCGACGTCGGCATGGACGCCACTTAGAACCAGTATGTGCGCATTAGCGCCCTCGAAGGATGACCTCCTCTGAAGGCGTTTCTAAAAAACCAGATGCCGGGCATTCACCCAACCGCGTTGCCGTAACTGAATTTCTGACATTCACTGAATTCGTCTCATTACGTCCGATCACAGTCATCAGCGTGGTATAATTGTCACCAGTAAGACTCGCGATGCCCGACATATTGATGGTGAGATCAAGTCCGTCTACGCGGCACACCCATTCTCCTTTGAAATCGAGCGGTGTCGATTGAAAGGATTTTTTCTGGCATCCGGGTTTCTCAAAACTCTTCGCATAATCAGCCGGGACCAACCAGGCAGAGGTCTCATCCAGGCATCTCTTGTCGGAGTTTTTTACCGGTGCGCGCGTGCCGATGCGTCCGTCGCTGGCAACATCTTGTCGTTCTTCGGAGTCAATTTGCCAAAGCCCCGGAACCAGTTCTATCGAATTTGCAGACGCAGCAGCGGACAGCAAAGATACGAGCAAAACAAGACAAAAGCATCGATACATAAGTTATCGATAGCAGCTCAACCGAGAAATTCCGAGATATGAATTTCAGTAATTATCTGAAACTTTATCAAGGTTTTGAACTGCGCGGTGGTCAATCTTTCACGCGGGCAATCGCCATACCGTCATGACCTTTCAGGCCAACTTGCTGAAGGATAATAGCTTCAAGTTTTGGATGCTCTGCGAGCGCCTGATTGAACGCCGCTGCCCCGATTGCAGATGGATCAACAGATGCCGGGGCCAGAACCGAGCCACTGCGCACGACATTGTCAGCGAGTATTAGCCCGCCCGGGCGCGTTAATCGAACGGCTTCTCGCAGGTAAGCCGGATACTGGTCTTTATTGGCGTCAAGAAACACAAGGTCAAACGGCGGCTGTAATGCAACCATTGAAGCCAGCGCTGGGCCTTCGATCACCTGGCAACTATTAGACATTCCGGCCTGAACAAGTGTCTCATTTGCAAAGGCAGCATGTGCTGGTTCAACTTCAAGCGTCGTCAGTACGCCGCCATCCCCCATCGCTCGGGCGAGCCACACGGCGGAATACCCGCCAAGTGTTCCAACCTCTAGAATACGCTTTGCCCCGATGAGTTTCGCCATGAGGTAAAGTAACTTCCCCTGACCGGGCGAGACCTGCATCTCAGGCAGTCCAGCACTCCTTGCGCGTGCAAGCACGGAGTCGAGGATCTCATCGGTTTCAACAAAAAGGCCGTCGATATAGCTATCGACGGCTTCAAAAACAGATTCGCCGGACATTAAATCAGGATCTCCCCTAGGGTGCAGGTGTCAGCGTTTCGACGGGTTTTTCGATTGGGGCCGCTGCGGAGACTTTTGTGAGCGCGCCGCTGCGCCGCTTATTGAGCGCGCGTTCGGCGCGGGCCCATTCTGCGCCGCGTGGGAAACGGTAGAAGATATGGGTCTTGATCTTGGTGGTCCGGATGAGCCCGGAATTCCAGACAGGATTTACGTATGTTGCGTGATAGTGCGTGGCACCTTCGGTACGGCGCTCATGTAAATCCATCATCACATGCGCAGCCACTTCCTGAGCGCGCTCAAACTTGCGCGGGTGCGGCTCACGCGCAAGCGCGCCGTCGCAAGTAAACGTGAACTGGCAACCTGTGTTTCGGTGCGAGCCTTGATATACAACTTCGCAGATCGTGTTTGGATAGCGGTGATCTTTCACGCGGTTGGCAATGACTTCTGCAACTGCCAATTGTCCTTCACGTGGTTCATTTCCAGCTTCGTAATAAACTGCCTCAGAAAGACATGCGAAGTCTCGCTCCACCTGCTCTGCCACATCCATATGTTCCGGCTCGAAGCTCGCAACAGTTTCAACGGCAAATCCATCACGGTCGCGGCGGGAATAACGCGACAGCGCCGTTTCGGTAGTGTCTTCTAGCGCATACTCGACACGCGCCAGCCAGGGGTGCTCCATTAAAGCGGTTGAATTCGGATCAGCGCGAACCGCCTCACTCGCATCCTGTAGCGCAGCAAATTGCTGGGCTTGCAATCGATAGTCAGCATCAGCGCGCTGTGCTTCATATGTGATTGAGATCGATGGTAGCGCAATCGACGCAGCAATGGCGCAGGCACCGACAGTGACGCCGCGCATCATCGTATCGCGCTGTTCTTGATCGGACATCAATAACCACCAAGTTCTTGCGCGTGTCTGAATGCCGCGCGCTCCTTGAAGAATGCGCCATGCATATTTCTGAAGCCTTAACATCCGTCTCGACCCATCATCCCAATTTAGCGCAATTCATTCTAATTTCGGCTGCTGTGTTAACTTCTCAGCAATTTGCGCTTGTTTTCAGCCCACCGATATTGGACTTATGCGAAACAAGGCAAGAAGATGGCGATCCCTTCACCTGACATTTCAATACTGTAATATTGCGTCTGCTAAGTGGAACGCGGATTTAAGCCATTTCAAACTTGCTTAATCCCATGAACTTATAGTCTTTTATCGCGTCTGCCCTATTCTGGCACAGCGCAGCGCAAAGTGCATTTGTGTTATTAATGCAACATCCGCGCTTCACTGGATTCTGGGCCGGCCCTTTAAGAGGTCTCACCTTTTAGAGCTGCGTGAGCTGCCGCCAAGCGCGCAATCGGAACGCGCGGCGCTGAGCAGGAGACATAGTCGAGCCCGACATTGTGGAAGAAAGCAACGGACGCCGGGTCGCCGCCATGCTCACCGCAAATACCTAGCTTCAGGCCAGGACGTGTTGAGCGACCTCGCTTAGACGCAATCTTCACAAGCTCGCCTACACCATCAATATCGATCGTCACGAATGGGTTCTTCTCGTAAATACCTTGATCTTCGTAGACTTTCAGGAACCGGTCCGCATCGTCTCGAGAGATCCCAAGCGCTGTTTGTGTCAGATCATTTGTCCCGAAGCTGAAATACTCAGCCGAACCTGCGATCTCCGCTGCCTGAAGCGCAGCGCGCGGGAGCTCGATCATTGTGCCGATCATAAGATCAAGAGGAGTGCCGGTTTCGCTCGTTACGGCTTTCGCCATCGCTTCAACGCGGGCGCGAAGGATCGCCAGCTCTGCATGTGTCGCGACAAGCGGAATCATAACCTCGATTTTCGGATGCGTGCCTGTTTCCTTGGTAACATTCACCGCCGCTTCAAATATGGCGCGCGCCTGCATTTCGTAGATTTCAGGATATGTAATCCCCATTCTGCAGCCGCGATGCCCAAGCATCGGATTTGTCTCATGCATGGACTGGAGCGCGGTTTTCAGAGCGTTCACACTGCGCCCCGTTGCTTCTGCAACTTTAGCGATATCTTCCTCCGTGTGCGGCAGGAATTCGTGAAGCGGCATATCGAGCAAGCGGATATTTGCTGGTCGTCCATTCAGGATTGTGAAGATTGTTTCGAAATCACTTCGCTGCATGGGAAGAAGCTGATCAAGCGCAGCTTTCCGCTGTCCGGTGTCACTTGCGAGGATCATGGCGCGCGCGACAGGAATGCGCTCTGGCTCGAAGAACATATGCTCTGTACGGCAAAGCCCGATCCCTTCAGCGCCAAAACGTATTGCAACTTCGAGTTCTGCCTGAGTCTCAGCATTTGTGCGCACATCAAGCTCGCGCACCTCATCCGCCCAAGCCATCAATTTGCCGAAATCACCAGAAAGATCGGGTTCAATCATTTCGACTGCGCCAGCCAGGACTTCGCCATTCGCACCGTCGACGGTGATGACTTCGCCCTTTTTGATTTCGCGACCGCCCGCGCGAAACACACCAGCCTCCGTATCGATCTGAAGCCCGCCAGCACCGCACACGCAAGGTCGCCCCATTCCGCGCGCAACCACAGCGGCATGAGACGTCATCCCGCCGCGCGCCGTCACAATCGCGCGCGCTGCATGCATCCCCTGAATATCTTCCGGGCTCGTTTCGATCCGAACAAGGATGACATCATGACCTTTTTCGGCAAGTGCGGCAGCTTCGTTTGAATCAAACACGACGCGGCCGACTGCAGCGCCCGGGCTTGCTGGCAAACCGCGAACCACAATGTCGCGTTTTGCATTCGGCGCAATCGTCGGGTGAAGCAGCTGGTCAAGCTGAGCGGGCTCTAGACGAAGCACGGCCTCTTGTTCATTGATGAGCTGCTCACTCGCCATATCTACAGCGATCTTAAGCGCTGCCGCCGCTGTTCGTTTGCCGTTACGCGTCTGCAGCATGTAAAGACGGCCATCTTCAACCGTGAATTCGAGATCCTGCATATCTCGGTAATGGGCTTCCAGTTTATCGCCGACGCTCACGAGTTCCTTGAACACATCAGGCATGGTTTCTTCGAGTGGGGCTTCGTCTGAGCCGAGTTCATCCGCGCGCTCTCTCGATATAGGCGCGGGCGTTCGGATACCGGCCACGACATCTTCGCCTTGAGCGTTGATGAGATACTCACCGTAAAATATTTTCTCGCCTGTCGATGGGTCTCGCGTAAACGCAACGCCTGTGGCCGAGCGCTCACCCATATTGCCGAACACCATGGATTGAACTGTTACGGCTGTTCCCCAGGCTTCTGGAATATCATTCAGTTTACGGTACAGAATTGCGCGGTCATTCATCCAGGACCCGAAGACGGCAGAAATCGCGCCCCAAAGCTGATCACGCGGATCATCGGGAAACGGGTTGCCCGTCTCACTTTCAACAGCTTCCTTGTATTGAACGATAACAACTTTCCAATCATCCGCTGTCATTTCCGTATCGAGGCTGTAGTCCTCGCGTTCTTTGTAGTCATCGAGGATATATTCGAACGTATCGTGGCCGAGACCCAGCACAACATTCGAATACATCTGAATGAAACGGCGATAGCTATCATACGCAAAGCGCTCACCCGCTTTTGCTGCAAGACCCTGCACGGTCGTTTCGGACAGGCCAAGATTAAGAACCGTATCCATCATGCCGGGCATAGAGGCGCGCGCACCTGAGCGCACAGATACAAGCAATGGGTTTTCCACGTCGCCAAATGATTTACCGGTCTCGCGCTCGAGCTGCTCAAGCGCTTTGTCGACCTGGCCAGCCAGCGTTGAGGGGTATTCACGCTCAAGCTCGTAATACGCGGTGCAAACAGCGGTGGAGATTGTGAAGCCCGGAGGAACTGGAAGGCCGAGCTTTGCCATCTCAGCGAGGTTCGCTCCTTTGCCGCCGAGCAGATTTCTCATGCTCGCATCACCGTCGGCTGTTCCGCCCCCAAAGGAATAGACCCATGTTTCTTCTGCGTGCTTTATCGCTGCGTCACCCATGACCGAAGACCTCCATCGTCATGTCAATTCGACCCTTCATGCTGCAATGTGCGTGCAAATGGAAGGGACGAATTCGCGCGATTGGAGCGGGGATTCTAAAATCACCCCTCGACTTTGCTAAAGTCGGCGACCTTGTGGATGGTTGAGCGGATATTTGTGAGCAACGCCAAGCGGTTGGCGCGGATTTTCGCATCCTCATCATTTACCATTACACCGTCAAAGAAGGCATCCACCGGGGCGCGGAGCCCTGCAAGCGCTGTCATCGCGGCGGTAAAATCTTCCTCCGGCAGGGCTTTTTCCAGGGCAGCTTCAGCTGCACCTAGCGCGGCATGGAGGTCCTGTTCCACTTTGGGACCCTTTTTGATGAGCGCCGCGTCGACAGATGCCCCTTCATCTGACCAACCTTTTTTGGTTTCGGCTTTCAGAATATTGGCGGCGCGTTTGTAACCCGCGAGCAGATTTGCGCCGTCATCGGTGTCCAGGAATTTACCGAGCGCCTCGACCCGTCGCGTGATCAGCACGAGATCATCCTCGCCAAGCGCAAACACCGCATCGATCAGGTCATGCCGCTCACCCTTATCGCGGAGATATTGCTTCAGGCGATCTGCGAAGAAGGAGAGGAGGTCTTCGACTTTGCGAACCAATATTGGCCGACCTTCTTTCTTCATGTCTTCTACAATGGCAACCCAGATCGCGGCGGACTCTTCCTTGTGCCTCTCAGACTTTGGAAATCTCTCTACGTTAAAGCTAGATCGGATCAAATGCGATCTAAGCTGATCGTCCTCTATAGCTTGCTGCTCTTCCTCTGATGGCGGATTCTGCTGCTGCAAGAGATCTACTATGTGATAATTAAAAATTGGCACCAAACTCAGCCGTATCCCATTTTCCAACACCAATCGCACCACACCCAGCGCCGCTCGCCTCAGTGCAAACGGGTCTTTGCTGCCGGTGGGTTTCTCATCAATCGCCCAGAACCCAACCAGCGTGTCGAGCTTGTCTGCGAGCGCGACCGCAATCGAGACAGGCTCAGACGGCACCTCATCAGACGGACCTTGCGGTTTGTAGTGATCGCGAATGGCATCGGCGATCTTGGAATCCTCGCCTGCGTCAATTGCATAATACCGCCCCATCACGCCTTGAAGCTCCGGGAATTCATACACCATCTCAGACACGAGATCGGCTTTCGCAAGTCGTGCAGCCCGCTCAGCCATGTCGGCATCCGCGCCAACTTTCGGCGCAAGCTCCCGCGCCAGCGCCGCCACGCGCTCAACCTTATCACCAATGCTGCCAAGCTCTTCCTTGAACGCGATGGTGGAGAGCTTCTCCGCCATCTCCTCCAGAGGTTTGGCTTTATCATTCGCGTAAAAGAAGCGGCCATCTTCCAACCGCGCAGACAGCACCTTTGCATTGCCCGCCGCGATGGCTTTGCCGCCATCGGTTGCGGCGACATTCGCAACGACGACAAAATGCGGCGCAAGATCACCGGTTTTTGGGTCACGCACAGCGAAATATTTCTGGTGTGTGCGCATGGACAGCTGGATGACCTCCGGCGGCAACTCCAGGAAGGCCGGGTCCATATCGCCAAGGATCACGCTCGGCCATTCGGCAAGCCCGGTCACTTCTTCCAGAAGCCCCTTATCCTCAACAAGCTCCAAACCCGCATCGGTGCAGACTTTTGCAGCTTGGCTTTCGATGAGCTGGCGGCGCGCCTCGCGGGTCAGTAATACATGCCCCTCGCCTTCGAGCGTTTTCTTGTAATCGCCCAAACTCTTCACCGTGTACGGCCCGCGCCCATGGACCCGGTGGCCTTCGGTTTCATTGCCGCTTTTGATGCCATCAATCTCAAACGGCACGACCTCGCCATCAAGAATGCAGAGAATGCGCTGCAGGGGGCGCACCCAGCGCAAATCACCCGTGCCCCAACGCATGGATTTCGGCCAGTGGAAGCCGCGGACAATCTCCGGCACAAGCTCGGCAACAATGTCTGAGGTCTCCCGCCCAGGTATCATCTTGAGTGCGACGTAGAAATCACCCTTTTTAGGATCGCTTTTGACCTCTGCTTCGGAGATATCAGACAGCCCAGCGCCGCGCAGAAACCCGGCGATCGCTTTGTCTGGCGCGCCGACTTTCGGACCTTTTTTCTCTTCTTCCACATCAGCTGAACGCTCTGGCAGACCCGTCATATGCACCGCCAGCCGGCGCGGACCTGACATGGCTACCGCCCCCTCGCCCTCAAGCCCTGCCTTCTTCAAGCCGTCAGTAACAGCTTTCAGCAAGTCAGCTTCCGCTTTCGCCTGCATGCGCGCGGGGATTTCTTCGGAGAAAAGCTCCAGGAGTAGATCGGCCATTTTGGTCTCTATAATCGTGTTCAGCACGGCATATAGAGGTGCACCGCAAGGGGCAAGCCGAGCGTTGACCTCGCGCCCTACGGGCCTGCAATTTTCAAGATTTTGTCCGTCAACTCATCAGGCTTGCAGAAATAGGCGGAATGGCCAGATTCTATCGTCTCGACCCGCTCTACTGGCATTTCAGATAAAAGACTATCCTGAAGCGCGGGGCTGATAGCCCGATCTTGCGAAAGCCGAATATAGCCCTTTGGGACGCGGTGATAGTTTTCATCGGACAGTTTCAACCTGGCAATCGCAGGGCGCAACGGCTCTCGGCACAGCAATGACGCGGCGAGTTCGTTATCTTCGTCGCTGCAATCATGATATAAAACTTCGCGGTAGCCTTCCGGACGTAGCGCGTCCCACATACCGACTCGGCTGATGTCAACGAATGATCCGATCATGGCGTCTCGGTCGGTGCGGAAATACTTCGCTACAGACCCGCCCGTCGGTAGTATGAAAGACGCGAGATAGATCACGCGCCCAATGCGATCAGGAAACAACTCTGCCAACTGAGACGCAACAATGCCATACCGACTGTGCGCCACGATGAAGGTTTTCTGGCCCTCGGACAAAAGTGTGGCCGCGCTTTTAACGAGGCTGGACAAACCGACCAGTTGGAGCTTCTTTTTCTCACGGCCGCGCCCCGGCAGGTCTATCGCAAGCGCCTGATGACCCTGAATCCTGAGGCGGGGTATAATCTTGTACCAGCACCAGGCACCGTGCCAGCTGCCGTGAATAAGTAGAAATCGCATAAGTGTGCTCCGTGATTTAGTAGAGCTTTCTCAGCTGAATGAATTAGCGGCCACCCGATTCTTGCTATGCAAAACGATCTTCTTGTGTCCGCTCACCTAGTCGTGATCTTTGACCTCGGCGGTGCATCCCTACATATTGGAAAACAATTCGGGAGCCTGCCCTATGGAACTCAACGCTGACTTTTCAAAACGCGCCGTCATCCGTCCGGGTGACACCGATTTCGTCCCCTCACCGATGGCAGGTGTAGAGCGCTATATGCTTGACCGCATCGGCGAAGAGGTTGCCCGCGCAACCACGATCGTGCGTTACGCGCCAAACAGCTACTTCAGCCCGCACACGCATAATGGCGGTGAGGAGTTCTTTGTGCTGGACGGTGTTTTTTCAGACGAGCACGCAGATTATCCGCCCGGAACCTATGTTCGCAACCCGATTGGCTCGTCGCATACGCCTCACTCGAAAGACGGCTGCATAATCTTTGTTAAGCTGCACCAATTTGATGAGGCCGATACTGAGCAAAAAGTGATCGACACCAATTCTGTAGAGTTCACGCCCGCCGATGTAGACGGCGTATCGTTTTCAGTGCTGCACAAACACAGCTCCGAGACGGTAAAGCTCGTGCGCTGGGAACCGGGCTCTCGCTACCCCTTACATCAGCACATTGGCGGATCGGAATCACTTGTTCTTCAAGGCACATTCAGCGACGAACATGGCGACTATCCAAAAGGCAGCTGGATCCGCATGCCGCATATGTCAGAGCACACGCCATTTTCTGAGGAAGGTTGCCTGATTTACACAAAGACTGGCCATTTGCCTGCGCGATAATCATTGACGCCGCGCGCCTGCCAGCGTCTGCTTACTCGATGTCGAAAGCAGCGCTTAAAATCTCAAATCGTGAGGCACGCAGGCTCTGGTTACATGTTCAGGGTCTGTCCGCGACGCCTACGGGCAATGTCGATGTGCTTGGCACAATAGAGCAGATTGGTTTGCTACAGCTCGACTCAATCCGTGTTGTATCTCGCGCGCACCATCATATTCTTTGGAGCCGAAATCAGAACTACCGCGAGCATATGCTGCATCAGTCTATGACTGAACGCCGCGAGTTGTTCGAACATTTTAGTCATGATGCGTGCCTGATGCCAATGAGCATATATCCGATGTGGAGACGTCAGTTTAAGCGACTGGAAAAGAAAGTTCGCAAATGGGAATGGCACCGCGGAATGCTGGGTCCTGATGGCAGAAACGACATCAAACAACGCATTCGCGACGAAGGCGCGCTTTGTACAAAGGCCTTCGACACGAAAATCGAGGGAAAACGCGAAATGTGGAAGCGCCCTCCGCACAAGCTTGCGCTCGATTATATGTGGTATGCAGGCGAGCTCTCAACGTGTCACCGCAAGAATTTCACGAAGTTTTACGATCTGACAGAGCGCATCGTTCCCAAAGATTTACGCGCCATTGATCACTCCGCAGAAACCCAGATTGACTGGCTTTGCGGCGAAGCACTCTCGCGTCTCGGCTTTGGAACGCATGGTGACATTCAACGATTTTGGGAAGCTGTCACGAATGCCGAAGCAAAATCCTGGATTGATGCGCAAAAAGATCTCGTGCCAGTCGAAATTCAGGGAGCCGACAAAAGCTGGAGCCCTGCGCTTGCGCCGGCAGACATAGAGCAGACCCTCGCAGGCCTCACCGCACCAACCTCTCGACTGCGCATTCTCAACCCATTTGATCCGGTGATCCGTGATCGCAAACGTTTGCAAAGACTCTTCGGTTTTGACTACCGGATCGAGATTTTCATTCCAGCCGCGAAGCGTCAATGGGGGTACTATGTTTATCCAATTCTCGAAGGCGACCGCATGGTTGGGCGTATTGAAGTCGCCGGCGATCGCAAAGCAGGTCAGCTTGTTGTCAAACAGCTGTGGCAGGAAGCGGGGGTAAAATGGACGGATGCTCGAAGCGCAAAACTCGACGCGGAACTGGCGCGATTGTCTCGTTTTATTGGCGTAGATGCGGTCGTCTGGCGTTAAACGCTACAACTCTCGCGCAACCCGGAAACCAAGATCATATCTGCGGTCTGCTGGATCAAAGCCGCGGCGGCTGGCTGAGCGGAGCCACCAATCGAAGCTGAACCATGACCCGCCCCGAACGACGCGGCCATTGCTATTACCGGTGTCCCAGGCGCGGCCAGTTCTCGGCGCGCCGTCATAGGAGGCGTGCCAGGAATCCTGTGTCCATTCCCAAACACTTCCGTGCATGTCGTGAAGCCCAAAACGGTTCGGCAAATAGGACCCAGCCTTTGCCGTGAACGCTGCATCATCCGAACAAGAAAGCGAACTGCTTGACGATACACTCGACGTTGAGCTTTGATCTGCACCATTCATGAAGGCGCATCCTTCATCAACGTTTGATCCGAATGGAAATGCCTGCGTTGATCCAGCCCGCGCGGCATATTCCCACTCAGCCTCTGACAGCAAACGGTATGGCTGCCCTGTTTCCCGGCTGAGCCATTCGGCGTAAGCATTTGCGCCAAACCAATCAACGCAGGTAACTGGGTGATCGGCGGTTTGAGGAAAGCCAGTGTTCTTATAGGTCACACCGCTTTGGCTCGCCCAAACATCATCAGCATACGTCTGACAGGAATCGCCGACATCATAGCTCGTCGCGACGACGAATTTATTGTATTGGGCAATTGTGACTTCATGCCTACTGACGGCAATCGCGCGGCTGATGCTGACGGATCTCTGGGGTCCTTCGCTGTAATCACGGCCTGGCTCAGTTAGCGGGGAGCCCATTGTAAACGTCCCGGTCGGAAGAACGATCATGACCGGCGCACCTGTCTCATCGGAAAGGCGGTCAGTGAACGCGTCGCCGGGTCTCTGCTCTCCTGGGATGTACGGCAAGAACAGCTCAGCTTGTGATGCCGCGGCCTCAAGATCAACAGCAAAGGACTTCTCTTCGGCAGCTTCCGGCGTTTCCTCTGGCATAGTCTCGGTGACCGCTTCCTCAGTCAATTCATCGGGGTCTGGTACACCGAGGCTTGGCTCTTCGGCCTCTAGTATCAGAGAGGCGTTTAACGTCTCGTCATCATCGCCGAGAGCAGGCAAATCAAAATCAGGCTCGGCAACAGGATCAAGCTCAAATTCTGATTCCACATCGCCTTCGGCCTCAAACTCGTCTTCATCCCGCAGATCGGTTTCAACCAGGCTTATGTCGTCTAATCCAGGCTCAGCATCGTCCAGCAAATCATCTTCAAGATCAAAATCATCTGGAATGGTCATGACGGAGCCGGCAGCGGACCCTGGGACGGTGAACGACGGCGTTGTTGTGTTCGCGGCAATCTGAAACTCGGCGCTCTCAGCCGACGACACTTGACCAGGAACGTCTATTTTTTCGATTTCGACCGTATCCGTCGGACGATTGATGATCGGGAGCAATGTCGCCAAAAACGCAACGAGAACCACAACACCAATGGCAATAAATGACATTTGCGGCGTTATTCGGTTTGGAATTTTTATCTTCTCAGCAATACCCACAGCGCTGCTTGCAAGCCCACTTCGCGAAATAATTAGTCCATTGGTGATTTCAGCGAGCGCGTCATGAATGTCCTGGATCGCATTATTTTGAAGAACTGTCGCGACCGTTGGGGCGAGCGTATCGTTTGGATAGGCGGCAACCCATTGGGTCAAAGCTGTCACGCGCTCATCCTCTTCTGTGCGAAGCAGCGCCGCCACAACGGAAACCAGCCCATCGCGGCCAGACCGGTGGCCGATTTCTGACAAAAGTGTCTCCAAAGTGGTCAGGTGCATTTTGCCGCTTGAATGCTCCAGGTTCACAATTGACCCACGATGCAACATTAATGGAAGCGCTATCGATTCCGGCGTCCGAGGAACAAGCGTGATGAGCTGTCCGGCGTTTTCCAAATCCCTGCATTGGGCTGCCAGCCAGCGATCTTTTTGCGCGTTTGGGGTCCACAGGACGAGTATCACGTCAGAGTTTCCGAAATGCTCCGGTGCGGTCTCGGCGGGCGTTTCGCTCGTCAGAAGATTTACATCATAATCCAGAAAATAAAGAATGTATGCAATTCGCTCGGCAGCGTGCGCATCCTGTGCATTATGAATTAAATGTATGTGTGCCACGACATCTGTCCCTCTATGAAGCGGTGACTAGCACTCCCCCGACGCTCCCTACAGCAAAAAGATCAATAGGTCGAATAGCGCATTCGCGGATGACGCGATTGTAAGAATTTGTGCGTTATTTATGCTACGTTTTCAGCAGTTTGCGCACAAACAGGAGGCACAAAAAAGCCGTTTTGCTAATAAACGCGGCTGACACAAAAATCAGCCAGTTGTGTAAGTGACACGCGAAACTCGCTCTCAGGAAGCGTTTTTAGGGCAGATTTCGCCATTTCTGCGTAGGCGATAGCCTCCTGAACGGTCGCTTCTGCTGCGCCAGTCGAACGGATAAGCCGGATGGCGCGCGCAAGATCGCCCTCCGTTTGATTGGCAGGAATCATTGCACGGTCCCAGAATTCACGCTCTTCCTCATTGCCGCGCCGACGAGCGATAATTGTAGGCAGAGTGAGTTTGCCTTCTCTAAAATCATCTCCAACGAACTTACCAATCAGAGACGTCGTGCCGCCATAATCGAGCGCGTCGTCCACAATCTGAAATGCCAGGCCAAGATTTTTTCCGTAGCTTGCCAGGGCGTCAGCATGCGCTGCACCGCCTGCCGATAAGGCACCGGCGTGCGCCGCGGCCTCAAAGAGAGCCGCCGTCTTTGCTTCACAGATGGCGATATATTCTTCTGTCGGAAGATCCGTCTTCCCAATCGCGGCAAGCTGGCGAACCTCGCCCTCAGCAATGACCGTTGAGGCGGTCGATAAAATATCAAGAATTTCAAGACTGCCGGTCTCGACCATTAGCGTAAAGGCACGCGCGAATAGGAAATCACCAACCAGGATTGATGCGGTGTTACCCCAGACCGTTTTTGCCGATGCTTTCCCGCGCCGCAGGTGGCTGTTGTCCACGACGTCATCGTGGAGTAGCGTTGCCGTGTGAATAAACTCTACCGCAGCTGCAAGAGCATGCGTCGCCGGATTTGCGCCCCCAGCTGCGTGCGCAGCTGACAAGGTGATCATTGGTCGAAGCCGTTTGCCGCCCGCAGACACAATATACCCGGATAGGTCAGGGATCATTTTAACCGGGCTTGCGGCCCGTTCGGCCAACAGAGTCTCAACCTCCTGAAGATCGTCGCTCAAGAGACTCTGCATGCGATCGACGACCGAGGCCGAGGCTCTTTCCGCCTGGGAGCTTGTATGTGATGTCACGCGGGGCGAATCCTGTGGCGACTGTATTGCTAAAGTATATGATTACCTTGAAAGTATCCGCAAGAAGACGTGGCGCTGGGCCGCAGGTACAAAAGGTTACTTATGGTTGAAGTTTTCCGCACGACAGACCTCGTAAAACTCTCATATATTCAGCATTTATTGGACGAAGCAGGCATCTCAGCCTTTGTTGCCGATCAGCACATTTCAGCAGTTGAGGGGTCCATTGGAGCTTTTCCGCGCCGCATTATGGTTGCGATGAGCGATGAATCCCGAGCGCGCACGGTGTTGAAGGACGTTGAGCCCGGATGAACGGCATCACGGAAGACACAGTTTATGGCGGCAAAGTTACGTTGTTTCAGCCCGAACGGGGGTTCCGTGCTGGAACGGACAGTCTCATGCTCGCCGCCTCATCGACCCTCCGAGCAGGCGCCCATGCACTCGAAATAGGATGCGGCTGCGGCGGCGCGATACTCCCGGCAGCCTGGCGCAATCCCGACGCGCGATTCACAGGATTGGAAGTCGATCCTGAAATGACCGCGCTCGCGAAGCGCGGGGCAATGGCAAACGGGGTCGCAATGCACGTGCGCATCGAAACCGGGGAAGCCAGTGCGTGGGTGCGCGAGCGCGAGAACATGTTCGATCTTGTTTTCTCCAACCCGCCTTACTTTCAGCCTGGCACAATCAAACCCACCGGAACCGAAAAAGAGACCGCGTACATAACCCCGCTCACCACCGACGAGTGGGTTAAAGCGATGCTGCACGCCGCCAAGCCCAAAGCCCCCGTGATCCTCATTCACCGGGCAGCAGAACTCGCCACTCTGCTTTCAGCGCTCGATCGCCGCGCCGGCGAGATTGCCGTACTTCCAATTTATTCAAAGCCGGATGAGCCAGCCAAACGCATTTTGGTTCGCGCGCGCAAGGGTCTGCGCCGCGGGGAAACGCGTTTGCTGGATCCAGTTTGGCAATACCGAAAAGATGGCGATATTACGCCGTTCCTCGAAAGCGTACGCCGCGGCGAAGCGATTGAGTGGTAACTGTTAACAATGGTTTAGCGAGCTCTCTCAGAGTTCATGTTCTTAGCAAGCTCGATTTTAAGGATGATCTCGTAACATAAGTTCAGCGGAACAACTTATGCGGGGAAATCAGATGAGTGTCAGTGGGCGTGAACTAAGAGAATCGCTAAACAATGGTGGCGCAAGCTCAGATTCAAACAATTTGATCATGTACGGCGCGATTGCTGGCCTGATCCTGATCGCTGCGATCGTGTTCGTTGTGGTTGGATTGATGAACACACCAGAACAACCACGTTTTGCCGAAATCGAAAACGAACAATTGGCGCAATTCGACGTTCAGTCTGAAATGAATACGGCAAGCTTTCCCGAAGATCTCGCCAAATCTACAGAGGTTCAGAAAGCGTATCGCTCCACGCTCGCTAAAATCTCAATGTGCGGATACGGGAAGCACCGTAAGAAATTCGATGAGATCAGAAAAGCGTATGAAAAACGCAATGCAGCAGCACTCGCCTCTTGGGAACCGCGCCGGTCAAAAATGTATGACAAGATGATGTCGGGCGAAGCGAGCGACGTCGATGTCATGCTCTATGCAACGACTGGCGGCATGCAAAAAGACGTGATGACTGATATCGCTCAATCGATGGCTGTAATGGATGTTCAATACGAGCGAATGAGCGAGCCGCAATGCCAGAAATTCAGCGGCGACGTGCGCATGAAGAAGTTCGATATCGAGCCGCGTCCGCAAGGCTAACAGAGACACTCTCTTGAACCTTAGTGCGGGCAGGCGTACACCCTGCCCCATGACCAAAGCACCTCAAGCCGCTGAGGCTCCAGCCTCTTTTCAGGACCTGATCCTGACGCTCCAGAATTACTGGGCAAAACAAGGTTGCGCCATCCTGCAGCCCTACGATATGGAAGTCGGCGCGGGCACACTTCACCCTGCTACCGTCCTTCGAGCGCTCGGGCCGAAGGCCTGGAACGCCGCCTATGTTCAGCCGAGCCGGCGCCCTGCCGATGCGCGCTACGGTGAAAACCCGATGCGGCTCGGCCACTATTACCAGTATCAGGTAATTCTGAAACCGAACCCGGCAAACCTACAGGACCTGTATCTAGAGAGCCTTTATGCCATCGGCATTGATCCAACCGTTCACGATATTCGCTTCGTTGAAGACGATTGGGAGAACCCCACCGTTGGCGCTTGGGGACTTGGCTGGGAAGTCTGGTGTGATGGAATGGAAGTCTCACAATACACCTATTTCCAGCAAGTCGGCGGGCTGGATGTGCGGCCGGTTTCCGGAGAACTTACTTACGGTCTTGAGCGCCTTGCGATGTATGTTTTCGGGGTCGACAATGTGTATGACCTGCCCTTCAACGCACCCGATAGCCCGCACCCGCTGACCTATGGAGACGTCTTTCTTGAGAACGAGCGCCAACAATCTGCGTTCAACTTTGAATACTCCGACGTTGAAATGTTGAAGCGCTGGTTTGAAGACTGCGAAAGCCAATCGAACATACTGCGTGAAGCGGGCAAACCGCTGCCAGCTTATGATTATGCGCTGAAAGCTTCGCACACCTTCAACCTTATCGATGCGCGCGGGGCGATCTCTCCGACGGAGCGGCAGGCATATATTGGACGCGTTCGCGATCTTGCCCGAGGAGCGGCAGCGCAATGGGCTGAACAAGAAGCGGAGCGCGCATAATGAAACAAATTCTATTTGCCTTGGGTCTCGGTTGTCTCTCATGGACAGCGGTGCCGATACCATCCTTCGCACAGGAACATGGCGAGTTCGTTGAAAGGTCTGAAGATTCTGACGTGATGGGCGTATCTGACGAAAACGCCGCAATGAATGCAGCCATCGACCAGGCAATCGAGAGCATCGATGTCTTTTTTGACGCATTAGATAGCGGCGAGCATCCGCGTGAAACATTCATGCTGAAGATATTGACTGAAACAGCTCCCGACGAATTAGAGCATATGTGGCACGTTTTCATCGAAATGACGGAGGATAACAAAGTCTCTGGGGTCCTCACGCATAATCCGTATGCAGAAGGCAGCAGCTACAAGGCCGGTGAGGTTTACCAGCTCGATCCAAGCATGGTGACTGATTGGAGGTATCAGGATGGGGAGAAACTCCGGGGTGATTTTACAACGCGCGTGATCATCTCGTTCATGCAAGTAGACGATCCGCAGCAGGCAAAAGCAATTTTGGCCGACTATCACGACAACCCTATTCCATGACACCGATCAATATCTCCGACAAACTATCAAAGTTTACGGACCATTGGTCACCGAAGCTGATTGGCCGGGTCAACGGCACGGATATTCGCATTGTGAAAATTCAAGGTGATTTTGACTGGCATTCGCACGCCGACGAAGACGAGATGTTCCTCGTCATTAAAGGTCAGCTTCGCATGGCATTCCGCGACCGAACGGAGTTTGTCAATCAAGGAGAATTCATCATCGTCCCCCGCGGCACCGAGCACCGCCCCGGCGCAGATGAGGAATGCCACGTATTACTTGTCGAGCCATCGAGTGTGATCAATACCGGCGATGGCGAGGCCACGGAAAGAACGATCTCAGAGCTCGAGGAAATCTAGCCCCTTTTGGTGAAGAAATCAGATTAACAAGCTTACCGGCACCGTGAACCCGTTAAGCATTCTCCAGTTTCTTCTGAAAGAACCGAAGAATGGCCAACCCCGCCTGATGGCATTTCAACGCCCTTTTTTAGTATAAACTTGGTACTGTGAGCGCCTGCCAAACCGGCTGGAAAGTGTTCAAACGTCTTTTCGATCATGTAGTATCCGTCTGGCGTCTTCGTCAGGTGACCGCTTTCCGTCAGTTGTGCAATGCCCGCTTGTACAGGGAGAATCTCGTAGTTTTCCGCGGAACCCGGCGAGACAACATCCTCTGCGTCAAGCTCGATTATGCCGCCTGGATAGTTCGTCACAAACGCGAGGCTAGAAAACGTTAGCCCATCTTGTTCGACAGGAACCGGCTTGCCATCCTTTATATAAATGTCACCTGACGGCGTCGAAATCATCGGACCCTCTATATCTGTTTTAGACTTTGTTCCTAACGTTCCCGCCGGAACCGCCACATCTCCCAACTTCTTATATGCGATGAGCGTGTCCACCTCCTTGCCAAGCGCTTTATTTACAAGGCCTCGCAGAACTGCGGCTTTTCCATCTTTTGTACTGCTGGCAGGAGTGCCGCATGATCTTGGCTCAATGAAAGAGACTGTTTTTTTGGAAAGACCAATAACACCCGCGCCGTTGGTTTCTTTATATTTACGGGGTTGGACAACGAATTTCTCGACCCTATCGGTCGCGCCGCTCAGATTCCAGATCGTAGACTGTTGCGCATTGGCGAAAATATATAGCGGCCCGTCTCCTGCCTCTATTTCTATGTTTGCAACTGTTGTTACTATGCTTGGTCCATTAACGGCGACCGTCGATAGACCAGCACCAGAGTTGCCAGAAATGACGACAACTTGCGCGTTCTTACTTGCTGCAGGAAGCGCACAAGTGCTCTGAGCCTGATTACTCCGCGGTGCGTTGTGTCTTTTCGATTCCGGCATTGGTTGAGCCACGATAGCATCAATTGCATCTGCAACTTCCTGCGGATTGATCGTGCCATCATCATTTAGATCATAAATAGACAGTTGCTCATACTCGGAAAGACGGGGAGAACGTGCGTTTCGCGGCGTGTTAGCAATTGTCAAAAGTTCATTGATCGATAACGCTTCATCTCCGTCTTCATCATTATTCAGGAATGCGACTTCCAATGTTGCGCGTTTCCCACTTTGCTGACCGCGCATACTTTCTTCGACTTCAAGCCGCGTGACTTCGAGGTCACCGTTCAAATCATGAGTCAGGAACTGTGACAGCGTTTGCGCCCTCGTGCGCGCTATTTTTTTTCGCTCTTCGCGATCAAAGTCCTCTTTGGTGACTGTTCCGGAAGAACTGTAGCGATAGAGTCGTTGAACAGCTGTCTTTAATGCCTGCTCTGGATTATTATGAACGACACGGAGATGTTGGATTCGGCGATTTTCTTTCAGGACTTGCTCGCGTTCCGACATAGCCGCATCTACTTTTGCCCGGGTCGATTCCTTGGAGTCATTGGCAGCTGGCGGTGTCGAGAAACTCGGTTGCGGCTCCTGCTGGACAGGATTCTCCTTCGGCGCTTTGGTAGGAACCTCATCGACGGACTCTTGCGCTGATGAGTTTCCGCACGACACAAGCATGATGGCAAGAGCCGAACAGGCTATTCCAGACGAAAAATCAAGCTTCATGGAAACCCCCAATTTCTACGCTGATTTTTAGCAGCGACCCGCAAAGAGACCGATACAATGTTTGTAACAATTTCAGTTAATTTTGGGTCGATTTCGTATAAATTGCTCGCTATAACTTTGGTAAGCTAATTGGGGATTTGGGATCATGAGCGAACCTGACATAGGCGGACGGGAACCGATTGCTGTCGAGGTTGAAGAAGGCAAGATGTATTGGTGGTGCGCTTGCGGCAAATCCAAGAACCAGCCCTTTTGTGACGGCTCTCACTCCGACACTGATTTCATTCCTGAGGGCTGGGAGGCACCAAAGACCGGCAAAGTGTTTTTCTGCACGTGCAAACGCACCGGCAAATCGCCGCTCTGCGATGGCGCGCACACAAAGCTCGAAGGTTAAACCGCGCCGACTCGCGGCCCGTACATCCGTCTCTGCCATGTCCAGGCTAAGATGCCGAGGACCGTTCCCGCGGCAAAGGTAATCGCCGGAAAAGGTCCACGCATCATGAACGCAAAAACTCCAGCGCATACGCAGGACAGCGACCCCGCCCACCAGAGCAGCGCGACTTTCCAATGTGACCAGCCTGCGCGAATAAATAACTGATACGCATGATCGCGGTGGGCCTGCAAAATGTTTTGTCCCCGCCGCGCCCGCCAGATCACAGTGAGAATCACATCTGTCAGGACGGGAAGCGCAAACGTGGCGGGCGTAAAGACAGATACGTCACCGTTTCGAACCAGAATTAACCCGCTTGCCGCAAACAGGCCGCCTAAAAAAAGTGAACCTGCATCTCCCGCATAAAGTTTTCCCCGCATATTCCAAAACAAGAACCCTATTATAGCTGCATTGATCGCGAGGAAGGGCATCTGAGCAAGCCCTGAATATCCCACAAATATCAGCTCAACCATAATTACGCCGATCATCATGATCGCGACAGATCCGGCCATCAATCCATTGGATCCGTCCATGAAGTTCACAGCGTTCATAACAACAAACAGCCAGAACGCTGAGCCCATAATCAGAGCAATTCTATACACGCTCATATTGTCTTCGATCGGCGGCATTGAATCGAGCAAAGGCGGCGCGCCGAGTTCGGCAATCCAATACGGGCGGGTAACGTAGATCTGCGTCGCGGAAGCAATGACGATGGCCCATAAAACCGCGAGCTTCGTCTTGGTTCCAATGAACCCCATATCGTCTATCAGGCCAACAAGAAGCCCAGCCAGGATCGTCAGCACAAGGACGTAAGTTTGCGCGGGCAGGTCTTCTACCCCAAGCCCATTCAGGGCCACCACCCATCCGAGCATTCCAGCGCCCGCAATGCCGAGACCACCTGAGCTTGGAACCGGCGCGTTCTGAACCTTACGCTTGCCATCTGGAAGGTCATTTATTTTCAGAGCGATCACAGCCCGGCAAAGAATTAGCGCGGCAATGAGGCCCGCGGCGATCTGGAGCAATTGCGCAAGATAAGGGCTCACCCCACACCTCCGAGCATCGTTGCTTTCACCCACCAGGCGGGCTGCTCCTCTGTTACAAGCGACTGAGCCGTATGCGCCTCTTCCATCGAAGAAAACAGCGCAAAGCAAGTCGCACCGGAACCGCTCATTCGAGACAGCTTTGCGCCCGGCAGCTCACGCAGGATACTCAGTACTTGCGAAATTTCAGGCACAAGAGAAATGGCCGCTGGCTCCAAATCGTTTCGAGTATTTGTGACAAGCCAATCGATGAACTTGGGGGCGCTGTCAAATCTTGGCAGCTTGAGATGCGTAAATCCCCTCCCGCCGCCGCTTTCATCAAATCGATCGTAAACGCCGCCAGTCGGACACGGCACATTTGGATTGATGAGCAGTGATGGCAGAGGCGGCGCAGCAACGCCTTTAACATCGCTGCCATCTCCGCGCATAAGACATGTCTGCGCAAGATATGCCGCCATGCCGTCGCCGCCGAGCGCGGGCGCCACTGATTGCCCCACGTCCCAGGACAAACCCCACAAATCTGACAGCATCCTCAGCGCTTCGGCTGCGTCGGATGAACCGCCTCCAATACCTGCAGCGCAGGGCAAATTTTTCACAAGTGTTATTGCAGCGCCGTCATATACATCGCCTGCTTCAGCCAATAAGTCAGCGGCGCCCAGAACGAGGTTATCATTCACATCCCCGCAATCATCTGCGTAAGGCCCCTCAACTTGCAGGACTATTCGTTCATCGGGTTCCACTATCAGACGGTCAGTCGCCGAACTGGCAAACATCACCAAACTATCAAGTGGATGACGCCCATCTTTTCTTGGAGGGCCAACATGCAAAAACAGGTTCACCTTCGCCGGCGGGTACCCAATCAACATGTTGTAAGCCCATTAGTGGAGGTTTGACGCAAGACGTGCGTTTGAACCATCTGGTAAACCATTGTCTAGCTTTGCCCGCGTTTTTTCCGCTGCGCTATCATCTGGTTGCAGATTAAGCGAGCGTCTCCATTGAAATCCAGCTTCAAGTCTGCGACCGGTTTTCCAGTAAGCATCTCCGAGATGATCATTGAGAACCGGATCGCTGGGTTCTAATTCGACCGCGCGCTCCAGGTAACGCACCGCTTCATCATACTCTCCGCGCTTGTAATGCGCCCAGCCTAAACTATCGACAATCACACCAGAATGCGGTTGCAGCGAGACGGCTTTGCGGATGAGGTCAAACCCTTCATCCATACGCACACCACGGTCTATCCAGCTATAACCGAGATAGTTCAAGAGGCCGGGATCATTCGGCTCGATTGCCAGAGCGGCGAGCAAATCCGCCTCTGCCTCTGGCCAGCGACCCATCCGCTCTCTCGAAGCGCCTCGCGCGTAGAGGATCCGCCAATCCATCGGGCGGCCAGCGGCATTGTCCGCCTCAACGATCTCATCAAAGAGAAGGCCCGCCTCACCATGCCGATCCAACGATCGGAAGAGATCGCCAAGCTGAATTTTCAAGTCGCGGTGCGGGCGGTGCTTCAGAGCTTGATCGGCGACTTGCAATGCCTCGTCATTGCGCCCTTCGCGGCGAAGCGCCCACGCAAGCTGGCCGCGCGCTGACACATAAAATGGCGATGTGTCAGGCACCTGTTTTAGCACTTTGATAGCATCCATTCGCCGGCCAGCTTCATCGAGTGCATTTGCCCAAAGTGTCCGTGCTACATGGAGGTCAGGGTCGAGCGCCAAGGCAAGCGAAAAATATACGCCTGACACATCTCCCTCGGTCTGGGCTGCGAGTAGCGCCGCTGGCGCGTACAAACTAAGCGCCGCACCTTCGCGAGGTGTCAGGCGCACGAGCTCAGGAGTTTCGCCGGCAGCGATCTCTCGCTCGAGTGCTTCTATCGCGGGATTATCTCCAATATCCGAACGAAACGTGGAAAGGACTTTCAGCGCATCCTCCGAACGTCCCGCGCGCGCCGTTAGCCGGGCCTGTAGATCAGCGGCAGCCGCAAACCGCGCGCCTTCAGCCCACATCGTCTCGAGTGTACCGAGAGCAGCAACATCATCGCCGCTGACATGCTCAATAAGTGCGCGCGTGAAACTTGAAATGCCGCGCTCGAGACCAACTGCTTCGTCCGGCGGCGCGATGATCTTCAAAGCCGCATCAGGTCCGCGCTCGGCATAAATCGACCAGGCCAGAAGTCCTCGGTTTACTAGATCGTTGAAGAGCGTGTAGTCGCCCTTTGCGAGTATCTTTCGAGCTTTTTTGCCATCATCTTCGGCCAGCGCCTCGACCGCCAGTGCGAGGCGCGGAAGAGCTGCTCTTGAAATCACATCCTTACCGGATGCGCGCGCAATATCTGCCGCAGCTTCCATCTCACCTGACAAAAGCGCGGCAAACACCGCACGCTCCACCAGATCTGCATCGCCCGGCTCCCGGGCAACAGCTTCTGCGTATCTGCGAGCAGCTTCACGCGGGTCGTTGGTAAGCGCAGCGTAGCGGCCAATTAAGAACGACGAATATGCGCGCGCAGCGTTTGGGTCAGAATGGGGCGTCCAGCGATATGTCGTATCCGCGCCCTGCACTGAAGAAGACGTTGAACAGGCCGTTGCACAAAGAGCAAAAACGGCAAACACCCAATTTACGGCTTTCATACGCGCCGTTCTCCCTTTTACTCACGGGCGCACACATAAATTATGAGCACCTCTTTATTTGCAAAGACGGGATTCCTTCCCGTCTTACTATATATCTCGTTCACCTTGTTGGGGTGTTTCGAGATCAACATCCGGTAGCTCGCGTTTTTCAGGCGCAGGCGTGGTGAGGCCATTTTTGAGCTTTTCCCGGAGGGTTTTCTCAACCCTGCGAGGTGGGTGCTCATTCAGGGAGTTTTCCCAAGCCTCTCGTGCTTCATCCTTTTTACCCAGACGCCAGTAAATATCGCCTAAATGATCTTCAATTTCCCAGTGAATATGTGGATCGAGCACATCCCGAGACTGCTCAATCAAGCGGCGAGCGCCCTCGAAATCGCCGAGCTTGTATTTTGCCCAGCCGAGACTATCGTCGATATAGGCATTGCGCTCTGTCAAAGCAGCCGCCCGCGCAAGCGCCTTGTAACCTTCTTCGTACCGTTCCGTCTTGGTGATCAGGAAGTAGCCGAGCGTGTTCAACATGTACGGATCGTTCGGACGCTGAATAAGTTCGCGCTGCATCATCTTGCGGCCATCTTCTGCGCGGCCGACATCGCCGAGCAAATTCGCCACAGCCATCCGGCGGCCATGCGTATCGTCGAGCGCGAGCGCTTTTTCTGCTTCGGCAAGCGCTTCGTCATACCTGCTGAAATGCTCAAGCGCCCCTGCTTTGATCGCATGGGATGATGCACGCTTTCCATCATTGTCTGACAAAACCAGCGCCTCATCCGCGAGAGAGAGTGCAATCTCTTCATCACCGAGTTGTGCGTAAATGCCAACGAGTTGGCCGATCAAAGGAAGACGATGTTTGTCCTCCACAATCTCTAGCGCTTCAGCCAGGGCTGCCCGCGCGGTGTCGTCGTCCCCGCCTTTGATCAGTGTTTGCGCAGCTGCCGCCTTTATCGCAGCGGTCTGCTCTGGAGCAGCAAGTGCGACATGCGCAGCCCCTTCATAAAGCGCTTCGCTATATAGTCCGTTGATGACATTCTCGCGGACATCCTCGTCGCTCGGATCAAGCACAAGTGCCATCTGATCGAGGGACGCCTGCGTTTCGTCATATCCAAAGTCGCGGTCCGCGCCGATCATCGCAGCGCGAATAAGTTTCTGCACATACAATGCGCTGTTGAGGTCTAGCAAAGAACGCGCAAAGGCGCGGCGAAGTGTGAGCGGCTCATCATCGTATTGGTCAGGATCTTCGAGTGAGGCAATGATGGAAGCATAAGACGCAGCGCGCTCTGGCTCAGCATCTGCCAGCAATTGATACGTCGCTTGCGCCTCTTCGATACGTCCCAACCGGCGGAGTAATAACGTCTTGCGCTGAATAACGGTTTTGACGTCTGTCCAGACGAGACCCTTCACATCAAAGGAATGTTCCGGCGCTACGATTTCGTTCGGGATCATCGAAGCGTAAACGGCAAGGGCCTCGTCTTCCCTGCCGAAGGCTTCAAGCATGGATGCCAGCGAAAGATCGGCAACCATTCCCGGAAGAACCCTACCCGCCTCTCGGACATCGCTGACAGCAGCATCTTCATCGCCGCTGAGCGCTGAAACCCATGCCCCAATGAACGGCGCGAGCGGTGCACCAGAGGCAAAATCATCAATTTCACCGAGCAGCGTATCAGCTTCGTCAAAATCGCTCCCGGCCGCCGCATCAATGGCGAGCAGGAGATTTGGCCAGGCGTTCCTCGAATTTGAAGCCGAATTGTCGCGAAGCGCTGCCAGGAACGCAGCGGTATCGCCCGCTTTCAACGCATCGTGCGGTGTCTCATAGGCGTCAATGCCGACAGGCGCACCATCTTCCCCGCGCACGGCGAGGGTCATTGCAGCCTCAGACACGTTATAAGTGTTTTCGGGCGGCGCAGCATGGGCAATCGGAACAGCTGAAACCAGAGCAAGGGCGGTGGCTGCGAGCGCTGATCGGATTGTCATGAGATGCGGACTCCTCGACTTATTGTTGTTTGTGAAAGTGTATCATAACAGTCAAACAGGCGCGAATGCGTTCTGCAAGAGGCGATCGCATGACGATGCATAAAACACGCGTGATCGCTGGCTAATTGAGCAATCGCCCGCGTATCGCTCGGTCCACCAACAAAGCGATTCCGAACAACACAACAGTTAACCCTAAAAATGCTGCAAGGCGTAACCACCAGCTATGAATTTTATCTTCTCCGGTGAAATCCATGATATGAACCCGCCAGAGGATATCGAAGATGCGCCAATTGGTCGTGCGAACTGCTCGCAAGCCCGCACGGTCTGAATAGACCCAAAACGTCGCTGAGTCTGCGCCTTCAAACTGAACGCGCCAGAGCGGAGATGAAGACGCAGCCTCGCGCGGAGGATCGTTCTCCAGCTTAACACTCGATATTTGGCCGTCACCTTTCCAATAGGCGGTGGCAAGTGTTGTTGCCTCTTCCTCGTTCCAAGGCGTAAGTCGCGAGCCGTTCCTTGCATCATATACCGCGTAGCCAACTTTCGTTTTCACTTCGTACCAGGGCCCCGAAAGACCGGGTAACAGCAACACCTGCTCTGCGTTACTGACGAGAGTGTTGGGAGCTACTAACGCCCTATCAAAGCCCACGGTGCTCTGCAGCACTTCATGGCGCAAATGCTCCCCTCGAATTTCATCTATCGGATGAATCGTAAAAAACAGGCCGCTCAGCGTCCAAAAAAGAAACTGAACGCCGATGATAAGCGCGAGAAATTTATGCGCGCGGCGAATAGAGTTGCGTAAGGCGGCCACTAAAAAGCTCCCAGAATTCGAATTCCGGGAGCTATATCAATTTATCTCGCAATCGCGATGCGGCGTTACATCCGTCCGACGGCATCCTCAGCAGGGTCTTTAACGTCCTTGCCATATTTGCGGGTCTCATGACGTCCAACGACCATGTGGTGTACTTCGTCCGGCCCATCGGCAAGGCGCAGGGTGCGCTGGCTGTGATACATGCTAGGCAGCGGCGTCCACTGAGACACACCTGTCGCACCATGCATCTGAATGGCCTGGTCGATAATCTGGCACACGCGCTCTGGCACCATCGCCTTGACCATCGACACCCAGATGCGAGCTTCCTTGTTGCCCAGCGTGTCCATCGCTTTCGCCGCTTTCAGCACCATCAGGCGCATGGCTTCAATCTCGATGCGTGCACGGGAAATGACTTCGATATTTTTGCCAAGTTTGGCAATAGGCTGGCCGAACGCCGTGCGAGACAGGCTGCGGCGGCACATCAGGTCGAGCGCCTTTTCTGCCGCGCCAATCGAGCGCATGCAGTGGTGAATACGGCCAGGGCCAAGACGCAGCTGCGAGATTTCGAACCCGCGCCCTTCACCCAGAAGCATATTGCTCTCCGGCACGCGCACATTGTCGAACTTGATGTGCATATGACCATGCGGGGCATCATCTTCGCCGAACACATGCATCGGGCCCAGAATATGCACGCCCGGGGTTTCGACTGGGACCAGGATTTGAGATTGCTGTTTATGCGGCGCAGCGTCTGGCGATGTTTTCACCATCGTGATCATGATTTTACACCGCGGATCCCCGGCGCCGGAGATGTAGTATTTCTCGCCATTGATCACCCACTCGCCATTCTCGAGCACCGCCGATGTCGACACATTCTTCGCATCTGATGAGGCGTTCCATGGCTCAGTCATTGCAAAAGCGGAGCGGATCTTTCCTTCGAGCAGCGGCTTCAACCACTCCTCTTTCTGGGCAGGCGTGCCGACACGTTCCAGCACTTCCATATTGCCGGTGTCAGGCGCTGAGCAATTCATGCACTCAGAGGCGAGCGGTATTTTGCCGAGCTCAGTCGCAATAAACGCGTAGTCGAGGTTTGAAAGCCCTTCGCCAGTTTCCGCGTCAGGCAGGAAAAAGTTCCAAAGGCCCTGCTTCTTGGCTTCGTCTTTGACCTCTTCGAGCATTTCCAGCTGGCCAGGTACATACGACCAGCGATCGGCGCGATCCTTGCCGAGTTCGTGAAACTTCTCCGACATCGGCGCGACATGCTCGCTGATAAATTTCTTCACATGCTCGTATAGCGGGCGTGCAGCCTCAGACATGCGCAGATCGTTCATTTCATCAAATGCTACGTCAGGACCCGCACCTGGCATGATATGTCCGTCAATATGGCTCATAGTATCTCCGTTCCTCTAATCCTGAGTATGAGTTTAGATCAGAGCTTCAGCGACGGAAAGTGTGACGCTAGGTAGCTTCACCGAGTAACCCGTCCTGGCCCGGCAGCATTCTAGCAATCTATACGAATAAGTCGGCGATATCATACCACTCCTGCGCGCCTCGGAACCATACTCCATCGATGGCCTCCAACGTATCGGTACCTGTCTGTGCGCCAGTAACGGTGACAGTCCCGTCACCATTGTCGATAAACGTATAGTCTGCCGCGCTGCCTGCGAGACTGTACTCATCATAGGCGGCTTGATTGCCGATAATAGTGTCATCGCCAAGAGAGCCACGGAATACATCGCTCCCGCCATTGCCTAGCATCGTGTCTTCACCATCTGATCCGAATAAGACGTCATCTCCGGTTGTGCCTTCGATTAATCCGCCAGAAGTTTCAAACAGGTCGTTGATATTAAACCAGGTCTTGGCTCCGCGAAACCAAACTCCATCGATATCTGTTAGCGTGTCAGTTCCTGTCGAAGCGCCAGAAACTGTTACCGAACCGTCCGGATTTTGTGTGAAAGTATAATCCGACGCTGCCCCCGCATAACTGGCCTCGTCATACGTTCCAGAATTGCCGATATATGCGTCATCGCCGAGGCTGTCGCGGAACACATCACTGCCGCCATTGCCCAGCATCGTGTCATCGCCATTAGTACCGCTCAGAACGTCATCACCATTGGTTCCTTCGATCGTAGAGTCGGTTGGAATAACGAGATCACCCGGACGATACCACGCTCCTTCATCGCGGAACCAAACGCCTTCGATTGAGATCAGTGTATCAGTGCCCACAAGATCGCCGCTGACAGTAAATGTGCCGTCTCCATTGCTAATGAAGGTGTAGTCGGCGGCCGTGCCGGCCAAGCTAAGTTCATCATAGCTTCCTTCATTACCGATAATCTCATCATCGCCGAGTGAGCCGCGGAAAACATCGCTGCCGCCATTGCCAATCATGGTGTCGCTACCAGTGGAGCCGTATAACACATCATTGCCCGATGTGCCCTCGATCAATCCTTCAGTCGGAGCAAGCAATTCTCCGACACGAAACCACTCGCGTGCGCCTTGGAACCAGATGCCCTCGATACTGTTGAGAATGTCGTGGCCGGTCTCCGAACTGTACATCGACACCGTACCATCCGAATTCTGCAGGAAAACATAGTCAGCGGCCGCCCCTTCTGCATATAGAAGATCATATATACCTTCTTCGCCGATGTATGTATCATTGCCCTTGGTATCGCGGAACAAATCGCCGCCGCCCTCGCCATCAATAACGTCATCGGCTTCTGTGCCAATCAGATCGTCCGCACCCGATGTGCCATCGACGAAATTTGGATCAAACCCCTCGCCTCCGACATTGATGCCAACCATTTTCGCAACCGATGGCACTCCATCGCTATCCAGCGCAAACAACATCCAGAAACCGGGCAACATAACATTTGGGTTGTCTGGCGGATCAATACGGATCGTCGTGTCATTGATCACTTCGAATTCAAGTTCGATGAAACGGCTATCATTGTTTCGAGAATGCGTTACCGCACCTTGCCGCAAAAATGTGAGGCGTGCGATCGCGCTGGCATCATCCACGGTGATGAACATGTCTTCGGTATTTGTAATCTCGAGCGGCGCATCCAGAATTTCCGGCCGCTCAGCCAGATTGCCATCATCATCATAGAGATATTTTGGGTAGAATATTTGGCCATTCGTGTTTGTTAGCGGACCGGGTGCGCCGCCCCCGAGGGATGCCACAGAACCGTCGAGCAGAAGCAAGCCCGTTGAATGATAAAGCCGGGCCAACGCTTCATCATCCTGTATCGTAACGGAATTATCGACCGGGTTCCATATAGCGACTTCTGTCGTAATGTCCGTCAACTTATTGTCCACACGCGAACCACCCGTGATCGCGACGGTGCCATCTGGCAGGACAGACATGTTCGATTCAAGCCGCGACTGGCCGACATCGCCAACTATCGTATAGGTCGGCTGCGCGCCATTTAAGTCCATCGACCATAGCTCACCATTGGTTGCCATAATCAGGATCTTACCTTCGTCATACATGATTGACGGCGTGTCATCACGTGTTGCGAATGGCAGCGCACCGATCTTCGTCATACTGCCAGTGCCGGATACATCCAGAACGAACACGTCCGCCTGGTTTGCGCCCCCGCGAGACTCAACCACGATCACATCGCCGTCTGCATTTACCCAAGTTCGGGGATACCACCACTTTTGCGCGATATCTGAACTGGCCGCCCCTGTCAGTTCCGTCCATCCCTCACCCACGCGGTAGACCTCAGGGGTACCAACGCCGCGGCCATTTTGATCGCGGCCACCGAGAGAAAGAATACTGCCATCGCCAAGGGTTATTGTGGACTGATACCAACGCGCATAATTCATCTCCTGACCGTCGAGCGTGGTTAAAGACATGTCGCGGAAATCATAAACATTGACATCATCAACGCCGCGATTGACCCCACCATTCGGGCGATTATCGCCGCCGGCAATGATGATTTCTCCCGTTGCCGGAAGGATAGCCATATTCGAGCAGAAAATATCCGTACCCGTTGTATTTTCGATAGTGAAGTGTTCACCGGTAACCGGATCCCATACATCATAAATGAATTCGCCGCTTTGCATGCCGCGCTCATCTGTACCGAAAGTGAGAACCTTTCCATCTGGCAAAACCATGGCGTGAATGGCGATCAGCGGCCAGTCTTCCAGCGCGCTCCATTCTCCGTTATTTTCCGCATCCGATGTTGGCGCTGTCACACTTATTTCCCCCGGCTGGATGATGCGCAGTATTGCGGGCGAGTTGTCACAGACCACAAACCGCGCACGCGCAAAAAATATTCTCATAGCGATTGGGCGCGTCAATCAAATTCACCAGTGAAGCGAGTGAAATTCCTAACCGAATGACACCTCAAACAACAGACTGTCTTTACGTTCGCCGATCCCGAAAAAAGGCTCGTAGCATCTCGCTCGCCCGCGGCGCTGATTCCATATCCTGCGTTACCTCTGGGCGCCAATGACACGTCGGCTGCTCAAAAAAGCGAGGACCGTGAATAAGCGCGCCCCCTTTCTCGTCGCTTGCGGCAAAGATCACCTTGCCAAGCCGCGCCATGCTGATCGCGCCGGCGCACATCGCGCAGGGCTCGAGCGTCACATACAAATGAAGGCCCGTGAGGCGGTAATTGCCTATCTGCTTTGCCGCCGCCCGGATTGCAACAATTTCGGCATGTGCGGTTGGGTCATGCGTTTTGATCGGCGCGTTGTGACCTGCCGCGACCACTTCGCCTAAGCCTGGATCCCAGATCAGCGCCCCAACGGGCACCTCGCCGGCCTCGGCGGCGCGCTCGGCCTCGCGGAAAGCAAGCTCCATCGGCGCTATTGATACATCCAAGCTCATTTTACTGCAACTACTAGTCTGTTTTGGGTTTGGCTGGGGCCGATTTGGCCTTTCGCGCGGCAGCTTTACGCCGCTTTAGATTCTCCCTCAGCGCTGCGGCTGTTCGGGATTTCCGATCCTCGCCAGCGGATTTATCCGTCATATTCTTTTTGCCTTGCCGCCGAAACAGTCTTTTCATAGCTTTCAGTATAAGCTAATCGGCCCGCTTACGAACTGCAAATAGCCGCGGTAGCTCAGTGGTAGAGCGCATCATTGGTAATGATGAGGTCGGGAGTTCAATTCTCCCTCGCGGCACCATTTCAAAGCATTGTTATTATTGTATATTTTGGCGAATTCGCCGATTTTTCACACAGGTCCCAACCTGTGGAATAGTGCAGAACAAAGCAGAAAAATGCCGATTTACTTGGGCAGTATCTGGGCAATTTGTGCAGGGTTTGTTCTGTTGGAGAATGTCGCCCCAACAATCTGATCATCGGCATGATGATCGTTCAAAGACGAACTGCAAGAAATGAATGGCAGGAAAGCATCGAGTGTTTATGTCACTTGATTGCCATCCATCTAGACATGGATGGATCACCATCGCCGCATTCACGCAATTCCAAAAACCGCATCAAATGCGTGTACTGTGCGTTCACTGATCTCCCTCGCCCATAGGCGTCTTGTCCTTCGCCAGGGGCTTGTCTTGGACCTGCTCCGCGCCGCTCAACCTGAACACATAGGTTAGAACCGGTGAGTTTAATCTCTTTCTCTAAAGTGTATTCAAATGCTTGAGAAGAATGCTCACCGCAGGCGCGAAGATGTAAACGCGAACCTGAAGCGACTTGATCCGGCGTGAAGCAGAGATCGTGTATGTCAGTGGTCCAGCGTATCCTTCCAGATCCATCTTGATTGAATCGAAAGACCTGATCTGCGTATGGGTCGGGGTGGCAGGTGTGCGCGACCAGCGGAACCTCGAGCATTTCAGAACCTGCGGGACCAGGCACATCGAGGCAGTAACCGTCTGGCTCATCCAAAAACCGAACGAGCCTCACGCGCCCTTCATATCCTCCTTGATCCGATAGTCCTGTATCTGCCAATTGTGACATTCCCACCGATGCGCAGGCGCTTTCAAGCACAAGTAACATCGCTACCAAACATGTTTTGGCGTAAGTATTGAGCATAGGAATTTTCCTCCCAAGAAATTGTGCCTCAATTTGGCAATTTGAAGACGTAAAGGGTGTTGCCACCTTGGCGTGTAGTCCGGTCTTTACTCATGAACGTCCAAGCATTGATGGCACCTCCACCACCCCCCACTGAAACTGCGATGTATTGATCACCATTCACGGCGTAGCTGATCGGAGTTCCTGTAACGGGCCCACCAAGAATGCGTTCCCATAGAACCTCTCCGGTGTCTTGATCATAGGCTCGGAACCGGCGTTGCGAGTCTCCTGCAAAAAGTAATTCACCTCCAGTTGCGAGGACCGTCATCACTCCATGCTGGCTTTCGTTTGCCCAAAGCGTTTCACCTGTTTCAACATGGATAGCTTCCAGGCGCCCTACCTTGTCAGTGTTGGGCGCAAGCGCGAGCTCTGGATTTAACCGGTAACGCGGATCCTTTGATCCTGCGCTGACATTCATACACAGGGTCATCATAGGCATGAACATTGCCCGGGTCTCTGGATTGTAGGCACCTGCTGGCCAGTCGCGCCCTCCTGCGAGGGATGGACATACAAAGTCGGGCTCACCGTTAAGTTCAGTGGCAACCAGATCTTCGTTTATCGATACCTTACTCGTTGCAGGATCAATGTCGGTGACCACATTTTGAAAGATGGTTTGTTTAGCCCAATAGAAGTCACCTGTTTGGCGATCCATCGTCCACACGATCCCGGTTTTACCCGGAATGCCCGTGAGCAATTTTTGCTCACCGGTTGGCAGATCAGAATTTTGCTTCCACGTAGCTTCTGCATCTGGTCTGACTTCCGCATCCACCAGGATGCGCTCATATACGTGATCGATATCCCAATTATCGCGCGGAAGGTGTTGCACATACCATTTGATTTTACCGGTCGCCGGGTCGAGCGCGAGCGTTGAGTTGGTGTATAACATGTCGGCTTTGCGGCCACCGCGTAGCACTTCTGGTGACGGTGCTGGACCAGACGTTCCCCAATAAAGCGTGTCCAAATCGCTATCATACGAACCGACCATCCAAACGCTGCCGTGAATACGCTCGCTGTATGGCAGTCCATTCCAAGATTCATCTCCTGGTTCGCCCGGTTTCGGTATCACCTCTGTCCGCCAAAGCTCCTGTCCAGTTTTCGCATCGTGGGCGGCAATGAAACACCTGGCCGGTGACTTGTAACCACATGTCCTACCCGTAAAAACACGACCGCCCGCTACAATTGGGCCGGAAGAGTGGGTAATCCACTTGGGATCGCCAACTGATGTATCCCAAACAATTTCTCCGGTGCTTGCGCTTAGCGCGATAATACGGGCGTCCGATGTGGCATGAAAAATTTTATCGTCATATAGTGCGATGGCCCGCGTTATCTCACCCGGACCCCATATTTCTGATCTACGATCGTGACGATATTCCCAAATCAAATCACCGGTTGCGGCATCGTGAGCAGTGATGACGTCTTTCGGATGAGCGAGATACAGCCTGCCATCATGAACCAGCGGCGTCGTCTGATTTGAACCTGGGTCCATACCGACAGACCAGGCCATGGCAAGATCTTTTACCGTCTTGGTGTTTACTTGATCGAGCGCGCTAAATCCCCAGCTCGAGTGATTGCCCCGATACATAAGCCATGAGCTAGCGGGTGGATCTGTCAACATCGCATTTGTGACCGGCCCAAATTGTTCCGCAGACACCGACCGCGTGCTTCCACTCTCAGGTTCAATTAAGGTCGAGCAAGTAGCAACCATAGCAGATGCTACCAACGCCAATACGGCTCGAATTATCGCTGCGAATCTCAACGGACCAGAATAAAACTCGTACGAACCAAATACTGCAGGCGGGGTGTCGTTGCGCATTAAAGTGGTACCTTTGTTGCTAGTGCTTCAATTGCCTCGCGTCTCATAAGCAATTTGTTTTGAGCAAAAGCTTGTGGCGGAAGTTGCGTATATTGACGCGCATGGGAGATTGCGGTTTCAATGACATCATCGGGATCCGTCACATAATCGAGATACCCAACTTCAACGGCGTCCTCTGGTGAAAACAATTCGCCGAGAATTGCAGCGCGCGTCCAGTATCGTTTTGACAATCTTGCTTTTGCGAGCGTTGGGCCAAAGTGACGGAGCACCATGTCTATTTGGGTTTCGTTCAAACCGAGTTTGAAGTCACCAGTCGCCCCAACGCGGAGATCTGCCGCCATCAAAAATGCAGCGCCTTGTGCAATTGCGTGCCCGGTACATGCCATTACGACAGGCTTCGAATACGAAAAAAGACGGGCGGCCAAATCCCCGCCGCCGTCAATCATATCTTCGATGTCCTGTTCGGAACCGTCTCGCAATATCTTTAGATCGAAACCGCCACAAAAAACCCCTGGCCGACCCGCAATGACCAAAGCATCTGCCTTGGCATTTGCTTCGTCCAGATATGCATTCATCTCGCCGACAAGCACCGGGTTTACAGCGTTTGCTTTGCCGTCATCCCATTGAACGATCGCCAGTTTCCCCGATGTTTCGTAAGTGAGTGACATGACAAAATTGCCCTTTATGCAGCACGTCCAAATTCAGTGGGGAGTTCTGAAAAACCCTGGAGAACATTGTTTATAATGGGCACCGGTTCCTCACATTCTATCGAAGAAACATGCTTTACTAAAGCTCGCGCAAGAGCTTCCATTTCCATCCGGGCGAGGTGCATGCCTGCACAAGAATGCTGGCCATGTCCCCAGCCGACATGATCGCGCGGATTACGGTCGATCTGGAATTGGTCGGCATTTGGATAATGACGGTCATCCCAATTGGCACTCGCGTAAAGTACCGCCACGCGCGCACCTGACGGTATCGTGCCATCTGAAGTGGTATAATTCTCGGCCGCGTACCGAGTGAATTCGCGAATTGGGGACGCTAATCTGACACTTTCATTGACGACCGATGGGATCAAATCTGGATCAGACTTTAAACAATCAAATGCGCCCGGCGTTGAAGCAAGCCGCCACAGCATCTGGGCGCTTGCCAGGATCGTTGTATCCAACGCGGGCGCAACATAGTCGACCACCATCATTGCGGCTTCCTCAGGTGCGAGAATACCCGCGGGCACTTCATTTAAGATGGCTTCGGCCCAACCGCCGGGTTTGACAGAATCTGGGCTTAACGTTTGCACATACGCGATCAGACCCATCGCAGTTTGTAGCGCCCGTTCGGTGCGACTATTCATGGGGCCCAGCGCGTCAAACGTCGCGGCCGCCCAATCGAGCATATTTTCGCGGCCGGATTCTTCCAGCCCGATCAGATCCGCGACAATAGAGACTGGCAGGTGAGATGCAAAATCTTTCACGCCGCAAAACTGATCGCGGCCAACGAGGTCTTGAACAAGTGAGTCCGCTGACGTCGCAATTCGGTCTTTGACTGATTGCAGCGCGCCGGGACCTAAGGGCCGCATCAGTATATCACGTCGTTTTTTGTGTAGCGCGCCATCGCTTATCAGGGTCGTGTGTGACGGAACCCCGTTCATGAAATCGTTCGCAGCGACGCCCTTGCCACTTATGAGAATAGAATCCGCCCGCAGACCTGCGCGTACTGCATCAAATCGAGTGATGGCATAGAGGCCATTTGCGGGCAGATTGACGATCGCACCTGTATCTCGCAATTGCTTATAGACCTGTTCTGTGTTTTGCAGCGTGTCATCGCTGAACAGGTCGACCTCGCTTTCTGGAGTGTTCACTGACCTGTTCCCTATTTGAGTTCGACAGATTGTCCTGAAAACTTCACGGTAAGATCAAGCGACCCTTCATTCATTGTCCATTTTCGCAGCGTGTAGGTTCTGGCGCCGCTCGAATGCATCGGATCAGCATCCGCAATTGCGCGTGCCTCATCGAATGATCCCGCTCTGATTATAATCATTCCGGCAACAGGCGGAAACGGCGGCGCGCCCTCTTCCTGCAAAGGACCTGCACCAAACATGATACCTTCATTTTGAAGTTTCACCTGATAGTCGAGGTGAGACTCTAGATTTTCAATCACTTTTGCCGGGTCGCCGGCGATACGCGTCTCGTACACGTAGAGTTCCATATTCAGGAACCCGGAAACGCGTTCCTTTAGGTCTGGAGGCGGTTTGGGAGCTTCCTCCTGAGCCAATCCAACATTTGCGCACGAGGCTAAAAGAACGCTTCCAATTATAGCCATTGCCTTGATCGAGTGAGAGAACATGTGGTTCATGAGAGCGCTCCTTTCCTGAAAAAGCTATGAGGCTTTGTCTGCAGCAATGCAGGCTTCAACTACCTTTTTGAGCTCATCGCTTGCTTCTTCTTTTGGCGGCAGTCCGCCAGCCGCATCGATCTCCTCGAGCAACGCAGGGTTCGGCATGATGCTCTCGCCGAGGCATTTGCACATTGCGCCTGCGTCTTTGACAGTTTCGCCAGCTGTTTCCGCTTTTGCAGTCACGTCAGCAACACAAGCGGCATGTCGATCATGTTCGGGCGCTGTCTCTTCTGCTTGCGATAAGGCAGCTATTGAAATGGCCGTGATACCGGTGATGAGCAGTTTCTTCATTTTGGTCTCCAGGGTGAATAGTTCTTATGATTAAGCGATTTAGAAGCCAGCAAGTTGTGCGAGCGATTTTCCTTTTGCAGCTTGCTCAGCTTGCCATTTCTCACGGGCGGCGATTAGCGGTGGTGGTGCTTGAACCTCACGGCTGAATTCTGGTCTGACATGCAAACGATCGAACCAGGCCGCTAGACGCGGATGTTGTTCTGATAACGGGTATCCAGCATCTGTGAGCCGAGCTGCATAGATATACCAGGCAATGTCCAACACGCTGAGCGCGTCACCAAGCAGGAACTCAGAGTCTGAGAGACGGTTGTTCAGATCAGAGAAGGCGGCATGAAAATTGGTGGCTGCACGTTTAACGTCATCGTCCGGCACGCCGCCATTTTCGGCAAGGTCCTGGAAGAATTTTAACTCAACCGCTTTGTGCGGATCAACCGAGCCGCCAACTGTTCCTGAGCCCGCACTTTCGTACTGCTTCAACAAATCAGAGCTGCGCTGGCCAGCTCCCGGACCAAAAGCATATCGCATTGAAAGTGAACGAAGATCGAGGTGAAGGTCGTCTTCATGCTTCAACATTTTGTGAACGATACCTTCTTCACCGGCAGGAATTAGGCGAGGTTCAGGAAACGCCGCCTCAAGGTGCTCAAGGATATCATTGCTTTCAATGATGACCTGGCCATCATGCACCAGCGCGGGCACAAGCCCGCGAGGATTAATACCCATATAGCGCTCACCATAGTTCTCATGTGCCGGCACATCAACATGATGAGATTGCCAATCAATCCCTTTCAAATTCAAGAATATCCGGGTCTTCTGAGAACACGACGAGCCCATGAAATGAAACAGGTGAACGCCTTCCCAATCGAGCACTTCCTTGGTCTGGACATCAGAGTCGAGTAGTTGCGGCATAATCGAGCCTCTCGGGCTATGCGGGTTCAAGCTCAGCTGGAGCATCGCCATATTCGGCTTGCACCCAATCGAGCATGACGCGCCGATAGAGCAAGCCGGCTTTGTCGCCTGCAATGACCATTTCATCGAATTCGATTTTGTCATTATCGAGCAGTTTTTGCATGTGCCGAACGGCCCATTTGTCTTCATTGAAGCCTTGGTCGAGACGCGGTTTGAGCATCTGAAAAAACATGTCGTTATTCTGCTCGTAATCGGTAGAGACTGACCACCAGTAATGACTCGTGGTTTCGGTTTCGGGCGTAATATAATGGGCAATACGCTGGTTGAGCACGCGGCGATTGGGGTCATCTTCGGTGCCAATGAAGAGCGGGGCATTTCCGAGGAAAATTCCCGGTGTTAAGAACATGCCGCCATCATGGCGTTCGACATATTTGCCTTCAGCTTCTTGCAGATAGCTTGGAGGAACAAAGCCCTTCGCAATTGGCGAATTGCGATCAATGCGATTACACCAAATGCGGCCATCAATATTCTTTATCTCTAGGGGTAGGTCCATAAAGCTGTCGTCGAAGGCGAATGTGTCTTTGTGGAGATACGCAAAGTGGGTGAAATCGTTCAGATTCTCCGCCATCAGAAGGTAGTTTCCTTCGAGGACGATAAAGTCATAAAGGGTGCGATAATTGGGATCGGCAAGATGGCTAAAGTCCGGGAAGGGACCGACATTGTCTGGATCACCCATCCAGATGAAAACGAGTGGCCCGGCTTCTCTAATCGGATAGGTTCGCAACTTTTTGTTTGAGGCCTGCGCCTGGCAAGGAATGCGGGCAATCTCACCATCAGGCGTATACCGGATGCCATGATAGCGGCAGACCAGATTATCGCCTTCACGGTAGCCCTCAGACAGCGGGAAGGAGCGATGCAGACACCGGTTCTGCATCGCTTTGACATCGCCAGATTCGGTTCGATAAAAGACCAGTGAACGATTGAGCAATGTCTTCGCTATTGGCTTATCAGTGAATTCACTCCCAACACCGGCCATATACCAATGCTCATAGACAAAGGGTAGTCGGATGTAGTCCTTCACGCTCTTAATCATGTCAGCATAGGGTTTCATAAAAGCCAT
This sequence comes from Hyphomonadaceae bacterium, assembly GCA_965263325.1. Lineage (GTDB taxonomy): Bacteria > Pseudomonadota > Alphaproteobacteria > Caulobacterales > Hyphomonadaceae > CBDHGY01. The sequence goes on along the minus strand of CBDHGY010000002.1, from coordinate 3,003,333 downwards.
CCTTCTTAATTTGGTTGCGCTGCTCGCGCACGTTGCGCAGCTTCGAAATCTGCAAACGCTTTCTCACACACCTGATCACAAGGTTCGGTATAGATTTGGCGCAGACGTATTTTTGGGGGTTCGCTCGGCGGGATCACGCCATTTTCTTTCTCATATTCTTCATAAGAGGTGAGCAATTGCGCGAGGCGTTCTGGCTCTGATTTTGCCAGATTGTTTGTTTCCCCCGGATCCTTCGCAAGATTGAAGAGTTCCCACTCTCCGGAACCCTGTGGTCGGTTGATTTTGGTAATCTTCCAATCGCCTTCACGAAAGGCACCATTGCCGAATAGTTCCATTCCGAAGCTTGTCCTCGGACTTGCCTCTCCAGCAGTCCAGACGCCCGCCAGCGATACACCTTGGGGTTTTAGTTTGTTTTCATATAATGAATTTCCCTGCACTGGGATTCCGGCAATGTCTAAAATTGTGGGCGCGATATCCTGAACATGCGCAAGCTCTGGCGATACTGAACCGGCCAGAATGCCAGGACCTGTCACGATAAATGGGGAACGCGTTCCACCTTCTGCAATTTGACCTTTGTTCAGCCTCCATGGCGTATTTGAGACATTGGCCCATTCTCGCCCCATCACAGAGAAGGCGTCTTTGGTTCCAACTTCCGTAAAGGTGGTTGGCCAATTTTCAGCCATCCACTCGACTGTATTGTCTGGATAGACCAGCGGCGCAACGGCGCTTGCACCATTGTCAGAAAAGAACAATATGTAAGTATTATTTAACTGTCCTCTTTCTGCCAGTTTTACGATCACGCGATTGAACTGCTCATCCATGAGTTCGACCATGGAAGCATAAATCTCCATGACTTCCGCTGCTCGCGCTCTGTCCCGATCTGGACGCTGCTCCCAGGGTTTAAGGTGCAATGGAACAGAAGGTGGAAAGTTCGGAACGTCCCAGAGCGAAACGCTTTCCGGCGTTAAGCCTTTTGAGACTTGGCTTTCAAGACGGTCCATCCTGATTTTTACCGGACCAGCGTCATATCGGCCCTTGTACTTATCACGCCACTCGTGGGGCACTTGAATCGGGTCATGCGGCGCTGTGTAGGCAAGATATGCGAGAAACGGCTTGCTTGTATCGACCTCATCCAGATACTCGATTAATTTGTCCGTATAGTGAACAGAAGAGTAAAAGTCGTCTGGCAGCGTGGCATGTTCGCCATCTTCCAGATATTCGGGAGGATCGCCTGGGTGAATAGGCTTCATATCTGAAAAATGACTCGCGCCGCCCTCTAGAAGTGTAAATGAACGGTCAAATCCGCGCTGATCCGGAGTTTGGTTACGGTCGGTGCCTAAGTGCCATTTGCCAGACATCAAAGTTGCGTAACCATTCGCCTTAAGTGCCTCCGCGATCGTAACAACATCATCGTGCAGCTGCGCGGCATAATTGCGGTTCCCAACTTGGTTTGGCGCAATAATGCCGGCCATCGCCCCCACACCAGCCTGGTGATTGTCGAGTCCTGTCATCAACATCGAGCGCGTCGGCGAACACGTCGGAGCAACGTAATATTGTGTCATCATCATTCCGCGAGCTGCCAGCGCATCGAGATTTGGTGTTCGAATTTCACCACCGAATGCACCGAGGTCAGACCAACCAAGATCATCGGCAACGACAATCAGAAAATTTGGGCTTCGGTCGTTTTCTGTGGCTGTGCCACTGGCATCAGCGACTTCAGTTTCAACCTCATTGGTCGCTGAGTTTTCAGGAGCTGGCGAAGTACAAGCTGACCCGCACAGAACAAAAGCTCCCATGATCAAGGCACGTATTTTTGTCATGCGATTTCTCCTTCGGTCTCAATTTGCGCGCGGCCGGTGAACTCAAAGGCGACCGTGTAGGTGTCGAGAACAGATTTGACCTCGGTTCGATCCACATCACTGACACCTGAGATATGCGCGAGAACACCGTGAAGTTCGCTTCGACTAACCTCGACTGTGCCAGTCGGCGCGACATTCCTCACTTCCTTCGTCAAAACCCGCGCAATGGCGCGTTCTCTTAAGGTTGGCTTGAATATTTTGCCGACAGCGGTCGTCGGCATGTCGCTCAGAATTTCAACGATGACCGGCGCGGCCGCCCGCTCGGGGATATTTTCTTTTGCAAACGCTTTCAGTTCGTCCTCCGTTGGCGGTTTGCCAACCCATTCCTCTCCGAGAGTTACGAAAGCGCATGGCAGCTCGCCGGCATAGGCGTCAGGTTGACCAACAGCGGCAGCCAAGGAAACAGCCGGATGGGCAGACAACGTATCTTCGATGACTTTGGGATCGATATTGTGACCACCCCGGATAATGAGGTCTTTTGACCGGCCCGTCATCCAGAAATAACCGTCCTCATCTTCGCGCGCGAGATCACCGCTGATCAGCCACTCACCATCTATGAACGCTTCGCGGTTCTTCTCTTCTTGCTTGTAGCCTGCAAATACATTTGGGCCTTTAAATACGATGGTCCCAATTTCGTTCGGCTCGCAATCACGAACAAAATTGTTGTTTTCATCTAGAATTACGCACTTCATCGGCTGGTACGGGACACGAATGCCAATGGACCCGACTCGTTTTTCACCGTGCTGCGGGTTTCCGGCGCTAAACAGAGTGCCCTCAGTCATCCCGTAGGCTTCCATAACGGTTATGTCGACAAGGTCCTGGAACTCACTGAAAACTTGCGGTGCAATAGGTGCAGCCCCGCAAATAATGAAGTCCATGCTGCTTAGGTCAGCATTGTCGATAGGCACTTCGAGCAGAGACGAAACGACCGTTGGTACGGTCGCAAAATATGTCGCGCGATACTTTGCGATGAGGTTCCATAGGTTTTCAACGACCGCGCGGTCACGAAATCCAGCTGAAGTTAAATATACAGAATGCCCACCGGTCGCGAGCGGATTGAGACCCGCATTGAAAAAGGAATTGACGTGAAAGAGCGGCAGGCCGCCGATCGCCACCGTGTTTTCATCAAACCCAAACATGTCGGCCATCATTGAAATTAGGTGAACTTGATTAGCATGACTGTGGCGCGCTATTTTTGGTCGTCCGGTTGTTCCACCCGTGTGAAAGTATGCCGTGATATCTTCCGGCGATATCGTTCGGAAAAAATCGAGTTGTTCCGAGTTTTGTTCGTTAAGATTTGAGTTAAAGCCCAATATCTTTGCACCACTACTCGTTGCTTGAATTGTGCCTGGTTCACCACTTTCAACGTCAACCCGAAAGACAGCTTTCAGTTTCGGCACTTCATCGAGAATGCTTAGAACTTTCTCCCATATGTCACTTCCGGATACCGGACCTTGCACAATCAGTGCTTCAGCGTCGCTTTCGTTCAGTATGTCCCTGAGCGCTTCAGGCTCCAGCATTGGATTAATCGGCGCAACGATGCCCAGCGTCTGAGCGCCCCACATGGCGATACAGGTTTCAGGCAGGTTAGGCATAATCACGGCCGTAACTCCGCCAACACCTACGCCTTCTGAATACAGCGCGTTTGCGCATCGGTGTATGGACGCCAACAATTGGCTGTAGGTAATACCTCGTGGTTCTTCGTCGAGGTCAGCCGTGCTTTGAAATTTCAATGCTGGGCGCTCAGCGAACTTGAGAGCAGAGCGGCGAATAAGATCGTACACGTTGTCACCGCGCCACCGCTCTCGGGCAGGCGTTTGTTCAAACATCTCGATATCTGACAAGCTTTTGATCTTCACGACACACCTCCCATACGAGGCGGCGATGTGATGCGCTTCCATAAAAGGGTGTCACGGAACCCATAAGCATCGCCAGAGAGCGTTAGTGTATTGCCATCGAATGCATAAGTTCGCGGAAGAGTAAGACCGACATGACTAGGTCGTCCGGCGCTGCGAACCTCATGATAGACGGTATTCTCGTCCGCTGTATATGGACCGCAGTATCCAAGGTACCCAAGCGCTGACAAAGCATATGGTGTGAGCGTATCGTATTGTTCAGGCGCGAGTTCGGCACTGCCTTTTTCCTGCAGAGCGGCAACAAGGTCTAACCTTGCTTCGCGATCCGTTGAATTCATGGGCCGCCCGGTATCTATTATAGAAGATGAAACCCAACCGTCAGCTGTGTAGATAATGAACCCCTGCTCTCGTCCTCCATAGTAAGTAGAAACGTCTCCCGACGACAGGTTGGTGACTTTCCAGTCCTGAAGCTCCCAAACGCCAACAAATTGAGAGGAATAATTCGGCATCAATGAGCGCCCTCAGCAGAAGATTTTATGCAGAGCTCGTCGGAGAGATAGGCGCTCCATTGATCCGCGAGATACCCAACGGAACCTGATCCGAAGACAATACGGTCCGGCTTCACCAGCATTGCATCCGCTTCTCCCATCAAGCGCGCGACATGACCGTCCTTGTCGATAAGCTGAACGATGTCTTCCGATGCGCCAACGAGCGCAGCCAACTCGATTGGCAGGTCACCGTCTCGAAGGGATTTGGCCCGTTCCAACTCGGCACCTGATACTGTGTTGGTATTCGCCAAAACAAGAAGCGGCACATAACCCACAGCGTGGTCAACGCGCTTTGGATCAGCTGCATCACCGGTGAACGCTTCTGGAAATACGGAGCCAGCAGTCGCATCATTTAACACGCCGAACATAATGCGGGGAACACCTGGAAAGGCAAAGCCGCGACCCGCTTTGTGGTCTTCCATCATCTTTTTGTCGCGCGCTTTGGCCTCGCAGGGATCGGTAACGCACACCGTTTTGCCCATAGCAATCGCCCCATTGGTGACTTCCTTCACATGCGGGCTGCGTTCGCGCTCAACCGTATCCAGAAAATCCAATGGCGTTTGACCCTTCGCCACCGCAACAAGCTTCCAGGCGAGATTGAAAGCATCTCTTATGCCTGCATTTAATCCTTGGCCCATGAAAGGCGGCATTTGATGGGCAGCGTCACCGACGATCATTGCCCGGCTGCGTCGCCATTTTTTAGCTACCAGACCGTGAAACCGGTAGACGGCACTTCTTTCCAATTCGATTTTTTCAGGATTGACCCATGCGGAGATCCACTCCTTTAGCGACTCTGATTTTGTAACGTCTTCCGCGCGCTCGCCAGGCTTCAACATGAATTCCCAGCGATGCCTGTTTGGCCCTGATGGCACACTCGTCGTCGGTCGCGCAGGATCGCAAAGCTGAACACCGTTTTTCGAAAGGCCAATATCTTCATCGGGAACTTTCACATCAACGACCACCCAGGGCTCGTTGAAATTTAGATCTTCCATTTGAATATCCAGGTATCGCCGCACCAGACTCTTGCCCCCGTCGCACCCAATAAGGAACGCGGAAGTAACTTCAGTAAGACCATTTGATGTTCGAATAACGGAGCGGATGCGCTTTCCATCCTGGTCCATTGCGATAAATTCATCACCGAGACAGATGTCGACATTCGGTAGTTGTGCCAGTTTGGCTCTTATCGCGTGTTCTAGTGAGGGTTGATGGAACAAATTGGCAGGGCTGTAGCCAGTTGGCGCGAGGCCTGGAAATGGAGGCCGTTTCGTTAACACTTCGCGATCGGCGTTTACAAATTCGTAGCCTTGCGCTGGCTTACTGCATGCCAAGGCATCTTCAGCGCAGTCTATAAAATTGAGGAGCCGCATCACTTCATGATCAAGAACAATTGCACGCGGTTGTTTGTATACTTCGAGATCGCGCTCGATAATTTTTACGCTAAGACCAGAACGCGCCAAAACGCTGGCTAGGATCGCGCCAACAGGGCCAAGGCCAATGATGAGAACATCCGGGTCGTGCATTTTAGATCGCGCTTATGTTTAAAAGGGGCCGGGGGGAGGAATCCCCGGCCCAGAGATGGCAGCTATTTAAAGAACCAGTTGAATTGGAGCTCGAAGACACTGCCGCGACTAGACCCGCCGAAATTTGCTCCAAATTGTGCTGGAACGCCTGCGGCAGTAAGCAAATAAATCTCATCGGTCACGTTTCGTCCGAGTAGCGCAAGCTCCCATTGCTCGTCTTTGTCGAGTAGAGCGGCGCGAAGATTTATAAGTGAGTAACTGTCCTGGAACTGAAGTGGGTCTAGGTTTTGGGACAAGAAATGTTCACCGGTAAAACTGATGTCCGCACCTAGTTGCGCGTCAAAGCTTAGATTGTCTAACGGCACATCAAGCACTGCAAACGCATTTCCAGAAAACTCTGGAGCGTTCTCAACCTGCCTACCGGACAAATCATTAACGCCGTTCGCCGTACACATTGCGCGCTCACCGTTGAATGGATTGAGCACAGTTTGTTGAGCGTTTGTACATGCCGCGTTTGGGAAGTCCTCATATGTCACATCCGCCCATGCTCCGGAGAAGCCGAGTCTAAGCGTGTCTGTTGCTTGCCAGAGCACATCAGCCTCTATGCCTTGCGAAATCACTTCGCCAGCATTGCCGACAACAAACACTTGGTTGATAAACTGGGTTGTTTGAAAATTGTCATAAGTCGAATGATAGGCGGCAAAATTTGCCGTCATTGCACCGTCAAAAAGCGTCGACTTCAAGCCAATCTCGAAAGCATCAACGGTTTCCTCTTCGTATTCGAGAGCTGATTGTTGCCGGGCCTGGCCATTGAAGCCTCCGCCTTTAAAGCCTTCGGACCAACTGAAATATCCATTGATGCTATCGGTGAAGTCATACTGCACATTCACCATCGGCGTAAATTTGCTTTCTGAGCGCTCAAGTCCCGGCCCGCAAGGTGCCCCCAATCCGGCAGCATCGTAACGAGGCTCAGGATCGTCGGACAAGCAGTATGGAACCACAGTCGAATCGAAACTGTTCGCAAATTCAGCCGGCGTTGGCGTCGGGTTGCCTGGAATTGGCGTCACACCGACATCTCCAGCTGGGGTGCGCAGTACGCCGCCTTCACTGGTGATAAACTGATCGGATTCCTTTGTTTCGTCGGTATATCGACCACCCGCCGTCACGCGCAGTTTATCGGTCACGTTAAAAGTACCTTGCGCAAATATTGCCCACGCATCGGTTTGTTGTTCAAATTGGGTTACGCGAACGCCAAATCTTTCAACACCAGCTATATACCCTGGAAAATTTGGATTGGGCAAAGGTGGGCGAGCAAATAAAGGCGGCGCACCCACCGGCGGGAAAGTTGGCGGCGTGCCAAGTGCCGGAACAACCGTAAATGCATCCGGGCTGTTTTCCATTTCCAGGTCAAACTTGTAGAGACCCGCAGTCCAGCTGAAACGCTGATCTTGCGGCGATTGAATTCTCAGCTCATGTGTTACTTGCTCTGACTGAACATCAGCCGGTCCAAACAAGTATGGAGCTGCAGAAAAATCTGGATCAAACAGGTTAAAGTCAACCAGATCTGTGTAACCCCCCACATAAGTGATTGTATAGTCTCCGACGTCCCAGTCAGCTTGCGCGCGGAAATTATCTGATGTTGTGTCAAAGTATGCATCAAGATTGGTGGACTGATTATGGTTCAATGAGAAGTCAGCCTCAGGGTCAAATGCGAGCAAAAATTCTTGGGCTGAAACGCCAAAAGTCGGAATGAAACCTGCGCCGCCATTGCCTGGATCATAAGGGTTTAGGGACGGATCAAATCCAAAGAAGCCAGCCGTTGGGCTGGTATCAATATTGATGATTTCCTGGGTTGAACCTTCGACGCTGTTTTCGAGGTGCTCATATGTGAAGCGAAGAGTTAGATTATCCGTCGGTTCAGCAAGCAACTTAAGGCGGATATTGTCTTTACGGATTGCACCCCCATCAATTCCGCCGCCAGTATTCTTAACATACGCACCCTGCTCAAAATGATCTAAGACGAGCCGGCCCTGCAAGCCATCTGTGATTGGTCCAGAAAGAACCAGCTGACCACCATATAGGTCGTCCGTACCCACACGGCCTTTGAACGACGCCTCAAATTCATCAGTAGGATCTGCAGTGACGACGTTAACGAGGCCCGCCGTAGCGTTTTTTCCGAAAAGCGTTCCCTGCGGTCCACGAAGAACCTCTACACGCTGAACATCGAAAAGGCCGTTTCGAAAGTACTCTCCGCGAGAGTTAGCAACACCATCGACAACTAGACCAACGGATTGCTCGAAGCCCCGGTTAAACCCGGAGGCAATCCCTCGGATACCAATGATCGTTGCTGGACCACCTTCGGCAACCTGAACTTGCATGTTGGGTGTGCGGCGACTGAGGTTTTCAAAAGTCGTAACCCCATTGTCCTCCAGCGTCTCTCCTGTAATGGCCGTCACAGAGATTGGGACTTCCTGAAGTGATTCTTCACGCTTTTGAGATGTCACAGTGATGGTTGGAAGCTTGCGCGCGCCATCCTCATCGGACGCGTCTTCCTGAGCATGAGCGGTGGGGCTGAATACCAGCGCAAGCGAGGCGCAACTGGAAAACAGAATAGCTTTTGAATTGTACAACATATTTACCTCCTCCCAAGGCAATGTGCGAACCGTCGTATGGGGTCTCGACTCAGTGGTCATAGGTTTCGCGTGAGCGCAAAATAAGTATATTAAATTTTGCACGTCAACAAAAATAAATAATCTATAAGTGATTTTGCGTAGAGATTTTGGTGATCGATGCATTGGCATTAACCACGAAACCCAATTAAATTCATACCAATACAATGTTGTACAGGGTTTCTGCGAAGCGGTTCAGACTTTATTGCGCGCTTGTCAAAGAATTGAAAAAAACATTCTCGTGACAAATTAGTCCCATTTAAAATTTGCATCAAAGCAAAAAAGTGTTAGAGGTTCTCCATAACGATTGCCGGTTTAGTATGTAAAGCTGAGAAAAGATCGGGAGAAAAAGGTGAGCACCACTAGAGACGTTTTAGCTTACGCAACTGAAGTCGCCTATGTTCGATTCAGGATTCCGGACCTCTCCATTCAACGAGATTTTTTGAAAGATTTCGGGCTGACCACGGTAAACGGGCCTTCGAGTGATGAGAGCAGATTGTACGCAAGAGGGCTGGGCGGGCGCGCTTTCCTCTATCAGGCAGAGCTCGGCGAGCCAAAATTCATCGGACTTGGTTTCCAGATGTCGTCCCGCGAGGAACTCGACCTGCTGGCGAATCTTGATGAGGCTACTGAAGTACGCCCAATTGAGGGACCTGGCGGCGGTGAATATGTCCGATTGATTGATCCAAATGGCATTGAGGTGGATGCGGTCTTCGGCCAGTCTTTTGAACCGATTGAGCTGATTGATCCTCGACCTCCAATGAACACAACTGAGCACAAGGGCCGTTTGAGAGAGCCGGTTCGGCTCAAGGCCGGGCCGGCATGCGTCCGCCGAGTTGGGCATTGTGTCTTAGAAGTCCGTGATTTTCGTGTCAGCGAGAGTTGGTACAAACACAGATTTGGGTTCATCACATCAGATGAAATCTATGCTGGCGAAGAGACCAATACAGTTGGTGCGTTCATGAGATGTGATTTGGGTGACAAGCCAACCGATCATCACACACTTTTCCTGATTGGTGGACGCGAGCCCGGCGTTAATCACGTCGCCTTCGAAGTCGACGACTGGGACAAGGTGATGCTTGGCCATGACCACTTGAAGAATAATGGCTACGAGGCCCATTGGGGCGTTGGAAAACATATCTTGGGTAGTCAGGTATTTGACTATTGGAAGGATCCGTTCGGAAATGTCGTCGAACATTACACCGACGGAGATCTCTTCACCTCCGACATTCCTGCAAACTTGGAACCTGTCGACAAATTACTCGCTGTACAATGGGGACACAATATACCGTCACGGTCCTGATCCTCTCGAATCTCGCTGCTTTGGCTACAAGCCGACCGTTCCGACTTAAAACATGAAACCATCAATGACCGATCAAACTACACGAAATCCACCCAAGACACGGCGACGTAGTCAGCAGGAGCGCGGCGATGTTACCAAGTCGAAACTGCTGGAGGCCGCGATCCAGGAATTCTCCGAACGTGGCTACGACGGTGTCACGCTGAAAGACATCGAGACTCTGGCAAACGTCCAGAGAGGGCTGGTAAAGTATCACTATGGCGGCAAGGAACAAATCTACAAATCCGTTGTTGACGAAGTATTGGGTAAACTTCACGAATTCCGCAAAGCCCGCCGCGAGACCGAACGAGATTTGTCACCGCGTGAGCGTTTAGGATTCCGTATTCGGAGCTTCGTTCGATACAGCGCACAGCGACCAGAACTCAATCGTCTGATGGCTCAAGAAGGGAAGCGTGATAGCTGGCGCATGCGCTACATTTTGGATCAGTTCTTGCGCCAAATGGTGTTTGATCTCAAAGATCTAGTAAGCGCGAATCTATCTCTCAGCAGCGAAGAATTCTGCCACTGGTACTATATCTATGTCGGTGCCGGGGCGTTCATGTTCTCGATGGCACCAGAAGCGCAAAAGCTCTTCGGAATTGATGTTACCTCTGAAGAGGTGGTCGATCGCCACGCCCATATGGTCGCCGAGTTGCTTCTCTCCAAGGTCGAATTTGGCACCGAAGGTAAGAATTCATGACTGACGCACCGGTCATCATTGCCGGCGGCGGCCCTGTTGGTTTGACGCTTGCGCTTGAGCTCAGCCATCACGGCGTGGATTGCATACTGCTCGAGCGCAATACGACCACGACGCGTCATCCTAAAATGGACATTACCAATGGCCGCAGCATGGAGCTGTTTAGACGGCTTGGAGTGGCGGATCTGCTGCGAGCACAAGCCGTTCCGCCAGACAATCCGTATTCTGTGATCTGGTGCGACCGTCTTTCAGGCTGGAAACTTGCGACATTTGATTATCCGAGTGTGAACGAGAAACGCACTCAGTTGCGCGCCGAAAATGACGGCAAGAGCGCGCTCGAACCGGGTATGAGGGTGTCTCAAATACTATTGGAGCCAGTGCTAAAGAAAAAACTAGAAGACGATTGTGAGCATGTCACTGTTATGTTCGGCTGGGCTTTGGAGGGGTTCGACCAGGACGATGATGGGGTGTCAGTCCATATCAAATCGACTGAGACGGGCGAGGCCAAAACACTCCGATCCGACTATCTGGCTGGTTGCGATGGAGCCGGTAGCGTGGCCAGAAAAGGGCTTGGCATTCCCCTCAGCACGATCGCTCAACCCGGCCCCGCCACGATTAGCTCTGACGAACCGATAGAGGTCGACGGCAAAGACCCGGCGCATATTCGACGCCTCTACATGATCCACTTCACCTCGCCAGAAATTGAACGGATCAATAGGTTCGGACCCGCCTGGCATCTACAATCTCCACTTGGCTGGTCCCTTATTGCGCAAGATGATGTGAACACCTGGACCATTCATGTGCCAGTGCGGCCGGGTGAGGATCCGAGCACTTGGGACCCAAAACAGGTGCTATACGACGCGCTTGGATGCGAAATCGAATGCGAAATCAATGTCGCCAATCCGTGGCAACCCCGCCTTTGCTTGGCTGAGCGCTATGGCAAGGGTCGCGTTTGGCTCGCAGGGGATTCTGTTCATCAAGTCATCCCGACCGGTGGATATGGGATGAATACCGGCATTGGTGACGCCACTGCGCTTGGCTGGGCTCTTGCCGCTCAGGTTCATGGCTGGGGCGGACCACAGCTTTTGAAAGCTTATGAAATCGAGCGCAAGCATGTTGGCGAGCGAAATCGACATGCATCGTTCCGGCACGCGAATCTCAGAATGCGCATTCGCGCAGATTATTCTGAGGCGATTCATGAGGATAGTGATCAAGGAGCGAAAGCGCGCGCGAAACACGGAGCTTATATCCAGGAACTCGGGAATTTGGAGAACGAGGCCTGGGGCATAGAGTGGGGATATCGATACGAAGACTCTCCCGTGATCTGTTACGACGATGGCCCTGCACCTGGTAATGATTGGGAGGTTTATGATCCATCTTCCCTTCCAGGGGGGCGGCCACCCAATGTTTTCCTTGATGATGGGCTACCGCTGTTCGATCATTTTGGATCAGAGTTCACGCTAGTTTCTTTCAACGGAGTATCCCTGGAAAGTTTGACCTCAGCAGCACATGCCGCTGGTATGCCCCTAAAGGTGCTGACAGTTGATCACGCTGTAGCCAGGGATTTGTATGATCGAAACTTGGTCTTGATCCGCCCCGATCAACATGTCGCCTGGCGCGGAAATGCTGCACCGGATTCAAGTGCCGCAAAAAAAATAATCGATACGGTAAGGGGGGCTTTATGAGCACGCCAATAGATGCCGAACGCGCCGATATCCGCAAGCTTGTCGCTGAAGCGAACAGGATGTTGCGCAATAGCTACAAAAACAAGATTGTAGGCAAGGCGAACGGCACGTCTCCGCGATTTGAAGTTTACCACTCGGCCCCCTCGCTTTGCTCCTTCAAGGTGCGGATGACCTTGGCGGAAAAGCAGGCCGCATATGCATCTCACGACATGATGATTATGCCGGCCGGGAAGTTTATTCCGCAGAATTATCGCCCTGAGTATGTTCGACTTAGGCTTCAGGGTGCCCAAGGTGCAAAGCTTGTTTCCGGGTACACAGGGGAATCTTCCGTCACACAACAGGGGTTTGATCCGTGCGTGGTGCCGACGCTTGTCGATATGGAAACAGCGCGCGTAGTCGTGGATTCTCAGGCGATTTGTGAGTACATCGCCAAAACCGTTCAGACCGGCACAGACTTAATGCCAGCGTCGCTTGCGATGGACGTTCTTGCGCAAGTGAGCTTGGTCGATCAGGCACCTCACGTCGCGGCTCTTTACGGCGCTCACCCTGATGAAGACCGCAGACCAGGCGGCCTCAAGGGCAACATCACCGGGGTACATGCGCGCAAAATCCGTGTGCTGGACACTTTGATCAATCTTTACGGTGACGATCCAAAACTGCGCGCGGCTTATGAGTGCAAGATCGCCAAAGAAAGCGCGGCTGGGGAATTCGTGCGAACGCCAGACGAGATGCGAGACGTGCATCGGCAAATGGCCGCACATGTCGACGACCTGGAGCGGCAACTCGCCCAATCGGGTGGACTATGGGTGCTCGGTGAAGCCTTCACGCTCGCGGATGTTGTTTGGACGCTGAGCCTCTGGCGGATGAAATGGTTGGGGCTGGGCATCCATTGGGAAGATGGGAAAAATCCTGCTGTAGCAGCATATTGTAAGCGCGCCTTCCAGCGCCCGTCATTCCGCAGCGCCGTTGTTGAATGGCCAGGATCTCATGGTCCTTCGCCTCATGTCATCGAGCACAGCACTGGCGCGGCGGCGAGAGCGTTCACGGTCAACATGGTGCGAAGCCTCAATTTGAAGGAGGCGATTTTTGGAGACCCAAAGATCAAGCTTCCGCCAATGGAACGATATGCAGGAGCCGAAAATAGCGGCGGGACAGCGCATTAGAAAACAACAAACGGAATTTCAGGAAGGATAACATTATGAGACTGGTGACATATACGCATGACGGGGCGACGCGCAGCGGAGCACTTCGCGGGGACGATATTGTAGACTTGAACGCCACTGATGGCTCATTGCCAGCAAGTATGCTCGCATTGCTTGAGGGTGGAGATGAGATGATGGCGAAAGCAAAAGCGGCTGCTGAGACAGGTCCAGCAACTGTGAAGCTCGCCGATGTCAAGCTTGAGTCTCCTATCGACACACCGCGCCGCATTCTGGCTGTCGGTTTAAACTACATGGCGCATTATCTGGAACTCCCAGAAGAAATAAGGATGAAGCGCTTTCCGGAACCACCTAAGACACCTGTTGTTTTCAACAAACAGACGACTACCGTGAACGGTCCGTATGATCCAATTTTTCTGCCGCCGGAATCTCCCGAGCTAGATTATGAAGCAGAACTCGGAGTCGTAATCGGAAAGACCTGTCGACGTGTACCGGTCGAGCGAGCGAGCGAAGTCATTGCAGGTTATACCGTTCTAAATGACGTCACTATTCGCGATTGGCAACGTGCAGCACCAACTATGACCGTTGGAAAGTCATTCGACACCCACTGCCCAATGGGACCGGCTATTGTCACGCCAGATGAGCTTTCAGATCCCGCAAATTTACAAGTGAAATGCTGGGTGGACGGCGAACTTCGTCAAGATTTTAACACGAATGATATGATCATAAATGTCGCCAAAGTAATCAACTACCTTTCGACCGCATTTACGCTACTGCCTGGTGACGTCATTGCAAGCGGCACATCTTCTGGCGTAGCGCTTTGGATGCCTGGCCAACCATGGCTGAAAGAGGGTCAAGTTTGCAAAGTAGAAATCGATGAAATTGGCTATATAGAAAACAAAGTCGCGGCCGAACAAGCTGCACTTGTCATCCAATAAGGCATTTCAAGGATGGCACAGCTTACACTCTATCACATGCCCAGAGCCTGTTCTTTTGTGACAATGAACGCAATGGAAGAAGCGGGTATTGAGTATGAGCTTTTCGCCGTAAACATATTCAAAAATGAGCAAAAAACTGCTGAGTATTTGAAACTCAATCCTGAAGGAAAAGTCCCAACACTTGTCGTTGACGGAGTCCCTCTCAATGAGAATGCGTCAATTCTATTGCACCTAAATGCAATAGCTCCAAATGCGGGCCTGCTCCCCGGCGAAGCGGGTTCGATTGAGCGAACCAAGGCGAAGTCTGCACTGATTTGGTGCTCATCAACATTGCACCCCTCAGTCCGAATGGTTCGAATGCCTATTCGATTCACTGATGGTGATGCTTCGGGAGTAGAAGCAAAAGGCCATGAGATGGTCGCAGCCACGCTACAACGATCGAATGAACGCTTATCAGAACGAGATTTCTGGTTCGGCGACACATGGTCAATCGTGGATGTTTATTTTCAATGGTGCGTACAAATTGCGGTGAGCGGTGGCGTTTCATTGGACTCTTACCGAAGGGTGATTGCGCACAGAGACAGAGTGGAGGCACGCCCAAGCTTCGAGCGGGCATCGATTCGGCAAGAAAAATTAGTTGAGCAAGCGGGGATAAAATTTCCTGCCTGACGCTAGACGTTCGGTCGAGCAAACCTGTCGCCGAACGCAAAGTCGGCGCTGAACTAAGAAAAGAGTTGGAGGACTTTTGACTGACACGGTAACACCCCCAGCCCCCGATCCCAAAAAGTGGGATCGGGGGTACGAATACCGCGTCGTCGGATTGATGGCGCTCGGTTTCGGACTCGTCGGACTAGATCGGTACATAATTTTCCCGCTCTTTGGCGTGCTCCAGGAAGAGCTTGGATTAGATCTCAAAGATCTCGGTTTGATCTCAGCTGCGCTCGCCTTCACTTGGGGTTTGTCAGCTATTTATTCAGGCAGTTTGACCGATCGCATTGGCGCAAAGCGTGTTGCCATCATCTCCATTATAGCGTTCTCCTCTTTGGTCGCCTTCACTGGGCTGGCGAACGGATTGATCAGCCTCATTGCTTTACGAGCGCTCATGGGATTTGCCGAGGGCGGCTACGTTCCGGCCAGTATTGTTCAAACAGTTCGAGTTTCGAAACCCGAGCGCGTGGGTCTCAATTTTGGCATCCAACAGATGGCGGCTCCGCTTGTGGGCCTCGGACTTGGTCCAATCATCGCGATTGGTTTGTTGTCCATTCTTCCGGGATGGGAGTGGGTTTTTGGTGTAATTGCAATTCCCGGTTTTCTATTGGCATATCTGGTCGCAAAAACTGTCCACCCGGATGACGGCATTTCCGCACAAAGAACTCAGGAAAAACCGTCTGAAGGATCTAGCGCCTCATTCGGTGAGGCGCTCAAGTATCGCAATGTTCTGTTCGGTGCACTATCGATCATTTGCATCTTCGTAGCGCTTAATGCGCTGTCGACATTCGCTGAACCCTACCTGACGGGATACATAAATTTGTCCAATTGGGGGATGGCGCTGGTCATGTCATGCCTTGGCATTGGAGGACTGCTTGGCATGGTCGTGTTGCCCGGTCTTTCCGATGTCGTTGGGCGAAAGCCAGTTATGAGTGGAGCAATGATCTTTCTGGTCATAGCATGTTTGGTCCTGCTTTCAGCGACCTCGAACACATCGCCAATAATCTTAGCGATCTGCTTCTTCCTGGTGTCCGTAACGGCGTCCGGAACCATCGCAATTTTGGTTGGCCCGGTCATTAGTGGAAGCGTCCCTACCACAATCGTCGCAACAGCCACCGGAATTGTGACCGGGCTAGGAGAAATCTTTGGCGGAGCAGCAGGGCCGCTCGCCACAGGATTTATCGCGGAAGCTCATGGCGTTCAGCACATTACGACGATCATGTTTGGTGCATCGTTGCTTGCACTGATCTCCATTGTTTTTGGGGTGAAAGAACCGGCGCGCCAAGAAGCAAAACTACATCCAATTAGCGCATGACTTAATGAGAGGCAGTTATGTATATCACAGAAACAAGATTACCTTCGAAAGATGCAGTTTGGCGATGGTCCGCTATCGCTTTTCTGGCTGCCATGATTGCATTACCGGCGCTTGGTCAAGAAACCGTCATGAAGGATGGCGTTGAAATACACCCCGTGTTCGGTCCAATTGGTGTGAACGACCATCGCATGCCTTTCCATCTTGATAGCATCATTGCATTAGCTCTTCTGGGCTACTCAGTGTTGATCGCAGTTCTAATGAATCACGCCCGTCCAGGCGTGCGTGTGGCAGGCATATGGGGAGCTGCCCTTGGGTGTCTTGCGATTGCCGGAAGTATCATATGGTTAGACGCAACCGGAACGTTCAATCGAACTGCACCGGCAATAATACCGTTCGATAAACTGGATGCTTTGTTTATGCGCAGTATGGCAGCTCTCTTTGCAATCGGCGGTGTTGTTCTCGCACTTGTGGCGCGCGGCCAATCAAAGCGAACCGATGTACTTACCTTGGGCAATCGCAATGAGCCAGCTCGCTATGGACGGCGAGCACGTTATTTCCATTGGATCATCGCAATATTGTTTCTGCTTTTGATCCCGATGGGCATATTCACCTCTATGATCCCCAAGGACCTCGAATATCATCAAGCCTTTTATGTAATTCATAAGTCTCTCGGCATCACCGTTTTGATTCTAGCAGTATTGCGCGTGGCGTGGCTAATCACCAATCCAGCCCCTAAATTGGATTCCAGCCTCAAGTGGTGGGAAAAATTCCTTGCCCATGGTGCACACTATTCTCTTTACTTTTTTCTTTTTGCCTTTCCCATATCCGGACTGCTGCTTGGAACATATGCAGGCAAACTTTCGCACTTTTACTTTTGGGACCTCCCACTCGTTTTCGAACCGAGCACAGAAGCTGTAAAGCTGCCTGGCTTCCTACACAAAGTCGCGCTGCCCTATTTGTTTTACCTCGTTTTCCTTGGTCACATTCTTGGGGCTTTGAAACACCTATTCATCGACAAACACAAAGACGCGTTTCGCCGAATGGTGACGTGATTGGAACGAAGGATGGGAAAGAAACGGCCAATGACCAGATCATCAAGAAAAATCGTCGTACCAATAGGATGTGCGTTGTTTAGCCTCGCGTCCTGCGGCTCGTCTGACACAGACACAGCACCGTCATCACCTGTTGATCAATCGTCAGAGCAGCAGCTGCTCAATCAGGCACAACCTCCAAAGGACGCTCAAATGGCTTCAACTAAATCATTTGCTGAAATGTCGGATATAGAACGTTTTCAAGCGATGGTCGCAGGAGATCGGAAAACACATTGCGGCGGCCTGGTCGGCAATCCAGCCCTGGCGACCGAAAAATTGTACCCGGCAGCCACTCCGCCGCCCTGCTCGACAAATGTTCATGGCCAAGTCGAGTCACTGCCGGGCGGAGTTGAGGCTACTCATTGGTTTGTCGAAGCCGAAGGCGTGACATGGCATTTGGTAACCGCTGGTAACCCATCTAATGAAGCAATTGTCTTTCTTCATGGCCTGCCTGAGACTTGGTATGGATTTCGCCATCAGATGTCGGGGCTCTCCGATAATTATTTCACAGTTTCAATAGACCAGCTGGGATATGGTCAATCGGACAAGCGTCTCGAACTCGATTACAGCAACCCGGCGATGGCCCTTAAACTGGCGGCGTTGCTCGACGCTTTGGAAATTGAGAGGTTTTATGCCGTTGGGCATGATCGAGGCGCAGTAACGCTAGACTACTTGATGGCCGTTGACGGCATACCAGAGCGCGTCAAAAAGTATGTACGCATGCAACAATCCGGAAACCGGCCACATGGAGAGCCACTGCCTCCGCATAAATTATTTGCAAGCCCGATGGGCGTAGAAGTCTTTGCACGAGACAACCAAATTCGAATACTGTTCTCAGGAAAATCGCCTTACTCAACAGTGGCTCTTTCACAAGAAGAACTCGACCGCTTGTCGTTTGATTTTCTCCATGAAGGCGCTGCGGAAGCAATTTCCAAGTACTTCCAAACCACAAACTTCGACAAAGAACTCGAAGACCGGATGGCGGAAGGCGGCCTCTTTGATCGCATGACGATGCCCGTTTTGTTCCTTCAAGGCGCTCTAGACCCAGGTCAGCACGTCGAAGAATACCAGTACCTTGATGAAGACGTAGCGAATGCCACGCTGATTGTAATGGAAGATGCGAGTCATTTTCTTCACGCCGAAAAGCCAACTGAAGTCACAGAAATTGTTCGAAACTTCATTACTAGCGATTAGGAGAATTCAAGCTGATGTCAGATCCTGATACTCCGGCCGAAAAGGGTCGCGCTTTAGTCCAAAAACTCATCGGCGGCATTCCGGCAAATTCGGTGTTGCCACCTGAATTCCAGAAAATGACAATCGAGCATTTGTTTGGAACCGTTTGGCAAGATGAGCGCCTGGATTTCCAAAGTCGATCCCTGATCACATGTACGGCGCTTGTAGCGACGGGTAGAGAAGCTGAGCAGCGGATCCATTTTTTGGGCGCTAAGAATCTTGGGATACCTCGTGAAAAAATCTCAGCCATGATTTCGCATGTCGCTCACTACGCTGGATGGCCAAATGCGGTGTCTGCCTTTCGCGTACTGAAAGAGGTTTGGCCGGAAGACGAGACTTCCTGAGATATTGACCGAAGCGAGGTGAACTATGAACCCTATTATTAAAGCTGACGATGTTGCCTACCCCATATTGCAGGTTCCGGATTTGGACCTACAGGAACAGTTTCTTTTGCACTTTGGACTACATGTCGCCGAGCGCAGTGACGATGCCCTTTACATGCACTGCGAAGGCAATCAGCCATTCGTTCACGAAACGAGACGCGGTCCCAAGAAGTTTGTAGGAAGCGCGTTCTGCGCCCTTTCACTTGAAGATCTAGAAAAGCTCAGTCGCACCGAGAGTTTTGGCGACGTCGAAACGATTGAAGGACCAGGCGGAGGTTACAAAATATTTGGCCATGATCCTGACGGACTTGGTGTCGAAGTTGTTCACGGACGCGCACCGCGACCAATTGATTCCAATCTAAAGCCAGAAGGAATGAATGTCGGCGGACGAGAACGCGAAACGTTTCAGCGGCTAAATAGAGAAAAGAGGTTCAGTAAAGGAGCTTATCCTCAGATTAAGCGTTATGGACACTACGCTATCAATGCGACGGATGTGATGAGGTCTCTAAACTGGTATCACGAGCATCTCGGCATCATCGCTAGCGACATTTACAAACCACCGCCAGCAGACACCGCCACTCCGGCCGGAGGTGTCTTTGCGCGTCTGGATCGCGGCTTAAAACCAGCTGATCATCATACGATTTTGATAGCTGGTGCTGATCCATCTGACGGGCAACCAGGTCTCAATCACATTTCATTTGAAATGGTGAATATAGATGACGTGTTTATGGGACATGAAATCTTGGCCAAGCATGGGTACGAGCCTGAATGGGGAATTGGTCGCCATTATCTTGGCAGTCAGATTTTTGACTATTGGCGCTCACCATTTGGGCACGTGCATGAACACCAGACCGATGGAGATGTATTCGACAATACCATACCACCGCAGATCGTAAACGTTGCGACCCTCGGAGACCCGGCCAATCCGGAGCGCGGCGCTTCACAATGGGGACCTGCGATGAGTTCAACTTTTGGAGACAAACAAGGGATTTGAGCCCAGGATTCTAGCGTCTCAACCTAGTTTTCTTGCTTCCCCATTTTTGTGAAGAATTAGTATTCAATGAACGTAAGTTGGTGCCGGAAGCGTAGAACCATGAAAACCCCAGATGTATGTCGGGTCGGAAAGGTCGCTTGGTCATATCTGCTCCGTCCCCATTGCAAACATAAGCAGAATCTCTTCGTACGGTTGCGAAAGGCCAAAATGACCTATTCGCCTAACCCCACAGCCGTCTGACGTCTCCGAAAATCACCATCCAAATGCAAATTATTGAGCTTCCGATTCGACTTTTGTTAGCCTCAATTGAATGACATTTTAATGCTAAAAGATAACGTACTTTTTGGAATGTATGTTTGAGTTGAATGGTTGAACTCTCAGGCCCAACGGCATGAAATGCCACTTGGGCCATGCCAATTTTCATTGCTGAAATCGCGCGCCGTCAAGGGTTTTCAACCGCTTCGCGGCGCGTAATACGCGCCCTTGACGGACGCGAATTCCTGCAAAATTCAAGCAATATCGGAGTTATTTTTGATCATTATTTGACCGATAAACTAAGAACATTCCAGGCCTTTTGAACTTCACGCGTTTTGGGATTCGTACAACCAGGCGCAAGCGCTTGCATAGCGGTGCAATGGAATTACGAGCGAACCCGAAGGGCAAGATAAAAGAGCGGGCACCCAGCACCCTCTAACTCATTGTCTGCACGTCACTTTTTCGGAGCCCATTGCACCGGCTCGAGGCGCCCGCGAATTCTCGCTTTCTGCAATGGATATTGCTGTAGACGTGGGCGCCCAAGCGAAGTTCCGATTTTTTATACCCTCCGCAAAGGTCTACGATCACTAGAGCTGTCGCGAGAGGCTCGTGCGGAGTGATTAATTCAGCTCGAGACCATCCGACGAGAATGAGGAACTTGAAAACGAAAAGTTGCGTTAGTTTTCCACCCTCGATCAAATCGAAAAAGTGGCGGCGGATCCGACCAACAAATTCGACGCTCAACCAATCTCTGGCAGTCAAAGTTCCAATGCCTGCAAAATTCGTTCGGCAGATTTCGTCTTGCTGCACACCTGCGTGTGTAGATGAAGCTCTCTAAAGTTGAAGAGCGTCACGCTTCCTATCGAGTTCAAGAATGAAGACTTAGGTGTTTACGAGTTGGACCTCATCGCACCCAATGCGCCCGATATTTGCACCCATTTCGACAATTCATTTGCACACTGTTGGATCAGCTTTCACTCGATTGGATAGATTTGTTCCCGCTCCAACTATTCAGGTACCGATACTTTCAGGATTATGGTTTCATGGTTCAATTCGAGAGGTTTAGTGGGTTTGAGTTTGAGAAATAAATCGTCCCCTTCTCCCAAAGCACCCTACTCACCAAAAGAGCTCGAAACCGTTCTTGGCTACTCCTGGCGCTCACTTCGCTCCGTGGTTCTCGAATGCGGAATTGGCACACGATTGAATGGGCGCTGGAGATTTTCAGAAAAAGACGTAAACTCTCTGAGACTACAGTTGAGGGTAAAACCATGCCGCTCAAAATCGACCGCCGCCCTTCCGGCATCTATCGCATCCGGGGCACGCACCACGGAATCAGCGTTGACCGAAGCGCTCAGACTCGCTCGCGAGAGCAAGCTGAAGCACTGAGGGAAAAATGGGAACGTGATATCTTCCAGGAGGTCATTCTAGGGCGCAAGCGAACGGAAACATTTGCGGAACTCGCCGCAGACTTCCTGAAAGCAGGTCGAAGCCTCGGTCCGAAAGCGGAAGAGATTATCCTCTATCTAGCCGACAAGAAGGCGGGCGATGTCGTCCCAGCAGATGCAGACGTTCTCGCCTCGATGATCTACCCGAGGGCTGCGCCATCTACCGTAAACCGGAACATCATTGCCCCTATCTCTGCGATCATGAATTGGGCTGCGCGAAGTGACCGCGCGCCGAAGCGTGTCTGGCCACGCCTAAGGGAGCGCAGCAAGCGCACCGATTGGCGACGCCCGGATGAGATTGAAGAAATCATTGGCGCTTTGCAAGGCCCTCACGCAAGAGCGCTCGCGGCGCTTTATGTTGGCTGCGGACTACGCGCCTCGGAAGCAGTGTTCCTAGATGGCCGGGAAGTCGCGCCAGATCTTTCTTCCGTCCTCATACTCGGCACTGCTCGCAAGGATGACGACGACGCCAAGGCAAAAGGCTATCATGGCACGAAGGGTTTCAGGGATCGCCGTGTTGCAATCCCGCCGCGTGCGAGAACCTTCCTTGCCCCGGTGATCAATACGGGCCCAGGACGCGCCTTGAGGAACAGCAGAGGCCGTCCGTGGTCAGATCGTAATGCGATGAACAAGACGCTACCGCGCGCCTGTGAGCGCGCTGGACACGCCCCTCTTCGCGCCCACGCGCTTCGCCATACCTGGGCGACCTGGCACAACGCTGTCCTGGGCGATCCCATCCGCTTGATGGCCGACGGAGGCTGGACCGATTTGAGCCTAGTGGAGCGCTACGCACACGCGTCCGACAACGCTTTGCGGGAAGAAGTACTAAGGTCAGGTTGGGCAATATCTGGGCAATGGCATGAGCCCGAAGAGAAAAAATCCAATAATAAAAAAAGGTTATCCTAGATTGACCTTTTCATTGGTAATGATGAGGTCGGGAGTTCAATTCTCCCTCGCGGCACCATTTTAAAACATCGCGATTACTGAATTTTTTAGCATATTTGCCAAATTTTTACACAAGTCCAACCTGTGAAATAGTGCAGAACAAAGTAGAAAAATGCCGATTTACTAGGGCAATTTGTGCAGGGTTTGTTCTCAGGAGCGCATCATTAGAGCTGACCTTGATGGGCGAGCTGCGAAAATCACCTACCGTCCGTAAGTTTAAACTGCGCAGTCGAGGAGATCGCAGACGATTAGCAATTAGCTCGAGATGCGAAGTCAGCAAAATAGCCTATAGTCCAGAGGCGTTTTGCGTGTGGTCGTAACTTGTTTCCGGATGGCTGTCTTCGAGATGGTCCGGTGCTTCATCTGGCTTGTCTGGGAGCGGGTTGAGAAAGTCATTCCCTATGGCTTTTGCGGATTCTGTTGTCGCTCGTCCGCGGCCAATTTCATCAACGGTCTTCTCAACATCAAAGGCGTTGGTTGTTCGCCCCACATTCATGATGTTCAATTCAACTTCCGTAGAAACACGTGAGGCAGGTTGGGCGTCTGATCGTAGAGAATCAGCTCGATTACATGGTGTGCCTTCTCGGCGTGCCCAGTAGCAGGGGTCCGCGCCGGGGACCGTTCCAATCTGCAATGAGTGATCGGCGTTGTCCAAGCCGAGTTGATCGATCTCGAGATTCGCCGACGGGATTTGATCAGCGTAGATCTTGTCTTGCTCCACTGGAGCGGCCTTATCTGATGCCGGTTTGTCATTTTGAATCTGGGTAACCTGTTCTTTTAGGCTGGCCGCTTCGCGCAAATCCGGTGATGCGCACGCACTTATACTGAAAACGAGAAGGGTCACCGCAAATGTTCGCATCCTCGGAATATACTGTAACAGTTTTACTCGGCTCTTATTCTCGAGGATTGCAGGCATGTGTGCAGCTCCGATAGACTGAGCGGGGCACAGTTTCGCCCCGCTCAATCCTGAAAAGATTATTGGCTCACAGTTGCTGTGTTACCAATACCAATTTGGGTAATTGTTGACATATTTCCACTTGTCACGCTTTGGCTGACAGACGCTATATTGCTGTCACCAGTTTGCGTGATGAGGGAGATGTTGCCGTCGGTCATCTGCGCAACAGTTGCAGAGTTACCGAGGCCATCGGCCGAACCAGATTGTGTAATCTCGCTATTGTTCCCATGCGCACTCTGCGTGACGTCTGCAACATTGTCGAAATCAGATTGCGTAATCAAAGAGGTATTGAAGGTTCCGCTCTGATCGAGAGATGCAAAACTGCGACGACCACTTTGAATGATGGTGGACGTACCATCATCACCGGTCTGGCTCACGATTGCATCATAGCCACCGCTTCCACTAAGTTGCATAATGTCGGATGTGTTGCGATGGCCGACCTGGGATATATCCGCCAATGAGCTAAATCCGCTTTGGCTGCTGGTGGATATGTTCGAGTCGCCAATCTGGCTAACAAGCAATGTGTTTCCGACTGAAACTTGATCTGCAACCGACGAGTTCAGGTCGCCGACTTGATCGACCGTCGCGGTATGGCCGCGATTGAGCTGGGTCAGCGATGAGTTATTGTCATTACCCATCTGGGCGACTATTGCTTTTACGCCAGAATCTCCACCATTCGATACGCCTTGATCTGCTTGTGTGACCGTAGACGTATTCCGATGGCCTGTTTGATCGACAGTGGCATCGAAGGTGTTGCTCAGTTCCAGGTCGAAGGTTTGATCGATGGTCGAAGTGCTTGCACCATCTTGAGTGACACTTGCAGTCATTGTTGACTGGCCAGTCCCATTCATCGTCTGGGTCAGAGTCGACATCGCGCCGTTCGCTTGTGTCACAGTTGCTGCGATATCACTTGAGCCGTCGCCATTGATAGACTGGACAATATTAGATTCCGAACCCGTGTCCTGGACAACAGTTGCCGTTAGACCCGTTGAACCATTTCCAACAATCGTCTGGGTGACATCGCTCGTCGACCCGCCATCTTGTGTCACAGACGCTAGGAGGTTACCCGAGAAGTCTGCGCCAGCAAAGGTCGTTGACGGATTGTCGATTGTTTGCGTGATGTTCGACGCTGATCCGCCGTCTTGATCAACGATGGCGTCAGCGAAGCGCGCTTTTCGGCCATCTGCCTCCTGCGTGATGGTGGACACTGAGGCACCGCGCTGCGTCACATTTGCTGTCAGGCCTTGAGCATTTCCAAGCCGTGCTGTTTGTGACACCGACGAATCCGACCCGTCAAATTGTTTGACATTCGCACGCAAAGTGCCCGTAAATCCGTCGCCCTGACCATCCTGCGTAACGGAAGACGTGTTCGAATCTCCAGTCTGGTTAACATTCACAACTTGGTTGAAGCCGCCGGGGACAGAGTTTGTCTGCATCACATCGGAAAAATTGTCGTTGCCAGTTTGAACAACAAATGCTTCCGGGTCGCCAGGAACCGCGCCAATCGAGCCCCCAGATGATCCATCATTTTGCGCTATTGTCGACGTGTTCCGATCACCGGTCTGGATATTGTCGGCATAAGCCTCAACGCCATCCTGTGTAATTGTTGAGTCGTTTTCCTCACCTGTCTGAGTAATCAGCGCATCATCGCCATCACCGATTTGACTAACAGTAGCGACATTCAAGAAACCGTCTTGGGCAGTGTCAGCGACGTTGTTTACACCGTCCTGGTTCACAAGCACATCATTAGAATCTCCTGACTGCGATACCGTAGCAGTTTCGCCACCTGTCCCGCTGGTTTGGCCCTGATTGACGACAGCGTTGTTCTGTAAGCTGACGCCCGCAGTTCCAGCAGATGTTTGTGAAACAGTTGCGGTGTTTGCCAGTGCGCCATCTGTTGTTTGATTGACATCGGCGGTATTTGGAACAGTCGAACTAGGATCCGTGGAGTACTGCGTCACAGATGCAACATTACCCGTTGATCCAGCTGTTCCGGTGTTCTCCTGATCGATGTCAGATTCATTATAGAAATTCGAAGCGCCTGTCTCGCCGCCTTGCGCAACAGTTGCTGTGTTATTGTCACCGAGCTGGTCAATTAAGGAACTGCTTTCCTGACCAACTCCTAGGCCTGAGGTCAGACTCTCATCTATTGTCTGGTCTACAGTGGCTGAGTTACCGCTGCCGGTTTGTGTGACGGTGTTTTCGTTCGCCGACGCGGTGCCGACAAACATGAGCGCCGCGGCCGCGACGCTATAGGCTAGTTTAGTTCGCATGATGAAGTCCTTTCTTTCTTGCGATACTTCTTATTCCTTCCAGATCAGAAACCGCCTGTCTGAGTTACAGAAACCGTTCCGCAACCCGTGCCAATGACGCAGCCTGATTGAGTGATGGTGTAGTCCAGTCCCGTCCCCTCCTGATGAAGTGCGGCAGCGAGACCGGTGCCATCTTGAATGATGGTGCCGATATTGTTCTGACCAGATTGACTGATCAGCGCAGAATTATCGGCACCCGTCTGTTGAATTCGAGCAATATGGTCAAAGCCACTTTGCTCAATCGATGCGGAATTTCCCCCACCTGTTAGTCCCCTCGGATCAATTTCCTGAGAGACGCTCGCGAAGTTTCCTTCGCCCATCTGCAGAGTTGATGCGGAGTTGAAGAAAACATCTTCTGATCCGTTGATCTGCAAGATCTCTATAGTGTTGTCGTTGCCGATAATGTTCACAAGCGCTTCATTGTTTGCCGAACCTGAAGCAGGTCCTTGTTGAGAAATTTCGAAACTGTTTGAATCGCCATCGATCATCACGACCGCTTCTGAACCCGAGCCAATTTGCGTAATTGTGTTAGCCCCGGAAAGGGCTTGGTTGGAATGCCCGTTGATATTCACGCTCGCGGTGAGATCGCTGCCTGTTTGCGATACATCTATCAAATTACCGGTGCCGTGATTTGTAATTTGCGCAGATGTTTCAAGACCAGTCTGTTCGATTGCAACCGCGTTCGGCTTGCCATTGTCCTCGGCGTTGGCGCTCATTGCGAGGCATCCGCCAAACAATATAAGCGCATGACAGGCAGTCAGATTTAAAGCACTTTTCTTCATGAAACAGTTCCAACATTTTCGGTGAGTGCGAAGCGGTTAACGGGTGATGTTGCGAGCAATTTAGTCCGCTGCGCGTGATACGGTTTGAGTAAATCGCATTGCTTTGCCGGCCCCGGATAGGGTTGCACACCGCGAAGTCGAGCGACTTGAAGGTGCCCGTAAGGTTTGGGTGCTGGCTTGACTTCGTTCCTATAGGAGCGGGCCACTCTGATACTGCACGCCGATGTTGCTACTGCAATCGACTGAGTAGGTTTTATACCCATGATGAACTCCTGACTTGCTTACCCACAAAGTGGGCGCTACGTATCAGGGGTCAGCATTATTGCTGGCCCCGGGGAAAACACCGGATCGAGCGCCAACTGGAGCCCGGTGTTTTCCCCACCCTTTATTTGTTTGTTCTCAGTCGGCTTCGCTAATCGTTTCAGAAAATGCCAACTTTTGAGAATCTCGTTATATGTCCAAACAGTACTTCCTGTTTAACCCCTCCTTCACGGGCTATTCTGCCAAGCTGAGATAGCCAAACTGGCTTGCTTCATACTCACTAATGCTGGAGAAGCCCGATGCGGTGCTAACCGGTTCGGCTTCATTCTCCAGAGTATTGTTGTTGGATGGAGGCGCAGAACGGCCCGCCTCAATCGATAACGCGGCCCTAGCAGGCAGCATTTGGTTGTCGGCAATTAATACCTCGCCAGCCTGATCAGCTAATTCGGCACCATCGATTGCGATGACCGAAGGCGGCGTCGCATTTGGGGAGCTGCTTCCACCGGGTGCAGAACCAGCTGCAGTGTCAATTTTCAAATCTGTTTCGGTCGCTGCTTCGGCACCAAACGGTGCTGCGCTCGAAATCGCAAAATCCGAAGCGAGCGTCTTTTCCCTCTGTGTTGACGAATTTGGTACTGCGTTTGATCCCGCAAGAGCTGTTGTGCCTGTTTCAAGCTCTGTTTCGGCTAGCAATTCAGCTTCAGCCACCTTCAGCATTTTTTGCTGACGCTTTCGGCGAGCTTCAATGAAACTCGGCGGAATACGATTTGAAGCCTGTTGAGAATAAACCGATGAGTATCGCCCATCATAGTAGTCGATGGCTGCCTGTCCCTCAGAAGCGTCAGCGAACGTCCAGATATTCTGTTTTGCACCCTCAATTACCAGGCCAAGCACTGCTTTTTCGATGGCTTGCCGAACGGCTAAATGCCTTGGCTGATTTAGAGTGATGCCAGCTTCCGCTTCGAACAGCTCCCGGAAGGCAACAAACTTAAATGCGCTTCCTTGCGTAGCGACGGATGCCACGCGTTGCTCTGTCGAAACCGACAAAAGCACTTCGCCTGTTTTTACACTTACAGCGCGCAAATAGACAGACACTGCATCTTCGCGATATTGCGTACTTGCGCCTATGCCCAGATACTGTGCACCAGCTCCGCCCGTCATGACGTTCGTATCGTAGCCTGTAATAGCCCCCTCCAGGAGGATGCCCGCAAACAGCAATGATGGTAGCGCGTTGGAACTTTGCGACGGCTCGCCTAGATACCGTTGGCGCATTTCCAGAATAATCTGTCGCTCTTTGAGCAGGTTATCCAGTTTCGCGCGCTCTATGACCTTAAACCACCCTCGATTGCCAGCATCCTGGAGCGCTTTGACGAGAATGGATGTCGAGCCTTGCGTCACCGCGCGCGAAAGCGTTTGTGTCGCTTCCGTTGGCTTGAACGCCCCAGTCTCATCCTGCATGCCATAGACTGCGACTGGAATAGGCTCTGATGGCACGGGTAGCCATTTAAGCGCATTCTCAGTTTGCGTGTTCGGGTTCAGCTCCGGTGTTGCCGGTGCCATGCTGGCCTGCGGAGGTGTCGCACAAGCTGCCATTGCGACCAGTGCAGACGACAGCATAATCTTTTTGTTCAGTTTGTAAGCCAATTGAAAATTTCCCAACCGTCGAAATTATTGTACTGTAAACAACGGGATGACGACTTCGGTCGTTGATCCGGTGGCAGCATCAAAAATGGTCAGGGTGATCGAGTCCAATCCACGGACAAACTCAATCGTTTGATCGCCGAAGACTACCCGGCCTGACTCTTGCGGGTTTTCGCCGAAAATTGCGTCCGTCACCTCGGCTGCAAGTCCTGAAAGAAGTCGGCTTTGGAGTTGGCGCACAAAAAGATCAGCTTGCGGGTTTGAACTGCCATTCGCGTCGCTAGGAGGGTCATTATCATCCTGAGCGTTTGCAATCGCCAAAAGGTGGGATGAGTTAAAGGGATTTCCGCCGAATGACGGATTAATGGGCTCGTACACAAGCTCCTGTGCTACGGCCGCTTGTGTGGAGTAGACCACCATTGCAGCTGCGATACTTACTAATTTCATTCGATTTCCCCTGTATTGCCCTATTTGCCCTGAATGCGCGTTCCGCCGATTTCCAATCGGCTTGTCCGGCTGAGCTCTTTCGTTTGTAAATCCTGAACGGCTTCCAGTTTTGCCCGCGATGCTCTGTCCAGTTTGATTGACGCTCTTTCCACCAGGCCCAGATGCTCAAAACGTGATGCGCCGGACATGGTCAATTTTAGGTCGCTAATACTGGCGCCCTTCATATTGAGACGGCTTGCGCCAGTCTGCGAAACTCTCAGTTCACCGCTGCTCTTATTGACGGCCAAGCGAGCAGATCCTGCAAGGGAAAGGCTGCCATCTCCGCGCAGTTCCTCAATTCGGACATGCGAGCCGCCTTTGGCCGACAGATGCAACTGCTGCGCCCCCTGAACCGACACGCTTGAGCCGCCATTTGTCTCAACATCAACCGCGCCCCGAATATTTGCGACGGAAATTTCGCTGCACCCGTTGAAAACGCCGCGCAGATTGTTTGCGTCCGACACTCGAACCAGACCTGCCAGCACCTCGACATCTAACCGCGTGTTCGCTGGAATTGTAATGTCGATATGCGGGTAAGTCTTGATGTCTCGCGGAGCGCTATCGCCCGACGTGACGAACAATTCATCATTCTGTTTCACACAGTTTAAATTGCCTGACAGTGCGCCGCCAGAAAGATGGATTGACCGTCCATCATCGCCGACCTCGTAAGCAATGTCGTTTGCTTCCCCTTGAGTTCGCTCAGATACCAATATCTGGTCGACCCTGCCTTCTTCAATCGTGATCGTTCCAACAAAATTACGTACTGTAAGTGTGTTTTCGTTCGACATCGCACCTGCCCCAGAAGGCGTGTCAGCTGCCGCTGACCCACAGAACCCGATGAAAAATGCAAGCAAACTAACAAAAGTACTTTGCTTGGAGATGCGTCGTACACCGCAGACGCATTTGGAAGGAGCGCTCCACATTTTACTGTTCAGCTCTTCTCCCAAATTTCGTTTGTTGGGTTCTCGTCTGAAGAATTTCGCGTCGAAATTCATTTGGTCCCCACACATTTTGTCCCCGATAACAAGTATTGTTGTACGAACATCAAAACTCTGGGAACTATATGCGCTGGCAACTTTAGCCCGTCATCCCCCAAACGGAGGAGAGGTTAATTTTCTAGCGTGGAGAAATTTTGCGGCAAGGTATTTAGCCGCGCAACCGCTTCGATTTGTCTGGCAGTTTCGGTTTTCCTTAGAACGCCTCTAACCAAAGATTTTACAGTACTTGGAGCGACACCTCGCGACTCGGCGATAAATTTTGTTGAGCGGCCGGCAAATAATTCTGCGGCAATCTCCGCTTCAGACGGCGTAAATTTGTAAACTTGCCGTGCGAGCTCGATATTGAGTTTCGGCTCTCGAGAGACTGGAGACAGGACAATGGCTGTCAGGCAATCGTCGGGGGACTGAAATCCAGCTTGCGGTAACTCCAGCAACCCAATTTTGAAAAAGTCTTCCCCCCGTGAAAACAGTAAGGGTATCTGTTTTTTTTGCGATATTTTTCCTGTCTGAAGATTCTTCAAAAGCGTTTCTGAGTTGGTATCGCCAAATTCTATGTAATCATTGACTTTGGTTCTGAGCACGCCATCGTCCAGCAGTTCCTGAAAGCTTTCATTATGGGAGACGTGTTGTCCTTTCGCGTTGACAATCGCAGCCGCAAAAATCGGCGATATCGCCTTTAGCACGTGGTCGGCAAGCCTATTATCCACGTAATGCAGTATTCTAAACAGGCCGCGGCTGGCGACTTGAACACTACTGAAGCGCTGGATGTCTTGATCTGTAAATTGCCCGCCAGCCTCATCGTTAAATAGGAAAAGGAATGTCGTTTTGGTATTAAGGCGCAGCGCGACACTTCCCATCAAATGGGCCATTCCTGTTAGCTCTAACAATCCCTCAAACGCTGGATGACTATCCGCCTCCGGTGCTAATATCACACCCTCCATTTGGCCCATGAAAGGGGACATCTTGTCTGAAGCTGCCAATGTAACCAGCAATTCCCTCATCGCACTCGATTGCCTGCCTTCGAGGATTCCATCGGCATGCGAACTATAGAAACAAGACGTCAGGCCGGTTTCGTGGGAGACAGTCGAACAGGTTGCGAACGCTGCAGAACAATAATCCGCAAGGCTCTTCAGGGCTTCCTGTTGCAGCGCCTCATTTAAAATTCCGGCGCTTAACTTATCAAGCACTTGATCTAAGCCGTCGCTATTCACGTCTCGTCCCCACCTGTTTTTGAGGCGATCCGAGAAAGAAGCCCCTAATTCTGTAGAAACCAAAAATGTCCCGTCTGGTTCCGAGAGCCAGAATTAACCATAAAAAACCGCATTTCAATGTCCCCTCCTAGTATTCTAGTTTTAGTTGTGTCGAAAAATTGGTCTCTTCGCTGTGGGGAATCTGCAGTCTTTGTTAGACTGGCGGTTTGTTTTAACGGCGTCATGCCTTCTGCACTTTACAAGGCGGAATGATCGCTGCGGGCAAACTTGTTTCTGGTACTGGCGGTCAATAACCAAGTGATGAACGCGGTCTCCAGGTGGAGCGAAGTTGGCCTGCTAAATCGAGGTGGTCCACAGTTTTCAATTGCTTCTGACGCTGCCAGAAACCTGCCTGATCTCTCATTTCATAGAAGTCACGTAAGAGCCGCCCCCCTATTGGATGGTGACTTCAACCCGGCGGTTGAGCGGCTCACGAACGCCATCTCTTGTGGCTTTTGCGAGTTCGGTTTCACCGCGCGCATCCATCGAAATAATCGATGCGTCGATCCCCCGAGACACAAGCGCATCTCTAACGGCGCTTGCTCTTCGCGCACTG
This sequence comes from Hyphomonadaceae bacterium, assembly GCA_965263325.1. Lineage (GTDB taxonomy): Bacteria > Pseudomonadota > Alphaproteobacteria > Caulobacterales > Hyphomonadaceae > CBDHGY01. The sequence goes on along the minus strand of CBDHGY010000002.1, from coordinate 2,971,452 downwards.
TTCGCTTGACTGATTTTTTCGTTCTGTGAGGTATCATCATGCCCGACAATCGTCGTAGACCTCGGCGTGCATCCATCTAAATTCGCGACCGCCTGATCAAGCACAGCTGCAGCTTGCTCTGTCAGGGAATATCCATCCCATTCAAAATAGACTACAAAGGACTGCGCCCGCTCAGGAGGGCAAACACCTCTTACAACAACACCTCTTGCAACAATTGGTTCTGGATTAGACGAGGTATCTTGCTCGATCACATCCTGTTCTGGTTGATCCGCGCTCGGCGCAACGTTTACAGACGCGATTGTTTGCGTCTGATAGAGTGCTTCGCGGCCAGGTCGCTGCAAGACAGACGACAACACCAGACCTTTAGAATCGCCAGCGGTGCTCGCCACGCCGCTCCATCGCCAGATGTTTTCACCGGTGCTTAAGACTTGCCGTTCTGGAGTTACCGATGTGAATTCAATTCCTTCGCTTTCAAGGAACATCGAAACACTTTCACCCTCCAGTAGGGAGTTGGCATCTAAGCCGACTGTTACAGCGAATGATTCGCCAACGCGAACGCTCTGTGGCGCTTCAAATGCAATTGGAGCGTTTGTGAACGCATCGCCGACTTCGTCCTCCCCTTCAGGCAGCCCATCGTCAACGGTTTGCTCACCGGGATCTTCTGGCGTCTCCGATTCAGAGCGTACTGGGATTTCAACACCGGCTTCAGCCCGCAGTGCATTTACGCGGTTTAGCCAACCATCAAGGAATTGTCGCTGATTTTCGTTTCTGGATGCCAGTTCGCGATGCACCGCTTCTCGTCGATCCAAATACGCATCGACAAGATCTTGTTGATTGAGTGACCGCACGAAATTAACCGAACTCTCGTCTATATCGTTAGTGCGCCGACCCGCTTCCTGAATATTCTGTGCCGATGCCAAAAACGATTGGTACCTTTGCCCGTCTCCCGTTCGCCGTTCTTGTTCTGAAAGCTCTATTAGTGCATCGCTCAATCGAAACAGGGCGGCCTGAGTTCCTTGATTGACCGCGGTATCAAACATCACCAGGTTTAGTGGTTCGTCGAACTCATCTGCTTGAATACGTTGCCAATAAATCAAGTGATATACACTCGCAGCATCGGCGAGCGTAATGTTGGAAATATCACTGCTTTCGAGGAACTGGGCATCACGCCAAACATCATATTGAGACTGCGTTACGCCCCAATTGTTTTCGGCGCTTGCCCCCTCCCACTGCCAGGTAAATGAAAGCGCATCGATAACTTCGGGACTACCGGGGAATAATGAGCGAAGGTCATCGAGCGAAGATGAATCGTTGCTAATCGGACCGGGGGTGATTGGAAGCAACTCCGAAGCCGCTTCCTCTTCGCGTTCCACTTTCGGAGCAATCGCATCCAGCATGGAAAGATGCATGGCGCGGCCAGAGGCAAGCGCGCTACCGGTGACATGCGCGGCGCGGGCAAGGCTCGGCGCGCCATCGACCGGTAAGTCGATCACCTGAACGCTGCCATCGCGCGCGCCGATCACTGCGCGGCGGCCGGCGACTTTGATATGCGTAATGGCACCGCCATGGCCGCGATAAGTTGCCAGCGTATTCCCGGATTCCAACGAGATGAGATCGACTGTGCCATCCCCATATCCCACAAGCGCGCGCGGAGCGCTTTCGCTTTCCTGCCGGTCCATGGTGAGATAGGCAGCGGCGGTCATCTCCGCGCGCAGTTCGTGGAAAATTGACTCTTCGAAATTTTCGAGCGCCGCAAGGATTTCAGGATCACCCACAACGTCAGCTCTTATCTCACTAAGCCGCGCATCGACAGCGGGACGAAGCGTGGTGTTGATCCACGCCGCACCCTCACTTTGTGTCAGTGGCGCGAGCAGTTCGACGTCGGTTATTTCCAGAAGCTGGAAAAGCTCTTGCGCGATCTCCACCGCGCGCGGCCCTAAACCGGAATTGAATTCGTCGGTTACCTCGAATTCTAATTCACCGAGCAGCTCATTCGCTTCGCTTTCGGTCTGTAAGTAATCCTGATAATCCGGGTCCTCGATGAGATCGCCGACATCCGGCTCAATCGCCAATCCGCACAGCCGCGTTGTTTCTGTTATCCAGAAGTGCGAGGGCGCGCCGCTCGAATTTATCATCAAGCTCGCTGCCATTGGCTCCAGCGAACATGGTGGGGCCGTATCAAGCACCCAAGTACCTGACGGCGTCTCTCGCCAGATGCGCACCGTGCGATCTCTCGACGCGGAGATGATGCGCGAGCCGTCAGGGGAAAAATTGGTCGACATCACCGCAGATGAATGGTCGCTAAGGGGTTGGCTCTGCCAGTTGCCATCTTCAGTTTGTTCCCAAACACGCACTGTATCATCGCCTGAGCCAGATACGATACGCGTTCCATCAGGCGACCACTCGGCTGAGCGAACCCAGGTCGTATGACCTTCCAATATCCGGCCTTGCCAGGCGCCCTCCTCATTGCGGCCCCACACGCGCACAGAACCATCATCCGATGTCGTGACAACGGATTGGCCATCCGGTGAAAATCTTGCAGAGTTCACGACACGCTCATGGCCTTCCAGGCTTTCAAGTTGCCATGAGCCATCTTCAGCAGGGCTCCAAATGCGCGCGATATAGTCACTCGAACCTGTAAGCACGCGCCGCCCGTCCGGCGAGAAAACGGCCGTCCAAAGCCAGCGCGTATGTTCGCCCACGATATCGCTTTCCCAAGTGTCATTCCCAGTTTTACGCCAGATGCGGGCTGAATTATCAAATGACGCTGAAACAATCCTCTCACCATCTGGCGAGAACGCTGCTGACGTGACCTGATCTGTATGACCTCTTAGGGTTTGGCCTTGCCAATTTCCGTCATCATCTTCCGTCCAGACACGCAGAGTGCTGTCGGCTGACGCCGTCACGATGCGGCGACCATCAGGAGATAACGCCGCCGACCAAACGGTTTCAGTATGTCCGCGAAGAACCTGGCTTTGCCATGTGCCGTCATCATCCTGCTGCCATACGCGCGCAGTATTGTCATGGGATGCAGAAACGATGCGCGATCCATCTGCGGAGTAAGACGCAGTGTTTATTTCATCGGTATGCCCCTCAAGAATTCCGCTGCTACCCGTCCTGAGGGTCACGACCGCTGGGAGCGGAACCGGCGCGTCGCGATAAAAGGGCATCATCTCCCAGCGATCCCCGATCGCCAGCATAGTACCCGCCTTATTCATTGCCATAGAGTAGGCTTCGGGTGCGTGGCCCAGCGCGCCGGAAAATTCACTGGCGACTCGAAACTGCGGCTCTTCAACTCTTCGGCTTTCACCGCCCAACTGCGAAGTCGCGCCGCGATCAAATTGCCACTCCGTCATCGCGCCGTTTTGGTGAAAAGTGTTGGCAGAATCTCCTGCAATCGGAACAATCAGATCGACCGGCGCATTGCCAGCTTCTAAGACGCGTTCCTCATTTTCTCCGACAAGCGGCTCATAAAAAACGCTGCCTTCAGCATCCACATAACCAATCCAATATCCGAGCTCTGGCGACATGCCTGACGCCCAAAGCGTGTTATCCGGACCGACTGCGATAACGGGCGCAAAGAAAGAATCCGGCAATCCGTCCACCGAGAAAACCTTCCGGCCTGTACTCGCATCATGCACCGCGATCTTTCCATCCACGGATGCAATGATTAGGCGGGTCTCTTCAGGCACAGGTTCGGAATCGACCGTCTCAGCATCAGATGCTTCGGAAACGGGCGTGTATTGATCAAACAAGAGTGTTTGAGCCGAGCGGTGTACGCGCTGAACGCGCCACTGAGATTCGAGCCCTGCGCTCGCAAGACGGACTTCCAATACGCCGTCATCCGTGGCTGTCGCAATAAATTTACCGTCCGATGAGATCGCCACATCAACAACGCCTGCCCGTTCCAACGGGGCATGGCGTGCCTCTCGCTCGGTGAACCAGAGCGATGCAAACGCGGCCACCGACGCCGCCGCAGCCGTTAACACAGGCCAGCGCGAATAGCCCAAGTGGCGGAAGAAGGCGCGCACCCCGTTCATGACGCCGCCTTCTGCTGAGCCGGCGCTTCGGCTGCGAACTCAGAAACCGCCTGCACAACGCGATCCCTATCTGAAACCGACATGGAGGAATATCGTCGCCCTGTTGCCCAGTGCCACAACAGTGTCAAAAAGGCCGGGACCACGAAAAATATCGCAGTATAATTTTCAAAACCGGTAAGTCTCGAAACCATCCAGCCAACAAGAGCGCTCACGAGCAGCGCTGCAAATAGATGCAACAGATTTCTCAGCCAGGGACGTCTCACAACGCTCGAATACCTATCCTTGTAAACAACAACATTCGCAACGGAGTCCGCTGCAGACTGCAGCCAGCGCAGCAATATAATTATAAACGCCAATACAGCGATGAAGGCGATCAAAAGCCCAAGCGTCAATCCGAGCTCTCCCAACGCCGTCTCGCGCAACGCGCTTAACCAATTTCCCGTCTCTGTATCGGTCCAGTTCGCCGGAACCAAGCGTTCAAGATTGTCCGAAGACAGTAATGACGACAGTGCGATCAATGCAAATGCGCTCCAAATCAACGTCGCTTGCAACCAAATCGACACACGCCGCGAAAGCGCAGCCTCCACATCCGACCGACTATACTTTGCGTCACTTCCGCCAGACTGGCGCGCCAATCGCCTTCCGCGACCGAACTGAGCATCTCTCGCCAGCACAGGATCGAAAGTCCACCACGATCCGAAATCTGTTTTCCGGATCTGGCTCAGACTACGCGCCGCTAGCACGATGCCTCCAGTGAGTAATGCAAGCAAGACAAGAGGTGTCCAAGCGTGCGTGCTGGCGGGACGTACAGAAAGATCCGGCAGCACCATCAATGCAGCGAGCGCGGCAAGACCACCTGTCACGATCCAGGACAGAGCGCCAATATCTGTGAGACGTTTGAGATATGATGGACGCAACAGCTGGCGCAGCTTACGTGTGGCGCTAAGCGCGTCGCGATCACGTTTCTCCGGCGCGCGCGTGACGAAATCCACAAAACGCTCATCAGCGTCCGGCGCGCGTCCGTTCGTATGCGAGAAGCTCAGAGAAATGCTCGCTCCGCCGGCCTTGCGCTCAGTTTCCACTGCATCGAGGATTTCAGCGATCAAACCGCGCACAGCTTCGCGGTCTTCGTATTCCAACGTCTCAATCAAACGCGCACGCAGCCAGCCTGGCATATGCCCCTCACGCATCCATGGAAGCTCGGCGAGGCGAGCGGCCAGCGCTTCGGAAAACAAAGGCGTGCCATCCTCGTGCTCCAGCACTTGGCCAAGCGCAACGGTCAAATCCCATTCAATGACCGGATAGACCGCACATGCACACAGCCAGCGCCAGCCATCCATTTCGAGATACATCGCGAGGGCGGCCTCTAACGCAGCAATGTCATCATCGTCTGGGGTGTCTTCGAAAATCCAGCGTTCCGGATCTCGCCGAATGATGCGCGGCAGGGGCGGAATTGCAAGCGCGCCGTCAACACCGACATCGGATGATCCGAACTCAGATAATTGCAAAGCTTCCGGCATGCTCGCCAGGCCACCTGCGGACAGCGGCCGAACATTCAGCCCCTCTTTTGCAACCGACTCTTCTTCAACGCCCCACTCCTTGGTTGGCACAGTCGATAGCAAGATTTTCGATTTCCAAACGTTGAGCGCTTCTTTCCATGCCCCAAGTTCGAGACTGCCCTGCTCCAGCATGTTTGCAGCGTCACCAACGACGACAAGAATCTTGTCGGAATTCTCAGCGGCGTAGTCTTCGAGTGGTTTACCCGGATCACCGATTTTCTCGCGAACACGGTCAGGTGCCTGCTCGAAGAATGCGTGGGAGACCCGGACATTTTCTTCTTCAAGGCGATTGACATAATCAAGCGCGCGGCGTGCCTCATGGTCTGCGCGTGACTGGCTGTCGATCAGGAACAGATATTCCGGAAGGCGCTGCGCGTGCGTCTCTACAGCGGTAAAGAATCCTCCGGCGCGTGCGGTTGCGCGGATCGTGCGATCTATATCGATTGTCCTCCGCCCAGCCGTGCGGGTCATCATCGCGCGAGCCGCTTCGCGAACATCTTCCTGTACCAGATCGCGCGCTTTGCGGCGCTCAGAAAACAAATCGATCACGCGGCCCGGCGCATTGGGTCGGCGCCGGCGCAGATAGGATTTGAGGTTCAGCGCAGATATGATCCAGCCGAATATGCCCGCGAGCGCGAGCGCTCCTGCGACCCACCAACCGAGATTGGCCGCAAATGCAGGCGGCTCATACCCGGATGGCGCGACTTGCCAGGGAGGGTCCGACAGGTGAACGGTATAGCCTTGATGAAAGACGGTGGCAGCAAACTGGCGCGCAAGCTGCGCGTCCGTCACGCCCTCGGGGAAACTCACATCTGAAGCCTCTGCCAATCCTCTGGCATATTCGGCGAGTTCTTTTGTTGTCCACGGCGCATCGCGCATAGCCTCAATGGCTGGCTCAATACTTTCGGCGCCTGTCCAAATTCGCACAGTTCTATCCCCAGAGCTGCGCGCTAATCGTCTGCCATCTGGCGTGAAGGCAACAGAGTACACACCTCTTTCATTCGATAGAACGGTAAGTTCCTCGCCTGTTTCAGCATCCCATACACGGAGCGAAAAATCATCAGAGCCGCTCGCAATCCGCGCACCATCTGGAGAAAAAGTCGCGGTGCGCACGATACGCTCATGCCCTTGAAACACGCTAATTTCAGCGCCCGTATCAGCATCCCAAAGCCGGACCGTACTGTCACCCGAGCTCGACAAGATTTGTGTCCCATCCGGAGAATAGGCTACAGTGAAAACGGTGCCTTCGTGCCCCGTTAGCACCATGATCTCATTAAACGTTTCTGCGTCCCACACACGGATAGTATCATCACCCGATCCCGTAACGATCCGTGTGCCATCAGGCGAATATGCGGCCGAGTAAATCTTGGATGCATGCCCCTCCAGACGACCAATTATAGCTTCGGTTTCTGCGTCCCATATCCACAACGCACCGTTCGGTGCTCCGGTAGCAATACGCGACTGATCAGGCGAATAGGAAGCCGCATAAACCGCTCCCCCGCCTTGTTCCCCAATGTTTAAAACACTAAGCTCAGCTCCGTTTTCAGCATCCCAAATCCGCACCGTTCCGTCCTGAGACCCGCTAACAACCCGCAAACCATCCGGCGAAAATTCGGTTGTCAGCACCCAGCCGGTATGGCCTTCCAACACATGAAGCACAGCCCCACTCTCGGCATCCCAAAGTCGCGCGGTGCTATCGTCGGACCCGCTTACGATAAGCGTTCCATCCTGATTATAGTCTATCGAGTTAATGGACCCATCATGATCGTCAAACGTGCTTGCTAAGGTCCAGCTTGAGGTTAAATTAAGCAAGATGTTTTGGATTTCGATCGCTTGCTCAAATTCTTCCGGCGTTGTGCCAAGTTCTTCCCAGGAACCGATACCTACCATATCCGCCATTTCGTCTTCGAAAGAGACAACCACGCTTCTCTGAAAGTCACCGATAGCTTCAGATCGAGGGTCAATCGACAGGTCGAATTCATTCGAGAACTCTTCCACAAATGCTGGATACTCGTCCGGAAATCCGGACTTAAACGCGACAGCGACATGTCTGTAGATATGCCCCATGGTTGGAGAGATCGGGTGATCAACAGGAACGCCGACTGCAGCAGCGGCCTCTTCGGCACTATAACCGCGGTACATCCCAGTCGAGTGCAATTCTCGCACGGTTGGCGCGCCGTCCTGCCGGAGATATTCTGTCACAAACTCAGCCACCATTAATGTAGCCCGATCGTTTAAGTCTGTCTCGCCTTCCCGAACATTTGGACCCGGATTTGGATCAAAATTTCGGCCAAGCTCATCTGGACCGGTTGGCCTCTGATCTTCTTGCCCTGTTTGAGTTTGAGGATTTTGATCGACAATATCGACCGGCACAGGCGCTGTCTGCAACTGCAAGACTAAAGAGATGGCGCCGCCTATAACGCCGGCCGCGATTAAGGCGCGCATCCAGACCCAGAAATTGTTTAGCCCTAGGCGCTGCCACCAGGAGAGCTGTCGGCCTGTGCCTTCATCTCCCACTCCGCCGGGTGGCTCAGGCGGTGCAGGCGGTTTAGGCGGCGCGTCAGGAAGCTCGGCCAGATGCGCATTCCAGGAATCTTCAGCCCATGCCTTGAAAGCCGCATCGAACATCGGTCCAGCTTCTTCGCGGCGCTGAAACAATGGGCGAAGATGATCAGCAAGCGTCGCGGCAGCGCGTTCCGGCTCGTCTGGCAAACGCCCGGTGAGTTCAGCAATCAGCAGATTCGCCTTGTAACGCTGGCCCGGCCCATCTTCGAAGCCAGCCATGCGAAGGCGATCAAACAGATCAGGATATGTGCTGGAGGGAAACATCGCTCAGCCAGCTCCTTATGCGCCGTCCCATTCTTTAAGTTTGTCAGAGATAAGCTTCAGATCGTCCTGGCGTTTACCCAGCAGCGACAAGCCGTTCGCCACCGTTTCGCGCTGCGCTGAAATCGGTTGGGTATCGACTGCGCCGAACGCTTTCGCTGCCTGCAGGAATTGCAGAAGCTCTGATGTGCCCGGCTTTTTGTGCAGCTGATCGCTTTCACGAAGGTCCTCATAGAAGGCTTGCGCATCGCGCACGAAAACAGACCCTTGCCCAAAAATGCCGTCCAGGCGCGCATCGAGGATCGATTGTAACGCCTCGCCTTTTGGCGCAACAATGGTCGCGTATGCACACCGGCGCAGGAAGGCATCCGGTAGTTGCCGATTTGAGTTCGTCGTAATGAATATGATCGGTTTGAGACTCGGATCGAGCGCGGGTGTCTCCAGCCCGCCAAGTTCCGGTACGCGGAAACTCATATTTTCGATCTCGTGCAGCAAATCATTTGGAAAGTCGAGCGGTGCCTTGTCGATCTCGTCGATGATCACAACCGTCTGACGCTGCACCGGTGCACTCAGCAATTCATAAGTGCGCTGGCGCTCTGGAGTAAGTGTATCTGACGTCACCAACTCAGCGAAATTCTCAGGCAAGAAAGGCGCGCGGTTTTCCGGCGGCAAGGCAATCAAAATGGCAAGACCCAGCGGGCTGTACTCGATGAAATTCTTGGCATCTGCAGCGCCGCCGCCCGCGGCCTTGGCCTGGAAATGCCGGACAGCGTCATAGGTATAAAATAAGTCGCTCGCCGCGCTCGTTGATTTCGTATTGAACTTGAAGGGCTTTTCCTTGCCAAGCTCATGCGCGACGGCATAGCCGAGTTGGGTCTTACCGGATCCGGGTTCACCGGACACAAGAAGCGGCATGCGAAGCGCGAGCGCCGTGTTTACGGCGCGGACAACTTTCCATCCTTCCGCGTCGTCTTCTGCGTTGCCGCTGCCCACAAGGCGATATTTGTCCGGCGCAGTTTGCTGATTAAGCGCGACGTCCGTTATCGCAGAGGTTTCAACAGTCTGCTCTTGCTGTGGTGTCGCACCAGTCCCCTTGTAGAAGTCCATCATCCTATCCCTTTGTCATAACCCTACGCCTGCATCTCGCAAGATATCTTCTGATCCTTTGGCCCAATCGCGCATCGGCAATCCGTCTGGTGTTGCCACTAGCGTTTTCAGATCCTCACGCAATTGATCTTTTTTGCTGTCGACAAATTGCTGAAACAGCTCGCTGTCTTCATCAATCCATGTGTCGACCATCGACTCCTTGATCGACTGGAATTTGTCGAGAACATGAACTGATACTTTCCCTCCCGGCGGCGTTAACTCCTGCTCGGAGCCTTCGCTCGACAGAAGCTTCACGAACTTTTCAGGCGTTGGTTTTCCGCCAAAGAAATTTCGGCTACGCGACACTGCATCCGGATAGACGATGTCGAGTACGGGAAGAATGGTGAAGTGTGATTTTTGCACCGACAGCTCAAACGGAAATGTGCTCCAGAATCCAACCCAGGCATCGATTTTTTGCCGTAAGTCACTGAACTTTTTCGTCGCCACGTCGCTGTGCGACAAATTCATACGCGAGACGACAAGGCGCGTAATCTTGTTCTGGTGAAAAGCGCCTGCAACACTTTCCTTGAGAGACGCACGTCGCCCGCCGCGTTGAGACACCTGGAATTTCCCAGCTAGATCTTCGCAGAATTCCTCGTCAAATTTTTCTTGGCCCTTGAAGGAATGGTTGACCCAGTCTGGAAACGGTAGAATTTCATTTTCCGTTTCTTTGGATGATTTGAATAAGTCTTTGTACTCACCGATAACACGGCTCACCAAAGTCGTTTTCGTGAACTGACGGGATACATCCGACTCTCGGCCATGACAGATCACGACAGGATGCTGCTGCAAGTCCAGAGACGCCTCATCTTTCGCGATCGAATTACGAATATCCGAGAAGGCACTTCTGATGCTCCGGCACTGCGACTGGCGATTGACGCGGAAGGGTATCTTGTCTGCGCGCCTACCTGGTTTGGCGTCTGCTGCCTCCGCACCTGAACCATTGGCTTTCCAGCCATAGGCGATCTTTCTCTCTAGGCCATTGGATTTGGTGAAACCCACCAAATAGCTCTTTAACTCATCACAAAAATTGGAAAGTGCGATCGAATGATCATCGATGATCTCATATTCGTCGCCAACTTGCTCAACGAAGAGCTCAGCGCCTTGAGTATTGGTGTTCCGATTATCGACGTATTTGAAACTAGCCTTGGATAGAAAGATCGGTAGAACTTTATAGTCATAGCGCGGTTTGTTCGCCAGGAAGTTGGCAAGCCGCAATTCCCCTTCGCACTCGCTGCTCGCCTCGTAAGACTTTGACGGAAACCAGATGCACCCTCTGGCTCGCTCAAGCGCAACGTCCAGTGCGACGGCGTAGTCCACTCCTGACGGTACTTTGCCGACAAAATTCTTGAGCTCGATCCCAATCTTGTCGGGCTTATCAAACCACAGGGGAATCTTGGCTTCCAACATTCCCAGTATGATGGGACGAATGAGCGGGTTATCCGCGCTAGAATGAGACACGAAATAAAAGTTTGGGGCATTTTCAAGCCCCATCAGTTTTACCAGTTCGTCCGCATTACTCACGGCCGGATATCCCCACTCTTTACACAACTTAGATATTTCAACGAATGAAGGTCTCTTGCAAGCCATTACTTAGAGGTCAAAGCAGTGTTGACTGTGATTTCAATCACATCATTTGCGATTACATGCTCACCACAAGTGGAATCCCTTACAAATACGGCACAATAGCCATCAATAACTGAGATGTTTTCGTTGGATATTTGCCGCGTTTTATGAGAATTTGATCGATCTCTATTGAAGCGTCGAAACCGTTTCGGTTTACTCAGCTTAGGTCGATGCTAGCAGGTACGGCGCATTTGAAAGTTTGGCCCCTTGCGACCGCTCCGCAGAAAACAGGCACGCCCTGCGCTTACAACTATTCTGTTGCAGCCCTATTGTTATTTAATCCTGCGTCTTCATTTACGAGTAGCTGTTGAATTGACAGCCGGGCAGTTTCGGAGCGCTTCGCATCTTTTGGCAAAGCCCCAAGGCGAAAGACATTTATCAGCCTTCTGTCTTTGGGCAAGCCAAAGCGGGATGAACACTCCGAGTTCGAATGGGGATTATCCGCAAGCACCGCCATGGGCCAACAATATATTCCAAGTGCCGTGAGTTCCAGCCAATGCCGATAAAGCTGACGACCAATTTCTATTGCGCCTTCATCTGCATCGACATGAAAAAACCAGACAGCTGATGATGACAGAGTTTTTGCTCTCTCAGACACCATCATGCCTGACAGTCGAACCGCATCTGCGATTTCGAACCACGGGCTAGAGAGCGCATGTTTTGCGACTATCGCCTCAAAGCCCGAGAGTTTCATCGAATCCGCGCTAAGCCCATCCAAATCCCAATTCGGATCGGATCTTGAGAAGCGCATCCAACTGACAAGTTCGCGCCGATAGGGTTTATCCCGGAAGAATGCGAGGCTTGTCCGGTCGTTCAGCGCCGCGATCCAACTTATGTCGTCATTGCTTTTCGCCAAAGTGGCCGCTTGTGATTGCTGCTCCCAATCTGCAAGGGCCGTAATCTGCGACCTGCTAATCGGTGCAAACTTTCCGCGCCAGGTAAAGCGTTCTTTGACCTGCTCTTCGAGATCGTCGGGATGCGCAGCACCTCCAAACTTCAATACTGCGGCGCGCCGAAATTCGCCTTCTAAATCGGTCGGTAATTTCCAATTATCCGAGATTTCAGACACCCCAATTCCGCGCTTTGCAAGCGCCAGCCTCGTGCCTTCCGCGGCAGCGCCGCAAGAAAGCCCGGCGTCTCGAAAACTCGGATCTCCAACCTTCAGGAAGCGCGAGCTATCTGCGTAAATTTCAATTTTACCTGGCCGAAACAGCCAGCGCGCCGGTTGAGTATTATGAACTGAAGGGGCCAGATTGGCTTCTTCAGTAATGGCGATCTGATCGTCCGCACTTATTGTGATCATCGATCAAGATCTTTCCGGAAGATGGATAATTCGTGCAGTTTGCGTGAACCCATCTTTTCCTTCTGTCTCAAGCTAGCATAATTGCTGGCACCGATCCACGTATTTCCGCAAATCTCATATCCAGCCGCCACCATATTTGTGGTAATCCGATTAAGCACAAGAGCGTTCACACCCTTACCTTGCCATTCGGGGATGACGCCGGAGTATATCAACACCGCTCTCTTTCTATTCATCCGATGACGGATAAAGTGATACGGAAACAGAAGCCCCATTCGAGAACGTGTTTTTTTGAGCAGCGGGTTCAGATCCGGCACGCAAATGATACACGCGGCCGGACGCCCTTTGTAATGAAGCATCGCCGAAATGCGTGGATCCATGATCCACTTCATATCCTTCGCCTGGAAGAAATATTCTTCCGCCGTAACGGGCAGGAATTGCGGGTTCTGCGCAAAGCTCTCGTTCAGGATTATCCGCGCATCCTCCATGCGCTGCGCAATAGTCTTTCGATTAATCGGTGCCCAGGTAAAGTCAGGATTATCGATAATGGCCTGCTGCTTTGGTCCGATAAGCGTGGGCACATAGTCCTCCTCGAAGGGTGTTTCGAATGTCGCCATAGGGAATTCTGAAGAGTAGCCATGTGCTTCCAGCAGTGTCGCAATGTGCGGAGGGCTATAAACGAGATCGGTGTACGAAGCTTTGTCATAGCCATCTGTCATAACACCAATTTGCTGCATCGCGGTGAGATTATAGTTGCCAGCGATTGAGCTGAAGCCGCGCCTGCGTGCCCAGTCTTCTGCCTTCGTCAGCAAGGTTGATGCGATGGCGCCATCATCTGCGCAATCGAAATATCCAAAGTAAGCCTGATTTGTTCCAAACTTGGCATTCGCTTCAGCATGCGCGTGCGCGGTGATCCGGCCGAGCGGCATACCGTTTTTTGATGCAGTAAAATACGAAAGATCGCTTTCACCGCGAAACAGCGGGTTCTTTTCTTTGGTTAAAAAGCGCTTCAAATCCGCCCGCATCGGCGAAACATAAAGTGTGTCGCTTCCATATGCATGGAAAGGCACATCGAAGAAGCTGTCAAAATCATTCTCTTTGATTTCGATCATTTAGAACCCGCCCTCGCTGTCTTGTCGCTAATCATGCTTGTCATTTTGCTGACAAGCGCGAGATATGTCTCCACCTCTGACCGCGCGCCCAGCGCCGGCGCAGATGCGAGCAATAGAGATGTTGGATCAGAGTCTATCCTGGCAGCATGCGTCGCGCCGCGATACTCCAGCAGATTGTTTAACTGTTCGATCGCGGAAGCGTGTTCAGCCTTGAGTGCATTATCCGTCACCCCGCCGCGCGAGTATACTGGGATATCCTTCAGTAATTTTTCGATTGTTGGGATATCATAATCCTGCATCGTATCATGTTGGACGATCTCGGCATCGAGAACATCCGGCGCGCGCAGCGCGTGCGAAAGAAATTCATCGAGCGAGCCAGTGTTGGCGCCAAGGAGATATCTCGGCAAGTCACTGGTTCGGTCAACTTTCAGGCCCAAATAGCGCAGCAATATGATCGCGGTGAGGAACAAGGTCAGTGACAGCCCCGTCAGCTGCAGAATCGCTGAGAGATTATCGCGCAACCCGAATGCACTGACAGCCATGAGCGTTAGAATGGCGGAGACACTAACAACAGCAACCGCTTCCTTGAACAATTTTCCGACATTCTGTTGCGGCGAAAGTTCGCTAACAATGACATACGCCGCCATCAGAAAACCAAGGGCCCCAAGGCGCACAGGTGCGCTGAGGATTAAATCATAATCTGTAATGAATAGCGTCGCGGCCAGGATCAGAGCAAACGCGAATACATCGGCAGTGCGGTTTTCTGCATCGCTGCGCGACGTCCTGTCCCGCAGCAGAAGCCAGCCGATGCAGAACACCAAAGTAGCAACTTGTGTGGTCGCAAGCGCGTAAGAAAACCAGGGATCAATCCGCCGATGACCAATCAATACGCCGAGAACAAAAGCAATCAAACATCCAGCCACCGCATACTTCACGCAAACATGCGCATGGCGGCGCAGGACGCCTTCTGTCGCAAGCAATAGTAAAAAGAACAGTACCGCGGCGAGGATCATCTCGACACTTTCCATAAGGAGCGATCCCGTCGCCCATGAAATCGCGCGCCAGCCGAAAAGCATTGTGGCGGCAAAGGTCAGCCAGATAATACGCTGGGTGGCTGCGCTCTCTTCGCGAACCTGACGCAAGCACAGCAGCAGAACAAAGAGGCCGATGGCGGCGATCCAGTTGATAAGCACATTTGCAATCATTGGGATCAGTTCTCACCCATCAACTTGGCAATTTCGCGGCGCGCAATGCGCCGGCGCAACCATTCAACAGGCCGGCTGTAAGGACGTTCCGTTTTGCCGGTGTACGGATTGAAGAAGTATCCTTTATAGGTCGCGCCGGAAGGCGTTCCGAGCAAAGCATTGCCTGCCTCGTAAGCCATCAGATTTCCTGTCAGGATAACCATAGGTGCAAACGACATTCTCGATCGCTTACCTGACGCCATTTCCGCACCCGCTTCCATGTCGATGTAGTGGCGGGAAGACGAGCATCCCATAACATATTCAAGTTCTCGCAAAAATGCGCCAGAGAGATCTTCCTGCGTCCAGTCTTCAGGTGCCTTCCCAGCGGTAGGATACTGCAAACGCTCCTCTGGAGTTGGCTCGCCTGCACGCGTGACATAGACGCTCGGCAATGAGGCTGCATACGCATCAATAATTGTATGACCACTCGTCCGGCAAGCGCGGTAGAGTTTCGCGGTCTCGGCAACATCATCCATCCCGTTGATGACAATATCGACATCAACGAGAATACGCGGAAGATATTTCGGCCAATCGCCGCCATAGACTTTAACATTCGCGTGCGGATTTACAGCATGAATGCCAGCGACTGTTGCGTTGGTTTTTTCAGTTCCGACCGTATCCATTGTCGCAAACACTTGCCGGTTCAAATTAGACACTTCGAACACGTCCATATCGGCGATTGTGAAATTCTCGATCCCCATTCGCATAAGAGACTGCAAGGCCGCACCGCCCATACCGCCAACCCCGCAAATAAACACATGCGATGTACGCAGGGTTTCCTGCTGGCCTGCGTTTACAAACCCAAGGTTGCGCGTTGTAAATTCAGTATAGAAAAATGTCGGCGTTACGGTTTCCATGGGCGCAAACCTCCCCATTCCTTGCTAGCGTCGAACCAGTGTCGCACTGGCAGGTAAACATATTGCAGCCCGAAGAAAGCCAGTGCAGCTAAGGCGCCCACGGGGGAAGCTGCTGGCAGAGTTCGGAAGATGTAGTGGCGCAGCGCCGCCATATCGAGCCGCCCAATCTGAAGAAAATCATCACCGCGCTCATAATCGAGCTGCTTTTCACAAACTTGGTTATAAATCTCGCGGCGGTGCTTGGCCGCTTCCTCATAGGTCTTTTTCAGGTTGTCAGAACCACCGGTGTAAGCATTGGTAATGATAAAGCTCTCCTCATCAAACCCCGCTTCTTCGCCGACACCGAAAACGTGTCTGTGTTGTTTCATGATGCGGCGTGCCAACTGAAGCTGCAAGAATCCTCGCCGCGCATTCTTATTGCCAGAAGGAAACGTCTCAGAATAAAGCTCGGAAACCAATCCAAACACCGCGGGCACTTGTGTGACGGATGAAACCCAGATTGGCTGGAATTGCTTACGGATCATCAGCATGGCGCACGCATATCCATACAGCATAGACGACAAGCCTTTTCCGCGCGTGTTGGGATCGATCATCACGAGACCAAGATGAACCACCTCAACCGGCTTGTCTTGTATTTCCAGCTCAATAATCGGCATCGCGTTAAATGCGACAGGCATGTTCTCTCGCTCATCGTAAATGATCGTAACAATGGATCGATCAAGCGCGCCAGACGATTGATCAAAAACGCCGTACTCCAACTGATCATCGTTCAAAGTGGAACCGGCAATAGCGCGCATTTCTGTGAGCAATTTTGAAAGTGCATCGGGCTCTAACTGAAGCCCCGGACGCTCAATCACCCATCCTTTCATGCCGCGCCCCAATGGCATACGACGCGACAGGAGTTTTTTGTCACTTCCACTCATGCTTGTTTATGGCACTGAATCGGTATGAAAAATGCTAAATTCTTACGCGGTCCGTTAATCGAAATCGGTGAAATATTCGCAATTCGGCTGCGATTTCCAACAATTCTGGGAAGCTTTGCTTGCGCAAGACGATCGTGGATGCCAGCTAGGCGCATGGCCTATTCCACCGAAACCATTGCTGAATTTGTCCACGAAGCGCTCAGTTGCTGGGCCCGCCAGCGCGGGATGCCTGCTTATCCGAACTGGTCAGAAGCGGAAGACTGGATGCGTGCCTCAACGATTGAAAGCGTTGAGCATGTGCTGAATAATCCTGAAGCCGCCGCCGGCGCGCAACATGTTCAGTGGATGGAGCAAAAATTGCGAGATGGCTGGAAATTCAGTGACACAAAGGATCCAGACGCAAAAACACATCCGATGTTAGTACCTTTTGCGGACCTACCAGCAGATGAGCGCGCAAAAGACGCCATCATTATTGGACTTGTCCGCGCATTGTCGGACATTTCCTGACGTGGCGCTCTGGCAGCTAATCTGTAGAGATCGTTGCTAAACGCATGTGATTATTCGAACATTGCTCGCAACATTTTTATGATCTTTCGCAGTCGGCGTTGACTGAATGCGAAAGCATTGCTTAGCTAAGTATTCAATCATTGAGAGGGGACGAAATCATGAAATTCAAACTTACTGCGGGCCTGTCGGCTTTAGCATTAGCAGCATGCACATCCACACCCGGTGCAACCACCGGATCCACCGTCGGATCACTATTCAACATTGTACCTGACGTACTTCAGTCAAGCTTCGACAATTGGGTCGCAACCGGACAATCCGCCAAATCACAAATTTCCTTCACAAATACTGAGTCTTTTGACGGTCAACTTTATGCGTCTCTCGATCGCAACAGGTTGGATGATGATGGCAAGCTAAGAGATGTGTTTGTTGAGTTCGAGCCCGGCACACTGCAGATGCCGAAGCGCAATATCAAATGGTTGTCTGTTGTTGCCGCAAAGCATGGCGAATTGCGCAAATGCGACGTGCATGACCCAGGTGAGTTTGAAGGAATTTTGGACTTTGTCTTAGCTATTGCAGGGTTTGCGAAAGATGCTCTGCAGGTGAAGGAAGTTATCCGCTACAAGGCAATCATCGAATACAACTCCGCTGAGGAAGACATAGACGGGATCCGTTATTACGATGCCAGCATTCCAACGGCAGAAAAGGAAGAAATGTATCCAGAAGGCCAGTGCGAGTCGATCACACTTCAGGATCTAATGGATACGGCGCTTGCGCTGTCATCATCGTCTGACGAAACCGGAGACGAATAAAGTTCGAAACTGGAATGATGCTTGCTGGCAAGTCTGGCGAGCATCCATCGCAGAATGCGTTAGTGTAGGATTGTACCGATGTCTCAATTAGACTCGTTCTTGTTTCTTAAAGCGGTAGGCGATGAGACAGTTGATATTCGCCCGACAGAAGAAGTCATCTCAACCGATGACGGCTTCCAATCGGGTGTCGATTATATCAAGATCACGATCCTGCAGCGCAATCTCAAGCCAACCATGCCGTGGATTACGCGCTACCCGGCTGTGCATTTTCGAGCACATTGCGGTGATGAACTGGACTTTCATACATTCCTTGCGCCAGAGTTTCTGAACGAAGTCGGGACGCAGCTGGACACGCACCGTGTCTATCAAAATGACCAAACCGCGCTTGGGCCTATCGCATACAAGAATGGGCTGCAGCTGGAGTTTGGCCTTTTTGGCGCAACATCGAGCGACCATTTGGGAACAGCACTCGGAATTTTCCAGGAGCTATCGCATCATTCCGCATCCGCCTTCGTGAGCGAAGCGCTTCCCTTTGCCAATGTCTTGCGCCGGAGCATCGACATGGCTGTTGGCACGGGTGAAGAACTCAAGCTGAATGTTGGGTTTAAAGGAAGCGTCAGTTCGCTTCCCGGCGATGGAACTTATGCCATTGTGTTCAAGGGGTCGAAGAAGATAAACCCCGGCTCGCTGTATATGGATCATCACTCAGCTTTGGTTTCCGAGCGCGGTGCAACATTTAAGAGTTCGCCTTACATCGTTTTCAAAGTCGAGAAACTTACTTGGCGCGATGATTGGGAGCTGATCCCGGAACTTCGGGAACCGTGGGAAGCTGTTCGAGACGCTGGCCGCGCCAATCACTTTGGAGATTTTGAAGCCGCTGTTGGTGTCTTCAAACGCGCCTGTATTCTCAGCCGCGATCTTTGCCGTGATCAAATAGATCTGCTCCGAAAATTTGCAGACGACGTAGTTTATGACGCTAAGGAAACTTTCGAAAGCTCTTCCTATGAATCTGCAGACAGCATTCGTTTTGACAGTGACCCCGGAAGCATGTCCGCCGCTTTTAATGATATGTACAATGCCGAAACCGTAGACGGCGATCTCGACGATGGCTTCGAGTCGATGGCGAGTCTTGCGCCGCGCTTTATGGTAAAAGGCGCAACCAAAATATTCACCCGCAAAGCGCGAGACTGGAAAACGCGGTCGCGCTCCGAGCGTGACGCTGCACCTGCGCCTACGTCATCGACCACCCCTCAACCGTCCCATCAAATTGAACCGCCACGCGCATTTACGCGCGGAATGGACTTCGTCTTGAGATGGGAAGGCGGTTTTATTGATCACAAAGATGATCCAGGCGGGCGCACGAATAAGGGCGTTACCCAAAACACATATAATAAGTGGCGCGCCAAGAAAGGTCTGCTGGCCGAAGACGTATTGAACATCACAGTTCAGGAAGTTCATGCGATCTATCTCGAAGACTATTGGAAAGCGGTTGTTCAGAACTGGTATCCAGATAATCTTGCGATCGCCCTATTTGATAGCGCCGTGAATATGGGGCCGCGGCGCGCGGTTTCCATGCTGCAACACGCGATCAATGAGGTGAGGACCGGCCCCAACATCGCCGTAGATGGCGCGGCGGGGAAAAACACTTATGCGGCGCTGCGCGACTGTATCACCGCGGGGGCGCAAGAGGCGCTGCTTCAGGCTTACATCAAAACAAGACAAGGTGTTTACCACCGGATCGTGAACAATAGGCCTCGCAGCGCTGTGTTTCTCGACGGTTGGATGAACCGGCTAAACGACCTCGCAATCTTCGTGGGGGTCAGCGGCTCAGAATTTGAGTCCATGGCTGACGACATCGTACCTCATCAAACGAAACGCATTGAAGATCTTGGCGACGACAACCCGCTCGAGAAACCGCTGGATGCTGCACCGCGAAGGCCAACTCTGTTTAGCGATGCGTTTGAGTCTGTCACGAGCTCACCAGCGGAAGATTTTGCTGCAGACGTCGACGACATTCTTGCGCTTGATGACCGCGAAGAGCGCCACGCAAACGCACTTGAGCTTATCTTTGATGCTCTGGACGCTCCCTGGCAATCGAGGGCGGCAAACGTCAAAGCTGTTCTGAAGAGAATTCGCAAAGGCCGGGATTTCGACCTCCTGCATGTCGTGGCAACTGAAGCGGAACGCGAGGGCACCGCTCGCCCGCTCGCGCGAACCTTCCGAGCACAAGCGTTAATCGAACTCGGCCTGATCGACGAAGCCATATTCACTCTTGAAGATGCGCTGGCCGAACAACCAGAACAACACGTGCAACTCGAAATCCGAGGACTACTCGGGCGTGCATTCAAATCTGCATACTTTGAAACGGTCAAAGACGGTGAGCCCAATGTGGACGCACTTAAAGAGTCCATAGACGCTTATCTATCGACCTATCTTGAATTTGGCGGCGAAGCACTTTGGCATGGCGTGAACGCGCTTGCTTTGCTCAAAAGAACAGATACAGACGGCAATCCGCTCAAACAGGATATTGACCGTAAAGAGCTTGCCAACAGCATCATCTCCGCTGGAATTGAGCGCATCAGCAAGCTGCCAGAAAGCGACACGATCTGGGATCGGGCAAGTGTGGCGGAGGCACATATTGCCCTCAATGACTGGGACGGCGTGCGCCAGCATCTTGCCGATTACATCCGCCTCACAGATGAAAAGTTCACGCTTGGAAGCACCCTCAGACAATTTAAGGAAGTTTGGCAACTCGATAGCCCTGGCGCACCAGACGAAGCGCGGAGAATTGTCGCTGAGCTTCATTCCGCTCTCGCAGCAACCCCCGGTGCAGAGTTTGAAATGACCGCGGATGACCTCAATGCTATCGAAGCTCTATCTGAAGCCGGAAGAGCCCAAGGTGCCTCAGAGCAGGCGTCCAGCGGCATTCTCGAAGCCTTCCAAAGCAATGATTCTGCCGGCGAATTTGAGAAGCTCGTCGACAATGAAAAGGTCATCAATTTCCGCTGGGCTGAAAATTTGGCGATGATCGGTCGATCGATCGCACGCGTCGACAGCAATCATCACAATGCCAAGGGTACAGCATTCCTAATTAATGGCGAGGAGCTATTTGGTGAGCAAGCCCGCGGGCGTCACTTCGTTATGACAAATGAACATGTCGTCAACGAGACCGGCCGAGACGGAGGGATTATGCCAAAGTCGGCGCGTCTGACCTTTACACGTTTCCCGAACGAGCCACCTGTGCGCGTGATCAAACTTATTTGGTCATCTGATCGTGAAAATCACGACACAACCATTTTGGAAATCAACCCGCCGCCTCAAGGCACGGTTCCATTGACGCTGCAAGACATGCCCGCCCTGCAAAAAGGACAAGACACCGTTCGTTATGTCACCGTTGTGGGCCACCCTAAGGGCGGGGACCTATCGCTGGCGATCAACAATCTTGAGCTTATCGAAGACAATATCGAACTGCTAGATTCTAAGCATCCATACACAGCTGACGATCCAAGAAGCGTCTATATGCGCTACAAGGCATCCACGCATCCCGGAAATTCGGGTAGCCCGGTATTTGATTGGGATTCTCTCAGCTTGATGGGCATTCATCATAAAGGGTTCAAAAATGAAGGGCATCTGTCCTTCGAGAATGCTGCTGCCAGCGAAGACGGAGCGCCGCGCAAACGACCTTCCAAACGTCGGCGCGGCAAACCAGGTGCGCGCCGCGGCGGATACCGGAAAGTCAAGCACTCGCAGGAAAAGCGGATCAAGGCCAATCAGGGAATCTGGCTTGAATCTGTCAGGCGCGCGATTCAAAACAGCTGGCCAATGCCGCCGCAGATTTGATCAAAACCAGCATCAACCGTAAGGCGGTTTAATAGACAATTGCTGACTAACTGAGAGCGCTATGCCGCCTTCCATCCGACTCGAAGTATCTGAGCCTTTGGCAGAGCTCATTTTGAACAAGCCGGAAAAGCGAAATGCGCTATCGGTCGACATGTGGTCTGAATTCCCTCGGATTGTTGAGGTGGTCGAAGCCAATGACGCCGTGAAAGTTCTAATCATTCATGGCGGCGAGGCTGGCGCATTTGCTGCCGGCGCGGATATTTCAGAATTCGACACCGTCTACGCAACGCGCCAATCGGCGAGCGCCACCGGTGACATAACAGAGGCAGCCTTGTCATCCCTTGAGCAATGCAAGAAGCCCGTTCTCGCAGCGATTGACGGCGCATGCGTTGGCGGCGGGGTCAGCCTTGCCATGTGCGCCGACATTCGTTTTGCGTCTGCGCGCTCGAAATTTGGAGTCACGCCAGCAAAACTGGGCATCGTCTATCCTGCAAGCCATACGCGGCGATTGCTCGATTGCATTGGTGAAAGCCGCACCAAAGATCTCCTTTTCACAGGCCGCATATTCCCCGCCGATGAAGCGAAAGATATGGGCTTAATCGACTGGCTGATTGATGACGGCGACGCGATCGCTGCTGCGCGCGGCTATGCAGCAGATATTTGTGCAACGTCGCAATGGAGTGCGCGGGCAACAAAGCAGATGATCAAGGGCTTGAAATCCGGGTGGTCGGAAACCGGGCCGGAAGTTACCGCGCTCAGCGCCGAAGCCTTTAACAATGCTGATTTCGCCGAGGGTTATAAAGCCTTTCTTGAAAAGCGACCGGCTAAGTTTACTCTTTGAAAGCTCAAGCGCTTTTGGCTGTGTTAAAGCCGCGGCGGTCCATCGCGCCCCAACTTGCTTTCTTGCCGCTGAAATATTCAACAAACGCTTTTAAGCGCCAATACGAACAGAGCTGGCGATAGCCGAAATTCTCAACCACCGACGTCAGGACAAAAAACCATAAATCGCGCGGTGTTCGGAACCGCTCAATCTCGTCTTGTTCCAACGCCAGCGCCATAGTTGAGATAAACACGCCAACGCTCGCAATGAGCGCATATGTGGTGAAAAAGAAATACCAATTCGTCCACCCCATCAGAACGAAAATGATAAGCAGCGAATATCCAATCAATTCCGCAGCCGGGCTGACTAGGTCGCACAGTAAGAACAGTGGGAGCGTCACCATTCCGAGCCGGCCATATTTTGGACGGAACATCATCGACCAATGCCGCTCAAGACATTCCAGCCCGCCTCGCTGCCAACGCTTGCGCTGGTTCGACAGAAATTTGAGATCGGCAGGTGCTTCAGTCCAGCATACAGGCTCTGGCACATAACGCACCGCATACGGCTCGCCGCGCTCAAGCATATAACGATGCATACGCAAAACGAGTTCCATATCTTCGCCGACTGTGGTTTTATCATAGCCGCCAACAGCGACGGCAATATCACGTCGGAATATCCCAAACGCACCTGAGATAAGCGCGAAACTTCCCTTTCGGCTCGCCGCCAATCGCGCGCTTAGATAAGCTCGCGTATACTCAATGACTTGAACACGCGGAATGAATTTGCGCGGCAAAGCAAACTTTGTCACCTGCCCACCTTCAACTTCGCAGCCATTCACAATGCCAACGGTTCCGCCAACTGCGATCACGTTGTCATCAGACTCCACGAACGGCCTTACCGCCTTCAGCAGCGCATCAGGTTCAAGCAAGCTGTCAGCATCAATCACGCAAAATAAAGGCGTGCGCACACAGCTGATGCCCGCATTAATCGCATCAGCTTTTTTGCCGTTTTCCTTATCGACGAACACCAAATTGGAATGTTTGGCAGATTTGTAAATCTGCCTGATTGGCGCGTGCTCAATGGTTTCGGTTTCGCGCACGATATATGTAGGGACCATATCAAACTCAGAAATAACGACATCCGCCGTCTTATCCTTCGAGCCGTCATTCACAACGATCACTTGAACATTTGGATATTGCAAAGCGAGCAGGGCTAGCACGCTTTGCGCAATTGTCGGCTCTTCATTGTAAGCTGGTACAATGATCGAAATTGGCGGCACTGACGACGAACGCAGAAGTTCCCAACATGCATGATCATCATCGCGCAAAGAACGCTTGTTCATTTCAAGAAATGCATACGGCAAACAACTTAGGTACAAAATGTATTGCGCCACACCGATCAACATGATGGCGATGCTGAACCAAAAAAATGCAACCGCGCCGACGTGGACGACAAACTCAAGCATGCGCCGCCTCCATCTCCTGAAGGACACTTGCGGCCATCGCGCTTCCAATGTCGTCGCTGCCAGCGATTGACGTCACCATTTGCCGACCTGTCTTGCCCAGCCCCCACATGGCGCGCACCGCCCAATATCTCACCCAGAAATGAGAGTCTTGCGAGAGTTTGTAAAGCTGCGGCGCGGTATCTGGTCTTGAGACCATGCTAGCAACTTTTGCAGATGATATTTTGACGGAAATCGCATCATCGGCCAGACCTTTGAGAAGCAAGTCTGATTGACTTGCATCCTCGCAAATCGCCGAGAGCGATATCGCCGCTGCGCGCACTTTCGGCGCGTTATCCTCCATCAATTCTGATAGATTTAGCGACGTCCTCGCGGGCGCGAGGCGTTTGAGCGCATCAAGACATGCGACCCGAACGCGCGTGCGGCGCGACTGACGGAATACAGTTTCGAGCGCAGTCTGAATTTCTGGCCCAAAGTTCACAATAACTTCAGCGAGCAGATCAGTGCGGCGCGGAAAAGCAGATGAGAGAGACGCAACGATGTCTGCAAAATCCTGATAGGATTTGCGGCGTGTGAGCGCCCGCGCCGCCGTAAGGCGCTCGTATCGATTTCGAGACTTCAGATGTTTGCGAACAACGCGGAGCGACCGCTCAGTTTCAAGATAGGACAATACCTGCACCGCCCTCATCCTGTAACCGCGGGTTCCTTTTCGTGTGGCTTTAATCAGCCTCTGCTCCAGGACAGTATTTGATATGAGCGCGCTTAGCCGTTCCGCGCGTGCACCCCTTATGGTTCTGAAAAAGTTCAGCATGGATCTGGCAAGCGCAGATGGAAGTCCGCGATGCTTTAGAAGAGCCAGCCGGCGCTCATCATCATCGGGATAATCCAGGACCTGGGTAATCAGCATATCAAAGTGCTGGTTGTGGCGTTGCCTCATTCGGTACAGAGCGTTCCGGGCAAACCGGCGAATATAAAGCACCAAGCAAATCAGGAACGACGCAGCGAGAAAGGCTGCGGTTACCCAATGAATGAGTATCGGCAGCGCGGCCTCAAAATTTCCGGGTAAACCCAACACTGAAATCGTCTCTGGTTATATTATCTGCGCGGTCTTGGCGGGCAGCGTTTGCATGGAATGTAAGTGTATCGCTGACATCGAAACTGAGGCCGCCGAAATAACTCTTCGTGCCGACCGCCTGTCCGTTGATTACTTCAGGTGCATCGGCGTAACCGAGTTTCAGACGCACCGTCTCTGCAACCGGATAAACTCCCTGAACGAGGTAGCCGGTCTGAACCTCTTCGTTTTCCTGATCGGTCACAATGACCTTGCCGGTTAGCTCAAGGCCATTGCTGAAAAAAGCGGTCAGCTCCGGCTGCGCAGTCTGAACAAAATTACTCTCGAACTGGTCATATCGATAGCCAAGTGCCACATAGGCTTTGATGTCTTCTGTGACATCGATGGACTTTCCGATACGTGAGCCAACCGACGTCTCAGGACGAAAGTCAGCATCTGGCGTGACCGCAGCGTGTATGCCCCAGTCTACTCCGCCCCGTTTAGCATTATCGACGCTGACTTTGACTTGCGTATCTGTTTCGCCAAAACGTTTATACCGGTTTGCCCCGACAGAAACTGTCACATCGCCTGCTCGGCGTTGAACGTTGACGTATTGTTCATTCCACTCTTCGGCCGTGTCATTTTTGAAAGAGCTGTATGAACCGCCTGCATCCACACGCCATTTGAGCTTTGCGATGCGGCGCGCTTCCTTGGCTTTTTGAACACGCTCACTGCCGGAGAGGGCGTCGCCGTTCCCAGGCGCTGATTGAAGCGCCAGTGCAAAATGCTGCTCAGCTGGCTCAAGCTGGCCTTGGTAGTAAAACAAGTTGCCGAATGTTACATCGATATCGGCGACATTTGGATGCTCAACTTTAAGCTCGCTGAGAAGCGCATGAGCGTCATCATAGCGCTCAGCCCATGACAGCAAACGCGCTTTCAGCAAAGCGCGCGACAAGGCTTCCTCTTCTTGAGGCTCCGCAGAATCCAGAACCGCCAGAGCGGCATCGTAATTCTGCTGTTGCGCAAAATTTAACGCTTCGGTCTGGGCATCATCTGCCCAGCTCACACCTGCCCCAACAATGCTGAGCGTGACCGCGGAAAGAGCTAATTTATAACGGCTCATGAGGCATACCCTCTTCGAGACTTGAGCAGCTTGCGCGCGCGCTCAAGAACTTCATCCGGGTCAAAAGGTTTCGCGATGAATTCAGACGCCCCGCGCATCAGCCACCGCGATGCCTCGCCAGCATTGTCCATGGCGGTAAGCACAATCACCGGCACTTTGCCTGTATTCACCGATGCTTGAAGTTCGCGCAGTGTGGCTTCGCCATTCATGCGCGGCATGAGCCGATCCAAAATAATCAAGTCTGGCAAATTCGTCCCGAGCCTTCCGAGAGCGTCCATGCCGTCCTCTGCCGTCTCGACGATAAACCCAGCGCGTTCGAATGTGTTGCGCAGGAGCTCACGAACCGGTTCGTCATCATCTACAATCAGAACTTTACGTGTATCAGCAACGAGAAGATCCTGAATTTGCTCTGCGAGACGAATGACATCGCTCTTGGTGTCCAGAATCGCGGACGCGCCTGCTGCCACTGCGTCGCTCATGCTCGCGAAATCAGAATCTTCTGGAAACGCGATTAGAAAAGGCACTCGGCTGATTGCCCCATTTGCCCGCATAAACTTCATGAATGTGACGCCGGGCGTATCCGGCAAATCGCTCTCACAGGCGATCATATCTGGAGTGTTGGACGCAAGCCATTGAATCGCCTCAGCGCATGAGTTGCGAACGGTAACATTGACGGCATCGCCGAAATAGGTGGCGAGAAAATCCTCAAACCAAGGATCGGAAAACACCAGCAAAGCGGACTTCCCCGCCAAAGAGGATCGTAGATGTGTTGACGCCTCAAGGGGGTTTTTAAGCTGGTTGAGAGGAAGCGGCTGCACCAAGGTAAACTCAAGCTCGCTGGCTTGCTTGCCCGTGTCAGCAATGGGGCGGTGTCCGGTTTGAGCGACGTGATCAATAAAAGACGAAAAAGCCACCAATGCCGGCCTGATAATCTCAATCGATGCTCGCGTTTTCAGAGCAGCTTCAAGCTCCTTCGCAAGCTCTCCGAGTTCCGGGAGATCATAGAGCGCGGCATTCCCTTTAATTTTGTGAGCGATCACTTCGGTTCGAATGACATCCGGATGAGACGCTTCGCACGCCTCAATACGGGATTCTGCGCTGACCAAAACAGGCAGCGCTTCTTTCAGGTAGCCGACATAATATCGATCCACCATAAAGGTAGCCGCCCGCGCTTCTGCGGTGCTCATTATTTTCTCATTCGCCCTCCACGTGCGAGTCCCGACTGCCAAGACTTTGAAAACACGTGGTTCAAGCAAATGCTTACGCCATCATGGTGAATCCTTCGCGCAGCGGAATGGTGGAATTTGCTGGAAGAGATTCACCATTTAGGAAGCTCTCGGTCATGTCTCCGGCCGTCGATGCCCAAATATGAGGCACTGCGCCTAACCGCGACGATCCCAGCAAATAGCCCGGCGAATATCACCGCGCCCAAAACCAGACCAAAGCAACCCGTGCTTAAAATACTCCAACAAAACTGAGCCTTGTCAGGGAATCTGTGCGAAGCAGCCCAGTGACGGGTGCCGAGCCCTGCATTCAAGACCCCGATATTTCGTCGCCAACAAAACGTTACCTAAAAGACACATTTGGCTGTGCTTTGCTCTACAGCGGTAAAGCTTTGCCGTTTTACCCTTGTTCGGCGCAACCCGTTGCCTTCTACTAGAGTCAAGCCGCAAAGGGTGCGGTGACACAATTATTGGATCCTGAGGGGGAAACAATTATGAAAATTAAGCACTCTCACCGCAGAACACTGCTTTGTAGTGCTGCCTTTGGCGCGCTGTCGATGACAGGCGTTGCTTGGGCGCAAGAAGACGACACAACCACAGAAGACGAAGTGATCGAAGTCATCGAAGAAGATGATGATGAGGCCCGTCAAGAAAAAGTTGTTGTTACAGGTTCGCGTATTGCGCGAAGCGAGTTCACTTCAGCATCTCCTGTACAAATCATAACGGGTGAAGCGATTTCAGAAGCCGGTCTACTCGACCTTGGTGAAGCGCTACGCACCACCTCAGTGGTTCAGGGTTTCCAGCTCGACCAGCAGTTCAACGCCACCCAGGTGAGTGACGCAGGTCCGGGCGCGCAATCTGTTGCGCTTCGCGGCCTAGACCCTGATCGGACACTCGTTCTCGCGAATGGACGCCGATTGGCACCCGCTGGTATCGAGGGCGCCCCGTCGACGCCAGACATCAGCTTGATCCCAACATCTATGATTGATCGTGTCGATATCCTTCTTGATGGCGCATCATCCGTTTACGGTTCAGATGCGATCGCAGGTGTTGTGAACGTCATTCTGATCGACGAATTCGACGGCATCGAAATCGGCGGTCAAATGAACCACACGCTCGAAGAGGGTGGAGAGAGCTTTCAGGTCAACTTCATTTCTGGTGCAACATCTGATCGCGGCAAGTTCGTTGTTGCCGGTGAATTCTTCCACCAGGAGCCTCAATTTGCCTGTTCACGCGACTGGATGCAGACCAGAGCCGGCGCAGCATTCCCCGACTTCGAAGGCCAGTCAATCTGTGGATCGATTGATATTACCGAAGATGGCACTGCGCTGGGTACAGGCTTTCAAAGCCAGAGCTTCTCAGCTTTCCCATTCGGAGCAATTCTTCTCGGCCGGAATGGCCAGTCTGTCGCGGGTATCCCAAACTTCATCGCAGCGGATCTCGGCGGAAACTTCAATGGCCTTTACACATTGACTGTTCCCCTGAACGAAGACCTGCAGCTGACACCTAGCTTCGACCGCGCAACGCTGTACTCAACAGCTGAGTTCGACATTGATGCCGTCCCAGGCATGACGGCATTTGGTGAGTTTAGCCTCTCAAATCGCCAGGCCGATTTTGCAGCACGCCCAGGTGTGATCGATGTTGTTGTCCAACCGGATAACCCATTCCTGGTTAGCGAAGGCTTCCAGCTCGGCGGTGCAGGTCCAACATCAAACTTCACGATGCGTCCACTCGACCCAACCCGTAACGGTGTTGAGTCAGAGCTGACCCAATATCGCGGTATCGCAGGTGTGAAGGGTGATCTGGGCTTCATGAACGAAGGCGCAGCTGATTGGACATATGAAGCGTTTGTTGGATATACACGGTCACAAGGTTATTCGAGCCGCGGTGTGATCCTCGAAGAGAACCTCATTCGATCGTTGAACACCACGGTTGATCCTGAAACGGGCGCAATCGTTTGTGCCGATACGCCGAACCCAACCGGGCCATTCTCACCAGGTGAATCTCTGGAACCATGTATTCCATTCAACCCATTCTTTGGTGGTCTCTACCCAACGGACGGATCTCAGCCATTTTTCCAGGACCCACGTCTGGAAGACTACCTTTCTGGCAATCGTAGCTCGACAACATTTGTTGACGAGATCATAGCAGGTGGCTTCGTAACGGGTCCGCTGTTTGATATTCCAACAGGTGGCGAGGTTAGCGGCTTGATCGGTGTGGAATGGCGCGAGAACTCCATCGACACACGTTCAGACGACGTGACCGCGCGTGGTCTCGGATCCGGTTTCTTCGTAGACCGTCCATCGAACGGCAACGTGGACCTTTTCGAAGTCTTTGGCGAACTTGTTGTTCCGTTGATTGAAGACAAACCATTTGCTGAATCACTTCAAGTTGAGCTCGCAGGTCGTTTGACTGAGCACGAGTTCTACGGAAGCAACAGCACATATGCTGCGAAGGTCGAGTACGACCCAACAGAATGGCTGAAACTTCGTGGTACGTACGGCACGTCATTCCGCGCGCCAAACCTTCGCGAACTCTTCCTGCAAGGTCAGTCCTCATTCGCAAACGTTTCTGACCCATGTGAAGTTCCGAACTTCGCTCAGGCTGATACAGATGGCGATGGAGTGCTTGACGCTTATGACCCAGGTCCAATTGACCCGGACACAGGCCGACCACAAAATGATGGCCGCTCGCAGCAAGTCTTGAATAACTGTATTGCTGAAGGCCTCGATCCATTCTCACTCGCGATTGGTATCAACACAGGTTCTGTTGAAACCTTCAACGCAGGTAACACGGGTCTTGATCCTGAGACGTCCACGTCGTTCTCATATGGTTTTGTGGCGGAGCAGCCGTTTACAGACCTGTTTGATCTGACATTAGGTGTCACATGGTGGGATATTGAGATTGAAGACTCAGTTTTCCAGCCAAACGGCCAATTCCTGGTTCTGCAGTGCTACACGTCTGGATCTTTCCCGAACGATCCGTTCTGTACGCGTCGTCAACGTGACCCAGCAACAGGCTTCTTGAACGAGATTGACGCAACGCCGTTCAACATCGCTCAAGAAAACGCCTCTGGTATCGACTTCAACTTGCGCTATGAACAAGAGTTCACAGCCTTCGGTCAGGACCTTGCTGTATCGATCAATGCACAAGCAACGAAAACCGACGATATTAGCCAAACAATTCTGCTCCCAGGTGCAGATCCAACATTCGATCAGGATGCTGGTGACTTTGGTAACCCAGAGTGGCGCTGGAGTTCGCAGCAACGCCTAGACGTTGGTGACAATCTCAGCTTCTTCTGGCAAGCCCGGATGATTGGTGAGCAAGGCGCTCCGGATATCGTAGATGAGTCTCTGGAAGCAGATGGCCGTCCTGATAACTGTGAGGTTGACGAACTGTTCAGCACAGCGGCGGTTGAAGTGCCAAGCTG
Source organism: Hyphomonadaceae bacterium (assembly GCA_965263325.1). Classification (GTDB taxonomy): domain Bacteria; phylum Pseudomonadota; class Alphaproteobacteria; order Caulobacterales; family Hyphomonadaceae; genus CBDHGY01. The sequence continues at coordinate 2,940,554 of CBDHGY010000002.1, read as the reverse complement.
TTACAGCGTTGAGGACACCTTCTACCACGACCTGTCGATGAACTATGACGCTGACACTTGGTCGTTCCGTCTTGGTGTCCAGAATGTTCTGGATCAGGAACCACCACGGATCGATGAAGACGCTGGTACGCTTGACGACCCAATCTTCCAAGACTCGCGGAACGTGCCACAAGGTGTCGGTTATGATCGCCGCGGCCGCACGCTCTTTGTGGCAGTTTCCAAGAAGTTCTAATCGATCTTCAGAAATCAAAATCAGATAAGCCCGGCGATATCGCCGGGCTTTTTTATTTCAGGGGTTTTGATTTAAGCGAGCGTGCGCTCGACGGCTTTTGCCCAACCCGCACGCAGTCTCGCGCGCTCAGCCGGCGGCAGCTGCGGAGAGAACAAGCGTCCCGGGGCCTTGCGCGCGGCCCATTCGTCAAACGAAATCCAGCCGAGCTGCATCGCCGACAATGCCCCAGCTCCGAGCGCCGTCATTTCCTGATCATCCGGGCGTTCAACCGTGACATCACAGACATCGGCAATAAACTGCATCAGCCAGTCATTCGCCGTCATCCCTCCGTCGACGCGGAGCAAACTCACCTTCGCGCCATCCCCCGCAAACGCGTCGAGCAGGTCAGCGGTTTGATAGGCCGCGGCCTCCAACCCTGCGCGAACGATATGGGCCGCCGAAGTACCCCGCGTTAGACCACTGATCAGGCCGCGCGCATCCGCATTCCAATGAGGAGCCCCCAAGCCAGTAAAGGCAGGCACTATGTAAACGCCGCCATTATCTTCCAGCGCGGCCGCCATTACTTCACTTTCTGGAGACGACGCCATGAACCCCATTTCGTCGCGAAGCCATTGCACAACTGTTCCGGCATTGAATATGGAACCTTCAAGCGCCATCGCGCCCAGCCCCCCTGCGATTTCGTAACACACTGTGCCAAGCAGCCGGTTCGCCGATGCAGGTCGTACATCGCCTGTGTTTGCAACAAGAAACGCGCCCGTGCCATACGTGATCTTGGCTTCGCCAGGTGCCAGGCATGCCTGCCCAACGGTTGCCGCCTGCTGGTCACCAATTGCCGAAAAAATTGGGATAGTGCATCCGAACAAAGCCGGATCCGTTTCGCCATATGATGCCGCCGAAGGCTTAACTTCCGGCAGCAAAGACTGCGGTACGTTCAGCAATGTGCACATGGCGTCATGCCATCCACCCTCCGCACCCAGCCCTAATTTGTAAAGCAGTGTACGCGACGCATTGGTTACGTCGCTCGCATGAACTGCGCCGCTTGTGAGCTTCCAGATGAGAAACGTATCTACAGTGCCGAAAGCAAGCGCACCAGCTTCTGCTTTTGCGCGCGCACCTGATACATTGTCCAGGAGCCAGCCTATTTTCGTTCCCGAAAAATATGGATCAAGCAACAAGCCCGTTTCTGCCTGGACACGTGCTTCGTGTCCCGCCGCTTTCAGTTCGTTGCAAACATCGGCCGTTCGCCGATCTTGCCAGCCAATCGCTGGCGCGATGGGTACGCCAGTTTCCCTGTCCCAAATGAGAGTCGTTTCACGCTGATTGGTTATGCCGATCGCCGCGACGTTCTCCGCACCGCCGATTTGCGCGATCACATCCTTGCAGACCGCAAGCGTGTGATCCCAGATCATCTCGCCATCCTGCTCGACCCATCCGTCAGCTGGATAAGTAAGTGGCACTTCCTTTTGAGACGTTGCAGCAGGTATCAGGTCGCGGGTATACGCAATCGCCCGCGTGGACGTTGTACCTTCATCGATAACAAGAATGTGCGTGCTCATGGCTCCTCCGTGTTTATTGGGCGAGACCATGGACCGGTCCGGTTAGAAACTCAACGCTGTGGCTCACGACTTGTCCCACGGTCACCGAACCACCACAGCGTCGCTGCAGTTGCAGCAAACGTTGCGGTTTCGGTAATTGCCGCGCGGCCACTTGCATCTGCGCCGAGGTAAATGCCGACCGCAATCACCCACAACAGCATGGTCAGCAGTGGCCGGGTTAATCCGCGCACAGCGTTTACCCACAAATAGCTCTGCCCGATCGCCGCGTCCGCAGCAATCGAGGCCTGCAGCCCATCCCAGCGTCCTGCCGTGTTCGCAAGCGCTCGCGCGGCTTCTGCTTCTTCGGCATCTGCTTTCATGCGCAAATGCATCATATCGGTTTCGTGCGCCCATCTCGAACGTTCAAAAGCGTGTTGCTGCCTGCGCTCAAAATAGCTTGCGACGCGCCCGAGCGCTGTGCCGAGCAATCCAAAAATGCCGCCGCCCGCCGCACTGGCCGTCAGTCCAATTATGTCCGTCATTTTGAAGATCTCTCTCTGAAGTTCCTGGATATGCCCATCAGTCTCGACTAAGTTCGAGTTCGGTAGCGCGCTCAGCAAGTTCATTGACGGCGTCGATCAAAACAGGGATCAGCCCGGTATAGGACACAGCCTGCCGGCTTTCAGGATCCTCCGGATCACCAACTCGCCAAATATTCGAATTTTCGAGCCCCTGTTCCTCTAGCGCCGCGCGCACTTGCTGGGCGATTAAACCGATGTGACGAACAGAGCTCTCACCAACGCGCTCATAGGTCACCGGATTAAGCGCCTGAATCAAATCAAGACCGGCATCGAAAGTTTCTATGTTCTTCTTGGTTCGAATATCTGATGAAACTGTTGGGGCGTTTTCAAGGAACAGATCACGAAACGGATTTGCCACCGACCCAATATCCACCGAATTGAATTCTCGCGGCATGATATGGAATCGAAAGGTCACATCTTGCTGATCGGGGCGGATATAGAACGCGTTGTTCGTTAAAACACCCTCCGTGTTCGTCACACCGAAATAAATATAACGTCCCGGTGTTCGCGACCGAAGATAAATACCGCCAGCATCATTCTCCATATCAATGATCCCGTTATCGCGAAACCGGAATGAGCTTTGCGGGCCAGACACTTTCAGAGACCCACCTACTTCGAGCCGGTCTTCCGTATTTGGCGGCGCGCCGATGCCAGCATGAGCGGTCTCTGATCCGAATTGAAGGACATCGCTCCAATTTGTTCCATCAGGGCTCACGCGAAAAGAAAGATCATTGCTACCCGTCAAACCGATCTCACTACGCGCTGTATAATCTGCCTGGAAAACAATCGACCCGGTGCTTTCAGGTGATTGCTTATTGATCGATACGCGCATGTCGCCGCTACCAGGCGTGACATCATCTTAGCTGAGCAATGCGGCGTCCGATTTTACAGCAAGGCGGTTGGTGCTGTCTGCCGCGGTATTGATTCCGAATTCGGACGCCCCCGGTGCTGCGCCCATTAGAGGAGACCACTCATTGCCATTAAAAACAAGCGGCGTCTGAGATGTGATGTCCCACACCCGCCATCCGGACTTTGGCCCATAAAAAGTCCAGGCACCGTCTGCCCATACTGCGAGCTCGCCGGAGTGGCCCACCCACGCACCATTTACTTCCGCAAGCAGAAGATAAGCATCGCCCTGACTGGGATCAGATGGTGGATCACTCAATTCCACCGAAATGACTGTTGCCATCACAAGCGCGTCAATTGCCGCCAGCGACTCGTTCACCGTGACATGTTTTTGCGCTTGTGAAGGAAGCAGAAAAGGAAGCGAGAGATTTGGCGTAAAATCATTAGAGGCGTCTGACATGGCGCGGTGTCCTTCGGGCAGTTGAGAGTTGATGCCTCAGATCATGCATCCACTGGGAACCCGGTCGGATAGAATCTCGCAAATGAAAATTAAGCCCCCAAAAAGCAGGGTCTTATGCTCATTGAGGTGTCGGATAAGTCAGAATCTATCCGACACCGCGAAATCGGCACTGCCGGTTAGTTATCAAAAAGGAATAGTTACGCGCGGTGCTTGGCAGACGAGAGAATGAACGCTACACTTGTAACGGAACGATATACGTCCACCGTAACGAGCAGGTAATGTCATGAAACTTTTCGCAGTCTTTAGCGCGCTCTCCAGCACATTTCTGGTTGCAAATTGTGCAGCATCAAATTTCGAATCCCGACCCAACAACGGAATGCCATCCATTGCCGTCGAGGTGGTCGTGAATGCGGACGATCTTTCTTTCTGGGACGTTGCAAATCGCGAAAGCCCTATGATTGATTATGCTCCAGATCAACGCGGCGACGGAATAGAAGTCGGCGAGTTGGCCAAAGACGGAGGAGACAAAGCTCTAATCACTTCACTCGCGCAAGAGATTGCACAAAAGGAATACGGAGCGATAGACAGCCTGCTCATCTCTCACAAAGACAAACTCGTTTATGAATCGTATTTTTTGCGCGGCCGCATCAACATGACCCACCCGCAAGTATCTGCAACCAAAGCCTACACCGGTCTGGCAATTGGCCGTGCGATTCAGTTGGGCTATCTTTCTATGGCCGATCTAAATAGACCGGTGGTGAGTTTTCTGGAAGATCTGGACCATAGCCGACTTGCTCAAGGTGCTGAAACAATAACCCTCCATCAGGCAATGACCATGCGGTCTGGTCTTCGTATCAGCGACGCACAGTTGGAGGCCCTAGAAACCAGCGACGCCGACCTAACGGGCCATATGCAAGTTCAGGCTTATTTGGAAAGCAGCGCGCCAGTTTCCTCAGAGTCTCAAAGCTTTAAGTATCAGGGGACTGATCCTGTATTGGTCATGCAGGTACTCGAGGCTGTCGTGCCAGGGAGCGCAGAGGACTTCATCAAAACCGAACTCTTCAGCAAGCTCGGCATAAAAACCTATAGTTGGCAAACGGACATTAGCGGGTTGCCGAGAGCCGGTGACCGCGCAAGTCTCACATCCCGCGCAATGCTGAAACTCGGAATGCTGGTGAGCAATAAAGGTAAGTGGAATGCTGATCAATTGCTACCGCGTGCATTCGTCGACAAGGCAATCGATCGGATCTTCTATACTGGCGACGAGAGCGTCTTCGGCGGAGGCAAAGATGTCTCCAATCAAGGATATGGATACTATTGGTGGAGCGCAGACCTGACCCACAGCAATAAATCTTATTTCGCAGCCTCAGCGCAGGGCGGCGGCGGCCAATTTATCATTCTCGTCGATGAACTTGATCTTATCGTCGTCGTTACAGCTCACGAAGGAGATGTGCGTACACTTCAAATGACAGCAGAGAAAATTCTTCCCGCATTTGCTCCGTAGCTGACCGCCCTAACATCAATACCAAGCAGACGGTTCCCCATTTCTACCTACGAACCGCCGCGAGCTATGCCGTAATCGGTGCAGCCTGATGCCGGTTTAGTGCGCCGATCGCCTGCAGGTATTCGCGTTCAAGCTGGTCAACATAGTCGGCTGTTGGCATACGCTTCGTCACCGCGCCAATGCCCTGCCCGCAGCCCCAGATATCTTTCCAGGCTTTGGCTTCCTGATTGCCGCCTGAGCCGAAATTCATTTTGCTCGGGTCTGACTCCGGCAGGTCATTTGGATCGAGGCCCGCTTGCGCAATCGATGGCGCGAGATAGTTGCCATGCACACCTGTGAACAAGTTTGAGTAGATGATGTCTTTTGAATCGCAATCAACGATCATGTCTTTGTAACCGTCAACCGCATTGGCTTCATCGCATGCGATAAATGCAGAGCCCATATAGGCAAAATCTGCGCCCATGGCCTGCGCCGCTGCGATCGATCCTCCAGTCGCGAGACACCCTGACAAAGCCAGCGGGCCATCAAAGAATTCGCGAATGTCCTGGATCAATGCGAAAGGCGACGTCGTGCCAGCATGTCCGCCCGCGCCGGCCGCGACCGCGATCAATCCGTCAGCCCCTTTTTCAAGGGCTTTGCGTGCGAACACTGTGTTGATGATGTCGTGCAAAACCACGCCGCCATAGGAGTGGATCGCCTCATTGACCTCTACGCGCGCGCCGAGCGACGTAATCACCACGGGCACTTTGAATTTAACGCAGGCTTCCACATCATGCTCGAGACGATTATTTGTCTTGTGAACGATTTGGTTCACTGCAAACGGCGCAGATGGACGATCCGGATTTTTCTCATCCCACTCCGCAAGTTCGGTGGTAATCTGATCGAGCCATTCGTGCAGCTGCGGCTCAGGCCGAGCGTTCAGCGCTGGAAACGACCCGATAATCCCTGCCTTACATTGGGCAATCACCAAATCCGGATTGGATATAATGAAAAGCGGGCTACCAATCACTGGGATCCGAGTTTTCTGTAGGATGGGTGGCAGGGCCATTGCGCGCGTCTCCGATTACATTTCTTCTTTGTAGGAGGAGTTAGCGAAATAGCCTGCCGAGGCAAGGGTAACGCAAGGGGAGTGCGGTGGGTTCATTATCTACCGAGCAACTAGCTTTGGTACAGTGGCACGAAGTCACGAGAAAAGACGAGGCTTTTGAATAATCGAACAGGGTCTTCGAGGAATAGCCAATTCTTCGGAAGCTGAAACCTGGATTATAGAACCCAACAATCGCCGTGAAATGATAGACGCCAATCTCGCGATATATAACGAAATCACTCGCCTCCTAAATGAAAAGTAAGTTACTTTCCGAACCGTGAAAAAGCGTTAAGTAAGGCGAATAAGCAAGGAAGGACTCCTCATGAAACACCTATCTCTCTTAGCTGCCGCAAGCGTGCTCACGCTCGCTGCCTGCACAACCGCGCCGGCAGAAGCCCCTGAAGTTGTTGAAGAAACCACAGCTGAAGTTGTGGAAACAGTTGAAGCGGAAGTCGAAGAGACTGTCGCGGAAGTTGAAGAAGTCGTTGCCGAAGAAACAGTGGTGGTAGAAGCAGTTAGCTCTTCAGACGCGCTCGCTGCGGTGCTCAGCGCTCAGCCGGACGAAACAAAAGCCCGCTATGACGCACGAAATCCAGCTCGGACGCTCGAATTCTTCGGAATAGAGCCAGGTATGACCGTAGCAGAGGCCCTGCCAGGCGGTGGCTGGTATTCAAAGATCCTGATCCCGTATCTCGGCGAGGAAGGCACACTGATCGGTGCGCACTATCCGGATGATATGTGGGCGCGCTTTGGCATGGATGAAGAACGCGTCGCAGCACGTATCGAGCGTACCGCAAAATGGGTTGAATTTGCTCAGGAGTGGGAAGTCGAAGGTGCAAGCCTCGCCAGCACAATCCTCACCGATATGCCTGAGGATGCGACCGGCAAGGTTGACGCTGTTTTGTTCATTCGCGCCCTGCACAATCTCAACCGCTTCAGCGCTGAAACAGACTATATGGATAAGACGCTTTCCGAAACGTTCCGCGTGCTTAAGCCCGGCGGCGTTGTCGGTGTCGTTCAGCACCGCGCACCAGAAGATGCTCCGGAAGAGTCAGCCATGGGACAACGCGGATATCTGAAAGAGTCTGACGTCATCGCCAAGTTTGAAGCTGCCGGCTTTAGACTTGCTGCCAAGAGCACAGTAAACGCCAACGAAAATGACACACCAGGCGTAGAAGACGTTGTCTGGCGCCTCAAGCCAAGCCTCGGCACAACAGAAAAAGGCACACCGGAACGCGCCGAAATGGAAGCAATTGGCGAGTCTGACCGGATGACCCTTAAATTTGTGAAGCCAGCCTAACGAACCTGGCGAATTAAATCAGGACCGGCCTGCCGACACACCGCGCAGGCCGGTTTTTTGTTTTAGATCCGGCGAATATTTGCAGCCCCGGTATCGAGCAATAACAGATCGCCTTGCTGATATAATTTGCCGGTAACGCTCACCGGATCGGCAACGTATTCTAGTATATCGTGTCCAAATCCTGCGCCATTGTCCGTCATAATCATGAGCGCTTTTTGTTCGCGAATATCCTTCACATAGAAAGCGGGGGGAATACCGCCGCGAATACAGAGGCTGGCACACGATTTATGGACCTTACCTTGAGAGGGGCTCATAGCACCAAACCAGCATTTGGTATCCAGAATTTCGCCATTGAGCGCTACGTCCGTCACCGCAACCGGCTCGGGAAATTCAAGCCCCGCAATATCACTCACGGGATCTTCTGCAATCCAGTCCGGACCATCAATTACAGCAATCATTGTATGGGGTCCGCGCTGGATTAGTGACCCTTTCACGACCACTGGCTTGCCTGCCAAGGCCCCTATTCGGGCTCTCACGCCGCATTTGCCCATACACCCCAAAAGCGCTGTGCGAACTTTTCCGTCAATGTCCCTGGTCCGAAGCATGGCATAGGGCTCTGCTGTGGCAATGCCCCGCCACTCATGCGCTGCGCCCATATCGGTCCAGCGACCGGTTCCACCGGGTCTCTGCATCGAAGCGACGGCCGCAGCTGCGACGGATGTGGCGGCAACACCTGCGAAACCGGCCCTCATAAAGAAACGACGATCCACGTCCGGTGTATCTGCCCAACCAATAAAGAAATTATCTTTACTCATGTTTCTGGTCCAATCAGACTCGGAACTTGCGGAGTGCCGGGTGCATTCGGCTGAGGGTTTACATAGACAACGCCCTCAACAATTCGGGTCTCATAAGTCGAGATTTTCTCCGTGAATGGCGGCGGAGACTGGCCATCCCCGGCGCGGTACTGAAACCCATGCCACGGGCATGTAATGCACCCGTCGACGATCTTTCCCTCACCCAGCGGACCGCCCTGATGCCGGCATACATTCGACACCGCAGAAACTTTATTGCCATCGAGAAACACAGCGATTGCTTCACCGGATTTCGGACGAATGATCTTCGCGCGGCTATCTTCCATTTCCCCTGTGTGGCAAACGCGCAGCCAACCCTCCAGTTCTGCGCTATGGGATGGCCGGAAACTCGCAAGACCGGTAAACAGGTGAAGCCCAACCACCGTGATCGACCCGGCGCACAATAAGGCGACGTAGAACGGATCCTTTTCATATTGGATCGCGCCGAGAGCGATGTGCGCAACGAGCAAGGCGTACGCAAAATAAACACCCATATGCAGCGCTTTCCAAAGCCCCGGACCAAGATTGGCGTTCCAGAAATCATGGCTCGTTGCCGCCATCAAAAACATGATGATAAGGGCGATGAAGCCGAGGCTTTCAAACGGAAATCCTGCGAGACTGTCATAGCGCGGATTAGAAATCAGCAGCGACACAAGCGGATTGGTTTCTGAGAACCCGTGATACCACATCATCGCAAGTCCAGCATGGATCAACGCGATCAGAAACGTGGTCACGCCGAGGTGGCGGCGGTTATATAGGAAGGGCTTGAACCTGTCGGACAACCGCGCCAGCGGACCAATACACAAAATGAAGGTGAGGAGTAGAAATGCGAGCGTTCCCATCGCCCGCATTACAATCTGAACTGGATGCAGGCTTTCGCCCTGCGGCTGCGAAACAAAACTAAATATGACAAACAAGACGAGATAAATCGCAATCCCGCCAAGCATCCAGAAGTCAAAACGTTTTTTGAACGGTGTCCACTGAACGGCTTTATAATCATGAGACATTACTGCGCCTCCCCGCTCAGAACTTCAGGCAAGGTGTCATTTACAGGCTCGGCTGGCCGGTGCATCACCGCTAGCAAGGTCATACCAAAAATGACTGGAGCCAGAATGGCCCAGATAAGAAAATGAGATCTTCGGTGAGCGCGTTTCATGAGATCGGTGGCTCCGTCTGGCGAAACAGTTTCAACAGCATTAGAGGCCAAAGTCCCAGCACGCCGGGCAAAATAAGCAATCGAACACGCCAAGGCATTCCCTTGCCTTTCGCAGCCGGATCAATCTTCCCAGCACCGCCAAACGCGTAGACGAGTCCAACCAGAAATCCGGCGGCGACATAAATCCCGAAAGCGGTCACGATAATATTCGCGAGTCCCTCGCTCATTCCCCTTCTCCTGCTCTCCGCCTGATTTGATCAGACATCCGCGAGCGGGCATAAGTCAAGTCACTGGCGATCACATCTCAATTTGTCCTGACGTTTTTGTTACAAAACGTTGATAGGGGTCGATGAGAAATTGGCGTAATGGCCGCGCAAATCAAAAGAGGGACACAGGCTCATGAGCAACTCACAGAGCGAATTAGACTGGCACAAAGTTGCAAAGGTCAGCGAAGTCGAAGAAGGCCGCGTGAAATCTGTCACCGCCGGAACCCAGTCCATCGCGCTGGTTCACTTTAATGGACAATGGGCGGCGATGGACAATAAATGTCCGCATCAGGGCGGCCCGCTTGGCGAAGGGTCTATCGAAAAAGGCATTGAGGACAAATGCTGGCTGCGCTGCCCCTGGCATGGTTGGGATTTCGACCCGCTAACGGGCAAGCCGCCCGGGGGTCATGAAGATACAGGCCAACAAATGTTCGACGTCGAAATTCGCGGCGAGGATGTTTACGTGGCTGTACCATCTCTTCCGCCGCGCGAGCGAACCGTCGCTGACGTCATGGCTGAAACCATGACAAACTGGAACGTCACCAGCGTTTTCGGCATGGTCGGGCACTCTAATCTTGGCCTCGCTGACGCGCTTCGCCATCAGGAAGAAGCAGGCAAACTTCGATATTATGGCATCAGGCATGAAGGTGCCGCAGCCTTTGCGTGCGCGGGCTATGGCAAACTCACAGGTCATCCCGCCGCCGCGCTGACCATTGCTGGGCCCGGAGCTACCAATCTCCTGACCGGCCTTTGGGATTGCAAAGTTGACGGCGCACCAGCGCTTGCGCTCACGGGCCAGGTGCAGGATCAGGTCGTCGGCGTACATGCGTTCCAGGACATTGATCTAGAGGCTGCTTTCGAAGCCGTTTCGGCTTTTTCAGAAACAGTTCATCTGACATCCGATCACGCACTGCTGATGACGCAGGCGATCAAGACGGCGATTTTGGAACGTGGTGTCGGCCATCTGGTTTTTCCAGATAATGTGCAGCCGAAACCCGCAAGCGATGATGCAAAAGCGCATGGGCCAGCCGGGCGCATGGCAAACCTTTGCGTCGGTCCGCCGCCATCTGCTTTGAAAGACGCGGCAGAACTTCTCAAATCTGCCAAACGACCGATGATCATCGTTGGTTACGGTGCTGTGAATGGTATGGATTCTGTGACCGCGCTTGCTGAGACCCTTGGAGCGCCTGTCGCCACGACATTCAAAGCCAAAGGTCAGATTGCTGACGCTCATCCGCTGGCGGCAGGCGTGATGGGCCGATCTGGAACACCGATCGCTAGCTGGTTCATGAATGAAGCAGACCTCTTGCTTGTGTTTGGATCATCCTTCTCCGACCATACCGGTATCTATGAAGGTGCCCCGACTATCCAGGTCGACACGGACCCGATGCGTCTCGCCAAACGTCATCCTGTCACTGTTCCAGTCATGGGAGATGTCTCCGTAACAGCCGACCTCCTGAAAGCAGAGATGGAACGCGGTGGAGCGGCAGCAAACGATCTGCGCGGCGAAGTCGCGGAGCGGTGGCGCATTTGGCGCGATGAAAAACAGCGCCGCATGCTCGAAGATCGCGGAGAGGGCGTATCTGCCGCTGCGCTCTTTGATGCACTGACGAAGCATGCGCCAGAGAATGCGATCCTGCCGGTTGATGTTGGCAATAACACGTATTCCTTTGGGCGCTATTTTGAGCCGACCGGAAACCAGCGCGTCCTCATGTCGGGTTATCTTGGCTCTATCGGTTTTTCATTCCCTGCCGCAATGGGAGCATGGGCGGCGACGCAAGAGGACGGACCCTACAAAGGCCGCAAGGTCATCTCGGTTTCCGGCGACGGCGGCTTCGGCCAGTATGCGATGGAGTTCACAACTGCCGTCAAATACGGAATGAATATCTGTCATATCCTGATGAACAACTCGCAACTCGGTAAAATTTCCAAAGAGCAAAAAGCAGCCGAATTTCCCGTCTGGCAAACCTCGCTCGTCAATCCGAGCTTTGCCGGATTTGCGCGCTCATGCGGCGGGATGGGCGAGCTTGTAAAAACGCGTGATGAGTTGGATGAAGCCATCGCAAAAGCGATCGCGCACAATGGCCCGGCGCTCGTCGAAGTGATCACCGATGCGGAGCTACTTTGATGTCTGAGAAAGCGCACGCCATGGACGGCATGACAGGCGGAACGTCGCTTGAGCATTTGCCGTTCGGTCTCGGCGAACCGTTGCTGCAGGCATTAGAGGGCCTTGCCGTTTGCATCGACCTCATCGGCGTGGCGCTAATCATATTTGGGTTTTTTGTTGCCCTCTTCCGATTGCTTGGCGGGTTAAAGATGGGGCTCGGGCTGCGCGGTGATCTTGGCAATTTGAATACGTCGCGGACCATTCTCGCGGCCTACATACTGACAGGCCTTGAATTCATGATCGCATCCGACATCATCCACACGGTGATTACGCGGGAACTGACGGATCTCATCTTTGTTGGTTTGCTTGTGCTTATCCGTACGGCAATTTCGTTTTTCCTCGGCAAGGAGGTGATGGAACTGGAAAGGCATGAAAAGGCGTGACCAGGACAAGGAAAGTTTGCGATTTATTTCCTTGGTGGCATTCAGCACGGTCTTTGGGAACTGTAGCGCCCGGCAGCGCGGATACAGCTACAAAGTAAAACAAACGGCGCGTCAGTCTTTCAAGTGGTTCAGGAACTCGCCAAACAATTCGACGCCCTTCTCGAGTTCAGATACCGCGATGAATTCGTTCGGTGTATGCGCCTGATCGATTGACCCCGGACCGCACACAACCGCCGGAATGCCCGCCAGATGAAACTGCCCCGCCTCGGTGGCATATGGCACAGCGCGCAAGGCATTATCGCCCGTAATCGCTCTCACCAATGTCTCAGCAGCGCTGCCAGGATCGGGCGCGAGCGGTGGCACATCGCTGAGACGCGTCACCTTTACGCTTACTTCCGGATAGCGCGCGCGTAACCGCTCATCAGCCGCCGTTGCGGCTTCGGTAAATGGCACAAGGATCGTCTCGGCGTCATAGCCGGGCGGGCAACGCAGATCGAACAGGAAACGGCATTGCCGCGCAAGTATGTTGGATGCCGTTCCACCGCGAATTTCCCCGATGCTGAGCGTCGGATAGGATGGTTCAAATGGGGAGTCCGGATCTGCTTTTGATGCAAGCTCGCGCTCGATTTCCCGAACAACCGCCATGAGGTCTACTGCTTCTCCGATCGCTGACACCCCAAGATGCGGCAAGCTGGAGTGCGCTTCTCGCCCGGTGACTTCTACTTCGGTCAGCACAATGCCCTTGTGACCAGACACAACTTGCCAGAGCGTCGGCTCACCCACCCATACTGCACCTGGCTGCGCGCCAGCGTCTATGAGTTTCGCGATCATTCGCGGCGCACCCTGGCAGCCGACTTCCTCATCATAGGAAAATGCAAAATGCACCGGGCGGCTGAGATTTAGGCCGGCTATCTCGGGCGCAAAAGCGATGCAGAGCGCGGCGAAGCTTTTCATGTCAGATGTGCCGCGCCCAAAGAGCAGTCCATCTTTTTCTGTAAGCTTGAAAGGATCGGTGTTCCAGTCCTGACCATCCACTGGCACGACATCGGTATGGCCCGACATAACGACACCGCCCGGAGCATCCGGACCAAGCCTTACCCAAAGATTGGATTTCGTTCCGGCATCATTTTCAATGCGCGTGCATACAGCGCCAAGCGGCATGAGCGCTTGCTCAATCCAATCGATCAGGTCGAGATTTGAGTTCCGCGACGTGGTGTCGAAACCAATCAAAGTTTCCAAAATGGGCAAAACACGATCAAGCGACGTCATGGTGTCTTTTTGCCCGAGGCACGCCAAGCTTGCAACGGTTGGCAAGACGTTCGCGCATGGCACCAGCAAGATCACATCTACGTGGCCTTGCTTGAGCCGGCAGCAAACTAACTTTAGCTTGAGCGCACCAAAAAAGCGTCAAGCTGCCAGGAGCGACGTTCCTTCTCGCGCTTTGCCTATTCAGCCTGCGCAGCAAAGAGTAGCAATCTCGCCGACTACCCTGCTTCGCGGAGGTGAAGCTGCATCATATCCAGCCAGCTTTGCTGGCGATGCAGCATGGACACCACTTCGCTTTCATCACCTTCAGCAATGAGCCGGTCGAGCCAAAAACCCATGATCCGCGAATGTGTTTCCATCCAATCAAGCACAGCGGGTTTACACGAGCGAGCTGGGGCAGCGACGCCTAAGGGAGTTGACGGCGACATAATCTCGAACCTTCCTTAGTTGCAAATCATTCTCATTCGCAACTAAGCCGTTGTTGTAGTTATTGTCAACCTTTCCCTTGCGCTTGGAGTTTTCAAAACCAGACATGTCCCTTAAACCAGCGCGTATGGCTGACGATATTCTATCTTTCTCTGGAGACTTTCCAGGCGCAACTGAAAGTGACTGGCTGGCCGGCGTTGAAAAAGCGCTCAAAGGCGGCGGCTTGGAACGCATAACACGCAAGCATCCGGGCGGGCACACCATTCGGCCGCTTTACCGCGAAGTCGATTTTCCAAGCGCCAGCGACCCAAATGGTGCGCCTGGTTCAGCGCCCTTTATCCGCGGCGTCGCAGCCGCACCCGATCGCTACCTTCCCTGGGATATCCGCCAGCGCTTTACGCATCCGGATCCAAGACAAACGAACGCGGAAATCCTGCGCGATCTTGAACGCGGCGTTAGCTCCATCGAAGTCGCGCTGGAATGCAGCGGCGCATATGGTTGCCGGATTGAAACAGCCGATGATCTTGCAACCACACTTAGCGGTGTGCATGCAGGGATCGCCACGATAGCGTTAGACCACCAGGGCAAAGGCACAGGCGTCAGCCGCGCTGAGCTGCTCTCAGCTTGGGCAGAGACTCAGGCCAATCCAGGTGAGCTGAAACTTGCTTTCAATATTGATGTGTTTGGGCCGCTGACCCGCTACGGACCGAGCGACGTCGATCTCAATGCCGCCGCCCAGAAAGCAAAAGACACGGCTGAGCTTTTGGCGAAGAAATTTGCGCTTTCGACCAGTTTGCGCGTCGACGCACGGCCCGCGCACGAGGCGGGTGCATCTGAAGCGCAAGAACTCGCCTGCCTGATCGCAGCAGGTATTGACCTGCTCCGCCGCCTCGAAGCAGCTGGCATGACACGCAATGCCGCCGCAAAACAGATCCTCTTCACCCTGAGCATCTCTGCCAATTACGGCATTGAGATCGCAAAACTGCGCGCTGCGCGGCGTCTGTGGGCACGTTGTCTTGAGGCGTTGGAGATCGATGCTCAACCGATGAAGCTACAAGCAGTGACCTCTGCCCGTATGCTGACAAAATATGATGCGTGGACGAACATGCTGCGCAATACAGCGGCCTGCTTTGCAGCGAGCGTCGGCGGCGCTGACGTGATCACAGTTCGCGCATTCAACGAAGCTCTGGGCCGCCCGGAAGAACTTGGCCGGCGCACCGCGCGAAATACACAGATCATCGCTATGGAAGAGTCGGGCCTTGGGCGCGTCGCTGACCCATCAGGCGGCGCATGGTTTACCGAGACGCTCGGCGACGAACTTGCAGAGTCGGCCTGGGCTGAGTTTCAGAAAATCGAAAGCGAAGGGGGGTATGGCCAGTCGCTGCTAGATGGTAAAATTCAAGCGCGCATCGGCGAAACTCACGCAGCGCGCATGAAAGACGTCGAACGCCGGAAAATTCCGGTGACGGGCGTCAGCGAGTTCCCCCTATTGGAAGAGATAGAAGCGCCAAGCGCAGACGTCGTGCCATCCCCCGCCCGCTCCCATGACGGCGCGCTGAACCCCATTCGCCTTGCTCAGCCTTTCGAAGATTTGCGCGATGCCGCAGCAGGCAAGCACCTGTCGATCTTTCTCGCCACACTCGGACCGATAGCAGAGCATACAGCGCGGGCGGACTTTGCGCGCAATCTCTTCGCGGCGGGAGGCCTAAACGCAAAAGAAGCGCCCGTGCCGCCGCAATCTGCCAGTGAATGCGCCGCAGCCTTCCGCGCATCTGGTTGCAAGATCGCAGTCATTTGCGGCGCTGACGCGCGCTACGCAGACGAAGCCGAGGCAACTGCCGCCGCCCTGAAAGCGGCAGGCGCACAGCACATCTGGCTCGCGGGCAAAGGTGAATTTAGCGGCATCGACCGCAATATCTACATGGGCTGTGACGTCGTGCATGAACTGAAACTCGCACATGCGGAGCTCGGGGTTTGATGTCGAAAATTGCTCATGCTGTTCTCGCACTTACTTTATCTGCCTGCGGCGCAGAGCAGGCCGAAACGACCGCAGAAGAACCTCTGCCGGCGTCGCCGACACTCAGCATTGTTGGCAAGTGGAATTGTACAGCGACAGGCGCGAGCGAAGCGAAAGCATACATAGAATATAAAAGTGATGGAAGTTTAGCTGCCCGGATTGATGTTGATCGCGACCGAGCGCAATCGGCTTTCACATATGTTGGAACTTACTCCGTTACCGGATCAAAACTCTCAGAGAACATAATCGACGCCAAAGCAGTAAAAATGGAAATAGACGGCGTTCCAGCTCCAGCAGAAGACATGCCCGAGCTTACCAGAAAGTATCGAGACATCATGCTCGGCCCGAAATCGACGCGTATTGTTAAACACACGAAGACAAGTTTCGTCACGCGCGATCCCGTGGCGACAACAACATGCAACGAAATTGAAGGGTGAGAATATGCGAGTAACAAAAGCTCAAACGATCATGTTAGCAGCGCTGTCTGCAATGTGTGTTACAGCGTGCGGCAGTGGAACCAGCGATCTCGAAAAAGATGCCCTTGTCGGCAAATGGCAGTGCGGGGTGTCTGGCACATTCGACAAAGCCGATCACGAATCCGACTTTGAAGAAACATTCACCGCGGGCGGCGCATACACATCGCAAGGCATGATAAACATGTATCGCAAAGATGCCGACATCGCTTTGATGTACGAGTCTGAAGGCGACTGGTCTCTCAGCGGCGACACGCTAAAACTCTCCAATTCTGATGGTTTCATTGACGCGATTTCCGTCGGCGCAAAGAAGGATAGCGACGAACCAAAAATCGAACGCGCCATGGAGAAAATCTATGGCAATGGCCTGTCTGAAACACGTACGATCAAATCTCTCGGCGGCGATAAATTGGTAATGATCCGCAGTGTTGATGGGTCACAAGCCGAATGCGAGAAGCAATAAATGACCTTCCCTGATTTCACCTCTCTCCCGCTGTCGAAACCCTCCGCATCCGGAGGAGCGCCTGAACGCGGCGAGCCGTGGCAAACACCCGAAGGCATTCCTGTCAAAACCGCTTACACCGCCGCCGATACCGCACCGCTGGATTACCTCGATGACTATCCGGGCCTTGCGCCATTCGGGCGCGGCCCCTACCCGACCATGTATACTCAGCGCCCATGGACGGTGCGCCAATATGCGGGTTTCTCAACAGCTGAAGACTCTAACGCCTTCTACCGCCGCAACCTAGCGGCCGGGCAAAAGGGTCTTTCTGTCGCCTTCGATCTTGCCACCCACCGCGGCTACGATTCCGACCATGTGCGCGTGACAGGCGATGTCGGCATGGCGGGCGTCGCCATCGACAGTATCTATGACATGCGCACGCTGTTTAACGGCATTCCGCTGGATCAAATGTCCGTCTCCATGACAATGAACGGCGCAGTCTTGCCGATTATGGCGCTCTATATTGTGGCGGCTGAAGAACAAGGCGTCACGCCAGACAAGCTCGCGGGAACGATTCAGAACGATATTCTGAAAGAGTTCATGGTGCGCAATACCTATATCTATCCGCCAAAGCCATCGATGCGGATTATCTCTGACATCTTTGCCTACACCTCGCAGAACATGCCGAAGTTCAACTCGATCTCAATCTCCGGCTACCACATGCAGGAAGCTGGCGCGACAGCAGACCTCGAACTCGCTTACACGCTCGCCGATGGGATTGAATATATCCGCGCCGGCGTTGCTGCAGGATTGGATGTCGACGCCTTTGCGCCGCGCCTTTCTTTCTTTTGGGCGATTGGCATGAACACTTTCATGGAAGTCGCGAAAATGCGCGCCGCACGCTTGCTCTGGGCAAAACTGGTGCAGAAAGAGTTCGCGCCGAAGAACTCGAAATCGATTTCGCTGCGCACCCACTCGCAGACCTCCGGATGGTCGCTTACCGCGCAGGACGTTTACAACAATGTGATCCGCACCTGCCTTGAAGCCATCGCGGCGGCAGGTGGGCAAACACAATCTCTGCACACGAACAGTTTCGATGAAGCGCTCGCCCTGCCGACAGATTTCTCGGCTCGCATCGCGCGCAACACACAGCTCTTCCTGCAGCAGGAAGGCGGCGCGGCGCAAACCATCGACCCGTGGGGCGGCAGCTATTATGTCGAGCGTCTCACACATGATCTTGCCAGGAAAGCGCTGGAACATATCGAAGAGGTAGAAAAACTCGGCGGGATGGCAAAAGCCATCGAAGAAGGTGTGCCCAAACTGCGCATCGAAGAAGCTGCCGCCCGCACACAGGCACGGATCGATAGCGGCGAGCAAACCGTGGTCGGCGTCAACAAATTCCTGCTGGATGAGGATGAAGACGTGCCGGTCCTCAAGGTCGACAACGCTGCGGTGCGCCGAATGCAGCTTGATAAGATTGGCCGCCTGAAAGCCGAACGTGACCAAAGCGAAGTGGATGCCAAACTCGACGCGATTGCAAACGCGGCGTCCTCTGGCAATGGCAACCTCCTCGCACTGGCGGTCGATGCGGCGCGGGCGAAAGCCACGGTTGGCGAAATCTCCGAAGCTGTCGAGCGCAGCCAGGGGCGCCACACGGCGGTGATCCGTTCCATCAAAGGCGTCTATGGCGCGGGCGTCACGAAAGATGACAAAGCCAAGGAAGCGCTCTCACGTGCGCAAGCATTTGAGAAAGCCAATGGCCGGCGCCCGAAAATCTACATCGCGAAGATGGGTCAGGATGGGCATGATCGCGGCCAGAAAGTTGTTGCTTCGGCGCTGATGGATCTCGGCTGGGATGTTGAGATCGGCCCCCTCTTCCAGACCCCGGAAGAAGCGGCAGTTGCTGCGCGCGAAGCCGGCGTTGATATTGTCGGGGCATCATCGCTGGCTGCTGGGCACTTAACGCTTGTACCGGAGCTGAAACGCGCACTCGGGAATGAAGGCGCAGCTGCAACGCAGATCATTGTGGGCGGGGTGATCCCCCCTCAGGATTTTGACGCGCTTCGCACAGCAGGGGCGGCAGCCATCTTCCCGCCGGGAACCGTCATCGCCGACAGCGCGCTTGCGATGCTGGATGTGCTGGATGGCGGGGATGCTAGTCATCAACACTAATCCTCGTCATTCGCAAAGCCTTGCGTTAAACCGGAATCATGACGATTATGGTTCTCGGCGCGGGCGGGCCCATCGGCACCGCTATTTCTGAGACGCTCAGCGCGGCCAGTGAACCCCACATCTCAGTTTCGAGGACCGCATCCGGGCCAGGCGCTTTCGCCACTGACCGCACAGATACCAACGCCATTTTGCAAATAGTCGCTGAGCGCGATGTCTCTCACATCATTGATATCATCGCATACACAGAAGCAGATACGCTTCCCCTCCTCGAAGCCATAAATGGAAAAATTGAGCGATACGTCATGCTGAGTTCAGCCGATGTCTATCGCAATTATGGATTGCTTCACCAGACAGAAACAGGAGACATAAGTTCGCTACTTACTGAAGATGCTCCTCTGCGCACAGCGCTGTATCCCTATCAGAAGCGGCAGCTCCGCGCAGACGAAGATCCCGAAAAGTGGATGGATACATATGACAAAATCCCGCTAGAGGCCGCTGTGCGAGATCTGTCGATCGACTGGACAATCCTCCGCTTACCGATGGTATATGGTGCAAGCGGCAAACTTGCGCGGTTCAGCTGGATAGCCGGCCCTATGAAGGCTGGCGCTTTAGAAATCACAATCTCAATAGACTGGTACAATTGGACCACGACATATGGCCATATCCGCAATGTCGCTGCAGCGATTGTTCACGCCGCGCTCCATCCGAGCGCAGCAAATGATACCTTCAACATTACAGACCACGCCGAGCTTGCTCATTCCGGCTGGATTGATATGTTCGCCAAAGTATCTGGCTGGAGCGGAAAAATTGTCCGCAACGCGCCGCCGCCCGCCCCTATCGCCGCGCTCGACTTATCCGTTCCGCTCATTATGAGGGGAGACAAATTCCGCGAGCAAACAGGTTTTAAGCCGCCTGTTTCGCAGACCGCAGCCATTCTTGATGTATTGGATCAAAGCACATGACCACACGCGCCTCTAATGCCGGATACGCTGAGAAAGCCGCAGACTGCATCAAACGCTACGAGGCTCGCAGCTCTGAAGATATACACGCTGATTGGATCGCGTTTTTTCCGGCTGCGCCTGGCAAAATTCTCGATGTTGGAGCAGGCACGGGGCGCGATGCCGCCTGGCTGGCGGGGCTTGGTCATAAGGTGGTCGCCGTTGAACCCACTGCGGAACTGCGCGAGCCGGCCAAACAGCTCCACCCACATCCGAGCATCACTTGGATTGATGATATTCTACCTGAGCTGAAAACCGTCCGTGCTCGGAATGAAACCTATGACCTCATCTTGATGAACGCGGTCTGGATGCATTTGACCGAAGGTGAGCGTCAACGCGGCATGGACGTCGTCTCTGGACTATTGGCTCCTGGCGCAAAGTGGCTCATGTCGCTGCGCCACGGCCCTGTGCCGGAAGGTCGGCGTATGTTTGACGTGAGCGGAGATGAAACCGCCGCTTTGGGAGCGCAGTGCGGCCTTGATTGCCTGTTCAATCAGCTTAGCGAGTCCATCCAGCCGGAAAATAGGGCACGCGGAATAACTTGGACCAAGATCGTCCTTGCAAAGCCGTAACCTGCGATTTGTTTACGAAATCCGGGTATTTTTCGCGAATTCGTAGGTATAGCGCAAAAATGGGCCTGATTTCGAACTGAATTCGTTAATTTCATCCCGCGTTTTAAGTGGATTAAACCTTTGTAAGCGTCGAAATAGCCTAGTGCTTGCTCTTGAAACCCACACGGGATTCGTAGTGAATCCTGCGCATTGACCCGCGCGAGGGGCGCTGGCCAAAACATAATGAGAAATAGAAGGGTGATCTCATGAAATATATCGCACTAGCAGCGCTGGCACTGATGCTCGGCGCTTGCGCGCACGAGTGTAATTGCGCCGAGCTTGAACCAATGGCTGCCGAAACGGTTGAAGCCATTGAAATGGAAGTTGAAGAACCAGTTGTTGAAGAGGTTGTCGTTGAAGAAGCGGCACCTGTCGTTGAAGAGATTGAGACAGTGGTCGAAGTCGAAAGCGCGCCAGTTGAAACAACGACCGTCGAAACAACCGAAACTGTGGTCGTTGGCACCGAAGGCTCAACGGGTCGCCGCGTCGTAACACGCCGTCTTGTTGAAACGCATGACGCTGGCACACCAACTGCGCCAGCTATCGACGGCTCAGCGGCCACCGATGCACTGCTTTCAGAAACGCCGCGCGTTCTGGAAGAAGAAACATTTGAAACCACCGGTACACAAACCACGGTTACAACTGTTGTCGATGAAGCCGTAGACGCTGGCGAAGATGCTGTTGAAGACGCCGTGGAAGAAGCGGTTGACGCTGTAGACGGCGAATAAGACCTGTCTTTCACGGAAATAAAATTTAGACCCCTTCGGTTGACTTCACCGAAGGGGTCTTTTCGTATGCGGACCCGGGAGGAAAACACATGAAAGACTATGCAAAGTACGACGCGCTTGGACTGGCAGAGCTCGTCCGCACAGGACAAGTCAAAGCCGAAGACGTGCTGGAGGCTGCTCTCTCACGCGCAGAAGCAGCGCAGAAAGAGCTGAATTGCTTTGCGAATTTGTTCCCCGATATCGCCCGCGAGCAGATTGACAATGGCCTGCCAAATGGGCCGTTTAAGGGCGCGCCGTTCCCGACAAAGGATCTCACCGTTGGCATCAAAGGTGCGCCGCTGACAAATGGCTCGCGCGGATGGAAAGACCATGTCGCTGCGCAAGACAGCGTGATCACAGAGCGCTACCGCGCCGCAGGCCTCACCTTATTCGGGGCAACCACGTCACCAGAGTTTGGCCTTACCACGTCAACCGAAAGCATGCTGCACGGCGAAACGCGAAACCCCTGGAATGTGAAGCGCACGTCTGGTGGGTCATCCGGCGGGGCGAGCGCGGCGGTCGCTGCAGGCGTTGTTCCTCTGGCACAAGCTTCAGATGGCGGCGGATCCATCCGGATACCGGCTGCATGTACAGGTCTGTTCGGTATCAAACCGTCGCGTGGGCGCATCCCAATGGGACCTGGTAAAACTGAAAACTGGCTCGGCCTGTCAACCGTGCACGCCGTATCGAGGACCGTACGTGACAGCGCAGCATTGATGGACGCGACCCACGGCTCTGAGCCCGGCGCGCGCTATCATGCACCGCCTGTCATTGGCAGCTATCTCAGCGCGGTTACCGAAGAGCCCAAGCCTCTGAAGATCGCGCTGTGGCTGGAGGCACCTAACGGCATAAAGCCAGACGGCGATGCCACGGTCGGCCTTAAGAACACTGTCAAACTGCTCGAAACGCTTGGCCACACGGTTGAAGAAGCCGCACCAGCGCTGGATGGCGCAGCGCTCGGCGAAGGCATGCTGAAAACGATTTGCGCTGCCATGGCGGCAACATTCGAAGCCCGCAGTCTCGAGCTTGGCCGAGAAATGGGCGAGGATGATTTTGAGCCAGTCACCCTGCACTATATCAAGCTTGGTCAAACCACACCGATGCTGGAGCTCTATAAAGCAGACGCTGCGTTCCAAAGCGCTGCCATTACTTTCGAGCATTTCCTGACAGAAGGTGGGTATGATCTCGTGCTCGCGCCAACGCTCTCGCGTCAGCCAGAAACTCTGGGTGTGCTCAGCCTTAATCCGAAAGACTTTAAAGCTTACGGTGAAGCGGTGATGAGTTTTGCACCCTGGTGCGCGCCGTTCAACCAGATGGGCGCGCCAGCCATGTCCGTGCCGCTGCACTGGACCGATGACGATCTACCGCTTGGCATGATGTTCGGCGCGGGGTATGGCAATGAGCGATTACTCTTCCAACTGGCGGGACAGCTCGAACGCGCCGCCCCATGGGTTGATCGCAGACCACCGGTTTGGGTTGGGGATTTATGAGCGGTCTTAAACCTCGTCCAGGAGGATGTCATTGTGGTTCGGTGCGCTTTGAGGTGGACCTGCCAGATGCCTTCGAGGTGGAAGACTGCAATTGTTCGATATGCGCAAAAAGCGGCAACATTCATGTCATCGTTCCTGCAAGCCGCTTCCGGCTGCTGAGCGGCGCGGACACACTTACCGAATACACTTTCAACACAGGCGGCGCGAAACACCGCTTCTGTAAAATCTGCGGCGTGAAGAGTTTTTATGTGCCACGCTCCAACCAGGATGGGTTTGCCGTTACCTGGCGGTGCCTTGATGAATGGATGGAATTCGACGTGACCATCTGCCCATTTGATGGCCAGAACTGGGAAGCCAACGCCGCAGGGCTCGCACACAAATCGAAGGATTAGTTCTCGCGGTTTTCGCGCCGCTCTTCCATACGCTCACGAACCCGTTCGCGAAGACGCTCACCTCTTTGCTTGCGCATCGCATCACGCCGGTCCATCTCTTCCGCGAGCTCGCGCCGGCTCTCAGCTGGCAGACTGTCCAGGACTTCAACAATCACCGTTTGGACCGAAGTTTTGATGCGGCGATCTGCATCCCGCCAAGCAGCAAATGCCGCTGCGACGTCATCTGAATCAAACGTATCAGAGCGAACCTGCTCGGCAATTATACGCTGTGAATCACGAATGACGCGCCGATCACTTTCGGTGCTCTTCCAGGCATCACCAAGAGTTCGCCGGATCTTCGCTCGGTCAGCTTGTGGCGCGGATTGAAGGATCGCGCGTGCCATGCTTCGCTCCATACCGCCCGGACCACCCGGCCCAGGACCATGCCCCGAAGGCCCGCCTTTGCCGCGCGGCCCACCTGCCAACAAGACGCCAGCCAGCAAGCCAACCAACAATCCATTCAGCGCGATGGAAACGATTAATCCATAAGGTGTTTTGCGAGGAGATTCAGTTGTCATCCGCCAAAGTCTCCTGCTTCAAAGTCATACCCTTCATCGAATGCAGCATAGAGCGCTTCTTCTGCATAATCGACATTGAGATCTGCAACCTGCGTTGTGCCGAGCGCGCCGTAGCCAACGATCAACCCAATCGCCGATGACGCCAAGGCCGAAGCTGACGGAATAATCGACCCACCAATTGTTACCATAGACTTCAGCTTCGCCAAAAGACCGGGTGTTTCAGATTGAGCCTCGAACGGTGCGCTTGCAACAATTCGCGCTGCGAGACCGGAAGGCGCCTGTGGTTCTGGCAATGCGGCGAGGGCGGCATCCAGCTCACGCGCTTCCTGAAGTGCACCAGCAAACTCCTCCGGGTGACGCTGTAAGAGATCCACCGCAGCAGTTTGCTCTGCTTCAGGCCACGCAGCAGGCTCGGGGCCATAAGCCTCGATCAATTCAAATACTCGTGCGTTGGTCATGTCAGTCATGGCCTTAGATCCTCTCGGGTCTTTAATGCAGCTCTCAGGCCGCGCCGAGCGCGCGACAAGAGACTTTCCATAGCTTCAACGGATATGTTCATAATTTCCGCCGCTTCAATGTTCGATAATTCCTGCAAACTACAAAGTGTTATGGCTTCGCGTTGGCGCTCAGGCAGCGCATTTATTGCGTCCTGCAGAGCTGAATTGGTTTGCAGACGCGTCAATTGTTGATCTGGACGGAGCCCTGTATCCACCATTTCGGGTGGCTCATCCATCACCGTTTCTCGTTTTTTCCGCAATCGGTCACGGCAGAGATTTAGCGTCACCCGGTGTAGCCATGTCGAGAATTTTGCGCGCGGCTCCCATTCTGGCAGCGCTTTCCAGGCGCGCAGAAATGCCTCTTGCGTGACATCTTCGGCTTCCTGGTCCTGAGACAGTGTACGCCGGGCAAGAGCATAAACACGCGGCATATGGGTGTTCACAAGCGTCTGCACAGCACGCGCATCGCCCGCAGCAGCGCGGGCAATCAAGTCAGCTTCAGACGCATATGACATCAATTAGGGCGTAAACTGATTTGAAAGCTCGGAGGAAGGTCCATCGAGGGGTAGGGAGAAAAAAACACTTCCCCCGAGCTTTCGGTCAGCAACGATCAGCAGGGCGGGCAATCGTTGCTTTATTCAGCAGGCGGCGGGCCGTCTGGACGCATGCCCTTGCGGCCATATCCGGCATCGCGGGCAGCCTTGCGCTCTTCGCGGCTAAGTTCGCCGTCACCATCGGCATCAAACTTCTCAAGCATTTCAGCTTTGCGAGCTTCACGATGTTCTTTCATTTTCGTCTTGCGCGCCTGATGGGCCGCTTCGAATTCCTCGATCGAAATCGTGCCGCTGCCATCGGTGTCATGCTCAGCAAAGTGGGCGCTTGTGCGCTCAGTCATCTTCGCTGTGCGATGGGCAATGATTTCTTCCTCGGTGAGAGACCCGCTGCCATCGGCGTCGATTTCAGCAAACTTTGCGAGACGGGCGGCTTCGCGTTCTGTTTCATCAAGCTTGCCGTCACCGTTTGCATCAAACTGTTGCAGCATTTCAGCATGACGCTCAGCTTTCTTGCCGTGCTTTCCTTTGTGACCTTCAGCGATCGCAAATGTGCCGGCACCAAGGCCGATCAGGCCGGCTGCAGCAATGGTCGCGATGAGTGAGCGTTTCATGTGTAAGTTCCTTTGTTGTTGGATCGTTGCAGTTACAACGCATCAGCTCACATCAATCCGTCGCCAATCCTCCAATATATTTGCAGCGGATGTTTGCAGCTTGCTGTTTAGCTTGTGCGAGACGGTCTGAAGCCTCGCTGAACGTGGAGGCTCCGATGGCCCTGGCAATACGCGATTTCAGGCCAGTTGAGGCCGTCTCCGGGTCGAATTTTCCGCTCACCGCGATGCGGAGAACTTGCTGTAAACATTGAAGAATATGAAGTGCATTCAAGAGCGTGCGCGCATCCTCTGCGGGAAAATCTCCGCTAGCTGCTAAATCTTCAAGCGCCACATGTGTATGTGGTTGCAGGGCATCATTTCCTCTGAGCAGCAAAGCCTGCTGGGTTACAAATTCTACATCCAAAAGGCCGCCGGGTGCTGTTTTCAGTTCCCATAAATCAGTGCTCGGCTTTTCCTTAGCGAGCCGCTGACGCATGCTGAGAATGTCGGCAAGAATATCTTTCTCGTCACCCGTTCTGGATAGGATCTGCCGCGTTAGTTCGCTGACCCTTGATTGCAGCTCTGCATCCCCAGCCACCGGGCGAAGCCGCGTCAGCGCCATATGCTCCCACGTCCAGGATTGATCTGCATGATATCGCTGAAACGACGCATAACTTGTCGCAACGGGCCCGGAATTGCCAGATGGACGCAGACGCATATCGACCTCATACAGAGCCCCCTGCCCGGTCGGCACCGAAAGCGCTGTGATCAGGCGCTGCGTAAATTTTGTGAACCAGGGCTGAGGGGCTTCAGCGTTTGGTGCATCATAAATCACGATGAGATCGAGATCGCTTGTCGCGGAGAGTTCCTGACCTCCCAGCTTTCCCAAAGCTGCCACGATATATGCGCCTGGAATTGGTCCGAAGCGTCGTTCTGTCTCTTGCTCTGCAGCATTTGCCATCGCGCCAATCAATTCATCGGCAAGATTTGAAAGCGCCGTACCGGCATCGGCCGCATTTAACCGGCCATGCAACAAACGATGACCAATCAGGAAAGACTGATCCCGGTAATATCTTCGCGCAGCATCCATGGCTTCTTCGAAATTTGCCGCTGACGCAATTTCAAGCGCTGTCACGGCGCTGCCTTCTACCAATGCTTCAAGAAGAACGGGCTTTCTGCCAAGTGTAATCGCGAGCTGCGGCGCAATCCCTAATGTTGAGACGAGATCCTCCAGCAAGTCAGGCTCGGCAAGCAACATGGCCAGCGTTTGCACACCTGACGGCAATTGCTCTAAGAATGTTGTGAAACGTTGGAAAGCTGCGTCCGCCTCACCGGATTCGGACATTTTCGTCAGGATCTGAGGCAGCAATGCGGTTAGCAAACCACGCCCCCGCGACGTGCGGGTTGCAGGTGTGCGACCACGGTGCCATTTCCGAATTGTCTCGATCACGCGAGATGGGTTCGAAAATCCCATATCCTGAAGCGTTTGGACCGTACCCGGATCATCATCAACGCCGGTGAAGACGAGATTTCCGGAAATCGCTTCTGCTGTGCGGCGCTCTTCATCTGCAAATAGCTCGCTATAGATCGCATGCACGGATTGGCGGACTTTGAGGAGGTCTGCATCAAACCGCGCAAGATCACCCGCATTCATCAAGGCTGCCACGGCGGCGCGCTCAACATCATCTTTTGGCAATGTATGAGTTTGCTGGTCGTTGAGCATCTGAATGCGATGCTCCACGGCGCGGAGTGCATGATAGGCGTGCGTCAGATGCTCCGCGGTGGAAGGTTCAATGATGCCTTCGCCTGCAAGAGCTGTGAGAGCATCAATCGTTCCGCGTGCCCGCAGTTTCGGATTACGGCCGCCAAGTATCAGCTGCTGGGTCTGTGCGAAGAACTCAATTTCACGGATACCGCCGGGACCGAGCTTCACATCCGCTGATGGATCCGCCAGAGACGGGTCACCCACTTTGGCATTGACCATTCGTTTGATCGCGTGAATGTCGCCGATCGCCCAATAATCAAGATGCCGGCGCCAGACGAAAGGCTGCATCAACTCGACGAAGCGCGCAGCCGCATTCATGTCGCCAGCGCAGGCACGCGCTTTGATCCAGACCATCCGCTCCCAATTCTGGCCGACACTTTCATAATAGGTCTCGGCCATATGCGTCGAAACGCAGGCAGGTGTGGAGCTGGGATCCGGGCGCAGTCGCAAATCGACCCGGAACACATAACCATCGCCCGTGCGCTCCTCCAAAATCCGCGTCATATCCTGAACGACGCGCATGGCAGCATCGCCCTTGCTGCGCTCACCGCCGTCAAAAATATCCGGATCATACAAGGCAACGATGTCGATATCGGAAGAGTAATTGAGCTCCCCTGCCCCCATCTTGCCTAACGCGATGATGAACAGGCCATCTCCAGAGACGCCGCGTGCCTGAAGCGCTGCTTCCAAGGCCATATTAACAGCGGTATCAGCGAAATCAGTGATCGCTTGCGTCACATCAGATTGCGTGAGCTGGCCGGACAAATCCCCTGCGGCGATTGCGAGATGCGCATCGCGTTTAGCCCGGCGCAGCCACGGCATGACAGATTCAAATGAATCTGATTCAGGTCCCGCTTTGAGAACAGATAGCGCCGCCTCAAACCATTTTTGAGCATCGCCGCTTTTTATATAGAATGAGTTTGTGTCTTCGCTTGTTACCATCAAGCGCTTTAGATACGGCGCAAGTTCGCAAGCGCGATTGAGCGTTGCTTCTAGTGTATCTGCAAGCGCCCCCGGATTAATCACGTTTTAGCCCGCGGCAATCGCAGCTGGGCGCGTAATCCAGGTCGCTTCGGCGGACCATCTCCATCGAGCAGTAGGAGCGTGCCCTCATGCAGATCAGCTACCGCATCCACAAGCGCAAGCCCAAGACCTGAGCCGGGCAATGTGCGCGCATCATCAAGGCGGGCGAAACGGGACTTGGCTTTCTCGCGCTGATCCTCAGGAATACCCGGCCCGCTATCGATGACGGACAGCACAACATCGCGCTCTTTTCCCATGTGGACTTGCAGACGGATCATGCCGCTGCGCGTGTACTTTACCGCATTGTCAAGCAGATTGGCGAGCGCTTGGGCGATAAGTCCCTCGTCGCCGCGAACGAACAAATTCGGGTCAATCCGCGCGTCGAAGGCGAGCCCAGCCTCCTCGCAGGCAGGCAGGTATAGCTCTGCCATTTCTTCTGCGACCATCGAGACGTTCAGCTGTTCCATCCGCCCGCCCTCACCCGCTTCAAGGCGCGAGAGACGAAGGATCGCATTGAACGTGTTCAGCAAACGGTCGACTTCGACGATCGTCTTTTCCAATGTCTCGCGCGCGGTTGCTTCGGAAAGTTCGTTTTGAAGGGACCCCTCAATCTTGTTTCGAAGGCGCGAAAGCGGCGTGCGCAGATCGTGAGCGATGGCATTGCCGGTATCCTGAGCAGAGAGCATCAATCGCTCAATCCGTTCCAACATGCCGTTCATGCGCCCCGCAAGGCGGTCAAACTCATCGCCTGAATTAAACGCCGGAGCGCGGCGGGAAAGATCACCGCCCATCACGGCCTCCGCCGTTTCTGCAAGCGCTTCAGCGCGGCTTGCCGCCGTTCGCGAAATGAGTACGCCGCCAACCAGCGACAGGATCAGCCCGATGGGCGCGGCCGTCCACACCGCTTGGGTAATTCGGCGAACGATTTCCCCGCGTTGACGTGTGATTTGCCCGACAAGCAGCGTGCTATTGTCCGGCAGCCGGATCACCTGACCCTCGACATTGACAAGCTCAACCTGCCCGCCGGGGATCGCAATTTCCATTTCAAAAGTTACCCCGCCCTGCCCATTGATGCGGCGGGCCTCAGGCGGCAAACGGGCGAGATGGCCCGAGATCTTTTTACCAGTCGGGTCTTCCAGCTGATAAACAAATTCGCGCCCCTGGGTCGCGGCGCGTTCAAGAATAGACTGATTGAGACGTGTCAGACCGCCGGAGATATACGCGTTTTCCAATTGACTGGTCTCAGAACGGATCTGCTCAATCGATTGGCTGCGGATATATCCGACGGTCGAGACATATAGATAGCCCAGCAAAATAGCTGAGAACACGGTGAACAGGACGCCATACAACATGGCGAGCCTGAACGTTGTTGTTCTGACCAGAGTCGGCAGGCTTAGAGTCATGCCTGCAGGCGATACCCGGCTCCTCTGACCGTGTGAAGGAGTGGTTCCTCAAAATCCTTATCAATCTTGCCGCGAAGGCGAGAGATATGGACGTCGATCACATTGGTCTGGGGGTCAAAATGATAATCCCAAACTTTCTCCAGAAGCATGGTTCGGGTGACCACCTGACCAGCATTGCGCATGAGGTATTCCAGCAAACGGAACTCGCGCGGCTGCAGATCAATCTTGGTCTCACCGCGCATAACTTTGCGGGACAGCAAATCCATGCTGAGGTCCCCTGCTTTTAGCACCGTGATCGGTTGCTCAGCCGGTTGGCGGCGCCCGAGCGCTTCAACACGTGCAGCAAGCTCTGTCGGGGCGAATGGCTTGGAGAGGTAGTCGTCTGCGCCAGCTTGCAGCCCCTCGACGCGGTGATCCACATCTCCCAGTGCTGACAAGAACAGCGCAGGAGCCTTCCCACCACTATCGCGGTACTCGCGAACCAGCGTAAGACCGTCTTTCTCTGGCAGCATGCGATCGACGATAAGCGCGTCGAACTCACCGGCACGCGCTAAGGCAAGGCCGCGGTCGCCGTCATTTGCGACATCAACCGCATGTCCGGCATCGCTGAGAACTTCCCTCACGAAATCCGCACTCTCGCGGTCATCTTCTATGACTAATACTTTCATACACTACTCCTCATCATTGAGATCGGCTGCCAGGAAGGCTGTCTGACCGCTTGGCGTTCGAACGGCGAGCAGCACGTTCGATTTGCCCTGGCTACGAGCGCGGTCGACAGCGCTATTGAAGGCTTCGACTGAGGCAACACTGCGCCCGTTGACTTCCAGAATGGCAAAACCTGTCAGATCACCCTGATCTGCAAGCGGGCTGTCACGCTCAACATCGGTGATTACCAGGCCTTCTTCATCTGAATTCAGATTCAGGCGATTACGGTCGCTTCCGGTCAAGCTGGAGAGCGAGAGACCAAGCTCGGCTTCTGACCCTTCATCAGCATCATCGGTGTCGCCGCGCGAGGACGGGTTATTGCTGAGACCAAACTCTGCATTCGTGTCATCCGGGCGCTCATCGACAGTGACCTTTATGGTGCGGCGCGCGCCGTCGCGGATCACAACAAAATCGTTCTGTGTTCCTGCAATCAGTTTTGCCACCTCGCGGGTCAAACCGGTGGAGTCTTCAATCCCGACACCGTTCACTTCAACGATCACGTCGGAGCGTTCAATCCCAGACTTCTCCGCCGGTCCACCGCGCTGCAAATCATTGACGATTGCACCTTTTGGCTCGGCGAGGCCAAGCGCATCTGCGATGTCTTCAGACACGGGCTGTATCGTAACACCAAGCCAGCCGCGAGAGACTTTGCCATTTTCGATCAACTGGTCGGTCACGGCGATCGCGAGCTCTGACGGAATGGCAAATCCAATTCCCACTGACCCGCCGGTTGGCGACAGGATTGCTGTGTTCACACCAACGACACGGCCATAGAGGTCAAATGTCGGTCCGCCTGAATTACCACGGTTAATCGCAGCATCGATTTGCAGGAAGTCTGTATAAGGTGACCCGTTCCCACCATCCCGGCCATCGGCCGACAAAATACCTGCCGTCGCTGTTCCGCCGAGGCCGAACGGGTTACCAAGTGCAACCACCCAATCGCCGCGGCGAAGATTTTCCGTCTGACCGAAAGAAACGAACCTATAGTTTCCCGGTTGCTTGACCTTGATCACTGCAAGGTCTGTTTCAGGGTCGGCCCCGACAAGTTCAGCATCCAGCTCGCGCCCATCTTCCAACTGGACAGAAATTTCTGTCGCACTGTCAATCACGTGATTGTTGGTGACGATGTGGCCTTCCTGAGTGATGAAGAAGCCTGACCCAAGTGCATTACCTTCGCGGGTACGCGGTGCGTCTCCATTTTCTTCCTGATCTTCACGGTACCGCTCCATAAAGTCATCGAATCCCGGCATGCCGCGGAAACGCTCCATGAACTGTTCCATATCACCGAGTGAGCCAATCTCACGCTCGGTTACAACATTCACACTAACAACCGCTGGGCTTACGCGCTCAATCAAATCCGCAAAACTGAGAGGCGCACCGCGCGGTGCCTGAATGGCGATTTGTTGAGCGTCGGCCTGAGACCCAGGATAATTTCCTGTCCCGAGTGCCCCAATCGCGACGCCGCCCAGCAAAACGCCAGCAAAAGCCATGGAAACAAAAGGAAGAGATTTTTTCATTTTTTATGTCAGCTCCGTAAGCTCGACCGCTTTTATACGGTTGTTACAATGATCTAGGCGATAGTCTGCCCGTCTGTGGATTAAATATATGACAGACTACCACTTTGCTCCTCTCGCTCAAACAGCCCGTGTGCGAACAACCACTGGCTCATGCAGTGTCCTGTGCACCGGGCATTTGTCGGCAATCTCGAGCAAACGCGCGCGCTGCGCTTCGTCTAAATTACCTGTTATCTCTATTTCGCGATGAAAAATGTCGACTTTGCGGCCTTCTTCGCAGTGTTCGCAGTCATCGGCATGATCTTTCTCATGTCTTAGAGTGACATTCACCTCGTCCAGCGGCCATTTCTTGCGATTGGCATACATGCGTATCGTCATGCTGGTGCAAGCACCAAGGCCCGCTGTCAGCCATTGATATGGATCTGGCCCTCGCCCGCCACCGCCCACAGATTTGGGCTCATCTGCGAGAAACCCAAGCGCACCGATAGAAACAGCATTCTCATACCGGCCGCCACCAGTTTCCTCGACAACAATCTCTTCTTTGCCGGTGAGTGAAACATTTTCACCGGCTTGAGATATGACATGGTGCACCGCCCAAACAGCGATCATGTCCGCTGCATATTCCGCGTCTCCCCTCCGCGTGAGTAAATGATCTGCCGTCTCAAGGCTGATGAAACTCTTGGGATGTTTGGCCGCCACGAACAAACCCGTCGCGTTTTCGATCCCTACGGTCTGATCGACAGGCGAATGCAGCACCAGCAAAGGAAGTTTTAGATTGGAAGCAGCCTCCCTCACATTCGCGCCGCGTACATCCTCAAGGAATTGCTTCTTAATTTTGAAGGAGCGGCTCCCCAATGCAACCGTTGCCTCGCCCTTGCTTTCGATTTCACCCAAATCTTCGGCAAACACTTCTATCACATGCTCAGCATCTGCAGGCGCACCGATCGTTGCAACAGCTTTCACGCCATCGATATGCCCTGCCGCAGACACAACAGCTGCGCCGCCAAGCGAATGGCCGATCAGCAAATCTACGCTGCCATAAGTCTCGCGCAGCCAATTTGCAGCCGCGACCAGATCCTGAATGTTGGTGGAAAAGTTTGTATCAGCGAATTCGCCCTCGGAATGCCCGATACCGGTAAAGTCAAATCGCATGACCCCAATATTCTTGGCGGCCAATCGCTCGGCGATCCGTTTCGCAGCGAGGATATCCTTCGAGCAAGAAAAGCAATGTGCAAACAGTGCCCAGGCTTTCGGCTCGTGCGGCCCCTGATCGATCCGCGCCGACAACATCTGGCCAGCTGTTCCCGGAAACGCGATGCGTGAAGAATTAATGGGCATTGCTGAGATCTCCAAATATCTAAGTGATATCTAGGGATATTTGTCCATGATTGAAGTCACGGCATGATCGCAATGGTGTGATGAGCAGCCCGCCGCTAAGCTGAAGGCAAGCGGAGTGTTGCGCGCAGCCCGCCAATAGGCGCTTTGGATAGCTCCAAACTGCCTTTGTGCATTTCAGCAATTTCGTTGACAATTGACAGCCCAAGGCCTGTGCCCGGCGCTGTTTCATCTAATCGAACTCCCCGCTGAAGCGCTGCGCTGCGCTCTTCTTCCGATAAGCCCAGTCCATCATCATCGACATGAATAAGGATTTCATTCGGCCCAAATCGCTCGACGGTCACTTCCACAACCGTGCGTGCCCATTTGCAGGCATTGTCCAGCAGATTGCCGAGCATCTCTTCAAGGTCCTGCTTTTCGCCCCGAAACGACACATCAGGCGTATCGATTACTTCCACATCAATGCCTTTGTCGGCAAACAATTTGCCGAGCATCCGTGCGAGCGACTCAACACTCTTCTTGACGTCAGACCGCGCGCCCAGCGCTTCCGCTCGCGCTGCCGCTTGCGCCCGGCGCAAATAGTGATCGACATTTTCATGCATCGCCATAGTCTGTCGGCGCACGACATCATCAAGCCCGGACTCGCCCGTTGCTTCATTCCGCAAAACCGCAAGCGGTGTTTTCAACGCATGCGCCAGATTTCCAACATGCGTTCGCGCCCGCTCGACCACGTCACGGTTATGCTCAAGCAGCTTGTTGACTTCATCAGACAGCGGTTGAATTTCGATGGGGTACTGATCCGGAAGCGATGTTGCACGACCCTCACGCACGTCAGCAACATCCTGGCGAACGGCTGCAAGCGGGCGCAGAGCGTACCGCACGCCTAAGTATAGCGCCGTCATCATCGTCGCTAACAATGCCAGCATCGAGCCGATGAGAATATACAGGAGCCCGCCAACGGCATCATTGGTAATTTGCTTGTTTCGTGCTGCCAACAAAATGAGCGGTGTCGATCGACTGGCCGGCACAATAGCCGACAGCACAACACGCACATCCTCGTCCGCCGGTCCGATCCGATCCCCAAAAATCGGGGAACCCGGCGACGCAACCGCATCGCTCAACATCGATAAAGAAACCGGTAGTTCGCCGTCCCACAAGCTTTTGGACCGCTTGTCATCAACCGCCGCACCGCCTTCATCCATTTGGATAACAGCCCAATAATTCCCCGAATATGGCACTTGGTATTCCGGCACATCTGGCAGCAGATTCTCTTCGAGATCAGTAATGTGTCCGTATGGAAGATCTGTGATCGATAGAGACAGAGATGCAATGGTCTCCTGCAACTCTTCATCGAGCAACTGAAATGACTGAGCTCGGTAAATATATGTGATCAGCAGCAAACCCGCCAACATTGCGCCCAAACTCCACAAGAACGCAGTCACCAGTAGTCGGCGCGCGATCGAGCCAGCTGGCAGAGCGGGCGCTGGGGAAGGCTCAGTTTGTGTCATGCTTCCGACTAAGCCAGAAGCAGCGCTATCCGGCAACGGCTTCCTCTTCAGGAACCACGAGACGATACCCCAGGCCGCGCTCTGTCAAAATGCGGTTGGTGCCGATTTTCTTACGCAGCCGGCCGATGAACACTTCGATCGTGTTCGAATCGCGGTCGAAATCCTGATCATAAATATGTTCAACAAGCTCGGTACGCGGAACGACGCGTCCCTGATGATGGACGAGATAAGAAAGCACGCGGTATTCATGCGCAGTCAGCTTAATCGGATCACCATTAACGCTTGCCCTCGCGGCACGCGTATCAACCCGAAGCGCACCTGCCTCGATTGCCGCAGATGCATGACCCGACGCTCTGCGTAAGAGCGCACGTACACGGGCCAGCAATTCCTCTGTAAAGAATGGCTTGGTGAGATAATCATCTGCGCCAGCATCAAATCCAGCCACTTTATCTGACCAGCGGTCCCGCGCCGTGAGGATTAGAACCGGAAACACTTTTCCATCTTCGCGCCAGCGCTCAAGGATCGTCACACCGTCCATTTTCGGAAGACCGAGATCAAGGATCACAGCATCATAAGGTTCCGTATCGCCGAGAAAATGACCATCCTCGCCATCGGCTGCCAGATCAACGGCGTAACCGGCATGCGTCAACGCATCGGCCAACTGGCGACGTAGATCTGATTCATCTTCAACAACTAAAATACGCATGTGGCGATACTCCTGTCGGGAATATTTAAGGCTAGACTTCTCGAATTTGACCCGTTCGGGCGTCTACAACAAGATTTATTCGCTCACCTTTAGTTTCCCATTGAATCCTGTATTCCATCCGATTGTCACGTGTTCGAACCAAATCAAGATCGATGAGTTTCCCGCCATATTTTCTTTGGATCTTTTGGCGGATGACTTTGAATTCGATAATGTCACCATTTTCGAGTGCTTGGCGCGCCTGCTTTGCGTCCAGGCTTTGCGAAAAACCTTGGGCAGCAACCGGGGCTGCCGGGAGCATCAACGCGATCGCCAGAGATAACATTATTCGTTTCATGGAGGCTGATATAGACTGCTGATACTGAACGGTCAGTGAATATCTGCAGTAGAAAGTGTTCAAACTTCAGTAGACGAGATTTCTGGTAAATTTTTAGTATTTTCAACGACTAGGGATGATCCTTAGCCCATTTCCGAAGATCTGGATCACCTGGATCTTCGATAACGACTTCGAGCCGAGCATAGAGGTGCCCGGGTTGATTGGGCAACTGGATCCCTTTTCCTTTCAGCCTGAGGGTCTGGCCAGTGTTTGCTCCCTCAGGGATTTTTAGGGTCACCGGGCCCGATGGTGTGCGCACATCAATCGCCCCGCCGAGCACAGCGATCTTGAGCGGCACTTGCACGCTCATACGTAAATTTGCGCCATCACGTTCCCAAATCTTCGAAGGGGCGACAACAAGCTCGAGCATCGCATCTCCGGGTGGGCCTTTGCCGCCCGGCGGCGGGCCACCCTGACTCTTCAGGCGCAGCGTCTGGCCCGTCTCAACGCCCGGAGGAATATTGACGTCCAGTTTTCGGCCATCTGACATTGTCATGCGCCGGCGCGCGCCGGCTGCGGCGTCCGCAAAATCGATTTCAATCCGATAGCGCACATCTCGGCCGCGCTGCGGGCCTGGATTTCTCCGCCGCCCACCACCAAACATGCCGCGTAATATATCTTCGAAAGCGTCCCCTTGCGCATTCGGTTGAGGCCCGAAACCGCCGGGAAAACCACCTCCGCCACTCGCATGGAACCCGCGTGGGTTGCCCTCGCCGTCGATTTCGCCGCGATCGAATTTTCCGCGCTTTTCCTTATCGCCGAGAATGTCATAGGCCTTCGACGCGCGCTTGAACGCCTCAGCTTTTACCTTATCGCCTGGATGCTGATCTGGATGAAGCGCCTTGGCTTTTCGGCGATACGCTTTCTTGATTTCGGCTTCAGACGACCCCCGATCCACACCCAATTCGGCATAAGGATCTAACGTCATGAGTTTCTGTCTCCATTGGGGCTTGCCTCTTAATTAGGCGAGTGCGTCTTGAATTAAAAGGACCCCTTCTGCGCCGCTTCGTCCGTCCGCACCAATTTCGGCGACCCTGACCTCTTTTACATCCCCAGGCTCCGCGATCGTGAAACTGGCCTGATCGCTCACCCAGGAGCCTAAGCGCAATCCGCCGTCACCATACAATTCTATCTGGAAGCGCCCGGCGTTTTCAGCTTCCGGTAAGCTCCAGCTTTCCGGCACATCGCTTCCGCGCCGCGTCCACTTAAGGTGCAAGTCTGCACCTATCCAATGCGCGCGCAAATGCCCGGGCCGATAGGCAAGCGAGCCGCGTACCTCAAAGCTATAGGTTTGGACGGGTCCGAGGTCTTCGGCGGAGTGGGTTCGCCAGATAAGGTCTGCGCCGATTTCTTCGTTGCCGATACTTGCAAGCTTCACAGCATCATCAAGCATGACGCAGATTGCACCAGCGGAAACATGTCCGGGACCGGTCCCGCGCAAACCCCGCAAAAAACCGGACAGCCGGTAAGTGTCTTCGCCAACCAATTCTGCCGATTGGAAAGCAATTAGCTCCCACCCGTCATCAGTCTCGACAAGCAAGCGATTGGCACCTGCAAGAACAGCGGCCTCGGTTTCAGATTGCAGGTTCGCGTGCGGCATATAGATAACGAGGTGCCTCGCCCGGTCCCATCGCCCAATTGGGTGCACCGGGATGTCAGACTGAACACGTCCAATGCTTGACGGAACCGTGAGCTCGGCGCGCTCGCTCAACCGTGATAAATCTGTACCTGCGCGCACGCTCACGACACCCGGCCAAGGCGACGCTGCAGCTGCAACGAGTGGAACACTTTCAAGCGCGTCTATGACAAGAAGTTCTGGAACAGCATAGATTGAAGCTGAAACGGGAGCGTCAGATACGCTTGTCGCTGCAGCGCTCATCTGGTGGCCTACATACTCGGAAATGCTGAGCGTTCGTATGAGGCCGGTATCGTCCATCTCATCAACGTGCCAAACAGTTTCATTGCCAGACAGCCGCACATCATCACCGGGTTCGATGGTAAGATAAGCAAGCGGCAAGCGCAGCGCGGCGCGATCGCCTTTTTGTTCGCTCACGAGAAGGTCTGCCGCAAGAGTCTGAGCGCTACCTTCTGAAAGCACAACAGGGATGGCCCTGTCGTTCACGAAACCAATGTCGCCATCTGCGCTGCGCGCCTCGGACGTCGCCGGAGCGTACCCGGCCAACCGGGCGCTCAAGATCTGCCTTCAAAGAGACAAACTCGGCCGTGAACCCTGCCTTGCGATACGAGACTTCGCTTAAAGGCGAGAGCCCATAGATATCATCTTCCGGATTGTAGAGCTTCAGATGGAGGACATCTTCTCGCGGAATTTGGCGCGCCCGATTGCCTACACGGTATTCCCACACGCTGAACCAGCCGTGCGAATCAGTGATCGCCTTCATCCGCTGAGCGCGCAGAACGAACATGGCACACGGCGCATTGTTATCCTCGAAGATGATTTGCTCGGCATACGCATTCCTAGTGAGTTGCAACACTGCATACAGGCGCTCGAGAAACTGAACTGCGGAATCATCCGGGCTTGGCCGTGCGATGAGTTTGGCAAGTTCGGGCGAGGCCGTTTTCAGTGGAATCGATGCTGCGCTTTCTGCAATCAGTCTGACACATCGGTAAGCCACGGCGTTGCGCCAATACCCACCGCGCGTTAACGCGGCAGGATCTTGCCCACCCCATCTCAGCAAGCCCAATTGCGCGAGCGCCACAAGCGATGGTGGCATGGATTTGCGCTCGCGAGTTCCAAATAAGGAATTGCGAGCGAAGGTTAGTTTCATGACAATCTCCTGAAATTGCAGAGCTTTACGGCGCTAAATGATTGTTTGCGCTGGACCAGCTTGTTAGGATTAGACGTCATCAAAGGAGACACCTATGAGCGCGTACACATTCAAACGCGGTAAGATCCGCGCTGCCGAAACATGGACGCTTGATGACACAGCGCTTTCCCGCGAGGGCGAGCGCATTGCGCTATCGGACATCACCGAAGTAATGTTCGAGCAAGCTGTTGCAGGCCGCCAATGGGTGACCGTTCTGAAACTTGCTGTGGCTGATAAAACTCACACCCTGCAATGCAATGACACGTTTGCGGGGCAAAACCGTAAGCAGTTTCTGGCACTGGCCCATGATACCGTCGCACACCTCAATCGAACCGGGTCTTCTGCCTCTGTTCGACGCGGCAAGGGCGGAGCGATTGGTGGATGGATGATGGTCATTACCGGTTTGGCGTTGCTGCTCGGTGGTTTGTATTTCATTTATGGCTCGTTCCAGAATGGGCATGGGGCCGTGAATTATGTCCTGGGTGGCGGGGCGGCCTTGCTGGGCAGCGCTCTGATAAAATTCGGCGAACCCTGGAAACCCCTTCCGGATCAGACACTCGGCGACTTACTCCTCCAGATTACCAACATACGCGTGGCCGCTGACCGCGGCTAAAGCCCGCCGCTCCGAAAACGTTGCGGGGTCTTGATCGGTTTTTTCGAACATGCCGCTTTATAACCCGGCGCAATTATCGGTCGGATAGATTTTAGGAATTTATTCTTAGTTGCTTGTTTTGGCGTCGCTTTATTTTTCAAAGGTGTCGGATAAATGCGAATCTATCCGACAGCTCAAGCCGCCTTATCTGGCATTTTCTCGATCTGTTTGCGGATCGAGTGGTGCAAATTGCCAAGTTGCTGATCGATTATCCGGGCGGCCGCCTGGGCTTCTCGCGCATCGGAAAACAGCTCCGACAGCGTTGCCGGGGTTTTCTCATCCCAGTCATCGAGCAGGTCCAGCGCCGCCGATTTGCCATTTTGCGCCGCCAGCATCATCGTGACGAGCAGTCCAAATTGCGCCGTCGACAATTGATTGGCGAGCATTTGCGCTTTGAGTTCAATGAGTTGATCCTGGGACATGGGCGATATCCTTTCGTGACCATGAAGGGAACGTCGGCCTGTTCGGGCGATTCTTCAAGCCCGCTGTGCGTCCCGGCATTCAGCCATCAACTCAAATAGGGTCACGACATCGGTGACATCTTCCGCTCCGGAATATTCGCGGTAAAGCGTATCTACGTTTACAGCGATCCGTTCCGCATCACCCCAGCTAGCGTAATCGCCAAGCGCGATATCGAGCGCGGCATCGCGCGCCGATAATCCCGCGTCGTAACGTTTGCGCGCTTCGGTATCGATATAAGTGAGATACTCAGCCACGCGGCGCACGCCCGCTTTATCCGTAATCGGACCATGGCCGGGTACAATCACATCAACATCCATATCGCAGATCTGATCACACGCGCGGGTCCAGTTAGACACCGGGCCAGCCCACATTAGCGGTGTGCCGTCTATAAACAGGATATCCCCGGTGAAGACGGTTTTGTCACCCGGCACGTAAACCAGCACGTCGCCGGCCGTATGCGCTGGACCGACCTCGATCAGCTCGACGGCCTTGTCGCCCACTTTCAAATCCAAACGGCCGGTAAAGGTCTTGGTTGGCGCGCGCTCTTTCACGCCAGCAAAATCAAAGTCGGCAAAGATGTCGGCGAAATACGCGCCTGCAGGGCCAAGAGCAGCGCCCGCCTGTTTCATCTGTGCCAGCAATGCCGGGCTGATCTCTTCCATTTCCTTGGCGGAGGCTTCAGACGCGATGATCTCAGCGTTTTGGCAGCACCCATTGCCATGCGTGTGGTCGCCATTGGCGTGCGTATTAACAATGACATTGATATCGTCCCCGCCTTTTCCAGCAGCATCGCGCATCGCCGAGAGCATGTCTTCGGTCAATTGCATGTCGAACAGCGTATCGACGAGCAGGCTTGCCTCCCCATCAGTGATCAGACCGGCATTTGACCACCCCCATCCACCATCTGGTTGGAGCCACGCATAAAGGCCATTTCCGGTCTCATGCAGGCCTTTTGTGTATTGCCATTTGCTCATAAGCGCCTCCCGATTTGGCCTGATACTCGGCGAACGGATCAAATTCTTCAATCCGGTTTAACCTGATCTTCAACACGATCTGGCAATTTACCATAGAGAATACAGGAGTTATCTCATGGCAAAGGCTCTTTTTCATAAGAACCAGCGCGTTTTCGTGAAACCCGTCGGCACTTGGGCGCTGGTCGAACAGGTTATTCCGCACTGGGTGAAAGACGTCGAGCAACCGCTCCGCGTGACTTATGATGTCGGACTCGGACGTGAGTTTCAAGCCGCCGAACTCGTCTCAGAAGCCGCGATGCGCGGATCAGAGAAAATCGAGGAAGAAGATGATTTCCTCTATGAGAACTGGCGCATCCATCGCGCAAAAGCGCGTTTAGCAGGTGCAGATGCCAATCCGAACCACCCCTACCCAGGCACATATCCCGTCATCTTTACAGATGAGCAGGACTGGGGCGGATGGCGCGTTCCTGGCGCAGAATACGACCGCGATCCTCATCGTATCGAGCATCAGGCTCGTATGATCACGAATGCCCCGGAGCTGGTGCGTATCATTAAGGATCTTGCCGACGTTGTGGGTGAGCAACCAGAAAATTGCCCTTCCGAAATCCTCAATCTTGCAAAACGTTGCTCAGTGATCCTGAGACATGTTTATGAAGTAAATGACGAGCTCGAAGCTGAAATTGCCCGCGCCGTTTAAGCGCGCCTGATCCGCATCACACGCATATAAACGATTGCGATCGCAACACCTGCGCACGCCCCTGCCCAATTCGCTGCAGCGTCAAGCACGCTTGGGACACGGCTCTCAGTCAACCAGCCTTGCGCAAACTCCAGCATTAATCCGTAGAGGCCTGCAGCAACAATCGCCCAGAAGAGGCGCCCGCGCCCTAAAGCGGCTGCCAGCGGCGCTGTTAGCGCGGTATAGGCAACGAAATGGTGAACCTTGTCTGACCATTGAAAGCGCGGTGCAGCATCGCTGGAGGTCAATGACAGATACGCAATCAAGGCCGCCACAAAAATGGTCGCCAGCAAAGCGAGCAGGCGAATGTGCCGTGCTTCAGGATCAAAATACTTGGTCATCGCGCCTGTCTTGGCGCCAATAAATGACCTAAGTGTGACCAGCTCAAGAATTCCTCTCGACGAACCGGCGAAGCGTCCCTACGTGTAATCAAATCTTATCGCCCGCCAAGGAGCTATCCCGTATGCGCACCGAAACACCCGTCTCCGTCAAACTGTCAGAATACACACCCTATCCGTTTGAAATCGCGCGTGTTGATTTGTCATTCGCGCTCGATCCGGATGATACCAAAGTTGAGACAGAAATGGCCGTCCGGCGCACTGGGCCCGGCGATATGGTGCTGGACGGGGAAATGGTGGAACTCATCGGTGTTGAGATCGACGGCGTACCATTAGATGAGAGCCGGTACACACTCACCGATACATCGCTCACATTGCATGATGTCCCAGACGCTTTCTCGCTAACAACCAAAGTCAAAATCGTGCCATCTCAGAATACCGCGCTTTCGGGCCTGTACATGTCAGGCGGGCGCTTTTGCACGCAGTGCGAGGCCGTCGGCTTTCGGCGAATTACATTCTATCCGGACCGCCCGGACGTAATGAGCAAATTCAAAGTCGAGATGGTGGCAGATAAAGCCGCCTACCCGATCTTGCTTTCAAACGGCACACCGGGTGAAACCCGCGAGCTTGAAAATGGTCGCCACAGCGCTGCTTGGGATGATCCGCATCCGAAACCTGCCTACCTCTTTGCGCTCTGCGCAGGTGACTATGACATCTACAGAGATCGTTTCACCACGAAGAGCGGCGAAGAGATTGGCCTCGCTATTCATGTCGATAAGGGCGATGCAGACCGCGCAGCGTGGGCCATGGACAGCCTCAAACGCTCAATGAAATGGGATGAAGAGATCTATGGCCGCGAATATGATCTCGGTGTGTTTAACATTGTTGCGGTGCGCGACTTCAATTTCGGCGCGATGGAAAACAAAGGGCTCAACGTCTTTAACTCCGCCTATGTGCTCGCCGATGAAGACACTGCGACCGATGCCGACTTTGAAGCCATCGAGTCGATCGTGGCACATGAGTACTTCCACAACTGGACAGGTAATCGCATTACCTGCCGAGATTGGTTTCAGCTTTGTCTAAAAGAAGGTTTGACCGTTTTCCGAGATCAGGAATTTTCAGCGGATATGCGCTCGCGACCTGTGCAGCGAATTAAAGATGTGATCCGGCTCCGTGCCCGGCAATTTCCGGAAGACGCAGGCCCTCTCGCCCATCCTGTTCGGCCCACCACCTATGGTGCAATTGATAATCTCTACACAGCAACCGTGTATGAGAAAGGCTCCGAACTTATCCGGATGCTGAAGACCCTGATAGGGGACGCTTCATTTTACGAAGGCATGACGATTTATTTCGACCGGCATGACGGCGAAGCTGTTACAATCGAAGACTTCTATGCATGTTTTGAAGAGGCGAGCGGTAAGGATCTCAGTGATTTTCGCCGCTGGTACAGTCAGCCAGGCACGCCGCAAATATCTTTCCATGAGACATTCGAGAAGGGCACATACACCGCCCGCTTTACGCAAACGCCCGGTAAAGACGATGCCAGCCTCTTGCCCGTGCCCCTGAAACTCGCGGCCTTCGGCGCCGATGGCACGAAGCTCAATGAGCAGATGATCCTTCTGGACAGCGAAACCGCGGACTGGAGTTTTCCTGCAACCGAGGCTCCGTACATTTCGATCAATAGAGAGTTCGGTGCACCTATTCGCCTGCTCGATGCACGCTCGAAGGAAACGCGCCTGAAGCTCGCTCAACTGGATGATGATCCGTTCAACAAATGGGATACCTTCCAGTCTCTGATGAAAGCAGACTTCGTCGCGGCAACCTATAAGAACGCAGAGAGCGACCCCGAGCTTATCGAGGCGTTGGCAACTGCGGTTACGGCCGCCGCAACGTCAGACCCGGCCTATGCCGCCCTGCTTGCGCGCCTGCCGAGCGTAGGGGAACTCATGTTAGAGCACACACCGGCCGATCCGGCGGCGCTCTCAAATGTGCGTGAAGCCGCGAGAAAAGCGCTGGCGGATCGATTGGAGAGTTTTTCCGCAAATGTGCTCCAAACACCTTCTCCAACCCCATTCGATCCGGGTGCGGAACAAGCTGGTATAAGAGCGCTGCGCTGCGCCGCGATCGATTTGCTGGGCGCGCAGAAAAAGGCCTCTGCCCTGCTTGGCATTTATCAATCGGCGGAGAATATGACCGAGAGTCTCGCGGCCTTGCGCGCGCTCGCCAGCATCGAAAATGCCATTGAACGCGAGGAGGCTTTGTCAGATTTCCATTCAAAATGGTCCGATAATCAGCTTGTGCTCGACAAATGGTTCTCAGCCCAAACCGCCAGCGGAAGCGCGAAAATCGCCGAAAATTTGCTATCTCACGCCGATTTCGACCTCAAAAATCCAAATCGGGTGCGGGCTGTCGTCGGCGTCTTTGCCGCCCAGAACCTCGGAGCGTTCCACGCGCCAGATGGCACTGGATATCAGGTGCTCGCCGAGACTATTGCGCAAGCTGATGCCAACAATCCAGCGCTTGCGGCGCGCCTGGCAACCACATTCGAGCAGTGGCGCTCAATTGAGAAAATCGCCCGCGGTAAGGCCAAATCTGCAATGGAAACGCTGATGTCTCAAAACCTGTCAAAGAACACGGCCGACATACTTTCCCGAGCGC
Source organism: Hyphomonadaceae bacterium (assembly GCA_965263325.1). Taxonomy (GTDB): domain Bacteria; phylum Pseudomonadota; class Alphaproteobacteria; order Caulobacterales; family Hyphomonadaceae; genus CBDHGY01. The sequence goes on along the minus strand of CBDHGY010000002.1, from coordinate 2,895,957 downwards.
TCGGCATGCGAGGTTGATCGGGCGGTTAACACAATTAACCATTGGGCAAGGATTCCCGCTCAGAACGAGGAGATAAGCCGGTTCGCCGATGAGCTGGCGACATTTGGCGGGAAATCGTGACCGAAGAAAACGGCACTATCGAACACGATACTGCGGAGGCGCAAATTGATGCGGTCTCCAAGTCTCGCTACCCCGTCCGCAAGCTGATCGTACTGCTTCTCATCATTGAAGGTCTGGCGCTGAGCATCAAGTTTATCGATGAGCGGCGCTCAGATAATCGCGCAGCGAAGGCGCTGATCCAACGAGAAACACTCGCCGTTTCCGAGCATGTAAATGGAGAAATCAAAGCCGCGCAAGCCGCCTTAAAAGTTGCGGCGCAAAGCGGACTTAATGTTGACCGCCTCAACAACCGGTTTCCTTCGATTGATAAGATGATAACGCTTGGCGATGCAGCTTCATCGGAAGATCGGCGCCTGAAATACGCCGCCGACCGCGCCAGTGATCTCATAAGCGCTGGTTCCGATTTTGGCGTGACGCGCGAAGGCGACATTATCGTTGTTGAGAAAAATCCGCGCGGCGGTCATCTGCTTGCACTCACCAAAGGCACAAACTGGCTCCCGATTGCTGAGCCGGGTCTTCGCTACACCATCCGTGCACGGTCGTTCATAAACTCTGGTGACGAAACACTTGCTGGCGCAATCCAGGCGACGCAGCGCGGTCAACCGCGTTTGGCCTTCGGTTCAGGATTTACGCGTGTGTCATCCCATTGTGCTGCGATCGGGAATAGCGGCGTGTCGCTGTGTTCAGCGCGCACTAAATCCATGATATCGGTTTCTGAAATTGGCGGCCTGCTGATGTTTGGTCTGCTGATCGCGGCTCCCGCCCTGGCCATGTTCGGTCTGTTTGGCGTCATGCGTTTGCAATTCGACCAAATGCGCGAGGCTGAAGAAGCCACTGAAGACACCACAAAGATCATCGATCTCGTCATGGACGGCGCACGCGCAGGTTACTGGGAATGGGAACCTGGGGCAGAGGTTATTTTTGTTTCCTCACACATGTCAAAACTTCTGGAATCGCCTGTCGAAGGGTTTGTTGACCTCAAGAAATTTCTTGTCGCAATTCACCCCGGCGACCGCGACGATATTCGCGACGCCTTTATGGCGGGCGCAGAGAACGGCGCATTGCAGGTCCAATTCCGAACCTCTTATTCCCAAGGGCGCCGCTGGGTCGAGCTCAAAGGACGCAGCGCTGAACGCAGCGACGGATCCGTTCTCTTTACCGGCATTTGCAACAATGTGACCGAACGGAAGAAGGCAGAGCATTCTCAAAGAGCGGCCGAGCGCCGACTACGCTCTGCCATCGATGGATATTCCGGCCCCTTCGCGATTTGGGACAAGCGCAAGCGCCTGCTTTACTGGAATGCTGCGTTCGCACGCACATTCAATCTCCAGGGCGCTCTCCGGGCTGGCATGGGATATGATGCGGTCAGCATGGCAAAAGCACCGACCATCAAACGCGTTACCCCTGCTGAAGATGATGTGAATGCGCAGCTCACAGCGCTGCATGACGGCAAATGGCTGAAGATGGTGGAACGGACAACACCAGAAGGCGGCCTGATCACAGTCGGCGTTGATATTACCGAAACGATGCTTAGCCAGGAGCAGCTGACCCGTCAGAAGTCGAAGCTGAAGAAACTGGTTGCGCAATTGGAACGCTCTGAGGGACGCGCTGGCGAACTTGCGCGCAAATACGGGGAAGAAAAAGCAAAAGCTGAACACGCCGCCAATGCCAAGGGCGCTTTCCTAGCGAATATGTCCCACGAGCTTCGAACGCCTCTAAACGCGATCAATGGCTTCTCGGAAATTCTCGTGAACGAATTGTATGGTCCGCATACTGATCAACGTTATAAAGGGTATGCGCAGGATATTCTGACTTCGGGGCAGCACCTGCTCGATATGATTAACGACATTCTCGACATGGCGAAGATCGAAGCCGGCAAGATGACGATCAGCCCGCAGAAAATCGATCCTGTCGACCCCGTCGATGCTGCTGTGCGCATGATCAAGCGCCGCGCTGAAGACAAAGGCATCGAGATGAAGCTCGAGCATGATCCGAACATTCCGGACATCGAAGCGGATCCGCGCGCGATCCGGCAAATGGTTCTCAACCTCGTCTCGAACGCGATTAAGTTTACCGATGCTGGCGGCACGATCACCGTTCACATGCAAATGCGCCGCGACGAGCTGCGCGTCGCCGTGATTGATACCGGTGTCGGAATTCCGGCTGAAGACCTTCCGCGCCTGGCACGACCGTTTGAGCAAGTCAGCGATACGAAGGATCGCAACACAAATGGCACAGGGCTCGGACTAGCGCTCACAAAGTCCTTTGCCGAGATGCATGGCGGCCGCATGATGATCACATCGGAGCTCGGCAAGGGCACGACGGTAAGCTTCTTCCTGCCGTTGGAGGCGATGCAACAAGTCGAAGCCGACCCACCTATGGTTAACAACGCCTAGGCACAAGAAACGAATTAACCATATAAAACAGCGGGTTACACCATTCCGATCTTGGGCCGTTTTATTTTGTTATCATTCGTTAACAATTTTTGCTGGTATTTATCGGGATATTGGTTTTTTATCCACAGGCTATGTTTGGACTTCGATCTCACAAGAATGGCAACGGCGCGAACGTCTTCGGAAATCGCTTACGCATTTCAGACTTTGGTCAAAAGGACGACCTTGTCGAAGAGTCTGGCTTAAACGAATATCCCGAAGCGAACGGTACTTTTGAAAATTACCATGATCCGGCTGACGAAACTGTCCATCAAGCAGAATCTGTGCTGGCGGAAAAAAACGAGCAACTCGCCGCGTTAGAGAGTGAATTTGCCGCCATGCGGGACGAACTTCAGGCGAAAGAAAACGACATCGCCGCCCTGCGCGAAGATTTCGCCGCTCGCGAAAGTAACTATGCCGCGGTCCAGGAAGAGCTTTCAGCAAGATCAGATGAATTGAGCCTCTTAAAGGATGCCCTCTTAGCAAGAGAAAATGAAATCACGTCGTTGCAGGAAGAACTATCGGCTGTTTCTGAGACGTTGGAGGAACACTCTCGCGCGGAAGCACAATCGACGACAGCGCAGGAAGAAAACGCTGCGCAATTGAAACAATTTGAGGACGAGCTTCTCGCTAAGGATCAATACATCGCAAAACTGGAAGATGATTTTGCGAATGCAGAGAACGCCCGCTCCGCCTTGCAGGAACAGCTTGCGATCAAATTCCAGGATGTGAGCCAACTCAGCGAAACGCTTGCATCTAAAGAACGAGACAATGGTTCGCTCTTGAAGGAAATTTCTGCAAAAGCGCGAGATCTAAAATCGCTTTCAGCATCTCACTCTGAATCACTTCTCACGCTGGAAGAAAAAAGCGCTCAGCTTTCGAGTGCAAATGAAGCACTTTCAGCAAAAGACCATGAGCTCACCCAGATCAAATCTGAGCTTGAGCTAAGCGAACAAAATAATGCCGCGCTGCGAGAAGAGCTTGCAGCGAAACTGAAAGAATTCGAAGCGCTCTCGACTACACATGCGCAGACAGCCAATACTTTGGAACATCGCGAAGCGCTTTTGAAAAAATCGGCAGACGCGATGCGAGAACTCCTAAATGTCGGCAGCCTGGAAGCAACCAAGCCTGAAAACTAAGACAGCTTTGGCGTTCAGCGGGGCTTAAGACCGCTTTTTACCTACTCTCTGAAACAGCGCCCGGCGTCAGAATTCGCGGCGTGGCAACAAACGGCTCACTGGCGAGCGCTGCTAAAGCTTTGGAAATTCGTATGCGATCGCTCAGCAACCGATTAAACTGAATATCACATCCAGAAATCGGGCTCGGATAAGATACTATCTGCGCATTCAGACTCTCTCGCGCCTCTTCAAGCTCTGATCGCGCAGCCTCGATTGCTAATTCGTAAGGTTCGAGTGTCATCTATACGCCTCCATCGATTCCGGTCCCACTCCTAGCATAATGGGTCACAGAAGTATTCATTCCGCCTTCACCCCGCCGCAATTACATCTCTATTAAGCAGCGCGGTATAGGGTTACCGCTGAACCATTGTACCTAGCCACACACGAGCGCATTTAGTCATGGGCGGAACGCGCAGATCTGAGGACTTAGTCGGCAACGCTGCCGCGGCAACGGATCTGCGTCCTGTGAAACCTGAGCGCTCCTTGCGGTATCAACTCATTCGGGGCGGTATCATCGGCACGCTAGGCATGTTCGCAGTTGGTGCGATCGCGGTGTTCATATGGTATCGATCCTTATTTGTGGGCATGCCGGAACTTCCGCCTACGGAGGAGCTGTGGACGGCCGGGCGTGAGGCCTCGATCGAATTTGTCGACCTGGAAGGGGAGACGATCGCTGTACGCGGGCCGAGATATGGCCGAGCTGTGCGCGTCGAAGAACTTGCCGATCACATCCCCGGCGCATTTATCGCCGCAGAAGACAAGCGATTTTACGAACATGACGGCGCAGATACGACAGCGATCCTGCGTGCTGCCTGGACCAATTGGTGGAATGGGCGAACCGTCTCTGGCGCATCAACGCTAACCCAGCAGCTGATCAAGAACCTCATCTTGTCTCCTGAGCAAACCTATAAGCGAAAGTTTCAGGAAGTGCGGCTCGCCCGCGAACTTGAAGAGCGTCTCACCAAGGACGAAATCCTGGAGCTCTATCTGAACCGTGCCTATTTCGGATCAAGTTTTTATGGTCTTTCTGCTGCGGCGGAAGGATACTTTGGAAAGCCCGCAACCGAGCTCACCATCGGTGAGGCGGCGTTGCTGGCGGGTATCGTGAAAGCGCCTTCACGCTGGGCACTCAACAAAAATCTCGAAGGCGCCCTCGGTCGGCGTGATTATGTGCTCGAGCGTATGGTTGAAACAGGCTTGCTCACCGGACCTGAAAAGGAAGTCGAGCGGGACAAAGAAATTGTCATTGTGGAGCAGGACTTCGAAGACCCGCGATTTGGATATATTCTCGATACGGTAAAAACAAAAATCGACTCGGTGCTGCCGTCCGCCCCGGGTGACCTCATCGTTCAAATCACCATCGAGCCGGATTTGCAGCGCGCCGCAACGGACGCGTTCATCAAGCGCATGGAAGAAGAAGGCAGCCAAGCAAAAGCCACTCAGGCAGCGGCCGTGATCATGCGCAGCGATGGGCGAGTTGCTGCGCTCATTGGCGGTCTCAATTATGAGGAAAGTTCATATAACCGCGCTGTTCAGGCCATGCGCCAGCCCGGTTCCAGCTTTAAGCCATTTGTTTACGCAGCCGCCTTGCAGGAAGGGACCGATCTTTACGATGTCCGGGTCGATGAGCCGATCGAGATCGATAACTGGAAACCTGTGAACTACATTCCCGATCAATTCCTTGGGCCTGTGACAATATCTGAAGCCTTTGCAACATCGCTCAATACGGTGGCAGCTCAACTGGCGCAGGAGGTTGGTGAAGAGAAAGTCATTCGCCTTGCAAAGAATTTTGGCATTCGTTCAGATATGAAACCCCTGCCCTCCATCGCTCTCGGATCAGAAGTGGTGAATTTGTATGAACTGACCCGGGCATATGGCGTGTTCGCGCGCGATGGGGCGAGGCTTGATCCCTACTTCATTCAGCGCATCGAAGACTCCCGCGGCACCGTGCTTTACGAGCGACAGGAATATGAGCCGAAATCCGTCTATCCGCCAAGCCTGACGCGCAAGATGAACGCGATGATGGCACGCGCGGTCCAAACCGGCACAGGTACAGGCGCAAGGATCGACGGATGGACCGTTGCCGGCAAAACAGGAACGAGCCAGGATTGGCGCGATGCCTGGTTCGTTGGTTTTACGTCAAAAACAGTCACCGGCGTCTGGGTTGGCAATGATGATAACAGCCCCATGAACGAAGTTACGGGCGGTGGTCTGCCGACGCGCCTGTTCCGAGATATCACCGCCCTTGCGCTGCAGGACGAACCGCACGCACCGCTCAGCGGTGCTGAAGGGATCGTGGCACCGAGCTCAGCGGCAGAAACTCGGATTGCCTTTTACCGAAATCTCGCAAACGCCTTTCGAACCGTTGAAAACCATCAATCAGCCCGCGCAGGCGGCGGAGCCCAGCCCGGAAGCCCTTAGGTTTCGTCTTCGCTGGACTGCTCTTCCAAAAATGACGCGCATGCTGTGCCCATCTCATTTGTCTGGGCGGCGCTGTTCATCGTTTTAACTTGCGCAATGAGTTCGAGACTTTCCTCATCATCATCTGGCAAATGAAACTGAAACCAATTGTCCTGGCTATCAATTCTGAAAAGCGGGCCTTTGGTTTTGGTTGCTTTGTTTTTCAATTTGACTTCACAAATCTTGCCAAACTCAAACCACCAGCTGTGCAAACCATCTGTGTCTTCCGTCCATCCTCCAAAATGGGTATCGGTCAATAACAGGCCGCCCGTCGCGATTGAATAATGGCCGTGCGAGTAGAAGCTCAAAATCTCCTCCTCTCGCGATAGAAAATCATTGTGACGTAGCCAGGACAATTGACGTTGGCTGATGGCATCGGGGCCAACAATGCGCTTTTGAATGCCGTTGCGCGCCGCAATTTTTTCCCAGTCGGGCTCGCGGCTTTCATCGCAGGCAGCGCGCACCTCGGTATGCATCTTCTCATCGTTCAGATAATTCATCCGCGCCACGAATTCCCCGTCAATACCGCCGGATTTCGGCAGCAGAATTCGCAGCCAGCTGTCGTCGCCGAATGTGTGGATCGTATACATATTCTCTTCGACATCGGACGCGGTTCGCGTTTTCTCGATGCGGCAGATCTCACCAATCCGAATCCAACCCGTCTCGAGTTCACCATCTTCCTTCCACCACGCTCCGACGAACTGATTGGTCAGAAGATTGCCGCTCTCCGTATAGGGTTTTCCGGAATCATCTGAATAATAGAAGACGCGCTCAGCTGCACCGAGCAAATCGTTCCTGAGCATCCAGTTATACTGCTCACCGGGAATCTGCCGCGCCGTTAAAATCCCGCTGCGCACCTCTTTTACCGACAACCATCCCGACGACCATACCGCAAGCGCACCGGCAGCGATCAATCCCATGATCAGGAGCACCGGTGTTCGCAGCCGTTTTTGAAGCGCTTGGCCTGCCATTCTTCATCCCCTCAGATAACAGGATTGTAAGGTTCCAGCCTTGCCCTGCAAGCCATCGCCTGGAATTCCACCGTAAAATTCCGCCTTGACTTAGTTAGTCAACTAACTATTATAGTTAGGAAGCTAACTAATATAGGGACGTAGCCATGCCAAACAGACGCGCATTTTTGAAAACAGGAGCTGCCAGCGTACTGGTCGCAGGTATCGGGGTCAGCGGGTATGCGTGGTATCCCGGAACATCGCGCGCGCGGGAACCTTGGACGCAAGCGGGCGAAAGCTTTGGCGACGCGCGGCTTGATGCGCTTGCCTATGCCATCCTCGCGCCGAACCCTCACAATCGTCAGCCCTGGTGGTTTGAACTCGTCGACGATGATAAGATTGATGTGTACGCGGATCTTGATCGCTTGCTTCCACATACCGACCCATACAATCGACAGATCACGATTGGTTTTGGGTGCATGCTCGAATTGCTACGTCAGGCCGCCGCTGAAAAAGGGTTTCGGGCGGATATTGAAGCGTTTCCAGACGGCGAACCTCTATCCAATCTCAATGGGAACCGGATTGCTCAAGTCACATTCACGCAAGCGAGCACAACCAAGGATCCCCTATTCACCTCCATATTAGACCGTCGCTCTCTGAAGGAACCCTTTAGCAATCGGCCAGTTAGTCGCGAAACACTTGAGGATGTCACGCGCGCGGCAAAGTCTGATCTCATTATCGGCAGCTCGAATGAGGCTGCTTTCAACCAACGAGTTATCGAAATCGCTTGGCTTGCCTGGATGATTGAATACGAAACCGCTGCCACACGCCGCGAAAGCATCGACCTTATGCGTATTGGAAACCGCGCCGTCGCAAACAACCCTGACGGAATCGAAATGGGCGGAATGGCTATGGGTCTTATGAATATGACAGGGATTGTCACCCATAAAGGCCTCGATACACCTGGCAGCATGGCGTTTAAGCAAGGCATCGAAATGTACCGAGACATCATTCACACAGCCCGCGGCTTTGTCTGGATCACGTCTCCCGGAAACTCGCGCAAGGACCAGCTCGACGCCGGCGCGGCCTGGGTTCGCCTGAACCTTGCCGCGCAATCAGAGGGCCTTGGCATACACCCGCTCAGCCAATGCCTGCAGGAGTTTCCAGAAATGGAAGAGCCGTATGCCCAGATTCACTCGGCGCTGGGCACCGCGGGCGGAACGGTTCAAATGTTGGGCCGCGTTGGATATGCGAAGTTTCCGCCTGCATCCCCGCGCTGGCCTCTTTCGTCAAGGCTCGTTAATCAAGACGCATGACACAGAAATCAAAATCCGATCCCAGCTGGCTGCTTGGTCTATTTACAGAAATCGGCATCATCGACAGTTTAGCGTCAACAGAGTTTCAGCGCATTCTTGCGCCAGAACTGAATGGCTCGGAATACGCGCTGCTCAACCACTTTATGCGCATGGGAGATAATAAAACGCCGTCGCATCTCGCCCGAATTTTTCAGATGACAAAGCCATCCATGACGGCCATCGTCTCCAAGCTTCAATCCAAAGGGTACGTAGCCGTGACACCTGGAGAGACTGATCGCCGCCAGAAATTCGTAACCATCACCCGGGAAGGTCGCAAAGCCCGCGACGCCGCAGCCGCAAAAACCACGCCGGCGCTGGCAGACTTGCTAACCTTGCTCGACGAAAAACAACTTCGTGCCCTTATCCCCGGCTTGCAGCATTTGCGCGAAGTATTAGATAATCAACGAAACGAGCGAGACGGGCTAGGCTGACGCCAATGACATTATCTCCGGCGCAGCAGCGCATCGACGGTATTGCGCGAACTTATCACCGCCGGCTGCATCCCAAAGCCGATGGACGCGCGCTCTATCTTTATGGTTACGCGCCGCATGAAGGCGAGCCGATGGAGGAGTTTACGGACCCCATCGCGACCGGATCCGTGCTGCGCCATCATCCGTTGCTGGACAGTTGGGCCATTTACTCTCCTCACCGCCAGAACCGAACCTTTAAACCGAATGCGGCAGATGACCCGCTCGCGCCTGCCAAGCCCGGAGGCTCCATAACAGAAATTCCATTCGAGAATTTCGAGCTTGCGATATTTGGTAACCGGTTCACGAGCCTGCATCCGGACTCGCCGGAACCGGGCAATACAACTTGGCAAGAAGCCCGCGCAACAGGCGCATGTGATGTGATTGTTTATGCGCCGGAGCCCGACGGCAGTATGGCGACGCTGAGCCAGGAACGACGGATATTGTATCTCGAGGCGGTGATCGACAGATACAAAGCCCATTTTGATGCCGGCGCAAACTATGTGCTGCCTTATGAAAGCCGCGGCGAAGCTGTTGGCGTCACCCTGCATCATCCACACGGGCAATTGTACGCCTTCCCGCATGTGCCGCAGCCTCAAGCTTTTGCGGCAACGGCGTTCTCAGAGGGATATGATTTGAATGCTGAGCGCGAACGATGGGGGGATGCTTTCTTGATTAGCCGCGCCGGTCCTGTGACATCCTTTGTTCCGCCATATGCCCGGTTCCCGTACGAAGCTTGGATCACAACGGAAGCTCACCGCGCAGGCCCATGGGAAATGACATCTGAAGAAATTGAATGTCTTGCGACTATGTTGGGCGAAATGACGAAGCGGTACGACGCGCTATTCGGTCAACCAATGCCCTATGTCATGAATTTGAATGCGGCCCCTCTGAAAAATGATGGCAGCTATCAATTCACTGTTCAGTATTTCCCGTTTATGCGTTCAGCTGGACGCATAAAATATCTTGCTGGCGTTGAACAAACGACACGCGTCTTTACGGTGGATGTCATGCCGGAAGCATCGGCAAAATTACTGAGGGACGCCGTTTAAATGAAGCTGTTTGAGGAAACGTTCGGTGCCAAGCCAAAGCGCGTCTCGCACACACCTGGCCGCGTTAATCTCCTCGGCGAATGGGTCGATTTCTCAGGTGGCCTCGTTTTACCAATGTCGCTGCCGTTGCAGGTAACGATTGCGGCCTCTCCGAACCAGTCCGTTGAGGATGTCATTGTATCAGACGTTTTTGATGAGGAAGCGCGCTTTGCCATTGATGCACCAAAGGCAGAGCACTGGGCAGATTATGTGCGCGGCGCGCTGCAAGCGGCCCGAATGAATGGTTGGGCAAAGTCTGGCTTTAATGTCGCGCTTATGAGTGAGGTGCCGCACGGCTCGGGTCTCTCGACGTCTGCGGCAGTCTGCGTCGGAACGCTGCGCGCCGTCAGAGAAGGATCCTCTTCGGCGCCTCAAACGACAGAGTTTGCGGTTCTCGCGCGCAAAGTCGAAAATGATTTTATCGGCGTACCCTGTGGAATAATGGACCAGATGGCTGTCGCCCACGCTCAGCCGGGTAATGTGCTCGCGCTGGAAACCGGCACACTGGAATTCGAACAGATTGAACTGCCGGTGGGGTGGCATATCAGCGTTGTTCATTCAGGTGTAAGCCGCGAACTCGCAGATGGACGTTATGCACTACGGCGGAATGAATGCCTCGCTGCGGCTGATGCGATGGGTGTTAACGAGCTCTGCCACGGCGATCTTGTCGCGATCAAAAATCTCACCTCACCATTCGATAAACGGGCACGCCATGTCATAAGCGAAGATGTGCGCACGCGCGCGGCGCGCGATGCCCTCAAACACAATGACCGAAACCTGTTCGGTGAACTCATGATCAAAGGGCACAACTCCATTCGAGATGATTTCGAAATCGTCCCGGAAGCGGTGGATGCGATTGTGTCGGATGCGGTGCAATTCGGCGCTGACGGCGCTCGACAAACCGGGGGTGGATTTGGCGGGTGTATCGTCGCGCTGATGGAAGACGGCACTCAAGACACTTGGTGGGAAAAGCTGAGCGCCAAATATCCAATGGCCAAACTGATCGTTTAAGCGTTTTAAGCCGGATCGAGTATATCCTTAAATCCGCTCGGCGCGTGCGGTCCGAGAAATAGCTGCTCGAAGGCGCCAATCCCGGCAGACCCTTCGCCATCAGGGCCTTTGTGCACTGCGCGAACGATTTCCTGAATGTGTAGATTTTCCGGCTGCTGCCACGGCGCATCCTCTGGCACGAGGTCTTCACGCGCCATTGCGAGTTGCTCGCCATGGTGAGCGCCGTGTCGCCATTCAGGATGGCCATACCCTATGCCTTTCATGAGGAATTTTCCAAGCCGTTCGAAAGTCACTTCGTGATCGCGTCCCGATGGATCTTGAACGTTTAGCGTCGCCGATGCCATGCGCCGCGTGCCGGGTGCATATGTGACATCCATCTTTGGAGCCGACATCACCATTGCGCCGCCCTGCTCTGCACCGTCCATCATCAGCACGGATTTCGTGTTCCAGGAATTCCCATCGCCATCATCATTCACATGAAAGAACAGGGATAGATTGTCGAAATTCAGCGGCGTCCAAATCCAATAGAATTGCGGCATCTGCGCCGGAACAAGCGGTTGAGGATCGGGCGCGCCGATGGGCCGTGTGCCCCAGCTACGATCCCTTGTTCCTGCCCAGCCTTGAACGTCAATCGATTGCCCATCGACACGTGCGGCGCCTGTCCAGTGCCCATTCTGTGTCATCCGTGTACAATCGATCAGCATGCGTGGGCCCTGACGATACGTGAAGCGCGGCTCCTCAATCGGAAAGGCCCGGCCGTTAAACTGAACGTCGAGCGAGAGCCCCTCTGTTTCGGTCAGTTTCAGGTGGATGCGTTTCAGAGGCTCGACCACTTCCACGCTGAGCGGGCCGACATGCATATCCATGCGCTCCATGCCGAGCGGGCGTGACACATGAACGCTTGATTGCTTACCGTCTTTCAGGATGGAAACTGCGCCATCGATAATGTTGAGGTGCGGATAAACGCCCATTGCCGCAGCAAAGAATATCGATCCATCCGGCGAGTATCCGTTGAAGAAGAAGCGGTCGTAGAAATTTCGATCAGACCCGGCTGTTGCCACCGGTTCCGGCAATTGATGGATGGGATATTCGTCGCCTTTGGTAAGCACTGTACCTCTCCCCTTGGCTCAACTGTTGCACAAGATAGTATCACGATATTAACACCGTGGCTTACACGATCGGGGAGATCAACGCTGACGTTTGGTCAATGAGGGGCCCCGAACACAGGAGAGTAAAGAAGTGACCAGCAAAGTAAGCTCTGAAGAAGCAAATACCTTCCTCCGCGAAGCGTTCCCCGGCTCGGCAAATAACACTGTACTTGAACTCGAAGATGGCCGCGCCTTGCTGCGCATGCAGGCGAACGCAGAACACTTACGTCCCGGTGGATATATCTCAGGGCCTACACAAATGGCGATTGCTGACAATTCCGCTTATATGGCGGTTTTCTCAAAACTCGGCATTACCCCAATGGCGGTGACGTCCAATTTGACGATGAATTTCCTGCGTCCGTGCATCGGAGACGGTGTGGAGGCTGAAGCCACGGTTATGAAAATGGGGCGCTCGCTCGCGGTGATCGACGTTGACATTCGCGTTGCAGGAACAGACCGGACATGCAGTCACGCGGTGGTGACATATTCATTACCTAAAGATGATGAGTAATAGGCGGCTCAGCTAGCCGTCGCTGGGCTCATAGATAGCGATGCGTAGCGATCGGCCAAAACGTCTGCTGTTTCGCGGGCTGCATCAATCTCATTTGCGAGTGAGGCAAGTGCCGCCTCTGTTTCTTCTGGAACACCGCCTGCCCGCATAGCCGCCATATCAGCGGCGCGAGCAAATGCCCGGTGTGATTTCTGAGCGTTCACGAGGGCCCGCTCATAGCTCATGACATCGCCGCGGCCCGCTTGCTCGCTCTCACCGGTTATGACGCGCGACGCCTTCCAGGTAACTTTCACGAGACCTTCGCGAGCCGACTCGGCATCTTCCTCAATCCGGGAAAACACGTCGCTCGGGGCTTTGCTATCTGCGCCGATTAATTCTGCGTAATCACGCTCAGCTTCGACCACGTCTTGGTCACTGTCGCCGTTGATGAGGCGGTTGGCATAACCAAAGATTGATGTCGCCTTGGCAACCCAGCCGCGCTCTTCTGCTTTTTCGCAAAAATCGTTGGAAGCGACACGTAGGGCCGATTGTTTTGCAGTCATCTCAGTTTTGACAACAGCCTCGCTGCTTGTCATCGAAACCGTCGCACACCCACCAAAAAGCAGGATAGCACTGCAAAAAAACGCCAGACGCATGCAATTGCCCATTTAAACGCTACAACTCACCCGCATTGTTCATTACAGAACGTTAGCGATCAGTAAAGACTTTATTCCATACCTAACAGCCTTTAGGTGAAGAAGACATGAACCAACCCTCTTCCCGCTTGGGTCTCTACCCAATGTACGACGCTCTAAAAACGGGGCGCCTGCGTGTATCAGACTTACACGAAATCTACTGGGAGGAGAGTGGTTCCCCGTCAGGATTGCCTGTTGTCGCCTTGCATGGGGGGCCGGGCGGCGGGTCCAGTCCTGAAATGAGACGCTTCTTCAACCCGTCTGCATACCGCGTAATAATTTTTGATCAGCGTGGATGCGGTCGTTCGACCCCGCACTCAGAACTTCGAGAGAACACGACGTGGGATCTCGTAGCTGACATGGAGAAATTGAGAGAATCGCTCGGCATTGAACGCTGGGTTGTTTTTGGAGGCAGCTGGGGCTCGACGCTTGCCCTGACCTACGCCATCACTCATCCCGAACGCGTCGTGGGATTAATCCTCCGCGGCATATTTCTGGTTAGCGCAAAAGAGCTGCAGTGGTTTTACCAGTCCGGCGCATCGTATCTATTCCCCGATGCGTATGAGCGATACGTCCGTCCAATCCCCGAAGACGAGCGCGGCGACTTGATGAGCGCGTTTCACAAGCGACTGACATCAAAAAATCCGGTTGAGCGATCAGATGCCGCTCGCGCCTGGGCTCATTGGGAAGGTGAAACACTTTCCTTGCGCGGCGCTGGCCGTAAACCGCCGCGATTTGAAGAGTCGCGCTTTGTCGACGCCTTTGCGCGGATCGAAAATCACTACTTCGTCAATAAAGGTTTCTTTGACGAAGATCGCTGGATCCTGAAGCAGGCTCATCGCATCGCGAACATTCCCGGCGAGATTGTTCACGGGCGATATGACGTCGTGACCCCGCTCACCACAGCCTGGGATCTGCACAAAGCCTGGCCGAAATCAGAAATGCACATCATCCCTGATGCGGGCCATTCCAGCCTTGAGCCAGGTATTGTTGATAAGCTCATCCGCGCGACACGAAAGTTCGCGCGGGAGCTGGTTTAGATTCTTCAGTCTAAGGGTTAGGTCCCAATAGAGGCGTCAGGAAGGATGGAAGCTCAATCCATGCGTTGTTCTGAGCTGTATCCAGCGCGCCAAACACTAGAATGAAGGCAAGCGCAGGCGGGACGATCCAACGAACCATGAAGCGCCAGATATTCATGACGCTGCCCTCACCAAATTCGCTTGTCAGCATTTCTCGGCTTAGAATCCATCCACTGAACACAGCTACTAAAAGACCGCCCAATGGCAGCATGAGTTGTCCGGTCACGAAATCAGCAAAGTCGATGTAGTCGCCATTGTAGATGTAACCTGCCCCGATCATGAAAAGCACAAAGCCAACACCAAGCGCAGCACCCGGACGGGTCACGCCTTCGCGGTCTTCCAGCCAAGCAACGCCGACTTCCATGAGCGATATTGAGGATGTAAGCGCCGCAAACAGCGCCAGTGAGAAAAAGGCCCCGCCGATAATGTCGCCCATTGGCATTTGCGCAAAGGCTGTCGGCAACGCAATGAAAAACAGTTTCGCACCCTGAAGCAGGTCTTTATTGGCTTCGAACTCCTGCAGCGTGAAAGCAAACTGGAACACAAGCGGGAAAATCGCGAAACCGGCAATAATCGCTACCAGTGTGTCGGCCCCGGCAATTATCCCAGACGAGCGCGCAATATTGGTATCTCTCGAAAGATATGCGCCATAAGTAATCATCAAGCATGATCCCACGCCGATTGAGAAAAACGCTTGGCCAATCGCAGCAAGGAAAGTCCCGAAGCCAACTTTTGAGAAATCAGGCTGCAGCAGGAATTTCGCTGCGTCTGCGGCATTTCCTTGTGTTAGCGCAAAAAATACAATGCCAATCAGCATCAGGAAAAATAGCGGCATCAAGACGACCGCGGCGCGTTCGATCCCTCCTTTGACACCTCTCGAAACAATAAACACATTCACCGCAATGAATAAAAATAGTGCGATCAGCATATTGCCGCGATTGGAAATCGTTTCGACAAAATTGGACGTCGACACATCACCAAGCGTGACAGCCGCGGCAGCTGGATCAATCGCCTGCGCTTCTGCAGTAAGCCGTGCGGCCTCTGCTGCATAGCCTGAATAGTCCCCGCCAAAGGCTTGCGGAATAGAGGCCAGAATCCAGCCGGAAATCACCATGTAAAACGTCAGTATGAAAAAGGCAGCCAACGAGCCTATCCAACCGATAGCCGTCCAATTGGAATTTTTACTTTCGGCGCGTGCAAGCGAATGAATCCCATCAACCGCTGACATGCCGGATTTCCGGCCCATGCCATATTCAGCCATGAGAACCGGAAGCCCTAAAAGCAGGACACAAAGCAAGTAAATGATGATGAAAGCAGCGCCGCCATTTTCACCCGCGGTGAATGGGAAGCGCCAGAAATTGCCCAATCCGACGGACGACCCAACCGCCGCCATGATGAATCCAAATTTTGATCCCCACGTATCTGTCTTACGACCTATCGCTGCCATAATCGCTGCTCTCCTCCCGCAGAATTCTTGCGTGAGACAGTAAAGTGCCCGATTTAAAGGTCAACGAAGCACAAGTACGAAGGGAAGTTTTTTGCGCTCTGTGACTTCCAGAGCCAATTTTAGAAGGAAAATAGCCGTGTATTCGGCAATTTTTCGTTGCGATGGATATGAGCTGACAATATCAATCCAAAGCAGGCCATCGTGGTAAACATCGCCGTCCCGCCATAGGAGATTAGCGGCAATGGCACACCCACCACCGGCAATAGGCCATTCACCATGCCGATATTGAATGCAACGTAGAACGCAATCGTGGCGACAGCTCCGGCCGCCGCGAACTTTCCAAACCGGCTGTCACAGCGCATCGCGATTGTTAATCCCCATCCAAGCAAAACGCCCCATACGATAAGGACACCCGCGGCTCCCAAAAAGCCGAACTCTTCGGCGATCACTGTGAAAATAAAGTCGGTATGCTGTTCAGGAATATAATCGAGACGCGATTGGATGCCTTCGCCATAGCCTTTCCCCGTCCACCCGCCAGAACCGACAGCGATCTTTGCCTGTTCGATCTGATAAGCCTCTCCAGTGGAGCCAGACATCCCTCCGCCCGTGAGCTGACTGATGAAGGTATCAACTCGTTCGCGCTGATAAGGCTTGAGAACAAACATATATGCGAATACCGCCCCGATGGGCATCGACGTTACGGCTGAAACGACCACCCATTTTGAAAGTCCCGCAAGAAAGATGATAACGCCGCCAGAAGCGATCAGCATGAGCGTTGTACCAAGATCAGGCTGCGCTGCGATCAAAAAGGCCGGCATCATGAGTATGGCAAACGCTGGTAAGTGGCGCAGGATCGAACCCTTCTCGTCTGATGCCACCATCTGGTAATAGCGTGCCAACATTAGGATGGATGCCAGTTTCATGATCTCCGATGGCTGTATGCGCAGCGGTCCAATTTTGAGCCATCGCTCAGCGCCGCCGCCCGTTTCACCGATAAACGGTACTAGAAAAAGCAAAAACAGAGCGCCGAGATAGGCGGGCACGGATATCCGGCTCCACGTCTTCAGCGGCGTTAATGCCAGAGTGATCATAATGAAGAAACTGATCACAAAGCGGTTGAGGTGTTTGTAGGGAAGCGCGGCTTCGTTAGGATTGGTCTCCACCGATGAGAAGAGCATCGCGGTTCCGAAAATTGCCATACCGACAATCAGCGCAACGAACCCCCAGGGCATACGCCCAAGGCTTGTCAGCACACTCGGCTTCTCAAAGCTGACATTCGCAGAACTGTGAGAATATTCGCGGCCGATCGACATCAGAGGTTTCCTCGTGAAGTATCGGGATCGAGATCAGCAACAGTCGTATAGTCAGCCTGTCGGCGGCTATTGTTCTCGATCGCATAAGCCAGTATATCGCGCGCAACCGGAGCAGCTGCTTTTGAACCACCTTCACCATGTTCGACAACAACCGAACATGCATATTGCGGATTATCCGCCGGAGCATAAGCCACAAACAGCGCGTGATCGCGCAGTTTCCGGTCGAGCTGATCACCTTTCAGAACGCCGGTTCTGCGCTCAGCTGCGGATATGCGGCGCACCTGCGCAGTCCCGGTCTTACCCGCAAGACGCGGTCCGCCAAGCCCCAGATCTCCGGAACGATAAGCGGTTCCGCCCGCTTCAGACGTCACCCCATACATCGCCCGCTTCATGCGGCGCATAATCTCTGGATCGAGCGGCTGATCGTCTGGAATGTCAGCGGTGACTTGAGGCCCCCGGCCTATAATGCGCGGCGTTACAATACGCCCTTCGGACGCGATCCGCGCGGTCATAAGCGCTAAGTGAAGCGGCGTTGTTGAGAGCTGACCTTGCCCAATCCCAATGTTCAGGGTTTCGCCTTCATACCACTTCTCGCCCTGGGTTGCGCGCTTCCAGGCATCGTTCGGCACCACACCCGGACGCCCGCCCGTCATGCCGAGTTCCCAATGCTGTCCAAATCCAAGCCGCTTATAGAGATCGGCGAGATCCTCAATGCCGACGAGCCGCGCAACTTCGTAGAAATAAACGTCGCAACTTTTCTTGATCGCGTCGTGCATATCCACAGAGCCGTGGCCCTCTTTTTTCCAGCAGTGCCAGGTTCGGTTGCCAAATCTGTAGTGGCCTGGGCAGTAAACGCGCCGTGTGGGTGAAATCGCACTGGTTTCGAGACCGGCAGCCGCCGTGATCATCTTGATCGTCGAGCCCGGCGGGTAAATACCGTCATACGCTTTGTGATAAAGGGGTGAGCGATCATTTTGTCGAAGCAGATCATAATCGGCTTGGCTGATGCCATTGACGAAATCATTGGGGTCGAAGGCTGGCGTAGAAACGAACGCTAAAACGTCGCCGCTTTCAATATCGATTACGACCGCAGCGCCGCTTTCATCGCCAAACCGATCAATAGCTGCGCGCTGCAAATCAGCATCAATGGTCAAGTAAAGATCTTTGCCCGGCGTTGCGGGTTTCGCGTCTTTATGGTCGAGCTCTTTGATGATCCTGCCAGCGGCATTTGCTTCAAAGGATTCCCGCCCGCGTTCGCCGCGCAGCCAGTCTTCAGCAAAATACTCAACACCTGACCGGCCGACCCGCATTTCCGGGTGACGGAACAAAGCGTTCAAATGATCGAGGACTTCCTCGCAGCGGGCTAGCTCAACGGGTTTGGCGCTGCGCTCATGTTTCTGCTTACCCTTGTTCGCTTCATTGTACTTTGCGCGCAGCTGCGCGACCTTTCTATAGAATGCGAGCGCTTCGACTTTCTCGTATCCGGACTCTTCTGCAACCGATGCCCGAACGAAGAAATCCTCATGGAAGCCAAGTTTGTGCTTGATGTCCGTGTCGATCATGTCCCACGCCATCCGGACAATGTCCCGGTCGCTAGCGCGCGCAACATATCCGATCACATGCGCGAAATCTCGCCCGCGCGGATACGAGCGCGTCACAGACATTTCAACGCGAAGACCTTTTATGTCTGCGGCAAAAACCGACAGGCGTGAATAATCCTCAAAGGTTAGCTCTTCCACGATCACTGTCGGCACAAAGGCCGCTTGCTGATAGGCCTTTTTCTTGATCGCGTCTCGGCGGCTTTGTGGGAGTTCAATTTGCTGTCCCACTGCCTCCAGCATCGCATCCATGTCTTCGACTTCTTCGCGAACGAAGTATACGCGTCCGGCCGTGCGATGGGCGGCGAGCTCTTTCCCGAAGCGATCGAGTATGCGTCCGCGGCGCGGCGGATCGACTTCGAACTTCACGGCATTGTCAGCCGCAAGGTCTTCGTATTGCTCGCGCTCCAGCACCTGCAATTGAAACAAACGGCCAAGAAGCGTGCCCCAAATCGCCAGACCGCCGGCTGCCACCATAAGCGAGCGGCGCGAAAAATTATCTAATTGACTGAGTAATCCCATCAGCCACCCCGCCGCATTTGTTCACCCGCACGCACGCCGAGATCGAAAAATCGCGCGAGCAGGAAGTGTAGACCAAGCGTCATCGCAAACGCACCGACAAGCGGGCGCACAGTTGCCATCTGACCTGATGTCGCGCTGGCCACCACCCACAAGATCAAGAAACCAACCGCTATCGTGAAGATGGGAACGATCGCCCGCATGACGGGATCATTACTGACATCGAGGCTCTCAGCCGCGAAGGCGGATAATCCGTACACACCTAAATTCACGAGCACAAAACACCCAAGGCTTGCCTCAAAACTCACATCCTGAATGAGACCAAGAAAGATGAGAACAACCATGGGCGAAAACCGGTGCCCAGACATGCCCCACCCTGCAGCGCCCAGCATAGCCGCATGCGGCCAGATAAGTTGAAACCCAAAAACGGACTTCGGGGTCTGGCCGACAAACCCAATCAGCATGATGAGAATTGCCCCGATCACAAGCCGGGTTGCTGGCGCAGTCCGCGACCACATTCCCGCCCGCTCACCAAACCTCGCTGCGCGTGCCATCACTGACCTGCCGTTTCTGGATTGGCAGCAGCCTCCGCTAGGGTTGCTTCGGGCTCCTGGACCGGATCATCCTCAGGCTTCGGGATTTCCATGCGCGGGATAAGCCGAACATATCCGCCGCGCGAATCCGTCATGGCGAATTTCACACGCCAGGTATCACCGCGTCGAACGACCTGCCCCGCTATAATCCCTCGCGGAAAAATTCCGCCCTCGCCGCTCGTCAGAATATTCTCGCCCGCAATAAATTCGTCGCGCTCTGGAACGTCGGTAATAACGCCAAGACCGTCCCGGCCACCATATAAAATACCGCGCAGCCCGGACATCTCACCCATAACCGGCACGCGAGAGTTAAAATCCGTCACGAGCAAAATGCGAGATGAGCGCTCACCCACCCGGATGACGCGCCCCACGAGACCGCCCTCATTGACTGCAATATCGCTATTGCGCACGTTATTCCGCGCGCCGGCATTGGCGAGATATGTTTCCGCAAAGGGCCCATCTGTTTCAGCCGCGACGCGCGCGGTGATGCCGCGCGGCGGTGGCTCGCCCATTACGTTGAGAATTTCTTCGTAGGTCTCCAGACGCTCCGCCATAGAAATCGCCGCAGCCCGGAATCTTTCGAGCTGCTTAACCTCTTCTTCGAGCTCGGCAATCTGCTTGTCTTTTTTACTGCTTCCCGTGATCCAGGAAACGAAACCCGGTTTCGCATTTGCGGCAAGCCGATCGCTTGCAATCGAGCGAACAGGATTGAACCAGTCACGAATACTCGGCGCGGTTTGCATCAAGAGAAGACCGAGCGCAGCTGCAATCGCGACGCTAAGGCCGAGACGACGCATTGGCCGCTTCCCTAATCCTCTAGATTTACCTCGGGCCAATTCTAGTCCCTCTCGTCTATTCGCCGGCGCTTAGACTTCGGCGGCTAGCATGCTCTTCATGACCGAATAATTCTCAAGCACGATTCCAGATCCAAGTACGACACACTTAAGTGGATCTTCCGCGATCATAACGGGCAAGCGAGCCTTCTCGCGAATAACGGTATCGAGATTACGCAGCAGCGCGCCGCCGCCCGTAAGCACAATGCCTCGGTCAACGATATCGGCTGCAAGCTCTGGAGGCATGGCTTCAAGCGCAATTTTTACCGCTTCAACAATTTCGTCTACCGGCTCTGCGAGTGCTTCGGCAACCATGCGCTCGGTAATTTCAACTTCTTTTGGAACACCGTCGACTGTGCCGCGCCCGCGCACGGTAATGACCGATCCTTCGGCATCATTCGCCGGCGCTTTTGCCGTACCAATTTCCTTCTTGATCCGCTCAGCAGACATCTCACCAACGAGAATCTGTTTTTGCCGGCGCATGTAATTAACAATGGCTTCGTCCATTTTATCGCCCCCGACACGGACAGAGCGAGAATAAACGATGCCCCCGAGAGACAGAACTGCAACCTCTGACGTTCCGCCGCCAATATCTACAACCATGGATCCTGCCGGATCTTCAATCGGCAGATTTGCACCAATGGCTGCCGCCATTGGCTCTTCGATGAGCTTCACTTCGCGTGCGCCTGCAGCCAATGCAGATTGATGGATCGCGCGGCGCTCAACGCTGGTGGCCGAACTCGGCACACAAATAATGACGAGCGGGGAAACGGAGAACCGTCGATTATGCACTTTGCGGATGAAGTGCTTGATCATTTCTTCAGCGACTTCGAAGTCGGCAATGACACCGTCACGCATTGGACGGATCGCTTCCATATTCACCGGCGTTTTGCCGAGCATGGATTTTGCGTCTTTTCCGACCGCATAAACAATCTTTCGCCCGCCCTGATTCATGTAGGCAACCACAGAGGGTTCATCGAGCTTTACGCCCTGACCTTTGACATAAACGAGAGTGTTTGCGGTTCCGAGGTCGATTGCCATATCAACCGACAGAAAGCCAAGAAGGCTGCCAATCATGATCTGTACGTCGCTTTTCTAGCGCGCCCACGACCCCCCAAGGTCGTCACGCATTGGATTGAACATACCAGCCTTGTAACTTACTGGCGTTTACATTTGATTAATGCAAGTTCGTATCTGAGTTATTATGGAACGCACCGTTCCGACTGTCCGATTTCCTCAAGGAATCCAATATATTTGGCACCGAAAAAAACAGAAACCTCCATGCTTGAGCGCAGCCTGATCTCAAGAGTTTGAAATCGCAGTAATTCGACCCAAAAACCCCCAATTTCGCAATTTTCAGCTCGTTTTATGCAGCTTTCGAAGCTTTCTTCCGACGCGCCTCAAGCTTGTTTAGCGCGGTTAAGTAAGCTTTTGCAGACGCAACCAAAGTATCAGGATCGGACGCCCGCCCGGTTGATTTAAAGCCATCACCGTCCAGCCTTACGCTCACTTCTGCTTGCGCATCTGTGCCGCCTGTCACCGCATGCACCTGATAAAGGTCGAGTTTTGCGACGTGCGGAACAGCGTCGCGAATCGCTTTGAACACCGCATCGACAGGGCCGTTTCCGCGCGCGATGGCAACTTTTGGGTCGCCATCGACTTCGATATCAAGCTCAGCGGTTTGAGGACCATCGGAACCTGCGACCACGCGCAGTCGCTTGAAGCTGATGCGCTGCCCATCCGCAATCAGCTGATCATCGACCAAAGCGGCGATATCATCATCGAAAACATGTTTCTTCTTATCGGCGAGATCCTTGAAGCGCTTGAAAGCATCGTTCAGAGCGTCCTTATCCAGCTCATATCCAAGACTTTCGAGCTTATCGCGAAACGCGTGGCGACCAGAATGCTTACCCATTACAAGGCTGGTTTTCGAAACTCCGACATCTTCCGGCTTCATGATCTCGTAGGTCTCGGCATTTTTCAGCATGCCATCTTGGTGAATACCGCTCTCGTGCGCAAAGGCATTCTTTCCGACGATCGCCTTATTGTACTGAACCGGAAAACCTGTGATCCGGCTGACCATATTGGACGCGCGATTGAAATGTTTAGGCACGACACTGCACTCGTAAGGCAGCGTATCACCGCGCACACGCAATGCCATCACCACTTCTTCAAGCGCGGCATTTCCTGCCCGCTCGCCTAGCCCATTGATCGTGCACTCTACTTGGCGCGCACCATTTGAGACACCGGCAAGGGAGTTTGCGACCGCCAAACCAAGATCATTATGGCAGTGAGTGGACCAAATGACTTTATCAGAGTCCGGGATGGTTTCGATGAGACGCCGGATGAGTGCGCCATATTCTTCCGGGTGCGAATACCCCACGGTGTCTGGAATGTTTATCGTGGTCGCGCCTGCCGCAATGGCTGCGTCGCAGCATTTTACGAGGAACTCCCATTCAGTGCGGGTGGCATCTTCCGGGCTCCATTCAACGTCATCTGTGTGCTGACGCGCTTGCGTCACCGAGCGGCCAACCGCTTCAAGCACGGCGTTCGCTCCCATTTTGAGCTTGTGCTTCATATGCACCGGGCTGGTCGAGATGAAGGTGTGAATACGTCCGCGCTCAGCATGCCTGATCGCGTCTGCGCAGGCTTCGATATCGCCAGGCGTCGAACGCGCGAGGCCGCAGATCACTGAATTCTTTGCGCGTTTTGCAATCTCGCTCACAGCCTCAAGGTCTCCGGCGGACGCTGCTGGAAACCCGGCTTCAATGATATCAACGCCCATATCCTCAAGCAGGTCTGCGAGCTCCAGCTTTTCACGAAGCGTCATGGATGCGCCGGGCGATTGTTCGCCATCGCGCATGGTTGTGTCGAAAATTACAATTTGATCTTTTGAGGATGTCATGAGGTGCGGCCTGTTATCGGGAGAGCGTCAGTCGAAAGTCGATATATCCCCTGGCCACCAAGCCGGATATTTACCGGCGAGCGTTGAGCGACCAGGGGCCGCTAAGCAATAGCAGAGGCAAGAACTTGCGCATGGCCTAACTATTCTGCTGGAACATCCGAACTGTCAACCGGAATATCGCCCGTTTCAGAAACAGATTGCCCCGGCGTGGCAATTCGGCGACGGGCAAACAGCATAAGCGCAAGCCAGACCAGACCTGCCGCCAAGGCGGCCAGAACCGCAATAATCGGATTGCCGCTGATCGCCTGGCCCAGGCTTTCGCCGAGGAATGTCACGACAGCAATCTTTGGAATGATACCAAGCGCCATACCGCCCCAGAATGCGAGGAATGACGCACCGATCACGCCAAACCCCATATTCACAACGATGAAGGGCCCTGTCGGAACGTTGCGAACAATCGCGCTTGCCGCAAAGGCGTTACGCCCAATAAAGCCGGACATGCGCTGCGCGGAGTTGCCCGCATAACGCCGAAACGTCTCCTCGCCAGCGATCCGGCCAAGCCAGAACGTCAATGCGCCAGATACCAAAGTCGCGATCCAACTGAAGAGCGCGCCTTGCCATGGACCAAACGCCGCGACCGCGCCTGCGATGAGCGCAAATTGCGGCACGCCAATAAAGGCAGAAACACAGAAAACGAAGATCAGGAATGGCAAGCCCCATGGGCTGTCTGCAAAACTCTGAACAGATCGCTGCAATGCCTCAAGGTCGACAAAGTCTCCGAACTTGCCTGTCACCAAAATCGCGATCACCAGCGCAAACAAAGCGAGCGTTGCGAGCACGGCACGCAAAGCAGACTTGTCCATATTTCGGAGATAACGCGGCAATATACTCATGATTGGGGTTTGGCGCGCGGCGCGCGGTGGGTCAAGAGAATGAACGCGTCGCACGGATCATGGGACAGTCGCCACGCAGCAGCGAGCGGCAGGGAATCGCCAGAAGTGGACACCATGAAGAGGAAACGGAATGTCTCAATATTCTATAATGCGACACACAAGAGATTTAATTTTGGCCGGGCTGGCAGGTGCTCTCTCGTGGTTTAAGTAAGCCGCTGCCAACAGCTCACCAGTACATCAATCGCCTCTGACGCGACTCGACTTGTGGTCGCTGCTGTGGATCACTAATCCCTTTATAGTGGAGTAGGACTTGGGGAGATGGTTAATGGATATTGGCGATACAGTTGAGACCGCGCAACCAATTAATGTTGGCGAAACGATTAGTTCGGAATTGTCCCCAGGTACCGATAGAGATTGGTTTGCTCTCGACGTTATAGCTGGGAAGTCTTACATTTTTGATGTCGATGTCCAGACTTCAATTGCTATTACGTATGTGATTAGAAACGATATTGGCGATGTAGTCCTTCAAAGAGAAAGCACCGCGAACGAATTCGTTTTCACGGCACCCGATAGCTCCACTATACTATTCGATTTCGGTTTGCCGGGCCCTTCAAGTTACCCAGCCAATTATTCGCTTTCGATTTCTGATTTTGAGGATGATTTAGGCAGCGCACCTGAAACTGCAGGAACGCTCACTATTGGCAATACACTGAGCGGCTCGCTTGAAGTGAGCGCCGATCAAGATTGGATTGCTGTCGATCTAAAACGAGGAGCGACGTATTTCTTAGGTGTCTCATTTGAAAATGCAGAAATTTCTCCGTTCAATGTCGACATTAGATTAGTCAATGAGAATGGATACCAGCGTGGATCATTCGATACGGATGGAACGCTCGAGTATACTCCACGAAGTGATGAAACGCTCTATGTACAGATTGGCGAACTGGATGATAATTTTTCGCAGTTCGCACCAGTAAACTACACGCTTGGAATTGAGGAAGGTTTAGGGATCACAAATCAAGAAGTACTTGCGATCCCCTCCGAAGATATTCGTAATTTTGTGTACAATGATGCTGACGGCATTTTCTACGCAACCACGAGCCTCGGCACAATAATAAGATATGATGTCGAAGAGGGCTTCTTACTCGATCCACTTGTACTTGGCGGAGATGTAAATGGCTTAGCACTTAGCCAAGACGGTAGCACACTGTTCGTTGCGCAAAGAGAAGTAACCTATGTTTCCGGAGATGAATTTGACGGAATATATGATGCTCGATGGCATCGAATAGATTTAGCCACAAGCACTGTAGAAACAATCACCTATCAAGTAAGCGACGGTGTTCGCGGCACTTATGATTTGTTCGTTGACGCCAATGGATTGCTATTTACTTCAAATGATTTTCTCGGCTCTGCCTGGACACCAGTTTTTAGCTTTGATGCACTTTCGGAAAACCCTGTCGAATTGGGTGCTACATTGACTACAGTGTTCCGAAACGAATGGCGGATGAACTCAAACTTCGAAACTTCCTTCGATGGCGAGTATGTATTGATCACTGAACTGACTCAATCAGAAGAATTTCATATATACTCGGCAGCAGTTGGTGACACCATCTTCTCGGGAAGTAACTTTCAATTCGATGTTCCACAATTCAATTTCGGACTGAATGCGATCAACTCCGAAGTTGGATTATTCAGTTACGGCTCAACGCTGATCGACTTTTCCGGGAACGTAGTGGGTGAATTAACATCGCTCACCGGCGGCGAAGCTGTGGGTGCCAAAGAGTTCTCTCCTGACGGTCGGCTTATCTACAATTGGTATGACAACACCCTAAGGGTATTCGAAACAAGCACTCTTGAGGAGTTGAAGGTTTTTGTTGTTACCGCCGATTTAGCCACCGAAAGTGGAATCGACAGGATTGAGATTTCTGACGACGGCAAATATCTCTTTTTGAATTCGGAAGGGTTTAACAATCCTAACGATGGCGTTTTTGTGATCGAGCTTGCTCCAGAAAATGAGGCTCCCACGATAGGCGAAAGTGTGGACCTAGGCGAAGCTCAAACTGGTTCGAGCTTAGTAATTTCAGAAACCGACTTGTTGGAGAACGCTACAGATCTTGAAGGCGATGACTTGTTCGTATTTGCACTCAATGCATCGACAGGAAATTTGGTAGATAATAAAGACGGAACTTGGACATTCACTCCTGGTGAGAATGATGCTGGAGATGTGGTCTTCAGTTATCGGGTCAGTGACGGATTAGAGAACACAATTGGTAGCGCTGCGCTAAATCTTGTTCAGCCAGTCTCCAATCTAATCGAAGGCACCGTGGGCGACGACGTGCTTTATGGCACAGATGACGTGGACACGATGATAGGAAATGGCGGGCGTGATGTATTTCGCGGATCGCTCGGTGACGATGAAATCATCGGGACTGCTGGATCGTATGACGAGCTTAGTTTGGCCGGAAGCGCCTCAGACTACACCTTCACTGAAAACTCAGATGGAACAGTTACCGTAACAGGAGATCTTATCGGTACAGACACCCTAACGGAGATCGATGGCGTATGGTTCCGTGGCTCGAAAGATTGGGCGCGTGTTGAGGACCTTTTTGACTCGAGCAGAAACCATATCGAGGGCACCGCCGGTGATGATATCCTTTATGGAACTGACGGATCTGATGTCATGATTGGAAACGGAGGTCGTGATGTATTCCGCGGATCGCTTGGCGATGATGACATCATTGGCACTTCTGGGTCTTACGAAGAGCTCAGCCTAGCTGGTAGTGTGTCCGATTATGTATTCCGTGAGAATGAAGACGGTACATTTACAGTAACCGGCGAACTCATTGGCACAGACACGCTTACGGACATTGATGGTGTTTGGTTCCGAGGCGCGCAGGAGTGGTTTCGAATCGAGGATGTTCTTGAGCTTAGACCGAACCTGATCGAAGGCACCATTGGCGACGACGTGCTTTATGGCACAGATGGCGTGGATACGATAATAGGAAGTGGCGGGCGTGATGTATTTCGCGGATCGCTCGGTGACGATGAAATCATCGGGACTGCTGGATCGTATGACGAGCTTAGTTTGGCCGGAAGCGCCTCAGATTACACCTTCACTGAAAACTCAGATGGAACAGTTACCGTAACAGGAGACCTTATCGGTACAGACACCCTAACGGAGATCGATGGCGTATGGTTCCGTGGCGCGCAAGAGTGGTTCACAATCGCTGACTTGTTCGTTTAGGGTTTCGCATCCAAGGCCGAAAGGCGACTATGCCTATCTACCGAGACAGTCGCAAATTTCGATCATTCGTCCGGAATGGGCCAGGAATGCCCTGCTGGCCACAAAATTCTAATGTCTCTTAATGCGCCCGTTCCTGCCGCTCCCACCCAACGATCGTAGGGACGTTTTTCGCCAGAAGTGGACGTTCAATCTTGGTTATCGAATGGCGAGGTTTCTCTGAATCGGTCACTCAAGGTGATCAAGTTTCTGATTAAACAAGTGATGGATGGAGCACAACCTTGGCAAGGTCCAGATAAAAGTTAGAGCATTGTAAGTATGGTGCTTTAATGTGGCGCAACGTGGTCTAACGGGGCGCAATGTGGTGTAAGAATGTCTAACGTCGTTGCCCTTTCATTGCCCCCAGCCCGAGAACCAGCCCGAGAACCAGCGCGCGATCCAGCTAAACTTTAATAGAAACGCAGGCTGGCGACTGTTGCGGCAAAACATGCAACAATGACTTAGAGCTGATTGAGTGGAAAACACAGTTCCAACCGGACACTTCAGCATGCAAGCGTGATTTGACCGAGCGTCGTTGATTGACCGCATGGCGCTAAGACAGTTTGAAATTGATGCAGTTATTCGTTTCGTCGATTTTGCAATCGTTCAAATGGCACTTGGAAACAGAGTAAGACTGAGCTAAGTCCTCGCTTGTAGAAGGGCCTTGGAATGTCGGAACAAGTGAACGAAAGCGGCGCTCTTCCCGATTCCGAACGGATAGTCGTTGAGCTTACCGCTGATCGCCGACAGTCCGAGCAGCGCAGACGGCATCTGGACGACATTTTTCGTCGGCACAGACATGATTTATGCAATTTACTGCGCCGAATGTTCGGAAATGGCCCTCCCGAACCGGAGGATCTGGTACAGGGCGCTTTTAAAAAGTTTGCTGAACTAGACTCGATTGATCACATCGAGAATCCACGTGCTTTCATTGCCCGAATTGCCGTCAACAACGGGCTAAAGTCGATAAAACGTGTTCAGACCGCGCGAGATTATGTTGCGGAGCTGCTGACGGAAACCGATGCGGGATTGGAAAAAATTGACCCTGAAAGGATCTATCAAGGGAAGCAGAACATAAATGCGTTAAACATTGCCATGGCGGAACTATCTGCAAAGCAAAGAGAGATCGTCGTCCGTGCACGCTTAAGGGGAGAAACATATGCTCAAATATCGAAAGCATGTGGGTGGTCCCAAGCCGATATTTCTCGACAACTTAACCGAGCGCTCAAGATATTGGCAGACGCAATAGAACCGATCGAACCCATCGAATCGAAGGATCGTTGAGTTGAGAATGACCACGCCCAGACTTCCTTCCGAATCCGCGAAAGATCGAGCACTCGAATGGCTGTCGCGAATATATGCAGGCGAGATGAATAAACACTCGCGCGCTGAGTTTGAAGCATGGGTCAAGGCATCTCATACGCACCGCGAGGCACTCCAACGTGCCGAACGCGTATGGGAATTGATTGGTCAAACAGATAATATTGAAAGCTGGGAGAAAGAGCTTTCGAGCGCGTCGCCGCGCCGCGCCGGCTCAAACACGCCGATCTCAAGAAAATGGACCATCGTAATTGGCGGTGCAATAGCAGCGTGTCTCTTACTTTCGTTTACGTTCATCTCACTATCGTCAATAGTTAGTCCGACGCGAACGCCCGTTGAGTATTTCACGGCCATTTCGGAAAAAAAATCTGTTTCGTTGGAAGATGGATCGGTGCTCACTTTGGATGGATCATCTAGGGTGATAGTCAGCCTCGGCCCCGATACGAGAGAAATGGCGCTTACCCAAGGTCGTGCGTTTTTCGAAATCGCAGAAAATCCTATGAGTCCTATGACAGTAACCGCGGCGAACACTCAAGTTCGTGTGGTGGGGACGGCTTTTGGGGTGCAAATTGGTTCGGAAACCGTTCGCGTTTCGGTGGCTGAAGGCAAAGTCACGATATCTGATGCAACGCCGGAATCGAACACCAGCGATGGTATATCACTAACCGCCGGACACGAACTGAAGGCCAATCTAAACGGGAATGTCTTGTATCAAGGGCCCTCGAATTTGGACTCTGCTCTCGCTTGGATGGACGGAAGGCTTGCCTATGATGGGGTTCGCCTGGCTGAGGTGGTAAGCGATATAAACAGGTACCGCGCCATACCCCTGAAACCTGTGGGCGCCGCCCAAGACATTCTAATCACCGCAAGTTTTCATATCGATCAAATCGATCAATTTGTTGAGGGATTACCCTACGCATATTCTGTTCGATTGACTGCTGTGCCCGGGGCCACAATAATCCGTGCAGAGGCGAAATAGCGGTGCAAAAGCGCAATGGAATGCTGAACGCGTCGCCCTACCTGTTTGTGAAGATTTGGTGAAACCATTTGTTTCTCTGAAAAATTTGTAGGGCCTTTGGATCCTCTCTTTGTAGTCAACTGAAGCTGAGATTAACGAGCGAGACTCGGCGCTCTTCAGTTTCTCAACGAGAGAGGTCTCCGATGTTAAGGTCAAATAACTCAAAACGAATTCCTGCTGCAAGTTTGGTTTCAGCGTTGTCGCTCATGTGCGCCATGCCTGCCATGGCTCAGACCAATGACAATATCATCAATGTCGAAAGCCAGCCACTTGGGCAAGCGCTGAACGAGTTGGCCGGTCAAACGGGCGTAGTTATTATTGCTCCTACTGAGCTCGTCTCCGGTAAAATCGCACCAGCCGTCAGCGTGACCGGTGACGTTCGTGCAGCGCTCGATATTCTGCTCGAAGATACGGGTTTGAGCGTTCGCCAGAATGTAAGCGGTGCATTCATTCTGTCTGAGGAGGTGCAAGAATCGCAATCTATGACTGCTCCTGAAGCGCGCCCCGCTACCGTTCAAGAGCAGAGCTCAGCGGCACCAACGAGAAACGAGATCCAACCACTCGTCGCCGACACAGTTGTCGTAACGGGCATTCGGGGCGCGCTGCAAACAGCGATATCCCAAAAGAGAGCGGCCGATCAGGTGATCGACAGTATTTCTGCCGAGGATCTCGGAAAGTATCCAGATGAAAACTTGGCAGAGTCCTTGCAGCGTGTAACTGGGCTTTCGATATCACGAGAAGGCGGCGAAGGTTCCCGTGTGAGCGTGCGCGGCCTATCGCCGGACTTAACACGGGTAACCCTAAACGGCCAAACTGTCGCGACAGCGTCCGGCGGGCGCGATTTTGATTTCCAAACCATTGCGTCAGACGTTGTGAATGGCGTGGAAGTGATCAAGAGCCCGACGGCCGACATGGATGAGGGCGGTATTGGAGCCACGGTGAACATCAAAACCCCTATGCCACTTGATATCGGCAAAAGAAAATTTGTCGCATCGATTAAAGCTGTCCATGATGATTTGAGTGCGGAAACATCGCCAAGAGCTTCTGTGATCTATAGTGATGTGATGGGTCAGAATGACGATTTTGGAGTGTTTCTCGGCCTTTCATACTCTGAACGAAAGCTCAGAGAGGATGTTTTTTTTGCCACTTGGGAGCGGCGAGATATATCCGACTTCGATCCCGCACTCGGTCTTGTTGAAGACCCTTTTACACCGAGAAATATTCAACCACGCCTCGAGCAAGATGATCGCGAGCGGATAAATCTCAATACCGCCTTGCAATGGGACATCAACGACTCGCTCAAGTCCAGTGTGAGTGCGACTTACACCAATCTGGAGAGCCTCCAAACCGGAGCCAGAATACCATACCGTGTGTTCCGAACGCGCACTCGAAACGGAAACTTTGCTTTCGATGATGTCTCTGTTGTCGGAGATACCATTACAGCAGCCACGGTGAATGATCCCGGCATCCGCCTAAGAAATAATTTTGACAACAGAACGACAGAGACCTATGTCCTTGGTGCAGACTTGGAATGGACGGGGGATGTTTGGACAGTTTCTGGAGAATTGGGGTACACTCAAGCCGAACTCGAGCAGGAACAATTTCAAGTGTCGTTTGAAAACAGATTTGGGCTCGCATATGATGTCGGATCGGGCGCCAATTCTCCAGAAAGTTTCACCATCACGCCCGCTGTTGATCTGAGTGATCACGCCGCTTTCGATTTTGATAGGTTTCAGGGGACCCCAGCTCAAATTGAAGACGACGAAACATCTTTTCAAATCGATCTCGAGCGTAGATTTGAAGGCGATTTCATATATGACATCAAGTTTGGTGCAAAAATCAAAGAAAGAACAAACGAGATCTTCACCATACGGGAGCAAATCCGCGGATTGGATATCGCATACGCAGATTTTGCCACGGCGTTTCCCGAGGATGATTTTCTGAGCGGCTTCAACAATATTCCGACGTCTTGGGCGACGGGGGATGTTTTGGCACTGAGAGATCGCGTTCGAGAGCTTAATGGCGGCGAATTAGAATTTTTATTCCAGCCACTTGAGTCCGGGGACGTTATTGAAGAATCCTCTGCAGGTTATGTCATGGCCAACTTTGGAAATGATGACGGACGATTCCCTTGGAAAGCAAATTTGGGTGTGCGTGCGGTCGAGACACAGACAACGAGTTCCGGCTTCCAAACGACTGACCCGGACGATCAGAACGCAACACCGGTCACGGAAAGCAATACATACACTGACGTATTGCCGAGTTTCAACATTGTTGTGGACCTAAGTGACGATCTAGTGTTTCGGGCAGCTGCGGCCAAAGTTATGACCCGCCCGACGCTCTCAGATATTCGCCTGAGCCAACTCATCAACTCCGGACAGCTACAGGCATTTGTGACAAACCCTTCATTAGATCCGTTCCGGGCCACCCAACTTGATACAACTTTGGAGTGGTATTTTGATGAGGGCGCGCTTTTTTCAATAGGGGTGTTTTACAAAGATATTGAAAGTTTCATCACAGAAGTCACAACCGACAATGTGGACCTAGGTATTGATACGACGAGTCCAGACGCATCTGGCGTGCCTGATGGGATAAATGATCTTTTTCAGGTGGTCCAAGTCACGAATGGGCTCGGCGCTGAAGTGAGCGGAATTGAGGTATCTTACCAGCAAAACTTCACGTTCTTGCCAGAGCCGCTCGATGGCTTTGGGGCGCTGCTTAACTACACATATGCCGACAGTTCATCAAACTTCGTTGATCAAGTAACCGGAGGTGAATTGCCGCTGCCTGGACAATCCGAAAATACGTTCAACGCCATTTTATTCTATGAGAAGGATAAGTTGGGTGCTCGGGTTTCCTACAATTATCGGGATGGATTTCTCGACACGCCAGTGGGCGACGGTGGACTGCCAGTATTCGAGGAAGAGTTCGGACAAATAGACTTCTCGCTTAGCTATGCGTTCACCGACCGACTATCGGCTTCAATCGAGGGCATCAATGTGAATGATGAAACACGCACTCAGTATGCCGGAAACCCCCTAAGATTGGCGTATTTTGAGCAGACCGGGGCTCGCTACCTATTTGGTCTGCGCTACAATTACTAGGGCGTCGAAATGCAATTTTCGAGGGCGGTCTCCGGTTTTGCTGACCAAGTGAGTTGAGACCGCCCCCCCATTTTTCTTGAGCGAGATACAAATGAACCCGCGTCTCAATGAGTATTCCGACGCTCTAACCTCAGATGGCTCACCTCCGACGCGGACAAAGGCCCTACAATTAGCACAGATCGCGAATACGCGAACAACCCAATGTCATCCACGAAATGGAAACAACATGTTTCGAACTCTTCTAATTCTACCTTTTTTGATATGTGGATTAATGTGTTCTGCTGCAGCCCACACTGGGCACAATCAGGCGAAGATGCCGCCATGGCAGCAAGCGACCGGCTGGCCGGACCGAATTGTCGTGACAATGAAGGGCGCACCTCAATCTGAATTTTCAGTGACGTGGCGAACAGATGACAGCGTCGTTGAGACAATCGCTCAGATCGCAATCGCAAGCGACGATGCGCGCTTCGATGTGTCCGCGCGCACAGAAGATGCCGACACAGAGTCGTTGAACTCAGCCATGCCCATCCTGAACGGAACAGTTTATCAGGAGCCCATGAATGCGGGCGTTTCTGCCGCCCATTTTCACTCCGTCACGTTTTCAGACCTTAAGCCCGATACGGTGTATGCCTATCGTGTGCGCGGCGCGCGCGGCGCGTGGAGTGAATGGTTCCAAACCCGCACCGCTGCTGAATCCGGGCCAATCAAGTTCATCTATCTCGGTGACGCGCAGAACGGCGTGCTTTCTCACTGGTCGAGATTAATCCGCGCCAGCTATGCCGCGCTGCCCGACGCAGATTTCATTCTCCACGCGGGGGATTTGATCAATCGCGGGTCGCGCGACTTTGAGTGGGCAGAATGGTTCAAGGCGGTCAGCCACATTCACGGAATGATTCCGGCGATTCCGGTGGCAGGCAATCACGAATATGCGCACATCGGACTCCCGGAAAATCAAACCGACCGCATTCTTTCGATATTCTGGCGCCCACAATTCACACTCCCGGTGGATGAAAGTCTACCGGAAGATCTGCGGGAGGTCGTGTATGATCTGCGCTATTCGCGGGACCTACATATCTTCGTATTGTCAACGCAAAGCAGCAACATAGCGGATCAAGCGGACTGGCTGGATCGCAAACTCGCTGACAGCGATGCAGATTGGAAAATCGTGACAATGCACCATCCGGTTTTTTCCTCCGGCAAGGAGCGTGACAGTGTCGTCCGTCGCAGCGCGATCCTGCCTATACTCAAGAAGCATGCAGTGGATCTTGTCCTACAGGGTCACGATCATACCTATGCGCGCGGTGCCATCGGACAAACACCGGAACGTCTTGGTTGGGGGGCTGAAAATGGCAGCGATGTTCAGACCATGTTTGTAAACTCAGTCAGTGGTCCAAAACAGTACCCGTTTCGGCCCGAAGGTTGGGATAGTTACGCCAAAGATGGCGTTGTTTTAGCACGGAAGGCCGAAAACACGCCTTTTTATCAAATCATCACAATCGACGGTGACACGCTGACCTATGAAGCACGCACTGTGCTTGGTCATCTCTATGATGACTTCCAGATGCAAAAGATCAATGGTCGCAAATCGATATTGCGCGGATCTATCTCCACCATGCAAGAGCGACGCTTTGATAATTCTGGACCCTACAAAGATGCAGACGATCTCAAATAGGTCGCGCGCACCCAAAGAAAGCGTCCGTCCGATAAACCTATAGGCTGACTAATGCTGATTTGGTGTTCAATTTCGCAATATCGGTAATCGCGTAAATCTGGCGCTCTTTCAGAGTGCATCCACTCAAACTTACCGCCGCAAGCATACGCGGTTTTTTTCGGCTGTGTTTTTGGCGTTTGCGTCCGAGGATTGATCGGGTATTGAATCACAGACTTAAGTAAACACTTCTTCATCGCAGCCCTCAGCGCGAAGCGCTCGTTGAAACCTTTGGCAGCAGCTTTCTTCCTTTATAAGATACCCTGACCGAGTATTGTCACAGACATTGTCGCCGGATTGCAATGAAGCCAGCCGGATCAGCAGATCCGGCTAGCGGGCATTGTTCGCTCTTTATCGACGACCTGTACGTTGAAGATAGTCGAGTAAGGCTTCCGGTTGACCGGTTTGTACTACGCTCGCCCCCATGTCGAAAAGTTCCCCCCAATTTTTATCGGGATCTTCGAGCGCGAGCGCATCAATACGCCCACCAGAATTTTCAGGCTTAGAGTTGAGGGTCCTGAGCCAGATCCGGATATTGTTTGCCCGGAGCTCATCAACACCCTCCATTAGGAATTCATCCGTTGCAAACTTGATTTCGACCGCCGGTGGATTGTAGGGGCTGACGACGTTGGCAAATTCGCTCAGGGCGACGTCTCTTTCTATGAATTGTGGCATGAAAAGAACATCTTGAATAACGTCCGCCTTCAAATTCTCTGCGGCGTTTTCGATGGTCAGCCCACGCTTCAAGATGACATGGTCCAATAGATCCAGTTCAGTTAGTTCCGAAACGACCTGTTCAAACACGTCTTGCTTTGCATGGACATTGACAAGAATGCGGTCTTCAGCTGCGCGCATGACCTCCTCGAAAGTCGGGATTTTATCTGGCGTGACCACTGCGTCGTCTCCACCTAACCCCGATTTGAGGTAAAGACTTTGCAAGGTCGCAAAATCAGTTTCTGAAACCAATCCAGAGGACGTCGTTGTGCGATCCAGCGTTGGGTCATGCATGGCGATAAGTACACCATCCTGGGAGCGGCGAATGTCGATTTCGACAATCTCTATTCCGAGATCAATGCAGGCCTCGATCGCGCGCAATGAATTTTCGGGCGCACCTCGCCAACAGCCGCGATGCGCTGCGATGAGGGGCCCAGATTCGCTATCTCTCATTTGTTGCTGCAACTGATCGACACGATCTCCAGGAACTGATTTCTGAAGCGAATCTGGGGCTCCTACGGCGCACGCGCTGAGAGAAAGTAGAACAAGAAACATTGAGCGCATTTTTGCGAAACTCCTGTGTGAAGATGCTTGTTACTGAGTTCGAAGACTAACTGAAATTTATGACGGAAAGTATGGGTTGCAGGTGCGGGTTTCGTGGAGGCAAATGGCTGTTTTCGGCCCGATTGTTTAAGTAGTGACCGACCTCTGGGCGGGCGCTTCTTCTAATCTCTTTTTTTACCGCCCAATAGGATCGAAGACGGACTTTGACCCGGTCTCTCGGCGATCCTAATCGCTTCATTGCTTTCTTCAGAAACCCAAGTGTAGCGTGCTTATTCCGGGCTCTAGTGACGAAGCTCGCCAGCATATCACCTTCATGATTGACGGTGCGCCAAAGATGATGTTGGACGTTTTTGATCATCACGAAGACCTCATCGAGGTGCCATTGCCGCTGACCATGCTGGCGCTTGATGTTCTAGCGTTTCGTTCGGATGTTGCCTGCGAAAATAGGACCAAAACGATAACCGGTAGCCGGAAGCTGTCATGACAGATTCCGTGGTCCATTTTAGAGGTAGCCTCGCGTTGCATTTAAAAGTGCGAAAGTGTCGATCTCGTTCCGGGCGTGCAGTTCGGAGGGCGTCAAGCTCAACCTCACGGGCCGCGCATTCGGACGGAACAGCGTTGCGGCCCGCCGAGAAAGCTGCACGCCAATGGCATGATCGACGCTGTCGCATGCCATCTGTGTGGCTATAGATAGAGCTTTGTTCGATGGTCTTTTCGGCGCAAACGCACTTATCACGGATTCCTTATGGGCCAGCCCGATCCACGTGGACCGGCATTCAAACATTCTCATTTGAGATATTATTGGGTCGCACGTTGCGAATTGAGCGCCATCCACGAATGGCGCGAATGCATCCATCAGCCTCACATTATCTGCTTTTTTAATCGCCATATATATTAGAGACTTGAAAGCACGTTTTGTTTCACTCTGATCAGAATTTTTTTGGGGCTTTTTACTCGGAGGGCGGTTTAAAGTGGAGTTTTCGCAGGAAAATTGACTAGCGTGTATTGTAGTCATACCAGCGATGTAAGTGTTTCAGATACAACTGTTGACACACTTTGATCGATATTTTTCGACCAAGATGGTCGCTGTAACAGCGAGCAGAGCGCATTCGAACTCGGAAATGACATTTCGAATCTCGCGCAAATCGGCGGATCATGTCGACGAGCAGCGTTTTAGTTAGGGCGTTTAAAGACTCACGCAGCGTAATAACCACAACCCTAGGAAGGTTGGGTTCTACCCAGTGTCCATCGTTGAGCAGTGTTAAGCCATTTGAGGATTTGCACTAGACGACTGAAAAGGGCCAAATCCTGCCGGATTGAGGGCCTTGCGAACTGTCTGCTTCCGCCAGAGTAAGACGCTCAGCTATCGGATAGATTTCGGCTTATCCGACACTTCAGCAAAATAAATATGAGCCAGATCAACGCCCTAAAATTAATTTCGCAAAATCTATCCGACCGGGTTTGCGGCTGCGCCATACTCACCGGCATGAAACAGAACCAAACACCGCGCTGCCGCCTGAAAGCTCTGGGGGCCAGATGGCTCACCACCGCGCGGATGGCGCTTGCGTTAGCCCGGTGTCTCCTGCGCCTATCGGAAAAGAACCCGCGCCGCGCGCGGGATTTGCTTCGCCGGAATTTCCGCGCGGAGCTGGGGGCGCTGGGGCGCGCGCTTTATTACTGAAGTGCCGGTGCGGGCCGGTCGGTGACCAAGCTGATTTGCGCAAAACCGCCAGACTGCAAGACCACGAGGGCTTCCATAAGCTCCTCCGTTTCGACACCGGAGGCGGCGTGAACTAGAATTTTGTAATCGCGCTCGGCACCATAGGCCTTGTCTAGGTCGCTTAGCAACGTCTCCAAACGGGTGGGGGTGTCGTCACCAATTCGCAGCAACCTTTCAGCGGTGATATGTATCGTGACCAATCCGTTCACACTTTCGGAACTGGCCGGGCCTGGCAGTGTGATTTCATCACCTGTGGTCATACTCACCGGATCACAGGCCCCCAGTAATACCACTGAAACGAAGGCAGTAAGCGACCTCATGCCTCAGCAAGCATCCGCTCGCTCATTTCCCAAAGACGGCTGGCTTTATCATCATCGCAAATCCATGCGCGGGCATGTTCCCAGCGCTGACTGTCCTCCGTTGCAAGTTTGGCAATGTCGCAGTCTTCGCAATAGACCCCGCCTTTGCCTTCCAGCTTAGGCGAAGTTGCGGCCCAGACTTCCGTCGATGCGCCTTGCTCCGGTGTTTTGAACATGGCGGCAACGCGCGGCGGTATTGAGCCGTCGGCATTTTTCCAACCGAGCGCGACCATTTCCTCTTCCGGCAAGTGGCGTTGAAGCGGCGTAAAGATGCCGCCCGGGTGAACGCTAAAGCTGCGAATACCTTTATCTCTCCACCGCATATCAGCGCCCAGTGCGAACAAAGCATTGGCGGACTTTGCCTGACCATAGGCCTGCCACTTATCATACTCATGTGTGTTGAAGTGCGGGTCATCCCAATGCACATCCGACATGATGTGCGCCGTTGACGACAGGCAGACCATGCGCGCGCCGCCTGCTTTCTCGAGCGCTGGTAACAAACCGAGCACCAGCTGCATGTGGCCGAGATGATTGATACCGAACTGACTTTCCCACCCCGGGCCAACGCGCGCCAGCGGGCACGCCATGATGCCCGCATTATTGATCAGCATGTGCAGCGGTTTACCTGTTTCGGCGAAGCCTTGCGTGAACCGGTTCACGCTTGCCAGATCGCCCAGATCCATCGGTGCGACATCTATATTGCCCGGTACGTCTGCAAGCGCTTGCGTGGCAGCATCAGGCCGCCGCGCCGGCACAGTGACGCTCGCGCCCGCCGCGGCCAGTGCGCGCACCGCCTCAATACCGATGCCAGAATAACCACCGGTCAGGACAATATTCTTACCGGTAAGATCGATGCCTTTGAGCACCTCACTGGCAGTAGACTTTGCATGAAACCCGGAACCGGTTGGCATTTGCTGGTCGCTCGCCATGTCAGTTTCCTTTTTGGCTTTCAACCCAGTTGCCCACACGGCGCTCGAGTAGGTTGAGCGGCATCGCGCCGCCGCCTAGCACCACGTCATGGAAGCCGCGAATATCAAACGCGTCGCCGAGTTCCTCTTTCGCCTCAGCGCGCAGCTCCAGTATCTTGATCATTCCGACTTTGTAGCTCGTCGCTTGTCCTGGCCAGACAATATAGCGCTGCACTTCAGAACGAATACTCTCGAGCGGCTCCGGAGAATTTTCCAGGAAGTACTCGATTGCGTCATCTTCTGTCCAACCCTTCGCGTGCAAGCCTGTGTCGACAACCAGCCGGATCGCGCGCCATTTCTCAGACGTTAGACGCCCAAAGTCCGAATACGGATCTTCATAAGCGCCCATTTCCTTCGCAAGGAGTTCAGAATAAAGCGCCCATCCTTCACCATAAGCCGACAGCCAATATTGCGTTCGGAATGTCGGGATGCCTTCTAACTCTTGCGCAATCGACACCTGCATATGGTGACCGGGATTTCCCTCATGATACGCGATCACTTCAAGTTGGTTCTTCGGCATGGCCGTCATGTCAGACAGATGCGCGTAATAAGTTCCCGGCCGTGATCCATCGGGTGTCCCAGGCCTGTAGTGTTGAGCGGCGCCGTCCTGCTCACGAAATGGTTCCACACGCTTCACGACAAGCTCGGCTTTTGGCATTATGCCAAAATACTCTGGCAGCTGGACGGTGATCGCATCAATCGCCGCTGTCGCATCATCGATGTAGCCCTGACGGCCTTCATCAGTATCGGGATAATAAAATCGATCATCATTTTTGCTGTCGCGGATAAGGGCAAAGAAGTCCTGCAAACTTCCTTCGAACCCAACACTTTCCTTGATCGCTTCCATCTCGGCTTTAATTCGCGCCACTTCCGAAAGGCCAAGATCATGAACCTCGTCCGGCGTCATATCTGTTGTGGTGTACTGACGTAGGCGGCGGGCATAATATGCCTCACCATTTGGCTGGCCGCCAACGCCGGTCGCGACCGTCATTGCATTCGGCATGTCTTCTTCCAGCCATGCGATCAAACGCTCATAGGCGGGTTTCAGATTATCTGTCAGTGCGGCGCTAACCTCTGCCAGCAATTCTTCTCCGCGCTCCGCAGATATGACCTCCTCCGCCACAAGCGCATCGATCTTGGCACTCGCATCTTCGAATAACGCGACAGGCTCACCCTCATCATAAGGCGCGCCTGTGATAAGCTTCTTGGATTCTTCTATGACTTTTTCAAAAGCAAAGCGCGGCGGTCGGACACCAAATTCTGCATTTGCTTTCGATTGCTCGATCAATTGGTCGAGCACGCGTTCTGCCTGTTTTAGACGCGAGATATAGTCGAGCATATGCTGCTCTGTTTCGACGCCGTGAATATTGATCATGAACGTCGGCAGGAATGAATGATTACCGCCCATCTGCTCAAAGACATAGGCATTGTTCCGAAACGGCAGATCTGCCTCTGCCTCGGCGAGTTGATACTTCCACAAATCGTATGAAAGCTTTCCTTCTGTCGTCAGCTTTTCATAGTCGAATAGAGATTCCATCTCCGCGGTGGAAGCGCGCAGACGTTCCAAACTTGCATCTGCTGCATCCCAAGAGACATCATCAATATCTCCGTATCGATCTTTACGCCCGAGATAGGAAAGCTGAAGTGGGCTGTATTGCAGTTCACTTTCATACTTATCTTCAAACCATGCATTTAAGCGCTCAGTTTCAGTCTCTTCAACTGCATCAGCGGGCGCGCTTTCAGGTGACGTAACTACAGCGTCGTTAGCGGCCGGGGACGCATCATTCGTCTCGCCGCCTCCGCAAGCAACCAATGCCAACGCAAAAATGGAACACAGTAACTTCTGGCGCATAGTTCGCCTCTCCTCAAATCGATTTAGAGAGACTCTAGTACGAAG
Organism: Hyphomonadaceae bacterium; assembly: GCA_965263325.1. Lineage (GTDB taxonomy): Bacteria > Pseudomonadota > Alphaproteobacteria > Caulobacterales > Hyphomonadaceae > CBDHGY01. The sequence goes on along the minus strand of CBDHGY010000002.1, from coordinate 2,854,731 downwards.
TTAGCGTTACGGGAAGCTTTGCCCGAGGGTTAGCGACTATCGGGGGAGCGTATTGCCGACGATGACGCGGTCACCTGACATTTGAATGTCCAGCGGCGTTACATTACCGGCTTCATTCGCACTTGGGATGCGCTGCGCGGGCGAAAGCTCAATGGCGGCATCTTCTAGCTTGGAGATGTTAACGCTGCCGCGCATGATCGCCCCTTCGGTCACCTTGGCTTTTGGCGCATTGATGACGCCTTCGAAATTGCCCGTTGCAGCAACCTCGACACCATCGCCTGCAAAAATATCGCCGACGACTTTACCTTTAACAATGACATTTGCGGCACGAATATTTCCCCGGACGTCCGCACCTTCCTCAATGATGACCATGTCGTCTGCTTCGATGTCGCCGATCAGTTGGCAAGCGACAACACTTGGACCTTGAAACGTCATGCGGCCTTCAAAAGTGCTTCCTGCCGCGAGATACGTTCCTCTTTGAGCTGGGCTGCGTGATGAGTTGGAATTTATCACTGGCGGAGGAGGTGTTTTGCCGCCGAATAGCTTCTTGCCCATGTAGTATACTCCTGTCGTCACTCGCCCTGCTATATTTATTACACGAACACAATGACTTCGCATAGCGCCGACCCGCAAAATCTTCCTTTTTATTGCAGGGGTTGCATGAAGGTCGGGCACTCTTTACCCCTTCAAACTTGGTGCCAGCAGGCCACACTCATAAGCCCGGCCGACAAAAGAATTGGGAACGACATGCGAGAGCACCCTCCTACCCTTCTTATCGTTGCTTTCGCCGTGTTTTCTGGGGCAGGCATCGATGCTGCCGTCAAATATTTAGCAGACGATATGGATGTATTCACGCTGATGGCGTGGAGATTCGTCATCGCAGGGATATGTCTTGTCGGAATTTATTTTTGGCTCGGCAAACCTGTCCCAAAATGGGAAGCCATCCGGTTTCATGCGTTGCGTGGATTGATCCAGACCGGGTCAGTTTTGACTTTCTTTTGGTCCCTGACGCAGCTTGCACTCGCCGAAGCAACAGTGATTGGCTTTACGTCCGCATTGATGATTGCACCCATCGCCTGGCTTGTTTTGGGTGAACGCCTGAGCGGAGTTGCAGTTGGAGCAGCGGCGCTCGGTTTTGGCGGCGCTGTGCTCGCAGCCACTGGCTCAACCGAAGGCGCGCCTGAAGATGCTAACCGGTTAGCTGGCGTGATTGTGTGCCTTCTTGCCGCTCTGTTCTACGCGCTCACGCTGGTCTTGATGCGGCTTCGCACACGCAAGGAAGATACTTTCACCATCGTGATGTTCACCAATGTGTTTCCGGCGCTGTATCTGTTGCCCTATCTGATCGCCACCGACCCGGTTCCAGCGATTGTTGATATGCCTATCTATATTGGGTTGGCGGCGGCCGGCGTGTTTGTTTGGTGGCTTATGACAACTGGCTATGCGCGCGCTGAAGCGCAGAAACTCGCGCCGCTGGAGTACACTGCGCTTATCTGGGCAAGCCTGTTTGGTTTTTTGATTTTCGACGAAACGCCAGGTTGGCAACTCTGGCTAGGCGCAGCGCTGATCATAGGTGCTTGTTTGCTGATCGCGCTGGAGACGAAGTTTCGAACACGGCGGGAAACCGGAATGCCTGCAAGCGATATCCCGGAATAGCCTTGTTCTCGCCATCACGGCGCGGCACGATACCAATTGTGAGACACGTATTCTTTATCTTCTCCTTCATGCTCGCCGCCTGCAGCGCGCCAGAAATTGCGCCTTCGCAGAACCCGGAAGATTTTACCCTACAGGGAATTGATGTCTCTCATCATCAGGGCCGCATCGAATGGGACGATGTTGCAGAGGCGGGGATTTATTTTGCCTTCGTCAAAGCCACCGAAGGGACAGACTGGATCGATCCGCGTGGGCAAAGCAATTGGAAAGGCGCGAAAGATGCGGGGCTCCGCGTCGGCGCTTACCACTACTATCTTGCTTGCAAACCGGGCGGCGCTCAGGCCGAACATTTCATCGATATTGTCCCTATCGATGCGAGCGCCTTGCCGCCCGTCATAGATCTTGAACACGCGCAAAATTGCGGCTTGGATCAACCCGTCGAAGAGGTTCGGGCTGAGATCTCCGTTATGATCTCAAAGCTCCGCCGACATTATGGAAAGGACCCGATCCTTTATACAACAAACAGTTTTTACAGCGATTGGCTTCAACAGGCGTTTCCAGCCAACCCCATCTGGATCAGGGACATCCAGAAATATCCCGCATTACCGGACGGCCGCGATTGGACCATCTGGCAATACTCTCACCGCGGCCGTGTTTCCGGTATTGAAGGCGAGGTAGATTTGAATGTGATGGTGGATGGAGCGTTTGAATAAGGCTTAGAACTTCAGCCAATCTGCGTATTTTTCTGCAACGAAGTTGAGATCATCCGTAGGAATGTTTGTAAGCACTTCCACGCATTGGCGAAGTTGAGCCTCGCGCTCATCCAGCGACCTATCAAGCGTATGATCATACCATCCGTGTTTGATAACATGCCCGTTTTCGTCTTTTTGATGCATGTGCTTCGGAAGGTTTTGCAAATATTCCGCATGATGGCGACTTTGAAACCCAGCAAAGGGAACGCTGCGCATTTCCAGTTTGAACTTGTGGCGATAAGCGTAATCGCCAACATAGGCCTTCGCGACGCGCCCGCGCCAATCAATATCGAAAATGTTTGCAGTTTGCCCATCGCAGCGCGCAAACTTTATGTCGTGGCACCCCACAGCATCATGACCGAGAATGTAGCAGTGGAATGCTTGATCATCGAACATAATGTCCTGATTGTTTTCTGGATCATCCACCTGATCTGGTTGCCAACGGAACCCGTCAAGATCCTCCAGCGAAAACGGTTTGTCTTCTGTCGCAAGCACATAAGGTTCGTTCGTATCGATATGACAGCGATGATAGTTGCTCCACACGCCAACGGCGCGCCAATCATCGATTGATTTTCCTTGTTTATACAAACGCTCTTCCGCGTCGTGCATCGCCTCAAGTTCTACTTCGGGCGTTTCGTCATAATAATTGGTCGAGCGGATAAATAGATGCAGGTAAAGACACTGCTTCGCTGGAGCATACCCCGGATCAACAAGCGTGCCCCATAGGTTCATTTCTTCAAGGGCATGCCCGCCCGGCCAAGGGTTTCCGGGAAACCAGATGCGGCCGGACGGATTTGTCATGATTAGTTCCGCGCCTTGTCCACAAGGCGGTCATTCTGAGCCCAATGCATCATACCGCGCAGCTTCTCTCCCACTTCTTCAATCGGGTGATCATTCATTTTGCTACGCATTGCATGGAAGCCCGGCGCGCCAACCTGGTTTTCCAGCATCCAATTACGCGCAAATGTGCCGTTCTGGATATCCTCAAGAACGCGCTTCATTTCCGCTTTGGTTTCATCAGTCACCACGCGCGGCCCGGATACATACTCGCCATACTCTGCCGTGTTCGAGATGGAATAGTTCATATTGGCGATACCGCCTTCATAGATGAGATCAACGATTAGCTTTGTCTCGTGAAGGCACTCGAAGTACGCCATTTCCGGCGCGTATCCTGCTTCGACAAGCGTTTCGTAGCCCGCCTTGATGAGTTCAACGATACCGCCACAAAGAACCGCCTGCTCGCCGAACAGGTCGGTCTCAGTCTCTTCTTTAAGCTTGTTTCAATAACGCCGGCGCGCGTGTTGCCGATCGCTTTTGAGTAAGACAGCGCAACGTCTTTCGCTGTGCCGGATGCATCCTGATGGATCGCAACAAGACCCGGCAAGCCAAAACCGCGCTGATACTGATCACGCAATGTGTGACCAGGGCCTTTCGGCGCTGACAGTGAAACATCAACATCTACGCTTGGTCGAATTAGGTTATAATGAATGTTAAATCCGTGTCCGAACATAATGTGCTGGCCCGCGCGGACATGTGGCTCGATTTCATTAGCCCAAAGAACAGATTGCTTCTCATCCGGCACAAGGATCATCACAACATCTGCCCACTTCGTTGCTTCACCCGGCGTCATCACATTAAGGTTTTCAGCGGCGCACTTTGCGCGCGAGGACGAGCTTCCCTGAAGGCCGACAACGATTTCCTTCACGCCGCTGTCACGCGCATTCAGGACATGCGCATGCCCCTGTGAGCCATAACCGATCACGGCGACTTTCTTTGATTGGATGAGAGAAAGATCTGCGTCTTTTTCGTAGTAGATGTTCATATTTGAGGAAGCTCCCTAAAAATCTTGAGTTCTGAGAATATTGTTATCCACGCTCTTTTCCGCGCTTGATGGAAAGAACGCCGGTGCGACTGATTTCAACGAGACCAAGCGGCTTCATCAGTTCAACGAACTGCGTAATTTTTTCCGATGCGCCGGTAAGCTCAAACACAAAACTCTCATTCGTTGTGTCGATAACAGACGCGCGGAATATTTCGGCGATGCGCAATGCTTCAACACGTTTGTCACCGGTGCCCGCGACCTTCACAAGTGCGAGCTCACGCTCAACACCGCGTTTCGATTTTGTGATATCAACGACTTTATCAACCGGCACCAGCCGCAAGAGCTGCGCCTCGATTTGCTCCAGCAATTCCGGTGTGCCGTTGGTAACGATGGTGATACGGGAACGATTTCGGTTCTCGTCCACTTCAGCAACGGTCAGGCTCTCAATGTTAAAGCCGCGCGCTGAGAAAAGTCCAACAACGCGGGCCAGCACGCCCGGCTCATTGTCGACCATAACCGCAATAGTCCGCCGTTCTATGGGCGAGTCTTCGTGCGTCATATCGTAAGCTGATGCTGGCGCTTCGCTCATTGAAGGGTCTCCGGTGCAGGAATGTTTGTGGCGGCGGCCGCGGTCGTTGCACGATGGCCATCAATCTTGATTTCCGGGCGGCGCGCTGCAAGCGACGCTTTTAGATTGTTTGACCGCTTTAACGCGTCGCTGCGATGTTCCTCGCGCTGATCGTCATAGCGATCAAGGATTTCGTCGCGCCGGCGCGGATCGAGATGCGCTTGCAGCTCAGAGACGACGAGGCGCCGACAATCTTCGATGAACTCTGCGCTATTGTCTCCGGTCGGTCCGCCCTGACGACTCAGCGCTTGTACTTCGTAATAAGCAAACATAATCGCATCGAGAATAGGTGGACGAAATCCGCGAAACGCGCCTTCTTTCTCTGCGCCCTTTGCATCAGGTGCGACATTTGGAAAAAACATGCGCCCCTGATCAACAATGGTGGATAGCCCAACCGCCATGTTGAACTGCGCCCCTTTAAACGAATTATCGTTCTGGTGAAGCTCCCGCGTCCTGGCAAGCATGGCCGATCTATTTAGCACATCGATTGCCCGGTTGCCCCAAGCCAGGCTTGCGCCATCAATTTCCTGTCGCAGACGCTCGACCTGAATTTGCCTTTGTTTGCGCGTTTCCCGGCGCGCGGCAATTGCACCGACGAGCGCCACAAGTGCAGACCCGACAGCAACCAAGACGTCCACATTTTCACTGACCAGCCCCAATATTTCATTGATATCCATGGGTTACTCTCCCTACGCGCGTCTGAATGGTGGTGCTTCCCCCATATCACACCATTTTACGCCCATCTTCCCCAATTTCATCGCCTGTGATTTCTCCCAGGATCATCTCGTTGTGCGCAGCGCCTGACGGGATCATTGGCAAGCAATTCTCATTCTTCGTAACGCGGCAATCGAATATCACGGGACCATCATAATCGATCATCTCTTGAATCTTGGCGTCTAGCTCGGCCGGATCATCGCAATGGATGCCCAGCCCCCCATAAGCCTCAGCAAGTTTCACAAAGTCGGGCAAGCTCTCACTATAAGAGTGCGAATAGCGCTCACCATGGAGCAACTCCTGCCACTGTCGCACCATGCCCATCCATTCATTGTTCAGAATGAAAGCCTTGATCGGCAAGCGATGCTGCACGGCGGTTGAAAACTCCTGCATTACCATCTGGATCGAGGCCTCGCCGGCAATGTCGATTACAAGTGCCTCCGGATGCGCCGTTTGCACACCCACAGCTGCTGGCAATCCATAGCCCATGGTGCCGAGGCCACCGCTGGTCATCCAGCGATTAGGTTCCTCAAAATGATAGTACTGCGCCGCCCACATCTGATGTTGACCGACTTCTGTCGTTATATAGGTCTCGCGATCCTTGGTCAGCTCATAAAGACGTTCAACCGCATATTGTGGGCGGATGCCATCGTTATTTGGTGCGTACGCAAAGCAATCGCGGTCACGCCAATTGTCGATCTCGCCCTTCCAGGACGCAAGCGACGGTTGTTTGCCCTTGCGCTTTTCAAGTGCGACCAGGATTGCGTCCAACGCCTTTGCGCAATCTGCCACAATCGGTACGTCCACACGGATCACTTTGTTGATCGAGCTTGGGTCAATATCGATGTGGATCTTTTTTGATCCCGGCGAGAACGCATCAATCCTGCCGGTCACGCGGTCATCGAACCGCGCACCAACACAGATCATCAGATCACAATCATGCATTGCGTGGTTCGCCTCATATGAGCCATGCATACCAACCATTCCGAGCCAGTCTTCATGGCTTGCTGGAAACGCGCCGAGCCCCATTAAGGTCGAGGTGACAGGAATACCAGTTTTGGCCTGAAGTTTACGAAGCAAGACGGACGCTTCCGGACCGGAATTAATCACACCGCCGCCTGTATAAAGAACTGGCTTGCGCGCTTTCATGATGAGATCAACCGCCTGGTCAATTCGTTCGGGCTTTGGATCCGTGCGTGGGCGATAGGTGCGTTTCTCGATGCCCTCGGCACCTGCGTAACTGCCGGACGCAAATTGAACATCTTTCGGAATATCGATCACAACCGGACCGGGGCGCCCAGAGGTTGCAATCAGAAACGCCTCATGGATCGTTCGTGCGAGGTCTTCGACATCGGTAACAAGGTAGTTGTGTTTAGCGCAGCTTCGCGTAATGCCCACCGTATCACACTCCTGAAAGGCATCTGTCCCAATCAAGTGGGTTGGTACCTGACCTGTGATCACGACCATCGGAATAGAATCCATCATCGCATCAGCAATTGGTGTCACCATATTCGTCGCGCCGGGGCCCGAGGTCACGAGGCATACGCCAGGCTTACCCGTAGAGCGCGCATAACCTTCTGCTGCATGGCCCGCGCCCTGCTCGTGGCGAACAAGAATGTGGCGGATATCATTGTCGCCATAAAGCGCATCATAGATTGGAAGCACTGCACCGCCCGGATAACCGAACATCGTATCGACCCCCTGCTCTTTGAGCGCGCGAATGACAATATCCGCACCGGTCATGGTTTCGGCTTTCGGCTTTGTCTTCGCTGCAGTGGTCATTTTCAGTCTCTTGCGTGGGGTTTAAGTGATCGGTGGATTGCGGCAAATAAAAAGGGCCTCCTCTGGAGACCCTCAATTAGGCGCGTCCGTGACTGGCTTGATGCCGGTCACGGACGCCTAATAACGAGCACGACTGCAGGTCGCATGGAATGTATCCTCAAAAATATGGTTGGGGCATAACCTGCCCTTCAGCGCCTGTCAATTTCCTTATAAAGGGCAATTATTACCTTTCGACGTTCCGCCAGATCCATCGCAGGAATGCGCGGCCAGAATGGAAACTGCCGACCAATCCAGGTAAATTGTCGTTTAGCATAACGCCGCGTATCGCGTTTCGCGCTGTCTGCCGCCGTCTCTGCGTCCATTTCCCCGCGAATGAATGCTGCTAGCCAAGGCATACCGTGGGCTTTCATCGCCGGCAGCTCTGGATCGAGCCCGCGCTCCACGAGTGCTTCTGCCTCGAGCATCGCGCCGTGCATCATCATGCCTTCAAATCGTCTATCGATCCGCGCATAGAGACGCGCGCGCGGAGGCGTCAGTGCGACGCCGAGCCAATCATCCTCCCCCAATACGGGCTTTGATCGCTTGGACTGAAATTCAGAAATTGTACGCCCCGTTGCGAGCCATACTTCATAAGCACGCGACAGACGCTGGCGATCGGTACGCTCCAGACGCTCTGCGCTTTGCGGATCCACTTTCTCCAGACGCGCGTGGAGCCCGTGTGTTCCCTCTGTTAGCTGTACATTACGAACCTCAGCGCGAACCTCTTCCGGCACCGGTGGAATTTCACTCAGACCCTGAATAAGAGACAAGAAGTAGAGCCCCGTCCCGCCAGCGATGATTGGAATGTTTCCGCGCTTCTGGATGCTGCCGATCTTGCGTTTCGCATCTTCCATCCATTTTCCAGTTGAATACCGGGTTTCAGCATCCACATGGCCGAACAGATGGTGCGGAGCCATTTTCAGTTCGTCGCTAGATGGGCGTGCGGTCAACACGTTCAGATCCTTATAGACCTGCATGGAATCCGCATTAATGATTTCACCACCGAGCTTTTCTGCCAGATCAATCGACAAAGCTGTTTTTCCGCTGGCCGTGGGGCCGTGAATGAGTATAGCCGGACGCATTCGAATGTGTGTAAGCCAGACACGTTAAAGATGGAAGAAGACCCATGCCAAATCCGAGACTTGTTGCTGTTGCCGCAACTCCAGAAGATACGCCAGATGTTCGGGCACGCTTGCGCGATGCGCTGGAAGCTGCGGGAATTTCTGGCGCGGAGCCGCAGCTCCTAAGCGCGGATGGCCCTATCAAGGCGGCGGAAGCTGAGTTTGATTTGCCAGATCATGCAGGCCCCGGCGCTGTACGCTCTGCACTGCAAGGCACGCTAGGCATACACGGCGACATCTGCGTTATGCCACTCGAAAATCGCAAGAAGCGGCTATTAATTTGCGATATGGACTCAACGATCATTGGCCAGGAATGCCTTGATGAACTGGCAGACTATGCCGGCCTTAAAGCCGAGATTTCCGCTATCACCGAGCGCGCCATGCGCGGTGAGCTTGATTTCGAAGGCGCGCTGACGGAGCGCGTTGGAATGCTCAAAGGGGTGGAGCTTACCGCGCTTCAGAAATGCTTTGATGAACGCATCACTTTGAATGAAGGCGCGCGAACGCTTGTGAAAACCATGGAGACAAACGGCGCGAAAACTCTGCTTGTTTCCGGTGGTTTTACATTCTTCACGTCGCTCGTAGGTGCGGCTGCGGGTTTCGGATCGAACCACGGCAACACATTGATTGATGATGGCGCAAAACTCACGGGGCAAGTAGGTCTGCCAATCCTCGGCCGCGAAGCAAAACTTACTCGCCTCAACACTGCTGCGCGAGAAGCGGGCCTGACAGCCGAAGATGCGCTCGCAATGGGTGACGGCGCAAATGATCTTGCCATGATTGAAGCTGCAGGGCTCGGGATTGCATTTGAGGCGAAACCCATAGTGGCTGAGAAAGCTGACGCCGCAATCAGCCATACCAGCTTGATAACGGCGCTCTACTTTCAAGGATACAAAGAGAGTGAATTTGTGCAGTGACGATTGAAATCGCAACCATTGAAGACGCAGGCACCATTGCCGAGATCTATGCGCCGATTGTGAGGAGTACTGGGATTTCCTTTGAAGACATCCCTCCAACAGCCGAAGAAATGGCAGCGCGAATAAACCAAACCTTGAAGACGCACCCTTGGCTTGTGCTCAAGAATAACGGGCTCGTCATCGCCTATGCTTATGCAACAGAACATCGCGCGCGTGCGGCGTATCGCTGGTCTTGCGAGACGAGTGTGTATGTTGGCGAAGCGGCGCGGCGCACCGGCGCGGCAAGTCAGCTATATATGCGATTGTTTGAAACGCTACGCGAGCTGGGATACGCAAATGCACTGGCAGGGATTACCCTTCCAAACGATCCAAGCGTCGGTTTCCACGAGCATATCGGGTTCAAGCCAATCGGCGTTTACGAAAATATTGGATTCAAGAACGGTGAATGGCGCGACGTGGGCTGGTGGACCTATCGACTACAAGATCTCGGCAGCAACCCCTCAGATCCACGCCCTTTCAGTGCACACATCGCTGCATCTCAAACGGGGTAGTCTTACTTCTTCAGTTCGATTGAGTAGAACGCGTCCCTACCGCCGCGGTGCACACGCACCAGTAAAGGCGAAGAGGCGGCCTTCAGTTTCTCAACAGCTTGCGCAACGCCTGTAATCTCTTCGAAGTCCATTTCGACAATCACATCGCCTTTGCGGAGTTTGCCAAAGCTCGGCCCCTTCGTGGCAACGCTCATAACAAGCGCGCCTTCAATATCTGACGAAATTCCGTAGCGCCGGCGGGAATCATCACCGATTGTCCCAAGCTGAACGCCAAGTCCGTTATCGGTCAGCGCGGACTCTGGCACATTTACTTCTTCTTTTTCATCGATATCGTTCTCGAGTTCGCCAAGCTCAACTGCTACGGTTTGACGCCGCCGCTCGCGGATGATCTCGACATTGACAGATTTTCCGATACCCGCCTCCGCAACGCGCCGAGTCAAACTTCGCGTATCCTCGATAGACTTGCCATCAAATCGAAGGAGGAGATCACCGACCTCTAATCCTGCCGCCTCAGCGGGCCCATCTTCAACGACATTTGTCACGATTACGCCTTCCGCGCGATTGAGACCGTATGATGTCGCCAGATCTTTATCCACTGGCTGGATGTTCACGCCGAGCCAAGACCGCCGCGGTTCACCGAACTCCTGCAGCTGTCCTGTTACCCTTTTTGCGAGATTGGCCGGAATGGAAAAACCAATACCAATCGACCCGCCAGAAGGCGAAACGATCGCCGTGTTTACACCGACGACTTCACCGCGCAGATTGAATAAGGGTCCGCCGGAATTGCCCCGGTTGATCGCCGCATCCGTCTGGATGAAGTCATCATACGATCCCATTGAAATATCGCGGTTGCGCGCAGAGATGATGCCCGCAGACACCGACCCGCCAAAGCCGAGCGGGTTACCAATGGCGATGACCCAGTCACCAACTTCTGCCTGATCGCTATCAGCAAAGCGGACATATGGCAGAGGATCGGAAGACGTTACCTTCAGGACAGCGAGATCCGTGTTCGGATCACGGCCCACCAGCTCAGCTAGCAGGCTATCGCCGTCTTCGAACTCGACCGTAATCTCGTCAGCGCTTTCAATCACATGATTGTTGGTAACAATGTAACCATCAGAGGATATCACAAACCCTGATCCCAGAGCGCCCTGACGTCGAAATCCATCATCGCTGCGGCCGAAGAAATCATTGAAGCGCTCGAGCGGAGAATCGTTTGGGAAACTCGGCATGCCCGCTTCTGCAATGGTGGTCTGTGTCGAGATGTTGACCACTGCCGGCATCAGGCGTTTGGAAAGCTCTGAAAAGCTACCCGGTGTTTCCTTGGAATTGATGACCGTATCCGGCGGCAACGAAATGTCCTGAGCCACGGCACCCGCGCCGCATAAGCTAAGTCCTAAAGCTGCCGCTACGACTGAAAATACGCGCATAGGAACTGGTCTCTCCAATTAATCTGCCGCCCTTATTAGAGCGACAGACTATGGCGTTTCATGGGCAAGACGCAATGGGTGATGTGCGCTCTATCAGTTCCGCGCCGTACCATTGTTGCGCGCGCGGCGGATGAACTCGTCGCAAAGACCCATATTGTCTGGCGCGACAACGATCCGCGTGCCCTTCGTATAAGCTCTTTCGCAAGCAATCAGCGCACGTTGGAAGCGAAAGAATTCCGCATCCTTTTCGTATGCTTCCGCATAGATCGCATTTCGCTGCGCATCGCCTTCACCGCGGATCTTCTCAGATTGCTCGTTCGCCTGCGCCAACAGAACGGTCCGTTCTTTTTCTGCCGTGGCTCGGATCAGTTTGGCGCGCTCTTCGCCTTCTGCTCGGATTTGTTCTGCACGCTGCTTCCGCGCGGCATTCATCCGCTCAAACACCCGCTCAGAAACGTCCGGCGGCAGGTCTGCCCGGCGGATCCGGACATCGATGATTTTGATTCCAAGATCACCAAGGCTCGCCGCACCTTCCTCGTCGCCAATCTGACCATTCACAGAGGCACGCAAATCTTCGCGGATTTCGTCCATAAGCTCTGCGCGCTGACCAGAAATCACATCTTCAGGTAGACGGTTCGCGATGGCTTTCCGCATCGCTGTTTCGGTAAACCCTGAAAGGTCTTCCCGCGCCCGGCCCATAGTGTTCAAGGTTTGATAGAATGCGAGTGGATCATCAATGCTCCAGCGAACGAACGCATCAACGAGCAATTGTTCTTGATTGGACGCGTAAACTTCGATGTCGGGAATATCCAAACCAAGATTGCGTTTATCGTATTTTACCACAGACTGGATGAAAGGGATCTTCATTTTCAATCCCGCCTCGTCGGTATCTGGTGGATTATAAGTCTGAACCGCTTTACCGACCTGAAGGACAAGAGCCTGCTCTCGCTGATCAACCACAAAGAAAGTGTTCAAGGCGGCGATTGCAGCAATGAAAAGAGCAACGATCGAAATAATACCAAAGGATTTCATGATCTTCTCCTAGTTGTCGCCGCGCTGAACGCGATCAATTGGAAGGTACGGCACAGCGCCAGACTCACTATCGAGCACGAGTTTTTCAGCATTGCCGAGTACGGTTTCCATCGTTTCGAGATACATGCGCTCTCGCGTCACGCGAGGTGCCTGACGATACTCTTCGAGAATTTGTTCAAAGCGCGCGGCTTCACCGGTTGAGTCCGCAATCACCTTGTCACGGTAAGCTTCTGCATCCTGTAGGATCCGTTCAGCATCACCGCGGGCGCGCGGGATAATCTCGTTAGAAAACCGTGTAGCATTTTCGACGGTCCGTTCTGCATCCTGGCTTGCGTTAACAACGTCCACGAATGCCGCGCGGACAGGTGCCGGTGGCTCAGTTGGCAACAATTGTATCTCACTGACCGATACGCCAGCGCGGTAATCCTGCAAAAGCGCTCTCGTTCCAGCGAGCACATCATCTTCGATATCGCCCCGGCCAGCCGTGATGACTTGATCGAGGGTCGATTTACCAACGACTTCCCGCATGACGCTTTCTGCGACCGCTTTGACCAAGGCCGACGCTTCATTGCGGCGAGGGTCCGCCTCATGATCGACATTCAGGATAAAATCTTCGGGATTGGTTCCGTAGAACCATCGAACCCGGAACTGAACGTCGACAATGTTTTCATCGCCGGTCAGCATCAGGCTTTCTTCCTGTCTTTGCCCGATAATGGTTGTTTGCTGACTTTGCGCCGGCATCACTTCATGTGTTTCAATCGGGGATGGGAAACGGATGTGAAAGCCAGGATCGAGGTTCATCTGGTATTTTCCGAAGCGGAAAACGGCTGCTCGTTCGCCTTCATCGACAATCACGATACCTGTTGCTGCCCACGCAAGAAGCGCTGCAAGCAACAAAACGACGAGGCCGCCCGGTCCAAAATTAGGACGTTGCCCGCGGCCTGCGCCGCCGCCGCCTCCGCTGCGTCCACGCCGAAACCGTTCCTGCATGCGGCGCATTTGATCTTCGAGGTCACCGCCGCCACCGCCTGAGCCTCCGCTTCCGCCGCCGCCTGGGCGATTCCATGGCGATCCACCGTTTTTGCCGCCGTCACCTCCGGAGCCACCGCCCCAAGGTCCACCAGCCGCGCGGGGAGGCTCTCCTCCACTTTCATCTTTCCAAGGCATATGCCGCGAATCCTTTTGCATTCATGTAATTAAGCCCGATATGTGCATGGCACCCCCTAGTCTTCAATAGGCGCTGATATGTTTCGTTCGAAAAGCCGCACACCGGAAGTATTGGAAAAAGCGGTCAAAGAGGCTCTGGGCGAGCCAGATTGGCTGGATGCGGTGATTATCCGCGACGCGACCGCCACCCTAGTGATTCAGGCTGATCCACAGGATTTGGAGCGATCTGAGGCACTTCGGCTGGAGGCTGAGAGCCGCGCGCGGATGGTTGACGGCATCGAAGACGCAAATGCTGTGCTGACAGCTGACACGCCGCCAGCAGGCTCACAGCGCCTCAGAAAAGGGGATAAAACTGCCGAAACCTCCATAAAGAATGCCCCTGCAGCGGCCCCGAAAACGAATTCAATTCCTGGGGTATCGCGCATTATCGCAGTCGCGAGTGCAAAAGGCGGTGTCGGAAAATCCACGGTCGCGGCCAATTTGGCGATTTCACTCGCCGCCACTGGCGCAAATGTCGGGCTCCTGGATATCGATGTCTACGGCCCCTCCGTTCCGGTAATGATGGGCACCGGCGACGCCAAACCCGAAGCGAATAGCGACCAGAAACTGATCCCGGTGGCGGCCCATGGTCTTAAAACCATGTCCATTGGTTACCTCGCAGATCAGGACGCCCCCATGGTCTGGCGGGGTCCTATTGTTATGTCGGCGATTACACAAATGCTGAATGATGTGGTTTGGGGCACATCCGAGGAGCCGCTGGACTTCCTTATCCTTGATACGCCGCCCGGGACCGGCGATGCTCAGTTAACCTTGGCCCAGCGCATTCCGCTCAGCGCCGCCATCATCGTCACCACACCTCAAGAAGTGGCGCTTGCGGATGTGCGGCGCGGGGCAGCAATGTTCGCAAAAACGCATGTGCCAGTGCTTGGCATTATCGAGAATATGGCCTGGTTCAAAGATCCTTCTGGCGAGCGTCACTACTTATTCGGGAAAGGCGGCGGTGCGCACATGGCACAGAAACTCGGACTGCCTCTACTCGCCGAACTCCCGATTCTGCCGTCCCTTCGCGAAGGCGGCGATGCAGGGGTACCGGCCGCGCTCGGCGATGGCCCAGCTGCGGACGCATTTAACCAACTTGGCGAAAAAGTTGCATCTGCTTTAGAAACGCTGGAAACGAAACCTGCGCCAACTATTACGTTTCAGGATTAGGACGGATATGACTGAACGACTCGATCTGTTTGCCACGCCGGTAATCAAGGCGCACTGGCCTGCCGCACAACAGAACAATCCTGCGCTTTTGCAAGTGATTAACCAACATCGCCAGCAAAGCGGCGGCATAGCGCGCTCGAATATTGGTGGCTGGCATTCTGATGTGGATATGGCCGTATGGGGCGGCCCGGCAGCCATTGCGCTGGCGGAGTATGCAACCGAAGTTGCCGGCGCGCATATGTCGGATATCCACCCCAAGGGAAAGCGTTCCTTTACCTGGTCCGTAGAAATGTGGGCGAATATCAACCCGCCGGGCGCAGCCAACCAACAGCATTGTCATCCGGGCGCTTTGTGGTCTGCGGTATACTACGTCGATCCAGGCGGCTCCGAAGCTGACACGGGCGGCGGCGAGCTCATTCTCGAAGACCCTCGGTTTCCCACGGCACATATGACTGTGCCGGACCTTGTTATGAAAATGGTTGATGGCTCCCCTATGAGATCACAGCATGCGGTGCGCCCCGAAGCAGGGATGATAGTCGTTTTCCCGAGCTGGCTACGTCATTCCGTCAACCAGCACCGCGGCGCGCGCCCGCGCGTTTCAATTGCCTTGAATTTGATGGTTGGTCTTGCGCAGTCTTAAATACAAGACAAAGCAACGAGACACTCAGCCATTATAGTTGAGCCTCAGTCCCGGCTCTGGCCAGCGACACTTGATCAACTGCCCCGTGCCAGAGAGCGTAATGTATGCATCGCGCATATCCTCTCCGCCGAATGCGATATTTGTGACAAAAGGATCGGGCAGCGCGATATGGGAATGCGCTCCATTTGGTGAGATCGTCGTGATCCCGCCCATAAAGATGGTTGCAACGCACACATTCCCGGATGCTGTCACGGCGAGGCTATCAAAATAACGAAGCTCCGGCATGCCTGCGACGACCCGGCCTGTCTGGAACGGCGGATTGCTCGGAATGGCCTCGCCTGGCTCCGAAAGGTCGAACGCCCATAGGCGTGCTGTCATTGTGTCGGCAAAGTACACCACTGTTTCATCTGGACTGAGGCCGACGCCGTTCGGTGATATGTGCGGGTAGTCTATACACTTGACGAGCGAACCGTCCGGTTTGCCAAAAAACAGGCCGCCATTGTCACGGCTGCGCGAGTAGGTTTTGCCCAGATCTGTGAAATAGAAATTTCCCTGTTTGTCGAAGACAATGTCATTTGGGCCGCGCAAATCAATGCCGTCTGCCTCTTCATAAAGACGCTCAATCTTCCCGGTTGCAAGATCGATCCGCTCAATTCGCCCGCCAGAATAGTCCTCCGGACAATGACCGGGAACCATGATCCCATCAACATCGTGATAAGCAAATCCGCCATTGTTGCAGCAATAGAGCGCGCCATCCGGACCAATGGCCAGACCATTAGGACCGCCGCCGGGCGTTGCAATCACTTCCTTCTTGTCACCGGCCCAACAGCGCGTGACACATTGTTTCTCGATTTCAACGACAATGATCGATCCATCTTCCATGATCACCGGTCCCTCAGGAAACCGGAGCCCTGTCGCGATCACTTCAAATTCCATGCATGCCTCCCAGTTCTTTTTGGAAGAGTGCGCTTAACAATCGAGAAGACGCAAGCCTAAAGGCGGTCTAACGTCCGAATTACGAAGTCGAAATCATTGTCTTTGTTCTTTTGAAACGGGGTCGCCGAGATCTCTCGCCAATTGCTCTCGGCTATGACGGGAAAGAACGCATCGCCGTCGACATCTGCATCAACCTCGGTGATATACAGTCGATCAGCCAATGGCAGCGCCTTACGATACAAAGTTTCACCGCCAATCACGAAAACTTCCTCGAATTTGCCTTTGGCCGCGATGGCTTTCGCAGCGTTCATCGCAGGGGCAAAATTGGAGTAAACTCGGGCACCGACTGCATCATACTGCCAGTCCTTTGTCAGAACGATGTTCTCGCGTCCCGGCAATGGTTTGATTGGCAAGCTTTCCCAAGTTTTCCGACCCATCAAGAGCGGGCTGCCAAACGTCGTTTTTTTAAAGGCTTTCAAATCGTCGCTTAGACGCCACGGCAAATCACCGTTCGCGCCAATCACTCCGCCGCGTGCCCGCGCGACTATCAAACTAAGTTTTATGTCCGGCTGCATGAAACAGACCTTCTTGCTTACAAATCGGCCGATGTAGCAGGAATTGCGTCGTAACTGCATTCCAAATCGCAGCAACAACTGTATAAGTCACGCAAATGAGTGACACGCCCAGGCCTGCCCATGGCCTTCTTTATTTTGGCTAAGGGTTCCTAATGTTTTCTGAAATTGTCAATTTTGTTGCGAATATTGATGAACAGCTTCTGACGGCGCTGACCGGCGGGCGGCCTGGTCACTTTCCGTGGATACTGGTTCCCTTAGTCGCAACTTTCGGTGCAATTTGGGCACTTGGCGGGCGCACCTGGGCAATGATTTACTTCATCACGATCCCGTTCCTGAACTGGTCATTTGGTGTCGTGAACCCTTGGACGATTTTTGAACCGAGTGAGACATTTGCAAAAGGTGTCGAGCTTCATCCTCTGACCATGGTCACTGGTCTGGTCTTTGTTTTTCGAGACTTCGTGCAACGGCGCATGGGTCAGAAAGTTTTGATCGTAATGGCGCTCGCGATTGCATGGTCATTTTATTATGCGTGGCCCGTCATCGCGCTCGCATCAGGCATCGCATTTGCTGTGTCGGAGATGGTGGATTGGGCCCTTTACACATTCACGAAGTATCGCCTCTCGACGCGGATCCTTCTGTCGAGCGCCCTCGCCTCGCCGGTAGATACCACGATATTCCTTTATGGTGCCGACCTCGCGGTTCAAATGAATCTGGGTGCTGAACCCGGTAGCATGCTGCATTGGGCCAATTGGATTGTGTTTATCATCGGCAAAATGGTTGGAGCCGTTATCGTCTCCTATATGATCCGCAGACGCGAAGATGCCGGGCTGATCGACCCGGCATCCGTCTGATATTCTCAGTTTATAGCTCAAATGCGACGTCGCAGATTCAGTGCGCGACGTCGCGCTTGCCGGAGACTAATCGTCTGCCTCAAGCAAACCTGACCGGAACAGCAAGCCCGCAAGCGCGGCTCCGATCATTGGCGCAACAATAAACAGCCAGAGCTGACTGAGCGCCGCACCCTGCGCAAAAATTGCAGGGCCGAATGAACGCGCTGGATTAACCGAAACGCCAGTAACCTGAATGCCCATGATGTGAATGACTGCGAGCGTCAAACCAATCGCAAGGCCCGCAAACGCGACCGGCGCGTTCTTTTGGGTCACACCGAGAATAGTCACCAAGAACAGGAACGTCGCAACAACCTCAAACACAAAAGCTGACGTCATATTGTATTTTCCGAGATAGTTATCGCCCCAACCATTAGAGCCGAGCGCGTACTCCCCAATCGTATAACCGTTTCCGCTCGCAATTAAGTAGAGGATACCCGCGCCAATTACAGCGCCAATAAACTGCGCAACCCAATACTGGATCATTTCGCCTGCGCTCATGCGCCCGGATAAGTGAACACCCAGCGATACCGCCGGATTGATGTGGCACCCAGAAACGGGGCCAATCCCATAAGCCATCGCCACAATGGCGAGACCAAAGGCAAACGCAATTCCGAGTTGACCAACTTGATCACCTGCCAAAACAGCTGCGCCGCATCCAAACAGCACCAGCGTTGCCGTACCAATCATCTCCGCGATGAGTTTCTTCATATAAGCCTCCCAAGCTAAATGTGTCAGGAACTAGGCAGAGATCGCGGGTGAAAACAATCTGCGTTTTACATATAAATTGCAGATCGGGGTCGCGGATTAAACGGCGACCAAACCCTTGATGTGTGGATGTGGATCGTAATTCTCGAGCGTAAAATCGTCGTACGTCCAGCTGAACACATCCTTTATATCTGGGTTCAGCGTCATAGTCGGCAGGGATCTTGGAGCCCGGCTAAGCTGCAATTCAGCTTGCTCAACATGATTGAGGTAAAGATGCGAGTCGCCAAAGGAATGTACGAAAACGCCAGGTTCCAAGTCGCACGCCTGTGCCATCATCATTGTGAGCAAAGAGTAAGAAGCGATGTTAAACGGAACGCCAAGGAAGACATCTGCTGAGCGCTGATAAAGCTGACAATTCAGCTTTCCGTCCATCACATTGAACTGAAACAGGCAATGGCAAGGCGGTAAGGCCATATTCTCGACGTCCGCCGGGTTCCATGCCGAAACCACCAGCCGCCGCGAGTTGGGGTTGGTGCGTATCTCATTCTGGACCCAGGCGATCTGATCTATCGTGCGCCCATCGGGTGCTGCCCAGCTGCGCCACTGTTTACCGTAAACAGGGCCAAGGTCACCATTTTCATCGGCCCACTCGTCCCAGATACGGCATTTGTTTTCCTGAAGCCAACGCACATTCGTGTCACCGCGGAGAAACCAAAGCAGCTCGATAATGATCGACCGCAAGTGCAATTTCTTAGTCGTCACCATTGGGAACCCATCGCCGAGATCAAACCGCATCTGGCGACCAAATATACCTTTAGTTCCTGTTCCCGTGCGATCTTCGCGAATCGTTCCGGTCTTTAGGATGTCATCGAGAAGGTCGAGGTATTGGCGCAATGGTCTGTGCTCTCAAAGTGATTCGTCGAGCGGGATTTTCGATCAGGACAACCATCTCGGCAAGCACCAATCTGAGATTTCCCCACTCTCCTATAGTAAACAACATCTTGCCACTATGCCCGCGTTTTTGACGCAGTGCCTAACGTCGTTGAAAACCTTCGGCGGTATCTTTCGCCAAACTCAGAGCAAATGCAGCTCCTCGGAGGGCGAAAATATGTTGAACCTATTTGGACAACGCGCAAAAACATTAGGCAAAGACAAAGATGGTCAAATCTCGATCATCGTGGCTCTTGTGCTAATTCCAATCTTCACGATTGCGGGGCTCGCAATCGATTTCCAACGCACATCGACGTACAAATCGCGTGTCCAGTACGCGATGGATGGTGCACTGATTGCTGGCTCACGCGCCAAGCAAGAGGGCAAAACAAATGAAGAGATTGAAAGCCTCGTACGCGACTATATGAACGCTGTCCTTATCGCGAGCGGTTCTGAAGTTGCGAACACCTATTGCGAAGATGCGGTCGTAACGGTTCCACAGTACAGTGAAGACATTAACGCTTCCATCAATTGCAGTTTCCCGACCACGCTTTCCATGGCGATAGGGCGTAAAGAGATAGACTTTTCAGTTTCCTCCACATCGACCTACGGGATCGGCAACCTCGACGTTGCTTTTGTTTTCGACGTTTCGGGATCCATGGGTGGTTCTCGAATTACAGATTTGCGATCTGCTGCTAAGACCGCTGTTGATACGCTGCTTCCAGAGGGCGCAAACAATAGCGGGAATGGTCTCACACGGATCGCCATGACTTCTTACTCTAACATGGTCGATGCTGGCCCATACTTCGAAGCTGTGACCGGCATGCCAGAGGAGCGTGAATACGTGATGGAGTATGAAGGTACAACCAAGATGAAAATGAAGGACTGTAGGAAGCTTCATAGCAAAAGCTATTGCAAGAAATACAAGTCTGGAAAATGGGTGTACCTGCCAGGCGGCACGCAAGAAGCAACCTACACGATCGATGACACTTGCGTGCACGAACGCGACGGCCTGCATGCGTTCAACGACGCCCCTCCAGGAGCGAACGAATCTTACACATTCAATGATGGCACTGGAACCGTTCGGACCCTAACCGATGACTCGTTCCTGACGGAGCGCCAGCCAAGCTGGGATGCATGGAACAATGAATGGGATGCGCCGCAGCGGAATTGCACTGACCACCCGCCGCTTCCTTTGACGGATAATAAAACAGTCCTGAAGAATTACATTGATGACCTGGATCCAGGTGGCATGACCGCTGGTCATCAGGGCACGATGTGGGGCTGGTATCTGATTTCGCCGCACTGGGGTGACATCTGGGCAGCAAACGCTGGAGAGGATGCCCGTCCATTCGATTATGACGAGCCAGATACAGCCAAGGCCATTATCATGATGACCGACGGCAGCTTCAACCAAATTTATCATGGCGATCAAGGATCATCGAGCGAGCAAGCCATTGCGACATGCGCAACTGCGAAAGCCAACGGTATTGTGATCTATACGGTTGCTTTCCAGGCACCGAACGATGCCGCTGCTACGCTAGAAGCATGCGCGAGCGGACCGGAGTATTCGCATACGCCGGAGAATTCACAGGAATTGGAAGATGCGTATCAAGCCATCGCGACTTCGATCTCTGACCTTCGCATCAAATTCTAACCAATCTTCGAGAGGGCGCGATCATGCTTAACGCATGGTTGCGCCGCTCATCTAAAAATTTCAGGGCGGGATAACGCGGCCTAAACCCAGCTGCTCCATACTCATCCCGTAATCATTGCTGCAGAATGCGGCTCATAAGGGCAAAGAACATGCTGAGTAGGTTGGCGGGTAAGGGTTCTCAAACACTTCGGCGGAACGAAGACGGTAAGGTCGCTGTGATTGTGGCATTGTCCGTTTTGCCGATCGCAGCGCTGGCCGGATTTGCGATCGACTTCCAGCTAACGACAACCAAGAAAAACAAAATGCAGCTCAGCCTCGACAGTGCTGCCATCGCCGGTTGCCGCGCCATGCAGGAAGGCAAGAACGCGCAGCAAGTTACAGACGTTGTTCAAAAATACTTCAGGAGCGTAAACGGTCTTGAAGGTGAGTTTGTGGTCTGCCGCGACCCCGATGTTTCCATCAGCGCTGAAACGCTTGAAGCTGCCACATCCTGCACGCAACAAACTACGCTCGGAGCAGTGGCCGGCGTCGATGAAATTGATTTCGGTATTCGCTCCGTTTGCACGTATGGCATCGGTCAGCTGGATGTCGCCTTTGTGTTTGACGTCTCCGGTTCTATGCAAGGCTCGCGCATGCGGGATTTGAAAACTGCTGCGAAAGATTCCCTTGATACGTTGATGCCGGATGGAAACGCCGCTGAGTCGGGCCATGTCCGCGTCGCAATGGTTGCTTACAACGACTCGCTGAATGCTGGCGACATGTTTGAAGCAGCAACCGGTAAGTCTCCGCAGCAACACTACCGCTACTATCACTATTATTATCGCCGCTGGTTCACGATCCCGTACGAGACGACATGTGTGTTTGAGCGTATTGGCGACGAAGCCTTCACGGACGCCCCGCCAAACCACAGCATTCATGTGAACCATACAGGATCAAACAATAGTGGCGATTACATCACTGCGGCAGGCTTCTGGGACCGCGATGAGTGCCGTGATTCTGAACCCGTTGCGCTGACGAGCGACAAGCAGTTCCTGAAAGACTACATCGATGATCTCGACCCAGAAGGCGGCACAGCTGGTCACCTTGGCGTGGCGTGGGGCTGGTATATGATCTCGCCAGAATGGAGCGCGCACCTCGCAAGCACACCTACCGAATATGACGAGCCAGATACCGCAAAAGCGCTCATCTTGATGACGGATGGGGACTTCAACGCCGAATATCACTGGCAACTTGGCAGCTCCCGTTCGCAGGCAGAAGACCTCTGCGATAATATCAAGGAAAAGAACGTAACGATCTACTCTGTTGCCTTCCAGGCTCCCTCCAGCGGTGAGGCGGTTCTGGAGTACTGCGCAAGCGATGCCAGCACGTTCTTTGATCCGTCAAACGGACAGGAACTCAGCCAGGCGTATCAGGCCATTGCTACGTCGATATCTGATTTGCGGATTTCGGAATAAGGACACTCCCGGGTGGGCGGGGCTGAAGCGTTAACGCTTCGCCCTGCCCTACTGGCGGCTCCCCCCTTTCACTGAGACAACCAATCGCTTATATAAAGGGTGTTCTTCGGAACTATGGCGATAAACGCGCGTGTAATAAGCGGCTCGGACCCGGGGGCAGTACCCGGCAGCTCCACCACAAGCAGATCGATCTGGTCTGTTTCTGATGGGGCTGAAACAGGATCGACGGACGTGTAAAGACGATGCCTTTGCCGGCTTGGGCTGCCTTAGAAGCCCGATCAACAATAGTTGCAAATGACAACTTTGCTGAAGGTGAACTACTCGCTGCGTAAGCGGTGCGGAATTTACCGAACTTAACTCCTAGGGGTTCAGATTCCTAGGCGGGGCTCGGAGGCGCCTGGCAACAGAAGCCTCCACTTCACTGGGAGTAAGTTTTATGACGTATGTTGACGGGTATCTAACGCCCGTGCCGGTCGCCAATCGCGCAAAGTTCGAAGACATATCAAGGCTCGCAGCAGACGTATTCAAAGAACATGGTGCGACGAGTTACGTGGAGTGTTGGAGTGATGATGTACCCACTGGCGACGAAACATCGATGCCAGCAGCGGTAAATTTGAAATCTGATGAGGCGGTGATTTTCACAACCATCACCTGGCCTTCTAAAGATGTACGCGAAGCGGGACACGAAAAAGTTAGGAACGACCCCCGCATGCAGCCTGACGTTCTGGAAATGCCGTTTGACGTAACACGCATGATCATGGGCGGGTTCGTCCCTATCTCGTAAACTGGATACTGTTGGTGACATTCTCCAAAACCTATCATGGCGACGACCCCATTCGCGTAAATAAATGGCTGGGCCAATCGGGCGTTTGTTCGCGGCGGGAGGCCGAGGCACTCATCGAACAGGGGCTTGTCTCGATTGACGGCGAGACCCTGGCTAGCCCTGGTCACAAGATCCTGCCCGGACAGACTCTTACGCTGAAAGAGGCCGGCACGGAAAAACTGGGTGCTAAACTCACCATCGTTTTGAACAAGCCGGTTGGATATGTCTCTGCGCAACCGGAGGGTGACCAGATTCCGGCAGCAAGGCTTGTGCGGAAAAAAAACCTGCACGGAGAAAGCGATTCCATTCCGGGTAGCAAAACACTGCTCGCGCCGCTCGGCCGGCTCGATCAGGATTCCCGCGGTCTGCTGTTGCTTTCTGAAGACGGAGTTCTCGCAAAAGCGATAATTGGGCCTGAGTCGGATGTTGAAAAAGAATACTCTGTGCAGGTGCACGGAAACATCACGCCAGCTATTTTGGAGAAATTGCGATTTGGTCTGGAGCTCGACGGAAGACAACTCAAACGCGCAGAAGTCTCACAAGAACGTAATGATCGCCTGAGATTCGTTCTAAAAGAGGGAAGAAAGCGACAAATTCGCCGAATGTGCAAAGCGGTTGGATTAAGCGTGGTGGATTTGTTGCGTGTGCGAATAGGTAGCGTGTCTCTTACAGATTTGCCAGAAGGAATGTGGCGCCCGCTCAACACTTCAGAACGCGCGTCACTTATTGATCAACGCAACGATTGATCCCTACTGTTTGCTTCTGCTAGCCATGCACGATGACCGCAGGCAGGCGAATTTGTTGTGCGGGCCATACTATCCAAGCGAGCATGCTTGCATTCGCTCGCGCTCGGTGAGAAGGGCGTTGAAGCGGATGGTTACTGACAGTATGGTCAGGGAGAACAGAGAAGGATGAGGGCATCCATGACGGACTATATCGGGTATGAAGCGCTCCAACACGCTGCCATGCGCGGCGTGATGCGCGAGGCACTTCGGTCTGTTGTTGAGAACGGATCTCCTCCAGGGGATCACCACTTTTACATTTCGTTCCGTACACGCGCACCAGGTGTCAAAATCGCTGACTATCTGATCGAGCGTTTTCCGCAGGACATGACAATCGTCATTCAACACCAGTACTGGGATTTGGAAGTAACCGACGAGAGATTCGAGATCATCTTGAAGTTCTCAGGCGTTCCGCAACATCTTTCAGTTCCCTTCACCGCCGTAACAAGGTTTGTAGATCCATCCGTCAATTATGGCCTGTCATTCGAAGATGAACCCGCAAATGGCGATCAAGCGGTTATCTCTCCGATGGATGATCGCGTTTCTATAGGTGCTGGTATTAGCGAACCAGAACCTGACGCAAACGAAACGGTCGTCCAGCTCGACGCGTTTCGCCGCAAGTAGCCACGCATGAGTGACATGGGCGAAAAACCCCGTTTGAGCGATGCAGACATGCTCGCCCGGTTTCAGAATTCAAAAAAACGTCCCCCCTGCTCCGATACGCTGGGCATGCGTTTGGTCGAAGTGGAACAAGAGGCGATGCGGATCCGTATGGAATTCGACGTCTCACCAAATTTCGCCAACCCGACGGGTGCCGTGCAAGGCGGGTTTATCACTGCAATGCTCGACGAAGCGATTTCGACCTGCATTATCATTGCGTCGAATGTCACGATGACCGCGCCAACTCTTGAGATGAAAACATCTTATCTCCGCCGGCTGATGCCGGGACAAGCGTTCGTCGATGCCCGTATTGTCAAGCTCGGAAAGTCCGCAGCATTTTCACAGGCTGAGTGCTTTGACCCTGAGGGAAAACTGGTTGCGACAGCAACTGCCACAGCATTGCCGATGCCGTTTAAGCGCTTCTGATCAGCCCGCGCCTGACGCCGGGCCATCTCTTGTACGTTTCCCGCCAGATGCTTACCATTGCGAGCAGGAGGAAGGCATATGAAAAAGCTCGGTATTGGCATCGGCATCCTAGCGGTGATTGGTGCCATTTTTTGGATGGCAATCGGATCCGATTGGCGCCGGCTCATACTCAACGCACCAACAGATGCTGATGTCTTGTTCTGGAGCCAAGGTCAGCGCGATGCTGGCTTTCGCATGCTCGACCGGGTCGGGTTTATGGTCGACAGCCGGAAAATTGAGACCGCGGAAAATGTGCGCGAACTCCCAAAGGGTGAACCACTCGAGTTTGACTTCGACATTGATGCCTATTTTGAGAACCAGCGTCACTCAGCGCTTGTGATCGTGCATAACGGCAAAATCCGCTACGAACGCTACGGACTCGGATTTTCAGATACGGGACGCTGGACCAGCTTTTCAGTTGCTAAATCCTTCACTTCGACTTTGGTCGGCGCGGCAATACTTGATGGGCATATCGATAGCCTGGACGATCCGGTATCAAAATATGTGAGCGGTCTACAAGGCTCAGCATATGACGACGTCACCCTTCAGCAATTGCTTACGATGACATCAGGCGTGAGGTGGATCGAAGACTACGAAGATCCAAATTCAGACGTTGCGAAATTCAACAATCATGTTTCCGAGGATGGGGAGTCGAATGTCGTCAGTTATTTGAGCACGCTTCCGCGCGCGCATCCGCCCGGGGAAGTTTGGAATTACTCGACAGGAGAAACAAACCTGATCGGTATTCTTGTGAGCGAAGCTACCGGCAAAACACTTGCTGAATATTTGTCAGAAAAAATCTGGAAACCATTCGGGATGCAGCAACATGCAAGCTGGTTGCTAAACGAAGACGGCTCAGAAATCAGCGGCTGCTGCATTCAGGCAGCCACGCGAGATTTCGCGCGTTACGGACTCTTTATGCTGGAGGACGGCAAGATCAACGGAGAGCAGATCGTGCCCGAAGGCTGGGTAGCGGCTGCAACACAAAATCAAGTCACATCTGACGTCGACCGACGCGAAGGATACGGCTATCAGTGGTGGATAAATGAGGATGGCATGTATGAAGCTGGCGGTATTTTCGGCCAAGGCATCTTTATTGACCCGAAGCGAAATCTCATCATTGCAAATAACAGTAGCTGGGGCAGCGCGCTGGGATACGACGAGTTCGATGCGCGGAATAAGTTTTACCGCGATGTCAGCCGTTTGATCGCTGAGGGTAAGTAATATGGCCGAGGGGATGGGGCGAGCCGAGCGCGATGCGCTCTGGCGGAAGATTCTCACACAACCTGGATACGCAGGCGCAACGGGATTTCTGGGCTGGGAACTTATCGACCTGAACGTCGAAACGGGAGTATGCGATGTGTACTTTCACGGCCGCGAGGAGATGATGAATCCGGGCGGCAACATGCAGGGCGGTTTCATCTCTGCGATGCTGGATGATGCGATGTCAGTTGCCGCATGTATCGTACAGCCAGTTTACGGCATGGCCCCCACGCTTCAAATGACAACGAATTTTCTTCGCCCCGTTCCGATGGAAAAACTGCGCGCACGCGGCGAAGTCGTTCGAGGCGGACGCGCCGCCGTTCACACACATGGGGAACTTTTTAATCTTGATGGAAAATTGCTCGCCACAGCCGTGGCAGCCTGCGTGCCTCGGCCCGTGCCTCTTCCAGAAGTCTAAATCATCGCGCGGACGATTTCGTAAGCAATCATCACAAGACCCGCGGCTGCAACGTTGAAGGCAAGCGTGCGCAGATACGGTACACCCATGAGATAGAGTGGTGCATAAATCACGCGCGCCGCAAGATATAGCCCTGCGCCCCAAACTGTCAGCGGTGTAGAAATCTCAGCAAGGTGAGCGACCAGAATGAGAGGCACCGCGATTGCCAGCCCTTCCATATGGTTGGCAAGTGTCCGGCGCGCGCGGCCCTGAAGTACGCTTTCAGGCTTTGGGTCGTCTCGTGCCCCTAAACCATAAGCGAACCCCTGATTAGATGGTACGAGTGCAGCTTGCACCACAATCAGCACTATCTGCAGTATTCCCGCCAATGCGAGCATTTGTAGTTCGAATGTCATGAGAATTTCCTCCATTACGATAGTCACTACATTTTTTATAGTTACTGGTCAGTGTCAAGCAAATCGCGTAAAATGTGATCATGTCGAAGAGTTCCAAAAAGCATCTGCCTATGTGCCCTGTTTCGCGGGCGGCCTTTATTATTGGCTCGCGTTGGACAAGCGAAATTATTCGTGAGCTCGTCGATCACGGACCACGCAGGTTCACCGACTTTGAATCAGCGCTCAAAGGTATCGCGCCGAATACGCTCTCGAACCGTCTGAAGATGTTAGAGGATCACGGTGTCGTGATCCGCGAAATTTATGATAGCCATCCGCCTCGATCAGAGTACAAACTCACCGAGAAGGGCCGAAAAATGCGTCCGATTATCCAAGCGATGCGCAATTGGGGAAGAAACCATGATCAAGATGAAGCTTAAACCACTTATTCCTGCGCTTGCCTTACTCGCACTGCCTGCATGCAACACGCTCGCTTCCGTCGTCGCACCGAAAGCCGATACAGAGCGAGCCGCTCTGCGCACAGGTGATTATGCTCTCGATAATTTACACACAGCGGTGACTTTCAAAATTGGCCATCTTGGATTTTCCAATTACGTCGGCCGGTTCGAAGATGTGGCTGCAAGTTTGACTTTTGATGCGGAAAATCCAGCATCCGCTGAGCTCGAGGCGATTATTGAAATCGCAAGCCTCGATGTTGGCAATGATGATTTCGCTGAAACGCTAATAGGATCTTCCTGGTTCGATGCAGAATCTCATCCGCAGGCAATATTCCGGTCTACAAGCATCGCAGTAACTGGTGATACAACGGGCACAGTGACCGGCGACCTAACTCTGAAAGGCGTCACAAAGCCGGTAACACTCGATGTCACATTCAATGGCGGAGACAATGATAGACTTCGCGGTGGTTACGCCATTGGGTTTTCAGCCAGCGGAAGTTTCAACCGATCGGATTTCGGGATGACGCGCATTGTCGGCCCCGTTTCTGACGAGGTCTTTATCGATATCGAAGCAGAGTTTTTGCGGAAGTAAATCAGTTCACGCGCACCCTGCTTTACTGTAGCTTCTCCAAAAAGAGTTTGGAGGAGGCTGTTTAATGATCATCACGCCAACAGATTCAATTTGCGGCGCACGCGTGACCGGTATCGATCTTCGCGGTGAGCTTTCGCGAGATTGTGTTGCCGAGTTGCGAGAACACTGGGTGCGCCATAGAGTGCTTGCGTTTCCGGACCAAAAGCTGAGCGACGCAGACCTTGAACGCTTCACTCTTTGTTTTGGCGAATTCGGGGAAGATCCATTTTTCGGTCACATCGACGGGCACGAACATATCGCGGCGATCCAGCGCAACGCCGATGAAAGAACACCGATTTTCGCCGATGTGTTCCACACAGATTGGAGCTTTCTGGACGTCCCGCCAGCGGGCACCATACTTTATGGCATCACCATCCCCCCGCATGGCGGCAACACATTGTTCGCCGATCAGGTCGCGGCCTATCAACGTTTACCGGACAATTTACGCGACAGGGTCAACGGTTTGACCGCGATACATTCTGCTCAGCGAGGCTATGCACCCGGCGGAGCATATGACGACACCGATCAGGCAGCTGGGCGAAGCATGAAAATTCTCTCGAACGAGAGTGCCTTTGAAACACGAACTCACCCGCTTGTGCGAACCCATCGTGAGACGGGGGAAAAAGCGCTGTATAGTTCAGCCGCTTATATTATTGGGTTTGAAGGTCTGCCGAAAGAAGAAAGCGACGCGCTTATTCTCGAGCTCTACATGCACCAAAGCAAAGACGAGTTCATCTATTCTCACAAATGGGAAAAAGATATGCTCGTGATTTGGGACAACCGCTCTTTGCTGCACGCGGCCACCGGCGGATATGATGGCTATGATCGCCTGCTACATCGCACCACGATTGCGGACACGGCTTTTTGATCACCTAAGCTGCAAGAATCTCATCGATGTCATTGTGTGCTGACCGGACAAGACGGTCGAGAGGGCTCAGCGAATTGACCTCTGCATTCTCTAACCACAGAGTGAGCTTTTTCTGCACCTCTATGAGGGATTGGGTTTGATAATCACAGATCGCTTGTAATGCAGCAAAAAGCGTTTGTTCAACACGCAGGATTTCTTGCTGCAGGTTTGCGGCTGCGCCGCTATCTGACCCATTGCTACGGCATGCTTCCAATTGCTCGCCAGCTCTGAGGGAAGCTTCTTCTGCTTCGTGAAAAGCAGAAATCAACGTTTCGATCGGAAGCGAAAAGCGAAGCGTTTCCTGACCTGGCCCGTCAGTATTTTTCATGAGATATCTCTTTAGAGTTTTCAAAAAGCGCGCAGCGATACACAAAGTCTCGGCCTTTGTCGTCACGCATTTGCATGACATGCATGTCTCACAAGAATGGGTTTTCTAATCTTTACTTGCCCATTTTGTTTTTATTGAATTTTCTTCGCCTCTAAAGACAAGTGACCTGTGAACGGAAGGCAGCATTGCTGACTTTTAATCAGCTAGGCCATCGCCTCAGCCGTGAGCCAGATGCCTTCGCGTGTCGCGACGCGTCGCTCGACGAGAAGCCGCGCGACCTGGCTGTCATCTTCAAAAACGTTTCCCGTTAAACTGTCGAGCAGCGCCTTGGCGAGATTATCGAGGTCCATACGCGGCGGGTCACCGGTAAATTCCATCATGATATGGACGGCATATTCGCCATAACCCGGGCGAAGGGGGTGAAAGTCTTTGCGGAAAAACTCGCGCAGCAAAGTCTTATAGTACTTGGCCTGCGTGGTGAGGCCATGACAGCGCAGCTCCAACGCGCCAGCTTCCGTGATCCGCGCCTGCACTTTTCCGGATTTGATCCAGTCGGATGTGTCACTTGCTCCCATCTTTCGACGTGATAAAGCGAGCTCCATATAAATACCATAGAGATTCGACGGAGCGCTCCCCATATGGCCGACCAAAACACCCGTACTGAAACAGACAGCTTTGGCCCATTAGAGGTTCCATCCGATAAGTATTACGGCGCGCAAACGGCCCGTTCCCTGATCAATTTTCCGATTGGCGAAGAAACCATGCCCGCTCCGCTCGTGCGCGCGCTCGGTATCATCAAGCGCTCTGCAGCGCTCGCGAACCAGAAACTCGGCAACCTCGATGATGATATAGCAAACGCGATCGTCTCGGCCGCTACTGAAGTCGCTGAAGGCAAACTAAATGACAACTTCCCACTCTCTGTTTGGCAGACGGGGTCTGGTACTCAGTCCAACATGAACTCGAATGAGGTGATTGCGAACCGCGCTTGCGAGATTATGGGTTACCCGCTTGGACAAAAAGACCCCGTTCACCCGAACGATCACTGCAATCGTTCGCAAAGCTCAAACGATACCTTCCCGACAGCGATGCACATCGCGGCGGCCGAAGAGATCGAGCATCGCTTGAAACCTGCGCTGCAGTATTTGCGCAACGCGCTGAATGACAAATCCACCGAGTTTAAAGACATTGTCAAAATCGGGCGCACGCATACCCAAGACGCGACACCGCTCACACTTGGCCAGGAGTTTTCCGGTTATGTCGCCCAGCTCGATCAATGTCTGATGGCGCTCGCGCAAGACCAGGCGATGCATAATCTCTGGCCGCTGGCGCAAGGCGGCACGGCGGTCGGCACGGGTCTGAACGCCAAGCCGGGCTTTGCCGAAGGCTTTGCCGAGGAAGTCGCAGCATTCACGAAGTTGCCCTTCCGCACTGCACCGAACAAGTTCGCTGCTCTCGCTGCGCATGATGGCTACGTCACCGCCCATTCCATGTTGAACACACTTGCCGTGGCGCTATTCAAAATCGCGAACGACATTCGTTTCCTCGGTTCTGGCCCGCGCTCTGGCCTTGGCGAACTCAGCTTGCCGGAAAATGAGCCGGGCTCATCCATCATGCCGGGTAAGGTGAACCCGACACAGTGCGAGGCGCTCACCATGGTCTGCACACAAGTTATGGGCAACAACACAACCATGTCTATCGCCGGTTCGCAGGGTCATTTTGAACTCAACGTCTACAAACCGGTTATGGCCTACAATATGCTGCAATCCATCCGTATCCTTTCAGACTCCATGATGGCATTTGCCGACAAATGTGTTGTCGGCATCAAGGCAAACGAAGATCGCATTGCTGACCTCATGGAAAAATCGCTTATGCTGGTGACCGCGCTCGCGCCGAGCATCGGCTATGACAAAGCCACCGAGATTGCGAAGAAAGCTCACAAAGAAGGCTCGACATTGAAAGAAGCGGCGCTCGCTTTGGGATATGTGACGAGCGATGAGTATGACCGCGTGGTCGTACCGACGGATATGATTGGTCCGAAGTAGGATTTGACCGTCCAGCAAGGAAACTTTACACTTCCTATATGGAAACTTTGAAAAATTGGCGCTCAAAAAATCGTGTTAGCCAAAAAAGGCTGGCTGAACTTATTGGCACGACCGATGCGACGGTTTGCAAATACGAAAACGGCAACCTTCAAATGAGTTCGGAAGTGGCTAAACGCATCGAAGCCGCCACGAATGGCGAAGTGACTGCTGCCGAACTGCTCGGACTCACGACGAGCGGTGTCCGCGAAACGCCCCGTGAGTTCGAACACGCCTCCACTTTACACGTAGAGCTCGACGAAAAAGACCTGAATGACGCCGCGAAGTTTGGCCTCAATGCAGAGGCAATCGCCCGCAAGGCCGTCGAAGAAAAAGTGAAAGCCGCGCGACTGAAAGCATGGGTGTCGGACAACAAATCCGCCTTCGATGCTCATGCCAAAGACGTTGAAGAAAACGGACTGTGGTCTGACGGGCTACGCCAATTCTGATGGAGCGTTACGGCGTCTATGAACTGACCGATCGTGATGGCTTGGTCGTTGTGCTGCAATATCCCGGACTTGAGGCGACAAAATTGGTTGTTGTCGCACCGCTAGCTAAAGTGGGATCCCTTCCGGAAATCCCAATCCTGACGCCTGAAGTTAAAATCGACGATGATGCCATGCTCGTTATGATAACGCGACTAGCAGCCATACCGGTTGCAAGTCTTGGTAACTTGCGAGGCGTGCTCGACGACTTTGACTACGCGTTTCAGCGCGCGCACCAGCGATTGTTCTTTGGTAACTGACAGGCAAGGTATTGAGCGTTAGCTTGCGCCAACTGATTCTCTTTGAAAGGGCCTGCTTATGACGTTCGTTGGATCTAAAGCAAATAAATCCGAATTCGACTGCTACGACAATCTTGCAGACGACGAACCCTATTTTGTGCTTCGCGCCGATGATCCGCTCTCAAGCGCGATTGTTGAACTGCATGCCTATATCGGTGCGGGCCAATCTGGCGCAGCGCACAACAAGCTCGCGGAAATCATGGCCCTAACCTCTGCCAATGCTCCGCGCCCATCTGCCAGCCCGAAGTATCGCGAAACCTTTGCGATCTCGCTTGCCATGGAACAATGGCGCGAGGCAAAGCGTGGTTGATCCGGTCAACCTCAATAAGTTTCGCAAAGCCAAGAAGCGCGCTGAGAAAGAGCAGCGCGCTTCTGAAAACCGCGCAAAATATGGACGCTCCAAAGCCGAAAAAGACCTGGAAAAGGCGCGGGCCAAAAAACTGAAGAAAGCCGCAGACGATCACAAACTGACAGATTCCGATGGCGAATAGAGTCAGGGATTTCGCCTAATCCCTGATCAGGCATGGCAATTGCTCCCCTGAGACGCGAGTGTTTCAATTCGGGAGCTTCATGCATGAAGAAGATCATTGCGCGTATCGCCTTTATGGTGACGTTTTTCTGGCTCGGCACGTTCTACGCCGTGGCGGCTCATGGCGAGAGCGTTGAATCACAATCATCTGACGCACCGCGGGCCATTCAGTGCAGCGCTGCCTTCGAGCTTATGAGCCGCGCTGCGGTGCAATGGTCACAACAGACCGATGTGGTGAATGCGCGCCTCGCCTGGGCAAATTATGTGAATTCAATCTCACTGGAGAATGACGCGGATGCTGGCGAGCAAGTGGCAAACGAGATGAGCCTCATCGCCGATACGCTGGCAGACAACCCGTCCCGGCTCGCCGAACTGGCGGTTCTCTGTGTAGCGGACGCCCCCAGCCTGCAAGTGGCGGGCTAGGTTTATCCAGCACTCATAACTGACCCACAGTTCACAACTGCGCACGATCGTGCTCGCCCAGTCATCAAAAGCGGTCGTCAGCCAATCATATCGCTGAGCAGACAGACCTCAACATTTTCGCGGATTTTTGTGGTTTGCCACGTAGATCCACTGCCGCGAAAAACGAAACCGTCACGGCTACGGTAGGCGTTAAAGCAATGGTCAGGACCACCATAATTGAAACATATGACCCCGTCTCCGGGTATCCAGGCCTTTCCGCGCTCTTGAACATCTTCAATCGTATAAAGCGTGTCGCCATCCGGCTCGATACACTCATTCCAAAGCTGGCCGATCCCGACAACGCCAAACAAATGCGCCCCGAACAATTCCTGCTTCATTTCCTCTGCCGATGGTTGCCCTCCAATTACACTTTCTTCTGCGATTGCCACGCCTGGAACGATCATCAAAAGAGCAAGCAATTGTACGCGCATATGGGTCTCCGGCATAACGTGGGCTATCAAGCATAGAGCAGATAGCGGAAACATAGCGAAAGGCTTGCTTTCCCTAGAGGCGTTTCGTCAAATGAAAAGACGATAATAAATCAGGGAGTTCACTTGTATGACATACGCACCATTCGATCTCACAGGTAAAGTTTGCCTTGTTACGGGCGGCAATGGCGGCATTGGTCTCGGCATGGCGGAAGCTCTGGCTGCGTCGAACGCTGATGTTGCGATCTGGGGACGGCGTGAGGAAAAAAACGCAGAAGCGATCGCCAAACTTGAACCACTCGGCACCGGCCGCGTGAAATCTTGGGCAGTGGATGTCGGCGATGAGCAACAAGTGATTGATGGCATGCTTGCTGTTGAGCAGGAATTTGGTCGCATAGATAATTGTGTTGCAAACGCCGGCGTCGGTATCGGATCCCCCAGCTTTCTAGAAATGAGCACGGACACGTGGCGCAAGGTCCACAACATCAACATGGAAGGCGCATTCTGGACGTTACGCGAGGCGTGCAAATCGATGGTTAAACGCGCCAAAGAAGGTGATCCGGGAGGCAGCGTCGTCGTCACGTCTTCCCTTTCGGCAATCGAAGGCGCAGCGCGAAATCAAGCATACGCATCCACCAAGGGCGGCGTAATTTCCATGATCAAGGGGATTGCTGTCGAGTTTGCCCGGTACGGGATCCGAGCAAATTCCATCCTTCCCGGCTGGATTGCGACCGACATGACTCAAGCTGCGCAAGATGCTGAAGTGTTTACGACCAAAGTTATCTCACGCGTCCCCATTCGGCGATGGGGAGAACCAGAAGATTTTGGCGGCGCTGCAGTTTACTTTGCCTCTGATGCGTCCAAGTTCCACACAGGCGACACCTTCAATATCGATGGTGGCTACTCAATATTCTAAGATGCGTCCCCACGCGCTGACACTCGGATGTACAGGTATGCTCGCCGGAGCTGCTTTAGGGCTGGAGGCCGATAACTATACGGTTTCATATCTTAGCCGGTCTGGTCATTTGCCGGATCGCTCTTCAGGCACGTCTCACAAATGCAACTGGGAAAGTGAGACGTCGCTGAGAGACGCGGTCAAGGGTGCCATCGACAGTCATGGTATCCCCGAAGTCGTGCTGGCATGGGCGCACTCTGTGAGCCCGGTTTTAAAACTGGCGCAGAATTTATCCGCCCCGACCCACACCATTCAATTTCATCATGTTCTGGGAAGCAGCGTTAGTAACCCATCGCAAAAAGATGCCTTGAAAAGAATCAAACTCGGTTTTGACGAATTGCCAGGAATTCGCTGGCATGCGGTTCGACTGGGCTTTGTCCGTGAGGATGGCAGATCGCGCTGGTTGTCGCACCAGGAAATAAGCGCGGGCGCACTGCGGGCCGTGCAACTGAAGACGCCAATTTATACGATTGGACAAGCAGCTCCGTGGAAGTATCGTCCATAAAGCAACGGCCACTTCATTCTGAAGTGGCCGTGCAATCATTCCGAAAACACGCTTACTGCGGCGTTTCGGTATCTGTTGTTTCTTCAACGACTTCGTCGACTTTTTCTTCAAGAGCTTCAGCCGCGTCGTCGATCAGTTCTTCTGTATCAGGAACATCGAGAGTCTCTTCGACACCCTCAACGACCGTGGTCGCATCGGCAGCTTCAGCCGCTACCTCTTCGACCGCATTTTCCAGATTTTCCCCGCCGAGTTCTTCAACAGATGTTACGCCGGATTCTTCGACGACACCATCCAGTTCAGGTGCGGCAGTTTCGACTGGAAGCTCTACCAGCTCTGACGGCTCAACCTCATTCAAAGGATCCGCAAGAACGGCTTCCGTACTTTCTGGCGTGACTTCGCCAACAGTTTCGTCGATGTCGGCCGATGGCTCGGAAACTTCTGGAGTTCCTTCAACCAGTTCAACAGCTTCCTCGCCGCCACCATCATACGCATCGTCAAGCTGCGATTCTGTTGTGTCGCTACAAGCAACAATTGCCAGCGCAGCGATACTTGTCAGTGCAATATTTTTCATTGGACGTATCCCTTTCAAATTTTTCTTGCCTCGGTCTTTCAAAAAGACTGGGCCTCACCCGCCAGGAGGAGGCAGGTGAGGCCCACGCAAATTGGCTGAGACTAATTACTCAGATTCAGGTGCTTCGATTGAAGCATCTTCAGCTTCAGTCTCTTCGCCGCCGGCAGACGCTTCACCTTCAACAGTTGCGCTTGCAACAGTGGCTTCCGCAGTTTCTTCTGCCTCAGTTTCTTCAGCGTCACCCATGCGAATGGTTGTGACGTCTTCAGATGTTTCAACTTCTGCAGCCGCAGTTTCTTCAACAGCAACTTCAGTAGACTCAGATGGCGGGGTATCCGCTACAGCTACACCACCCAAAACAAGCGCTGCCCAAGCAGCAGTTGTAAGAAATTTCGTCATGAGTTTACCCCTCATTTTGACGTGTCCACACTGGACCATCCAGCGCGATGGACGGCACACAGCGCCCCAATCAGGGCGGGAATGCGGCAAACCAGCGGCGATACCGCCAAGATGATTACGTATTCGAAAGAATAAATTTCCTGTAATGCTCCCCGCCTCTCCAACACGTTTATTACATTAGAGATTCACAAGAATCAGGTTGCTAATGAATGCTCACATTATTTCAGTTTAAGGCACAAGAATCGGCGGCTTACGCAGGATTAACCTGATAAAATCGAAGAATCAGCGGTTGAAATAGTACTGAGCAAGGCCTTCAGCGAGCGCTTTTCCCTCAGATGCATAGGCCGCTTCGGCCGCAATTGCCGCTTCGTCGCACCAGGATCGAATACGGGATTCCGACGTATAAGCATCGTTGAACGCGCGCGCCATAGAATCCCGAAAGCTGCCTTGGTTTGGAGCTTCCAACTCAAGCATCTCTTGCATGTACAATCGCCAGAACTGATCAGATCGGCCGTTACACTTTACTCGAATTGCATGGGCGCGGCCGAGCAAACGAGACAGCTTGAGCGCATCACTGAGATACTTTCCGCTCCGCGTCGGCAATGGCCGTTCATTCGCATCCTGCGCAGTGCTGGACGCGGATGTTCCGATCGCGCTAGCTAGTCCCAAAAGGGCTGCGAGGAAGACATGTTTCAATTGCTTTGCCATCGGGCGACATTCTCCAGAATCGAAGAAAAGCTCAGAATCCATGAACATATTCTGAAGCCGATTGTGATGGCGGATGACGGCAGCTTCAAGGCAGGTTGGGAAGGCGCGGCCATAGAGAAGCCTGATCCTGACATCGTATATGGAACGACAGATGCCTGGTTCTGCCCGGGTGTTGCGCATTTCGCCGGCGCTGCCTTGCAAGCAAGTAGCCTGAAATGGTTCCAGTCAAGCGCAGCCGGGCTGGAGCATCCCATGTTGAAGGCTTTCGGCGAAAAAGCCGAAATATATACGAGCGGGCACGCGCAATCTGAAGCGATCGCTGAGTGGGTATTGTGGGCAGCATTTGATTTTTTCGGGCGAGGTCCCGAGCGACGCGCCGCGCAGGCCCGGGCTGAATGGCAAAGACTGAGCTTCCGCGAAATCGTATCAACACACTGGCTGATCGTTGGTTTCGGCGAAATTGGAAAATCCACGGCGCGAAGACTCCGTGCACTTGGCGCATCAGTTGTTGGTGTCCGCCGCTCGCCGGGACCTGATGAAAACGCAGATTCTATTGTCCACCCAAATGAGCTCTTAAGTGTTCTGCCTCATGCCGATGCGGTGCTTTTATGTTGCCCGATCACAGACGAAACGCGGGGCATCGCAAATGCGGAATTTTTTAAGGCCATGAAGGACAACGCCGTTCTGCTGAATGTCGGCCGCGGCGGCCTCGTCGATGAACCGGCTCTACTCGCCGGGCTGGAGCAAGGCAAACCCGCATACGCCGCGCTAGATGTCGTTAGCGAAGAGCCCCTGCCCGCAGACAATCCGATCTGGTCACACCCAAAAATTACTCTAACCCCGCACAGCTCAGCAGTGACCGATGGATCGAGCGTCCGTACCGACGCGGTATTTCTGAAAAACCTCGATTTTTTCCTGAGCGGTCATCCCGGCAATATGGCACACATTATTTCTAAGGATGCGTTCGACGCTCAGAAAGACTAAGATGCCTTTTCCAGCTGCAGATGCGCATGCAGCTCGGCAAAGTCCGGCTCATAGCCAGGCAACCGCACAACTTCCACGCCGGCATCTTGAAGTGTTTCAACACCGTTTTGATCTGTGAAATGACCACCCTCCAACACGCCGATGACGACACGTTTGACGCCAGCCTTAATAAGATGCGTTGCGCAGCCCGTTTTCTTTGATCCGCGCTTGTTGCATGGCTCAAGCGTACAGATAACTGTGTGAAGCGCTGGGCCATCATTCGGCAGATTGTTGATCAATTCTTCTTCTGCATGGTTCTTCGGATGTGTTGCCCGCGACCAACCTTTGGCAATCTGGTTCCCATCAGCGTCAAGCCCAATGGCACCGACAGAATAAGCACCGTCTGATGGCGGGCAATTGTTTGCAAGCGCGAAAGCCTTATCCATCCATGCGCGCAGCGTTAGCAGCTTCTTGTCGAACCCAACCCAGTAAACATCCATGCCGCCAATGGTTTGCGGTTTGGAGATTGTTACGCCAAGGGGCGGCATCTCTTGTAGTGTTTCGACGTCGAGCACATGCGCATGACCGGTATCGCCGAGGGTTTTATCTGAGACGGCAATGCGCCAATGATCCGCGATACGCTCATCAAGCGCGTGATGGATGAGCGTCGCGCCACCTTCGATCATCAGAGAGTTCGCGCCGCGTTCGATCAATGCAGCTTGCAATGCAGGCCACCAATCTTGCTCAAAGCGGATGACCGTTGCGCGGAGCTCAATCTCCGGCGCAAGTGTTGCCTCACCATGAACGAGCACAATCTTCTCCGTCTCGCCTTCGGTAAAAAACGCCGCATGCGGATCAAGACTGCCGCTCGCGGTTACGGTCACCTTTATGGGGTGCGGCGCACGTTTCTGCTTCTTGCGTATCTTTGCGCACTCCGGCGAGCGCGTGATCAAAGACGGGTTATCCCGGCGCACGGTTTCTGCGCCGACCATGATCGCGTCCATCTCTGCGCGCAACAAATGCACAGCAGATAGGTCGCGCTGGGTCGACAGCACCAAACGCTTGTCAGTCCGGTCATCGAGGAACCCATCCGCCGACACCGCACAGGAAAGAGTAACTTCAAGAGTTATGAGGTAAGCCTTTCAAATTTCGCCCGCCAGAGCGCCTGACCGATTGGTCGAGATCGCTCGAATTCAAAGATTCGCTAACGGTCTCGAATTGGAGTTAATAAATTACTGCCAGGCGCGCGGAAAGTGACTTTTGTTAAGCTTCCGTTAGGAACACGATCACCCAGCCGCCTCCAACGTCTCATTAAATCTAACCGGGGCGCCGCCGCCCTTACGCGTTAGTTCGCCGTCGCGCATCACAAAGCCGCCGCGGATGATCGTTGCGACCGGCCAACCGGTGACCTCCTCGCCATCATAGGGCGTCCACCCACATTTCGAGGCGGTGTCTTCAGCGCGGATGGTTTCGGTACGTTTCAAATCCACAACCGTAAAGTCTGCATGATAGCCTTCGGCAATACGCCCCTTATCGGCGAGCCCGAACACGCGCTGCGGGCCAGCTGAGGTCAGCTCCACAAACCGGCGCAAACTCAGCCGCCCGGCATTCACATGGTTGAGCATGATCGGCACAAAGGTCTGCACGCCCGGCATACCTGAGGGCGAGGCCGGATAGGGTTGCTCTTTCTCTTCGCGCGTATGCGGCGCGTGATCGGTTGCGAGCACATCGACAATGCCTGCATTCAGCGCGCGCCAGATAGCCTCGCGGTGACGGGCCTCGCGCACCGGCGGGTTCTGCTGCGCAAAGCCTTTCAGGCGATCATAACACTCTGGCGCAGCGAGCGTGAGATGGTTCGGCAAGACTTCCACAGACGCCACATCTTTCGCGTCCCGCAATAACTCCATCTCTTCCGCGGTGGAGATATGCAACACATGGATGCGTTTGCCCGTCTTGCGCGCGAGCCCGATCAAACGCCGCGTCGAGGAGACCGCCGTCTCCACATCCCGCCAGACCGGATGGGTTGACCAATCACCCGTCACCCGCTCGCCTGCGCGCTCCTCCAATCGGTACTCATCCTCAGAGTGGAACGCCGTGCGCCGCTTGATCGCTTTCAGCACGCGCTCCACGCCAGCATCATCATGCACGAGCAAGCTGCCAGTGGACGAGCCCATAAACACCTTCACCCCGCAGCAGCCTTCCATCCGCTCCATCTCTGCGAGGATGGGCGGGTTCTCCTGCGTTGCACCGGCATAGAAGGCAAAGTCTGTGTCCATCCGCCCGGTGGCGCGGTTGATCTTATCGGTCAGCGCGTCCGGGTTGGTCGTTGCCGGGTTCGTGTTCGGCATTTCGAAAACCGCCGTCACCCCGCCCAGCGCGCCGCCGCGCGCCCCGGTTTCGAGGTCTTCTTTATATTCGAGGCCCGGCTCGCGGAAATGCACCTGGCTATCGATCACCCCGGGCAGGATGTGCAGGCCGGCCGCGTCATAGACCTCCCCCGCATCCGCTGTGGATAAGTCACCGATAAACGCGATGCGCTCACCGATAATGCCAATATCTGTCTGGCTTTCGCCGCCGGGCGTGACGACCGTGCCGCCGCGCAAAATCAAATCATACGTCGTGCTCATGGCTGCGTTATGGCGCGCCTTGCCGCGATTGTCATCTCAGGCGTTTAGACAAACACCTGAACCTCCGCTGCGGTGGCCCGCGCGAGAGCATTGAGAGATATAGACATCGCATCAGATGCGATTGATTTGCTTAGGTTTGCGCTTGCCCATTCCGGCGATGACCGATGGCGAAGCACAGTCGATCAAACCCGCTTTCCACATGGCGGGCGTCAATCGCGCGAGGGGGAATGATCTCAGCTTGGAAAGACAGCATATGCCTCAGCGCAGAGACATCTCTGGCGACTGGCAAATTATAAATCATGTCTGGCTTTCCGCCCGGCAGGCCGCGTTTAAGCTCGGCCTTCTCGGTGTGACAGCATGTAGTGATGGCCGGGGCGCAATCGCTTGCCTCGTCCACATGGCGGTGCCTTACGCCGCCCTGCCCGCGTTTCAGAACTTTGCGAACAGATTGCACAGCCCGCCGCGCGAGACGGCGAAGTCGCTGCCCCACCCGGCGGATTTTGCTTGAAATATGTTCGCTATTTGTTCTCATGCCGACAGAGGTATTACGGCGGGGTAAAAACGTCAAGAGGGAATAGGAATTAATTCTGGCGTTTTTCTATGGGGAGAATTGGGCGCAACAAGAGAAATTAGTTGACGCAAGTCTTTGAATAAAAAATTCCGCGACTTAATGAACCTCTGTGACTCTCCAGCTTAACTTCACATTTCGAATTTTTATATTTTTGTACGTTGGTTTATTGCAAGATGCTTCACTATCTTCCTTCCCGCACTGACTTAAACCTGCTGTAATGTGGAGAACTTGGTTCGCTTCAAGTTCAATCTCACATGCGCCACTAACGGTTCTTGGAATGCCTGCCCGATCATTTGGATGGTGATGTATTTCCGAGGGGCGACATCCATCTCGATCGATAAGCAGGCGGGACGTTTCTTATCCTGTTTCTAATTGTTTACGATTCTCGTAAAAACGCAGTGATGCTTTTCTGGCTGTTCCGTCGCTCCTCTCAAACTCCACAGAGCCGATTGCATAGACGGACACCGTTACATCTCGAGGATATGACAATACAGTACTTGAAGAATGGTAGTTAGAAGGACCTTCGATCATATTCATGCTAATTGTAGTTGGTCGAGTTATCGATGTTACGATTGGATTCAGCAAAACGCCAACTATGACGCCAAGAATTCCGAGCAGACCTGATAGAACCGCTGACATAACTGGCGGATCCATTTTAGAAAACATTCTTTTCTCCTTTGTGGTGAGAGCTCGTTTTTCACCCTACAGGTCAGTATAGCACATCGCTGCGCTCCGTAAGTTGGGTTAAACGATGTCGTAACCCACCGATCTTACAACACAAATTCTCGAAGGTGCACCGCGCTGCACTTAAGGCACCATACGCCGATTAAAAGTATTGTCATTCCAGCGAACGCTGGAATCCAGAACATATCTTCCGGAAGCCTATGACTGGATCCCAGCGTTCGCTGGGATGACGGTTCATTGGTAGCGAGGTCTGTCTCCTAATTCAGCGATGCGGTGCGAGTTATCCGGAAACAGCTGAGTAAAATACAAATCTTCCCAGTCAGGATTTTCCTGCTCAATCAATTCAAGCTTCCACGAACGTTTCCATGCCTTCAAACATTTTTCCCGCCAGATGGCAGATTCAATATCACCATGGGCTTCAAACCATACCAAGGTTTTACATCCATATTTCTGCGTAAAACCCGGCAGGACATTATTCTTATGCTGCCAAATACGACCTTCCAGATCGCTCGTTACGCCAATGTAAAGCGTACCGTTTCTTTGAGACGCTAAAATGTAAACCCACCCTTGTTTCATTATCGGAACATACCATGAACAAAAATCTATAACAAGGATGCGGTCTTCTCGTTCCTACTTTGAAAAGAGGTAAAATGAATACGGTCATTCCAGCGAACGCTGGAATCCAGAACCTACTTTCCGGAAGCCTCAAACTGGATCCCAGCGTTCGCTGGGATGACATCAAAAAACACCCCTATTTGTTCTATCCGCTGCCCCTTCCCAAATCGGGCGCGCGGGCATAAAGCTGCCGGTAGACCAAGACTTCATAAGAAAGACCCTCCCTGATGACCACGCGCCTCGCCGCCAATCCCGCCACCCTTTTCCTTAGCTTTGCTGTCGCCATTTGCGTGTTGACGGTATCCTCTTACGTATCCGTGCCGATGTATCCGGTGCCGGTGACGATGCAGACGCTTGCCATTGTAATGGTCGGCGCGCTGGCGGACCCGCGCCTTGGCGCAGCGATGGTGCTGAGCTGGCTCGGCCTGGCGATGATGGGCGCGCCCGTTCTGGCAGGCGGCAAAGGCGGCGCGCTCGCATTCGCCGGACCAACAGCAGGTTATATCGCAGCGTTCCCGATCGCGGCGTTCCTCGCCGGATATGTTGTTCGCGTGAAACATGCCCTCCTCCAGTTTTCAGGATTTCTGGCGATCCACGCACTGATCCTCGCCATGGGCTGGGCATGGTTGGCAAGCCTGATCGGGCCTGAGGCTGCGCTCGCGGCGGGCGTTACGCCTTTCCTGATTGGCGCACTGATAAAAAGCGCGCTGGGGGCATCTCTTCTGGTGGTTTTGCCAAAGCGCGCCTAAATAGGCCACATGAAACTTATTCCGAACAGGTCCCTGCTGTCGCTGACAGGCCCGGACACGATCGCCCTGCTTGAGCGCACGGTGACGCATTCCGTCGCGAACTGGGCGGTTGATGAAGGTCCGTTATGGCGGCCTGCTCACCCCGCAGGGCAAGATCATCGCGGACTATCTCGCGACGCGAACCGCTGATGGTGTCCTGCTGGATGTCCATGAAGACGCAATTGAAGATCTTACCCGGCGACTGAAAATGTTCCGCTTACGCTCTGATGTAAAAATTGAGCCGCGGGATGATTTACAGGTTCAACAGTCTGAAGCTGGGCCACCTGATCCTCGCTCGGATGCTTTGCCCCGCCGCTTTCTTATGCCGGGCGGCGCTGACAGCATCTCTGAGAGCTACCATGATTTACGCATCGCTGCTGGAGTGCCTGAATGGGGCAGCGATTACCGAAATGCGGAGGTCTTCCCGACCGATGTGAACATGGATGTCATGAACGGCATAGACTACAAAAAGGGTTGCTTTGTCGGACAAGAAGTCGCGAGCCGTATGATGCGGCGCGGCAAGATCCGTAAACGGACGGTCCTTGTGAAAGGCGAAAACCTGTCGGCCGGCGATGCTGTTATGGTCGGCGAACGTCCCGCTGGCACGATAACAAGCAGCGC
Organism: Hyphomonadaceae bacterium; assembly: GCA_965263325.1. Lineage (GTDB taxonomy): Bacteria > Pseudomonadota > Alphaproteobacteria > Caulobacterales > Hyphomonadaceae > CBDHGY01. The sequence goes on along the minus strand of CBDHGY010000002.1, from coordinate 2,810,733 downwards.
AGGCCCGCTGGCGCTTGCCCTGATCCGCATTGATCGCGCAGCGGGCAAACTGCTCACAGTCAACAATCAATCAGTCATGATTCAATCGCCCGAATGGTTGCAATCGGAGTTCGCAGAAGTTCTCGCCGATGACTGACATCGACCCCGCTAACCCGCCCTGTGCGTGGGCACCTCCGGAAAACAACTATACCGCGATTATCACGATACTGAGTGGGGGGTGCCAGAATATGACGCCCGCGCGCTTTGGGAAAAACTTCAGCTGGACGGCATGCAAGCCGGTCTTGCCTGGATCACCATATTGCGAAAGCGCGAGACGATACGCGAAGAGTTTGATGGTTTCGACCCGGAAAAAATCGCGCGCTGGACGCAGCGGCGCATCAACAAAGCGCTGAAGAATCCCGGCATCATTCGGTCACCGAAGAAAATCGAAGCCTGCATCGGCAATGCGCGTGTTTTCCTCGACATGCGAGACGCCGGAGAAGATTTTTCAAACTACTGCTGGGACTGGATGGATGGAAAGCCAAAGGTCAACCAGCATCGTGGATCGTATAAAGAGTTACCAGCGAAAACACCGCTCTCAGAGAAAATCTCGAAGGACCTAAAAAAACGAGGTTACAAATTTGTAGGCCCCGTCATCACCTATGCCTGGATGCAAGCAGTTGGCATGGTGAACGATCATGAGGTACATTGCCCGCGGTACATCGCCTGTCAGGAGCTTGCTAGATGAAATATGTCGCCGCCGCTTTCGTGCTTTCCCTAACTGCCGCGTGCGCATCGGTGCCTGAAACGGCTGAAGAGCAAGCCTGGGCGAAATGCAATTCGATTGCTGATCGCGCGGTGCGATCAAACTGTATCACGCTCGCCCTTGCCGACGCTAAAGCCGAAGAGCGCGCAGCCGAGCGCGCCGAGGAACAGGCGCTTGAAGCAGGCGACAAAGCGGTTGAGGACAAAGCTGCCATCGAGCGTGCAATGGGCGTGCCGGACGATAAGACCGGAACCACAATTGTACGTGAGCCATTTCAATAGGCTGGCAGCAGATCACCCTTATAATCTGCTCACTTGAGTTCGCGAACCAAGTGGTGGGGCGCACACGAGCCCCCGCCGCTGCGATTCCAGCAAACTCACAAGATCTCGTCCGCGGGTTTTATGAGCGGAAAATGCAGGATGTTTGTCACTGGCAAAATTGGATCTTGTTGCCCCAAAGCAATATTTTCTGACGCCGCCAATATCGCACGTTCATGCTTTCCCATAAATTCTGCAAGCGCGAAGGCTTCGGAATCCTCATCAGCTGTGACCAGTCTGGCGAGTTCCTCATATTGCGGCAGTCCCTTTGCCCGAATACCTTTCGCCATCGCAGCAAATTTGTCTGACCAAGGCATGTCTCGCAGCATATCGGAACTGGTAATACCGCGCGGGCGCGATCGTGGGTCTTCATCCAGCGATAGCTCGAGCTTTGCGAGAACAGGTCTCATCACCGCTTTGCCTTCAGACTCCAGCTGCAACAGAGATCCAAGAATATATCTCTGCTCGTCGTCCTCAGCATGCGGCAGCAGCGCTTCGAAGAACGCCTCTCCGAATTGTTCTCCATGATAAACATCAAGGAGCGCCTCTTTGAAAACTCTTGTGACCATTTGCGTTGCTCTCTGGCTAGCGTACCTAAACAGACGTCATAAAATACTTCTTTAGCCGCTCTGTAATGTGCCACGTCATCGGCGCACCTTTTGCCGCAAAGACAACTTCACCGGGCCCAAATTCTTCGTGCTCTCCATCAGCGTTCGTAATTATCAGTGAGCCGGAAATGATCGTCATCATTTCATTAACTGGGTAGCTTTCGATTTCGACCTTGCACGGTGGGCATTCCCATATGCCTGCGGAAACCGAACCATCTTCAGCCCGGTAAAAGGCCAAAGTCGTCTCGTCTGTTTCGTCTGTAGTAAAACAAGATTTCGGGATAAGTTTTGACGGGACTTTGTCTCCAGAGGGGTCAACCGGGATTTTAAAATTGCTTTGCATTAGGTGACACTTCCCACGTTGGTTTTCGTCAGCATTTATTAGGTGCAACAAAGCTGCGTTTTCAGATCTGCAACCACCTGCGGAGATGAAATCTTAAGTCGGAATACACACCGATGGCAATATGGATCTTTCGCCCTACTCCACTTTCACAGGCGGTGTCGCCATGCCGCGGGTGGAGCGGCTGGGATCAAGGCCCTGCTTCACCCGGAACAGTTCGGCGGGACGCCCTCCGGTAGACGCTTCCATTTTTCCAGTGCCTTCTACCATTTCATTGCGCTCTAGCGAGCGGCGGAAATTTTGTTTGTGCAAGCGACGCCCGAGAATTGCCTCAACGGTTTTCTGCAAATTTAGCAGCGTGAAATGAGCGGGCATCAACTCAAATATAATCGGGCGATAACGAAGCTTTCCGCGCAGTCGCCCCATCGCAGTTGCAAGAATGCGGCGATGATCAGATGCCATGGGCTTGCCAACATCATCAATGTCGGAAGGCAAGCCAGCATCGCGCGCGCACTCAGCAACCAATCCTGCCTCATAAAGCAGCTCATAGCGTTCTAATACGCGCTCATCCACCCATCGCTCTTCACCCATTCCAAAAAGAAGCTGGGCACGAGCAGTCCGCTCAGCCGACCCTGCAGCCCACGTCATCAATTGCGGTTCAATGTCTTTAGCAAGAATATGCGGGCGGCCCTCACGGTGATCTTCCCATGGAAAATGAGCGTACCAGCCGCGCCACTCCGCTTCGAAACCAGAAGCCACGTGCGCGCGCTCAGGTGTCAGCGCAAGGTATCCAACTGAGACAAGCCGCGCCTCTGGTTGCGCGTCCGGATTGCTGGCACCCGGCGTCTCCCGGCCGCGATCACCAAATGTATAGAGCTGTTCAACATAGCCGAGGTCAAAGCCTGTTTGAGCGCTCACCCAGCCGCGCAGCGCCAGCTCAAATGTGCGATCCGCTACAGGGTCAAATGCCCCATATGGCAAAGCGGCCTCATCTGCACCGCGGCGGGTCGCCAGCACGCTGGGTTCATCAGAATTTGCCGACACGATAACGGCTGAAAGCCCAATGAGAAGCTCGGACGTCATGCCTGCCGCTCCAGCGCAAGCGCGTTCTCTAATTCTTCGTGACGCGCTAAAAATGCCGATTGTGCCTCGCCGACAGATTGGGGATGAAGCCGCAATTTGATCGATTCTGGAGGACGACCAAAGAACCGGTCCGCCTCTTCAATATCGAAACCGGCAAGCTGAACAGCTTCGAACCACGCACAAATGAGATCTGCCTTTTTGATAGTGCGCTTCAGTTTTGGCGGCGTCAGTGCCGGCAAGCCAAACCGCAAATTGATTGCTTTTTCTAACCGCGCTTCGACATCTTTATACGCCGCGCCAAGAATCGTTTTGAACGGGCTGATCATATCGCCGATGACATATTCTGATGCGTCATGCAGCAAAGCAACCATTGATTTGCTAATGGTAAAGTCAGGTTCGAGTTTGCGGCAAATCTCTTCGACAAGCACTGAGTGCTGCGCCACCGAGAACGCATGATCACCGATGGTTTGGCCATTCCAGCGTGCAACTCGGGCAAGCCCATGCGCGATATCTTCGATCTCAATATCCATCGGGGACGGATCAACCAGATCCAATCTGCGTCCAGAAAGCATGCGTTGCCATACGCGTCCATTAGCGTTTGAGGAACGTCTCTTACCAGTCATAACTGTTCTCTTAACCTCTTTCTGTGCCGGGTAAAGAAAGCATGCGCATTAGGTAACAAACTGCCTTGGTATCGCCCTCAATTGATGAAGCCGCGTTAACGAGTCTCTGCGATACTGGCCTTCGGATAACAAATATAAGCGAGGCCTTGGGTTATGTCTGACATTGTCATGAATATTGCGAATAATCCGGCGACACCTTGGTGGGTGCTCATCGGGGTGGGGCTGATCGTTACCATCGAAACGCTGCGGTCTGGCTCCACCCCGCTTTGGGGCGACATGTTCGATGATCCGCTAGATGAGTAAGGCTCAGATCATTGCTCTAATTCTATCTGCGGTGGTTCTGACCATTGTCGGTCTTATGCTGTTCTGGACCAAACATAGCGCGCGCAGTATTTATCGCCTCGTCCGGTTTCGACTATACAAAGCGAAAAAACACCGTCACGCGACGCGCTCCACAAACACCGTACCAGCGGAATAACCTGCGCCAAACGAGCAGATCAAACCCTTATCGCCCGCCGCAAAATCTTCTGAGTGCTTGTGAAATGCGATAATGGATCCGGCAGAACTGGTGTTCGCGTACGTGTCCAACACGGTTGGGCTCTCATCAGCGCTCGCCTCTCGGCCCAAAACTTTAGACGAGATAAGCCGGTTCATATTCGCGTTCGCCTGATGCAGCCACATGCGCCGAAGCTCACTTGCGTCAATGCCGAGGTCTTCCAAATGCGCGATGATCATCTTCGCCACCATTGGCACAACTTCTTTGAACACCTTTCGGCCTTCTTGCACAAACAGCTTGTCCGGCTTACCGACACCTTCTGGCGCGGCGCGGTTCAAGAACCCGAAATTGTTCCGGATATTGTTTGAAAATTGTGTTTTCAATCGCGTGCCGAGGATCTTCCAGTGATTTTCAGGCGCGAAATCTTCTGCCTCTATCAACACAGCTGTCGCCACGTCACCAAAAATGAAATGGCTGTCTCGATCCGTAAAGTTCAGGTGGCCTGAGCAAATCTCAGGGTTCACCATCAGAACGGATTTTACAGACCCAGATCGAACCATATCGGCAGCAGTTTGAATGCCAAAGGTCGCGGACGAACACGCGACATTCATATCAAATCCGAATCCACCGCAGCCGAGCGCATCCTGTATTTCTACCGCCATAGCGGGATAGGCGCGCTGCATATTCGAGGCGGCACACAGCACGGCATCAACATCCTCAGGTGCGCGCCCAGCGCGCTCCAACGCCTGCTTGGCGGCATTGACCCCGATCTCAGCCAACACCGAAATTTCATCATTAAAACGTTCTGGAATATCCGGGCGCATGCGCTCTGGATCGACGACACCCTCTTTGTCGATCACGAACCGAGACTTGATCCCTGACGCTTTTTCTATGAACTCGACAGATGAATGAGGCTTTGGCTCCAACGCACCTGCATTTATTTCTGCCTCATGTTCGGCGTTCCACTTATCCGCCCAGGAATTGAAACTCTCAACAAGCTCCTCGTTTGAAACTGATTGAGCAGGTGTCCACAAACCTGTGGCACTTATTACTGGCGTTGCCATACGCCGCCCTCCGTTACGCGCACTTTTGATCGGCGGGTTTTAGCCCGCCGATCCCGGCCTGCCAACAGGAGATCGCGTATTGAGTTAGTTGAACCAAGCCGCAAACATCAGCCCATTCCCTCGGGTTAGCCTTTGAAAGCGGTTCATAACGTTCGTGTCGACGATCCGTCCGCGCTCAAGATAAGGCACGACAGCCTCGCCCTGTATCCACAGAACCAGATCCAGATCGCCGGGATCCTGGAGCCATTTGGCGAGGTTTATTCCCACGCCGTTTTCGCGATTTCCCTGGTTCGGTATCCGCCAATACGGCACCAATGCTTCTCCTTCGAGCACAGCTGACATTTCGCCGAGCACATTCTGCCAGCTTTCTGCGAGGTCTGCATCAACCGGCATTCCAAAAGCAGATTGCTGATCTGGATTCGGTAACCACTCGCGGTCATTGTCAGTCTCATCCATCACTTCCTTCCAGAAATTTCGGTTGTATTCGATCATTGCCCGGAAGTGCGCATGCGCGGCGCGTGTGCGCTCCTGGTCGGGTTCACCGCGCAGCGTGAGAAGTGTTGCAGCCGCCATCTCTACCCACTCTTCATCTGCCCATCCAGTGGTATCGAAGAAGAGCCGGCCATAGGAACGAAGCTCACTTCGCGTTTCCGTAACACGGCGAATAGCAGGCGTTGGGTCCGCCGCGAGTGTGAGCTCACCAAACCCGGCGACAAGATGGGCGTAAGCTGCAAGCCAGTCTGCATCGGCACTATCAAAGCGTATGAGGCCATCGAATGGCGGCAATTCCGGCGTATCCCAGATAGGGTAACCATTCTCATCTCGGACCAGTTCGCCATCTGCGTCCCGGCGCTGAACCGGTCGCGGCGGTGTCGGCTGGAATGCGTCGAACAATTCGGCCGCAGCTTCGCCCGGCTGCTTTACACCATCCTTATTCACGTCAAACCAGATATCGGTGATGCGCACTGTGACGGCAAAATCGTCAGCAGATGCCCGTTTCAATGAATTCTGAGCGCGCGACATTTGCTCTAATCCGCGTATCAGCGTGTTCTCGACGAATGCCGGATCAAACTCAGCATCGGGATTGTGAGGCAAGTTCCCGCGCATTCCAGGAATGAAGCCAATGGCAATATCGCTGTTTTCCCAGCGCGTCTGCATCATGACTTCAATACCGCGCAGAAATTGCACGCCGCCAAGGAGGAAACTTGTTTCCGGTCGATCTGTCGCCCACTCCTCCATAACGAGATAGCCTTCAGCTGCACTGAGACCGTGCTCGGCAATCAATTGTGAAACCGGATGGACATCTGGTGGTTCCTGAGCGCTCGCAGCTGATCCAATTGCAAGCGCAGCGGCTGTAAGTAAGCGTTTCATGTTGCATTTCCTTTTCGAGCAACTTCATAGCACAAATTTATGTGAGCATGCACTCACTTACAAATTTGGCAACTATGTGGCGGAGTTTCATTTGAGTGCCATTTCTTCGGAGCCTGAAACTTTTTTGCCGTTCGTTACATCATTGTCATATATGCAATGTATATACATTTCATATGCATGTGCTATATGAATGCTATGCCCAATGGAGCAAACACGCTGTGGCAACTAAAAAACCGAAGAAAAAACAACGCAAGGACAGCCAATTGATCATTCGAATCAAATCCGAAGATCGAGACGCATTCGTCGCTTTGTGTGATGAGCTGGATACGAGTGCCGCGCGCGAGGTGCGCCGGTTCATCCGTGATTTTCTTCGCGAACATGCCGCGGGTGGGAGCTCCTGAGAGGCATATCACTCAACTAAAGGAGACAGTCACATGTCAAAGAAAACAAAAGCAAAAGTGAAAAAGCTCAAAAAAGAAGTGCGCGTGCGCAAAGCAAAAGTTGCCCGTCAGCAGACGAAACTGAAGCGTGCACGCAAAGCCCTGAAGAAAGCGGCTTAACCTAACACGCACTTACTTCGTATGTGAAAGACTGGCTCGTTCATTCGGGCCGGTCTTTTTTTAAACCGCTCACAGGGCGCAATTTTTTATCAGCACTTTAAGCCAGATTAATTTGATCTCGCCTCGAAATTCCGGTTCCATTTCGAATTGAAGCGACCGCGAGAAAGTGACCAAATTGGCTATATCGCTTACATCAACAATACGGGAGACGTTCCCTATCTGGATCGTGTTTGGTGTATTTTCTGGCTGGCTTGTTTCAACGTCCGACTTCGTGTTCTCATCTGGTTTCGCACCCTTGTTGATCGCAGCGCTTGCGATCACGGTTTTGCTATTGGCTCTGCTGTCTACCCATTGGCCGATTTACGCCTATATGCGGCGCTACTATCAAAAATACCGAACAGCAGAAACAGGAACCAAGCCGCACCTGAACTTCTGGTTTGATCTAAGTATTATCAGAAGAACATTCTCATCTCTCATTTGGCGGTGGCGACAAAACTTAATCAAAATTCTGACCACGCCCTATGTTCACCACGGGATGGGGGCCTCAATCGGATTCAAAGATCGAAAATATGGCAAGCATACAACTGGGCATGGCGGAGTTATCTGTTTGTTTGATGCGCGCCGCGTTTTTGCTGTTCAGCTTATCTTTGGTTTTGCCTCAACGACGATATTCATTCTCGCATTTCTCGCGGTTACGAGTTCAGCAGATTGGCAGGTCAGCCAACATCCTCAAGCGGATAAAAGCGATAGTATACGCGCTCCGAAGCAGCCATCGGTATAACCAAAATTGCTGTTCCAGCTACAAAAGATCGAATTTCAACGATGAGCGTGCCATCTTCAATCTTGCTGATCCGCGCAGTGCCTCGCCCGACACCCATCGCCATAGCTTGGGGCTCATCTCCGAAGAAGTCGGTCTCAGAGTAATAGATCCACTGGCCTTCATCACAGGATAGCCCGCCATCTCCACTGTCGAGAGTCCATGACGCTATGACTTCACTGTTCAAAGTGGCGTCAATCTTCAGTTTGCCATCAGTTTGAACAATCGAAACGTCTTGCACGTCACCGTGCTCGTAAAATGCAATTCCGCTATCTTTATTCGGATCCAGCAGGCGGCTGAGCAGGGCATCAGATTGCCTCGATTTCGCAGCACTTTCCCCCTCTTGTTTGTAGGTTCCAGAAATATTTGCGCAATCTGTGTTGGATGAAAGCGATGCCCAATCGTTCGGATATCCACTGTGCATACAGCCAGACAATAACAATCCGCCGGCGATAACCGCATACGTCAGTTTTTGGTTCAGCCTCATTTTACAACGGCATCCGACGATTTGCGCCACGTCGATACCTTCGTCAGGAACGCCATCTGCTCGCGTTCGGGCACCAAACCTGCCGTTTCCATGACTGGCGCGAAATCATAAGAGAGATAGCCCTTATAGTAAGGCTCGTGAAAACCTTCCGGGAAGTATTCAAGAATACCATCAAGATCCGGATTGTCCCCGAACTGCGCGCTGTCAGCCATGACGAATAGGCCGCCGGGCTTTAGCACGCGCGCGACCTCATTCATCACCAGCGGACGCACACGCGGCGGCAGCTCATGGAAAAGATAAATGCACACCACGATGTCGAGTGTGCCGTCTTCCAACGGTATTGCCTCGGCCTGACCTTCGATGACATCCACATGTGGCCACGGTTTCAGAAGGCCCCGTGCATGCGCCGCATAATTTGGCGACAGATCAAGGCCGCTTGCGCGCACGCGGGGAAACGTTTCCATCACCTGCGTTAGAAACCGGCCCGTACCGCAGGCAAGATCAAGCAAGCGCATGCCCCTCTGGTCTTTGCCCTTCAATTCTCTGGAAATTTCTGCAAGCGCACCGCGGCGCATCGCATCGGCAGCGCCAGTAAACAGCGCTTCAACCTGCGTGTCATAAATCTCTGCGCTCTCATCTGAGAGCCAACCATCGGATTGATAGTGGAAGTTCTGGCGGTAATAGGTCGGGTAGCGATCAGCGTCTGCGGCCGCGGCTTTGCGCACCTCCACCCCCGACCGCGCAACACGCCGGCGGTCCACTGCGGATACGTCCGCAAAAAAAGCGCGCGACGATTTCAGAGCGCGCGGCAGATCCCGCAGACGGACATCCTTTGGCGGCGCGTAGAGCCCGGCTTCAACATTTGCGCGGTCCTGTTTCCAAAGATCAAAATAGGCTTTGCGCAGCGCTGGCAAACTGACATCGTGTTCAGGCTTGAAAGCAGGCTCGCCTGGCCGGTTAAATCCCGCTGACCTGCGCCGTGCAGCTGCGTAATGGGCACCATACCAGGCAGATCGCAGCCCTTGCGCAGCGGTATAGCGTGCGCGCCCGGCGGTTTTAGAGACGGTGTCTAACAATCCCATACCAGGTAAGATGTGTCTGAATCGCTGTCACGTCTAGAGGCAAACCAGCGTTTCTTAATGGCTGCTTCACTTTCTGTTCAGGCTGGAATCTGCAATATTTATAGGAGAGTGCGCCAAACTGGCAGCGCAAAAACACGTAAAGGAGACCGCAAGTGCGAAAAAGTCTCACCATTGCAGCGCTCGGCCTAGGCCTCGCAGGCGCAGCGTCCGCCCAAGGATATGGCTATTCAGATTATGGCTATGGCCACAATGATTACCGCGCTAAGGCACCTTACGCCGTAGATCATTGCGCAAAACAGAAGCGCGATGGCCAAACGGGTGGCGCGATTGTTGGCGGCCTCATTGGCGCTGTCGCTGGCGGAGCCATCGGAAACAATATCGACAATGACGATCACTATTATCGCCGCGGGCATCGCGGTTACCGAGGCTATGGATATGGCTACAGACCGCGCCATCATCGTCATCGCAAGAATGACAATAGCGGCAATGTCGCGGCGGGTGCGATTATCGGTGGATTGATCGGTGCAGTTGCGGGCAGCGAGGTCGGTAAGAAAAACGTGAACTGCCGCACCTACCATGACAGCATTCCATTACATGGCTATCGCGGCGATCCAAGTATTGCCCCGCCCACGCGCCAACCATGGCCTGAACAAACTCGCAGCTACCCCGTGTCTCAGCCGACAACGGCGCCGCGCTCGGTACGAACCTATCCAGCGCCGCCTCGGTCACAAACAGAGTTCCCGGACTACGGAAGAAGTGATGACCTTTATGGGGGACGTCAGCAATGCGAAACGCTAACCCGCGTAACACGCCTGCCGGATGGGCGTGAAATTCGTGAGCAAGTCCAGGATTGCGATCAAGGCGAAGTATATTACGAGCGCAATGGCCGGCGGGTTCAAGGCGGCTATTAATACCTTCTTGCCCTATTGAGAAACCGAGCTAGTCTCCAGACAAAATCTGGAGACTTTTTCATGGTCACTCGCGCCCTCTTTCTCGCCCCCATTCTCGCGCTCGGAGCGTGTGAGCACATATCTAAACCAGCAGATACGACCATCGTCTCTGCATCCGTTCAGCAAACAGAGTTTGACGCCAGCGCAACTTTCATAGGTGAACGTGGTCAGGCAATCGGATCCGCCAAACTAACCGGTGGACCGAACGGTATTCTCTTGCGCGTCAACATAGATCGAGGCAGCCTATCTCCCGGATGGCACGGCATTCATTTCCATCAGGTTGGAGACTGCTCAGATGTGGGCGTCTTCAAGAAAAGCGGCGGCCATGTCGGGATGATACCTGACGGTCATGGTTTGATGAACCCGATAGGCCCAGAACCGGGCGATATTCCGAACATTTACGCTCATGCAGATGGCAGCGCTGGCTATGAGATATTCACAAATTTCGCGACCAAAGCGGACCTCTTTGACGACGACGGAACCGCGATTGTAATTCATGCGAATGAAGACGATCACATCAGCCAACCAATTGGCGGAGCGGGTCCGCGAATTGCCTGCGGTGTATTACAAGGTGCGGAAGCAGAGTGAGGCAGCCAAAGTGCCGGTAAAATAATACTTGGTCACGACTGCAGACATGAGCACTGTTCGGGGAGGAATTCAGTTGCAAACAATAACACGTCGGAACGTGCTGCTCGGCAGCGCCGCGCTTGGTGCACTCTCAGCATGCGGGGACAGTACCGTTTCAGAAGATATGCAGCCGTTGGGCACTCGCGAAAGCAGCCAGCCGCAACCACCGTTCGATTACGCAAAGTATTTTGATGGTGTGAGCCGAGGGGAAGGCTTGGCAAATGGCGATCTTACACCTGAATTGCTTATCAGCGATGCAATTGCGCGCGCGAAGCGCGTCAATGGCGCGATCAATGCGATCGTGAATGATCAGTATGACGATGCGCGCGCTCGGTCCAACACAGCAATGGGCGAAGGATACTCCGGCCAGCCCACCTTCATTAAAGACCTAGAAGACTGGAAAGGTGCACCGACCTGGTATGGTTCGCGTGCTTTCAGAAGCGCACCTTCTCAGGAGGGATACGGAGACTATGTCGGCACCTGGCACGAAAACGGAATTATCTCGCTTGGCAAATCAACCACCCCCGAGCTTGGCCTGATTTCATCGACAGAGCCGATAGTCACTGGCCCAACGCGGAACCCATGGAATACAGACCGGATTCCCGGGGGGTCGTCAGGCGGTGCAGCGGCGCTCGTGGCTGCGCGCGTTGTGCCTTTCGCTCAGGCGAGCGATGGAGGTGGATCTATTCGTATTCCGGCGGCGTGCTGCGGATTGTTTGGCTTGAAGCCTTCGCGCGGAGCGCTTGTAGAGAGTGACCCAGCTGGCGGCGGCGCAAACATCAGCGTCAATCATGCCGTGACGCTAAGCGTCAGAGATTCGATCAATCTGTTTTCGATTTCTCAAAATGATCGAACGGCTTTGATGCGAGATATTGTTACTGAACCGATCGATCGCCGACTAAAAATCGCCTTTGCGCCCAATCCGATGACATCTGCAATGCTCGACGCTGGAACGCGTGCGGGTATCGAATCTACTGCGCAGCTTTGCCGCGAGCTTGGTCATGAGGTCATCGATTGGTCAATGCCCGTCGACGGTGATGAATTCGTCGAAAATTTTCTACTGCTTTGGTCAGCTGGTGCCGCCCAATTCGTGCAGCGCGCGGCGGAATATAATGGCGTCGCGCCCACTCCAGAGAACCTGAGTGATCTGGTCGAACCATGGACGATGGGGCTCGCAGGGAACTTTGTAGCCAATCAAAGCAACTTCTCGGCGGTGCTGCAGTATTTGAATGACTTTGTTAGCAGCTATGATTCCTGGTTCTCTGAATTTGATGTCATTCTTACGCCGACAGTTGCGACCGTGGCACCTGAGATCGGGGTCCAGTCACCCGTGGGAGACTTCGGAACAGTTCGGCAGAATGTTCTGGATTTTGCCTGTTTTACAGCGCCTATGAATGTATCGGGCGGCGCGTCTATGTCTGTTCCGCTTTATTGGTCCGAAGACGGAATGCCGGTTGGAGCAATGTTCTCTGCCCGCCAAGGTGACGATGCGCTCTTGTTCAAGCTTGCGCTTGAGCTGGAAAATACGAGGCCTTGGATTGAGAAGACGCCGCCGGTCAACGCGGAGGCATAAGCCGCCTACCAGCTTTCGCTATAAGGACGCAGGTCTAATTCCTGCGTCCAGGTTGATCGCGGCTGTCTGTGAAGCATCCAGAAGGCTTCCGCCATATCGTCAGGGTTGAGTGATCCATCCGGACCAAGCTTCTCAATATATTCTGCAAACCGGGACCGAACCATGTCGCCGTCGATCACGCCATCCACCACGACGTGAGCGATATGCAAACCTTTGGGCCCGTATTCGCGGGCGAGAGATTGTGAAAGCATACGAAGGCCAGCTTTCGCCGCTGAGAAATGCGCAAAATTCGATTTCCCTCGCATTGAGCCCGAAGCGCCTGTGAAAATAATAGATCCGCGGTTCTGCTCAAGCATGATTGGCACCGCAGCTTTTGCGGTCAGAAATCCGCCCATACAGCATATGCGCCAAAATGCTTCAAACGTCTTTGCATCAAGATCGGCAAATGGAATGATCGCGTTGTTACCTGCATTGTAAAGCACAGCCTCGATGGAGCCATCCATAGCTGCGTTTTCAAAGAGCGCGCTCACCGAAGCTTCGTCGGTCACATCACAAATAGCGATCCGCGCTGCGCCACCCGCTTCAACGATTTCTTTGACGACTAATTCCAGTTTAGACAATGTGCGTCCAGCGACGACCACCTCCAGCCCGCCTTTTGCGAACCTGCGCGCGAGTGCCCCGCCTAGTCCGTTCGAGGCTCCAACGCCTATAATAATTGCCTGTCCTGTCATACTGTGTCCCTCCTACATTCTTTTGAAAATTACGCTCAAATTGTTTGCCGGCATTTCAACGACAATTTCGAGCGACAGGCCCATCTCAACAGCTACCGGCACAATCTCCAAATCGAGATCGCGTACACCCCAACGCGGATCCCGGCGCTGCAGATCTTCACTGAAACGCGCATTCGACGGAGCGATATCTCCGTTCCTGGCGAACGGCCCGTAAAGCATCAGCCTTCCCGCGCTGCTGAGCAAGCGCCCTGCTCCCTCTAGCAATCCTCTGGTCACTTCGAACGGCGATATGTGGATCATGTTGGCATTAAAAATACCATCCAACGGCCCCATCGTTTCGGCCTCACCCCAATGATTTGCCGCAGCATCCACCTGCAGTGGGCCCATCAATCTGTTATGCCCGATATGAGTTGCCCAGGCGCGCTGGCTCGCGATACCTTGCTGATCTATATCGGAATAAATCCAGATAAGATCAGGTGCGAGGTCTGAAATATGCGCGCCGTGCTCACCCGTCCCCGACGCAATTTCCAACACGCGCCCACTTTGAGGCATATGCTGCAAATATACGCCGCGCACAGCGTCCTTGTTCCGCCCAGTTGAAGGGGAGAAGCGGCGACCATCTTCACTGTCGCCGCGCGGTTCTAGGGTCACCGGCTTGCCGAACTGATCCTTGTCATATCCGGCATTTTCATCGCTCATCCTCGCGGCGTAAATCTTTCACGCAGTTCGGATTTCAGAATTTTGCCATTCGCATTTCTGGGTAGCGGTTCATCTAAGAACTGGATCTCGACGGGGACCTTAAATGCGGCAAGCTGGCTCGCTACGTGCGCGCGCAATTCGTCTTCAGTCACCGATTTACCAGGCTTCAGCTGAACAACTGCCCCCGGCTCCTCGCCAAGCACTTTGTGTTTGATGCCGACAACAGACGCATCCATCACAGCCGGGTGATCATACAAGGCGTTCTCGACCTCAATACAATAGATATTCTCACCGCCGCGGATCAGCATATCCTTCGCGCGGTCAACGAGATACAGGAAGCCCTCTTCATCGATCTTGGCGAGGTCACCTGTTACAACCCATCCGTCACGGAACGTTTCTGCGGTTGCGTCAGGGCGGTTCCAGTAAAGCTTGCAATTCATAGGGCCTTTGCACCACAGCTCACCAACTGCGCCGGGCTCTGTAATTTCGTTGCCGTCTGGATCGCAAATCTTGATCTCGACCGCTCCCGGAGGTGCACCCGCGCTCATCGGGCGGTTCTCATAGTCCTCACCAAAGTTAAGCGTTGCGGTTGCACACGTCTCGGTCATGCCCCAGCCATTTCCGGGGGCGGCATCCGGGAAGCGTTTTTTGATCGTTGTCACCAGCTCTTCGGCTGAAGGCGCGCCGCCATAGGAAATCGCCTGAATTGACGACAGATCATATTTATCACGGTCTGGGTGCTCGAGCAGTTGCCAGGCGATCGCTGGCACACCGCCAACGGCATTGATTTTTTCGTCCTGAATGATCGGAAGCGCTTGTGAAGCATCCCAGCGATACATGGTAACGATTTTACCGCCGCGCAGCATAAACGGGATCATCACGGCAAATGCGCCGGTCGCATGAAAGAACGGAACGGCAAGGAGAGATGAGACCTGTTCGTTTGGATCGGGCTCCGGCGGCATCTCTCCGCGGCGCAAGAAGGCACGCGCCTGACATGATGTTGAATTGAACATGTTAGAGATAATCGCCCGGTGCGTCGCAAGCGCGCCTTTCGGACGTCCCGTCGTTCCGGACGTATACATGATGGTTGCATCATCTTCCGGAGTTAACTCCGTCGGCGGCAATCCAATATCGTCAAGGCTTGCCCAGGATTTTGCGTCACCAACGAATTCTTCCATCGTGCTCACACGTGGATCAGCTTCTGTTCCTTCATCGGCATAGCGGGCAATAATAACAGCCTTTAAGTCCGACAGGTTCGACAAATGCCCGGAAATGCGCTCGTAAATTTGAGGATCGACGATCGCCACTTTCGCGCCTGAATCCTTCAATCCGTATTCTAGCTCATCTCCCGTCCACCAGGAATTCATTGGCGTTGCAATCGCTCCAATCGATAAAGCTGCGTGAAAAGCGACAGGCCATTGAGGATAATTGCGCATAATGACGGCAACGCGGTCACCTTTTTCAACGCCGAATGTCTCGCTCAGCGCACCGGCAAAATGCGATATAGCGCGATGGAAGGCATCATAAGTTACCCGCTCATCTTCATAAACGAGATAGTCACGCGATCCGAAAGACTGCTTCGCAAACTCGACAATCGATGGAACGGTTGGCGGCGCATTGGAGTAGACTTTCATGCTGACCCCACCAATGACAGCGTCCTCGAGCGCAAGCGGGCTCTCGGGGACTGCCAACAAAGCATTGGCGTCTTTGATTGACATAGCTGGCCAGGGAGCGGCTGTGTCTGCGGGCATTGTTGGTTTCCTCCGGTAATTTACGTACAGAAACCATGAGCGGCGGCCCTCCGTAAAGAGCCGCCGCTAGGGAAACACGTCGAAAGTCGTGCGTTTAGCTTATTTTCCGAAGTCGCAGAACTGGAACGACCGCGAAGTGCCCTCATAATCGGTGGCTGCATATGATGGGCCCGTAAAACCTTCACCTTCGCAGAGCCATCCAATTTGATACATCGCCATCAGGTAGTCATTGCCAGGGTTCAGGTTCGTCGCCAGCATCAGATCCACCGCTTCCTGATGGTCACCAAGCTGAAACATTGCCTGAAACTTTTCTACCCGGGAAATATCCGGTTGATTGATGAGGAAATTCAGGGAGTCAGCTTTTCCGCGTGCCGTCATAAGCTGTTCCATCGCTACGCCATCCAGGGCATCGTCGCCATAGGTTGCAGTGATTTCCTCAAAATCCTTGATGGCGGCCCAGGTGTCAAAGCCACGCTCACTCAGACGAATGGTTCCGCGTCTTAATAGCGCAATCTGTTTCTCGTCTTCTGTCAGCTCAGTGCGGCCGAGCAATTGGGTCAGCCGGTCAATCGCCGCTTGTTCATTTCTTGCTTCGACAAGGGTCTCAACCGTTTCCATAGCGAGGTCAAATTCAGACTTCTCAACCAGAATGGTTTCGACAGAATTGGCGTCTCTGTCGTCTGCGATCACATCTTCCGCTATCGATGGCTCGGGCGAACCAGCTGTGTCTGTCGCACACGCAGCGATGACTGAAAATGCTGCCCCAACGAGTAAAATCCGTTTCATTGAAAACTCCCCTTTCAAAGGATTCGCGTATTACACGATCCATAACGTATCGAGGCGAGCGCTCAAGCGGCGTGATTGTGACAATGCTGGGGCAAAGCCTTACGGAACGAATAACCTATTGGCACCAATAGAGATTTGGATCGCTGGGAATGACGCGCTGGTAATCTGAAGACCCCTGCGAGCGCCCTTCAGAACAAACATAGCCTGCGGCTAAGAGGAGTTCGACCTCGTGCGGTTCCGGTACCAGCCCGCTGCGCTGATACTGGCCCGCGGCTTCATCGCGCTTTCCCAATAGCCAGGAATCTTCAAACCAGAGGCTGAGCGGCTGCAGCTCCGCCATGCGGGCTTCTATCCGGCCAATCTCGATTTGGACATACTCAGCTTCAATACCGGCATTGTTTGCGTAGATGTCATCGGGGTATAGCTCGGTGAAACGTGTGAAATCCTGCCAGGCTCCGATCCTGTTCGACGATTTTTTCCAGCGATGCTGCGCGCGCGCATAGAGAATGCGAGCATGCTGTTTTGGCGTTAATGAAGGCTCCTCCAGCAATTCACTGATCCATGCTTCGCCAACATAAGCGTTCGGATGATTTTCCGCGATCTTCAACACGTCTTCGACGGCCGCGCCAGAAGATAGTTTTGGCTTCGGATACGTTTCGGGTCTCTCGCGCTCTACAATCAGGATTTCAGAGGCTTGGCGCGGCGCTTCAGCAAGTGCTGCGGGCATGATCATCATCATGCTCAACAATCCTGCCGTCCCCGCGCAAATTGTTGATCGGATCATTTTGGAAGGGCTCCTTACTTACACCAGTAAAGATTTTGAATCTCCGGTGTTAAGGGGCCGTAATGATGAACTTTCAAATTTCCCGATCCTTCGCAAAGGAATCCCTTCGCACGAAGCGCATATACCTGGTGCGGCTCAGGGGTTAAACCGGAGCGCCGATAACGCGACGCAGCTTCTTCGCGGCGGCCTAAAGACCAAGTATCATCGAACCATGCACGCAATGTCTGCAGGGTTTGGAGACGCCCTTCAGCCGCCCGCAATTCCGCCTGAACATAACCGGCTTCATACTTGGCATTGTTGGTAAATGCGCCGGCCGGATAAAGTCGAACATATTCTTCAAAATCGGCTTTTGCGCCAACTTTGTCGTAGGTTTTTTTCCAACGCTGCGTTGCCCGAGCATAGAGCGCGCGCGAGCGCTGCTCTGGATTTACCCCGGGATTATCGACCAGCGATGTCAGTTTACGCTCGCCATCGAACGGGTTTGGCTCAGATTTCGCGCTTTGCAGAGCACCGGCGAACTCTGCCTCACTCATCGGCCCAATGGCTGGTTCTGTTACTATTTCTGCAGTTTCACACGCAGAAAGTAGCACGGCTGCAACGGCTAAACCAACAAACTGTCGCCTCATAATCTCAGCCCCTTTTCTCCTGCATCCGTCATGCCAGACGCAGAAGGATTCGGCTAGTTAAGGAGTCATATGGTTTAGGCAGACGCTTGCTTTTCGATCTCGGCAAGGTCACCGCGGCCAAGTGCTTCTATTGCACGCGCTGCGATATGGCGAGCATTCAGCCCGGCGGTTTCATACATATTGTAAGGCTTGTCCTGATCCTGAAACACGTCGGGCAAATGCATGGTACGTATTTTTAGCCCGTTATCCAGCGCGCCGACAGACGCCAGATGCTGGAGCACAAATGCGCCGTAACCGCCAACCGCGCCCTCTTCAATTGTCAAAAGGACTTCATGCTCCTTGGCGAGGCGTTCTGTGAGATCAGCATCGAGTGGCTTTGCAAAACGTGCGTCGGCAACTGTGCAAGACAGACCTTGCGCCGAAAGCATCTCGGCCGCTTTTAGTGCCTCTTGCAGCCGCGCTCCATAGGACAGGATCGCCACGGCTGTGCCCTCACGCATGACGCGGCCTTTCCCGATCTCTAGCACCTTAGGGATTGAGGGAAGGTCTATGCCCGCGCCCTCTCCGCGAGGGTAACGAAATGCGCTTGGACGATCGTCAATCGCTGCGGCTGTTGCAACCATGTGCACAAGCTCGGCTTCATCGGCTGCAGCCATACATACCATATCGGGCAACGCGCCCATATATCCGACATCGAATGAGCCGGCATGCGTTTGGCCGTCCGCGCCAACAAGCCCTGCCCGGTCTATCGCGAATCGAACTGGCAGTTTCTGGATCGCAACATCATGCACGACCTGATCATAACCGCGCTGAAGAAACGTCGAATATATTGCCGCAAAAGGTTTCATGCCGTCTGCCGCCATGCCAGCAGCAAAAGTCACTGCATGCTGCTCAGCGATGCCGACATCAAATGTCCGGTCCGGGAAGTGCTCTTTGAACATTGAAACACCGGTGCCCGACGGCATGGCGGCGGTGATCGCGCAGATTTTGTCGTCGGTCTTCGCTAAATCAATCAGGCTCTGACCGAAAACTATTGTGTAGGTGGGTGCTTTTGGCTTCGCCTTTTGCTGCTCACCAGTGATGACATTAAAGCGCGATACACCGTGATACTTGTCTTTCGCATCTTCGGCCGGCGCGTAGCCCTTACCCTTTTGGGTCACGACATGAACCAACACCGGACGGTTCATTTGCTTGACGTTCTGAAGCACAGGAACCAACGCATCCAAATCATGTCCGTCAATCGGGCCGACATAGTAGAAGCCAAGCGCCTCGAACAATGTGCCGCCCATGGTCATGTGGCGAAGGCTTTCTTCCGCTTTGCGGGCTGTCTCTTCCAAACCGATCGGCTTCACCACCGCTTTGGTGAGTTTCCGCAGGCCGCGATAACTTTTCGAAGACACCAGTTTCGACAAATAGTGGCTCATCGCGCCAACAGGCGGCGCAATCGACATGTCATTGTCGTTCAGGATGACAACCTGTTTGGTTTCATCATAGCCGACATTATTCATGGCTTCATAAGCCATGCCTGCCGTGATCGAACCGTCACCGATCACGGAGACCACATGATTGGATTTCTCCTGAAGGTCACGCGACTTTGCAAAGCCTGCGGCAGCTGAAATCGAAGTCGAAGCATGTGCCGCTCCAAACGGGTCGTATTCGCTTTCGCTGCGCTTGGTGAAACCCGACAAACCACCGCCTTGGCGAAGCGTCCGTATGCGGTCTTTTCGGCCTGTGAGGATTTTATGCGGGTAGCATTGGTGGCCAACGTCCCAAATCAACTTGTCAGCGGGTGTGTCGAAAACATAGTGAAGGGCAACTGTAAGCTCGACCACGCCGAGACCGGCCCCTAGATGGCCGCCAGTCACAGAAACGGCGTCAATCACTTCACTCCGCACATCGTCAGCGAGCACCTTGAGTTCTTCGCGTGTCAGATCTTTCAGGTCATCAGGTGTGTTAACCCGGTCCAAAACACGTGAATTACTCAACTCTGGCATCGCTCTGCCCCTCCTCGAGGCTCTATTCTAGAGGTACGCTGGTTAATCTAGCGCTTTCTATCCAGAACAAAATCAACAGATTGCAGCAATATATCGGCTCGATTGCGATAAATTGCGAGATGTTCCTTCGCTTGCGCGGCCAGAAGCCGCACACGTTGCCGAGCACCTTCTATGCCAAGCAGGGTAACAAAATTTGCTTTTCCGGCGGCCGCATCCTTGCCGGTTGCCTTACCCACTTCACTGCCATGGCCTTCGGCATCTAGGAGATCATCAGCGATTTGGTAAGCAAGACCCAAATCGTGCGCAAAACCCATCAATGCGCCGCGCTCCGCATTAGTGGCCCCTCCAACAATTGCCGCACTTTCGACAGACCAACCAATCAGCGCACCCGTTTTCATCCTCTGCATGCGGGTAATAGTGTTCAGATCGCGCGGGCTGTTGTCCTCAAGCATATCGATCATCTGTCCACCAACCATGCCTTGAGCGCCCGACGCGTCAGCAAGCAGCTCTATGAGCTTAACCCGGATTTTGGCATCGTTGTGTGTTTCTGAACTCGCAAGAATCTTGAATGCAAGCGTCAGCAACGCATCTCCAGCCAAAACCGCGGTCGCCTCTCCAAACGCTTTGTGAACGGTTGGCTGGCCGCGGCGAAAATCGTCATCATCCATGCAAGGCAAATCGTCATGGACGAGAGAATAAGTGTGCACGCATTCAAGCGCCGCTGCCGTTCGTAGCAAGCTTTTTTCTGGAGCGCCGAGCAGTTTACCAGTCTCGAGCACATAAAATGGCCGCATGCGTTTTCCATCTGCAAGAGCAGCGTGACGCATCGCACGCATTAAATCGGCTTCAGGCCCCTGCGCTCTTGGAATAAGTTGATCGAGCACGACCGTTATTTTGTCAGCGACTTCTTTCAGCCGGTTTCCGAAATCATGCGTTTCACCCACCCCGGCCTCCTGACCCATCAGTCAAACTCAGCTGGTTCGGTTTCTGGCTTGCCGCCTGCCCCTTGGACAATCTGTTCGACTTTCAGCTCAGCAGATTTCAGTTTGGATTCGCAATGCGCTTTCAGCGATGCGCCGCGTTCGTAAATTGCGATTGATTCTTCGAGGGGAGCTTCGCCGCCTTCGAGTTTTTTTACAATGCCTTCGAGTTCCGCAAGTGCTTCTTCGAAACTCATCTTATCTACAGCTTTTGCTGCCATCATGGTCCATCCTGATTGGTTCAAGACACCATAGGGATATGGCCGACTCGCCGCAATGGCGAATTCAAGCTCTAATCATGCCATTCGTATTTTCGATAGCTCCAATATGCGTTGCCGCCATCATATGTGCAGCGCCAACCCTTCTTGCGCAGTTCTTTGCGAAGCATACGATTAAACCAGCCATGCGCGGCAAGATATACCTTCCCATGCTTGGCGTGTTCATGAAGCGCATCTGTTGCGTGCCCGGCCCGCTCCCAGGCTTGCTTATTTGTCTCTCCGCCAAGAGAATGACCTAACATCCAGGCAGACCGCGCAAAGAAATTCCAGGTTCGCGGCAAGAAGCGAACCCCCCAGCGCGGCGGCGGCAACGGCGCTTCATTGAACAAATCAAAAGGAATGGCCGCCATGTGCGGCGCGGCCATCGCAGCAGTTTGCTTGGCGCGCAAGCGCTCCGAAGAAAGCACTAATTGTGCATCGACAACTTGCGCCTTCAGTTTTTCAGGCGGCTCCTGATCTTCGGCAAGACCGCCCGCTTCATAAGCATCCCACCATGCAACATATTCCTGCCAGGTGAGTTTGGGGCCTTCGTTTCTGTCGAGCTTGGGCCGGCCGTGGCGAGAAATGATCAACGGCCCGCGCGTAGTGGCGGCGACCTGCGTTTCGCTCGCAGGTGTATTCAATTGATCGGATGTCCCGTTCATGCGCCTCAGCTAGCGGGGTTGGCGCGCATCGGCAAGATGGGGCCTGCGCGAGAGTTTAAGGTTTTAGCGCTTTTGCGATACCGCTGATGCGTCCGCCGAGTGTCATCTCTGACATGACAATCTGGTCGGTACGACGTCGCACTTTGCCCATAAGACGCCCCATCGCGCCCGGAAGGGAGTTTTCCGTCATTCGCCAACCATCAGCCATCAGCCGCGGCAGGCCTGCTTTCTGCTGAACGCGCAGCGCGCCAGTATCCACAGGCAATTGGAAGTTGGTGTAGTATTTCTTGTAGTAATCAAGACCAATTCCAGCGTCGTAGATCGTTTGATCCATGCCTTGCATCTCTTTCAGGATCTCATGCTGCAACATGTATCCAGGAGAGTAATAGGCAAAGTCCGTATCGAAACCCGTAATCCAGCCGTGCATAATCCGGTCTGAGCAAAGGTTGAATTCAGCAGCGACGATCTTCCCGTCAAGGCGCAGGCTCATGAGCCGGCTTGAGAAGCGCTGGGATCTGAACCCGCGTAACCTTTCAAACAACAGGCGCGCCCATTCTGGTCCGAGAACATCGTGGCGACCCGTACGCACGAACTGAGCGCGCTTGCGTTCGATCAGCCAATCAAAGGCTTCACGAGATGTGTCATCCATCTCAAACTGAATCTCAGCATGATCTCGCTGCATGTTGCGTCCCATGCGGCGCATCTTCTTAAAGTGTTTCGGGTAAAGCTTTGTCTGGGCGGCGAGATAATCTTCCCAACCAGCCGATACATCGGTCATATTCGCGCCGACACGCTCATCGAGATGCCCCCAGGACAAATGCCCCGGCATGCCAAATGCGGTGAACCCTGAAAGACCGGCGGCAGCGAGAAACTCTGTTGGGTCTACCGGATCATGCACGCGCGCGACCGGACCATGCCAATCAGAAAATGGACCACCGATCGGCCGCGCCCACCCGCCCGGCCGCACATGCATTGGCCAAAAGGCGATTGGCTCAGCCTTGCCCGCATCGAAGGCAACGCCGATAAATGTGTCGCTGCGCAGACCACCGACAAGGCGCGCAAATTCCGGATCAAAGAACGGATCGTCATTAGCTGACGACGCATTTCGAATGTCGTGAAAAGCCTGCCAAAAATCGGCATTCATTTCATCCGGTTTGAACAGCTCGACTTGCATAAACGGTCTCAATCAAAGGCAGAATGCTGAACGTGTTCCACAATGAAACACGCCCCCAGCGGCGTGCAATCTACACGCCTGCCTCGCCTATCACGCGAATGTCGACAAATTCTAAAGGCCGCGCCACAAACGCTTTGGAGGGCACGTCGTGCCAGGCTGCTTATTGCATCGTTTGGTCGTAAAAATCACCGTATCTGCGCGGCCAATAACGTTTTGCAATGGAACGAATCCTATCGACGCTTCATCGTTCGGTATTTGAACGAGCCCCCCATTCGTACGAACGCTGCGAGGCGGACACCCCGTCCCGCTGATCACCCCGTCGACATCAAGGCAGTGCCCCGTTGTGGCGCGTGCATCGACAGAATTGTCCCGGTTGTCGCCAACAAAAAAGAGATGTCCCTCCGGGACCTTGAAGCGAGCGGTATCATCATACCCGCGCACACCGTCCCACTGATGGGTCATGTAGCTGTTATCGCCAAGCGTTTCTCTGCGCTGAACCACAGGCTGAGCTCTTGCTGGGCTCGTCTTGGTGGGGTGCGTCATCACTCGAATGCGATCGATGTTTTGCGTCGGAATTGGAACGCCGTTGAGAATAACCTGGCCCGACCGTAATTCGATTTGATCACCGCCGACCGCCAGGACGCGCTTGATCATGAC
Source organism: Hyphomonadaceae bacterium (assembly GCA_965263325.1). Classification (GTDB taxonomy): domain Bacteria; phylum Pseudomonadota; class Alphaproteobacteria; order Caulobacterales; family Hyphomonadaceae; genus CBDHGY01. The sequence continues at coordinate 2,786,886 of CBDHGY010000002.1, read as the reverse complement.
TCTATCAGTGTGCGGGTGCTGGAATACAACGACTTCTCCGCGCTTCGGCATCTCAGCAAAAATTCGTCCTTCGGGAAGAAACCAGCCAAGCCCAAACGGCACGGAATACTTTGAATATCCATAGGCAAACTTGTTCACTGCGACCCTGTCGCCAACCTGTAGGTTCGGGACCATCGACTCAGACGGTATCACCCGTTGCTCATAAATCAGGCCTGTGAACAACAGGTAGAGCGGAACGAACCAGGCAAAAACAGCCAGCCATTCCTTAGCCTCGCGGATGGCTTTTTCACGAAACGTGGACGGTTCATTTTCTTCTTTTTCTGTATCAACTATTTCGGACATCTGGCCGTTATATCTCACGAGAACTTAGTTTTGCGCTTAACAGACCCAATGGGGCGATGCGAAGGCGAAATCTACAGGAAACACAGATGCAGAGTTCAAATTCGGATTTCGTGCCATTATTGCCAACCATTGAGAATTATTGTTTTACAATAATAATTAGTTGACTTTCAACATGGACTTAACCATATGCACGCGCATGAACGCCCACGCAAACCGGATGGGTGTGTGCAGAAGGGATAATCAAATGGCACAAAGATTTACCCGCGGACTTCTTTTGGGCGCGGCTGCAGCGGCGCTCGTAAGCTGTGGAAACACTGGAACGACTGGCGCAGATGCTCAGGAAACCGAAGTGGCTTCGACAGAAACATCGACGATGGAATCACAAATGGAACCCACAGAAACGGCCAGCAAAGTCATCGCTAGCGAAGCAGATATGCCCCGCACAGTGTTTGCTCTCGCTGCCAAACCGTCAGAACTGGTAAAAGAGCGCGGCGCGGATTTCATCGCATTGCGCGACGCGCTCGAAGCAGATGCCGACATGCTGCTTAGCGAATATGACATCCAAGACGCTGGAACAAAAAAATCTGTGCTTTCGACAAAACGCGTGATCGCGCTGCAAAAAGGCGACTGGGATACTGCCCTGAAAATTTCCAAGGAGGTACGGGGGCTCGAAGACAAAGCGGCTGCAAAAGAAACGTCTGGACTGGTTGGTGATGCGTTTGCGCGGGCGAGCATCAGTCATCCCGATGCAGACGAAATGACCTTTGGCGCAGCATTTAAATCAGAGCTGACGCAAGCGCTTGCGAGCGTCGATCTCGATATCGCTCGAGATGCTCTGGAACAGCAAAAAGGACAGGCTCAAGTTGTCAATCCGAACCTGCTGAATGCCGCGCTCGAAGGCCAAATTGATGTGGTTGCAGAGCAATCGAATATGGAGTTCGACCGCTCACTCGCCAGAAGCGTTGTCGGGATTGCCTACTCCCTGGATACAATGCCTTACATGTCAGTGGTCGCTGAAGCGCTCACCGAACGCTTGGACGCAGAACCTGAAGAAGAGGCAAAAGATCTCTGGTCGGAGCGCGCAGTTGAAGTGACCGACGGGGCACCCGTGGTGGTTGCCGTTTGGGATACAGGCGTCGACCCGGCACTGCATAAAGGCCGCATGTGGACAAACCCCGATTATCCCGGCACGGGCACCGCGCACGGCATCGCATTTGATGGAAAATTTCAGCCAGAAGACGCAGCGCTTCTTCCTGAAGCTGATGGCTATGCCAGTGACATGGACGGAATGCTCGACACGATGAAAGGCGCGCTCGATACAACGGCTGGCCTGACAAACACCAAAGAGGCCGAAGCCTATCGCACGCTGCTCAGCCAACAGGATGCTGGCTCTTTACAGACGCTGCAAAAGCAGATGACTGTTCTCGGCAATTATATTCATGGCCAGCACGTAGCGGATATCTCCATCGCAGGTAATTCTGCTGCACAGGTCATGAATGTTCGTATGACTTGGCCGAGCGACCCTATTCCAACAGAAGCGATTGACGAAGCTTTTGCTGAAGGATTGGTTGCTGCTTCTAAAGACGCTGTGGCCATGATGAAGAAAAACGACATCAAAGTCGCGAATATGAGCTGGCGTCTTACCAAACCGGCCATCGAAGCGATCCTGCAGGTGACAGGCGCAGAGAACGACCCGGATGAACGCAAGGCACGTGCAGACCGTATTTTCAAGATCATGCAGGATGGTTTGACCGAAGCTTTTGCGTCCGCTCCTGATACGCTGTTTGTTGCGGGTGCGGGAAATGAAGATGAGAATGTTGAGTTTGTTCAATCCGTCCCAGCCGGCATCAATCTTCCAAATGTGATCACCGTCGGCGCTGTGGATCAGGCCCTTCAACCGGCTGGCTTTACTTCATATGGAACGTCGATCGACGTCTATGCAAACGGGTTTGAAGTTCTGGGCCGCGTCCCGGGTGGCCGGGAGATGAAACTCTCCGGTACGTCTATGGCAGCGCCTCAAGTCGCTAACCTTGCCGCCAAGCTGTTTGCCGTCAATCCAGAACTCAGCGTCGCAGAGGTGCGCGCGATCATTGAGGATACAACAACGCTGGAAGGTGATTTGAAGGTCGTTCACCCTGCAAATGCGGTGGAGAAAGCTAAAGCAAACTAGGCCCGAAGAAATCACACCCATTCAATGCCGGTCGTCGCAATCTAAGCGGCGACCGGTTTTTATATCGCGGTGTAGAGAAGCGTGCCGTCTTCGCTTAGATCGGCGCGCGCGAGCCCTCGACCAATAAGGCAATTTAGATGTGCAATAGACTCGCCGGTTGCCATCGAGATGACTTCATCATCAATTGTGCGCCCGAATAAAGCGGTAAACACGTCTACCGCACGCTTTGGCTCGGACAGTCTTTTGTGCAACCTGCGAAGAGATTTCTCATGTCCGTCGATCAGGGCCTGCAACCGCGTTTGCGCGCCTTTAAACGGTTCATTGTGTGCAGGCAGAACCAGCACGTCTTCTGCCAATTCACGCTTCAATTTCTCGCAGCTGTTAAGCCAGTCCGACAATGGGTCCGCGTTTGGCTCTGTTGGGAACACTGAAACATTCGACGAAATCCGCGGCAGCAACTGATCACCGGAAATAAAAATCTTCAAAGCAGGGCAATACAGGCAACTATGCTCCGGCGAATGACCATTGCCGGAAATAACCCGCCAGACCTCACCCGCCATCTGAAATTCATCGCCATCCTGCAGGCGCTCATAAGCGTCGGGCAGGCGCGATACACCGCGCCCGAACCCGCCAAATCGCGCGGCGTAATTGTCGACTTGAGACGGAGACCATCCCGCGCGCCGATAAAATTCCAAACCCGCCTCTGGTGCATCCCGGCCAGTGTCTGCCACAAGCATGCGGCAGGTGACGTATTCTAGCCGCGAAATATACAGCTTGGACCCCGGCCATTTGCGCGACAACCAGCCAGCATTTCCGATATGGTCGGGATGCATATGCGTGACGAAGATCCGCGTTACGGGCTTGCCGCCGAGCTTCTCATCAAAAATCTTTCGCCAAGCTTCCTTGGTTTCTGGCAGCGGCATGCCTGTATCGACGATCGACCAACTGTCACCATCATCGATCAGCCACAGGTTTATATAAGCCAAAGAAAATGGCAGCGGCATCCGCACCCAATGTACCCCGGGCGCGACTTCAAACGTCTCACCCGTTTCTGGCGCGCCCTCTCCCCAAGGGTATGTGAGGCCGCGGTTCATGGTGGTTTTTGAAGTAAATCCGTCCATATCTCTAGAGTGACAGCGCAGCGGCTTGCGGGCAAGGCGTCACGCAGCGCGAAGTCGCTTACCCGCCAATACCGTTTACCCGCACCGCATAGAGAAAATCCGAGGTGTTACAGGAAACTTCCTTGCCGCATCCGCGATAATAAACTTCGCCGGATAGACAAACATACTTCCCGTGATGCCCGAGCAATGCCTGGTGCTCCACAGTGCCGGGCTGCACACCAAATCCTCTCGATTGCTCGCGCATCGCTTTGGCATCGGGAAAGATATTGTGGCTTTCTATGTGATAAGAGAGGTAACCACAGATTGCTTGCCCCCGGCCATGATAGGGCTGCGGCAGATCGAAGAATTCTGAAACACCATCTTTGGCGTCTAACGTCGCATCTTTAAAATCGACCGCGGCATCTTTGGCATCAAGCGCAGCGAGTTTCAGCCCGCGCGCTCCGTCTTCCGCAGCTTGTTTGGCTGTAGAGCATGCGAAAAGCGGAAGACCGATCAGTACAGTGAGGAAAGCTCTTTTCAGCATAAAGCACATACCTCACACGAGTTCCGGCTCTTTCTCTGATCTTCTGCTGCGTTCTACGCCGCCGCGTTCATCTTTTTTTCTTTCTGCTCACCCAGAACATCTTTCACACGCTCTGCCAGCTTTCGAACAGTAAATGGTTTCGGCAGGAAGGAGATCTCTCGGTCTTCATCCAGGGCATCTGCAAGATCCTGTTCGGCATAACCAGAAATGAAGATCACGCGTGCATCGCCAAGATGCTCTTTGGCTTCTTTGATAAGCGTTGGCCCATCCTTACCCGGCATGACCACATCTGAAATAATCAGATCAAATCCGATGTCATCATTGACCAGAATATCCAGTGCGATCTCTCCGTCGGGCGCCTGCTCAACTTCGTAGCCGCGATTTTCGAGCAAGCTGGCGGCTATTCCGCGTACGCCGTCTTCGTCCTCGACAAGCAAGATACGGCCGCGCCCCGAGATATCGACGAGACGTGGCTTCTCGCCGGATGAGCGCACCTCTTCGGTTTCTGCAGGGATCTCCGCTGGATCGAGCGCAGGAAGGTAAAGCTTAAACGTTGTGCCCTCGCCAACGCTCGACTGCGGGCAAATATAACCGCCAGACTGTTTGATAATACCGTAGACTGTTGCGAGGCCGAGCCCTGTGCCAACGCCCGCTTCTTTGGTCGTGAAGAATGGCTGGAAAATATTCGCCATAACGTCTTTCGTCATGCCGTGGCCGTTATCGACAACTTCAATCAGCAGGTAGTCGCCATCTTCAACATAGTTGAAGCCTTCTTCGTGCGCCTCTTTTCCTGTGGTCGCCGAAGTGCGGATCGTTAGCTTGCCGCTAGACTTGTGCGCCAGCATAGCATCGCGCGCATTCGTCGCGAGATTGATTATGGCTGTTTCAATCTGATTTTTGTCAGCCTTGATGCGCGGCAAATCCCGGCCATGCTTGATCTCAATTTCGATACGCTCATCAACAAGCTGGCGAAGCAGGATTGAGAATTCAGACAAGAAGTCAGATACATTCATGACTTCGCGTTTGAAGGTTTGTTTGCGCGCATAGGCGAGCAGCATCCGCACGAGCTCTGCCGCACGAACGGACAATTCGTGAATGTGTTTCAATTGCTCGAAACTCGGATCACCGAGAGGGTGACGCGTCATGAGTTTGTCCGTGTTCAGCATGACACCGGTGAGGACGTTGTTGAAATCGTGCGCGACCCCGCCGGCAAGGTGGCCGATCGCCTGCATTTTTTCGCCTTGGGCAAGGCGGAGCTCGAGCTGCTTCTGCTCCGTCATGTCAATGACGTAAGCCACTGTTGGATTGCCATCGGCATCAAGCGTCACGAAGACGTTCACATTGCGGGTTTCCTCACCGACGAGCTGCAGCTCAACCGGCTTGTCGATCGCATCGAGCAGTTTCGTCTCAAGCATGTCCCGGCCATCTTCGGCAACGAACATGTCTGCAAACTTCTTTCCTGGAACCGCGCGGTCCTGCGCCATTTCAACGAGCGCCCGGTTTGCGTCCATAATGATCGCGCCAGCGACACTGTCTCCGTCCAGGCGAACAGCGCCAAAAGGTGCATCATCAAACATCGGGTCGCCGTCTGTGCGCGGCGGACGCGACGCAGACGCGGCCGACATTCGTCCTTTGCCCGCAAGCTGCGCATTGGATGCAATCACAATTGTCCGGCCGGAGGCATCTGCGCCTTTGCCAGACCAAGTGGTGATGGTCTGCACGGGTACTTCTACCCCATCACGTCCGCGAATACGGATATCAGCGCGGCCAGCAGACCCTGTTTTCTTGTCCTTGCGCAGAAGCTTCACAAATTCGGGGCGCATGATGTCATCAATACGTACACCCTTTGCAGAGTCCGGAAGCCCAATCAGCTCGCGCAGCCAGTGATTTGCATAGGTAATCGTGCCGTCGGGCTTGGCAGCAAAAAAGCCCATCGGCGCATCTTCAACATAGAGCGACTTCAGATCGGCGGCCCCCGTCGCTTCCTGCTCACCTGCAATTCGGCGAAGTCGCCAGAGCATGCGCCCACGCGGCAGCGGGGAAACTCCAATCTCATATTGCATCGGTAGCGCTTCAGGACCCATCGTCACCGGCGGTAAGACTTCACGGCGCGCTTCCCCTGCTTTTGCAGCCTTTGACAATCTGAAAACGGGTGCAGCAAGCCCCGGCGCTGCGCCAAAAATCCTGTCAACAGAAACCGGACGGCCGGACGTATCCAAACTGGTCGGCCCTAGCGCAAGCTCCACAAGTTCAGAATAGGCTTCATTGCCAGCCACGGGTGCGCCGCCGCGTTCGGCAACGAGCACCGCCTCATCCAGCGCTTCAATCCAGCCGAAACGCGGTGTGTTTGCATTTATAGCAGCGGCAGCTGCGCCGCGCTCAGGGAACATTCCGAGGCGTTTGCCTGCGCCGCGCAGGATCCAAAGGAGGAACACCAGCCCGAACGCCGCCATTGAAATGAGCATAACGGAGCCGGTATTTCCGACGGCATCTGGCCATGCAATCGCAACGCTCGCCGCTGCCACCGCAACCAGCACCATGCCGTAGAAGAACAATTGCGCAAAATCGATCTTGCGCTCGGCTGTTTCAGTCGGCGTATCCGTTTCAGGGGTCTCGCCGCCTGCAGCTTGCGTCAGCTCCAAAGTGTCCATCAGGCTACTCTCTCCTCACAATCGGCATCGAAACAGATGCGACGATTCGGGTCTACACACGGCCCCAAAGAGCGATAATCCGGGATATCACCTGAAAGCCTCTTACACCCTTTAAACCCGAAGAAGGTTAACGGAATCGAAAATTACGTTAAGAACTGTCGTGAAAACTCTGCAATATCCACAGGATAGGCCTAAAAATGAAACTGAAACTTCGCGCTGCAACAGCCAGCATTGCCCTTATTCTCGCCGGATGCGGCGGCGAAACCACAAATCCGGCGGCTTCACCTGCTGAATCTGCAGCAAATACTGCAGAAGACAGCGATATCAACCTCGCTGAAGCTGAAGCGAACGCCGAAGCGCTCAACACATTTTTCGAGGAAGTATTCGACCAGAGCGTCGCGCGAAGCCCAATGACGCAAACCTATCTCGGGATCAAAACCGACTACGATAAATGGGATGATGTCAGCCCCGAGCGCGCCCTCGAGGATATGGAGATTGCACGCACCAATCTTGCGGAAATGCAGGAGAGATTTGGATCTGCCCCTTTAATCGCGCAAGCAAAGCTCTCTTACGACCTGTTTGAATTCCAGCACGACGTTGCCGAGCGAGCATTTGCTTACAATGATCACGGTTATACGTTTGACCAAATGCGCGGCGTGCAGTCGAGCATTCCCGCATTCATGATCAATCAGCACCAAATCTCTGATTTATCAGATGCCGAAGCCTATATCGCGAGGCTTGAAGGCATCCCGGCTTATCTCGGTCAGCACATTGAGAATGCCAAGAGAAGTGCAGAGGCCGGCATCCGTCCACCGCTCTTTGCGTATGATTACGTTCTCTCCGATGCACAGAACATCATCACCGGCGCACCGTTCCCGGGTGAAGGCAACAGTCCGCTCCTCGACGATTTTTCCAAGAAAATTGACACGCTCGTTACGCGCGGCGTCATTGCCGAAGAAGACGGCGACATTCTCAAAATACAGGCAACCGAAGCTCTGCTTTCATCTGTTGGCCCCGCTTATCAGGACCTCATAACTTACATAGAAGCAGACAAAGCGAACGCCACCACCGATGACGGCGCGTGGAAGCTGCCGGATGGTGAGGCTTATTACGCCATGCGTCTGCAGCAAATGACCACAACGGATATGAGCGCTGAAGAGGTCCACAATCTTGGCCTCGCAGAAGTAGAGCGCATTCATGGAGAAATGCGCGCCATCATGGAAACGGTTGGTTTCGAGGGAACGCTCCAGGAGTTCTTTGAGGATCTGCGGACGAACCCGAAATATTTCTATCCGAACACTGAGGAAGGCAAAGCCGCCTATCTCGCTGATGCGACAGCGATGATCGACACAATGCGGGACGCGCTTCCAGCCTACTTTGATACCTTCCCGAAAGCCGACTTGATCGTGAAGGCCGTTGAGCCGTTCCGCGAAAAATCAGCGGGCAAAGCGTTTTACCAGCGCCCGGCAGCGGATGGATCTCGTCCGGGCACGTACTATGCGAACCTGTATGACACGAACGCCATGCCAATCTATCAGATGGAGGCGCTTGCATATCATGAAGGTATTCCCGGCCATCATATGCAGCTCGCCATTGCGCAGGAACTCGAAGGGATTCCGCGCTTCAGAAAGTATCTGCGCGCAACCGCATATACCGAAGGCTGGGGTCTTTACTCAGAATGGCTTCCAAAAGAAATGGGCTTCTACGAAGATCCGTACTCGGACTTTGGCCGCCTCGCCATGGAGCTTTGGCGCGCGGCGCGTCTCGTTGTTGATACCGGCCTGCACGACAAGAAATGGACGCGGCAAGACGCGATCGATTATTTGATTGAGAACACGCCCAATCCTGAAAGCGACTGCGTGAAAGCCATTGAGCGCTATATCGTGATGCCCGGTCAGGCGACGGCGTATAAGATCGGCATGAACAAGATCATCGAGCTGAGAGCGTTTGCGCAAAATGAGCTCGGCGATGCCTATGCCGATGGCTGGTTCCATGACGTGATTTTGGCCGATGGCGCGATGCCCCTCGCCATGCTGGAAGCGAAGGTGAAAGCGGCGGTGGCGGAGAGGAAGGGCTAGCGCGCCGCACCAGCCAATATTCACCAAAGCGCGATTTCGGTTGCAATATTAGACCGCGGATGATATGCGGTTCTATATTGCAACCGAATGCCTATTATGAAAACGAAATCTTTCGCAGATATGCAGTGCTCGATTGCGCGCACACTCGACCAAGTTGGGTCCTGGTGGTCACTGCTCATTATCCGCGACGCGATGATGGGTGCGCGCAGATTTAAGCACTTTCAGCAAAATCTCGGGATTGCGAAAAATACGCTCACAAGCCGCCTCAACGATCTTGTTGAGGGTGGCATAATGAAACGCTTACCAGCCGATGATGGGTATGCTTATGAACAATACGCGCTCACAGAACGCGGACGGGAGTTGGCTCCTGTAATCATTGCGCTCGCGCAATGGGGAAACAAATGGGCCGCGCACGAGAACGGTCCTTCCACCATCATCACGGACAAATCCTCCGGCGAAGAACTGCGCGCATCTGGCCGCGCCGCACAGATGGCGCGGTTATGGATCTCAAGGAAGTTGGTATGCAGCGCGCGAATGGAGCGCCGCCAAAAATCTGGCATCAAGAAAAGGAGAAGAACTCATGATTACATGCAATTGTATTGTCCAGGCGGGCCAGGTTTCCGCCGAAGCGGAGACAGCGCTGAGGTCGCGGATAAATGATTTCGCGCAGCGCCATTTTGGTGAAGCTGCCGAGATAGGCTGGCTGGCTGTCCCCGAACGAAGTGGCTTTACGGCCGGCAAGCCTAGCACATCTGCCGTCATCTCGATGCGACCTAACAAAGAGGTTTCACAAGAGGACCGCGCCGACATGTTGCATGAACTCTGCAGCATCTGGACAGAAGAAACAAAAACAACGCTGCACGAAATTGTTGGCGTAATTCCCAACCCATAAGCCAGGAGGACCCACCATGCCCCTATACATGTGCAACGCCCCCAAAGGGACCATCGCAGACGAAGCCAAACCAAAAATCGCGGCAGACATCACACGCATTCACTGCGACGTCACCGGCGCACCACCCCAATTCGTTCACGCCTTCTTCATTGAGGATGCCCCGACCCCGCCGCTGTCCGGCAAAACGGCGGTTCTTTTTGGCAGCATTCGTTCTGGCCGCACCGACGCACAGAAACAGCAGATCATTTCTCAGATGCGCCAATCGGTTCATACACATACCGGCATTGACCTTAGCGAGATCGACATGATGACAACCGATGTTCCGGCCAGCTGGGTGCTGGAGGGCGGAGAGATAATGCCAGAGCCCGGCGAAGAAGCTGAGTGGCTGGCAAAGCATCATCCGAGCGCGGCCGAGTAAGCGCCGCGCGCGAACACTCGACATACTCTCGTCACGTCCCTAGGTTTTAAGAAGTTACACTTCTCAAGGGACGCGGCGTGAAGCACATCTAGCTTCCCCCTTGCGCTCCCGGAATATAATCCTATATTATATTCCATGACGCCCTCCCCGCCTTTCTCCCCCATCCTTGCGCTTGCCGCGCAGTGGCAGGTTCTGGGCATGCTGGCCGTGGCGATTGGGCGGCGGGTATCGCTCGCCACCAAGATGCGCGCCCGCGCCGGCGTTCATGAGGCGGAAATGCTGGAAGCCTGGCTATATGCCGCGCTGGTCCAGCTTTCCGGCCAGATCACTGAGCTTTCGGGGCCTCGCGCGCCGACGTGCCCGGAAGAGGCCCGCGCGCTGGATTATCTAAAAACCGTGCAGGCCATGCTCGGCGTGCTCGCGCTTATGATTGCGCAGATGCGGCGCGACCTTGCAGCGATCACGGCGGAGCGATGCGCAGACCTGCCGATACTGGCGATGCGCCTTCCGGCTGCTTCCGGTTATGACCCGGCATTTCTGGATAGCGGCTAGAAATACCCATTCCGGGAAGCGGCGCGCTCTGCTGGCAAAGGCCATGCGGAGCCACACCTGCTGGCCCCTTGCCCCGCTTCGCGGCTGCCCTTAGCTTTGCGCCTCGAAAAGCATCATCGCGGAGGGGTAGCTTATGATCGCTGAAATTTTTGCCGAAGTCTTTTCTATTTCAGGCTTCTTCACCTTGCTGATGCTGCTGCTCCTGCAGGCAGTGCTCGGCTTTGACAATCTGCTTTATATCTCGATCGAGTCAAAACGGGTCGGCGAAGAAAAAGCGCCCATGGTGCGCCGCTGGGGGATCGGCCTTGCCGTCGCTTTCAGGATTATCTTGCTGATTGTCATTGTGTCGCTGTTCGGCGCGCTGGCCGAGCCGCTGTTTAAATTCGACCTTGGCTCTGTATTCCACGGCGAGTTTACGCTGCAAGCGATTGTGACCCTGCTCGGCGGCGCGTTCATTATTTACACGGCGGTGAAAGAGATCAATCACCTGCTGGCGGTGGAACATATTGAGCACTCGGAAGGCTCGAAATCAAAATCCGTCACGCAGGCGATTTTGATGATTGTGTCGATGAACCTCGTCTTTTCTTTTGACTCCATCCTGTCGGCCATGGCGATCGCGAATGTGGAGGTGGCGAACGTCGTCAATGCAAGCGGCGATGTGCTGCGGACTGCGTCAGGCGAGGTCATGACGTTTATGGGCACGGTCTCGGAGTGTAAGGCTGAACTGATTGCAAACCCGGTAGACGGCGCCGCTGGCTGCGCACTCGGCTCGAAGGATTATCAAGTCTGGCTGATGGCGATTGCGATTATCCTCTCAGGCATTGTGATGATCCTGATGGCGGACATGGTCGCGGACTTCCTGAAGAACAACCGGATGTATGAAGTGCTCGGCTTGTTCATCCTCTTCCTTGTCGGCGTATTGCTGGTGACCGAAGGGGCGCACCTTGCCAAGCTGACATTCTTCGGGTTCCATATCGAAGCAATGAGCAAAGCAACGTTCTACCTCGTCATCGGGGTTCTGGTGATTACGGATATTATCTCCACGAATTACCAGAAGCGTCTTTGGGCGCAGAAGGAAGCTGAGATCCGCGGCGATGACCCGGAAGCCGATGCCATTGCGGCAGTGGACAAGCACCTGACAAAGTCATCAGGTCACTAGGAGGCAGTAGCGCATGGCACTTTACGCAATTCTGGCAGGAGCTGTCGCACTCGCAATCGCGGGTACGTTCATGATCTTGCGACCGCCGCCAACATGCCAGAATTGCGGCGCTGAGTTACCGAAGCCAGGCTTGCCAGGCTCTGCCTCTTACGCCGCAAGCGGGCGAATGATTTGCCAAAGCTGCGGGAAAACGGTGGACTCCACCGGCCGGGTCATCAGCGACTGATGTGACTCAGATCTCGCGGTTAGCTTTTGAGCGCGCCGCCTTTCGCAAGTAACGTCCGCGGCGCGTGATCCGGATCGCGATCGCATTTCCTTTTCGGCCGATCTCGCCTTCAGCGGCAACCATGCCTTCTCGCCCTCCAGACAGAAGTTCGACTGGCTGATCGGCTGGAATACCAAGCATCAATGTCGCCCCCGGTTTCAGGTCTGATAGCCTGCTCACAGGCACGCTAAGACTGGCGATGCGTGCAGTAAGAACCGCCGTTGCAAAATCACCGTCAATATCTTCAATAGATGAAGGCGCTTCAGCTTCGTCTTCACTTTTCAGCATAACGAGCCGCGCCGGTGTTTCCAGGCCACCGAGCGTGATAGACAAATCGATAATTTCTGAGGTGCCGGGCGGGGCCATCGCGCTGGCGAAGCGGGCGTCGATTTCCGTACGCGCGAGCGAAAACCCTTCTCCGAGGGAAGATGCAAGCGGTGACAGCAGTGACTCTAAGAGCTCACCATCCATGAAGGTCAGCGCCCGGCCTGCCACCCCGCTGGGAGTGCCCTCTCCGCCGCAAGCAAGATCGATGAAGCTTGAAGTCAATTCGGGAGAGAGCGTCATCGCTGCCGAAATCGCACCTGATGGTCCACGGAAAAACAAACACGCACTGCCTTGGCCAGCACGTACAAAGACCTCGCCGAAGTCGCCAGATGTCATCGAAACAACGCGCGCCGCAGCAGGAAGCTCGCAATCTTGCCTGAGGCCAAGGGACAATGCAGCGGCGATCGTTTGTCCATCTTCTTTGCCGGGCTTCGGCTGAGGGCGTTCCGGTAAACTGAAATCTGTATATCCCCGGACCTCGGTTTGCACTGGCTCTTCCTTACCAAAATCATCAGGCAGATCTGGTCTGAGCAGCGCCTCGATTTCCGCTTTTGTCAGCTTGCCGCGCGAAGTTGGAAATCCCGGATCGCCAACCGGGTCACTCATCGCTTCGCTATTTTGAAGCAAATCGCGCTCGCGGCGATCGGATACGGACCAATCGGCATCGGTTTCAATTTTCAGGGCTGGCTCAGCCATCGCCAGTACTCCTCGATCAAACACAGTTAATTGAAAGTCGCATAAACGCAGTTAATGAGTGGTTAGGATTTCGACCGAAACGGGCTGATTCTTACCAAATTTTGCAGAAATTTTAGTAAATAGAAGGGAGCCGAAAGACTCCGGTAAGAAACTGGTAAGCCTCTGTTTTGATTCCGGAGGCATAATGATTTTAACGACTACGGCAGCGAAATAGACCGCCGAGCGTTGGGTGATGGTAAGCGGCGGCTCCGGAGAACGGGGTCGCCGTTTCTGTTTCTTGTCACGATGCGGTAGCGTCATTGCCTCGGCGGAGACCAAAATGACAGACTTTACTTCCATCCTTTATGAAACATCGGGCGGCGTTGCGCGCATTGTGCTTAACCGCCCGGAAAAACTGAACGCCCTGACACTCGCTTTGCAAGCTGAAGTCAGTGAAGCGCTTTGGGAAGCCGATAATGATCGCAGCGTACATTGCGTCATCTTAAAAGGGGCCGGTCGCAGTTTTTCTGCCGGATATGACCTTGCGGGCGCAGGTCAAAAGGTGCCGGTCTCACGTGTCCAGAAAGAATCCGGAAACTATCGCGGGGCGCGCAGTGTCGATGATGACATCTGGCAGTTGGAGCGCGCGCAACGCTATCGCATGACTATATTCGACATGCACAAACCTGTCATTGCTCAGGTGCATGGAGCCTGTCTCGCGGGCGGTACTGATCTCGCCATGCTGTGTGACATCGTGATTGTCGCAGACGATGCGACCATCGGATTTCCGGCAGGGCGGGATCTCGGTGCCCTGCCCAATCAGATGTGGCTATACAATGTTGGGCCGCAATGGGCCAAACGGCTGATGCTGACCGGCGATACGATTACGGGAAAGGAAGCAAGCGAGATCGGTCTTGCACTAAAATCCGTTCCGGCCGATTTGCTGGAGGCTGAAGTCGAAGGTCTCGCCAAGCGAATGTCGAACATCGATCCGGACATCCTGGCCGCTAACAAGCGTGCCATAAATCTCGGATTGGAGCTGATGGGCGCACGTACCATGCAGCGGCTGGCTGTAGAGAATGATGCGCGCGGACACCAAGCAGCATCAGCGCGCGCCTTCGTGAAGCGCGCAACCGAAGCAGGATTGAAAACAGCTCTTCAGGAGCGCGACGCGCCATTTGGTGATGGCCGCGCCCGGGTAAACGGCCCAGAAATTCGCGACTCTGATGGGAAATTGGTGGAGGATTAGTGCGTGCTAAAGCGACGCTAATCAATCATCCCGAACGGTGCGCTCTTTGCGCTCGTGGCGTTCCTGCGCTTCGAGCGTCATGGTTGCGGTAGGGCGCGCTTCGAGGCGTTTCAGACTGATCGGCTCACCCGTATCAACACAGTATCCGTATGTCCCTTCATCGATCCGGCGGAGCGCTGAATCAATTTTCGAGATCAGCTTGCGTTGGCGATCGCGCGTTCTGAGTTCAAGCGCCTTATCGCTTTCCGCAGATGCGCGGTCGACGATATCTGGCAGCGCACTGGTTTCCTGCTGGAGATTGGAAATCGTTGCGCGCGAACCTTCCAGAATTTCGGTCTTCCAGTCGAGCAGCTTCTGGCGGAAATATTCCTGCTGCTTCGCATTCATAAACGATTCTTTTTGCGTCGGTTTATAGGCTTTCGCCGACTTAGCCGCCGGTTTCCGTTTGGATTTTTCCGACCCGTTCGCGGAGGAATTTGACTCAGGCATGCCCATTACCTTCACTCGTTTGATGTCCCTATACAGTGGCCTCTGGCAGTTTACAACCAATCATAATTCACGAATTTTTCCTTTAATTTCAATAAATTGTGACCGAACACAGGTGAAAGTTGGGCGATACAGCAACCAAAGCGAGTATTCAGATAAGATTGCTGCGAACTGGCACTTGATTTGAAGAGGCATTTTGTGCGCTATGCCAATAGTGCTTTAGGTTAAGTTTTACGAGTGGATTAGACGCCGAATGGTCACATATAGACAGAATTCGGGACACTCAGCAGCGTGGTTTCTCTCGCTGATCTTTAACGGCTTGCTATTTTTGCTGCCAATCATAGCCGCACGCGTTGTTATCTTGGCATTTTCTGGCGAAGGGATCGGACAATCCCCCACTCCAGAAGCGTTGACTGAAACACGCCGGAACATCGAATCCGCCTTTGAAAATTTGCGCCATGGCGGCAAAGAAGCCGATCAATACTGGTCAGATCTGATCGAACGAGAACTCGAGCAAAGGGATCTATCTGCCGCGCGCGGTTTCTTGCTCTCCGCGCCGCAAATCCTGGGCCGAGATGACGTGAACAAATTGCGGGCCATGGCAAACGCGGAAGTCTCTGGCACTGAGGATGAACGCTTAAGCCGCGCCGCGCTCCGTCTTTTGCCAAATTCCGTAAGCAACAAATACATCGCAGCTACCCGCCCGCCGAGCGTGGACATCCCAGAACCGGAAGAAACCGCACCTGATTCTGAAGCGGATCCGGCTGTTGCTGAAAGCGAAGCTGAATCAGAGGAGATCACGCCAGAGCCTTCAGCAAGGCCGTCTCTGCCGGTTAGAGAAAGCTCATTCTCACTGCTCGGTGACCTGGAAGATCTAGCGTCTAACTCTCGCCGCTGGATCAACGGCGATGAGAATGACAGTTTCGTCTTACGCCTTACAGGCCTGGCAACGATTGATCCCGAAACACCCCCGAGCGTGAACATCGCCGAAGCCGCCTCTATCCTGAAAGGAGCGCACCGGGCCGGTCGCCTGAAGGACACTTATTTATCGCTGCTACGAGCAAGGCTTGGGGATGTCATGCCGGAAGACACGCTTCGCCCCCGGCTCGAACAAGTTCTCAGTGAAGTCGCTCCGATGAACGTGCTGGCTGAACGCGTGAAGGCTGCTTACGCAGATACATTTGATGGTTCGAGACTTTCGCGTCTCACCGTCGAAATCGAACTCGTCAACCGAATCGCAGAAGCAACAAGCCCTGCCGGGGCAATAACGCTTCTGGAGCATGTCAGGTCCACAGAAGATATGCGCCGCGCACGGCTGATCGCAGAAGCAAGCGGCGATCGATCAATCGCACTTGTGAAATTGAAGGGCGCGGAGGCGCTTGAACTTGCGCGTTCAGGTGTCCCTCTAACGGGCCCGCTCATTCTTCAAATCATGATGTTGGTCGCGATCTCAATCGCGCTGGTAATGGCATTCCTGGCAGTGTTGCAACGATCGATTTCCAATCGCCCGCGCAAAGCGGCAATCTACTAGGCGAGATTGAACGCGCCTTTTATTCCGTCGATCAGCAGCTGAACGGACAGCGCGGCAAGGATCACACCAAAAATTCGGGTGAGCCCCCCGGCAATACTATCGCCAAGCCACCGCATAATGGGTCCAACTCCTAGCAGCACAACGAGCGCTACGACAAAATTTGCGGCCAGCGCCAAGAGAACGGCGGTGCTCTCCATCCATCCCTTGGAATTCGACATCAATAGCATCGCCATGGCAATCGTGCCCGGCCCCGCAAGCATAGGAATACCCATCGGAAATACCGAAATATCATCTGGTTCGCCCGAGCGCGGTTCGGCATCGGCAAGCACATCTTCAGCGCGGTTTTCCCGGCGCTCTGTACGTTTCTCAAACACCATATCGAGCGCAATCAGGAACAGGAGAATCCCGCCAGCAGCGCGGAACGCATCAATCGAAATACCCATATGGCTGAGCACCCACGCCCCGCCAAAGGCGAATGCGTAAACAATCAGCGCTGCGACGATGACAGATTTGATCGCCATGGATCTGCGCCAAGCAGCCGATCCCTGAGCGGTAAGCGTCGCAAAAATCGGAGCGACGCCAATCACATCGATCAAAACGAAGAACGTCACAAATGACGCGGTGAAAAGAGATAGAACTTCTGGGGTCATTCGCAGCGCTGTACGTGAATAGGCTTTAGCGTCAAGGGGGAGAGTTCAAACGGAATCCCCAGCGCGTTCGAGAAGAGCGCGAATAGACAGGTAACGCACGGAATTCACCCTTATGTGACCGTTACCCCAATCTCAGCGAGCGCCTTAAGCAGCCCTACGTCTGAGGGCCTGCTAGATTGAGTAACCGCCTAGAAAAGACTTTCTTGGTGCGTAACACGTCAATGCAAACCGGGTAAAACAAAGGATTCGAAACCAATTAATTCGACTTGCGGTGCAATATAGCTCGGCTTCACTGTCTCTTCCCCTGAGAGATCCGTAGACAGATATTTTTTATTGTCATCACAGAAGATTGTCGCGACGCAAGAATGGCTGCCAAGCTGATCCTGAACCTTCAATGCACCGATGAGATTTGCGCCCGAAGATATACCAACGGCTAGTCCCAGTTCAGAAGCCAGTTTTTGCGCCATAATGATTGCGTCGCCATCGTTTGCGGCGACGATTTCATTCACCTCATCCAGTTTGACGATGGCCGGAATAAAATCGTCCGACACACCTTGAATCCGGTGCGCACCAATCTTGTACCCGGTCGAGAGAGTGGGAGACTCGGCAGGTTCGAGCGGGCAAACCCGAACATTCGGATGTGCGGCGCGGAGTGCACGGCCGACTCCCATCACCGTGCCACCTGTTCCGACGCCCGCGACAAAAGCATCTGGTGTGCGCCCGATCGACGCCAGCTGCTTTAAAAATTCAGGTCCTGTCGTCGTTTCGTGCGCGCGACAGTTTTGATTGTTCGAAAATTGGCGCGGAAGAAATACATTGTCGCGCGACTCTGCGAGTTGTTCGGTCGCTGCAATTGCACCGAGGAAACCACCCGCCTTACGGCTCACCAGACAAAGTTCTGCGCCAAGCGAACGCAGCAAGGATTTGCGCTCATCGCTCATCCAGTCAGGCATATATATGCGGACCGGATGCCCGAGCGCCCGGCCGAGTGCGGCCATGGCAATCCCTGCATTCCCACTCGAAGCTTCGACGATCATGTCGCCTGATTTTAATGCGCCACTCTCATAGCCGCATCGTAGTATATTCAACGCCATGCGGTCCTTGATGCTGCCTGTTAAATTATAATGCTCGGCCTTGGCATAGATGACACGCCGTGCGCCTTTCCAGTTAAGGTGAACGGCTAAAAGCGGCGTACGTCCGATTGTCCCCGCCAGGGATGCGAGTCGCGTTCTATGGCAAAACTGAAGCGGTTCTATGGATGAAAATGCCATCTGGACCTCCTAGAATGGTAGGTATCGTCGGATCCGGATCGAAAATCATTGCAATTTTTACGTTTTTAGACGAATTGTTGATAATAATTTTCGTTTTTTTGGGGTCATATTATAATGATCGATGAAATTGACCGTCAGATTTTGCGTCACTTGCAACGAGACGCGAGCACGTCCCTGGAGTCGCTTGCTGAGCAATTGAGCGTATCTGTGAATACATGCTGGCGGCGGGTGCGGCGTTTAGAAGAGAACGGTATTCTGAAGTCTCGCGTCGCGATTTGTGATCCGCAAAAACTCGGACTCGGACAAACCGTTTTTGTTGCCATTCGCACGAATGATCATTCGTCTCAATGGCTTGAAAAATTCGCCAAAACGACCGCCCGAATTCCGGAAGTTGTCGAGTTCTATCGGATGGCCGGCGATGTAGACTATTTGTTGAAGATAGTTGTGGCTTCTGTCAGCGAATATGACCGCGTCTATAAATCTCTGATCAAACAAATGGAGATCGCTGATGTCAGCGCGACTTTTGCGATGGAATGTTTAAAACACACGACCGAATTACCTGTTTAGACAAGTATCCACTCTGCTGAGAACTGTCCTCTTCATAATTGAACGGTCCGCAGAGAACAGGGAAAGAGAATTTCACTACCGGCGAACTCGCGTCACCATTCGTAACGCGCGGACGCTACCTCTCAGGAAGTGCACCTAAAAGCGCCGCCGCATCAGGATCAATAAAGACACCACGCTCCACGGGGCGTGCAGCGGTTAAGTCAGCTGCGCCGTCGGCGACGGCCAGTAACATGCGGTGACCTTTTAAACGTTGAAGCAGGCCTGGACCCGCAACGACTTTGACAGGCACGCCGTCACCGAAATCGACTTGCATATCGCCGCTGACTTTGCCTGATTCCAGCAGAGAAATGGCCTCATCGAGCCCGAGTGCATCCCCATTAGACCAATCGGTCTCACAAAGAGCCGCAGCATCCATGACCGCGGATCGTTTGAGGGCTTCACCGGCCATCAAGCGGCCTTACCAGCCGCTTTGGCTTCCGCGCTGACGAGCTTTCGGCATTGGCCAAGCGCTTTGTAAAGATTGCCGGAAGAAACCAGTTCGGACACTTTTAAAGCCTGCAATCGGCCTTCTTCATCCTTAACGTCGCCCATCAGCTCTGCGAGCGCACGCGCGAACTGATCATATATCCGGCCTTCAGATTTCCCGGTCAGGTACATCTGCATGACGGCGAAATAGCAGCGCGAAGCCGGTGTAACGGCTTCATCTGCATGCATAATATCTTTCTCGCGCAGGACACGCGCCTGGTTTTCCAGCAGCAACACGCCGCGCCGGTCGCCATTTCTGACAACAGCGCCGTTAACGATAAACGTCTCGCCCGGCTTCAGGGACAATTTAAGTGGCATATCGAGACCCTCCGTGGGTACTCCAGTGTCTACTTATCATTGTTAAAAATCACACAGATGCGTTAACGAGCGGTAAGTGATACTGCATCGCACCATACCACTGGAAAAAACCCAGTGATTTCAGCGGTGGCACGGGGGATGCATCGCCTCGAATCTGAAGAAATCGAGCTCGCAGAGGCGGCGGGTGCAATAAGTTGGGTGACCTAAAATGAAACTCCAAGCGTCTATTTTTGGCATGGCAAGCGCTGTCTTGCTGAGCGCATGTGCTGGCCTTCCGAACGGAATGACCGTTGCTGACTATTGTGCGGACGGCACAAAAGCTCAGGAAGACGTCTGCCAGCTCAAGGTGGAAATCGACGGCAATTCTACAGCAATTGCCGACACGAATATGAGCTTGCGCGATGCCCGCATGATTGCAGATCGCGCGCTCACAGCGGCGAGCTCTGCGCAGGCGGCCGCCGACCGTGCAGGAAATTTGGCAATGGAGGCGATGCAGCGCGCAAATTCGGCTCTTGGCCAAATGGACAATCTCACCTGCGAAACGCGCACAATCCAGAAAACAAATATCGGGACCTGCCAGCCTGGCTACACGCTGACAAGCTGCACTCAGTCTCGTTACACAACCCGTTCCGGGGGGCCTTCGATCCTCCGTGAGATTAATGACAAGGAGTGCCGCTTCCACGACCGGGTTCTGGAAATGAAAGTTCGGTGCTGCAAAACAACGTCAAGCAGTGCGCCGAATTCGATCCCGGTCTCTCTTCGTCGTTACTAAAGGACACCTGCTTCCGAGCTTTATGCACGTCCCTTTTCGGAAGTTGGTAACAGCCCTCGCTATTTGCGAGGGCTGTTTTTATTCAACTTGCAGCGTTCCAGCTTTGTAGGCGCGCGCACGGGTTTCGCAATCATAACCGAGATCAGGCTCAAAGCACCAATCTGGCCAACGGCCGGACGCGAGCCACAAACCAAGCATGTCGTACTTTTCTGAAACTTCCCAAAATCGGGGATCTGCGCGAAATGCAGCATATTCCGGGAAGTGGAAGTGCGTGGGCCAGAAACTGCGAAGGTCCTGAACTTCCAAAACGCGAATACTCGCCTCGAAAGCCTCGTCTAACATGCCTAATTGAACATAAATCCTATGCAGAGCGGACGGCCCCAAAGCGCTTTCGCAGCGATCTAACACTTGAACATTGGAGCTTAGCTCGCCTGAGCGCGCTCGAATAAATGCGATCATGCAATCCTTGGTACGCTGATTTGGGAACTCTACATCTTCAAGATATTCCTGAGCCTCTTCCACTGGCTTGTAATAAAGAAATATTTGAAACTTAAACCCGCCATAGGTGTTACTTATTCCAAGTTGTTCTTCAGCGGCATCAATCTCGCTCATCTCCGCGAATGGCCGCCCAAACACATGCTCCATATAAGACGCAAAGTACAATGCGTTAGGAACATGATGAGGGTTCGCGCTCGCACGCCGCATGGCATCAATCGCCTGTTCGTTTTGACCGACCACCCGAAGTGCCATACCCAGGAAAAATAGTCTCTGAGAATCGAAAAGGCTCGCTCGGTATCCTGTTTCGAGTTCGTTCAACATTCGTTGTGGATCATCGAAACGGAACGACATCGTTCGCCCCAATTTGGCCGCTGGATTCTCGGGATCTCTTGCTAACACTCGCGCATACAATTCTTCCAGGCGTTGGCGGGATTTATTCTGGTCCTCTGTCGTTTCGCGACCATGCCAAATCAAGCTACCATAGCCATATACGCCGAGCGCTTCGCCGATGATTGAGCCTGGAGCTTGATCGAGAATATTCTCAGCGAGTTCTGCCAACACAAAGAATCTGGAATCATGAATGGCTGCACAAAACTGCGCCACCAACCTCATCACATCCTTGTTGGCGGTCTCATCCATACGGCGAATGTCTTCGATGCATGATGCAATCGATGCCGGGCGTATAGAAGCGAACCCGGCAATCGACTCAATCGAAGCCCCTTCATTTCCCAAAGTCTCAGTCCAAAGAGGCGCCCCGCCGTCCCAACGTGTCAGAGTAAATTGCACATCATCTTGGTGAACGACGCCTTGGAGCACGAATTCTGGCGACTGGGTATCATCACCTTCCACGCGGACGCCAACTTTCAATCCGGCATCAGACATGTATTTGACCACATCACGGGAAAGACTGCGCGCAACCGCCTCCAAGTCTGGGTCATCCTGCGCCGTGACTACCCGCTCAACAAGATAATATCCCGGGTCAAACAGTTTTGCAGATGCAGTAACGCGGTCCGGTCCAGACGGCGAGAATAGCCAGCTGGCGCCAAACAAAACCGCGATGAATGCAACTGCGCCAAACGCTAATATGGTGATGGGTGCAGGCCAACTTGCTCGCGAGCTGCCTGAAGCGGGGGCCGCCGTGGAATGTTCAGGAGTGATCGCAGGCGACGGTGCACTGGGTTCTTGAACTGGCAACGCCGACCTTTCAAGGTCGATCGGCCCAACACTCGCAATCAATTGATACCCCCGCCTCGGTACCGTCAGGATATGATTGTGGTTGCCGCGGGTGTCACCTAAAGCCTTGCGCAGCAATGATATTGCGCGTGTCAGGCTTTCATCACCGCCAAACTCCGTACCCCATACCTTGTCGATTAGCGTATCACGGCTAACCACTTCGCCGGCGTCCGCGGCGAGCACTAAAAGGACGTCCATGACTTTTGCTTCAAGCGTGTGAGCAATCGCTTCACCTGCTACGCTGAGCTCCGCCGGACGCACCGTCCAGTCGCCGACTTTGAACGCACTTATTGTCTCATCGATGTGCATCTCGAAATGTCCCCAATCGACATTGGTAATAGACCAATAAACAAACACAATGAAGGGGCTTTTGGAACTAAGAATATATGATCCGGATCACGAATTTTATCATTATAATCAAGGTATAAGGTATCCATCAGACATCAATCCGGTATCGGTCAGGCATCGCAGCACACAATCCTTCATGTTCGGTGGGCAGCCAGGCGGCTGTTTCAAACAACTCAATGGAGACCCACCATGAACACGCTTATCAAATCCCTTTTTGTCGCTGGCACACTGATCGCTTGCGGTGCAACGGCGAATGCTCAAACGATGAATTCTGTTCAGGTTGAAATCGAATTCGACCGCACAGATCCCCCATCGCAGACATTCAAGACTGTGAAAAAACAGGCCAAGAAAGCCTGTAAGCGCCAATTTCGTAAAGTTGCGCTCTCCCTGCGCTACAAGCTCACGCGCAAATGTACCGCCGAAATGACCGAGAGTGCGGTTATCGCAATCAATCTGCCATCACTGACAGCCTACTACGAGAAGGAAACCGGTCGCAGTCTTCCGGTTACGCAGTTTGCTCAGGCCCGGCATCAATAAGCCGGCAGAGCTCACCTTGCCTATATGGCAGCTAACCCTCCACTTGCCCCTCGCATTCGCGAGGGGTTTTTTTGTTCGCCCAGCTGCTGGCTCAGCGCTCCACTGGGAAATTGAGCAATTGCAAGCCTCGACAAACACACTACGTTGCGGGTCCACGAGAGGCGGAAGTTCCGGGTTTGCAAAAAGAGACAGCAAAATTTCTTGAAGGCGACTTGATGCGTCACGTCGTTGTGATGTCGTTTGCAGCAAGTGTCGGCTTGGTCTCGGTTTTTCTGGTCGATTTCGTTGATCTCTACTTTATTTCGCTGCTGGGTGAAGAAGCCCTTGCCGCAGCCGTTGGATTTGCCGGCACGCTGTTGTTCTTTGGTGTGTCGATCACAATTGGATTGATGATCGCGATGGGGGCGCTCGCAGCCCAACGTCTTGGATCAGGTGATCCCGATGAAGCGCGAAAGATCGCGACGAATGTTATTGCGCTTGGGATCGGCGTTGCATCTGTGACCGCTGCGATTTTTTGGATATTCGCCCCGCAATTGCTTGGCTTGCTCGGAGCAAAGGGACAAACGCTCGACTATGCCGTGGGTTATTTGCGGATCGTAGTTCCATCGATGCCGATCGCCGCGCTCGGAATGATGGGAGCCGGATTGCTTCGCGCGCACGGCGATGCCAGGCGCTCGATGAATGCGACACTTTCAGCTGGCATTGTGAATGCCATTATGGATCCCATTTTGATTTTTGGAGTTGGGTTGGGTTTGAATGGCGCTGCCTATGCGTCTGTTTTGGCAAGATGCGCGATGGCCGCAACAGCCGTTATCCCGATCATTCGGCACTATGGCGGGTTCGCGAAACTTGAGCCGGCCCGCTTCAGGCGGGATCTGAAGCCTATCGCTGCGATCGCGATCCCGGCTATTTTAACGAACATTGCCACCCCCATTGGCAACTCTATCGTCACACGCGCTGTCTCCGCCTTTGGCGACTCTGCGGTTGCCGGATACGCGGTTGTCGGCCGGCTCATGCCGCTTGCCTTCTGCGTGATCTTTGCACTTTCGGGCGCGGTTGGACCGATCATTGGGCAAAACTTCGGCGCCCAGAAATACGATCGGGTTCGCGGCACGATCCAGAACGCTGTCCGCTTTGTCTTTGTCTATACGCTCGCGATGTGGATCCTACTCGCCATTACGCAGGGATTTCTGGCTCGGCAGTTTGGCCTCAGTGAAGATGGCGCAGATATCATGTTCTGGTTTGCCATGGTCGCCGCCCCGCTCTTCTTTTTTAATGGAACGTTGTTTGTGTCTAATGCATCCTTCAACAATCTCCGCCGACCGATTTGGTCGACCTGGCTTAACTGGTTGAAGAACACACTCGGTGTTATCCCGTTTATCTGGGTGGGAGCGAAGATAGGCGGCGCGCCCGGAATTATTGTCGGTCAGGCAATTGGTGGTGTCGTATTTGGCGTGCTTGGGCTGGCCATGGCACTTTGGTTATCGCGTTGCTACGAAAATGGCAGTGTAAGCCCCCACTCAGGATCAAGTATTCCGTTTGTGAGAAGCAAACCGAGTTCGCCTTTTTCGTCGCCCCACGATTGATATGCTCAAAGCGTGCCGAAGAGAGCTTCGCTTTGCTCAATCAATGCAGCGCCGCCGGATGTGATACCCGGGACCCGGCCGGGAACTTCGGCGAGTGTTGTTTCAGCGAAGAAGCCTGCGAGCGCCGTGATTTTCCCGCGCATCGAGACATCGCCCGTCCGCGACTCAACTGCGCCGCGCGTGAGGAAGTGCCCACCGATGACATCGCCCGCCAGCGCCAAATATGCCGTAGCACCTGCAAGGGCTTTCTCTCGGTCAGATACCATTGTTTCTCTCATCCACGCAGTTGCCTCGCTAAGCGCCCTGGCCCCTGCTTCCAGCCTGTCTGAAATTTGAACCAGCATTGGATCATTTGTTTCGCGAGCTTCGCGCGCCGTTAGTTCAACTTCGGTAATCATCGCATCCATCGCCTCGCCGTTTTCCATAGCGAGTTTACGGCCCACGAGATCAATCGCCTGAATGCCATTCGTGCCTTCATATATCGGCAAGATGCGTGCATCTCGGTAGAGCTGCGCGGCGAGCGTTTCGTTCATGAACCCCATACCGCCATGAACCTGCACACCAAGGCTCGCAACATCTACCCCCATGTCGGTAGACCAGGCTTTTGCGATGGGCGTCAGCAGATCTTCCCGCAACTTAGCAGCCCGGCGTGTTTCGTCATCACCGGCATGTTCAGCAAGATCGGCCGCGACACCGCAGGCATAACAAATGGCTCGCGCCGCCATCACGCGCGCCCGCATAGTCGTTAGTGTGCGGCGTACGTCTGAGTGGTGAAGAATTGGCGCAGAACCCTCAACCCCCTTGGCTTTTCCTTGTTTGCGCTCTTGTGCATAAGCAAAGGCTGTTTGGTATGCTGCTTCACCGACCGCCACACCTTCCAAGCCAACGTTGAGGCGCGCCGAATTCATCATCGTGAACATGCAAGCAAGGCCCTTGTTCGCCTCACCAATCAGCCAACCTGTTGCGCCGTCATATTCCATGACACAAGTGGGCGAGGCATGAATACCGATCTTACTTTCAAGCCCGATACATTTCAGGGAGTTCCGCTCACCGAGTGTACCGTCATCATTCACCAGGTACTTCGGACAGATAAAGAGCGAGACTCCTTTTGAGCCTTCTGGTGCATCCGGCAAACGTGCGAGCACCAGATGAATTATGTTTTCGGCGACATCGTGATCGCCCCAAGTGATATAGATTTTTTGTCCGGTGATTGCGTACGACCCGTCACCGTTTGGCACCGCCTTTGATTTAAGCGCGCCGACATCTGAGCCGGCCTGCGGCTCGGTCAGGTTCATTGTACCTGTCCAATCAGCGCTCACGAGTCTTGGGAGGTATTTGGCTTTCTGATCATCCGTGCCGTGAGCCAAGAGCGCCTCGATGGCCCCAAAGCTTAGGAGCGGGCACAGGCCGAACGCCATGTTCGAGGCGTGGATCATCTCCATCACGGCCAGCGAAAGCACTTTTGGCAGCCCCTGCCCGCCATATTCTTCAGGCACAGCCAGGCCCATCCAACCGCCTTCGCGAAACTGCGCATACGCTTCAGCAAAACCGGGAGCCGCCTTTACGCCGTTGTCGGTTAATACGGCACCTTCCTTATCCCCGACAGAATTCAATGGCGCGAGCACATCGCGGGCAAGTTTGCCAGCTTCTTCGAGGATCGGTGATATAATGTCAGGATCGTAAGCTTCGAAACCTTCAATGCCTTCGAGCCGCTGGATTCTCGCCAATGCGTTCAAAGCAAACTTCATTTCGTCGACGGGGGCGTCGTAAGCCATCGGGGGATTTCTCCGGTTTCGATTAGATTTTATAAATTTGATGTATAGCGACTATCGCAAGTGTCCAAACCTGATCTATGTTTGCCGCGTTATTATTAACCACACGGCAAATTCCAAACGGAGCTCAATCATGAAGAGAATTCACCTACTCGCAGGTGCGGCAGTGTTCGCTCTTGCAGCATGCGGCGGCGGCGAGCCAGCAGAACCTGCTCCAAGCGAAACACCGGCCGAGCCAGAAACCATCGAGCAACCTGCCGAGACCGTAGAAGCTACGTCAGGTTTCGCTGATCTTGAAGGCGTTGCGGGCGACTATGATCTGGAAGTCAATCACGCCTATCTCGCTGCATATGTCGGCCACGGCAACGGTCTTTCACGCTACCAAATCAGCTTTACAGCGCTTGATGCGGACCTCTCTTTTGATCCTGCTTCACCAGAATCAGCCTCGCTCACGTTCACCGTTGACACAACGGGTGTCCAAACAAACTACCCGGGTGACTACAAGGCCGGTCACGCCGATAGCGGCCATGACAGCTGGAATGATGATGTCGCCAATGATGGGAAGTGGCTGAACAGCGGCGAGTTTGGCACCGCGACGTTCGTTTCGACCAGTGCAACGCGCACAGGCGACAACACGGGAACTGTAACAGGTGACCTAACTTTGCTTGGGCAAACCAATGAAGTCACGTTCGACGTGACGTACAATGGGAATGGAAATGCACGCGGAAGCGGTCTTGCCCTTCTCGGTTTTGATGCCTCCACAACGATCAATCGGAGCGATTGGGGTATGGGATCGTACATACCTGCGATTTCTGATGACGTTCGCCTCGACTTTTCTGGCGAGTTTATCCAGAAAGCGGCTGAATAGTCATGGACCAGTCGGTTGCCAGATCTGCCCGGTATTCCGCTGTTGCGATCGGCCTGCACTGGGCCATCGCTGGCATGCTGCTGGGGCTAATCTGGCTCGGCTGGAACATGCATGACGCCGAGGGGAACCCGGTTAAATGGACTTACCAGTTACATAAGTCGATTGGGATTACGGTTCTTCTTCTTACGATTGCGCGGATTATCTGGCGGGTGAAAAATCCGCCACCGCCACTGCCGGAAGAGCTGAACAGCTGGGAACGTACGGCAAGCCATGGTGTTCATATGGCATTCTACGCCATCATGATCCTTATACCCTTGGGTGGCTGGGCCATGGTGAGCGTGTCGAGCTTTCAGTATCCAACTTTTTTGTTTGGCACTGTGCAATGGCCACACTTGCCTTTTATTACGGATTTGTCAGACAGTGCAAAAGCTGGGCTGTATGATGCTATCAGCCTGTTTCATTCTAACTCCGACAAACTTATTCTCGCCTTACTCGCGCTGCACCTTGGTGGCGCATTAAAACACGAGTTTTCCGAGGAGGAAGGTGTGCTGAAACGGATGATCCCAGGCTTATTCGGAAAGACAGGCGGCCCTCAGGCTCCTCCCACGGGTTTCCTCGTTGCCTTCGGCAGTGCGTTTGCTGCATTCGCTGTTGTTTCTGGAAGTCCAGTGATCGCCCAAACAATTGCGGGCAGTCCTGATGTCGAGCTTGCGCAATCAGATATAGCCGCGAACTGGGATATTGATGCGGAAGCATCAAGCATCACCTTCGCCCTCGATTACAAATACTTCGGGGAAAACTACACACTCGAAGGCGAATTCGATACGTGGAACGCACAGATCGCATTTGATGAAAACGATCTCACCTCATCAGAAGTAAGCGTTTCAGTTGATTTGTCCGATGTGTCTGGTCTGGATAAAGGTGATCGAGAAAAGCTCAAAGAGGCCGAGTGGTTCAATACACCCGAGCACCCACAAGCTCAGGTTGCCTTAAGTGGCTTTAAGAGCAAGGATACCGGTTATACCGCTGCCGCAGCCTTAACCCTGAAAGGCCAGACAGTTGAGGTCCCATTCGACTTCATCCTGGCCGAAGAAGACGGAAAAACTGTCATGACAGGCGCAACGGTTTTCACCCGAACCAGCTTAAATCTTGGACAAACCACCTATCCTGATGACACGGAAGTGAAAGAAGAGATACGCGTAGACGTTACCGTCACCGCCACCCCAAAATAGGCTCTTCGCAATCGTTACATCGCTCGCTATACGCGTAGCTATGCCAGCCCCAATCGCAAAGCCTATTCCAGAAAACATTAAAGCGGCTGCCGACGTTCTGCGCGCGGGGGGCATGGTGGCTATGCCAACGGAGACGGTTTACGGCCTCGCCTGCGATGCCTCTAATCCTGCAGCGGTCGCGAGATTGTTTAACGCCAAAGGTCGCCCGGCTTTCAATCCACTAATCGCGCATATCAATGGCCCACCAATGGGGATGAAAGAGGGAAAGTTTAGCGAGAAAGCAGGTAACGCGGCGAACCACTTCTGGCCTGGTCCGATCACACTTGTCTTGCCGCTCGCCTTCACTCACACAGTTTGCGACCTCGCACGCTCAGGTCTCGGAACCGTAGGGCTTCGCCTTCCGGCCCATCCAGTCGCACTCGATCTTATAACGGCTTTTGGCGGCCCGCTCGTTGCACCCTCTGCAAACCCTTCGGGAAAAATGAGCCCAACAAGAGCGCGCCATATTCGCGACGAGATGGGCGACCGTGTAGATCTCATTCTTGATGGCGGAAACTGCGAACATGGTGTGGAGTCGACCATCATTTCTTTCACCGGCTCACAACCCGGTCTGCTCCGCGCCGGCGCAACTCCCGCCGAAGAAATTGAAGCATTTCTCGGAGAGCCTTTGCAGCGACCGCGCCTCGATCCAAATGCGCCGACGTCGCCTGGTCAGATGCTTCGCCACTATGCACCAGAAGCATCGCTTCGCCTCAACGCCGCGCGGCCAGAAGACGATGAAGCCTGGCTTGGTTTCGGGCCGAAAATGTATGGGACTGGGCTTAACCTTTCGCCTAGCGGCGACCTGATCGAAGCAGCTGCGCGCCTATTCACTGCCCTTCGTGCACTCGACGAACGCTATGACAAAATCGCTGTTGCGCCAATTCCAATGCAGGGCCTCGGTGAAGCAATCAACGACCGACTCGAGCGCGCCGCGAACCAATAATCAAACTGAAACTCGGTTCCCAAGCGAAGGTTACTCGCTCAACCTATTTCATTGATTTTTCTGCTGACGCCCTCTCACAACACGAAACCCAATGTGAGATGTCCCATAGAAAAGATCTTGCGCCTGGCGGGCTGCAGAGCGGAACCGAAAGCAATACGACGGCGCACACAGAAACGACCCACCTTTAATTGTTCCTACTGGAATACCCGGTTGTGAAGGATCGAGACCATTTGCACCTGCGCGCGCGCGATCGCGGTCAGAATGCGATGGCGCATAAGGTGTGGCCGTCCATTCCCAGACATTACCGATCATGTCATGGAGACCAAACCCATTTTCTGGAAATGATGCCACCGGCGCGACACCTGCGAAACCATCGTCTTGTGTATTCGCAATCGGGAAAACGCCCTGCCAAGTATTGGCCTTATCCTTCATTGATTTAACCTCAGCTGCGTCCCACGCAATGAGTTCGCCGTCAGGTCCACCTCGCGCAGCGTACTCCCACTCGGCCTCAGTCGGTAGCCGGCCGCCAGACCACTTGGCGAATGCTTCAGCGTCGGCAAACGTCACAAACGTGACGGGATGATTTGCTTGCGCGGGCGCATCTTTGCCGGTTGGATCGTCCCAGCTCACATCCTCGTTCCATCGCCACCAATTCAAATTTCTTGGACGGCGCCCTTCTGGTGGATCAAAAACGGCTCCCCCTTTGGGAAGTTTAACACCCGGCCCCTGCGCCTCATCACCCGTCCATCCAACTTCTGCCCGGGTTTTATAACCCGTATCGCGAACAAATTCTGCAAATTGCGCGACTGTGATTTCTGTTCGCGTCATCTCGAACGCATCAACACAAACGTCACGAGGCGGCATCTCTTCGGGATAAAAGCGCGACTCCCCCATCTCAAAACAGCCGCCATCTATAGCGATCCAGTCAATTTGTTGGCCCACCGCATGTCCGGAGATGCTCATCATAAGTGCCAAACAGACAGTGCCGCTAAGGTGTATCGCTTTTGGTTTCATAGGTTTCACGCCAAGTGTTTATATCAGCTTTGAACGTCTCGACCAGCGATGGATAGAAGCGGGATTTATCTTCCAGCTGACCAGGATCGCTTTTTAAATTGTATTGTGCTGTTTCACCAGATGCTGGCAACCAAACAAAATGCCATTCGAGATCTCTGCGATAATAACCGGACAGCGCAGCCCCCATATGATCACCTGTGAGATCATTCGGATTACCGCGTACGTAAGTTCCTGCCCGGTGCTACGTCATTTGGTTCTCACGCCTGAATTCTAGAAAAGCGGCCTGATCGGTAAAAAATAGACGAGCTTCCCCACTGTGGCAGCGCAAGGTATATGACGCATATGATCAATCTGCCCCCCGAATTTCTCTCTGCCGCAAAAGACTTGCTCGGACCGTCCGGTTGGAGCGAGGACGCAGATAAGCTTACCGAAGTCAGCTCACCATGGCGCGGCACGTATCAAGGGCATACACCCTTTCTCGCGCGCCCAGCATCAACCGAGGAAGCCGCCGAGATTGTGAAGCTCTGCGCAAAACACAGCGTCGCCATTACGCCGCAGGGCGGCAACACCGGCCTTGTTGACGGCGGCACACCGCACGGTGAAATTTGTGTTTCCATGACCAGAATGAAATCGCTGCGTACGGTCGATGCGTTCAACAACTCTATGATCATCGAAGCCGGGGCACCGCTTGTGAACGCTCAAGAGGCCGCAGATGCAGCCAACCGATACTTTCCTCTTTCACTCGGCTCAGAAGGTACCGCAACGATTGGCGGCTTGATCTCAACCAATGCCGGCGGTGTAAACGTGCTGCGGTATGGAATGATGCGCGACCTGCTGCTCGGCCTGGAAGTGGTATTGCCAAGCGGAGAGGTTTGGAACGGACTTTCAGGGCTTCGGAAGAACAATACCGGTTATGACCTAAAGCACCTCTTCGCTGGCGCTGAAGGTACACTTGGGATCATAACAGCTGCGACGTTGAAACTGTTTCCTAAAAGCGCTCGCGCAACGGCCTGGGTGACGGCAAAATCTGCAGAAGACGTTGTCGCACTTCTCGCAAAAGTGCGAGACATTGCTGGCGACACCGTGACAAGTTTTGAGATCATTCCATCAAACGGCGTGGACATGGTGATTGCAGATGTTCCTGGAACCCGCGATCCCCTCCCATCAGACTTACCCTGGCGCGTATTAATAGAAATCTCGATGGCACGAGAAACTCATGCCCGCGAAACTCTGGAAACAGCATTGACCGAGAGTGTAGAGGCTGAACTTGTGCAAGACGCGCTAATTGCGGAAAGCGGCCCCCAAGCAAATGACTTCTGGCACATTCGCGAGACCATACCGCTCTCGAAGCGCGCTTATGGCACGGCAGTCAACCAGGATATTTCCGTGCCAATTTCCAAGATTCCAGAATTCCTCGTCTCAGCCAAAGCAGCGATATTGGAACGCGTTCCCAGCGCCGAGTTTGTAGCATTCGGACATGTTGGTGATGGAAACCTACATTACTCGGTGTGCGAACCAAAAAATGCGCAATCCCCCGTTCTAGAGGGACACCGCGAAGCTATCACGCGTATTGTCTTCGATCAGGTGATGAAATTCGATGGATCAATTTCCGCGGAACATGGGGTGGGACGCCTGAAACGAGACGAACTCGAAAAGCTGCGCCCGCTGCCTGCAACGTTAACGATGAAAGCGATCAAACAAGCGCTCGATCCGCTCGGCATCATGAATCCGGGCCGCGTTGTGTCACTCTGACACAAGATTTACGCTGATATCGCCGATTTCGGCGAGCGAACCTGAAAATCTCCTCAAAAGGGAAACGAGATACGTGAAATTCGCGGCATCGGCTTTGCAATTAGCCGTGCATGATGAAAACGCTCGCCCTTGAATTTGCTCGCAGAGAGAACGGTACGACCGCAGTCATATTCGCGCTCGCACTTTTGCCGATCATTGTTGTGTTTGGTTTTGCGATGGATATCCAGCGCGCCCAATCAATCAAATCACAAATCCAGGCGAGAGCTGATGCTGCAGCGCTTGCGGGCGCTCGTCAATATTACGATGACGGAGCGACGGCAGAAGCCGTCGCGAGAGCGTATTTCCAGAATGCGATGTCAACCATTCCTCACGGTGCCTCTTGTGCAGAGCCAACAATTGTCACGAATGACGAAACAGGCGGCGTTTCGGTAAGTGCAAATTGCGAAGTAGGCACAACAGTGTCAGGCATCATTGGCACCGAAAATATTGCTTTAAACACGACGGCAACCGCACAATCGAAAGCCTCCAAGCTCGATCTCGCTCTCATGCTTGATGTTAGCGGTTCGATGAAGGGACAAAAACTCAAAGACCTGCAAACCGCTGCCAAGAACGCGGTCGATATTCTTACCGCGGATTCAGGCGATGACACCCGTATCGCGCTCGCACCATACTCAACATCGGTCAACCTCGGCTCTTACACCGAAAGCGTCGTCGGATCAGACAATTTCGACAAGGACCGCGACCACGCAACATGTGTCACCGAGCGTGAAGGTAAAGCCAAGAAAACAGATGAAGCACCCGAAGACGAAAAATGGGTCGGCTATGAAACCGTCAGCGTGAACGGCAAGAATATCTGGTGCCCGAAAGCAGAAATTCTTCCGCTCACAAACAAAGCAGGTACGCTTAAGTCAGAGATCGATGGGCTGAAGGCAAATGGTTGGACCGCAGGACAGCTCGGCATTGCTTGGTCATGGTACGCGATCTCGCCAGAATGGAATGATATTTGGCCGGCAGCCAGCGCGCCACTTCAATATGATGATCCCGACGTCATCAAATCAGTCATCTTGATGACTGATGGATCGTTCAATACGACTTATGACGATGATCAGGGCAACTCCGTCAATCAATCTAAAGTCCTTTGCAAGCAAATGCGCGACGCTGGTGTTCAGGTGTACTCTGTTGCCTTCAAGGCCCCCAAGGCGGGTCAGAAAGTCCTAAAGGACTGTGCATCGTCTCCGGATCACTATTTCGAACCCGAAAACGGAAACGAACTCATTGCGGTTTACGAAGAGATTGCGTCGCAACTCTCAAATCTTCGTCTCACGAACTAGGCAGGCTGGATCAAATCCCACAAGTTCCCGAAAGGGTCCGCGAACACCACTACCGTGCCATATGTTTCATGCCTTGGCGGCTCTTTGAAATCGACACCTTTTGCGAGCATGGCAGCATAATCGCGGGCAAAATCATCAGTCTCTAAGAAGAACGCGACACGACCGCCTGTCTGGTTTCCGATGGCGGTTTCCTGTTCGGTGCCGTCAGCTTTCGCGAGAAGAAGCGCTGTCTCTGCACCCGGCGGCGCGACGCGGACCCAGCGTTTTGTTTCGCTGAGCCGAGTATCCTCGCGCAGTTCGAAGCCGAGTCTGCCGACATAGAAATCAATAGCGGTGCCATAGTCCGGCACGACGAGGGTGATGGTTGCAAGTTTCATTGATGTCGATGATCGGCATCGGATGCTCTCTCGCGCATCAGATCAATAGTTACTTGCGCGAGTTCACAAACATCAACTCCCTCGCGGCGCTGTATGCGTTTTTGAATCATACTGATGGGTGAACACACAAGCTTTGTATTTTTTATGGCAATGCTGGTTTCTTCGCCAAACTCGTCAGATAATCTAACCCACTCAAACTCTGGAAAGTCGACTATCAGTTTTCCAAAAAGCAAAGCCCAGCGAGATGATCACCTCGTCAGTTGGGGATTCGGCTTGCAAAACGACATCATAGAGCGATTGAGTCGATGATGCGTCGATGGGCGCGTCGACCAATTCACTTGCGAGTTTAAGGCCATCGCTAAGTGCACCTAGCTCTTCATTGGTTAGCTGCCGGATGATCATTGCATTTCTGAGCTGCCTCTGCCGATTGCCCCACCGGGGCCTCCTTCGCCTATAATCGTTCCAATGGACCGACAATTCAAGCCGCCGCTTCCGCATCGATTTCCGACGGATCATAATTCAGGATCGGGCCAAGCCAGCGTTCAGCGGTGCGCATGTCCCAGCCTTTCCGGGCGGCATAGTCAGCCACCTGATCCCGCTCGATCCGGCCAACAGCAAAATAGACGCTTTCCGGATGCGCAAAATAGAGACCGGAAACAGATGCCGCTGGATACATTGCGCAGCTGCTCGTGAGTTCCAGTCCAATCTGCTCGGCGTTCAGAAGCTTGAACAATGTCTGCTTTTCGGTGTGGTCTGGCTGACAGGGATAACCAGGTGCGGGGCGGATGCCCTGATAGGCCTCTTTGATGAGATCTTGATTTGAAAGAGCTTCATCGCTCGCATAGCCCCACAGCTCGGCGCGGACTTTGTGGTGCATATATTCCGCCATGGCTTCGGCGAACCGGTCTGCGAGTGCCTTGACCATGATGGCGGAGTAATCATCGCCCGCAGCTTCAAACTCTTTCGCTTTTTCTTCAGCTTGCGGCCCAGCAGTGACAGCGAACCCGCCAATGTGATCGCCTGCCTCGGCGACAAAATCTGACAAAGCAAAATTCGCCTTGCCATTGTCCTTCACCATTTGCTGGCGGAGTGTATGGAAGGTTTCTCCACTGGCGAGCTTCACATCGTCGCCCGCCCGTGAAGCCTCCCAAAAACCAACTACTGCTTTCGGCTTGAACCAGGCTTGCCCGATGATTTGTTGCATCATGGCTTGTGCATCGCGCCAGAGGTCGGACGCCGCTTCGCCGACAACATCATCATCCAGAATTTGCGGGTAGCGGCCAGCAAGATCCCAGCTCGCGAAAAACGGTGTCCAGTCGATAAACTGCGCAAGCTCGCCCAGATCGATATCCTCAAAGGTGCGCACGCCGGTATAGCTCGGTGCGGGGACTGGGCCGCTGGAAAGCTGGAGCGCGGCGTTGCGCGCTTCTTCAATTGGCAGGCGCGGCTTTGGCGGTCCACCAGCGCGAGCATCGCGCATGCGTTGATATTTGGCCTGCGTCGTTTCAAGGAAGAGCGGGCGCTCATCATCAGATAACAACGTAGACACAACTCCGACGGCGCGGCTTGCATCGGTCACATGCACGCTCGGCCCATTGCTCCGTACAGGATCAATCTTGACCGCCGTATGTGCTGGCGAGGTCGTAGCCCCACCGATGAGCAGTGGTTGCTTCATGCCGCGGCGCTGCATCTCGCGCGCGACGTAGACCATCTCATCAAGGCTTGGCGTAATCAGACCCGACAAACCGATGATGTCGCAATTCTCTTCTTCGGCCTTATCGAGAATTTCTTCAGCCGGAACCATGACACCCATATCGACAATTTCATAGCCATTACAGGCAAGCACAACGCCAACAATATTCTTGCCGATGTCGTGAACATCGCCTTTCACGGTGGCCATGAGCACTTTGCCATTCGAGACATCGACCGTGCCGAGCGCTTCTTTTTCCGCTTGCATGAACGGGTCGAGATAGGCGACGGCCGCCTTCATTACGCGGGCCGACTTCACCACTTGCGGCAAGAACATTTTGCCGGAACCGAACAGATCACCGACCACATTCATGCCGTCCATCAATGGCCCTTCAATCACATGGAGTGGCCGCTTACGCGCGGCGCGGGCCTCTTCGGTATCCTCTTCGATGAACTCAGTAATGCCATTCACGAGCGCATGTTCGAGGCGTTTCTCAACGCTCTGCTCGCGCCAGGACATATCCTTGACTTTGGCTTTGCCTTTCTGTCCCCGAAGCCCCTCGGCTATTTCGATCAAGCGCTCTGTCGCATCGCTCCGTCGATTGAGGATGACATCCTCAACCCGCTCACGGAGCTCAGGCTCGATCTCATCATAAATGTCAAGCTGGCCGGCATTCACGATGCCCATATCCATGCCCGCTGGGATCGCGTGATAGAGGAACACTGAGTGCATCGCGCGGCGCACTGGCTCATTGCCTCGGAAGCTGAAGCTGACATTCGAGAGCCCGCCAGAAATGTGCGCGCCAGGGCAGGTCTTGCGAATTTCGCGGGCCGCCTCAATGAAATCGACCGCGTAATTGTCATGCTCTTCAATGCCGGTTGCGACCGCGAAAATGTTTGGATCGAAGATGATGTCTTCTGGCGGGAAGCCGACTTGCTCGGTCAGGATTTTGTAAGCACGCTGACAAATTTCAATCTTGCGCGAGGCGATATCGGCCTGGCCTTCCTCGTCGAACGCCATGACGACAACGGCGGCACCATACGCCATGCACGCGCGCGCCTGTTTGATGAAGCTTTCCTCGCCCTCTTTCATGGAGATCGAGTTCACGACCGCTTTGCCCTGCACGCATTTGAGGCCTGCTTCAATCACTTCCCATTTGGACGAATCGATCATCACCGGCACGCGCGCGATGTCTGGTTCCGCGGCGATGAGGTTGAGGAAGGTCGTCATGGCGAGCGCGCCGTCGAGCATGCCTTCATCCATGTTCACATCGATGATCTGCGCGCCGTTTTCGACTTGCTGGCGCGCCACCTCAACCGCGGTGTCATACTCACCATTGGTGATCAGTTTGCGGAAGCGCGCAGATCCGGTGACGTTGGTGCGTTCGCCAACGTTGACGAATGTTGTGGTTTGGGAGGTCATTTTTACTCGTCTAATATAGTTTCAAAACTGCCGAAGATCATGCGCGAACCATCAAACGGCATTTCCGCATTTTCAGCAAAGAATGGATCTTTCATCAGCTCCTCCATGCCCGTGTCGCGCACCTCTTTCGAGGGCCAAACAATCCAAGAGAACATAACGGTCTCGCCCTCTTTCAGCTTCACGGCCATAGGAAACGACGTGCTCTCGCCGTCTGGTACATCCACACCCCAGTTCTCAACGCAGCGCAGCGCGCCATACTTTTTGAAGATCGGAACACAATCGCGCGCATGATCGAGATAGGCCTGTTTATTTTCCGTAGGTACAGCCAGCACAAAGCCATCTACATATGTCATGATTTGATCCCCTCCAGTCCATCAATGCTGACAGCATTCTTGGTTCGAAATTTCTCAGCCCAGAAATCAGCGTTACGATCTGGATTATCGGCGTAGCGCTGGAGCTGGTCGCGGTCACCCTTGAACTCATAGAAGGGCACACCCCAGCCGCAGCTATCAGACACACGGCTAACTTTTACAACGAAGATCGCGCGGGCTTTCTCATAGTTCGGGAACTTTTCGAGTAGATCCGGAAAGCGCGGATCATCAAACTGAACCGCTTGCGCCTTACCATAGAGACGCACGATATTCGCCGCGCCCTCAAACGCGCAGAACATGATGGTGATGCGGCCATTCTCCTGAACGTGGGCCTGCGTCTCAATACCAGAGCCGCCTAGATCGAGATAGGCGACCTCGTTCGGGCCGAGGATTTTGAACGCATCATACCCTTTTGGGCTGAGATTGACATGCCCTTCGCCTGAGAGCGGCGCGGTCGCAACAAAAAACATTTTCTGCGCTTCGATGAAGGCTTTCAGCTTATCATCTATGGCGTCGTAGACTTTTCCCATTCTTTCCTATCCCCTCGCTGTTTTCATAAATATCCAGATGGCCACGAATATTAAAAGCACCGCAAAACACCTACCTGCAATTTTTCGCCTGCCGGGTATCTGCAACTGCTGAGAGATCGCCCCGGCACCTATCACGATGGACGAATGCACCACAGTTGCAATAGCAACATACAAGCAGGTTAGCCAGATAGCCTGAATTTGGTATGGGCCGGTTGGTGACACGAATGACGGCACCACACTGATATAAAACAGAAACGCCTTGGGGTTCAGAAGATTGGTGATCAATCCGCGCACAAAGCTCTCACGCACGACCCGGTCTAACTCTATATGATACGCCGCAACCATTGTGTCGCGCCACGTATCGAATGCCAGCCACAACAAATACAAGATGCCCGCGCCGCGGATGATTTCGTATAG
This sequence comes from Hyphomonadaceae bacterium, assembly GCA_965263325.1. GTDB lineage: Bacteria > Pseudomonadota > Alphaproteobacteria > Caulobacterales > Hyphomonadaceae > CBDHGY01. The sequence goes on along the minus strand of CBDHGY010000002.1, from coordinate 2,748,381 downwards.
CACTGGGTTGCCGACCACGATCGCTGAAAACCCCAGTGCCGCCAGTACACCGATTATGAGCAAGCCAAGCGCGACACCGAGTGTTGTCGCATAGCCAGCGAGTCGCCCATGCTGGGCACTGACAAGCGCGATGTAGAACATATTTGGACCAGGCGTCAGCTCAATCGCAAGACTTGCTAGAAAGAACGGCCAGAGCCCGGAAACCGTCACGAAGCTAACTCAAAAGGTTCTAACCCAGAAAGCCGCATGGCGCGATCCTGCGCAGGGATTTCGCGCGGCGTTGCCGAGCTTACGGCACCAGCAATCGCTTCGATATGGCCGGGCGTCGTACCGCAGCAGCCGCCAAGCACATTGACGAGACCGGAGCCCGCCCACTCTTTCAGATGCGCGGCGGTTTCATCTGGCGTCTCATCATACTCTCCAAACGCATTCGGCAAGCCGGCATTTGGATAAGCGATAACACGCGTGTCAGCGACGCGGGCGATGGCGGCGATGTGCTGGCGCATGAGATCCGCGCCGAGCGCGCAGTTGAGGCCAACGGCCCAGGGTTTGGCATGCCGGACAGAATACCAAAACGCTTCGGCTGTCTGGCCAGAGAGCGTCCGCCCAGAGGCATCGGTGATCGTGCCAGAAATGATGATCGGAATATGTTCGCCGGTCTCGGCTTCCAGATCGAGCAACGCTTTGATTGCTGCCTTGGCGTTTAGCGTATCGAAGACCGTCTCAATCAGAAAGAAATCAACATACGGAGACATCGCACGCGCCTGTTCGAGATAAGCTTGCCGCACGTCATCAAACGTAACTTCGCGGTATCCCGGGTCGTTCACATCCGGGCTGAGTGAAAGCGTTTTATTCGTCGGGCCAATCGCGCCGAGCACGCCAACCGGGCGGCCAAGTTCCGCGCTCGCTTCATCGGCCGCCTCGCGCGCGAGCTTTGCACCCGCTTCCGCCATTTCAGCGGCCATCGCCTCCATGCCATAATCAGCCATGGCGATGGTGGTGGTAGAGAATGTGTTGGTCTCGAAAAGGTCCGCGCCGGCATCGATGTAGCGCCGATGGATGGCTTTGATATCGTCCGGGCGCGTCAGGTTCAGCATGTCATTATTGCCTTTCACGGGCTGGCCCCATTCAGAAAATCGCTGACCGCGGAATTCCTCCTCCTCCAATTGAAGCTGCTGGATCTGCGTACCCATTGCGCCGTCGAGCACAAGGACGCGCTTAGCGGCGAGCGCTTCTAGGGCAGCGAGTCTTTCCAATCTGTTCATTACGCCGCCGCCTTACTGGGGGCTGCTTTAAGTCCGAGCAGGCGGCACGTCGAAAGCGCGAGCGACGCTCTGTTCAGCGTATAAAGATGGAAGTCTGATACGCCTTGATCAGCAAGTTTACGGCAAAGCTCAGCAGCAACATTCGCCGTAATGAGATCGCGCGTTTCCGGATCCTCGTCGAGACCTTCATAAAGCGTATGCAGCCACGTTGGCAGCGACGCATTACAGAGCTTCGCAATCTTGGTTAGACCCTTGAAATTCGACTGTAACATTATTCCGGGAACGATCGGCATCGTGATGCCTGCATCGTGCGCTTTGTCGAGAAATTTGAAATAGAGATCCGGCTCAAAAAAGAATTGCGTGATCGCCCGGTCTGCACCTGCATCTTGTTTGGCCTTCAACAGCGCAAGATCCTTGTCCCACCCCTGGCTATCCGGGTGTGGTTCAGGATAACAGCTGACGGAGATTTCAAAACACTTGCCAAGTTCCGGGCGGTGCGCACGAAGACCTTCGATCAGTTCAACTGAACTTTGATACCCTTCTGGGTGCGGCTCAAATGCTTCGCCCATGCCGTCTGGGCTATCGCCGCGCAGGGCAACAATATGTTTCACACCCGCTTGATAATAGTCTTCTGCAACTGCATGGACTTCTTCTTTGGTAGCATCCACACAGGTTAAGTGCGCCGCGGGCGTTAAGGTCGTTTCATCTGCGATGCGCTTTACTGTGTCATGTGTCCGCTCACGCGTGGAGCCACCTGCCCCGTAGGTAACAGACACAAATAGCGGGTTGACCGGCTCCAGCCTTTCAACGGTTTCCCAGAGGCGCGTCGCCATCTTTTCAGTTTTTGGCGGGAAAAATTCAAACGATACGTTGGGCGCGCTCATGCGGCTGCCTCCTTATGAAGAGATGACTTGTCTGCCGTCCAAATCTGCACCGCGAGACCTTCTTTCAGGTCTGCCGGCGGATCAAACTTACGCGGTTCGGAAAGCGAAAGTCCGTGTGTGTCCGTCCATATGTTGAGCGCGCTATGCTGCATGCCCAAATGCCTGTGCGCGTGATCTGTTCTCAAAAACTCAAGATCGTGGGGCGCAAAATCTACAATTAGCAAACGTCCACCCGGACGGAGAATGCGAGCGGCTTCGGCGATAACTTGCTCTGGTGCATCTATAAAATGCAGAACTTGGTGTAAGATCACCAGATCTGCCGTAGCGCTCTCGACAGGAATTGCCACCGCATCACCCTGGCGCACACGTGCGTTTGTTACACCTGCATTTTCAAGATTAGCCCGCGCGACATTCAACATCTTATGACTAAGATCGATGCCCTCAGCGCGCTCACTCAGCGGCGCAAAAAGCGCAAGCATTCGGCCTGTCCCCGTTCCAATATCGACAACAGAATTGAACGGCCCCTTACCTGCCGCATCCAGTAGCGCTTTTTCAATCGCTTCATTTGGATAGTGCAACGACCTTACGGTGTCCCACGTATCTGCTATTCGTTCGAAATACGCACTTGCTTCAGCTGCTCGCGCAGCGCGCACAGTTTGCAATTGGCGATTGTCGCGCTCGAAATCGCCGACAGCAAGGTCCGTTTCTTCAAACACAGAGTCCAGAATCCGTCGAGCCGGGCCGCGCTGAACCAACCGATAAAAAACCCAGGATCCCTCAGGAAGTCGCTCCACCAATCCGGCCGATGACAGCGCTTTCAAATGATGCGAAAGCCTCGGCTGGCTTTGTCCGAGCAATTGAGCCAGTTCCCCAACGGCCAGATCACCCTGTCTGAGCAGTGCAAGAATGCGCAGTCGGGTCGGCTCGCCAGCTGCTCGCAAAGCCGAAACAGTTTGCTCAGGATCAAATTTCATGCGACATATAAACATATGTTTATATGTTTTGGCAACATAAAATCTTTGTGACATCGCATCATTGTTGCGGTGTGTTCACGTCACCTATGTTGAAGCGTCAATCGAAGAGCCCATATCACGTTCCAAGTCACGCGGGGATGAAAGAGTATGAAATTGCAAGCATCGATGTTTGCGGCGTTTGCGCTGATTGCTGGTTGTGCGACCTCTGGTGAGCCAACGCCTGGTGACCCGTTTGAAGGGTGGAACCGCGGCGTTACCAAATTCAATACGGTCGCAGACAAAACTGCTCTGGGCCCGCTTGCTTCAGCCTATGGCGTCGTTGTACCGGATTTCGCAAAAGAGGGCGTTGATAACGCTCTGTTTAATTTGGGAGAACCCGTCACAGCTATCAACAGCGCTTTGCAGGGCAAGCCTGAACGTGCGCTCGATGCGAGCTGGCGCTTCATTGTAAATTCGACGATAGGTGTTGGCGGCCTGTTCGATCCAGCATCCGCCATGGGCCTCGAGCCACATACGGAGGACTTCGGTCAAACACTGGCTGTTTGGGGCGTTCCGGAAGGTCCGTATCTGGTGTTACCCCTGCTCGGGCCAAGTACGGTTCGGGATACTTCTGCATTCCCAATAGACGCCGCATTGAACCCGTTGAATTACGCGGAATATGGCAATGACGAAGATGTGAACGTCGGCGTTCGGGCTGGCCTAGGGACTCTTGGTGCGATCAATACTAGATATCGGCTATCAGATCAGATCGAAACGATGGAGCGACAAGCCGAACCTTACGCCGCATTGCGGTTCATTTATTTGTCTCAGCGCCGGGCAAATGTTCGGGATGGGGCAGAAGAAGAAACATCGTCCCAAGAATCGCCCGATTTCGATGCTTATTTTTTTGAAGATGATTTTGAAGACCAAGAAAGTGAAGAATAAGGGGGTGTCATGACCCAGATTGTAAGAAATTTTTTATTGAGTTTGGTTGCGCTCTGCTTTGTTGCTGTTCCTGCAACAGCGGATGTCGAGACGGAAAGATATGTCGAGTCGAATGCCAATGAAGTGCTTGCAACGCTGAACGACCCGGCATTGGACGAAGCGGCGCGCACTGCCGCTTTCAGCGCTTATATGGACGAGTTCGCAGATATGCGCAGCATCAGCCGTTTTGTGCTCGGACGATACGCACGGCGGATCGAAAAGGAAGAATTCGAAACCTTTGCTGATGCTTTCCGCGATTACATGCTGATTGTTTACGAGGTCGAGCTGGATCGCTACCGCGGCGAAGAGGTCGTGGTACTCGGTTCCGAAATCGTTCAAGAGGTCACCGTCCGTCAGAAGCTTCGCCGCGTGATCGATGTGAATACGATTATTCCTCAAGAAAATGGGGATGCATTCAAACTCGACTGGCGCGTGAAGAATTTAGATGGTGAATATAAAGTGGTAGATGTCGGCCTCAGATTCGATGGCCAGCATGTTTGGCTCGGCGATTACCAACGCACTTTATTCATCAGCTTGCTGTCTCAAAACAACGGCAATACACAAGCCCTGCTTGACTGGATGGAGCGTGAAACAGCGTTACTTGAAGCCGAGCGGCAGAAAACAGTCCAGGCCGCATCGGATGCGTCTGGCGTCGCTGCAACGAGCCAGAATTAATTAATCTGTATCACAAGACTGCGATGGCCGTGGCAAATGCTGCGGCCTTCGTATATCTGGGCACAACGCAATCTTAGCGAGCTGCTTGAATGACCCGATTTTTCTTCGCCTTTTTTGTTTTATTGGTAGCCGCCCTGCCCGGCCGCGCGCAGCCTGTTGATGGTGGAAAAGCACTTGTCGAACTGATTTCGGCTCAAACCAGTGCACCGGCCGGGGATACAATAACACTTGCGTTGAAACTCGAGATGGATCCCGGTTGGCATGTGTATTGGCGCAATCCGGGGGACGCAGGCTTACCGCCGCAAATTATCTGGGAAAAAAGTGTAACTGCCGAGTTCGGAGAATTCGAATGGCCGCTCCCAGAATTGCTGCCTGTCGTGCCGAACCAGATCATGGACTACGGCTATTCTGAAATTGTGGTTTTGCCATTTCAGGCAACCCTTCCACCAGATGCGAGCGGCACATACGAATTTACCGGAACCGCTGACTATCTCATCTGCGAAGAGATCTGCATTCCTGAAACCGCTGCGGTCTCACTGTCTATCGACATCGGCGCGCCGGCGCAGAGCGCGAATGCAGGCCTGATAATGCAGTGGCAAGACAAGACGCCTGTCGCGTTGGATGGCAGCGCATTGCTAAACCGCGGCGACGATGGTTGGACACTTTCACTTTCGCCAAATGATCCTGCAATTTTGAAGGATGCGGACATTCGCTTCTTTCCCTACGATCATCATATTGTGCACTCAGCGCCTCAACCGTTTTTATTTGGTGAAGCTGGCGCGTGTATCGCGCTAACCGAAGCAACGGATGGTTTTGATACGAGCACGACGCCGGAAGGTATTCTAGTTTTTGAGCAGACAGGCGGTACGCGGTCTGGGTACAAAATTTCTGCCGCCGATGGTGGTCTGCTTCCCGGAACCTGCGATGAGCGCCCTGCTATGCCGGAGATTTCAAACTCGGGCATTGGCTCAAGCGAATATACCGAGGGCGGTGGAGCGGCGAGCAGCGCAGCAAACGATAGCTCGGTCATTGCAGGAAGCGGATCTGGTTTCAACTTATTGGCCATACTACCATTTGCTTTTCTGGGAGGCCTTATTCTCAACCTAATGCCCTGCGTTTTGCCAGTGCTGTCAATCAAGGCGCTAGGAATGACCCACGCAGCTGCGAGTGGAAAGTCAAATGAACTTAGAGTTCATGGTCTTGCCTATTCCGCTGGCGTGATCCTGTCATTTGTTGCGCTGGCAGCTGCGTTTTTAGTGGTCCGAAACGCTCTAGGAACGGCGAATATCGGCTTCCAGTTACAACACGCACCGACGGTTATTGTCCTTGCTTTAATCGTATTTTTGATCGGGCTTTGGCTTATTGGAATGTTCGAGCTCGGAACCTCTATTCAAAACACCGGTTCTGGTCTGGCGGCGCAGCAAGGGTCTGCGGGGGCATTCTTCACAGGCGTCCTTGCCGCAATCGTCGGCGCACCCTGTATCGGACCGTTTCTTGGCGCATCGCTCGGAGCTGTTATCGACCAGCCAGCCGGAACGGTTGTCCTGACTTTTGTGGTGCTCGGTATCGGCATGGCGCTCCCATTCCTGTTGCTCAGCTTCGCGCCTGGACTTCAGAAGTTGTTGCCAAAACCTGGGCCGTGGATGGAAACGCTGAAACAATTCTTCGCTTTTCCGATGTTTATTACGGCTGCTTGGTTACTTGCCGTGCTCGGCGCGCTGACTGACTACTATATCGTCGGCTGGACCATCGCCGGCGCGACTGCCATCGCCTTTGGAATATGGGTTTGGCAAAATCTGCCAAAAGGTGGGCTTCGCCCAGCGATGCAAGGCCTTGGAGCAATTGCTCTACTCGGCGGCTTGATTGCGCCGGTTGCGCAAGCGATGCGCCCACCGCCGGCACCTATCACGGCTGACGCGATCGTAGGAGATTGGTCCCCAGCGTATGTCGAGCAATTACTGGATGAAGGACACGGAATATTCGTCGACTTTACAGCTGTTTGGTGCGTTACCTGCCAAGCAAACAAGGCGACCACACTCGGACGCAAGGATGTTAAAATGGCTTTTGCGCAGAATAACATCGCGTTTCTCACCGCTGATTTCACTAAGCGCGACCCAGTCATCGCTGCGGAACTCGCGCGCCGGCAACGCCCCGGAGTGCCCATGTATCTTTACTACGCGCCCGGCGAGCGCGAACCGCAAATATTACCAGAAGTTCTAACTCCCGGTCTTGTGATTGGACTTGTCACGGGCAAATAAGGACTATCTCATAGTTAAGCTGAACTTGAGGAGACGACCCATGTTTAACCGCCGAAATCTTTCACTTGCTGCTGGCATGGCAACCGCCATCGCGTTGACGGCAGGCGCGCTGATCACATCGACCGGCACAGCCACAGCAGAGGATATTGCTGGTCCAAGCATCGGTGAAGCCGTCCCGGCTTTCACCGGCACGAATTCAAACGGCGAGACTGTGTCTCTGTCAGACTTTGAAGGCAAAACAGTCGTGCTTGAATGGACAAATGATGGCTGCCCGTTTGTGAAAAAGCATTACAACGAGCCACGCAAGAACATGCAGGGTCTACAATCAGGTGCCGCTGATGATGATGTGGTCTGGATTTCTGTTATCTCGTCTGCGCCGGGCAAGCAGGGACATGTTGACGGCGCTGGTGCCAACGAGCTGACGACCTCTCGCGGTGCTGCTCCGGCGCATGTGATCCTTGATGAGAGCGGCGACATTGGCCGCGCCTACAAGGCGAAAACCACACCGCATATGTTTGTCATCGAAGGGGACCAGACACTGGCTTATATGGGTGCGATTGATTCCAACTCATCGGCGAATCCAGACACAATTGATGGTGCAACGAACTATGTCACAGCAGCGCTGACAGCCGTTGCGGCGGGCACTCCGGTTGAGACAACGTCCACAAAACCTTATGGATGCTCAGTGAAATACTAGGGGCGATAGACCTCTAGGTCTGCCGGATTGGCAGCGCAAGAAGGGGCGGCAGTCATGTGATTGCCGCCTTTTTCGTTTTCGAAACGCCGTGCAGCATGGGCAGCGGCAGCAGCGATTGACTGAGCATCATCAAACATCGCAATCAAGCGTGACAGAGCCGCACTTTTTTCCGAAGACGACGTCGCCGATTCAAGCTCCGTAATTTGCACATCTGCCTCTTCCGCCATCCCGCGGAAAATGCAGCCAAAATCAGATGCCCCAGCTTGTGCGTCGCTCCAACTTCCGAGTTTCAGCGCTGTCCCAGCAAAGATAGCAAGCTCATCGATGTAAGTATCAGAAAGCTCCGCATCGCCGCCGTTTCGGAGCAAGTTCGCGAACGCCACAGTTTCCTGATAAAGACCGCCTGCCTTAACCCCGAATTGCTCGGCCAGTTCTGGCGAAGCGTTCGCCGCAGGAGCAAAAGATATCGACAAAGCGATGATGAGACGTTTCATGGCGGCACACTCCCGGTGTATTCGCCTCTGAGGCGAGCAAGGCCTGTGCCATATACCCGGTTGACGAACCCCGCCTCGACACGTAACTCGCCTCCCATGAATCAGAAGCGCCATCACCATCATCACGGATCCTAACGCGCCAGTCGACGGCGCGGACGATGAAGCGCGCCTGATAAATCTTTAATCTCTCATCTTGCGCAGCTAAATCGGACCGCCTTTCCCCGGCTGGCCACCCCATACGAATTACTGCAAGAGACGCCCCATGACCAAAGAGACAAAAGCCAACAAAAAGCTTGCGCGAAAACCGCGCGGCTTTCCGGATAAACGCGAAGCACTGATCCACGCCGAACGCGACATGATCGAACGCGTGACAAGCGTTTATCGCAAATGGGGTTTCGAAGCATTGGAAACCGGCGCGTTCGAATATGCCGATGCTCTTGGCAAATTCCTGCCCGACGATGACCGTCCGAATGCCGGAGTCTTTGCGCTGCAAGATGATGACGAGCAGTGGATGAGCCTTCGCTATGATCTGACGGCCCCGCTCGCGCGCTTTGCCGCCGAGAATTGGAACCAGATTGCAAAACCGCTGCGCCGCTATGCGGCGGGCCCAGTCTGGCGGAATGAGAAGCCAGGCCCCGGTCGCTTTCGCGAGTTCCTGCAATGCGACGCGGACACCGTCGGTGCTGGCGGCCCGCATGTTGACGCGGAGATGATCGCCATGGCGGCCGAAGCGATGCGCGCCGCCGGAGCTCAATCCGGAGAGTTTGTTATCCGTGTGAACACACGCCTTCTGCTCAACGCTGTGCTGAGTGAAGCTGGCGCGGGCGATGAAGCCACTAGCCTCACCGTTCTACGCGCGCTCGACAAGCTCGATCGCCTCGGGCTGGAGGGCGTTGCCGATCTTCTTGGCGAAGGACGCATGGATGAGAGCGGCGATTTCACCAAGGGCGCAGGACTTTCCAAAGCCGGGGTCGAAAAGGTTCTGGCATTTGCCAATTCAGGCGCAGAAACCCGCAACGAAACGCTTGCCAATTTCGCGGCCGCAGCAGGAACCTCTGACATCGCCAAGGACGGTATCTCGGAGTTGGAATCTATTGCACGTGCGCTTGAAGCGCTTGGTGCCCCGGAAGGCGATGTCGTCTTTGATCCGTCCATTGTGCGCGGTCTTGCCTATTACACAGGGCCGGTGTTTGAGGCCGAGCTACTGAAAGAAACGCGCGACGAAAAGGGACGGAAAGTTCGTATCGGATCCGTCGGTGGCGGCGGACGCTACGATGATCTTGTGACACGTTTTACCGGCGACAAGGTCCCGGCGACGGGGTTTTCCGTTGGCATCTCGAGGCTTGCCACTGCCTTCTCGCTCACCGGGGATGTTGAAAAACTGGATGGTCCAATTGTCGTTCTCAATCTGAAAAAAGAAGATCCAAGCCTTGCTTTGTCGCTCGCAACCGAGATTCGAAATGCAGGGCTTCGCGCCGAAGCTTATATGGGGTCTTCCGGAATGCGTCCGCAAATGAAGTATGCAGATCGGCGCGCGAGCCCGGCCGTTGTCATTGTTGGCGAAGACGAAGAAGCCAAAGGCACAGTCACAATTAAAGACCTCGAAGTCGGTGCAGCAAAAGCAAAAGCTATAAAGTCAAACGAAGAATGGCGTGAGACCCGCCCTGGACAATTAGAAGTACCGCGCGGTGACATGATTGCTGAGCTACGCAAGATCGTGGACGAGGTAAGCTGATGTCGGTGTCAGTGTTCGAAGAATTTGGCGGGGAGTTGATCGATCCGCCTACAGTGATGGACGCATCGGTTCCTCTGGAGCTATCCGGAGAAGCTGTTCGCGCTCGGCTTTGTATATTCACAGATGCAGAAGGTCGCGAACAAGCCTTGCGTCCGGATCTCACCTTACCGGTTGCGATTGCTGAAGCAGAGCGTTTGGAAAAAGGCGGTAAAGGTGAGCAACGCTATTTCTATAATGCACGCGCTTATCGCCTACCCTCATCTCCGGGGTTGCCGCTCGAATTTACGCAAGTGGGTGCAGAGCAATTCGGCGGCCCCTCAACCCCGCAGGCCGATGCTGATCTGTTCGCACTTGTTGCTGAAGCCGCCAGCGCCGGAGGAATGAAAAAAGGGTCTGCATGGTTTGGCGATCTTTCGATCTTCCCTGCTTTCGTAGATGCGCTCGAACTTAGCGAAACAGCGTCCAGTGCGCTCAAGCGCGCATTTCGCCAAGCGGGCGGAATTTCCGCCTTGCTAAACGGCGACAAAAGTGCTGCGAGATCGGGGCTCGCAGCCCGTCTCGCTGGCGCAAGTTGGGATGAAGCCGAAGCCACGGTTCGCGACGTACTTGGCGTATCTGGAATTGCGCCAATTGGCGCGCGTACACTTGAAGAAATTGTCGAAGGCCTGATGGCCAAAGCTGAGACCGCTAAAACCGGCGGAATTCCAGAAAGCGCGGTCACGATACTTGAAGAAGTTCTCGCGGTCGAAGAAGCGCCCGAGCGTGTCACCGAAAAACTATCCGGTATTGCGAAATCGGCGGGCCTCAACAGTGCTGAAGAATCCATCAATGCGCTGCAAACACGGTTCGATTTGATTTCCAATGCCTCGCCAAATTTTCTGCGAAATGCAAAATTCGGAACGCCCTTTGGCAGACGTTTCAATTACTATGACGGGTTTCTGTTCGAACTCTTCGCCGAGGGCACAGGCGAAAACGAGCCATTTGCTGCAGGGGGAAGATACGACTCCCTTATCGAGAAATTGTCAGGTGGTGGCATAAAAGCAAACGGCATCGGCGGCGTGGTACGCCCGGACCGGATGAGAGGCTAAGCTATGAGCAAGTTGAGTTTCGCAATTCCCTCAAAAGGTCGTTTGAAAGAAAACGCCGAAAACTGGCTCTCAGCGTGCGGGTTCAAAATCCGGCAATTGGGCGGTTCGCGCGGTTACCGCGCCGAGCTGTCCGGCATTGGCGATGTTGATATGATGTTGCTGTCCGCCCGGGAAATTGCACAAGGTCTGGTCGCCGGCGAGTTACATATTGGTGTCACAGGCGAAGACCTGCTGCATGATCTTTCGAGCGATATTTCGCAAGATGCATCCGTAATCAAAACACTCGGTTTCGGACATGCCGATGTGGTAGTGGCCGTTCCGGCGGCCTGGCTCGACGTTGATACAATGGCTGATCTCGAAGCGGCGGGCGCAGCCTTTCGCACACGCCACAACAGGCGCCTGCGGGTCGCGACGAAGTACCTTAATATCACGCGGCGATATTTCGCTGAAAAATCTGTTGGCGAATATCGGTTGGTCGAGAGTGCGGGCGCTACGGAAGCAGCCCCGGCGTCAGGCAGCGCCGACGTGATTGTCGATATCACCTCGTCGGGTGCCACTCTAAAGGCAAACGGACTGAAAGTCCTGAAAGATGGCGTCATGCTACGCAGTCAGGCGGCACTTGCTGGTTCCCTGAACGCAGGTTGGAATGATACGGCCCGCGATGTACTTAAAACACTGCTGGGAAATGTCGCAGCGCGGGAGCGGGCTGAGTCGCATGTCACGCTGAAGTCCGCCCAACCTATTCCGAAAGAGATTGTGGATAAGCACGAATTAACCCTGATCGCGCCCACCGAGGCGCAAGTGCCAGGAAATTTTGCCTTAACTGCCGCTCAGAACATAACTGTTGCGGGTGCTGGGCCGGTCGAAATACGCCGTTCCGAGTTTATTTTTCAAAAATCGAACACATTTTTTGACAGATTCTGTCAAATACTCGATTCTACCGCTTGACACGGCCAGCCTTACATTGCCTAGTAGTAAGGTGAGTTTCTGGGAGGAAACACCACACTTGGTCTGAGGCGCGGATGACGATTTGTCATCCGCGTTTCTTTTTTTGGCAATGTTCTCGTCATATGCGCAAAACAAAGGCGGCTCAATGAGCCGCCAAGATAAGAGAAGTGTGCAATGCCGCCGGGATCAACTCAGAACAGATAGCTCAGGTGAGGGGGCGTTGGCTTGGTCATCTGTGCCTTCATTGTCCCGGCTTATTGTTTAACAATAATCATATATTGACTTTCGTCAAGTCTAATTATCGCTATTCGATGAATTCTCTGTTTGGATGGTGATAATGGTGGTCTCACCGCTGCCATCCTCCGGTACGATGCGGATGGTACGCGAACCATCCTCATTCTCAAACTGATTGACCGTAACGTCACCCGATGAATTGAGAATTTCTTGCTCTCCATCGCGAATAATAACGCGGGTTGTTTTTGTATCGCTGTCAGCGCTCATGACCACCAGACCATCGCCTGACTGGGCGAATGCATATCCCTCACCATTGTCGGCGTCGGCGATTAACGCATTGATTTTGTCGCGGATTTCAGCAGGGATTTCTCCATCCGTCGCCGCGATAATCTTCATCTGCTTGCGAGCGACCCCGTTGTTCTCGATATCGATATTAATGTCTGCAGTGCCATCCGCATCCGGGCGAAGTTCGATTACCTGGACGCTTTTGCTGATGGTCTGGTACCCGTCCTCATCAAGCTCTGCCGAGCGAATAGTCGTTGTCGTTCGGGTGCAGTTTTCTCCGCAATCTTCTGTAATGGTTGAAACATCTGGTGTCTCGGGCGGTTGCGGCACATCTGGTGACTGAGCGCAAGCAACTGCGGGCAGTCCCAATACTGCGAGCGAGGCGAGAACTCTCTTCATTTTGGACTCCATGTTTGACTACACGCGTAGTCAATGCCGTCATAGCTCGAATTCAGCAAATGAAAATCTCGTAAGCTTTCAAACGAAGAACTTCGATAGGTCCCTACCCCGCTCGGGTGTAAGCTTCCTTCATCCACGCTTTTACCTGTCTGTCGAAATCCTTGACGCTTTCGAGCCGTACTCTGTGCGAACACATGGCATTATACGCCTCAAGCCGCCCTTCAGGCTCATCACCTTTCAAGGCAAGGCCAAGATCAATTCTTGTTTTTGTTGCTGGAACGATGAGCGCAAATTGCTTTTTGCGCCGCAAACTGTGTGACGTCTTTTTGGGCGCAAGTTCAACATCAGCTCCTAAAGACAGCGCATAATCAACGATCGCATCATGAATAGGTTTCAAGTCCAACTTGGCTCCTGCATATTGTGCCTCAATGAGATCCTCGTTCTTCTGGTCATTCTCCCGAAACTTTGCAGAGATCAGATTTGCGAAACCATGCGTGACACCATGTTCTGCTTTAAGCCACTTAACGATCGCGCCATGCTTCTCATGACCGCTGTCGCCTATGAGCTTTTTCCAGGCCGCAAGTGATTTACCTGTCTTGTCAGGAATATTCGCAAGCATTGTCTTGAGTTGGTCTTCAGGCGACGTCGCCATTGTCTTCTCCTCTCACTTATAGCTTCGATATCTTCTCGAAGGGCCAGTTTTTTGTTCGGCACTGTTTCGGCGTGAATGGTGCAGCAAGCGCGATAATGCCAAGCATTAAGCGATACCCAAACGATGGGCGGCCCGTCTCAACAACTGATTTCAGAACATTGACGATAAAATTCCCACCTTGCTTCATTTGCTGCTCGGTCTTTGTTCCCGGCGGCACATTGGTGGTGATGAGCGTGAATTCCGTGCCCTCAGGCACTTCTTTTAACTCATATGTTACCGTGCACGGAGGATCATCGAAGTTCGTAAACTTGAAAGAGTGCGAGTATCGGTATGGTGGATTGAACTCCGTAACATTTCCGATCACGCTTGTGTATTTCCCATTTCGTGACTGCATCGCAAACGGAGCCCCAACACCGAGTTCACCGGTCGTTCGGCAGACAGCCCCAAAGAAAAATGGTAGCACCTCATCAGTCTTCACAAGCTGCGACCAGACCATGTCTATAGGTGCCTCAATAATAACCTTATAGATATTCTTTTTATCACTCATGGATTTTCCCCTGCTTTGCTGCCCGCTCAGACGCATACTTTATTGTAGTGAGTTTGTTTGCCCAGTAACCGCTATAATCATCGCTCCATCGGTCATATATCATCTGTATAGGAACAATATTTAGATATAGCCTGCGCGTCCTCCCATCCTTTTCGCTAATGACCAATCCCGCTGTTTCGAGCACGGATAAATGGTTCATCACGGCGATGCGACTGACATCAAAATTTGCCGCGAGCTTCCCAACCGTCTGACCTGGCCCGTGTTTCAGGAGGTCGAGGATCTGGCGCCGAGTTTCATGCGCAAGCGCATGGAATACTTGGTCCATATCTTCATTAGTAATCATGTAATTACATGATTACTAATTACGGCCAGTGTCAACTGAAAATTGGAAAAAACATCATGAAAACAATTGATTAAAATCGAACGCTGAAGCTTATTGTATTGTTTTCATATGAGTTTTCGTTGACGAGACACAAAAACCTGCGCATGCGGTAAGCAATGGCAAATCAACACGGTCACAACCACTCGCACGCGCACGATCATGGCCACAACCATGCTCATGACCATGCGGCCCACGTTGATACAGACACGCCTGATGGCCGACGGCGGGTCGCAATCGCTTGTCTTCTCACAACGGCGTTTATGGGAGCAGAAGTGATCGGAGGGATCATTTCTGGATCGCTCGCACTCATCGCGGATGCGGCCCACATGATGACGGATGCAGCCTCGCTTGCCTTGGCATGGTTGGGCTACTGGTTTGCCGCCAAACCTGCAGATGAAACACGCTCATATGGGTTCGGGCGAATGCGCGTTCTGGCGGCATTTACCAATGGGTTGACCTTACTGGCGCTCTCAGTCTGGATTTTGATCGAAGGTATACAGAGGCTTTCTGATCCTCACCCAGTGCTTGGCGGTCTCATGCTTTGGATCGCGGTCGGTGGTCTCATCGTCAACATCATCTCATTTACCGTCTTACACGGAGGAGACCGCGACGATATAAATCTCTCTGGCGCAGCTTGGCATGTTGCAGGAGATTTACTGGGCTCAGTCGCTGCAATTATTGCGGCGCTCATCATAATTTACACGAACTGGACACCAATTGATCCCATTCTATCGATGCTTGTCGCAGCATTGGTTTTTGTTGCCGGTGTGCGGATCACTCGTCGTGCGGGGCATATCCTCTTGCAGGGCACCCCGGATGGCCTGACACCTGACGTCATCCGCGCTGCCCTTATCGGGCATGTAGAAGGCGTCGAAGATGCAGATCACATTCACGCCTGGACGCTAACCGAGGACCAACCCATGGTGACATTGGATGTTAGGGCAGCTCCTGGCACTTGCACCGAATCTCTTCGCCGCGCCGTGAAACAGCGATTAGAGGAAGAGCTGCACGTGCATCATGTGACGGTGGAGATTGTGAGCCATCTGAAGCCTTAGCAGACACTTAGGTAATGGGATCAGGCGCACCCATTACCAAATCTACACACAGGCGTGACCACATATCCCCCTTTATATTTCTCGCAAGAGGCCCCATACCTGACGTTTGATGATTTCCTCCCCTAATGGAGCGCTTCCAAGATGGCTGATACCGAAACCAATAACGTCCACGCTGAAATTTTGATCATCGGCTCCGGCCCAGCCGGCTGGACGGCGGCTATATATGCCGCGCGTGCGATGCGGGACACTTTGGTCGTCGCGGGCCTACAACCCGGCGGCCAGCTCACCATTACAACGGAAGTTGAGAACTATCCGGGCTTTGCAGAAATTCAGGGACCCGAGCTGATGGTGAATATGCAAGAGCACGCGCTGAAGATGGGCGCAAAAATGGCTGAGGATCACATCGCTGAAGTCGATTTTACTACAAGACCGTTCCGAGCTGTTGGTGAAAGCGGAACGGTTTACACCGGCGACAGCGTTATAATCTCGACAGGCGCGCAAGCCAAATGGCTCGGCCTTGAGAGTGAGACAAAGTTCCAAGGTTTTGGCGTTTCAGCATGTGCAACATGTGACGGCTTTTTCTACCGCGAGAAAGAAGTGATTGTCGTTGGCGGCGGCAATACCGCCGTGGAGGAAGCACTCTTTTTGACGAATTTTGCGAGCAAGGTAACGCTGATCCATCGCCGTGACACGCTGCGTGCGGAGAAGATATTGCAAGATCGTTTGTTCAAGCATCCGAAAGTCGAGATCCTTTGGGATACGACGCTTGAAGAGGTGGTGGGTGACGAATCCCCCCTCGGCGTCACGGGCGCGCGGATAAAGAACGTTAAATCTGGCGAAGAAACTGAATTACCTGCGCATGGTGTGTTTATCGCGATTGGTCATGCACCCTCGACCGACTTGTTTAAGGGCAAGGTCGATATGCATGAGAACGGCTACATCATTACCAAGCCAGATTCGACGGCGACGAACATCCCAGGCGTTTATGCCGCCGGAGACGTTACTGATGAGATTTATCGCCAAGCGGTAACGGCCGCTGGCATGGGATGTATGGCGGCGCTCGAAGCGGAAAAGTGGCTTGCCGAACAAGAAGCCCATGCCGGGGCAGAGACAGTTGCAGCAGAGTAAAGTGACATGTCCGCGATTGATGGAGAGTTCGACTACATCATCGCGGGAGCTGGCTCGGCAGGATGTGTCGTCGCCAATCGGCTGAGCGCTGACCCAAGTAAACGAGTGCTCCTGTTGGAAGCAGGCGGCGCAGATGACTGGAAATGGTTTCATATTCCGGTCGGTTATCTGTTTGCGATTGGAAACCCGCGCGCGGACTGGATGTTTAAGACACAAGAGGTACCGGGTCTCGGTGGGCGCGCTCTTAATTATCCACGCGGCAAAGTCGTCGGTGGCTCATCGGCGATCAACGGCATGATTTATATGCGCGGCCAGCGCGCGGACTATGATGGCTGGCGGGATCTCGGACTTACGGGTTGGGGGTGGGAGGATGTCGAACCCGTCTTCCACGAACTCGAGGATCACTTCCTTGGGCCGCGGCATGGCCACGGAAAAGGCGGTGACTGGCGCGTCGAACGCATGCGGGTGAAGTGGAAAATTCTGGATGCAGTACGCGAAGCTGCCGCCGAAATGGGTATCCCAAAAACGACAGACTTTAATACCGGAGATAATGAAGGCGCAGGGTTCTTCCATGTGAACCAAAAACGAGGGACACGGTGGTCAGCAGCAAGAGCATTCTTGAAACCAATCCTGCGACGACCCAACCTCAGAATCGAGACCAACGTATTGGTCGACAAGGTCGAAATTCGCGGAAACCAGGCAGTCGGCATTCAATACCTCAAAGGAAATGTACGCCATTGGATCCGCGCCGAAGGCGAAGTTATTCTTTGCGGCGGTTCAATTGGCTCCGTCCAAATTTTACAGCGCTCGGGCGTCGGACCACGGAGTGTTTTACGCAATGCTGGCGTGCAGACATTAATCGAACGCGCTGGCGTTGGGCAGAATTTGCAAGATCACCTTCAATTGCGATCTGTTTATAAAGTCAAAGGCACCAAGACGCTGAACAAGACCTACCGTTCGTTTTTCGGCCGCGCTTTAATGGGATTGCAGTATGCGCTCAGCAAAAGCGGGCCACTGACGATGGCTCCCTCGCAGCTCGGAATATTTACGCGTTCCAGCCAACAGAGAGCGCGCCCGGATTTGCAATTCCATGTCCAGCCTTTATCGCTGGGAGCATTTGGCGAGCCTCTGCACAAATTTCCAGCGATTACGGCGAGCGTTTGTCACCTTCAGCCGACCTCACGCGGTGAGGTAAATATACATTCAGCAAGTGCTTTCGAAGACCCTTTTATCGCACCAAACTATCTTTCAACGGAATATGACCAAGCCTGCGCGAGAGCTGCCATCGGTGTTACACGCAGCTTGATGTCCCAGCCATATCTTGCGCGCTACAGCCCAAACGAAGTCCTGCCCGAAACACTGGAAAGCGATGATGATCTGGAACTCGCCCGTGCCATCGGAACAACAATTTTCCATCCAGTAGGAACTGCAAAAATGGGGCGGCGCGATGACCCCATGTCGGTCGTAGATGAACGCCTACGCGTCTACGGGGTCAATCGATTGCGTGTGGTCGATGCGTCCGTCATGCCTGTGATCACATCCGGAAATACGAATTCACCAACGATCATGATTGCCGCCAAAGGGGCCAAGATGGTCTTGGAAGATGCACGCTAAGCGAGCATTTACCACACTTCTTACTCTATTTTTCCCGATCAGATTGCCCTAAGTCACCAACTGTCGCCCTGCTCGGGCCTCCAAACTGTAGGAAAGAGACCAGAATGGACTGGGACAAGATGAAGTCTTTTCACGCTGCGGCAGAGGCTGGAAGCCTTACAGCTGCCGGCGAGCGTTTGGGTATTTCTCAATCGGCAGTATCTCGCCAAATAGCATCGCTTGAAGAAATGCTGGGCGTGTCCCTCTTTCAGCGGCATGCCCGCGGGCTAGTGCTAACAGAAGCAGGCCGGACCCTGCACCGATCCACCTCCGACATGTCTATTGCAGCTGCCAGTGCGATGTCGGCGCTGCGAGATCAATCGCAAACACCGCAAGGCGAACTCGTTGTCACTGCGCCCGTCGCATTTGGCTCGACATGGTTGGTGCCCCGGCTGGGGGCTTTCACGAAACGTCATCCAGATATCAAACTCGATCTGCGACTTACGGATACAGAAATCGATCTCTTAAAGCTGGAAGCGGAATGCTCCATTCGCTTATGGGCCGCTAAAAAAGCTGATCTAATCCAGCGCCGGCTCGCCCGCGTCCAGACCAGCCTATACGCATCTCCTGATTATTTGAAAGAGGCTGGCTCGCCCCGTACACCGCAGGACCTCGATAATCACCGGATTATTGCCTATGGCGATTTGGGTAATTCGCCGCTAGGCGAAGTGAATTGGGCCCAGCGCGCCGGACGCGACGATAAACGCCCACGTGAAGCGTCTTTCAAGGTCAATAATGTATTTGCTATGCTACGAGCAGTGGATGCTGGTTTGGGTATCGCTGACATTCCAGACTACATGGCGAGCACATTTCCGCGTTTGGTGAAAGTACTTCCGGAACTCGCCGGACCTAGTTTCGAGTTGTATTTCATTTATCCGAGTGATCTGCGCACATCGATCCGAGTGGCAGCATTCCGAGACTTCCTGACCGCCGAAGTCGCGGCCCTGCAGAATAAGCAATAAACATTACAGTTTCATGCGATTTCGCAAAATATCGGGGCATGAGCATGCAATTTTGCATATGAGTATTGATGTATTCGGGGGTGTTCTGACAAAGCGCCGACGCTATATGGCACTCATAGACGCGCTGACCCCGCGCGTTGCCGATCTTCATTGATCGGTGTTTCCTCCTCCCCGGGGTCGCAACTTTTGAGCCGGGCAGCAAGCTGCGCCCGGCTCTTTTTTGTTTTGGACTGACCGGGCCAGAGGTTACGCCGCCATCGATTGCTGTTCCTGCTCGCCGTCCGGATCCCCGCCCACAAGTTCATGTTCCAGACGATCAAGCATCGCCTGCTCGTCAGGATGAACTTCACCATCTGCCGCGGCAATTTTCTCTAGAATTTCGCGAAGCCTTTCCGCGCCGCCTTCATTGAGCATTTTGTTGCCCCAGAATATCAATTTCTCAAGGGTCGGAACGTCTTCTGGATGACGGCAATACTCTTTGAAACTCACCGGATCGAACGCGCTATCATACTTGAACGCTTCTTTCTGAGCGACATCGATCTCGCTGTCTTCGATTTTCCCATCTGCGAGCACCATCGAGGCCAAAAACATAGAAAGCAGGTTCGAAAATGCGTTGTGATGCTGTGTCTCATCACTTTGATCAACGCCTTCGAAGTGCGCAATGATCTGCTGATACATATCCGTTACTTGCTCCTCGATCCGCTCAAAACTGTCCGCCGAAGAAACGATTGTTTTTTCTGGAAACAGGCTCTTCTTGAACGCATTTATTTCGAGGTGTGGCTCAGGATCTGCACCAAGCGAGCTGATCCGATCGCGGGTGAGCGGATGCGTATCTGTCGGGTGCGCGATTTGGCTGTCGAGACTGAGCGCCGCAAGCCCGGCCAGTTTATCAAGATCGATATCGTAGCGTGTTCGTGCAACGAAGTTCTTTGACAAGTTGCGGGAAAACCGGCCGCGCCGAACACGTTCGATCATTTCGCCAAACTCCGCGTCCCATATCGCAGCGAGCGCTGACGTTTTCAGCAATGCGCGGGTCGAAGCTTCAACAGAACTCACGGAGGCACCTATTTCATCTGCTCTCAATTCTCGCTCTCGGCTAATCCGGCGCTCTGCACGAGCGAAGGCAGATAAAATATAAGACAGCATTATTTTCGCCGGCCAAGAGAGCATTCGCCACGAGTTCCAATTCACATTCATCTTTGAAATTGCTTCGCTTAGCCCCGTATAAGCGGGCGCAAAGTAGTGCGAATAAGCCGTATCGTTCCCGCTGAAATGACCCATCTCATGACCAATGATCGATTTCGTTTCTTCATCAGACATCATACGCATGAGCGGTAGTGAGAGATAAAGCGTATTCCCTTTCAGCGGTTTCTTTGAAAGCGGCGTGCGGACATTCGCGGATGTTGCAAAGAAATTAGCATCGAGTCCCAAAACGATATTATCTGGCGCTTTTGTCTCCAGTTTCCGCGCAATATTACCGACGATCCGCGTCAGATGCGGTGCATCGATTGGTTGAATGGGAATGCCGACAACGGATGTCTCAGCTTTTCGAAACATTCTCAGCGCGCTGAACATGACCATCAGCGCAGTGCCGAGCGCTGTAACGCCGACGACGGCCACAATCGCTTCGCTGGTCTCGCCCGTGAAATAATCCAGGCCAACATATACCCCTCCAGCGAGAAGCAATGCCTGGCCAAGCGCAACGACACCTGTTCCGAGCAACGCCAGAAACGCGACGATTGGGAAACTTCGTGCAAGTAAGATACGGCTGCGGCCCGTGATTATTGCTGCGATCGCAACGAACAAAACGATGCTGGCACCGAGAAGGCCAACCAGGAGTGATCCATTGATGAGAAGACCAGAATTTCCGCGATTGCAATCCATTGTTCCAGCGACCGCACATTCTTGAACCACCGGGATCAAGGCATCTGGCGCAAATTGACCACCAACCCACCATACGTCGATCGTTCCAATCGCCAGCGCACCTAATGGGATCGCCAGAGCGCAGAGCATTGCTCCCAAAAATTTCATGGACTTCCCCTTTCCTAATCTCCCTTTCATTAGCTAAGCGTTATAATTCCTACGCGTCAATTGCATGAGCACATGACTTTTTTCGACTTCGGCATTATGTGAATAAATTGACGAAACTGCCTCGGGCCTTGAACCCGAGAGGAGTATGAAATGACTATGACAACAAGCGCGGCAAGCCACGCGCTTAATTCTCTTGGATTTGCGAAAGCACCTGAAGACACGCGGGTGGTGGCTGCCATGTCTGGCGGCGTTGACAGCTCGGTCGTTGCGGCGATGCTGAAAGCGGAAGGCTACGACGTCATTGGCATTACATTACAGCTATATGATCACGGTGCAGCCGTTGAAAAAAAGGGAGCCTGCTGCGCCGGACAAGACATTCACGACGCACGCAATGTCGCTGATCAGATTGGTATACCGCATTATGTGCTCGATTATGAAAGCCGTTTTCGTGAGCAAGTGATGGAAGATTTTGCCGATACGTATCTGGCAGGATCGACACCGATCCCCTGCATCCGGTGTAACCAAACTGTGAAGTTCGCCGACTTGCTAAAGACAGCGAAGGATCTCGGTGCAGATTGCCTTGCAACCGGGCACTATATCCGCCGGGAAATGGGCGCGAATGGCGCTGAGCTCCACAATGCGGCCGATGCCAGTAAGGACCAATCGTACTTTCTCTTCGCAACAACCCGCGAACAGCTGGATTATCTGCGCTTTCCGCTTGGTCATTTGCCAAAATCAGAAACCCGGGCGCTTGCCGATAAGTTCGATCTGCCCGTCGCAATGAAACCTGACAGTCAGGACATCTGTTTTGTACCCGAAGGATCATACGCGAAAGTTGTCGAAAAACTACGTCCCGGCTCCGGGCGCGGCGGTGAGATCGTGCATCTCGACGGCCGCGTTCTGGGTGAGCATGAGGGCGTTATACACTACACAATCGGCCAACGCCGCGGCCTCAACGTTGCTGTTGGCGAACCGCTATACGTGGTGAAAATCGATGCGCCGCAACGCCAGGTTATTGTTGGTCCGCGCGAAGCATTGCTGACCGCCGGCCTCACGATGGAAGAATTGAACTGGCTCGGCGATGGTACGCTGGAAGCGGCATGCGACGCTGGCGCGCAAGCGCTCGCGCGTGTGCGCTCCACCCGTCCGCCAGTTCCGGCCAAACTCGGCTGGATTGACGGCGAACCGGCCGTGTTGTTCGACGATCCAGAAGAAGGCGTCGCCCGCGGGCAAGCCTGCGTCCTCTATGACGCCAGCGGCGGCACCCGCGTACTTGGAGGCGGTTTCATCGCCCGCACGATAAGCGCGGATACGCGTATTTAGGCGGCTGCGGGCGCGGCAGCCATAGTATGCAAGTTATCATCTAAATTGATAAAGTTCCGGTAGGGCTTGGCTAACATACTGGCGGTATTATTTCAGGCATAAACCAAGCAAAATGGGAAACAGGCAAGCAAGGGCCAAAAACCAGCCACTGAGAGTTTAATTTTCAATTTTCATCCCACAGTACTTTGAGCGCGTTATTCGATCATCGTACTGGAATGAAATAAGGCAAAATGAAAAAACTATTTACCTTCAGCATTGTTTGGACAGTAGGTGTAACGATTGGCGTGATCGCCATGTGGCGTGATCCGGAATTTGATCAAAACGCTCCGATCGTGAGGTGGATTTTGAGCGGGATGCCGGTCTTCGGCGTCTGGTTCGTCTGGGATACTTGGCGACGCGTCAAGCGCTACCAAAGCGTTCAAGTCGTACATTCGGAAGGCCGCGAACTTTATGTCTGGACTGATCTCGATGGCTCGATCAAAGAAGATACAGTCGATCCACGAATAGAGTGGGACAAAGAAGACAGGATGGAAAGCAATTCCTAGCCTTCCTCTCCGCCGCGCCAGAACTGCGGCAGGCTGGCCTTCATACGCGTACGCTACGCTGTTCCCGGCATTAAGAACACGACATAGATGAGAGCCAAGGCAAAGACCCATGCTGCCCAATAGCTCAAAACGACCGGAAACCGCATCTGATCGGCATATCTGATGGCGTCCCTGTTGTTCAGCCCCTCATAGTCTCGGCACCAGACATAGTTGACCAGCGAGAATGCCGAGATCAAATCGCCATTGCTCATCAAAGTGGGTTCACCGGCATGTTTCCAGAGATCCGGATGGTGCTTCTTACTGCCCTTGATCAGCATCCAGGACGTAATGCTTTCCATGGTCAGCGAAACGACAAAGCCAATGACGGCAACATAGAAGAGCATATCTTTCAGAAACCTATGGAAATCGTCCTGCTGCAATTGATTACCTTCACAGAGTGAAAAGTCTCTTGCTGAAGTTTGGCGAATTAGTCGCTCCGTACCAAAATCCGATTTTTAAAGAGCCTTGTTTCCGTATTCATGCCGGCTCGTAGGATGGTCATGACGTCAGCATTGGGCGCGAGAACAGCCGCAAGGAAATTCTCGCGAATGGTGATTTTTTGGCCCGAATTGGCCGTTCGATGCTTACGTTTGAGTGGCGCGTGATGCACTCTAAATGGACACTTGTAGATTCAGCCAATTTCGTAAATCGTGTAGACGGGGTTGAAGCCGGACTGCTCGCCCGTGCCGACGGCGATGACATCATTCAGCCATGAATAGCGTTCATCGCCGCTTTCGAATTTCGCGACGGTCACAAGCGAATAACTTCCCGCCTCAAGCGTCTCGCCTCGGGCGAGCTTGGCCATTGCGCCCGCTGCGCCGATGAAGCGGCCCTTATAGCTGAGGTAGATCAGCGCGCCATCGTTGGTTTGTAGGGTCAGGCGTACATCGATCATCATGGTCCCGTCCGCCCGAAAGCGTACCCAATCCGCTCCGCCGGGCAGGACCTTGCCGCTCAGCCGCTCGCCCTCAAACGTGCCGCCAGTAACTGGCGCGATAGTGCGCTGGCCTTCTGGCGTTTTACCAATCTGCGTCGCGCCAGCCGAGTCAACATCGAGGCGAAGCGTGATGAGGTGTTTATGCGGGAGGGGAGAAACAGGCGTGCTCATCGCTTACTCCGCTTCCATGTAAGCATCCAGCGTCTTGTGAAAGTGGCGGATGCGGCTTTCCTGATAAGTCGCTAGAGTTGCGCCGGGTTTGCGGCTCGTACGGAGCCCTTTTTGAATGCGCATGAGATTGTCGGTGTCTTGATCGACAACCATCGCAGCTGATCCCATCGCCTCGACAGTCGACCACGGCTCATCTTCAGTGAGCCAGACAATATCGGGCGGTGTGGGGTGCGATCCGTCCTCGGCCTTTGGGAACAGGAAAAACATCTCCATGATGGAGCGTTCCGGGTCGTCTCCGTAGGGGCGGAAGCGATAGCCAGCAGCGAGACCGACGCCGCCAAACTGAACGAAATTCGGGAAGACAGAGTACTGAATGAGATCCAGCGCAACAGCGTCGGAAATGCCGGAAACGTCACGTCCGGAAGATTTCGATATCTTCTTGCGCGCGATGTCGGCGAACCGGTCGCGGGGCGACTGACCTTCCTCAACCGGCGCTGAGGATTTATAGAATGGCGTATCGCGCTCCATGAGCGTGCGTGTCTTTTCCGGATCGAAATTTTCGCCGAGGGAAGGGCTCGGTACACCCTGCGCGCTGATCATCCGGTTAATGTGGCGCACACCCGGCCAGGTGTCATACTGGGTGTTGCTATCGCCATAATAGGGCAGCGATTGCGGGTGCGCGAAGGGCACGTGATAGGCCTCGACAAAAGCTTCCGCGCAGAGCTTCCAATTGCACGGCATGACCTTGGCAACGTGGATCGCCTTGTAGCGATTCTCCAGATCGAACTCTTTGAAATGGTCGGGAAGGATTTCGAGATAGGAGAGAAGGTCTTCACCGTCATGGTCAAAATTGATGAAGACAAATCCGCCCCATGTGTCGACGCGCGCTTCGGGCAGACTGAACTCTTCCCATTTGATATGCTTGAAATCCCAGGCGCCGGGCACCTCTTTCAGCGTGCCGTCCAGCGCCCAGGTGAAGCCATGGAATGGGCAGCGGAACTGCTTCACGCAGCCACCTTCCTTGCGCAGCATCGTACCCCTGTGGAGGCAGGAGTTTATATAAGCGCGGATGTCCTTTGGCCCGGTTCCGGTGCGCACAACAATCAAGGAATCGTGGACGATGTTGTAGACCACATGGTCGCCGACATTCGGGATGTCTTCGAGGCGGCAAGCCCACTGCCAGGTCTTGCGCCAGATCTTTTCGACTTCGCGGTCATGATATTCCTTGGAGAAATAGCGCTCAACCAGGATGTCCTCATTGCCCATATCGACCTGTGACTCTTCGCGCATGTGGTCGGGCGGTGCGATCCGGTCTTTTTCGTAGATGTCCTGAAGCGATGGCTTCGGGCGGCCTTCTGGACCGGCCGTCATGTGTTCGCCAGACCCACCGATGTTTCCTTCCGCCATGACCTGTGACCTCCCTTGTGTAAAATTGAGTATCGCCTTATCATTTACAAACAGAATGGTCTGTATGTGAAATTGAGTCAATCAGGATTTGGCGATGACTGTGGTAACTGAGAGAAAGCGCCCAACGCAGGAGCAACGCACGGACGCCATGCGCGCCCGCTTGCTTGAAGCGACGCTGGACTTAATTGCCGAGGAAGGCTGGGCGCAGACTAGCACCCAGAAAATTTGCAAACGTGCCGGCGTATCACGCGGCGCGCAAACACATCACTTCCCGACGAAAGACAGCCTCCTGATCGCCGCCGTTCGGGAGATTGTCGCGCGATATCAAAAGGAACTGGATGCTGTTTCAGATCACAACCAAAGTCGTGCACAGACTTTAGAGGACTTGTTCGAATTCCTATGGGACGCTTGTTTTGAAGGTAATCTGCTAAACTGCTGGATGGAAGTTATGGTCGCAGCTCGCACTGACGACGCATTGCTTCCAGCCGTTCAGGAAACTGACACCACTGCCATCAAGGCAATGCGTGCGCTTGGTGAAACATCTAAGGTGGCACGTAACAAAAAGAAGTCGCAAGCTGGCGATCTGGTAGAACTCACGGTGTATTTGCTGCGCGGAATGGTCGTCCAAAGCGGCGTCCATCCTGACATGAAAGACCGTCGCCGATTGTTTGAGATTTGGAAACAGCTCGTCCTGTAACTCCGAAGCGAATGATGTTCGATCGAACGTCGGATTTTGGCGATTTTTTGTCGTACGCCAAGTTAGTCGCCAATGACAGCTCTTGGAATTATACAGCCGCACGAAGAAACTCGGAAATAATTCCTATACCCGCTTGACTGGCGCGCGGCGTGAACCCATATTTCATCGCGTGAGAACATGTAGCGAACAATTCTCGAGCCTGATGCGGCGTATGGCAAAGCGTTTTACACGGTTTGCGCGCGCGGCGATGGGCCGTGTTCGAGGTGTTCTGAAACGCGTGCGGGCGGGGTTGGGATCCCTCGCCATATGGAAGGGGCAAGCATTTGCGCCCCGGCCACACTCGCGCGCTGTCACACAGGAGAGGCCACTGAAGCTGGCCTGCCGGAAGGAATGCAAATCTATATGCCTGGTAAGAACACGCGGCCCGCGCCGCCCATTCGCGCACGGCAGAGACTGGCGTTCCAAACTCATCTTCCTGGCCATCTGTGCACGGTTGAGGCCGCGCCTTGTATGGGCAGAAAAACCGCACCGAAACCGCGCGCCATAAGCAGCGTTCCGGGCGCAGGCCTGCCTCTCTCTACCATCTGAGACGAGCGACGAATGAAACAGCACCACTCTGCACGGGGAAACCCGCGCGGAACCAAGTGTGATGCGCGGTCTTTAGGGATACAGCCGCGCGCTGCGCCAGCCATTGCTGCCGCGATAAAACCGCAGGCGGTCATGCATGCGGAATCTTTGATCCTGCCAGAATTCAATCTCATCAGGAATGAGACGATACCCGCCCCAGAAATCTGGCCGAGGAATATCATCATCATCTCCGTAGATTGAGCTGATCTCAGCGATACGCTGTTCAAACACAGCGCGATCCTCCAGCGGGCGGGACTGGTCAGAGGCAATCGCGCTGATCCGGCTCTGCGCGGCGCGGGAGGCGAAATACGCATCGGCGTCGGCTCCGGCCAAACGCTCTACCCTGCCCTTGGCGCGCACCTGACGGCGAAGAGATTTCCAATGAAAGCAAACCGCCGCTTGGGGGTTTCTGCCAAGCTGCTCACCTTTCGCGCTCTCGAAATTCGTGAAGAATTGCAGCCCATCGGGTCCGACACCTTTCAGCAGCACGATGCGAACATCCGGCATACCGTTCTTGTCAGCCGTAGCGAGAGACATGGCATTGCCATCATTTGGCTCGCTATCGCGCGCTTCGCTGAGCCATTGCTCAAGCAATTCCCAAGGTTCGCTGATATCGGGGATCAACGGACGGTCTCCATCGGCGCTATAGTCGGCCGCACTTGGGGAGGGCGGGATTGGCGTTTTGTGACTGGCCATACGGGTGGCTTTCGATTTGCTAGAACACTCGCGTCACTATAGGACGATCCGGATACGAACACACTAGGACTGTCCCATATGTCGCATAATACTTTTGGCCATCTCTTTCGCGTGACGACATGGGGCGAATCCCATGGCCGCGCAATTGGATGCGTGGTTGATGGGTGCCCACCGGGACTGCCATTAGACGAGGCTTTTGTGCAGGGGTTTCTAGACAAGCGCCGTCCCGGTACGTCGCGCTTTGTAACACAGCGCCGGGAACCAGACGCCGTGCGCATTCTGTCCGGCGTGTTCGAAGATGACCGGACTGGCGGTCCGGTCACAACCGGCACACCCATTTCGATGATGATCGAAAATGTTGACCAGAGATCGAAGGATTATTCCGAGATTCGCGATCGTTACAGGCCGGGACATGCCGACTATACTTATGATGCCAAATACGGTGTGCGTGATTATCGCGGCGGCGGTCGTTCGTCGGCGCGCGAAACGGCCTCGCGTGTCGCTGCCGGAGCCGTGGCGCGCCGCATACTTGGTGATGATATTCTTATTCGTGGGGCTGTCGTTCAGATTGGCGAACACGCCATCGATACGTCCGCTTGGGATTGGCAGCAGACCACAGAAAACCCTTTCTGGTGCCCGGATACAGCCGCGGCAAATTCCTGGGAGTCGTATCTCGACGACGTGCGCAAATCCGGCAGCTCCGTTGGGGCAATTGTTGAAGTTCATGCCGACGGCGTACCCGCCGGATGGGGCGCTCCCATTTACGGGAAATTGGACGCCGAACTCGCCGGAGCAATGATGAGTATTAATGCAGCCAAAGGCGTGGAAATTGGCGCTGGGTTTCGCGCCGCCAGACTGCGCGGCGAAGACAATGCTGATGAAATGCGCTCGGGCAATGAAGGCCCACGATTTTTGTCCAATAATAATGGCGGCGTCGCGGGCGGTATTTCGACAGGACAGACAATTATCGTTCGCATAGCAATCAAACCCACCTCTTCTATTCTGACGAATGTCCAGTCTATCACCAGAAATGGTGATGAAGTGGACGTGCGAACAAAAGGCCGTCACGACCCCTGTGTCGGCATCCGCGCCGTTCCCGTAGTCGAAGCGATGATGGCTTGCGTTCTCGCAGATGCAAAACTGCGCCACCGCGGACAAGTCGGCGCAAATTAACTCAAAGTAGTTAGCGCCCAGCATTCGCGCTGAATGAAGTTTTACTTTCGAACTTCTCCGAACTTATCTAGTTCATCTATGAAATCAGTGCTTGGGACGAGCGGTCACTTACTTCACTTGGGGAAGAAGAGGATCAAGAGGCGATGAAGATCGATTGGCTTGAAAACTCCCAACACAATGGATTTGTCGTTCTGTTGTGCGAACTCTATCATTATTACAACTCGTCCGAAGAGGCGGATCCGGTTCAGGTGAAGAAACACCTCACGGAGCGATTGCTTTCTGAGAACGCATCGACACGTTTCCTTGTGGCCTCCAACAGCCGCGGCGACGTTATCGGTTTTGCGGCCTGCGCCTTGTTTTATTCGCTGATCGACCCGCAGCCTGATCGGAGTCATCAATGCGTCGTGAAGGAGTTTTTCGTCAGCGACGCTCATCGTGCCACAGGGGTTGGATCGAAACTTATCGCGACAGCAGCGCAATGGGCTCTCGATCAGGGATGCGTGAGCATGGACTGGGATGTCCGATCCAGCGATTTCCACGGCCGAAGATTTTACGAAAGTGTCGGTGCACGGATTCTCGATGATCGCGTCAGCTACAGGATGAACCGGGACCTGATGCAAGAGCTTGCAAGCCAATAGCAACAGGCTGTCACGTAACACTTCTGTGAAACACACATCGGGACCATTGCGCTTACGGCCCATATCCGCTTCTGACTGTTCGAGGGATTATTAAGACGAGGGCATTTCCCATGGAAATCGGCGGCATTGGTATTTTCGCGATCATCGGCTTCCTTTTTGCGGCCTACGCCGTGGTTGGGAATGATGCGCTGCAAACGCTTGGCACATTTATCAATTCAAACTCCCGTTTGCATTGGTTCTGGTTGTTCCTGTTTGCGGGGTTCATTCTGGTCGCGACGTTTACCTATGGGTGGTTGATCAACGCAGGTGACCCCTCTTGGGAGCGGCTCGCAAATACCACGAAATACCCGGAAGTAGATATTCAGTGGTATCATACCCTGCCGCCATTGATGCTTCTCGTGATCACGCGGTTCGGGGTACCCGTTTCGACGTCCTTTATGGTTTTGACTGTGTTCGCGACGGTCGGCGGCCTGACATCAATGCTGACAAAGTCTTTGATCGGATACGGCCTCGCATTCGTTGTAGGACTGGCTGTCTATCTGTTGGTAACCAACACGCTCGAAAAATACTTCAAGACTCATCCCCTGACGCACCGCGCGCCGTGGGGGCTTGCGACGGGCATGGGCCTGCTGATCGCGCTGGCCGTTATCTATCTGCCGCCGCTCATTATCAACGAGCAGATGTATGGCTGGCAGGCCGGGGCTGTACTGATCTCATTGGGCCTTCTCGTAGATCTATTTTCTTTGGCCGCGCATGAGAGATTCACGAACATCATTCTTGACGTTGTGATTGCGCTCGTCATTGGTGCAATATTCTGGTTCTATACGAGCTTGCTTCTGCCGGCGGGAATTCTCGAAAATACAAATGGTATCAGTCTCGCAGGAGCAATAACGTTCCAGTTTCACTGGTTCAGCATTGGCGTGGGATTGGTCGCGGCCATTTTCGCCTTCTGGATTGCGCATAATTTCCGCGCAGAAAACAGTATCTACTGGATCCTATTGCAGTGGATCACGACAGCTTATCTTTGGGGTGTCTGGCTAATCCAGGATTTCGCGAACATTTTTGTGTTCCTGCCGCGCGAGCTTACAGCACTCCAGGGCTTTATGGGGCTCGCAGCGATCCTCCTCCTTCTTGGATACACTTTCTGGAATAAGGGCGGACCGGTGCAACGCATTCTGCAGGCAAAGACATCTGTGACAGATATTCGCTCTGCAACGCTCATCGACTTTACCTACGCGTCGCTGCTTTTCTTGTTCAAGGAAGTCTCCGACATTCCAATGTCGACGACCTTTGTTTTCCTGGGATTGATCGCTGGCCGGGAATTCGGTTTTGCGATCATGGATAAAGCACTCGACATTTCCAAAGCTGCCAAACTCGGCGTCTCGGATGCGTCGAAGGCCTATATTGGTCTGGTGCTTTCAATCAATATGGCTGTCGGATTGCCGCTCCTGTCACGGGCGCTCACCGAAGCCGATTTCAATTGGGCGACCGCGTTGCCAAATCAGAGCTTCCTAGTGTTCATTGCAATTGCGAATGCGCTGCTCATACCGGTGGCTTGGTTCCTGATGAAGCAAGAAGCCCGAGAACGCATGCTGGTAACCGGAGGGTTGCTTGGCGCAGCGGCGGCGGCGTTTTTCATCATGCCCCCTAGCTAAGTGGACTTGACGCCATTGGGCACTACCCACACATAGAGAGCAGTTGGAGAGCCAAGGAGCCTGGCCATGAGTGATACTGTTCACGCTGAAATCGATGACGCAGTGAAGAATAATGATGTTGTCCTGTTCATGAAGGGCACGCCAACTTTCCCACAGTGCGGGTTTTCTTCGACCGTTGTTCAGATTCTCGACTATCTTGGCGTAGAATACGTTTCGACGAATGTTCTGGAAAATCAGGATATTCGCGAAGGCATCAAGTCTTATTCAGATTGGCCAACGATCCCGCAGCTTTATGTGAAGGGTGAATTTATCGGCGGCTGCGACATCGTGAAAGAAATGTTCGAGCAAGGCGAATTACGAGACGCTTTCACCGAAAAAGGTATCGCGCTGGCGGACGCTTAAGCCAGCACCTTACGCAAAAAAGACGATATAGATCATCGCGATGAGCGGTAGCAGGCCCATAGCAAACATCGTGCGTGCGAACTTGTAGTGTGCGACCCAGGCATCGATTTTGCTATCCCCGCTTTCCTGCGTTTCAGTTTCGACATCAATCCATTTATGTTTGCGGCCGAATTTGTCTGAAACGATGTACTGCTCCAGCGTGTTCTCGAACCAGACCACGCCAAAGTAAAACGAGATTGAATAAATGATCACGCCGAGCATGATCAGGATCAACCACCAGGCCCATTCCAGCTGGTATCCGTCACGCGAAACT
Organism: Hyphomonadaceae bacterium; assembly: GCA_965263325.1. Lineage (GTDB taxonomy): Bacteria > Pseudomonadota > Alphaproteobacteria > Caulobacterales > Hyphomonadaceae > CBDHGY01. The sequence goes on along the minus strand of CBDHGY010000002.1, from coordinate 2,716,449 downwards.
GCTGCGTAAAATATGTAAAATCCGAGCGCCCCGATCGCGAGCGCGCCCAGCGCAATCAGCCGCAATCGCTCGCGTTTAGGAGGGCGATGTTCTTCTTCCATGACGAGCGCTCCTTTTCATTTCTGCTTGGAACCTATAACAGCCCGGACATGACCACCAACCTTAAGTCTGAAATCCGCTCGGCACCTTCCTCGGGTGCGCCGAAAGTCGGCATCGTCTCGCTCGGTTGCCCGAAAGCACTTGTGGATTCTGAGCGCATCGTCACGCGCCTGCGTGCAGAAGGATACCAGATCAGCGGCGATTATGATGGGGCCGATCTTGTGTTGGTAAACACGTGCGGCTTCCTCGATAGCGCGAGAGACGAAAGCCTCGATGCGATCGGTGAAGCGATTGAAGCAAACGGCAAAGTGATCGTGACAGGTTGCCTTGGCGCAGAACCTCATGTGATCGAAGCCGCGCATCCGAAAGTGCTAGCCGTCACGGGGCCGCACCAGTATGAGCAGGTGATGGAGGCAGTGCACACACATCTAACCCCGCCGCACAATCCGCACACCGACCTTGTACCGGAAAGCGGTCTTCGCCTGACACCCCGCCATTATGCCTATTTAAAGATTTCTGAAGGCTGCAATAATCGCTGTAGCTTCTGCATCATACCAAAACTGCGCGGCGATCTGGTCAGCCGGCCAATCCATCATGTTCTAACGGAAGCGGAGCAATTGGTGCGGGCGGGTGTGAAAGAACTTCTCGTGATTTCTCAGGACACCTCAGCTTACGGCCTGGATGTGAAATACGCCGCGCAGACCTGGAAGGGCGAAGAATATGAGACGCGTTTTCTTGATCTGGCGCACGGGCTCGGCAGTCTCGGCATCTGGACACGCATGCACTATGTATACCCCTACCCCCACGTCGATAAGATCATACCGCTGATGGCTGACGGCCAGATAACACCTTATCTCGACATTCCGTTTCAGCACGCCAGTGCAAATGTGTTGAAGGCGATGAAACGCCCCGCCAAGCAGGACAAAGTTCTTGAGCGTATCCAGGTTTGGCGGCGCGATGTGCCGGATCTCGCGATCCGTTCGACGTTTATTGTCGGCTTTCCGGGCGAGACGGAAGAAGATTTCGAAGTGCTCCTCGATTTCATTCGCGAGGCAAAGATCGACCGAGCGGGTTGTTTCAAATACGAAAATGTTATCCATGCCGATAGCCGCGACTTACCAGGTCATATTCCCGAAGAAATAAAGGAAGAACGCTGGCACCGATTTATGGCGGCGCAAGCTGACGTCTCAGAGGCCCGCGCAAAAGCTCAGATTGACTCTGTGCAAGATGTTATCATCGACGGCCCTTCAGGCGAGGAGGGCGAGATGATCGCGCGCACCAAAGCTGACGCTCCGGAAGTAGACGGCGTCGTTTATCTTGCAGAAGCATCGCACCTAAAACCTGGCGATATAGTCGCCGCGACGATTACTGATGCAGATCACTATGACCTTTATGGCAAACCTGCGTGAGCGCTCATCGCCTTTTTGTATACGGCACACTGATGCCGGGTGAGGCAAATGCGCATATTCTCGAACGCATACCAGGTGATTGGAAAAAAGCCTCCATTCGTGGGCACTATGATCCGGACGGCTGGGGCAAGACTGGAGGATATCCCGCGATCAAACTCGATCCGGAAGGTTCGCGCATTGAGGGCTATGTTTATGTCTCCGCCGCGCTCGAGAATGATTGGGATCGGATCGATGCCTTCGAGGGCAACGCCTATCACCGCAGGCTCGTCGATGCACAGCTGGAATCTGGAAGCACGCTCCAAGCCAATGTGTATGTGCTTAAGGAGTGATGCTGTTAGTTCGCGATATCATTCAGTACACGAACATAAGCACCCTCAGGAATATCAAGTTCTTCGAACGTCCACGCAAGCTCAACACCATTCGGAAAATAGGCGCGGCAATTGTCTTCACGGGTTCGATCAAATGCGATCTCGTATTCGTTTTTGCCATCCTGATCGACGGACGCTTCGACAGTTTCTTTCGTCGTGCAGCCATTTGAATGCATGCGAATGGTCACCGCATCTGAGCCAACGTCGACAGCTTTCAGATCTGGCAGCCCAAATTGAGTCGCAACATGGAAACCGCCACCATCCTCGGCATCAATGTAAACACATGCGCTCAAGGCAAAGCTAGCGATGGCAGATGCGAGAAAGAAGCGCGTTTTCATGACGATAATCCTTATTGAAAAACATGATTGACTTATTGTTTTTCAATATGTAACAGTGCAATTGGACCCGCGCAAGAGACTTTTCAAAAGGGGGAACTTCCCATGAAGACCTATTTGTTCGCTGCCGTGAGTGCGGCATTAATTGCCGGGTGCACGTCGCAGGCACAAACCGAACCGGCGACGCCTGGGATCACGACGAAGGCTTACAATGTCTCGGGATTTACGGCACTGGATGTGGCTACGGGGATTGAAGTCGAGTTTGAAACAGGCAGCGCGCACTCTGTCATTGTAGAAAACGAAAATGGCGCGTGGGATAAAATTGAAGTGGTTGTTGACGGCGACACCCTTTCTCTCAGAAAGCCTTATAATTCCGGCATGGGATACAAGAAAAACAAAGAGAAGTTCTTCGTAACGGTGTCCGCGCCCTCTTTATATAGTCTTGAGACCTCGTCTGGATCACGTGTGACAGGCTCCGGACTGTCTGGCGACGAAGTTTATGTTGATACGTCATCAGGCTCGAGTGTGACCGTCGCGGACATTGATGCTGGCTCAATCGTTATTGAAACCAGCTCAGGGTCATCGGTCACGCTTTCTGGCACATGCGCCAGCGCATCAACTGACACGTCATCTGGCTCAAGCCTGCGCGCCAAAGATCTTGTTTGCAGTTCAGCTGAGATGGAATCCTCGAGTGGTTCAAGCACGTCAATAACCGCCCAGCAAAGCGTCGATGCGAAAGCCTCATCCGGTTCCAGCATTTCTGTTTCAGGTAACCCCAGTGACCGGAATGTGAAGAAATCATCTGGCGGCTCGGTAACCATCCGAAGCTAATATCTCAGTCTAATTTGCAATGAGCTGGTGAACGGCATCCGGTCCAAAATCATAGTCGCTTTCTGATTTGAGATCCGGATCCGGCCAGCTCATATTCATATCTTCGAGCGCGCCACGAACGATGCGCGCAATCATGGCGCTGCGCCGCGTGCGACTATCAGCGGGAATGATATACCAAGGCGCGTGTTCAGTTGAGCAGCGATCTACGGCGACTTCATAAGCATCCATGAATTGGGGGAATAGTTTGCGGTCTTCGAGGTCGCCCGGGTTAAATTTCCAGCGTTTGTCTTCCCTGTGGAGTCGGTCTCGTAAACGTTCGCCCTGCTCTTCATATCCAACGTTCAGCATGAATTTCAGGATCTTCACTTTGTTCTCTGACAAGTGTTTTTCGAACGCATTTATCTGTTCGTAGCGCTGCTCAACAATATCTGCTGGCGCGAAGTTCCGGACTTTGACCACCAAGACATCTTCATAGTGCGATCTGTCAAAAATGCCGATATGTCCGCTGCGCGGTACAACCTGATGAACACGCCATAAAAAATCGTGTGCAAGCTCCAGCTTCGTCGGCGCTTTAAACGCAGATACTTTCACGCCCAGCTGTGAACACTTGCCAAACACTCTTCGGATCACGCCGCTCTTGCCGGCGGTATCCATGCCTTGCAGTATGACCAAAAGCGCTTGATCATCATTCGCACGGAGCAAGTCCTGCAAATCACCGATGGCGTCTGCGTCATCTTTGAGGGATTCTTCCGCGTCATCCTTTTCGGGAAAGAGAGTTTTGTCGCCTGTGTCTCGCGCGCTGAGATTGAAGCGCTCGCTGGGTGCTGCAATTAGGTGGGCACGAACAGTTTCGATAGATGGCTGGGACACGGACAAACCTCAAATGAAAAGAACCGCGCCAAGCTGGCGCGGTTCTTTGAAATTCGCAAGCACGTCGCAAAGATTAGGAAGAGTAGTATTCCACCACCTGTGCAGGCTCCATCTGAACGGCAAATGGGACATCTGCAAGTTCCGGAATTCTGACATAAGTCGCGGTCATCGCTTTTGGATCGACCTCAATGTACTCAGGGACATCGCGCTCTGGAGAGCCAAGCGCTTCCAGGACAAGTGCCATATTCCGAGACTTTTCGCGCACCTGAACGACATCCCCCGGCTTCAGGCGCACGGAACCGATGTTACAGCGTTTGCCATTCAAAAGAATATGGCCATGGTTGATGAACTGGCGAGCAGCAAAAATGGTCGGCACAAACTTTGAGCGATAAACGAACGCGTCAAGGCGCGACTCCAGCAGGCCAATCAGGTTTTCTGCTGTGTTACCCTTTAGACGGCTTGCTTCGTCAAACGTGCGACGGAACTGCTTCTCAGTGATGTCGCCATAGTGAAACTTCAGCTTCTGCTTCGCCATGAGCTGCATGCCGTAGTCCGACGTTTTGCCCCGGCGACCCTGGCCATGCTGTCCTGGCTTGTAGTTTCTCTTGTTAACAGGAGACTTTGGGCGCCCCCAGATATTCTCGCCAACACGGCGATCGATTTTGTACTTCGCTTTCAAGCGACGTGTCATAACAGACCTCATTGTCTTGGCGCGCATCGGCAAGCTTTCCGCATTGAAGCCTGCGATTTCAACGGCGGCTGCACACCATCCCGTAATGAATGCGGGGATAAACAACGCGCTGGACGCCAAGTCAAGCCAAGAGATTAGATCTTAAGCAGCCACCGGCATCAGGTCATTTGCTGCGTGGACAACCGGGCTGAGACCGGTTTCGATATCGCGAGCCATTCGTCGGCGATCTCGGGCGTCCATTTGCATCGAAATAAAGACAGCCGACGCGCCATAACGTTCAGCCTCCGCGAGCGCCCATACCGGGCGAACATCATGCTCACGGCCCGTGAGTTCAACAACTCTAATCACTCGCCAGCCATAGGTGTCTGGGGCAGCGAAAATCGCGACACCTGGAACGCGCGCCCAAGGCGCGTCCTTCGCTGTGCGAGTGAAGGCGTGAGCAGCGCCGGATGCGCCGCGAAAACTAACTGTCTGGTTCATGTTCTTGCTCCGTTCCTGGGAGCATCTTATATTCTCCCTTTGTTCTCATTTGCAAGAATTTTATCGTTAACAGCGGGTTAACGGTTTCTGTAATGTTCGATGCACATTGCAGATTCAATCGGTGAATTTTTTTGTTAACGGCCAAACTCCGTCAGACCTCACCGATCACGCGTCTCCGCAAAGCAATGGCGAACTTTTTTTAGCCTCAGCGAGATATGGGTCCGGGCTTGTTGTTTCGCTTGTTATTGGGGGCACCTAAAAATAAATTTCGAGATCCGGAAAAGAATTTTTACAAGCAAATCAAACCTTCGATCGCGTTTGTCAGTCCGAGTTAATTTTGAGAGTGATTCTAGTAAGGATTTGGCAACCCGCCCATTGCAAAAACAGGCAAGAGAAAAGCCTAAACACGGAGTTACCCGCATGAACACCTACCACTGTATGGTAGCCCTGAAAGATCCCGGCACTTCGTCCGGTTTCTCGATCGCTACTGAGGCATGGTTGGAATATTTGTGCAGCGAAGACCTGGTGAAAAGCTGGCGGATCATGCGCCGGAAACTCCCACTCGCCACAGGCAAGCAGACAGATTTCATCCTCGAAGTTGAGCTCGCCCGCCCGGATGATCTTGCTCAGACGTTTCCAGAAGCAGGCACCGGCGATATCGATGCACCGCAGGGCTTTCAGCGCGTGCAAGATATGATCGCCCAAATGGCGATTGGCCCAAGCCGTCCCTACCCGGAATATGACGAACGCGAGCAGGCGCAGCTGCACTGACAACACCAAGCGCGTTAACGAGCACTTTCGTCAATCGTTCGAATTCGACCAATCCGCCCAAGGCGATCTAAATCAAACTCTCCCACAATATCGGCGGGACGATTGAATACAGAGGAAGAGTTATGAATATTTATCACTGTATGATCGAACTCAAAGACCGCGACAACGCGCTTGGTTTTGCCGAGGCTGCCAGCGAGTGGTTCGAGTATCTTGAAAGCAAAGAGCTTATCAGTGGCTGGCGGCTCTTGCGCCGCAAGTTTGGGCTTGCCTCGAGCGACCACACTGACTTTATCGTGGAAATAGATTTCGAAGACATGTCAGCGCTGGAGAGTGCGTTCAACCGATTAAGCACGGTCGATGACGAAGAAGAGGCGCTTTACCGTAAGATGCACGCGATGATCGCGGTTGAAAAAATCGGCTTTTATCGCACTTATCCCGACCCCATTAAACGCGAAAGAATCGCGCTGATCTGACAGAGGCTAGTTGGTCACCTTGCTCAGCGTGACACTGTCAGATCTCGATGCGGTGGATTTCGTGTGCTAAAACAAGATGTTGCGAAGACGGGCTACGCCAACATTCGCGCGTACCTGCATCTGCTCGCTGATCCTGCATTACATCTTTTGATTGTCTGTTCGCAATGGGGGAATCCACCTATTGATTTATTTCCAAAGGCGTAATCCAATGGTCTCGGATGGTATTGATAGGGGAGTCAAAAATGCCGACAGTAGATGCAAGCAATTCGCGCAGTGATTTCGATCTCGCAGGTAATTTGGTGCAATGGGATCGCGGCGAAGCGACGGTCGTAACAGATAATGCACCGGATTCCGTTGCCTTTACCAATGGCACCGATCAGCTGCTGACATTTATCGGGACGAATCTGGCGGGCAATTCGACCGACGATTTTACCGCTGGGACGATTACGCAGATAACCAATTCTTTCCAGGCTGACAGTACGGTCGATGTTTCGATCACGGGACTTTCGCTCACCGCAACGGGATTGGCTATGGATCCCACTGCTTTGTGGGATGCCATTCTTGCCGGAAGCACGACACTGATCGCTTCAGACATTGCCTTTAGCCGAATGGTAGGTGACGCAATTGGTGTTCGTGCGGGAGAGACGTTCACAGGAGCCAGTGACACGTTTTCAGGTTCAGCGACAGCGGTAGCAGAATTTGCCGGAGATGTCGTCTCCAATAGCGGGACTGTGGTCGGCGCAGATGATGTATTTCAGAATCTGTCAGGCGGATTGGTTACCGAACCGGGGGAAGAACCTCGCGCTACGACAGTTATCGGAGATGTTGCGCTCAATGATGGCGATGTGACTGGCGGCAATGACACCTTCAACATTGCCTTTGGCGGACCGGCGCTAGAGATCGTCGGCGATGTCCTGGCGAATGAAGCATCAGGAGCCTCGACAACAGGCGGAAGTGACACGATCACTTTCAGCAATACTGCCGTGATCTCGACGATTTATGCTTTCGGAGATGTCGAATTCCTCGACCAGGGGACGAGCGCCACAGGCGGCAATGATATGATCGATTTGTCCCAGGCGGCAACGGATGTGACGTATCTCACGGGTGACGCATCTGATATCGATGGATCACTCGTCGGCGGAGATGATACGATTGTTGGTAGCGCAGGGGATGATGTCATTTCGGGCGATGCAGCGTTCGTCTATCAGAATGGGCAGCTGCAGGGTGGGAATGATACGATTTATGGCGGCGACGGCGATGACACGATCTCGGGTGATTATGAGCAAATGTCTGGCACGCTCATCTCTGGCGGCGATGATTTCCTCTATGGAGAACTCGGCAATGACACCATTTTCGGCAATGAGGGCAACGACACTATTCTAGGCGGCGAAGGCATAGACACGCTTGATGGCGGCGCAGGCGCTGACACGATTGATGGCGGCGACGGCAATGACCTTATTTCCGGTGGCCGCCAAAATGATCTGATCAATGGCGGCAATGGCAACGACATCTTGCTGGGCGAGCTTGGCGCTGACCTGCTCTATGGCGGCAACGGAAATGACCTTGTCCTCGGCGGGAACCGCGACGATCAGCTGTTCGGTGAAGACGGCAATGACCGCACCTTTGGCGGCAATGGAAATGATTTTGTCGATGGTGGCGCAGGCTCAGACATTCTGCGCGGTGGGTCGCAAGACGACATCCTTAACGGAGGCACCGGCAATGACGTTGTATTTGGCGGCACAGGCCGCGATAATCTTTCCGGAGACGATGGAAATGATCTTCTCTTCGGGCGCGGCGGGTTCGATATCCTGAATGGCGGTGCTGGCGACGACACACTGGAAGGCGGCATCCAGGCCGATCAATTTATTTTCGATGGGGCATTCGGGAATGACACAATTAATGATTTTGCGGCCACTAATAATGCCGAGCGCATTCATCTAAGCGGCGTCGATGCGATTACCGATTTTCAGGATCTCATCGACAACCATATGAGCCAGGTCGGCGCAGATGTCGTGATTGATGACGGTCTCGGCAACACGATCACCTTGCTCGGCGTGACGCTCTCAGATCTCGATGCAGTTGATTTTGTGTTCTAGCTCGTCACCCCGCCCCCGGGAGCTGCGCGGCGATCCAGCGATCAATATCGGCCTCGAGAATATCGAGTGGGCGCGGGCCACCGAAAAGGATCGCATGGTGAAACGCCGCCAGATCAAACTGGTCACCGAGCGTGTTCATCGCCTGACGGCGCAGCTGCCAGATCCGCTCCCGGCCAATCATGTAAGCCGCCGCCTGGCCCGGCCAGACGGTATAGCGGTCAACTTCGGTTTCCATGGCTGAGCGCGGCTGGCCTGTAACCGTTACGAGGTATTCGATCGTGTCTTCACGCGTCCAACGTTTTGCGTGAAGCCCCGTATCAGCCGTCACACGTGCGGCGCGGAAGAGAAGCGATTGCAAATACCCAATCCGGCCCAGCGGGTCGTCTTTATACATACCGACTTCATCGGCGAGATCTTCCGCGTAGAGAGCCCAGCCCTCACCATAGGCCGCATGCCAGATCATCTGCCGGATCAAGGGAAGCTCACCAACCTCCGCCGTGGTTGCGCTTTCTACGTGATGACCGGGAACTGTCTCATGGTAGACCAGCGTCGGCAGGGCAAAGCGTGGCCACTCTGCCGTGTCGCGCAGATTGATAAAAAAATATCCCGGCGCAGATCCATCCGCTGGCGCAGGCGTATAGTACCCGCCCGGCGCGGTGGCCTGAATGAATTCCGGCACTTGCGTGATCGCAACGCGTGCTTCCGGTGGTCGCGGGAAGTAAGGCTCGACAGCAAAGCGGATTCGTCCAAGATCAGCTTGCATTTGTTGGAGAAGTTCATCCCGGCCAGCTTCGTCGTTTGTGAACGTCTGGTCCTCGCGGATCGATAGTTCAGCCAGTCTCTCGCCAACGCTGCCTTCCGTAAAGCCCTGCTCCGTTAGGGCGATATCCAATTGCGCTGTCAGGCTCCAGACGAGCTCCTCGCCCTGTGCGTGGAGCGAATCCGGATCAACACCGGGGTCGCTGCTATAATAGTAGAGCGCCGTTTGGTACCATTCTGCCCCTTGGCTAAACTGCCATAGACCGGGAGCTGTCGGCGCATCTATGGCGAACGCATCCAGCTGCGCTGCAAGTTTCAAATATGCTGGCAACACTTCGTCGCGAATGATGTTCTTCGCGCGCTCAGCCAGCTCCCGGCGACCTGCGAAATCGGTATCATTTACACCGAGCAAGACATCTTCCGACGCAATCGTAAGCGGATGAGCCTCAAGAGGAATGCTGCCAAACCCTCGCGCGACGCCGGACATTCTCTCTAAGATAAAGTCAGGCGGCGAAATCCCGGCTTCCGCATCTGCTCGCAACCGGCGCGTTTCATCGATGATCGTATCGTCAAGGCGCGACAGCCGAAGCAACCAGGCTTCTGCGTCAGCAACCGATCGCACTGTTTGGCGGCGCATCAAAAGCTCCGGCAAATCAAGATATCCGCCCGTCAACTGGTCCATCGCGTATGGACGCACGACGCCAGGGCTGGCTCGCCCATGCCCAAACTCCGCAAGCGCTGCGGACGTGCGATAAGCAGCAAGTACCGTCTCCAAGTGCAGCCGGCGCCGGCTGCCTTCGGGAGGAAGCGGCGCATTCTCAAGCATCTCAACGATCTCAAGCCGGTCAAGGCGAGCGCGCTCAAACCCAGCCTGTGATCTATCGTTCACACGAGAATGAATGTCGAACCCAAGTCCCTGCTCACTGACACCCATTTGCGTTGCGGTCTCTGGCAATCGGCTAAGCTCCTTGCGCGCAAGGTTCAGAAACAGGGCATCGATCTGGCGAGCGGTTTTGCGGGGTGTTTCGCCGTCAGTGCTCGGCGCAGAACACGCCGCAAGCAATAACGAGACAGCACAAAGGCTGCCAATTATTCGCAATACACTCAGATAAAGGGGTTTCATTTTCAATGGTGTTCTCTAAGAGGCAGCAAATGACGTGATCCTAATGTTGTCCACGGGCTACATTTCCGTTAATCGTCGCCGCAATCAACACTCGTTTCTATGACTTTAGGAGCAAAAGACTCGTGGAAAACACACCAGCTGCACCCGTCTCGCCCCCACCGCTGACCGGGAATGTTCTTTTTTATCAACAGCCTGAGCCTCTATCTGTTGAAGCGCACGGCCATCTAGGCGTAAAACAAATCGCTCATCCATTCGGATTTTTGGCTGCTGCGCATGCGGTACCGATTACGGTGACAGAGTTTGGCATGGTCGCAGGTTGCTATCCTGTAATCTTCGTAGGTGATGATCGCACACCTATCGCCGTTATGGGCGTCCGTCAGGGTCAGAACCTATACATTGATGCAAACGGACAGCCGGAGCCAGATTACTACGTCCCGGCATTTGCGCGTCGCTACCCCTTCGTCTTTGCCTCTGATCAGGGATCAGACCAGCTCCTCTTGTGCATTGATCGCAAGGCTCCAATGGTAAGTGATGCACCAGAGGTCCCATTCTTCGTGAACGGCGAAGCCTCCGACTTCACAAACAATGCCGTTGAGTTCTGTAAAGAGTTCGAGCGTCAGCGCCGCGCGACAACAGAATTCGTTGCACTCATGAAAAAAATGGATCTCTTCGAGCAGAAGTCCGTTTCTTTCCAGCCGCGGGACCCGCAAGGCAATGAGTTAGGCGAAGCGCAAAAGATTGCTGACTATTGGGCGATTGACGAAGCACGGCTGAATAATCTCAGCGACGCGCAGTTTATCGAGCTCAAGCAAAATGGAGCCTTCGGTGCGATTTACGCTCATATGGTCAGCTTGCTCAAATGGCAGCCAGTTATACAGCGAGCAATGCGCACACCTGGACCAGCGCAGTCATAATCAAGCTTAAAAACTGAATGAGAAAGAGCGGCCTCATAAGCCGCTCTTTTTTTATGAACGCAGGGCCCAGTCGAGCGCATCTTCAAGGCGGTCATTGCCCCAGAAAAGCTCATCGCCAACAACAAAACTCGGGGCACCAAATATCCCAAGCTCAATGGCTCGATCTGTATTCACACGCAGCAGCGTCTTATTTTTTAGCCGCGTGGCTTCAGCAACGATATCGCGCAAAGCACCGGATTCACGCGCAAGCGCGCCGAGCAATTCCGGATCCGCGATATCTTCTCCCTTCACAAACTCAGCGGCGTAGACCCGGCGACAAAACTCCCGGCCCCACTCTTCCTTCAGCGCCACCAACGCCATACGAGCCGCCAGAACGCTGTTGCGTGGAAAGCCTGTGTCACCCGGTTTTGGAAAATTATACTCGAGGCCATACTTAGCGGCGAGACGCTGCATGTCGCGGTTCATATAATTGCCCTTGTTCGGGTAAACGTTGAAGGGCGAGTCATTCCAGCCTGCTTCGGCGAATATTGGTCCCAGCAGGAACGGGCGCCAAACGGTCTCAACGCCGCATCGCTCGGCTTCCTTATCGATACGCATTACAGACAGATACGAATAAGTGCTTGCAAATTCGAACCAGAATTCGACGGATCTCGGCACGCTGCGCCCTCCTGAGCTTACCTGACTATAGTCGAGATGAGTATGGGCTCAAATTTGCCGTGAAGTCATGCTATTCAGGGCAAATGAGATATTTGGGGACGACGATTGATTTTGCCGAACCGAAAGGTGCGGATGCTCTGTTCGCGCCTAACTCACTTCACTGGCAAGTATTCAAGAACCCAGTTGTGCTTGGGGTCGGCGGAATTGCGGCCGTAATGCTGGAACTGGCCGAACCACGTGTTCGCCATGGTGTGTGGGATCATTCCAGTTTCCGCACCAAACCTTTTGAACGCATGAAGCGGACAGGCACTGCAGCAATGATTACCGTATATGCGCCGCAAAAGACGGCTGAGACCGTGATAGATCGCGTCGGGCGCATGCATGCGAAGGTGAAAGGCCTCACGCCCTGTGGGCAGGCTTATCGAGCGGATGATCCAGAGCTACTAAGCTGGGTGCAAGTCACTGCAAGTTATGGATTTGTCGAAGCGTACGCGCGGCTTATTGGCCGCTTCGGCGACGACGAACGCAATGCTTATTATTCTGAAAGTTCAGCGTCTTCATCGCTTTATGGCGCAGGCAGCGCTCCGAAGTCTCTTGCGGACCAGCGCGCTTTGTTCCGGAGATTCGAACCATTATTGGAACCTTCTGAAATCCTCCAGGACTTCATTGCCATCACCCAAAAGGCATTGCCTGGACCGGGCCGGTTTACAGGCCTGTTCGTTCGCGCCGCCGTGGACCTGCTGCCTGAGCAGCTTATCGACAAGCTCGACTTGCAAGCGCACCGCTCTTCTGAACGCTCGTTGAGCCTCGTGAAGCGCCTTGCGCGCATTGCTGAGCGTACACCAAGGCCCGGATCTCCTCCCGTTTTGGCTTCCCGCCGGATGGGACTTCCCGGCCGATGGTTATACCGAAGACGGGATATCGCAGAGCGTCGTCAAACGGGGACATCTTAAAGCGTTGACGCCATACGTGCGCTTTGGACTTGAAAAAAGTTGACGCATGTGTCATCTTTTTCTTAGGGAGGCAAAAATGATGACAAAACTCATCAGTGGGCTTTTCTATATTGGGCCGCTTTTGTTTGCGTACGGATTTCTCTGGCCGCTTACAACTCAAGTCATCCAGCTGTTTCAAATACCCTTGCCCGCTGGATTGACCCCGCTTTGGGCAGGATTCATCGTTGCCGCTGTCTGGGGCAGTTACGCACAAATCAAAGGGAGCTGGTATTGAGCACGGCCGATCTTTCGACGTTGAGCGACGCAGAACTCATGAAGCTAGAGCGTGAAGTCGCCGCGCGCCATGTGGGCAGGTTTCCGTATTTTGCAGTATTTTGGGCGTTTTCAAATCTCGCTTGCTGGCTAGCACTCTGGCCGCTCGTCTTTATGGGATACCTCCCGATTTGGGCAGGCTTCATCCTTGCGACGATTAATATCACGCTTAGCTATCTTCCAAGCCACGAAGCCCAGCATGATATTATTGCGCGGCCCGGCGAAAAGCTCCGCTGGCTGAACCAATTGGTGGGCCACACCTCCACAATACCGCTTGTCTTACCCTATCGCGTTGCGAAGCTGACGCATATGGAACATCACAAGCATGCCAACCATTCAGAGCTGGACCCCGATTATTCCGTTCACGCACCAACAGCGATGAAAGCCTTGCTGAAGGGCATCCGAGATCGCCAACCCCGCGCCAAGGGTGGACTAAACGCTTATGGCGAAACCCTCAAACGGCTGGGGCGCACAGACGTAATCCTCGATGCGGTGGCCTATGAAATCATCTATTTCGGAATCCTATTTGCCTGCGCTTGGAACGGCTTTGCGATTGAGGCGGCGCTGCTGTGGTGGCTTCCGCGCCATATCGCACTCTCTTACATTCGTCATTATCTGAGCTGGGCTCCGCATCACCCAGCGACGGAGATGGGCCGCTACCGAGACACGCACAGCTTCCGCGCGATCCTCGGCAATATCGGCTCGCTCGGGATGCAATATCATGTCGTGCATCATCTGCATCCGCGCATCCCGCTTTACCGAACACCGCGTGCTTATTGGGAGATGCGAGAAATCATCGAAGCGCGCGGCAGCGACGTCAGTAAATTGTAAGCCCGCTCAGGGCTCGCTATATATGAGGGAGCAAACGAGGGCTCTCACATGACCAAGCTCACCGAAACACAGCGAGACAAAATTGAAGCGGCTGCTTTCCGCCGCCTTCTGTCGCATCTGGATAATCGCAAGGATGTGCAGAACATCGACCTGATGATCCTTGCCGATTTCTGCCGTAATTGTTTGTCCACCTGGTATGCCGAAGCCGCCGCGGAGGAAGGCATCGAAATCAGCAAGGAGGCTGCCCGCGAACGCGTCTACGGCATGGCTTACAACGCGTGGAAAGAGCAGTTTCAAAAGCCGGCCACGGAAGAACAGATGGCAGCAATGAAGGCGCGGAAAACGGGCGGTTAAGCCGCTACAAAGCCATTTGCGGGCAGACGAGGAATTTCTGCCCTGTCGTCTTGGCGTTATACTTCGCAACAACCTCTGCCTTTAGCGCATCCGAGAGTGAAATTTCATCCGTGTATGTGCTGGCAAAAATCGTCTTCAACTCATCGGCCACTCGCATACGCATCCGGTTCGCGATCTCGTCGCCGGCTTTTGCGAGGAAATTCGGCATCAGCCATCCACCAACACCCCACGCCATTCCATAGCCGCGCGTTAGAACTGTCGGTGAGGTGTCGAGCCCGCCATATAGATAGACCTGCTTATGCGCGACCGAGCCGTAAATTGAGTAAGCGCCCGGCGTTCGAGCAGCCGCCGCTTCCATTGCGCCGAGAATATCTGAGGCGAGCTTGCCGCCGCCCGTGGCATCAAAGCCGAGCGTTGCGCCTGTTGCGTGGATCGCATCTGTAAGATCAGCTTTGAAACTGTCGGCGCTCGAATTGACGATATATTTCGCGCCAAGCCCGCGCAGAATGTCTGCCTGCTCCTCGCGGCGAACAATGTTTACGATATCGACGCCGTCTTTCTGGCAGAGCTTGTTCAGCATCTGGCCGAGATTGGATGCCGCCGCCGTGTGCACAATCGCGGAGTGACCTTCCATACGCATGGTTTCAAGAAACCCGAGGGCGGTGAGCGGATTCACAAAACAGGATGCGCCGTCTTTTGCGGTGTGGTCGTCATGGAGCGGCAAACAGCTCGCAGCCGGGGCTTTGCGGTATTGAGCATACATGCCTCCGCCGAGCGTTGCGACCGTTTTGCCCATGAGCGCCTGCGCCGCCGGATCGTCCCCCGCTGCCACCACGGTGCCGGCACCCTCATTTCCAACCGGAAGTGATTGGCCAATGCGCGCTTTCATCACGCCCATACCTTGCGCAGATACCGGCGCGGTAAGCACTGTTCCCGCCCCTTCGCCGCTGGAGGCGGCGTCGCCCATGCTGGCCCAGCCGAACATCACGCCATGGTCTGACGGATTGATGGGGGTCGCCTCCACGCGGATGAGCACCTCATGCGGCTTCAATTCCGGCATCGGCACTTCATTCAGCGCCATGGTGAGCTTGCCATCCTCCGAAACGGTTGAGAGCATTTGCAGATAAGTTGATGGCAATGACATGTAAGGCTCCTCCAGATTTGTTGGTCTGGACTAGCGCATTGCCCTAAGGGCGGCCAAGAGAGCGTTCGCTGGTGTCTTCCGAATTTGGAAGTGTCTACCGCTCAAATTTCCGGAACTTAATCCGCTTCGGCTCGACCGCATCTTCGCCGAGGCGGCGTTTCTTGTCCTCGATGTAAGAGGAGAAATCGCCCTCGAACCACTCAACATGACTATCGCCTTCGAAGGCCAGAATGTGCGTTGCCATGCGGTCAAGGAACCAGCGATCGTGCGAGATAATCACCGCGCAGCCGGGGAAGCCATCAAGCCCTTCTTCCAAGGCTTGCAGGGTTTCGACATCGAGATCATTTGTCGGCTCATCGAGGAGGAGCAAGTTCGCACCCTTGCGCAGCATCTTTGCTAAATGCACGCGGTTGCGCTCCCCACCTGAGAGGAGGCCCACTTTTTTCTGCTGATCGGTTTTCTTGAAATTGAACGCAGACACATAAGCGCGAGAGTTTTGTTCGATCCCGCCAATGTCCAGAACGTCGAGACCATCAGAGATTTCTTCCCAGACCGTTTTGGCATCGTCTAAGCTATCGCGGCTCTGATCGACATAGCCAAGCTTCACCGTATCGCCGAGACGGATTGAACCCTCATCCGGCGTCTCATCACCGATGATCATTTTAAATAGAGTCGACTTGCCTGCCCCGTTTGGGCCGATCACGCCAACGATCCCGCCGGGCGGGAGTTTAAATGACAAGTCTTCGATCAGCAGATTATCGCCAAAGCCCTTCTTGATCCCCTCAGCCTCAATCACGACCCCGCCGAGACGCGGGCCCGGGGGAATGCGGATTTGCGCGGTGGAGACTTTTTCCTTCTCCGCTTTGGAGGCCATTTCCTCGTAAGCTGAGATACGCGCTTTGGATTTCGCCTGTCGCGCTTTAGCCCCCGCGCGCACCCATTCCAGTTCTTTCTGGAGCGTGCGCTGGCGACCTTTTTCTTCGCGCGCTTCCTGCTCCATGCGCTTGGCTTTTTGCTCGACCCAATCTGAGTAGTTGCCCTGATACGGAATGCCCCGCCCGCGATCGAGCTCCAGAATCCAACCGGTGATCTCATCGAGGAAGTAACGGTCGTGCGTCACGAGAATCACGCAGCCCGGAAAATTGATAAGATAGTTCTGTAGCCACGCCACAGTTTCGGCGTCGAGGTGGTTGGTTGGCTCGTCCATCAGGATCATGTCAGGCTTGGAGAGCAAGAGCTGGCAGATTGCGGCGCGGCGCAGCTCTCCGCCAGAGAGCGTCTTTACATCCGCATCATCCGCCGGGCAGCGCAGAGCTTCCATCGCCATCTGGATTTTGGAATCGATATCCCAGGCATCCGCCGCATCAATCTGTTCTTGCAGCGCGGTCATCTCTTCCATCAACTCGTCGGTGTAATCTTCGCCAAGCTTGGTCGAGACCTCGTTGAATTTTTCGAGCAACTGTTTCTCAGCGCACGCGCTGGCGATGTTGTCGTAAACGTTCATCGAGGGATCGAGCGTCGGTTCCTGCGGAAGATACCCGACCTTCACGCCATCAGCGGCCCAGGCCTCACCGTTAAACTCAGTATCGAGCCCCGCCATAATCTTGAGCAGCGTCGACTTACCCGCACCATTGACGCCGACCACACCAATCTTCGCGTCTGGCAGGAAAGAGAGGTGGATATTCTCAAACACTTTCTTGCCGCCTGGATAAGACTTCGAGAGTCCCTGCATTGTATAGACGTATTGTGGTCCGGCCATGCTGACTATTTCCTATCGTTGAATCATCTGCGCGTAAGTGACTGGTTCGCTGCCGGAAATCAAGCTGTCTGTTTCCCCATAAGCAAGCCCATTGGCCTCGCGTCAGGAAGTCGGAGGCCGTCGGGCTCTCCGCGCTAAAGCAACAATCTATGCGTGACAAAGGCGATACCGCCGCTAGAGTCGCGCGCATGATCAAGAAACATATTCTTTCAATCTGCGCCTTCACACTTGCGGCCTGCACCGGGCCAGCAGCGCAAAGCCCTGACCTTCCGGAGACACTGCCTGTGGCTGACACCGATCTACCTGCTCAAAAAGAACTGAAGCTGGATGCAATTTATAACGGCCCGTCACTTTCCGGTTCTGTGCCTCAGGGTGTAAAATATTCGCCGGATGGCAAACGCGTCACCTTCCTGCGCGATGGGGACGGCGATGGTCGGTATGATCTCTGGCAGTTCGATGTCGAGACAGGCGAGCCGAGCATGCTCGTCAGCTCAAAACTTCTCGAGCCGGAAGAAATCGAGCTGAACGAGGAAGAAAAAGCCCTGCGCGAGCGCAAACGCATCGCTGGGCGCAAGGGCATCGTCTCTTATGATTGGGGCACAGAAGATACGATCCTCGTTCCGCTTGGAGGAAATCTGCATTTGGTGACGCTTGGAAGCGAGCGAGAAATCCAGATCACTATGCTACCTTATTCGGAAGAAGTCGGCGTTACACTTGCCGATGTGGCGAAATCGATCCGTGAAGTGTATTTCGGTGAGGAAGTTCAGAGAATACCGCGCGATGGTGAGCAACCTACTCCAAGGAACTTCGGACCCATCCCCAGCGAAATTCAGTTCGAAGATGCGTCGAATATTGTTATCAAAATAGTAGACGACGAGGTGGTGCGGCTGTCGGATGTAGCCGAACTACGTCCGAAGAGTAGCGAACCATCTGTCCGCCAACTCACGGACACAGACGCGTTTGAATATGACGCGAAGGTGTCTCCAGGTGGAAAATATGTCAGCTTCATCCGCGATGAAACCGTCTGGGCGATTGATTTAGAGAGCGGTGAGGAACAACGCCTGACGCCAGAAGCTGAGCCCGAAAACGCCATCCGCTATGGCGTTGCGGAATTCGTCGCCCAAGAAGAGATGAGCCGTTATACGGGGTACTGGTGGAGCCCGGATGATCGCTACCTCGCCTACACCCGCGTTGATGAAAGCACGGTCGACATCATCCCGCGTTTCGATATCGCAGCTGATGAAGTCACCGTCATCGAACAGCGTTACCCCCGCGCCGGCCGCCCGAACGCGATTGTTGATTTGTTCGTCCGCGATATGGAGACGGGGGGTGTTGTAGAGGTTGATTGGAGATCCCCAAAACAACTTTCTCAAGACGCGGTTACTTTCGAAGCCGAATATTTAGCAAGAGTGAGTTGGACCCCAGTTGAGAACTTGCACATTCAAGCTGTGGATCGTGATCAAAAAATTGTTTCGTTTATGACCGCTCTTGCCTTGAGAGACTGGAAAACAAGTGAGTACGATCAAGAGGTGGCTAAGGCGTGGATCAATCTGAAAGACGCGTACAGCCCAAATTTTAAATTTCGTATCAGCGAGAAAAGTGGTTTCTCCACAATCACCGCAATGTCGCAGCTTTTCAACGATCCCGTATTCGTTGAAAGCATTGGCGGTGACGGATGGGAGGTTGATAAGTTCCTACATTGGGAGAATGGCTATCGAGCATTGTTCACTGGCTACAAGGACACTCCTTTGGAAAAACACTTGTACGCTTGGGAACAAAAGGAAGGCGCCAACAAAATTACCCGCCTCACCGAACTCGGTAAATCCTGGTCGATCACCATGGCCCCGGATGGGAAGAGCTTTGTCGGCACGTCGTCTTCTCCTACACAGCCGCCGCAAACCGGGCTATATAAGATCACCGAGAACACATACTCAGAAGACGGCCCGGATGGCACAGAAAGCGGCGGTGTCGAGCTAAGTGCAGAGCTCAACACCTGGATTGAAGAAAACGCGCTCGATGAAACCCATCCGTATGCGCCCTATCTCGCGGATCACACGGTGCCCGAATATGGCACGCTGAAAGCCGAAGATGGCAGCGACCTTTATTACTCCATCCAGACGCCGCCGGATTTTGACCCCGGCAAACAGTACCCCGTTATCCTTTACGTCTATGGCGGCCCGGGCGCGCAGGTCGTCACCCGCAATTGGGAAAGCCTCACCGATCAATACTATACGCGCGAAGGCTATATCGTCTGGCGGCTGGACAATCGCGGCACACCAAACCGCGGCAAAGCCTTTGAAGATGTGATCTATCGCCAGATGGGAATTCCCGAAGTGCGCGACCAACTTGTCGGCGTCGAGCATCTAAAATCCCTGCCCTATGTCGATGCAGATCGCATCGCGATTCATGGCTGGTCCTATGGAGGCTACATGACGCTCATGACTATACTGCAAGCGCCGGAGAATACCTTTGCCGCGGCCTTCGCTGGCGCGCCTGTCACCGATTGGTCGCTGTACGATACATTCTATACCGAGCGCTATATGGACACGCCGCAGGACAATCCCGAAGGGTATGAAAAGTCATCTGTGTTCTATCATCTGGATAAGCTGGAACACGACCTCCCGCCGCTGATGCTGGTGCATGGTATGGCGGATGACAATGTCACCTTCGACAACACAACCCGCTTGATGGCAGAGCTGCAAAACAAGGGCATCCTGTTTGAGCTGATGACGTATCCCGGCGAGCGCCACGGCATCCGCGCGCCCGGCATGAGCCTGCATCTGGCAAAAACGCGCGCCGATTTTTTCGGCCGGCACCTCAGACAGAAAGATTAAAGCCTTATGAAAGCCACGCACCCCAATGACGCCCAGATTGCGGACATCGCAAGCGCAGATATGGACCAGCCTGTCGCGATGGTGAACCTCTTAAAGTTCAAAGAGAAAGCCACCTATGCTGATGATGCACCGGAAGCGAAAGAAAATCTCTCAGGCGCTGAGGCCTATATGCGCTACGGGATCGGTGTGTACAAAGTGCTGGAATCCATCGGGGCAAAACCGTTGTTTAACGGTCCGGCATCGCGCTATGTGATTGGCGACGGCGAGGCGTGGGATGCAGCAGCGGTGGTCTGGTATCCCTCGCGCAAGGTCTTCCTTGAGATGACCGCCAGCGAAGACTACCAAGCGATCCATCATCACCGCGAAGCAGGTCTCGAACATCAGGTACTCATTGAAACCACTCCGGGGGAGCTCTAGCATGCCAGCCTTCCAACCCACTGCTGACCAGTTCCGCGCGTTCCGAGATGACCCGCATGATGGGCCGGTGTGCCAGGTCAATCTTCTGAAGTTCAAAGTGAAAGCAGCCTATTTACCGGAAGACCCGGAACACGGCGAAGATTGCTCCGGCGAGACCGCATATATTCGCTATTCGGAGGCCTTCACCGAAGCAGCCAAAGAGGTCGGCGGGGAAACAACATTACTCGCAACGACTGAGCGTTACTTCATCGGCGGCGGCAACTGGGATGCGGTTCTGGTGAACACATTCCCGAACCGGCAGGCCTTTATCGCAACGCTAAATCATCCTGACTACAAGTCGATGAGCCGCCACCGCGAGGCGGGTCTGCTCGCGCAAGAGCTGATCGTCACGCGGCCACTCTGGCTAAATGGTGAGCGGCAAGGGTGATGCGCGGCGCTAATCTGTGAGACTGTCCAGATATTCGCTGGCACTGTCGCTGTCGATCCGCACCCATAGCGGCTTGTGATCTGAAAACTGGAACGTTTTCCAGCTCTCATAATAGCTTTCCAATGTACTGTGATCATTAGACGTCCCGTCGACCACCTTTTTGCCATTGGAGGTTTTCGAAACCGACTCTTCGTATTGAGCGAAATCCTGCGATCGAAACACGGATTCAAAAAGTTCGACAATTCCAGCATTGGAATTGGCTGTGGACTCGCTAGGCGTATCAATAAAGTTGATCACATCTTGATCTGCTCGGAAGGCGATTTGATCATAGTATTTCGTGTTGTCGAGATTGGTTGGTTTATCCAGTGCTTTGGGAATCTTGAACTTCTGGCTGGTCAGGGCTTCCATCGTTTTGTGATCCGGATGTACGATATTGAAGTCGCCCAGTAAGATCAGAGCCTTGCCATACTTCTCCGCATCTTCCGCCCGCTTTCCAAAATATTTCGCAATTGTTTTTATCTCTTCGACACGTTGATTGAGTTTATCACCGCTCTTCGCGCCATAGTAGATATGCACTGTGCAGACATCGAACTTAAACCAATTTGACTGAAAGGATGCGAGAAAGGGTGTCCGACGAAACTGCTTTCCTGAATACATCTTGGTATCGTTCAGCTCAGCGGTGACCTTCGAAATCAGCATCGAGTTTGGCAGAACAATCTCGCCGCAGACATTGCGAAACTTCACCTTCCGCTTGTCGTACACATATAGGAGTCGCTCACCATTACCGCCGAGGCTCGAATCTGTGACATCGGTGCATATGAAATCCCAATCGTCACCCAGCAAATCCATTACTTTGAACCACTCGCCGAGTTTGTTTACTTCTTGAACAGCGACAAAGTCGAAACGAGAAATCACCTCTGCGATATAATAGAAGCTCTCCTTCAGACGCTCGCCATTTCCGTAACGTTTGTTGGCGTCGAAATCGCGAATATTCCACGTGGCGAGCAATAGTGTCTGCTCTGTGTCTTTTGCAGGAACCGTGTCATCCAGCTGCTCACGCAAGCGATTTAGATTGTTGATTACGCGCGCGCGATCGGACTTGTTTCGGTAGTCAAACCTTAAATGATAATAGTCCATAACTCCCCCTCAAGTAGAGCGCGAGTTTGGCATACTGCAACAAGAAATCAACTAGACCTGTAGCAATATTTGGCAGATCGCTTCCAGGCCTTTGCGGTCGTCTTCGTCGAAAGCATCAAACTCAGTCGAGTCGACATCAAGCACCGCTGCAAGTTTTCCGATGGCATCAAACACGGGCACGACGATCTCTGAGTTGCTTCGGCTGTCACATGCGATATGGCCGGGAAAGGCGTGAACATCGGGCACGATTATGCTCGCCTTCTGATCGGCGCACGCCCCGCACACGCCCTTGCCAAAAGGAATACGCAAACAGCCGAGCGTGCCTTGATACGGACCAACGACAAGCTCGCTCGGCTTGTTTGGATCAACGACATAAAACCCCGTCCAGAAAAACCGCGGCTTAAACGCTTCGGCGAGCAAGCAGGCCGCCGTTGCATACCGTGCAGGAACATAGGTTTCGCCCGCGACCACCGCTTCGATCTCTGATTTAAGCTCTGCGTATTTTTCGGTTTTTGTCATAGCGGGGTAGATAGGTCGCCGGGCTGGAGAGCGCAATCGCGCTGTTCTGCATTGGGCGCTGGGGCGGACGCAAGCGTTCACACCAATCCGGGCATTTTTGGCCCTTAATCGACGTCGAGAACTTTCATCACACCGTCGCAGATACGCTAATAAACAGACACTCCATTTCAGTCCGGTTTGGAGTTGACCGCGAATATTGCCAGCACTGCTTAAGCGGGTTTTGGAACCATTTATAATGCAAAGATAAGGCGTTCCATCCCATTTAAAAATCGGAGCCAGGCGAAAGAAAAGCACTGTTGTTTACATCAAAATTTCCAATAGTAGTTGTCGCCAACTATGATCAGCTCTCCTTTCGATAGCACATCGTAGCCAATTACGCCTACTGTACCTTTTGCGTTATATTCTTCGCTTACTAAGGCTTTTTCTAATTTGAATTTTTTTGAGCCAATACTGAACTCAAACGGTCCGTTTATTGTTACGTAGTATTGCCCGAATGGCGCATTGACCCTCGCAAGGGTCCCCTGCGATGTGCTCGCAGACAATAAGTGGGGAGGAAAAATCGAGGCCGCCGCTCCGGTGTCAAAGTAGAATTTTTCAGTACGGTTCCCAAACTTCACTTCAGCTGCATCTGTTTGAACGGGCACGACAATATCTGCATCTTCAACGCTAAATGGGCAGTCATTGTTGGATTTCGAGATGTGTATAATCAGCTCGGAGGCTTTGAAATCTACTTTAGTGCATCCTATTCGACCGAAATAAATGGGGTCTATGTTTCCATCAACACCCAACTTCATCTCTCCAGGAACGAGCTGCACCCCTGCAAACTGGAACGGCCAAATACTTTCTCCGTCGAAAGTGATTGACCCAGTTCTAATAACTGGAAGTTCTTCTTTTTGGCCGTTGACATGTGTTGTTGATAGCGTTTTCTTTGATCTCTCAAAACCGCTCTTCTGAGCAAATGAATTTGAAACAGCCAAACCAATAGATCCGGTATCGACCACCAATTTCGTCTTTGTACTCCCGAGGCTAATTTCAATATAGTCACTTAGACTTTTGAGATCACCGGAGTATTCGCGACCGGTCGTCGTCATCGGAATTTGGATGAACTCTGGACTTTCGGCGGTGACGGGATTTTCAAGTACAAGCACATAGAAAGCAGCCGCACATAAAACCGCTAACAAGCTTAGCTTCTTCATTTTAAGATGGCTCCACTTCGAGATAAATGGACTGCGAGCATTCATGGCACAAAACGAAATATGCCGCGATTATGGCTATGACAGCAAGGTTGCCGTAGATTGTGTCGTTCTCATAGCAGAATAGCAGAAGTAGTATTTACCGCAGCGTGGGTTAGCCGGAGGCGTAACCCACCATCATCATTTCATCAATGCTCCGATGGGTATCGTTTCGCTCCTGGCGACCTTTTGCCGTTGCCCTCGCCGGTGCCAAAGTGCTTTTCTGGAACAAGCCCATCAAAAGCCCTCGCCTCACCCGCAAAGCCCCGCCCCCAGCACCCGCCCTGCGCGGCGCTCTTGTACGATCACGGCGCACGTTTCGCCTTCTCCAACCTCCGGCAACTCAAACCGCGCGGCCTCGCCCGTCCACTCACCGAGAATCAGGCCTTGCAGCGCGATGTTCTTGCCGGACAACTGGCGTCCTTTGTTTTCACCGCCTGTCACATTCGTCGCATGTTCGCGAAGTAACCGAACGAAAATAACCTCGCCCCGGCCACCACCGCTGAGGGCGACGTCGCCATCTATGAATGAGACCTCAGTGAGACCTCGTTTTGCGCTTTTGATCGCTTGCTCGATCTCTCCTGTCCGGCTTCCGATGACGCTCACGTCGCCGCCGATAATCGCCTGAGGCGTGTAAATCTGAGGTGTGCCACGAATGACTTTGTTGTATTGGCGCAGCCGGGCGGTGAAGGCAGGATCTGAATATGGGTCTTTCCACACCGTGCCGCGGTGGACCAATTTATCCCACACATCCACATGCCAGACGATAACCGCAACATCGCTGCGCTCTGTTAGCGTCTCGAAATATGCTTCCGCTGGTGGACAAGACGAACAGCCTTGCGAAGTAAAAAGTTCAGCCAAAACAGGTGTTTCTGCCATTGTCTCCGGGGCAGATTCGCCTGTTTCAGCATGTGCTGAACATGACGCTAAAATAGCTGCACAGGCCATCGAAGAGAACAAAGCTCGCATTTGGGCGCTCCGGCTAAAGGTTTACCCAAAGTGTGCCCCTTGCTGTCTCTTCGCGCAATTAAACCCTTCACACGATTGCGTCATTGCTTGCCGCGCGTTCGAATCCAGCCTATCTCTCTCTCCAGTTAATCTTTGCTCAGGGAGAGAGCGGGCCTCGGCTCGCCGCCGAAGGCGCAACCGCCCCGGAAACGCTCAGGCATCAGGGACCGGAGCAAGGATCAATAAACGCTGGAAAGAGGCTGAGAATACGCCTCGCCGAAGGAGCAAGCGAACTCATCTGGGTTTGCACAATCTCTCAGGCACCGAGACAGCGGGGGCAATCGCGAAGGCCAATTTTTGGCCGCGCATTGCTTTGAAGGTGCCCTTATGGCCAATGATACTCTGCTGAAGACACCCTTGCACGCGCTCCATCAGGAACTGGGCGGCAAAATGGTACCATTTGCTGGCTACGAAATGCCGGTGCAATTCGAAGGGGTCAAACCGGAGCACCTGTGGACTCGCTCCAAGGCGGGTTTGTTTGATGTGTCCCATATGGGGCCCTGCTTCCTATTCTTAAAGGAAGGTCTCGGTGAGAGCGGTGCCCATGAAAAAATCGCAGAAGCGATTGAGCGTCTCGCTCCCTCCAGCATCAAAAGCCTAAAACCGGGACAAGCGCGCCTCAGCGTCTTACTCAATGAAAATGGCGGCATCCTCGACGATTTGATCATTACACGTATGCCAGGCGAAGGCATGGAAGGTATGCTGTATATTGTCGTCAACGGAGCCATGAAACAACAGGATTGGGCGTTGATGGAGAGCAAGCTTGGTGATGTCGCTATGCTCCAGAAAGCCGACGATCGCATGCTGATCGCACTGCAAGGTCCCGAAGCTGAAGCCGCGCTCAGGCCGCATTTTCCCGAAGCGACCGATCTAAAATTCATGCAATGCACCCACATTCAGAAAGACGGCGAACGCTTCATGGTTTCACGTTGCGGCTATACCGGCGAAGATGGGTTCGAACTCCTTTTGCCAAATAATGATACAGGCATGGGGATCGTCAAAAACCTTCTCAGCGATGAGCGCGTAAAACCCATCGGACTCGGCGCACGGGACTCCTTGCGGCTCGAAGCAGGTTTGTGCCTTTACGGACATGACCTAAACTCTGACATCTCCCCGATCGAAGCAGACCTTAGCTGGGTGATCCAGAAACGCCGCCGCGAAGCCGCTGACTTTCCGGGAGCGGCGCGTATTTTGAAAGAATTGGCTGGCGGCCTTCAGAAAAAACGCGTTGGCATTCAACCACTTGAACGCGCACCCGCCCGCGAAGGCACTGCAATCCAAATTGACGGAAAGACCGTCGGCACCGTCACCTCCGGCGGCTTCGGACCGAGCGTCGACAAGCCTGTTGCGATGGGTTATGTCGCCGCCGAACACGCTGCGCCCGGCACGAAAATCGATCTCATGGTGCGCGGTAAAGCGCGCGCTGCGGAAGTCTGCGAACTTCCTTTCGTTCAACCAAATTACAAGCGTTAGAGGGGCAGAAAGACATGCCAAAATATTTCACAGAAGAACATGAGTGGATCAATGTCGAGGGAGATGTCGGCACTGTTGGCATCACCAAATATGCCGCTGAACAGCTCGGCGATGTTGTGTTTGTCGAGGTGCCGGAAGTTGGCGCGAGTTTTGACTCAGGCGATGATATTGCGGTGGTGGAAAGCGTGAAGGCTGCTTCGGACGTATACGCCCCGATCGCCGGCGAAATCACCGAAGCAAATGACGCGCTTGCCGATGCTCCTGAAACTGTGAACGAAGATCCGGAAGGTGCCGGATGGTTCTGCAAAATTAAGATCGGCGATGCAGATGCGCTGAGCAAGCTTATGGATGAAAGCAAGTACAAAGAATTTTGCGAAGGGTTATAGGCAATGCGTTACCTCCCGCTTTCACAACAAGATCGCAATGATATGCTTCGCACGATCGGAGCCGGATCAATAGATGATTTCTATACCGATGTTCCAGAGAGTGCCCGCCTTGGTGGCACAATTGCCGGACTACCTGATCATCAAGGTGAGCTCGCAGTTGAGCGCCACCTGTCTGAGCTCGCAGCGAAGAACCGTAGCGCTGGAGACGGGCCGTTCTTCGTTGGTTGCGGCGCGTATCGCCACCATATTCCAGCAACAGTCGACCAGATCATCCAGCGGTCTGAGTTCCTGACAACCTACACCCCCTACCAGCCTGAGATTGCACAAGGCACGCTGCAAACTTTGTTTGAGTTCCAGACCCAAGTTGCAGAACTCACCGCAATGGATGTGGCCAACGCTTCCATGTATGACGGCTCCACCGCGTGCGCAGAAGCCGCAGTGATGGCGTGCCGCGTCACAAAGCGGAAGAAGGTGATCCTTTCCGGCGGTGTGCACCCACACTACGCCGCAGCAACCAAGACACTCTGCGAGGCGCAAGGGATCGACGTTGTGATCCTTCCCGCCGCGATTGACGGAGAAGCGGAACTCATCAGCGCGCTAGACGACGCGACCGCGTGCGTCATCGGCCAGTCGCCGAATGTGTTTGGTACGGTGACCGATCTGTCTGATATCGCGGACGCGGCTCACGCCAAGAAAGCGCTGCTTGTGTCTGTCTTCACTGAGGCGGTCAGTCTTGGACTTGTCACGCCTCCCGGTGAAATGGGTGCAGACATCGCCGTTGGTGAAGGCCAATCGATTGGCGGCGCGCTCACCTTTGGCGGGC
The DNA here is from genome assembly GCA_965263325.1 of Hyphomonadaceae bacterium. Classification (GTDB taxonomy): domain Bacteria; phylum Pseudomonadota; class Alphaproteobacteria; order Caulobacterales; family Hyphomonadaceae; genus CBDHGY01. The sequence goes on along the minus strand of CBDHGY010000002.1, from coordinate 2,688,964 downwards.
CGTATGTTGGTCTGTTTGCCTGCACACAAAAACTTGTACGCCAAATGCCAGGCCGGCTCTGCGGCGAGACGGTGGATGCCAATGGTGACCGCGGTTTCGTGCTGACGCTCTCCACCCGCGAGCAGCATATCCGCCGCGATAAAGCGACCTCTAACATCTGCACGAATGCCGGGCTTTGCGCATTGGCATTCACATCGCACATGACGCTTCTCGGCAGCGAGGGGCTCGAAAAACTGGCAACGCTAAATCATGAAGCCGCTTGTGACCTTGCAGATGCGCTTAGCGCAATTGATGGCGTCGACATTCTCACCGCGCGCTATTTCAATGAGTTTGCCTTCCGTACACCAATGAACGCTGAGGCAGTCCTCGCCCTACTTGAAGAGCGCGGCGTTCTTGGCGGCGTGCGGGCCTCTCGTCTCCTGCCCGGCAGCGGCATGGATGACGTGATTATCGCTGCGGCAACCGAATGCACGACGGCGGATGATATAGCCGCTTACACCGATGCGTTGAAGGAGGTGGTGTGATGACCATGAACTCCACTGGACGCCCGACCACTCCCATCGCTGGAAATAGCTCTATGACCAAAACCACCTCTGGCTCACGCGGCCTTCTCCAGGCTGAGCCGCTGATCTTTGAAATGAACGCCGAAGGAAAAACCGGCGTTGACCTGCCGGAACCTAAAGGCAGGGCAAACCGCCTCGGCGGCGTCATCCGCAAGCGCGGCGTAGACCTGCCCGGCCTCTCAGAGCCCGAAGCGATGCGCCACTATATGCGCCTATCCCAGCGCAATTATGCGATTGATCTCGGCCTGTTCCCACTTGGCAGCTGCACGATGAAGCACAATCCCCGCCTGAACGAGAAAATGGCCCGCCTGCCCGGCTTCGGCGATCTGCATCCAATGCAGCCGCAGTCAACCGTGCAAGGCGCGCTGCAGCTGATCGATGAACTCGCAACCTGGCTGAAGACGCTGACCGGTATGCCCGCCGTAGCCATGAGCCCGAAAGCCGGTGCGCATGGGGAACTCTGCGGAATGCTCGCCATCCGCCAAGCCCTGATCGCGCGGGGTGAAGCGGATGTGCGCAAACGCGTGCTCGTGCCAGAGTCTGCGCATGGCACAAACCCGGCCACAGCGATCCAATGCGGGTTCAAAGTCGACGAGATCAAAGCTGATGCACGCGGCCGCGTTGATATGGAAGACTTAAAATCTAAGCTTGAAGACCCATCCGACATTGCTGGCATCATGCTGACCAATCCAAATACATGCGGGCTGTTTGAAACCGATATCAAGAATATCGCCGAACTCATCCATGAGGCAGGCGGCTATTTCTATTGCGATGGCGCGAACTTCAATGCGATTGTGGGCCGGGTACGCCCCGGCGATCTTGGCGTGGATGCGATGCATATCAACCTCCACAAAACGTTCTCTACCCCGCATGGCGGCGGCGGACCGGGCTCTGGCCCGACCGTGCTTTCCGAAGCGCTTGCGCCCTTCGCGCCAACACCTTTCATTGAGAAAACCGAGGATGGCTACGCGCTTATCGAAGATGAAACTGGCAGCGCCTCTGAAAGCTTCGGACGCATGTGCGCATTTCACGGACAAATGGGAATGTTCGTGCGCGCACTTACCTATATGCTCAGCCACGGCGCAGACGGCCTCAAACAGGTTGCGGAAGACGCGGTGCTCAATGCGAACTATATTCAAGCGCGCCTCAAGCATGTCATGACACCTGCCTTTGATGGCTATTGCATGCATGAAGCGCTGTTCTCTGATGAATTTACAGCTGACGGCATTGAAACGATCGACATTGCGAAATCTCTTATCGATGAGGGATATCATCCCATGACGATGTATTTCCCACTCGTTGTTCATGGTGCGATGCTGGTTGAGCCAACCGAAACGGAAAGCAAGCAAGAGCTCGACCGGTTCTGTGACGCGCTCGAAAGCGTCGCAAAACGTGCCGCAGCAGGTGATGAGGCGATGAAAGCTGCGCCTTATCTCGCTCCAATGCGCAGACTCGATGAAACGCTGGCTGCCCGCAAGCCTCGCCTCAAGTGGACACCGCCTGAACCCGAAGCGATCGCAGCGGAATAAACAAAAAAACCCGGGCAGCGATGCCCGGGTTTTCTGAATTCGGAAGACAAAGAGAGAATTTAGGCTGCCGCCATTTCCTTCTTCGGTTTTGGATCGCGAAGCACATAGCCGCGGCCCCAAACAGTTTCGATGTAGTGATCGCCGCCTGTCGCCTGTGCCAGTTTCTTGCGCAGCTTACAGATAAATACGTCGATAATTTTCAGTTCAGGCTCGTCCATGCCGCCATAAAGGTGGTTGAGGAACATTTCTTTCGTGAGGGTTGTGCCCTTACGAAGAGAGAGCAGTTCGAACATCTGGTATTCTTTGCCCGTGAGGTGAACGCGCTCATCGTCGACTTCAACGGTCTTCGCGTCCAGATTCACCAGAATATCGCCCGTGCGGATTACGCTTTCCGCGTGGCCTTTTGAGCGGCGAACAATTGCCGTGATACGCGCAATCAACTCATCTTTGTTAAATGGTTTGGTGAGGTAATCGTCCGCGCCGTAACCGAGCGTCTTAACTTTTGCCTCGATATCTGGGTTGCCAGAAAGGATAAGAACTGGCGTGTTCACGCGCGCCATCCGCAGCTGCTTGAGCACATCATAGCCGGAAATATCAGGTAGGGTCAGGTCAAGAATGATCAGGTCATACTCATATACCTTGCCAAGATCGACGCCTTCTTCACCGAGGTCAGTCGTATATATATTAAAGCCGGCCGCTTTGAGCATAAGCTCAATACTGCGTGCTACGGCATCATCATCTTCTATAAGCAGAACGCGCATTTGTGTCCTCTCCCGAATCAGTTAGGCCACTCTGGCCTCTGCGTTAACCTTGGTAAAGGTAAATCTCAGGGGTAACTAAAGTTTTAATGTCAGACATGTGAATTAACTTTTTTACATCCGTACACAAACTTTTATTTACGACCCGAAACGATCCCCCCCTACGTCGGCAGTTGCTGGCTAAGCTCTTGGCCGCCCAATAAATCCTTGGCAATCGCAATCGCATCCTGGATTGGTTGCGCCATTGGATCCGTTGAAATCAAAGTCTTCTGCGCACGGATTGCTTCGCGCACTTTGTCATCGCGCATGACAATGCCTGATAATCTCGGTCGGAAACCGAGGAATGTATTGCAAGCACGAGCGATTGCTTCATATGTTCGGCGGCCCGCTTCGCGGGTTTCAGCCTGATTAATTATGATAATCGGCTCAACGCCCGGTGCATATCCGCGGAGAACTTTGATAAATGCGTAGGCGTCAGTCATAGACGTTGGTTCATCCGTGATGACCATTAGTGCCTTATCGGCGGCACGCGCAAGACGCATGCAATTAGCTTCAATTCCCGCACCCAGATCAAGCACCACTTGATCATATTGTAGCGACAATGCAGAAAGCCCGGCAGCGAGGCGGGCAACCTCTTCCTGCGGAAGTTCTGCAAGTGCGCCAGATCCTGATCGACCCGGCAAGACGTCAAATCCCCCTGCCGCTGCGCCACCATCGACCGGCGTCACCGCGTCATCAAGCTCTACCCAGCCTGCGATAACTGCAGCGAGGTCTGTTTCCGGAGCAATACCGAGCTGAACATCAACGTTTGCAAGACCGAGATCGCCATCTACTAGCAAAGTTCTGCGGCCCATTTGCGCAAATGCGCTGGCCATAGTGACAGACATGAATGTCTTTCCGACGCCGCCTTTGCCTGAAGCAACTGCAACGATTGAAGCGGGAGCTACGCGAGGAGCCGGCATCGTCGGCCGATCCATCGATTTTCTCATCATGAAACCCATCAGGCTGCTCCTCTCATGGCAACATGTGCCTGCGCATCTTCAAGTAATAGGGATGAGAGCCTTCCTGGCGCTGCGGGGATCAAGCCACCGCCAATAAATGGCGTTACAGCTAGATGACTGAATGCAATATTCGCATTTGCGAGCGCAGCAACTGCCCCGCCCCGCCTGCGGACGACATCCAACTTTGTGAGTATCGCCCGCTTCACGCCGGCTTTTCCAAAGGCTCGGGCCGCTTCAGACAGATCGTCTGGATGGCCCTCGGCCGAAATAACGAGCACTGGCTCGGCGTCGACCGCAGAAATGAGGTCTTTCAAACTTGCCATGTCATCAAGATCAAATGGATTGATTGACGGCAAATCTATAACGCATCGGTCACCAGATCGCTTAATCTCACTGAGCATGTTGAACAATTGATCCGGATTGGCGGCGCTTCGAATATTGCTTTTTTCGAGTTCCAGATAAGCCGCCAATTGTTCGCCGCCCGCGGTGCCATCCAAATCAGCTGCAACTGGCAGAAGACGTCCATTTGTAAGGGCTGCGCGCCGGGTTAGTTTCGCCGCGACGGATGTGCGTCCATGTCCTGGCGGCCCGACAAGAATAATGTTGTTGTCGGGCATTGCGGGCAGCGGTTGAAACTGCGCAAACACACTGAGGCCTCTCGCCATCGCTGCTCCGGGTTCAGTCCCCTGCTCTGCTTCCATTGCGGCAGACTCTGCCACTCTTTCTGAAAACGCATTTGGCGCTCCGTGCCATAAAAGGCTGTCTCGTACTCGCTGACGGAGCGGGTTTTCACGCCGAAAAGATCGCGGCCGCTTATCATCCAATGAAAGGAACATCGGGTCGTCAGACATTCGCGTTGACTTGTCGATCGCCGCGCGGACTTCCACACCGCCTTCGACCTCACGCTCGGACAAAATAACGGCATCATCGCCCATCTCGGCGAAGATTAGAGCTTTTGCAGCATCAAAGCTCTCAGCAGCAAACATTTTCATACGCATGGGGCGCACACCTCCCATCTTTGATGGTTAGAATGGCCTGCGAATGGTTAATGAAACGTGGACCGGCGTTTACTTTCTTCGCCATGCGGCAATTATGCCGCGACGCGCTCATCAATAATTTCTGACAACGTCACCCCAAGTTCGCCGTCGGCAACGACTAACTTGCCGCGCGCCATTAGCCGGTCAGAAACATAAATATCAACTTCGTCTCTTATCGTACGATCCAGAGCAATCACGTCGCTCGGAGCCATGGACATGAGTTCTTCGATGGGCATTCTGGCCTCGCCAAGCACTACATCCACGCGCACGGGAACATCCAGTAAGGATTTAGCGAGAGCAGGAATTGCAGGCTGAGACATGGGCGAAACTCCAACAGAAGCCTCTAATCTCAGCCAGTTGGCTTAATGATGAGTAAATGTATGCCGGTGTTGGGTTCGAACTATGCCGGACGGTTTGCCGTTTCGGGCTCAGCCGCAAATTCGCGGGCCTGACCAACCCAATTGTCACGGTCGATGCGGCCTTTGAAGTGTTCCAACTTGTTGTCGACCCACGTGATGTCACTCGCATCCCACTCAGCAATTTGCCAGAAATAGTAGACGCCAATTTCCTGCAACATATCCGAGAGCATCGGTCCGACGCCGCTGATCCGCTCAAGATCGTCGGCGTCTCCGAACGCAGCCGATACGAGTAAATTTGACTCGTCATTTGGGCGGCGCACAGACGCGATCGGATCTGAGCTCGAGCGAACAGTGTAAGTCTGTGTAGTGACTGTTTGTGCGGTCGGTTGCGGAGTCGAGGTAAAGTTCTGAGTCGTCACCCGCGCTTCCGTTACGGGCTGCACGTTACGTGCATAAAGTTCAGGCTCAATTTGCGAAATCGGTGCTGGGCTATCCTGACGCGAACGCAACATGTGATGTACTGCCGTCAAACCATATTCAATTGCTGTAAGACGGTTTTCCATCGCGGCCATGTCCATTCGCGCTTCAACAGCCCGCATGGAGGAAACAACTGGCGAAAGGTCCGTCTGCGGAATAGCGAGAATTGACTGGTGGAGGCTTGCAAGCTGGCGCTCGATTGGCTCAAGACTTGGTATGCCATGTACATCAGCCCGCACAGTGGAGATGAGGCCTTCCAATGCATTGAGGCGCGCTTGAACAGGCGAGAAGTCTACCGGTCCGCGATCAAGTGCATCTATTGCTGCTTCCATTCCTGCAAGACGCGCGAACAAGGTTTGGTAGTCTTGGCTTGGCTCTAACAATCGCTGCTCGAGTTGCTCAATGCGTGTGTGGAGAGGGCTTAGGTCGGTTTCTGGAACTGAGATGCTTGCTACCGCGCGCTCGACACTCGACAAACGTTGCTCGACCGGATCAAGGTCCGGAAATGACATCGCAGCGAAAGAAGAAGACAGGCTGCCGAGCTCTGTGTTCAGTGATGCGAATTCTTCGTTTCCACTTTCCTCAATCGCTTCTGCAAGATCGACGACCCGCAGCTCAAGGCTTGTCAGCTGCTCTTGCAATGGAGCGAAATCAGCCTGAGGCAAGTCAATCTCAGAAACCGCGAGCTCAAGTTGGGCGAGACCGCTATGAACCGGACCAAGATCCACGTCCGGACCTGATACGTCGATCGCATCAATTGCTTGTTCCAGGCGATTAAAGCGCACCTGAAGCGGGTCGAGATCTGTATTTTCAAGTTTCGCGACACTGCGTGAAACATCGCCAAGCGCACCTTCCAGGCGTGCCAGCCGTTGCACAATCTGCTCAAACTCACCGTTCGGCTGCGCAAGTCGCTGATCGATCCGCGTCATCCGCTCATAAACGGGTGTGAGATCTGTTTCAGGAAAAGACAGACCGGCCACGGAAGATTCCAGTTGCGACAGACGCCGTGTAACGGGATCCAGATCGGTTCGGGGAATTGCCGCGACAGATGAGGAAAGCGAAGCAATCCGATCATCGAGGTCGGCCTTTGTCAGCGCGTTTTTCTTAGCCGCACTGAGTGCGCCTGAACGCATCGTCTCATATGATTCGGTGACATCTTCGTACCAACGCTTCGTCCACCAACGACCGGTAAAGAACCCGATAACCGCCGCGAGAATCAGCGGGAATAGGATTGAAAGGAATGTCGTCCACATAGTCTTAGCTTTCTTCCGTCTTAATCATTGGGTCGGATAACTTTGATTTCGATCCGGCGATTGCGAGCGCGGCCATCGCTGGTTCGATTGTCAGCAATGGGGGCTCGCGGGCCAAATCCACGGGCGACCAATCGATTGGCGGCCACACCTTGTTCGATCAGCGCCGTCCGTACCGCTTCAGCACGCGCAACACTGAGCGCTTGATTTTCGTCGTCTCGTCCAGTGCTGTCCGTATGGCCTTCTATGCGCAGCCTACCCGGACAAGTCTTTGCGGCCTCCGCGATGGACGCAATGAGCGGCGCAGACGTTTCATCAATTACCGCGCTTTTCGATGCAAACTGAATACGCGTATTGCTCAACAAAGATCGCAGCGATGATTCACAGGCCGATACAGCCTCGATCGATTGTGTGTTGATCTGGCCAAGCGTACCGAAAGCCAAGGGCGCGATAGCATCAGCGCGAACCTCTTCAACGATGCTTGATGGAAGCACGCACGTAAGTGAAAATCGCCGGTTTACAAATGTCGAAACGCCTTGATCGCACCGCGTGACGGTCAGCACACCGCGACGTGCAACTTCAAGGTAACCTTCTGGCGCGGTTGTTCCGGTTACCATTAGATTGTCGTCAACGGCACTAAAGCGCGGCGGAGTAATACTCGTTGTCGCGAGCTGAACGATATCCAACCGGATTTCATCTGTCGGTACTTCGCCATTTAGCTCAAGCACGCCGCCAGATAGCCGAAAATTCCAATCAGGGCTAAGTACGTCGGCTGGTTCTGGTACCGGTGGCTGCGGCTCAGACGCTTCAGGAACGATTGTTGGTTCAGGCTCGTTGGCGAGAGCGCTTGCGAAGGTGAAGTCCTTGTGAACTTTAACTGGCGCAGGTGCGAGATCCGTACCAAGCCAGTTGTCCGCCTCAACTCCCATCGCAACACGTTTCGCTTGGTCACCGGATTCCGCCGATGGCGCTTTGCCGGTTAGGTAAATCGTACGTCCAGATGCATTCGCTTCTACCCAATCTAAATTCGCGTCAGCCAATGCCCGTTCTGCGGCAGCTTCGGTCGACTCTTGGATATGCGCACATGAAAAAACTGACAGTGCGAGTATTCCCAGCAACGGCCAAAATGCGGTCGGCCAAAAAGGAGACCGAGGCTCGTTTCGCCTACGGACCCAACGAAGTGTCGAGCGTTCGCGCGTGTATGTATCGTCGTAATTCGACATCGTATTTACCCTAAGCCTGTCAGCCATTATGTCGTGCAAGACAGCGGCCACAATGGCACAAATGTTACCAGGCCGAAATGTTTAAGGTGCGATTGGTGGGCGATCCAGCCTCTTCAATTTGCATATCTCGCCTAATCGGCGAACTTTAGAATTTCCGATCAGGTTATGAGGGAATTTGAGCGCTACGTTTTGAAAGAAAAGAGATCGCCCTGGCCGTCGATAAGACGTTGCGCAGCTGATTTGATCAGCGCACGCACAGCGTCTGGAGCACCATCTTTCCCAGCCGAGTCTTCGAGAAGCTCCGCAAGTGCAACCAAATCACTGAGAGCTTCGCGAAGCTGCTTTGAGACCGCTTCCATTCTCTCAGCTTCGTCGCTTGCCGCCGATGCACGGCCTTCCATAAGTCCTTCTGCGCGCGCTTGCGAGAGAAGCGAAGCGAAGTCCTCAGCTGGCATATTTACCCGGCCTGGATCATCAGTTTTCGGTGCAGAAAAATCGCTTTGGAACTCAAAAGGCTCGGCAGATACACGGCGATGCATTAGTCTACCAACTCATCAATATCGCCTTCAACGACAGCAATATCGCCGCGTTGAATGAGCGTGCGGGCAAAGTCTGCTATTTCCGTTCGTGCAGCCTCAACATCTGAGCGCCGCACCGGACCAAGCGCTGCAACTTCATCGCGCAACACGTCACCTGCACGTTGCGTGAGGTTCGCAAAGAATGCCTGCTCAACTTCCGGATTGGCTCCTTTGAGCGCCAAGGCCAGCAAGTCGCGGTCTATCGAAGACAGCAATGTCTGCAATCCGCCGGCATCGAGCGTTGCCAGATCGTCGAATGTGAACATAAGCGCACGAACGCGCTCACCTGCTCCGGGTTCAGCATTTTCTAGCGCGGCTAGGAATGTCTGCTCTGCGCGCGCATCGAGGCGATCGAAAATGCGGGCGACGCGCTCATGACCTTGCTGAGGCATCGTCAGCGCCAACCGGGCCATCGCATCAATCAGCGTCTGCTCCGCTGCTGAAACCGCACGCGGATGCGGAGCTTTCATATGCAGAAGCCGGCGCAAAGCATCGAGCACGAGAGGTGCAGGCATTGCTTTGGACAGCCGCGCAGATGCGGCGGGTTCGAGTTTGGAAAATATCAGCGCAATGGTTTGTGGGTGTTCATTGCCGATAAGTCCTGCGAACACCGCCGGATCAAGTGCAGACAATTTCAGCCAGACATTGTCGGAGAGCTTCCGGCGCTTGTCAGGAACAATGATCGCAGCGCGTAGAAAGTCTTCGGCCACAGCATCAGCCTCACCGGCATCCTCTGGCGGCAATGCATTCATCGCCTCGGTGAGCGTCTGCGCCTCTTCGTGGCTCAGCTCACTCCATACCGCTGAAGACGCCGAACCGAGCGCACGCATCAATCGCGCTGATCGGACGAGACCTGTTTCGCTGGCATACGGCTTTGGTAACGCAGGAAAGCTCATTGAGGTGTCTCCGGTGAGCGCATCCAGGCGCGAATGATTTTTGCTGTTTCAACGGGGTTTTCGTTCGCCGTCTTTGCAGCTGTCGCGGCGTTGGACCCGTCCGATGGCGTAAGGTCGACTGCGACCGGTCGCGGCCGTTGCGGCGGGATCGCATTTGCGTCCTTACGCGTTTTTTTTCGCGCAGCGAGAGATGACGACGCATTAGAGGGAGCTGGCGCAAACGCTCCCCAGGACAATAAGAACACGAGCAAACCTATTATACCCAATTGTGCCAACTCATCAGGACCAGGACGGGCACTCGCCCCTTCCGCGAACGGAAATTCTTGAACCGTAAGCGTGTCTCCCGCCGCAGCATTAAATCCGGCAGCTTTTTCGAGAATTGCCTCGATTTCTTTTCCGATACCCTGAGCCGTGCGGCTCGCTGTATCGATCATGACTAAAAAATCACGGGCACCTGCGTCTGTCGGGCGGACAATCAGCCGGACATTGCCTGCGCCCGCAAGAGGTTCAATTACATGCAGGAGTTTTTCTTGTTCTAAACCAATAGAAGCGGCGGTCGCAGCAGGCTGGGTAAATACCTCTGCCGCGCGCCAGATACCGAGACCCAGCAAAATACAAGCCGCAAATGCCGAAATAGCGCGTGCACGCCGTTCACCCGACACCTCTGCTTCAGCCGTTCTTGCCGCCATGGCCTTACTCCACTCGGTGAGCTACATGCCCCCGAAAACACTACAGTTTCCAAGGACTAGACCGAGTTGGGTAAAAACGCCTTTAACGACGATATTGCTGAACGCGTGTCGCGCGGAGACCTTTTGCACCGTGACGTGTGTAAAGCTTGCGCCAACCTGAGAACTCTTCTTCAGAGAGATTCCAACGCTCCAGCGCCGCATCGACCGTTAGCAAACCGCCTTCGACAGCTGCCACGACTTCCGCTTTGCGACGCGTTACCCAACGAGCAACACCCGGCGCAGGAAGGTCTTTCAATGTAAGTACCCGTCCATCAGGACCGGTAACACTTAACGCACTTGCATTCTGCTGTGCCATATCAATCACCATTATTTAGTTGCCGGTGCCTTCTGCATCCGGTTGGTTCTGTTGTATCAGCTGCGATTTAAGGCCGTGCTGAAACAGACCGAGTGATTTTCATGAAAATTGACAGCGTCTTTCGAAGACGCGTTATCTATGTGTTTGCAAACTTGTACCGGGATGGTTCAAAACACCTCAAAAAAGGTCAAAATGCAGCTTCCAATCGACATAAATACCATCAAAGGCTTCATGCCGGAAAATGAGGGCGAGAAACTTTTTTTTGCCGCTCAACAACGCGCGCGTTCGGGGCCCTGCCTTGAGATCGGATCTTATTGCGGTAAGTCGGCTGTTTACATCGGCACCGCGTGCAAAGCCTTGAACGGCACCTTATTCACGATCGACCATCATCGCGGCTCAGAAGAGACACAGCCGGGTTGGGAATACCACGATCCCGAAACGTGGGACGAAACAGCTGGAGCAATGGATACACTACCCTTTCTGCGAGCAACGTTGCGAGAAGCCAATTTGGAAAATCATGTCATCCCGATTGTTGGTCAGTCGCAAACCATTGCCAAACACTGGAACACACCGCTCTCATTTCTTTTCATTGATGGTGGTCATAGCCAGCAGGAAGCCCATGGGGACTGGCATGCCTGGAAGGACAAGATGATGCCAGGTGGGTGGGTGGCGATACATGACGTTTTCCCGGATCCCGAGGATGGTGGCCGCCCGCCCTTCGAAATCTACAAAATGGCGCTTGAGGAGGGCTTTGTTGAAATCATGAGCGAAGGATCGCTGAGAATTCTAGAGAGCCCGTGAGCGCACGAAATCAGCATATTCATCGGCGCAGATATAAATGGATAGAACGCCTCCAGACGACAACTCCCTCAGTTCAGAACCGCATTTATTTGAGAACTCCAAAGCATTGGACTTGAAAACGTCCGCAACATCGGGGCCGGTAAAATTTGAAAACCCAGATTTGCCCTCAACCATTACGGGCTCGTGATTTTTTACAAAAGCAGCAACAATTTCATCCCGTATGCACTTTGGGTTTACACCCGAAAGTGCAGAGACAGCATCCCACATGAGCGTGTCATTTTCGATTAAGAATTCTATGTCGTCGGAACTTGGCGCATAAAGCGTTTTTGCAAACTCAAGCGGACCTTTTCGACGGATCTGTAATTTGATCGCTCCGACGACCATATGCGCGCCAGCAAGTCCAACAATAGACTGAGCAACCATCTTCCTTAGAAACTGATTCTGAATTGCGTTATCTGGGACCGCAGACGAGGAGATATTTACGAAATCGATGCAGCGCACCTGATCAACCACCTCGTATAGGCGCAGCGCCAACGGTGCAGCTGATCCAAGTGCGAGGCATCTGACTTTATCCGATCGAAGCGAGCTTATAAGCCGCGTCAGTAGCTCGGTTTCGTGATCCCAGTGCGATCCTGAACTTGTCAAACCGAACCCGCGTCGCCGGACGCACACGACACGCAAGCCCGCAGCATTTAAACTTTTAAGAAATGTCTCGGGCGGCGCGCTCGGAAACATTAGACTGGGCAACACAAGAAGCGTTTGATCTAAGTGCCCTGCACCAGAATTTTCCGGCGCGGAGTCCAAAATCTCTATTGATCCCAGATCATTAAAGGTGACAATTTTCCATCTGTTTGCTGGGTAGGCCTTATCGGCAGACGGCTCAATGGTTCGAATTGCAGTGCTCCTGAGGAGATGCTTGCTCATTTGCAAGTCTAGCGATGTCGTCCATCATGGATGAAATAAGACCCCATTCCATCTCTCCAATATCCGGGAAGGGTTCGCCCATCGCGATCATCTGAATGTAATCTGATTTCATCGCAATTTCAGAAAGATCCGTCGAAGGCGTGGATGCAATAACTCGGTTAATTCTTACGAGCTGATCGAGAAGTTGGTCTGACAAAATTGTGTCCGATTCTTCGACTACACTTCGCTCCCATTCTTCGACCGTTCGCATTCCTCTACCAATTAACTCTGAAAGCAAGTCGTCCTCCTCCATTTTCGTTATAAAGAGTATGTTCTCAACGTTTGAGAAGTCGATGCTTAAAATTAACTATAACGAAGAAATTTGCGATGTAGGCGGACGAAATTAGCTAACTCTTCCGCATGGGCATCACCTATTTTTGTGACGCTCAATCGGGCTCAAGCCGCCAACCTTTTCAATTCACCTGAATACTCCGAAGACGCCTCAAGACCTATTGGTGTCATACGGTACACGCCGCGCTCGGCGCGCTCAAACCATCCATAGTGATCGTCCGCCATGATGTTGCGGGCGCGGGGGACGCCCGTCGCCTTTGCCACTTCAGACGCCTTTGTCGGGCCATTTTCCAAAAGATGGCCAAGGCAACGAATTGCATCTTGCCGGTAGGCGGTCATCAGTTTTCCACGGCTCGAACGCCCCCCTTTGTTCGGATCTCCTACGCGGCGAGAAAACTCTTGAAGCAATCGCTGAGACTTTTGCTTATTTTTTCTAGGAACGTAGGGTCCAGGATCGAGATGAGCTTCCACAGTTTTCGAGTACATCCGAACGGTGAGAAGCCCGAGGCCTAGGCGCCTGCACATTGCTATATTTCGGCGGAGCTGCGTCTGGAAGGCTTTTCCGGTTTTGCGAGGCACTGCTACGTAGACAGAATCGGACAGTTTCAATCGTTCGATCGCTTGATGAAACAGGGCCAGGCTGAAACTGGTTTTGAGTTCAATTATTACGGGCGCTTCGCCGCCTCGAACCGCAACAATATCGGCCGCGCCAACTTCGCCCTTCACTTCATAACCTTGTCCCTCAAGAAATGCTTTCACGGGTGCGTAGAGGTCAGTTTCGCGAATTGGTTTCTTCTTTTTCTTCGCCATATTACTTCGCCATAGGATGGGCCGTTTCGAGCAACTCCGCGAGCTCGTCGGTCATGACATGTGTATAAATTTGCGTGGTCGAGATATCGGCATGGCCCAGCAAGGTTTGAACCGACCGCAAATCAGCACCGCCCTGCAGCAAGTGAGTTGCGTAAGCATGGCGCAGTGCATGCGGATGTACGCGAGATGGATCGATGCCCGCTCTTGCAGCAAGTTCTTCCAGCATTTGCCCAAGACGGCGACGTGTCAGGTGTCCATCTTTCCCGCGCGATGGAAACACAAAATTCTGTGCTCGCTTTCGCGCGCCATCTGATTTCGGCAGGGTTTCTTCGCGTACCGTCAGCCAGTCCCGAATTGCATTGAGCGCTGGCTCACCAAGCGGACACAGCCGTTCCTTTCCGCCCTTGCCTCGCACGATAATTTCTTTCGTCTCCCAACGAAGCCTCTTGCGCCGCGGAAGCGATCCCATCTGCATGGAGACAAGCTCCGATACACGCAATCCCGCGCCGTAGAGCAATTCGACGAGGCACGTCAGACGTACATCTTCCTGGCACGCAGATAGCAGATGCGCCATCTCTTCGCGGCTAAGTACATCCGGAACATCTCGCTGTGTTTTCGGTCCATCAATTTGAGAAGTGGGATTATCTTTTCGATCCCTTTCTTCAAAAAGGAACCGAAAGAAGCGCTTAATCGCAGACAATCGGCGCGCCGCTGTGGTTGGTGCGAGACCGCGCGCATCAAGGTCAGCCATATAGGCGGAGATATCTTTCTGTCGCGCGCCAATCAAACCACCGCCCATAAATTCAGATGCATCTGAGAGATCGCGGCGATAGGCGTCCAGAGTGTTTAATGAGGCCCCGCGCTCTGCGGACATCATTTCCAGAAAAGCAGCTATTCGGGCAGAATCAGAACTCATAAACGAGAGTCTGACAGGAGAGGGTTAAGAGCAGACTACCCCGGCACAACTGCCGCAATGAGCCGCGGGCCCGGCTCTGCAAACGCTTCAGCGAGCGCCGCGTCTAATTCTTCGGCCGTTGTGACCTGTTGCGCAGGAACGCCCATCGACTCTGACAGCCTTACCCAATCAATTTCCGGTCCATCCAAATGTAACATATTCCGCGCGGTTGGACCCGGATTGCCAGCGCCTGTGCGGGCAAGTTCGATATTCAAGATGCGGTAAGAGTGATTGACGAACACGATCGTCACGACGTCTGCTTGTTCGCGCGCCATGCTCCACAAAGCCTGATTTGTGTACATGCCTGCCCCATCACCCGATAGACAAAGCACCTTTCGATCCGGCGCAGCAATTGCTGCCCCCAAAGCGAGCGGCATACCCTGCCCGATTGCGCCGCCGGTGAGCATCATCCAATCGTGCGGGCGCGCAGCCGTAGTGGCTAGGAAAGTCATCAACGAGTTCGAAACGCCATCATCTGAAACAATCGCATTCTCAGGCAAATGCCGTGCAATGCTTTCACCGACCTTTGCTGCATCAAGCGCGCCTGTCGGGGCTTCTGGCAAGGACAAGACAGGCGCAGGCGTACTCGCCGTCGCGCCTAATGCATCCGCAAGCGCTGCGAGCGTTGCCGCACTATCCGTGTCGCCGCCGCCGAGCGAGAGTGTTTGACATCCCTCCGGAACAAGCACGCTTGGTTTTCCTGGGTAAGAAAAAAACGCGACAGGCTTGTTGGTGCCCGCGAAAATCATCAGATCGGTCCCGTCGAGATCTGCCATTGCGCCTTCAGCAAAATATTGCATCCGGTCCGGTGTAAATCGACCCGCACCGCGCGCCATTATTGGATAGAATGTGTCCGTCATCATCCGCACGCCGAATGCGCTAAGACGGGCTGCAGCAGCAAGACCATCTTCGCCGAGCGCTGTACCATTCATCAAAATCACCGGCTTCGCAGCTGTTTTTATCGCAGCAGCAGCCGCTTCGATCCGGTCATCGCTAACGGCATGAAACTCCGGACGCGCGCTCTTGTCACCAATAACGCCGCCGTCATTCCAGGCGCTATCGGCGTTCAAGATCAACGATACCGGGCCTGGTTGCGGCCCAAAGGAGGCTGCCCACGCTTCACTCGCGAGCTTCCCCGTACTTTCAACCGCTTTTGCGGCTTTGATCCAGAGCGAGTTCGGACCGGCGAGGCCAATAATATCTGACGTCAGCGGCGCGTCATATTTGATATGGTCGACCGCATGATCGCCGATCACATTGATCATGGGGGTGTTAGCGCGTTTCGCATTGTGGATATTTGCCCCAGCATTTAGGTAACCTGCCCCGAGATGTAACAGCGTCATTGCTGGCATTCCGCTTACGCGCGCAAAACCATCGGCCGCCCCAGTTGCGATCCCTTCAAAAAGGCAAAGCACGGAGCGAATCCGCGTTTCCTTGTCTAGCGCAGTCACAAGGTGCATTTCAGAGGTGCCAGGATTGGCAAAACAGGCCGTCACGCCGTGGTCGGCCAAAGTCGCAACCAGCGCCTCAGCGCCTGTCATGTTAGATGTATCGGTCATGAGCGTGTTGTAACTTGCGGGCGCACAAGCGCAATGGGGATAGTCGCGGAAAGTCAAAGTCATGTATTGCTGAGCGATGAAACGCATGCAATCTGGCACGCATAAACGGTATTGCAGGCTTTCCGTTCAATAGAGAATTGACTTTGAAATTTGGGAAGGCGGTGAATCGGAGGACATTTGACCTTATATATTACCACTGCCACGCTGAACTTTAGCGCTAAACGCAACACAAGGTGATATAAATGCACATCAGGCTCTTCTTCCTTGTAACAACTTTCGCTGCGCTCGCATCTTGCAGCAGCGGCGATGATCCACACGGCATATCGACTGATCCTAATGCGGCGACTGGATTCATAACGAATAATAACTTTGTCCCCGAAACAGCGGCGGACTCTCGCGACGATGGCATCCTCAGAGATGCAGATGGTCGACCTCATACCTACGCTTTGCTTGGCAAACCTCTACCAAGATTTACCGGTGAGACATTAGGCGGCGGTGTATTCGACAGCGCGAACATAAACCAGTGGACGGTGATCGATGTCTGGGGCATCTGGTGCGGTGACTGCCTTGCCGACGGTCCATACATGGCGGAGGTTGCCGCGCGAATCGCACTGGATGACTCCCTCAGCTTCGTCTCAATCCACACGCCGCCAAATGCCGCGCGCGCAAACGAAGCCTACGGAAAATTCGGATCTGTTGAAGCGTATTTCAACGCC
The DNA here is from genome assembly GCA_965263325.1 of Hyphomonadaceae bacterium. Lineage (GTDB taxonomy): Bacteria > Pseudomonadota > Alphaproteobacteria > Caulobacterales > Hyphomonadaceae > CBDHGY01. The sequence continues at coordinate 2,672,154 of CBDHGY010000002.1, read as the reverse complement.
AAGGGTTATTCCTATCCAACAGTCCTCGACAAAGATGCTGGCCTCAGAAATCTGTTGCAGATTGGTTGGACGCCCAGCTATTTGCTCGTTTCACCCGACGGGGTTGTTCGAGGATACCGGACAGATCTTTCTGTGGCGGGCAAAACACCTGTCGACGATTTCTTTGCTGATATCGCCGCTGTTCGAGAAAAGCACGCCTATATTGAGCCGCGCGTTCAAAATGCCTCCATCGGCCCCAACGGCGCAGACGGCGTGAGCGGCATCACACGCTTTACGCGCGCTTCAATACAAAAAGCCTTTCCGAGTCGCACGATTGTTACCAGCCAGAAGATGGTCGGAGACGAAACTTATCCAGCGTTTCACGTGCTAAAAGAAGGACCGGACTCCGATTTGCTATTTACAGTCTCGCCGAACTGGGATCGCGGACATGTTGGGTTTGTGGAAACCGATAGCGATCTTGTCGAAGGTCCTCACGGCGCGCGCGTCGGCCGTCTCTTTTTCGGCGAGTTGCCAAAAGAAGAAACGACAAACTGTTTTGCTGGCACGGATAGTTTTACCGGAGCCTTGATCTGCAACATAGGAAACGAACGTCAGTTTCAATATGTGTTCGTGCCATCGAATGCCGATGAGGGCGCAGACCTATCTAAGGCACAACCAGATGTTAGAGCACGGTCTATACTCTCAGCCATGCGCTATCTTCCCCCGACACCCGACACGCTTTAACGCCAGGGGTTGAAGCGTTTCGATGGGGGTTTGGGCGGCTCAGAATCATCGGTATCAGTTGGCGATTGTGAGGCTTCATCTTCGACCGAACCGCGAATGACATCCCCCGTTTCATCGATAATGCCAATTGATCTTTGTTTCAGCGAGCCCGCGGCATCTTCGCCTGCCTGAGCGACAGTCTCTGCTGTTCTCTTGATCGCAGGGCTGGCTGCTTCAGCAATATCAGATACGATCGCCGGAGTTTGTGGCACCGCTGGCGGAACAGTGCTGAGTGTCTCTTCTGGCGGCGGATCGTCATCAACCGTTTCGGTGATCGATCCGACCAGGTTGGCAATTTTGGACTCTTCAACACCGGACCCCATTTCAGGCATTTCCGGAGCGGGCGGCACGATTGGTGGTGTCGGCGCTTCAGGCGTTTTAATTGGAGGAACGCCAAGAGCTGAACCGCCCAGCGTACTATTTTGCGCCTGCGGATTTGGAATCGGCGGCGGCATTTGTGGTGCTGGCTCTGCCGGCTTCCCATCGGTCTCAGGCGTCGACGCTGTTGTTGCAGCATCGTCCTTAATGGGAGGCGGGGTGGCCGGCACAGGCGGAACTGCTGGAACCGGCTGCGCAGGCGGTTGGGATGGGCCGCGCTGAGCCATAATCCCAAACGGAGATGGCGTGTAACCACCGGTCAAAGGAGGTGGAATGGGCGCAGGCTTATCTGCCGGCGGCGGATTAGGTTCGTCCTCAGCTTCAGGTGATGCTTTTTCTTCGGCGGGCTGAGCGTCTTGCGATTGGCGCGGTATGGGCGGCGGAACAGCCAAATTTGGAGCTTGAGGAACCGCGGCGGCCGGTTTGTCGGCCTCAGGTTCAGTCGCTACAGGCCTTTGTGGAGGCGGTGTTTGTGAGAGCGGGTTAGAAAATCCAGATTGCCCGCCCAATCCGCCAATACCGATACCGCTGCCCCTGATCGGGGGCGTTGGAACAGATGGAGCCTCAGGCGGCGGAGAGGGTTCGGGGTGCATACCTTCCGGCTCGGGATTTGGCTCTACCGACGCTTCGATCGTATCGGAACCTGTCTCGTCGCCATTTACGTCTTTGGCCATAGATGCAACAGCATCTGCAACGCGCTCGCTTGAGAGTTCTTCAATCGCTGGCTCGCTTACCGCTTCTTCCACCTCGTCGGATGATTCTGGCATTTCGACCGGCGGTGCCGGGACGGATCGTTCGTTTTCAGCGGGCGCAGGAGAATCCAGCACGCCATCTCCGTCCGTGTCGATAAGCGTCGACAAGACTTCTTCAATCGCACTTTCCGCGCCGCGTGCGATGCGGTGGGCTTCCTTATGTAGCTGGCCAACATATTCAGCATATGTTGTTCCGTCCTCCAGAAGCGTATTCGTAAGCTCCTGATGGTCAGCTTTATCAAGCTCCGCGCCCGTATCGCTCGACAATACAACTTCCGTAGGCGTTCCAACCAAAGAGACACGATAACGTTCGGTATCGTAAACAACGGCTCCGTCAGCGCCCTGTTTCCAAGCGATTTTTCGCTCTAGGGTCATATCATAAAGCCGATCAATCAGCCTTTTTGTGGACGGGTGGATCTGCATTTCGCAAGCCTGTCTTGAATTTCACATATTTAGACCAAGGACATAACGCTTGACTCCCCTTTTTTCAAAGGATGTTTCAGCGAATTCAGCTCAATACGCGCCAACGCGATTATCACCCGGGCCAATTACCAAGTTTTGCTGCAGTAATGGTGCCAACACATGTCTGCTGAGCCAGGCTACTGCGGGCACACATACGCCATCTCCGCATAGCGAAATGGCTGCTGTTGCGGTGTTTGGAAGCGCGTATGTCGAAGGAAGACCCATCAAATCTGCCGATTCGCGCGCTAACATGGGACGGAGGCGAAGTTCGCCGCGCTCAGAAATCAGAAGCAATTGTCTGGAAGATCCCCCTTTGAGGGTGCGAACACAGCCTGCCAAACCGTCATAACGCACTTCTGCGCGTTGAACGCCTTTGCGGATTCGCCGATATACCGCTCCCACCTTTAAGCAACCTGCGGCGACAGCTGCATCGACACGCGCGCGGTGAAGCGGTGCCATTTGGCTGAGCAGTTTTTCCAGATCCCCGCAGCTACGCCAAACCGAGGCTGGCGGGCGTTTGTCGATGATCGCGGCAAGATCGGTGTTGCGGTGCGGAGCCGATGGTAATTTCAACGCGCGCCAGTAGCGCTCGGCCTCATACGGCAACTTGTGAGTGGCGCGAGACAGGAATGGATCGGCCTCATTTCCAGCGAGCGCAGGATCTTGCATAGAATTCTGCCATGCAATCAGAAACAAGCGCGGACGCGACTGCGGCACAAAATTAGCGGCATCTATGACGCCCCCCCCTACAACATACCCTTCGCTGCCGAGGGCCATCACGAGCGCTTCAAAGTCGCGGCCCTGATGACTGGTGAGCAAACCCGTGACATTTTCTATAACGATGACCTTCGGGGCACGGCGTTCTCTCCCCAAATCGGTCATGAGTTTCCAGAAGGACCAAAACGTTCCGGAACGCGCGCCAGACATCCCGCTGCGGCTTCCTGCCAGCGACAAATCCTGGCAGGGAAAACTGGCCCAGGCGAGGTCTGCAGTTGGAACCTGGCCAGCGTGTAGGTCATCGATATCGGCTTCGACCAAATGTTCGGCACCGAAATTCTGCCGATATGCTTTGCACTTCTTCGCGTCATGATCATTTGCGAAGATGCAATCAAAGTGCTCAGCAAGTCCGAGCCGCGCCATACCGCCGCCAGCAAAGAACTCCAAAAAAGTGAAGCGAGGTGAAACCATTCTTGAAGTTCAGATGATTCCCTTTTTGCTTTTAGGTTTATCCAAGCGCCATTTTATAGTTGCGGCGTTCAATTCTCGGAAACTCCGGGAAATTGAGAAACATGTCTCCACCAACTGACGACAATAATGCTTCAGCGCGGCTGCGGTGTTGGTTTTGCAAAGACCGCAATTGATCGAGCGGCCTTTGAAGCATCCATAGGTTGAACGGAAATATCATCCTGCTCCCCGTCGCGCTGCCGAGTTTGAATTCATGCATACCGAGACCGCGCGGGATCTCCGTTTCTTTGTCTTTACCATCCGCCCACTTAGATAGGGCTTTAGCCGTCGCCGCGAGGACCGGAAACTGATCGCGGAACTGGTCAGCTAATATTGGGAAAAGTGTATCGGGGATTTCATCATCCTGCAGAAAGGTGCCAGACAAGGGTTCAGGCGGATTCTGCATGCGCTCAACCCATGCGGCGACATTCGGCGCTCTCGCTTTCATCAATTCTCCGGATGCAGGATCACGGTATTGGTGGGCATACATTGGACCGATCAGCCCATAGTCTCCGATACTCGGTCTCGACCCGAGCAGATACTCATATGATTGGAAGTGTTGCTCAAGCTGGTCAAGCAAGCGTAAATACGCAGATTCTATCTCCGGACCTGTCGTGTCATCGATGCCGAGGACGGGTAAAGCACCCTCGAAATTGACAGCGATTTTCTTACCGACTTCGAATTGTTTGTCCGCTGATGCGTCAGGTGCGGAGAGCTTACCAAATTCAGCGTATGCAAAATCACGGTTCTTCGTCCATCGATAATGCATGGCCGGGAGCACAAGCCATTCATCGCCAAGTAATTCGAAAAGAAGAGCAACGAGCTTTTGCACGGGTCCTTCCGGGAACACTGAAGGACCTTGGTGTCTTGTATCCAACGTATCGATAATATCAGACGAGTCCTGAAGGTATTCTTCCCCCGGACCAGCAACAACCGGAATGACCGGCCATCCAATTTTCGGGACAATAATCGACGTATAGATTTCACGAGCGGCAAGAATTTCTTCGAATTCAATGCCTTTCCAACGCATGAAGGCGCGGACCTTTCCGGTGAAATAACTCACCTCAGCGCCGTACAGTTTATAAGTCATTCGATCTCCTTGTCGCGAAAGATTCGCCAAACCGTTGCAAGAGTGACACAAAATCCCACCGAGCGCTGTCAATCCACACTGAATTACTTGCAGATTACCAGCCTTCGGCAGATTAGAGCCGCATAGCGATCCCGCGCCAGAACGGGCTTCCTCCTAAACACCATGAACAGGGTGACACTCCACATGTCCAGAAAAACACTCAAATCGGCGCTATTCGCTAGCGTCTTCACAGTCGGCCTTGCAAGCGCTCCAGCCATTGCACAGGAAACCACCGAAGACGCCGAAACGAGACTCGCTCCGGTAAACGTGACGGCCCAAAGGATCGAAGAAAACCTGCAGGATGTTCCGATTTCAATCACAACCGTGGCTGACGAAAAACTCAACAATCTGAAAGCGGGCGGTGTCGATGTCCGTTTCCTTTCTGCGCGCGTTCCAAGTGTAATTGCAGAAAGTTCTTTTGGCCGCGCATTTCCACGCTTCTATATTCGCGGCATTGGTAATACGGACTTTGACCTGAATGCGTCACAGCCGGTTTCCCTTGTTTACGATCAGGTTCCTTATGAGAACCCGATCCTCAAAGGTTATCCTGTGTTTGATATTGAGGGAGTTGAAGTCCTCCGCGGCCCGCAAGGTACGCTGTTTGGTCGCAACACACCGGGCGGCATCATCAAATTCGATAGTGTAAAACCGGGTGACGAAACGGACGCCTATGCGCGCGTCTCCTATGGCACTTACAATACGTTTGATGTCGAAGGTGCAGTCGGATTCCGCGTAGACGATAACTTAGCTGTACGCCTTTCTGGTATCTCACAGACTCGCGACGATTATGTCGACAACGCCTTCACGGGTGAGAATGATGCGTTGGAAGGTTTCGAAGAATGGGCGGTGCGCGGCCAGTTGCTCTTTACACCGTTCGACAATGACTTTTCTGCGCTGTTAAATTTACACGCACGTAGCAATGACAGCTCCGCGCGCCTTTTCCGTGCAAACATTATTGATCAGGGGTCTAACGGCGTTGGGTCAAACTTTGATCGCGATAGCGTTGCAACGGACGGTCTCAATGGCCTCGAGCAGGATGCGTGGGGAGTTACGCTCACCGTCGAAAAATCCCTCGCCAACAACATTGACCTGACTTACGTTTTTGGCCGGGAAACAGCTGAAGTGTTTTCGCGCGGCGATATTGACGGCGGTTTCGGAGCGGCATTCCTGGATGACGGTGACCCGACCACAGGACCAGAATTTGGCCCGGGCTTTATCCCCTTCCCTTCTGAATCTGCCGGTGGAGTGGATGACCTTGTCCAGGTAACCCACGAGGCGCGCCTTGCATATGATGCCGGCGGCGCGCTTCGATGGCAGGCCGGTGTGTTCTATTTTGATGAAGACATCCAGATCACTTCGACCAGCTATAACACGCTTGCGCCCGGCAATCCTGAAAACGGCCGTGCGGTGCGAAACGGACAAACCGAGAGCTTCTCCCTGTTTGCTTCCGCGTCTTACGACCTGACCGATCAGTTCACGATCTCAGGCGGCGCGCGCTTCACTGATGAAGAAAAAGCCTTCCAGGTTGAGCGTCTTACCAGCCCATTCGGCGCAGGTGCACTTGGCCCAATAACGGGTTCAGTTGGTGATGACCAGGTCAGCTGGGACGTCTCTGCAACCTACGCAGCAACAGACGATGTCAACGTTTACGGGCGTATTGCGAAAGGTTTCCGCGGACCATCGGTTCAAGGGCGCCTTGTCTTCGGCGATACAGTGTCTGATGCAGATAGCGAGACGGTTCTGTCTTATGAAGCGGGCATCAAGTCTGAGCTTTGGGACAATCGCCTCCGTCTAAATGCCGCGGCATTCTTCTACCAGCTTGAAGACCAACAGCTCACAATCGTAGGCGGATTGGACAACACAGTGCAGCTGTTCAACGCAGACGAATCTGAAGGTTACGGCTTTGAAATTGATGCGGAAGCGGCTCCGGTCGAAAACCTGCTCATTACGGCAGGTTTGTCTTACAACAATACCGAGTTCAAAGATGATGTACTAATTGCGCCGGGCTGTGGTGCGCCATGTACAATACTTGATCCAGAAGTTTTCGACGCGAATGGGAACTCCCTCGGCTTCAACATTTCAGGTAATTCTTTCCCGAACGCTCCTGAGTGGATTGGCAACGTAACCGCTCGTTATGCAATCCCGGTGGCGGGCGGCGAACTCTACGGCTACACCGACTGGGCTTATAAAGGTGATACGAATTTCTTCCTTTATGAGAGCACTGAGTTCGGCCAGGACGGTTACTGGGAAGGCGGCCTGCGCCTCGGATACAAATCTGACCGCGGCTATGACGTGTCCGTCTTCGGGCGCAACATCACAGACGAAGAAGCGCTCACCGGCGGGATCGACTTCAACAATCTGACAGGCTTTGTAAATGAGCCTCAGATCTTTGGTGTCGAGCTGAACTGGCAGCTTCAATAACTGCCCTTTCAGGTCTCAAACGAGGTCTCACACATTGAGTGCGACGTCGCACAAAATGGACATAGCCCGAAGCCTTGCTTCGGGCTTTTTCATTCCACCTAGTTCCGTGCGCAAATCCGCGGTGAATTCATGAATTGGATAATTTTACCGCCGCGTGCATCGAGCACGCTAAATCGCAAGATCACTTCAGAGTTTGCCAGCACAGATCGGCGGTAAACCGGGCAGGATTTTGATGTGAACATTTTCCGTGCTTCGGTTTGCGACATTGTCAGCACGCCGTAAGATTTCATTTGAAGCTCGATATCAATCCGGCGCTGGTCAACATTGTAGCTTGAGCCGTTAATTTTAAAGCCGACCTGCTGACCTTTGCTCTTTCCCGGTAGCGTTTTTTGCATTCCGCGTTCGATCTCGCTTGCTTCGTGCGCAAGCCACGCTTCTCGCTCATCATGAGTCGCGCTTTCCCATTCAATGGTGTAGCTATTGCCGCCGCCCATATCAAAATTGGTGCCCATCATCGCGCTTGCACCGACAAATCCGGTCACAAAAAGGAAAATGCCCCAAATATACTTCATGTTGCCCGTCCCAAGGATGATTAACCTTCAATCTAACAAGATGAGACAAAGGCGGGCTTTAGATACTGGCGCAAATTCAAAATTGAGCGTTAACGCCCTCTAAGCTTCCTCAATGAGGTCAGGGCGATTATTGCGGACATTCCCGACATCTTTCTTTACGGGCCATGCATGCATATCAGCGGCAGAAAATGGTTCAAATAAATCTCTCGGGTCTTCCTCGATATCCATCCAGCGCAGATAGTTTTCTGGCGCGATAATCACAGGCATCCGGGTATGCAGCCCCGCCATCACATCATTTGGTGTGGTGGTCAGGATGGTAAAACTGTCAATCTCAGAACCATCAATCATGGCAGTGTCCCAAAGTCCGGCGCAGCAGAACCATCGCCGATTTCGGAGGCCAATCGCAAAGGGCTGTTTCGCGCCCTTCGGCCCGGTCCATTCATAAAAGCCGGACATCGGCACAAGGCAGCGGCGATACCGATACGCTCCGCGAAAAACAGGCTTTTCATGCGCGGTTTCGCATTTGGCATTAAAGCTCGAGAACTTTTTCTCGCTGAACGGCTTTTTCCACCAACTCGGGATGAGGCCCCAGACGGCAGGCAACATTTCGGTGCCGCCCTCTTTGCGCGGAATAATCACGGGCTGCAGCGTTGTCGGCGCAGCATTATAGGTTGAACCCGGCGCTTCGACATTCTCTGGCGCAAACAAATTCAGCGCGTCGTGATATTCTTCCCACGAGACCTCATGCCTGAAAAACCGTCCACACATTGGCGAGAGATACTCGAAAACTCAAGCGGGGAAAACCCGCGCAGCTTAATGCGCGTCCACCACTTCCGTTACCCGGTAAGTGAGCGGCTCCTCGCCGTGATGGGCAAAGGTGACATACTCACCAGCAAGAAATGAGTGCTCGCCGATTTTGTAACCGGGCTCATCTGGGCCCTCATGATCCTCGTCATAATGGAAACGCCAGTGGCTGCCGGAGTGGGTAAGCCAGCCATCGGCGCGTTCTTCCTCATCGGGATGGAAACGGATGACGGTACATTTCTTCCGGTGCTCTTGCCACTCTTCCAGGCTGATCATCCCGTCAACGTCGAGCGGCGCAGTGAGAACATAGCCTTGCGTCTCGTCCCCATTTGGATGCTCCGCATTGCGGGCGAGGCGAAGTGTTATTCGTTTCAAGCTCATGGGTCGTGCCTCCTAATGTGCCAGCGCAAGTGCTGGACCAGCTTCGGTTTTCAGAAGATCGCGCGTTGCACCGCCAAAAAAGAACTCACCAATCCGAGAATGCCCATATGCGCCGCAGACAATCAGATCAGCGCTCTCTTTTGCTGCCAGTTCCTGCAGGCCCTCGCCGATTTTTCCCGAGAATACAGCGAGCTCACAGCGCAGCTGGTGGGCCTCCAACCAGGTCTTAAGTCGATCTGGATCAGAATGAGCACCGGCATTCACCGAACTGATATCATCTGGATTCTGAGCGATAAGCACACGGTCATGCGCTTTGATAAGATCGAGGTGAAAACGAACGGCGCGCGATGCTTCGGCGCTGCCATCCCATGCGATAATCGCTGAATTCGTTGCACTCGCTACTTGCGGAGCGAGCACCACCGGTAATCGTGCCTCCATCAGAACCCTGCTAAACGCATTTGCGAGCGCCTGATCATTTCCGCTGGCTGATCGAGGAATGATCAACGGACCGCCAATGACGGCCTCTCGAACAGCCTGATAGGCGGGAAAATCTGAAAAGTGTTGCAGCTGCGCTGCGCCAGAGATCATGCCCTCGTCTTTGATGGAATGGGCAAACATCTCATCGATGACTTCGCGCCGCCTGGCTTGTTCCTCCCGGCCGACATCGACAGTATTGTAAGACATCGCGACCGCGCCATCCATCCCGGAATATACCACCATGGTTTCAGGCCGGGGCATTGCCGAAAAGGCGAACAAATCCGTGCGCAATCTCTTCGCCGCCCTGGTAGCATATACAAGAGCAGCCTGATCGGCGGCGTCAGCTGAATTGATTAGGACTTTAACGGTCATAGAGTGTGTCCCTCTCTGTGTGGCAGTTTTGAAATGGCACTGCCGAAATCCACCCCTAAGATTGATAATTCAGAGACAGAGGCCAATCCGGGGAAATACGTAATTGGTGCCCCTCCCTCCCCCACCGTTACCCTTGCCTCTCACGCACCTCGGTTTATTGTCTTTCCGAATGAAACAGGAGTGAACCGCCATGCGTTTTGAAGGCACTGAGAACTACGTCGCAACTGATGACCTCCGCGTCGCCGTCAACGCTGCCATAGCGCTCGAGCGCCCGCTGCTGGTGAAGGGTGAGCCCGGCACAGGCAAAACGGTTCTTGCGATCGAGGTGGCCAAAGCGCTCGGCGCGCCTCTGATCGAGTGGCATATCAAATCCACCACGAAAGCCTCTCAAGGCCTTTACGAATATGACGCCGTCTCACGCCTGCGCGATGGCCAGATGGGTGAAGAGCGCGCAAATGACGTCGCGAATTACATCAAGAAGGGCAAGCTGTGGGAAGCCTTCACCTCAAAGGAACGCCCGATCCTGCTGATCGATGAGATCGATAAAGCCGACATTGAATTCCCGAATGACCTCCTTCAGGAGCTCGACCGGATGGAATTCTATGTTTACGAGACCGATGAAACCATCAAGGCTGATCAACGTCCGCTGGTTATCATTACGTCGAACAATGAAAAAGAACTGCCGGATGCATTCCTGCGCCGCTGCTTCTTCCACTTCATTAAATTCCCAGATGAGCAAACGATGAAAGAGATCATCGATGTGCACTATCCAGGCATCAAGAAAAAGCTCGTTGGCGATGCGCTAACAACCTTCTATTCCATGCGCGAAGTGCCGGGCATGAAGAAGAAGCCGTCAACCAGCGAGCTGCTCGACTGGCTAAAGCTCCTCATGAATGAAGACATTGATCTTGAAACCATGCGCGAGAAGAACCCGGATAAGCTAACCCCGCCTCTGCATGGCGCGCTTTTGAAGAATGAGCAGGATGTTGCCCTGTTTGAGCGCCTGGCTTTCCTCGCACGAAAGCAAGATGGACCAGGCCCCCGCGGCCCGGCTTGATGCCAACAAGAAAAGTTAGAGACTAGCCACCTGCGAAATTTGGCAAACGTAACACGGTGCCTTCAGTACGGCCGTGTTCTGTGCGCTTATCGTAATGCTTGTTCTGCTTATTGGCCTGATCCATGTAGCGATCAAAGAGGCCGTTGATTGACTCTGTCATTGCCTCGCAGCTTTCTTCCGCCGGCAGTGCATTGGCTTTGCGCTCAAATTCCTTCACGGCCAGCTTTGCGATGGCTTCGTGCTTTTTTTCGTGGCGAAGCAAAACTTTTTGTGCGCGTTCCCATTCTTTTCGATCAGAATATGATGCATCCTCAACATTGTCCCACTTCGGAAGCCTGATAGTCGAAGATGCTTGCGTCACGATCCGATCAGGCGCGCACCCACCATTTGACGTGTCGTATTTCCCCCGCCACTCCCATTTCCATTGCATGAGACCACTGAATTTCTTCCCCTCGATAACAATGGGGGAGGCATCGAACATATTGGTATGGGCGGCACTTAAGTTCGCCGCTGAAAAGCGATAATACTCGATATCTGATACCCAGCTGCTTTCTTGTGGCACATCATATGCGCCGCCAGCATTGACGTTCAGATCAGAAGTTGAGTTCGAATATAGCCCGATTGAGACCGCGCCGATGATCAGCGCCGCAAACAGTAGTTCCCCAAACTGAAACGGCGAATACCTGGACATACCTTAAATGGTACGCGGCTACGATTAAGGCCGGTTCAAATCGATTGTTGAAATTTCTCAGGTCTGGCTAACCGCGGTTTGTCACCGGCATATCATCGACAACCTTTTTGGGCCCACTTCCCTTGAGAACGTCGTCCCGGCTGACAAGAAAATCTGCCATTTTTCCAGTGTCGGCGCGCTCTTCCTGCCATGTGCGCCAGGCAACACCAATCCAGAAGGCGTGGAATGCGACACCAGCAAGCCATGCGAAGCCACCCGGAACGGGGCCGATGTGAGCAGCATGCAGGAAATTTTCCCAGCTCAGGCGATTATCTGCCTCGAGCATCAAGAGTATTTTCGCGACATAGGCAGCGCCGAGAATCGCAAAAATATAACCATAGTTCCGGCGCAAGCGCCGCCCGAGACATCGCATGAACGAAATTCTGTATTGAGGCGACAAGTAATCGTCAGACAGGGCAGTGCCGCGTTCAAGCGCGATATTTGCCCCCTTACCCTGAAGAATTGGCACGAAGAACGCAATTTCGAGCACCCGCGCGCGAAACCGCCATACGTAGAAAAACCGGTATCGACGGGCCTCAAGAAAAAGGAACACCACACACAACATGCCCACAAGCACGATGGGAAATGCGCTCGCCTGCGGTGATGCAAAGGAAACTGACAGGCCGATGCCAGTCGAAATCACCGCCCAATTCATTGTCTGATCGAGGCGCTGCCTCCAAATCGTTGAACGGTAAACCTCTGCTCGGTAGAGATGAGCAAGCGCGCCGACTTCCTTGCTTTCGCAAATCGCCTCGACCGGATCGCAGTCGGGATCAGCATCCATATCAATCATGGGCGCAATGATGAGGGAAACCGTCCGCGGAGGGAACCCCTATCGCTTTATTGGAGAAGCTTTCAGGCCGCTTCCTGCTTGGCGAGGTCTATCCACTCTTCAACTTCGGATTCTATCAGCTCATCATCGTCAAAGTGTGAAATGCGCGTGCCTTCATCCGTAGAAAGGAAATCGATGGCTGCCTGGAATACGTCATGAGCGGACGCTTTTGCGAGATCCTCTCCTGAACGAATACCCGCCCCTACGAGCACCTGAACATCATGTGTTCGCAGCCCGGGAACTTCCATCATCAACATGGCTTGATCTTGCCAATCAACTAGCGTTTCGGCCGTGATGTACCGCACGTTCAACTGATCCGCGACGGCTTCGGGGTCAGCATCGAGCAAGTCGATCACCGTGCGAATATTTGCTTTCGCCAGACGTTTTGCAGTCTTTCGACCAATCGATGGAGCGTCAACGATCGCAGATTCCAACGTCAGGCGATCACGGCGCAGGTGTTGGCCAGCGGCTTCTTCGGCGGTGAAATCAGATTCCGCCGCCATCGCAGCTGCAGCAAGCTCTTCCGCATCTTCATCAAGATCGATCGCGGCCAGTTCCGCAAGTTCGGCGTCGAAGTCTTCGGTGTCCTCATAGGCCTCTTCGAATTCAATACTTTCGTTATCGGGGTCCGCACTTTCCAGATCTAGGACGAACTCTTCTTCCTCAAGACCAGCATCAAGATCGATGTCATCTTCATAGTATTCGGCTTCATCTTCTTCAGCGAACGCCTCGGCCTCGATTTCGGTTTCTTCATCAATTTCAGATTCGACTTCGACAAGCTCGTCTTCCTCGATGACGTCTTCTTCCAGATCGAGCTCTTCTTCCGCCTCTTGCTCAGCCTGCTTAGCCTCAGCACGCAATCGTTTGGCTTCCGCTTTTTCGGCTTTGCGCGCTTCTTTTTCAGCACGCTTTGCGGCGCGCCGTTCGGCACGGCTCAGCTTTGCCGGTCCCGCCTCGTCAGCCGTTTCATCGTCAGCTTCTTCAAGCGTTTCAATGCGCTCTTCTACTTCGTCCTCAGCGCCTGCTTCCACTTCATCATCAATGTCTTCGTCTTCAGGCGCTTCCCAAGGAACGTGCTTCGATCCGATTGGTTTTAGCTCCTGGGCGTCAAGTTCAGCGAGGGGTTTCCGTAACACCTGGCGCGCGTGCAATTTACGGATCAGTTTATCATCATCCGACAAAGTCTTGATAACTTTGCCAGTTTTCTGAAGCTCGCGGTACATTTTCTCGACCGTCTTCTGGTCAGCTCGGTCCCCGAGCTTCCGTGTGATCCAACGCATCGGTATGTTCAGCGTGGACACATAACCACGTAAAGTAAGATTGGATTTCGGTGCTTCGACCTCGGCTTCCTCGACCGCGCGCGTAATCAAAACGGCAAAACCGGATACAGCGTACGCTACCATGTCACAGACTGCCGAGAACATGGTCTCGTCGATGCCTGATGGCGGATCTTGCACACCGACATCAACATCATAGTGATCAATGAAAGTAGCGTAGTGAGGGTTTGATATTTTCGCCGCCTCGAGCACCATATCGGCTACGAAGCCCGGACCATCACCAGCGTCGACATCTGGATACCCATCTTCTTCCAGCTGGGCAAAAATCGTCTCTTGTGATTTTACGATAGACCATTCGACCGCGCGGTGAATAGCGCCTTCTTCCTCGGTCTGTCCGGTGTGAAACGGCTGACAGACATCAGCATAATAGTGACTGAGAACACCGAGGCAGAACGCAGCATCTTTCCAGTCTTTCTCGCGCAGAGCCTCCACTGAACGGCCATACCAATCCATAGCCGCGTCACGAGCGCCGCCCCACTCGCCTTCCTGAACGTGGAGCACATGGTTGCGAAAATCCTTGAACTTCGCATCTGGCGCTTTCGCACCTTCCAGATAATCTGAATTGTATTGCAGAAGCATATCTTTCCAGGCATCGCCCTGCTCGCCGCCAATCTGATTCAGCGCTTCCATCGCAATGTAGTGATGCATGGAGCGACACTTGTGGGCGACAATAACCCGTTCCAAAAGCGACATGGGGAGAACCTTCTTCAATGCGCAAATATTAAGAAAATGATGTCGCTGATTAAGGTTTATGGGGCGTTAAAACCGCCGCCATTGCTGACGATTGATTGAATTTAATGCGGGCTGATTTTGAGTGGCGCAATGCCCTGAATTACTGCTGAGTAAAATGTCATAAATAATTTATACTGAACGATTGACAAATCATTCAGAAGTTATAGTTTGGCTCTCGTGGTGACCGACCAAGCACCGCGCAAATTAACTCAGAAGGATTTCCTCCCATGCTTCGTACTGCAACAATTGCCGTCGCCATCGCGTTTTCAGCCGCTTCTTTCGCTCCATCAGCGACAGCAAAAGAAGAGCAAATCAACCTCGACATTCGTGTCGACCCAACAGAAATTGTAGACTTAGCAACTGCCAATGAAGCGCTCGCTTCTGTAACTGGCCAAGCAACCAAGGCTTGCAGCTACTTCCGCGACTCAAACCGCCGTACTTACACAGACGAGAAGTGCGTGAACGAAATTCTTGATCAGGTTGTTGCAGCCATTAACAACGAAGATCTGACAACTGCCTATGAGGAGTCTCAAGGTTCGGTGCAGGTCGCCGAAAAGAAGGACTAGTCTTTCAAAGATAACCCTCTCCGGCGGGTTACTCTCAATGCCGGATACCTCTCCCCTCACCACCTGCGCAATTGCCCGCGCAGGTGGCTTTTTTTTGATCAGAACGAAAGCTCCGGCGGGTGACGTCAGAAGTTCATAACCCTATAGAGGCGGTTCGGAGGAACCAAAGATGTCGATAGATTTCGTTCGCACGCCCGATGATCGGTTTGAAGACCTGCCCGGTTTTGATTTTGCCCCAAATTATGTGGACGACCTTCCGGGATACGAAGGCCTTCGCATTCATTATCTGGATGAAGGACCGAAAGAGGCTGAGCGCGTTTTCCTTTGCCTGCACGGGCAACCAACCTGGTGCTACCTTTACCGCAAAATGATCCCCGTTTTTTTACAAAGCGGCGCGCGTGTCGTTGCTCCCGATTGGCTTGGATTTGGCCGCTCTGACAAACCAACAGACGACGCCGTTTATACGTTTGATTTTCACCGCCAACTGCTTCTGGCATTCGTTGACAAAATGGATTTGAGAAACGTCACGCTTGTCTGTCAGGACTGGGGCGGAATTCTCGGACTTAGCTCAGGACCAGATCTCGCAGATAGGCTATCGAGACTACTTGTTATGAACACCGCAATCCCAGTTGGTGAAAGCGCAGGCCCAGGGTTTGATGCTTGGAAAGCCTATAACCGAACCCAACCCGATATGGATGTTGGCGCGCTCATGAAGCGCGGAACGCCTGTTCTTAGCGACGAAGAGGCCGCAGCATATGGCGCGCCATTCGTAGACCAAACCTTCAAAGCTGGCGTGCGCCGATTCCCCGACCTCGTAATGGTTGAGCCCGACATGCAGGGTGTCGAAACAGCAAAACGAGCTGCCGCTTGGTGGTCGAATGAGTGGTCGGGGCAAACGTTTATGGCCGTTGGCATGCAAGATCCTGTGCTCGGCCCGCCAGTGATGAACGGACTGCAGAAGACGATCAAAGGCTGCCCGGACCCCATGCTTATCGAAGACGGAGGGCATTTCGTTCAAGAATGGGGCGAGCCGGTTGCCCGAGCAGCGCTCGAAACTTGGGGCGACTTGTGATGGGTAAACCCGACCTCAGCCGCGTTGTTACAAAACAAAACTTCCTTACAGACGGTGAACACACAGCGCTGCTGGCCTACTGCAAAGCGCCGTTCGCCCCCTGGCTGAAAACCAATTCCGAGGATCCCTGGAACCATCGCACGATACCGCACGATTTAGCGCGTTCAGATATTCGGCCCATTTTGCGAACGGTTCGAGACCGAATTGTTGCGACCGTCTCAGACCAATTCGACATCGATCAGGACCTATACTCCGACAGCTTTTCGATTGTCCGATGGCAATTTGGGGACAACCAGGCACCGCACGCCGATTCAGAAAATCCAGACGGGACCCCGCACCCGTATCCCTGGCGCGCTTATGGGGCGATCGTCTACTTGAACGAGGATTTCACAGGCGGCGAATTAGAGTTTCCGGAACTTGGCCTTAAGCCTGATACACCGCCGCGAACGCTCGCCTTTTTTCCTGGCACAAAGGACTACATGCACGCAGTCAGCAGTATCATGTCTGGTACGCGATATACGCTTGCGACCTTCCTGACGCACGATGAAACCAAAAAAGACATGATGGAATGAACAAGCCAGAAGTTGGTTGCGGCGCGGCCATTCTAAATAGTGACGGGAAGCTCCTCCTGATCCAGCGACTACGCGAACCGGAAGCGGGCTCATGGGGGTTGCCAGGCGGCAAGATCGATTTCGGCGAACCGGCTAAAATTGCGGTGATTCGCGAGATCGAAGAGGAGCTCGGCATTCAAATTGAGCTTACCGGCCTCGCCTGCTTCAGCGAAATCATCAATGGCGGAGATGGACGCCACTGGGTTTCTCCAATTTTCACCGCCCGCATTATCTCAGGGGTCCCGAAACTAATGGAACCTGAAAAGCATGGCGGCTGGGATTGGTTCGCCCTTGATAATCTGCCAGAGCGTATAACGACGCCGACCAAAGCATTCATCCATTCACGCAAGGCACCATAGAGCCAGAAGCTTAATCTCTGGATCGAATACACCGCACGGATTCGAAACGTGATGTGAGCTCACCAAGTGGTCGTAGGGTGCGAGTATAATCAAGCGGATCTCGCACAACCCAGTCATCATCTGTTTTCCCTATCACCAGCGCCCAATGTTGGAGCTGGTCATCCAGCATGAATTTCACGACGGGGTAATGCCCATCCATTAAACACCGGTCGATTTGGGTGTCATCTGGTTCGCTGTAAATGGTGACCTGAATCGCACCGCCTGTGACCTCTTCGAGCGCCGCCCATTTCAACCAACCGCGCGGCGTGTAACCATCGACGTCGCTGAGCGCGGCATTCAGCGCGCCGGGATTTGTTTCGACGCCGAGATTGGCGGCCGCCATCGCCGCGGATGTCAGTGTGCAGCCATAATCTGCCAGCGTGCCGCCTGATGCCCCCATTTTCGCATCGGCCCATTCAGGATCATTCTGCAAAAAGTGATAATTATCCGGCACTTGCAGCACGAATGGTGACAAAATCTCGTCAGGCGTTGCATCCGGATCTGTTGCACAAGTCGTAACACTCAGCGCAATTCCAGCAGAAAAAACAGCCAGCGCGGCCAACAGGATTGATCGCCGCGCTGTCATAAGAACTTAGTCCTCAAGCGGCGGGCAACGCAGCACTTGTCCAGGATAGATTAGATCAGGGTCGGAGAGCATTGGCTTGTTTGCTTCAAAGATGACCGGATACTTCATTGCATCGCCGTAAACTTCTTTCGCAATCTTCGACAGAGTGTCACCTTTTTCGACCGTATGGAAGGTAGCTTCAGGTGCTTTATCAGCGGTTTCAATTTCTTCGTTGACCTCACCAATACCGGCAACATTACCAGCTGTGAGAATAACTTTTTCCTTGGTTTCCTGATCTGGCACTTCCCCTTTGATGTGCACCACATCGTCTTCGACTTTCACCTTGAAAGGTGTTCCGAAACCAAAGCGTTTGAATGCTTTGTTGATCTCTTCTTCACGTGCTTTGTCAGCGGCCTGCTGAGCCGATTTCTCGCCAGCTTCCCTGAGAAACTTAAAAATACCCATCTGTAAGGAACTCCCGTCTTCGATTGACGCCACAATACCGAGTTTCGCCCGCACGCAAAGGAGAAATAGCGGTGAATCCGGTTGGGTCTTCCGTGCCGTCACCCCTAGCATTCCTGCCCCCTGACGCGTAGGTAAACCGAATTATCTGTCAATTTTTGGAGGACTGATCGATGCGCGAAGCCGTAATTGTATCCACCGCCCGAACTGGGCTCGCAAAAGCCGGTCGCGGCTCACTAAATGACACGCACGGCATCACCATGGCTGGCCACGTCATTAAAGGCGCGCTCGAACGTGCTGGCGTCGAAGCCGAAGCTGTTGAAGATGTGTTCCTCGGCGCTGCACAGCCAGAAGGCGCGACGGGCCACAACATCGCCCGCAACGCAGCTCTTTGGGCCGGATGCCCAAGCTCCACATCAGGCGCGACCATCAACCGTTTCTGCTCTTCAGGTCTTCAAGCGATCGCGAACGCGGCGCAGACTGTTGTGAACGAAGGCGCTGACGTCACAATCGGCGGCGGCGTTGAGAGCTTATCACTCGTTTCGCGTTCCGGTCACATGAACATGCACCGCTACACTGAAGACCAGCTGATGGCGAAATGGCCGGCAATCTGGATGGCGATGATCGAAACAGCTGAAATCGTCGCAGACCGCTATGGGGTCTCTCGCGAAGCTCAAGACGAATACTCAGCCGAAAGCCAGCGCCGCACAGCGGAGTTCCAAAAGAATGGCTGGATGGCAGAAGAGATCGTGCCGCTTAAAACTGTGATGAAGCTGCAGAACAAAGAAACCGGCGAGATCACTGAGCAAGAAGTCGTTTGTGACAAAGATGAGTGTAATCGCCCAGGTACAACTGTTGAAACACTCGCCGGGCTGCAACCTGTCTGGAAAAACGGCATGGTTGTAAAAGAGGGCAAGTATGTAACAGCTGGTAACGCATCGCAGTTGTCAGATGGTGCAGCGGCTGTCGTTGTGATGGAAGCACAGGAAGCGGCGCGCCGTAACATTGAACCCCTTGGTCGTTTCATGGGCTTTAACGTCGGCGGTGTTGATCCGGATGAAATGGGTATAGGTCCAATTAAAGCTGTGCCACGTTTGCTTGAGCGTCACGGGCTGAAAGTCGACGATATCGATCTTTGGGAGCTGAACGAAGCGTTTGCATCTCAGTGCCTCTACTGCCGAGATGAGCTTGGCATTGACCCTGAGAAATACAATGTGAATGGCGGCTCAATTTCAATCGGTCACCCATTCGGGATGACCGGCGCTCGTTGCACCGGCTCTTTATTGCTTGAAGGCAAGCGCCGCGGCGCAAAGTACGGCGTTGTGACCATGTGCGTTGGCGGCGGAATGGGAGCAGCTGGTCTGTTCGAGATTTACAGCTAACCTCTAACCAAATGCGAACAAGAACGCCCCGGCAAAATTTGCTGGGGCGTTTTCTTTTGCGCCATTCTTTGTCACACTCGTCGTTATGGACGAAAATAATCATGCATCTGACGCTGAGCCACCCGTGAGACTCGAGCCAGACATCGACATCGAAAATGTCACTGAGGCAGGTACCAATGACAGTCCAGATATGAGAGATGAAGAAGCGCGCGAGCAGAAAGTGATGACGGTTTGGAGGAGTGCCAGCCGGTTGTTTTCAGGATTGCGATACGGCGTTTCAGGCCTGAAAGATACCTGGTTCCAAACCCGTAGACAGTTTGGCGACACGATCACTTCCAGCTACAAACTGCAATATTGGCAAAAGCTTCGCCTATTGACAGATACGCTTGATGATCATGAGCTTGAGTATCTACGGGTGCTCGCGAATAAGCGCTTTGATTTTACAGCCGCAATATTTCGCGTGAATGCGATCACTTCGATCACCATACCAGTGACGGCTGCCGTGGTCGTGAACCAGATTTACCCAGGAAGCGTTCAGAATTGGATCGAAGATGATTCTCTTACGCTGGTTATCGGTTTCCTGATTTTATTGATCATGTTGATCAAAGTATTCGGAAACGTGTTCAAGGCACGCGAACTGAAGATGGCTCTTGATCTTGAAGCTGCCCGAAGACGCTTGCACCGCGAAGAATTTTTAGAAGCTGAAGAAAGCGCAGAAAACGAATTCGATTTCGATTCGCCGCTGACTTAGCTTATCAAACTATTTCCAATACCCAGCCGCTTCCAAAGCGAGTGCACGCGCCTCCTCACGAGCCCCAATCGTGTTCAACGCGTCTAGAAATACAATCATATCACTTGCGCGAATGCTTGATGGGTCGCCTTTTGTATAACCGAGAAGCGATAGAATGACCTCTCCTGCAGCGTCCGCGTTCGCTGCCGCTTTCACCGCGAATACTTGGGCGGACGGTATCGCCTCCGGCTCAGTTTCATTCGCCCTAAACATAAGGGCTCGAGCTTCTGCCGGTGGCGTAATGCCGAGTCCAGTCCATAGCGTGAATATACGCGCAACTCGGCTTTTTTGCACATTTGTTTCGGCGCTCTCGACAAGCCGCCTGCCGACTGCGGTTGCAAATGACGGCGTGTTCTCGGCGCGTGCCAATACAATCATCGCGTCTGCGACGGCGACATCAAATGGATCCGCCTCAATGAGAACCGTCTCAGGTTCCTTAGCGATCTGCTCCATTCCGGTGTTCTGCGCCGCGTATGCACCACCCTGATCAATTACCGCTCCGTTTTGAACAGCGGTCGTGAAATTTTCAAAACCAGGTTCAGGCTCCTTTACAACCTCATAGCGCGATGCAGCGGTCCAACGCACAGCGCTTTGTGTATCACCTGCCGCGATTGATGCTCGCGCAAATAAGGGCGCGTATTCTGCGGTTTCGGGCCCTTTTCGAAGACGTGAAATATCATTGTGCAGCAAGCGCGCCGTGGCTGTAAACCGCGCCGCAGAGCCTGATGAGGATTCGAGCGCGTCTGAATATGCCCGTGCCTGAGATGCTATTGTCGCTTCCGGATTCGTCGCACGCTGCAACGCTGCGCCGTTGGATGTGAGCGGTGAGAAGTCTGGCTGCGACACCAACAATTGATAGATTGAGCGGTGATCTGCCGGAGAAATCAGGCCAGCTTGCGCCGCAACATTCGCGCCTTGTACGCGCAGCTCGGGTGGCAAACTCGCTCGGCCTGCCATGGCAGCCGCAAGATCGGGGCGGCCAGAAACAGCAACTGCGTTCACTGGTGCTTTCAAGTTCGCCTTCGTTGAGAGCGCAAGCGAAATGCCGCTGTCAAAACGAGCATTGGGCGGCTCACCGGTTTCACCAAGCCCTGCGAACACGGCTGAAAACAACCAAGGGTCATTTACGCCTTGGTTTGCTGCCAGCTCCACTGCAAGCTCAGCCCCTGCGATATTATTTTGCAGAGCTGCACACGCGGCGCGAAGCCGCGCCCAATAAGCGCCCTCCTTAAGTCCGCCATACTGTACCGGTCGGCACGCCGATGCCTCATTACCCAGCGCGAGCTGAAGATCCGCCGAAACCTGTTCTGGATCGAGCCCTGGAGGAGCCTTGGAGAGACGGGTCATCAGGTCAGCTGCCGCCTTTGCCTCGCCAAGCTCGAACATGATGCGCGCGCGCTCAGCCATTACGTCGTCGGCCTTTTGCCCGTTCGGCTTGAGCGCAGGCGACAAAACTGCGCGGCGCAGGAGCGCACGTTCAGCCGGCGTCAAAGACCTGGTTCTAACTTTCCGCATGAGGACGACGAGATCGTCAGCATTCGAAGCTTTCCACATATTCGACGGGAGCGCTTTTTCTTCCGGTTCCAGGTACCCCATACCCCATGGGTCAATTTCACCGATGCCCGACGAGACTATCTGGCCACTCGCACCGAATGTAGCGAAACCAGCAACCGCAAGCGCCGCAAGCGCCTTATTGAAAGACATTGTCGATCTCCAGACGCTGCTCACCAGCCTCGGGAACCGCATTTTCCGCCTGCATGCCGAGCCACCAAATAGCGCCCAGAATCAGAACTGCCAAAATCGCAAATCCGATCAGATATTTCTTCATTTTCGTCGGCTCTCCTGGTCAATATTTGCGCCTGTTTGGCGAAAACCACTGCGATCGTCTATATATTGAGTGCAATGGAGCCACAAAGACTTATGGGTGCAGATCTACATTCCACCGCTGAAACAGGCAAAAGTGAGGCGATATTCACGTCGCGAACAGTAGCCTTGGTGGGCTTAATGGGTGCCGGAAAGTCAACTGTTGGAAGGCGATTGGCAAATGCCTTGTCGCGAAAATTCTACGACAGCGACGAGGAAATTGAGATTGCGGCCGGTCTTACGATTCCTGAGATTTTTTCGATCCATGGGGAATCAGAGTTCCGGCGCGGCGAGCGAAAAGTGATCGAACGCCTTCTAACTTACGAACCACACGTGCTTGCAACAGGCGGCGGAGCATATATGGACCCGGATACGCGGGCCGCATTGAGGGAAAACGCCATTACGGTCTGGCTCGCAGCGGACCTTGATACGCTTTGGAAGCGCGTCAGCAAACGTGGACATCGCCCTTTATTGCAAGCAGATAATCCTCGCAGTATTCTCGCTAGACTGTTCAAAGAGCGCGCGCCAATATATTCAGAAGCCGATATCGTTATAGAAAGCCATGAAGGCCCGCACACTCAAACTGTTGAAGCGATTTTGACGGCTTTGAAAGGCTGGACACCCCCGAAAGATGCCTGACCCTTCCAGTACAATCCGCTCCGTCCGCGTTGACCTTGGCGCGCGGGGCTATGACATTCTTGCCGGTCCCGGAGCGCTCAGTGCGCTGGGAGAGCAATTGTCGCTTAAGCTGAAACGCCCGCGTGTGTTCGTTTTGAGCGATGAGACCGTCTCCCGGTTACACTTGGGCAAGCTCCAAGCTGCGCTCAAAAGCGCGGGCATCGAAATTCTGCTTCGTACTATTGCTCCCGGTGAGTCGTCGAAATCCCTGAACGAACTCGACACGACCTTGAACTGGTTGTTCGAAAACGGCGCGGATCGAAGCGACTTTCTGATCGCATTTGGCGGCGGCGTCATCGGAGACCTTGCAGGCTTTGCCGCGAGTGTGATGAAGCGCGGCATGGGATTTGTGCAGGTTCCGACAACTTTACTTGCTCAGGTCGATAGTTCCGTAGGTGGCAAAACCGCTATCAATTCACCTCATGGCAAGAACCTGATCGGTGCCTTTTACCAACCGCGGCTGGTGATCGCCGACAGCGAATTGCTTGAAACTTTGCCAGAGCGAGAAATAAGAGCCGGCTACGCTGAAATCGTAAAGTACGGTCTTATCAACGACCCTGATTTTTTTGAATGGCTGGAAGTGCACGGAAGCAATGTGCTTGCCCTGAAGCCTGCCGCAATATCAGAAGCTGTTGCGCGCTCTTGCCAGGCAAAGGCAGATATCGTTGCTCAAGACGAGCGAGAGGGCGGCGTGCGCGCGCTTTTGAATCTGGGCCATACATTCGGACACGCTCTGGAAGCTGCCAATAAGTACGGGCCTGAACTGCTACATGGGGAGGCGGTCGGCTGCGGCATGGCAATGGCGCTCAGATACTCCCACCGAACAGGGCTCGCTAACGGTCAGGATTCTGATCGTGCGGAGCGGCTTTTAAATGAAAGCGGGCTTGTCACGCGCATTCCTCAGCTCGACGGCGGCCCATACCCGGCAGACTTTTTGCTAAATGCCATGAGACAGGACAAGAAGGCGCGTGCGGGCCGCGTACCTTTAATTCTGACACGCGGGATTGGCCGCGCTTTTATTCAACCCGACGCAGACCTATCTGACGTCCAACGCTTCCTTGAGGAGGAAACCACCGGCTCATGATCATTGGGACCATAGTCGCCATTGTCGTTCTGCTTTGCCTGTCAGGCTTTTTTTCAGGCTCTGAAACATCTCTCACTGCCGCCAGCCGGGCACGCATGCACCAGCTCGAAAAGGATGGAAACCCTCGTGCTGCGAGTGTGAACAAGCTGATCGCAGACCGCGAGGGTCTCATTGGTGCGATTTTGCTGGGAAACAATCTGGTCAATATCCTTGCTTCTGCGCTTGCGACATCATTGTTCGTTTCATTGATGCCAGGTCCGGCTGGGGTCGCCGTTGCAACTGCGGTGATGACGGTTTTGGTTCTTGTATTCGCGGAGGTGCTACCCAAAACCTATGCAATTGGCCGCGCCGACACTATGGCCATGAACGTTGCACGCCCGATCAACTGGCTCGTTCAAAGCGTTGGCTGGATTGTAAAAGGTATTCAGGCGATCGTGAATGCAACTCTGCGCCTAATAGGTGTGAGCGAGGCTGACGAAGTCTCTGCAGAACAAGAAATCCGGGGAGCCATTGATCTTCATCATGCCGAGGGCGGTGTACAAGCGGAAGATCGCCACCGCCTGGTTGGAGCACTCGACTTGAAAGACATGACTGTCGAAGAAGTCATGATCCACCGGAAGAACATCAACATGCTCGACGCGGACCTGCCCGCACGCGAACTTGTGATGAAGGCCCTCTCAAGCCCGCATACCCGTCTGCCGCTGTACCGGGGGGATCAGGAAGAAATTGTTGGAATTCTGCACGCCAAGGATTTGCTCCGCGCTATTGTTCCGCACCAAGGTGATCTATCGGGATTAGACATTGATGACGTGATGCGCGATCCTTGGTTTATTCCAGAGACGACGCCGGCTCAGGATCAGCTCAATGCCTTCCTGTCAAAACGCAATCATTTCTCTCTCGTGATTGATGAATATGGCGCACTTCAAGGACTTGTAACGCTGGAAGACATTCTCGAAGAGATTGTGGGAGATATCCGTGATGAACATGATGTCGAGGTAAAAGGCGTTAGACCACAGATGGACGGGTCAGTTATCGTCGATGGGTGGGTCACGATCAGAGACCTCAACCGGGCGCGCGGTTGGGCCTTACCCGACGAGGAAGCTGTCACCATTGCAGGGCTCGTCATTCACGAGGCACAGACTATTCCAGAACCCGGGCAGCGTTTCGCGTTTCATGGTTACCGGTTTGATGTTCTGCGAAAAAGCCGGAACCAACTGACTGCACTGAAGGTCGTGCCAGAGATTTAGTCAGCGCTGTCTTGCTTTGGAGCACTCGCCTTTAAGGAGAGCGCATGCAGGCCGGACTCAAATTCTGGTGCTAAGACCATATTGATGGCTCTTTGCAGCTGAACACGGCTAAGTCCTTCAAAAGCTTCAGAAATTATCTCAACCGTGTAGTGCGTTTCACCCCCCGGGGCAGCCCCGGCATGCCCAGCGTGTTTGGAACTATCATCAGTGATTTCAAGCAGTTCTGGTTTGAATGCCTGCTCTAAACTGTCGCGGATGCGGTCGATTCTGGATGTCAATTCTTGCCTCTTGATCGGATGCAGTCCATTTTAGCGCGTATGGCCAAGGATTATAGTTACAGACCAAAATATATGGATATTCGCGTCAAGCCTCCAGGGGAGGATATTGATCGCGAAAAAGCCAAGATTCGCGAGTGCGACCACCCTGAATGCGAGAAACCGGGCGAACACCCAGCGCCAAAGAAAAATGGCAACGGGAAGCACTGGTTCTGCAAGGTGCACGCGCGCGAATACAATAAGAATTTCAACTTCTTCGATGGGATGTCTGCGGCAGAAGCCAAGAAGTTCGCCGAAGATGAACGCCACGGGCATAAGCGAACCTGGAAATTCGGCACCGGCCCTGCGGGAAAGAAACGTGCAGCTGCTATGCACGACCCCCGCAAATGGAAAAGCCGCGGGATCTTCGATGAAGATGACGTATCGGCGGCCACAAGCAGCGCGCCCCGCGGACGGACGAAGCTGCAGTTACGCGCGCTGACCGAACTCGACCTGAAAGCAGAAGCAACACCTGCCGAGATCCGCGCCAGATATGCCGAATATGTCAGGCGGTTTCACCCGGACCGGAATGACGGCGATCGCTCTTCAGAAGACAAGCTAAACCGTGTTATTCGCGCGTTCAAAATGCTGAAAGCGGCCGGCCTGACCGAAGATTAAACAATTGAACTCGCCGCGACGGGCGGCGAGCACGGACGGCCTAATTTGCAGTTTACTCCGCTGCGAGTTTTCTCAGCAGTAAAAATGCGAGGAACGCCGATACCGCTTCAAACACAGCGTAAGCAATAAGCGATGCTGAAGGCACGCCATCAATCGGCAATGCGATCAGGCGCCCAAGCGCATACCCGCCCGTATAGGCGAAGATGACAAAAAGGGCTGGCCTCTGCAGCGCGGGTTTGAGCACGCCAGCCAAACACATCAGTCCAATCCCGATGCTGACACCGCCATAATTGCTTCGAACTTCATACAAACCATTAGAGTTTGGCGTTCCAAAACCAACATTTTCCGCGAGCGTAGGCGCATGGAAAAACACGTAGACCCCAAACCCAATAAACAACAGCGTATACAACACCAAAAATGCTCTGATCATATATTGCAAACTCCCTTTTGCACGTAACCCTTACGCCGTTCGAGGATAGTTCGCTTCCGCCTCGTTTCCAGTTTCAAAGCTCCGCCTTAGGGGAGATCAAATCGAACAATATGTCGGGCTGTGCAAACGGCCAATTGCGCCCCTCACCGGGAATAGTTCTGAATTCAACGCCGAGTGTTTCAGCCGTGTCGCGAAGTGCCTCAGTAGATGCCTTGAAATAGTGTTCGCCAGTCGCAACCAAGAGCGAATGGTGTCGCGCGACTTGCTTTGGAAGGTCCCTGTTCTCGAGGAACGAACTCATTATGTCTAGCCGAATGTTTGTTCGGCTAGCCTTGTATATGATATCACTACTATTTTCGAACAAATCGATATGCTGTTCCAAATATTCCAAATCCGACTCGACGGAAGCGTACATCATTCGGTAAAGCCGCTCTGTTCCAAAAGTCCTCCAAAATCCACGAACGACTTCGACACCCGCCGAGAAACTCGCAGGCGCTGCCAACCCCATTTTTATGAGCCCGCGGATCCAGGCAGGTTCGAACATGTCGATCTTACCTTTTGCGTCGAGCCCATAATTTACAAGTAGCATATGTGAAATGCGATCATCGACATTTTCGATCACAAGCGCTTGCGGCGCGGCTGTCGATAGCGCAACAATTGTGACATCGGTGAGTTCAAGCGCGCTGATAAATCCGTCGATGAGGCTGGCTGCATGGCCCAGCGTTTTAGTTGCAGTGGTTCCACCAAAGCCCGACCGCCTTACGAAGTACAGGCATATACCTCTCGCCTTCGCAGCCTCGATCATTGCTTTGGTTGGTTCAAATCCGTATTCGAGCGAGTGTAAAACGATCACGGGTTTGCCGGAGACCGAGCCATATTTTGAGTAGTCAACAACCGCACTCTGTTGAGGAATTGCCACTCTTCGATCTGTCCGGTCGACCTGCGTCCTTCGCCCAAATATACTTGGAACATCTGATTGCGTTGCAAGCGACAATTCCAATGCAAAGCCAATGGTTTCATTTAAGCTATGACATTCGGTTTTTTGAATAAGACGACTAATATGCGTTCGAACTGTATTCAGTTTTGAATTTCGAATTTTGGCGATATGCTCAGGCGTGTAGCGCTGCAAAGCGAGTCCGAGAATCTCCAACTCACTTTTTGTCAGCTTGTAGGTTTCGCGAAGTTCGTTTTCGGCACGTTCAGATAACGTGACTCGAATATAGACCGCTGCATACTTCATTCCCCGCCGCGCGTGTATAATGCGATGAAGAACGATGCGCCGTTTGAGATCAAACTTGTCTCGCAGCTCAATCGTGGTGGGCGGCGCGGATTCTACTTCACTCGACCCTAGCTGGCGATCATACAAGTCCTGGAAGATTCCAGGTTCAAGGGCATCGCCCGCCTTCAGATTGAGGAGGGTTGAAAGCTCCGATCCAATATCGAGGATGGTGCCGTTTTCATCGACAAAGAACACGTCAGAAATATCGAACTTTTGAATGCTCTTTGCCGCAACATTGGGGTCGTTTTCATCTTCACGTTCCTCCTGACTGTCGCCAAACAGGGTAATGAGAATATGCTCGAATTCTGGATAGGCGCGCGCTTCATCAGACAATCTAGCCCAATCGAGAAACGCTTGTTCCAAATTCTCCGGACTCGCTCGTGCCGCCGCGAGCGAGCGTAGAAGCTGCAGCGCAGATTTAGCTTCGTCGGAGGCGAGCGCCTTGTGCTCGTCATCGTTGAAGTCGTCACCTTCAGAAGCGTCTTTCTCGGTGCTCACAATTCGTCCACATTATGTTATCACACTTAGATCGTGTATTTCAGCCGCACTCCCCGAGCCGTCCGCCAAAGCAGCTGGGAATTGAACGCGGTCTACCCAAAATTGGGTATTAAAATTCTCTTCAACTCTCTTTACCGAAGTAATAAGTGAAAATTGCTGAATACTTTAAATATAAGATTGAATACTCTTGGATTCAGCAATCTTTCATTATCAATACTAAAGTCACTGTTTTTAAAGCAGAAAGTAGCAAGACGTGTTGGATAACGAAAAAAAGTCGCCGAAAGATATTGCAGGAATAGAGGCACTGATTTCAAACATCGAACGAAAAGTATCGCCTCTCGTAGAGGTATCTTTCTTTGAACAGATCCTCCATTTGCGTGAATTGCTAATGCATCATTGGAAAGATTCAGATCCAGAAGTTGTTGATACACCGAAAGCGCTCGCGACGCGGGACAAGATTGTTTTTATCGAGCAACGCATGATCAGTCTTGTCGCCCGAGTGCCAGCCTATTCAGCTGAGAACATAAAAGTGAAGCTGCAGTTATTGATGTACGGGCTTGATCTGAATGAAGTGCATTGCGAGGACGACGATCCGACCGAACACCTTATCAAGTCTCTAAATACCGATATCCGATTGTTGGCGGAAAACGAAAAGCGCGCCAGCTTCGTAAATGGGCATAAGCTGAAAACGGCGAGCTAAGCTAGGCTCCCATCTCTTGCACGACGCTCGCAACATGTTCGCCAATAGCCAAGGATGATGTGAGGCCTGGGCTCTCGATTCCGAAGAGATTGATAAGACCGCTTGGTTCCGCTTCTATCCTGAAATCGCCTGATGGTTCACCCGGGCCAACGAGCTTTGGTCGAACGCCAGCATAGTCTGGCGCCAAAGCTCCGTCGTCTAGTCCGGGCCAGTATTTACGAACGGACGAATAGAAATGCTCGGCGCGAGATGGATCAACCTGATAATCAAACGGTGGCGCAGCGTCGCCATCCAACCACTCGGCATCGGGCCCTACTTTGCCGCGTCCGGCAAGATCCACTGTTAGATGTAAGCCCAGGCTCGCTTTGCCAGGCATTGGATAAATTAATCGCGAAAACGGGGTTTTTCCTGAAATGCTAAAATAAGATCCTTTTACAAATCGCGGCTTGGGAAGTCGCGACTGGTGGGGCCCCTCGATCAATCTGGCCACATCAATTGAATTGTGACCCGCCGCATTCACCACAACATTCGCCGTGATTTTTGCGGGCATCTTTCCGCCAGCGACGATCTCCACTTTGCTATCGCTAACCTCTCCCCCCACGACCGGCGTTTCGAACGCAACCATGCCGCCCCTGTCCTCGCATTCCCCCTGCAAGGCTAGAAAATACCCATGACTGTCAAAAATGCCTGAGACAGGCGAATGGAGCGCGGCCTTGATTTCCGGGTTGAGCGCCGGTTCCATTACCCGCGCCTCATCACCATCGAGTATCTTCAAGCCCTCGACACCATTTCTTTCGGCGCGAGCGATAAGATCATGAAGTTGATTTGCTTCATCATCTGTCACGGCAACAACAAGCTTGCCGCAATTGTTGTAGGTCACTTTGTGAATATCGAGATAGGAATAAAGCGCGCGTCGTCCATGAACACAGAATTTCGCTTTGTTAGAGCCTTCCGCGTAGTACAGCCCGGCGTGAATGACCTCTGAATTCCGCGAGCTCGTGTGGGCGGCGATGAGCTCCTCAGCTTCTAACACGGTAACATCCCGTCCCTGCATAGAGAGCGCGCGAGCGCAGGAGAGACCGATCACTCCGGCTCCAATAACCAAGACGTCAGCATCGAATTGATCCATCATTCATCCACTAAAGAACTTTCATTGTGGGCGGGAAGTATTTTTTGCGCTAAATTGTCGCGTATGGGACGATTGATAGCACTTCTGATTTTCTTCGCGCCGGCCGCGTTTGCTCAAAACGCCAGCCAGCATATAGCCTTCCAGAACGGGCAATTCGAAAAAGCCGTTACGGCGGCACCTGCCGATACCTCGGCTGACGCCTTAGCCTTTAATGCGCGCGCGCTTTTGGCAAAGGGCCTGTGCGGCTCACATCAGCCCAACCAAGACCTTCTTGAGCGCGCAGAATCATTTGCTCGCGCAGCGCTCGCCCAAGATAAGGATCACGTCGAAGCAAAACTACAGCTTGCGATCACGCTTTCTTTGAAGGCACGCCCGCTTTCAACGCGCGCTGCCATGCGCACTGGATATGGGGAAAAGGCAAAAGAGCTGGCGCAAGCGGCGCTCGAAGACGATCCCGACAATCCTTATGCACACGCATTTATGGCCGTCTGGCACATCGAAGTCGTACGCCGCGGAGGCGCTTTGGGGTCCCGCGTACTGGGGGCGAGTGTGAAACAGTCACGCAAGCACTATGCTCAGGCGGCAGCAATTCTACCCGAGGATGCGTCCCTGCACTGGCAATTCGCCCGGGCGCTGGCCGCGCTCAACCCAAAAAAGTATCGAAGTGATATTGATAAAGCGCTTTCAAGAGCTCTTGGCTCGACAGCTAAAGATCATGTCGAGCGCGTTATGATCGAACGAGCTGCCGAACTAAAATTTCGGTTACAAAACCACCCCCGCAAAGACGTTGCGGCATGGGCAATCAACACACTTTGACGCCACTTCTGTTGCAAAACAGACGCGATCATCTGGAATGTTCTAGTCATCGGCTTGCCTTTTAGCATTCTTGCCGGTTTTATCCTGTTGGGGGAATTACATAGGTCGGTTCATCTATAGGGGGAACCAAAAGATGAAACACAAATGGAAATTCGCCGTCGCTGCCAGCGCGTTACTCACTGGATATGCGTCCGCTCAAGAAAGCGATATCGACGACGCCGCAAAAGTGGCTGAAGAAATTGTCGAATCTGTGGACGAGAGCGAGCTCGACACGAGCGATGTCGATGACTTGGTCGACGAAGTTTCGGACGCTGTCGAACCTGAAATTGACGTCCCCGAAAGTGAGGAAATCGCACCCGCATTCAGCCTTGCTGACTATGAAGCAGATCAAACGGGCGGAATTGTCGATGCCGAAGCTGCGGCGGCCGCCATGGCGAGCCCCATTTTCGAAGCACCAGACTTAGAAGTGGAAATGCAATCTGTTGCAGAAGACCTCATACCGGCAGACGACATGGAATCTGTCGCGATGGATTCGGACGAAGTTGAAGCGAGCGCAGTCGCACCGGCAGAAGCGGCTCTGGTTGAGAATGTCGAACAAGTTCTGGAGGAAGTCGAAGAGACCGAAGCGGCTGCTGAGGAGCCTCTCGAAACGATTTCGGAGCCGGACAGTGAAGTTGTGCAAGACGTCGTTGACGAAGTGGAAGCGATCGACGCCGCAGAGGACATCTCTGAGGCCGTGACAGAAGACGTTGTTGAAACGGTCGTTGCAGCAGAAGAAGTCTCACAAGACGCAAGTGAAGCGGATGTTGCAGAAGATGCAGAAATTCCAGCATCAGCGTCTGAAGCCGTTACGGAAGTTCTGGAAGAAGCCGGCCTCGAAATCGCGGATGAGTAAGTAATATTCGAGCAGTTGTCAGGGGGCTGACCAACTGTTCGAACGGGCCTCACCTTCGGGTGGGGCCCATTTTATCATGTGGTTCTTTTTCGCATAGGACGCATCAGGCCTTCTTGGGTACACGAAGCGACGAGTTTTCCGTCCTGACTAAAAATCATACCACGATTGAAACTGCGCGCGCCGCCGGCATAGGGCGCGTCCATTGAATAAAGATGCCAATCGTTGAAGTTGAGCGGCGCATGAAACCACATCGCATGATCGAGGCTTGCACCCATAACTTCTCCGCTCATCCAAGTGACGCCGTGATGGCGCTGCGCGGTTCCGAGAAGCGAGTGATCTGAAGCGTATGCCAGCAAGCATTGGTGAAGCCATGGCTCTTCATCGATCTTTGTGGGCACGCGGATCCAAATTTGTTGATCCGTTTTATCAATCTGCGGATCGAGCATGTCGGTTGGATTGACGGGACGCTGCTCAATTGGGCGCTCTCTTGTAAAGAATGGTCCCAATCGTTCGCGCATTTTCTCTGGCATTTTCTCGACCGCCTGTTTGCGCAAATCAAGATATGTCGGCAGGTCGTCCGGCCCTGGAACAGCAGGCATCTCCGCTTGGTGCTCCCACCCCTCTTCCTCGACGTGGAAGCTTGCTGCCAGATTGAAGATCTGCTTGCCATGCTGAATCGCAACAACGCGGCGTGTCGTGAAACTGCGGCCATCGCGGGAATGGTCCACTTGATAAATGATCGGAACTTTTGGGTCGCCCGGGCGAATGAAATAGGCATGTAGTGAATGGCAGGTGCGGTCCTCGACCGTTCTATATGCTGCCACAAGCGCTTGCGCGATCACCTGCCCTCCAAATACGCGCTGGCTTGTTTCTTCCGGCGGGCTTTCTCCGCGAAAGAGATCAAGCTCCAATTGCTCGATATCCAGCAATTCCAGAAGATCAGTTACAGGATCGGCCATTTTCGGCTCCTTATTCGCTTGGTCGCCTGTCACCTATCAGAGTCTACGAAGCGCGCAAACTAGCGAAGCCTCACCGGCAATTCGTGAACCCCGCGCATACCCGTTCGTTCCATCCATTTCAGCTGGTCTTTGGGAACTGACAAAGCCAGATCCGGAAAACGCGTGAAGAGGCGTTCCAGACCGACTTGCCCCTCAGTTCGCGCCAGCTGAATACCGAGACAGAGATGAATTCCGCCGCCAAACCCAACATGCCGGACATTCTCACGAGCGATGTCCAGTGTGAATGGATGATCGAATCTGCTTTCGTCGCAATTTGCACCAGCGAGAAACGCCATGACGTTTTGCCCGCGTTTCAGTTGTTTTCCGAAGAATTCCATGTCGCGCGTGACAAAGCGAGGTTTCGTCATTTGAACAGGTGAGTTGTAACGAATGAGTTCTTCCACTGCGCGCGGTGATTTCCCACTCCAGTCACTTTTAAGCTCTTCGAGCTGTTCCGGGTGATCGAGCAGAGAAATGATGCTCGTCGACAAAAGATGCGTGGTCGTTTCATGACCTGCAACGAACAGTACGAGTATCATGGCAACGAGTTCATTCTCGCTCAATTTGTCACCATCCTGCTCGGCTTGAACGAGCTCAGTGATCATACCTGGTTTTGGATCAATCCGGCGCGCTTCGATTTCCTTACGCAGATACTTTATGATCTTTTTTAGATTCGGAAGGAATTTGATGACCGTAAATAAGTTCGTTTTTCCGGACAAACCATCCATCCAATGTGCGAATATTTCACGATCATTTGGCGCAATACCTAGAATTTCGCAGATCACGCCGAGGGGAAGCTGTTTACAGTATTGCTCAAGCAGCTCCGGGGCATCAGAGACGCCCACCTGATCAAGCAATTCATCCGCAATACGCGTAACGGCGGGGCGAAGATCTTCGATATTGCGCGCATGGAACGGAACATCTGCAAGCTTGCGCAAACGACGATGATCCGGATCATCGTTCTGCAACATGTTTTCCGTAAGTAGCTTAATGCTCTTCGGAAGCCACATGCCCATGCGCGACTTCTTTCCAGCATTACGTGCATCCGATGCAAACCTATCCTGATCTTTCAGCAAATCCATGACCGCATCATACGAAACCGCGATATCCACGTGTCCAAGTAGGGGCACTTTCATACGTCCCATTTGACCTTCAGCGTGCAGACGCTGCAGCGCGGGAACTGGATCCGCCTTATAAGCAGCGCTCGTGATATCGATCTGCTTCATGGGGGAATCCCCTTTCTTGAACAGGTGCTTGGTTATAATATGTAAGGTCAGATCACACCATGCAAGAACGCCGAAAACCTCGTGAACCCCTTCCCTATGCGCCTCCGCGCAATAAGCTGGACGTGGCGCATATCGATGAACATGTGATTGTTCTGCGGAAACCAGCAGGCCTGCTCACCACAGAAGGCCGCGCACAGGGCATGGAAGATTGTTTGCTCAGCCGCGCGCGAGAGAGATGGGCAGATGCTTTGCCCATTCATAGGCTTGATATGGATACATCGGGCGTGGTTGTGCTTGCGCGCAGCCAAAAAGCCCAAAGCGCCGGCGCCAAACAATTCGAAGCGCGCCGCGTTACGAAGACATATATCGCGCGCGTCGCAGGACGATTAGAACCACAGAGCGGCGACATCAATCTTCCTATTCGAAAAGACTACGAAAACAGACCGATTCATGAGGTCCATCCTGACGGTAAACCTTCGCGCACGCTTTGGCAGGTTGACCTTTACGAAGAAAATGCGACGCGTGTGAGACTAACACCGATAACCGGGCGCACGCACCAACTCCGTGTACATATGGCTCACCAAAACCATGCTATCTTAGGAGATCGGCTTTATGCTCCGGACAATGTGTTAGCAATGGCAGACCGTCTCCAATTACACGCTGCGAGCCTTGCCATGCGCCACCCGATCACCGGAGAAGCTGTAACCTATTCGGCAGCATGCCCGTTCTGAAGGGGCTAATTTTCAGCATTCCCTCTTGCTTCTTCAAGCAGCTTCAACCCTTCTATCCAGCTGGTCCAAGCAGAACGGCACACGCCATCGGACCACCGACAGAGTCCGGTCGTTGCCAGGGATTCTTCGATCTGATCCGCCGCGATTGGCATTCCCTCATCGCGGAGAAAATCACCGAACAGCCGAGCATTCTCTGGCGACCAATCGAGTAGCTGAAACACGATCGCTGCACGAAGTTGTTCATCTTCTGCAAAAGCCTCCGCGGAAAAGCGGAAGAAATCAGCCTGCAACTGCGGATTTCCCATCAACCGCCCCATTGAACGCTGATTTCCGCAAGCTCCTTCGAAGCCATATCCGACCGGGCAAGTGAGTTCTTGCACAACAATGGGTTTCCCTTTTGCCGCCGCTTTCCAGCTGGCAAGCTCCTCACGCCAAACCGTCTCACCAGCAATCTCATAGTTTTGATCCAGGCAGCCAAAATTCATCATCATGATATCAAGCTCATCGATGAGCGCTGAGGTGAAATCCGGGAACTGCGCCACCGCTGAATAGGAAAGTGTTACTGCTGTTGGTAAGTCAGGATCGGCCTGCTGAACCGTGTTCGAAGCCATCACGAAAAAATCGACAATTTCTTCCTCTGATAGCGATTCACCAATATTGGCATCAGGCTCGTTACCAAGAGACAGCGCCCAGATATTGTGGTCTTTCAATCGGGGAACGAGCCATAGAAGCAAGTTCTGCAAGGCCCCTGTTACTTCCGGGCCGGTCAACTCTATGCCAGGCAACAGCTGCCCGTCATTATCCAAGAGATGATCGGGAAAAGTTATCATTCCTGAATCTAACGTCGACAAAGTCATATATGCAGATACCCCGCCGGTTTGCGCAGCCTCTATTGCTTCTATGAGCGCCGCCTCATCATAAACACCGGGCATCGGTTCAAGCTCGCTCCAATCTACAAGCAAACGTCCTATGGTTTTCCCGCGAGCAACCGCCTCATCATACAGTTCGGAGGTGCGCGCGCTTCTATCCGGATTGCATGCCGTAATCTCGCCTTGTGGTGTTAAATCATCAAAGCCGATGGTCAGCCCCATATGCGGCCCCGGAGAAAGACGAGGTATTGCGTGGACGGATCCACTTGATGGCGGGGGCGTGGTGGTCTCGGGTAACGGTGCTGGCGTGGAGATTATAGGATCACCAGATTCGCTGCTGCCTACGCAGCCCGCCACTAATATCCCGAAAAGACCGGCAACCGCCGCAGTTTGCATCATAATCTTTCTGATCATTGAATCGCTCGCTATTCTGCTATATAGAGTAGAGGTATCACACGAACGCTACTCTGTAAACTAGAGTAGTGAAGATTTGGTTTTGAGGTATGCGATCATGGCGGATGTTTGGGTCGGACAAATGCGCAAAGGCATCGCAGAGCTCTGTGTTCTTGCAACTCTGTACAATGACGAAGCGTATGGGTACGAAATCCTAAGCAAGGTTCATGATCGCCCAAGCCTCGCCCTTAAAGAAAGCACGCTTTATCTTTTGCTTGGCAGATTAAAGAAAGACGGTTTCGTTTCATTTCGAACGCAACCTTCAAAAAAAGGCCCGCCGCGGCGATACTTCAAACTTACTGCGTCCGGGCGCGAGAGGTTGGCTAATATGGCAGAGTTCTGGCGAGGTTTTTCTCAAGACGTGGATTTCATGTTGCAGGAGTCAGGAGTGTCAGATGAATAGTTTGTTAGAAAAAGCAGACCGCCTGATCACTGAGGAACTAGCCTTGGTGCGCAAGACTCTGCCTGAAACCGCTTACTCCAAAGAAGAAGCTGATATTTTACTGGATGGCATCCGGGAGCATCTGCTCGCCGAGCTTAATGAGGGAGCGATAAAAGATCTTACCGATGTCGAGCATCGACTGTCTGAAATTGTTGGCGACATTAGCCTGATGGAGCCTGAAACTCATCCTCAAACTGGATCTAAACCTTCCGGAATGATGTCTTTGACAATAGCGATTGCTGTCGTGGCTTTGATTGTGTTCGGGAGTATAATTACTTCGGCGTTGGGCGGTGACGGCGGCTCCGTCATGGTCATGACTGCAATATTTGGTCTGCCGGTTTCCCTAATTCTCGGTTGGATCAATAGACATACAAGAAACGGAAAAGCAGCTCTGGTCGTTTCCGCTGTCACGGCAGTAATACTGTTGATACTTATCGTTGCAATTTTTCTCGGAGCTTGAACAGTATGCAGGGTATCTCGTACCAATTCGACCACAATATTTAAGTAGTGCTTACAAGGATTACCGTGAATTTCATTCTTCGCCGCATGTCCCTGTTATTCATATTCGTATATACTCCCGCCCATGTTTCCAGCGCTCGCTTCTTCTTTCCTCAGCATACTGATGTTTACTCAAGAAGGCACAGCGCCACCTGTTGAAGGCCGGCCGCTGGAAGGACTTGGCGAGACGGTAGAAGTCACAACCGAGGCCGCTACAGAATTTGCAAGCTGGGTCACCAGCGGCCAGCGTGACGCCTTGGTCGCAATCACGATTATATTGCTCACTGTCGGTGCTTTGATCCTGTTCCGCAACGCGCTGACACAATTGGTGCGCCGCGGGAAACGCAATGACGACAATTCACTGCTTGCGATCCTCGAACGCGTTATCCATAGGTTCCGCCTTTACTTTATGATTGCGATGGGCCTCGCCGCCGCAAGCATCGTCGTCGACTTTCCGTCAGGTGTCGAGGCAGGTGTCGAGATCATTTGTATTTTTGCTGTAACGCTTCAATTTGCCGAATGGGCTCAGGAAGCAGCGGTGTCCTCAATTCGGCGGAGCGCAGGGCGCGCGCACGGCGATACAACAATGCTTGTGTCAGCGGTAAATATCATCAAATGGTTTGTCTCTGTCGCTATCTGGTCTGTCGCCGCCCTTCTCATCCTAGACAATCTGAATATGGATGTAACAGCGCTGCTGGCTGGCCTAGGCATTGGCGGTCTAGCCATTGGTCTTGCCGCGCAGGGAATCTTTCGCGACCTGTTCTCAGCGATGTCTATTATCCTTGATAAGCCATTTCTCGTTGGTGACACAGTCCGGTTCGGCAATACGTGGGCAGATATTGAAGACATCGGATTAAAGACGACGCGCCTGCGCTCGAAAAGCGGAGAGCAGATCATTATTTCCAATACGAACCTCCTTGAGATGGAGATTCGTAATATGAGCCGGATGAGCCGGCGCCGGATCGAACTGGGCTTTGGTGTGATCTATCAGACGCCGCACGAGCTTGCGGAAAAAATACCAGGTCTCGTCGCAGCCATGATCAAGGACATTCAGGGGATCGACTTTGATCGATGTTCCATGTCTGGCTTTGGGCCGAGCTCGCTTGATTACGAATTGGTGATCTATTCGCTCAACCCGGACTTTAATCGCAGCATGGCTGCCAAGAGCAAACTCCTCCTCGCACTGTTCAAATTGTTTGGCGAGGAAGGCATCGAATTCGCCTATCCGACACAAACCCTATTCATCGAGGGCACTGGCGCGGAGACGGTTGTCGCTGATAGCGATGTAAAACTGAGTGTGATTGGCGGCAGCGACCCAAACGCTAGCTAGGGCGGCCACTTGTTCACAAGCTCAATAGGAGCTTCGAGCGGGGTCTATACCCTGCGGATTGCATCAAAATTTACAGAAATTTAGGGAAATTCTACCTAAAATTCAGTATCGGTGAACGACTAACAAGCTGCCAGGGTTTTGGTGATGGTCTGACCGCTTAAACAGCGTATGGGCAATCGGGCGATGACGAGTGCAATTTTAAGCACGCACATCTTGAGATTTAGGTTTGGGTTTCTTGCAATCGTCCTTCTTCTTGGCACGCAGCTGTCCGCATTCGCACAATCTCTAAGCTGTGGTGGATCCACATTGCGTCATGATTGGGATGTGAATACCTGGCCAGCGGGAAGCTTATCACAATCATACACCACGTCAGGCGAGACGTTGTCGGTTGCGATAACAGGTGATACAGGGTTCTTCCTACCGGATACGGCCAGCGCACCACTCACCACAAATTTTGATACAGGTGGCCTGGTACCAGCTGAAAACTCGCTTGAGCTGTTTCTTAGGTTTACAGATACGAGTCAGTCGGTGACGATTACATTTGATGTTGGCATAGCTGGCGAAGGCGTAGAGGAAGCTCAATTCTCTATTTTCGATCTCGACACAGATCCGGCTACTTTCCAGGATGAAGTTACAATTACGGGCTCGTTAAACGGCAACGCCGTTTCCCCGGTTCTGACTGCGGGCGTATCTCATACGGTGTCAGGCAATGTGGCAACCGGTCAAACGGGGGCAGATTCAACTTCTGCCGATGGAACACTCTTGGTGACATTTTCAAGCCCGATAGATCAGTTTGTGGTCAGTTATACAAACGGACCCGCAGCACCCAATCCGCCTAATCAGCAAGCAATTTCAATTCACGATGTCTTCACCTGTCCCCGTCTCTTACCGAACATAACAACATCCAAGTCAGTAGCTGTATATGACCCGCTGAACGAGGGGCTGCACAATATTCCCGGTAATGACGTTATGTATACGATCAGCGCGAGCAATTCTGGCACGGGACCAACCGATTCTGACAGCATCTTAGTGATCGATGCCCTTCCAGATCAGGTGACGTTTTATAATGGAGATATAGACGGTGACGGCCCCGAAACACATCCGGTCGCGTTTTCTCAAACCAACAGCCCTTCTCTGAGCTTAACATACGCCACCGATGTTCGATACTCGAATGCTTCGACAAAGCCAGCGAGTTTTACGGCCTGCACCTACACACCTATTAGCGGTTATGATCCAAACGTAAATTTTATCTGCATCAACCCCAAAGGTCAGTTCGAAGCCGGCGCTCCATCACCAACATTTTCGATGCAGTTTCGATCCCGCATAAACTAATTCAGCTTGCCACTGAGGATACAACTAAGTGGGCACCACAGCGATCTATACCCGGCGTATCAAATAACCAGCGCGCGGGAAATGAACGTGAACGGTGTCTGCTTCGTCTGCTCGGCGCTGCAGGATAACGCGCTGCGCATCGGCATGGACAAGTTCTCCTTCAACCCAGTCCTTGCCGTAATCATCAGGGGCAACCGCGATCGCTTCACCGGGCGCGAGGCCTTGC
Source organism: Hyphomonadaceae bacterium (assembly GCA_965263325.1). GTDB lineage: Bacteria > Pseudomonadota > Alphaproteobacteria > Caulobacterales > Hyphomonadaceae > CBDHGY01. Next base: position 2,632,230 of record CBDHGY010000002.1, on the reverse strand, counting down.
GGCTCAAAACTCGCCGTCGCTGCAATTAGCCGCGGTGCTGCCGCCCGGCCGATGGCAAGTGCTTCATCGCTGGACAGCGTTTCAGGCTCTCTTGGCTCGAACTCGCTTAATCGGTAAAACCAGTCTTGCGTGAGCGGTGCGCGCTCAAAACAGGCCGTTACAAATTCTGGCACGGCGCGCTTTACGAACCAGATATTCATATGCGCGTGAACATCGATCACACCCGGCTTTGTGGATATGAGCCAATTACCGGTACCTGCCGCGCGTCCTCCGCGTAGCCGCTCCTCGATCCACATAAGCTGTGAGCGCCACTGATCGCGGAGCATCGGTGCGGTCGACTTCATCATATCCGTATCGAAGGGTCGGCCTGTCAGCTGTTCGCGGTCTTTTTTGAAATCTTCGGGAATGGTGTCACCAATTTCTCCAAAGATCACGCCGACCGAAGCTTGGAACCAGCGCGTATCGGTCCACGTTCCAACCATTGATGTCAGGCCCTCATGACCTGGCAGCGCCAAGGGCTGTATCGGGTAACGAGCGTCCAGCTCGCGCAAAATAAGCGACGTATCGCAATATATATCTGCGCCAATTTGCATGACTGGCGTGCGCCGATACCCCCCCGTAAGGGGCATCAAATCTGGCCGTGGCATTGTCACCGGAATTTCAACCGACGACCATTTGAGGTTCTTCAAAGCAAGTGCGAGCCGCACTTTCTCAGAAAAGGGAGAGTCCGCATAGTGATGCAGTATCAGACTTCTGGCGTCTGCCATTTAAATAGCCTCCCCAGGCACGAGTGGAACTAGATGACCACTCTCACCTGATTGCATAGATTTGCAAAGTGCCCCTGTGCAACCAGGCGCTATAAGGCAGCGAGGGCCTGGTCGAGATCAGCGATGATGTCGGCCGCATCTTCAATACCCACTGAAATGCGAACGGTATCCGGCGCTGCGCCAGAGGCGGTTTTCTGGTCATCCGAAAGCTGGCTATGCGTTGTCGAAGCTGGGTGAATGATCAGGCTGCGCGTATCACCGATATTCGCGAGATGACTGAATAGTTCAACGCCAGCCACGAGTTTCACACCGGCTTCATGCCCGCCTTTCAAACCAAAAGTGAAGACAGCGCCTGCCCCATTTGGACAATAATTCTTCGCAAGCAAATGGTATTTGTCATCCGGCAAACCAGCATAATTCACCCAACTGACTTTCTCATGCCCTTGAAGAAATTTCGCAACTTCAAGTGCGTTACTGCAATGCTTGTCCATACGTAGAGGAAGCGTTTCGCACCCCGTAAGTATCATAAAGGCATTGAAGGGGGACAGGGATGGGCCGAGATCCCGCAGACTGAACGCCTTTGCAGCAATTGCAAAAGCAATATTCACATTGCTTCCGTCTGGACCAAGTGGCAGTGCAGCAAACCCTTCTCCGAATGTGAGCCCGTTGTAATAGGCTTGGGGCGTCGTCATGGTTGGAAACTTCTCGACATGCGCCATCCAATCAAATTTACCGCCATCGACGATAATGCCGCCTATTGAATTGCCGTGCCCCCCGATGAATTTTGTCAGAGAGTGCACAACGATGTCTGCACCATGCTCCAACGGCCGGATGAGATACGGGGATGCCATTGTGTTGTCGACGACATAAGGAACGCCAGCTTTGTTTGCGATGGCAGCAATTGCCGCGATATCGGTCACAACGCCGCCAGGATTAGCTAAGCTCTCAGTGAAGACAACTCTCGTTTTATCATCTATCGCGGCCTCAAAACCGGCGTGGTCGTCCACATCTACGAACTTCACTTCCCAGCCAAATTTCTTGAAGGCATGGCTCAACTGATTGATTGATCCGCCATAAAGTTGCTTTGCAGCAACAATATTGGCCCCTGGCTCCATCAACACATGAAAAACAAGCGCTTGCGCACTGTGACCAGAGGCGGTGCTGACCGCCATTGTGCCGCCCTCCAGACTGGCAATCTTATCTTCGAGCGCCGTCGTGGTGGGGTTACCGATCCGGCTATAGATATTGCCAAACTCCTGAAGCGCAAAAAGCTTTGCAGCGTGCTCAGCATCGTTAAACACAAAACTCGTCGTTTGATGGATTGGCTGGGCGCGAGATCCGGTAACTGGGTCAGGTGCAGTCCCGGCATGTATGGCGCGTGTTGAGAATCCGTGTGTCATGGCTGATTTCCTCGCTGCTGGCATCCTTAGCTGGAGAATCTTCTAGACGCATTGCTGTGATTGCCTAGTCTATTTCTCTAGAAAAAAGGCGCAGACGCGCTAAAGCTAAGAAACAATAATGCCCCGGAGGAAGTACTTATGATCGACACTGAAAACATGCCTCACTTGGCTGATATTCCTCGGTATCAAGCAAGTGTTCGCGGGAACGATGTTGCGATTTGGTTTGAGGGACAGGAAACCAATTTTCGAGAACTGGAGGTACGCTCTAACCGGGTAGCGCACGGCCTGCTTGCTGAAGGCATTGAGCCGGGTGACAGAGTTGCTTTTCTTGGGAAAAATCTCGGTTGTTACTTCGAAATGCTGTTTGGATGCACAAAAGTTCGCGCGACGATGGCAGGCATGAATAACCGTCTGGCGGCACCGGAACTACAATTCGTTTTGTCTGACAGTGAGGCGAAAGTCCTGTTTGTATCCAAGGATTTCTACGAGCTTGTTGATCAAGTCCTCGATGAATGCCCGATGATCAAAAAGGTCATTGCAATTGAAGGAGGCCGCTCCGATTGGATCGATTACGAAAAATGGCGCGATGGCCAAAACGGAGAAAATCCCGGCATTGAGACCTTGCCGGATGACGACGTTATTCAGCTCTACACTTCGGGAACCACAGGCTTGCCGAAAGGGGTTCAGCTAACGAATGCCAACTATACGTCCTTCATGCAGCAAGCGGGCACGCTTGATTGGGCAGGCTATGATGAAGGCGACGCCGTGATGCTGGCGATGCCCTTGTTCCACGTGGCAGGCGTAAACATTGGAGTTCTATCCTTGCATCAAGGCTGCAAAACCGTTGTGCTCAGAGAGATAAATCCTGTCGTCATTCTCGACCTGATTGAACAGCACAAGATCGCGCAAGCGTTTTGGGTTCCGGCGGTTATTCTTATGCTCACTCAGACGCCAGGCGTGCGTGATCGCGATTTTTCCTCAATGAAGAACATTACATATGGCGCCTCCCCGATTACCCAGGATTTGCTCCTCGAAGCCAAAGACGTATTTAAATGCAAGTTCACCCAGGTTTACGGCCTGACCGAAACGACTGGCGGCGGTACGTTCCTACCGCCTGAGGCTCACGATCCGGCTTGGGGCAAACTTCGCTCGTGCGGCGTTCCGTATCCTGGAACAATCATCAAATGTGTTGATGAGGATGGCAAAGAAGTGCCTCAAGGCGAGGTTGGCGAAATTGTTATTCAGTCGGGCTTTAATATGAAAGGCTACTGGAAACGCCCAGAAGCGACCGCTGATGCCATCAAGAGCGGGTACTTTTACACCGGCGATGCCGGGTTCTTTGATGAAGATGGGTTCTTGTTCATCCATGACCGCGTGAAGGACATGATCGTTTCGGGCGGCGAGAACGTGTATCCAGCCGAAGTTGAAAACGCGATCTTTGGTCATCCTGCCGTCGCTGATGTGGCTGTAATCGGCGTGCCGAGTGAGAAGTGGGGCGAAGAAGTCAAAGCTCTTATTGTGCCGAAGGAAGGCGAAAATCCGAGCGAAGCTGACATCATCGCCTGGGCGAAAGAGCGTATCGCTGGATATAAATGTCCTAAGTCGGTTGAGCAGATCGAAATTATGCCCCGCAATCCTTCGGGTAAGATCCTCCGGAAGGATCTACGCGAGCCATATTGGAAAGGCGTAGAGCGACGGGTTGGTTGATCGAGTATGATAGACGATCCACATGGCGTTCACGACTTCACTTATGATCCTCGCAACGCCGATATTCTGGTTTCGATCAATGGCGAACTGAAACATCGAGACCAAGCGACCGTCTCTGTCTTCGAATCTGGCTACATGCTTGGTGACGGTGTTTGGGAAGGCATGCGCGTTCATCAGGGAGGCGTTGCGTTCCTGAACGAGCATCTGACCCGGCTCTATGCGGGGGCAAAAACCATCGATATGAATATTGGCCTCACGAAAGCAGAGCTCACCCAGAGTCTGTTTGACTGCCTGAAAGCGCAAGACATGACCGATGGGGTACACATTCGCCTGATGGTCACTCGCGGCGTGAAGAAGTCCCCTTATCAAGGACCTCGCTTTACCATTACGCCGCCCACCATCGTCATCATACCGGAATACAAAAAACCCGTTCCGGAAGTAATAGCGAAAGGCGTATCATTGTTTACCGCGCATGTGCGCCGCACCGGGCCTGCTGAGCAGGACCAGAAACTTAACTCCCATTCAAAGCTAAATTGCATTCTTGCCTGCATCCAGGCCGACAAGGCTGGTGCGGACGAGGCTTTAATGCTCGACCCAGATGGCTTTGTCGCAACGTGCAACTCAACCCATTTCTTCATTGTTCGAAACGGTGAAGTCTGGACCAGCCCCAATGACTATTGTCTCGGCGGTATCACGCGCGGTAACATTATTCGAGTATGCGAGGAGAACGGAATTCCAGTGTTCGAAAAGCGCTTCTCCCTGTTTGATGTGTACTCAGCCGACGAGGCCTTCATTACCGGAACCTTCGCTGGCACCACACCCGTGCGAGAAGTCGACGGCCGCGTGATCGACCGTATGAATGGACCGGTCACGCAAAAGCTATCCGCGCTCTATAAGCAACTTGTTCAAAATAATCTGACGCCGATCATATGAGCAGAGCAATTCGTATCGCCATGTGGTCTGGCCCGCGCAACATGTCCACGACGATGATGAGGAGTTTCGGCGCGCGGGCAGACACGAGCTGCGTCGATGAGCCGTTTTATGCCGCCTATTTGACTGCGGAGAATCTGGTCCATCCGATGCAGGACGAGATATTGGCGGCGCAGTCTACTGATCCGGCGACGGTCACACATATGCTTAGCGAAGGCGAATGCGGTACGCCTGTGCAGTACCAAAAACAGATGACGCATCATTTCCTCGAAGATTTTCCAACGGGCTGGATGAGCAAGATCGATCATCATGTTTTCCTGATCCGTCATCCAGCACGGGTGATCGCCTCCTATGCTCGCAAAATGGAAACGATGAGCCTTCATGCAATGGGATTTCCTCAACAAACGCGGATCATGGAATCTGTTCATCGCGTCAATGGTAAGAGGCCAATCATTGTCGACAGCGATGATATTCTCCGCGATCCTGAGACTATGTTGAAAGCTCTTTGCCGAGCGCTGGATCTTGAATGGGATCCAAACATGTTGGCGTGGAGCCCTGGGCAAAAACCTGAAGACGGCGTTTGGGCTCCCCATTGGTATGATGCTGTGAACGCATCGACTGGCTTTGGCCCGCCTCCGAAACCGTTACCAGAACTATCGATGTTTCAAATGACTTATTTCGAAAAAGCTATGCCTTTGTACAAGGCGCTGTGGAAAACGCGTTTGCTGTCATAGCTCGACGTTATTGGACGTGATCATCGCTGCAGTCTATGACTATCATAGATTTTTCCGGAGAGACCCCAATGGCTGATACGCAAAACCTTCCCCCCTTCAGGCCACTTATCCAAAAAGCACCTGACATCGAAATGGCCAGAGGTGAAGACGGCGTGGTCTATCTCAAGCAACGGCATGAACCGGAGGAGGCCCCGCGATCAATTGCGCATTGTCTGGACGAACGTGCCGCAGCGCATCCTGATCGGGTATTCCTCAAGGAACGCAACCCAGCTACCGACCGCTGGGAAGAACTGACATATGGCCAAGCAAAGTCAATAACTGACAGCTTAGCCCAGGCGTTTCTGAATATGGGCGCAACGGCTGACGCGCCGGTCATGATCCTCTCTGGAAATTCGATCAAGTCGGCGATGGTTATCCTCGCCGCTCAAAAAGCTGGCACCCCGGTAGCTCCAATTTCTGTCGCCTATTCATTAATGTCCACTGACTTTGCGAAACTCAAACACTGCTTCGACGCCGTCAAACCCGCGATTATCTTCACCGAGCATCTAACTCCATTTAAGAAGGCACTGGATTCACTGGACTTGTCAGACGTCAAAGTGTTCGCGGCCGATACAGATGGCGACAATACCGTTCAAAGATACGACGAATTAGCAGCAACAGAGCCGACCGGCGATGTGGCCGCGGCGCTCGAGGCAGTGACGCACGATACAATCGCGAAATACCTCTTTACATCGGGCTCAACCGGAATGCCGAAACCTGTGCCGACAACCCAAGGCGCAATGTGTATGATGTTAGCAGGATATGAAGGCCTTCGCGACAACGACCGCGACCCGGACTACGATCCAACAGAAGTTGCGCAGGTTCTCGATTGGTTGCCCTGGAACCATATTTCGGGATCGAATGTGAACTTCAATTCCGCGCTGTGGGAAGGGGCTACTTTCTGGATCGACGGGGGTAAGCCAACACCTGCTCTTTTCGGTGAGACAATCCGAAATGTCCGAGACTGTAAGCCTTCAACATTCGGGACCGCGCCGATCGCGCTCGCCATGCTCTGCGAAGCGATGGAAGAAGACGACGAATTGCTTGAGGCTTTCTTCAAGAATATGCGGCAGATCGGATATGGCGGCGCGACCCTCTCAGACGATTTGTATGACCGTCTTCAAACGCTTGCCATTAAAGCAACGGGGCGGCGTATTCCGATCATCACAATGTACGGCGCCACTGAAACGCAAGGGATCACAGTAGTTCACTGGGAAGTCGAGCGTGTCGGTCTGATTGGCCTACCCCTGCCCGGTTTGACACTCAAGCTTGTGCCTGATGGCGACAAAATGGAAGTCCGTGTGAAAGGTCCGACCGTGATGGACGGATACCTCAACATGCCAGAAAAGAATGCTGAAGTGTTTGATAATGAGGGCTTTTATCGCCTAGGAGACGCAGTAAAATTTGTTGATGAAAATGATCCGAACAAAGGATTGATTTTTGACGGCCGGGTTGGCGAGGACTTCAAACTGTCGTCCGGCACATGGGTTAGTGTAGGCGTTCTACGCCCTGATTTCGTCGCAGCGTGTTCGCCTTTGATCTTTGATGCTGTGATCGCGGGTCTGGACAAAAACTTTATTGCGGCGCTGGTTTGGCCTTCGCCAGCTATGGTTGAACAGTATTTGAAGGATGCGGGAAATGATATTGGCAAAGCAATCGCGAATTTCAGGACCGATCTGATCGCCTTAGGCAAAAAATTCAATGCTGGTGAACCTGGCTCGTCGCGTCGCATAAAACGAGTGATGATTATGATGGATCCCCCAAGCATTGATGCAGGAGAGATCACTGACAAAGGATACGTCAATCAGAGAAAAGTTCTCGAACGCCGCGCTGACCTCGTGAATGCTCTGTATACAGATCCGATTCCCGAAAACGTTCTAGAATTGTAATGGGATTTACACCAATACTTTAAATGAAACGCAAACCTTTATTGCTATGAATTCTCTCGAGTATAAGCGAGCAGTAAAGGCTTTGTTATGTATGATGCGCGCGGCGGTGGAAACGCCAATAACGGATCTATGTTTGCAATCGCACTCGGAGGTGTGATTGCGCTAGCGTTCGCGGCAGTTATGTTTTGGCCATCGGGACCGGGGTCTAACTCCGCCCAGCCAGGCACAGTTGCTGAGCGAAGCATCAGCATAAATGCTGTTCTTACCGGAAAAGAGGAACGCAAATTTGCCGAAGTCCTTAGACAAGTAGACGAGGACGCTTACGGACGCCTTGAGCAGCGCCTCAAAGAGGATGGTTCAAATGCACTGAAGCGCCAGGCGATCTTGATGGAAGCTGCGCAAGACGTTGCCTTCGATCATATCGATACGCTTGCCAAATCAGATGTAAAGCACATGGACGCATTGATGGATGACATCATCAAAGGATTGCAGGCAGCATCCAAGTCTCGTGCGAAACTTTGCAAAGGGGCTACTTATTCAGACCTCGAGAGCATGAACCAGCTTCAGATGGGCGCTTTTCTGGAGCGCGAAATCGTCAATAATCCAGATGTTCAGGCATTTGCCGTAAAGCTGAACCGGCGCGTTCTGGAAGCTATTCTTGATGGGCGGCAAAACCCCAAGAAATATGGTCAGCCGGATGCGACAGACAAGCGAGCGCTCAATGCGCTTGGCCCTAAGCTGATGTCAGATCCTAAGATTATGCGCCTTATCATGGCAGCAAGCACGACCTCGAATCCGGAAGACATTCTTGCAACGGTCGATGTCTGCGATCTGTCGGTATCTGTACTTCGTGTGGTGGACAGGCTTCCTCAGAAAACAAAAGCGCGTTTGTGGGCCTCGTCCTTCGATGAAGTGAAAAAGCAAGGCAGTTTTGCGTTTGATCCAAGCAGCATTTCTCAATTTGGCGGCTTCTGATCTTACAATCAAAAGAAAAAAAGGGCGGCTCAAACGAGCCGCCCTTCTCTTTTTCATACAGCGACTGGCTTAGTTTCCACCAAACGCTGCGGTTGCACCTATCTTGATCACACGGCCGTAGGATGGGTGTGTGTACGGATCGTAGTTTAGGTCAAGACGTGCAAATGGCGGATCCTCATCCGTCACATTCTGGCCAGAGATGAATGCTTTGAAGCCATACTGGTCAGTCAGGTCGATGTTGTAGGTCAGGTCAAATGACGTGAAGCTATCAATCGTTGATCCGTTTCCGGTGATCGCAGGACGAAGATCATCATACTCTGAAATGTAACGAACATCAGCGCGCAGATTGTGAATTCCGCGTGCGTAGTTTGCAAAGAAGTTCGCTTTTGTCTCAGGAATTGGGCGACCGAAATTGTCGCGGTTGAGTTGGCCAAGGCCATCGAAACCAGCAATCGTCACATCTTCAACAACGTATTCACCGACATCATATTCCAGGACGATGGTCGCCTCGCCGCCAAGTGTAATCTCAGCACCAAACAGATCATCAAATGTGTAGTCCGCGCGTAGGTCTACGCCGGATGTCTGAACATCTGGGCCGTTTACAATATTTGTACGGATCCTGGCGATCGTTCCGGCAGACTGCGTTCCACCATCAAATGTCAGGCGGTTCAGGATGCCTTGCGGAGCAGTTGGGTCCGCCAACGCCGCAAGCGCCGCAGCAACCACAGCGTCCTGACTTTCAACAATGATCGTGTCTTCGAAATCGAAATTGTAATAGTCGATCGACGCGTTCAGGCCACCTTGCTGGAAGATGGCACCAAGGTTGAAGCTAGTGGCACTCTCTGGGCTAAGGTCAGGATCACCTCCAACATCGACCGCCTTAAACGCCCCTGTTGGCGCAACAAACTGAAGTGTTGTTCCGACGCCGCTATTCAGCTGGTTAAGAGTTGGGCCCTTGAACGAGGTCTGAGCGGAGCCACGAATTTGGAAATTCGGTGTGACTTCAAATTTTGCCGCAATTTTCGGGTCAAACGTCTGGCCGATTTCACCGGGATATTTCTCATAGCGAGCGGCGAGCTGAACATCGAACTTGTCAGAGACAGGCAATTGCAACTCGACAAAACCGCCAAAGATATTCTGGCTGTTTGAATATGGATCTGCCCCAGCCAGGAATGCGAACAGGCCGGTTGGCTGGGTTCCATCAGGGCAGAGACCGTCTGAACCAATTGCATCGTTCGGGTCCGCGCACGGGAATTGGGTTAGATCAGATGTGTCGACCGGATCAATCTCGTACTCCTCATGGCGCAGCTGCAAACCAGCCGCCCATCCAACGTTGCCTCCGCCGAGCGTCCAACCTGACTCACCTGCAAATGTTGCATCAAGGGTAAGAAGCGAGGTGTCACGAACATCGCCAGTTGGCTCTGTCAGCCAGTTAGCAAGTTCAACGGAATTCGCGAGCGATGGATCAAATTGCGGGTTGGCGGCCCCGGTGATTGCATTAGAAGCAACCGCATTTGAGAACGGGTTGTAATAAAGACATCCGTTTGCACCGGGGGTCGTGCCGTCACAATTTGGACCGCCGAGACCGAGCAAAGCCTGCTCGAGCGCGATGATTGATGTGTCATTGGTGATAACTTTTGACGTTGCGCTTGAATAGGTTAGGCCAAGATCCCAGCTAACGCCGCTTTCAAATTCTCCTGACAAACTTCCCGCTAGGCGTCTGGTTTGCGACTCTCGGTTACCTTCCTGCGCACCGCCAGTACCTGGAAATCCTCCATTACCAAAGGAACGACCAAAGAAGATCAGTGGGGTTGTTGCAGGATCAAGCGCCCCCGGCGTGCCGCCTGTTAGAAGTGGATTGAAATCAGTATAAGTAGCTGCTGCCCAAGCTGGGTTGTCAGCTATGTACTGCACAAGACCCGGGTGGTTTGGCAGGACAACCTGACCAAACAAGGCTTGCGGTGGATAAGATGGAGACGTTTTCCACTCTGGCACCTCGGTATTGCCGAGCAGGAACTCCATATGCAACTCAACGTCACCGGCATCATAATTGAACTCAGAGAAAATTTGGAAACGTTCTTCTTCCTCGATCAAATTGTCGAACTGAGTAAAGTTGAATCGGCAAAGCACCCCACCTTCTGTTCCACCGAGCGCGGAACATTGGTCATCAGAGTTTGCAAAAGCGAGCGCTGTGCCAGCAATGGCAGACCCTGGCGCTACGTTTGGAATAGCGACAAACGATCCAGGATTACCAATGGTAGACCAGCCACCTTGCGGGTTTTCGTCAAATGGCAGGACGGCCCAATCACGCTCCGTCGTGGATAACTCGCTACGGGTGTTGTAGCCAATGCTAGTAACCCAACTACCTTTATCGAACTGCAGGCCATAGGCAGCGGATAGGTTGTAATTGCCGTCAGAACCATCAATAAATTCATAGTCACCGCTGACTTCTAGCCCTTCGAGGCTATCGTTTGTGATGAAGTTCACAACACCTGCAATCGCATCTGAACCGTAAAGTGCGGCCGCACCGTCTTTCAGAATTTCAACACGCTGGATCGCCGCAGACGGGATCATATTGGTGTCGACAAACAGTTGGGCCTGCTCACCAATCGGACGCGGGGAAAATGTCTGCCTTTTGCCATTTAATAGAACGAGTGTTCGCCCGGCACCGAGGCCGCGAAGGTTTACGTTTGCTGTGCCTTCGAGACCGTTCGATGTAAACTGGTTGGTCTGACCATCTGCACCGGAGGAAACGCCCAGGTTCCGGATAAGATCTGTCAGCTGTGGTGATCCTTGCAGCTCAAGATCACCAGCATCGATCACGTCCACTGGCAGCGCTGCATCTTCTGGTGTGCCCTGAATAAACGATCCGGTGACAACGACTTTTTCCTGACGCAGCTCCTCACTGTCATCGGCATCTTGCGCGACCGCTGGTGCCGCCGTAGCAAGCGCGATGGCCGAAGCACCAAGCGCAATTCGAGTCTGATATTTCATTAAGCTAGTTCCTCCACAGTCATTTCAGTCGCCCGCAACTTAGCTGAGCAATTTCTTATCTTCACACTCTGACGGCTAATTGCTGGGTTGAAAACCCTGACTTTGTAATTTTCCGTAATAAGCGTAGGTAAAGCGACTTACTTGCCACACATAGGCGATATGAAATGCTGCCATTTCTTGAAATTTCTGACGCATTTTCAGATCCAGTTGAACCGGCAAGTTTCCCTAAGGAAACCATTCGATTTCGAAATGACCGGTGGGCCGGCAGGATCGGGCTGTCCGAGTTAACGGACGATGCATGGCGAAGCCATTTTGCGCGCTTCGAACCAATTCAGGACAACCTAAATAGCTGTCTGGCGATGCGTTATCATGGTCATCAATTCGGAACGTATAATCCTGATCTCGGGGATGGCCGCGGTTTCCTGTTCGCGCAATTTCAATCGCCAAACGGAAAATGGCTCGATCTTGGAACAAAAGGTAGCGGACAAACGCCGTATTCGCGCCAGGGGGATGGACGACTTACACTGAAGGGCGGCGTGCGCGAAGTATTGGCGGCGTCCTATCTTGAAGCACTGGGCGTCACGACATCAAAGGCTTTCTCACTCATAGAGACCGGAGAACAACTTCACAGAAATGATGAGCCCTCGCCCGCCCGCTCAGCTGTTTTGGTGCGTTTGCTTCACAGCCACGTTCGATTTGGAACGTTTCAACGTGCAGCTGCCCTTGGCCTAATAGAGGACCTGGCGAGGCTCGTGACCTACTCAGTGACCTATTTTCATCCAGACGCGCAAGATCCTGCGATGGATCGACAGGCAGCTGCCCTTCTCGAGCAAATTACGATCGCAACCGGAAAAATGATTGGCCAATGGATGGCCACCGGATTTGTTCACGGAGTCATGAACACGGACAATTTCAACATAACCGGCGAAACATTTGACTTCGGACCTTACCGGTTTTCTCCCACTAGCGACCCAAATTTCACTGCCGCCTATTTCGACCATCAGGGGCTTTACAGATTTGGACGACAACCAGTTCAGGGATTGTGGGCGCTGCAACAGCTCGCAGGCGCGCTGACGCCGCTTGCCGAGGCGGATGACCTCGCCGCATCACTAAAAGCCTTTGACGCTGCTTACAAAAGCAGCTTTGCAGATCACACATTTGCCTTGTTGGGGATTGAACGCTGTGACCTGACCGATGACCTCCGCTTTGCTGCAAGTTTTTATGCCTGGATGACGGAAATTGGCGCCAACTGGCCCCAGACCTTTTTCGATTGGTATGGCGGCGCTGCATCAATCGAACGGGCCGAAGCAAGCAAGCAAAGACCAATTTATGAGGCCGACGAATTTCGTTCCATCCGAAGCGAATTGCTATCGCGGGCACCTGCGAAGCCAGACGCAGTTGCGCATCCCTATTTCCAGCAATCGTCACCATGCACGCTCCTTTATGATGATATTGAAGCCCTCTGGTCTCCCATCGCCGAAGATGATGACTGGTCAGCATATGCAGCAAAACTCGATGATATTGAGAGCGCGCGGCAAGCATATTCACTTTCTACCTAAGGACGAATATTGGGATAATTAGTTGTCAAATGAACTGTTGGTTGGCATCTACACAGTGAAACAAAATGGGGATTTGGGACAAATGAAATACACAGCGATTTGTACAGCCACACTGCTTGCGCTCGCGGCGTGCGGTGAAAGTGAGCCAGCGTCCAATTTAAATGACGCTGCCGAGGTCATTCCTGCCACGAATATAATTGATGAAGCTGATGCGGCCGAAATAGGCGCGCTGGAGTCAACGTCGCCAAGATCTCAAGCTGAAACCAATGCTGACATCAATCTAACGGCCCTTTCGGCATATCGCGATCATGCTGAGCAATTCAAAACGGAAACTGGCAGCTATCCGCTAACAAAGCGCAGTTTTAGATCGGCGCTTGGCGCATTTCAGGATGCTGCGGAAGCTGTTGCTGATGAAGGTGAGGAAGTTAACCTCGGTCTTCCCGACGGCGCAGAAATGAAACAGCCCGGCCGTATCGTCTATCGGTCCGATGGCACAGACTACAAACTGATCGCGCAGCGAACCGGCGATTGTTCGATCGTGAAAGAAAGAGATCCGTCCCTGATAGATCCCAAACGCGATTATGGCCCTGGCGATTGCATAGCATATGGCTATTGGACCAGCGGCGCAGAGACCTGGTGACCCTAAGCCTTTTTCAGAAGCGATGAGCTGCGGTGATACCATCGCCGACGGCGTTTGAACTTCACGCCAATATCAGTCTCGTCAGACCATATCACTTCGGCAATGCAATCAACGCCAGCGCGCGGAATCTTTAGGACGATTGTTCCGGACAGCCCTTCGGTAGATTCTAAACGAACACGAGCACCGCAGATCGAAATGTTGACGGCCTGACACCAGATTTTTTGTTTATCAGCAATCACACAAGCTTCCATATCCAATGGAAATCGATCGCTCCAACGTCGCGATGGTTGGCGGTCATTGGGCTTTTGCCGTGTTGTCTTTTCGTTCGTTAGCATTGGAATCTGACGTCCCTATTTCACCTAGTTAGAACTGCTGTCTCCAACACTCGTCAATGAAAGACTGACTATTTTCAGCCATTCTGAAGAGAATTTAATACCGCAGCCGAAATATTAGGTAGGCGCGTTTGCCCTTCTCAACAATCGCGAAAGTCAGTCTTTTCCACCAATTTTATATTAGAAAATTGTCAGATTCATTTCGGAGGTGACACGAAACTGGGGCAATCAGACTTCCTGCTTGGCCATATCTAAGATGAGTACATTTAAAATGCCGGGCCCAAGTTCGCTGTTCAGGTTTTTCAAAATCAAGCTGCGAATGGTTTCATAGCTTTCAACATTTGAAAAGTTATCGAGCGTTCTACCATCATTGCTAAGCGCAATTAAGGTCGACATGATATTATCGCGCAGCTTTGGCTCTTTGGAAAATAGCGAGCCACTGAAATCAGAATCGACTTCCAAATTCAAATTCATGATGATGAGCGCATCCACTTGTTCTTCGCGCATGAGCGGAATTACAAACTCGCGGCTAAATTTATAGTAGGAAACGCCAGAACTGCCATATCCATCGCCGCCTTTGTCTTTCTTGGCATCAGCCTTTTTGTCTTTTTTGCCATGATCATCTTTTTTGGCTTTTTCGCCATGATCATCCTTGCCGGACTTTTCTTCACTTTCGGTTTTTTTTTCTTTTGAAGCAGGTTCGCTCGCCGGAGCCTTTAAAAAGTTCGCGCCAGCGCTGCCTGCGAAAATCGCGATAATAAGTACTATCGGGGTGAGCAGTTTATTCACGAGGATGTCTCCTAAAACGGTACGTATTTTTCGAGAGCTTTGGGAACGAGGCTCTGCTTGATGCCGCCTGTCGCTTCTCCGTTGCTGACATAAGCAAGCTGCGCGTCTGCTATCTTGTCATATGATACAGTGTTGGTCCGCGTAATATCCTGCGCACGTACAACACCCGTCACGGTCAGATATCGGATCTCATTGCTGACCTGTGTTTGCTGATAGCCCTGTATTACGAGATTGCCATTCGGCTCGACGCCGACAACACGCGATGCCAATCGAAAGGTTATTTGCTCGGCGCGGTTCACCGCTCCATTACCCGTCAGATCGGAAGAGCGGTTCATGTCGATACCAGGATTCAGCGTCGCTGTGCCGGGCAGAACATTGTTCGCCCACTGGGGAAGACCAAGCAGGGCATTTACGTTCATATTGTCGCTTGAATTGCGCGTGCGCGACAGAGAACTTTGCAAGTTTGCTTGGTCGTTCATATCGACTACAACAGTAAGCAAGTCGCCAACATCTTTGGCCCGGCGCATACTAAGCAAAGCATTGGGCGCACTTGTCCAAAGCGACGCAGGAGCCACCTCTTCCGGCTGCTCGGGAAGCGGCACGTGAAAAGGCGCTGGGGGTGGCACAGGCTCTCGCGCTGCCTCAACAAGCGGCTTGCTCGCGCAACCACCTAACAATGCGCCAAGCGAAAAAATGAGAAAAGTATGTTTCATTGTGCGAGGACCCATCCTTCTGAGGTAACCGTGCCATTGATAAGTTCACGTGATGATGTGTTCATGATGGTCACAGCATCGCCGGCTGCGGCGCTTTCCATTGCGCGGCCTGAAAGCGTAATTTCCAGACCACCGCTCACGTATTTGACTTTCACAGCTTGATTGCGTTTCACAATAAACGGCGCATGCGTATTCGCTGTTGTCACAGCTTTTCCAATATAAACGGTGCGCCGAACCTGTTTCCCAAAAATGGCCTGATCATCGACAGAGAGCTCGCCATTTTCTGGTTTAGTATTTTCATGCGTGACAAGATCGCCAGCACGGATGACCTCTGTGGCGATCAGTGCAGAACTGGGTGTGATCGGCGTGGCAGCAAGAAATGCTGATAGAATGAGACTATTCATGACGACTATCTGAGCCTCGTTGTTGCAGCGAGCATCTCATCTGAGGCGGTTATTACTTTGGAATTGAGTTCATATCCGCGCTGTGCCTCGATGAGATCTGAAATCTCCTTCACGACATCCACGCCGGACTCCTCCAGGAAGCCCTGACGCAAAACCCCAAGGCCTTCTGTGCCTGCAACAAGCCGGTTCGCTGCACCTGAAGCTTCCGTTTCCCGGAACAAATTGTCACCGAGCGCCTGGAGACCTTTTTCATTCACAAAACGCGTTAGAGATATTGTCCCAATAGGCTGACCATCTGCTTGATTTTCAAAGTAAGCGGCCACTTCGCCGTCTCGGCCAATGGAAATCCGCAGAGCGTCCTGCGGAATAATAATACCATCGGATAACGGATAGCCATCACTCGTAACAAGTTCGCCCTCTGGACTGCGGTTAAGTTTGCCATCGCGCGTATAAGCGACCTCGCCGGACGGTAATGTAACTTCCAAAAACCCTGACCCATCGATTGCAACATCGAGTTCACCACCCGTTGGATTAAGCGAACCTTGGGTAATCTGCATTGAGACTGTTGATGGCCGAACCCCTGTTCCAATCTGGATCCCCGCAGGCACCAGTGTTCCTGTTTGGGAAGTAATGGTTCCAGGCGTCAGTACTTGTTGGTATGCAAGGTCTGAAAACTCGGCCGCGCGCGGGCGATAGCCCGTTGTGCTCATATTGGCGATGTTATTCGAAATGACATCCACGCGCGTTTGCTGGGCTGCCATTCCGGTGGCGGCGATTTGAAGTGACTTCATCCTGTAGTCCTCATTTTCTATTCCTAAGATTATCTCTGCCGAAGGGCGGTAATGGTCTGGCTTAACCTCTGGTCCTCTCGTTCAAGCATTGACTGGCCCGCTTCGTATGCACGTTGCACTTCGATCATTCGGGCGATTTCCAAAACAGGGGAAACATTTGATTGCTCAAGCGCGCCCTGAATAATTGTGACTTCTTCTGCTTGGTCAGTACCGCCCGGTGCGGTGAACATAGTGTTGGTATCGCGCTGCAAGTCACCGTTCGGCGCTACAAGCGCAATCTGATCCACCAGCTGACCATTCGCTGAAATGGTTCCGTTCCCTGCAATTTCGACTGAAGTCGCATCTTCAGGAATCGTGATCGGGCCACCAAAACCAAGAACCGGATTTCCAAAAGGATCGATCATGACACCTTCGGGAGAGAGCTGGAAATTTCCGGCGCGTGTCAGGCGAACACCCTGATCGGTCTGGATTTGGAAATAGCCCTCCCCCTGCAAGGCAAGATCAAACTGACCGCCGGTAAATTTTAGCGCCGCCTGCGACAGTTCGAAGGCATGCGCCGCCAGCGTTCCCATAGAGACAGAGGGTGCATCGGGTCCGGCCGGCATTATGTACTCGACAAAGATCGCGCGATCGGCCTTGTAGCCCACAGTCCCGGAATTTGCGAGATTATTCGCAACAACCTCCAGCTCCTTGGAGAGACCATCCTGGCGGCCGAGCGCAGCATAGATACTGATCGACATCAGTTCGTTCTTTCTTTCTCAGGGCGCAAACTCTTCGCCGACCTGCTCAGGATCTCGTCAGCTTGTCCAAGCTGTAGTGATGGCCGAACATTCGCGGATACTGCGGATCTCCTCAGCGTGAGGAGGTTTTGCGCGCGACCTGCCAAAGCTTCATCAGAGGACACAGCAGCAGCAACATAAATCGCTTCAGATACAAGCCACTTACCTTCGACCGCGTCTTGTTGCGCGAGCTCCAACGCAAGTTTCGGATGATCGATCAGTTTAAGTTCGAACTCGCGCAGGTTTGCTGTATTGTCTTCTTCGAGAGCGGACTTTGCAGCAAGTAGAGATATTGCTGGAATGCCGGAATTCGCGCGCGCAATCGAGTTTAGTTTGTTGACGTCTTTATTGCGATAAGCAACGCTCGCTTCCTGAAACAGATTTTCCGATTTACGTAATCCGCTGTCTGACAGTTTCGCAGCGAGGGTTTTGTAACCTGTCGCCTCCGCGTAGGAAGCCGCAACGGGATACAGCCCAGCGGTTGCTGGATGGCGGTCTAATACGTCTGCGTGGTCTATCAGCGACTGAATTGCTGAAAGCACAACGAGCTGGTCTTCAACCTCAAGGTCTTTCTGTATCGCTTTAGCTACGTATTGCATGATTGTATTCATTGCAGCCGGCGACTGTAGATTGGGGACACGGCTGAGCTCAATCATCGAGGCGACATCGGATCGCTTCGCGTATTCACCGAGCGCAAACTTCAATCCGATCATGATGCGCCGCTCATCCGCCTCAGCGCTAATGAAACGCGTAAACTCTTCCAATAATAGATCACGCTGCGCTTCCGATAATTTTGTGTCGCGTTGCACGATCGCGCGCAGGGCCTTTGATCGAAATTCCGGACGCACTACAAAGTCACCAATTTCTGTACCTGGGTTTTCGTCCAGCAAGGCGAGGCTAAACTGCAAACTGGATGAGTCCTTTAACTCATCAGCAGAAAACGTCGTCATCAGCTTGTCTGCGAGCAGGCGTTCGCCAAATCCGTCCAAAGCGGGGATGATAATCGTCGCAATATCGATACGCATTTGCAGGGGTAGAGAGCGGAAATATACGACACTATCTCGTATTGCTCCGGTTCCAGATCGATCATGCACAGATAGCATAGCTATGGAATACCAGAACTGTCCGATTGCGCCGCATCCCGAGAATTCCTCAAAGAAATCAACATTAGGCGCTTCATAGTTCTCCAGCAGAGCCGCGAGATTTATGAGATAGCTGCTATCTGCATCAACGGGTCCACGAAGCGCTCTTGCCTCGCTGTAAAGACCGAGCGCAATCCTGATCTTCATCTCTTCCGTTCGGGGTAAAGAGCCGACCGCTTCTCTTATCGCGTACAAATCCTCGAACTTGGAAAATTCTTGTAGTGGTTCAAAATCTAACCCGAAAATGGGTGTACAGTTTACAGGTAGTCCACCTTCCTCGATGCCGGGCATTCCGCTAAGATCGTCGGATCCTGCACGCTCTAGCAAGCCTTCATCCACTGCGCGGTCGATAAACTCTTCCAGAGTTTCAGCAAGCTCTTCTTTCGGATCAACCGGGTTGAGGATTTGGCGCGTGATCTCCTCTTCGTCAGCAAATGACGATGCTGAACTCATACAAAACAGAGTAGCGAGGAGAAAAGATCGTATCATGCAGCCTGCTTCAATCCGCGAAGTGCTTCTTCCACCTCGTCAAAAGAAGGGCGGACACGAGATGGCGCATGGCGGCGCGCAACCTCGACGCAAATATTGATTGGGTTTTTATGCAGGTTGGATACAAGCACTTCACCAATCATCGAATAAAAGAAGTGCTCTTCCTTGCGTGTGTGAGCGACCTTCGCTGCGAACGGACCAACAATACCGTAGGCCAGGAAAACTCCAAGGAAGGTTCCCACGAGCGCACCACCGATCATTCCACCGAGAATCTCTGGCGGTTTGTCGATCGATGCCATCGTCTTAATAACGCCGAGAACGGCCGCGACGATACCGAGAGCTGGCAACGCATCGGCGATGTTTTGCAGCGCATGCGATCCGTGAAGGTGTTCTTCAAGAAGCCCATCGAGATGCTTTTCCAAAAGCTCCTCAACCTGATGAACATTGTCAAAATTCATGATCATTGAACGAATGGTGTCGCAGATCATTTCAACAGCATAATGATCCTTTTGGATCTTGGGGTATCGGCTGAATATTTCAGAAGATTCAGGGTCTTCAATGTGTGCTTCAATGTCTACAGGGTTCTCTTTCAAGATCGCAAGCAACTCATGCATCATGCAGAGCAGATCCTGATAATCCTTCTTCTTCCACTTCGGCCCTTTGAACACAGCAAGGATATCGCCGCCTGTATGTTTCACAGTCGACATGTCATTAGAAGCCAGGAAGGCACCGACCGCCGCACCGCCGATCATCATCATCTCGAAGGGCAAAGCCTTCGTGATAATACCCATCTTGCCACCGGCGAGGATGTAGCCGCCAAACACCATCGCGAACGTGATGACGAGGCCGAGCATTGCATTCATTTATCCATCTCCTAATTGAGGTGGCCGCCAAGCGCGCCTCTACAAATCTACTGTGTTCCTAAGGAAGCTTTCCGACACGGGCGTGGAGAGTTTCAGCGCACGATTCTGTTTCCAGACGCCGAGCTCTCCGCGAGCGATTTCTTCATTTCCTGTGAGAGTTTTTGCGATCAACCTTACCGACTCTCGTTTCGCGTCCGGAAGATCTATTTCTTGCCCAATCTCCAATCGGTAACATTGGGCGACAGTCATATCGAGACGTTCAATGATCGCCTCAACGTCCATGAATGACTTTCGTACGGAGTTCTTGAGCGTTGTTGGACTATTTCCAAGTGCGCTAGCCCCACTACGAATCATTCGAACACGCTCAGCGTGCAATTCCAGAAATTGCTCGAGCTTTGTCAAAAAGCCGACAGAGAAGGACTCGTCGTCAACATGCATTTCCATCTCGACCAGAACAAACCGGCTAGATGGTTCTAATGGCGTTGTCACATAACTGATTTCTGACGGATCGCTAATTGCCATGCTCGTGGTCGACAGAACGATCCAGTCAGAAACTCTCTTTACGAGCGCACTCGTCGGAGCTTCGCATATGAGCTTTAGGAAAGATTGGAGATGTACCTGTGAGTTGCTCTGGCTTATCATTGAGGCGTTCAGCCGCGTAACGCGTCGTGATCGATGGACTGAACCAAATGGCGCATGGGAGCGCCGCATCACTCTCACTTGATAACGTATCCATTGCGCAGAGCTGATGAGCTCGGTCGCTGCTTTTGCATCGATATTCTTGCGAAGAATGACCTCTGCATGACACTCAATATCGAATGTCTCAACCATCCATCGCGATACGTGATTTTCCAGAGCCTCCCAAAAATCCCGATACCCCAGCAGGCTCGGAGGCAAGCGGGTATTTGAAGACATTTTCTTTTCCAAGACCGACGTCATTCGAGGAGAGCTCCGAGGGAGAAATTCGTTACAATACCCTTTCTTATTCGACGCGCAGTTGCCAAAAGGTTACCGCGTCTCGGAAAAGTTCGCCTGCTCGATTAGCGGAAAATTGCTGATGTTCTGCTACCCCCAGTCTTACAATCCAATTGGTAGAAAACTATGAGCGACCCAAACACGGCGGCAGTGCGTCCGATCATAATAAAGAAGAAAAAAGTCGTCGGAGGCGATGGCCATCATGGCGGTGCCTGGAAGGTTGCCTACGCTGACTTCGTAACCGCGATGATGGCGTTCTTCCTGCTCATGTGGCTACTTAATGCGACGACGGAAGATCAACGAAAAGGGATCGCTGACTACTTTAACCCATCCATTCCTATCAGCCGCATTTCTGGCGGCGGCGCTGATGGCTTGAATGGCTCCTCCATGTTTACAGAAGACACATTGGCCAAAATGGGTACTGGGGCGTCAAGAAAAGTGTCTGTTAACGTCCCTAAAGTGGAAGAGTCTGATGATGCTGACGCAGTTCAAATGCTTGCCCAGGAAGCAATCAAGAAAAACTTCAATGAATTGAAGGAGCAATTGGAGAAAAGTGAAGGTAAATTATCAGAGCACGTGACTGTGAAACTATCAGCCGAAGGTATCGTACTCGAACTGGTCGACTCGGATGATGATGCGCTTTTCACAAGTGGACGCAGCGATGCGACACCTCTTCTAAACGATCTGATGGAGGTTGTCTCGGGGTCGTTCGATGCGTTCGAAAACGACTTAAAGCTCGTCGGGCATACAGACAATTTGCCGTTCAGAGCTAAAGGTGGATACGACAATTGGAGTCTGTCGTCCGATCGCGCGAACACAGCACGAAAAATCCTCATCGGTGCTGGTGTCGAACCCACAAGAATTGTTGAAGTCTCAGGTAAGGCTGATACCCAACCGCTCATTCCAGACAACCCAGCTGCTGCTCAAAATCGCCGGATATCAATCGTTATTCTTACCAAGTAATACGATCTGCGCTTACCCCGTGAATAGGGAGAATCAATAGGGAGAAATTCCTTATCGGCTTATTAAGGAATGATCGCCAGAGTGAACTGCGTCAAATGCAGGAGCACTTTAATGACGATTTCTTCTTCCCTGAATGCCGGGGTCATGGGACTTACGGTAAACGCGACACGGCTCGCAACAATTTCTGATAACATCGCAAACTCCGCTACGTTTGGTTACAAGCGCAGCCTCGTAGATTTCACCAGCCTCGTTGTGGAACAGAGAACCGCAGCCTACTCAGCCGGCGGCGTGGAAGTTGAAGCCTTTAAAGATATTCAAGCCACGGGGTCGCTAATTTCCACCGGCAACTCGACTGATATGGCAGTTGCAGGGCGCGGCCTATTGCCGGTGACGACAAGCACAGGTGCAGGTGAAACCGCTGCGACACGTGAACTCCTATTAACGCCAACTGCTTCGTTTAATGCAGATGCAGACGGAAACCTACGCTCATTGAGCGGATTGTTCTTGCTTGGTTGGCCAGCAGACGCTGATGGAAGCGTCGGTAATGTAAGCCGAAATTCAGGGATCGATCTTGAGCCTGTCAACATCAATACAGCGCAGTTTCGCGCCGAAACAACAACTGAGATCG
The DNA here is from genome assembly GCA_965263325.1 of Hyphomonadaceae bacterium. Classification (GTDB taxonomy): domain Bacteria; phylum Pseudomonadota; class Alphaproteobacteria; order Caulobacterales; family Hyphomonadaceae; genus CBDHGY01. The sequence goes on along the minus strand of CBDHGY010000002.1, from coordinate 2,609,728 downwards.
ATTTGGCAATTAACTTGCCCGCAGATGCTACTGAGGTTGGATCGGTAAGCGGCTCGGAAGATCTTGCCATCGAATACTTCGACAATCTCGGCCGCTCTCAAACGCTCACAGTTACATGGAGTCCAGACACGACAGTCGCACCGGCCTCTAACCGATGGACGGCAGAAATAAGAGATAGCGCGGCTACGGACCCAACGGTTGTAATTGGTACGCTGGACGTATCGTTTTCGACTGCAAACGACTCTGCCGGTCAGATCTTAACGGCCACAGCTGGCGGCGGTGCAACATTCGATCCGACCACTGGCGTTGTTTCATTCAACGTCGCCCATGGCCCTATTGATATGCAAATCGGAAAGCCGGTAGCGAACCTTGGACAAAACGAGCTGTATACAGGGATCACTCAACTTGCAGCGGATTTCTCACCAACACAGGTGCAGAAAAACGGTTCTCCTCTTGGCGATTTGCAATCTATTGAAATTGACGAAAAGGGCTTTCTGCAAGCGGTTTACGATACAGGCTTCCGCCGGACGCTATATCAAATTCCCGTTGCGGACGTACCAAACCTCAATGGGCTGAACCCTGAGGAATCGCAATCTTACTCGCTCTCGTCAACGAGCGGCGACATGTTCCTCTGGGATGCAGCGTCTGGTCCGGTAGGAAAAGTCTCTGGTTTCTCTTTGATGGAATCGACAACCGACATCGGCACAGAATTGACCGACCTGATTGAAACCCAACGCGCTTACACCTCAAACGCAAAAATCGTTCAAACAGTTGACGAGATGTTGCAGGAAACGACCAACATCAAGCGATAATTTGACGAGCTAAAATGGACAGAACGCCATGAGTATCTCACAAGCAATCCATACAGCTAGAACTGGCCTGCAGATCAATGGTCTGCGGGCCGAAGTGGTGTCGACCAATGTCGCTAATTCTGCGACACCTGGTTATGTTCGCCGAAGCTTGAATGTAAGTGAAGTTATTCTTGGCACACGTGCAAATGGCGTCCAGTCCGATGGTGTTTCGCGCTCCACCAATTCCTACCTGACAGAATATCGAAGACAAATCACGAGCGATCAAACAAGCGCGAGTGTTCTTGCCAACACCTGGAATTCACTTACGGCCCGTCTCGGCAATTCGGTTGATGGGCCAGGGCTTTTCAACACGCTCTCCGAGCTTGAGACAGCTCTTGCCGAAGCAACAACCACGCCGGAATCAACAACAGGATTAGCCAGCGTGCTCAACGCGTCAAAGGCTGTGGCTACCGAATTCGAAAACTTATCGGACCTTGTCTCCGCATTGCGGGCAGAGGCTGACCAAGAAATCACGCTCGGCGTTGAGCGCGTTAATGCGGCGCTAGATGAGATCGTATCAATTAACGCAAGTCTTGCCGGATTGGATCGCGGAACCAATGAGGCAGCAGCTCTATTTGATCAGAGGGATCGCGCGCTCGATGCCATATCAGAATATGTTGCTATTCAAACCGTGCAGCGCGAGAGCGGCGCGATTGATGTGGTCACCCAGGATGGGGCCCAGCTTATAGTTGGGACCGCTAGAAAACTCGAATTCAACCCATCGATCGCTTTCGGGCCTGATCAAACCCTGGCGAACGGGAATCTTTCAGGCATCACCATTGCCGGAACTGACATCACGCCTGGAGCAAACTCATTCACGGCAATTTCTAGCGGAATGTTTGGTGCGCTCTTCCAATTGCGCGATACGGATCTTCCAGACTTTAACGCGCAGCTCGATACCCTGGCGGAAGATCTTGTTGCCCGGTTTTCAGACGACACAATCGACCCCACAAAGACACCAGGAGCCGCAGGCCTGTTTGTCGATTCCGGTACGCCCGGTGATCCAGGCGCAGCTGGGCGACTTGAGATCAATGCGGCGGTGGATCCTGACAATGGTGGCGCGATTTGGCGCATTAGAGATGGTCTGGAAGCCACAGCTGAGGGTCCTCCTGGAAACGCAGACATTCTCAACAACTTGTTTGCCGCGTATACATCCCGAAACCCTTTGAATATTGGCCAATTGCAAGGGCAGTTTTCCGCCGTAAACGCAGCGGCTGAGCTTTCGTCACTTGCCGGATATCGGCAAGTAACACTCGACGCCCTCAACTCATCGACGCAAACACAATTAAACACCGTGCGTGACGCAGAGGTCGCGGAAACCGGCGTAAATATCGACGATCAAATGCAGAACTTGCTTCTAATCGAGCAAGCCTACGCGGCGAATGCACGCGTTATTCAAACGGCTAGCCAAATGATCGACCGGTTGATGGAGCTATAATACTATGACGTCCGGACTCATCAGTGCACTATTGTCGCCGCAACTTAGTCAAACAGTCTCAGATTTGCGTGACCGAATCTCTGAGACGTCTCTCGAAACAGTAACGGGTCGTCATTTCGATGTCACCCAGCACTTGAATGGCCGAATTGGGGATGCCCTTCTCGGACAAAAGGCACTCGACGATATCGAGCGCGAACAGACACAACTCCAGTTACGCGGCTCCCGATTGGAGCAGGTGCAACTCAGCCTCGAGACCATTCAAGAAGCTGGCGGTGACATTGGTATACGGATCATTGGTGCCGTGGCTCTCAACAACACTGATGAAATCAAGACACAAGCGCAGAGTGCTGAAACAGCTCTCGGCAAGATCTTTTCTGCCTTGAGCGCCCGACACGGGCAGCGCCAATTATTTTCGGGCGATGCCACTGCGTCCGGACCACTCAACCCGCTCAATGATTTGCTGACCGACATAGCGGCGCTGCGAGACGGTGCGGCTGACCCCGCAGATTTTCTCACAAACGTAGATACTTATTTCGACGATCCAGCCGGCGGATGGCAGACTACAATGTATAACGGCACCGCCACGACATCTGACCCTGACGGTATACTTGCGATAGACCCTGCAATCACTGAGTTGGTAAAAGGTCTGGCGATTCTCTCTAGCGCCAAGGATAATCCTGAAGGTCCGATTTTTGCCCCGCCATCAGATGTCCTGAGCATTGGCGCAAACACAATCGTTGCTGCCACCGACCTTATGATCGACCTTCAGGTAACGACTGGTAGCAAACAAGAGCAAATCGTAGCTCGCCAACAAACTCTCGTTTCTGAAACGACGATTGCCAATCAATCGCTGAGCAACTTGATCAATAAAGACCAGTTTGAGGCTGCTACTGAACTTCGCCAATATGAAGCGGCCTTGGAGGCTTCGTACATACTTACCTCTCGACTCTCCAACTTAACCCTCACCAACTTCATTAGGTAATCTCATGAAATGGATACCGGCTCTACTATGTGCCGTACTTTCGGCTCTGCCTTTCACGCTTGCGGACGCCCAGTCGCGTATTCGCGACCTGGTCGACGTCGAAGGTGTTCGTCAGAATGATCTTGTCGGCTATGGTATCGTCGTCGGGTTAAACGGCACTGGAGACTCCGTCCGAAACTCGCCTTTCACGGAAGATACCCTCTCACACATGCTTGAGCGCCTCGGCGTGAATGTGCAAGGTGAAGCGATACGTCCAAACAATGTCGCTGCGGTTCTCGTCACCGCTACCTTGCCGTCGTTCGCACGCAGTGGGTCTTCGATCGATGTTGCCGTTGCCTCTATTGGCGATGCTGATAGCCTGGAAGGCGGCACGCTCATACTCACACCGCTAAAGGGCGCAGACAACGAAGTGTACGCCGTTGCGCAAGGCAGCCTTTTGGTAAGCGGGCTCGACGTTCAGGCCGAAGCCGCGCGCGAGTCCCGCGGCACACCCACATCAGGATCAATTCCAGACGGAGCGCGCGTCGAGCGAGAAATAAATTATAGTTTTAACGACAGATCCTTTATCTCTCTTGCCCTGCGAAACCCCGACTTTTCCACGGCCGCGAACATTGAGGACACCATCAATGGTGCGATGGGTGCTCCTATAGCCGTTATGCGTGATCCAGGCACGATCGATTTGAATCTGAGCGCCCTTTCGTCTTCACCCGCGCGATCACTTGCCAGTATCGAGAATCTGCCGGTCAACGTTGCAACACCGGCAAGAATTGTAATTGATGATAAATCAGGAACGATCGTATTTGGCGAAGACGTTACTATTTCTAAAGTGGCAATTGCTCAAGGCAACATTTCGATCAAAGTTACTGAATCGAGAATCGTCTCTCAGCCCAATCCGTTTGCTTCTGGCGATACGATCACACTGCCACGTTCAACGATTGAAATTACACAGACCGGTGATGGCAACATCGTTGAACTCGAGTCCAACACAACGCTCTCAGAGCTTGTCAGAGGCCTGAATGCGCTCGGCGTCGCCCCGCCTGAAATGGCGGACATTATTCGTGCGATGAGCGCTGCAGGCGCCATTCATGCTGAACTTATCGTGAAGTAAGCCGCGGCCTACATTAGATTGATGACACCATCGCGCTTCAGCATCATCAGCGTCAATAATAAGCTGCGCTGAACCGCCTCGACATCTTCGTCAGATAGTTTGCCGACGCGGTCCAAATCCTCTCGAATCTGAGTCGCCTGCCGGGAAGAGATATTTCCAAGTAAGAACTCTGCAACTTCGTTATTTTCAGAACGAAGCGATGCAATCAGTTTTACGTCTTCGCCTTCTTTCAATTCTCGAAACAAAATAGGGATAGCGTTTCGTGGCAAAGATTCCGGTAGCCCCTCGATCGTAAACATTGACTTTTGGATATCGTGTAATTTGCCTTCGTGCTCTGACTCTAAGAACTGTACGAGCTTATCTCTCTTGTCGGCAGGTATCAGACTGAGCAATTCGCCAAGTTGCTGCAAATGCTCGCGATCTGAGTCCGAGACATCCTGCTCTGCGCAAAGGAATTCAATGTCGATCATTTGCTCAATGACGGCGTTGATTGCCGGATCGTCCGGACCGCCATCAACGAGATAGTTCATCACCTGAGGCAATTTTTCGTCATCCATTGTGCTCAGTATATCAGAGCATTGGGTCACAGACATTTGCCTTAAAACTAACGCGCAAAGATTAGGCGTTAAGCGATTTAGATAGGCCGCCACGCGGTCTACCTCATAATCTGCCAACCGCTCCCAGACCGATCTCTCTGGTTCTCCAATGGCGTCGGCGAAGTCTAATGCAAAGTCGTCGTCTCCGCCGAACCCCATTTCAAACTCAGATGCTGAACGGCGCATATCTTCGATGCTTGTGATCAGCTGCCTTACCTGATTTTTCCCGACTGATAGGGCTCCGGATGTCCCCCGAATTTGGTCAAGAAAATCAATGATAATGTGCGCCGTCTGATCGGCAGGTAGCGCGTTGATGCTGTCGAGTAGCGCCTCGACGCGCTCAAGCGCCTCGTCATCCAGATTCTCTATAATCGGCCGCGCGACATCCTCTCCGAGAAAGGAGATGATAACTGCTGCGCGCTGCGCCATGGATACGTGTGCAATCGAATTCATTTGCTTACCTATTGCGGACATCGTCCTGAACTAATCTTTTCATGCATACCCCCTCAACAGCGCTTCAGTGATGCGCAGCCAACCATCAGCCAGCACAAAAAAACCAAGCTTGAAAGGAAGAGACACCACGGTTGGTGGAACCATCATCATACCCACCGCCATCAAGATCGACGCAACAACGAGATCGATCACCATGAAGGGAAGAAAAATCACAAAACCAATTTGGAATGCGAGCTTGATTTCAGACAGCATGAATGACGTTGACAATAGACTGAAGGGCGCTGGTTCACCTTCAACAATCGGGCGATCCAGCGCATCGGACAGGACGAACGAAATTTCCGGGTCTGCGCGGTTCATCATGAAATTACGAAATGGCTCAGTGGTTGCTGTCCAAGCCTCCGCTTCTGTGAGTTGGCCGTCCATATATGGGGCAACGCCCTCAGCCCACGCGCTCATGAAGACCGGCTCCATAATGAAAAAAGTAAGGAACATCGCGAGCGCCATGATCATCATGTTCGGCGGCGCTTGTTGGATACCCAGAGCCTGACGCAAAATCGAGAACACAATGACCATAAACGGCAGGCAGGTTATCATCATAGCCAGACCGGGTGCCAAACTCAGCACCGTAATGACGACAAACAGCTGGACAACGCTGCTACTTAGCCCGCCCTGCCCTTCAGATTGGATCAATCCCCCAAGATCAGGCAGCTGTGTCGGCGGAGCTTCCTGCGCAAAAGCGAGTTGAGGAAGGGTAAGCGCCAACGCAATCAAACATGCTGCTCGAAGAAGGAAAGAGGTACTGTTACAACGAACAGTCTCAGCCATTGGACTGTTCCTCTATCTCTGTAACGCGCACAGCTAGAGTGCCTTCTTCTGTCTCTATAAGTTCGCCGCGCGCAATTACGCGGTCGTCAATCGTTAGATCGATTGGATCTTCGATGGTTGCGCCAAGTGCAATAACAGCTTCCGGCCGCAGCTCGAGCAATTCCGCGACGCTGAGTCTCTTGCGCCCAACAGATATGTTCACGGTCACCGGCACATCAAAGATGGACCGCTTGTATAAGTTCTCTTTTGAATCGGAGCGTCGTTCCGGTTCGCTGGGCGCCTCCCCTCCCATAGGGCTCAGAGGCTCCATTGGCTCAATTGCGGCGGGTTCTTCAGGGGAAAATTCTGGTTCCTGCATCATTCTTCCTCAACTTCATGTCCGTTCTGGAAATTTTGCGCATGGCACGCGGCAAGCAGTGTGCTTAAATCGTAATCAAATCCGCCATCTCCCCAGTCCACTTGGACGGTAGGTGCTGCTCCTGTAGCGGCCGACTCAATCGTCCAGCGATTGTGAATGGTCTTTATGCGCAGCAAACTCTCTGTTAGCTCCGCCACAATCGGATCAGGCACTGTGATCACTATCTGAGATTGGTTTTGCGGAACGGCATAAGCCAGAAACCGCGCAATTTCCTCGGCCAGAAAATCCTCTGCCAATTTTGGAAAGAGTGCCGCTGCAATCGCCTGAATTTTCTGCTCAACGCGTTCAAATAATTGTCCCTGCAAGAGTTGAACGGTAGACGCCAGTTCCGAGACAAGTTTCTCGGCGGCATCAAGCCGCTCACTCAGAAGGGTTTCGTCCGGATCAGGCTCCGGCACCCAATGATCTTCCTCTTCAAACTCTTCAACTTCGGGTGATGCATCCATCAAGTCATCACCAAGGACTGGCAAATCAGGTTCGGCGTCAGGAAAATCTGGCAGTGGATCCACCGCCTCCAATTCTACATCGAAGGGCTGGTCAAACTCTCCCACAACCGATCCAGGCTCCGGGTCAAACTTTGGAAGCTGAAGTGCAAATGCGTTACTCATTGACAGCCTGCTTCCGGTCTTCGCTCAACCATTCCTGCAATATCGCAGCTGTTTCCGTTTCGCGCTCACGCGTGTACTCTTTCAGATATTCAATTGGATCCGTTTCGAGGTTGACTGCACTATCGCCTTCTTCGTCACCGTCTGCGCCAGCTGCAGGTGCTGCTTGCAACATGGGGCGAACAACAAATAACCCGAGTACGATCGCAACAAGACCCAGCAGCAGTGCTTGAATTGCAGACCAAAGATGTCTCTCGACCAATTGCGAAATCAGGCCTGGCGATGTGACAAGTTCTTCTTCGACCGGTTGCTTAAACGGCATTAGTTCGACCGTGATCGAATCGCCTCGATCGAAGTCTAGTCCCGCAGCAGAGGCGATCAGTTGTTGGAACTCAGTACTGATCTCCTCAAGTGCTTGCGCAACGTCGACTTGATCATCTCCGAACTCGATCGCGTCTTGATTGAGTAGAACCGCGACGGATACGCGCCTGATTTCTCCCGGTAGTGTTTCTGTCTCCCGGCGAAGTTCATTCAGCTCATAAGCCACGCTTTCCGTTGAGTTTTTTACGGTACTAGACGCGCCGCCAGCATTCTCTCCGCCCTCTTGTGGCAGATTGCTTGCGACAGTGAGGGCCGCATTTCCGCCTTCGCGCGCTTCGCTAATATCATTAGTTGTGCGCTGCCGGATGACACGCGAGTCTGGGTCGAATTGAACCGACGACACCAGCTCACGCGCCCGGGTTACATCTACTGAAACTGAAACTTCAGCGTTTCCTTCGCCGACACGCGCAATGAGCAAACGGAGGATTTTTTCCTCCATCGCTGTGGATTGATCCTCAGCCACAACCGCCGGCTGGCTGGACTTGTCGACATTGGGCCCCGCCAAGATGCCGTACCGCGAATCGATCACGGCGACGTCGTCGGGATTCAACCCCGCTACCGCGAGAGCGACAAGGTATTGGATCGCCTCGGCTTGTTTTTGCGATAGGTCTCTCGAAGCTGATATTGTAACCGAAGCGGTTTGGGATGAGCGATGGCGAGAAAAGCCAGATCTAAGACTTGCTCCAATATGAACGCGCGCAGCCTGAACTCCAGGAATGGCCAGTATCGTGCGTGTAAGCTCACCTTCCTTGGCACGCCAGTAGGAAGCGTTGTACATCTCTGAAGTAACAGAGAATCCATTGACATCATCTAGCAGTTCATACCCTTGGATTGCCTGTTTCGGCAGTCCCTGCTGTGCCAAATCAAACCGCACTCGGTCGCGAGCAGGTGATGATACGAATATAGCGCCAGAGCGAATTTCATATTTCACATCGCGTTGTTCAAGCTCTTCGATGATTTCGCCGGCGTGGGTCGGTGTTAGCCCCGAATAAAGCAACGCCATGGGCGGTTGCATCGCCCCGCGTACCATAAAGGTCATTGCAGCGACCACACCCAAAACCGCAGCTCCAAGCATAATCTGGCGCGCCAATGAGAGGCTTTGAAGGGTCTTAATAAAGTTCATTCCGGTGTGCCCAACCATTTTCCATTAATTGGTTAATGGATGGGAGAAATGTCTTAAGACTTCCTTTACCCGGTCATGGTGTTTGAAAGGAAATATTCGTTTATCTGGCGAGACAGTTATGGCCAAGAAGAGCAAAGAACCGGAACAACCAGCTGAGACTGGCGAAACCGACGAGTCAGCGAAAAAATCCGGCGGGATGATGGGGCTGATCGCTTTGGCGTTTGCTGCAATCGCCGGCTCTTTCGGAGCGACTTATTTTCTAGGGCCAAGCCCCGCGCCTGCCGGATACGCAGAGGCATGCGATGCGGAAAAGGAAAAGCCAGAGCCGAAACGTGCGAAGATCGATCAAGAATTTGTTCCATTGGAAGAAATTCTCATCACGATCGGTAGTGCTCCCGCAACCCGATATCTGAAAATGCAAGTTTCCGTCGTCACGGACAAGGACTCTGTTGATGCGATCAAGAGCGCCGAGCCTATTCTCATGGACGCATTCGTCAATTACTTGAGATCTGTTGAAATCAACGACTTTGAAGATCCAAAGTTCTATTCGAACATGCGCCGACAACTCTCTCGCCGATCAGAGCTGGTCGTGGGAGCTGCCGCTTCGGACGGCGTACTAATCACCGAGTTTTTATTGAGGTAGAATGCAGATGGCGATTCAACCAACAGATATTGCGCTTGTGATGATCTCACTTGTCGCGTGTCTTTACTGCTTTTTGCTCGGACGAAGACTAAAAGCACTGCAGACGAATAAGGACGGATTGGGCGCAACCATTGATGCGTTCACGAAAGCAACTGCCGAAATATCCGTCGCGACGCATCAAAGCTGCCAACGCGCAAGCCAGCAAGCCACTGTCCTGTCTGGCCTGATCAAGGACGCTGAGTCGGTATGTGGAAAATTAAGGCAGGCCGCACAAGATACCGAACACCGCCTAAGCCAAGCCGCTGCGAAATCTGAAGAGGCCAGCGTCGCTATTGAGGCCCATTTGAAGGAAATCCTCAATGATGCACGCGAACAAAATTCGGAGCTTACGAAACTAACAGAACAGATGCGTGTGCTCTCAAGCCAAACAACAGACGCAATTCGAACTGCATTAACGCAAACAGCGCATTCAAGTCCTGATCCTGTTTTTCTTAAACCCCAAAATGCGACACCTGCTGCCAATGCCCGCTCAAAACAATAAAAGCTCGCACGTTCTCATCACTCTTGGTGTCTTGTTTACAGTAGCAAGCGCCGCGCGCCTAATCCCAGAAAGCCAGGCGGCGGCCGAAGAAGCCAAGGACAAACAAGCTTCTACAACGGAGATTGACGCAGACACCATCGCCAGCTCAGACAAGGCAGAACCCATGTCAGAGCCTCGGAACCTGCTCGCGAAAACCGATGAAGCAACCACCGCCACAAAAGACGGCGAAGTTTGCTTCGACGGCGATATGGCGGCCGCACTGTCCGAAGACCGCTGGATGTTTGAACAACGCGAAGCTGAGCTTGTCGAGCAGCAGCTGTCACTAAAAGAGTGGGAAAGCCGGTTGGAGGAGCGCACCAACGAACTTGAAGCGCTCGAGGTTCTCCTAAACGAACGCTGGGCTCAAATGAAAACAGAATCCGACAGCGACATTAAACATCTCGCACAAATGTATGGGTCTATGAAGCCGGACCAAGCGGCACTAATATTCAACGAGATGGATACAAACTTTGCCGCAGGATTCTTACGCCAGCTACCAAGCGACCAAGCTGGGCTGATCCTCGCAAATATGGAAACTGAAAAAGCTTACGTCACTAGCGTTCGTCTGGCGTCCATGAATGACGACATTCGCAAAACAGCGAACTAAAACTTACTCGCCGCAATTCTGTTTAGCTTGCTGTCTCAGCGATAGAGTCTTCGTCCGCATCACACGATTGCTCCAGCAATATCTTTAATGCCAAAAGCAATTCTTCAGAATGTGAATTGAGAACAAGATTCACAATATCTTGTTTTAAAAGATCGAGCCTGACATCATCGGTGAGGGACTTGTTGCCCCTCAATTGGGGAGGGATCAGGTCCGCAACTTCGCATTCAAAAATTTCAGCGAAGGTAACGAGCATCCCTGCTGAGACGCGCACCAAGCCGGCTTCGTATTTGTGCAATTGCTGAAACGCGATACCAAAACGATCGGCAACGGCTTGCAGTGTTAGACCGCGCTCTAACCTAATTTGCCGAATTCGCTTGCTGACCAACTCGTCGAAATTTTTTTCTGGTATCGATTGGTTCGACATTCAATTTCTCTTAATTCCTCTCCGAAGTTGTTTATCACTAGAGCAACAAATTTGAACGTCAATTTGGAAAAGCCTACAGTGCTGAAATTGATCTGGCGATTGCCTCAGTATTTCTCCCTCACTGATTGAAGTTATTTTCAGAAGTGTCATTTCTCAGTTGATATGATGCGCACACAGACCGTCATTCGCTCAATTTTCGGAATGATTATTCCGCATTACCATCGCCTTAGATAACTGCAGGACATCATCAAAGACGGAACATAAAAGTTGCTCCATAGGGCTGAGATTCGCTCTTTGCGTTTCTTCTCCAACGATGCTTTCATACCAAAGCTGTAACTTAATCATCACGTCAGTTAAATTGTCGGATTTCGCCTCAACAATGCTCAAAAACGCATCATTTACAAGCTGGTTAGAAAGCTTGATGGCGCGATTGGCTTGCGCAACTTTTTCAGGATCCGAAGTTTCAAAGAGAATTTGCGTTGCAGTTTGCAGCACCTGCTGACTGGATTTATCTGCAGATTGGTAAGCGCTTAGAAGCGTTTCCATCCTGCTAGACCTATCGGTTTCTCTAGTACTCGCGATTTTCAGATTCGGTTTCATTTATTCAAACTCTCTATTGATAGCGTTGTCAGTTTCTTCCGTGATAATTGTTAGGCGGTGCTCAACGCCCCCATTGGTGAGTGCTCAACACATCCTCTGACAATATGATGCTTTTGAGTTTCTGCCGCGCCGCGTCGACATCTTTGAGAAGCTCCGTACGCTGAGCGAAAAGATCCGTCATTTTGGTCATCAAACGCTGGACGAATCTGGCGGTACCTTGAAGTTCTATCCCGGAGGATAAACTTTCATTTGAATTTGCTGCTACAATTCGGGAGCGCATGTTTTCGATTCTCTCATCGAGCTTTTGCAGATTGCTCATCGCTTTCTTGAAATCGCTCTCGGCGACACGTTTCTTCAGACGTACGATTTCGGTTAGTTGCAACTGCTGTTTTGTCATCCAATTATCCTCATGATTGTTCTTTCATGATGCGTTGGACGTACTGGATAGCAGCTGCCACGGCCGCGAAATGGACCTGTTGGATCTCTTCATCAATATCGACCAGACTGTAGATAGATCGAGTGGACGGTGGATCGCGGTATATGGGCACATTGTGTTCTTTAGCGATCTCCCGGATTCTTGCAGCAAGGTGATCAACGCCTTTCGCAACAACCACTGGCGCTCGTTGAGAATTCTCATCCCATTTTAGCGCTACAGCATAGTGTTCCGGATTGACCATAACGACTGTAGAAGTCTTCACCGCATCCAGCATGCCTTGTCGCGTCAGCTCCGTACCGCGCTTTTGACGGGCCTGCTTGAAGTGGGGATCTCCTTCGCTTTGCTTTGTCTCTTTCTTGAGTTCCTCCCGGGTCATCTTCAACTTGTCTGCATGAAGGCGCCACTGCAGAGGGAAGTCTATCGCCGCCAGGAAAAACTGGAACAACGCAAAGTAAAGTATCAACATGATGACCTGGTAGCTCGTGAAGGCCGCTATTTGACCTTCCTGGATCATGCTGCTGCCATAATAGTTGCGCGCGAACTGCAGCAAATAAAGCGAAGCGATCAGACCAGCAAACAACATCTTTGCTGTGTCTTTCGCAAAGTCCAGAAGCCCTTTGGGGCCATATTTTTTCTTCAGGTTTTCAGCGGGTGATAGCTTTTTGACGTCGGGTTTAATCTTCTTAGTGGAAAAGGAGAATGAGCGCGTCAGCACGATCGCCAAACACGTAAACACGACGAGAATACCGAGTAGCGGCAGAAGCGCCAGAAGAACTGAACGAAGCCATTCACCAAGTCGCGCCCCCTTTGACTCAAACGTATCGAACGCAAACATCTCTGCGTAACTGTAGAGGCTTGTAAATTGCTCAAAAAGAATTCTGCCTGTGAACATCTCGAGCAAATACGCTGCAGCAAGAATCCCTAGAACGACCGCAAAAGCATTGGTCTCTTTGGACTGTACGACGTCACCATCCTTGCGGGCTTGTGACTTCTTTTGATCAGTGGCCTCAAACTCCTTTTCGCCGCCATCCTGCTGCTCTTGATCTGCCATAACGGGTTATATCCACCCCATCAGCTGCGGCGCGCGGCTCTGCCATGCAAGCAGCAGACTCGCCATTGCAACGGTTAGCAAGAATATCCCAGCACCAACCATGAAGGGTGCCCCAACAAAAGCGACCATCAATTGTGGAAGCGCCTTGTTTATGAATCCAAGACAGATGTTGTAGAGCAGGTTCACCGCGATAAATGGCCAAGCGAGTAAGATCGCAAAGTTAAACGCTTGGAAAAAATTTGCTGCCACAAAAGCGTAGTCGAAATCGGTGATCTGTCCTGGGGGCACTTCCCTATATAGATCGATGAACGAAGCGACCGCATATACATGAAAATTGGCTGATAGCAGGATGGCCGCACCTGCCATTGTCAGCAGGTTGGATGTAAGCGCATGTGACTCATTCTCCATGGCCACACCGAGAATTTGAGATAACCCGATCGCTTGCGCGATCACGGAACCTGCAATCGCCAATGCCCAAATTGCAAGACGCAAGCTGATGCCAAGCAAGATGCCGAACAATGCCTCACCCAGCAACAAGCCAAGATAGTTTCCGAACGGATAGAACGATACCGGTTCCACGAACCCTGATGCTGTAAATATGAAAGCGATGCCGATCAGTAATTGCAATCTGATCCGCACCGGCACTACTTGTTCGCCTATACCCGGCATGAGGATGACAACCGGCGACAGTCTTGCAATCACCAGAACAAACATCGCCGCCCAGTCACCCAGAGGAACCGTGGTGAACAGCGCTTCAGGCACTAGACCACTCCTACAATCTTTGGCTTAGACTTGTGACTGATCTCTTCATAGGCGAGCACAGCATTACGAATGCCTTTGCTTGAAAGAACCGTTTGAATAAACCGGCGCCGGCGCGAGGAGGTTGCGACGGACGCCACCACGCCTTTCTGAGCGCAGTCATTGAGTTGCGCTTGTATGCCGGAGACGAGATCACGGAACGCTTCAGGCGGCAAGGCTATATCGGTTTCACCACCTGAACCTTGAACTTCGTGCTCTGTAAATTTCTGCTCCCAATTCGGGGACAATTGAACCAGCGCGAGCTCGCCGTTCGGGTCCAGAAGCTTTTCAACAATCTGGAATGACAATCTCTGTCGGACATGTTCAATGGTACGCGTCAAATCGAAATTGAGAGATTTTGCTTCAGCTACCGTTTCAACAATCATCAGGAGATTGCGGATAGCGACCCGTTCGCCAAGCAATGCACGTAAGACAGACAATAGAAGCTCGGGCGTGACTTTCCCTGGAATATACTCATCAAGTATTCGCTGATTGCTCGCCGCGCGCTCTGCATCAGAAATATTGGCAAGCGAGTCCAACGTATCCATCATGACCACACGGGTGAAAATAAGCGAGAAATTTGCCTGAATGATTTCGAGCATATGCGTTGCGAGCACCTCGATCGGATCGATCGCTGGAATGCCGGCCGCAGAAAGCTCTGCCCTTTTGCTCGCAGCAAGCCACCGCGCGGAAGCTTTATATACCGGCTCCTTTACAAACTCACCCGCCAGATGCGGCAACTGGTTTTGCTCCATTAATGCCAGAACAGAGCCTGGGCGCAGCACACCCTGATCGACACTGACACCTTGAATTTTCAGGCGGTAGTGGTTCTTCGCAACACCCGGATTATCCGTCATACGGATAGGTGGCAGAACAAAACCATACTCCTCTGCAACATAGCGGCGCATTTTGTCGATCCGCGTTTCAATACCCTGATCACCCTGGAGGACAACACCGACAAGATCAGGCGACACCTCAAGGTGAATCTCGTCTGAGTGAATAGAATCGCCAATGTGTTGCTTCGGTTTCTCTTCCGCCTCGGGTGTTTCTTCTGGCACGTTTGCGGCCTCTTGTTCCTTCCTTCGGAGCGTGAACGATATGGCAGCTAACCCAAGCGACACCGCCATGAATGGTAGGAATGGAAGTCCGGGGAAAAGCGCGAAAACGAATAGAATGCCAGCAACGATCATCAGGGCAGTTTTGTTGGCGGCGAGTTGATCTGTAAGCGCGCGGTCTATCGCGCCTTCATCACGCCCTTTTGAAAGCAGCAATGCTGCAGACACAGAAACAATGATTGCTGGGATTTGTGATACAAGCCCATCGCCGACCGTCAGAATTGAATAATTAGCGAGCGCTTCTCCAAAACTGAGGCCATGCACGCTGAGACCAAATCCAATACCCGCAATGAGGTTAAGCGCGGTGATCAGCAGGCCCGCTATGGCATCGCCTTTCACAAACTTGGATGCACCGTCGAGAGACCCCAGGAATGCAGCTTCTTCCTGCTCTCGCTGGCGGCGCGCCTTCGCTTCTTCATGGGTGATCGCACCAACGGCTAGATCAGAGTCAATTGCGAGCTGTTTGCCGGGCATGGCATCGAGCGCAAAACGCGCGCCGACTTCAGCCATTCTTCCAGCGCCTTTCGTTATCACCATGAAGTTCACGATGATGAGCACACCAAACACAACCAGACCGACAAACAAGTTTCCGCCCATGATGAACATGGCAAAGCCTTCGATCACACCGCCCGCGGCATCGGTGCCCGTATGGCCCTCACTGATGATGAGCTTCGTCGACGATACATTAAGTGCCAATCGCAAGATCAAGGACGCTAAAAGCACGCTCGGGAAGGACGAAAAATCAAGCGGCTTCTCGATAAAGATCGCCGTTGTAAATATCAGAATCGCAAAGGCAAACGATATCGTCAGGCCAACATCCATGACCCATGCGGGAACTGGCAGGATCATGACGAGCAGGACCATCATCAAGCCAATGGCGAGGATGGATGTGGGGCTGGAAAGATCGAAGAATTTCGACGCTTGCATTATTCTGCCCCGGTCAAACCGTAATCATGGGCACAACGGCCGAGTTGAAAAAATCCAAACAAATTCGGGTCATATATCCCAGCGTGATCATGAACACGAGGACCACGGCAATAATCTTTGGAATGAAAGTCAGCGTCATTTCCTGAATTGAGGTGAGCGCCTGTAACAAGCCGATCGCAAAGCCGAGAATGAGCGTCACGATCAAAATCGGGGCACTCATCAGCACGGCCGTCCACATGGCTCCGCGTAGAATTTGGAAGATTTCTGCTTCTAGCATTGTGCCCCTGCCCGCCTTTCTAGACCGGCATTCTGAGAAGTTCCTGATAAGCCTCGACCACTTTGTCGCGAACGGTCACCGCCGCTTCCAAAACAAGCTCGGCATTCGCGAGCGCTTCGACCATGGCGTGAGGATCTGCGCCGGTTACCGCATTTTCTACAACAGTTTTTTCAGCGGCCTGCATGGCTTCGCGAAAATCGGACACACCTTCGGCAACAGGATTCTTAGTTGCCTCTGGTTTAGCCGCTGTCGTTGTTTCTGCAGCTTTGCCAATGGCCGCAAAAGATGCGTAGGGATTTAAACCAACACCAGACATAAGTGTCTCCTATCGACGCAAGACGTCCAGTAATGACGAATACATGGACTTTGCTTGTTGGAATGAGTTGAGGTTCGCTTCGTAAATTCGGTTGGCCTCCCGCATGTCTGCCATTTCTATCACGAGTGAGACATTCGAAGAGGTGATGTAGCCCTCGCCATCCGCCATTGGGTGGGTTGGGTTAAACTGCAATTCGCCTGGTGTATCATCCAGCGTAATCAAGGCGGTTCGAAACTGATCGGATATCGGATCTGCCGCCTGCGGCACGAGCAGTTTTCGTCGATATCCCGGCGTATCTGCGTTCGAAATATTTTCAGAAGTCAAACCGATACGCTTTGTTTGCAAAGACATTCCGGAGACAGCTTCTTTCATTGTTGCTTTAAGAAAATCCATTCGCTTTATCTCCTATCGCCGCCGACCGAGGGCCGTTCTGAGCAAGTCGAGTGATTTGGAATAGACGGACATCGCCATTTCATGCTGTGCGCCAGCTTCCGCCGATTTGAAAACTTCTGCTTCCAGGTTCACTGTGTTGCCGTTTGGAGCAGCTGGGCTGTCAGCCTCCAACGTCTTGAAACCGGAGGGTAGGTTCACGCCGCTATTCGTGGGCTGAGCCCGCTGCATAAAGTCTGTAAAGCTCTCAACCTGCTTTGCTTTGTAACCAGGCTCGCTTGCCCGCGCGATATTTTCAGTCGTCACGCGCTGCGTTTCGGCTGCATGGCGGGCCATCGCCGAATAGATCTGGAATACGGGAAGATCTTTGATCATCAATATTTCTCAAATTAACCCTTTGGCAAAACATGGGAGAATATCGTCAACAAAATCTTAATTCGTAAAAATCGAGCCGCTTTATGTTAACGAGTATTGATACGCTTCCGCGCTCACCGGTGAAGATTTGGGGCACAATCACAGAGATTGTGCCGGGCATGATCGAACTGGCAGGCGTGTCAAAACTTGCCGGGATTGGAAATGAAGTGCGCATTGAAAAGTCTGGTGAGCCCGTTGTTGGTGAAATCCTGTCTGTTTCAGCAAACCGCGCTACGGCGATGCTCTTCTCGGGAAGCTCATCCGTACGTGTTGGCGACCGCGTGATCATTGAGGCTGAAGCGTGCGCTCAAGTATCTGATGACTGGCTAGGCAAAGTGATCGATTTTCGCGGGTTGGTTATGGGTAGCCGCGACGCTCCGGCAGAAGGAAACGCGCCGCGACGCCAACTCATGGTACCTGCCCTGCCCGCAAACACGCGGCGAGAACTTGGCGAGCGACTGAGCACGGGACTTATGATCACCGATACTTTGCTACCGCTATGCCGCGGCCAGCGTATGGGTCTATTTGCCGGTTCAGGCGTCGGAAAATCCACACTCCTCGCAACACTGGCCAATAAGGTATCGGCTGACCGGATTGTGGTCGCCCTAATCGGTGAGCGCAGCCGCGAAGTCAGCGAATTTGCGAACAAGAAACTGAGTCCAGATATTCGCGACAAATCGGTGATTGTCGCGGCAACGGCGAGCGACCCTCCCGGTTCGAAGAAACGCGCAGCATATTGTGCAATGGCGGCGGCTGAATACTTTCGGGACCAAGGTCACCATGTGCTTTTGATATTTGATTCGATCACACGGTTCGCCGAAGCCCACCGGGAAGTCGCGCTCACAGCCGGAGAAACCCCAGCGCTGCACGCGTTCCCACCCTCCACTGTTCGCGCAATATCAGAGCTCGCCGAGCGTGCTGGGCCAGGTGCAGGCAGTATGGGAGACATAACGGCAGTCTACTCGGTTTTGGTTGCTGGATCTGATTTCGAAGAACCTGTTTCGGATATGATCCGCGGAATTATTGATGGCCACATTGTACTGACACGGCAAATCGCTGAACGTGGTCGCTACCCAGCGATTGATGTGCTGAAGAGTGTATCTCGCGCGCTCCCAAATGCCGCAAGCGAGGAAGAGAATAATATGCTTAAGGAGTATCGCCGCCTTGTTGCCGCTTACGAAGATGTTCTGCCGATGCTGCGCGCAAATCTGTATCAGGCAGGTTCAGACCCCGTTACCGATCGCGCAATATCGCTCTACTCTGAGCTCGATGGATTTGTTTCGATGCTGAATGAAGCAGGCCCGGCAGCAGCTTTCGAAGTTTTACGAGCATACCTCTACGGCGCGCCCGCAAACCCGGAACTAGAATCCACTGAGAAAGAGGTTTTGGCTTCCAACAGCGCCAACGCCGGTCAGCAAAGCTAGAGCGGTCGATCCGGGTGTGTTGGCCGCAGGGCCTTGTGACAATTGCGAAATCGCGGAGAAACGCTCGATCACGCGCGTGATATTCTCTGGCTCTGTCAGTTCACCTACACTGAGGCGGAAAGACGATTTCAGGCGATCTTCAAAAATCTTGGCCTGCTGTTCGAGATCAAGTTTGCGCACGTCTTCTGGCAGATTCAGCGCCTGTTCAAGCACGCTTCGCACAGGCACACTGCCGAGAATGCGAAAGATATTTGTTTCGTCCGTTGAGTCAGCCTTCACAAGCTCATTGATCTCAGCTTCATAGTTCAGGCTGAGGCGGATATTATTGTCCACTTCGCCAACAGCAATCTGGAAAGATTTCTCACGATATTGCTGGCTGATATCACCAGCAGTGGAAGACGATGGAATAATTAGCCCACCGACAGGTGTGAGTGCCTCCGCAAGACGTGTGTAAGCCGGATTGTTAAGCCGTGTGAGGAACGTACTTTCCGGGTCATTCACTTCATTGAGGACTTTTTTGATAAATCCCTTTTTCCATTCTTCGCCTTCAAGGCCGAAGGCGGTCAGCGTTGAACGAAGCAAGCGCGGATCATCGACAAATTCATCGACCGTAAGTGTCGAAGACAACTTCTCATTGATGTAGTCGGTGTCAGATTTGATCTGCGCTGAGTTAGAAAACGCCGCGAATTGCCGATCATAAGTCGACTGGAGGAAGTTCCAACCCACTAGGCCTGTTCCAGGAATGACCGGCGTATATACCATGACCTACGCGACCTTCAGTTCCGATTTGCACGCCGTGAGATCGAGAAGCTTTTGCTCAAGCGTCATAATGCCTTTCAGGTGATTGAGGGCAGAATAGAAGTTCCCACGATTGAGCATATCGATGAGCTTCGGCATGAGTGCGGAGTTGACCGAGCTGAAAACATCTTCCAACGCCGCACATTCCTGAAGCACAGCTGGCATGGCGTCATCCGGGTTTAGATCTCCCGTGATGAACAATTGGATGGCAAAGTAGACCTGCTTAACGGGCGTGTCGACATCAGCAGGTTTGATTGCATCAGAGCAGCGCAGAACGCGCGCATCATTGTCTTTGATTCGGATGCGGCTTGGGCGGTCGCCATTCTCTAGAACGGCTCCGTTTACAATGAAACTCTCACCGGGTGCGAGTGTTAAGACTAAGCCAGACATGACAGCCCCCTTTTTGTCTATTCGCCGGACGCGTTTGCGCCCAGGCTCGTCAATAAATTCTGATTGATTTCAATGAGGTCGATGACATCTTCGTCGTTTGACAGAAGCTTCATGGATTCGCGCCGAACAAATTCACCAATGCTAATCAATGTCGCTTTGGCCTGATCAGGAAGCGGATTGTTTTTGTTGGCGAGGTCTGCAGAGAAGATCGTCCACATGCGCAAATTTCGGCTGATCGCATTAATGCGGTCGACGGGCTCTGGATTCTCAGCCTTCACGACGAGTTCAAGCTCCCGCGTGATTTGTTTGATAATCGTGATCTCAAGTTCCTGCGAACTGGCTGTTCGTTTCTGGACTGTGCCGTAAGCTTGCTGAGCGAGTGCGTGCAACGTGGTATCCTAACTTACAAAAATGGCCCAGGCAGAGTCTCTGCCTGGGCCGGATGGATTATATTATCTGAACAGTGACAGAAGCTGCTGCGGTGCCTGGTTGGCAATTGACAACGCCTGTGTACCGAGCTGCTGCTGAACCTGAAGGGCGTTCAGTTTCGCAGAAGCGGCTTCCAGGTCAGCGTCGACCAGTGAACCAACACCTGTTTCCAGGGCTGCTGTCAGCTGGTTAACGAACTCGTTTTGATTCTCAAGGCGTGACTGAGAAGAACCGAACTCAGCAGCCGCATCGATTGAGCGTGTCAAAAGACCTTCGATCGCTGTCAAAGCAGATGTTGCACCTGCATCTGTTGTCACATCGATGTTCACAAGATCTCCGAGACCGCCAGAAGTTTCACCAGCAGTGTTACCGCCTGTGAATGTGCTCGCTGTTACGGTGAGCGTGTTACCAGTGCCTGTATCTGAGTTTCTGATTACAAGATCAGCTCCATCAGTTTCAGCTGAATAAAGTGTCTCACCTGTCGCATCAAAGAAGTTATTGATTTGAGCTGCGAGAGACGCTGCAACTTCAGCCGGGCTATCTGTAGCACTAGAGACATACTCAAATGTCCGCTCGCCAAGACGGTTCGCCTGGCCTGTGCCATTATCAGCAAGAACAATCTGGTAGCCAACGCCGTCACCAGCGCTATTGATTGTCAGCGTTGCTGTACCGTCGTTTGCAGGCTCACCAGCTCCGCTGTTGATACCAACGGTACCAATCTGGCCGCCACTGTCTGCTGCACCTGAACCTGTCAATGTGCTGCCAGTCCCGCCGCTAACTGCGAGTGTACCGTACGTCGCATCATCGTCTGCAACGTTTGTAGTAGAACTGTCGAGGACTTGAGCAGTGCCGGTATTTGACAGTGACAGATCCTGACGGGCAACAGAAATCGAAGATGCTGTGACCGCACCATTTGCATCACGATCGAGCGACGAGAGGAAGCTCACATCTGCAGCCGCAGAACCATCGATGAGGTTCAGGCCGTTAAACTGTGCTGCGTTCACAATACCTGTGATCTCTTCAGTAAGTTCTGTGATCTCAGTTTGGAACTTTGAACGATCGACGTTCTCTTCCTGGGCACCAACGATACGTGACTTGATGTCCTGAAGACGCTCAGTGATTGTTTCTGACGCAACGCGTGCAACACCAACAGAAGAGGTGCCGAGGTTCAATGAGTCAGAAATCTGCTCGAAGCCGCCAATGTCGGACTCAATCGTTGTGGCAACAGCCCAGATCGCTGAGTTGTCACGCGCACTGGCGATTTTTTTACCTGTTGAAATTTCGCTTTGGACACCCGCAAGATCACGGTTGATACCGCGAAGAGTTTCCAACGCAACGTAAGCACTACTATTTGTAAGAATACTAGCCATTTTTTATTTTCCTATACACGCACCAGCATTTTGCTGGCTTACTAGAATGACGTGTCTTCCTGACAATCGAGCGAACTCGACACCACTCATAGGTCTGAACCGCTTATGGGAGAAAACTATGTACATCCGGTAAATTTTTATACAGACTTTCGATAGCCGCCTTCACCACGATTGAACTTCATTTGATTTCCATACTGATCATATGTCCCAATGCGCGTACTTTCTGAATTTGTGTCGAGGCGCTCTATGAGGGATGTGAGGCCGTTGCGGACTGATTCGAAATGCAGCGCATTTTCAGATGCGATCTTCTGAACTTCGGTCAGAACATCCAATTGGGTTTTTGGGAAACCGCCGGACATCCAGCTCTCCATAATGGGGTTTAGTTCTTTCATGAGCTCAAGCTTGCGATCAACAAGCGCCGCAGTTTTTGGCGCATCTCCCGCCCGCAGCAGGTCGCGCTCCAATATCAAGAGGTCGCGAAGTTCGGTCGTTAGCCCAGAAACATCTTGAGAGTTCATTTTACGTCCTTCCCTAATTGCCGTCTGCGCCAAGTCCGAGTGGATGCTTTTCGGCAATATCGGCCGCAATCGCTTCAACAACATACCTTGAGAAGGACGAGGCTGCCTCACCTCCATTCTTGGTGAGCGCTTCTTCGAGCCCGGCATGCATCAACATCTCCGCCCAAAGCATTTGCTCGAAGCGTTTGCCGATATCTGAGGTGCCGGAATCGACGCTCGTCGCACTTGGCGACGCTGCTTGCGGCACACTGTTGATCGGAAAAGAGACGGGCTCGGTCATCTGCAAACACTCCTGTACATGCAAACTTGAGGTAGGGAGAATTTCGCAAAGATTTTGTTAATTCGCTCTTAACTCCTGCCTGCGAAGTTGCCGCCGAACCAAAGACCGAATCGAGACGGAATATGGCCGGACAAATAGGATTTCTGCCCGACACATTTTCGAACGACCCGCGCATAGATGCGGAGCGCGGTGCAAGCATCCCCGAAGGATCGGGAGCAGAATTCAGGCAAAACCTGATTGAGCTGAACGCCGAGTGGCAAGCAGAAAGCACCCTCGCGCAGCCATCAGGAAACGCTAATAGCGATTCGAATGCGCTAAATTCTGGACTGGCATTCACTGATCAGGTTTTGCCCAATGAATTAGCGGCGAACAGCACGGTTGTCTCATTCTCCGCTGAGCTATCCGCGAATGCGGGGACTAACCCTCTTCCTACTGCGCAACTGACTGAAGCGGCAGCAGTGAACTTCGCCGAACCAATAGATGACGGCGCAGGACTGACGGGAGATCCAATAGAATACGCCCCAATCGACCCACGTGTAAAAGGCGCAGTTCCAATTGAAGGGGCTGTCATTTTTGGTGACGAGGCTTCAGTCATTCAAAAACAGGACACGCTTGTTTCAACCCCTGAGCTATCCAGAGAAATCATAGAAACACATTCAGAAATTCAAATTCGTCCGCAATCTCAAGGAGATGCCGACGTACCGAATGCACCGTCGCAGCCACGATCTGAGCGCCCGCTTTCCCAGGCGCAGGTCCCTGCTTTCACGCCCTTCCAGCAGAATGCTGCGGCGGTGCTACCCGATCAAGGTGACAGGTTACCCAACCAGCCTGCTGAAGCCGCGCTGCCACCAAGCATCGCCCCCCCCCAAGTCGCACGGTCAGCAGACCTTACTGCGCCGCTCGCACCAGCTGAATCGACAGTACCCAGTAACCCAACACCCGATACCCCCCTTGCACCGCCGCAGACAGGCACAACTGAGCTTGCATCCAATGTGCCTGTTTCTGCTGACACGCCCCTCCTCCAGCAAAATGATGCGGCGGTGCTACCCGATCAGTCAGACGCTGATGTTCGAAGCAACACGCCCGCCGATCTTGCAGCGCAGCGCACATCAGAGTTGAACTTAGCAAACGGATCGAAGCAAACTGCCGCCGATCTGCCAGCGCCGCGCACATCAGAGTCGATCTTAGCAAACGGATCGAAGCAGAGCGCCGACGCAATATCCAAAGCGCTGTCTTCAGACGCGGCAGCGGGTGAAGCGAAACAGCTCGCTTCCCTCGAAACCCCGCTTGCATCATCGCAGCAGGCGGCGACACAAGCTGCATCGCGTATCCAGCTCCCCTCTGCCATTTCACCTCTTTCTCAACCTTACTCTGCAGCAATGCCGACGGCTCAGGTCGCAGAAATCCCGAATGTGTTGTCGGAATCTTTGAAACTTGAAGATGGTAGCAAACGCATCACCGTACAGCTGGACCCACCTGAACTTGGCCGAGTATCGATCGATTTTAAATTTGATGGAAACACACTGCAGAACGTGGTGGTCACCGGCGAAACGCAAGAAGCGATGCGGCGCTTACGGCTCATGCATTTTGAATTGGTTCAAACTTTGGAGTCTCACGGGTTCTCCGGCCAGGATCTTGATTTCTCCCAGCGCCAGAATGATGAGCGCGCGCAACTGTTTACCGGCAGTTTCGAGGACAGCGCATCTGATACCACTCAGGAAAGCCCTGAGAACCTCACCGATTTAGGTCACCCTGCAACGCGCCAATCGATTGTTGCTGATGGGCTGGATCTCAAACTCTAGGAAGAGCTCATGTCTGACATACCGCCAATTTCTACCGGAACCACCACCTCTTCGCTTGGGTCTACCCAAACTCTTCAGGCAGATATTGGCGATGAGTTTAACAGCTTCATCCAGCTTCTGACAGCGCAGGTACAGAACCAGGATCCCCTGGCGCCACTCGATTCAACCCAGTTCGTTGAGCAGCTCGCAACGTTTTCCGCGCTCGAACAGCAAGTGCAATCAAATGATTCGCTTTCACAAATCTCGACTGTGATGGGCGACCTGTACACGCTCGTCGCCAGCAACTGGCTCGGCGAGCAAGTCACCGTGGAGTCATCCTGGGTGCCTTATGGTGGAACGCCCGTTGAGTTTGAAGTTGATCGCCCGCAGGACGCGAACCGCGCCATCCTGACGGTTCGCGATACGAGCGGCAGCGTCGCGTGGAGCGAGACTCTCGATTTATCAGATGAGCGTTTCCAATGGAATGGGCAGTTCGCTGACGGCGGTGTGGCTGCGAACGATTCCATCTATCAAATGAGCGTTGATTTTTACCGCGATAATGACTTCGCCGGTTCTGCAGCTCCCCGGTTGGTGACAACGATTACAGATGTTGCAACCGAGAACGGGAAGCTACGCTTGGGAACGGCGATGAAGCTCTCAGCTGGTGCTGACGCCGTACGCCTCGTGGAATAATTGCCTAGCGCTAGTTATCGACAACCAGTTTCAAAGGCTGGGCGTCTCCGAGCAGTGTCGAAATTGCAAGCAGCTTCTGCTCTGATTGGCATTCATTGATCTGCGATTGAACGCGCATACGCAGAATATCGATGCGCTGCATTGGGTCGAGGTTCGAGCCATGATTAATCGTTGGCGGAACCAGCTCCAATAATGGAACGTCAAGCGCTTCTGCAATCGCGATCAACATACCTGCTGAAAAGCGGATCACACCTGCTTCGTATTTGTGATATTGCTGGTGAACGATACCCAGGTGCCCAGCAATTTTCGCTTGCGTGACGCCCTGTGTAACGCGGATGTTTCTTACGCGCTCTGCAATTTCTGCATCAAGTGACGTAAGAAGTTTGTTTTCTTGTTTTGCTTTCGCTGCCATGTCTAAGGCCCCTCAATTCGTATGGTCCGCATGTGGGACGAAATGGGTTAACGAGGTGTTAAAGAAACTGACTTGAACAGCGCGCAGGTTACGTAACGAGAGCAAAACGTACTGCATTGTTCGCAAACAAGTAAAGCTTCTGCTTGAAATTGCCGTAACTCGTCTTCTTGCCAGCCTTTCCGCAATCTGTAGCAAGCACTACGATCTGTGGCGATCCCGACAGGATTCGAACCTGTGACCTACAGATTAGGAATCTGTTGCTCTATCCTGCTGAGCTACGGGATCGCTATAAGCCATCTAGCGGTTGGGGGGATGAATATGAAGCATTTGATCGGCCTGTTTTTGGGAATCACTTTGGTAGCTTGCGGCGCAAAAAGCCCGATCGACAGTTTGCAACCCGGTGAAGAAGCGCGCGTTGTCCGCATCTTGGACGGCGATACGTTTGCGCTTTCCACCGGGCAGGTCGTCAAGCTCGCCTCGGTTGAAGCACCCTCATTCGGCCGCGGCGACGATCAGGACGCCGTCTATGCGGTAGAGTCTGCGCGTCTCCTTGAGGACCTCATCATGGGACGGGAAGTAAAACTATACTATCCCGGCCTCACGCGTGACCGATATGACCGCGCAATTGCGCATGTCGCAACCGCTGACAATCTTGGGGCAGATTTCTGGGTCAATCAGGAAATCATTCGGCGCGGCGGCGCGCGCGTGCGCATCTATCCGGACTCCGCGGCGGTCAGCCAAGACCTCTTTGCCGCAGAGGCCGAGGCGCGGCGCGAGCGCGCTGGATTGTGGAGCAAGCGAGCTTACTCTGACCGCAGCGCCGATGCGATTAACGCGGAGTACCGCGGGTTCGCTGTGATCGAAGGCATATCCCTGGGTGCGCCGGGGCCGGGCGGGGCATATGCGGCGTGCCGGATCTCACTTGAGGGCACAGCGATGCTGCTCAACATCTCTGATGATGCGGCCCGCCATTGCCAACTTCAATCCGGCACAAAGGTCCGCGCGCGAGGGTATGTGAGGAATGGACGAATGGAAATCACCCATCCACTGAATCTCACACGGCTGGATCAGTCTTCGTAGAGTGTCTCATAGAGGCTGCGAATGATCCCCGCAGTGACGCCCCAGATCCGGTAGCCGCCATGCGGCATCTCATAGTATGACCGCGACTTGCCCTTATAGTTAGCCCGGCCGGTGCGGTGGTTCGCCGGGTTCATCAAAAAATCGAGCGGTGTTTCGAAGACAGCTGCCACTTCTGTCGGATCACCGATCGGCGCGACATCGGCGGGCAACAAGCCAACAACCGGCGTAATACGAAACCGCGTGCCGGTGATATACGGCGATGAGCGCGCGATAAGCTCAACATCGCTTTGCGCAACGCTCACCTCCTCCTCGGTTTCGCGGAGCGCCGCAGCGACTTCATCCACATCAACCGGATCAACCTTGCCGCCCGGAAACGCGACTTGCCCGGCATGCGTTGGCATCGTGTTGGGCCTCTGCGTCAGCAGAGCGGTCGCGCCTGTTGCGCGCGGAATGACGCCAATCAACACAGCTGCAGGGCGAATGTTTGGAATCTCGTCAGGCTCAAGAAAATCCATATCGCCGCGTTCAGGCAACGCCCCACTGCCGCGAAGCGGGTCAAGCCGCTCGCGCGCGCGGGCAAGGAAATCATCTAATGTTGTATAAGCCATTGGAAGCAGGATGTAGGGCGAGTTACGCTGCAGATAAAGACTTTACCCTGCACACGCCTCGCTGTGCCAGCGCCTTTGCCTCCATCTGCGGCAACAGATCGAGCAATCGATATAGGATTTTCAGGTAGCAAAAAATAATCGGCGCGATTGACGGCCCTACCCAGGTTCGAGGATCGCAGTGCCATACACCGGGCTGGCGCGCACTGCGAATTTCGGGCGCGCATAAGCAACACATGTCCCCATCGGAGAGAGCTGAGCTACGCGTAAGCCCCGCGCAATCATATTCTCAAGCACCAAGTGAACGGCAAGCAAACACACCGCATTCATCCGCAGAAACGCCGCCGCGCTCCTGTCTTCAACTGTTTGGACCGGAGCGTCATCGCCCGTCTGGGCCAAATCCTGTACCAGCATAATCTGCGCGGCGCGCACGATAATCTGCAACTGGCGCACCTGCTCATAGGTGCCGGCAACATGCGCATCTTCATGCCGGCGCAGCAGCCGCGCAAATGCTATGATGACCAAGCCAATCGCGCGCCATTTTTGCGCGAGCCTTTGCAGGGCTGAAGCAGATGCCTTGGTGTCCATGAAAGCGCATATAGGAATATTTTCTGAATACACAAGAGGTAAATCCAAAAGTTCAAACCAAGTGGCGGTTCTCGGCGTCTTTACGGACGTTAGAGCGACGACTGGAACCACTGAAATTTGGACAACGTCGCATTTTCGAATGAGCGCGATTTCGGTCACTTATAGGGTAGCTATCGTCAGCCGTATTTGATCAACGCGTCCGCAACCCCAAGTCGAGGTACCCGCAACAATTCGCCGTCCGTCTCTGCATTGTCCATATCGAGATTATGAATGTCGTAGCTCGGTTTTTTTTCACCATCGACTCCGGTCACGATCACATCGAGTGTGTAGGATGGCTCAAGCGCAACAAACCAATGGACATTGTCTGCGTGCTCGCCAATGGATGACAAGTCTCCAGCAGTAACTTCACCTTCATAGCTGGGACGAACCACCATAGAATCTTCATATAGTTTGATCTTGTCATATTGGCGAAGGTGAAACCGCCCAGATGTAATCAGGTGGGCTGAGACCATGTTTGTGTGACCATGTGGAATAATGGCGCGTCCTTCATCGACCGCGAAAAGCTTTGGATAAAACGAAAGTTCTCGTACACCATGGTCTCCGAAGTCCAGTTTTGCCGTGGAGACGCCCAATTCGGCGAATTGAGTGACCGCAATCAGGTCCTCGTAGCCCATTTCTTGAAGCAATGCGGTTAAGTCCAAACGTCGATTGAGTTGATCCAGTCCATCTCGCCAGTCTTGAACTGTTATGACTTCACCGCGCATCATAGCGGTCAGTTCATCAGTCCGATGCAGCCAATGCGCGACGTTTTTTGCCTGCGGTGAAGCCGATGCACGCCCGACCAGGCTCGCTAAGGTCGAGTACGTGGCAAACTGAACCAACAATTCTCGTCGAGAGACCAATGCGTAGGCTCCTTATTCCATTCATTTGCTCGCAATGAGGTTCGTTATATCATTGCGCGAAACGACGCGTCAAAATCTCGTTAGAATTAAAGTTTGACGCCACGGGCAATACCGGGTTCATCTTGGACTCCGCCAATGTCTCTTCCTGACCCTTACCGGACATTGAATCTGCTTTTATTTGCGAACGTTCTTAAACATCTGATTCTAGGTGGAGCCGTCCATCCTGAACACCAAAAGAGTTGTATGGGAAATTACGACGGTCAATAAGCATCCAATCAGGTTGTCCTTCGAATGCTGCGAATGATACCAGACTTACACCACCTGAAAATTCCAGGCAGATCTCCGGCAAATTCGCAGATAAAGTGACACTCTCCACGTGACATCCAATCATGCTGGAAAACTTCGTCTCCCAAAACTCTTCCTCGCTCATGCTTCCGCAAAGGATGGATGTTTCGCTCTCCATTCTCCAATCCGACTCAAACCCAATCGTCATTTCTCCAATAGGGTTGCCAGTTGTACCGTTTTCTCTTTTGCGTTCCGTAAGCTGGCCAAACTCCAAAAATATTGCCGTGCTATAACCTCTCCAAAAATGGCTGAGACGAATGCCCCGCATTTCATGAATGGTCTTGTGAAATAGCTCGTCAGTTTCCATGAGTTCAAATTGCATTCGAATGATATACTCGCAAGTATATTGACGACTGTATCTACGCTTTCAAAACAGTCTTTCAGAGGTGGGGCCCCAGATGGCGTTCCGCCATCAAGAAATTCGTAATGTTGGCCTATACTCGCCTTGAGACCACCAAGCCTCACGCATCAAATCTAGTTGTTGGATTAGGCCTTGGGCTGACACAGCTTACGGCGCGCAGCGATCATGTTCAAAAGCTCGACACCGACTGCAAGCACGTTTAAATCAGTTGCGCAGAGGGCTTGTGTTCAGGCTGAATTCATGAGGCCAGATGCATACCTCGTTTGTATCATTGGGGACCGGTATGAACCGCATCGTAATTTCGCTCGTCGCTTTGTTGTCGTTGTTAAGCTTCTCAATCCCGGCGTTCGCGCAAGTATCTAAAATCTCTGCGCCTGAAACTATCGAAGAAATCCGATCCTGGCCAAAAGTTAGCGGTCGAACTGGTAAGGATTACGACGTTTATCGATCGCCTCGTGAATCTGATCCCACCGCCCCCTTTGGTATGGTGTTCCAAACGGGTCCCAAATATGGAGTTACAACTTTTGGAGGTGCGATTAAGGCGATTGGTAAAACGTCGAAGATCGATCTGATAGGCAAGCCTGAATATGTGTATGTGCAGGCTTATCAAAGCTGGTTTGGCCGACAGCAGAATATCGTTCTGCAGCGTACCCGCCGTGATGGACGCAAGGGTGTGCTGGTTGCCTTGTTGACATCCGATCAGACGGACCATCGAAACATTAATGTCATCGGGTGGGAAATTTCAGAAGACCAATTTATTGAATCGGAAGGTGTCTTGAGGATGCTCAAAATCCGCGCACCAAAATATTATGCGGCAATTCCCCCTAAAGTTAGAAAAAAGATCGCCAAAGCTCCGTTCAAAAACCAAGTTGCTACATATAACTATGTGATGGGCCAAGTCATGTCGAATGGGCTGAGCAACCTCATGCGCCTGCAGGAACTTCAGTACGATGTTTTGCTCGGAGATGACATTTCGTCACCATTCATCGCCGATTGAGCCGAGATGGGCCTTCAGATGAGCTGCGCTGATCGAGGGTGATGCGTGTGAGGAATGTGTGCGCGATGCGGGTACAGTTGCCCCAGGCTAACACAGTCACCCCCCGCTCCCAATCACGAAAAATTCCCCCTGACTCCACACGCCCATCGTGTCTGAACCATCAGGATTGTCCACCGCCATGTTCGCGAGTTCATAAAACACCGGCCTTGTGAGTTTCGCTTCCAGCCGCCCGCGGATCAAAACGTAAGGCGAGGGCTCCTGCGTTACCGGGTCGGTCTCCACACGGATCGGAAGGTCTTCGCCCGCAAGCGCGAAATCACCGACATTCGTAGTAAACACGAGGCGCTGGTCTGGCCCCGGCTCCCCAGCCCGGTCCACACGGATCGCCAGAAACGGCGCGTCCTCAACATGCACAATCACTTTCTCATAGGGCGTGACGAGATAGGTCTCCCCATCCTCATCCTTGCGCAGGATTGTGGAAAACAGGCGCACCAGCTTTTCTCGCCCGATGCGCGTGCCCTCATGCCACCAACTCCCGTCAGCCTTGATCCGCATGTCGATATCGCCGCAATGCTCGGGGTTCCACAGGTGCACGGGCGGCAGGGAGCGCCCCTCTTTACCATCCGGCACGATGGCTTTCAGCACATCTTCGAGGCTGGGGGCCTGTTTTTCTGTGATTTTCATTGTGGCTCCGCCATGTTCTCGCCTACACCTAGTTGTACATAGACCTTGTGTGAAGACGGAGTACCCATGGCAGACGACACCCAAGCCCTCGTAATTGAAGCAGAACACGCCACAGAGGCGCTGGCACGCATAAAATCAGAGATCGGCAAGGCGATTTTTGGTCAGGAACGCGTCATTGAGCTTGCCCTAACGGCGGTTTTGGCAGGCGGACATGCCCTTCTGGTGGGCGCGCCCGGTCTTGCGAAGACGCGGCTCGTCGAGTCGATGGCCATGGCGCTCGGGATTGTTGGCGCGCGTATCCAGTTTACGCCGGATTTGATGCCGTCTGATATTCTGGGGTCTGAAGTTCTGGATGAAAGCGCGGATGGCCAGCGCAGCTTCCGCTTCCTGAAAGGACCGATCTTTACGCAGCTCCTGATGGCGGACGAGATTAACCGCGCCTCCCCGCGTACGCAGTCTGCCTTGCTTCAGGCGATGCAGGAACGCCATGTCACAATTGCGGGCCTGCGCCACGATCTGCCCCGGCCCTTCCATGTGCTGGCAACGCAAAACCCGATTGAGCAGGAAGGCACCTATCCCCTGCCAGAAGCGCAGCTTGACCGGTTCTTGCTTAAAATCGATGTCGGCTACCCTGACCTCGACACCGAGCGCCGCATCCTGATCGAAACAACCGGCATGGATGAAGAGCCGGTAAAGCCTGCCCTCAATGCGGAGGGCCTAATCGCACTGCAGGAACTGGTGCGGAAAATGCCCGTGGGGGAGAAAGTCCTCGCGGCAATCTTGAACCTTATCCGCGATGCGCGCCCGGAGCAGTCCCAGGATGAGCGCGTGAAGCGTCTTGTTGATTGGGGGCCTTCCCCGCGCGCGGGTCAGGCACTGATGCTGGCGGCGCGTTCGCGGGCGCTCATCCGAGGGCGTTTGGCACCGAGCATTGAGGATGTCGAAGCGCTGGCAGAACCCTGCCTCGG
Organism: Hyphomonadaceae bacterium; assembly: GCA_965263325.1. GTDB lineage: Bacteria > Pseudomonadota > Alphaproteobacteria > Caulobacterales > Hyphomonadaceae > CBDHGY01. The sequence continues at coordinate 2,577,745 of CBDHGY010000002.1, read as the reverse complement.
CCACCGTATGGCGATGCGCTATGACCCAACCGGTGAAGCGCCTGCTCTGGAAGACCTGATCAATGATCTCGCGCGGAAGGCGGCATAGACTGGTGTTGCGCTCAATTTTTCCAAAAGCGCTCACCCTGAGCGAAGTCGAAGGGTTAGAGTGCGTTGGCTTGTCGTCTCAAAAACGCGCCACTTCATCCTTCGACTTCGCTCAGGATGAGTGGCGGGAGAATGCAGCACAATGACCCCCCTCGCCGCACTCCGGGCTGAAGCCGAACACATTGCGCGCCAGTTGCCGCATGTGACGCTGCAAGCCCAGGCCTCTGAGGCTGCGCATGTTGGTTCCGCAGGGCGTAAGCGCGCGGGCTCCGGCGAGCATTTCTGGCAGTATCGCCGCTACGCCACCGAAGACGCCGCCGACCGGATTGACTGGCGCCGCTCAGCCAAGGGCGATCAATACTTCGTGCGCGAGACAGAGCTTGAAACCGCGCGGACGTTCCTCTTTTGGGTCGATCCACACCCCGGCTTCGATTGGAGCGGTGAGCAAGGCCGGATGACAAAAGCCGATGTGGCAAAGATCATCATGATCGCGCTCGGTGTTTTGCTATCGAAAGAAGGCGAGCGCATCGGCGCGCTCGGCTCTGGCCGCACGCCAAGCTTCGGCAAACGCGCGCTTGATCGATTGGGCGAAGATCTCTGCCGCGACCCGAACGGATCGCTGCCCCCCTTCCCCGGCGCACCGAAGTCGGCGGCGGGGCTTGTGATCGCGTCTGACTTCTATGATCCAATTGAGACCTGGAAGAAACGCCTTGGCGCGCTCGCCGCGAAATGTCCGGAAGGTGTCTTGCTCGCGATAAGCGATCCCACCGAAATCGACTTTCCGTTTGAAGGCCGGGTGAAATTCTCTCGTCCCGGCGAAAAACTCAGCCGTATTCTCGGCCGCGCGGAAACCGTCTCTGACGAATACAAGCAGATCTTTGCGTCGCATCGCGAAGCCATCAAAACCCTCGCGTCGCAGATTGGCTGGCGCTTCGTCGCCCATCGCACAAGCGACCCAATCGTACAGACGGCGGGACGCATGAAATTCGCTCTGGAATCACTAGGAGCGAAATTATGACACTCGGCCCATTCCTGTTCGGCGCGCCGCTTGCGCTTCTTGGCTTGATTGCCCTACCCATAATTTACTGGGTGCTTCGCGCTACACCGCCAACACCTAAAGATGCCGCGTTACCGAGCATGCGGTTGCTAGATCAAATTGATCCGCGTGAAGAAACCCCCGCACGTACACCGTTTTGGCTATTGCTTATGAGAATGATTGCAGCCGCAGCGGCTCTAATCGGTCTCTCGCTCCCGGTATATGCACCGGGCGCTGCGAAGGATGGCGGCGAGACTGGCGCGCTTTTAATTGTGATGGATAATGGGTGGGCCTCTGCGCCGCGATGGAATGAACTTGTTTCAGCAGCCGACAGCGTACTCGATACTGCCACCCGGGACACACCCACTCATTTGTTGCTCACCGCCCCGCGGACGCTAAATTCCAGTCCCGGCGACCGGTTGACGCGCGCAGAAATGAGCCGCCGCATTGCCTCGCTTGAACCACTATCCTGGAGCACAGATCGCTCCGATGCTCTGAAACGACTAGAGGAAACGGGCCTTCGCCCAGAGCGCATTCTGTGGGCAACCGATGGGCTGGAAGCAGGATCTGGAACCGCGTTCGCCCGCGCACTATCAGATATTGCGCCGCTCTCAATATATGCTGCGCCGCCTAAAGGCGCGGCAGCGATTACCGAAATCAACGCAGATCCAAACGGCGTCAGCGTTACTCTGCGCCGCGCCAGCGAAGATGGTGTCGAAACGCATTATGTCTCGGCGTTGACGCTGGATGGGTCAGCGCTTGCAACAGCTGAGGCCTCCTTTGAACAAGGTCGCCGGGATGCTGAGGCGCGCTTCACACTGCCGGCCGCAGCCCTTGCCCGCATTTCCAGATTTGTTGCAACCGGGCGACAAGGCGCAGGAACCGTTTGGCTCTGGGATAGCGCCGATCGCTCGCGCCGGGTGGGCCTCGTCTCTCTAGGAGATGTGGCTCAGCCGCTTCTTTCCGATGTTCATTATGTCCGGCAGGCTTTGAAGCCCTTCGCAACACTGACCGAAGGCGAGCTGGAAGACGTTATCGCCTCATCTCCGGACGCCATTATTCTAACGGACATCGGCGCGGTACCGCCGACGCAGCTCGAACCACTCACAAACTGGGTAGAGTCAGGCGGCGCTCTCATACGCTTTGCTGGCCCTCGTGTCGCTGCGCAAGGTGATGAACTCGTGCCAACACCGCTGCGCCGCTCTTCGCGTGCACTCGGTGGATCGCTTGCCTGGGACGAGCCTCAAAAGATCGCTGACTTTCCTGAGACCTCACCCTTTGCTGGATTGCGCCCGCCTGAAGATGCCCTGGTGAAACAACAGGTTCTGGCGGAGCCTGCTCCAGACTTACAGGCAAAAACCTGGGCACGTCTGGAAGATGGATCACCGTTAGTAACAGCAGATAAAAGAGGCGCCGGGTCAGTTATTCTTTTTCATATCACCGCCGGACCGGACTGGTCGAACCTGCCCTATTCGGGTGTGTTTGCGCAAATGCTGCGCCGCTCAATTGCTGCCGGCAAAGGAGAGGCGGTGGATGATGGCGAGGGAACGTATGCCCCCCTTCTGGTTCTTGATGGATATGGCCGCCCGGACCGCCCGGCAGATACCGCCGCCCCCATCGCCGCAACCGAATTTGCAGACATAACGCCGTCGGAAGTGAACCCGCCCGGCCTGTATCAGGGGCCGGCTGGCACACGCGCGGTGAACGCAGCGGCGGGCGAGCGGCCGACACTCATTTCCGATTGGCCTGCGGGCGCGGTTCTGCTCGGCGATGCGGAAGCCAAAACTTTCGCGCTTGGCGGATGGTTACTCGGCGGCGCGATGATCCTGCTCGCGCTTGACCTGTTGATTGCCCTGTCCGTCGCTGGGCGATTGCCGCGAATGAGAAAAGCGACCGCATCAGTCGCCGGCGGAATCGCCGCGCTCGGATTGTTGGGCGCGCCGAATGCTGATGCTCAAAATGTGTTTGGGAACCCTGGCTTCGGTTCTGACAATTCCGCCAATGCTGAGCTCACAAAAGCCGAAGAAGCGGCGTTGTCGATCCGCTTTGGATACGTTCAAACTGGTGATGCGCGCACCGACGAAGCCACGCGTAGCGGCCTCATCGGGCTGTCTCGAATACTTTATTTGCGCACATCCGTGGAACCTGAACTTCCCCATGCCCTCAATCTTGAGACCGACGCGCTCGAACTGTATCCGCTCATCTATTTTGCGCTTCCGCCAAGCCGAGAGCCGGTCGGGCCAGAAGCGATCGAACGCCTGAATACTTATCTGCGCAGCGGTGGGGCGCTGATTATCGATACCAGAACTGGTGGCACCGTTGGTCAGGCAGCTGATTTTACGCCGATAGAAACCATGCTTGAGGGCCTCGATGCCCCGGCTATGGCACCTGTTCCGCGCGACCATGTGCTGACCCGAAGCTTCTATCTACTCGACGGATTCCCCGGCCGCTTCACAGGTCGCTCATTGTGGATCGAAGCACCTGCAGCAGACGCAAGCCAGCGTCGCGGCGACGGTGTCTCAAGACTGTTCATTGGTGACGCAGACTGGGCGGCAGCCTGGGCAATTGATGAGCGCGGGCGTCCCTTGTATTCCGTCGATGGCGGACAGCAGCAACGCGAAATGGCAAACAGGTTCGGCGTAAATCTCGTGATGTATATCCTCACCGGAAATTACAAAGAAGATCAGGTACATTTGCCTGCCTGGTGGGAGCGATCGGGACGCACACCGACTGGCAGAGATGAGATCGAGCTGGAGGATATCTTGAGAAGGGAGGGCGAAGATGATTGACGTCACCCGACTTGGATTTGAGCCTTTGCTTGGCTGGCCGTTGTTGTGGCTTGTTGCGGCAATCGCGGGGCTCGCCTGGATTGCTTATCTCGTCTTCCGCGGCCGTGCCTGGCTGACGCGCGGCCTGGCGCTGACGCTGCTAACAGCGGCGCTCGCAAATCCTGCGATCGTTGAGGAGGAGCGTGAACCCCTAACATCGGTTGCAGCGATTGTGCTGGACAAATCCGAGAGCATGAGTTTCGGGGAGCGCGCCGCGGCTGCGGCGGCCGCTTACGAAAAACTCAAAGCAAATCTTGATCAGGATGAAAGTCTCGATCTTCGTTTTATCGAGTCCGACCCCAAGGCAGATGGCACCAACCTCTTTACTGCGCTTGAAGCGTTGATGGCGGACGTGCCGCGCGACCGAATTGCCGGCACAATTTTTATCACAGACGGGCAAATCCATGACTTGCCCGCAGATAATGCGCGCGCATCAGTCTTCGGTCCGGTTCATGGTATCGTCGTTGGCGACCCTGACAAAGGTGACCGGCGGGTTGAGATTGTGGAAGGTCCTGATTTCGGCATTGTCGGTGAGCGCGCAAACTTCGTCGTTCGCGCAGATGATCCAAATGGCGGGCGCATCCGTCTTCAGGTATCTGTCAATGGCGGTGAACCAAGAACAATATCCGTCGACAGCGGACGCGAGACACCGCTTCCCATAGAAATCGAACGGCGCGGCGGCAACATCGTCGTCATCGAAGCTGAACCTGGTGATGAAGAGCTCACGCTTGCAAACAATCGTACAGCCGCAACGGTATCAGGTGTTCGCGACAGATTACGGGTCTTGCTTGTAACAGGCAGGCCAAATGCGTCTGGCCGCGTGTGGCGAGATCTTCTGAAGTCTGATCCGTCGGTCGATCTGGTTCATTTCACGATTTTGCGCCCACCTTTCAAAACGGACGTAACGCCGCTTGAGGAGCTCGCGCTGATTGCTTTCCCAACAGAGGAATTATTCGAAGACAAGCTCAAAGAGTTCGATCTGATTATCTTTGACCAATATGAGCGCCGGGGCGTGGTGACTTTTTCCTACCTCTCTAACATGGCGCGTTATGTCGACGAAGGCGGCGCGATGCTGCTGATCGCAGGTGAACCATTTGCGGGAGGCGCGAGTTTGCACCGCACGCCGCTTGCCGCAGTTTTACCGGCTGAACCTACCGGCGATATCGATACCGGCCACTTCGTTCCGGAACTTACAGATGAGGGCACACGCCATTCAATCACTGCGCCATTGCAAGGCCGCGACTGGGGTGGGTGGCTGCGCTATATTGAGGTGCGCGCGCGCGTCGGCGATGTCTTGATGCAAACACCGGATGGCCGGCCGCTCCTGGTTGTCGACCGCGTCGGTGACGGCCGGGTTGGGCAATTGATGTCAGATCAAATCTGGCTATGGCAGCGCGGATATGAAGGCGGAGGGCCGTTTGCAGAGCTTATCCGGCGCGCGGTGCATTGGCTTATGAAAGAACCTGAGCTGGAAGAACGCCGGCTTGATCTTGTCGCTGAGGGCGACACGGTGAATGTGACGCTTCGCACACTGTCAGACACCGCACCTGCCCTCGAAATCGAAACACCGGAGGGCTCAACAATCGAGCCGCGATGGAGCCGGATCTCACCTGGCCTGTTTGCAGCAGAAGCGCCCATCGACCAGCTCGGCTTGTATAAAGCCCGGTCAGGCGGTCTAGAAGCTGTGACGCTAAATGGCCCGGCAAACCCGAGAGAGTATGCTGATCTGCAGTCTTCCACGGAAGTGCTTGAGCCTGTGAGCAACGCCACCGGCGGCGGCGTTTACCGCGTGAATGAAAGCGCTGGCAATCTGCCGGATGTGCGCCGGGTATCCCGCCGCGGGAATGCAAGCGGCGGCAGCTGGCTCGGCCTAAGGGAACGCGATGCTTACGCTGTCAGATCATCCTCAAGCCAGCCGCTTTTGCCGGGCCTTCTTGGCGCGGGACTGCTGATTTTGCTATTGCTCTTCGCGTGGCGCAGGGAAGGGCGTTAAACCCGTACATCGCCTTTCAGCGCCGCACCTCCGCCATCCATAGCGAGGTCTCGCACCATCACGCGGCCATAATCAACCGGCCCCGGGAGTTTGAGCTGACCCGGGCCAACGACACGAAATCCAATCTCTGCAAAATAGCTCGTGATGCCAACGAGCAGCGCCGCGCCGAATCCGGCATCGGTCGCCGCTTCGATGGCTTCGCCCGTTACGGTAAGGCCAAGGCGGGACCCCTGCATACTTGGCGCTACCGCGACAGGCCCAACCAATACGCAGGATACCGATCCATCCCCCACACGTACCGGCCAGATCCTGCAAACACCAACCACATCTTCACCGCCGCGCACAGCAACGCGGGTGATATGCGGCAGGGAGACATTTCCCTCTCGCAAGCGCTCTGCGGTTTTCGCAAAGTGTCCAGGGCCGAAGGTGGCATCATACAAAGCTTCAATCTTGTCGGCATGTTGCGCGGGGTTTTCTGGTATGATTTCAAGCATCCGCGCCGGATACAGCCCGCAGCTTATCCCGGCAAGTCATCTTTAAGTTCGCCAAAGCCAGATGCCACAAGGCTCGCAATCGCTGTGACGGCCTGCGGCGCATCAGGGCCTTGCCCACGAATTTCGATTTCTGCGCCGCGGTGGGCGATAAGCATCATCAGATCCATGATCGAATCTGCGCTTGCTGAGAGTTCTTCATGATGGATCGTGACTTTGCTCTCATATTCACAAGCGAGTTTTGCAAGGGCTGCGGAGGCGCGCGCATGCAGCCCTTTTTTATTCACGATGTGGACACGCTGAGAGTGATTGAGCTCGCTCAATCTGATTTTTCCAGAAGCTTGGAAGCAATAGAAATGTACTTTTTCGCCGCTTCCGCAGCAGCTTCACATGCTTCCATCAGACCGAGATCATTACGCACTTCGGCCAGTTTAATCAGCATCGGCAAATTCACACCTGCAAGCACTTCAATCTTGCCTTTTGGCATAACCGAAATCGCCAGATTAGACGGCGTGCCGCCAAACATATCGGTGAGGATAATCACACCCTTGCCCCGATCACAGGCACGCGCTGTTTCAATGATCTGCTCGCGCCGCGCTTCCATATCATCATCAGCTTCGATGGATATGGCCTCGAAGTATTCCTGCGGACCCACCACATGCTCGGCGGCAGCGACGAGTTCACGCGCAAGTTTACCATGGCTGACAACAACAATTCCGATCATGCGTGGGCGTTCCTAAAGCTTTTGTGACAGGTTGCCACGCGCATTGGCGGCGTCAAGTGCCTGGCAGTTTAAATTCCATTGGCGCGCCGGGTCCGAGATCCCAGCCGAGATACACCCAAGCCACGACAAGCAGCACGCCTGTGAAGAGCATCCATATGGAATATGGGATCATCATGGCCGTCAAACTGCCAAGGCCAAAATCAGATTTCCAGCGCTGCGCGAAAACCAGAATCAGCGGGAAATAAACCATCAGCGGCGTGATGATATTCGTTGCACCATCGCCGACTCGGTAAACCGCTGTTGCTCCATCCGGACTAATCCCGAGCAGCATGAGCATGGGAACCATGATGGGCGCGAGCAGCGCCCATTTTGCCGAGGCCGACCCAACGAACAGATTAATCAGCGCTGAGAACAATACGATAATTCCAAGCAAGACAGGCAGCGGCAATCCGGACGCCTCAATCGCATTCGCCCCATGGACGGCAGAGATCAGACCAAGGTTCGACCATTGGAACATCGCTACGAAGTGTGCAGCAGCGAAAGCCAGCACAAGATAATATCCCATATCTTTCATCGCTTCCGCCATCATGGCTACAAGATCGCGGTGGTTTTTGATCGTGCCTGCTGCCGCACCGTATGCCCAGCCTGTTGCCAGGAACAATACCAGGAATCCGCCGACGAGCGATTGGAAGAAAGGCGTATAATTTGCGATTGGGCTACAGTCGCCGCTCGCCAGTTTTTCGCCTGAACAAGCCGTTTCATCTATTAGCGGTGTGCCCGGCCCGATCGTCATCGCAGTCCAAAGACCAACAACGCCCAAAAGCGCGAGCCCTGCATAGCTCAGACCCTTCTTCTGTTCCGGTGTGAGCGGGGCATTCTCGTCTGCGTAATTATCCGCGTCAGCACCCGTTGCTTCCCATTTACCTAGCCGCGGTTCGATGATGCGGTCCGTTACATACCAGATAACCGGCAGATAAATGACCAGCAGCGCGAGAATAAACCACCAATTCCCAGCGATATTTGCATTGTAGTCCTGCATCAGGATCGTACCGGCCTCTTCGGTGATGCCATACAGCAGCGCGTCGAGCTGCCCCGGAGCGACATTGGCAGAAAACCCGCCGGAGACGCCCGCAAATCCCGCGGCAATACCGGCAAGCGGATGACGACCGGCTGTTGCAAACACAATCGCGGCGAGCGGGATCAGAACGACATAAGCGGCGTCGGCAGCGTGGTTTCCGATCATCGCGACGAGCGCCACCACTGGCGTCAGAAGAGATGTCGGCGCACTGCGCAAGGCCGAGCGCATGGCGCTGGCAAAAAGCCCTGATCTCTCCGCAACTCCTGCTCCGAGCATTACGACGAGCACGTAACCAAGTGGATGGAAGTGGGTGAAGGTCTTCGGCATTTCAGTCCAGAGCCGGGCGATATTTTCCGAGGAAAGCAGACTGATCGCCGGGATGACACCATCGTCACCGATGGAGAACCGCGTCTTCTGGCTATCCGGCATACCGGACAAAACTTGCTCACTGAGCGTCGCATTTCCGCCTAACAGCGCGACAGCCACCGAGATAATCATGAGCGCAATAATCAGATAGAAGAAGATAAAAACCGGATCTGGCAATTTGTTGCCGGTTCGCTCGACCCAGCCCAGAAATCCCTTTTGCGTTGCCGCCTCGCCCACGTCGCTCATTCACTTGCTCCAACTACTCGAACGCTGAATACAGCGCTTTCCGCCTAAAAAGGCAAATGAGAAGACCTAGCTGGCCGCAATCTCGACCTTGAACCGCGCGCCGCCTGCCGGGAGGTTGGAGGCCGTCACCGAGCCGCGATGGGTCTCAATGATCTGCCGCACGATCGAGAGGCCAAGCCCGGAATTATTGCCAAACGCCGCGCCGGACGGCCGGTCAGTATAGAAACGCTCAAAGATTTTTTCGAGCTTGTCTTGGGGAATACCCGGTCCAGAATCCTCAACAAATATCTGCGCTGTCGTCTGCGCACCAATAGCCCCTTGCTTAAGCACGACCCTTACTTCACCCCCTTCGGGCGAAAATGAAATCGCATTATCAATCAGATTACGAAACACTTGCCCTAGCGGCCCTTCACGGCCGCGCACCAGAAGGCCAGCACCCATTGTCTCATCGCTGAACGAGACGGTCGCACGGCCATCATCCGCAAAATGCTCATACGTTTGAACAATCTCGCGAAGCATTTTCGCAATGCGCATGTTTGCCATCGGGGTGCGCGTGATTTCCGCCTCAAGCCGCGAAGCGTTTGAAATATCCGTGATGAGACGGTCTAGGCGCTGGACATCCTTTGCGATCACCTTGCGCAGCTTTTCTCGGGCGACGGGATCATCCTGCACCATTTCCGCGGTTTCAACAGCAGACCGAATAGACGTTAGCGGGTTCTTCAGCTCGTGCGCCACATCTGCCGCGAAGCTTTCATTGGCTTGCACACGTTCAACCAGTGCTTCCGTCATCGATTCCATGGATTGAGAGAGATGGCCGATTTCGTCCTTACGTTTTGTCAGGGTCGGGACATCGAATCGCTCTGACGCTCCAGACCCCACGCGGTCAGCTGCCAGCGATAATCTTCGCAGCGGGCGTGCAATCCCCAATGTCAGCAGGGCAGATGTGATGAAGGCCACGAGAACGGCCACACCAATAAATGGAATGAGCGCTGCGCGCTCGGCCTGGACAATTTCTTCGATGTCACTTGATTCAAGCGTCAACACGCCGACAACAGCCGATACATGCTGGATCGGCACAGATACCGAAATGATGCGCTGACCGCGATCTGAAAAGCGCTGGCTCGCGGCAGCCCCGCCATCAAAGGCAATGGCATGCTCTTCTTCGATCGATGTTGTCCGCACAGCATCATCTCCAGCGCCGCTGGGCAACACGGTTCGGAAGACATTTGCGCTCCAGTTCGATAGACCGGTCGTCATCCGGGCAAATCCGCTCGGCGTTCTTATCGGCGGCAAATCATCGACATCTACGCGCTCTGACAGCAAAAAGCTGTCAGCAATCACATCACCGGTCTGCATATAAATCTTTGCGCGTTGATTTCGATCAAGATCCATGGACTTGATCGTCGCGCGGGCAGCATCCTCCAGCAGAATGGGCGCTGGATCACCCTTTGTCGCGCTCTCAGCAAGCATGCTGGAAACGGCCTGTGCCAGGATCGACTGAGAATTCGTGCGCGCCACTACGAGACCGCCGCGCATTTCGTTCAGCACCATCGCACCGATGATGAGAATCGCGAGCCCCGCCATATTCGACGCAAAGATCAGCCGAGCGATGCGTGAGCCCAATAGGCTCACACGGCGCTTATTTGGTTGTCTCAGGCTGTCGCTGTCGGCCATGATGGCAGTCTGCCCAGCAATTACGGCGCCTACAAGTCCGCTTCGACACGCAAGCTGACAATTGAATCGGGTTCGCGAACTGGCTCACCACGCTTTAAGGCGTCAATAGCCTCCATGCCTTCCGTTACTTTCCCCCAAACCGTGTACTGGTTGTTGAGGAATGATGCATCGTCAAAGCAAATGAAGAATTGGCTATTCGCGCTGTCAGGGTTGTTCGTTCGGGCCATTGAGCAAGTCCCGCGAACATGTGGCTCAGCGCTGAACTCCTGTTTCAGATCCGGTTTGTCAGAGCCGCCCATGCCCGTGCCCTGCGGACATCCGACCTGCGCCATGAACCCATCGATAACCCGGTGGAAAACGATCCCGTCATAAAACTCCTCACGCGCGAGTTCCTTGATCCGCGCGACATGATTCGGTGCCAGATCCGGTCGGAGCTCAATCTTGGCGGTGCCTTGGGTGGTCTCGAGAACAAGCGTGTTTTCAGCATCTGCCATGACGTAGGGCCTTTCTTTATGGGTCACTAAAGGCGCAGCGATACAGGCCCTTGCCGACAAGTGCAATCTCGATTTCGTCAACCTTGCCTACACATTGCCGCTTTCATGGAATAAAGTCTTTGCCATGGATTTTGTGGCGATCATACTATTCTTTGTCCTGTGTGCGATCGGCGGCGTACATCTGATTTGGGCGATCGGACTGACCTGGCCTTGCAAGGATGAACGATCACTTGCCCGGACAGTGGTCGGCGCGCGAGATATTGAAAACATGCCACCCAAATGGGCATCGCTAATTGTTGCATTGTGTTTGTTTGCAGCAGCCTATCTCGCTATTGCCCTCAGAAATCTCGCGCCTATTAGTTTTCCCCAACCCTTGGCGTTTATTGGTGGACTGGGCGCTACAGCAGTGTTCGGATTTCGCGGCATATTTGGCGTCATGCCCGCCTTTGAGAAGTTGACGCCGGAACAACCCTTTTTATCGCTTAATCGCAGGTTCTACTCACCGCTCTGCGCCCTGATCGGATTTGCCTTCGGCATGCTTGTCATTGCGATGCCGCACTGGACGATGCGGTTGTTCGGCTAGTTCGTGTCAACCGATACTTCTTTGATATCTTCAAATGAGGTTGCCCCAGCAAGCTCTGGAAAGAGTTTCCACCACAGTCCCGCAGCGCCAATCGCGACGCATCCTCCAAAAACAGAAGCGCCAACGGGTCCGAGCAAGCGAGCTGCGACGCCGCTCTCAAAGTCACCAAGCTGGTTTGAGGCCGAGATGAAAATAAAGGACACCGAGCTAACTCGGCCCTTCATTTCATCTGGTGTTGCAAGCTGGATCAGTGAGGAGCGAATATACATCGAAATCATATCCGCCGCGCCTGCCACGATCAGCGCAGCCATCGATAACCAAAACAGCTTGGATACGGCAAATACAAGAATACCGATACCGAATACAACAACCGATCCGAACATCCAGCGACCAACATTTCTTGAAAGAGGCTTGGACGCCAACAGATAGGCCACCCCGACCGCGCCGATCGCAAATGCCGATTGCAGGAAGCCGAGCCCAATCTTGCCGACGTTCAAAATATCGAACGCAAATACAGGCAAAAGCGCAATCACGCTGCCGAAAAACACAACCACCAGATCAAGCGAGATTGCGCCCATCACGATCTTGTTTTTGCCCACATAGCGAAGACCCTCAATCACCATATCGAGGCCGGCGGCGGTAGCCGTTCGCGCCTGGCGCGGCGTACCCGCCGTCGCGATTGCAAGGGTCGCAGCAAAATACATAAGCGAGGCGAGGCTAAAAACGTACTCCGCGCCAACCGCGTAAATCAGCCCGCCAATCGCCGGGAACGCCACGAGGGAGGTTTGCCGGCCCAGCGAGTTCCAGGAGACGGCCATCGGGAGTTCCTCCCTTGGCACAAGCCGCGGATAAAGCGCGCTCGACGCGGCGGGCCCAAACGCCGCAGCACACCCAAGAATGAACGCGGCGATAAAGATGGTCGGAAGCGCCTGCGCCGTTGGCATGAAAACGCTGGCGACCAGAATAAGCGAAACGATCGCTCTCGACCCCTGACATATGATCAGAATTCCGCGCTGACTAAACCGGTCAGCCGCTTGCCCGCCAACGAGCGAAAGCAGGAACACGGGTAGAAACTGCACAAGGCCAACAAGCCCAAGCATGAAGGCTGCCTGTTCCACTGTCCGTGTTTCCAGCGCGAGCAGATAGACCTGCGCGCCGATCACCACAACCTGCATCTGGCGAGAGCCAGAGGCAAGCACCGTCATCCACCAATAGTTCGCATAAGGCCGGTGCCGGAAAATAGATGTGTCGGGGGTGAGAGCCATGTCGGCCTCTATGAGCTGATTACGCGCTCCCGCCAAGCTCCGGCGGCGCGGCGCGGAAAATCTGGCGACCGGCCATGCGCCGGATGAAGCCGACATTCGCGACCGTCCTGATCGCTGTATTGCGCGCAAAGCGGCGGACCGGATGGGTTGCGCTCGCAAATCTGTAACCGCGGTCCGATAGCGCGAGCACGCGCTTGGCAGCTGCTATTCGCCGCGCGTCGAAGGCTTCAAAATCCTGCGATCCAGCAAGCGTCGCAGCAAAATCACAGGCATCCTCAATGCCGAGATTCATGCCCATTCCGCCGACAGGCGAATGAATATGCGCTGCGTCTCCAGCAATCCAGATGCGGTCCTCGCCATAGCGGTCCACCGCGCGCAGGGAGACGGTAAAATCATTTTTCCAGTAAACACTCTTGATGAAAAAGCGGCGGGCCACATCCTCTTCGATGTCCGGGCGATTCGAAATCGCGCGGTAGACGCCCTTGCCAATCTCGATCACAAACAACACCGCGCCATCCTTGCTGAAGAAGGGTGCCGCCTGCGCGCCCGGAAACGGCCAATCGAGCGCGGCGTCCATCAGGCTCCAGCTTTCCTCATATTGCTCGCCCGGAAAATTAAGCCCGAGAATCCGCCGCGTATGCGAGCGCGCGCCATCTGCGCCGAGAATATAGTCCGCATCGATCCGCTCGCTACAGATCAGCGTCGCGGTCGCGTGCGTGCCATTCTGCTGGACGTGGCGTACTTCAGCGTTCCAGCGCGGGCGAAAACCATACGCTTCCAGTTTTCGCAGAAGGAGGCGCTCGGTCTCGCTTTGCGCGAGCAGCACCATGGCCGGTGCGCCATTGCTCGCTTGCGGGATTTCCAGCTCAGCGAGGCGTTTGGCACCATCATAGAAAACGGCGCGGCGGAGCGGCGTTGCCTCTGCGAGAATGCTGGCGGCGGCCCCGCTCGGTTCCAGCAGCATGAGCGATTGCCGGTTCACGCCAACCGCGCGGGATTCGTCTGTCGGCCCGGCATTCCGCTCCAGCACGGTGACAGGCATCCCGGCCCGCGCGCACTCAATGGCGGCCGTCAGTCCTACGGGCCCGGCCCCAATGATGATGACGGAAGGCTGGCTCATTCAGCGGCGGCGATTTGTTGGCGCAGATAATCCGGAATGAACGCATCGCTTGGGGCCAATCGCCCGTCTGCCTCTAGCGGAGGTTTGTGAATCCAGGAACGCACATTTGTCAGGAAATTAAACAGACTCAAAAGGAAACCGCCTATCGCGACGATTCTGATACCACCCCATACAGGCATCGTAAGATCAACTCCGCCGAGATTGAGTTTCGGCAGGTTATTGATAAGCCAATTGACGATTTCGCTGTCCATTCACGTTCCCCTTGCCTTCTAATATTGGCAGAAAACGGGCGAAGAACAACTCCCGGCCTCAGACCTTCCGCGCCGTGATAAACACCGCTGCGCCCCAATCGCCCTCGGGCAAAGGAAGGATCTCAAACCCGGAGGCGGTTATCTCGCTTTCCAGTTGTTTGCGCTTCAGCATGGTGACGGGCGGGGCCTTGCCGATGAGGCGCATCACACCAAGAATGGGCGCGAACAGCCAGCGTTTGCTCGCAAGGCAGATGGTGGAAGAGACAAACATCCCGCCGGGCTTCAGCAGCTGATGCGTTTTCTTCAGCGTGGTTTCGCGGTCGCGCACCAGATGCAAAATCGAATGCGCCATCACCATGTCAAATCCATCTTCCGTGATCGGGTCAGTCTCGATATTCCACTGCTCGAAGCGCAGATTGGTGATATCGGTTTCGGCGAGTTTTTCGCGCGCGATGGTGATCATCTCGCTCGATAGATCCGTGGCGAGGATTTCGCCGACTTTCGGCGCATGGTGCAGCGCGGTCGTGCCCGTGCCGCAGGCATATTCGAAGACGCGGCTTTCAGGCGTGAAGAAGGTTTGGGTGTGGGCGAGCTTGCGCTCATAGGCTTCCTGTTGGCGCACCGGCGTTTTGGCATAGCCGCGCGCCATCTTGTTCCAGAATTTTTCGTAAGTCTTGGCCATGGCGTCCTTCCCGTCTGTGTTTCAGATGGGAAGGGCGCGCCGGCTTATCAACTCTCGGAGTAGCGGTAACCTACACCGTAAAGCGTTTCGATCGCGTCGAACTCACCGTCCACTTCGCGGAACTTTTTGCGCAGGCGCTTGATGTGACTATCGATCGTGCGGTCATCGACATAGATCTGGTCATCATAGGCCGCATCCATCAGCTGGTCGCGCGACTTCACATAGCCGGGGCGCTGGGCCAGCGATTGCAGGATCAGGAATTCTGTCACTGTCAGGCGCACCGGCTCACCATTCCAGTTGCAGGCATGGCGGTTGGGATCGAGCGTCAAGCGACCGCGCACGATTGGCTTCTGGTCGCCCTCTTCCGGTCCGGCATCTGCGCCGCGCGAGCGGCGGAGCACTGCCTTCACCCGCTCTGACAAGAGGCGGTTTGAGCAAGGCTTGCGCACAAAATCATCCGCGCCGATGTTAAAGCCGATCACTTCGTCGATCTCTTCATCCTTGGAGGTAAGGAAGATCACGGGGAGGTCGCTTGTTTGTCTGAGACGTCGCAAAAGCTCCATCCCGTCCATACGCGGCATCTTTACGTCGAGGATCGCAAGATCTGGCGGGGTCTCTGTAAGGGCTGGCAGCGCGGCCTCACCATCATGGTAAGTGCGCACGGCATAACCTTCCGCCTCAAAAAACATTCTAAGGGACGCAACAATATTCTCGTCGTCATCTACCAGCGCCAGCGTTGCCATTCGCGTGTCTCCTCGTTCTAGCGGACTTCTATAGAGCGGGAGATTTGTTTTGTCTTGGGGTTTTCCCGTATCAAGACAAACTGCAGCCCCGCGCCTCGAGCTTTACATTACACAAGGGTAATGTGTTCGGCGTGAGAGGCGATTGCGGCGATTTGGAGAATTTCTGTGATACCCCTGCCGCATTTCGCCCAACTGGCGGAATCAATCCTCCGCCATGATCGCCTTCATACGCGTCTCAAGCTCCGGCAGGCGTTCATCCAGCATATCGCGCACTTTCTGAACATAGGCATCGTTCTCATGCGCCGGAATGTTCTCGTCATAAACATCTGCCACTTCAATCATGTTGCGCTGATCTTCGGCGTGAAACTCATCGATCATCATTTGCGCCATGTCGCGCGGACTGCCCATAGCCTCGAAGGCCGAGCGCCCGATCCGCAGCGAGCTATCATACGTCTCACGAATGATGTCGCGGCACCCCGCATACCAGAGTTGGTACGTGTGGTGACGATCAATCGCGCGAGCAATAATGTGTACATGGGGATAGTTCTTCACGACATGGCGAACGAGTTCTGTCGCCTGATGTTTATCATCTATCGCAACGATTAGGATCTTCGCCTCATGTATCCCGGCAGCGTGAAGAAGGTCGGGTCGTGTGGCATCGCCAAAATACGCTTGAACACCAAATTTGCGGATAATGTCGAGCTGGCGCGAGCTATAATCGATCACCGTCGTTGTATACCCAGCGCTTTTTACGATGCGGTTCACAATACCGCCCACACGCCCAACGCCCGCAATGATGATCTCGCCTTGCTCCTCAATAACATCCGCTTCGCGTGATTGCCCCTGAATAAAGCGAGGGGCAATCAGCTTATCGTAAATAATAAACAGCAATGGCGTCAGCAACATGGAGAGCGTGACGACGAGGAGCAGCAAAGTTGTCAGTTCCGGCGCCAGGATCGCGCCGGTAACAGATGGCGCAAGCAAGACAAAACCAAACTCACCGGCCTGAGCGAGGCCGAGCGTAAACAACCAACGATGCGATCCTTCGATTTTAAACGCTTGGCTGAGACCATAGAGGATCGCCATCTTCAAGGCGATCAAGCCAAATGTCAGACCAAACACGACACCAGCATTTTCGGCAAGCACACCAAAATCAATGTTTGCGCCGACGGTTATGAAGAAGAGCCCGAGCAATAGGCCCTTAAAGGGATCAATGTCGGCTTCCAACTCATGGCGGTATTCACTATTCGCAAGGACAACACCCGCAAGGAAAGTTCCAAGCGCGGCGGAGAGGCCCACGAGCTGCATCAGGAATGCAATTCCGATTACGATGAGCAATGCAGCAGCGGTGAAGAGTTCGCGCAGGCGTGCTCCTGCGATAAACCGGAACAGCGGGCGCGTGAGATAATGCCCCCCAATAATTACAAACCCTACCGCGCCGATTGAGACAAGCGCGGCCTGCCATGGTTCAAGATTCTCGACGATGTTCATGCCCCCGCCGCCAGCGGTCGCGACGGCTGTTCCATCATAGCTCGCCACAACGAGCAGCGGCATCAGCGCAAGCATCGGGATCACAGCAATATCCTGAAACAATAGGACAGAGAATGTTGCCTGCCCGCCATCGGATTTCATCAGACCTTTCTCGTTTAGCGTCTGCAGAACAATCGCGGTGGACGACAGAGCGAGGATAAGGCCAATCGCAAGCGCTTCTTGCCAGGTCAGACTAAATAGCAGCCCAACTCCCATGATTGCGAGCGCCGTTAGAACCACTTGTCCCCCACCAAGCCCCATAAGCCGTCCGCGCATCTGCCATAGCTTTGAAGGCTCTAGCTCTAGCCCAACGATGAACAGCATCATCACAACGCCGAATTCAGCGAATTGCTGGATCGATTTAATATCGACCTCCATCACCTCGGTGAGCAGCGGACTTAACGCGATGCCTGCAAGCAAATAGCCAAGCACGGATCCAAGCCCGAGACGGCTCGCAATCGGCACGGCGATGACACCCGCCGCAAGAAAGGTAAAGGCGAGGGGAAGAAAGTCTGTCATGGAACGCCGCCCTGTTGGCTCAGTTTACAATGTCCCTAAAGGTGGCAGCTTCGGCGGAAGATTCAACTATCAATCAAATTGGCGCTTATACAACCAGATCAAAATAACGATTATCGCTTCAACGGCCATGTTCGTGTAGATTTGCGGGTCACCGCCATTGATCGCCAGCCCGACAGCACGGCCGACAAAAACAAGCCCCATCAAGAGCATCGCCGCGCTTAGCCAAGTTTTGTTGTCATTCAAAGCACCAAGACCCAGCGCCACTGCAAATGTCAGGAAAAGCGCGCCAAGATCGCTCCGGACCGTACTCCAGGCGAGCGCCGGGTTTGCGGCGTTCGCTGGGTCCTGAGCCCACATTTCAAGCAATGGGGCCGGATAAAACATAAAGAGCAAGCCGATACCGATGAAAGCGACGGACAATAAAAGCAGAACTATCCTTAGTATGGTTTGCATGTTGATACCTCCCAATGCGCGTTTCTTAGTGCGCTTCTGCCCATGTCTTAGCGGCGTTTGCTTCCACAACCAAAGGCACCGAAATTTCACGCGCTGGCAAAGCAGCTTTCATCATGGTCTCGCGCACGACTTTTATTGTTTTCTCCGCCTGCTTTTCCGGCACCTCGAAAATAAGTTCGTCGTGCACTTGAAGCAGCATCCGCGCTTTCAGTTTCGCTTTCTTGAGCGCGCCCGGCATAGCGATCATGGCGCGTTTGATAACGTCTGCGGCTGAGCCCTGGATCGGCGCGTTGATCGCTTGTCGCTCAGCGAAGCTCCGCGCGCGGGACCTTTGGAGTTAATATCCTTCAAATGAAGCTTCCGGCCAAAAGCTGTTTCGACAAATCCGGTCTCTTTTGCGCTAGCTTTTGTATCATCCATATATTGCTTGATGCCCGGGAACTTCTTGAAATAAGCCTTGATATAATCATTCGCCTCGCCGCGCTCGATGCCAAGCTGGCGCGCAAGTCCAAAGCCAGAAATTCCATAGATAATCCCGAAATTAATCGCCTTTGCTTTGCGGCGGATCATCGGGTCCATGCCTTCCATCGGCACATCAAACATCTCTGACGCCGTCAGCGCATGAATATCGTCTCCGTTTTGAAATGCGTTTTTCAATGCGCCTATATCTGCAATATGCGCCAACAAACGAAGCTCGATCTGAGAATAGTCCGCCGCAACTAGGACATTGCCCTCTTCGGCAATAAACGCCTCACGAATTTTCCGCCCTTCCTCTGTGCGGATAGGAATGTTCTGAAGGTTCGGATCAGACGATGAAAGTCGCCCGGTTTGCGCGGCAGCCATTGCGAAGCTCGTATGCACGCGGCCCGTTTCGGGGTTGATCGCTGCCTGGAGCGCCTCTGTGTAAGTCGAACGAAGTTTTGAAACGGTGCGCCAGTCAACAATTGTGCGTGGCAACGCATGACCCTCGGCCGCAAGGGTCTCAAGTACCTCTGCGCCAGTTTGCCAGGCACCTGTCTTTGTCTTCTTACCGCCCGGCAAGTCCATCTCATCAAACAGGATTTCACCGAGCTGTTTTGGAGACCCAAGCTTGAACTCACGGCCCGCCTGCTCGAATGCTTCAGCCTCGAGCCGCGCCATGGACTGCGCAAAATCAGACGATAGCCGAGAGAGATGATCGCGGTCGACTTTAATGCCTTCGCGTTCGATTTGCGCAATCACCGGGACGAGTGGGCGCTCGAGCGTTTCATACACAGTCGTGACTTTCTCACTCACCAGCTGCGGCTTAAACAGTTGCCAGAGACGAAGCGTGATGTCCGCATCTTCAGCAGCGTACTTTGTCGCGATATCGAGCGGGACTTCCGAAAACGGAATCTCTTTTTTGCCAGTTCCGCAAACATCTTTATAGGCGATCGGCGTGTGGCCAAGATACCGCTCAGACAGACCGTCCATTCCATGACCATGCTTGCCAGCATTCAAAACAAATGACAGCAACATCGTGTCGTCGACAGGGGCAAGCGTAATTCCAGCCGCCCCCAAGACGATCTGATCATACTTTATGTTCTGGCCAACTTTAAGAACAGCGGGATCTTCGAGAAGCTTCTTCAGCGCCTTTATGGCAGCGCTCATTTTAATTTGACGCGGTGGATCTGCGCCGAACATGTCACCATCGCCTGCGCTGTTTGGTTCAACATGTCCAAGTGGGATATAACATGCTTGGCCCGGAGCAGTGGCAAGCGAGACACCGATCAGATTGGCACGCACAGCATCGAGACTATCTGTTTCGGTATCGACTGCGACAACACCCGCTTCATGCGCTTTGGCAATCCACATATCGAGCGCCTTCATATCGCGGACCGTTTCATAAGCCTCAAGATCAATTTCCATCTCGTCGGGTGATGGCGCATCCATAACGCCCTCTTGTTCGAACGTTTCCCGCACGCGCCGCGTGATGGTACGAAACTCCATTTCCTCCAAAAATGCTATAAGCGTTTTTGGATCGGGATCAGCAACGGCCAAATCTTCAACGGACACCTCAACCGGAACATCGCCACTTCAAAGTTACGAGGTCTCTGGAAATGCGCACCTGATCAGCATGATCGATTAATGTCTGACGGCGTTTAGGTTGTTTGATTTCTTCTGCGCGCTCCAAGAGCGTTTCGACATCCCCATACTCATTGATCAGTAATGCTGCGGTTTTCACGCCGATACCTGGAGCGCCGGGAATATTGTCAACACTGTCACCTGCGAGCGACTGCACATCGATGACTTTGTCTGGCCCGACGCCAAATTTTTCGTGCACTGCGTCAATGCCCATCGTCTTGTTTTTCATGGTGTCCAGCATCTCGACCTTGTCGGATACGAGCTGCATCAAATCCTTATCGGAAGACACAATTGTGACGCGTGCGCCTTTCGCTTCTGCCTGTTTGGCATAGGTCGCGATCAGATCATCCGCCTCATAGCCTTCCATCTCCAGCGCGTGCGCGTGGAAGGCGATCGCCGCGCGGCGCACAAGCGGAAACTGTGGAACAAGATCTTCAGGCGTCTCGCCGCGATTGGCTTTGTATTCAGGGTACATGTCATTTCGAAATGTGTAGCTGCCCTTATCGAATACGCAGGCAAAATGCGTTGGCCGCTCATCGCCTTTCAGGTCTTCGAGCAGCTTCCACAGCATGTTGCAAAACCCAGACACAGCTCCGATCGGCAATCCATCCGATGCACGCGTTAAAGGCGGAAGGGCATGAAACGCCCGAAAAATGTACGCGCTCGCGTCTATTAGATAGAGATGGCTGTCTTTGGTCAGATTTGCGCTCGGCATCAGGGCATGTCTCCTTCAGGACAAGCTGTAAGCGCCGCCCCACCGACTCGTCACCTCAGATTCATGATATTCAAATCTTCTTCTCGCATTACTATGTGGATGAATGAGGAAGGACGCCTCAAAAATGGCGCGTGACGGCAAACCAAAAATTGACTTCGAGCAAACGCCGCTGATCGTCGATATGCACCAGAAGCGGCGCGAACGTTTTAAATGGAAGAAAACGCCAGATCCCGTATTGTCAAAGCCGCGCGTTGCGACGCATCAGCCAGGCGTGGATGTCGCGACCGCTTCAGCGGCTTCGGCTGTCGAAAGCGCCCAGCAGGTCCTGCGCTCAGCTGAAAAGTCCCTGAGTATATGGTGGCCATCGCCCACTCAGCTCAAACACATAGAAGCCAATTGGGCGTTCTTTCTCGGATTTATCCTGATGAGCGCAGCGTCTGGGATTATGATGTCGCGGCAGATAGCAGGCGCTGTTTACAGGCCATTGGAAGACATAGGGCAACTGATTGCCATACCCCTCGGCGCGACAGTTTACTTTCTGATTCTCTCTTTCATTGCTGTGCGGCTGTTGCGGTTCTTTGGTGGGCCAATAACGACGCTGGCACAGCTTGGCAGATTTAGCACGCTATCAAACAGCGTACGCACAGGCATGGGTGTTGGTGTGCTTGTTTCCCTCTTTACACCGAACCTGTTCGGCTTTGATGGCTCTATTTTCTGGACGATATTTTCAACACTCGGAACCGCCGGTTTGTTCGGCAGTATCTTCGCCTGGATCGACAGAAACTTGCTTGGCGGCGGACAAACAATCAGCCTGTCAGACACAGCGCCGCGGGATCTGCGCGACGACCAAAGCAGCGTTTTCGACACGGTGTTTTATCGCGAAACTCTCCCAATTCTCGCCGCTCTGATTGTGACCGCAGGTGCGGTTTCAATTTTGATTGCCGATCACAATGCAGGCCGGAATTTCTCAAACGACCAAATTAGCATCGGAAACGTGTCGATAGACCGATCATTTGTGTTGTTACCCCTACAAGCAGCCATTCTGGTTTTTGTGTTCCGATGGACCGCAAGAATCGTCAGTGCTTTGAAATACTTTTTTGGATTCAAAGACCCTGAAGAGCTCACCTGATCGCGATGGCTGAATGCGTCTTATAAGGCACCTTCGTCTGAAATAAATGCTGATCAGGTTCCGCCGAAACACTACAGTTATTTTTAGTAGACAGTGGCCAGCGCTTCTGTAGAGTCCGGCGTAAGGGAACAGGTGAGAGACATGACTGACATCGTTCTGTCATATGATCACGATGACGCGCTTCAGGTGGCAAAGGTTGTCGACGGCCTGAAGACCGAAAACATCAATTTTTGGTGGGACCAGAATATAGCACCCGGCGAAGTCTGGGCTCACACGATTGATGACAAACTCGATGCGGCTAGCCGCGTCCTCGTTCATTGGTCGAAGAACGCACGCAATTCTCTTTATGTGAGGGGCGAAGCGCTTGATGCGCTCGACCGTGGCAAGTTGCTTCAGGTATCTCTGGATGGCGCGCGCCTGCCTGTTCCTTTCAATGCAATTCAGACCATTTTTCTTGATAATTGGGGCGGTGATCGCGGCGACAGCCGTTGGCGCGGTCTTGTAAATGCCATTCTGGGTGCACCAATCGATCTTG
This sequence comes from Hyphomonadaceae bacterium, assembly GCA_965263325.1. GTDB lineage: Bacteria > Pseudomonadota > Alphaproteobacteria > Caulobacterales > Hyphomonadaceae > CBDHGY01. The sequence continues at coordinate 2,555,100 of CBDHGY010000002.1, read as the reverse complement.
GCCTCAAAGCCGTAGAAGAAGCCAAACCAAATGGGGCCGAACCCATTTCTCTGCCTCGCAAACAATTGATGCGTGCCGGACTAACTCCATTCCAACGCGCGTATCATTGGGTATTGTCGTTTCTGACTTCGCTATTTGTGGGTGCTGCTGCAATCCTCGGTTTGTTAAAGCCCGACTTGCCATCAGGATGGCCGCCCAACGATCAGATTTTTTTAGGTATCGCAGTTGGGATCATAACCCTGCTTGGAATTATGGTCGCGAACACGTTCCTTCTATTTTTGAGATCCATCGCCAAACGAGAGTAAGAGGTCCGGTCAATGTCAAAGCGTATGGACAATATCAGCCGTTTCGTCTCAAGCACGCGGAACTTGGCACTCGTGCAGCTACTGGTTGGTGTTATGGTTCTGGGAGCGGCCTCAGCTGGGACTTACTTCATTCATCAGGAAATTCGCGAGAGCCGCATCACGGTGGCCGAGCAACCTGAAGCCGCCTCAAATTGCGAAGCTTGTGACACTGAAAAGGCTTCACTCGAAGAACGTATTCGAGGCGACTACGAACTTATTCTGAAACAGAATGGGATCATTGAGCAGCAAAACGGACAGATCAATGCTGGCAATGCGGCGCTTAATCAATGTGATTCTGACAAGGATCAGTATCTGAACGACCTCAATGATTGCCGGACAACAAATCAGTGTGAAGCCTGCCCAGCGCCAATAAATCTAAAGCCGTACACAGATCAAATCGCGCAACTGGATACGGCGCTCAATGAGTGCCGCAGCGCGAACAAAGACTGTCCGCCACCTTCTCCGCCTTGCACGTATGATGGCGTACCGTGCTTCGACGTGATCGAAAGCCTGTTAAAGAGAAATGACGGCGATGCGGCTAAGCTTGAGGCGGCTATCAAGGAGCTGCAGGCATCAAATCAGCAACTCGCGGCAGAAAATGGTGAACTACAAAAACTATTTGCGGCCCAGAAGCCAAACAGCTGTTCAGAAGAGGTAGCATCTGCAACGAGCAATCTAAACGGTGAACTCGATGCTTGCCGCAAACAAGCCGCTAGCAATACCTGTGAGATAAATGGTGTCAGTTGCGAGGATGTCATCGCCGATCAGAACAAAGAAATTGCGGCGATGAAAAAGGAGCTTTCGGCACTAAAGGAAAAAGGCGCGGCACCGAGGCTCGACACCCCTATTGACCTCGAGCAATTAGATCCAGAGAAATTGAAAGATCTCGAAAAATTGCTCAAGGATCGGGAAAACTAAAGCACCTGCGGCGCGATCCAGAAACCAATCACAGTGATTACAAGCGCCCCAAGCAAATTAACTCGCAGCCCCCGCGCGCATCATTTGAGCAATCGTGACTCTTTCACTTCGCGTAAATAATCGCGTTAGGCGCTGTGGCCACCGGCAGCATAAAGGCGCATGACGCTGCTACTGCAGCAGGTGCAAGTAGACTTTCTGGTGCCGCGCCAATGGCGAAGGCCAGAGATCCGACAATTGGCGCGAGCGTGGTCATCGTTGCGACGTTGCTGGTCAGCTCCGTCAGAAAGATGACGAGCAAAACAACGGCGGCAATAAAGGCTATGGCCGGCAATGCTTCCAATGCCCCCATCAGATTTCCGAGCCACTCTGATAAGCCGGTGCGGGAAACAGCGCGGCCAAGTGAAATACCACCACCAAACAAAATCAGCACGCCCCAGGGAAGTGTCTCAGCTTCATTCCATGTGAGTAGTGCGCGCTTCTCGCCTTTACCCGCCGGGATCATAAACATTGCAATCGCGCCCAGCATGGCGATCATCATATCTACGCTGGTTCCACCGGCGTTTTTCAGTTGCTCAAAGCCCAAACTATCTGCCAAATCGACCGACCATTTTCGGGTAACCCACAAGAACGCAACCATCCCGAATATCAAAGCCGCGCGCGCCTCAGCTGACGTAATTGGACCGAGCCCGTCGCGCTGCGCACGCACCTCAGTGACGGCATCTTTTCCGCCAACAATTTTTGGTATGCCGCGCGTGACGCTCCACCATGCGATCGGCAAGAGCAAAAGCATGGAGGGCACACCAAAGGCCATCCACTCGGCAAAGCCGATAGATGCATCAGTGTTCGCCTCTAACCAGTCAATCGCAATCAAATTCGTTGGAGTGCCAATCGGTGTTGCAACGCCAGCGATTGAAGCAGCATAGCAAACGCCAAGAAGTAGCGAAGTGACGAATGCGCCGCTGGAATCTTTCAGCGCTGCGGCGGCGGACAATGCGATCGGCACCATCATGATGGTTGTCGCGGTGTTCGATATCCACATCGACAAAAGTGCGGTCGCGGCCATAAACCCAGCGATCAGCGCTCCAGGGTGGGAACCGACCCGGCTAACCACGTTCAGCGCGATTCTCTTGTGCAACCCCCAGCGCTCAATTCCTTTAGCGACAATAAATCCGCCCAGCAAAAGCATCACGATGGAACTTGAATAGCCAGCCGTAGCCTGCCCCGGTGTTGCCGCACCGATCAATGGTAAGACAATCAGCGGCAACAAACTTGTTGCAGGTATTGGAATAGCCTCAGTCGCCCACCAAACAGCCATCAACACGAGAAGCGCCGCCGTTCCCCAAGCGGCCCATGTCAAGCCTTCCGGAGGGCCTAGCAAGAGTAACAGCGCGGCCAGTAACGGACCAAGCATAAATCCTACAGATTTGGCAGACAGCTCACTCATTTCAGGACTGTAGCGCAGATTTACGCGCGAGCAATTGCGTCATCAAAGAGGGCCAGTAAGCACCTAGGCAGATGGCACGGTAAACATATAGGAGCAGAAGCGCCGACCAAACCCCGACATTCCCAAATGACTTTGCCAGCAGCAAGTCAGTCGCGATATATAAGCCCATAGAAATCATGCCCGCGGTGCGAAGCGCCTTGCCCTGCGTTGCGCCGATGAAGACCCCATCTAGCTGCCAGGCTGCAATACCAACAATAGGAACAGCCGCGCAGAAGGCAGATAGGTTATAGCTGCAGCGCGCGCTTCAGCGTCGTTCACGAACAGATTGATCACCCCTGCTCCTGCTGCAAAAAAGATCACCGAAATGGCGACACCAAACGTAAAGGCAAGCTCCGCCGTAACTCGTATAGACCGCTTAACCCGTTCTCTGTTTCCGGAGCCATAAGCTTCACCAACCTCTTTCTCCGTCACAAAAGCGAAGGCGTCCAATACGTTCGCAGCGACCGTCAAGAAATTGAGGAGTATCTCATTTCCCGCAAGATTTGCCGTGCCTTGTTGCGCGCCCGAATTTACAAACCAGGCAAAGCACAAAAACCAGCGACAGTGTTCTAATCATAATGTCACGGTTGGCAGACAAGAGTTCCTTGAGCGCCGCCAGCTCGAACAGCTTGACTTGACCCTTTAATCCATCGCGCACAAGCCAAAGCCCAAACGCGAGAGACGCCCATTCAGCAATCGATGTGCCTGCACCAATGCCGGCTGGACCCCACCCAAGCTCGGCAACAAAATACCAGTCTAAGCCTGCATTCAGTCCATTAAGAACGATCTGATTGGCAAGCAGGGCGCGCGTACGCCCCATACCGAGAAGCCAACCATTAATGGCGTAACTCATCAGCAGCGCGGGCGCGCCCCAAATACGCGTATCGAAATACTCGCCCCCCAGCTCTTCCACCCTCGGCTCGGCTTGGAAAATCGCAAAGCTTGCCCATTTCAAAAGTGGGAACAGCACCACCAACATCAGCGCAATTACGAATCCCATAAGCAATCCGCGCTGAAGCACAGCTCGACCAACTTCCGGCCGCCCAGCGCCAATCGCTTGCGCGGTTAGCCCGGTCGTCGACATGCGGAGAAACCCAAATCCCCAGTAAATGAAACCAAACGCAGCAGCTGCCACCCCAACTGCGCCGATCTCAAATTTGTCGCCGTAAACGCTCATCACGATCGTATCAACAACACCCGTCATCGACATGGCTGCCTGCGCCAGCACAACCGGCCAAGCCAGTTGTAATACGCGTTTTCGAGAGAGAGGTGCGGTAGCCATTCGGCCGGTCTAGCCACATTCCGAAGATATAGCGAGCGTCGTGCGCCATTGCATCTCAGGAGGAATCTGCCGCAGATGCGTTCCCGATGACGTCACATCCGAAATTTGCCTATAAGCTACTAACCGCGAGCGATGTTTCCATCCTTCGGGACCTTGGTCACACCGCAACCGCAGTCGATGTCGCAGATGGCTATGTCCATCTCTCCACGAAGGCGCAACTTGCGGAAACAGCATCGAAATACTTCGCAGGAGAACAGGGTTGTCTTTTGCTGGAAGTCGATGTTTCGAAGCGCTCTGATGTAAAGTGGGAGCCGTCACGGGGCGGGGATCTCTTCCCACATATTTATGGTCAGCTCACGGAAGCCGATGCCGAGCGGAGCTGGACAGTTGATATTCCAGAGACAGGCGTACCGACTTACCAGGTGATCTGAAGTGACTGGTTTCTACGGTGCCGCGACCAAGCTCGTGCGTGTTTTGCCCCCAGAAGCCGCGCACACAGCCACCATCAAAGGGTTGAAGTCTGGCTTTGGCCCGAAGCTGCCGCGCTATGATGATCCCGTCTTGCAAGTCACTTTGCCGAAGTCCGGCCTGACGCTGCCCAATCCCATCGGGCTTGCAGCTGGGTTTGACAAGAATGCCGAAGTGTTTGGTCAGATGCTGCGATTTGGGTTTGGCATGGTCGAGTGCGGAACAGTTACCCCGAAACCGCAGGCGGGCAATCCGAAACCCCGTCTCTTCCGCCTTTCTAAAGATCGCGCCGTCATCAACCGAATGGGTTTCAACAATGATGGGTTGGAAGCTTATGTCCGCCGTCTCTCAAAGCACAGCGGCAAAGGCATCGTGGGCGCAAATGTCGGCGCGAACAAAACAAGTGAAGACCGCGCGGCAGATTACGTCACCGGGATCAAGGCCGTCTGGGCGCATTGCCAGTATCTGACGCTGAATATCTCCTCACCGAACACGCCGGGCCTGCGCGGCCTGCAGGATAAAGACGCGCTGGAAGATTTGCTCGCCCGCTGCGGTAACGCTGTAGAGAGCGCAGGCGGCGGCAAGCCGGTTTTCCTGAAAGTTGCACCAGACCTCGACCCGGAAGCCATCGCCGATATTTGCAATGTCGTGCGCGGGCACAGCGAATGGCTGTCCGGCCTCATCGTATCAAACACGACGATTGCACGGCCGGACACTTTGCAAAGCGCTGAGCGCGACGAAACCGGCGGCCTATCTGGCGCGCCATTGCTGGAACCCTCAACTGAAATTCTCCGGTCCTTTGCGAAGGAACTTAGCGGTGAATTTGATCTGATTGGTGCTGGCGGCATTGCAAGCGGCGCAGACGCTTACACCAAGATCAAAGCCGGCGCGCACGCGGTGCAGCTTTACTCCGCACTCGTCTATGAAGGCCCCGGCCTCGTCCAGCGCATCAAGCGCGAGCTGGCGAGGCTCGTAAAGGTCGATGGCCATAAGAGCGTGAGTGAGGCGGTGGGAACCGGCACATGAATTTTGAAATAAATGACCGGGATGGCAAGTATTCGCTAATAGTGGAAGGATTGAATGTTGTTTCACAGTAACATGGTGTCGCTAAACTCCTACAATCATGAAAATATGAAGTGTGGAGTGCTACCCAAATCCCGCCCCGAAACCGGACAGGAATACAATTGAACAATGCACGGGATTAGCGCGACTGAGAATTTCGAATTCCTAATTGGACTCCGCTTGGAATCTACAAAATTTTCAGAGCACATAGTGGGCTTGATCTTCGACGACGCACACACATTCAAATAGAGTCAACTTTTTCGCTTCGAGTTGGAACTACAGATTTCGTTTCACTTTTGCGGAGACCCGCCAAAGCGGCTGCTGATCTGGTGCGGCTCATTGGGGCTTGCGTTCGGCAATATCAAATCACTGATCAAAGCTTGATATTATCATTCGATAATGGGTGCGATCTAAAACTTACGGACGACAGCAAAGAATATGAGTCTTTCAGCATAACGACTTCAGATGGCCGAATAATCGCTGTTTAGTCTAAGATGGGCCTCATCGTGCAATTTGTCCAAACCCAAGGCCCAAATTTAACATAATACCGACCTCTCAGCGACGCAGTTCAGTGGCAGAAACATCGTCTTGTTATGGCACCATCCAAATCCAACCAAAGGCAACGAAGGGCCAAACCTTCCATCTGCTCCTTGGCCGAACCTCCGCTTTTGGCCGTTTCTAAATTCAGCGACTAAATCGGCTCGTACGGGAACACACTCGTTGTTGCGCCGAGATCAAACATATCAGCCTTCATCGCCGGTAAGCCCTTCTCCAGCAGAGATTGCGGGTCCCACCCTGCGGTGTTTGAAACTGATTTCTTGGGCCGCGGCTGATCAAACAGGACAACTTCATTTCCGCGAACAGAAAAGATCTGCCCACTGACATCGCTCGCCTGATCTGAGCAGAGCGCGACCGCAAGCTGCGCAACCTGGTCAGCGCGCATTCCATTTTTCATTCTCTCAACGCGCTCAGCGCCCGCTTCATCCTTTACGGGGATTGAGGCGATCATCCGCGTCCAAGCAAAGGGGGCGATGATGTTTGAACGCACATTCTTACGCGCCCCTTCCATCGCAATGATCCGGGAAAGACCTGCAATGCCCATCTTCGCCGCGGCGTAGTTCGCCTGGCCGATGTTTCCGATGAGACCGGAGGTGGATGTGAACAGCACGTAATTGCCTTCTTCCTGCTCGCGAAACAGCTCTATGGAAGCCCGAGTGACATTAAAGCTCCCATGCAGGTGAACATCGATGACGGACTTCCAGTCATCTTCGCTCATCTTATGAAACATACCGTCACGCAAGATACCCGCCGGGTTGATGATGGAATGCAGTCCGCCGAACTCATCCTTGGCCTGCGCGATCATGTCTTTGACGGCGCTCATATCAGTGACGCTTTCGGAATTCGATACGGCTTGACCGCCGCTCGCGCGGATTTCCTCAGCCACTTTTTCTGCAGGCCCGGCGTCGCCCGCCGACCCTCCTGCATCAGAAAGGCCGCCGCCGAGATCGTTCACAACAACGTTCGCGCCTTCTTTCGCGGCAAGCAGAGCGCACTCCTTGCCAATTCCGTTGCCACCGCCGCAAACAAGCACTGTCTTTCCGTCGAGCACGCCCATAATTCTTCCTCCAAACACAATTGTGCCCGAACGATAGAAAGTCCGGGCACATAATTAAAGAGGCAGCGTTGGGGAAACTCGCCGTCTAGAACCCATCCACATTCTTCATTTTATCGAAGTTACGGTTCTCCTTCAGGCTCTCTCGCATGATTTCGAGTTGCCGGGTAGCACCGTCAACGCCCGGACCCGCGCAAACATCATACATGCGAGGCGTTTTGTACTCGTCGTTGAGCTGAGCGAATATGTCTTCAAACCCATCAATCACCAGGTCGCAATTACAATCTGGACCTTCGCGCTCGACAAACTCCCCCGTCGTTCCCGCCACGTAATCAAGAGTACGGCGCGACTGGATCATCACTTTGCAACCGTCGATAATATGCGGAAACATAACGGAGCGATGGCGAAACCCTCCGTCTTCCCAGGTCGCATTGTATGACCGCGCTGTTGATGGGTCGAGCGAGGGGTCGATGACTTGTTCCACAGCATCTCCAGAATACACGACTCCGGTATCGGGTAATGGCTCTGGCGCAACTTCAATTGTGGGTTCTGGATATGGTTGCGGCGCTGGTGCCAGTCCGGCATTCTGTATCGGCCGGCGCGTAACAGCATCTACCATCTCCGAGGGAGCCTCAGACTGGTTTACCTCGGAACCACCCGGAATGCGCTCACCAACCGCATCTATCGCTGCGCAACCAGCAAGTGCTGCAGAAAGCGCGAAAATGAAAACAGTGTTTTTCAAGACAAACCTCCTTTGAGCCTTGGCGGCAATTTTCATACCGGCGCAATAAAGCCGAGATGCAAAGCAAAAGAAAGGTGGTGCCTGCGAGATGGGACTTCGTTACTCTAGTCGCCCGCAGCAGCCGCAGAAATGGATAGAGTAGCTCGTTTCAATCGAACGGACTCCTTATGTTCTTCTCGGGGTCCAAGCTTATCAATTTTCGCGTGAGTCATCTTGTCACAATGGTGAGTGAAAACAGCAATTTTGGGGTTAACAGACTCTTTACACGGAGTCCGAAGCGGCGGAGATTCACCTTACAAGCGAATTATATGGGGTTGATAATGAACAGAACCGAATTGAGCGAACGCGAATGTCTGGATCTATGGCGCCGGGCGGTTTGCAGTTCCGTGCGTTCTGATGCCCCGGACCTGACAGCACGTCAGCAAGCAATTCTGATGACAGTCGCCCTCACCCGCGGCCCTCATACAGTCCGCGGTTTGGCGTCACTCCTAAAGATCGCAAAACCCGCGGTGACACGCGCGCTAGATACGCTGGCGAAACAAAACCTCATCAAGCGTGTTAAAGACGAAAGTGACTTGCGGAACGTCTTTATTGAGCGAACAGAAGAAGGCGCTCAATATCTGCGCTCGTTTTCCACAATGATTGCTGCCGCTTCCCGCGGAGAAGACATCGACACAACTGCGCCGCAAACGGTTGATATCAAGGCTGCGTAACTCAATTGCCTCAACCAGATCGGGAACGTTACATGGCCGGCGCGCCAGATCCACAAACTGATGAAAGGCTCAACGTTGCTGAGCCTTCTGAAGCCCCTCTGGCATTGCAAGTCAGCGCCGGTGTGGCAGCGCTTCGTACGAAGCCAGAGCCCGACGCAATCATGACAAGCCAGGCGCTGCACGGCGAAATCGTCTATCTTCATAGAGAAGACGGCGAATTCGGTTTCGTCCAATGCGCGCGTGACCGATACACTGGCTGGGCATTGATGGCGGCGCTGTCTGCACCCGTGTTGCAAACAACGCACCGGGTAAGCGCATTGAGAACGTATGCTTTTTCTGAGCCCGATCTGAAAACTGCCCCGCTATATTTATTAAGTCTCGGCGCAGGCCTGGTTTTTACCGACGATGCGAATGGATTTCTGAAAGATGATCGCGGCGGGTGGGTCACCAAGAAACACGTCGCTGAAATTGGTGAGCTTGAAGATGATCCAGCCGCAGTCGCCGAACGTTTTATCGGCGCGCCCTATCTTTGGGGCGGGCGCGAATCACTCGGATTGGACTGCTCTGGCTTAACAAGCGCCGCCTTCGCGGCCTGCGGAGTTGTGCTTCCCCGCGACAGCGATATGCAATTTGCATGGTGCGGCGACGACATTGAGCGGTGGCAGAAACCCAACGGATTACAGCGCAATGACCTCGTTTTTTGGAAGGGTCATGTTGGAATCATGGTCGATGGCGAGACGGTCATTCATGCCAATGCGCATCACATGGCAACGGCGAAAGAGCCACTCAAAGCAGCCGTCGATCGCATCGCAAAGCATTACGGCGAGCCCATAGGGGCCCGCCGCATCACATTATCCGAAGAACGAAAACGTCCTTTCTGGATGGGGAACTGAATTTATTCGCTGGCAGCAACCAGGATCGGTGCAGGCATGCTCTCAGTTGCCTGGTGGATCGCTTTGACTTCCTCGTTGTCAATTGCATCTACAAGCGCATTAATGAGATCTTGCTCACAGAATTTGTCGACGCCGCAAATATCTTCAGCTTTTTCGAGCACAAGTTCATAAATCGATTCAGCTGATTGTGCGCGGTCTACCTTGAGTTCGATATCGACCATTCCGGTTTCAGCGGTGCTCGAAAGCGCAAGCGCGCAGGTCCAAGCAAACGCTCCGGCGATTATCATGGGCTTCTTCATATTACATACTCCTCTTCTTACGGGTGTCTTCGCACCGGCTTCGTATGTAACGTTAATATGACACAAATGACCACAATGCGCAAGTTATGTAACAATTAAATGTCATTTATGTAAAATTTATCATGCCCCTTAGGGACGAATTGCCCTCAAGCCTTTGCGAGTAACATGCAGCCGCAAAGATCTTAACACAATATTTTTATGATATATTTTTACCTTTGGGTGAATGCGCTACCGCCAATCCAGAGCGTTTTACGACCATCTTTGCTATTGTCATAAAAAAGAGATGTTTGAAGGGTTTCACCTGTGCGAAACTCCAGCGTGAGCGCTCCGCCAGCAAGTCGATAAGTTCCGGCGTTGCCCGATTTCGTCCAAGCAGACCCGCCTCCAGCCAAAGCTCCAGTAGAGCGGGCTGTGGAAAAAGATCCATCCGCATAGAACGTATAGCGGCTCGAAACAGCTGTAATTGTGTCTCCTCCCATTGCTGTGTTTCCGGAACCTGAAATCGACTGCCAACTGCCGTTCAGCACCTGCCCATCTGAAAATGTCTGCGGGCGATCGGTCGTCATACTGACCGTCATAGGATCGTCCGACCCAGGCCATTCAATCAAATAGCTGCTGCCGGACGTCTTCCATATGCCAACATCATCCGGCGACTCCAAGCGGAGGGCGTCTACATCGATACGGTTTGGCGGCGCAGTAAGCTCTCGTACAGCCAATCCATCTTCATAAAGTACGACGGGATAATATTCAGGATATACCGCGCCACCCACGCCATATGTGTAGCGAAGACCGAATATATAGCCTGCTATCTTCCCGGGCTCACCGTTCTGGGTAACCATTTTGCTGAAGGCATCGCGCTTAGAAGCTTTACTGGCCTGCTTCTCAGTAAAAGCTGCGCCTGATTTCAGAAACGCGGCGCAATCGGCCATAAATTTCGAGAACGCCGCAGGGGGTTTGTTGTTATTGCCAATTGGTATTGCAATCGCGCAAGTCATTGTACCGCCAAGCTTATGGCGCCCTGCCACTGCGCTGGTTATGTATCGATTGTTGCGAGTATCCTCATCGCGCAGCAAGCTAATTTTCATCAACGCCCCGAATTTCTGCGAGCTTTGCGGTTTACCGATGGGCTCTGTTCTATACGGGGCGATGTGGCGCGCCTTCATATCCAGCAGCTTCTTGATGTCTTCAGGTGTGTCTTTTGGAAAGAGATTAAGCTCGGCCTCACCGCGGCTTTTACCTCCGGGTGCAGTAAACCTGTACATTGAGCCGCCATGTTCCTTTTCGACGCTCCAACCGGCCGGACAGAGTGTTTCCGGACCAGCAACCGCCGTCGGCGCGGCTAAGAGCGAAGCTACAGCTCCGACCAATAGCTTGGTGATTTTATCTGACATTGGGTCCCCTTATGTGCAGCAGAAGAGCTGATCATAAGGAGGATAGTCTGAAGCTACAGCAACGCAAATATCCTCGTTGCAGCAGAGCCTCGCTGCAAATTAGCGTTCGACCGCTTCCTCGGGCTGCTCAGCAGGAAGTTCTGGCTCAGAAGGCATCTCAAGCCCCTCAACACCGTCTTCGACTGTTTCTACAACCTCATCAACAATGTCTGTCTGAAGTGCTCCTTCGGCAGTCTCGACCGTGTCCTCTACAGCCTCGGTCACGGTGTCTTCGGCGTCAGGGATAATTTCGTCCAGCCGGTCAACGCTGTCTTCCATGCGCTCGACAATTTCTTCCATCTCGTCGAGGATCTCTTCGCCTTCCTCTTCAGAAATCACTGAACCCTCAGCGGGCGTGCTTTCTGCGCTTACATCTTCTTCCGCGACAGGTTCACCTTCTGCAGGTGCTTCGCCTTCTTCAGGAAGCGGTGCTGGGAATGCGGAAGCGTTCGGTGTGTTCTGTGCTAGATACGCAATCAAATTGGCACGGTCAGTATCCCTTTTGACGTTTGCCACCATGTTGGATCCACGGGCAAAAGCTTGAGGATCAACAATCCAGTTATCTAGCGCGGCATAGGTCCATCCGCCATCGACGCCGCTCAGCGCAGAGGAATATCCAAAACTTGCGACCCCAGCTATGTCTCGGTCAACAAGGCCATATAAATTCGGGCCCGTTCCGTTCGCCCCGCCTTCATTAATTGTGTGGCATGACGCACAGACTGAGCCGAACACGCGCTCGCCTCTTGTTGGGTCAGCGCTGGCGAGCAATAGGCCGAGATCATATCTCGGACCTTCATCGACATCCCCCTCAGACGCAACGGCGACTTCTGTCCAATAGGCGTACTTGTCTTTGATCGCCTCGGCATAAGGCTTTTCTTCGCCGTGATGACCATGATGGCCACCAGATGAGAAGACCGCGGCACTTATGGATTGCAGGCCCATGACCACCAAAGCAGCAGCAAGGATTGAGCCGAAAATCTTGTTTAGGCCGAGTTCGCCCATAGGAGCTCTCCACAATATTATCTTGGCGCGCAGACGCCTGCACGCTATTCGGTTTGCTTTCTATATACCCGGATTGATGGGTAAATGATGCTAATGGAGTTCGCGGCGAAGCGCCGCAGCGCCGCCTCTTCGGGAAAACCAATCGATATGAAGCCTTTGATCATCATCCCAGCACGCATGGCGTCGACGCGCCTGCCGGGTAAACCTTTAGCCGATATCGCAGGTAAGCCCATGATTGTTAGGGTTTGCGAGCGAGCCGAGGCCTCTGGGTGTGGTCCCGTACTGGTGGCGGCCGCAGAAGCAGAGATTGTTGAAGCGGTTGAATCGGCAGGTTTCAATGCCATTCTGACTGATCCATCGCTGCCCTCCGGGTCAGACCGGGTTTGGGCGGCCGCCGAGGCGTTTGATTCGCAAGACCGCCACGATATCCTTGTGAATCTTCAGGGCGATATGCCGACGCTTCGTCCAGAAAGCCTGCGCGCTGTGCTTGCTCCGCTCGCCGCCGATCCTGTTTGCGATATCGCGACGCTGGCGTCAGAAATAACCGACGAACATGAGCGCACCGACCCAAACGTTGTAAAGGCGATTATTGCTGGCGCGCCAGGATCAGGGCTTGGGCGCGCCCTTTATTTTACGCGTGCGACTGCACCCTATGGAGACGGGCCCCTGTTCCATCATATTGGCGTTTATGCGTATCGCCGGAGAGCGTTATCGAAATTCGTAAGCGCTGAGCCAACGGGTCTTGAACAACGTGAGCGACTAGAACAGCTCCGCGCCCTTGAGCTTGGTCTACGTATCGATTGCGCCGTGATACCGGGCCCGCCGCCAAACGGCGTCGATACTCCGGAAGACTTAGAACAGGCTCGTCGAGAGTATGCGGTCGCTTAAGATTCGCCCAGAATAGGCCAGCGGGCAGAACTTAAGCCCGCTTTTTGCTTTTCGCTTCCTTGCCAAGAAGTTTCTCCCGCACTTCCTTTGGGACAATCATAAGCGTGTCGGCAAGCGTTTGCTCCCACTCAGCAAGCAGACTATCGGCGCGCTCTGATCCTGTACGCCGAAGATGCTCGGTGAGCAGGCTCTTATACTCGTCCTGATAAGACGCCGGCATTTCCGTCACCGGGTGCCAATCAATCGCATCCGGATTGACGCCATCTGCGAAAATATTGGCTGGATCCCAGATAAAGGCGACCCCGCCAGTCATGCCCGCACCGAAATTATCTCCAACAGGGCCAAGTATCGCGACACGCCCACCGGTCATATACTCGCAGCCATTCGAGCCGCAGCCCTCCACCACCGCTCGTGCGCCGGAATTGCGAACAGCAAACCGAACACCTGCCTTGCCCGCCGCGAACAACTGGCCAGAAGTCGCACCATAAAGACAGGTATTTCCTATGATCGTATTCTCACTCGCGTCAAAACGCGCATCCGCCGGTGGGTAGACCTCAATTGTTGCGCCGGAGAGACCCTTGCCAACATAATCATTCGCATCGCCTCGGACGCTCAGCGTCAGGCCTTGCACTGCAAAAACACCAAGCGACTGACCAGCGGACCCTTCCAGCAGAATATGTAGGCGGCCTTCAGGCAACGCGCTCATCCCAAACTTTCGCACGATCGCCGAACTTGCTCTGGCACCTATCGCGCGCTGGACATTTTGCACCCCATATTGCAGCGCCATTTTTTCGCCGCGCGCAAAAAAGGGTTCAGCGTCTCGCAATATCTGCGCGTCCAGAGTGTCCGGCACTTCTTCGCGGACGTTTGGTGTATAAGTAACGGCGGTCCCATTATCGACTTTGACAAGAAGAGGATTGAGATCGAGATCATCGAGATGCGCTGCGCCGCGGGATACCTGGGCAAGCAAATCTGTCCGACCGATCGCTTCGTCCAATGAACTCAGACCAAGTTCCGCCAAAATCTCCCGCACATCCTGGGCAATGAACGACATGAGATTCACAACCTTGTCGGGCGTACCGGTGAACTTCTTACGCAAGGCTTCGTCCTGCACACACACACCGACCGGGCACGTATTGGAGTGGCACTGACGCACCATAATGCACCCCATTGCTACGAGGGACGCGGTTCCGATGCCATACTCTTCAGCGCCAAGCATTGCTGCCATAACGATATCACGGCCTGTGCGAAGACCTCCATCCGTGCGCAGTGTAACCTTGTCACGAAGGTTGTTCAGCGAGAGCACCTGATGCGCTTCCGCAAGGCCGAGCTCCCAAGGAAGTCCGGCATACTTGATTGACGTTTGCGGACTGGCACCCGTCCCGCCGACACCGCCAGCGATCAGGATGACATCTGCTTTCGCTTTAGCAACCCCGGCTGCAACAGTCCCGACCCCAGACTGGGCAACAAGTTTCACGCATACCCGCACTTCAGGATTGATCTGTTTGAGATCATAGATGAGCTGCGCCAAGTCTTCGATGGAGTAAATATCATGGTGCGGCGGAGGCGAAATAAGCGTCACGCCCGGTGTTGAATGCCGGTTTTTGGCAATGAACTCTGTAACCTTGAACCCCGGCAGCTGACCACCTTCTCCGGGCTTCGCCCCTTGAGCGATCTTGATCTCTACCTCGCGGCATTCGTTGAGATATTCTGCGGTTACACCAAACCGGCCAGATGCAACCTGTTTCACGGCCGAGTTCATATTGTCGCCATTTGGAAGCGGTCGATAACGCTCCCGCACCTCACCACCTTCACCTGAGACGGACTTTGCACCAATTCGATTCATCGCAACGTTGAGCGTACCATGCGCCTCGGGGCTAAGGGCTCCGAGCGACATCCCTGGGGTCAGAAAACGTTTACGGATCTCATTGATTGATTGAACCTCGGTGGCTGGCATGGCCCGTCCAGCAGGTTTGAAATCGAGCAAATCTCGCAATTGTATCGGGTCGCGGTCATTCACCGCGTCCGCATACTTGCGATAAATTTCATACTCACCGCGGTCACATGCAGCTTGCAGCGTATGAATCAGGTTTCCATCAAGCGCGTGCGGCTCAGCACTGGCGCGCAGGCGATAGAATCCGCCAACAGGCAGAGCAATAACATCTTCATCATAGGCTTTTTCGTGTTGGTCGAGCGCAAGTTTCTCGAGGCCAGCAAGACCAATGCCTGAAATGCGGCTTGTCATTCCAGGAAAATAGTCTGCCACCAATGCGCGAGAGAGACCGAGCGCCTCAAAATTGTACCCGCCTCGGTAAGACGAGATCACCGAAATGCCCATCTTGGACATGATTTTTAGAAGACCCGCCTCGATAGCCCGGTTGTAAGCAAGAACGCATTCCCCCAGTCCGCGCTCACCAAACAAGCCGCGCTCGTGCCGATCTGCAATGGCGTCTTGCGCGAGATACGCATTCACGCAGGTCGCACCAACACCAACCAAAACGGCATAATAATGCGTATCAAGACATTCCGCTGATCGAACGGTTATCGAACAAAATGTTCGAAGACCTTGAGCAACAAGGTGACTGTGAACCGCACCTGTCGCGAGGATCATGGGAATCGCCATTTTATCAGTGTCTTGATGCTCGTCGGTCAAAACAATGTGCTCGCGGCCAGCTCGCACAGCCTCTTCAGCTTCCGCCTGAATGGTCGCCAGCGCCTCTTTAAGCGCCGAACCATTCCCCGCCGCTTGTTCAACGCTGAACGTACAATCGATATGTTGAACACCTTCACCAAGGCGCGTCAGCAATCGTTCATACATGCCAGTCGATAGCACTGGGCTTTCAAGCACGAATACGTCCTGCTGGGTCTCGTCAGTTGCAAGAATGTTCCCCAAATTCTTGAACCTTGTCTTCAAACTCATCACGCGATCTTCGCGCAATGGGTCGACCGGAGGATTGGTTACCTGACTGAAATTTTGCCTGAAGAAATGCGACAATGGCCGATAAGCTCCAGACAAAACAGCAGGGGCTGTATCATCGCCCATTGAGCCCACGGCCTCTTTGCCACTCTCCACCATTGGCGCGAGTATGAGCTCAAGCGTTTCCATTGTGAAACCTGCAGCTGTTTGTCGTCGCAAGAGTTCTGACTTGTTTGAAATGACCGGTTCAGGGCCTGGACCTATTTCCGGCTCGAGATTGGTAACATTCTTCAACCATTTCTCGTAAGGATTTGCCGCAGCCAATTTGTCTATGATTTCGTGATGCTCGTAGAATTTTCCCTCTTCGAGATCTGCTGCAATCATCCCGCCCGCCTTGACGTGACCTTTCCTGATAATTTCGTGGTCTCCAAGAGGGCACATTCCCGTCTCTGATCCTACCGCGAGAATACCATCACCCGTCACCGCGTATCGGAGCGGGCGCAATCCGTTCCGATCCAGTCCAGCAATTGCCCAGCGTCCATCAAAGGCTGCGATTGCCGCCGGACCATCCCACGGCTCCATCACAGAGTTAGCATACGCATAAAGTGCCGCATGAGATTCCGGCATTGTTGATGCGCGTTTTGACCATGCCTCCGGCACAAGCAGAGCTTTCGCCATGGGAGCAGAGCGACCCGCTTTCACAAGCATTTCGAACACCGCGTCAAGCGCACCTGAATCCGAAGAGCCCGCTGGGATGACGGGTTTCACATCATCCTGATAATCGCCGAACGTGTCCGAAACCATTTTGATTTCATGGCTCTTCATCCAGTTCGCATTTCCTCTCAGCGTATTGATCTCTCCATTGTGTGCGAGCAAGCGGAACGGCTGAGCAAGTGCCCATTGTGGAAATGTATTGGTCGAGTAGCGCTGATGATAAATTGCGACCGAAGACACAAATCGTTCGTCTTGTAGATCGAGATAGAAACGATCAATATCCTCAGCGAGAAACATGCCCTTATAGATGAGGGACTGCTGACTAAGCGAGCAGATATAGAATGATGGGATGCCAGCCTCGCGCGCGCGGCGTTCTATTCGTCGGCGGCATATATACAGGACGCGTTTCCGCTCAATGTCGCTACGATCCTCTTCATCGCGGAACATGATCTGTTCGATCTCAGGCCTCGTATCGGCCGCTTTTTGACCAATGACGGAAATATCGACGGGAGGTTGACGCCAACCATAAATGTAGAATCCAAAATGTAGCATTTCGGTTTCCACGATTGCGCGTGCAGCCTCTTGAGCGCTTAGATCCGTGCGCGGCAAAAATATCTGACCAACACAAATGGGTTTGTCGGTTGGCTGATGGCCCGCGCGTGCAATTTGCTCACGGAAGAATTCTTGAGGGACATCGACGCGAATTCCCGCGCCATCACCTGTTTTTCCATCCGCGTCGACTGCTCCGCGATGCCAAACATTCTTGAGGGCTTTGATCCCCATCTCCACAATCTCTCGGCGCGGCTTTCCGTCAAGCGCAGCCACGAGTCCCACACCGCAGGCGGCATGTTCATGAGCTGGATCATATGCATTTCCGTCTATGAGTTTTTGGCGGTTCTGCTCGTATTCAGATTTCCAATTGGACGAGTTATGCGCGCTCATTGTGCCGCCACCTTCTTTGTTTTTTCTGAGGCTTTCATCGCCGTGTGCATTTGCTCGGCTGCATCGCGTCCATCTTTGATGGCCCAAACGACGAGACTTGCACCCCGTACGATATCCCCAGCTGCGTAAACGCCTGGCAGGCTTGTTTCCATGGTTGCGAAATCGATCCGTACAGCGCCCCAGCGATTGACTGTGAGGCCCGTTTCGCCAAACAGCTCCGGCAAGTCTTCAGGATCAAAGCCGAGCGCCTTGATCACCATATCGGCTTTTATTTCGAAGCTCTCGCTCGTTTTTTCTGGAGCCTGACGACCAGACATATCTGCTGCGCCAAGTTTCATGCGGGCCGCTTTTACAGCTTTCAATTTGCCGGTCTTGGTTGTTGAGATTGCTTCCGGCGCTGCGAGCCATTCAAAAACAACACCTTCCTCTTCCGCATTTTGAACTTCGCGCTGCGAGCCTGGCATGTTTGCGCGGTCCCGGCGATAAAGGCAGATCACTGACTTCGCACCCTGACGAACGGCAGTACGCACGCAGTCCATTGCCGTGTCGCCGCCGCCGACAACAACGACACGTTTGCCTTCAGCGTTTAGTGTTCCATCCTCAAACTCAGACACGTGATCTCCAAATCCCCTTTTGTTCGAGGCCGTCAGATAATCGAGAGCCGGGAAAACACCTTCTTCGCCGCTTCCCGGAACTTTAAGATCGCGCGCTTTGTACACGCCAGTTGCGATGAGAAGCGTATCGTGCATCTCCCGCAGCTTCGAAAATGTGATATCTCCGCCAATATTGGTGTTGAACTCGAACTTGATACCGCCGTCCTGCATCCACTTGATACGGCGCTCGACGATGTCCTTTTCGAGTTTGAACCCAGGGATACCATAAACGAGGAGGCCGCCGCCGCGATCGTATCGATCATACACGGTAACCTGGTATCCTTTGCGTCGCAGCTGTTCTGCAGCTGCGAGCCCTGCTGGGCCTGCCCCGATTATTCCAGCTGATTGTGATCGTTCGCGCGGAGGGCTGATCGGTTTCACCCATCCTTCTTTCCACGCAGTGTCTGTAATGTGCTTTTCAATCGATCCGATCGTGACAGTGCCATGGCCGGATTGTTCGATCGTGCAAATCCCTTCGCAAAGCCTGTCTTGAGGGCAAATACGTCCGCAAATCTCTGGCATATTATTTGTGGCGGATGACACTGCGAAGGCTTCTTCCATCCGGTCTTCCGCGGCGAGCTTCAGCCAATCGGGAATGTTGTTTTGAAGCGGGCATCCTTGCTGGCAAAATGGTACGCCGCATTGCGAACATCGCGCCGCCTGCGATGCGGCCGCTTTCTTTGTATAAGCTCCATATATCTCAGAAAAGTCTTCGCGCCGCTTTGAGGCCCCACGCTTTGTAGGCATCTTACGGTCGACCTTTGTGAACTGCAGCATCTTGTGCGCCATAGAGCCCTCTCATGTACGATGAGATGTTGTTTTGCCTCTCAATCTGTTGGCGCACAACACAATTCAAATATATATGTATCATAATGATGATTATATAGTTGAATTTTGAGCGCACTTTTACATGCTTGGTCTACACCTCCCTTTTTAGGTATCATTTTGATGCTATTTGAAATTCCCTCCTTTCCTGATTAGGAAACTGCAAGAAGAGGGTCATCCTGCATGTCATTACTGCAATTGCTGCTAATCGGGCTTGTTCAAGGCATCACTGAGTGGTTGCCGATCTCCTCTTCCGGGCATGTACTACTGGTTGCTGATTGGTTCTCTATGGAAGGGCGCGATGAGGAGCTCATAAATGCAGCCTCCAATCTCGGCACCTTGGCGGCTTTGCTAATCTATTTCTGGAAGGATGTCGTTCGCGCAATTGCTGGCGGTATCGAGCTCATATCTGCACCTTTTAGACGCGAAGCACTTTCACCAGGAGCAAACCTCGCAAAACATATTCTCATTGCCACACCGTTCGCGCTCGTTGGCGCAGCACTCTATCAGATGCTCGTCACCGATGAAGCACGAATAGCAATTCGCTCATCGTATACGATTGCAGCGACGACCATTATATTTGGAATTGCGCTCTGGATAGCAGACATCCGCGGCGGCACAGACCGTAAAGAGTCAGATTTGACAGTCAGTCACTCGTTCTGGATTGGGGCGAGCCAGCTTGTGGCTGTATTGCTACCAGGGACCAGCCGCTCGGGAATCACAATGACGATGGCACGCGCCTTTGGATATGCGCGCACGGAAGCCGCCCGTTTCTCGATGCTGATCGGTGCCCCATTGTTAGCAGCCGTTAGCGTATATGGCTTATATGGTCTTTACGCATCACCAGTGGACACAATGGTACTCGATGGATCGCATGTGACGCTGAAAGACGGAATCGTCGTTGCAGGCATGGCTTTCGTTTCAGGTATCGCATCAATCTGGGTGCTTATGTCGATGCTAAAAAGAATGAGCTTCTTACCATTCGTAATTTACAGGCTCGTACTCGGCGTTTTGCTGCTGGCAGCGAGCCCGCTTTGGCTTGGATGGATCAGCTAGGATATCCAGTTTTTTTCCAGATTAGACGTTTCGGCCAGCACCTTCCCAATAAGGGGCACGCAGTTTTGCCTTATAGATTTTCCCACTTTCCTGACGCGGCAACTCCTCATGAATATCCAGTTTGCGCGGGATCTTGAATTTGGCGAGGCGCGGCTCAAGGAAGGCTTTCACGGATTCCAAATCGGCAGACTGACCTGATTTCAGCGTGACCGCCGCAACGATTGACTCTCCGAATTCGGGATCCGGGGCACCAAACACGGCGCAATCGGCAATTTCGGGCATCAAGATAAGCTGCGCCTCAATCTCCGCTGGGAAAATATTCGCGCCACCGGAGATGATCATGTCTTTCTTGCGGTCGCTGATATAGATGTATCCATCCTCGTCCACATATCCCATGTCGCCGACGGATGTGAACTGACCAGATCGCTGACCGGAAAGATTGCCCTCTGCATTCGTATACTCGAAATCGCCAAATTGAGGCAGGTGAATGTAGAGAGAGCCGACTTCGCCAGTCGGCAATTCATTGAGGTCATCGTCCAACACTTTTACCGCACCGCCGGGTAAGACTTTGCCGCAGGACCCAGGACGCTCCAGCGCCTCCTGGCTGGAAATCATTGTCATAAAGCCAATCTCGGACGCACCGTAGCATTCATTAAAGACGGGCCCAAACCAATCGATCATTGGGCGTTTAATATCCATCGGAAATGGAGACCCCGTCGAAAGTGTCCAGCCAAGCGAACTCACATCGTACTTATCGCGAATCTCCGGTCCGAGCTTCAGCATACGTACCATCATGGTGGGAACGACATAGGCATGCGTAATTTTTGCCGTGTGGATCGATTCTAGGAACACCTCTGAATCAAATTTCGGTTCAAGAAAAATATCGATATGTTCCGCCGCTAAACAAAAGCCGGAAAGCGCATTTGGCGCACTATGATAAAGCGGCGCAGAAATATGCATTTTGTCGCCAGCCTTTGCGCCCATCAGAATTTCAGACAAAGCGCGATAGGTATCCCAGGTATCTGGGCCATCTGGATCTGTTATGCGTTTGATCCCCTTTGGTCTTCCAGTGCTACCTGACGTGTAGGCGAAAAGCCCTCGGAACTTCTTTGGTGCACCGGGGTAAGGCTCAGTTGTGTTCAGGATTTCGGCAAGTGAAATCGCACCCTCTACGCTCACATCTTCGGTTTTGTAGGCTTGTGCGAGCGGTGCCGGAACGGAAACACTGATCGCGGGAACTGCTGCTGGCACATGGTCTCTCACCTTTGCCAACAAATCAGAGTGCGCGAAGATTATTTTAGCTCCAGAGTCCTCCAAAATGTGCTGAACTTCAAGCGGGGCTGCATGCCAGTTGATTGTGGCAAATCTAACGCCCGCATATCGCGCAGCTATGATGAGCTGGAGGAAGACGGGATCGTTACGCATATAGATCGCAATCGTGTCGTCTTCCTCAACACCCCGCTTCATCATGTCTGCGGCAATTCTCAGCGCGCCGTTATTAAAGTCACTCCGTGCGATGCGCTCGCCGCCATAATAGATATCGCCTGCCATGAATTCCTCCCAAGTCTTTGGAGGAGTAAATGATGAGGTCCATACCCCGTCAAGCTCGGTCTAGGCTAATTGACGTTACGCAGGCTCGAGCGCTTGAACTTGAATCTGTGTAGACCGGGAGTTCCCCCTGCCATACAAATTGACCTTCAATTTCGAAATCGCATGCACAAGAGCATTCGGAGCGTATTTAAGTTCCCCTGTAAACTCGATGTCAGGGAAGCGCTCAAAGATTTGCTCATAGGCACACCGAAGCTGCATTTGGGCGACGCGTGAGCCCAGACACTTATGCACGCCATGCCCAAAGGCGATATGTTTAGACACATTTTCGCGGTGCATGTCGAAGACATCCGGATTTGGAAATACGTCCGGATCGCGATTACCCGCGCCATACCACATCACGACTTTTTCATCCTTCGCAATTCGCTGTCCATTGATCTCGGTTTCTTTCAGAGCCGTACGCCGCATATGTTTTACGGGCGATGTCATGCGGAGCGCTTCTTCAGACATCACGGGAATAAGCGACGGGTCATCAAGCACCATTTGTCGTTGCTCCGGCCACTCCGTCATTAGCTTGATCGTCCCTGAGAGCGAATTTCGTGTCGTGTCATTGCCGGCAAATATGATTAACAACCAAGACCCGTCGAGATATTCTTGCGGCAGGTCTTTATTGTCCAACTTTGAATGCGCGATCACGGTCAGCAAATCCTCGCGAGGATTGGCCCGTCTATCCGCCATGACACGCGCGCCATAATCAAACATCTCCTCAACGGTTTTCTTGAACCGGAATGGAAAGAGAGGTTCACTCAGAAACGTCTTGAATGGGTTCGCCAAAAACTGACTCGCCATTTCAAGGTAGTGCATCCAGTAGACAACTTTCTGGCGATCTTCTTCATCAACGCCGAGCATTTCACACAAGGTAAAAAGCGGGAGTTGATTGGAAAAGACTTTTACAAAGTCGACTTCCGGCCCGGCTCTTTCGAGGTCATCACAAAGTTCAGAAACTTTCCGCGTCACGCTTTCCCGAAGCTGAGCCACATATGCCGGAATGAAAAAATCCTTCTGCTGGATCCGCATGCGCATATGGTGCGGTTCATCCATGCTAATCAAATTGTCCTGCGCAGCCCGGAACAGAACTTCGGGTTTCCACGTCTCACGTGGTGGCACGGCCATGTTTATTCCGCCGCGCTGGGACGAAAATATCTCAGGCGCGAGCTCGACCGATTTGATGTCTTCATATCGGGTCACGGACCAAAAGCCAGACGCCAACTTTTTCATAGGTGACCACATCACAGGCGCATCTTCGCGCATGCGCTTGTAGAGATCGAATGGGTGACCGCGAGTCCAGGAATTGGGATCCCATAGTACGAAGTCGGACTCGATCGTTGGATACACGCTTCTGTGAACCGGCTCCTGGGTCCCGGTATCTTCAAGAATGTCATCACTAATAAGCCGCATGCTGAACCTCTTTGAAGTTGTAATGTGAATATTCCGGAATCGACGCCGGGTAAGTCAAACCTAAATTGCGCCCCAAACTTTAGATTGAGGGTGTATTGCCCCGCCAATCGCGCTAACACGCTCGAATGACGAATAAAATTGCCTATCAGGGAGAGCCAGGCGCGAACTCCCACATCGCCTGCAACGAAGCCCGCCCAAATATGGAGCCTCTGCCATGCCGCACGTTTGAGCGTGTGTTTGAGGCTGTCGAAACAGGAGACGCGGATCTTGCAATGATCCCAGTTGAGAACACTATTGCAGGCCGTGTTGGCGACATCCACTATCTGCTACCGCGAACGAAACTTCAGATCGTCGGCGAGCACTACCTTCCGATCCGGTTTCAACTAATGGGCCTGCAGGCGGCCACGCTCGATGATATCAAATCGGCCAGATCACATATTATGGGCCTCGGCCAATGCCGGGACTTTCTTCGCGAACGTGGGATCGTTGGGTTTGTCGCGGCTGACACAGCAGGCGCTGCGCGAGAGGTGTCTGAAATCGGCGATCCTTCAATCGCCGCAATCGCACCCAGGCTCGCTGCCGATGTGTATAATCTGAAAATCATCGCAGAAAACATCGAAGACGCTGAGCATAATACCACGCGCTTCATCATAATGTCTCGGAACGCGTCAGAAATCGAAGCCGGAAATGGCCCGGTTAAAACTGCCTTTCTATTTGAAGTTCGCAATATTCCTGCGGCCCTGTTTAAAGTAATGGGCGGTTTTGCAACTAATGGCATCAACATGACTAAGCTTGAGAGCTACCAGATTGGCGGGTCATTTGCCGCAACTCAATTCTATGCAGAGATAGATGGCCACCCCGATGAACGACCTGTTCAATTGGCCCTCGAAGAGCTCGGATTCTTTTCCAGCCAGCTAAAAATATTGGGAGTGTTTCCAGCAGACGAAAACTGGACCGCCAAATGAAGATCAAATCGCTGAAGCTGTATCACTATCCATTGACGCGCAGCGTTCGCGCAAAATGGATGTTGCACGAAGTGGTGGGCGATAATTTTGAAACGGAAGTTGTTGCCGTCATCAAGGGCGCGATGATGACTGAGGAAATGCTCGCCAAGAACCCTAATCACAATCTACCCATGCTCGACATAACCTGGGAGGATGGCAGCGTACAAACCATGCTTGAAAGCGGAGCCATGGTGATGTGGTTGGCGGATGCTTATCCCGAGAAAAAACTAGCCCCGCCGCCGGAGCTGACCCGCGCTCGAGCCGACTACCTGCAGATGATCCAGTTCGGCGCAAGCTGGATGGATATGGCCCTCTGGCAGATTAGACTGCATCAGGATCTGCTTCCTGATCGAATTAAACAGCCTGCCATTGCTGAGATGAACCGAAACAAGATTGCACGCGAGATTGCCCCACAACTCGAAGAACGATTGAAAAAAAGCAACTTCATCTGCGGCGATGCGTTTACAGCCGCTGACTGCATCATGGGCCACAATGTAAGGTGGGCACAGTCTTATCGTCTATGCCTATCGGCTCCCCTCAAAGACTATGTTAGAAGACTAGGCGACCGCGCAGCATTTCAGGCTGCCTACTCCGATGCTGACCAGTTTGGAAAGTAAAGCTGCGCCCATCAGTGGACAATAACACCCTTGCTGACGAGTTGATTGTTTCCATCGAACTCAACCACAACAAGCCGGTATTTCGCTCCGAGGTCTCCGCCAGTCATCGTGATGTGTGCGACATAGTCTGTATTTGCAGCCTGCAGCACACTCACACTCTCGACCAACGCCCGGGTTGGTTGGGCTTCATATGCGGCCGCCGTTGCAATCGCTGCAACCTCCTGGAACATGGGATCGTTCGGGAGCATCGCCTTGTAACTGCTCCCTTCAAGACTGGCTTCTTGATATGTATCGACGACATCACTGGATGTGTCATTAACATAGACGCATGCGCTTAGCGTCGCTGCGCAGACTATAGCGATTGAAGATTCTAGAAGTCTCATGACCTGTCCCTAGGCGATTACTCAATACCTAAACATCATAATAACCCGAAAGACGTCTTGAGGCGAGAGCATTCCTGCGTAATCTTTACGCTCATGCCAAACAATTACGACATGACCTTCACGCATTCGCATAAATTAATGTCCGACGGGACTGTGGCATTCAAATGCGACCGCAACGCTGAGAAGTGGCCTTGGTTAAATTTGCCACCAGCGCACCCTATCGTCATACAGACGATCAACTTCTGGGCGTCCGTCGAGACCGGCATAACCCGCGGAACATTCGACCCATCAAAATGGTCCGCGCTTACATATTCAAAGTGGGAAGCCGGAAGCGGCGATACAGGTCCGGTAACTCATGGGTTTTCCGATCTCCCAGCCCAACCACAACAGGATAACAAACCAGGATTTCGGATTACATTTTTCGACGATGCAGGAAATTTGGTATGCCGACTAATTGGTGCAGGCGTGATTTTCCAGACGCGTGATTTTGAATCCTGGAGGAACGAGGCAAAAGAACAGGCCGCAGCCAGACATTCGATCCGAGATTTCGAATATGCAGAGAAAGAAGCACTTGGTGTGACATCAGATGTTGAACGGTTCTTGTCTCCATTGGTGCCAGGAAACACCCCGCAAGTTTGCGCACTTATTTCAGACGAAAACGGACTAATGCCAAAACATCCCTATCACTCAGGTTCAGGAGATCATGTAAACGCCAACCATCTCGTGGATGCCGGTTTTCAATTTGCACATTTGCTGTTCGAGAAACCCTTGCAGTGCATCGGCGGTGAGATGAAATTCCGTCATTATGTGGAACTCGGGAAGCCCTTCACCCTGACTGCCACTGATGTACGGTCCGGCGAAATATCCGTTCAGGTTCACCAAGGCGAATCCCACTGTACAGACATCAATCTCAAGTTCGCAGGCTATACGACACCCGCGTAACGCACCCCACTGAGATCAGACATTTCCCGGCTACAGGTGCTAAGGTCTTCGACGTTAAACGCCGACAGTTTTTCATGTCCGCAAGCGCGGGCAAGGACCTGCATAAGTTCAGTTGAGGCATCGAAAAAATTCTTTAATCGCTGCGCCGACTTTTCAATCACGAGCCTGGAAACCAGATGCGGCTTTTGTGTCGCGATCCCGACAGGACAGTTGTTGGTATGACATGCGCGCATGGCAATACAACCAATCGCCTGCATCGCAGCGTTTGAAACGGCGATCGCGTCAGCGCCGAGTGCCATGGCCTTCACAAAGTCGGCCGGCTTTCGCAGCCCGCCCGTAATGATGAGAGAGATATCACTCCGGCCACTCTTGTCCAAATGCCTCCGCGCACGCGCAAGCGCGGGGATCGTCGGCACGGAGATATTGTCCCTGAAGATGGTTGGTGCAGCGCCCGTCCCGCCTCCGCGGCCATCAAGAATTATATAATCGACCCCAACCAGCAGGGCCGCATCAATGTCTTTTTCGATATGTTGTGCGGAGAGTTTATAACCGATCGGAATGCCGCCTGTGCGATCGCGAACCTCGTCGGCAAACTCTTTTACCTGCATACAATCGGTCCAGTCGGGAAACCGCGGCGGTGAAATAGCGGATTCGCCTTCTTTAAGTCCGCGCACTTCGGCGATTTTACCTTTTACCTTCTCTCCCGGCAGGTGCCCACCTGTTCCGGTTTTCGCGCCTTGGCCGCCTTTGAAGTGAAATGCTTGCACCTTGTCGAGCTTGTCCCAGGAAAACCCGAAACGACCTGAGGCGAGTTCATAGAAATACCGGCAGTTTTCTGATTGTTCCTCGGGTAGCATTCCGCCCTCGCCCGAACATATCCCCGTACCCGCAAGTTCTGCGCCCCGCGCAAGCGCAACTTTTGCTGGCTCAGAGAGCGCACCGAAACTCATGTCAGAAACAAATATCGGAATATCCAAATGAAGTGGCTTCTGCGCGTTCGGACCAATAACAGTCGAGGTATCAACAGGGTGATCGTCGAGAAGTGGCATGCGGTGTAGCTGCGCCGTTAGTATTTGAAGGTCATCCCAGTTCGGCAAATCAGCTCTCGGTACGCCCATCGCGTCGACGACCCCATGATGCCCGACTTTGCTGAGGCCCTCGCGGGCATATTTCTGAATGAGCTTATTGTGCGGCTCTTCGTGTTCTGTGTGGCTCGGATCCTGATAGAGACCAAGATAATCATCTCTTTGAAAAGGTTGCGGGTTTTTCCTAGCCCAGGCTCTAATTTCGTCTTCGTCCACCTTCACTTCGCCGTCTTCGACCCAGGCGGAGAATTTGTGCAGTTTTTCTGAGTTCTCGTATTCGGAAACCCCGGTATCAATCCTGTAATCCCAATAGTGGACACCACAGATCAGATTGTCATTGTCATCAACAAACCCATCCGCCATCAACGCGCCGCGGTGCAGGCACCTCCCATACATGACAGATACATCATCATCATATCGCACAATAACCAAATCCACGTCAGCTACCATTGCGTAGGCTGGCGCTCTATCATTCAGATCATCCCAATCCGCGATCGATACTTTGTTCATTGATGGCCTCCCATGTATGGATGGCAGCTACAATGACTTGGTCAAATGTCCAATCACAAATCCTGATACGATTGTGAGTGCGGCATTTTTTATTGGCTCGCCCATAGGATGCGCGCGATCCAGGCAATATCCTTGGCAGCGAATTCTCGTGGCTTATGCCGTGGATTAAGTGACAATAATTCTATCTTGCTACTCGTCTTTCGGCCAAGCTCCTTGGCCATAACTTCACCCTTGGTCGTTTTCACGACGACACGGTCGCCGCGCTTCACTTGCGCGTCCGGAGAAACAATAATCCGGTCGCCAGCCCGATAGGCAGGCTCCATGGAGTCTCCAGAAATCTCGAGCGCATATACACTTTCGTCCTCAAGTCCTGGAAAGCGAACGTCTTCCCAACCGCTACCAACGGGAAACCCGGCATCATCAAAAAATCCATCAGCGCCAGCTTCTGCAAATCCAATCAAAGGAGCAATTTGTCCACGGCGCCCTTCAATTAACTCAGCAAAATCATCAAATCCCGCCCCAACAGCGTCAAGAATTCTTGAGACACTTTCAGTCGATGGCCAGCGCGGCCGGCCGTCTCTCGATTTTCGTTTGGATTTATTAAAAGAAGTCGGGTCGAGACCCGCCAGTTTTGCAAGCCCAGACGGCGTCAAATCAAATTGCTCTGCGAGACGATCAATCGCCTGCCAAACATCCTTATGTCGCATGAATAGATCTCAAATTTGCTTCAGGATGAAATTCCTATTATAGAATCTCATTAAATACAAGCCCGAACCAATTATTCGAGGGACCCTCTCAAAAATGACACTTTATCTGTTTCGTCTGCTTCGGTTGAGGCTTCGACTGCCTTTGTCTTAGGCTTTTCCGAAGTTGGTGCCACAGCAGGCACATTGGTTTTAACCTGTGGTGCCTTCGGAGCTGGTTTGGTTGCAATTGGTTTCGGGAAAGACATTTTCTTCGAACCGCCCGCAGAGCTGCGGATCTCAGGCAATTCAGCTGTCACAACAGGTTCAGCAGGTGCCGATATTATCTGACTCGGCGGTGTACCTTCTGTCACGAGAGTCTCTTTCGGCGCAGGTTCCGCGATTGCAGGAGACACCATCGACAATTCTGTCTTTCCCGCGCGCGCCGGGACTGTTGAGTCCTGCTCAATCATCTGCTGGAGGACTTCGGCGTTCTTTTTCATGACCGCTTCTGGCGCGCTGTTATCAACGGTTTTCATCTCGTCGAACTTGCCCTGCAATCCAAGCACAAGCGCAAGATTTTGGCGCACGCGCATATCGGCATCGGAATTATCCGCGGCCTTGCGCAGCGCCGCCTCAGCGCCGTCAATATTACCAGCCAGTGCTTGAGACAGACCATAATTTGTGAGGGTCGACGTCCGGTTTGGATCGATCTTGAGCGCCCGTGTATAAGCGCGCTGAGCATATTGATGCTGCCCCAGCTTGTCATATGCCAATCCGAGAGAGGCAAACGCTTCGGCGCGAGAGTTATCGACTTGTATTGCGCGACCAAAAGCCCTGGTCGCAAGGTCAGGTTTTCCAAGACTGATATATGAGCGACCAAGTAGCATGAGCATATCGTAGTCAGCCGGATACAAAATCAGCGTATCTGAAGCGACCTGAACCACGCGATCGTGGCTTTCAATGTCGCGCAAGGATTTTGCGAAGTATTTCGCAGTTTCGATATTCTCCGGCTCCTTTTCGTATTCGCCAGCCCAGAATCTTGCTCGCGTTAGGGGATCGGCGCGCTCTGCGGCAACTCTCTGATCATCTGTCGCAAGTTCCACAGGCCCTTCCGGCGCTGATACATTTGTGGCACAGGCACCCAAAACCAGCGTAGATGCCGCAATAACAAGCGAAAATCTTGATTTGAAACTGGACATAGCAGAAGCTTTCACACTTTAAGAACCCGACTAGCTATCCCTGCTGCGCGTCAATTTCTGGTTAACGATACAGTCTCAGCGATTAATGAATACAGTTCACAATTTTGGAGAAAAAATGCCGCCGATTTTTGTCACAACAGCTGACACCGCGATTCCTGTTCACCTCATCAAATCAAGTGACTGGAATTCGGTTGCTGAGTCTCTGGATCCCGCCCTTCGTCTATTCGCTGAGGCGCAGAAATTCGAAGCGAATTCGGGGCAAATTGTGATTATGCCAACTTCCGATGGCAATATCGGCAGCGTCCTGTTTGGACTCGGCAAAGCAGACTCTCCGCTCGCCATCGCAACGCTCTCTAACAAACTGCCTGAAGCAACGTATGAAATTGCGGCCGCGCCCGCAAATTGGCCTGTGAGTTGGACTGCGGCAGGTTGGGCAGACGGCGCATATCGGTTTGACCGCTATGTTGTGAAAAAAGCGACCCCGCCTCGGCTGCTACTGTCCGAAGAAGCCTTCAATGCTGCCGATCGCGAAGCAGCTGCCGTTAATATGCTACGAAATCTGGTCAACACGCCTGCAGAAGATATGGGGCCTGATCGCATAGAAGCGGAAGTTTCGTCCCTGGCGGCAACTTATAACGCCAATGCGAGTTCTATTGTTGGCGATGATCTCCTCGCTGACAACTATCCCCTTATCCATGCGGTTGGACGCGCAGCAGATGTCGCACCGCGCCTCGTAAAACTAAGTTGGGGGGATCCCTCTCACCCGGAACTTGTTTTGGTCGGAAAGGGCGTTTCATTCGATACTGGCGGCCTGAACATCAAAACGGGCGACTATATGCGCTTGATGAAGAAAGATATGGGCGGCGCTGCTCATGCTATAGCACTGGCTCGCCTGGTGATGGATGCCAAGCTTCCAGTGCACCTCAAATTATACATTCCAACAGTTGAAAACGCTGTCTCCGGGAACGCCTTTCGACCAGGTGATGTTATCAAGAGCCGCAAAGGCCTGACGGTCGAAATAGATAACACAGATGCCGAAGGCAGGCTTATTCTTGCAGATACGCTCACGCATGCGTGCGAGAGCTCCCCAGACATGATCATCGATTTCGCGACTTTGACCGGCGCAGCTCGTGTTGCGCTCGGCCAGGATCTCGCCCCTTATTACACAGACGATCAGAATGCGGCGCGAAGCCTCGAAGACGCCGCAGCGCAGACGGGAGACCCGGTCTGGCGCATGCCCCTATGGGATCCATATTTTGCTGATCTGAAAAGCTCGATCGCAGACATGCAGAACGCCGGTGGTCGCATGGCTGGATCAATTACAGCGGCAATCTTTCTCAAGCAATTCGTGGACACAGAAAGCTGGATCCATTTCGACGTTTGGGCATGGCGCAATGCCAAATACGGAAGACCCGCAGGCGCTGCGGCTTGCGGGCTTCGAGCCGTATGGCATTGGTTACAGGAAAAATACGCGGCCTAACCGAATGTGCCTTGGGCTTTAATCTTGATGTATGCCGGACCAAGCACAACGAGGAAAAGCACAGGCAGGAAGAACAGGATCATCGGAACGGTCAGTTTTGCTGGCAAGGCCGCTGCTTTCTTCTCTGCAGCTGACATACGCATGTCGCGGTTTTCTTTCGCCATGACACGCAGCGCGTCCCCGAGGGGTGTACCATAACGCTCACCCTGAATAAGCGCCATACACACAGCCTTAACGCCTTCATGTCCGGTTCTTTCGGCCAGATTTTCGTAAGCCTGTCTGCGTTCCTGCAAGTAAGACAATTCTGCAACTGAGAGGGTCAGTTCTTCAGCAAGCTCGGCGGATGCCGATCCGATTTCGGACCCCACTTTTGTAAACGCCATTTCGATCGACATGCCCGATTCGACACAAATCAACATCATGTCCAGCGCATCAGGAAAGGCCTGCATGATAGACGCCTGACGCTTTGCAGCGAGGTTTGAAACGTACATACTTGGCGCGTAGAAACCAGCTGCTGCACCGAATAGAAGAGACGCATACTTCAGATGCGGTTTCTCAATTAGGTTTGGGTTGAGAATGAATACATACAGAAATACGACTGCGATCCCAACGAAAGGAAGCGCAAATCGCGCAAAGTAAAACGCCGAAAGCGGCGCCGGTCCCCGCAGGCCTGCGCGCATCAATTTTTGTTTGGCGTTTGGATCTTCAAGCAGTTTCGCAAGATCGAGTTTCTTGTTTACATCCGCCATCATGCCTTTTTCAGTGCGGCGGATGGTTGGATTTTCGAGCGCGGCGCGTGACTGCTTTCTGAGTTGCTCACGGCGATTTGCGACTGACTTCAAGCGCGCTTCAAGCTTATTGCCACGAAGCGTTGGTAGCATCACCGTGATGATCGTTGCGAACATCAGTATTCCGATGACGTAGGAAAGGCCTACAGCAGGGTCATTTACGGCTTCACTGAAAAGAGCAAACATCGTCTCAGACCCCTAAATATCGAAGTTGATCATTTTTTTCATCGTTGCGAGTCCGATGAGCATTAGCACAGCGCCAATTGCGATAATGTTTCGACCTGAATCTGTCGTGAAGAGAAGCATGATGTAGTCAGGTGTGGTCACGAAAACCATGCCGCCCACGGCGAATGGCAAGCTGCCGATAATCCAGGCAGATGCTTTAGCTTCGGAAGACAGCGCTTTAATTTTCTCGCGCATCATTTTGCGTTGGCGAATAACAGCAGACAAGTTGCCGAGCGCCTCTGACAAGTTTCCGCCAGCCTTGGCTTGAATCGAAAGCACGATCACGAAGAAGTTTACTTCAGGCAGAGGGACGCGGTGGTAAAGCCGCTGAAGTGCCGTTTCAATATTGGTGCCCATGGCAACACTGTCAGTAAGCAATTGAAACTCTGTACCAAGTGGTGCCGGACTTTCTTTCGCGATGATGCGCAAACATTCCGTAAGCGGAAGACCTGACTTAACACCGCGAACAATAATATCGATTGCATCTGCAAACTGAGCTGTAAGTTTCTTAACACGGCGCTTGGTCAGGAATCCGAGCACAAACCGCGGGAAACCAAAAAGCCCAACAAAGCCCGCCATACCAATGACGCCCGGGCCCGGAATTTTGAACCCGAACATAGTAAAGCCTGCGGTGCCGACACCGGATACATACGCACCCACAATGAAAAGCGCACACGAGATGATAGAACCGATGTAAAACGCAGGAACCGACATCTCCAGACCGGCCTGGCGAATTCGCGCTTCCGTATCTTGCGGAATAACGGCCTTTTTCCGCTCTTTTTCACCTTCGCGAAGCTTGGTCAGCATGTGCTGAGTTTGCTTGCGCCTTTTCTCGCTTACGTCATCGACTTTTTTGCGCGCACCGCCTCCCGAAATATCGCCAGCTCCAATAGCCTTCGCGCGCTTGCTCGATGTATTGTCACCGCCTGTAAAAGCCAATCCCAGTGCAGCAATAGCGACAAAAGCGAGACCAGCTGCTGCATATATCATCATGTCTGGAGTCATTAGCGTTCCTCCAGAGCGTCGAGGGCATCTGCCAAGTCTTTTTCGAGGCTGAAATAGCGCGCGCGTTCCCAGAAACGCGGTCGACCGATACCTGTTCCACGGTGACGACCGGCAATTTTGCCCTCTGCCGTCTCGCCTGTGATTTCAAACGTCATGACATCCTGAAGAACGATTGTGTCACCTTCCATACCCATCACTTCGGTGATGTTGATAATTTTCCTTGAACCGTCACGTAGACGCGTTGCCTGCACGATGACATCGATCGAGCCAACAATCATTTCTCGAATAGTTTTTGCCGGCAGCGAAAAGCCGCCCATCGTGATCATGGATTCAACACGGGACAGAGCTTCTCTTGGGGAGTTGGCGTGAAGCGTGCCCATTGAACCATCGTGACCTGTGTTCATCGCCTGAAGCAAGTCAAACGCTTCGGGCCCACGAACCTCACCCACGATGATACGTTCTGGGCGCATACGCAGACAGTTTTTGACCAGCTCACGCATCGTTACCGCACCCGTGCCTTCGATGTTTGGCGGGCGTGTTTCCAGACGAACAACATGTGGTTGCTGGAGTTGGAGTTCGGCGGAGTCTTCGCAGGTGATGACGCGCTCACCCGGATCAATAAATCCTGTGAGGCAGTTCAGCAGCGTTGTTTTACCGGAACCCGTACCGCCAGAGATCAGAACATTACAGCGAGAGTTACCGATAATCCGGAGGACTTCGGCACCCGCCTCAGAAATAGAACCGAAATTCACGAGATCATGGAGTTTCAGCTTGTCTTTCTTAAATTTACGAATTGTGAGAGCTGGGCCATCAATAGACAGCGGCGGCGCAATCACGTTTACACGTGATCCGTCCAGCAAACGCGCGTCACAAATCGGGCTCGCATCATCAACGCGGCGGCCAACCTGACTCACAATACGCTGACAGATATTCATCAGCTGTGCATTGTCGCGGAAACGAATGTTCGTGCGCTCAATCTTACCGTTGACTTCGATGTAGGTCGTATCTGCGCCGTTGACCATGATATCAGCAATGTCGTCGCGCGCGAGCAATGGCTCGAGTGGGCCATAGCCGAGAACATCATTACAAATATCTTCCAGCAGGCTTTCCTGCTCGGAGATCGACATAACAACGTTCTTGATCGATATAATTTCGACAACGATATCGCGGATCTCTTCTCGCGCACTTTCGGTGTCCAGCTGAGCGAGCTGTGAGAGATCGATTGTATCGATCAGCGCGTTGAAGATAGTTGTTTTCGTCGCGAAGTACTGCTCAGAGTGTGACGATACCTCAAACTCGTCTTTCTCCTCCATCGGGGGCGGGGCTTTGAGAGCGACAGGCGCAGCTGGCTTTTCCGCTGGCGGAGGCGGCGGCGCGGACGGCTTCTTCGCAGCAGCAGCAGCAGGAGGTGCACTCGGTTTCGGTGCAGCAGCGGGACGCGGCGCGGCCGGTCTAGGCTTATTTCCACCTCCAGCGGTGCGTTTTCCGAACGACATAAGGCCGCCCCTCCTAGTTTAGATCTTACTTCTTCAGTAGCTTTGAGAAGATCGACTTCTTTTCCTGCACCTGAACAGTGCGCCCTGTAAGGACACCGGCCAGGTGATCAATTGCCATCGAAGACTTCGACGCTGCATCTGTCTCAGCGATCATTTGTCCATTGTTTGCAGCCGTACCGAAGAGTTTCGGTTCGAACGGCAAAATAACTTCAGGCTCTACACCAATCGCCGCAGCGAAATCCTTGACTGGAATTTCAGGGCGATTTGGAACACCAGCCATATTGATCACCAATCGAGGCGGAACATCATTCGGGCGATGGTTCTTTAATTGATCGAGTAAATTCTTACCGTTGCGCAGCGAAGCCAAATCCGGCTGGCAAACGAGAATAACCTCGTCAGAGCCGATCAAAGTGTCTTGGATCCAACTCGTCCAGGCGTGCGGAAGATCAAGAATAACGTGCGGCATTGTCCGGCGCACGCTGTCGATTACGACTGCATAGGATTCCGGTGGCAATTCCAGAACTTGCCCAACCGTTGAAGGCGCTGTGAACAGAGACAGGCGGTCTGTTACTTTGTGCAGCAAGCGCTCTACCACAGCAACGTCGGTACGCTCAGGTGCCATCAGCGCGTCAGCAACGGATTGCGCGCTCTCGGCGTTAAAATCGAGCGCAGTGGTTCCAAAGGACAAATCGAGATCGACCATCGCCGCCGCAAGACCGAGATTTTCCGTAACTGACCAGGCAAGGTTGTGTGCAATTGTTGATGCACCGACGCCGCCCTTCGCACCGACAACAGAAATTGACTTTCCGATGAACGGCTCATCCGGGTCAGCAAACAAGTTCGAAATTGAGCGAATGAGGCCGAGCGGCTGCACTGGCGGAACAAGATACTCACTCACACCTCGCGCCATAAGCTGGCGATAAAGCGCAATATCATTCGTCGCCCCAATGACCAGAACTTCAACGCCTTCATCGCAATGTTGCGCAAGTTCATCGATTTTCGCGACCATTTGGTTTGCCGGCAAAGAAGACTCGACAATCAAGAGATTTGGTGTGGGGTTCTCTGCCAAAAATTCGATCGCCGCCTGCAGGCCGCCGCTGCGAAAATCCGTAATCACACGGGACATACGGCGATCCTGAGAGGCCTGTTCCAGCAAGGCTTGCGTGTCGCCGCGCTCACAGAACGCATTTATTGATATCGCCGGAATAACGCGATCGCCGCCTTCGTTCGTAACTTCGAATATGCTGTCGATCGGCGACAAATCCTTCATCGGAGCGTTAACGTCTACTTCATCGGCAAGAACCGCATCATTATTCGCAGCAAAGTCATCCGTTTCAAAGTCTTCGAATTCTACGTCGAAGTCGTCTTCAAAGAGCGCATTGTCATTTGACATTCTCATCAACTCCTAAATTGCGCGCGGACTATTCTTGAACCGCTGTTGATACTGAGCCGTTCTCATCCTGAGTTCGTTGAGCGGCTGTTGGTTGGCCTTCGCGATAAAGTCCGAGCACTGTGGTGCGGCGATCATTGTCACCCTCTTCCAGTTCGCGCTCGCCAAAGAGATCTGCTGGGTCTGCGATCATCGCGGCCATGTTGGCGCGGATCGAGCAGCCAAATGTTGGTAGCTCATTATTTGATACAGCGTCGGCAAAATCCTGATGTGCGAGCGAGCCACATTCGGGAGCATTGGCCCGGTATGACGTGTATGCAAGCACCAATGGCGCACCGGCTCCGGCCGTGCGCGCATCATATGTGCTTCCGAATATTTCTTTGTATTCGACACCATATTCCCAGGCAATTTCGCGTGCGTCAGCGACCGCTTGCACCGAAAGCTGCGCGTTCGGGGAGTCTTTTGGCATGGACATAATGAGGGGGCCATGACCCTTTTCAACATAGCCTCGAACAAAATTGCGAATGCGATCTTTGTCGACGATGCGCAACTGTTTGTCTGCGGGGTTCAGAGCAATCTCCAGATACTCCGTCTTCTTGCTGACGGTGATTGGATTGCGATCAAGCGGCGTACCCTCGAGATATTCCGTCGGCACAGCTGGCGCAGATGATGAAGCGCATCCAGCTGCCCCTATAAGGCCAATCGCAGTTCCAAGCAGAGCGACTGATTTTAATGTCGGTTTACGCATGTGCCTCTTCCCTATTCCTCAATAAAGCCAACTGGCGCGCGATACTCAGCGCCGTCGACTTGTTGTTCTGGATCACCGTACATCGCGTTGAGCTTGCCGAAGAAAATCGTCTTCGGGTCCGACGCATTCGCAAAACCATCAGCAGGTGTACGCAGGTCTTTCTTTTGTGCTGGATCCACCAGATATGGTGTCACGATCACGACGAGCTCTGTCTCTTCATTGATGAAATCGCGAGACTGGAAAAGCGCGCCAAGGATTGGCAACTTTTTCACCCCCGGAAGCTGGTCGAGTGATTGACGCGTTTTTGATTGGATCAGTCCAGCCATCATCATCGAGGAGCCGGAAGGAAGTTCAATAGTGCTCTCAGCCCTGCGAACCGAAAGCGCAGGGATCGTAAGCGTTTGCGCCGTTACGATGTTGCCGTCGGCGTCAACACCGGCAACTGATTGGCCCTGAAACGCGCCCTGCGTGGTCAGCTCAGATACCTCTGTCGAAATCTTAAGTGAGATATTCCCCTCAGACAGTACAACTGGCGTGAACGCGAGCCCGACACCGAACGGTTTAAACTCGATCGTGATCTCGCCGTCATCATCCTGACCGACAGGTACAGGGAATTCACCGCCCGCCAGGAACTTAGCCGCTTCGCCAGATACCGCTGTAATATTTGGCTCAGCAAGCGTTCTGACAACGCCGATCCGCTCAAGCGCATCTATTGCAAGCCCAACCGATGTCTGCAGATTGCCGCCAACATAGTTGTTAAAGCCGGTATTGTAGTTCAACCCACCAAGCGCGCTACCGGCAACGTTAAAGCCGTTCGCGCTCGTGACAGAGTTGGTGAAGGTAAATGGCAAGCCGTCGGCAACACCTTCGACGGTTTGTCCGGTCGCATCCAGAATGGGGAAACCGTCTTCGTCGTAGAAGTTCTGTGTAACCAGGTTTGCAAGGTTTCCGCCGCCGGCGCTGCCGGTCAGGTTGATGCCGAGTTGCTTTACAACATTTCGCTGCATCTCAACAATCCGCACTTCCAGCATGACCTGGTCTTTAGCCGAAATGCTCATGAGGTTGACGATGTTTGGTTCAGCACCCGCGCTTGCCGAACCCATAAAGGCTGTCGCCAAGCGGAGAACCTGATCTGACTGTGTGAGACTGTCTACAACGCCGTCGATGACGATACCATCATTCACAGCGGCAACCGACACGCGCGCATCGGGCACGTATCGCTCAATCATTGTTTCGAGCGCGCTGAGATCCTGCTCTACACGGATTTCCAGATTGAGTAGCTGATTGCCGCTCTTGTCGAAGATAAACGCATTGGTTTGACCAACTTCCACACCGCGAAAGATAATACGCTTGGAGGTTTGAACCACCGCATCAGCAATTTCTGGATTCGTGATAACGACATCCGCAGCAGCCGTGTCCAGCTCCACAACAGTGGATTTATTCAGCCCCAGAATTGTGTGCTGGGTCGCATTGCTGTCGCCAGGTTCAGTGAGTTGAACACCCAATACCGACTGAGCACTAACAGATAGCGGGGTCGCAACGCAGGCCGCAGCTAACGCTGCCCCGCAGAAGAGACGTTTTGTTCGGCTCATTCGTTACCCCCCCAGATTGGCGATTTGGCCATTTTTGTAGATTTTTACACCGCCAGTACCGGTGCTGCCGCCATCGAGAAGTCCCATATTTCCTGTTACTTCACCGCCCGCAGCATGCACGTCTGACACTGCGCGGAGAGCGAGGGCGATCGTTCCCATCCGCTCACCCAGCGCCAGCAGTTCCGCTTGCTTGGGCTTCAGTTCCAATGTGGCGGTAGACCCTGTCATCGCTATTTCACCCTCGCCCTGCACGTGAATGGTATCGATTGCGAGAACGCGGGCATTTTCAATAATCGTCGTTGTGACTGGGCGCTCTACACGATTAGCGCCGAGTACAATTTCTACGTCGTGCGTTAGGATTACATCGACGCGATCATCAGGAAGAATGAACCCGCCAGCACCGGTCTCTGATCGAATCTCAACTGAAATCGCGCGCATGCCCGGCTTCAGGATCGCAGCCATGTATCCGGTTTCACCCTTTTGGACGATTTTCTGAGGAATGATCGGCTCATTCTCATACATGCGCGTACGCACGACTGAGCCCGTCAGCTCCTCCATCGCCTCAGGGCTTTCCTGATCCGTGAACTGATTGATGTTAATGGTTGCTTCCGGCCAGTTTGCCCACATCAAATCATCTGGCGTGATAAGTTCTCCAACTTCCAGATCGCGAGAGGCGACAAGGATTTTCAAGCTTGCAACTTCAACTTCAACCTCCCGGACCGTTTCCTCGGTCTGCACGATCGGCTGCGCCTGAGTTGACGAAATTTGCTTGAACAAAAATGCAGCACCAACAGCTGCAACGCCCGCAATCAATATAATCAGAACTTGCTTGATGGACATTTCGGGTGGCCTTCCGGTTACTAAAGGGCCCGTTCAAGCCCTCCTACTGATCCGCAACCTCGCATACGCGAGCTACGGAAAAGTTAATTCAAACTGATGAATATGCTTAGGAAATTGGTAAGGAATGGAGAGCTCATCCCACCGACGATTGCGCCTGCGGAAATCGCGATTCCGTATGGCACGCCTTCGCCTTCTTGCATGGTCGCGCGAACAAAGCCTGGTGCGAACGCTTCCGGTATCGTCTTTCTTGCGTAAAGCACTGCAAGCGCAAGAACACCGCCAGCTGCCGCAAGCCCCAGCATGAACGGCGCGACACCATATGGTCCCATCCATAATGCGACCGCCGGGATCATTTTCGCATCACCGCCGCCAAAAGCCCCAACCGTAAAGAGGATAAAGCACACGATAAATGTGATGAATCCCACCAACAGATGCCAACCGACGACACCAATTGTAATCTCAGGTGAGGTCGCAATACCAATTGCCGCAGCAGGCAAGAACGCTAGCGCAATTCCGGCATTCACCCAGTTTGGGATGGTTAGGCTAGACATGTCTTTTACGCAGGCGAAAGCGCAAAATAGAAAAAGGACACCGCCCATCATGGTACTCAACATAATCTACTGTCTCCAACAACTTGGAATCATGACTTGCCATCTCTTCCTGAAGGAACCGTTGCCATTTCCTGGTTTCCAACAGAAAAACGCCGCCCGGGATTTCCCCGAGCGGCGCCTTTTTAAGTCAACAAACTGGCGACCGTTGCCGGCCACCGGCTCGCTTAACCCATTTTTGCAGACACTTTGTCGAATGTCTTAGCAGCGTCAGTACCAAGAGTGGTAACAGCTGTAATGATAGCAACGGCGATCAAAGAAGCGATCAGACCGTACTCGATAGCTGTTGCGCCGTTTTCGTCTTTCATGAAACGAACGAATTTTTGCATTGGAAACTCCCATCATGCGGTTTGGTTTAAAGTCGATCTGAGTTTTTCTGTTCTCCCCAGACACGGCTCCTGTATACGCGACTGCGTTGAATCTCGCGTAAAGAAGAACAAAAAATCCACGAATGTATCTGTAGGATTTATTTACCATTTTTCGTGGCGCACTGGCCGTCGCAAGCTCTGCGATACTCGTTCTCTGATCTGAGCGATAAAAAAGTTAGCAATCAGGCAACTAAATTGCGCCATCTTCTCGAAAACTCACTTAATGTATCGGAGCGGCAAATGAAGAGACTGGCAAAAGCTTGCGCCATAGTGATGAGTGCAGCGTTTTTCGCGGGCACCGCTATGGCTGACCAATTCACGGTTGAGGCCAGCAAGACAAAGCCTCTGCGCCTAAAGCACAAGGCTGCTGCAATTGTTGTCGGTAACCCAAACTTTGCTGATGTTGCTGTCCACAATGAGAACCTGATTTTCATCACTGGAAAAACTTACGGCACAACAAATTTGCTGATCTTTGATGATGCTGGTCGTCAGATCTATAGCGGCGACATCGTTGT
Source organism: Hyphomonadaceae bacterium (assembly GCA_965263325.1). GTDB lineage: Bacteria > Pseudomonadota > Alphaproteobacteria > Caulobacterales > Hyphomonadaceae > CBDHGY01. Next base: position 2,514,370 of record CBDHGY010000002.1, on the reverse strand, counting down.
GACAGCCAATACAACGAGCTTCGTAACGATCAACCGCGCCGGACAGAATGTTACCATGGACTGCGCCGGAAATTGCCGTTCGATCCTGTCGATTGGGGATAACCATGAAAACTTCATGGCTATGGTTCAGCAGAACGAGGCACTCAAAGAGCTTTCAGAATAGTCAGATATTATAGTGACACGTTGAGGGCCTTCCACTCGTGGGAGGTCCTTTTGGTTTGGACCGATAAAATTCGATAAAATTCAATACTCTGTATAAAGCCTCTCAAAACATCGATCTGGTATGGACACTGCTTAGGTATTCCTATCCTAGGCGGGACTGAACTCATGAAGTTATTCAAGATACCCGGCATCAAAGCTCCAAAGCTGCAGCGGCGCTTGGAAAACTGGGCCGAGGACAAACGCGGAATCGCAGCCGTCGAATTTGCGATGATCGCAATCCCGTTTTTCTTCTTGATCTTCGGATTGCTTGAAGTCTGTGCCATCTTCATCATGACAACGGTGCTCGAGCACGGACTAAACGAAGCATCTCGCAGCATACGAACAGGTCAGGCTCAGCAGAACGGTTTCGGAGCTGTTGCCTTTAAAAATGCAGTATGTGCCGAATTGTTCGACCTGTTGGATTGCGCAGACAATCTAACCTTGGATGTGCAGACATTCTCAGACTTCGGATCGACATCCAATCCAAGTCCGATCGATGCGAGCGGAAACTTTGACCCAAGCGGTTTCGGATATAATCCGGGCACCCAAAACGAGATCGTCGTCGTTCGTGCATTTTATGAGTGGAAGCTCTTCACGCCGGTTATGTCTGCGCCGCTTGCTAATCTGAGTGACGGTAAACGGCTGCTTCAGTCAACCATTGCCTTTAGAAACGAACCCTTTGGCAACACATCAGCGGGCGGAACATAGTAAATCGAACCCCATCAGGTATGACGCAAATGATCAAGAAACGACTTTCGAAATATATACGCCGCGCAAAGGGTATTCGCGACGACGATGACGGGATCTCAGCGATTGAGTTTGCGCTTGTCGCACCCTTCCTAGCCTTGCTCTACTTTGGGTGTATCGAGCTATCTTTGATGATGCAGACCGACAGACGCGTAACATCTGCAGCGTCAACCATGGGTGACCTCGTCGCTCGTGCGGCCGTAATGTCCGACGCCGACATGGCCGACGTATTTCAAGCATCAAGAATGATTTTCGAACCCTCACCAATCGAAAATGCACGCCTTCGCGTCTCAAGTCTCGTTGATACAGGCGGCGTGATCACAGTTGACTGGAGCGATGCCAACGACAATTGGACAGCACATGCGCCCGGCACACCCATGACCGTTCCACCGAATCTGGTCCCGGCTGGCGGCTCTGTGATTTTCGCTGAAGTCGAATACGATTACACGTCTGACATTGGCTACATCATCGACAACACACGCGTCCTGACCGACGAGTTTTATCTCCGTCCGCGCCGCGTGAATCTTGTTGCGCGACAGACTTCCGACTAGTCGCCATCCATTCGCAGGGCGGCCACAAAGGCCTCCTGGGGAATCTCGACTTTGCCGAATTGGCGCATGCGCTTCTTGCCCGCCTTTTGCTTATCAAGCAGTTTCCGCTTTCGGCTGGCATCGCCGCCATAACATTTCGCCGTAACGTCTTTGCGCATAGCAGAAATCGTTTCTCGTGCGATCACCTTTGAGCCAATTGCCGCTTGCACCGGGATCTTAAACATTTGACGCGGGATCAGATCTTTCAGTCTCTCGCACATTTGCCGTCCGCGGCTCTCGGCGCGGTCGCGGTGCACAAGCATGGAGAGCGCGTCAACCGGTTCCTCGTTTACAAGAATCTGCATCTTCACGAGATTTTCTGGCCTGTGCCCAACAACCTCATAGTCAAAACTCGCATACCCTTTAGAGATCGATTTCAGCCGATCATAGAAATCAAACACAACCTCGTTGAGCGGCAATTCATACTTCACCATGGCACGCGTGCCGGCATAGGTGAGCTCTTTCTGGATGCCGCGCCGATCCTGACAAAGCTTCAACACGCCGCCAAGATACTCATCAGGCGTTAGGATCGTTGCTTCGATCCACGGCTCACGAATTTCGGAGACTTTCACGACATCCGGCATGTCGGTCGGGTTGTGCAAAGCCAACTCCGTGCCGTCGGTCATCGTTAATTCGTAGACCACGGACGGCGCCGTTGCGATCAGGTCCAGATCAAATTCCCGGCTAAGACGTTCCTGAATGATCTCAAGATGCAAGAGCCCGAGGAACCCGCAGCGAAAGCCCATGCCGAGCGCGGCTGAGGTTTCCATTTCCCAGGTGAAACTTGCATCGTTCAAGCGTAGTTTACCCATGGCGGCGCGCAAATCATCAAAGTTTGCCGCGTCCATCGGGAACAGCCCGCAGAACACCACCGGTTGGACCTCCTTATAGCCGGGCAGTGCCTCATCGCATTGGCGGCGGTCTTCGGTAATCGTGTCACCGATGGCGCAATCCGCCACTTCCTTGATCGACGCCACGAGGAAGCCGACTTCACCCGGCCCGAGCGCATCAACATCCGTTGGTTTCGGATTGAACGTTCCAACACGGTCGAGCGTATATTTTGCGCCCGTGCCCATCATCTGGATTTTTTGACCCTTTTTGAGCGACCCGTCGACCACGCGTACAATGACCACGACGCCCATATATGGATCGTAATACGCGTCCACGAGCGCGGCCTTCAGCGGCTTGTCGATGTCGCCTTCTGGAGGAGCGGGCAAGCGCGTTACGATCGCTTCCAGCACATCTTCAATTCCAAGCCCGGTCTTCGCGGAGGTCTGCACAGCGTCCGTGGCATCAAGACCAATCACGTCTTCAATCTGCTCAGACACGCGGAATATGTCAGCGGCTGGCAGATCAACCTTGTTCAGAACGGGAACGATCTCATGATCCTGTTCAATCGCCTGATACACATTTGCGAGTGTTTGCGCCTCAACGCCTTGCGACGCATCAACCACCAAGAGGGAACCCTCACATGCTGCCAGACAGCGCGAGACTTCATATGAGAAATCTACGTGGCCAGGTGTGTCCATGAGATTGAGCGTATATATCTCTCCATCATGCGCTTTATACTCCAAGCGCACCGTCTGCGCCTTGATGGTAATCCCTCGCTCTTTCTCGATATCCATATTGTCGAGCACCTGCTCGGACATTTCCCGTTCCGACAAGCCGCCACACGTCTGGATCAGCCGGTCAGCAAGGGTCGACTTCCCATGATCAATATGGGCAATGATTGAGAAGTTGCGAATGCGCTCACGTGGTGTCATGTAATTGCCTGTATCAGTGGCTGGCGGCTATAAAAAGGCCCGCTTGCTGCGTCAAATGTAGGAGCATTCGAGACAATGCGCACACTTCTCGTGACATTATTTGCGTTCGCCGCGCCAATAACCGCCATCGGTGAGGACGAAATTGCCCCTTTGAGTGCGGAAATTCCTGTGGCTGACACGGATTTTCCAGACCAAATGACCCCCGATGCACTCGTAGAACTGGCAGATCAGCTGGAAGAGCTCTCGCGCGCACGGCTGGTCGCCGGGCAAGGCGGACGAAAGACTGCTAATGTCCGCCGCTCAAACGCTGTCAGAACCGAGGAATTGGCAAATCGCCTGCGGGCTGCTGCGAACAGTTTGAATCAGGCGCTGCTTAACAAAACAGAGGCGCAGACCGCGCTCGGTGCGGCGCAAGCTGAAGCGCTGAAGGCCACACAAACCGCAGCTCTGGAGGTAGGCGATCAAGAGCTGTCCCGTCAGTTATCCAATCTGTTCGCCGCTCCAGAGGAACTCCCACCAGAACCGGTCACTCATGTATTCTGTATGGAAGCCTCAGGTGCGGGCCCGCGAACATTTCGCCGATACGCGACTGAATCACTCACCGAGCAGCTGCCCTATGTCCAAGGCTATATCGCGCACGAAACTCAGCTCGTTGCAGATCTGAAGATGCGGCTCACTCTGGTCGTTGAGCATGATGCGGACGCTGCGCCATTTGCTGTGCTGGATGCGCTGCATGCGGCAAACAAAAGAGCGGTGGACGAAATGGATGATCCGGATCGGCGGCCTACTGAAACGATCCTGATGGGTGATCTTGCAGAACAGCTTTGCGCGTCAACACCGGAAAATCCCTAAGTCTCCCTCAGGGCTCGGTTACGGGCTTCCGGTCACTGGCGATCAGCGCCCGGAACTGTACATCGCGTCTGCCCCCAATATAGTGACAAGAAAAGACAACGCGTTCGAGGCGTTGGTTACGGGAGGCAATAATGTATTCGCAAAGAACCGCTTTGATACTCATGTTACCACTTCTGCTTGCGGCTTGCGGTGGAACAAATACGGGGGTGGATACGGGAGATGCGAAAGCGTTTGTGAGTGATCCGCCGGCAGCAGGTCAGGCTACGGAATATACGGCCATGGCGAACGCGAAAGTTGCGGAGAGATTGCCAATAAATAATCGCGAGGACTTTGACGACGCAGCGCGCGGATACCTCGCTTCAATCGAATCCCCAGCGATCCTTAATGCGAGCGGAGACATTGTCTGGTCAGTTCCTCAGTTCGATTTTCTGGATGACAAGGCACCGACCAGTGTTAATCCCTCGCTTTGGCGCCAGAGCCAACTCGCTGGCCAGCATGGCTTGTTTAAAGTCGGCGACGGAGTTTACCAGGTACGCGGCTACGATCTCTCGGTGATGAGTGTCATTGAAGGCGACACCGGCTGGATTATTGTCGACCCTCTCACCAGCGTTGAGACTGCCGCCGCCAGCTTAAAACTGGTGAATGACACACTTGGTGAGCGTCCGGTGACCGGTGTTCTGTATACGCATTCTCATGCGGACCACTTTGGCGGTGCGCGCGGCGTCATTTCTGATGAAGACGTTGCGAGCGGCGTTCCTGTACTGGCACCGATTGGATTTTCGGAAAGCGCTGTCGCTGAAAACTTACTCGCGGGGAACCACATGTCGCGCCGGGCTGCGCTGATGTTTGGAAACGTACTTCAACGAAGCACAACCGCGCATGTTGGATCGGGTCTAGGACCAGGCCTGCCGAACGGAACGATCAGCTTGATCTTGCCAACGGAAGAAATCGAGGGGCGCGGCACACGCCGTGTCATTGATGGCGTTACGTTCGAATTCATAGATGCGGCGGGCACCGAAGCACCTGCTGAGTTCATGTTCTATCTTCCAGAAAAGCGCGCGTTGTGTACCGCCGAAGTCGCAACAGCTACTTTCCACAATGTGCTGACACCCAGAGGTGCTAAAGTTCGTGATGCGCTCAAATGGAGCCAGGCGATAGACTATGTCCTGGCAAATTATGGTGATGAGGCTGACTATGTGTTCGCATCTCACCATTGGCCAACTTGGGGCCCTGAAAAAGTCAAAAAATTTCTGCGCGGACAACGCGATGTTTATCGCTATGTCCATGACCAAACTCTGCGGCGCGCAAATTCTGGATTAACAATGACGGAAGCCGCCGAGGATATCTCAGAGCCAAAAATTCAAAAGGACCGGTTTGATACGCGCGGTTATTACGGCACGCTCAACCACAATTCAAAAGCTGTCTATCAACATTATTTCGGATGGTGGGGAGGTGTCTTGGCAGACTACAATAAACGCCCTGCCGAAGAGACTGCTGGTCGGTATGTTGAGGCGATGGGCGGGCGTGATGCTGTTCTCGCCAAGGGCGAAGCTGCGTTTAACGAGGGCGACTATCGCTGGTCCGCAGAATTGTTCAATCACGCCGTGTTCGCTGATCCAAGCGATGCGGAAGCCCGGCAATGGCTCGCAGCAAGCTATGAGCAGCTTGGGTTCCAGGCAGAAAGCGGCGCATGGCGGAGCTACTATCTTGGCGGCGCGTCTGAACTCCGCAATGGTGTTCCAAATACTGGCGAGCCGCGTCTCGGCAATGCAGACTTCTTGAAGGCCGTGCCGACGCTGTCGCTTTTCGATGCGTTCGCGACGCGGTTTAACCCGGATAAGCTCACGCGCGACCCGTTCGTCATTCAGTTCAATTTTCCCGATACCGGTGAAACAATTACGCTACATGTAGGACCGTCTATCTTGATGCCGCGTCTCACCGAGGAGGATGGGGCGGTTGCGGTTGCAACACTTGATCGCGCTAATCTGGACCGGTTGGTATTACAGGAGGTTGCGCCGCCGGCTCTCATTGCGGCGGGGGACCTCAAGCTCGAAGGCGATGTGACGGCACTGGGCGCATTCTTTGGGGCGCTAGATCAGCCGGAGTTTTGGTTCAATACGCAGGAACCTTAAGGGGCCTAGTGCGAAGTCGGATAGGCGCGCTGGCCGAAACTGCGCCGCGCTTCCCGTTCGCTCGCATTCGCGCTACACAGGCAATCCATGCCAGATACGCAATCGCCCCCTGCCCCGAAAACCGGGATCACCGATGACGGCTTCCTGACCGATTGCTGGTACTTTGCAGCGGCCTCTCGCGATCTGAAACCCGGCAAACAGGATCGCCGAATGATCCTCGGCGAGCCAGTGGTTGTTGGGCGCACACCAGACGGCAAACCCTTTGCCATGCGCGATATCTGCCCGCACCGCCTCGTACCACTCAGCGCAGGAAAGCAGCTCGAAACAGGCGGCGAGTGGACCCTTCAATGCCCGTACCATGGCTGGCGCTTTGGTACAGGCGACGGTGTTTGCAAGCTGATGCCGAGCCTCACCGAACACGACAGCTATGACCCATCGAAAGTAAAGGTCGCGCACTATCCCATCCATGAAGCCAATGGCGCGGTCTATGTTCATGTCTCGCACAATCTTCGGCGACCGACCGATCCGATTGTCCCGCCGCCTGAATTTGGCCCGCTGCCGGATAAGCCGAAATTCATCATCGAGGACGTGTTCAACGCGCATATGGATGATGCGGTTGTCGGCCTTATGGACCCGGCGCATGTGCCCTTCGTGCATAATCAGTGGTGGTGGCGCCCGCCCTCTGTCGGCCTCAAACTGAAAGAGAAACCTTTCGAGCCGCGCGAGCGTGGTTGGGCGATTGCGCGCCACCGGCCAAGTTCCAACTCGAAGCTCTATAAATGGGTGTTCGGCGGCAATGTTGAGACGGAAATCCAGTTCCAGCTTCCGGGCTTTCGGTGGGAAATCATTTCGAATGATAAAGCCCGCCTGCTCACCCTTACCTGCCTCACACCCGAAGGGCCGAAGCGCACGCGCATCACGCAGCTGACCTGGTGGACCGGCGCGCCGCTTCTGAATCTCGCCATTCCGTTCGCGATCCCCATGGCGAAAAAGTTCCTTCGCCAGGACGGAGATATGGTTGATCTGCAAAACACCGGCATGGCCCATCAGAAAGCGATGATGTGGATTGATGACATCGACATACAGGCCAAATGGTACCAGCAGCTGAAACGCGAATGGGCAAGTGCGCAAACGGAAGAGAGACCGTTTGAAAATCCGATCCAGCCGAAGACGCTGCGCTGGATGAGCTGAGCGGCGCGCATGCGGGCGTACCTTCGCCAGAGCAACTGACGAAGCATTTGGGTGTTCATGTCATCCCGGAATATCTCGTGGGAAACAAATGTCTGGATCCCGGCTCTCTGCCCGTCGGGATCGGCCGAGATGACAACGATCTAGCCGCTGTCGAGAAACCAGGGTGATTGTATCGGCTGAAGGTCAGCCCCGAGGGCTCGAATGCGCCTGCAGCGTTTCACGGAATCTGACGACGCAAATACGTTAACCCGCCCCGCGCTTTCGCGCTTTATTTTTGCAGAGAGTAAACACAGCAAAGCAAGCGCGCCGACAATGGCGCGCAAATGCGCAAGATAACGCGCATCGTCTTTGGTGTTTGGCGAACCGTTTGTTTCAAGCGCAGCAATCTGGCTGAGCAAAGAAAGCAAGGCGAAGCGCGACCACACCTCTAGCATCTCAGCCTTTTCGGCAGCCCCACGCGCATCGCGGTATTGCGCAAGCGACACCGTGCGCGCGAACGCAAACGCCCTTTCCCACAGCGCATACCATTGCAGAAACAACGTCTGCGCTGGAGAAATATGTTCGCTTTTTGTTCTCACGCTCTTTAGATATGAAATACAGCAACCAATGTCAATAGAAAATAGGAATTATTTCCGATCACTTCATACGTATAGGTATCTGCAAGGAGCCGGTTGACTGAGATCAATCAATGATGTCATCAAACTCGAAATGACACGTAACGCCTTGTTATGATTGTGAACGTGACTTCATTTGAGTTCTAATGATCCCTATAAAGGATGGTCCGAGGAAAGAGAGAGGGATTTCGCATGACCAAAAAAACACTATTCGCAACAGCGCTGGCCTGCATCCTGACCACCGCATGCGCAACGGTTACGCGCGGCCCCAATGTGAAATTCCATATTGTTACCGATCCAGAAGGCGCGGTTGTAACCACTGATCTGAAGCGCGGCTCTGATGACGGTGAACCGGAATATCACGAATGTGAACCGACGCCTTGCTATATCCATGTGTCCAGAAGATCTGAGTTCGTAACCACAGTAACAAAAGAGGGCTATCATCCTGCGACGGTCGAAATCACAAGCGGCTTTGGAAAATCCGGATCAGCGGTAAGCGCTACGGGAACGGTGGCTGTTGCTGCTTCGGCTTATGTGTCCGTCTACACCTTATATACGGGCGCAACTTTGTTACCTGCATTGCTTACTGGGTCATCACTCAGCAGCGGAGCTGCTGCAGCCTCAACTCAAGCTGCGACAGGGTTCGGTGTCATCATGCTCGGCGTCGATCTCGCCTCCGGAGCGATGTTAGATGTTCGTCCGAATCCACTCATCCTCGTTTTAATTCCTGAAGATCAGCCGATCCCAGAAAAAACGTATTTAGAAACCAAGGAAGAGCTTGAAGAATTTCTGACGAGCACTGGCAGGGAATTACCTGCATTAGAAGATACTCCCTCAGAGTCGACAGATAACGAAAGCACTGGCTCCTGAATTAATTTGACCGGCTTCTTGCCGAATATGCCGCTCAACTGCCTGCTTAACATGTCTTAAACGAGCAAGTTCCGGTCTTATGCCCGTCAATTGCCACCACTCTCGTCTGAGCGAAAACTGATCCGGAACACGGTTCCGGTTTCGTCGCTGGATTCCAATTCCAGATCGCCGCCCATGGCGCGTGCAAGATCACGCGCAATCGCAAGGCCGAGGCCCGTGCCATCGCGCTTCGAGCTGCCGGCAAATGGCTTAAAGAGGTTTTCCCGCGCGCGCTCCGGCAGGCCCGGCCCGCTGTCTGCAATCAGCAGCGCGCCCTCTTCCCATATGGCGCTGATTTCGCCCTCGCCTTCAATCGCCTGCGCCGCATTACGGATGAGATTGCTGGCAATCCGGTGAAGATGTTCAGGATCACCGGTGACCCGCGTTGCTGGCGGAATATCGTTTACCCAATCCACATCCGCGCCGCTGCCATTGATGCCCTCAAGCGCGGCCTCTTCGATACAATCAAACAGGCTAAACTCGGTGATCTGAGTCTCGGGCGTATCTGACTTGCCATATTCCAGCGTATGGGTGGCAAGCTTGATGGCGCGCCTCAATGCGCGCTCGAGCCGGGGGGCCGCTGTCTGCACGCGCGGGTCTTTTGATTTTGCAAGACTATCAGACACAAGCTGCGCGGCGCTTAGCGAGTTGCGCAGATCATGGGTGATCTTAGCGACCGCCTCACCCAGCTCGGCCAGTCGGCGGCGCTGGCGGAAGCTCTCAGACACAGCTTCCTCCATATCAGCGAGTGCGTTTTGTGCGCGGCCAATTTCATCTCGCCGGTCGGTTGGCGGAAGCGTGCGCGTCCAGCTACCGGGATCGTCGCGAAACTGCTCAACCGCATCCGTCACGCGTAGCATCGGTTGCACCACCAGCCCGTATAGTAAGCCGTACAAGAACAGCGCCACGACGAAGGAAATGAGCAGCGACAAGAAAAGGATCCGCCAGGCAAACCCCCATAACTCCGCTTGAAGGGGTTCTTCTGCCATCAACACTTCGATGGTTCGCCCTTCGGCAGATCCTTTCGCGCGCACCAGGAGAACGCGGTTACTGGGCGCAAATAGTGTTCCAACCGCCGCGCTCATTGAGCCCATCATCGTGCTGCGTGTGAGGTCAATCGGAATGATCTCACCGCCTTGCCAGTTTCGAGCCGGGAGCAACTGGATCCGCATGCCGTCATCTATTTCAGCAACACCGAGCACTTCTGCGCTTGCGAGTAATTTGTCAGACAACTCCGCCGAAATCATCCGGGAGGGCCCGGCATCCAAGGCAAGCGCGGCTGTGCGCGCGGCTTCAACACGCGTTTCGATCCAGGCGCTGCGTTCATTGGAAGCCGATGGCAAAAAGATCAGCAATTCAACGAGCAATATCGCACCAAGGGTCAGCGCAAAAAGGCGAAATGAAAGGGAATGATACCAGCGACTTGCGCCCGTATCCCCATTGGCCGCCGGGGCTGGCTGCTCGACTCCGTCCACCCTTGCGACTTAAGCGAGGGTTCGCGTTGCGACAAGCCCTGAAGGTGGTGAGGGTGGGTGCCAGACGACCCTGCCGGGAGACTTGCCTCGCCTTCCCGCTCTGTTATCGTGCGCTCGACACACAAGGGGACGGACATGGCCGAGGGTGTTTCTCAAAAGGATGAGATGGATACAATCGAACCGTTCGACGTGTTCATATCATACGCCCATAAAGACGAAACGCAGTTCGGCTATGCGGCCGAACTTGCTGCGGCCCTTGAGGCTGCAGACATGTCCGTCTGGTATGACAAGGAGCTGATGGACGATTCCGGCACAGACTGGCACGGTGCCATCACCCGCAAGATGGAAGAGGCCGCCATCATCGTGGCCCTCTGGTCGAAAACGGCGCTCTGACGTCCCATGTGCCGCTATGAGGCGACATATGCGTCGGGTAAATCGAAACTGTTACCCGTTGGCCTTGAGGATATCGGGCCTGATGACTTCACCGAGGAGCTGCAAGGGCTCACCTATCGCTTGAACCGGGTCGACTGGGACGTGGCCGTTCTCGTTGCTCAGATCGAGACGCGGCTGAAACAGGTCTCAGACGCCGAGGAACGCCGCGCGCTCCGAAAGAAACTGGCACCGCGCCCGCCAACCGAGGCATTGCTGGCCCAGCAGAGGGTCAGCCTCCCCGCTGTTCTCACCTCCGGATCTGGATTCCTCACCGGGCGCGATACGGAAGAAAGCCTGTTGCTGGATGCGTGGGCCTCGTGCGCGCCGGAGGCGGACGACGACGCCAAGACCAACATCCTCGTGCTGCATGCGATTGGCGGAGCGGGCAAAACTGCGCTGATGCGGCGCCTGGTTGACCGGCTGGCCGAGACAGATTTCCCCCACGCCGAGAAAGTCCTCGGCTGGTCAGCCTATTCGCAGGGTTCCGGCGAGAACCGCAACGCTGACTCTGAAAACTTCATCATCGAGGCCTTGCGGTTCATGGGCGAGCTCGGAGAGCTGCCAGGCGATGCCATCGCCCGCGCGCGCCTGCTTGCCGCGCGGCTGAAAGAGACCCGAACCCTGCTCCTGTTGGACGGGATCGAGCCGCTGCAATCGCTGCCGGATGTGAACAAGGGCCGCCTGAAGGACAAAGGCCTCCAGCGCCTGATTCAGGATCTTGCCCTCGGCCATCCGGGTCTTGTCGTCATTACCTCGCGCCAGCACTTGCCGGAGCTTGAAAACCGCAGCGAGCCCGATGTCCGCTCCCGCGCACTCGACAGTCTCAGCCCCCGCGCGGGCGCGCACCTGTTGCGCCATCTAGGCTGCTGGGGCGCGAAAGACGACATGCAAAAAGCGGTCGAGGAAGTGCAGGGCCACGCCCTATCGGTGACCCTGCTCGGCACGTATATCGACGCGGTGGAAGCAGGTGACATTGCCCGGCGCGACCATCTCGGCCTTCAGGATATAATAGACACAGAAGAAGAGCTGGCCGCCTCAGAGCAGACCGCGCGGCTCGCCAAGCGGGCGGGCGCAATCATGGCGGGCTATATCGCCCGGTTCGAAGCGCTGCAAACCGAAAGCAATGGCCGGGGCGAAGTAGAGCGCATGTTGCTCTCTATCGTGGGCTTGTTTGACCGCCCGGCTGATGGCGGGGCGGTGCGCGCCCTGCTAGAGGGTGAGCCGATCCCGGGGCTGACAGATGAATGGCACGCTGCATCTCTTGCGCAGAGAGATAAGCGCCTCAGAACCGCCAAATCCCGTTTGCGGGAACTGAAACTGCTCGGCTCAGAAGATGAAGCCGATCCGGACGCACTTGACGCCCACCCCGTCGTGCGCAGCCATTTCGGCAAAGCCCTCCAGCAGACCAGCCCGGATTCCTGGCGCGCGGCGCATGAGCGGCTGTACCGGCACTATCAGGCCGTTCCGGAGAAGGAGTTGCCGGACACACTCGCCGAGATGCAACCACTTTTCCATGCGATCAATCATGGCTGCAAGGCGGGGCGGCTGCAAGAGGCGTGGTATGAGGTCTACGCCCGGCGTGTGCGACGGGGGAACCAAGCGTACATCAACAAACACCTTGGAGCCTATGCGGCAAATCTCGGCGCACTGGCGCATTTTTTCGATCCGCCCTGGGGTGCACCGAACGAGGCGCTCACCGCACCCGTCCGCTCCGTGGCGCTGGGATTCGCCGCCTTCGCCCTACGCGCACTGGGCCGGCTCACCGAGGCGGAAGCACCGCTTGCCGAGACCATAAAGATGCACGTCGATGCCGGAAATTGGAAATTTGCAGCGATTGAAGGAGCCAATCTCTCAGAACTGCGCCGCGCCATCGGCCGGGTCGCCGCAGGCGTGGAGGCAGGCGAAGAGGCCGTCGCCTATGCCGATCGCTCCGGCGATGGCTTCCAGATGATGGTGAACCGCGCCTCCTTGGCCAACGTCCTCGCCGAGGCCGGGCAAGAGCCAGCCGCCGCCGCCCTGTTCGCCGAAGCCGAGGCCCGCCAAGCGAAGCAAGAGCCACAGTTTCTGCGCCTTTATTCACTGCAAGGCTACCTCTATTGCGACCTCCTGCTGGCGCGCGGCGCAGCGCAGGCGGTGCAGGAGCGGGCGGCTTGGGAAGATGAAATCCAAAAACAAGTGGCCGGCGTTTCAATGTTGGCTCGCGGCACCCTCGCGCTCGCCGACGGCCGCGCGCTTGCTCTGCGCGCCGCGCATGGCGACGCCGAGGCGGCCGGGGCTGCTGGCCCGCGCCTAGACGTGGCGGTCACGGCCCTGCGCGCGGCGAGCCAGGATATCTATCTCGCTCAGGGCCTCCTCGCCCGGGCTGAATTCCACCGCCAGGCCTTTGAGTGCGGCGGCGATGCAACGAACCTCAAAACCGCTGCCGACGATCTCGCCGAGACCCATGATATCGCCTCACGCGGCAGCATGGGGCTGTTCCTCATCGACTGGCACCTGGAATCGGCGCGGCTATGCCTCGCTCAAATTCCCGGCGCGCCGCCTGAGGCGCTTGTTCCGCTGGTCGATGGCCAGCCTGCCCCAGATGATCCCTGGCCGGAACCGGTACGTCCGCTGCCGCCCGGGGCTGAGCCCGCCAAACGGTCCATCCTCGCGCGTATCTTCGGCGGCAAATCCGCCCCTGCCCCGGCAGCGGTCTGGCGAACCGACCCGCTCACGGCGGAGGAAAAACAGCTGCTCGATACGGCCGAGGCGCACCACAAAGATGCGTTCGCGGGTGTTCAGGAAACCGGCTATCACCGCCGCGACCGCGACCTCAAGGATCTGCGCGAGCGGCTGGATGAGCTGCGCACTCTTGGCTGAGGCTGCGCCCTCTAAAACCGCTTCAGAATACTGACAAGCCGTTTCATCTTCGAGCCGAAGACAACCGGCGTGTAATGGGCGCTGGCGGCCCGTTTCACGACTTCTGCGCGGGTTGGATAAGGTGAGATGAAATTCGTCAGCGCCGTCAGTTTCAGATTGTTCGACATCGCGACAGACACGAGCTGAATGATGTCGCCCGCACCTTCGCCAACTACATGCGCGCCGAGTATTTTTGATCCCTTCACAATGATCTTCGCCTCGCCAAGTGTTTTGCCTTCAGCAATCGCGCGGTCATTCTCATGGAACGGGAAGGAGGTTGTCTTGACCGCATCGCCAAATTGAGCGCGCGCCTCGGCTTCCGTGAGACCAAGCTGCGCCACTTCTGGCGAGGTGTAAGTTACGGCAGGCGGCGGCAGGCTATCAGCTTTCGTGCGCTGCTTGAACAACGCCCGGCGCGTGAACACGCTGGCATGCCAGCCCGCCTGATGGGTGAACTGGCCAAGACCAGCGACATCGCCAAGCGCCCAGACCTTTTTGTTTGACCTTGAGCGCAGCGTTTGGCCCACCGAAATGTGGCGACCATCATGGTCGACCTTCCCGGCTTCCAGATTCAATTCGCTGATGGCAGCTTTTCTTCCAACCGCGACAAGCAAGTGCGATCCCGTGACGCTCTTATGACCAGCTTCTGTTTCCATATCGACTGTGATCGCGCCATCGATTTGCGAGATCATCGTCGCCTTGTGACCTTCGAGAATGTTGACACCTTCTCGCTCAAGCTGGCCGGCGGCAACAGCCACATGATCTGGATCCGAACGGCCCATCACTTTGCCCATCTCGATCACGGTCACATCTGATCCAAAGCGGCGAAACGCCTGCGCCATTTCCATACCGATCGGTCCGCCCCCAAGGATGAGCAGATGCTTCGGCAATTCCGGGAGATGGAAGATTTCTTCATTTGTGACAAAAGGTGTGTCGCTTAGCCCGGGAATAGGCGGAATGAAGGCCGTTGATCCTGTCGCAATGATGATCCGCTTTGCTTTGACTTCAACGCTACCAGATTCAATCGTGTTTGCATCCTTGAAGCGCGCATGCTCACGAATAACCGTACAGCCGAGACCTTCGAACCGTTCCTGGCTATCAACCGGCGCAATCGTATCGATGGCTTTTTGAACATGTGCTTTGACCGCTTGCCAATCGACGACGGGCTCACCAGCGCTAACGCCATACTTGCTCGCTTCGCGAATGGACTGCGCATACTTCGCTGCGTTGAGCAGCGCTTTTGATGGTACGCAGCCATAGTTCAGACAGTCCCCGCCCATCTCACCTTTTTCAAACAGGACAACATTCAGGTCGAGCATAGCTGCCCCGGCTGCTGTAGACAGACCAGCCGATCCTCCGCCGATCACCACGATGTCGGCTTTTAGTTTTTTCTTAGACATGACTTAAGCTGTTCCTTCGATCTCTGCCGGTTTCTTGGCGAAGAATTTTTTGTAGGCGATTGGGAGAATCGACAGTGCAAGCAAGACAAGCGCGACGGGGAGAAACATCCAAAACATGTCACCGGGCGATGTTTGCTCAGACGCCGCCTTTTCAAGCGTAGTACCAACAAAGGTATACGCGGCCGCCCCAGGAATAATTCCAATTGCCGTAGAAACAAGATAATCCCGGTACTTTGCTCCTAGAATTGCTGGAACAATATTTGCTATGGGGAACGGCATCGCCGGAACAAAGCGCATCGCAAACATGTAGGATAAGGGCGAGGAATTAAATTCTTCACTTGCCTTTTCTGCGTATGATCCAGCGAGCTTTCGAAGCCTGCTACCAAGAGAAGACTTTGCTGCAAAGAAAAGAAGGCTTGCTCCTATCGTTGCGCCGATAACTGTGACGATCGTACCACCAATCAATCCAAACATCAGTCCACCGGCAATGGTGATCCAAAGTGCACCGGGCATCATGATTAATGTAGCGATGGCATAAACTACTACGTAAGTTATTACGGCCAGCATGAAATTATCAGAGACAAATCCCGTCAGCGCCTTCTGTTGCGCGCTCAAACCTTCCGGTGTGAGATACTCAAACAGCCCAAAGAACCAGGCCGCGCCAAGGCCGCCCGCAATCACATAAAGCGGCCATAGGCGCACCAACAGCGGGCGCGGGGCTTTCGTATCTTCACTCATCTTTGTCTTCTCGCTTAGATTGCCGGGTTTGTTCCAGTCTTACTCAATGTCGTTCAACGACCAATCATATTCGTACTTGGTGATCTTCGGTTTCGCGCGGATCTGCGCTGCTAGCTCCGGCTCCGCGTATTCCAGCAAGTGGGCGACGACACCGTCTTTCGAGCCGCCGAAATCTTCCTGGAACCACTTATAAATTGTTGAAACCTGGAGCGTACCATTCTTGCGGATGGTCACCCCGCGCGGATGATTGATGTAAGCGCGCGCGCCAAGATCCAATTGTTCGTCCAGCGTATCGGCCTCAAGTGCCGTTTCGAGCAGGTTTGGACATCCATAAGAGGCACAGTTAACGGCGTAGTGAACCCGCGGTTCATCCCATTCTTTGCGCAGAATGTTGTGTTCGATATCGTCCAGGGAGACTTTCTTGCCATCGGCGACGGTTTTGACGTCTTTCCACGGCCCGACGAAATATCCCGACCGGATGGATTTAACCGGGTAGCGCCCAATAATGTGCTGTATCGTAAGCGCGTTGTAGAGATTGGCCCAAGCGGCAAACTGCTCATCTTCACTCATCGAGCTGATATCCATGCTCGCAAATGACGACACATATGCGTCCAGCGCAGCTGAATCCGTCGCTGAGGCCTTTAGCGCCGCATAATCAAAGCGGTTAATGCCTGTGCCATCGGGTTTGACATACTTCCCGAGAAGCGTGCTCCACACGGCATGCTGGGCAGTTTTGGCGGATGTGCTTGTCGCCATGGCGGTTTCCTCAGCAATGGATGCCGAAACTGGCAAAGTGAGCGCAGTTGCGGCGAGTATCAGGGCCCGGATCATCTCTTACCTCTCAAGTCTAGAAACTTCAGCCTATATATCGATGGCTTGCGGCGAACGCACATCACGCTACATCCCGGCTGATCAAAGGCCCGTGATGTTAATGAGAGGCTCCAAAGCAGCGTATTTGCCTTGACGCGACGGGCTCAAACCTGTAACGCCCGCGCTTCAGGACAATCCGTATATATGTAAGGCAGTTCGCCCGATGAAACGTACATTTCAGCCAAGCCGCAAAAAACGCGCTAAAACGCATGGTTTCCGCTCTCGCATGGCGACAAAGAACGGACGCAAGGTGCTGTCTCGCCGCCGTGCAAAGGGTCGCAAGCGTCTCTCAGCATAAGCGTTAGCTCTTATGAGTGATATCGACATTCTGCGTCTGCGAAAGCGGGCGCAGTTTCTTTTTGTGCGGCGCGGCAAATCCGAAAGACGCAAGACGCTGGTGATCCAGGCAAATGCTCGCAATGACGGAAAAAGCCATATTGGCAAAGGGTTTACGGCGACAAAGAAGCTTGGAAATGCGCCCATTCGAAGCCGCTCAAAACGACGCTTGCGGGAGGCTGCCCGCATCTTGCTACCAAAATACGGTGTCCCAGGCACCGATTACGTCTTTATCGCCCGGCAAAACACGGCAACAGCGGTTTGGCAGCGCTTGCTTGACGATATGGAAAATGCGCTGATAAGCCTCCGCGACCTGAACGAAACGCCTCATAAGACTTGAAGCTTCGGGCGATTGCACCCATTCCAACCCATACCAAACTCTAGTAGCGGCTCCCTTATGGAAAAAGAAGATCAGAAGAATTTCATCTTAGCGCTCGTTTTGATGGTCGGTTTTTTGTGGCTTTATCAGTCATTTATCGTGGACCCTCGGGCAAAAGCTCGCGAAGCTGCAGAAGCGCAGCGTCAGGAAGAAATCGCCAACGCGCCGCCTGAGCCGGAACGCGAGACCATTCAACGCGCGGCAACACGCGAAGAAGCCCTGGCAGACCCTGATCGCAAAGCCATTGCCTTCGATGGCCCGAAAGTGAGCGGTTCGATCAATTTGAAGGGGGCGCGGATCGACAATTTGACCCTCGATAAAGAAAAAATCCTGGTGGATAGCGATGAGTCCATCCACCTCTTCCGCCCGGAGACGGGTCCGAATGGGTATTATGCCGCCTATGGGTGGTCCTGGCCAGAAATGAACCGCGAGACCCAGAAAATTGGTAAGGTTGGTACTGACAAAGCAAACTGGAAAGTACGCCGGGGTTCTCCGGAAACTCTGACTCCATCATCGCCGGTCGTGATTGAATTCGAGAACTCGAACATAAAAATCGAACGCGAAATTTCGCTCGACGACAATTACATGTTCACGTTCGTCGATACTGTGACGAATAAATCTTCGGGCGATTTGGATTTAGATTTCTGGGGATCGGTTAATCGCTTTGGGCGACAGCAGGACTTCTTACCTGCGACAGACCCAAAAGCGCTTCCGAATGGCGAACTCCTGGCACATGAGGGAAAGATCGGCATTTTGAACAATGAGCTGAAGCTTCGAAAATACAAGGCTCTCGCTGATGAAAAAACGATCAAGGGCTCTGATGCCAATGGATTTTTTACATCCACTCAAGGCGGATGGATTGGACTAACAGACAAATACTGGATGGGGGTCTTAATCCCTCAACAGGATCTCGCATTCACTGCATCAACAACCTACAAAGCTGCAGTCCCCGAGAAACCGAATTCAATAGCTGCCACTCGAATTAATGTGAGCCGCACCAACATCACGCTACAACCCGGCGAAAGCACAACCGTTACCAATCGCATCTTTGCTGGCTCAAAACGCCTGGAAGCCTTGCGGGCTTACGAAAAAGAGCTCGACATTCCTCGTTTCAACGACGCCATTGATTGGGGCATGTTCTACTTCCTGACCAAGCCGTTCTACAGCGTAATCATGTGGTTGAAGGGTCTGCTTGGGTCATTCGGGCTGGCCATTTTGGGCTTTACCGTCCTCGTGAAGCTGGTCCTCTTTCCGCTTTACAATTCATCCTACCGCTCAATGGCGAAAATGAAGAAACTCTCCGAGCCGATGAAAGAAATTCGCGAACGATTTGCAGCAGATCGCCAGCGCCAACAGCAGGAAATCATGAAGCTGTATAAAGAAACCGGCGCAAACCCAATTGCGGGTTGCTTGCCGATTCTTGCGACTATACCGATCTTCTTTGCGCTCTATAAAACGCTCTATGTGACCATTGAAATGCGCCATGAGAGTTTCCTCTGGCTGAACGATCTGGCGGCGCCAGACCCAACAGCGGCGCTGAACCTGTTCGGCGCACTTGGTTTCTTGTTCACGGCCGAGTCCATCAAGAGCATTCCGCTCATTGGCTTCATTATTGGTATCGGCGCACTGCCCATCCTTTACGGCGTTACCATGTGGGCGATGCAGTCACTGAACCCGGAACCAGAAGACCCCATGCAAAAGCGGATCTTCGCCCTGCTGCCGATCATCTTCACATTTGTGTTCGCTGGCTTTGCAGGTGGTCTTGTTCTGTATTTCGTGTGGAACAACATTCTAACGCTGCTTCAGCAATATACGATTATGCGCCGACAAGGCGTTGAAACACGGCTCGGCACAATCATTGCCAAACGCCTCGGGAAGAAAGAAGGGGCGTAGCGCCTCACCATGTCAGACGACGCGCCCGAATATACCGCCGACCAACTCGAAACCGGCCGCAAGCTCTTCGCGGGCGATGTCGACTTTGTCAAAGGCGTCGTCAATCTGCGCTTCCTGCCGGACGATGATCGCGGCGAAGTTGCCTTTGCCGGGCGCTCAAATGTCG
This sequence comes from Hyphomonadaceae bacterium, assembly GCA_965263325.1. Taxonomy (GTDB): domain Bacteria; phylum Pseudomonadota; class Alphaproteobacteria; order Caulobacterales; family Hyphomonadaceae; genus CBDHGY01. Next base: position 2,494,784 of record CBDHGY010000002.1, on the reverse strand, counting down.
GCAAATCCTCTCTGATAAATGCTCTGACAAACCGCGCCAAGCTGGCGCGCGCTTCAACCGAGCCTGGCCGCACACGCGAGATCAATTATTTCGATCTGGCCAATGGCACGTTCTATCTCGTCGATTTGCCGGGCTTCGGATATGCCAAAGTCTCCAAGACGCAATCTGAAGCCTGGATCAAACTCACCAAGAGCTATTTGCGTGGCCGCGCCTCTCTGCGCCGCGTATTCCTTCTTATCGATAGCCGCCGCGGGATTGGTAAACCCGATGAAGAAGTGATGAAGCTCCTTGATACGTCCGCGGTGATTTATCAGGTCGTGCTGACCAAGATCGACAAACTGAAAAAGGGCGAAGCGGACGTCATTAAAGAAAAAACCGAGGCACAACTGAAAACCCACGGCGCTGCACACCCAGTCGTCATGCTCACCTCTTCGGAAAAAGGTTGGGGTATTCCAGAGCTCCGCGCCGAAATTGCGGGTTTGGTTTAGCGCCAAACTCAGCTAACACGCCTGTTCCATGTCTGACCCACTCTCTTCTGCGCAATTCACAGCTCGGACCTTGTCCGAAGCCCTGCCCTATATTCAGCGCTATGCTGGCCAGACAATTGTCGTGAAATTTGGCGGGCATGCCATGGTCGACGAAGCGCTTAGCCAGAGCTTTGCGCGCGATGTTGTCCTCGTCAAAGCGCTCGGTATTCACCCGGTGATCGTACATGGCGGCGGCCCTCAGATCGGCAAACTGCTCGACCGGCTGGGCATTCAATCGAAATTCGAAGAAGGCCTTCGCGTCACGGATGACGCAACGATGGAAGCCGTAGAGATGGTGCTCTCCGGCCCAATCAATAAGTCGATTGTCCGCGCCATCAACAAGGGTGGCGGGCGGGCGGTTGGCCTTTCTGGGTCTGACGCTGGCCTGATAAAAGCGAAGAAAGCGGAAAAAACGCTTCGGGACCCGGGAAGCGAAATTGAGAAGTTTATCGATCTCGGCTTCGTCGGAGAACCTGAAAGTGTCGACCCTTCCATATTAAGGTCGCTCGCGAGCGAAGAAAACGGGTTTATTCCGGTTGTTGCACCCGTTGGCGCGGGAACGGACGGGGCGCGTTATAATATCAATGCCGATACCGCAGCTGGCGCACTGGCATCTGCTCTTGGAGCGTCGCGGCTATTACTTCTGACAGACGTTGAAGGTGTTCTCAGCAAAGACAAAACCCTTATTCGAGACATTGCGCACAGCGATGTGCAGAGATTGATCGAAGATGGGACTGCGGCAGGCGGTATGCGCCCGAAACTTGAAACTGCCGCCAAGGCTGTGTCAGATGGTGTTGGGGCGGCGACGATTTTGGATGGGCGCGCACCTCACGCCCTGCTTATGGAGCTATTTACAGAGCATGGCTCAGGTACGCTTATTTCTTAGTTCGCTCATTTTGCTTGCGGCCTCATTCGCAGGTGTCTGCGCGGCAAACGCTCAGCAGCAACAGGGCTGGACGCTTTGCAATCAAACAAGCTTTATTGTTGAAGCAGCAACGGCGCGCCCTGTTGGCCAGACTGTCATTGTAGACGGTTGGACAAAGCTGCGGCCCGGCGCATGCGCGCTCGCCGTTGAGGGCCCACTCACGAAAGATGTGCACTTTCTCTATGCGCGCTCTTCAACTGCTCACCGCGGCGGTGCACGCAATTGGGGCGGTGACCGAAAACTCTGTGTGGACACAACGTCCAGCTTTTCCATTGAATCGCCGCCAGACTGCTCAGCAATGGGCTTGGATGAACGCAATTTTCGCCCTGTTTTGGTGGAGCGCACATCGCGTTGGCGAACAAATCTTCGGGAGACCGAAACGTATGACCTCAATCGGGCGCGGCAGGCTGGCGTTCAGCGCCTCTTGAAGGATGCAGACGTTTATACCGGGCGCATCGATGGCAACATTGGCAAACGAACCCGCGCCGCCATCCGCGAATTTCTCAAAGAGAAAGGCCTCTCCGCGACAACGAGTGATGCGGACTTGATAGACATCCTTGAACAAGCCGCAATCGCCCGCGCCCGTAATGTCGGCATGACATTATGCAACAGGACCAATAACCGGATTTGGGCCTCGATCGCCCGGCGCAGACCCGAAGGCTGGGAAAGCCGGGGCTGGTGGCAACTCGAAGGTCAAGGCTGCGCGCGCGTCATCGATGAACCATTGCTTCAAACCCAGCACTATGTTTACGCAGAGATGGATGCAGAAGAGAGCGAGGGTTATCGCACGCTGCAGGATGCGACCGATCGTTTCTGTGTCGCGCGCTCGAAATTCGCAATTGTCGGACGCGATGCGTGTGAGTCCTCGGCCTATCGTTCTGTAGAGTTTCGGGCCACAAACATCCCTGAAGATGGCAGGCTCGTTTATGAATTCTTCGAGCGCAATTTCGATGAGGCGCTTCGTGGGCGCTGACCTTACGCACATCGATACGTGGGTGTTTGATCTCGATAATACGCTCTATCCGGCAAGCTGCGATCTGTTTGCGGAAATTGATCAGCGGATGACGACATTCGTCGCTGGCTTCCTGAACACCGAACCGGCAGAGGCGCGCGCCGTTCAAAAGAAGTATTATGCCGAGCATGGAACAACTCTGAACGGTTTGATGCTGCACCATGGGCTCGCACCCGAGGAATTTCTGGATTATGTGCACGATATTGATCTTTCGGTGCTACCGACAGGACCAGAGCTGCGCAACGCCATAACTGGTTTGCCTGGCCGAAAGCTCGTCTACACAAATGGCTCGCGCCGCCATGCCGAGCGGGTAACAGAAAAGCTGGGACTCTCCGATTTGTTCGACGGCCTGTTCGGGATCGAAGATTCTGGCTATCGGCCCAAACCGCAAAAGACAGCTTACGATGTCTTCCTGCGGGCGTTCAAAATTGCACCAGCGCGGGCTGCTTTTTTTGAAGATCTGGCGCGCAATCTCGCCCCGGCGAAAGCCTTGGGATTTACGACAGTGCTCGTCCACTCTGACCATGATTGGAGCAACGAACCTGAAAGCGCCAGACCAGCGAGCTCAGGGGATGACGCGCCGCCTCATGTCGACTATGTGACCGACGATCTTCCTGCGTTTCTTCGAAGCGTTAAAACAAAAACCAAAAGAGTACCTGCTATGAGCCATGCTGATCTTGCTGCAACAATCGATTCTGCCTGGGACGACAGAACGTCGCTGTCACCGTCAACAACGGGCGATGTTCGCAATGCGGTAGAGAAAGCAATAATGATGATTGATGCAGGTGAGGCCCGCGTTGCTGAACCTTCAGAGAACGGATGGATTGTCAATCAATGGCTCAAAAAAGCCGTACTGCTCGGTTTTAGATTAAATGCAAACGAAGTTATTGAGGGGCCGGCAGGCACGGGAAATTTCTGGGATAAGGTGCCATCGAAATTTGCCGGATGGGGCGCAGCCGAGTTTGAAGCTGCAGGCTTTCGAGCGGTGCCTGGCGCTATCGCACGGCGCGGAAGTTATATCGCGCCGAACGTTGTTCTGATGCCAAGTTTTGTGAACATCGGGGCTTATGTCGATGAAGGAACCATGGTCGACACTTGGGCGACCGTTGGCTCTTGCGCGCAAATTGGCAAGAACTGCCACATCTCTGGCGGTACCGGAATCGGCGGCGTTCTCGAACCGCTTCAGGCAAACCCAGTGATCATTGAAGACAACTGCTTTATTGGCGCGCGCGCGGAAGTGGCTGAAGGCGTGATTGTCCGCGAAGGCAGTGTCATCGCAATGGGTGTGTTTCTTTCGCAATCGACAAAGATTGTGGATCGCCAAACGGGAGAAATTACTTATGGAGAGGTTCCGCCTTATTCTGTAGTTGTGCCGGGCACGATGGAAAGCTCTAATGGTGGGCCGAATCTCGCAGCCGCCATCATCATCAAAACCGTGGACGAACGCACGCGCTCAAAAACGGGCGTAAATGAGTTGCTTAGGGACTGATGGTGCTTGCCACCACAGAAACGCCAATTGACACAAGACAGGTAAACCCGTCTTGTTTTGGCGAAGGAGACTTACTATGCGCGCCGCACTTGTCGTCACTTTTGCGCTGTTCACATGCGCCTGCCAGTCGAACCCTGTAGATTCCACGCGGGAAGCCGCCGTCAACGCCCGCGACGCCACGGTCACGGCGCGCGATCGGTTCAGTGGAGGGGTTGAAGGCGCTGCGCGCGCACCTGCCAGAGATTTCAATCTCGAACGCAAGGAAATTCCTCCAACGCTCAAGGCTTTGGAAGCAGCCTATATCGACAGCACCAAACTGACATGCCAGTCCATCGCAGACGAAATCTTGGCGCTTACAGCCGAGCTCGGTCTCGACGAAGATGAGCTACGTCACCAGGTGGATGCAAGCCAAGGTGAGAAAGCTGGCAAAGTAGCATCAGAAGCTGCGCTTGACGTCGTCGAAGGCATAACAACAGGGTTCATCCCATTTCGAGGCGTCATTCGGCGCGTCTCTGGCGCACATGCTTACGAAAAAAGATTTAGAGCTGCTACGCTGACGGGACTCAAACGACGTGCTTATCTGAAAGGCATCGGCGCGGCGAAAGGATGCCCCCCACCAGCATCACCTGTACCACCTCCGCCGCCATCTAACGATGAGACACTCAATTGAGTTTCGGTTGGCTATGTGGATCAGGCATCGGGATGGTTACCAAAATATTCCAAAAACACGTTTCACGTGAAACGAATTAATTCCATAAAAACAATATTCTACTGGGTTTTTGGCGCGAGTTAATTTTAGATGTGCACTTAGAAACCGGGCGCAAGCTTATGTTCGTGCACTGATAATAATTTTCACCCTGCCGCTTGCGGAAGGTCCCACCCGCGGCGCGCACAGGCTGCCAATACTGTATTCTGGAGAAGGCATGCAATTGTCATGGGGCCGACGCCGCCCGGCACCGGTGTTATATGTGCCGCTACGTCCGCGCAGCTTTCATAATCTGCGTCACCAACGAGGCGTGTGCCGCTTTTTCGCTCGGGCGCTTCAATGCGATTGATCCCGACATCAATGATGCTAGCTCCGGGCTTCACCCAATCACCCTTCACCATCTGCGGTCTACCCACAGCCGGAACAAGGATGTCGGCCGTTCGGCAGAGTGCTTCTATATTTTTGGTTCGTGAGTGCGCGATTGTAACCGTGCAATTTTCTGCAAGGAACAAGAGCGCTGCAGGTTTGCCAACAAGAATTGATCGCCCGATGACAACAACGTGTTTGCCTGACAGATCTTCCCCGAGCGCTTCCTTTGCAAGGATCACGCAGCCAGAGGGTGTACATGGCCGCAAACCCGGCTTCCCCAGAACCAGTCGCCCGGCGCTGGCTTCTGTCAAACCGTCGACATCTTTTGCAGGGTCAATGCACTCAATCGCGGCCGCTTCATTCAATCCCCTTGGCAAAGGCAATTGTAAGAGTATGCCATCGACCTCATCGTCATTGTTGAGCGACGAGATTGTTGCCTCGACAGCCTGTTGAGTTGCATCCGCTGGAAGACGACGGTGCAGAGACCGCATACCGCACGCCTCAGTCAACTTTATCTTGGAATTGACATAGACTTGGCTGGCCGGGTCGTCACCGACAAGGACAACCGCCAAAGTTGGCTTTCCTGGAAGTTCTGAAACGGCATCTGCCACGCGCTGGCGAAGGTTCGCGGCGATGGCTTTTCCATCGATAGGGGCTGCTGTCATGCTAGAACGGAACCAGTAAGATCAGCCGTTTAATCGCGTATCCATTCAGGAACTGAATGATCAAGATCAAGAATAAAACGGACAGATCTATGCCGTTAAATGGCGGAATAATACGCCGGAGCGGCCTCAGCATCGGCTCGAAAGCAGACCCTAGAAAATTGTAGATCTGAATTGGCACAGGATTTCGACGATCGACAACACCGGCAACGAGAAGCCAGCTCAAAATTACGTAAACCAATAGGGCCATCGCTATGATCCACAGGATCGGCGAGATAAAGTAATTGTTGAGTTCCCAAAGAAGTTCCCGCAACGATATCGTCCTCCAATTAGAATCAATGCCCTTCACCTAGGTGCTTCGCGCGCCTGCGGCAAGCGGCGTCATTCACAAATACGCCGTAGCGTCACCCTGTACCACTCAATCAACGCAGCGTAGGTTCTTGTCGTGGTGTCTTGGAAGGGGCGAAAATCTGTGATGGAAGAAGTCCCCCTTCGCCCGCTTTCCAGTTTTCAGCAGGGCGTTATTTCTCTTGCGCTTATTTCCATGGGGGCGGGATTTTCCATCAGCTTTCTGGTGATTTCGCCTCTCGCTCGGGAAGCTGGCCTGACCGAAATTGAAGTTGCCATCGTCCTTGTCGGGTCGTCACTTTTATACACAGTTCTCACGCCGACCTGGGCCAAACTTGCGGAACGATTTGGACGCAAGCGCGTGATGGTCTTTTCAATGTTCGCATCGGCTGGAACGAATGCCCTTTTTATATTCGCTTTGAACGCGGCGCTCACAGCCGTGGTGACCGGCGCGGCGGCGTTTTGGCTCCTGATCGTCGTACGAATGTCTTTCGGAATACTGTCGCCTGGCCTCCACCCAGCATCTATGGCGGCGATGGCGGATGCGACCACGGCGAAAACACGCGCGGCCGGCATGGGGCTGATGGGGGCATCTATGGCCTTGGGGCAAATTATCGGGCCTGCCGGCATATCAGTTTTAGCACCATTTGGAGCGATGGCTCCGATCTGGGGATCGGTTGTGTTTTCAGCTCTTTGCGCGGTATTTACAGGGTTTGCACTTCCGCCGACGCGGAAAGTTCGCAACCAGGCTGAACGCGCCAATCGCCCGCCTCCGCTAAAACTCCGTGATCCACGTATTCGCACATTTATTCTGGCGCTTCTTTTCTACTTCGTAGCGGTCGCCGCCATTCAACAAGCGATTGTGTGGCTTGTCCAAGACCGCTTTGACTATGGTAAAGAAGTGGCCATTCAGCGCGCATCACTCATTTATGTCAGCCTTTCGATCACAATGGTCGGCACTCAGTTTGGCATAATTCAAAGATTCAAACCGGACCCGAACAAAATTCTTTTCCCGGGCCTGCTGCTGATTGCAACCGGCTATTTGATAACAGCTTTTGCACCTTTCCTGTGGATGATGTGCGCCGGATTCCTCGTCGTTGGCATCGGCGCGGCGCTCGCAATTGCTGCCTTGAACGCACTTGGATCAATGACCGTGCCGATTGAAGAACAAGGTCAGGCCGCCAGCCTGCTCGCCATCGCGCCTCCAGCAGGATACATAGCTGGCCCCTTGCTTGGCGCGGCGCTGTATATGATTTATCCTCCGCTCCCCCTATTCATGAGCGCAGCAATGATGGCCATGCTTGCTATCTGGAGTTTTGCTCGATTCAAGCGCGGCGATACGTCCATTGTGGACTAAGCGGAAAGAGCGCTAGACGCGGGCGAATATTTCCGCTCAAAGTCCATGGTCATGACTCAGATACCCCGTGCTCGCCGCTCCCCCATCCCGCTTGATCGCTGCTCACTTGCGAAAACCGTTGAACTCATTGGAGATAGGTGGTCGCTATTGATCCTGCGTTCCGCGCTCTATGGCGTGCGCCGATTCGATGATTTTCAGACCGAGCTTGGGGCCCCGCGGACGGTTCTATCCGGCCGGTTGAAGAAACTCTCGGAAGACGGATTGCTCGACAAGCAAGGCTATAAGGAGCCCGGTAAGCGTACTCGCAATGAGTATGTGCTGAGCGAGAAAGGTGAAGCACTGCGCCCGATACTTATCGCGCTCACACAATGGGGGGACGATTGGCTTAACAATGGCGAAGCGCCGATCAGCTTCACCGCCAAAGGCCGCGGCCGCGTGCGGGCAGGATTTGTCGATGAAGAGGGCCGAGCCGTGCAAGTTAGCGACATGCGCCCGGTGCTACGCAGATAGATTTAGGCGATCAGCCGCGCTCTTATCGCGTCCTGCATCTTGCCATTCACACCAAGTATATCACTCAAATACACATCGACTGACTGAGCTTCTGCTTCAATCGCGGCAATCGCTGTACGCAAATAGCGCTCACGTACGCCCATGAACGGCTTATATACCTCGTTTGAATAGTTCTTGCCGATCGCATTATTGAAATAGGTACGCGCCTCATCAATCCGCTCAGCGACTTTTGCGGCCGTGTTAGTCAGCTCATAATCTGCGTAAATGTCGTCTTCGCTTACGCCAAGCACATGATGGGTCAGCGCACAGAGAATACCCGTGCGATCCTTTCCAGCAGCGCAATTAACAAGCGCCGCGTCATCTTCGCCCAGCTCGGCAAGTGTCTCAAACCAACCTGAAAAATGTTCCTTATGGTGAGCCTTAAAGGGGGCTGCTTTGTAGTAGTCATTCATCCAGTTATCAGCTTTTTCCGCATCTGCTTCGACTTGCTGGAGAAACTTGTGATGCGGCGCGTCGACTTCCCGGCCGCCATCATTGATGAGAACTCGCGGTGCCTGCCACTTGTTGACCTGCCGTTCGCGCTCATCCGGGCGACGAAGATCGACTTGGAACGCAATTCCAAGAGCGTTCAGTGCGGATATGTCCTCTTCAGTTGCGTCGCTATAATGTCCGGAACGAAACAGCAAACCGGATTTCAATCGCCCGCCGAATGAGCTTTCGTAACCACCAAAGTCACGAAAATTGCGAACTCCCTCAAACGGTTTAACACGGTCCTGCATAATGAGCCTCTTTTCCAGTGATCAATTTTGCGCGGTCCCTCGCACAAATCTTCATATTTGCAATGCTTGAAACATCAGAGTTATGGCCTAGCTCGCCATCATCTCATTCGACTTTGCCTCGATTTGCGAAATATCTGGATTGTCAGATTCAATCCAATTCTGGATCTCTTTGAGTTTCGCGTGGTCCATATCTGGCTGCGGCGCGGCCTCGAACGACTCAAATTCATCAGACTCTTTGTCCTCAATGACGCGTCCGAACATACCTCTCTTTTTGACCTTCCAGCGCGGGCCACCAATATAGACGGCAGCATACATAGCCTTGGCAACGACCAGCCCGACACCACCAGCTCTGCAACCTTCGTAAAACATGTAATGCGTTGCCTGCCAGGTTTCAGTCTGCGTCACGCAGTAATGGTCGTGGACGACAGAGGCAAAACGATAATCGCCAACATAAGGTGGGCCAAACGTCCACAAAGCGGCCGGGATGGATGCCCCATTTACGATCGATCCACGCGGCGCGGTCCAAACTTTCCCATCGGAATCTTTGAACTTGAATGTTCGCGTCAGCATCATATTGCGGTCACCGCCCTCGCCTGTCATCCAGCGTGTGCGAACGTCACCGATAAATTCTCCGGCCATATCAATTCTCCCCCCGTATAGCGGCGTCTAAACGCTGAAGATAATCTGCAATCAGCGCGAGGTCTACGCCATGTTGTGCGAGATCAAAGGCAGGTGAGGTCAAAACGAGGTAACGAATGGCGTCAATCGCGGCGATGGCTTGGCACGGTATCTCGCCAATCGGCGGAACAGCATCGTCTGCAATAATGTGCAATGTGCGATTGCGAATGGCGACGAGATTCAGGATCGCCTTGCGTTTTGAGGATGTTAGAGGAAGTCTGTGTTCATCAGAAAGATAATCAGCCGAGCTCGCCCGCCTTAGTAACAGCCGTACGGAGGCTGCGCCTTTTCGCTCTGTATCAAGTATGTCTTCGGACTCAGCGTTCTCATAGGCGCTCAGCTGCACCATCAGCGCTGCCTTGAGCGCAGTCGTCAGACCAACAGCGAGCCACTGTGGATTATCCACCTGGCTCGCTGAGAATTTCAGCGCTGACGCGCAAGCGGGGATGAACATCCCCTGCCCTCTTAGCCTCTGCACATCGCGCAGAGCTTATTGCCATCCGGGTCACGCAAGTAAGCAAGATACATTTTGCCGATCTCGCTCTCGCGCCAACCGGGCGGATCCTCGATTGATGTGCCGCCTGCTTCTACCCCGGCAGCATGCCAGGCATCGGCCTCATCCGTTGAGGCCATGGCAAAGCCTATGGTTGAGCCGTTGGAGACTGTAGCTAGCTCGCCATCAATCGGAGCGGTGACTAGAAACACACCATCATTGTGAAGCCAAATGAGACGACCTTTCGGATCTTTGATCGCTTCAGGACCACCAATTGCTTTAAAGACGGCATCGTAAAACACTTTTGATTTCTCAAGATCGTTCGAGCCGACCATCATGTGTGAGTACATATTTATTCCTCCTAGAGTATCGTTCTAACCGGCCATCGCAAATGCGCAAATCTTATTGCCATCCGGATCGCGCAAGTATGCGCCATAGCTCGCACGCGCACCGCTTCCCCGAATACCCGGCTCACCATCGCACGTGCCGCCATTGGCAATTCCCGCCGCATGGAAGGCGTCAACCTGTTCTTTATTCTCGGCACGAAAGCCGATTGTTCCACCATTTGCGAAGGTCGCCTCATTCCCATCAAGCGGTGAGCCGACGCCGAAATTGCCGCCATTGTGGCTGTAGAAAGCGCCCACGGGAGACGGCGTTCCTGCCGGGATGCCTAAAGCGCCCAGCGCGGCATCATAAAAGGCGACAGATTTTTTGGGGTTATTCGCGCCGACCATGACGTGAGTGAACATGTGAAAGTCTCCCTGAATTCTTTAAATAACTACCGTACCAAAACAATTTTGCCCATATGCCCGCCGGCGGCCATTTTGGCCTGCGCCGCTTCCGCCTCGGCCATTGGAAACGTTGTGTCCAGCACGGGAACTATTTTTCCTTCTTCCACAGCTGGCCAGAAATCCCGCTCAATCGCATCACGAATCGCGCGTTTTTCAGCAGCTGTGCGCGCGCGAAGCGTTGTGGCCGTAAGAGTGAGACGTTTCATCAGGACGAGGCCAAAGTTTACGGTGGCTTCAAATCCGTTTTGATAGGCAATGTTGCAGATGCGTCCATTAAGATTGGTCACCGCAATATTCTTCTGAACGTATTCCCCGCCGACCATATCTAGCACGACGTCAACTCCGCCGCCCTCTTTGACGACCGAAACAAAGTCTTGCGTCTTGTAATTAATCGCGACATCCGCGCCGAGTTGGCGGCAAAGCGCGGTCTTATCGTCAGAGCCAGCCGTGGCAAAAATCTTTGACGCGCCTGCATGCTTCGCCATTTGGATGCCCATAACTCCGATGCCGGATGTGCCGCCATGCTGCAGAAACGTCTCGCCAGCCATAAAACCGCAGCGCAGAAAGACATTTGCCCAAACGGTCATCATAGCTTCTGGCAAACACGCCGCATGCTCAAAGCTCATTCCGTGCGGGATCGGCAGGATTGACCCGTGATCCACAGCCGCGAGCTCTGCATAGCCGCCCCCGGCCAGCAGTGCGCAGACGCGGTCACCTTCGTTCCAGCGCGTTACTTCTTCGCCAACTGCTCTTACAACGCCGGCCACTTCGAGGCCCATAATTGGGGAGGCCCCCGGCGGCGGCGGATATGCGCCCGCGCGCTGCACTAGGTCCGCGCGGTTTAAGCCCGCGGCTTTAACCTCGATCATTACGTCGCCTGGACCCATCACTGGATCATCGAATTCGCCGAGTTCTAACGGTTTACCCTCAGTCGCAATAACGGCCTGCATGAAGCTTCCTCCTTGATTTTCAGGCTCTTCCATGGACTCCTATATCTCGGAGGACAAGTCATGTTTGCGGATGAGCCGAGACAGCCAAAAGCCACACCGCTCGACGAGATGTCGGTTGATGAGCTGAAAGAGAGAATAGAGGATTTGAATGCCGAAATTGCGCGCTGCGAAGCCGAAATGAAGAAAAAACAGGACCACAAAGCCGCGAGCGACGCGCTATTTGGTGGGAAAAGTTAACGCATGGGTAAATTCAATCGGCCTATACATTGCACTGCACGGGATCTGAGACGGTCGACTGACCGAATAAAGGGTTAAATATTATGGCTGTCAGAGATATGAGCTCGCTTCCCGAAGATTTGAACGCATTTGCAAACGGTGAAGTGTTTGAGCGCGTTTACGCAGACGGAATGTCGCTTGTGGAGCAAACAGCCGCCTATCTTGATGGTCCGGGCCGAGATATGTCCCGGGAGTTGCCGCGCGAAGCGAACTTAACGTATGCGAGTTGGAGCATGGAACTCACCACGCGGCTGATGCAGGCCGCCAGCTGGCTTGTGATGCAGAAAGCTGTCCGTGATGGCGATATGCGCCGCGAAGATGCTCTAAAGCCAAAATATCGTATGACCCGCGACGAACCGGCGCTCGATGCGCGCGCCCAGCGCGGCCTTGGCCTGCCCGACCATTTCCTCGACTTGGTTGAGCGCTCAGAAGGCCTTTTCGAACGTATCTGTCGTTTGGACGAAGCGCTCTATGTGAAGCCACAAACTGGTCCGCTCAGCCCGGTCGTAAACCAATGGGAAAAACTGCAGCAAGCAGCAGAAACAGGCGCGTTTGATCCACTGAGCGTCTGGGGCAAAATGAAGTAGCGAGCTTGCTCCAAGCTGCCAGCTTAGGCATTCTCAAATTCGTGACTTTCCAGAAGGTATTGGCAACGCTATTCCGCGTACATGACCGACACGCTTAAGCTTTGCGCCGTACAGGCAGCGCCCGCCTATTTCGATAAACAATCCAGTCTCGACAAAGCGCTCCGCTGGATCGACAAAGCGGCAACGGACAAACCTGACATCATAGCTTTCGGAGAAGCCTGGCTGCCAGGCTATCCCTTCTTCATTGACTCCCCGCTAAGTGAGACGTGGTGGGAAGCGGCGGCAGAATTGCTGGACAATGCCGTCCTGCTCGACGGACCGGAAGTCTCCGCATTGAGGGTCGCGGCGAAGCAAGCGAATTCAGCTTTAGTCATCGGGATCAATGAACTCGACCCACAAACCAAAGGCACACTGTACTGCACAATGCTTACCATCTCCGCTGACGGCGAGCTTTTGAACCGGCACAGAAAAATTAAACCCACTCACCATGAACGTTCCGTATAGGGGGATGGCGATGCAAAAGGGCTCCGACCTGTTCAACTCGGCAAAGCCCGCGTCAGCACGCTAAATTGTTGGGAACACAATGCCGTGCTTCCGGCCTACACGCTGATGGCGAAAGGCACCGACGTACATATCGCGGCATGGCCCGGACGAGAACCTGAAAAAACGCCGGATGGTCCCGTATGGGCGCGGCAGCTCTTGCTGTCGCGCGCGTTTGCATCGCAAGCGGGCGCGTGGGTAATCTGCTCAGCAGGGTTGCGGATGAAACAACATGTGCCGGAGCGGCTCCAACCCTTGTACGAATTCGATCATAATGGTGGCGCTGCTATCATCGATCCACGCGGGGAAATTGTTGCCGGGCCTTTGATTGGTGAAGAAGGTATTTTGACAGTCGACGCAAATCTCGAACTTGCCCGTATGTGCAAAATCGCGAGCGACCCTGCTGGACATTACTCACGGCCGGACCTGTTTCGGCTCGAGGTTGACGGTGAAGAAGTTTATCCGGGTTCTCGAGGTTGAACGTCGCCAAGGCGATGAGGAATACCTTTGCATTTTGGCGCAAATATCGCAGTGTGCTGACAAACAGTGCCCTGATTGCAGCGGGCAATTGGGAGGAAATCTATGGCAGAACCAGCCACGGCAACAAATGGGCAAGAAGCGGTCACAGGTGGCGCGTTCGGCATTAAAGGTCTTGCCTGGGCCATATTTGAGGGCGCGCGCAACCCCTACTACAACCTAATTGTTATCTATATTTTCGCGCCATACTATGCCGACGTAATTGCGGGTGGCAGCGAACTTGGTCTAACACTTTCAGGCCTGACGATCACCATTGCGGGGATTATCACTGCGCTTACCGCTCCGTTTCTCGGCGTAATTGCAGATCAAGCCGGTCAGCGAAAGCCACCAATTGCGTTCTTTATTGCAGCGTTAGTTTTATGCTCAGCTGCGCTCTGGTGGTCTACACCCGATGGCCCGTTCGGCGTTTGGTCGACCATGGCTATACTAGCCGCCGCGTATTGCTGTTATGGCTATTCAGAAGTTTTGCACAACGCGATGCTACCGATTGCTGGTCGCCCCTCTGCCCTGCCCTACATATCTGGGTTCGGGCTCGCAATGGGAAACGTACTCAGTGTCGGGATCATTCTTTTTTTCCTGATCGGATTGATGTTACCCGGTCAGTTAAACCTACCATTTATTCCAACTGAGCCCGTTCTCGATCTGGACCAAACCACACATGAGCCCCAGCGATTTGCCGGTCCGTTTGTTGCCGTTTGGATGGCACTCCTAATGATCCCGTTCTTCGTATTCATGCCGGACGCGTCTGCGACGGGAAAGCGCTGGAAGTCGGCCGCCGCAGATCTCTTTAGAGGGCAAGATAGAGCCACCAATCCACAATCCATCGGCCAGCGTTTTCAAACACTCAGTGCCTATCTCAAGAGACTCTTTCGCGAGCAGCCGAGAGTTATGCGCTTCTTGATTGCGCGGACGATTTACGCGGATGCCATGGCAGCGCTTTTAACGCTTGGTGCCGTTTACGCCCGCACGTTTCTTGGCTGGTCAGCGATCGAAATTTTGATCTTCGGTATTGCAGGATTGGTCTTCGGTGCCGTTGGTGGATTTGTTGGCGGTGTCCTGGATCGCTGGCTAGGTCCAAAATTGGCGCTGATCGTCGAACTTATCGCACTGATTACGATCCTGTTTATCCAACTGACCATATCACCTGACGCACTATTCTTTGGGCTGATCCCTGCAAGCGAACCTATCTGGAACAGCCCATTCTTCACCAGTCTCGCTGACGTGGTATATTTTGCGATGGTCATTCCTCTTGCTGTGGCGGTGGTTGCCTGCATTAGTTCCAGCCGTTACATGCTCGTGCATATCTCTCCTCCAGAACGTATTGGGGAATTCTTCGGTCTTTATGCCATTGCAGGCACGGTGACTGTGTGGATGGGACCAGGTATTGTCAGCTTGCTGACCTGGCTTACTCAGAATCAGAGAATAGGCATGAGCGGAATAGGGTTCATGTTCCTGATCGGCCTCATCATCCTTTGGAATGTCGACGCCGACAAGGTACCGGAATTTGAAAAAACCGGCGAGACAGATTCCCCCGCCTCGCCGGCCTATTAGCGCGTATCAGTTCCAGAGGTCGCCCAGATACAGAGTATCGTAATACTCATCGAAATGAGCTTCCTCATTCTCGTGGCCATTGCCATAGCGCTCCAGCCAACCAGCCAGAACACTCAAGGCGCGGGCCGTACGTACGCCTACTTTGCCAAGCGTTTCTGCAATCTCCTTCAGCGTCGCTTCAGGAAGATCATCATTCGCTTGGCCCTGCGCCTCGGCGAAACGCCAGCCTGCCGCATCCTGACGGATTGCAACAGCCGCCTTTGGTTCACCGCGCCACGCATACACAGCCATACGCCCTGCGGCGATATCGATCGTGTAATCACGCAGGCAGTTTTCGAACTCCAGCGCGAGCGCGTTCAGTTCTTTCCGAGTCGTTACTGGCTCGAAAGGCACTGGCAAGCTCGGCGGTGCGCACATCGGTTTGAACACAGTAGGTGTCAAATCTTGCGCCGCCATGGTGAACAAGCTACGCCGGTCTTTTGCGCGGCCCCAACGCTGAGCAACACCTGCCCCATCTCCGCGCGCGGTGACGATGGCATAGGCTTCAGCGAGGTTTTGCGCAGCGGTGACCGTAGTCAGAGCACCCGCAACTTTCGGTACGCGCAACGCATCTGGCAAAGCCGCTGCTGGGCCAAACAAGCTCGGACGGATGTCCTTTGCATGGCGCAGAAAACGGGCACCATTTAGCGTTTGGAACAGTTCGACGAATTGCAGATAGTCGCGGCCCGTCCACAATTGTTCACCACATTTTGCGAGCGCTTTCATCAGGCCCGGAACAGTATCACCGGCAATCAGACGCGCAAGCTCGCCGTCTTTTGCCCGCTCGATCTGCACTGCAATCTTGCGATCACCGGTCCAGACCTCAGCTGTCGCACCAGCCACAACCATCCCCGCCACATGACGACGCGCCGCTGGCAGAGCGTAAAACTCCGTGTGCGGCTTCGGCCACAGATAGGCGATTGCGTGGGCGTGCTCACCGGCCAGAAAGTCCAGCAAAGGCAAGGCCTGCGCACCCGCAACAATGCGTGGTTTGATACGCAATTTGTTGGTCACGGCAGTCATGGCCGTTCCCCCTTTCTAACGTCATGAGTCGTTGATTCCGCTTGGCACGGATTCTTAGCTCAGTTCACAAAGTCTATTTTGCTAAATGGACGTCAGCACCAACCGGCAAGCGCGCGGGCGATCTGACACGCCCCCTCGTCTAAAGAGGGCGAAGCTATTCGTTTTATGCTTCGCTGCATCGCGGTTCTCCGGTTAGTGGAGTTTTACGCATAGGTGAGAATTTGGGCGGAAGAATGGCGAGTAGGAAAATACAGTCAGAAAAATTCTATTGTCCAATGACGGCTTCGTATTTGCGCGCCTCTGATAGATGAAGTGCTGTATCAGGCCGGCGACAACTATCCGGAGTGTTTTTGCCAGTCATTCTACCACGCACTTCGCCAACCCATCGCGCTCGACATTCCGCATCTGTTGCAGCGTCCGGCGCGTCCGCTTTTGAACATATGGCCCCGGCGGGTCGACGCGCCATTTGTTCGGGCTGGGGAGCACAGTGGCGAGCATGGCGGCCTCCGTACGCGTAAGCTGCGAGGCGGGTTTCCCAAAGCGCACGCGCGCAGCAGCGTCCGCGCCGAACAGACCATCCCCCCATTCCGCGACATTCAGATATACCTCCATCACGCGCTGTTTTCCCCAAACGCTGTCAATCACGTAAGCCATCCACGCTTCAGGGACCTTGCGGATGATGCCTCCGCCATTCCATAAGAAGACGTTCTTCGCGGTCTGCTGCGTGATCGTTGAGCCACCCCGAAGTCCCTCTCCCTCGCGCCATTCATTGTACGCCTTTCGGACGGCTTCGGTATCGACGCCGCTATGCTCGCAAAAGCGCTGGTCTTCAGCGGCGATGACTGCGACCACAAGATGCGGAGAGATCTCTTCCAGAGGAACCCAGCGTTTGAAAATATTCTGGCCACTTACCGCGCGCTCCGCCATCAGAAACGTCGCAGGCGGCGGCGACCAAATGAGGATCAACGCATAAAGATGCGCGCTCGCAAAGATACCGAAGAAAACCAGAAACACCCATTTTATAACTCGTTTCCAACGTGAGCTCTGTCCTGACGCATCAACATTGTCGGCGGTCATTTGACTGTCTTCTTCAAAGAGAAACGGATCGCTCAAGCCCATGCTCCCATTCAGCAAGGACAGAAAGATCCGCCTCGCTTTGACTCAGCCGGGTGTGTTCTAACGTGAATCGGGCAGGATCAAGACGCGAGAGGGCCCAAATTGCCGCGCCGCGAACAATCGGTGCATCGTCCTCCAGTCGCTTCAGCAATGTAGAAAGCAAAGTCGCATCACCGGAATTTCCAATAGCAATCAGCACATTACGCACGAAGCGATCTCGCCCGATGCGTTTTATTGGCGATCCGGAAAACACGGTTCTAAAATCTATGTCATCTAGCGCAGCAAGATCATCGAGACGAGGAAGCTTCAGTTCCGCACGTGCAAAAAGCGCCGCTTCTCGCGCAGTGCTCGCAAACTTGTTCCAGGGACAAACGGCGAGACAATCATCGCAGCCATATATCCGGTTTCCCATTGGTTCGCGGAACTCCTCCGGGATTGGGCCTTTGTGTTCGATTGTGAGATAGGAAATGCAGCGCGTCGCATCGAGCTTGTATGGCTCGGGAAATGCCTTCGTCGGGCAAATATCGAGACACGCCGTGCAACTGCCGCAATGATCCTCGCCTCGCGTGTCGGATTCCAATTCGGCGCTCGTTAGCATGACACCGAGAAACAACCAGCTGCCGTGATCCTGACTTACAAGATTTGTGTGTTTCCCTTGCCAGCCCATTCCCGATTTCTCGGCAAGCGGCTTTTCCATGAGCGGAGCG
Organism: Hyphomonadaceae bacterium; assembly: GCA_965263325.1. GTDB lineage: Bacteria > Pseudomonadota > Alphaproteobacteria > Caulobacterales > Hyphomonadaceae > CBDHGY01. The sequence goes on along the minus strand of CBDHGY010000002.1, from coordinate 2,476,812 downwards.
GTATCAACAAAAACTTTTACTTCGGCGCCAGTCTGCTCTGCAAATGTGCGGGCGAGCTGTTTCAGCCTTTTCTTGAGGAGGTCGTGGTAATCCTTCCCTTGCGCATAGCAGGAGATCACTGCCCGGTCTTTCTCTTTCAATCCTAACAGAGGGTCGTGTGGGGGGCCATAATTGAGCCCAACGACAATAGCAGACCTGGCACCACTCCACATAGCACACGGATGCTTACGCCGCTCGAGCGTATCTTCCATCCACGCCATCTCACCATGCCGGCCAGTATCTACAAACTCTTCAAGACGCTCGGCCGCAGCCCAAACCTCATCCACGCGGGCGATGCGGAAAGCATCAAACCCCAATTCGGCAGCAAGCGCTTTTATTGACGAAATTGGTTCAGACACTGCTCATTGCTGCATCTTAGCGAGACGATCAAACATGAGCTTTTGGCGTTCCTCTTCCAGTGGCACGATGGTTACGAAGAGTTGGTCTATTTTGGTCTGCAAGGCCTCTGAGGTTCGCGACGTTTCCATCCCTTCTGCAACTTTCTGGAAGGCATCATGCATCTTGATCTCCACGTCCCAAGCGAGCGCGTAATCTTCGATCGCTGAGCGAACCTTCTGAATAAAGGGGCGCTCGGTTTGCGTAACCATAGTTTCTGCAGACTTCAGTTTCGAGATCGTTTTCTCTTGGCGCTCTTTGCCTCGATCAATTTCAGCAGCGTAGCTCTCGAGGCGTGCTCTTAGATCGCTGAGGTGGCCCGACAATACTGTCTCTGACTCGCCCAGCGCTGCGCTGCGTTGGTAGCGTAACACATTGATCGTCGCATTGTTCGCATGCACCATCGAATCGATGACACTCAATTGCGGGTGATCATTGTCAGTAATGAGAACTTTGTCAGCCACCGCCATCGTATTCACTGTGTTAATGAAAGCGATCGTCTTATCGAACTGAACGGTTTCGACGCGCTTTAAACTCTCTTCATCGCCGGATACCGCTTCGCGATATGTTTCAATCGATGCAAACGCTGTCGCTTTCAGAGAATTTGCAAGCTTTGGAAAGGCCTCCATACTGTCTTTAAAGTCAAACTTATCAGTTCCAACACGAAGCTCAGGTGCAGGCGGTAGGGCCTCAAAACGCGCAATCCAACCGTCCGTTCGGTTCTGGATTTCCTGTTCGTGCAGTGTGAGCTTTTGAAGGAATTCTTTTTCCTCCAGGCCTCCCTCCAAAAAAGCGGCAAAGTCCAGATCAGCGGCATCGACCGGATCCAGGATATTATAGCTGCCTTCAGCGATTGGTCGAAACTCGGCCATCCACGTCAGGAGAGACTGCAATTCCTGCTGAGGTGCGTTGTTTGATTGCGCTGCCGCTTGTCCGCTCAACACGATCGGCGAGGCCGCAATCGCAATTGCGGCAAGAATTTTCCTTAACATTTGATCCGGTTCCTAATCTCTAAAAGTCGAGATCTGCATAGTGCTTCGCCGGGCGCGCGCCGTCTACCCTATCAGACAATAGAGGGCGAAAAGATGGGCGTGACTTGATCCGAGCATACCATGCGCGCAAATCAGGCGTGGAATCCCATGGCACATCGCCAAAATAGTCATAGGCTGAAAGATGCGCCGCTGCTGATAAATCAGCAATCGAAAGGTGGCGCCCCGCGATATAGTTACGCTCTTCACATAGCGCATTGAGGAAAGTCATGCGCCCTCGCAAAGCATGCGCACCTCTTCGCAAGCGGTTGGAATCAGGTTGGCGGTCTCGGCGAATCCACTGGCTAACCCGTTCAGTTAGCAGGCTCGCATTCACATCTGCGAAGGCATCTTCGCACCAACGCCACAAACGGCGTGCCTCGGCTTTGTCTTGCGGCCCGAGCGGGAGAAGGCGTGCGCCGCCCTCATCTTCCAGATACTCGCAAATCGCTTGCGGCCCGGCCGTGACGATACGCCCATGCCCTCCCTGATCAACAAGTGCCGGCGAGACAGCTCCGTGGGCCAGTCGCGCAACCTCTGGGTTTGGTGACCAAGGCAAAGACGTCTCAAGCGCTGCTTCCATGCCCTTTTCTCCAAGGGCAAGACGAACAGTGCGAGCGAGGGGATCGAGGGACCAGTGAAATAGACGCTTCATGAGGCGCACAATACCGACAAATAGTTACCGCTTTTTCTGCGCGACCTTACCGAAAGATTATTTTGTATGCATACGGATAAATAAATTGTCTATGGACTAATGTGCACGTAGCGCGTCACGATGCTTTGAAAGTGGCCTTACCTTTGATTCTAAATATTCGAAAATTCGGTCAGCGACATCATTTCCCGTCGTAGCCTCTATCCCTTGAAGCCCCGGCGATGAGTTTACCTCCAGAACTTTCGGCCCGGAATCTGACTGCAGGATATCAACGCCAGCCACTTTCAAGCCTAACACTTTGGCAGCGCGGCGAGCCGTATCGCGCTCAACTTTCGAGAGTTTTACGCGCTCCGACGTACCCCCGCGGTGCAGATTAGAGCGAAAATCGCCATCCGCCGCCTTCCGGCGCATGGCACCAACAACCCGGCTACCGATCACAAAGCAGCGCACGTCCGCTCCTCCTGCTTCAGCGATGAATTGTTGGACAAGAAAGTCAGCGTCGAGTCCGCGAAATGCGTCGATCAGGCTTTCTGCAGCCTTGCGTGTTTCGGCAAGAACCACGCCGCGCCCTTGTGTCGACTGCAGTAACTTCACAACAACCGGGGCACCGCCGGCCAGCGCTATAAGCTCCTTTGTATCTTTTGGTGAGCTGGCGAAGGCTGTCAGCGGCATACCGATCTGCGCATCAGACAATAACTGATGAGCGAGAAGCTTGTCGCGTGAAGCGAGTATACCATTTGCCGAATTCAAGCAGTACGCGCCTGTGCTAGCAAACTGTCGCAAAACAGCGGTGCCATATGCGGTGATTGATGCGCCAATGCGCGGAATGACAGCGTCATAGTAGGGCAGGACACGGCCGTCATAATGCACTTCAGGTCTCAATCCACCAATCCGCATATAACAGCGTTTGGTGTCAATGACTTCTACAACATGCCCCCGCTTCTCACCTGCCTCAATCAATCGCTTCGTCGAGTAGGAATTCGGCTCGCGCGACAGCAACGCCACTCGAAGAGGCCGGCGCACCGGCTTGCGTTTCGGCAAAGTTTTATAGCCAGAGTAATCGAGCACTTTTTGCGCAAATGATGTATTCGGATCGACGATCATGTCATCGCCGATGGCTCGGCGCCCGAGCAACATGCGATAATTCATATTTTCGCGATTGGTCAGAGAAATCTGGATCGGCCAGCTCTTATCCCCCACGCGCGCCATCGTTTCGACGACGTAGCGCAGCTCGGTTTCACCATTCGAACTTGTCACATCCCGGCGATCAACAACACGCGCCGAACACGTTAGCTCGAGTACTGGGTTGCTGGGATCGGGTTGAATTAGGAACCGAACCTGCGGATTGTTCGCTGGTCCGAAAGGCTCGATTGCCGTTGCATGTAAAGCCGAGGTGCGCGCGCCAGTATCGATCTTTGCTTTGATTGCTGGAAGACCGAGATCGGGCAGCGAAATCCACTCTTCCCAACCAAGCACAAAAGAGTCAGTCATGAATGTTTCCCGCGATATGAATTTTCACCGCAAGAAATGATGAGATTTGACGCTTAAGGGAAGCGGAATCTATGCAATAGCCGATACGGCTGTTTCAAGATCTGTCAGATAGGCCACATGCTCTTCGAGTGCGCCTTTCTGGGGGCCATCGCCCTCAGCCAGCAGTTTCTCTTTGGTTTTCTGAAGTTCGGCCACAACGCTGGAAGCATCACACTCAGCCAGATTGATCGCTTCCTCGGCGAGGATCGTGAGACCTTCCGGTGTCACATCCGCAAAGCCGCCGCGCACAAAAATGCGCATAGAAACGGTTTCACCTTCAAGCACGCGAACCACGCCATTCTTCAGCGTTGACATGAAGGGCGCGTGCTTTGGCAGCACGCCAAACTCACCATCGGTGCCCGGCGCGATCACATGGTCAACCTCACCAGAAAACAATTCCTTGGCAGGAGAGACGAGAGAGAATTGAAGTTTGTCAGCCATGGGGCCCTACCTCTTTTTAGCTCTCGACTATGCCGCGTCCGCCAGCATGGCTTCGGCTTTCTTGATCGCCTCGTCGATACCGCCAACCATGTAAAAGGCTTGCTCTGGAATGTGGTCATACTCACCTTCGATGAGGCCTTTGAATGACTGCACTGTATCTTCGAGGCGCACCTGCTTACCCGGTGAGCCAGTGAAGACTTCCGCAACATCAAACGGCTGAGACAGGAAGCGCTCAACTTTACGTGCGCGCGCCACGACCATTTTGTCTTCCTCAGAAAGCTCGTCCATGCCGAGGATCGCGATGATATCTTGCAGTTCTTTGTATCGCTGCAGAATTTCCTGAACGCCGCGCGCCACATTGTAGTGCTCTTCGCCAACGATGCGTGGATCGAGAATACGCGATGTTGAATCGAGCGGGTCCACAGCTGGGTAAATACCCTTCTCAGAAATCGCGCGGTTGAGAACCGTCGTGGCATCCAAATGCGCAAAAGATGTCGCTGGCGCTGGGTCAGTCAAGTCATCGGCTGGCACGTAAATCGCCTGAACCGATGTGATCGATCCTTTGTTTGTCGAGGTAATGCGCTCTTGCAAGCCGCCCATATCAGTTGCGAGTGTTGGCTGGTAACCCACCGCAGATGGGATACGGCCAAGCAGCGCAGACACTTCTGAACCCGCTTGAGTGAAACGGAAAATGTTATCGACGAAGAACAGGACGTCTTTGCCCTCTTCATCACGGAAATATTCCGCCTGCGCTAGACCGGTCAGCGCCACGCGAGCACGCGCGCCTGGAGGCTCATTCATTTGGCCGTAAACCAGGGTCACACGGCTTTCGCCGTTAAGGTCGATCACCTTCGCATCCTGCATTTCGTAGTAGAGGTCGTTGCCTTCGCGCGTGCGCTCACCCACACCCGCAAACACAGAGTATCCACCGAAGAGTTTCGCGATGTTGTTGATCAGCTCCTGAATAAGAACAGTCTTGCCCACACCCGCACCGCCGAAGAGGCCGATTTTACCGCCTTTCGCATATGGGCAAAGAAGGTCGATCACTTTGATACCTGTCGCGAGCACTTCTGACTCGGTCGCCTGATCAACAAACGGAGGTGCTTCGGCGTGAATTGGTGCGGTGCGTGCTGCATTGATCGGGCCGCGCTCATCAATCGGCTCACCCACAACGTTCATAATCCGGCCGAGCGTTTCAGGACCTACCGGCACCATGATCGGCGCGCCTGTGTCCGTTACAGCGTTACCGCGCACGAGGCCTTCTGAGCTGTCCATCGCAATGGTGCGGACGGTGTTTTCACCGAGGTGTTGTGCCACTTCAAGCACCAGACGGTTGCCGTTATTGTCTGTTTCCAGAGCGTTCAAGATGTCAGGCAGTTTGCCGTCAAACTCAACGTCGACGACGGCGCCGATAACCTGTGAAATTTTACCTGTTGCGTTAGCGCTCATCGGACCATCTCCTTCGGAGCTTTCGGTGTTTGTACGTTTACTTGGGCCAGCATATTAAAGTGCCTCCGCCCCGGAGATGATCTCAATCAACTCCTTGGTGATTTGCGCCTGGCGGGCGCGGTTATACTGTAGGGTGAGCTTGTCAATCAGCTCGCCAGCATTTCGGGTCGCATTGTCCATTGCTGTCATTGAGGCAGCTTGCTCACCGGCAGCACTTTCGAGCATTGCGCTGAGAACCTGCGTATTCATATAGCGCGGCAGCAGCGTCTCGAGAATTTCTGTCTCGCTTGGCTCATACTGATAAATTGCACCCTGTAGATCTATTGTTTCAGCGTCCTCAGGCGGTGCTGCAGGAATCAGCTGCTGGCCTACCGGGGTCTGCGTCAGAACATTCTTGAACTCTGAATATACCAGTGTCGCAATATCGAACTCACCGCCGGCAAAACGCGTTGAGATATCGCGGCCCAGCCCAAGGGCAAGCCCGGTGAAATTGTTTTGCTTCACGTCTGAGAGATCAACATGGTCGATGAACATGTCACCATATTCTTTCGAAAGGCCCTCGCGGCCCTTCTTTCCTATGGTGATGATCTTCACCGTCTTGCCGGCCGCGCGGAGCTCACCAATGGTCTGCTTCGCGAGCTTAATTGTGTTGGCGTTAAAGCCGCCACAAAGACCGCGCTCGGCTGTCAGCACAAGCAGGAGGTGCGTCTCATCCTTGCCAGAACCAGCCAGCAACTTTGGCCCGCCTTCGCCGCCAGAGGCCGCTGAAAGGTTGGCAATCACGGCCGCAAGGCGCTGCGCATACGGCCGGGACGCCTCAGCGGCCTCCTGAGCACGGCGGAGCTTCGCCGCAGCAACCATCTGCTTTGCCTTGGTGATCTTTTGCGTCGACTTTACCGACGAGATCCGGCCTTTGAGTTCCTTGAGGCTAGCCATGAATTAGCGACCTTTAAGCAAACTTCTCAGTGAAACCCTCGAGGACCGACTTGATCTCGTCTTCGATGGCATCTGTTAGCGCCGCCTCTTCGCGGATTTTCGTTAAAAGGCTGGTGTGCTGCGAACGAATATGCGTCAGGAGCTCAGCCTCGTATCGGCCCACATCGGAAACGGCAACGCCGTCGAGGTAACCACGCGTACCCGCATAGATCACCACAGCCTGTTCTTCCATCAGAAGCGGCGAATATTGCGGCTGCTTCAGCAGTTCAGTCAAACGAGCGCCGCGATCGAGCGTTTTCTGCGTGGCAGCATCAAGATCAGAACCAAACTTCGCAAAAGCCGCAAGCTCACGGAACTGGGCAAGCTCACCCTTCATGGAGCCTGCAACTTTCTTCATGATCTTCGTCTGCGCAGCAGAGCCCACACGAGACACCGAAAGACCAACGTTCACAGCGGGGCGAATACCCTGATAGAAAAGGTCTGTCTCAAGGAAGATCTGGCCGTCCGTAATCGAAATCACGTTTGTCGGAATGTATGCCGACACGTCGTTCGCCTGTGTTTCAATGATTGGAAGCGCGGTCAAAGACCCGTTGCCCTCATCGTCATTCATCTTCGCCGCACGCTCAAGCAGACGGGAGTGAAGATAGAACACATCGCCCGGATAAGCTTCGCGGCCCGGTGGACGGCGCAGAAGCAAGGACATCTGACGATAAGCAACGGCCTGCTTGGACAAATCATCGTAAATGATCAGCGCGTGCATTCCATTGTCGCGGAACCATTCGCCCATCGCACATGCTGTATAAGGAGCAATATACTGGAGCGGTGCCGGCTCGGACGCTGTCGCACAAACAACAATGGTGTAGTCCATCGCACCGCGATCTTCGAGCTCCTTTACAACCTGCGCAACTGTCGAACGCTTTTGTCCAACCGCAACGTAAATACAGAACAGCTTGCCACTATCGTCGGCCGCAGCAGCGTTCGTCTCTTTTTGGTTTAGGATCGTATCGACGCAGATCGCTGTTTTACCGGTTTGACGGTCCCCGATTATGAGCTCTCGCTGACCGCGCCCAACCGGAATCATACCGTCGATTGCCTTGATACCGGTCATCATCGGCTCGTGCACAGACTTACGCGGGATGATGCCCGGAGCCTTTACGTCCACACGATTACGGCTTGCTACGTCTTCGATTGGGCCCTTTCCGTCAATCGGATTACCAAGAGCATCAACCACACGGCCAAGCAGGCCGCGGCCAACGGGGGCCGCCACAATCTCATCAAGGCGTTTTACGGTATCACCTTCTTTAATACCGCGGTCATCGCCAAAGATAACGACACCAACATTATCGGTCTCGAGGTTCAGCGCCATGCCTTTGATGCCGCCATCGAATTCGACCATCTCACCAGCTTTAACGCTGTCGAGACCGTAAACTCGAGCAATACCGTCACCAACGGACAGCACCTGGCCCACATCAGAGACTTCAGCCTCTGTGCCAAAATTTTCAATTTGGCCTTTAAGAATGTCAGAAATTTCGGCGGCGCGAATATCCATGGCGCTACGCTCCCTTCATCGCAGAATTCATACGGTCGAGTTTTGTTTTGAGGCTGGCGTCGATCAATCTTGATCCAAGCTGCAGCTGGATGCCGCCGATCAGGCTCTCATCGACTTCAGTGGAAAGTTCAACATCGCCGCCAACAGCCTTGCCGATAATGCCTTCAAGACGTGTTAGCTCGGCGGCGCTTATTTCTTTGGCAGTGCGCACAACAGCACGCTTTACACCGCGCTGCTTGGCAAAAAGTTCATCAAATGCAGATTGGGCACCGACAATATCGCCGGCCCGCCCATTGGACGCCATTGTGCCGAGAAACTTCGCAAATAGAGATGAATATCCAGCTTTTTCGCCAATTTTTGACAGCGCTGATACTTTATCCGCGCGCTCAATCAGCGGCGAAGCAAGCATACGGCGCAAATCGTCACTAGAGCGAGTTAGCTCGGCAAAAGCCTCAAACTCGCGGTGAATATCGCTCAAAGCGCCAGAATTTTGCGCAAGTTCAAACAGTGCGATCGCATAGCGCTTTGCTGCGGCGCTTGCGTGAGTTGCAGTTGATCCAGCCAAATCGGTATCCGTCGATTGGAGCAAAAATGCCCGTAACTATTGGGATTGAAGGCCGAGAATCGCTTCCCTTACCTTAAAGTTCTGCGCGGGTTAGCACGGAGCAATGTCTGTCGCAACTCGGTGAGAGCGCTCTCGATGCGGCGGATTAACGCGTCTGCCACGTAACAGAGCTTAACTGCCGATTGGCGCTTACACCTCAAATCCCGAAAAGACGACGCGCAGCTATGAATTATTTTTCCAAACAATGATCTCTTGGTGTTTGTATTGGTTTCATGGCAGTATTGTTGCAATCGCGAAACGAGCGGATGTTCTGCACGTCGCGAGTGAGGGCAAAATGGGAAGAAAATCTAAGACGCCAGGCGATCTGGTGGTGATCAAAAAGTATGCAAACCGGCGCCTCTACGATACGTCGACCTCTTCCTATGTGACGCTTGATCATCTTTCAGAGCTTGTCAGGCAGGGCATCGATTTTGAGGTCCGCGACGCAAAATCCAAGGAAGACATCACAAAAGCGGTTTTAACCCAGATCATCTTCGAGCATGAAACCAAAGGCGATGGGGCGCTACCGCTTAGTTTTTTGCGGAAATTGATCGGTTCATATGGCGGTCAATCGCAGGCCCTACTCCCCGCCTGGCTGGAAGTGAGCATGAATTCATTCTCGAACGCGCAGAAACGCTGGCTCGGCTCTGCAAAGCCTATGGCGCTTTTGGCTGAGCAGACCAAACGCAATATGGCGATGTTTGAAAGCGCTATGCGAATGTTCACCCCTTCATCGTCCGATGAGACTGACGAGGAAGAAGACGTTTCGCATGAAGACTTGCTTGCAGAAATGCAGGATCAAATGGCGGAGATGCGCGCGCAGCTCGATCGTCTCAGCGATGAAACGGATACATAAGATACATTTTTCGGACGTCTAATGTGTCTCAATTCTATTACGCAAACCGCTTATAAATCTGAAGGCCCATTTCATTGAAATAGAGCGAGATAATTGCGTGCCGAAAATCGACCGAGAAAAAGCTGAACGATACGAACGCCAAGCCTATCCAGGTAAGCTGAGACATCGAACTGATGGCTGCTGGAAAACAAGATTGAGTGATGTGGTTGGCCTCACGCAAATGGGGATAGGTGAAGTCGAGCTCGCGCCCGGCAGCGCGACCGGCCTACTGCATTATCATAACGGTGCAGATGAAATGATATACGTTCTGGAGGGCACAGTCACTCTTGTCGAAGAGGGAGCAGACAATGTCGAGCTCACAGCCGGGGATTGCGCAGCATGGAAGGCCGGCGTGACCACCGGACACACAATAGAAAATCGCTCCAATGCACCAGCACGGCTGCTCGAAATTGGCACCCGACCAACTGAAGACACCGCAGTCTATGTCGGGCTCGATCTATTCTACCGCGCACTGAACGGAACAAATATTTCCATACGATCACGGGCTGGGAAAATTTACGCCGATGGCGAGGAGGTTCCCGCAATTGCCGATCCTGCCCCGGAAGCACGCTAACGCTGAATGCATCGGATTCAGCGCGCCGGCGGGAATTCATCCCAAATCGGGACGCCAATTTTCCGGAGCCATTTCAAATCCTTCGAACTGAAACCCCGGCGAGACAGTGCAGCTAACCAGGGTCCAAGCGCCAAGGCTCTCAGCGGTTTGCCAATAATGGGCCGGTACGACCACCTGCGGGCGCTGACCGGCGCGCAAATCTGCGCCGAGCTGGAACGCCTTTGCGCCCTTGCCAGCTGGCGGTGAGAGGGTAAGCGCGAGCGGGCCGCCCGCATGCCAAAGCCAAACTTCATCTGCGTCCACCCTATGCCAGGCGGACACTTCATCTGTCTGCAAGAGATAATAGATCGCGGTGCTCGCCGGGCGCGCGCCGCCCTCTGCGGGAGCGCGGAATGTCTCGACATAATGCCCGCCTTCCGGATGCGGCGACATGTTTAAAAGGCGGATGATTTCAGACGGCGCAAGATCGCCGGAGAGAGAGGGAGTCATTCTTTATTATCTTGATTGGAAGAACTAAATATCGAGTCGAACAAGAACTGAAAAAATACACTTGCAACTAAAGTGAATACGATCACTCCAACAGGTGTAATCTGAAGCATCATCCAGTGTAATCGCCAATTGCTGATTAAGGAAAAAAGGATCAGAGCCAAAAAGGCGTAGACTACCGCTTTCCAAAGATATGAAATATACTTTTTCAGATTCCGATTCAAAACCTATCCTTCCGGCCGCGCACTTCCGCAAAGGTTGCAACCGCATCCCCGCTCGTGCCCATGAGCGCTTGCAAGCCCGGATCATCACAGCGCAAGAACGGATTTGCCGCGAGCTCTTTTGCCATCGTCGTCGGCACAGTCCATTCCCCGCGCGCGCGTTTTTCATCGACCTCAGCCACATAGGCTTGCAGCGCGGCATTCTCCGGATCGGCGGTAATCGCGAAACGCGCATTTGATTGGGTGTATTCGTGCGCGCAATAGATTGTGGTTTCGGGTGGCAGCGTTTGTTTCAGCCGGTCCATCGATCCCCACATCATCGCAGCATCGCCCTCAAACACACGCCCGCAACCAAGCGCGAACAGCGCGTCACCAACGAACGCGACGTCCTGATCGGCAAAATGATAAGCGATATGGCCAAGCGTGTGGCCGGGCACATCAATCACATTAGCCGTCAGCCCACCGAGCTGCGCTGTATCGCCGCCCTTGGCATGGGTCTGAATACCGGGGATTTTGTCTGCCTCACCTGCCGGGCCGATAATCTTGCAGCCAGTGGCCTCCTGAATCTTTAGGTTCCCGCCCGCGTGATCCGGATGCCAATGCGTGTTCCAGATGGCCGTGATCGTCCAACCTTTTGCCTTAGCTTCGGCCAGATATTTATCCGCATCAGGGGTATCAATCGCTGCGGTTTCGCCGGTGGCAGGATCATGAGCGAGATATCCATAATTGTCACTTAGGCAAGGAAACTGGTGTACTTCTAACATCGACCTCATATCTCCAAGGGTAGCTTCATCTGAAACTGCTCTAACACAGGCGGGCCCATGCGTCAGGATGCTGACACGCTGAAAAAGTTTTACGCATCTCCGCTGGGAGTTGCAGCCGGTAGACTATTATCTGAGCGGGTCGCAGCATTGTGGCCAGACGCGCAGAATATGTCGCTTCTGGGTTATGGTTACGCATTGCCCGTTCTTGAAGGTCGTTGCGGCGGTGCCCGACGTGTGATCGCCGCCATGCCAGAGCAACAAGGCGCACTACAATGGTCTTTCAACGGTCATGGCAATACAAGTGTTCAAACTCCGGAAGACCGCCTGCCCTTTAATGATCAGCAGTTTGACCGAGCGATTATCCTGCACGGCCTGGAAGAGGCTGGCGACGTGCGCGCTCTGCTTCGTGAGCTATGGCGCGTTACTGCTGAAGAGGGACGCCTTCTCATCATAGCCGCAAACCGCCGGGGGTTGTGGTCACGCGTAGACGACACGCCATTTGGCGAAGGTCGCCCCTGGACACGCGGCCAACTCGCCGCGCTCTTGGAGAGTAATCTATTTCAGGTCACAGCTTGGGCGCATGCGCTCTATATGCCGCCCATGCGATCAAAACTGATCACAGCCGGGGCTGATACTTGGGAGCGCGCCGGCGAAACTTTGTTTGCGCCATTTGGCGGAGTGGTTATGGTTGAGGCGGTAAAGCGGCTTTATATTGAGCCAAAGGGGTCCGCGACGGCTCCCATTACAAGAAAAGCACCCGTCCGGCCAATTACTAGTCAACGGGGCAAAGGGGTAGAGTAGGTGAAATTTCTCCCAGGAGCCGAACAATGAAACTCGTAACAGCTATTTTCAAACCAAGCCGCCTCGATGCGGTGATCGATTCACTAACCGAAGCTGGCGCAACCGGCATGACCGTTTCCGAAGTTCGCGGTTATGGCCGCCAACAAGGCAAAACCGAAGTGTATCGCGGCGCAGAATATGAAGTACGTCTACTGCCGAAAGTGCAAATCGAAGTGGCCTGCCCGGACGATACCGTCGATGCATTTTGCGACGCTATCGCGAAAGCGGCAAACACTGGGACTATCGGTGACGGCAAGATTTTCATCCGGCCGCTCGACGGTGTCATCCGCATTCGCACTGGCGAACGCGACGCGCAGGCGCTGGCAGGTTAGTAAAACTGACTTTATGTCTATTGCTCATCTTTATCTCGGCGCGCTGCTCTTAATGAGCGTTGGCGGGTTTGCGCACTATTTGCGTAAGCCTCGCTCCGTCGATGAAATAGCGATAAACATTCTCGCCATTGCTGCGCCAGCCTTTCTTGTTCTGGCATATTTGATTCCAGACCTGCTGATGCACCGCGCCAGCATTGTCGCACTGCTCGCAATTACCATCGCCACGAATTGGATCGCCGGGAAATGGTATCTTCGGGAAATCCAGGATGAGGCGGGAGACGAATTCGAAATAACGGCGGAAACTATGTTTGCCGGGGTGGCTGTGATGCTCTCTCCCGCTCTTTGGTACGGCGTTCTTACGCTAATCCGGGGTTGATCTTTCAGGGCAGCTGAAGCAACTCAAGGTCTTGGTTTCAGGGAGCCCTGTTATGAACGGCCCAATCGCCCGAGAAGAGATTTTGCAAATCACCCCCTATAAGGGCGGTCAGAAGATTCCGGGTGCGCATAAACTCTCATCAAATGAGAATCCACTTGGATGTTCGCCGCTGGCGCGCGAGGCGATTATCTCGTCTTCCAACCAGACTCATTTTTACCCCGATGGCGGCGCGACCAAATTGCGCGAAGCGATTGGTGCCAAATATGGCATCGATTCCAAACGAATTGTTTGTGGCGCTGGGTCGGACGAAATTTTTCAGCTACTCGCGCGCGCTTATCTCATGCCCGGCGACGAGATCATCCAGACTGAGCACGCATTTCTTGTTTATCGCCTGGTCGCTCAACAATCTGGTGCGGTCGTTGTGGATGCCCCTGAAACGGATCTCACTGCAGACGTCGACGCAATGCTTGAACGCGTGACACCAAAAACAAAGATCGTGTTTCTTGCCAATCCGAATAATCCAACGGGCTCCTACATTTCGTATGAGGAGGTGAAGCGGCTTCACGCCGGATTGCGCGATGACATCCTGCTAGTTCTCGACGGTGCCTACGCAGAATATGTTCGCAACAATGATTATGCGTCCGGTATTGAACTCGCTGGCGAAGCGCCGAATGTTTTGATGACGCGCACGTTCTCCAAAATCCATGGTCTTGGTGGATTGCGTCTGGGTTGGTGTTTCGGCCCAGCAAGTGTGATTGATGCACTCAACCGCACACGAGGGCCATTTAATGTTAGCTCTGTCGCGCTTGATGCTGGCGTTGCCGCGCTGAGCGATGACGCTTTCATGGCAAAGTCAGCAGATCACAACGAAGCTGAGCTTTCGCGCGTTCGTAGCGCGCTCACCGAGATGGGCTTCAAGACCTATCCAAGCGTTGGAAATTTCTGTTTGATTGAATTCAAAGACCGTGACGAGGCGATGGGCGCAGACACCTTTCTACGCGCAAATAAAATTGTCGTTCGCGATATGAATGCTTATCGGCTGCCCGAATGCCTGCGTTTATCAATCGGCACCACTTCGCAGAACGACGACGTGCTTGCCGCTTTCAAAGCGTTTACCGAACAGTGACCGGTCCAGTCTTTGACACAATCGCCATCATCGGCGCAGGCCTGATTGGGTCTTCAACTGCACGCGCAGCCAACGCAGCGCAAGCGAGTGAGAATGTCGTCTTATTTGATCGGAGCGAAAAGGTTCGGACCGAATGTCGGTCGCTTGATATAGGCGACGTTGTAGACTCAGCGAAGGACGCCGTCAGCTCTGCGGATTGTACTATTCTCGGCGTACCGATGGGCGCAATGGAAAGCGTCATGTCCGAAATTTCAGATGCCCTAAAAACGGGCTCAATCGTAACGGATGTCGGCTCCACCAAAGCGACGGCCATCGAAGCGCTCAAAACTCACTGTCCGGATGGGGTCCACCTTATACCGGGTCACCCGATCGCAGGAACCGAACAATCCGGCCCTGCTGCAGGCTTTGCACACCTCTTCGAAAATGCGTGGCACATTTTAACCCCGCTAGATGATAAGAGCGACGCCTATCGCGAAGCGACAACGAAACTAACAGAGTTCTGGACACGGCTTGGTGCAAAAGTAGAAACGATGGATGCCGCCCGGCATGACAGAGTTCTGGCAATTACTTCTCACCTACCACATCTTATCGCCTACAATATTGTTGCAACCGCATACGATATGGAGACTGTGGAGGAGGGCGAAGTTGTCAAATATTCTGCGGGCGGCTTCAGGGATTTCACACGTATTGCCGCATCCGATCCAACCATGTGGCGAGACGTTTTTCTGACAAACAAAGAAGCCGTTCTCGAGACGTTGGGCCGGTTTACAGAAGATCTTGCGGCGCTTCAGCGCGCCATTAGATGGGGTGACGGCGAAACGCTGATGCGGGAATTTTCTCGTGCGCGCGGAATCCGAAAGGCGATCATCGATGCGGGCCAGGATATCGATGTGGCTGATTTTGGTCGGCGCGAGAGCGATAACGACTAAGTGACTGCCAATGCCGATTGGGCGCGCGCCTTTATTCTGCTAAGCTATGAGGATGAAATTCATTCTTGCCAGCTTCGCCCTATTCACTGTTACCGCCTGCGCGAGCGGGCCTGAACCCTATCAGCGCGCCGACACGCCTACGTCGCTCGGCTCAACTGTTCTGCCAATTGAAGATAACCGGCTTCAAGTGTCTTACCGGGCGCGGAACCCCGAGATGTCGCGCACATATGCTCTACTAACAGCTGCAGAAGAGACGCTTGCGCGAGGTGCCGAGTGGTTCCGTGTTATAAATGCATTTAGCGATGAAGAGCTTCCGCGCGGCGGTGGAACGTCCGTCTCTCTTGGCGGTGCAGCCGGCTCTGGAGGCCGCTCTAGTGTGGGTGTTGGCATAGGTGTCGGCTTCCCCTTGGGAGGCAGGTCGGGAGAAAGTATCCACGCGCTCGAAATTATTATTGGCTCCGGCGAGCAGCCGGACGATCCGGAAGTTTATGATGCAACGCAGGTCCGTGATGCCTTGCTTGGCGCACCGTCTAATTAAGCTGGAATTTCTATTCCTGCCCAATCAAACGCTTTTCCCGAGTGTTCTGGTGATAAATTCTCAATCACATCCAACAAGTAGGCAGCAGACTGATCTGGTGTGAATAGCTTATCGCCAGGAACATTCGATTGAAAGGGTTTCGAGAGCCCCGTATCAACGGTGCCTGGGTGAAGCGACACTGCGATAAACTGCTCGTTTCGTCTTCTCTGTTCAATCGCATAGTTACGTACAAGCATATTCAATGCTGCCTTGCTCGCACGATATGCGTGCCAACCGCCAATTTGATTATCGGAAATAGACCCCACTCGCGCTGACAACATGGCAAGCACCCCTCGTTGTTTTCGCGGCATGATCGGAATAAAGTGCTTCGCGACAAGCGCCGGCCCAAACGAATTCACGCGAAACACTCGCTCAAATGACTCCATGCTCTGCTGGCGGTAAGACTTCTCCGGTTGCAGATCGGCTCCGTCGGACAGGATGCCGCTCGCAACAATCACTAATTCAGGGGTGCCCATTTCCTTTATTTTGAGAGCCGCAGTTTCTACTGAGTTTTCGCTTAAAATATCAATGGACCCTAGGAGTACTTTTGGATGTTGCAGCCCTAATGACGACCGCGATAGCGCATGTACGCGTGACATTGCAGGGTTATCGCTCAAGGCTTTAGTGAGGGCCGCGCCGATTCCTCCGCTTGCGCCAATTATAACCGCTTGCACCTTCTTGGAACTCCATGCTTTCTGAAAGTAGGAGGTGGTACATTTTCAATAATGGGCAAGCCTTAAGGCTGAGGCAATTCGCGCACAACTCGGAAACCGAGCATATCATAGCGAGCTGACAAGCCGTCTCCGCTTCGCGCAGCTGATCGCAGCATATCTATGCCAGAAGCCCAAGACCCGCCGCGAGTTACATAAGTCTTACAGCCGTTCTGCGTATGAGCAGCTTCGTTGCGCGGCGTGCGATCATAGTTGTCGGTGTAGCAGTCTGCCGTCCACTCCCACACATTTCCGAGCATGTCATACAGACCGAAAGCATTTGGCGCGAACTTTCCGACCGGAGCAGTTTCCAAGTATCCATCGGTGCAGGCGGCCGTCACCCAATTTTTGCGAGACTTTTTCGCGGTCCGGTCAGCCCCGTTCAAATACTTACAGCCATTCCGGAACCCACGGCCAAAATGGCGCGCCGCCTTCGACCCAGCACGCGCAGCGTATTCCCATTCCGTCTCGCTAGGAAGTCGGTAGGCATGGCCGGTTTTTGCTGATAACCAGCGCGTATAGTCACGCGCATCCTGCCACGAGACGCACACAACGGGATTGCTTGCACTTTGCGAGAAGCCTGGGGAACGGAAGTTTAGCTCGGCTTTGTAAGCCCACTCGCCCATATGCGCGTCAGTCTCAGCGTAACAACCAGTTGGTAGTCGTCTGTTCGTCTCCCGAACAAAAACGCTAAACTCTCCGAGTGAAACTTCCTTCGTCGCAATTGCGAAATTGGCGGAAATCTCGACCGTATGCACTGGGCCTTCATTTGTTTGCCTGTCGCGCTCCGTGAAAGAGCTACCCATGTCAAATGATCCTGCAGGCACGACTTTCATTTCAGGGCAGGTATCACAGTCCCTAAACTTATCCCCATGCACACGGGCAACTTCCTGAACGGGTTCGAGCTCCTCAGTTTGAATCCTCTTACTCGCCAATGTTGAACCAGCAACTTTCGTTTCGAACACGACTTTTGGTTCAACACTCGGAGGCGTTTTAAGCGCCCTCGGATCAAGTGTTTTCTCTGGCTCATCTTGCGATTTGCGCCCTGTTTTGCCTGTTGCCGTGCGAGTGGTCGAGCCTGCCGCCTCCCGAACAAGTGCGACATATCGGGCCTCCGCAAGTGCTTGCTCTTCAGCAAGTTGCGCAGCCGCTTTTTCTGCTTTCAGCTTTTCAACCGCGATTGCCTTTTCAGCTTCTCGGGTCGCGACAGCTTGTGACAATTGCTCGATCAAAAGATCCGAGAATTCGCCATCGGCTTCGACGCCGATCGACTCCTGGAAGCCCGCCACAGCGCGCACCAAGCCTGGTGTTTCTCCGGTGCGGGTATTTGTGTTGTAGCCCAGCTCAAACATCAAACGGCGTGCTTCAGCGATCTGAAATTCTCTGGCACCAGAAATGCTGATGATCCGGGCTTTCGCCTCATCCACGTGAAGACCCACCGGCCGCGACTCCGGCCCAAAGTCTGCGAGATAAGCCTCAAACGACTCTATGCTTCCTTCAGAAAGAGCCGAGCTCCAGGCGCGCTCGTCTAGTAACTGTAAACGCTCCAACGCCACGGACGCCGTGAAAATACTGTCGTTATATTTCGAGATAAAGGCGCGCACCTCGTCAGCCGAGTTGCGATCAACCAATAACCAAGCAGCGCTTGCCACCAAGCGAGGTGTATCTGGCAACCTAATTTCTTTGGGCGGGACGATTAAATCAGCAGCGTTGTGATCTACTTCACCTGCAACAATGTCAGCGCCGGGTGAAGGAGCAGCTGTAACATTGCTGACCAATACAAACCCTAAGGCCAACGCAGCCGCTGTCCCCAACAATGCTGTTTTATTCTGAACAGCGAACCACCGCACGGAAGCAAGCAAGCCCCCACGAGATCTTGAAGCCGCAGCATTAAATCTCGCGATGAATGCACTCACCGATGCAATGCGTCGTTCCGGAACGAGCTCAAGACCTGCGAGCAGGACATCTACGATTGCAGATTGATCATAGCCGATATCGCGGAACATGTTGGGGTCAAGTTTATCACCTCGCCCAGCCGCAATGAACGAAAGTCGTTCCTCGGCAGACGCAGGAGCCAAGCCCGTGAGCATGTACCAGCACGTTGCTGACAACCCGTACACGTCCGTCCATGGACCTACTGGCGCATCAGAGTCGCAGCGAAGCTCTGGGGCCGCATAAGGTGTATCGAACAAAATATGCGCGCGGTTTAAGGCGTCACCGTCAAACTGTTCCACATGCGTGAGATGCGAAATCGCGGGATATCCATCGTCGAGCCGTATGAGGGTGCTTGGCGAAATCGCCATATGGATGAGACCTGATTGATGTAATTGCTCAAGCCCCGTCTGCAATATCGCAAGTTGAGATTGCAGCGCTTCAAGGTCCATCGGGTCGTCTTCACTGGTCATCTCAGTGAAGTCCCGTCCTTCCGGCCACTCAAGAACCAGATAGGCGGTCGAATTTTGCTCAATAATGTCTATCGCAGGAACCAATGAATGCGTTTCGATAGAGATAAGCGTCTTTCCGGCTTCAATAAAGCCGGCCAGGCCGCGCTCGAATTCCTCTTGCGCTTCCATGCGGTCACGAGGTTCGATCTCATCCAGATCTCGAACAGAAATACCGCGCGGAAAATACTCGCGCACCAGCACTTTGGTGGAACTGGAGACTGAGCGCGTATCGACAGCAAGATAGGATATGCCGCGCCCATCTTCCGACAGCATTTGTTTGATCAGAAACCGATCAATTTCAGTGCCAACAACTAATGGCGTGCGCGACATGTTGCTTATACCCCTTCGACGACGGTCAACGGCCAGCGAACTTCGAACCGGCCAGTGTCCTGCCAGAATTCTTCTGCGCGCGGCAGAGTGCAAAGCTGCAGCTGAATATCGGTGAGTGGAATGTTGGCACCCGTCTGAGCATTCTTCGCGCTCACGAGTTCAAGTGCCTCCGCGCTCATCGCGTAATGTCGCCCCTCTGCGGTCGTCACTTTACGACGCACGCGTATGTCAGCCAGTACCTGCTGCTTGCCCTTATACACCAGACGATAAACCTGCTCCGGCAGCACATGGTTCAGAAAACGCGCACGACCAATGAAGCTATCCGTGAGGAGGCGCGCCGTGACTTCCTTCTCACCGGGCGCGAGAAGGATATCGTTCTTCAGGAATGGCTTCAGATTGCCAGCAATCCGTCCCCAATAGTTTTGCACGCGGCACGTCTGATCAATATCGCTTCGTATGCGCCAGCCAGAAATCAAACCAGAACGAACGCCTCGGAAGACTGCGGTTCCAAACGCCGTTACCAACTTGGCATCAGCAATTCGGCCATCCTTGGATAGCGGCAACCAATCACCAGCAAAGTACCCTTTCGCCGAAAGAATACGGTCTGGGAAAATTGGCAAGCGTTTCTCAAGAAGCTCGCGAATTTGCGGAAGCTCCGATGGTTTACCTGTAAGAATGACAAGATCACATTCGAAAATTGCGAGATAACGCGCATGTGCATCCGCAATGTGAGTGAACCAATCCTGTATGGTTTTTCGGATCATTGAAACGTCAGGCTGAACACTCTCATTTGCGTCAAGGAGCCCTTCGCTGAGACCCGCAGCGCGCGCCATGTTGTTCAACTGTTCGATTTGCTCAGCAGATGCTCCGGCCGCTAGTGGTCTCCAATCCACCGCGCTGACATCGTCGGCGCTGAAATTGCGCAACCAATGGTGGATCATCGGAATGATAACAGTTCGGGAAATGACGGACCATTTTGCCCGTTCCCCATCGCGGTTCGCACGCGTGAAGAAGAACCGCTCATAGAGATCTTTTTGGTCTTTATCGCCTGCAAACTTTTCTCCAAGCATGGGAAGCATGACGCGCTCGACGATGTCTTTCACCAGACGGTCGCCTGCAATCGTGGTGGAATCCTTGAACATAAGATTGGCAGACAGATCGACCCCAACACCTGGCAAGTCGTCTGAGTACTCGACCACCGATGTATCAGTTGTGCCACCGCCAATATCGATCGTCATGACGCGAACAGTTTCTTTGTCGCCGCGCTTTCGGCCATACAGCTCGATCCAGTTCTCACCATAATCGCGCATGTGGTGCATTTCGGAAAACACGATTGCAAGCTGAGGGGCAACAGCTTCATCGAGCTCCAGTGCGACATCTGGAAGATCGCCTTTCTCGTAAGCTTCTTTGGGATTCTCCATACGGGACATCGCAAAGATATCCCTGGCTTTATCCCACTTCTCGCGGAACACATCGATTTCTGCTTCCGTCCAACCTGCAGGGTAGGTCAGCAGAATGTCACCAAGCTCACGGCGCAGGAAGGGTTGGTTGTTCTTGCGCCAGGCTTCCGACTGAATTTGCTTGTTTGCATGCTCAAGAATAGACAAGGCGACCCAGACCAAGGCGTCTGCACGCGAGTGATCAGCACGCACTTCATGCTCGCCTTCGGTCAGGAACGGCCAACTATCCATGGACCATTCGGCGTCAGCGTTTGGCATAAATCGAAGGATTTCGCCGCGAAGCGGACGCAACCTGCTTTTCGAGTTTTTCTCTGAGCGCCACTCCTGTCGGGACATGGTCCAATGCGTTTTTCCGTTTGCACCGGCTGCTTCGTCATCCCACACATAACGCTTTGGCGATGACAAGAAAGCAAGACCGCCGCCTTCAACATCCAGGCTGGACAGAACTTTCTTCGCGACAGGCCCGATGACCGCAGGAGAAATATTGCGGAACATATGCGGAGTTAGGCTAATCTGTTCCATCTTCTTTTTCTTGGAACCGAAAAGACCAAAGAAGCGGCGTCGCTGCGGTGATTTGCTCTCAATCCCGGAGGAAACGTGACGGGCCGGCTCTTCAGGGAACACTGGTTCCATGAGTGTGAACCAACTATCTGGAATAGCATCATCAAAATTGGTGACATCATAATCCAACGTCTCAACATCTTCGCCCGCAGCCGGGAAGAGAATCGGACGACATACGGACGCAAGTCCCTGACTTGCCTTGAATTGCTCGAGCCCAAGTACAACTGTCCGAGAGTTTCCGAAATCCACAATCAGATCAACTTTGATTGCATCACCGGCCTGCTGTGTCCAAACAATGTCGAGGCAAATACCGCCAATTTGGTCGGCGAATTCAAACTCGTCGGACAAGTTGATCGTCAAATTTTCCCCGAGATCGCCTTCCGTTTTTGCAAGATAAGACCCGGAAACAGATCGAGATTTGCAATAATCATCATCTGCGGCGAGACCATTAACAGCCGCCGGCTTCAAGCGCTCTTCGAGCGTCGTCTTTGCGGCGGCCTGTATCGCGCTGCGCTTGATAACATATCCGCGGTTCGACGTTCCAACATTGAGTTCAATCGCACACCAAAAGCCAAGAACTTCTGCACCGCCACGTTCTTCTTTTGCAAACCGCCCTTGAAGCCACGGCTTACCGATAGGAGACGTCCAATCGTCTTTTGCCGTTTTTTCTCGGAGCCACGCAACTGCGTTTTCGCTCAATTCAGGAAGCTCACCCAATGTCGAGGCAACCGATGCATCAGCGCAGTGAAGTGGATAGAAAACCGTGCGGTGACCACTGTTTGGAAATACGTGAAGTGTGCGCATGAGACAGCTCCTTAGCGTGCGGTGCTGCTGGCCAGGCGGCCAGTTGCAATTTCATGGAAGAAGTTCAGAAATGGTGCGATCACCATTTGATAGTGAAGGGATTGTTCGATCCCGCCTGTTGGGGACGCCCAGTCATCGAGTTGATGCTGAAGCGAGTTAGGATCTTCGAATGACAGAGATGGTTGCGCTTTTGAGAGATCAAACAGCGCAGTTGATAGTTTTGTCGCAACATAACGGCGGGCATGATCTGCCTCTCGCGTCGCGGATAGATCACCAAATTCCGTACATAGCCAAACAGCGATTTCCTCCGCTTTTATGAGGCGCATTGTGGAGAGAATGATAACTGGCCGTACGTCCTCATTTAAGCTGATCGTATCAAACAACTCGGTTATAATTGTCTGGCTCGCCCAGCGGTCGAGCTGATCATAAATATAGTCAGCGGCAGCATCGTGATTGGCACCAAGCTGTTTCGGGACATCCGCGAGCATTCTTGCACGAAGGCAAAATACCTCGCGAAGGAGCTCACTGATGCGATTGACGGCCACGCGGCGATCTTTCAAGCGATGCGGGGCGTTGATGTAGGCTGTCACGGCATCGGCTAGTGCGCCAAATGCGTCCGCAGCGCTGATATTCGCCTTTGGCGCGGCACTCGAATCATTGGCCGCAAGTGCAGGCGATTCCCAGTTTGTTGGCCGATTGCTGTTTGCTGAAGCTGTATCTTTTTGTGCTGACATGTCGTGGACCTGCGCTCCTAAATTCCCTTAACGGGGGCATGGATGCAGAATTTGCGCCATCTTTCGCGTTGGAAGAGAAATTGCGGCTGTGCCAATAAACACTGGAGATATGGCTGCGTTTTATCTGCAAAGTCGTCTAAACGGCGAAAATTACTAATGCGCGTTCTGTGACAGGTGATCACCCAAAAGGGGACAATTTGGCGGTCTAAAACGAATGCATTAAGACGCCCCATGCCTATTGCTCGCATACTCTTCCCCCTACCGCTTCCGGAGCCTTTTGATTATGGGGTGCCGAGCGATCTCACTGTCGAAGCTGGCTGTTATGTTCGCGCGCCTCTTGGAAAGATTGTACGCACAGGCGTGATCTGGGAGATGAGCTCAGATAGCGACGGGCAAGGGCGAGAGCTAAAATCAGTAGAGAGTGTTTATGCTGTTCCGCCCATGACCGGTCAAATGCGAAAATTCATAGACTTCGCAGCGCGGTACACGGTTGCTTCGCCAGGAGCAGTGCTTGCCATGACGCTGCGCTCACGCGGCGGGCTAAATCCGTCGCCAACCGAGACACTCTATTCGCTGACGGACATAAGGCCTGCACGGTTAACACCTGCGCGCGAAAGATTGATCAGTGCAGCTCAAAATCTGGGGCCTGCATCAGGATCGGCGCTCGCTGAAACCGCAAACGTGTCGAGCGGCGTGGTCAAAGGGCTTGTGAATGCTGGGACTCTGACAACAAAAAAGGTTGATGTCGATTCACCCTACCCGGCTCCAAACTTCAATCTTGCTGGCAAATCCCTGACAGGCGAACAGGCCAGCGCCGCCGACGCATTGGTGACAGCTGTGAATGCCGCAGAGTTTGCGCCCTTTTTACTCGATGGGGTGACGGGGTCCGGAAAGACAGAGGTATATTTCGAAGCAATCGCCGCTGCGCTCGCGAAAGAAGAGACTGCTCAAATACTAATAATGCTTCCTGAAATCGCTTTGACTCAGGCGATACTCACGCGGTTCGAAGAACGCTTCGGCACCCAACCAGCACCATGGCATTCGGGCCTATCGGATAAACAACGTCGCAGGACCTGGCGCGAAACCGCGCATGGGCGGGCGCGTATAGTTATCGGGGCAAGATCTGCGCTGTTCCTGCCATTTCAAAACCTCTCTTTAATCGTCATAGATGAGGAACACGACAGCTCCTACAAGCAAGAAGATGGCGTCAGATATCATGCCAGAGATCTGGCGGTCATGCGCGCGAAACTGGAAAACGCCGTAATTGTCTTGGCATCCGCAACACCGTCACTTGAATCCAGCGTGAACGCAGATGACGGGCGATATCGCCGATTGAATCTCTCCGCACGTCCTGGGGCAGCGCGGCTACCCGATATCGAACTTGTTGATATGTGCGCACATCCTCCAGAGCGTGGGCACTGGCTATCTCCTATTTTGCGGAGTGCGCTCGCGGAAACTCTCGAGCGCGGTGAACAAAGCCTGCTTTTCATGAATCGGCGCGGTTATGCGCCGCTTGTTATCTGTAAGTCCTGCGGAGAGAAGCTGAAAAGCCCTGGTACGGAAAGTTGGTTAACTGAGCATCGCTACACCGGTCAGCTTGTGTGCCATGTCACTGGTTACACGATGCCAAAGCCTAGACGATGTCCACAGTGCGGGGCTGAAGACAGTTTAATTGGTGTCGGACCGGGCGTGGAAAGGGTTATGGAGGAAGCGCGCCTCCTCCTACCGGACGCACGCATTGAAATTTTCAGTTCAGACACTGCGCGCAGCGGCGCTGAGACAAGAGATCTCATCACCCGCATGGCGACCGGTGAAATCGATGTTCTTGTGGGCACTCAGATCGTTGCGAAGGGACACAATTTCCCGAGGCTAACTCTTGTCGGCGTGGTGGACGCCGATGCCGGCATGAAGGGCGGAGACTTACGGGCGGGCGAGCGAACCTATCAATTGCTCAGTCAGGTTGCGGGCCGAGCGGGCCGGGCCGATAAGCCGGGGCGCGCGCTCATTCAAACCTGGCAACCGCAAGACCCTGCAATGCAAGCGCTAAAACTTGGCGATCGCGACGGATTCTTGAAAATCGAACGCGATATGCGCGCAATGCTTGTCATGCCGCCGTTTGGACGGCTCGCAAGCCTGCTTTTGTCAGCCTCATCCGCTGCGAGCGTTAACGCCTTCGCAGCTGACGTCGCAAAAGCGGCTCCCCATGGCGAACATGTGGATGTATTTGGCCCCGCCACCCCGCCATTGTCTGTTGTTCGTGGACGGCACCGGCGCCGGTTTTTGGTCCAATCCCCAAAAACAATTGACTTGTCTTCTTATCTGGCGGCCTGGCGCAGCAATATAAAAGTACCTTCGGGAGCTAGAATCGCTGTCGACATAGACCCCTATAACTTTTTATAGCTTTCGTAGATTTCATAAAAAGCGACCCGCGTATGCAATTTGACGTCACACCGCAGGTCTAAGGACAAGTGCAAGGGGTTGATGGATGGCTCATCAGTACACTTGAATATTATCGGACTAGGTCACGCAAATAATTCTGTCCAGTAAAATCTCGGACTGTGTTCCGAATACTTTAGTAGAGAGATTTATAATACTTAAACTGCAGTATTAGCTGGGTATTATTGCGAAAATACAATGCGCATGTACTATGATTAGAAGTAAATGGCCCGTCGGATGGGGACACAACCAACGGGCCGGCGCAGCCTACTTTCATGGGGGACGCTAGCAAGCGCGCAGCGTGTTTCGTATATAAAATCGCAATCGTATGCAATATATTTTTGCAGGTTAACCACATTCTTTTTGCGCAGCACTATATCGCATAGACACAGCGAAACTGCCGTGATCAAAAGTGGTTCTGATTCAACATGCGAAGGACATGGTTAATGACCAAGGGTCTGGTAACTCTCTTTGGGGGTTCTGGTTTTATCGGCAGATACGCCGCGCGCGAGCTAGTGAAACATGGATATCGCGTTCGAATAGCGGTTCGCCGTCCGCACCTCGCCGGAGATTGCCGCTTAGCCGGGCCGCCTGGGTGGGTCGATATTGTTCAGACCAACATTCGTAACACGCCTTCGATTGAACGGGCCCTCGAAGGTGCGGACGCCGCGATCAATCTTGTCGGCATCATGTATGAAAAGGGCAAACAGAGCTTCGAAACAGCACAGCGCGAGGGCGCTCGCAATGTCGCTGAAGCTTGTAAAGCCGCAGGCATTTCACGCCTCGTCCATGTCTCAGCCATTGGCGCAGATCCAAAGAGCTCGTCACCTTATGGCAAAACCAAAGGCGAAGCAGAGGCGATTGTATCGGAGATCTTGCCTTCTGCGGTGATTTTACGCCCTTCCATCGTTTTCGGCCCCGAAGACAAATTCTTCAACCGGTTTGCACAGCTTTCTGGTGTTGCCCCTTTCCTGCCCGCAATCGGTGGAGGGAAAACGAAACTACAGCCAATTTATGCCGGAGATGTCGCTGCGTGCATTGCAAATGCTGTAATGCGCGAGGATGCTGCTGGAAAGACATTTGAGCTAGGCGGTCCTCGCGCCTACGATTTCAACGAAATTTACGACTTTATCGGCGAAACGATCGACCGTAAGCGCTTGAAACTCCCGCTGCCTTTCTTCGCTGCCAAACCGATGGGCTATATTTTTGGAACTGTGTTCCGATATATCCCACCATTCAGCTGGGGCATGTTCGGTCCTGCACCGATCACCGGTTCACAAGTCGAGATGCTCAAAACAGATAATGTTGTCGACGATGACGCGCTGAAAGCGGCAGATCTCGGTGTTCTAGATCTTGAAACAATCGAAGCGATTGTTCCGTCGTATCTCTGGCGTTTCCGCCCTTATGGCCAGTTCCACAAAAAGAGCGAAGCGTAAGACGCCAACAGCGCCTTTATCATACCTCGCCTTCTCCTCCATCTCACCGCAGCCCTGCCAAACCGCCGCCCCAATCGCAGCGCAGTTTCAATGTTAACCAAGAACATCTCCGCAGGCATGGACGCAAAAAATCGTGGAGGTGGGCGGCGCTCGGGGTGGCCAAAAAGGCTTGCATCGCGCGTCGCTTTGCGTGAGCGATCAATTCGAATACGCCAAGCAGATATCTGCTCCGCAAAACTGCCACCGGTCTCATAAACTGCGCAGTGTATAGCCTTCCTGATTCAACGCATCGATGACTTCTTGCGTGTGTTGGGTATCACGGGTCTCAATCATGATATCGAATTCTGCTCCCTTCGCCGGAACATCAAGTGCAATCCGGTTATGGGCAACTTCCATAATATTCGCGCCTGCATCCCCGATAATCGTAGAAACCTGCGCCAGCAAACCTGGGCGATCGTCGCCAATAATACGGATACGCGCGAGGCGGTTCTCCCGCACAAGTGAGCGCGTGAGAACGGACGCCAACAATCGCGTATCGATATTGCCGCCGCAAAGCACCAGCCCGACTTTCCGGCCCGCGAACCGTGATGGATGCGCAATAAGAGCGGCGAGTCCCGCCGCGCCCGCACCTTCTGCAACAACTTTTTCAATATCTGCATAGAGCGTAATTGCGCGCTCAAGATGTTCTTCTTCGACAAGCACAATATCATCGACATGCTCGCGAACAACGCGCTCTGTAAGATAGCCGACCTCATTAACGGCGATGCCTTCCGCGATTGTTGCCCCACCTGTGCGCGGCTCTTTGCCCGCAAGGCGTGCTTTCATTCCGGCATACATGCTCGCCTCAACACCAACAATTCGGCTACCTGGCTGGATAGTCTTCGCGGCAATCGCCATGCCGGAGATAAGTCCGCCGCCGCCAATTGGTACAATAAACGTATCTAGCTCCGGATTGTCCTCGAGCATTTCCAGTGCAATCGTGCCCTGACCCGCGATGATATCCGCATCGTCAAATGGATGAATGAAGGTAAGGCCCTCGCGCTGACAAAGCACATCGGCATGCGCTTTAGCTTCATCAAAATTGAGGCCTTCCAATACAACGCGCGCGCCGTGATCCCGCGTATGCTCGACTTTTGTAAATGGTGTTGTAATCGGCATGACAATCGTCGCTGGAATTTTCAATCGCCGCGCATGATAGGCAACACCCTGCGCATGGTTTCCGGCCGACGCTGCGATGACGCCCGCACTTTTCTGGGCGTCCGTTAAACGAGACAATTTGTTCAGTGCACCGCGCTCTTTGAAAGCGGCTGTAAACTGGCGGTTTTCAAACTTAACCCAGACTTCGGCCCCGGTAATCGCAGAGAGCGTCTTAGAATGACGCAGCGCTGTTCGCTCGATCTGCCCCTTAAGCACTTCGGCCGCTGCTTCAACATCACTCAGCGTAATTTTGATTGTGTCCGTCATTTGGGAGAGCCCTTTGAAAGTCCGGCGGAACCTAGTCGCGCCTGCTCACAATCGCAAGCACCGCTTTGTGCTATACGACGAGCCCTTCAGAGCCGAGAACAGCATCATGCTCAGCCACAAAATGTTCTGGACTTACCTCGACGAGTTTTGGCCGGTATTGATCCGCGTCAGGATCGTCGACTAGCTTCGACTTAATGAAACGAAGCGCTGCGCGACTGTCCAGCGGGCTTGGCAGATCGCCTTCTAAGCGAATGCGTTCACGCGACCGCTCAACCTTCGGATCCGGGCTCGGAACTGCGGCGATAAGAGCTTTCGTGTAAGGGTGACGTGCGTCCTCGTAAATCGCATCGCGGCCCGCGAGCTCAACAACCCGTCCAAGATAAAGCACCATTACACGGTGGCTGATTTCGCGCACAACTGACAGATCATGACTAATGAACATCATCGCGAGTCCAAATTCCTTCTGGAGCTCAATAAGGAGGTCAACGACTTGTGCCTGAACCGAGACATCAAGGGCTGAAACAGCCTCATCGCAAACAAGCAATTTCGGTTTTAATATCATCGCACGCGCAATTCCGACGCGTTGGTTTTGACCACCGGAAAGCTCGTGCGGGTAGCGATTGATCAGCGCCGGATCAAGGCCAACTTTCGGCATAAACTCTCGCACCATTTTTTCTCGCGCAGCACGGTCCAGCGTTGGCTGATGTACTGTGAGAGGTTCTGCGATCGATGCGCCAATGCTCATCCGAGGGTCTAGGCTGGCAAGGGGGTCTTGAAACACAATCTGCAAATCATCGCGCAGGCCATCCATTTCTCGCCGAGTTACCTGCGAGATATCCCGGCCCATCCAGGCAACAACGCCATCTGTTGGCGGGATGAGTTTTAGAACGGACCGCGCAAGCGTAGATTTTCCGCACCCGCTTTCGCCGACAATACCGAGCGTTTCACCGGGGCGAAGCTGGAATGAAACACCATCAACGGCTTTAAGGGGCTTTGTACCTCCAAACAAACCGCCGCCAACTTTGATCGGGAAGTAAACGCGCACATCATCAACATTGAGAACAGGCTCGACCTCCTCTGGTGGTTTAGGCCCCAGCATTGGGCGGCCTTCGCGGTTCGGTTCATCGATCCGAGGCACCGCATCGAGGAGCATTTTCGTATAGTCGTGCTGTGGATTGTAGAAAATATCATCGATGCTGCCGCGCTCGACGACTTCACC
Source organism: Hyphomonadaceae bacterium (assembly GCA_965263325.1). Taxonomy (GTDB): domain Bacteria; phylum Pseudomonadota; class Alphaproteobacteria; order Caulobacterales; family Hyphomonadaceae; genus CBDHGY01. Next base: position 2,447,470 of record CBDHGY010000002.1, on the reverse strand, counting down.
ATGCCGCATCACAAGCACCCGGTCACACATGCGCGCCACAACGCCCATATCGTGAGTGATCAAGACGATACCCGTCCCGCGTTCGCGCTTGAGCTCGTCCATAAGTTCCAGCACCTGGGCCTGGACCGTTACATCTAGCGCGGTCGTTGGCTCGTCAGCCAGCAAAAGCTCCGGATTGCAGAGCATGGCGAGCGCGATCATGACGCGCTGACGCATGCCGCCTGACAGTTCGTGAGGAAATTGTTCCATCCGACGGGCAGCTTCTGGAATTCTCACTTGTTCGAGCCACTCAATGCACCGCGCATCAGCTTCGTCTCCTTTTAACCCCTCGTGGAGATGAAGGACTTCGCGCAACTGAGCACCGACCGTCATGGTGGGTGTGAGAGACGTAAGAGGGTTCTGGAAAATCATCGACATCTTCGCACCGCGAATGGAACGAAGCGTTTGCTTATCAGCGGTCAACAAATCTTGGTCGTGGAAGAGTGCCTGGCCATCCACACGGCCATTATCTGCGAGCAGGCCCATGGCTGCCAGGACCGTTTGGCTTTTTCCGGATCCCGACTCGCCTACGATGCCGAGGCATTCTCCAGCGGCGACTTCAAAATTTGACCCTTTTACCGCGTGCACCTCGCCGTCCGGAGTGTCAAAGCGTACATGCAGATCTTTTATAGATAGAATTGGCTGATTCACGAAAAACTCTCATACTGGACTGCACACAACGGGGACAAAAGTAAGCGCAAAGTCAAGCATAATGCACATAAAAAGTGGGCTGCGATCAGGAGGACATCGCAACCCACGAAGAAACCGGAACTAATGTCGTATGAAGAACCTAGAACCGGTATCCTAGACCAAGGCCCACGATCAGTGGATCAATATCAACTTCCGCATCAAGGCTGGCCCCAAGTGCCGTGCTGAAATCTACCGTTACATCTGGATTGATCCAGACTTTCTTGACGTCGGCATTAAAAGCCCACCCACCAGGCGCACCATCGAGGTCAATATCGACTCCAGCCTGAAGCGCAAATCCGACACTCGGATCATATTCGATGCCATCTGCCACCGGGCCTTCGTCTTCGTTGAAGAAAAATGTCGCGTTCACGCCCGCCCCAACATAGGGTTTAACACGGCCATCGGTGTTAAAGTGATACTGGGCTGTTATCGTGGGCGGCAGAAGCCAAACGTCACCCAGATCGACTGTCGCATCAGTTAGCGGGCCGACAGTCACACCTGTTGCTTTAACGTCGTGGGGCGTAACTGCCAGAATAAGTTCGACCGCAAAATTGTCATTGAAGAAGTAGGTGATATCCAACTCCGGGACATATTGATCACCGATATCGACATCTCCCGGTATCGTTGCCCCGCCCACCGACAAGGTCGCTCCCTCATCAGGAAGAACACCAATAACGCGGCCTCTAACCATCCAATCGCCATCTTGCGCTTCAGCCACGCCCGTATTGCCGACAAGCGTGGCGGCAGACATGAGCGCCGCAAGTAATGTTTGTTTGAACATAACGCCTTTCCCATACTTTTGTTGATGCGCTTTCGTATCAAATGCCGGGAGGGGTTGTGATTTGCCTCACTGACGCGCGGGACGATACCGCGCGTCAAATTATGCCAACTCAGTAATGTCCCTGATAGACGACAGGCGATCTCTGGTGAAAAGCCACCCAAATTCTGGATCTCGCGATTTTCCGCAAGGTGACGCTTGATGTCTGTGCAGAGGTGAGAGACAAGGCGCAAAACGATTAGAGGACAGCGCCATGCCCGTAATGAACTATCTGACGACTTGTATATTTGATCACGGTGCCCTCGAAAAACTATCAAAAACGCTGAAGGGTTTGGGTGGGTCGAAACCGCTTGTCGTAACAGATCAAGGCATCAAGGCAGCCGGCATCCTGGAACGCGTCTTGGAAGCACTTGGCAGCGATCCTGCCGCAGTATTCTGCGATACCGTTCCAAATCCCACGGAAGACCAGGCGATCGAAACAGCAGCTCTCTATAAAAGCAGCGGCGCAGATAGCATCATCGCACTTGGCGGCGGCTCTTCTATGGATCTTGCGAAAGCAGCGGGATTGCTCGCAGCTCATGGCGGCCCGCTTGAGAAATATGCGGCTATGGCTGGCGGGGCAAAACATATCGGAAAACTGCCTCCGCTGATCGCGATCCCGACCACAGCCGGGACAGGTTCTGAGGTGTCGGTTGGATTCATAACGACTATGAATAACGGGAGAAAGGAAACCTTTGCGTCGCCTAACCTCATCCCGGCAACAGCAATCTGTGACCCGGACCTGACATTCGGCTTGCCAGCTCAACTGACAGCCGCAACCGGTATGGATGCGGTGACCCATTGCATCGAAGCTTTTCTAGTACCAGCACCAAATCCGCCGGCAGACGGAATCGCGCTCGATGGTCTGACGCGCTCAGTGGGGGGCGGCTGGCTTAAACGCGCGGTCGAAGACGGCTCAGACCCGGAGGCGCGGTGGCATATGATGATGGCGAGCTATCAGGGTGCGCTTTCTTTTGTAAAAGGTCTAGGCTCCGTCCACGCGCTCTCTCATGCTGCCGGGCGCTTGAAGGAAAAGCGCCTGCATCACGGCACACTGAACGCGATCTTCCTGCCTCACCTTCTTCGCTTTAATGAGAGCGCTGCGAAAGAGAAGTATGAGCGCATACGCTTTGCAATGGGGCTACCTTCGGGAGCAGACGTGGCCGACGCCATCGCCCAACTCAATGAAGACATCGGCATCCCAATGACGCTCAAGGAGATCGGTGTGGAGGCATCTGATGGGCCAGGCATCGTCGAATACGCGCTCGCGGATCTCGCACATCTTGGAAACGCGCGAAAAGCCACCAAAGAAGACTATGAATCCTTGTTCGAACGCGCACTGGGCTAACGGTTAGACCTTCACACCGCCTTTTTCCGCATCTGCCAGGAATGCTGCCAGCCCTTTGTCCGTCAACGGATGGTTCGCAAGTGCGCGGATAACTCCCGGAGGTGCTGTCATAACGTCTGCGCCGATAAGCGCAGCTTGCTTCACGTGATTGGCGTTCCGGATAGACGCCGCGAGAATTTCGGTTTCGTATCCATAATTCTCGTAAATGATACGGATGTCCTCAATCAGATCCATCCCATCAATGTGAATGTCATCTAGACGGCCAATGAACGGGGAGATGAATGTCGCGCCAGCTTTCGCTGCAAGCAATGCCTGATTGGCCGAGAAACATAGCGTAACATTTGTATCGATACCCTGCTCCGTGAGCGCGCGGCAGGCTTTCAGACCATCGATTGTTAGCGGAAGTTTTACGCACACATTCGAGGCAATCGCTGCGAGTTTCTTGCCTTGCTCAATCATCTCGCCAGCTTCGACAGCCAGCACCTCAGCACTCACCGGCCCCTCAACAAGTGCACAAATCTCAGCGATGACGTCTGAAAACTCACGGCCGGATTTCATGATGAGCGACGGGTTAGTGGTCACACCATCGATTAGGCCCGTTGCGTTGAGATCCTTGATCTCAGACGTGTCCGCGGTGTCAGCGAAAAATTTCATTGGCTTAGCCCTTCAGCAATTTGCCGCTCTGTTAGCGAGAGTCGCCAGCACTGGCTAGGCAACTTAGCCGGGGTCTTTCCCGCCCGGCTCCCACAATTGGATCGCATTGCCCTCGGGATCATGCAGTTTAGCAAATCGCCCATTTGGAAATGGCTCGCCATCGCCCTCATAAGTAACTGTGTGACCGGCATCCCTAAGACGCTCGACGACAGCATCCAGATCATCCACGCGGAAATTGATCATCCAGCCGATGGACCGATCACCGAAATAATCTGTGTCTTTGGGAAAGGGCTCAAAAACCGTTGTGCCGGCTCCCGTGCGCCAGGGCGGATCGTCATAATTGTCCGGTGTCATCTGAACGCCGAACATATCATAATACCACTGCTTGATGGCTGCCGGGTCTTTCGCTCGAAAGAAAAAGCCGCCTATACCTAAAACGAGCCCCTTCATTTTCGTGTCTCCGCTTATTCTGCCGACACGATACCCTCAAAATAAGCGATTGTCTTCTTCAAGCCATCTTCCAGCACAACCGATGGCTGCCACTCAAGCACAGACTTTGCGAGCGAAATATCTGGTTGTCGCTGGCGGGGGTCGTCTTGTGGCAGAGGCTTGTGCGTAAGTTTCGATTTTGCGCCGGTCAGATCGATAATCGCCTTGGCAAGCTGTTTGATCGTAAATTCTCCCGGATTGCCGAGATTGATCGGCCCCGTCACATCAGGATCGGTATTCATGAGCCTGACGAGCCCGTCGACCAGATCATCGACATAACAGAAGCTGCGCGTTTGCTCGCCATCGCCATACAGCGTGATGTCTTCGCCGCGAAGCGCCTGCATGATGAAGTTGGACACAACGCGCCCATCATTCGGATGCATGCGTGGCCCATAGGTGTTGAAAATTCTCGCGACTTTGATCTCAACCTCGTGCTGGCGATGATAATCGAAAAACAGTGTTTCAGCGCAGCGCTTGCCCTCATCATAACATGAGCGCGGACCGATGGGATTTACATTGCCCCAATAGTCTTCCGTTTGCGGATGGATGGTTGGATCACCATAAACTTCGCTGGTGGAGGCCTGCAGGATTTTGGATTTCGTTCGCTTGGCAAGACCGAGCATGTTGATCGCCCCGTGTACGGAGGTCTTAGTCGTTTGCACCGGATCAAACTGGTAATGGACCGGCGATGCCGGACAAGCGAGATTGTAGATTTCGTCCACCTCCACGAAGAGCGGGAAGGTTACATCATGGCGGAGCAATTCAAAGCGTTTGTGATCGAGAAGGTGAGCGACGTTGCTTCTCGCGCCAGTGAAGAAATTATCGACACAAAGGACTTCCGCGCCCTCATCCAACAAACGCTCGCACAAAAAGGAGCCGATAAAACCGGCGCCGCCGGTAACAAGGATGCGAGGAGAGAGGTGCATCTGTTATGGCCGCCCCACACTCGTATACTCAAAGCCGCGCCGCGCCATATCTGCCGGGTCATAGATGTTGCGCAGATCCACAACGACGTTCCCGCTGAGACAGCTCTTCACCCGGTCAAGATCAAGCGCGCGGAACTGGTCCCATTCAGTGATGATCACCATCGCGTCTGCCTGCTCCAGCGTCGCATAAGGATTGTCTGTATACTCAATGCCGTCCATCAAGTGGCTGGCTTCTTCCATTGCTTCTGGATCATAGGCGCGCACAGTTGCACCGGCGGCAATCAAGGCTGGCACGATATCCAGACTTGGCGCATCGCGCATATCATCAGTATTTGGCTTGAAAGCGAGGCCAAGCACACCGATCGTCTTGCCGGAGACATCCCCGCCCATCGCCTCGATGACTTTGGTTGCCATGGCTTTTTTTCGTGCAGCATTCACTTCAACGACCGTGTCGACAATCTTGACGGGTGAGCCGTGATCATTGGCGGTCTTTGTCAATGCGAGCGTATCTTTTGGAAAGCAGGATCCACCATAGCCGGGCCCCGCATTCAGGAACTTCTTGCCGATCCGTCCATCAAGTCCAATCCCGCGTGAGACTTCCTGAACATTTGCACCAACCGCCTCGCAAAGATCGGCCATCTCGTTGATGAACGTAATTTTCACGGCAAGGAATGCATTCGCAGCATATTTAATGAGCTCAGATGTACGCCGCGCGGTAAAGACGATTGGCGTCTGGTTGAGAAATAATGGGCGGTAAAGCTCTTCCATGACTTTCTTCGCGCGTTCATCTTCGGTGCCAACCACCACACGGTCTGGACGTTTGAAATCGCCGATCGCCGCGCCTTCTCGCAAAAACTCAGGATTGGAGACAACAGCGAAGTTTGCATCTGGGCGGGTCTTTCTGACGATGTCTTCGACTTCATCGCCCGTCCCGACAGGCACCGTTGATTTGGTGACGACGACGGTGAACCCATCCATGAGCTCGGCAATTTCTTCCGCGGCGGCATAGACATAGGATAAGTCAGCGTGGCCATCCCCTCGCCGCGACGGCGTTCCAACGGCTATAAACACAGCATCCGAATCGGCAATCGCGTCTTTCGCCTCAGTGGTGAAAAACAGACGGCCCTCTTTCACATTCTTTGCGACAAGATCATCCAGACCCGGCTCGAAAATCGGTATCTCACCATTTTCGAGACGTTCAATCTTCGTGGCATCCTTATCCACGCAGGTCACGATGTGCCCGAAATCCGCAAAACATGCTCCAGACACCAGGCCAACATAGCCTGTCCCAATCATTGCTACCCGCATGGGAACCTCTTTGTACTCAAACGCCTATTTGTTTTGTGGACGGGTTAGGCCTTTTGTCTGGCGGGTCAAGTGCTCGAGGCAACAGAAGCCTGCTAATTCAACTGTCGCTACGTGAAATTCCCATTCGGGGCTGAATGTGTTTGTGTGTTTCCACAACGAGGAGAATTTCGACGATGACCCAAGTATTCGGCACCTGCGACCCGGCTTTCTCAAATGTGAAGGCGGAATTCGAAAAGAACTTTGCGGAGCGCGGTGAAGTTGGTGCATCGGTCGCTCTGAGCGTGAATGGAGAAAAAGCCGTCGACCTGTGGGGCGGCATTGCCAACAAAGACACCGGGGAGCCCTGGCAAGAAGACACCGTCTCGATCGTCTTTTCCTGCACAAAAGCAGCAACCGCCCTTTGCGCGCATATGCTGATCGATCAGGGCAAGCTCAATCTGAACGCAAAGGTTGCCCAGTATTGGCCAGAGTTTGCAACAAATGGGAAAGAAAGCACCACGGTCTCCATGATGCTAAACCATGAAAGCGGTGTTCCGGCTCTCCGGGAACCGGTGAAAGAAGGCGGTGTATGCGATTGGGAGTATATGTGCGAACGCCTTGCGGCCGAAGAACCTTTCTGGGAGCCGGGCACGCGCAATGGCTACCATATGATCTCGTTTGGCTGGACTGTCGGCGAACTCGTGCGGCGCGTTTCGGGCAAATCCCTTGGAGCTTTCTTTGCTGAAAACATCGCAGGACCGCTCGGCATGCGTTACTGGATCGGCCTACCAGAAGACGAAACTCCGCATATCGCCCCGATATTGCTATACGAACCCCAGCCGAGTGATGTCCCCGGAGAGTTTGCGACAGCATTGCTGGGAGACCCGGCATCGATCCCGCATCTATCTGTATTGAATGTAGGGGGATGGAATGCCAACCAACCGGAGGCCCACCGCGCAGAAATCGGCGGTGCCGGCGGGATCACGAATGCGCGCAATCAGGTAAAAATGTACGAACAGCTCGCCATGGGTGGCGGCACGCTCGTTTCGAAAGAACGGCTCGATCATATGAGCCGCGTTGCAACCGCAACCGCGCGCGACGCAACGCTAAAAGTCGGAACGCGTTTCGGCCCGGGATTTATGAAATCCATGGACAATCGCGGCGCAGCACCTGGCAATCAAGACAGCGTACTCCTGGGTGACCGCGCCTTCGGCCATGTCGGCGCAGGCGGTTCAATTGGCTTTGCTGATCCAGAATGCGGGTTGGCATTCAGCTACACAATGAACCAAATGGGTCCAGGGATCCTGATGAATGCGCGCGGCCAAAGCCTGATCGACGAAGCGTATCGAGCGCTCGGTTATACCAGCAACACCAGCGGAGCCTGGATGCGATAAACCTCGCATAATCGTGATGTCACCCTCTCCGCTTCGTGGTAGAAGCGCTGCATGACAGTTTCGATCATTCTGCCGGTTTTGAACGAAGCTGAAGCGCTGCCTGAAACGCTTTCTAATCTCGCGAAGCTAGAGCCCCCTCCATTTGAGATCATTATGGCGGATGCTGGCAGCACGGATGAAAGCCGTGATCTTGCAGCATCGCATGGGGTGACGGTCATCAGCGGCTTGCCAAAAAATCGCGCGGCGCAAATGAACGCTGGCACAGCACAAGCGCGTGGCAATATTCTCTGCTTCCTTCACGCCGATACGACGCTGCCCAGCGATTTTGTCTCACTCGCCGAAGACGTTCTTTCCAATCAACGCACCGCACTTGCGGGTTTTGTTTCGATTATGCGAGGAGAAAAGCTCAGACCGATCACGACGGCGCACAATTTCCTCAAAACCTGGTACGCGCCTCTTCTGTTTCGACCGCTAAGTTTCTTCAAGGGTTGCCGATTGCTCTTTGGAGATCAGGTCATAATCTGTCGGCGCGACGATTTCGACGCGGTCGGCGGATACGACGAAACACAAGTCATTATGGAAGAAGCAAGTCTTTGTCTGGCCATGGTACGAACCGGGCGCGGACGCGTGAAACAAGTGAACCGCAAAGTCTGGTCCTCAGACCGGCGCGTCGCCAAATGGGGCTTTTGGAAAGCGAATATGACCTACTTATATGTTGGCGCAATGTGGGGGCTTGGCCGCAGCCCCTCGAAGCTACGCCGCTCTTATGAGGATGTGCGCTAAGAAAGCAGCTATTGTGCATTGCATCATAGCGCGAGCGCACCTAATACGCCGCATCTCCGAGTTATACAGAAATCCAAGGTCAACATGACACAACTTTCTCTAAGCGGCTTCGCACAGCGGCTGAAACAAGCTGGCGTGCCGCAAATCAGCGGACAGGACATGTCGCTTTCCAAAGCGCGTGTAGAGGTTTTAGCAGGTCTGACGGTAGCACTCGCGCTGGTGCCCGAAGCGGTCGCCTTTGCGTTTGTCGCAGGGGTTGAACCACTGGTGGGGCTCTATGCGGCTTTTATTGTGGGATTGATTACAGCCTTGTTCGGCGGCCGCCCCGGGATGATCTCTGGTGCAACGGGCGCGCTCGCCGTTGTAATGGTCGCGCTGGTGGCGCAACACGGTGTGGAGTATCTATTTGCGACGGTCATCCTGATGGGGATATTGCAAGTCGGCGCGGGCATATTCAAACTTGGTAAGTTCATCCGGCTCGTGCCAACGCCTGTCATGCTTGGATTTGTGAACGGGCTCGCAATCGTTATTGGCTTGGCTCAGCTTAGCCTGTTTCAGGTGCCGGGCACCGCGCACCCAGATGGACACAGTTTCTTGCCAAACGGCGAATGGCTAACAGGTTTACCTCTTGCGTTGATGCTTGGATTCACAGCGCTAACGATGCTCATCATTTGGCTCATGCCGAAAGTGACGAACATAATGCCGGCTCCGCTGGCCGGTATTCTGATCGTCGCGGCACTTGTAATTGCGCTTGGTTTGAACGTTCCGACCGTTGGTGACCTCGCAAGCGTCAGTGGCGGCTTTCCACAATTCCACATTCCCTTCACGCTATCCTCAGATCCGGTTTATGGCTCCTATATCTGGAAAGATGGACCATCCGAATTTGCGCCGGTCCCACCGCTGAACTTTGAAACGCTGCAAATTATCCTGCCTTATGCAGTGATCCTCGGCGCAATTGGCCTGATCGAAAGCCTGCTGACGCTGAATCTCGTTGGTGAAATGAAAGGCGAGCGCGGCGGGGCTTCTCAGGAATGTATCGCGCAGGGCGGTGCGAATATCGTGACAGGTTTCTTCGGCGGTATGGGCGGCTGCGCGATGATTGGCCAATCCATGATCAATGTGAAGTCTGGAGGCACCACGCGCGTGTCTGGCATAACAGCAGCGCTCTTCCTGCTTCTATTCATTCTTGTTGGATCAGTGCTGATTGAACAAATCCCTCTCGCGGCGCTGGTCGGTGTGATGTTCATGGTCGTGATCGGTACGTTTGCATGGAACAGCTTGCGCATCATGCGAAAGATCCCTGCCACAGATGCTGCGGTGATTGTTCTCGTAACGGCCGTGACCGTCTGGAAGGATCTCGCGATCGCCGTTATCGTCGGGGTGATTGTCTCTGCACTAGCCTACGCCTGGAACAATGCGACTCGCATTCGAATTATCGAGCGAGACAGTGTCCGCGAGCCGGGCGCGAAAGTCTATGAGATTGAAGGCCCGCTTTTCTTTGGGTCGACGGATGGGTTCGCAGAACTCTTCACACCAGAGGAAGACCCAGATGTCGTCATCGTCGACTTCTTGCGCTCGCGCGTTGTCGATCAATCGGCACTGCAGGCCATTGAAGATCTTGCCGCGAAGTATGAAGCGATGGGAAAGACGCTACGCTTGCGCCACCTGACGCCGGACTGTCATCGTCTTCTCAACAAGGCTGGGCAGCTAATGGTCGATTCCGAGGATGATCCGGAATACGGTATCGCCGTAGATTACAATGTCCGCACAGGCGTGTTCGGCAGCGGGCATTAGCCCACGAATGCGACCGAACTAGATCTCCTGATTATACGCGCCAATCTCGCCATACTTCGCGAGGCGCGGCTTCACTTCTTCACGGAAGAGCGCACGCATATCATCTTCGCTCTCCATGCTCTCAACCACAACGACGAGCTCAGGCTTATTTGAGGACGCGCGCACCAATACCCATGAACCGTCTTCCAGCGTGGTGCGCACACCGTTGACCGTATTGATGTTAATGATCTTGCGGCCGAGAATTTCGCCGCCTTCCAGCGCTTTGTATTCCGCCACGATGCGATCAAGCACGTCATACTTGATCTCGTCATCGCACTTTGGTGACATGGTGAGTGAGGTGTAAGCAACTTCAAGGTCACCCTTAAGGTCCGCCATTGACCGGCCCGGGTTGCGGTCCAGCATTTCGAGAATCGCCTTAGCCGCCACAAGCCCGCAATCATAGCCATACCCGATCGGCTGGCGGAAGAAGAAATGCCCGGACTTCTCAAATCCCGCGAGCGCATCGAGATCGGTTGTGCGGCGCTTAATGTAAGAGTGTCCCGTCTTATAATAGTCGACGGTTGATCCGTTTTCCTTAAGCACAGGATCGGTTTTGTAGAGGCCGGTAGACTTCACATCGACCACAAATTTCGCACCGGGATATTCCTTCGAAAGATCTCGTGCGAGCATAAGGCCGATCTTATCGGCGAAAATCTCTTCGCCCGTGTTGTCAACGACGCCGCACCGGTCGCCGTCGCCGTCAAAGCCGAGCGCAACATCTGCACCGAGCTCTTTCACGGCGTCCGACATCGCATGCAGCATTTTGCTGTCTTCCGGGTTCGGATTGTATTTCGGGAATGTGTTGTCGAGATTACAATCCATCTCGATGACTTCCACACCCATTGCACGAAGCGCATCCGGCGCAAATGCGCCCGCCGTGCCGTTGCCGCACGCGGCAATAACTTTCAGCGGCCGCTTGATAGAGACACCTTCGGCGACTGACGCGATATATTTCTCGCGAATGCCATCGACACGGAAGTGCCCCCCGCCAGCCCGAGGTTCAAACGCGCCGGCAAGCACGATCTCTTTGAGACGGCCCATTTCAACCGGCCCAAAAGTCAGCGGTTTGTCGGCGCCCATCTTCACGCCTGTCCAGCCATTTTCATTATGCGAGGCCGTCACCATCGCGCAGCAAGGCGCATCGAGTTCAAACTGGCTCCAGTAAACCATTGGGCTAAGTGCGAGCCCAACATCCAGAACTTCGCAGCCCCCCTGAACCAGGCCAAGGATCAGCGCGTTCTTGATACCCAGGGAAATCGAGCGGAAATCATGTCCGGTGACCACCTTCGGCTCAACACCCAGTTCATGAAACAAGGTTGCCATGCCAAGGCCGAGCGCCTTCACACCTTCAAGGTTCAGCTCCGGGTCTTTCTCGCCGCCAACCCCGTTAAACCACCAGCGCGCATCATACTCACGAAAGCCTGTCGGCTTAACAAGCGGCAGAGTTTCAAATTCAAGCGTGTTTGGCGCAATACTCGCGCTAGGTTTCGGCATCATGGTCGCGGCATCCCTCACTGGTCTGGTGCGAGTAGGGACATGCAAAACACGCACCCAAAATGCAAGAAAATTCCCCGAATTCTGCTGCTCAATAGATTAATATCCTGCCGCGCATTGGCAATCAATTCACGCCCCTTCCATCAGGGCGGTGCTGGCTTCACCGCCCCCAGCACAATTACCTCCTAAGGCGAGCGCCAAAGAAGAACTTGCAGCTTGTTTTCAGGATGTCGTCGTCAGGGCGGCGCACTTGGTAGATCACCCCCTGCCCGGTGATCGAGCGAGGTATGCGAACGGGTTGGAAGGACGCGCCACTTTGCAGCTCTATAGTTTATCATGAGACGCAGCTTGATATGCTGCACGATCATGATCAGCGCCGCGATGGTTCTTGCGATCAAACGCAAATGCGAGAGCGCGCGTGCATCCTCCTGGCAAGGATGCTTCGGTAAGTCTGCTGCTGCCTGCTCCACTTCTTCCGTTGCATGATATAACGCAACATGCAGGCACGCCTCCAGCGTTTCTGCGCGCGCAAGGGCGCGTCCTGCCCCTTCATCCTCAAGCCAGCGGACATGGCGCATGGCCGAAAGAAGATAAAGCATCAGCCTGTGCCACTTTAAGGAAAGCGCACAAATGGGTGAGAAAGATGACGCTGACTGATCCATCTTTTCGAAGATAGGAATATATTCAGCGCTGTCAAGTCACTCAATATCGCTATTAGACAGGGCGCTTCAGTTACAGAATTGAATGCCCGCTTCTCTTAAGTTGCACAAAATAGAGAATGAACAATGCGATAAACACAATGTCACCAACGATGACGACGATTGCGAAGGGTGATGCCCAGCCATTCAGGTGCATGAACAACAAGTTCAGAGCAAATAGCGCTTTTCCTGTACCGCCCATAAGCACAATGCCGGTGTGTTTGACCGGATTGGCAGCTGCCATCAAGAAGCCGAATCCATAAAGAAAAGCAGTTCCCCATGCTCCGCGGTAAACCGCGACCATGACGGGATCTGTCAGCTCACGTCCGAATTCTCGTTCAAACATGCCCGCGGCATCTGCTAGTCCGGGGACCGCCCCAGCAAAATTCCAGATCGCAGATACAATAAACAGGATGCGTAGGAGCAATAGCGTGCGTGGTTCAAGACTAGTCATTTGAAGGCCCCTCAATCGTTGAGGCTTCTTGTTTTTGGATACGTTTCCAAATTTGCGTACGGCAGAACGGGCCTAAACACCCCTTCACTTTGAGCTGATCAGGAGACACGATAACAAGTGACGATCGGAAGGTTTGCCCTGTTTCCGGATTGTAGAGCTTACCTCGGCTCCAACCCGATTTGTTCGTTTCATAACCCCAGAATATTGGCAAATCCTGCAGCGACCGGGAGCGCAGCTCTGGACGCTTATTCCGAACATCATGTATTTCATGGCCGCGAGTGTCTTCACCCTCCGAAACAAGGAAGGCGCAAGGCGTGTTATCCCCACAATCTGCAATTCGTACTTCGGCTTTGTGGAGTACGGTTCGCCAGTTACCGGCAATATCATCCACATTATGGGCTGCGGCCATACCTGACGGCCCCCAAAATAAGGCCATAAGCACCGTACATTTCGCAAACATTGGCGGATCCCTTTTATTTAAAAATATCGCGTTATAATTAAATAAAGAGTGCTTGGTCAAGACAGTTCTTTTCCCTATGGAGATGACATGCCGAAAATGAAGTCATCGATGCGTGGGCGCCCCGCGCTAACTGAGGAGAAAGTTGCAGAAATGCGCGCCCACATCTCCAGCTGTGCGCTGCGCCTGTATAAGTCAGAGGGCTACACCGCCGTTTCCATGCGCAAAGTCGCTGCAGAGGCGGGATGTACGGTGATGACGCTTTATCGCTATTTTGAACGAAAGATCGATATTCTTCGATATCTCTGGGACGAGATTTTCGCAGAGCTGTTCGACCAGTTGACTGTAATTGCAGATGGGGAAAGAGACACAGATGCGCGCTTAAATGCCGTTTGTCTCGCCTATGTCGAGTACTGGCTAAAACACCGCGAGCACTATTTTCTTGTTTTTATGTCGAGTGATGTCTCGCAATCAGATGTGAGCGTGTTCGTTGAGAACGGCCGGTCCATTCAGCGCTTCTCATTGCTTTACCAATGCCTCGGCGATGCAATCGGAACTAATATCAACCAAGATACTCTAGACTTAAAAGCGCAGTCTCTTCTGTGTGCCCTGAACGGCATCTCGCATAACCTCATCACAATCAGTGGTTTTTCATGGTCTGAACCAAAACATCTTGTCGAAATAGCAGTTTCAGGTGTGATAAAAGCTCGACCTGCTCGCGTTCGGTAGTTTTCGAGACCGCCTTATATGTCTGGCACACTTACGTCCGCCTCTGGCGAGTTTCCGCCCACCACTGATTGAGTATCTATAATGAAAATCTGGCGCACCCATCAGGATTCGAACCTGAGACCTCTGCCTTCGGAGGGCAGCGCTCTATCCAGCTGAGCTATGGGTGCCTTGGGCCTCGCGCATAGGCGATATCGCCGTTCAGGGCAATGTTTCGCGTACTATCCTCTTGACGCTGCGTGCCTTACCGCCCACCTTTCCGATAATCAATAAAACTTGAGAAGGACCCTCTCATGGCAAAAATTTCCTCGCTCTTGAAGACCGGCGCTGGCTTTGTGGCTGCGCTTGCAATTCTGGCGAACTGCTCCTCCGGCAGCGACGCCCCCAGCGGTGACACCCGCGAAGAACGGGTCGCCGAAGCCATGAAGGAATTTGAAGCCGCCCTCGCCAAGGCAGATGAAACCAACGGACCGGGCGTGCCGGCCATGTGGACACTGGCAGACGACGATACGACCATTCATATCTTCGGCACCGTGCACATTCTAAGGCCTGAAATCGAATGGCGCACCGATGCCTTCAACGAAGCCTTCACTGCCGCTGACAAAATGGTGTTTGAGCTCGACCTGCACACACCAGAGGGGCAGCAGGCCATCGGCACGGCGATGATTAACGCTGCGATGTTTGAAGAAGGAAAGAAGCTTTCAGATGTTCTGACAGAGGAAGATCTGGAAATCGTGAAAGACGCCGCCTCTGGTCTCGGCATACCAATGCCAGCACTGCAGCGCACTGAGCCATGGATGGCCGCGCTCAACCTCGCAAATGCGCAATGGGTGAAAGATGGGTTCAATCCGAATTCCGGCGTAGAGCAAGTGCTCGTGGCTGAAGCCCTGGAACAAGAGAAATCATTCGGGTTTCTGGAAGACGCCGAGTTGCAGGCAGGTATTTTTGATAACCTCGAAATGGACACTCAGATCGACATGCTCGTGGAAAGCGCTCTAACGCTCGACGTATCCGGGGATATGCTCGACGCACTGACCGCTGAATGGTCCGACGGCGACGTCGCAGGGCTCGGCGTCATCGCTGCAAACCCTGATGCCCCGGGTAGCCGCGAGTTTTACGACGCCCTCTTCCTGAACCGGAACACAGCCTGGGTTCCTCAGATTGAAGAGATGCTGGACGAGCCAGGGACCATTATGGTTGCCGTTGGCGCAGGTCACCTCGCTGGCCCGGACAGTGTCATCACAATGCTGGAAACAAAAGGCCACACACTCACACGCGTGCAGTAAGTCAGGGGGTGGCGGCATGATCAGGAAAAACATCAAAGCCGGCGCGATCGGCTTGACCGGGTTGCTCCTCGCAGCTTGCGGCGGCGGAACGAAAGATGTCTTCACGGCAGCAGAAATCGAAGAGATGCGCGCCGATATTGCTGAAGCCGCGGAGATTGCAAAATCAACCCGCGGCGAAGGCAAACCTGCCATGTGGACACTCAGCGATGAAGACACCGTTATCCACATTTTCGGGACAATTCACATTCTACCGCCAAACCTCGACTGGCGCTCCGATAAGTTCGACGCTGCGTTTGCCGCTGCCGACACATTGGTCATGGAGACAGTCGACGGCGATCCCGACGAGGAACAGGCGCTGCTCGCACGCATGATGTCCAACGCGGTTTATTCCGACGGCATTACGCTTGCCGATAAGTTGTCGGACACTGATTATCAGCGTGTCAGCGATGCTGCTGACAATATCGGCATTCCCATGGCGTCTATGGAGCGGATGAAACCCTGGTTCGCTGCTGTGAGCATGGAGCTCACGCTTGCATTCGAGCAGGGCTATGAAGAAGATTCCGGCGTTGAAGTCGTTCTGGAAAAAGAGGCTGTGGAAGCTGGTAAGAAATTGGGCGCGCTCGAAACATCTGAATTCCAATTTACGCTGTTTGAAAAAATGTCGGAAAAAGCCCAGCTTGAATATCTCTTATCTTCGGCGGCCACGATCGATTTGGCGCGAGACATGTACCAAGTTGACCTGGAAGAATGGCTCGATGGAGATGTTGCGGGGCAATCAGCATTCATGGACCCAGACGTAATGGGAACGACGGAAGGTGCAGAAGAATTTATGGATATGCTCATCCGCGATCGAAACGAAGCTTGGATCCCACAGATCGAAGCAATGCTTGATGAGCCGGGCACAGTGATGATTGCGGTTGGCGCGGGTCATTTATCGGGCCCGGACAGCGTCATCCTTATGCTAAGAGACAAAGGCTACATGGTCGAAGGGCCATAAGCGCACTGTCACAACAGCTTGTGGCAGACAAAGCATTTTGCTTTCATCTTTTCGCTGCAGCGCCGGAGTTCATGTGTGATTAGATTGCTCGCCTTATTCGCGGTCGTTGCGGCATGCGCAACGCCCCCAAAACATCCGGAAGGTGGATATGGTGCCCCTGTTCTGTGGGAACTCAGCGACGCCGATACCACTATCTATCTATTTGGGTCTATTCATGCACTCCCCGAAGATCTGGACTGGCGCACTGACGCGATGGACGCCGCATTCGAAAAGTCCGATGCCTTTTGCGTCGAGACTGATGCCGATGGCAAAGCTGACGAGTACCGCGAATACATCCGAATGTTCGGGTTTTTCGAGGATGGCGAAACCTTGTCTGACCATCTCGGTGAAGACGAGATGGAAGACATTTACGAAATCTCAGATCGGTTAGGGCTGCGCCGAGAATATATAAACTCGATGAAGCCCTGGAACGTGATGTTTGATCTCAGCCAACGGGTCAATGAACATCTCGGGTTGATCCCCGATCACGGCGTCGAGTTCACATTGCTTCCCCAAGCGCGTCAGAACGGAAAAACAATTTGTGAAATGGAGCCCCCCTTCGACACGGTCACCTCGATCTCAAATTTACCGCTCGAGACGCAAATTGCCGTTCTCACACATGAGTCACCTGAGTTCGAAACGATTGTTGACGTGGACGAAGCTTTCGACCTGATTCGCGAAAACAACGCTGAAATGGTGGATGAGTGGATGCGCGGCGACATTGCCGCGATGGAGGCCGAAGATATTCTGGAGTCTTACGCCAACATGGATTTTTATAATGCCATTTTGACCAATCGAAATCGAAACTGGATCCCGCGTATTGAGGCTTTGCTTGAAGAGCCGGGGCATAAATTCATCGCCGTCGGCATGGCGCATATGTTCGGGCCAGACAGCGTCATAAAAATGCTGCGCGATAAGGGATATGAGGTCGAGGGACCCTAGGCCGCCTCCGGCCCGTCATCATCGCCCGCAGCCGCGATTTGTTTCATGTTTCGCATCATGAAAAGCGGAACGGAACCTTGCTCCGTAACAGCCCAGTCGAGCAGTTGATCATGCGGCTCAGCCGGGACTGCATCAATCTGCTGACCAAAGAATGCAACGGCACAGGCAAACGCCCTGCCCTCTGACCGCAAGCTCGAAAGCGCTCGGTCATAATGACCTTTGCCATACCCAAGACGGTTACCATGCGCATCAAAGGCAAGCAGCGGTACAAGAATGAGGGTTGGAAAAACGATCTCAGCTTCGGCCAAGGGTTCTTTGAGACCAAAGGGCCGATCTTCTAATGCACCGCCCATCGCCCATTTGCGATACGTCATGCCCGCGCCATCGTCATTCACGCGCGGCAGGCACAGCTGCGCGCCCGCATCTTCTAGCTTTTGCATGAGCGGTCGCGGATCAATCTCGTCGCGGATCGGCAAATAACCTGCGACCAGCGGCCCATAGCGCTCCAGTAACTTCATCGGGAATTTATCCGCAACAATCTCACCGGCATCCGGATCACGCGCGGCAAGTTCAGCGCGAAGGTCTTTTAGTTGGGCGCGAAGATCATCCTTGTTCATGCACCGGGTTTTAGCAATGTTTGCGAAAGGCGATACCTGGAAAAACAAAAACCCCGGCGCGAGGCCGGGGCTTTAAGCAAAAATCGGAAGAAAAGCGCTTTACACGCCAAACCCCTTGAACTTGTCCTTGAAGCGAGACACGCGGCCACCGCGGTCCATCAGCTTGCCTGTGCCACCCGTCCATGCTGGGTGGGTTGTTGGGTCAATGTCGAGCACAAGACGGTCGCCCTCTTTCCCATATGTGGAGCGGGTCTGGTATTCTGTGCCATCTGTCATCACAACAGTGATCATATGGTAGTCAGGGTGCGTATCAGCTTTCATGGCGCGCGCCTCATTTAGTCCCTATATGCGCTGTTTCGCGCGGGGTGTTATTCGAGAAAGCGGGCTATTACCCGATCGGCGCGTTTACTGCAAGGGCGGATTTGTATGAGTGTCACCAGCGATACAGTCGTCGAAGACCGGCGCGAGAGCCAGCCCCGCGGGCAAGAAGGCATGGACCGGCCGAAAGGCCGCACGCTGAAGCCGCTGCGTATGCTGTGGCCATATGTTGGTAAACACAAGCGGACGGTATTTGCGGCGCTCGTTTTTCTCCTCATCAGCTCGGTCGCATCACTAACAGTCCCGATGCTGTTCGGGCAGGCGATTGATGCCGGCCGCGGCCAGGATATTGAGGCAGCCGAACTGCTGAGCCTGATAGATAAGTACTTTTTCTATGTCTTCCTCGCCGCTGTCGCGATGGGTGTTGCCGGGGCGCTGCGGTTCTACTTCGTCTCACGGTTTGGCGAGAGAATTGCTGCCGATCTTCGCCAGGATCTCTACACGCACATGCTTTCGCTGAGCCCGCGTTATCACGCCAAGATCCGCTCAGGGGAAGCTGTCTCACGCCTTACGGCAGACATAACGCTTATTGAGAATTTCCTCGGCTCCTCAATGAGTTTTGCGACGCGTACAACCATCAATACGGTCGGTGCGCTTGCTCTTATGATGTACACCAATTGGCAATTGGGGGGCATGCTGCTGATCATGATACCGGTAGCGATCCTGCCTGTGCTTGCAGTTGGACGTGTAATCCGAACGATGTCCAATCGCGCGCAGACAAGCTTATCGGAAGCTGGAGGTGAAGCGTCCGAAGCCCTCGACTCGGTTGAACTCGTGCAAGCCTATGGCCGCGAGCCTTCACGGATAAAGAGCTTTGGAGCCGCCGTCGAAGCGACATTCCAAGCCGCAATGCGCCGCAATGGCGCGCGCGCCATTATGATCGTGATGGTCTCGGTTCTGCTTTTTGGCGGTGTGGTTGCCATCCTCTGGATGGGTGCGCGCTCAGTTGCAACCGGCGGTATGACACCGGGCGAACTTACGCAAATGGTGCTTTATGCGCTGTATGCTGGATCAGGCTTCGGCATGCTGGCGGAAGTTTATGGCGAGGTAATGCGCGCAGCTGGCGCGGCAGATAGAGCGAGCGAGGTTCTGTCTGAAACAGCGGAAATTGCTGCGCCCGCCAGACCTGTCGCAATGCCCGTCCCCATTAAAGGCGAACTCGTCTTTGACAATGTCACATTCGGCTATGGCAATGACGATACGCCGGCGCTGTCCAACTTTTCGCTCACCGTACAGCCCGGGGAATTTGTTGCCCTGGTCGGTCCATCAGGCGCGGGGAAAACAACAGTGTTTCGCCTTGCACTGCGGCTGTTTGATCCCGAAACAGGAGAGATCCGGCTCGACGGCGTTGAGGCACGCAACGCCGATCCGCGCGGCTGGCGATCACGCTTTGCCTATGCCCCGCAAGAAGCCGCGCTGTTCAGCGGCAGTGCCCGTGACAACATTGCCTTCGGCGGAATGGAGAACAGCGATGAGGCTCTTATAGATGCCGCGCGGCGCGCCGAAGCCTGGGAATTCCTTGAAAGCCGCGGCGGACTTGAAGCGCCGCTCGGAATCAAAGGGCGAGACCTGTCCGGCGGCCAGCGCCAACGCGTCGCGCTCGCCCGCGCGCTTGTTCGCGACGCGCCGATCCTTCTGCTCGATGAGGCAACCAGCGCGCTCGATAGCGAAAGTGAAGCACTTGTTCAGCGCGCCGTTTCGGCAGCCGCTGAAGGGCGCACGACGCTTGTTATCGCACACCGCCTCTCAACCGTACGCCGCGCAGACCGGATCGTAGTGATGGAGCATGGCCGGATCGCTGAGCAAGGCAGCCATGATGAGCTGGTCCGCAAGGGCGGACTTTATGCACGCCTTGCCGAGCTACAATTCGCGGGTGAAAAAGCTTAGTCGTTTTGAATTTGAACGGCTTGAGTTGGCCCATTCCGGCCTTTCATCAAAAAGACTATCAATGGCTTGAGTGTGCTCCATTTCCGCCAATTCTTGGAACTCTGAATGCCAGTTTTTGGCCGAAACGCCACACGGTATGGCTTTATCAAGATTAGCCTTGCCAGACGGCTAACGCCCCAATAAATGCGTTATCAAATAACATAACTGGCAGAATGCATTCTTGGAGAATTGGGGTTTAATCATGAAATCGAGATTATTAGCGAGCTAGGCATTGGGCAGCTCAATGCTCGCCTTTTCAGGCGTAACGGCGACGGCGCAGGAAGATGATGCAGAATCACGTCAGGAAGTGATTTTTGTCGTTGGCGATCGCCAGGCTTATCGAGGTAACTTTGACGACCTAGAAGTCCCGGCAGCAGATCAAATTATTGGAGAAGATGTTCTGCGGGATGCGGGTGCGCTCAACTTGAGCGACGCGCTTGATCTCTCTGCATCAGTTGCGCGCCAAAATAATTTCGGCGGGCTTTGGAACAGTTTTTCCATTCGCGGTTTTTCTGGTGACATCAATTTACCCAGCGGCTTTCTTGTGAACGGCTTTAATGCTGGTCGCGGATTTGGTGGCCCGCGCGATCTTGCTGGCATCGAATCCGTCGAAATATTGAAAGGGCCGCGCTCGGCACTCTTTGGCCGCGGCGAACCTGGGGGAACTGTAAACCTCGTCACGAAGCGCCCGAACTTTGAAACTGGCGGGTATGTGCAAGGCACGATCGGCAGTTGGAACCAGTTCCGCGCAGAAGGCGATTTTCAAACTGTACTAGGCGCAAGTGAAAATATTGGCGTACGGCTTGTTGGGTTCTTTGAAGATGCGGAAAGCTTCAGGGATACGGTAGAAACTCAGAAGTTTGGTTTCTATCCTTCGGCGACGGTCAATTTCTCGGACGATACAAACCTTACTTATGAGCTTGAATACACAAGCCAAGAACTTCCGTTTGATCGTGGTGTCGTATTCTCTGATGAGTTTGGTTTCTCACCGCGAGACTTCTTCGTCGGTGAAAATGTTCCGATTGAAACCGAAGTCGTTGGGCATCAGTTCGAGATGCAACACAATTTCAACGACAATTGGAGCTTCTTGGGCGGCATAGGATACCGCGAAACAACTCTGGAAGGCGACGCGTTTGAGCCGCAATTCGGTTCGCGGCAAACCTATTTTGTTGATGGCACAACAATCGCGCGTTTCTTCCGGTCTCGCGACTTTGAGTCAGATTACCTCGTTCTACGTGGCGAAATAGCAGGTGAGTTCAATACGGGCCAATTGCGACACCGCCTGATTTTCGGTGCTGACTATGATGAGTTTGACAATACGCTGGTAATCGACCGCTTCCGCTCTCGCTTTCCGGCAGGAGGAGATCTAACTGATCCAACTCTCATTGCAGAGAATTTGATCCTTACAATTGCTGATCCTGTTTATGGGCTGAACTTGAACCCAGCAGCCGGCGCGAACACAAATCGCAACGAAGTCCTGACAGGATATGGGTTCTACGTACAGGATCAGGTCGATATCACGGATAAGCTGCAGGTGCGGATCGGTGCGCGTATCGATGATTTCGAACAAGATCTC
Source organism: Hyphomonadaceae bacterium (assembly GCA_965263325.1). Taxonomy (GTDB): domain Bacteria; phylum Pseudomonadota; class Alphaproteobacteria; order Caulobacterales; family Hyphomonadaceae; genus CBDHGY01. The sequence goes on along the minus strand of CBDHGY010000002.1, from coordinate 2,425,620 downwards.
ACGAACCGGCTCGCAACACCCGCGACGACCATCACCAGTTCGGATGATCGCGTCTCGCCGCAATTCGGTGTCGTTTACCGCGTGAATGATGGGTTTAGTTTGTACGCATCCTATGGGGAGGGATACCGGCAGCAAACTGGGCAGGACTTCCAGGGCAATCAGTTTGATCCGAACATTACTGAGTCTATGGAAGTGGGTTTCAAGGCTGACCTTGGTGAATTCAACGATAATGTCGATGGCTCGATCGGCGTAACGCTGTTCCAGGTCGATCAAAGCAACTTCCTCGTAAACGATGATCGGCCAGAAGCGACAGCGGTCGGTTTCTTTTCCATCCCGGCAGGCGAAGCTGAGAGCACAGGCCTCGAAGTCGACGCAAATCTCGAATTCGACAACGGGGTGAGTGTTTGGGCGTCCTACGCATATACGGATGCAACTTTCAGCAACAGCTTTGCGGATGCAGACGGATTTGGTTTCACAATTGATGCAGGTGATCCTGTCATCAACTCACCCGAGCATCAGTTTAACGTTCAAGCGACCAAAGAACTTACGATTGGCGAAATGCCAGCGAAACTCGGTGGAGGCGTTTTGTTTGTTGGTGAGCGCAATGGCTTTGTAGGCTCAGACTTTACGTTGCCAGACTACACAACAGCTCGAATCTTTGGTGAGATTGAGCCAGTGGATGGGTTCGCGGTTCGCCTTGATGTTGATAATGTGTTCGACGAAACCTTCTACACAAACTCCTTCGCGAATGTTTGGGTGCAACCAGGTGACCCTCAGCGCGTAAGACTGACAGGCACATTCCGCTTCTAGGAGCCCTACATGACCTATGCACTTGAGGCGAATTCGCTTTCGGTAGAGCGCTCTGGAACCTCAGTGCTAAAGGACATTTCCTTTAGTGTTTCGCCGGGCGAGATTTACGCTCTGCTCGGCGGAAACGGCGCTGGTAAGTCCACCACGCTGCTGACGTTTCTTGGATTCCTTGATCCTGCTTCAGGCTCCGTGAGCGTTAGAGGAGCTGAGGTGAGAAATAGTATTTCAGCGGCGAGACAAGCGATCGCTTTTTTGCCCGAGGCCGCGACACTCTATGGACACCTGACTGCATATGAGAATCTGAAGTACTTTCTCTCGCTCGCCAAACTGAAGGTATCGAAAGATGGTTTGGATCAGGCTCTTGATGCGGTGGCGCTCCAGAAGGATGCCCGGTCAAAACGCATGGAGACTTATTCAAAAGGTATGCGTCAGAAGACAGCGATTGCGTTGGCTATTTTGAGAGAGTCTCCCATCCTTCTTCTAGATGAACCAACATCTGGCCTCGACCCTGTTGCCATTGACGAGTTCAATCGCCTTGTTCGTAAACTTGCAGATGAAGGGCGAACCATCTTGATGGTAACTCATGATGTCTACGGGGCTTGCCAAGTCGCCGACCGCGTTGGTCTGCTAAGGCGCGGCGAATTGGTGGGAACATTTGATCGCTCGGAAAGCGGTATTGATACAGAGACCGTCCACCGCGCTTTTGCTGAACGAGCGAATGCATGAGCCAGATCCTGACAATTGCCGGAGACGAGTGGAGGCTGTGGAAGCGATCGCGCCTTGCGTCGTATGCCTTGATGATATTTGCAGTGCTTCTTATCGCGACCAGCATATTCACTGGATTGCGCGTCAGTGAGGCTCAGCACGCCCGCGAGCACCAACAACATGTCGCCGAAGAAACATTTCTTTCTCAGCCCGATCGCCACCCCCACCGAATGGTGCATTACGGACATTATGCGTTTCGCACGCCGCCACCACTCGCGATCATTGATCCCGGTATAGACGCGGTGACGGGGCAATCAATCTTTCTTGAGGGCCATCATCAAAACACCGCGATGTTTGCTGAAGAGCGTGCAGGCGCAAACTTTGGCGGCTTCGGATCGCTTACGCCCGCCAAGGTCTGCCAGCTGCTTATCCCCTTATTGCTCATCGCGATTGGGCACGGGGTTATTGTTCGAGAGCGTGAGGCACGAACGCTTGCGCCCGTCCTGTCGCAAGGCATTTCCGGAACGCGGCTATACTTCGGTAAGTGGTCAGCGCTTGCAGGTGTCGCAGCAATAAGTTTGGTGCCGCTGGCCATCGCCAGCCTTTGGGCAAGCGCAAATGGCGAAGCCCTATATATTAGCCTCGGCTTGACAGGTGTTTACGGAGCATACTTGCTCGTTTGGGTGAGCTTGATCACGTTGGTTTCTATCGTGGCCAAGTCGCGCGGAGTAGCGTTAGCTGTTCTGGTTTTGCTTTGGTTGATCGCCACGTTGATCATTCCTCGTGTGTCTGTTGCGTCGGCAGCAGGGGCGCATCCGGCACCAAGTAAGATCGAGACTGATCTTCAAATTATGGCCGAGAAGCGAGCGCTCGGAGACGGTCACAATGCCGCCGATCCTGCTTTCGACAAATTCCGCGTAAATTTGCTCGCCCAATACGATGTGAGCAGCATCGAGGAACTGCCGATGAACTATCGAGGCCTCGTCGCGGAAAAAAATGAAGCTGATCTAACACATCTCATGAACAAATATGCCGAAGAGAAGATGACATTGGAATCGCGCCAATCAGATCACATGAAAGCGTTTGGCTGGTTATCCCCGACATTGGCCACATCCTACGCATCGCAATCTCTCGCGAGTACAGGCTTGAGAACGCATCACCGTTTTCTTCGCGAGACGGAAGCGCTGCGTATTGATTTTGTTCAAGGCCTCAACAAGGCCCATGTTGAAGAGCTCAGTTATACAGATGACATTAATCGAAACCAAGGCGATGCTGAGAGCCGACGCGCGCGCATCTCATCTGACAATTGGAAAGTACTGCAGGACTTTGAGTTCTTACCAGCACCTGCGCCCGAACGCTGGAAGAACGCATCCTCACCCATTCTCATGCTGCTAATTTGGTTCGTGGGTTTAACCGGAGCAGGTATTGTACTGGCTCAAAGGGTGAGGCCATGAGCGCGCTTAATCGAGAAGTCTGGTTTCTCATGCGCGACCGTGCAGCGCTGCTTTGGTTTGGTTTGGCATTTATGGCGGCAGCCATCGCGGTGTTCCTTGGGTTGCAAGAAATATCTAATCAGCGCGCTGAAATAGACCGCCTTATTGAGGCTGACAGAATTGAGCGTGAAGTGGTCGCAAAAGATCAGTCTGATTGGGGCAGCGCCGCATACTACTCGTTTCATCTCACTTACGATGAGCCATCACACTTTGCGTTTGCAGCTTTAGGTCAACGAGATGTGTCTCCTTGGCGACATCGCATCCGAATGCTCGCGCTTGAAGGGCAGATTTATGAAACCGATACGGTTAATCCGGACTTCGCTTTAATCGGCCGGTTCGACTTTGCTTTCGTGGTGAGCCTGCTTGCGCCCCTTTTCTTGGTACTTCTGTTGCACGATTTGCGATCAAAAGAACGGGCAGCGGGGCGCTTAGATTTGCTTGAATCAACTGCGCAGGAAAAAGACCTTTGGCGATATCGTTCATTGCTTCGAACGACAATTCTTTGGGCTTGCTTGATCATACCGTTGTTCATCGGCGGTGCCGTGGCCAGCGCTTCAATGATGACTGTACTAATCGCCGCACTTATCGTCTTGGCTCATTTGTTGTTTTGGTGGCTCATAGCCTCCTTCGTGACAGCAAAGAGCTGGCCGAGTTCTGTAAATTTGGTCGGGCTCTTCGGTGTTTGGATGCTTCTTGCCATCGTCGCGCCGAGCGCAATTAAAGCAGGCGTCAATGCCGCTGTGCCGGTTCCAGACGGTGGGGATATTTTGCTCACCCAGCGCGAAGCGGTGAATGATGCTTGGGATATACCAAAAGAAGCAACTTACGACCCCTTTGTAGAGCGCCACCCGGATCTCGCCGACTACGCCAAAACGGAAGCTCCGTTTGAATGGAAATGGTATTACGCCTTTCAACAAGTAGGTGATCAGAGAGCGGAAGAGCTTTCCGCGGCGTACAAGAACGGACGCGCTAAGCGCGATCGAATATCGGGCTACCTCGCAATCTTGTCACCGCCAGTTCTGACAGAACGTTTGTTTCAATCACAAGCGAAAACTGATGTCTTGGCATCCCTCGCTTATGAACAGAGAGTACGAGCTTATCATGCTGAACTTCGGTCCTGGTACTATCCTAAGCTATTTAAAGATGACGTGTTTGATCAAGCCCTCCTTCAAAAGCGACCGGAGTTTAAAAACTAGAAGCACGCTCCCCAAAGCCGGTTCATCTGTGACTGTTTTCGATGAACTCGGACATTCGAACGGCTAATGTCAACGACCGTTCTTGGCGAATTTTCGCCATTAGCCCATTATAATTTTTGCAGTGCGTCGGCTTTGCGAAGCGTGTCAGAAAGCTTGGTGTGGATCGGGTCATTACCGGCGACGATGCTGCCCGTTTGCATGACATCGCGATTGTCTATCTCGCTCACCATACCGCCAGCTTCGCGCACGAGCACGATGCCTGCCGCAATATCCCAGGGTTTAAGGTTGCGCTCCCAGAAACCATCGAACCGCCCGGCAGCGACCCAGGCAAGATCCAATGCCGCAGAACCATAGCGGCGAATGCCCGCGCAAGCAGGCGTCAGTGCGGCGAGCTCGCCCCAGAAAAGTTCGTGCGCGCTTTCCTGTTTGCCGAACCAGGGTGTGCCCGTCGCAATAACCGATTCAGATAAGCGGCCACGCGTTGACACGCGGAGCTTCCGATTTTCGAGCCAACATCCACGCCCGGTCTCAGCCCAGAAGATTTCGTTCTTCGCAACATCAAACACGACGCCCGTGAGCAACTCTCCATCGCGCTCCAGTCCAATCGAGACGGCGAAGTGTGGCTGGCCGTGCAAGAAGTTGAGAGTCCCATCGAGCGGATCGATGATGAAACGGTTGTTTTTGTCCGTCCCTTCGACAACGCCGCTTTCTTCCATGACAAAGCCATAGCCCGGGCGCGCCTTGGACAGCTCATCATAGATGATTTTTTCCGCACGCATGTCAGCCTTGGAAACAAAATCCGCCGGGCCCTTCTTTGAGACCTGCAAATGCTCAACTTCGTTAAAGTCACGTGCGAGACTGGTTCCGGCCGCGCGGGCCGCTGCAATCATGACATTGCCAACAGGAGATGGTTTGGACATCTAGTCTGACCGGCGCAAATAGGTTGAATCAGATGTCTGTACCACGATCTTCTCACCAACACCGACAAAAGGCGGCACCATGATGCGGACATTGTTATCACACATCGCTGGTTTGAAACTGTTCGCCGCGGTTTGACCCTTCACAACGGGTTCGGTTTCGAGCACTTCCATGATGACCTGATCTGGAAGGGCGACACCGATTGGCGTTTCTTCATAGAACTCAATCTCGACCATCATGCCATCCTGAAGAAACGCACCCTGTTCGCCGATAAAGTCACGCTGGATTTCGATCTGTTCGTATGTCTCTGAATCCATGAAAGTGAATTTATCATCATCTCCGAAAAGATACTGATATGTCTTTTGTTCCAGACGCACTTTCTCAACGGTTTCGGAGGCTCGGAAGCGCTCGTTCAGCTTGGACCCATTCATTAGATTTCGCAGCTCAACCTGATTGAACGCGCCGCCTTTTCCAGGCTTGACTGAGTTCGTTTTGACAGCACGCCAGACTGAGCCATTGTGCTCAATCACGTTGCCAACTTTAATCTCGTTTCCATTGATCTTAACCATGGAGGAACTCCCATAAGTGCTAGGGCGCGGCGTAGTCTGCGTTTAAGGCATGGTCAAGTAAGAGAGCGCGCCAGAGGGGAAATTGCTCGACTCTTGATCCGAAGATGGGTCAGTATCGAAATTCCTATACATATCAATGAAGGGGATACCAATGGAAGGAATCTTGGGACGGCTGCTGAGCTTCGACAAAATGATCGCAGGCTTGGTGATCAAAATTCTGTATTATGTTGGCCTTGTGGTCATTCTTGCTCTCGGCGTCTGGCGCTTTTTTGGTTCACTGTTCAGCGGCGATATTGGAGCGGCGCTCATAGCACTGATCGGTATTCCAATCGGGATCCTGGTTCTGAGAGTGGTCTGTGAACTCTATATCGTCATCTTCCGGATTAGTGACAATCTTGCCGCCATGCGCAAAATGAAAGAGGAAGAGAAGAACATCTCGGCAAGTTAAGTTTTCCTTCGGAGCAAAACATGAGTGACGACCCCGGCAACGACGCTGCAAGTGCTGATACGGATCATTCCTCAGAAAACAAAGAGTATGAGGAATTTAAGCGCCGCGCAAAAGAGATGACATTTCGCGCACGCGAGTTCGGCGGGGTCGCACTCGAAAAAACCAATCCAATTGGTTGGGCCAAGCGCTTCCTGTCATTCGATGAATTGATCGGTCTTCAGCTCACCGTCGCGCTTTATTATATTGGTATGCTGCTGATTGTAGTCAGCCTTTTCTATACAATGATCCGCTCGCTCGGAAGCATCGCAGACGACTTCCTCGGTGTCCTTGGAGTTTGGACCATTGGGCCTCTTTCGGCGATCATCGCGCTTATGCTGCTCCGGCTTCTTTGCGAGCGAATGTATATCTATTTCAAAGACCGTGTCGGCACACCCGGATCAACCACCGACAATATAGTGGAAGACGTATTCATGGGCGAAGAGGACTAAGCTGGCTGTTCTTCCAGTTCATCAAGCAGAGCATTAATGGCAATCACGGCGTTGATCGCCCCATCCGGATGATGCCAAACGCCTGAGCTAACGGCAATGAAATCTGCCCCGGCTTCAACCACGCTCTGCGCGTTTTCGATCGTAATGCCCCCAATAGCAACGCATGGCGGCTCCATCATCTGTTGCCAGATTTCCAGAGTTTCAAAATCTGCTTTTGTTGGCGCGTCTTTCGTATCGGTTGGAAAAAACGCTCCAAACGCGGCGTAGTCCGCTCCAGCTTCGCACGCGATCATGCCATCATGACGACTATTATGAGCCGTCGCGCCAATCACCGCCTCTGGACCTAGCAGTTCCCGCGCGTCAGCAACGCCCATATCTGTCTTCCCGACATGCACACCGTCCGCGCCGAGTTCTTTTGCAAGCTCTGGGCTGTCATTGATCAGCACGGCCGTGCCTCGCGCCTGGCACATTTCGGTGACTGCCTGCGCGACCTTGCGCGTCGCACTCACGTCAATTTCATCACCTTGCTTCAATCTGATCTGCAAACACGCGACATCCCCGGCATCAAGGCACGTCTCCAGCAAAGCAGCAAAGGCTGGCACATCTTCGATGACCGGAGGCGTTATGAGATAAAGGCGTGTTCGCGGGCGAGGGATGTATTCGGTCATCGCGCTCTATGTGATGAGATCAGCAAAACAATCAAGTGTCATGGGTGCGCTTTGAGCACGCGCTCTGTGCTGGCGGGAAATTTCTCGAGCATCGCACCAACACGCAGCGGGCGGACAGAGAAATCTCCTCCGCAATTTGGACAAACGCCGCCGAAATGGTCGGCGGCGCAGTCATCACAAAATGTGCATTCAAAGGAGCAGATGTTTGCGCCGGGTTTATCCGCCGGGAGATCGCAATCGCACCGCTCGCAATTCGGGCGCAACTCCAACACGGAGATTAGCCTGCACGAGACGCCGCGCAGATAGCAGCAATGGATTCAGCCATCATCGCGTCAAACGCTTCATCTGTTTGCTTTACGGACAAACCTTCGCTGAAACCACGTGAGAAGCTCGCAACCATTCCGCTGTTCTGAGATAGCATTTGGTTCGACTGAGCTCGTGGATACCCGCCAGATAGCGCAACAACCGTAAGCACGCGCGGGTGATCGACAAGCGCTTTGTATTGGTTGGGCGTCTCCGGCAAGGACAGCTTCAGCATCACTTCATAGGTTTCAGGCAATGCGCTGAGTTGCTTCACAAGCTCATCACGCAAAATATCTTCTGCTTCTGCTTTATCTTCGATCGTGATTGTGATTTCCGGCTCAAGGATTGGCATCAGACCATGATCGAAAATACGCTTACCAACCTCGATCTGCTGCGCGACGATGGCAGCAATGCCCTCTGGGTTCGCAGCGTTGATTACAGAGCGCATTTTCGTTCCGAAAATACCTTTTTCAACAGACGACTTACACATCTCGTCGAGCTGCGGCATTGGCTTCATCAACTGTACGCCGTTCGCATTTTCTTCGAGGCCTTTGTCCACTTTGATGAAAGGAACAACGCCCTTCTTCTCCCAAACGAACTGAGCCGTTGGAATACCATCGATTTCACTGTTGACGGTGCGCTCAAACAAGATCGCGCCAATCAGATTGTCACCATTAAATGACGGGGATTTTATCATGCGTGTGCGCATCTCGTGAACGAGATCAAACATCTCAGCTTCTGACGCATAACTGTCGGCGGGAATTCCATAGTTGTGAAGTGCCCGCGGTGTAGACCCGCCTGACTGATCGAGAGCAGCGATAAAACCATCTCGCTCTGCGATCTTTTTGTACATTTCTGAATTCTTCATGCTCATCGACCTCCAGGCATTTCGAATATTCTATGTGGATTTAAGAACCTCTACACCTGGCAGGGGTTTTCCTTCCATCCATTCAAGGAATGCCCCGCCGGCCGTTGAGATATGTGTGAACCCGGCGGCTGCGCCGGCATGGTTCAAAGCAGCAACAGTATCTCCTCCGCCCGCGACGGCAACAAGGTTGCCTGCCTCAGCCCGCGTAGCCGCAGCTGTCGCAGCTGCGTTCGTCGCCGTATCGAATGGTTCGATTTCAAACGCGCCGAGCGGACCGTTCCAAACCAGTGTTTTGGCAACATCCATCGCGACGGCCAAGGCCGCAACCGTTTGCGGCCCGGCATCGAGGATCATTTGATTATCGGCAACATCATCCAGGCCGCATGTGCGGCTCTCCGCATGAGCCTTGAATTCTGAAGCAACAACGACATCCAGAGGCAGAAGAATATCACAGCCGGCCGCTTTTGCATTTGCTTCAATCTCTTTGGCCGTGTCGGCAAGATCATGTTCGCAAAGGGATGCGCCAACGCTATGCCCGCGCGCGGCAAGAAATGTGTTCGCCATACCGCCGCCGATCGCGAGCGCATCTACTTTTGACACGAGGTTTTTCAGCAGATCGATCTTTGAGGAAACCTTCGCGCCGCCAACAACGGCAAGAACCGGACGGTTCGGAGTTCCGAGAGCGGCTTCGAGCGCATCCAGTTCGCGCTCCATGCTCTTTCCTGCATAGGCCGGCAAACGCGTTGCAAGCCCAACGGTCGACATATGAGCGCGGTGCGACGCAGAGAACGCATCGCTCACATAAATGTCGCCCAGTCTCGCAATATCATCCGCAAGATCATCATCATTTTTGGTTTCGCCGGGCTCGTAGCGTGTGTTCTCAAGCAGAACGATACCTGCCGGTGGTAATTGATCTATCGCACTCGCTGCAGCGGGTCCCCGGCACTGGTTTGCAAACGCCACAGGTGAACCGAGCACGTCTGCGAAAGCAGCTGCAACTGGCTGCAGGCTCATCTCTGGCACGCGCTCACCTTTCGGGCGGCCAAAGTGAGCTAGCAGGGCAACTTTTGCGCCCTGCGTCCTTAGCGTCTGAACTGTGTCGACAGCGGCGCGCAAGCGTGTATCATCTGTCACGCGTCCACCATCCATTGGCACATTGAAATCAACGCGAACAAGCGCGACTTTGCCTGTCAGATCACCAGCGTCTTCGATGCGTTTGAAAGACCCCAAAACTGAATACTCTCCTATACACTTATGATGCGTCTAGGCGCTTCATATGGATTTTGCGGCATTACACAACCTTCCTCGCGTCTTTGTATGCCTTGTCGAAGTGCTTTCGCGCAAAAATGAAAAATGGGGATCGTTTATCGAAGATAAAAATAGGGAGCTTGTCGCTTGTTTCAGCTACAAATGGCGTAAAGAACCCCGTTTGATCTGACAGAATAAATCGACCCGCAGGGACACCCGTGTAAAGCTTTACCTCGCAGCTTACATTGGGATATTCTTTGGACATATCCTGAATTAGTTCGATCGACCGCAAGACGTGTTCATGGTGCACGCCTCGTCGTTGAAAGAAATTTGAGTTTCCGAGAAAATTGTAGAGATAGTCCTGCGCGATTTCGAGATGATCATCACTCGGGTCGTCATTCAACATGACACTATCCATGAACATAAACTGGCAGTTGACGAGCCCCGAAGGATTTGTGTCCAGCATATCCTCAATCGCTGGCTTGATGGTTTGTTGCAGCGAAAACCCACCATTTATGTACCAAAACTTGATGTTTGCGGTGAGACCTTTGCGAAGGTTCGAGCCGAGTTTGGCGGTCGGAATCTGTTTGATGAAATGAGGCTCAAGCTTGCTGATATATGTGGCCTTTTTCGCACCGATATCGTCCCGAATACCTTCAAGAATATCCAGTCCAGCAAAGGCACCGTAAATGCTTCGGCAGCTAACTGTTCTAATCCAATCGGGTAGATCGTCTTTGTTGGTATCGTCAATAATGATCCCAACGATCTTCATCGTATCTGGATCATTGTTCCGAAGACTCATGGCGTAGTCAAACTCACGCCGAGGCCAAGACTTTACGAGTGAAGCTTTGGATATCAAGAACAAAAAATAGTCCGAACGATCAATTGCGTCTGTAAATTTCTTGTTCAATCTATCCTTTTCCATCACTTCTGCCGCGCTGACATGATCTACATCGAACCAGGAATGGATATTATGACTGCGCAGATAACCGCGCAGTAATCTCGCAATATGCTTGTCTTCACTCGCGTGGCTGATGAATGCGTCGTACGTCTCGCTCATATAATATGTCCCCGTATCGTATTCTGATTTAATCCAAGCAATACGATCAGGAATTCAAAGCGCAAGCCTTACATAATTCTATAAGTACCGTGCCATCTCCAGCGCTGTATCGGACATGCGCGTCGCAAAGCCCCACTCATTGTCATACCAGCTGAGCACGCGCACCAAAGAACCATCGGTAACGTTGGTTCCGTCCGCCGCCACGGTTGAGCTATGCGCATCGTGGTTGAAGTCCGCGCTGACCAGCGGCGCTGTTGAATAACCGAGTACACCCTTCATTGGGCCGTCAGCGGCGGCTTTGAGCGCGCCGTTGATTTCTTCCACAGTGGTCGTCTTACCAGCATCGAAGACCAGATCGATCATCGAAACGTTTGGCGTCGGCACACGAACCGCCGAACCATTCAGTTTGCCCGCCAGCTCTGGCAACACCAAACCAACCGCTTTTGCTGCGCCTGTCGATGTCGGGATCATTGAACTTGCCGCTGCACGCGCGCGGTAGAGGTCCTTGTGGAAGCGATCCAGCGTTGGCTGATCTCCGGTGTAGGCGTGAACCGTGGTCATGTAGCCGCGCTCAATCCCGACAGCCTCGTTGAGTACTTTCGCCACTGGTGAGAGGCAGTTGGTGGTGCATGACGCGTTGGAGACAACCACATCATCTGCTGTCAGTGTTGTGTGATTGACGCCGTAAACGATGGTTTTATCCGCATTTGCCCCTGGCGCTGAGACGAGAACGCGCCTGGCACCTGCATCAAGGTGCGCAGCTGCTTTGTCACGCGCGGTAAAGATTCCTGTACACTCGAACGCGATGTCCACACCGAGTTCCTTGTGTGGCAGCTCTTTTGGATCACGGACCGCAGTGCACTTGAAAGCGCGGCCGCCAACTTTGATCGTATCTCCGTCAACGCTGACCTCTTCGCCTAGCTTGCCGTGAACCGTGTCGTATTGGAGCAAATGTGCATTGGTTTCGATCGGCCCAAGGTCGTTAATTGAAACGACTTCAATGTCCTTGCGGTCATGTTCGATAATTGAACGTAGGACGAGACGACCGATGCGGCCAAAGCCGTTGATTGCGACACGAGTTGCCATGAAAAAACCCCTGAAATCAGAAAGATTGTGTGATGCTCGCGGGAATAACCTCAGCGAGCGGCGGCGTCCAGTGGGTGCAACGGTCGCGGGAAGCTGACAGCGCTGTCTAACTCGATTTGATTATCGACTTTCGGACGCAGCTTTCCTGATCGTTAAATCGGTCGAAGAAATTGCACCGCCCGCTTCACCGGAATTTTCACCAATTTCTCCTACACAATGACACTGTCAAAACCTGAAGATTAGGATCGGTGAAACTCATGAACTCATACGTGGAAGCATTCGTCGTCTTTGCGCTTGCCATGGTTGCAGGGATTGGAACGTATTCATCGGGCCTTGGCAGTATTTCGGGCTCATTCGACTACAACACTGCGACCCATGACCAACGCATGGCCTACCTCTCGACGGTCTCCGGAGATATAAACGCGAAACTCCGACCAAATATCTTCTCTGAAAGAAACGAGCCTTTGATCGGGGGGCGCTCCATTGCGCTCACCTATACACTGAACACAAGTTCCCTCGAATGCGATGGCAATGAGCCCTGCAAAATTCGGCAATGCGAGCGCTATCTCAACCACTCTGTCAGTGTGCAGAACGTATCCGTTCGGGTCCGTTATCTGAATAGTAATGGAACGACACTCGGATCACAGCTCCTCAAGAAGAGCACATGCGAACAATTGGTCAATCGCTCGAAACCGAGCTAGCGCGGCGCTTCTGTGGTCGATGATCGCTTGGAAAGCCAAGCGATGATGTTTCGAACTACTTAAGCATCTCCGAGCAATCAGAATGACAGTTCGAACCTGGTTTTTAGATTGATGCCGTATACTCTCTCTAAATGGTGGGGAGGTTCCGGCATGAGTAATTTCCAGTTTTCAGTCGTTGTCGCGATTGTGATGACATTCAGCGCGCTCGGAGCATATATTTTCATGCATCCGAATGTGCTCAATACATTCAACTACGAAACAGCAAGCCAGATCGAACGCACAGCTTACTTGCAAAAAAAGGCGGGCGGTTTGAAGCGAACCTTCAAGCCCAATTTCCTATCCAAGAACGTGTTTTATGGCGCAACCGGGAACACTATTCAATTAACCTACAACACAGGCATGGGGTCTCTTACCTGCGGCACGAAAATCGACTGCAAAGTTCGTCAGTGCCAAAAATACCTACGCAATCCGATCAGTCGAAAAGACATCCAAATCCGGGTCAAATACCGCGATGATAGTGGGCGCCAGATTGGCTCTCAGACACTTCGTACAGATCGGTGCAAGTCCATTGTAAAGACCTGGGACGCTGGAGCTGATCGCCGCAAAAAAGTTGAAGCGAAGAAGCGGAAACAACGCTGCAGCGATGATTATATCGGCATGAAACCAATTGATTGCAGATTTTAGGCGGAAACAACCTTCACAGAGGACGCCGCTTTTTTGGCGCGCGTAAGAGCTTCGTCGATATTGTCGGCAGAAGAAACAGCAACCCCCATCCGGCGCTTCTCGTAGCTGACGGGTTTTCCGAACAATCGCAGCCGCGTGCCCGGAACAGAATAGGCGACGTCAACGCCTTCAAATCTTACGCCTTCGCCTTGGACGCCGCCATAAATAACGGCGCTCGCACCGGCTCTGTAAAGGCGCGTATCAACCGATAATCCCAGTATCGCGCGCGCATGCAGCTCGAACTCACTTTGCTCTTGGCTTGCGAGCGTCACCAGGCCTGTATCGTGCGGGCGCGGACTGACCTCGGAAAACCAGACTTCATCTCGCTTCACAAACAACTCGACGCCAAAGACGCCGCGACCACCAATATTGTCGGTCACCGCAAGCGCCATACGCTGTGCTTCTTTTAGCGCCGCCTCTGACATCGGTTGAGGCTGCCAGCTTTCAACATAGTCGCCGCTTTCTTGTCTGTGACCAATCGGCTCGCAGAATTGGGTTCCACCGGAGTGGCGAACCGTAAGCAAGGTAATCTCAAAATCAAAGTCGACCGCACCTTCGACGATGACGCGAACCTGATTGCCTCTGCCAGCAGACAGAGCATGTTCCCATGCTGCGGAAATATCATCGGGAGACTTTACGTAACTTTGCCCTTTGCCAGAGGAGGACATCACGGGCTTCACAAAAACAGGATAGCCAATTTTTTCCGCTTCGCTCGCTAATGCCTCGCCAGTTGATGCAAAGGCGTATCTGCTTGTTTTAAGCGAGAGCGTTTCTGCCGCGAGCCGTCGAATGCCTTCACGGTCCATGGTCAACTGCGTTGCGCGTGCAGTCGGGATCACAGTGCTTTCGGTCTCAGCCTCAATCCGCGCGAGTTCGTCAGTCGCGATAGCTTCAATTTCCGGAACAATCAGATGCGGTCGTTCCTGATCTACAATTGCGCGCAGTGCCGCAGCGTCCGTCATGTCGAGCACGTGAGAGCGATGCGCGACTTGCATCGCTGGGGCGTTCGGATACCGGTCACACGCGATGACTTCACAACCAAGGCGCTGCAACTCGATCACAACTTCTTTGCCGAGCTCACCGGCACCAAGGAACAGAACTTTCGTCGCCGAAGGAGAGAGAGGTGTGCCGATTGAGATCATTTGAGTTCGTCCAATTGCCAGCCTTTGCCCATCATTACACGAAGAAGGATGTAGGCCAGCAATCCGATTGGGCCAAATATGAAAGTGAGCAACATGCACGGCACCGCCAGCAGATGCGGCACGCCTTTTCGGATCGAATCCCTACCGATCCAGGCACCTACGAATAAATCAAAGACAAGGTAATGTGACCATCCAATCATCACGCCGTGCGGATGCTGGAAAAGCGCGCTCACGCCCGCGGCTGAAAAGAAACTCCCTCCTTCAACAGCCCCGTAACCGAAGAATATCTGCATCAACATGACGGTGAAGTAGAACACGCCCAGCACAATCGGATACAAGCCCGAATGAACAATCTGCTGCGTGATCGTCCAGCGAGGAAGGAACACCAGCAATGCCCATGCCGGAACAACCGATAGGTTTATCGCGCTAAATAATGTTTCATAGCTCATAAGGCATCTCCCATTTGGGACGCCTTATAGCAGAGCGTTCACCGCTTCCACCACGCCTTCCGGTGTAATGCCAAATTTGGCGTAGAGCTCCGCATACGGCGCAGAGGCTCCAAAGGTGCTCATCCCAACGAAACCACCTTCATAACCAATCCACCGATCCCAGCCGAAGCGAACGCCTGCCTCGACAGCCACTTTCGGAAGATCTCCTCCGAGCGTATCGCGCTGGTACTTTGGAGTCTGCTTTTCAAACAATTCCATACAAGGCATGGACACAACGCGAACAGGTATTCCAGCTTTTTTGAGCATCGCTTGCGCCTCAAGCGCGATTGGAACTTCTGAGCCGGTAGCGATGATAACCGCCCTGGCTCCGCGGGCATTCGAAAGAACGTAACCACCTTTCGCAGACAGATTTTCTTCCTCATGCGTCTTGCGGGCACTTGCAACTTTCTGGCGCGTCAGCGCTATGGTGGAAGGACCGCTTTCATTTTCGAGTGCAAGCTGCCAGCATTCTGCCACTTCAACTCCGTCACAAGGACGGAACACATGCATGTTCGGCATTGCTCGAAGGCTTGAAACATGCTCGACAGGTTGGTGCGTCGGGCCATCTTCGCCAAGGCCGATGGAATCGTGCGTCATCACATGAATCACGCGTTCTCCCATTAACGCGCCAATGCGAATGGCCGCGCGCGAATAATCTGCAAAGACCAGGAATGTTCCAGAATACGGAATAACCCCGCCATGCAGAGCCATGCCGTTCATGGCTGCCGCCATTCCGTGCTCTCGAATTCCGTAGTGGATATAGCGACCGCCCCAGTTTTCGGGCGAAAGCACATCGGTATGAGACGTCTTGGTATTGTTGGACCCCGTCAGATCAGCAGATCCGCCAATCATTTCTGGGATGATCTGCGTAATAGCTTCCAATGCGGCACCAGACCATTTGCGCGTCGCATCATCCTTACCGCCTTCGACGACGGCTTGCTTATGCTTCTCTATAATTTTTCCGAGCTTCGCAGGCACTTTGCCTTTAACGGCATTGTTGAAAGCTGATTTATGCTTTGACGCTGCGAGCCTGTCTTTCCAGGCTGAATAGTCATCGTTGGACCTTTTGCCTGCATCCTTCCAGGCGGCGGCGATATCTGCAGGAATTTCAAAAGGCGCGTGATGCCATGAAAAGTGATCTCTCACATTCTGCACTTCTTCGGGGCCGTATGGTCCCCCATGCGCAGGACCAGTACCAGCGCGCTTCGCTCCGATTCCGATAATGGTTTTGCATGCCAGCATGACGGGCGCTGTTTGCTTCTGCGCCCATTTAAGCGCAGCGCGCACATCCTTCATGTCGTGACCGTCAACCTTGCGAGTAACCCAGCCAGAGGCTTCAAATCGGGCACACTGATTAGTGTTGTCAGACATGTCCGTGCCACCATCAATGGTTACGGCATTATCATCAAAAAGGACGATGAGTTTGCTGAGCTTCAAGTGCCCGGCAAGCGTGATTGCTTCCTGACTGATGCCTTCCATCAGACATCCGTCGCCCGCAAGCACATACGTGAAATGATCGACCAGCTCGTCGCCAAAGCGCGCATTCATATGACGCTCAGCAATCGCCATTCCGACGGCTGTTGCGATCCCTTGGCCGAGCGGCCCAGTTGTTGTCTCGACGCCCTGCGTGACAAAATTCTCCGGATGACCCGGCGTGCTCGCCCCCAATTGCCGAAAATTTCGGATGTCATCTCGGCTGACAGATTTATAGCCCGTCAAATGCAGCAAAGAGTAGATCAGCATCGACCCATGGCCAGCCGACAAGATAAACCTGTCTCTGTCTGGCCAGTCTGGTTTTGAAGGATTGTGCTTTAGAAACTCGGTCCAAAGAACCGTCGCAGTATCGGCCATTCCGAGCGGCAGCCCAACGTGACCGGATTTAGCCTGCTCTACCGCATCAATCGAAAGTGCTCTGATGGCGTTTGCCATCGCTTCTTGCTTGACCGTCATTTTGAGTCCTTAACCTGACATTCTGTCCATTCGCGCAGCGATCCGGCTTCGTGCCGATTATCGAAACCTGTTTGCAGCATGTGCTCAAGATTTTCCGAGTAGTTGCCTCAACCTTCCCCGTCAATTGAAAGAGGCGAATCTAAGGAATTGGTCAAGGCGCTTGGCGGGCAGGCGATTGCCCTGTAATCACAAGTCTATGGATGAGTTAAAGAAATCCACAAAAAAGCTTGATGAGGCGCTCGAGCGCCTCGAGACCGTTATCGATGGATTGCTTGAGCGATCTTCGAATCCAGCCGCAACAGCGCGGGAGGTCGAGCTTTTAAATCAGGACCGCGCTCGCCTCGGCGCGGAGCTTGACGACGCTTTGGCGCGCGAGAAAGAACTCCAAAGCCTTGCAGATGAAGCATCGGAAGCCCTCGGGACAGCCATCACAGAGGTTCGCGCGGCGCTCGTGCAGGAAGAAAACGAGGAAGAAGGGTCAGATAGTGCCCAAAGCTGAGATCATTGTTGAAGGAAAGCGTTACTCGATCGCCTGCTCATCGGGGCAGGAATCGCGGCTAGAATTGCTGGGCGAGCGGTTAGATCGACGCGTGAACAAGATCAAAGAGGCGGTCGGCGATATCGGCGAGGCCCGGCTTCTTCTGGTGGCGGCGCTAGCGCTGATCGATGAATTGGACGCCGCAAAACTGGCCGTCGATACGCCGTCAGTCGCGGAATCGAAGGCAAACGCCATATTGCTCGATGCCGCCGCACGGATAGATGCGATCGCCGCCCGGATCGAGGCCTCAGAATGAGCGATGATTTTCCGCACGAATCGGGTGCCCCAACCCCATTCCTGGTCGCATTCCCAAACGATGAAGACGATGGCGGCGGCCAACGCATCATGCTGGACCCCGGCTTTTTCCACGGTCTAGATGAAGTTGGGATGTTTTTAGCTGATCTCACCCGCCATTATGCGCGCGCATTTGTTCAGTCTGGACGTGCCCGTGATGAGGGTGACGCGATCGGCCTCATTCGATCCATGCTTGAAATGGAACTCGCTGAAAGCGAAGACCCCTACTAAAGTGGGTATAAAATTCCACTTTTTTTCTAATTTTGACATAAAATTGTTTCAGGGTTCCGAATGCTGGAATATGAATGCTGAGTGATTTCGAGAGCGGGACGCGGTACAAATTTTTGTCCCTTTTCGCTTGATCACAATCGCGCTGGGTTTCGAGAATTAATCTGGAGCCTTGCAAATTCCGCAGATTCGTCAGGACGATTTGCAGACAATGAATATCGCAGAACTTCGCAGCATCTACGAAGATACCGCCAAGGAGTGCCAACGCTTCGCAGGCACAGAATTCGATGACGCGCTCGCTCTCATAAGACAGGACGCGGCGCTTAATGCACAGCTGCGTGCTTTGCAGGACCTTTCGAAAATTGAATGTGATACACTCGCAGACGTGCTCATAAAATTTGAGATCTGGCAAAGCAATTACGAGAAGACAGAGCTGGGAGCGCTATCGTCCCAAAGCGAGGATTTAATCCACTCAATCCAGGCGGACCTCATTCGCCTCACAAAAAAATAGCGAAGACCGCGAAAAAACGCCGGGGGATTTTGATTCCCGTAGACCTAGCAAGCTAGGTGGGCACCGGGTGAGACAAGGCCACGGCCCTGCCACAGATTGCCAGCTCCCGAGGGAATGGTAAGGCCACCGGAATGCTATCCCTGATCGAACGCCGCAGCCTCCGCCGCTAAACAAGGTAAGGCATGCGAGCGCTGGTTCCAAGTGGTAAGGCATTAATCAGGGCGTATTGCCGTCCCAGTCGACAATCCAATGCATCCACTCGTCTTCCTTGGCGTCGGTTTCATCGACGGTTTTGCCTTTTATGGAATGGCCAAGCTTGTGGATGAGGTCGCGGTCGCCGCTGATTAAATGATGCCAGGGCTCAAGACCGCGGCCGTCTGCGAAGCGCCGATACGAGCACTCTTTTGGCATCCATTTCAATTCTTCAATATTGTCGGGCACCAGTTTTACGCAATCGGGTACGTATTGTTGGCGGTTTTCATAATCCTTACACCGGCAAGTATTGGCGTCTAGCAGACGACAATGGAGCCGCGTGAAGGCAATATCCCCGCTCTCTTCATCCTCGATTTTGACAAGGCAGCATTTCGCGCAACCATCGCAAATCTGTTCCCATTCTTCGCGGGACATCTCGCTAAGAGATTTCGTTTCCCAGAACGGGCGCTCGCTCACTGAACGACATCCTGCCATTCTGGATGTTTCTCGAGTGTGGCTTTTGCAAACGGACACAGCGGAATGATCTTAAAACCTTCTGCACGCGCATCCATCACGGCCCGCTCAACCAGCGCCTTACCAACACCGCGACCGCCAAGCTCAGACGGGACGCCTGTATGATCGATAATGATTCGGCTCGTGCCGGCGCGAGAATATGTCATCTCAGCTTCATGACCATCTATGACGACGACATAGCGCCCGCCCGTTTCAGACTCTTCCCGCCTGATATCCATGACGCATCATCCCGCTGCTGCCAGCCGCTCCATTTCGTCAGCTGAAATTTCTGAATTATCATAAACGTTCTGGACGTCATCCAGATCGTCCAGCACATCGAGCAGCTTCATCAGCGTTTCCGCTGGCCCGCCTTCGATCGGCACATTGTTTTGAGGCTTCCAGACAAGCGCCGTGGATTTAGCTTCCGTGTCAGGAAACGCTGTTTCGAGCGCTCCCGCGACATCATTTAGATCTTCCCGCGCGGTGTAGATGATGTGTACGCCGTCATCTTTTTTGACATCTTCTGCGCCGGCTTCGATGGCAGCGTCCATAACGGACTCCTCATCGCCAATCTCCTCGGGATATACAATCTCTCCTACTTGATCGAACCCAAAGGAAACTGACCCAGTCTCGCCAAGGTTTCCGCCATTTTTTGCGAATGCAGTGCGGATATCTGACGCCGCGCGATTGCGATTATCGGTAGACGCCTCAACGATGATGCCGACGCCGCCAGGGCCAAATCCTTCATAGCGGATCTCTTCATAATCTGCACCGCCGCCGCCCGCGCCCTTATCAATTGCGCGCTTGATATTGTCCTTCGGCATCGACTGGCCGCGCGCGTTCTTGATCGCAAGGCGCAAGCGCGGATTGGCATCCGGGTCCGGTCCGCCGAGCTTTGACGCGATGGTGAGTTCTTTCGAAAGACGAGAGAATAGCGCCGCGCGCTTTTTATCCTGCGCACCTTTGCGGTGCTGAATATTTGCCCATTTACTATGGCCTGCCATGAAGTCCTCTTATGGTCTGGCTGAACTTGAATTGGCGGTTTAGCGCAATGGGCCGAGAAGGGCAAAACCTAAGCGACGGATTATACGTACCAAAGCGTTAAATCCGACAGTAACTGAGACATTGGCAACTACTAAGAGGCTCAATTGAAACGCCGATCTCTATCTAAAACAAACCTTTTTTACGCGGCAAGTTCGGCTTTTCTTGCTGTTACTGCGTGTAGCGGTGGTGGCGGTAGCTCCTCGCCTGCACCAGCCGCACCTGCCCCGCCTCCGCAGCCTCCACCCCCTGTGCAAGCTCCGACGCCATCAACGATTGACTACGGCGCTATTCAGTCGCGTATGGAAACATTTTCGGCCGTGAACGGAGTTGCCCTTCTAATCGGCGATACAAATGGGATCACCTACGCGTTCGAACGCGGAGACATCACAGCGACATCGGAGTTGCAGATCGCTTCAGCTTCGAAAATGTTCTTTGGGTGGATAATTTGGAGCTTGATAGAGTCCGGCGACCTCTCACTCGACAGCCAACCTCAGGATGAAATTTCTGAATGGCCGGATGATGATGCGACCGGGCGCAGCGATATCACGCTAGATCAACTCCTTGGATTTACGTCGGGCTTCAACAATCCACCGGGAGAACCTGAATGCATTGGACGGGCCGCGTTCTCCTTGACTGATTGCGTGACCGATATCTTTGCCGGCGGTATTGACAGTGCACCGGGTACAGAATTTCATTACGGCCCTGAACATATGCAGATAGCCGCACTTATGGCTATACGGAGTACCGGCTTGTCAATTAATGAGCTGATGGATGAGCGCATAAAAAAGCCGCTTGGACTCAGTGCGAGCACCTATTATCCAAATCTCGAAAATACGCGGTATTCTGGCTCTATGCGCTCAACAGCTCGCGACTATGGCCGCGTACTTCAAGCTATTCTCGCAAACGACTTTATCCAGGATCGCGAAACTTATCTAAAAGATCGAACAGCTGCAGCATCGTTTGAAAATCGACCCAGCAATCTGGGTGGCGCAGGCTTTGACTGGCATTACGGATTAGGTTTCTGGAAGGAATGTGACTTCGACACTTACCAGACAGAATGTGAAGACACTCCGATTGTCTCATCGCCTGGTGCTTTCGGTTTTACGCCATGGATTGATTTCGAAAATGGCTATTGGGGAATCGTCGCGATTGAGGATTTCGGAGGCGGCGGAATCGATCCAAGCGCAGTAAGCGTCGAACTAGAACAGGAAATCCAAAGTTTGATGGAAGAAGCGCTCAGCGAATAAGTTAAACGGAAGCGCTGCTCAAACGTCCCCCAATGCGTATTTGCTCAATCTTCATAGCAAGCCCGGTGGTATCATTGGTTTCGACAATGCACCCACATAACGTGCCCTCGCCAAGCGCGGGCTGATAACGCTCGCCGCGCATTTGCGTTCGGAATGTATAAAGAGAACTTTCCTTTTTCATGCCGATCACACTGTCATAGTCACCGCACATCCCGGCATCAGTTTGATACGCCGTCCCGCCAGATAGGATCATCGTGTCAGCTGTTGGGACATGCGTGTGAGACCCCACAACGAGACTTGCGCGGCCATCACAGTGGTGCCCCATTGCCATTTTCTCTGACGTCGCTTCGCAATGCATATCAACAATTACAGCGTCAGCCACGCTGCCGAGCGGCATCGAATCAAGGGCGGCGTCAGCTGCAGCAAAAGGATTTGCCAGAACCTGCTTCATGAACACGTTGCCTTGAATCTGAATCACGCCGACGCGCCGGCCATCTGGCAACTGGTAGAGATGTGCGCCGCGGCCCGGAACATCCGCGCCGTCTGGATAGTTGATCGGGCGTAGCAGCCTGTCTTCTCTCTGAATGTATGTGAGCGCCTCGCGTTGATCCCAGGCATGGTCACCGAGCGTAACAACATCTGCGCCAGCAGAAAAAAATTCTTCAGCGATTTTTTCGGTCAGGCCGAATCCGCCGGCTGCATTCTCACCATTTACGACGATGAAATCGAGACGGCGTTCCGCCTTGAGACGCGGCAAATGCTCAATGACCGCCAACCTGCCGGGCTTGCCAACCACATCTCCAAAAAAAGCCAATCTCATATCGTGTATATGGCCTGAATTCGAGAACAAGAAAAGCCGCTGGCCGCACTGACAAAAGAAAACGCCCCAGTCTTTGAGACTGGGGCGCGTCTAAAAAGTCGTCTAGCAGGCGCTTATTCGTGCGTTGCAGAGAACCCGAGGAAATCCTTGGTTAGAACGGATGGATCATTGATCTCACCGACGACCAAAGGCTCTGAAGGGCTAACACTAAAGGTCAGCTTGCCTGGCTCTTCAAGGAACTCCGTCAGAGCAGAAATCGCTTCAGACGCAAGCGCCGAATCGATGCCCTGAGCTTGCGCTCCGGCCTGAGCAAAACCCATACCCATAATGGTTTGCGAACGGAGCTTTTGAGGGTCTTCACCCATCTGCGATGCCGCGACATTGAAGATCCGATCGACAAGAGAGGCGTCATCAATGGTCAATGAAAAGTCATGGATCGTCAGCTGACCGAGCGCTTCCATTGCTGCAGCAGGGTCTGGCCCATAAGCGGTTTGCATGTTCGCCGCAGCTTTAGAGTAAGCAGCAAAGCCACCCAGTTTTCCACCGTACGAAATTTTCGCGCCATCAACGAGTTCGATGTAGTTAGATCCCGGCTGGTAGGAAACAATATCCGCATCAGGATCATAAGCCGTTACACCTTCCATCTTCAGCGTGATGTCTTTGTACCCAAGCATGCTGAGACCTTCGGCAAGATCCGCGCCCATGTATCCGCCTTCAGGGTCAGCTGAAAGCTTCATTGTGAGCGGCTTCATAACTGTCGCCGTCATGCGGTCCTGATCATCGCGCTGAACAATCACGTCCATGAGCGGTAGGCTAAAGTCTACACCCTGACCGACAAATGAAAGGCCCTCCATTACAATGCCATCATACGGCGGGTCTGTTGCATCGCTCATAGAGCTCGCAATGAGCGCAAACATTTCATCCTCATCCAGATCAGCGCCGGCTGCCTGAATGTCTTCGATGAAATCATAATCAGCGCCGTATAGTGCAATCTTCCCGATGCCGCCGTCCAGTTTTTCACCAGCATCCATACCGCCGAACGTCAGACCGCTGAGGACTGCGGCTTCTAATTGGCCACCGCCCATGCCGCGAAGGTCAATGTTCGCGATCTTGATCACGCCGCCATCATCGTCGTCACCACCTTCGAATGTGAAGTCACCAAAGCTGATCGCATCGAATGTGAGTTTGTCCAAAGACGGGAACTCACCTGGGTCTTCACCGCTAAATGCGCTTGTGAGGAATGAGGCAAGTTCTGCCGACGGGTTCACGATGGTGAAATTGTCGAGCTTTGCTGTCTCATACTCGTCGCCAACTTCGAGGTCAGACACAGACAGCTTGGAAAAAACTGCCCCGGCATCTGTCATGTCGAGACCGTCAAGTTCGACCTTCCCGATCTTCACCGCTTCGTCCGGGCCACCCGGGGCAATCACAACATCTGTGAATGTTGCACCATCACCATCAATGCTGCTGTCAGCAAATGTCGCAAAACCAGCACCTGAACTATCAAGATTAAGCGCTGTCAGGACATCACTTGCTTTGGCAGCATCGCCCTCGCGCGGTGTGAAAGAAGAGATTGCGGAGATATCTGGATGCTCAGCTGACAGTTCAAACTTGGGCGCATCTTTTTGTGCCTCAGGCTCCTTGTCGCCACCCCCGCAAGCCGCCAGCAACGCGATTGCTGCTGCGCTTGTAAACAAATGTTTCATAATTGGTCTCCCTAAATGGTAATCGACTCATCTAAACTCGAATCCGAAACATGCCGGGTATATCATGTTAATCGATAAAGGCCAGAAGATGACGATAACCGCGCCCGACGGTCGCATCATTCCTGTGCGTCTTGAGATCAACCCTAAGGCAAGACGCCTCATTTTGAGGCTAGATCAGAAGAAGCGAGAGGCCGTAGCAGTCGCCCCGAACCATCGAATGCTTGCTGAGGCGGTTGGATTTGCCCAGGAGAAGTCGGACTGGATCGCTGGCGAACTCAGCAAAGTACCTGAAAACATTCCATTTATTCCAGGCTCAATCATTCCGTTTAGAGGCGAAGATCTGCAGCTAAGCATGGATGGAACAGGCAGACTGGCCCGAATCGAAGAACGCAGCGGCATGCAAACCCTGGTTGCGCCAGGCATCGCCGACACATTCAGTAGTCGTATAACGCGTTACCTGAAAAAAATGGCAACGGAAGATCTAACTTTTTACGTCAGGCACCATTGCGACCTTTTGGGCGTGCGAGCGAAGCGCATCTCCGTCAAAGATACGACCTCCAGATGGGGCAGTTGCAGCTCCGAAGGCGTTCTTTCGTTTTCCTGGCGGCTGGTCTGCGCTCCGCCAGATGTTTTAAATTACGTTGCTGCGCATGAATGCGCGCACCTGCTTGAAATGAACCATTCGAAACGTTTCTGGGCACATGTCGAACGATGCATGCCAGACTATAAGTTGTTTCGCTTTTGGCTCGACAAACATGGGGCGCAGCTGCACGCGCTAGGTTAGGGCTCTTCGCTTGCGGACGCTTCTGCCGCACGGTGGCCAACTTCTGTTGTTTGTGCTGGACCAAAGCTGATAATGATCGCGCCCTCGCCGCCGCGTATCTCACGGTTTGGTCCAAGATAATTTATGGAACCGTCCGGGCGAACTTCCGCAATAATATCTGCGCGTGGGCGATCGGCTTTAAGCGCATCAACATCGTAGTGCTCCGTCAGCGTTGTTTTCGCAAACTCCCATCCGCGATAATGGTCCCTGATGAGCGCATCATAGGAGCGCCCGCGTTTTATTAGGGTTCGTCCACGCGCATCAATCCCGATGGCGCGCGGGTCTTCTTCCTCACCGTCTTGAGAAGAAAGTTGGAAGACACGGTGGCGCCCAAGTTCCGGGGCGAACTGCCCACATACAAGTGCATTGTAAGGCTCATTTGCGGAGAGCGCGACCACCGATTCAAATCGTGTATGATCCAAGCGGACCTCCGCGTCTTCAGAGAGCACTTCACCAAAGAACGTCTCCATGCCCGCTTCGCGTGCAGGTTTCAGACGCCGCCAGTTGCTATCTGCGAGAATGACATCAACTCCAGCATCGTGAAGCACTTTCGCAAGATCGATGCTCCACGGATTGACGCCAACGATCAGGGTTCCGGGTTTCGCCT
Organism: Hyphomonadaceae bacterium; assembly: GCA_965263325.1. Classification (GTDB taxonomy): domain Bacteria; phylum Pseudomonadota; class Alphaproteobacteria; order Caulobacterales; family Hyphomonadaceae; genus CBDHGY01. The sequence goes on along the minus strand of CBDHGY010000002.1, from coordinate 2,400,233 downwards.
TACGAGAAAGGCCGAGATAACGAGACAATGGCCCAATCGTGAAACCGTGCAGCACGACGGTCGCAAATACCATCGCAAAAGCAAGTGGCGCGATTTTTTCAGCGCCGGAAAAGAAATAAGGACTACCCAGAAGGTCATCGTTTAACTCGATCAGAAGCTGGCTGAACAGGCCAGAAACTGCGACAGCCACAATTCCGCGCGGGGCAATCCACCCAAGCAATAAAGCTTCGTTCCTCTCAAGCGTACCGTATGTTGAAATCCAGATCGACAGTGGACGGACAATGAACAGCATCACAACCAGGAAGAAGAACGTATTCCAGGTTAACGCGCTGGCGATCAGTGTAGGCGTGAGGTTCGCTGTGAGGATTACAAATACGCCGGACACAAGCAAAATGGCGATTTCTTCCTTGAACTTTTGGAGTTCGGCTAGACCTGCCAAGTTCGAGTTCGCCAGAGTCATACCGTAAGCTGTAACGGCGACAAGGCCGATTTCTTTTGCCAGCATTTCTGCCAGCGCATAACACAAGATGATCGAAGCAAAGATAATCGGCGCCTTCAGGTATTCAGGCGTCCAACCCGCACGAAATGCCCGAACCATTGACCACCCAAATGCAATACCAAGCGCCGTGCCTAAAGCCGCCGCAACGATAATCCATCCAGCTGCGCCGAGCACGCTGCCTTCACTTGTCGCGACACGCAGTACTTCAAAAGACGCGACCGCAAACAAGGCACCGATTGGATCGTTGACGATCCCTTCCCATTTCAGCGCCGAGCCCACGCGGCCGCCGAGCTTTGATTGGCGAAGCAATGGCATAATCACTGTTGGACCTGTGACGACCATGACGCCGGCGAACACAATTGCGCTACCCCAATCGAGTCCGGCGGCATAGCGCGCCGCAAACGAGCCAAGCACCCAGGCAAGCGGACCGCCCACAAAAACCATGCGCCGAACCGCAGGGCCCGCATCACGCAAGTTCTCAAATTTGAGTACCAAACCACCTTCGAACAGAATCACTGCTACCGCTAGAGATACAATCGGGCGCAATAGCTCGCCAAAAGTATGATCCGGATCTAGCAGAGGTGTTCCGAAAATCACCGCCCAAAGCGGACCAACAGCCATGCCCGCAAGTGCCATCAAGACGATAGCGGGAGCCTGAATGCGCCAGGCGATCCACTGGGCACCAAGACCCAGCGCGCCGATAAGAGCGCAGGCAAAAATCAGCTCGCTTTGGCCTGTCCCAGCTAAGAAAATTTGTGCGTCAAACATATAGGATCCAGATCACCGATCGCAGGTTGCCGCTAGGCAACAGCAGCATCTACATCGTCGGCAAAATCGAATCCGATCTCACGCGTACCGTAATCGCCCTCTTCATACTTTTCGATGCGGTCACCAAACCAATCAAATACATGTCGGTATATCAGCTTATAGAGCGGTTCCGGATCGTGGTCTGCGAGAGGAACCTGCGTTCTGTACTCGTCACCGCCGACGATTTGAACGATAAAGTCCTCGCCTTCTTTTCGGCACTCAAGAGTAACGCGCAACCAGTCTGTGCCTGGCGTCACACGAATTGCCAAGCCGAACGCGACGGGCCCGAGCGGACGAAACCCGCGCGGCGGCATAGAAAAGGCCTGATCTCCATAAGGTTTTGGTTCAAACTGGCCCATAGGCGGGACGAGATGTACGCACTGGCCCGTGGTGGAATTCATATAGGCGCACATTCCATCGTCGATTTCTTCGGCAAGTTTGCGAATTCGATCGTAGTTTTCTGCTGCCAGCGCTTGATATTTCTGAACCGTTTCCAGCAAATCCTGATGCTTGGACATATTTTCTTCCCTCCAGCCAACCCGCCAGACCTTAGCCGGGTACCGCCCGGCCGGTAAACTCTATTGTCGCCGCAAATGGGCAATGATCGGAGGCTTTCGGTCTGGACCATCCAACCCCGGGCAACCGCCAGCCCGTATGGCGTGAACTTCTCCAAGGCACGCCCGCTCGCACATATGCTGCACTTGCGTGTCTATTCAACCCCGCAAGTGTCGGCGACAGCAGTATATGATCGAGAGCCGAATAAGTATCTTCATGTGTGTAATGGTGCGACCAGCGCTCCAAATCATTGGCAATCAGCATTGGAGCCAAGTCTACTGAAAATCCATCATCCACAAGTGGACCAAGGCCATGATCATCGACGGCAGAACCGTCGATTTCCAGATAATCGTTGAGATCTCCAAGGATCAACCAGTCTTCGCGGTCCGGATTTTTGAACCGGCGCTCTATAATCGCACGTACCGCTCGAGCTTCTTGCAGACGGATTTCACGAGTTTCGGCGCGCCCACCATGCATAGATTTGAAGTGGCATACGTATAGCGTGAGCACGCGCCCATCTTTAATGATATCTATTTCTAGACAATCTCGCCGAAAGACACGCGCTCGCATATCGCTGCCCTCCGGAGGTTTTAGACCAAGACTCCCAAAAGTCTCACCTGCATGGCTTGTATGTTTATAAACCGGTAGACGCGAAAGCAGCGCCACATCGATGCCGCGTCCATCATTCCCCTCGTGTAGTATACGCTCCTGATACGGACGATCAGACCAACGCGAGAGATATCTGTTATGAAATGCCGTTAGCGTTACCAGGTTCTCGACTTCCTGCAGCGCGCACACATCGGCACGAGTTGCCGCAAGCGCTTGCGCGGTCAGTGTTCGATCATCTTCGGACAAGACGTTGAATGCCGCATCAATGCGATCAGCCTCCGCAGCACTGCTGACCTTGTTGAGTTTGCGCTGAGCTCCTTCGATACCAACGCGTTTGAAGTCGCATCGCATGAGAAGATTTTCAACATTAAAAGTTGCAATGCGCAGCGTAGGCATAATTTAGGCAGCTCGAACGGACGCTCGGAATCTTGCCTGATGGACGGAGTGATCAAGATCAGCCATATCCGGTTGCAGATGTGGCGGTATCGCCGCACGGCCTATTTCCATAGCGGCCCGAGGAGACGCACCGCGAATATAAGCAGACAATACCGCCTGGGTCGTTTCCAACATTCCTGCTTCCTCTTCGAGCACCTGACCATATCTTGCCGCAACCGGGCCAACGACACCATAGGCGAGGAACACACCAAGGAATGTACCAAGCAGAGCTGTTCCGATCATTGTCCCGAGAATTGCCGGGGACTGATCAATCGATCCCATTGTGCGGATAATTCCAAGAACAGCTGCGACAATTCCCAGCGCAGGCAAAGCGTCAGCGATTGTGTTAAGGGCAGACACAGGCCGCATTTCTTGGTGCATGTGCGCGTTGATGTACCTGTCCATTTGCGTCTCGGCGCGCTCTGGATCAGCTGGGCCAAGCGCCATTACCCGGAACGTATTACAGATCAACGTTTGAATAGCTGGATCTTTCCGCAAACGCTCAGCTTCGCCGAACAATGATGAAGTGTCAGGCGACTCGATATCATTCTCGATTGCTACGACTCCGCCTTTGCGGGCACGATGGCAGAGCTGGTAAAGCAATGATAATAAAGCTCCATAGTCGGCTCGTTTCCAGCGCGGACCACGAATTGCTCTCGGAAATCCGAGCAAAGCGCGCTTTGCCACGGGCATGGAGTTTCCGAGAAGCAAAGCCCCCAATGCCGCGCCGCCGATCAAACCGAGTTCGATCGGCACGGCTGCCAGTACGGCTGGACCCGTGGAGTAGAACAAGGCACCAAAGACCAATGCGATGACGAGCACCAAACCTAAAATTTGTGTCATGTCGAGTTCGCTCCGTCGCGGTGTGTATTCAGACCAGACACTACCCAGCCCTGCTTAATTTCGAGTTTCCCTAGACCGCCTGCCGCTAAAGTGCAGGCGAATGTGCTGCTATTCATTGAGCAGACAGGTTAGGTTTGATATTCGAAAGGGGATCAGTGCCAGTAACAATTGGCGAATACGCAGCCCCAAACTGCAAACGGTAAGTAAATGTTAAGGCGCGTAAATCATCGTTAACGCGTTCGATCTCAGGAGTGATCTAATGAAAACTGCATTTTTTGCGCTGGCATTTGCCGTAACTGCACCGATGGCAACGGCGCAGCAAATCCAAGCAGCAAATGGCTACACCACTTGCCCTGCTACAGCGACCACGGACGGTCTCGAAGTTGTAAAAGAACAGTGCGGATCTCTCGCTACACCAGACTTTGCGAATATGAGCATCTCGAGCATGAGCGAGCTGCGCACAGCGATGGCGAAACGCGACGGGTTCCGTTCTGATGTGAAAGACTACGGCGTTTGCGTGACCAACTTTATCAATTCCTATCGACGCCCAGGCGCTGATGCCAACTCCAAAGCTCCGGATCAGGCCGCATGCGCCCACGCTTGGGCGGAAGACCAATCAACCCAAATCGTCCGTGACTTTGGCAAGGCCTGTATTGAATATTCCAACAAAACAATGATGGACGCTGAGATGGAAGACTATCTCGGCAATGATTGCTACCTTACAGCAAGCACTGGCAACGGATAAATTCCTGCTTGATCTTCCTGCCGCCCCCGGCGCATTAGGGAGCAATGAGCGGGATACAAACCACACAAGAAGAACCGCCGCGACGAGATCGTCGCGGCGCTTTCTTTTTGTTATTCCTCGCGCTTGCTGTCGTTGGAATTGGCAATACGATGCTGTTTTCAGCGGTGCTGCCGCCCCTTACGCGCCAGCTCGGCCTCGATGATTGGACCGTTGGTGCCGTAGCCTCCTTGTCTGCGCTGCTGTGGGTGATCATGAGCCCATATTGGGGCGGAAAATCAAATGAGTGGGGACGCAAACCCGTGATTGCTTTCGGGCTCGCAGGTTATGCCGTCTCAATGCTTTTAATTGGGATCTTTGCATCACTTGCCGTTGCTCAGATTATCACCGCACCCATTGTCATCATTTTGAGCCTTGTGCTGTCGCGGTCTTTATTTGGCTTGATCGGTTCAGGCACAAACCCCGCGGCGCAAGCCTATGTTGCCGACCGAACAACACCTGATGAGCGCCAGGAAGAAATCGCCTCGTTAACAGCTGGCTTCAGCGTCGGAACGATCGTCGGGCCAGCCTTCGCAGCGGCTTTTGCCGCAACGCTGGGACTTTTGAGTCCGGTCTTTTTCGCAGCAATATTGTCAGCAACCGCCGCCATTTTGATCTGGTTCAAACTACCCGAGCAAACCCCACCGAAGCAGGAAGGCAAACCGCCGCCTCGCATCCTAAACCCCATGTGGCTCGACAAACGGATTATGCCTTATGTGCTTTTCGCGATGGCACTTTCCTTAAGCGTCGGTGTTGTTTTCCAGTCCTATGGTTTTGCCATGATGGACAAAATGGGCGTCGAAGGGACTGAGGTCGTCAATTTTCTCGGGCCAGCTTACTCTATGGGCGCAGCCTCTACGATGCTGGCGCAGCTCGTCATCATTCCTCGCGCGCATCTTTCAAACCGGATCTTGATGGTTATCGGAGCTGTCTTATTCAGCATCGGCGTGTTTCTTATCATTCCCACCGATCAGTACGCTGTTCTGATCGTGGCGCAGTTTTTTGTCGGCATCGGTAATGGCCTTTGCCGGCCAGGCTATTTTGCGGGCGCTTCCCTCGCCGTATCGAGTGATGAACAAGGCGATGTCGCCGGAGTTATAATGGGGGCAAACGCCATCGGGTTTGTCTTTTCACCCTTCCTCGGACCGGCGATGTATCAATATGTCGGCAATGACGTTCCATTCATTCTAGCTGGCGCAATTTTGCTCGGAATGGGGGTTTACGCATGGTTCGCTGTTCGAGAAGACGATGTTGAGGCGGCAAAAAAAATCATCGACATCCAATAGATGTTTGGCGCGAACATTCGGGGAACAAAACGCTTTCATTTTATAACCACTTAAATGTAAACCAGTTTATCGATAGCGCTGTCATTTATTCGATTTTACAAGTTTTACATTTAACACGCATTTTGTATTGCAAACTTGTACAAGCATACCTCAATGCATACTGCAGAATATAGACTTACGCCGGATCTGTTCCCCAATATCGCGAGTAAGGTCAAAAAGAATCCATCAAAGGACGAATGATCGGAATATCGTGTCTTCCATTCGAAAGAACGAAGACGAACGTGCCCAACTCTAGGAGAAAGGAGGAAGCCAATGTTCACCGTCTATGTCCAGCTCGTGCTGTCAATCGGTTCGTTTTGCTTGAACGTTTACAGCCACGTTAGCAAGAATCGGCAGCATCGCCGCGACGATAATTCGTCCGACGATGCCTAAGATACATCGGAAATATGATGATCTACCGTACGGGGCCTTTGGCAGAAGGCCCCGTACCATTTTCACGCCTATATCTATTTTCCCTTGAAATGCAAATGGTTACTGATGAAACCGATTTATTGAGCCTCTGCTTGATCAAACTGGTCAAATTCTCAGCTGAGATGATTAACCATTATTCGGGATATAGCTCGTTGCTTGCGGATTAAGCGCTGCCTGAACATAAGCGAGCATTTCCTTCGTCGGATACCCATCCGCTACAAAACCGCGTGCCTTCTGAAATTGTTGCAGTGCGCCGCGCGTGCGAGCGCCAACAATTCCATCGACCGGACCAGCGTCATAGCCCAACTGATTAAGCGATGCTTGCAACGTCATCAGCTGCCCTTTTGTCAAAGGAGCCAGATCCGTCGGCCACGGTGTAACGGGGTCGCCAGAGCCGCCATCGATTGCATCTGAGAGAAGCCCGACAGCCAGCGCATAGGAGTTGGCGCGATTGTAAGTTCGGAAGGCTTTGAAATTGTCGAATAAGAGATATTTCGGGCCAGTTGCCCCGGCCGGCAACCATAGCTCCGCATCGGCTGCACCGTTTGTTACGAATGGGCCGCCAGAAATCGGCTGCAAGCCCATCAGGTTCCAGGCCGTCATTGGGCGTTCTTTTCCGTCTGCGACAGAATAATCGAATCCATCTGGCACGCGGACTTCAATGCCCCATGGCTGGTTCAACTTATACCCAGACTCGCTGAGATAATTGGCGGCTGAAGCAAGCGCGTCACCTTCGCTATCCCAGACGTTTTTCTTGCCATCGCCTTCCCAATCCTGCGCGTAAGCGATGTAAGTTGATGGCATGAACTGGGTTTGCCCCATGGCACCTGCCCAGCTCGAAATGAACTGGTCACGTTGAGCCTCGCCGTTTTCTAGGATTTTCATGAGCGCCAACAATTCACCTTCCGCAAAACTGCGGCGGCGGCCTTCAGCGGCCATATTTGCCAGCGCGTTCGCCGCATCGTCTGAGCCAATGTTTCCGCCAAAAATCGTCTCCATGCCCCAAATGGCGGCCAAAACTTCACCATTTACACCGTATTTCGTTTCAATCGCAGCGAACATCGCCTCATTCTCAGAGATTTCGCGCGCGCCTTTCACACGGCGTGACTGCGCCACGGCGGTTCGTAAATACTCCCAGATCGGCTTGGCAAATTCCGCCTGGCTTGCTGCATCAGATTTCGAGGCTGCCTGGAAGGACTTCCCAAAGAACCGATCCATTGGCTCAACGCCTTCCAGAACGGCGCGCACGGCCCAATCCTGACGTCCCTGATCGGAAGCTTTCTCAGCAAAATTATCGCGCCATTTATCGATCGTTTTGTTGCCAGACGTCGAATATTTGTCCGTTGCTGGCGCAGACGGCGGGGCTGTATCTGGGCCGGGAGCTGGTATCTGCACCGGAAAATTCGGCGGGAAATTCGGGTTCGGCGAGCTTGCGCACGCCGCCAAAACGGCGCTTACCGAGGCTATTGCTGCCCAGCGCACTCTGCGCACAGTGAAAATCGTCATATCCATCCCTCACATTTATGCGCGAAGAAATGTTTCCACGCCGTTGACTTCGCCGGGCCAATCCCGTATTTGCCGCGCTCTTGTTCAATCATTCGCGTCTTCGAGGGCATAATATGAAAGTCCGTTCCTCTCTAAAAGCCCTGAAAAACCGTCACCGCGACTGTAAAGTCGTGCGCCGGAAAGGCCGCGTATACGTAATCAACAAGACCGACCCCCGTTTTAAGGCAAAACAACGCTGAGCGGGAAGTGAACGTCGCATGACGATTCTGTCATGACTGTTCGAATTGCTCTGTTTGACCTCGGCCGCGTCGTGCTCGACTGGGAGCCGTTGCGTCTTTATTCCAAAATCTTCGATACCGCCGACGAACGTGATTGGTTCCTGGAAAATGTGTGCACCATGGCCTGGCATACGCGCCACGATGCCGGTGAAACGTTTGCCGATACGCGCCCTGATCTAATCGCTCAATTCCCGAAATATGAGGATGAAATTCGCGCGTGGGGCGATCGGTGGATGGAAATGTTCGATGGATACATCAATGGCACACCGGAGCTGATGGACAGACTCGCAGCGAAAAATGTGCCGTTATTTGCGCTATCTAATATGTCGTCAGAGACCTGGCCATGGCATCAGGCGGCATTTCCAAAACTTGGAATGTTTAAGGATGTGATCGTCTCTGGCGATGTGAAACTGGTAAAGCCAGATCCAGCGATCTACCAGCTCACACTGGAGCGGATGGGATCGCCCGCGCCTCAGGAAGTTATCTTCATCGATGACAGCCCGAAGAATATCGAAGCTGCCAGTGTGCTGGGATTCGATACGCATCTCTTCGAAAACGCTGAGGGCCTAGAGAAAAAACTCACGGACATTGGGCTCCTGTAATACCACATACTTAAATGCATCGTTCGCACCTTTTAGTTAGCTTGGGCGTGGACCAGTATCGGTCACCGATGTAAACGCTGCTCTAGAATTTGTTCCGTGCGTTTTTTGCCATGGTTAATGTGAAGGGATTGAGCCCTTTTCGGGTCAGTATGTTTAAGTACCTCCTTGCCACTTTGATGTTTTTCATTGCGCTCGGGATCGGCAGCGATGCCCACGCGCACCCCGAAGACGAATTTTGCAGCGCATCGTCGGGTATGGACCGGGAACTCTGCCGGCAACTGGCCGCGTTAGATAGCAACGAAACTGATGCGTTCCAGCCATTGGTCGACGAACAAGGCGAGCAGCTTTCAGCTATGGCTTCTGCCTGGCTGTTTCTAAAGACTGGTGTGCAGCATATTTTGCCCGGCGGAACAGATCATATCCTCTTTGTTCTGGCGCTGTTTCTTGCCGCTCAGAGTTTAAAGAACCTCGCCATACAAATATCGGTGTTTACCGTAGCCCATACGGTGACCCTTGGTTTGACCGCCGCCGGAGTTATTCAACCGCCCGCAAGCGTTGTTGAACCCCTCATTGCGCTATCCATCGCCGTCGTCGCTATTGAGAATTTGTTCTCGCAAACAGCGTCTCGGTGGAGATTGCTCATCATCTTCGGCTTTGGGCTTTTCCACGGAATGGGCTTTGCCGGATTTGTCAGCGAAATAGGATTACCACCGGAGCAATTCTGGCCATCACTCATCGGTTTTAATGTGGGGGTAGAGGTTGGCCAGCTCGCCGTGGTGGCGCTCGCAGTACTGATCAGTATCCCATTGAAACCAGTACTTATAGGGCCGCGCTATACGTATCGCCGGGCCATCGTGATTCCGGCATCTATTGTAATTGGAGCGATCGGCCTATGGTGGGCGATTGCGCGCAGCTTAGGCTTGTAAGCTGCGCGCTTATCGCGAAGCGAACTAACCGCCAGACTCGCTAAGTCCGCGGATAATTAGGAGTGGTTCAATCTCTGGATCTTTGCCTCGGAAGTTTCGGTAGAGCTCATCGGCTGGGCGAAGACCTCCCGACTCGTAAACCCACTTCTTCAGTTTGCCCGCCAATTCCGGATCGTAGATATCACCAGTCTCCTGGAAGGCGACGAAGCCGTCAGCGTCTAGAATTTCCGACCATAGATAAGCGTAGTATCCGGCTGAATATCCGCCGGCAAAAATATGTGAGAAGTATTGCGAGCGATACCGCGGCTCAATCTCTGGCGGGATACCGTAGCCTTCCAGAACCTCTTTTTCGAAGGCGCGAGCATCTGTGATTTTCGCCGCATCTTCCGATGACAAACTATGCCATGCAAGATCGAGCAAGGAAGCTGCAATGAACTCGGTCGTCTTGAATCCCTGATTGAAGGTCGAGGCATTTCGCATCTTTTCAACCAGTTCGGTCGGGATGACTTCACCGGTCTCGTGATGCTTGGCGTATTCTGCCAGAACCGCTTCTTGGCTTGCCCAATGCTCGAGGATTTGAGCTGGGAACTCCGTATAGTCACGCGGACCATCAACACCTGAGAAATTCTCGTATCGAATTTGGGTCATGAGCCCATGCAAGCCGTGACCGAACTCGTGGAAAAGCGTCTCGACCTCATCAAACCGCATCAAAGTCGGCTCACCTTCTGGCGGCGCTGTGAGGTTCATATTGTTGGTCACCAGCGGGCGAACGCGGTTCCCGTTTACATCAGACGCGCCGCGATACGTGCTCATCCAAGCTCCGCCGCGCTTTGACTCGCGCGCATACATATCCATCTGGAACAGACCGAGATGATTGCCGTCAGCATCTTTCACATCATACGATGTGACAACCGGATTCCACTTTGGAACGTCTACCTCTTCAAAGGTAATGCCGAACAGCTTGGTTGCCATGTCAAACGCACCCTGACGCACAGCGTTCATTTCAAAATAAGGTGCGAGCGCCGCATCATCAAACGCGTAACGATCCTGACGAACCCGCTCAGCATAGTGCCACCAATCATGACCTTCAGCTGTAAAAGCATCGCCATCGGCTTCGATCAGTGCCTGAATGTCTGCAAGCTCTTCAGCGGCTCTCACCAAACCTGGACGCCACACGCGCAACAGAAACTCTTCTGCCGCTTCTGGTGTTTTGGCCATACGTGTTTCGAGTTGATAATGAGCATGTGATTGGTATCCCATCAGCTCAGCGCGTTCGGCGCGCAGCTGTGCCAGCTTAATCGCGATCGGACCGTTGTCATTCTCACCAGCAGATGCACGCAAACGGTAACCATCAAACAGTTTTGAACGAAGCTCACGGTTTGTGGACTGCGTCATAAAGGTTTCAAATGGAGAACGGTTTAGACCGACAACCCATTTGTCTTCGCCCTCGACTTTGATCGAGCTCTTGAAGCTTTCACTAAGTCCACCAAGGTCCTCTGGGTCAGTGATTTCTAACTTGAAGTCGACAGTCTCTTTCAGAAGGTTCTGCCCATATTGTGTTGTGAGCGCAGAAATTTCTTCATTTATCTCAGCTACGCGCGCCTTCTTTTCGGAATCCAGATCCGCGCCCGCACGGACAAAATCCTGATGCGTCAGCTCTAGTAAGCGGGCATCCTGCTCATCAAGGTCCAGCGAATCTTTTTGAGCGTAAACGTCCTTTACGCGGGCAAAAAGTGCCTCGTTGAATGTGATCTGGTTCGATTCGCGTGTGAGCATTGGGTAGATCACACCTTCTAACTCCCGCAACTCATCATTCGTATCGGTGTTTGTGATGTTGCCGAAGGTGTAGGCAACTTTGCCAAGTTGCTTTCCAACAAGATCAAGGGCGACAATGGTATTCTCAAATGTGGCCGCCTCGGGATTGTTTGCGATTGCATCAATTTCAGCGCGTTGCTCAAGAATTGCCGCCTTGATGGCTGGCATGAAATGCTCTTCCTTGATGTCAGAAAATGGCGGCGTTCCGTAGGGAGTTGTCCACTCCGCAACAAACGGATTGCCCTCAAGCTCAGCGTCTGTGACGGTAATTGTTTCCGCTGCGTCGGCCGTACCAGTCTCGTCAGAAGATTGTTCTTGTTGGGCGGGGGCAGCCGCATCATCAGGCGTGTTCGGTTCACCACCGCAAGCTGCCAAAGCCGTCAGCAAAGCTGTCGCTGAAACTACCAATCCAAAAGTCTTCATAGTTTGCTCCAATTATCTACGCTGTACATTTGTCAGCGAATTTTGTGTTTTGTCCTGCCAATCAGTCAAAGCACCCATAGTTCGATGCTGCTAGATCGTCGATGCGCTGAGCAAGTAGTCTAATACGTCGCCAGTGACAATGTTACAGCACTGAATCCAGGCACTTACAGTCAGGATCCTGTGCAAGTCTATCTTGTGCGGCTGGACAAAGAGGGGGCCGAAATCGCAGTACTCGAAGTGTAAAACACGGCATGTTCGCCCAACTCACGCCATTTTGAGGTTGCACCAGAGAGCCTCTGACCCATAGTTATACGCGTATGATCTTCAAAGCTTTTGCCCTTTTTGTGTTTTTCTTAGCCAGTTCGGTCCAATCCGGACCATCTGACGAATTATTCGATAAGTTGAAGAATGCTGAGGGCGAGAGCGAAGTCGCCCTGGCCGAAGCGGATGTGCTTAGCGCCTGGATGGATAGCGGCTCGCCAACGGTAGATTTACTCATGAGCCGCGCGGACGAAGCGATGGCCGCTGGTGATACAGAGCATGCGCGCGCGCTTTATGATCGCTGCATTCTTATAAAACCAGACTACCCTGAGGCGTGGAACCGCCGAGCAGCCCTCTTCCTGGCCGATGACAAATTCGATGAGGCTTTGAGGGATATCAATGAGGTCCTGACATTAGAACCACGTCACTTCGGGGCTTGGACTGGACTTGGCTTCATCATGGAACAGCTCGGAGCCGAAAAAGAGGCGTTGGAAGCGTTTGAAGAAGCGCTGAACATCCACCCGAATTTACAGGCTGCGAAACAGTCCGCGGCCAGACTGAGACCCAAAACATCAGGTCAATCTCTTTGACGCTTATCCTTGTGGTGCTCGGGTCGACAATCGCGCTGGCAGGCTTTGCTGCTTGGGTAAACGGTGTAAGATTTACCTCGAAGGTCGAGAAACAGTATCCTGCGATCGGCACGATCGTATCGGCGAATGATGCGAATATTCACGTGATTAGGGAAGGTAGCTCTGGTCCGCCAATTCTTATGATACACGGCGCGAGTGCGAATGCGCGAGAATTTACGTACACACTTGCGCCGCACCTCTCCTCGAACCATCGGTTGTTTATGGTCGACCGGCCCGGTCACGGTCACTCGGAAAGGCCTGATGATGCCCGCTCCTTGCGCGTACAGGCCGAGCAGATGGCGGCAGTCCTTGATGAGCTCGCACCAGAAGAGAAAGCGATCATAGTCGGGCATTCATTTGGGGGCGGAGTTGCGCTTCGGCTAGCGCTTGAACGGCCAGACCTCGTTATGGGCCTGGTTTTGCTCGCACCCGTCAGCCACGATTGGGGCGGCGGAGGAGGCGCATGGTACAACAAATATGCTGGGCCATCTGTTATGGGTCATGCCTTTTCGCAACTTGCCCCCATCGCCGGACCCTCTGCAGTGGAACGGGGGATTCGAGGCGTCTTTTCACCCGAACCAGCGCCAGCTGACTATTTGGAAAAATCTGCCGTGAACCTGTTATTCAGGCCGACAAACTTTCGAGCCAACGCTCTCGATGTGAATGCATTAGAAAAAGAATTACGTGAACAGTCTGCGCGCTATGCTGATCTTGAAATGCCAATCATCGTTTATTCCGGCGCACAGGATACAGTTCTGAACCCGTCGCTACATGTCGGTAAACTAAAATATCAGGTCGCCAATCTTACTTTGGTTAAATTACCTGACGGCGGCCATATGCCCCATCATTCTCACGCTAAAAATGTCGCGGCCGACATTTCAAGGCTGGCGCAGCTTGAGCGAGCGGAGTAAGAGCGCGCGCCTGCGATAACAAATAAACTGGAGTGCTGAAGATGAGCGACACTATGGATCCCAATACATCTATGACTGAAGCGGCTCGCGAGAAGCTTCGTCAAACTGTCAAGAGAATCGAACGGCTGGAAGAAGAAAAAAAAGAAATCGCCGAGCAGATTAAGGAAGTCTATGCGGAAGCAAAATCCATGGGTTTTGATGTTAAGGCGCTCCGCCAAGCCGTCCGACTACGGAAGATTGATGCGCAGGAACGTGAAGAACAGGAAATGATCCTCGACCTCTATCTTGGCGCTCTTGGTGACGTTTAGGAGTTAACCGAAAATAGCCACCGTTTGACGCCCGATCATCATCGGCTGACCCGCCCGGTTCCACATCGTCATATTCTGCACGCAATACCCTTCATCCGCCTGCGGGCTGGTATGCCGGGCAAGGTACCAGCGGTCTTCCGTAACGGGATCGCTGGTCAGCATTTCGATCGACCAATTCATGGAGCTTATCACTTTCGGCTCGGTGAAAACTGACATTGCAGCAGGCGGCGGCGCGTCTCCAATTGCAAGCAAGGCCAACATTCCGCTCGCTCTTTCATCTGTGTGACGCATCCAAAGGGACATATCAGCTTTGTCTGCACCCGATATGGGAGGCGCGCCTGCAGCAAGCCTCATATTGAAATTGGTTGTGAATGCCGGTCTGCGCCCCTCACGAAAAAAGGAGGGAACCTCTTCAGGCCCCCCAACATCTGGTGGAGGCGGAATATCACTGATCACAACATTTGAATCGCGCGCTGAACCAAAGATAAAAAGCGCGCGCGTTGCTATACCTTGCTCGCTACGCACATCGGCAGAGACGTAACAAGAGGATTTGCCTTGTCGAAGCACCTCTGCGTTCAGTGTCACTGGACCAGCCGCCGGACCCACAAACCCAATCTGAGCTGAGCGGAGTGTCATGCCTTCAGGTCGTTTTTCGCGCGCGATCGAATAACAGAGGGCCGCTGACAAACCGCCATATGTAGTTCGACCTTGCATCCAATCTTCCGTGATCGTGGCGCGGCCGGTAGCTGCCTCCGACATCAGATCTGTAAACTTGGGCATTGCGCTTTCCCACAAAAACAAACATCCCGGCGACGAATAAACACCAGGATGTTCGAAGAATTAGGTCAGTTGTCGGTTACGACTAGTGCTGACTTTCGGGAGTTGTCACTCGAAGACCATCGAGATCATCGCTCACAGAAATCTGACAACACAAACGTGAGTTCGCCTGAACGTTCTCTGCAAAATCGAGCATTGATTGTTCCATATCTTGAGGCTTGCCCACTTTCTCAATGAACGCTTCGTCGACATAAACATGGCATGTGGCACAGGCGCATGCACCGCCGCAATCTGCGTCGATACCCGGAATGGAATTCTTGATCGCAGTTTCCATGACGGTCTCGCCATTCTTCGCATCGATCTCTCGCTCGTTGCCTTCATGGTCGATA
Organism: Hyphomonadaceae bacterium; assembly: GCA_965263325.1. GTDB lineage: Bacteria > Pseudomonadota > Alphaproteobacteria > Caulobacterales > Hyphomonadaceae > CBDHGY01. The sequence goes on along the minus strand of CBDHGY010000002.1, from coordinate 2,385,122 downwards.
TAGGTAATTTTGGTCATGGGTTTTGGTCTCCTTTACGCATCGGACATAGCCGCGATTTCTTTCATCGAAGTTGATGTATTGCTTAAAACCTCCGGCGCAATGGAAGCACCTGCAATTATAAGCTTCTTGGCGACGATGAATTCTGGTGCTGAATTGACCGCATCCACGGCGATCAAATTGCCTGATTTCAAATAAAACGCCGCAAATTTATGTTCACCGGGATCGCCGCGGACAACGACGTCATCGTACCCTTGATTCAGCCCTGCAATCTGTAGCTTGAGATCATATTGATCTGACCAAAACCAGGGGCAGTCCTCTTTTGGGCGATCACGCCCGACAATCGCGGCCGCTGCAAGCTTACCCTGCTCTATCGCATTGTGAACGCTTTCGAGCCGCCCGCGGCGACCATAGTGGACAAGCGGCCGCGCGGCGCAGTCGCCAGCAGCAAAAATTCGCGGATCGTTTGTGCGCGCGTCCTCATCAACGAGAATACCGTTCGAGCAGGCAATGCCAGCCTCTTCGGCTAGCTCGACATTCGGTAGAATCCCGATTCCGAGGAGAACAATATCGACGGGAATCGTTTCACCATTTTCCAGCTGCGCCGCAGTAACTCTTTCATTCTCGGCGATGAGTGCAGACAAGCGAGCGTTTGTCCGGATATCGACGCCTTGTGCACGGTGTTCAGCTTCATAGAACTCTGAAATGACTGGACTTGTAACACGCGCGAGAACGCGGTCGGCCATTTCCAAAACCGTTACTTTCAGTCCCAATTGGCGCGCCACAGCAGCCGCTTCGAGACCGATATATCCCGCGCCTATGATTACAAGGTTCTGGCCTTCGGTCATATGCGGTCTGATCTGATCAACATCATCGATCCCGCGCAAACCAAAGACATTTTCCGCACCGGCGTTTGCCATTGGCAGCGTTCGAGGCCGCGAACCCGTTGACAGGATCAGCGCGTCGTAAGGCAGCGCTGTCCCACATTCGAGGCCAATTTGACGCGAGCTTCGGTTAATCTGCGCCGCTTGCTTGCTCATATGAAGCGTGATTTTCTGTTCTGAGTACCAGTCAGCCGATTTAAAGAAGAGACGCTCTTTATCGAATTCGCCTTTCATATAAGCCTTGGAGAGCGGCGGTCGTTGATAAGGTAGATCTGCTTCTGCACAAACTAGATCGATCGAGCCTTCATATCCCCATTGACGCAGCGATGCGCACGCCTGAGCGCCTGCCTGGCCTCCGCCGATTATCACAATCTTCTTTGCGTCCGTGAGGTCCAAGCCCTATGTCTCCGCTTCAGTTTTGTACGGTTTATGACGCCGGCGTCATTTTTTGCAAGGATCAACAGCGCACATGCGTAAATTCGCCCTTTCCAACGCAAATTCTACGGAGCAATTTGGCGCTTCCTTGGCAACTTACTTGACGCGAGGCGACGTTCTTGCGCTCAAAGGTGATCTTGGCGCTGGAAAAACCACGCTCACGCGGGGCCTGATCCGTTCAATTTGCGGCAAGGGCACAGATGTCCCTTCGCCGACGTATACGCTTGTACAGGCTTACGACGGCCCTTTGTGTCCAATTTGGCATTTTGACCTCTATCGCCTCAATCATCCTGACGAAGTTTTTGAACTCGGCTGGACGGATACAATGTACGGCATCGCCCTAATCGAATGGCCAGATCGCGCAGGAACGCATTTGCCGAAGCGCCGACTAACCGTTCATCTTGAAACCTCTGGGGATGGCCGCTGCGCCATACTGGAACCTATGGGCGAAGACTGGCAGTCTCGGCTTGATGGATTCGATTTTGATGCACCGTGAGGCAGAGCTTAAAGCCTTCATCGCAGAAGCTGGATGGAGTGACGCAATCTGGCATCCGCTCGGGCAAGATGCTTCTACGCGCCGCTATATTCGGCTGACGCGTGAGAATGAGTCGGCAATGCTAATGGACGCGCCGCCAGTTGAATCGACTATCTGCAACCCAACTGATACGGAAGATCAGCGAGTTCAAAAGGGCTGGAATGCATCAACTCGCCTGGCTGCGTCGCGTGTCGACGCTTTTGTACTGATTGCAGATCATCTTCGCAGTCGCGGCCTCAGCGCCCCGAGAATCTATGCGCATGACAGCGCGCAAGGCATCGCACTCATCGAAGACTTTGGTGTGTCGCTCGAATTTGCGCGGCTTATCGAGCGCGGCGAACAAAGCGAAATCGAACTTTACACCGCTGCAGCTGAAACGCTTGCGCATCTTCACAAACAGCCTGCGCCGGGAGTACTCTCATCCGGCGGTGAAACCTGGCCTATCCTGGATTTCGACGCGCTGGCCGTACGGACGCAATCCAACCTGTTTGCTGAATGGCTACACCAGTTTGATGCGCGCGCACGCATGACTGACGCAGATCGTGCACGATGGGAGTCGGTGCAGGCCAAATTAATCGAACAAGCGATGACCTTTCCGCGCGAATTCCAGATGCGCGATTACCACGCTGAAAACCTTCTTTGGCTGCCTGATCGCGAAGGCGTTGCCCGCGTCGGCCTGCTGGATTTTCAGGACGCCGTGCAGGGTTGGGACGCTTGGGATATGGCAATGCTCACACAGGATGCTCGCCGTTCTGTATCGCACGAAGCCTCAGAGGCGGCGATCAGGCGTTATCTCGAGCTAACCGGCAAGTCCCGCGAAGCATTTGACGAGCGTCTCGCCGTAATTGGAACGCTCAACGCCCTCAGAATTACAGGACTTTTTGCACGGCTAGTGAAACGCGATGGGAAACCGCGCTATCTCGATTTTATCCCGCGCCAACAAATGCTGCTCGCGCGTAACCTGCAACATCCGGCCACGCGCGACGTCGCAGACTTTGTGCGCGACGTCGCACCTTTTATCTTCGAGGTACAGGCATGAGTATATCCGTTCCTCACACGGCGATGGTTCTTTGCGCAGGTATTGGCTCACGCATGCGCCCTCTCACCGATACGACCCCAAAGCCGCTCATCCAGGTTGGCGGCAAGGCACTTATGGATTGGTCGCTTCAGCCACTCATTGAGGCGGGAGTAAAACGGATCGTTGTGAACCTGCATTGGTTGCCAGAGCAAATCGAAGCGCATCTCGCTGCGCGGTCCGATGTCGAGATTATCTTCTCCGATGAACGCGGCGAGCGGCTCGAAACCGGCGGCGGGCTGGCCAAAGCGCGACCACTCCTTGGGGACGATCCGATCTTTGTCGTTAATACAGATGCGTTTTGGTCGAGCGGCGATCCTGAACCCTTCAAACAACTTGCAGCAGACTATCAGGGCGGCGTTCAGCTACTCACCGCCCGCCGGGACAATTGCCTTGGCTTTCCGGGACCAGGCGATTTCTACCCGGAAGCAAACGGTTTGGTGTCCTTTCGCGGCGAGCGGGATACAGCACCTCTCGCATTCGCGGGCGTGCGCATTACGCAGCCACGCTATTATGACAATAAAGATATTCGTGCATTCTCCGCGCTAGAAATCTGGCGCAAACAGACCCTCAGGCACACAATGCTCGATGAGTTCTGGCTTCACGTTGGCACGCCCCAGACTGTCAAAGATGCAGAGTTTTGGTTGATGTGCCATGGCCGCGCTCCGGTAAAATGGCCCAGAGGCGCGTAGATGAGTACCGGCCTTTTTTCAGGCGATGCCCCGCGAATATTCTCGGTCCCACCGGGCACCCCGTTTCTGCAATGCCTTGCCGAAACGCTCGTGGAAGAGACCGGCGCAGAAGGAGATCCGGCTGCGCTCTCCGATGCGCTGATCTATGTGCCCAATCGGCGCTCGGCACGGGAGCTCGCCGCGGCGTTTCATAAGGCAATCGGCAAGCCTGCTTTTCTGCCGCCTGAGATTCGCGCCCTCGGTGATCTGGAATCGCAGGAACCGCCGGTCGGAACCGAGGAAGCAATCGCAGGACTTGGGCCGGCTCTGCCGCCAGCGACCCGTCTTGGTGAGTTAGCGCGGCTTGTCCTTGCAAAAGCAGACGCCGAAGATCTCGACATGCCGCCACGTGCAGCGCTTTCGGCGGCTCAGGAGCTCGCAGCTTTACTTGATCAGGCATCTTTGTCTGGAAATGTCGATTGGTCGAAATTGCCGAGTCTCGTCGAGAATGCAGATCTTGCCCATCACTGGGAACGATCTGTTCGGTTTCTTCAAATCGTAGCGGATGCCTGGCCCACCTATTTGAGCGAGATCGGCGCGATGGATCCCTTTGCTCGCAGGCTGGCAGTTGCGGGCGCGCTCGCGGGACATTGGGCTACGATCCCCCCTCAGTCACTCGTCGTAATTGCAGGGTCAACAGGTGCGACCCCGGCAAGCCGCGAACTGATGAGCGCTGCATTAACTCTGCCAAAAGGGCTCGTAGTTCTACCGGGTCTTGATCGCGATATCAGCAAAGGGTCTGCGATCGAAATCCACCGCGATGCCAGTCATCCGCAGCATGCATTGATGCAGACTATACGGCATTTAAACTGCGAGAGTTCAGATATCCCGGTCTGGCCTGGCGCGGAACCCAGCCTCAGTGGATTTGCGCGTGCAGAACTGATCCATGAGGCGCTAGCGCCAGCCACACAAACATCAGACTGGCTGAAAAGACTCGACGAAATCTCAGGAAAAGATGACCCTGCGACTTTTGCAATTCGTGCCCTTGAAGGCCTAAGCCTGATTGAAGCAGAGGATGAAGCTGAGGAAGCAATGTGCGCAGCTTTGCTGCTCAGGGAAACGCTCGAAACGGCCGGCAAAACCGCAGCTCTCATCACTCCAGATGCTGGTCTCGCCCGCCGCATATCAGCTCTTATGAAACGATGGGATGTATCGGTACCGCCATCAGCCGGAATTCCTCTACTAAGAACACCCGCGGGAAGCTTCGTTGCGCTTGTGCTCGACTGGGCCATAGACCCCGGAGATCCAGTTAAACTCTGCGCTGTTGCAAAGCACGCAATTCAAGGCGACACAGCGGAACTAGCTGAACAGCTCGAGTTACACTTTTTGCGCGGTCCCCGGCGATGGCGCACACTTCATGATTTGGTCGCACGCCTCCAGACTCAAGTTAGCGCAGAACAAAATGCGAGAAGGCGTAGCCAACTTACCCGTATCGCAGACTACGCAAAATCTATGGCCGAGCTAATCGATTTACACGCACCCGATCTCCGCGGAGACGAGGCCTTGCACGGGCAGCAAGCCGCCGAACAAGTTGCTCTGCTGGCGGAAGCGCTTCTGGAAACAGATAAAACACTGTCAGGCACACGGTCATTGTGGTCCGGTAAGGACGGCGAAGCTGCAGCCAAATTACTGGAAAACATGGCGGAAGCATCTTGTCCACTTGGTGCACTTCCTACGAATGCAATGCCGGGATTGCTCGAGATGCTTGCAAGCGGTGTCAGCGTACCATCAAGCGAAGTCTCTCATCCTCGTCTCAGCATCTGGGGGCCACTTGAGGCACGTCTGCAAACGGCTGACCGGATCATTCTTGCGGGCTTGAGCGAGGGCGTTTGGCCAAATCTACCCGGCGCTGACAGTTTCCTGCCGCGCCACTTTCGCCAACGCCTGAATTTGCAAGACACCGAGGCACGACTCGGACTGTCCGCGCATGACTTTGCTCAGCTTGCATGCGCGCCGAATGTGACCCTCCTCACATCAAAGCGAAGAGATGATGCCCCCGCTGTACACTCGCGATGGGTCTGGAGATTGCAAACTCTAGCAGAAGGCGCGCTCGGCGATAAAGCTAAAGCCGCGCTGGCACCCGCCGAAGACCCCAGGATCTGGTCGGCGGCTCTGAAAGAGGTCGCCGAAACGCATCCCGCGACATTCGCGCGCCCGCAACCATCGCCCGATATCGCTCATAGACCGAAGAAGCTCTCAGTCACGCGTATCAACACACTACAGCGCGATCCCTACGCAATTTATGCTGAGCGCATTCTGCGCCTCAGAAAGCTCGATCGTCTAGATGCCCCGATTGATGCACGCCAGCGCGGCACGGCGATTCATGCTGCGCTCGAAAAGTTTGAAGAGACTGGCAGATCGAAGTCGGCGGAAGCCCTTTTGGGGTTACTGGAAGAAGAATTACGCCATGCCGGTCAAGGTGATGATGAAATTCTGAGCGCTCGGGCAATACATCAGCGAACGGTGGAGTGGTATTTGAGCGAATGGCGCAGTCCGCGTTCTGATCACGTTCAACAAATCTGGCTCGAAGTTGACGGTGAAACAACGTTCGACGTTCACGGCGAGGCATTTGTGCTTTCCGCCCAGGCCGACCGCATCGAACTGCTCAAGGACGGCGCTCTGGCCATTGTGGATTTCAAAACGGGCGCACCGCCAAGCAATCCGCAAATCAACGCCGGCCTGGAACAGCAAATGCCGCTTCAGGCTGTCATTGCCGAAGATGGCGGCTTTTCCGGCGTACCCGCAAAGAGTGTTGCGGCACTTGAATATGTCGCCTTCAAGGCTGCGTACAAAGCCTCGCAAATCGAGCTGAAGAACAAATCCGTCAGCGACCTAGCATCCAGCGCAAGAAACGGTTTGCAGACTTTGCTCGAGGGCTATGCACGCCCTGATCAACCCTACCTGTCGGTGCCGCGCATTCAGTTTATCAGCCAATATGCTGGCGATTATGATCGCCTCGCCCGGCGCGCAGAATGGGCCGGGGAGGTGAGCGATGAGTGATCTTAGTCTCGAGCGCGGATTTGAGGATTATGAAGCCGCGACCAATGCGCAGGCCAGCGCAGCAAACCCTGAGCAATCGGCTTGGGTCGCAGCGAATGCCGGGTCAGGCAAAACCAAAGTTCTGATTGACCGCGTTGCGAGGCTTCTGCTCGGCAAAGCAGAACCCTCGAGTATTCTCTGCGTCACTTATACCAAGGCCGCCGCAAACGAGATGCTTGGACGATTGTTCAAACGCCTCGGTTCCTGGTCCGTTATGCCAGAAGGTGAGCTGCGCGACGAGCTCAAGAAACTTGACCCCAAAACGGCCAGTTACAACGAAGACGACATCCAGCGAGCACGCGCGCTGTTTGCCCGGGCTCTCGAAACACCGGGCGGTCTTCGGATTGAGACCATCCACGCCTTTTGCTCACGTATACTCAGACGGTTTCCGCTCGAAGCTAAAGTCGCACCCGGCTTTCAGGAAATGGAAGATGATGATGCCCGTGAGCTTTGGGAAGATGCGGTCAAACGCGCAATAAAGGATGCTGGGCGCGAGGATCCTTCAGCACTTGCCACGCTGTCTCTGGCAGGAGGTGCTTTTGGCGCAAAAGGCGCGATGAATACTCTGCGCGGTGAAGCTGCCTCGCTGATAGCCTTCGCCAGTCGCCACCGACAAATAGATACAGCAATGGCTGAGGCCGTTCGCACGGCGCTGCGCGCACGACAGACAGGAACTACCGAATATCTGACGTCACAGCTCAATCTGATCGATTGGGACGGCCTCAAAGCAATCTTGCCGATTTTGCACAATGATCCAGCCAGCGACGACAAACGTTCTGCGGGTTTAATCTCTCAGGCCCTTGATGCGAAAACTCCAAGCAAACAGTGGACAGCACTCAAGCGCCTTTTCTTCACCGATGCCGGAAAACTTCGGAGCCGTGTTTACAATGCCAAATCTGCAAAAGATCCTTCTGTCAGTGCACTGCTCTCCACAAAAGAACCTCAAGGCAGTGCAGCGCGGATTACTGCCGATACGCAAACAACGCTAAAAGCAATCGAAGCTGCTGAGAATACGATCGCGCTTCTCCGAACTGGCCTGCCTGCACTGGAGCACTATGCCAGTCTGAAGAGTGATCAAGCAGCGCTCGATTTTGACGACCTTATCATAAAGACGCGTGATCTGTTGACGCGCACCGGCATCGCTGCCTGGGTGCTCTATAAACTGGATGGCGGCCTTGAACATGTTCTGCTCGACGAAGCTCAAGATACATCACCGCATCAATGGACCCTGATCAATGCTTTGACCGAAGAATTTTTCGCCGGACTTGGAACCGAGCGTGAGCAGAACCCGCGCACCCTGTTTGTTGTAGGTGATGAAAAGCAGTCAATTTACAGCTTCCAGGGCGCTGACCCGCAAAAGTTCATCACTGAGCGACAGATTTTCAGCGCTCGGTCGGATTCAGCAGGCTTGCCGCATGATCTGCCTGAGATGCAAATGTCTTTCCGGTCATCACCGGAGATTTTGTCTTTTGTAGACGCGGTTTGGAATTCGACGACAATATCCGGACCAATTGACGACAAGGCACCGCCCAGCGACGCAGAAAATACACGCCACACGGCGCATAGAGCCAATGAGCCTGGTTATGTCGAGTTCTGGCCGATCGATCTTCCTGAAACAGATGATGACGAAGATCCGTGGACGCCTTTTTCAAATTTGAAGGCACTCGATGAGCTCTCTAGCGGATCTCCGAAAGCTGTTCTCGCTAACCGAATTGCTGAAGAAGTCGCAAGCATGATCGAGCGCGGCGACGGTGTCTGGGAGCAAGGCCGAGGCGCGAAGCGCGCAATGCATGCAGGCGATGTTCTAATTCTCGTGCGCAAACGCAAAGGCGGACTCTTCGATGCGCTTATCAAGTCGCTGAAGGCTCGCGGCTTGCCGGTAGCAGGTGCTGACCGACTCGTGCTCAGCGACCATATTGGCGTTCAGGATTGTCTAAATCTGTTCCGCTTTGTGTTGCTGCCAAGCGATGATCTTACCCTCGCTGAAATCCTGCGCGGCCCCTTTTGTAATCTTGTTGATGATGACGCACATCTGTTTCCGCTCGCCTATGATCGCCCCGGCACGCTGTGGGAGAGACTAAAGGATTCGACAAACCCGGCCCATGAAGATGCGCGCAACTTCATCTTGCGCCTTCTTGAAATGCACGACCAGCCAGCTTTTGAATTTCTGAGCGCAGTACTTGAACAACCGATCAGCGGGGACGTGACCGGATGGGATAAAATTACAGCGCGGCTTGGTGCACCAGCTCGCGATCCAATCGAAGCCCTTCTTGCTCGTGCATTGGCTCATGACGCCCAAAGTGCAACCTCATTGCAATTATTTGTATCTGATCTCGAGGCCGATGAGTCGGAAATCAAACGCGATTTGGAAGAAGCCGGAGAAGCAATCCGCATTATGACCGTGCATGGTGCGAAAGGGCTTCAGGCTCCCGTGGTTATCTTGCCGGATACAACTGGTAAACCAGACCCCAAGGCTGGTAACTTTCTTTACCTCTCGGGCGATGTACCAATCCGTACGGGAAAAAAATCTGACGATACACCGGAAATGGCTGCCGCGCGCGCGATCGAAGAATACAAACAGCTCGCTGAGCATCGCAGGTTGCTTTACGTGGCCCTGACCCGCGCGCAAGATCGTTTGCTGATTTGCGGCCCCTGGTATGGAACCAAACCAAAAGCCGACAAGCCGATGCCGGGACGACCAAAAGGGTGCTGGCACGAAATGTGTGAAACCGGCCTGCGAGCACTTGGCTTTGAGGTTCCAGATGTTGGCGGTGCACCCGCACACTTTGGCGCGCGCCCATCGCCCGCTGAGAAGGCAGCGCCTGGCGACAGTGAACTATCGCAGCTTCCGGCATGGCTTCGGTCCAAGCCACCTGAAGAGGCAGATACCAAGCGATACGCAGCACCTAGCTCGCTGTCGCCAGGCGAAGCGCCGGTCCTGTCACCCTTCACAAAAGGACATGGCTCGCGCCTCAGCCGCGGGCGCCTGATCCATGCGCTTCTGGAACGTTTGCCAGACATCGCTCCAGATGAAAGACGCGCCGCCGGAGAGGCATTCCTGGCGGCAAATCCCAATATTTCAGCCTCGCAATGCCGGGAAATGTTGGGTGCTGCCCTTAACGTTCTGGAACACCCAGACTTTTATGAGGTTTTTCAACCGGGCGGGCGCGCTGAAGCGCCTGTCATCGGAACAAGCCCGGATTTGCCGGGCGATGTGATCCTCAATGGACGGGTCGATCGCCTGGTTGTTACCGACAAGGAAGTGTTGGTGTTCGACTTTAAAACTGATCGCCCGCCCCCTTCAAAGGCGGAAGACGTCGCAATTAGCTACATTCGCCAAATGGCGGCCTACAAAGCCGTGCTTCAACAGGCCTACCCACACAAAAGTGTGAAATGCGCGCTTTTGTGGACGGACGGACCGCAATTGATGGAACTTCCTGAGAATCTGTTATTAGACTCCCTAAACAGCCTGCGCAGTGGAACTTGAACACAGCGAAAGCGCATTATGTTATGCGCAGAGAAATTCAAAAAAGGAGGCGCTTATGGCCACCGAAACAGCAACTGATGATAATTTTGAAGAGACAATCACAAACACCGAACTTCCGGTTGTGGTCGATTTCTGGGCCGAATGGTGTGGACCCTGTAAGCAAATGTCGCCGCATTTAGACGCCGTTGCCGACGAAATGTCAGGCAAAGTGAAGGTGGTTAAGATCAATGTCGAGGAAAACCCCATGGTCGCTTCAAAATATGCAGTGCGCGGCCTGCCAACTTTGATGATGTTCAAGGAAGGTAAAATGACCGCGACTCATCTGGGCGCAATGTCAAAGCAACGGATTGCCGACTGGATTAAAGAAAGCGCGTAAGCCGCTCCTTGGCACCCTGGCTCAAAACCCCAATTCGGATATTTCTGGATTGGGTTTCTTGATTTCGTGCGTGGCGACTTCGAAACTTAAGAGGGGACTTCCCCATTTGCTGCGAGCACATCCCCGGCAAGATAAAGTGAGCCGCAAATTAGAATTCGGGCTGGTCTCAAGGCAGACGCTTGCGCCATAGCAGCTTCCAGTGTGCTCGCCGCTTTGGCTTGAAAGCCGACGAGGCTCGCTGTCTTTGCAAGCGCGACCGGGTCGGCACCCGCGTGCCTGCCGGCATTTTCTATCGTGAAGACGTACTTCGCAGCCCGCACCATTTCGGCGAAGTATCCGGAACTATCTTTGCTACCCATCATCGCTGACACAAGCACCGTCTCACCTGGAAGCTCACACAAAAAGTCAGCTATGGCCCGCGCCGCGTGAGGGTTGTGGCCGCCATCCAACCATACTTCAGAGCCATCACCCATTGCGGTGACCGCGCCGGGTTTAAGTTTCTGCATGCGGGCGGGCCAGTCGGCCGCTCTTGCCCCTTCGAAAATTGCATCTTGAGAAATGCGCACAGAATTCCCGAACAGCTGCATTGCCATGCCAGCAAGCGCCGCGTTCGCACGCTGATGATGACCTGTCAGAGCCAGATCATCGGGCATCGCATCGATGAAATGAGCTTTAAGTCGATAAAGTGGAACACCGACTTTCTTTGCCTCCTCAGCAATAACATCCCCGCACACTTTTCGCTGAAGCGCCGTCAAAACTGGTGTTCCAGGTTTGATGATACCGGCTTTCTCCCAAGCTATTTTCGCTAGGTCAGTTCCAAGAAACGCTTTGTGATCATAGTCCACTGGCGTAATCACGCTGAGTGCCGGTGAGCCGATAACGTTCGTCGCATCGAACCTACCGCCCAGCCCGACTTCAAGCAGCAGCACGTCTGCGGGGTGTTCGTGAAAAGCCAGAAACGCAGCCGCCGTTGTCGCTTCAAAGTGCGTGATCTGTTCGCCATCAAGCGCCTCAAATGTCCGATTGAGGGCGTCGATTAGCGTTTCATCCGAAATCAACGATCCAGCGAGCCGTATACGCTCATTGAAGCGGACAAGATGCGGCGAGATAAACACATGTGTTTTGAGTCCGGCCGCTTCTGCCATGGCACGCATGAACGCTGTGGTGGATCCTTTGCCATTCGTCCCCGCGACATGGATGATTGGCGGTAAATCGAAATGCGGGTTTCCCATGGCCGCGAGCAAACGCTCGATCCGGCCCAGCGACAATTCTATAGTCTCGGGATACTGGCCTTTGAAACGGTCCAGCGCGGCGTCTACCGCCGGTGAATTATGACTCAAGCAGACTTATCCTGAACGGGCGGCGCCGTTGCTGGCGCTGTGATCGGACCTATGACCGCATCAGACTTGCGGCGCGCTTTAGGCATCAGGTGTCCCAGCACCCGACCAAGCGTCGCCTTCATCTCGCGGCGATCCACAACAATGTCGACTTGGCCCTTTTCGCGCAGAAACTCAGAGCGCTGAAAACCTTCCGGCAACTTTTCGCGGATGGTTTGTTCAATGACGCGTGGACCAGAAAATGCAATCATGGCATCGGGCTCGGCCAAATGCACATCGCCAAGCATGGCATATGAGGCCGACACGCCGCCAGATGTTGGGTCGGTCAGCACAACGATATACGGCAGGTTTGCTTCTCTCAATTCTTCAATTGCCAGCGTGGTACGCGGCATCTGCATCAAGGAAAGCATTCCTTCCTGCATCCGCGCGCCACCAGAAGCTGTGCAAACAACGAAGGCCGCCTTCTTTGCGATTGCAAGCTGCGCAGCAGTGATAAAGCCTTCGCCCGCAGCCATGCCTAATGAGCCGCCCATGAAGGTAAAATCCTGCACCAGAACGACCGTCGGGATACCGTTTATTTTTCCGAATGCCGCGGCCATACAGTCTTCCTGAACAACATCGCCTGGAAGACCTTCTTCTTTCTTGGCGCGCGCCGTCAGCTTCGCTTTGTTTCGCTTTATCTGAGAAGTGTAAGTGGTCTTGCTGTCTTTGAATTTCAGAGGGTCAGCCGGTACAGGCGGCAATGAAATCGATTCCCAGCGCTGCTCATCAAATAAAAGAGCGAACCGGCCGCGCGGACTGATCCGCAAATGGGCACCCGCCGGCGTCACCCAATGGTTCTCTTCAAGATCAGATTTATAAACGAGCTCTCCAGTTTTCGGACACTGTACCCACAGATCGTTCGGCGTATCACGTTTTGTGAAATAACCATTGAGGCCCGGTGGTGTGACTTTTGAGAGCCAGTTCATCTGGATGCTCCTTAGCTTGCCAGAGACGACACGCCCGCGATCGCCTCACTGAGTTCCCTAGCCAGCGCCCCCATTCCGCTCGCGGCTATTGAATAGTCGCCAGTTTCGCTTGCTTTTCTTGCATGGTCTACGAATGCGGACCCGACGACAACCCCATCTGCTATTTTTGCCATGTCTGCTGCCTGCTTGCCCGATTTCACGCCAAACCCGACGCAGACCGGCAAACCCGAAATATTCCGCGCCATTTCAACGCCTGCGCGGATGTCTTCCGGATCAGCTGACCCTGCGCCTGTAACGCCTGCTACAGCAACATAATATAGGAAACCTGAAGCGCCATCAGCAACTTTTATCATTCTTTTTTCAGTTGTCGTTGGCGTTGCGAGGCGAATAACCGACAAATCATATGCCTGATAAGCGAGTCTCAGGTCCTCATCTTCCTCTGGCGGGAGATCGACAATGATCGTTCCGTCTATGCCAGCGTCTGATGCTGCACCTGCGAAATCGGGATAGCCCATAATATGAACGGGGTTGGCGTAGCCCATTAAAATAAGAGGTGTTTCGGTGTCTTCCTCGCGGAACCGGGTCGCAAGGGCGAGCACATCCTGAAGCGTTGTCTTATTCGCGAGCGCTCGAAGTCCAGCTTTTTGGATCGCTGACCCATCTGCCATTGGATCTGTGAAAGGGGCGCCAAGCTCGATGATGTCCGCGCCATTGTCACGCAGCGCGCACATGGCGGCATAGCTCGCCTCAAGATCAGGATCGCCAGCCATGAGATAAGAAACAAGCGCGGCGCGGTTTTCAGCTTTCGCTTTTGTAAATGCAGCGGTGATGCGGGAGGTCGGCATTACATTTCCACTCCCAAAGCTTCAGCCACTGAGAACACATCCTTATCTCCGCGCCCACATAAATTCATGATGATGAGTTTCTCAGGTCCCATTTCCTGAGCGACCTCGCCGACACGTGCGAGTGCATGGCTTGGCTCGAGCGCTGGGATGATGCCCTCTAATTTCGTACAAAGCTGGAATGCCTCAAGCGCCTCTTCATCCGTGCAGGAAAGATACTCTGCGCGGCCAGTGTCGCGTAGAAATGCGTGCTCAGGTCCGATACCGGGATAGTCGAGGCCTGCGCTGATGGAATGCGCATCAATGATCTGGCCATCGTCGGTTTGAAGAAGATAGGTTTTATTGCCGTGGAGAATGCCGGGCGCGCCGCCGTTAAGTGCAGCTGCATGTTGCCCGGTCTCGATCCCATGGCCTGAGGCTTCCACACCGATAAGACGCACGTCCTCGTCTTCAAGAAACGGATGGAATAGGCCGATCGCATTTGATCCGCCGCCAATACACGCCATGACAGCATCCGGTAAGCGTTCCTCTCGCTCGAGAATCTGCGCGCGTGCTTCTTTGCCGATAATGGATTGGAAATCGCGAACAAGCTCCGGGTAAGGGTGCGGGCCAGCGGCTGTACCGATGCAGTAGAATGTGTTCTCAACATTCGTCACCCAATCACGCAACGCTTCGTTCATTGCGTCTTTGAGCGTACCTGTCCCCGAAGACACGGGCACGATCTCCGCGCCGAGCAATTTCATTCGAAAAACATTCGGCTTTTGACGTTCGACGTCGGTCTCGCCCATAAAAACAACGCATGGTAATCCGAAACGCGCACAGACGGTGGCGGTCGCCACGCCGTGTTGACCTGCGCCCGTCTCGGCGATGATCCGCGTTTTGCCCATGCGCATGGCCAGCAAAACCTGACCAAGGCAATTATTGATCTTATGCGCGCCGGTATGATTGAGTTCATCACGCTTGAAGTAAATTTTCGCCCCGCCGAAATGCTCTGTCAGGCGTTCTGCAAAATAGAGCGGTGAGGGCCGGCCAACATAGTGCTTCCAGAGATCGTCCATCTGGGCAGCAAAGGCCGGATCTCTCTTGGCTGCGCGGTATTCAGTTTCCAGATCCAAAATGAGCGGCATCAGCGTTTCGGCGACATAGCGCCCGCCAAACTCGCCAAACCGGCCATTTTCGTCTGGCCACTGATCCCAGGTATTTCGTCGGTCTGCCATCAGGCTCCCTTTGCCGCTTTGATAAATTGCTCAATCAGAGCGGCATCCTTTACGCCGCGACTGCGTTCAACACCAGAGGAAACGTCGACGGCGGACGCTCCTGTCGCAGCGATTGCTAACGACACATTCTCGGGTGTTAACCCGCCCGCGAGAAACCATGGCTTGGGAACTTGCCAATCTTTCAGGATCGCCCACTCAAACGGTTCTCCGTGGCCGCCAGCGGCATCAGCGCCCTTGGGCGGCTTTGCATCCAATAGCAGGCGATCTGCGGCTGTGTAGTGCTCTACGGCCTCCAAATCGGCTTTCTCGCCCACGCCAATCGCTTTCCATATCTCGATTGACGGCGGAAACATGCCTCGGAACTCCGCAATCTGGTCTGGCGTTTCTTGTCCATGAAACTGGATGGCGTCTGGCATCACTGCGCCCGACAAAATCCTTAGCGTGCGTGCGTCCGGGTTCGCCACAAGCGCAACCGTGCGCAGATGTACGTCAGCTGCGGCAAAGAGCAGATCGAAGAGAAGGTCAGAGCCTCCTTTTCCCTCACCCAAAATATTGCGAGG
Organism: Hyphomonadaceae bacterium; assembly: GCA_965263325.1. Taxonomy (GTDB): domain Bacteria; phylum Pseudomonadota; class Alphaproteobacteria; order Caulobacterales; family Hyphomonadaceae; genus CBDHGY01. The sequence continues at coordinate 2,369,639 of CBDHGY010000002.1, read as the reverse complement.
GCTTTCCGGCACCAGATTGAGACCGATCCAATCAGCCCCTGAGGCTGCACAAGCCCTCACAATATCGGACGTTTTCAAACCGCATATTTTTACATCTACCATTGCAGGCCACTTAGGCCCTCAATGTGCAGAAGAAAAGCCTATTGGATGCGCGCGCGGAAACTTACCGAGAATTCCGGGTCCGGATCACCCGCACCCAGCGCCCCTTGCGGGTTAAAACAGATAAAGGTGACGTCAGGATCATATCCCGCGCTTGGAGAATAAGTACAGCTTGCAAAGTCGGCGGGCGGGGTGGCGGCGTTGGAGAATGCGACATTCGCTGCGAAATCCAACGTCATTGAGGCTCCATTTGCGAGCGTGAAGCCAACGGGATCCGTTCCAGGAAACGTGTCTGGGCCACCGGTATCGATATCCCCGTTAAAAAACTCAACTTCGGACGGCATGGCATCGATCAGGACAACTGAATTGGAATCGGTCGGACCGAACCCTGAGTTTGATACAGAGATTGTGTAGATGACGTCATTGCCGGGAATTGCATAAAGCCCAAGACCGTTCGGATCATAAATCTGCATCGTCTTGTTGCCGTTAAGCGACGGCGCGCCCGTAATCGTGAAAGCGTGATCTTCAACTTCACCGTCTGTAGCGACGCCGCCCGGGCCAAGACCCGACTGAGACGACCAACGCACACGCGCAAATGTCTGGCTCAGGGTTGCGCTGGCAGGAACAGTCACCGGGATGGTTGCTGTGCCCGACGTTCCAGTGATCGTTATATCGGTCGCGATCTGTTCAGGGACCCCGTCCACCGTGTCAGTGAAGACACCATTGCCGTTCCAGTCGATCCACATTTGAAGGAAGCCACCAGAACCTGTCACGTCAACTGAGAGATTGGTGGACTGCCCGGAAACTAAACTGGAGAAATCAATCGTGTCTTCATCGTCAGTGCTTGCGATATCATCCCCGTCCGCATTAGCAGACACTTGCGTTCCTGTTTCGCCATCAGGTGCGGTTGCACCGATCTGGTAACCAGATTGGACGAGATGCGACGCGGTTCCGTAGGTGCCGGAAATATCTCCGAAATCCGTTTCGCGCGGACAGTAATTCAGATCATGAACCGCCATCGCCTGGTTAGAGGTTCCGGTGCTCGCTTCTGTGTTCCCGTAATTGAGAATCACTTGGTCAACCGGGGACAGGAAGGTGACAATAATGTTGCCGCCCGCCTGCGCGTTGTCATTCGCTGCGATTCCGACAACCACGCTTCCAACTTGCTGGTTTGCCGAACCTGATGTCAGCACCGGTGTGACGGGATTGCCATTTAGAAACCCTTGAACTGCCAAGCGATCCCTGAACTGACCAGCGGCAAAATCAAAATCGAACACTGTAAATTGCAGATCCTGAACGCCAGTTCCAGGGGTGCCAATATCGATCGTTAGATCTACACTTTGAGTCGATGCCGACAGGTTCTGCCAGTAATACAAGCTCTGTTCTACCGGAGAGAGGCCGCCCTCCATGTCGGTATTCGTTTCAGGCGAATTGTTACCGCGAAAACCTGTGTCGCCCGTGAACGCAAAATCGAACGAGGTATTATCAGAACCACCGGTCGGATATGATTCCGATAAAACAGTGCCGCCCGCTGTCCACGCATTCGTGTCCCAGTCAAATGACTCCGGCAGAGTACAGGACAAGTTCGGCTCGCCGCTCGGACCTGTACCACCACCATAGGCTGGCGTAAGCGTTACGCTGTCGGTATCATCTTCGGCAGGCTGCGTTGCAGAGTTGTTTGGCGTAGAGTCCGGGTCGGTTGATGTGGACGCAGTAATTTCTGCAACACTTGCGTGAGAGCCGGTTGAAAGAACCTCAGCGACAATATCGATCGTGGCGCTTCCTCCTACGCCAACCGCGCCAATGTCCCAAACACCTGTTGCCTGATCATAAGTGCCATCCCCTGTCGCTGAAACAAAGTTCAGCCCTCCCGGCAAGTTATACGTCACCTCAACACCAGATGTCGCGAGACTTCCGGCTTCATGATCAACCGTCAGGGTAATGGTAACGTTAGCTCCAAAGGCCGTCGACACGTCATCGGCGTCCATGGTCAAGTTCAGGTCGGCAAAATCCTGCGTGCCTGCAATAAACAGTTCTGACTGGATGTACTGTCCGTCAATTCCGTTATTGTTGTTGTCGCACGCTAGGAACAACCAGTCGCCCTGAGCATTTAAACCATTGAAGGTATCCAGTGTGCCGCCGGCCCGCGGCAAAACGGTGAACTCATACGGAGCTGCAGCGACATTGTTGTTGACGTTTTGCGGCGCAGTATCGATCGTGCTGGTGGCAGCCTGATCAAACAAAACGTTATAGTCATCAAGCGCGCCACCAGAAGTAAAATATAGAAGCACTTGTGTCCCATCTGGGTGGCGAATCGCAGCTGCCGTGTCGCCGCGATTGTTGTGATCTATGATCAGTCCAAAGTCGACATCTGTAATGGTGACATTGTCAGGCACTGTTATTGTTCTGGTGAACGCAGCATTACATGGATTGCCATTGGTCAGAGGGGCCGCGTCAGTATTTAGGTAAGAGCCATTGAACTGGGCATGAGCAGGTAATGCGGTTGCAATTGTACATGCAACCGAAGCAGCAGCAGCAGCAAGGCTCTTGCGAAACATCAGCATTTATTTTGCGCCCGTCCAACTTTGAGCCCCCATGGAGCCCTGAACAGGCACAAAATACGTCCCACGCGTTTAACGCAGGCTTAAAGTACTGTATTATTTGCAGTAATCGCTAGTTTTGGTTACTTTTTGGCGAGATCCTGTTAAGGAGTTCACCAGCCGTCGTCTGATCGAACTTAATCCGTAACTTCAGATACGCGCCTTTTCGACTGAACTCCGCAGCCTCAAAATCCTGATCGGAATAGCCGTCTACATTGTAGCCTACACTAACCCATACATTCTTCGCAGGGGTGACACCCACGGAGGGACCCCAAGCGTAGTCGACTGTATTCGTGTTGTGATTTATCAAAGCCGACGCATGAATGCCGACATCCCAACGTTTTGAAATGTCATGCCGAACTTCAACACCAGCAAGCTGCGTTAATCCCTCAACGCCAACTCCGTTTATCTCAGACTCGCCGTACTTAATACCATGATTGAGCGCCATTTGTGTGCGATCTGATAACATGAAGTTCGCACCTAGATTGTTGACGACTTTCCAGGATTGAGATTGTCCGAACACTTCATCATGCTTCACGTCAAAGCGGTCATAAACAACAACGCCCTCGCCGCGCGGCCGGAAGGCTGTCCCTACACGAACATCCACTGAGCGGCGGTCAAGTGATGATCCGTCTGGTTGTTCCGTCGTTTCGTACTGAACCCGAGCTGCACCTGCATATGAGAACCGTTCGGATGCTTCGCGCGCACCGCCCAGTATACCTGCGTAGCGCTCTGACATTGCAGCATCGCGCGCCTCTACGCGAGCAGAGGCCGCAGCTTTGAGACCGCGATACCCAACACCGGCATATGTTGCCGTATAGGCCTCATCAAAGACAAGTGCACTTTGAGGTGCGACTTCTATGGGTGACTGCGCAGCGTCTGCGAGTGGATCAATTGGCGTTTCATCACCATCAATTTGCGCACGGTGGGTTACCCCAAGAGATGCTGACCACTTTTCATCAATCTGAATAGCTTGATCGACCCCAACCGTAGCGCCAAGCCGCCTGCCGCTGTCTTGCGTAATCGAATCTGCTGCAAGTCTGACTTCGCCGCCTGTCCAGGGTTTTATCGTCAAACCCGCAACAGTGGTATTGCCGGAAGCGTTTGCGCCATTCTGGCGCTCGTGACGCACATTCAGTGTCGCCAACTCAGTCAGGGTTTTATCCAGACCGAATATTGTACGCTGCGGGAATAGACTCGCCTCATCTTCACCGCCCAGCGGCTGCTCATGAGCGAGACTGAGCGTCAAGCCCTTATCAGGGAAGGCCTTGCGCAAATTACCTGTAACCAAAATTGATTCACGCGTGCCATCACTTCCAAGATCTTCTTCAATGGCGCGAAGCCCACCTGAAACCCCAAGCAATTGATTGTCCTGACGCACGTTGATTTCGGCCACTTTGCGCGATTGATCGGTTCCAAGGTTTTCCTCGTGATAGGCTTGCGCATCAACAAAGCGCTCGGTGCGGAGATTGGTTTCTTCGCTGACGCTTTCGGTTAAGCGCGCAGCACCGGTAACGCCATAACGGCGCACGCCTTGGGTCGCCGAGCTCTGTTGGCCAAGCCCAAATCCTTCTCCATCCTCACGAAGATAAGCATTGAGAGAATAGTTTTCTTTTTCGCGAACAGCCTCAAAGAGATAAGCATCGCCCTCGACATCGTCAGCATTCTCGATAATCGAATTCGTCGTTGCATATTCTGCGCGCAGTTCAGTGTCTTCATCAACCTGGACTGTAACATCCACACCGAGAAGCTCACTTTCAGCATTCGCTGACACATCACTTTCGCTTTCGTGGATATAAGTACCGCCAACTTCAACGCGCCCATCCGCGAGACGCGCTGCGACGCGCCCACCGGCAGTAACATTGCGCTCTGTGTCAGCTGAAGTCTCGTATTCAGCTACGATCACGCGCGGGTTGAAGGATGCGTCCGACGCATTTACAGGATGACGAAAAATGATCGTGCCGAGTTGGTAGTCGATCTCGTAATCTGCGAACCGTGTCATCGTTCGCCGTTCAATTATCTGATCAGGTCTGAACCGATCACGCGTTTCAATTGTGATCGTTTCCGAGTTGCGAAGAATCTCGCGGTTCGCGAGCTGATACGGCCCCGATGTTCCGTCAGCAGCAAGCTCCTCTCGCTGGAACCCCTGATTGGTTTCGGCTGCAAAAGCCGTGAACGAAAACCTCTCACCTTCGTGTACAGCTTTCAGACCTGAGAGACGGCGTGCGTAACGACCAAGCTCGGTTTCGTTTAAATTCGTATCGTAGTCGCCAAATAATGCGAAGAAGGTGTCCTTCTCCAGCTTCACATATATCGGATACCGGCTCTCAGCTTCGTGGTCCTGAAATGTGCGGTCCCCATAGAGCGTGTAGTATGCATTCGGATCAATATCGTTAAAAAGACCCTGATCGCGTCGGCCGCGGCGCTTGGCTGTATCGACCGCAAGCGTGAGCAAATAGTCGCCCTTGATGACACCTTTTGCGAAGAATGCGACCCGGCCATCATTCAGTGCATCAGCGCCCGTGTTGATATCATAACCTGACCCATCGCCATCTGTGTTTGCGACACCCAAGGTTCCATCAGCGAGGCCAACGAGAATCCAATCCCGTTTCTCCGGCTTTAGGTAGGCGTCGATTTCTTCTGTCCGGCCGGAATCTAGTTTCACAGTAAGACGAATGCGGCCTGTTTGCAGCGTTGGCTCCAATTCAACAAGCGCGACGCCGTCGGGGCCAACCACGACACCCTCGCGTTCAGTAACACGCGCCGTAATCGCAGATTCATTCTCAAACTGCTCATTCGAATTGAGGCGATAGTCCCCCTCTATATCGATCGATAGAACGCGTCCGGCGTGAACAGGGCGGCCAGCATTGTTTTCAACGCGAACTGCAACAACGGGCGGCGTTCGTCCATCGGCAACAAGCACGGATCTATCGGTGACGATACGCGCGCGCTCTGCGTCCGCATTAAACCAAATCACTTCATATAGAGTCTGTTTGACAGCGCCAGCTCCATTGAGGATTTCAGCTTTGAACTCGTTTCTGCCTTCAAGAATATCGACCCCGCGCCAACGACTTATCGCTGCATTTTTCGTCGCACCGATATCGCGCCCGGTATAATTCAAACCAGGGACTGTTCGCCCGTTTAGGAACAATCTAACTGTATCTCGCGCACCATGCTTGATACCAACGTTTACACTTCGTGCGGATGGTGTCCGTTCTGGGCGTGGGTAAACCCATTCAACTTCATCTGTTTGCCGATCCAACCAGTTTTCCTGAAAGTCCAGGTATTCGGTTCGGTCATCGAAAGCTGCCGACTCAACTTTGATTTCTGTGTCTTGCGTTCGCTTGAGATAGAAATTGGCGCGCCAAATTGTTCCGCCTTGCGCATCAACGAATTTTGAAATCGCGCTTCCGGCGTAGCGAGAATTTTCTTCGCATACCATCGGCTCATAGCCAGCTGGCAAAGTTTCGGTATCAATTTGGACAACATGCGTCCCAGGTTTCACATTCTCAAAATGGTAGAGGCCGTCTTCATCCGTTACGACATACTCACCTGTCTCCATGTAAAGTCGAACATTTTCAACACCTTGACCATCTTGCAATTCCCGCGCCCAGTCATCATCAGAATCGCACGCATTCTCTGCTACGCGGCCAACGATTGTCAGACGCGAACGCAAAAGATCTTCGCGAATATAAACCGCTGCTTCTGTTCGATTTGAGATGCGCTCCCCGCCATTGTTTACCGCAAGTGCGCTGTTGACCGCGGTTCCAACAGGCACGCCCGCTGTCACGTTTGTTACGTAAGTCAAAAGCGCAGCGTCACCTGCAGCCACAATCCCGCCCGTAAATATCAGCGTTCGCCCATCTGCGCTGATCTCAGGGTCATCTGCGGGCAGTCCATTTAGAATTGTGGAATTGGGTTCGTACCGAAAGCCTACCGGCAACTCATCGACGATCCGCAGTGGAGCAGGAACCGGATCCCTGTTCTCCACTTTAATCGTATAGCCCACAAAATCGCCAGCAGCCGCAGTGTCCGTTGAGGTCTCTTTAGAGAGTACGATCTCTGCTGAAGGGTCCATAGGCACATCAAAGCTTGGTGTGCCAACTTCTGATAATGTGAACTCTCGCGCATAGGAGCCATCTACGATCGTATACGGAGCATTCTGTAAGCGAGAGAAGCTATTTTGATCGACTGCTGAAGGAAATAAATATTGCGCGGGTGGAGCCACTTCGAGCCTGTACTTTCCAGGCAACAGGAATGGGAACAGGAACTCACCATCGTCTTGCGGGTATTCAAGTCCACTCGAGTCTGTGATGGTGGAACCGGACGTAATTGTTGAAGGAAAAGTTGAAACACCGTCGACTCCAAACACGGTCGCAGGCTGGCCCGTTGTTGCGTCAACGATCGTCACAACAGCGCCGTCGATTAGTTCCCCCGTTAAACTGTCAAAGACGCGACAGAACGGATCGACCAAAGCCGTATCAACAGAAACTTCAGTAGAATCAAAGGCATCAATGTAAGTCGCCGTAAGTGTCGTATTTGCCGGCGCTGTTAGTGTGTTGTCGTTTTCCGGTGTTGTCTGCCGAGTCGACGGAACATATGCATAGAAGTTCCCTGTATTCGGGCCGCTCTCATAAAGGCGGAGAGTGATCGAATCGCCATTATCGGCAGCGACGGTAATTGAGACAGTTTCAATCCGATTCGGATCCCCGTTTTGTCCGAGATCGATCACGCGAACGATCATGAGTTCGCCAGACAAATATGCTTCTGCTGGCGCGAGCGGGACGGGACCGCTAAAATCCAGAACAACGCCGTTTGAGGTTATGGCGTCGCCTATCGGTGTAAAGTCGCTACCATCGCCCGCCGGGCTATAGTCTGATCCAAAGAACTGAATGCTGAACGTATCAGATGCTGCTGGTGCATACCGGAAAAACTCAATCGTTGACGGCGTCGGCAACGCCTCAATGATGAAAACGGCTTCGTTGGTTGTTTGCGTGATGCGGTTGTTTTCAGCGGTCTCGTGAGTGACGGTGGCAACGTTGACGACGCGATCGCCCAAATCCGCCCATGCGCGTGGCGCAACGCTTGATATTGCAAGCATTGCAAGCAGCATAAATGCTGCAAATTGCGCTAAGAAATGCTCCCGCTGGGAAGTCATCACCATTCACCATCACCAATGAGGCGTGAGCTCTTTGGCTCTTTGCCTCTAAAAAAATTCCACCGCTGTATTCAGCGTGCGGACCCTGGAATGACATTCTCACATTGTGGTTAAATTTGAGGTCGCCAGATCGATAAAATTCAATCTATTCAGGGTAAAAATGCACCCACGCGCCGAAGCGCGCGGGTGCTGTTTTGATCAGTATTTGCGTGCTATTTTACGAGCGCGCGGATCGTTAACGTGCCCTGGCCGCCGGCATTAAGCGTTGCCCCGGTCAGCGTTACGTTACATGTTGACGATGTGCCGTCACAGGTTGTGTCTGCGCCAGATGGGACACCAAGAGATGGTGCAGCGCCGTCCCAGCCAGCGAAGCTTGCCGTCACAAAGTTCACTTCAGCTGGCAGCACATCGGCAATATCAATCGCATCGGCGGTGGCCGTTGCACCATTGTTATCAACCGTGATGACATACTCAACACATGCTCCCGGTACGGAATACTCAGTAGCACCACCTGCAGCGTCGGTTGCGCAGTCGCTCGGCGTTGTTGCAATCACATCGACCGACTTTGCCGCAGTAAGATCCGGTGATGCCACAATGTAGCGACCGGTATCTGAGTGGAGGCCGTCATTCGCACCTTCTTCACTACTGCCTGACCCGTCTGCCAATACATTCTCGGCAACTCCAGTATCTGAGTTCGTATCCGGGTCTGCCGCGGTTATATCGCCGCCAGAACCTGTCGCGCCTTCCTGCTGCCAGTTCACCGGGTCGCGGGTCTGAGCAACCAGAACAAGATCGTCAAAATCGCCATCTGTGGCGCTTCCTGGTATGGCCGAGGTAATTCTAACACCAATTGTTTGATCCGGATCGACATCCGGCGTTACGTTACCTGTATTCGCGGTGCCTGTTGGTGTGACCGTAATTGTGACCGCTGAGTCGTCGAACGGGTCGCCGTTACTATTTGTGTCGATGAAGTATTCTACGACGTACGAGCTGTCATCGAAATCGTCCCCAGCGACGTCAGCAATCGAGAATGAGTAGGCTTGGCTATCGTTACCCTCATTGACGAGCAAATACTCTAGGCGAGCAGTCGACGTGCCCGGCGCGACTGTAAGCGGAGAGTTTTGCTGTGTGAGCTGGAGGTCGATCAAGCGGTCAACGGTGAATTCTGTTTCACTGCCCTGAACAACCGCGCCCGGAATCGTTGTACTTGGATCGTTTGTGATCGTTGGCTGTGATGTGCCGCTAATTTCGTAGTCGAGTGTAAACGTGTTTTGTACGTTCGTACCCGCATCTGTGAAATTGTTTTGAGCGTGCGCTGCACCAGCAAGCAAGGCACAAGCGCCCATCGCCGCTACGATCTTTCCGGTTAATCTCCGGTATAATTTTGAGTTGCACCTCTGCATGAGTTAATCGCCTTTCCCGTGCCACTTAATTCTCAGGAAAAATGCCATTTAAGTCTTAAAACTGGACTAATAGACTGCATAAAAATACGGTCTGTACGGAGGATTTTGCAGCTCAGACGAATTCACTTTTAGTTAAATAAACAAGGGTGAAGACGATAACTCGCCCTCACCCTGAGATGAATGCTCCACAATTGTCGCAGCGCTTACTTCAAAACTGCGAGGTAACCTACTCCGCCCTTTGCGCCCGGCGCGATATCCTCTGAATAGGACCAGCGGATGTGTGTTATTTGATCAGCTTTAGCTAGGCGCTCTTCGCCATCAATCGAAACCGTCAACGCGCCGCGCTGTGTGAATGTCTTGCCACCATCAATCGAGAAAGCGATTTCAGCGCCTTCACCGGTTGCAGAATTCTCTACATACGCCACTTCAGTCGGAACCGGCATAACCAGTTTCACATTTGTTGCTGGATCAGAGCTATCATTAATGAAATCAAGGTTGTAGAAAACTTCATCTCCCGGAGCCACACGGTCTGCCGGACCGAAGCGCACCGTCTCTTTTCCATCCGCGGATTTCTCCACAATCACGCGCTCAACAGATTGCGTCGCTACAAGTCCATCAGCCATTGCAGACGGAGCAAGCGCGGTTAATGCGGCAAGGGCAAATATAGCAAAACGTTTCATCGACCAGTTGTCTCCCGAGTTCAGATATTGATGAATATTGCGCAGCTCGCAGTTAATTCGGCGTAAAGACAGCCTTGTTGCGCTGCATAAAATTCAACGTATCTGCAGTGGCAGAATTACAAAAATTCCATATACTTCAAGGTCGATGGCGGTGAGACAGGGATTCGAACCCTGGAGACGGTTGCCCGCCTACACGCGTTCCAGGCGTGCGCCTTCGACCACTCGGCCACCTCACCGCTAAAGGCGGGCGTATATCGCTCCCCTTTCATTGTCGCAAGCATGTGATTGCGGGAAGTGCAATGAACGCCTAAATCAGGAAGTCATGGTTAAGGAAAATCCCGATGTTGTTTACCAAAAAAGCCAAGTCCATACCCGAAGCCGGAAAAGCGCTGCCCGGAAGAGCTGATCCGATCCCAACAGCGAGCGAACATTTCGTTTTCAACCGGCCATTGAAGGCGGAAATCCCAGACGGGTATAAAAGAGTAGAGTTTGGACTCGGATGCTTTTGGGGAGCCGAACGCGTGTTCTGGCAAACGGAGGGTGTATGGTTAACAAGCGCCGGGTATGGCGGGGGTGAGACCCCAAATCCTACCTATGAAGAGGTCTGCTCTGGTGGCACTGGCCATGCCGAAATCGTCGAAGTGATTTTCGACCCTGAAGTCATACTGCTTGAAGTCCTTCTCAAGCTCTTCTGGGAATCCCATGACCCAACCCAAGGCATGCGCCAAGGCAATGATGTTGGCACCCAGTATCGCTCAGCCATCTACGCGGCAGACGAGTCAGACGCTGAGATCGCTCGCTCATCGAAAGCCGCCTATCAGCAAGCATTGGCGACGGCCGGACATGGTCAACCCATCACGACCGAAATTAAAGTTGCAGGACCCTATTACTACGCGGAAGACTATCACCAGCAGTATCTTGCCAAGAACCCGAATGGGTATTGCGGCATAGGTGGAACGGGTGTGTCTTGCCCTATTGGGACAGGGGTGACTGGGTAAAACCGCTATCCCTATTGGTATTCCCGCGAGTATGACCCGCCATACTTGCGGTATAACTTTGGCAAAATATAGCGTTCCGAGGCATACTGAACTGGCAAATTTTTGGAATAACTTTCCCTTAGGCAAGTAATTTACGCTAACAAAAATTAAATCAACAGAAACTTAATGATAGTTCGTGTACGAACGCAATATACTCAGTATACGGAGTTATTACTCTACCCGTTGAAGTTGATGGAAAATCGGTCACGATTGGCCGTTAAACTGCGCGCAGAATCAAGTGTGCGCATCGCATCCTCAGCGCGGCGGATGGAAGGTTCGGCTTTCAAAACCTCGATCGCTTCGCGCAAATGCTGACTGCCCTCAGAAACCAACGCCGGATCAAAATGGCGGGATGCCTTGACGATCATTGCGCGGCCGAGGTCAAGTTTCGCCTCAGCCCAAATCCCGGGTTGAGGAACACTGCCCAAACGCACCAAAGCATCACGGCGTAATTCGATCACTTTGTCGAGCCAATCATCATTTCCAGCCTCGCCAACATGAAGCGCGGCAGCAGAGAAGTCTCGCTCGACTTCGTTTCGAACGCGCGGAGCCAACTCTTGCGCAACTTTGAGCAAATCTTCGAGCTGAACCGCAACAGGTTCAAGTCGCTCAGCGCGAAAATCAGCCGGACGACCGAGGGACGGTTGAAGTCGCTTGGCCAAAAGATACGCTGCAACGCGCTCAACGCCGTCGCTACGCTGGCGCGAAGAACTCGGCATCGCAAAGTGCTGCAAAACCGCCTCATCAGAGGTCAGACCACCGGCACGAGACAAGGTGAATACGTTGAGACCTTCGTTTCCGCGACCGACACATTCACCCCAGACGATCATATCAGCGCCGGCGCGCTTCAATCTTTTGCGCGCTGCACGTTCAGATCTCGCATCGCGGCCACCCACGATCCGAGCCGTTTGAGACACCTGGAGTGGCGCATCAAAACTGAAGGCGGAAATATGTTCCTCGCTCGCCCGAACCAAAAACTTGAAAGCTGAGCGCCCACCGCCCACCGGGGGCGCGATGAGGATCTGATATCCTGGCTGTGATTTCCGGCTTTTTGCCCTTGCCGAAACTGCGCTGCTGGCTAATCGGCCCAACCGGAATAGGGTACGAATTGCCCATAGAATAAATAATAGAGCGACGAGAAGGCCAGCTCCCAGCACGATTCCTGAAAGCTCAGCCGAAAAATTCGTTTGAACCTGGATCCAATCAGCAAGGTCTTGGAGGGGGGCAGGAAGCACCATGGCGCCATACTTTTACTGTTAACGAGACGTTAGGGGTCATTTATTGCCGGGCGTCTCGCCTCAGCGCAACTGGCAATACTGCATTCATATCGATATGAGTGCAGCTATGGCTTTGCCGCCATAGAATATTACAAGCATTTATATGTCCGACTTTGTTACCCGATTTGCCCCTTCTCCAACGGGATACCTGCATTTAGGACATGCAGCATCGGCATTGGCGGTATGGAACGCCGCGAAAATGGCGGGTGGCCCCGCCCCGATCCTGCGCATCGAAGACACAGATATCGGCCGATGCCGCCCGGAATTTGAAGCCCAAATTTTCGAAGATTTGAAGTGGCTAGGCTTTCATTGGCAGGCGGGCGTTCGCCGACAATCAGACCATTTCGACGAATATGACCGCACACTCAAATCCCTGACGGAGCGCGGCCTCACATATAACTGCTTCCGAACCCGGAAAGAGATATCGCAGGCCGGAGGGGAAGGATTTCGAGGCAAACCATTACCGGCTCAACAGGAAGCGGATTACCTCGCTGAAGGCAGACCTTTTGCGGTTCGGCTTTCCCTTACCCGTGCAAGAGAAGCCCTCGGTGCACAGTATGACCGACTTGAATATATTGAGGAAAAACAAGGGAAAAGATCGGTCATACCCGCAGACCCCTCTAAAACTGGAGACGTCATACTCAAGCGAAAGGATTCTCCAGCCGCCTATCATCTCGCTTGTACTCACGACGATGCGGCGACCGGTATCACGCATATCGTGCGGGGGGAGGACCTGCTCTCCGCCGCCCCTATACACACGCTTATCCAAACGCTGATGGGCTGGCCCAAGCCGGTCTACATTCATCACAAGCTTTTACTCGGCCCTGACGGGAAAAAGCTTGCCAAGCGCGCGAAATCCGCGTCGCTAGCGAGCTTGAGGGAAAAGGGAATGTGTCCGGAAGAGGTTCTGGCGCTCGCAAAGATTGAATGAACCAAACAGCAACGCAGACAAAACCAACCGAAGAACCCGGATGGATTGGTCCAGCAATTTTGCTGATGGGCGGCATATGTATCGGCTTTGCTCCCATTCTTTTGCGTTATGGCGTCGGTGATGGCAGCGAGGAAATGCTCGGCCCTCAAGCTGTCGCGTTTTGGCGGTTTATTTTTGCGATACCCATACTGCTGGCGCTGAATTTCGCCCTGAACCGGCAATTGCCCCGATTGCCAAATCGCTTCGCTATTCTCGCGGGCATATTCTTCGGCATAGATATCGGGCTGTGGCATTGGGGGCTAACGCTTACGACGGTAGCGAATGCCACATTTTTGGTCGGCCTCGGAAACCTGCTCGCCGGATTAACTGCCTGGATAATAATGAGAGACCGCCCGACCCCAATGTGGGCTCTGGCGGCCATGATAGCCTTGGTTGGTGCAGCGCTCTTGTCGTTCGGTGGCCCGAGTGACGGAACGGCCAAAACAGATATCAAAGGTGATGCTTTGTCATTTGCAGCCGCCGTTTTTGTTTCCATTTACGTCGTTTGCGCAAAACTCGCACGACGCTCAATGAACGCGTTGAATGTGCTTTTTTGGGCGACTGTCGCAGAAGCATGTGTTGCGGCAGGGATGGTCGGGGTGTCGAACATCATCCCCGCGATGCCAGCAGAAACGCTGCGTCCCGCTGGGGCGTCAGCATTGCTTGCCCCTTTCCTGCTTGCCATCGTGGTTCAGGTCATGGGCCAGGGTCTGATTATATTTGGGCTTGGAAAAACGTCTGCGGCAATTGCCGGCGTTATGGTCGTTGTTCAACCTGTCACAGCTGCCGCCCTCGCCTGGTTCCTGTTCGAAGAACCCCTATTTGCCTTGCAGATTCTTGGGGCTGGACTCATCCTGTCGGGCGTGTTCATCGCAGGCCGATATGGCGTGCGCACGTCATCGCCTTAGCGGAACAATTTAGGGGAATCATCATGCGAGCGATTACTGCAATTATACTCGGCTCAGTTCTTTCGGCCTGTGGCGGTGCCCCCGATACCACCGGCCCCAAGCCGTTGGAGCGGACTTCTGTAACGCCTCCGCAAGCTGACGACCCGTACTACGCATCAGCAAAAGCCGCAGTAGATGCGAGAGCAGAAGGCAAAACGATCAGTCAGGCAAAGAATATCATTCTTTTCGTTGGCGACGGAATGGGTGTTTCTACGATTACAGCGACCCGAATTTATGCAGGCCAGTCAGCCGGCGTTGATGGAGAGAGCTACCGTTTGGCAATGGAAAAGCTCCCGCACGCAGCATTTTCGAAAACATACAGTCATGACTTTCAGGTTTCAGATAGTGCAGCAACCGCAACTGCTATGGTGGCGGGCTTTAAATCTCGTTCTGGAACGCTTGGGGTTACTAGTGATGCCATCCGCGATGATTGCGCAAGTGCGCAAGGCAAAGGCTCCGATACTTTGTTTGAACTCGCGGAACGCGCAGGACTATCAACCGGTCTTGTTTCAACAGCGCGCATTACGCATGCGACGCCAGCGGCGGCTTACGCAGAGTCCCCGACTCGCGGATGGGAAGATAACACCGATATTCCGGCAAGCGCCGAAACATGCGCCGATATTGCGTCGCAATTGATAGATTGGCCTGAAGGTGATGGATTTGAAATCGTGCTCGGCGGTGGACGACGCCATTTCCTTCCAATCGACATCAGCGATCCGGAAGAACCGCAACGCGGTGGTCGGAGAACGGACGGACGCTTTCTTGCGCGTGAATGGGCCGCGAAGTCTGACGGACATAAATATATCTGGAATGGCGAGCAGTTTGACGCCACTGATTTTAAAAGCGACGATCGAATTCTCGGCCTCTTTGAAGAGAGCCATATGGAGTATGAATTCGATCGGCCGAGTGATGTCGGCGCAGAACCAAGTATTGCCGAGATGACGGAGGCGGCAATCAACCGGCTGTCCCAGGACGAGGACGGCTACATCTTGATGGTGGAAGGCGGACGAATTGATCACGCGCACCACGGGACGAATGCTGCCCGCGCGCTGGTCGATGCTGTCGCATTTGATGACGCCGTCGCAAAGGCGGCGGAACTCACAAATCCAGAAGATACACTTATCATCGTAACGGCAGACCACTCTCACACGTTCACAATTTCAGGCTACCCCTACCGAGGGAACGCCATACTCGGCAAAGTCTCGTATGCCCCCGGTGTGACCGCAAAATCCGAAGATGGTAAGCCCTATACAACGCTTGGATACGCCAATGGCCCCGGGGCATGTAAGATGATTGCAGAAGGCGAGTATGACTGCACGCGAGGCGATCTGACCGAGGTCGATACCAGAGAGCCAGACTTCCAACAGCAGGCCCTTGTTTATCTCGGATCGGAAACTCATGGCGGCGAAGATGTCGCTGTGTTCTCTAGCGGTCCCGGCGCAGAGCTGCTGAACGGCGTGATAGAACAACATGAGATTTTTCATGTCATGGGTTTGGCCAGCGGATTGGTCGAATGAGGTCTCACTGAGGCGCCATTCATTTAGTGCGACGTCGCGCCAAAACAGGTGACTGGTTGAATCCCGCTCTTAAGACCCCTATCCAATATTTATGACGACCACCCCTTCGATCATGCAGATGCTGGACGAGCGCTCCCGTGCGATCTTTAAGGAAGTTGTTGAAACCTATTTGGAAACCGGTGAGCCTGTCGGTTCGCGCACCCTGGCAAAGGGGTCTATCTCGCTGTCTTCAGCATCTATTCGAAATGTCATGGCGGATTTGGCCGAGATGGGTTTGCTTGACGCGCCGCATATCTCAGCCGGGCGCTTGCCCACCCATGCGGGCCTGCGCCTGTTCGTTGATGGCTTCCTTGAACTCGGCGAACCCTCAGAAGCGGACCGTAAGGAAATTGATGCGCGGCTCAGCGCGGCGGGGCGAGACATGTCTGGCGTGCTGAACGAGGCATCCGATCTGCTCTCCGGTCTTGCGGGCGGAGCAGGATTGGTCTCCTCACCAACGCGCGACGTTCCGGTTCGGCACGTAGAGTTTGTCCCGTTAGGCGACAGCGAAGCGTTGTGTGTGCTCGTCACCGAAGACGGCGATGTCGAAAATCGCCTCTTGCCGATACCTGCAGGATTGCCTCAGACGACTTTGATTGAGGCAGGGAATTATCTCTCCACACGGCTTAAAGGCCGAACGCTCAGCGAAGCCAGCCAGCAAATCGGCGAGGAACTGAAAAACCGAGAGGCTGAACTCGACGTAGCGGCAACCAAGCTCGTTGAAGCCGGTCTTGCAGAATGGTCTGGAACTGCCCCCGGCCAGGGCCGCGCACTCATCATTCGCGGGCGCGCCAACTTGCTGGAAGATGCCCAGGCGGCGGAAGATCTCGACCGCGTCCGACAGCTATTCGAGGCGATGGAGCGCCAACAAAGCCTTTTGGATGTCTTGGACGCTGCAAATGAAGCTGAAGGCGTGCGCCTGTTCATCGGCAAGGAAAACAGGCTTTTTCCGCTTTCGGGTTCAAGTGTTATTGTTGCTCCCTATATGAGCGCGACAAGACAGGTTATTGGGGCGCTGGGCATAATTGGGCCAACTCGGCTGAATTATGCTCGCGTTATTCCAATGGTTGATTATACAGCGAAGGTTGTTGGCGAAATTGCCGATGGCAAGCGTACACAAGACTAAGGGCGTGTTATGAGTGACGAGAACAAGCTGGGTGAGAATAGCGACGGCGAAAACATTGTCGATCTTCAGCCGGGTGCCTCCAAAAAGGACCTGAAAGATGCGGCAGACGCGTTTCTGAAAGCCAATAAAGGCAAAGAAACAGCAGAAGATTCTGCGAGGGAAACCCCTGATACACCCGCAGATCCTGTACTGGTTCTGGAAGCAGAGCTGGCGGATGCCAAAGATCAGCTGCTGCGGACGCTTGCCGAGGCACAGAACATCCGCAAACGGGCTGCAAAAGAAGTTCAGGACGCGCGAACCTTTGCAATCGAGAAGTTTGCCGGCGATCTCCTCAGCGTCTCAGACAATATGTCCCGCGCCCTCGAAGCCCTGCCAGAAGCTGAGCGCGAATCTTTATCTGAGCAAGGCAAGAATTTGCTTGGCGGAATTGAGATGACGCAGAAAGAACTGCACGCGGTGTTTGCACGTAATGGTGTCACAGTCATTGATGCTGCACCCGGCGATGCGTTTGATCCAAACTTGCATCAGGCGGTTGCGAATGTGCCGAGCGAGCATGCAAACGGTGCGATTGCTGAATGCTTCCAGCCCGGCTGGAAAATCGGTGAACGCGTGCTGCGTGCAGCCATGGTGACCGTCAGCTCAGGGCAGGTGAATTAGAGCGAATTTTACGCTTCGGAACAGATATAATTTAAACGCTGGTTGCTACTGTCCGCAAAGTACGGACAATAGGACTTGATCATGCCGCGCCTCTTATTCGAACCAAAAGATCCGCGGATAGGTGTCTTCTCATCGTTTTTGCCGTGCATATTCGTTGCAACGTTTTGCAATCCTTGGATCCATTATCTCCGCTCATTGGACACAAGCAGCGTTCTTGGCTCTGGTTATGAGGTGGTGGCTGGAGCTATTTGGTTTAGTGCATTCCTAGGAAATGTTTTTCTATTCGCATTTATTTCGGATAGGCCATCTAGATCACTAATAGTGGTTTTGGGCGCATCTGTTTTCGCATTTGTCCTCGTCGCTGTACTCGCGATTTTCTTAGTTTCGAAGATTACACTCAACTTTCCACTATACCGATTGGACTTGTCGTTTAGGGTTGCCAGCGCCATCGGCTTGCCCGCCGCACAATCTTCGGCGCTGATTATGTTTTGGATGCGGCACAAATTTTGGCAATCTTCAAGCAACAGCAGCGCTTGACGAGCGCGCCAGTTTCAAAATCGGCGACGCACTATACACCCTAAAGCGCGCAATTTCGACCCCCCGAAAAAAGACTCACAAAATCAGAAATTTTTCACTTGAGCAGCGGGTAAAACTCACCATATCGCAGCATGAATTGCTGATGGCGCGAGCCCTCAGCGCTCCATCCCGTAGTGCTGCCGTTCAACGGCGCTGACCTTCAGGCCGATCACCCATGACCGGCGGCAGCTGAAAGAAGAGAGAAAAGTATATGTCCAAGATTATCGGTATCGACCTCGGCACCACCAACTCATGTGTTGCGGTTATGGAAGGCGGCGACGCAAAAGTGATCGCAAACTCAGAGGGTGCACGCACAACGCCCTCCGTTGTGGCGTTTACAGAAGGCGGCGAGCGACTGATTGGCCAGACAGCCCGCCGTCAGGCCGTTACCAACCCGGATTTCACCTTTTATGCGATTAAGCGCCTGATTGGCCGCACCTATGACGACCCAACAGCACAAAAAGACAAAGAGCTTGCACCATTTGAGATCGTACGCGGCCCGAACGGTGATGCTTGGGTGAAGGGGCGCGACAAGGAGTATGCGCCTCAGGAAATCTCAGCCTTCATTCTCACCAAGATGAAGGAAACAGCTGAAGATTATCTCGGCACAGAAGTTACAGAGGCTGTCATCACGGTCCCAGCATACTTTAACGATGCCCAGCGCCAGGCCACCAAAGACGCCGGCAAAATCGCAGGACTCGACGTTAAGCGGATCATTAACGAGCCAACCGCTGCTGCGCTTGCCTACGGTATGGATAAAGGCGGCAACAAGACCATCGCGGTTTATGACCTTGGCGGCGGTACATTTGATGTCTCGATCCTCGATATTGGCGAGGGCGTTTTCGAAGTGCTCTCCACGAATGGCGATACATTCCTCGGCGGTGAAGATTTTGACCTGCGCATCGTGGATCACTTCGCTGACGAATTTAAGAAAGATCAGGGCATCGATCTGAAGGCCGACAAAATGGCGCTACAGCGTCTGAAAGAAGAAGCAGAGAAAGCCAAGAAAGAGCTTTCTACTGCGTCATCTTACGATGTGAACTTGCCGTTTATTACGGCGGACGCTTCTGGCCCGAAACACCTCAACATGAAGCTGTCGCGCGCGAAGCTGGAAAGCCTCGTCGAAGACCTCGTAAAACGTACGATCGAGCCATGCAGAAAGGCCCTCAAAGACGCAAGTAAGACTGCTGGCGATATCGATGAGGTCGTGCTCGTCGGCGGTATGACCCGCATGCCTGCTGTGCAGGAAGCGGTGGAGAAATTCTTCGGAAAAGCCCCACACAAAGGGGTAAACCCTGACGAAGTCGTCGCGGTTGGCGCAGCGATCCAGGGCGGCGTTCTTCAAGGCGACGTGAAAGACGTGGTGCTACTTGATGTGACCCCGCTGTCGCTCGGGATCGAAACGCTCGGCGGCGTGTTTACGCGCCTGATCGATCGCAACACGACGATCCCAACAAAGAAATCGCAGACCTTCTCAACTGCTGAAGACAACCAGCCGGCCGTGACCATTAAAGTTTTCCAGGGTGAGCGCGAGATGGCGGCAGACAACAAACCGCTGGGTGACTTCAATTTGGAGGGCATTCCGCCTGCTCCGCGTGGCCTGCCACAGATCGAAGTGACATTCGATATCGATGCAAACGGCATCGTATCTGTCTCTGCAAAAGACAAGGGCACAGGCAAAGAGCAGCAAATCACCATCCAGGCAGATGGCGGCCTCAATGAGGAAGACATCAAGAAAATGATGGAAGATGCGGAAGCGAATGCTGACGCTGACAAGGCCCGCCGCGAACTCGTCGAAGCGAAAAACAATGCTGAGGGCTTGATCCATCAGACAGAGAAGCAACTCGAAGAGCATGCCGACAAAGTCTCCGGCGATGTGAAGGCGGAAATCGAAGCGGCCGCGAAAGAGCTGAAGGAAGCGGCAGAGACCGAAAATGCCGCTGAGATTACAGCCAAGCATCAGGCGCTGATGTCTGCGGCGATGAAGCTCGGCGAGGCCATCTATGCCAGCCAGGAAGAGTCTAAAGCGCATGCCGACGCTGCTGCGGATGCCGCGGCAGATGACGTCGTCGATGCCGATTTCGAAGAGGTCGACGGCGACGAGAAACAGTCAGCCTAAGGATAGCCTCGCAAATTTTGAGAAAGCCACGCTCTGAAAAGCGTGGCTTTTTTGCTGTGGAGTCGACGTCTCAATAAAAATGACGCATGCGTCATGGTTTTTTTAAGCTGAACGTGCTATTTATCATTCAGAACAGGAAATCTGATGGAGGAAGATTGAAAGATGGCTGATACAGCGCACAAATTTGATTACGGCCTCGAACGCCCGCACAAGACGCCGTACGAAAAACTGCACGAAACGAATTACGAGTTTGGCGAAGAGTTGCCAGACGCTACAGACATTGATCTTGCCACTTTCAACATCGCAGACCGCGAGATTTGGCGTCAGGATAAGTTTCACGAATATTTCGCGCGCATGCGCAAAGAAGCCCCTATTCACTACTGCCCAGACAGCGCGGTTGGAGCTTACTGGTCTCTCACGAAATACAAAGACATTATGGAAGTCGATATCAACTGGAAGGATTTCTCCTCCAGCTGGGAACATGGCGGCATTGTCCTCGGTCAACAAACCGAAGGCTTTGAGCTCCCAATGTTTATCGCGATGGACCCGCCGAAGCACGACGTTCAGCGCAAAACAGTTCAGGGCGCAGTTGGCCCAGCCATGTTGAAGAAATTTGAGCCGCTAATTCGCGAACGCACACAAAAAGTTCTTGATAGCTTACCGGTTGGCGAAGCGTTTGACTGGGTCGACAAAGTTTCTATCGAACTCACAGCTATGATGCTCGCAACCCTGTTTGGTGTGGATCAGGCTGATCGGCGCAAGCTCACTCATTGGTCAGACATCACAACAGGCCGGGAAAACCCTGACCTCTGCCCCGGCGGCGAAGAACAGTGGAAATCGGAACTTCTCGAATGCCTCGCATTTTTCACAGAGCACTGGAATGACCGGATCAACCGCGAGCCCGTTATGGATCTAGTTTCCATGCTTGCGCACGGCGAAAACACAAAAAACATGGAGCCAATGGAATATCTTGGCAACATCATTCTGTTGATTGTTGGCGGAAACGACACCACGCGGAACTCTATGACGGGGTCTGTTCGCGCCATGAACCTATGGCCTGAGGAATTTGATAAACTCAAGGCAAATCAAGAGCTTATTCCTAACATGATTTCTGAAATCATCCGTTGGCAAACACCGCTTGCGCATATGCGCCGAACCGCGGTTCGCGATGTTGAGGTCGGCGGCAAGCTCATTAAAAAAGGCGATATGGTCGGCATGTGGTACGCGTCGGGCAACCGCGATGAAGATTTTTGGGATGAGGATCCAAACCGCGTCATCATTGATCGCAAGCAGGCGCGGAATCACTTGTCGTTTGGATTTGGTATCCACCGTTGCGTTGGGAACCGTCTTGGTGAAATGCAGCTGCGCGTGCTTTGGGAAGAATTGCTTGCACGTTTTGACCGTATCGAAATGCTCGATACGCCGAGCCGGACAGCAAACGGCTTCGTAAACGGATACACTTGGATGCCCGTGAAGCTTCATGCGAAATAAAGTCTCTGGGATCTGTTCTCCCTTTGAAAGCCCGGCCGCTGTGCCGGGCTTTTTGTCAGGTCATATCTGACAATTTCCGGCCCTGAGCCAAGAAGCCGGCCAAGCCAATAGCAATCACTAAGTCAAACCCTAGACAAACCGCCCCATACCAGGTGGGCATCAACTCGAGCAGCGATGTATAGTGAGCAATCGCTACCAGTACTGCGTGAGCGACAAATCCGAATACGACCAACCAAAGATTCCAGCGTGCGCCAGCCATCGCGATCGCTGCAAACCCTGACAAAATCAGCCCTTGGTCCAGCAGATCAGGTGCATGAGTGTCTGCCGCAACTACGGCATAGGGCAAAACAACCGCCAGCAATAACACAGCGTAAGAGCCTCGCTCGCGGTGAATATTGGCCAATCGGAAGATCAATAGCACCAGCAGAGCAATGCCTGCTCCAATCGCTAGGTCTTTCAATTCCATAGCTTTTCTCCCGCCCTGACATCGCGAATGCCCAGTCACGATAGCCTATTCCCGATTTCTTCAGGCTTTGCCACATTTTTTCCATCGAGATGAAATTGTCTTGTACCCCTCGTCAGATGGTTGCTGGAAGGTTAATGTGGCGGGAGAACTGCTAGGCCGAGTAATCAGAACAAGGGACAGCTTCGATGTTGAGTGAATGGGTCCGGGGACCGAAGAAATTGGTCATAACCGCTGCAGCTGGTGCGCTATTGCTTTCAGCATGCGGTGACCGACAAGAGCGCATTGATCGCGCAAGCGAGCTTGCCAGTGCCTCTATGAAGCAGATCAATGGGCGCAAAGTCGAAAAAACCGACAAAGGCTCCACGCTCGAACGCGCTGACGTCGAACAACGCGCTGTAGCGGGCACGCTGCGTAATGACATGACCGTCCGGACCGCATCAGCGGGGTCACGCTACGCTGTCGGATCGATTGTGGTGAAACCCGCAGAAGTGCTTGAAGTCTCCCTCGCAATGGTTTCAGCGCCCGAAATTACAGAGGATGAACCTGAAGAAATGGTCGTTCTCGAAGAAACCGTTATGCTTGAAGAGTCTACGGCTGACGAGAGCGAATTCGAGTCGCTTCCTGCGCCGCGCCCAGTACCTCTTCCGCGTCCGACACGCCCAGATTTGCAGCGTCCAGGAGCGCCGAAAGTCCGCAGCCTGTCGCCGCCGCCGATTTTGAAGAAACTTCCGCAGGCAGAACGTCTCCAAAAGACACGCTCTCTTGTTCAGTTGGAACAACCCAAACTTCAGGAACTCAAAATCCAAACCGTTCAGAAGCTCGAAGCAAAAGAACTTCAGCGCCTTCAGACGCTTGATGAATTTAAATCTTTGGAACCTGAGGAACTAAAGCCGATCGCCGCGAAACGGGCTTTGCAAGTGGCCAACCGCCGTCTTGCTGAATCGGATGTCGCTCAGAAACTGAAGACGGATGCGGAAACGCTGATGTACCAAAAGATGGAGAAACTGGGCGTCTCCGGGCATGTCGAAAAAACACGTGCAGGACAAATGGTGATCCAGATTGGACGGCAAGGGCCTAATCTTAAACAACTCGCAGATGGAACTGCGATCGAAGAAGTCGGTCTCCCGGAGATTGCACTCAGCGATGAGGCAATCTGCGAAGACCCGGCAACAATCGACCCGGGCCTGCTTCAGACAAATGCTCAATTGGCGACAGAATGCATGATCAAAGAGCTGCGCGCCTCGGGTGAGTTCGAATACGTCGAAAAGGACTTTGTGTTTGATCACCAGTTTGTCCGCAAACCGCCGGAGCAAACGCAAGTCGGTCCAATAACAGCGACGCCGAACGACCCTCTATGGTCGCTGCAATGGCACTTCCAGGACGCAGGCTCAGGAGACGGTGAAACGCTGGGCGGAGCCGGGTTCGAGGATTTCTGGACCCGGCAAGCGGTTCAGGGATCGCGCGATGTTGTTGTCGCCGTGGTAGATACCGGCCTAGAAATGGCGCACCCCGATATCGCTGGCTCACCGAATATCGCCCCCGGATACGATTTTGTATCTGACCCACGCATGGGAAATGATGGCGATGGACGCGATGATGACCCGAATGATCCGGGCGATATCTGTAATCCGGATGAGCCTTTCGCAGCAAATTCCTACCACGGCACGCATGTCGCCGGAACAATTGGCGCGGCCGCAACCAATAACGCCGATGGTGTTGCTGGCGGTGCGTGGAATGTGACAATCGTCCCAGTCCGCGCGCTCGGAAAGTGCGGTGGCAGATTGTCAGATATTTCCGACGCTATTCGCTGGGCGGGCGGATTGATGCCTGATCTCGGACCGAATGATGAAGAGATTTGGAACCCCAACCCGGCAGACATTATCAATCTTTCGATTGGCCTGTTTGAGTTCTGCCCTGCATCTTTGCAGGACGCGATCGACTCGGTTACGGAGCGCGGAGTGCTCGTAGTTTCGGCGGCAGGTAATGCACGCGTTGATGCAAGCTTCTATGCCCCCGGCGGGTGCAATAATGTGCTTTCCGTTGCGGCAGGAGACGCTCGCGGATTTATCGCCCCATACTCCAATCATGGTGACGTAGTTGATATTCTTGCACCTGGCGGAGACCTGATGCGCGACGACAATGGCGATGGTCGCCCGGATGGTGTGCTATCGACCAAAACTGCCAGCGATTGTTTTGATCCTGTCACAGGGCAAGGCGTTGCCAACTGCTTCTACGCATACGAGCAGGGAACCAGCATGGCCGCGCCGCACGTATCAGCGGCGCTCGCCTTGATGATGGCGAAGTATCCAGACAAAACACCAACTGAAATCAAAGATCTACTGATGGCTAATCTCAGCCCGCGTGACGGTGACCAGTGCATTAGTTCTTGTTCCGCGTATCCCGGAACAGAACCACTGGAAAGCGACCCAACCCTTTGCAAACGGGCTTGCGGCGCAGGACTACTAAACCTGTCTGGGCTGGGAGATTGAAATAGGTAAGAGGGGAAGAATTTGCCGGATGAACAACATCAATCGTCGCGTCTAAGCGGAGGCATTCTTGGGGTTATTGCGCTTGCGCTTGCCGGGAGCGGCGCTGGCGTTATTGGCTATTATGCGCTCGGAGACGGCGACGCAGAGCAAGTCGACCCAGCAGTAAAACCTCTCGCCAATAGTGAAGGTGAGAACTCCATTGAAATGAGTGACATCATCCTTCCACCTAGGCCGGATCAGGATGAACCAGCATTCGAAGCAATAGACGGCCCGGATAGAATGCCTGCTGAGACTGGCACGATCATCGAAGAGCCACCCACCTTGCCGGCAGAGCCGCAGACCGCGCCTCCGCCCGTACCAGCAGGCCGCATTTTGAAAGAAGCTGCTTTTGTTGTGCGGTTTAATGACAATCCGGAAATCAAACGCTGCCTGGATTTGTTCCGAAAAGACAAAGACGCTGCGCGCGCTGAATTTGCAGAATGGGCCTCAAAGCATCCCGCTTTGGATGGGTTGACCTTGCACCGCGTAAACTATTCTGGCGAAGCGATTCTGAGATATACCGGCGCTGACGACGCCAATCCTGTTTCAAATGCGAAGGCCATGCAGGCACGCCTGAACGGACTGCCTTTTGTGCGCTACGCCGACCCAGATTTTACAGCCTTTCCCGGCAAAGGAGAGTGATATGACTTTCAAGCATCTATGCATGATATCCGGTGCAGCGCTCGCGCTTGCTGCATGCGAGCCTGCGAGCGAGCAAAGCCCGCCTGTTCCAGATGCCGCGCCAAAAGCCGAGCAGATATCCCCGGACACAATGCCGGCGCAGCTCGAGTCGGATAATACCGCAAAAGAAGGAACAGCCACGATAGATTGGAACGCCGCGCGCACTGATCTCGCCACTGAAACCCCTGATGAGCGACCGCTCGTAAATATTCAGTCCGCGGACGGCATAGCCCCACCCGTTCCGGTTCTATTACCGACCGGAGGCTCGGTGCGAGTGGCAACAGACGGATCAGGACCACGTTTTAAAAAGACCGATGATGGCTATTACGCCGTCTTCCCTTATGAAAACTATGACGTGATCGTGAACGGCACGAATGAGATCATTGGGAGTCGCCCAGAAGGTCCGCGAGACGAAACCGCTAAGTTCACAGCCACGGCAGCCGGCGCTCAAGTCGCGCTATCACGCTATGGCGCAGATTATCTGGTCGAGTTCGAGTGTTATAAAATTAATCCGGCAACCGGGACCTGTATTGATGAAGCAGAAGCTATGGAAGTGGCGGAAAGTCTCGTGATTAGGGGAACAAGGTAAAATGCGTAGATTTTGGGGACGGACCGCATTCATTGCGGTGGCACTTTCACTCGCGGCCTGCGGCGATAGTGTGAAATTTCCGGGCATAGACGACGCGTCCGAAGAAACGACCCCGGACCCTGCAACAGAGCCTGATCCAACGACAGACCCCGCACCTGATGCAAGCAGTGATCCGGCTCCAGATCCTGTTACTGACCCCGTCAATGAACTAGACCCTGTCCCAGATACGGAGACCGACCCAGAGCCGGAACCAGAACCTGAACCCGATCCACCGGTAGAGCCAACATTCGAGTACTTTGCGCCTGGCGATCTCATCCCCGGATCGGGGCAAGGCTCGCTATCTGAAACGATCTTTGCACCCGACATGATTTTCCCGGTCGCCACAGATCCTACCATACCGCAAAGTCAGGTTTTCCGACCAGGTGGAGGACTGGGCCCTGCTGGTAAGGACCAGTGTGATCCCTCAAATTATGAGGTCATATGGCGAGATAATTTTTGCGAAACACGCTCGCGGTTTTCCTCTCCCTATTGTCCAGCTGGGGAAGGTGTCCATCTCGGTCAAGATATCCGCATCGGAACAGCTTCAGAGTGCCAGGAGCTTCGCCGTCGCGAACCACGAAACCGCACGTTACACAGGATTGTCGCGGTAGAGGATGGAGAGATTTCGAATATTGGCCGCTACACGGTCACACTAAAAGCGGGCGGTCGCATTTATCGCTATCTGCACCTTAATATGCTCGCCCTGCAAGTTAGCGCCGGGCAAACCGTCAAAGCAGGCGATCATATTGGGTACATGTCGAATGACTTTGGCGGCACTGCGACGACCTTCCATCTTCATTTCGAAATCAAGGTGAATGATGGCGAGAATGGCTGGGTATTTGCTCCGCCCTACACGTCTTTGCTGGATGCCTACGCGCGCAGAGAGGGTAATCCCGGCAAGCCCGTTGAAAATCTGGTCGGTGTGGCTTCAGCCGAGGAACCAATCGTAATTCCGGAAGGCATGGTCATCACTGAGGGCACCGTCAATCCAGATCCTGAGTAGCGCCTAGATTATGAGCTTGAGAGCTTGCGACACAAATGCAGTTGACAATCATTCTCATTTGCACTTAGCTGGTTGCATGATCGTTTGTATCTGCAACCGCATTAATTGTACGGCCGTCCGCGAAGCGGTGCGGGAAGGTGCCCGGGCCCCGAAAGACGTACAGAAATCGCGCGGTTGCCAATTTAATTGCGGGAAATGCAAAGCTGAAATTAGCGAGCTTATCTGCGACGAAATGGAGAAATCCATTTCATCTCAAACACTTGTTGCCGCAGAGTGAGCTGAGACTGTTTCTCACTTTCAATCTCATTGTTTTTATTGAATTTTTTCACTTGCCCTGAGACAGAATATGTCCATATGGCTTGTTAGGAACAATTTCAAATAATCCGGAGACCCGCAATGAAAGGCGACGCCAAAGTCATTGAATTTCTAAATGCCTGCCTGAAAAACGAACTGACGGCCATCAACCAGTATTTTCTGCACTCTCGTATGTTGAAAGATTGGGGTGTTTCGAAACTCGGCGAGTATGAATACAAGGAATCCATTGAAGAAATGCATCATGCCGACTGGCTGATCGAGCGCATTCTTTTCCTAGGTGGACTGCCAAATCTGCAAGATCTCGGCAAACTTCGGATTGGAGAGAGCGTAAAAGAAATCCTCGAATGCGACTTGAAACTCGAAGAAGATGCAATCCCACTATTGCGAGATGCCATGGAGCACGCCGAAAAGGTGCGCGACTATGTCAGCCGTGATCTGTTCGGAAAAATCCTCACGAATGAAGAAGAACATGTCGATTATATCGAAACCCAGTTCGAACTGATCGACCGGATCGGTATTGAAAGCTATACTCACCTGCAGTCAGAGGCGAACGCTCATTAAAGCATGATAATTTGAGCAGCGCCTCTTTAACCGGGAGGCTAATATGGCGCTACTCATCGCAGGTCTGGTGATATTTTTCGCCGCGCATTTTTATTCCGCATTTCGTTCGCGAGTTCCAGGAAAGGATATTACCGAGCGAATTGGGGAAGGGCCCTATAAAGGCGTGTACAGTCTTGTATCCGCTCTCGGACTCGGCCTGATCATCTATGGCTATATGAGCGCCCCTCCAACCGGGAACCTGTATATCGGTCCAGAATGGGCACGCCATGCTACGATGACGCTGTTGCTCGTCGCATTCATTTTCTTGATGGCCGCCTACGTTCCCGGCACGCATATTCGGAAGCTGATCAAGCACCCGATGCTCTGCGCAGTTATCCTCTGGAGCATCGGACATTTATTAGTCGGTGCGAGCCAGCAAAAAGCGTTATTGTTCGGCAGCTTCCTCGTATTTGGCCTGGTCGATTTTGTTGCTGCATCTTTGCGATCAAGTGAAGTTCCGGTCGCTCAAGCCTCGATCAAGAATGATCTCATCGCCATTGTGATCGGAGCCGGAGTATATGCAGCGACCCTATTCTGGGCGCATGAGGCCATCTTTGGCGTCGCCCCGATTATCTAAGCCAACATCTTGACTCTATTTGTCTCTTAACGGCAAAAGAACACATGCAGAACAAATTTTTCGGGAACGCATCTGAGCTGTCGCTGCCGAAGGCCGATGATATCAGCCGCGGAGTGCTGCGATTGTTTGCAGAACTTGGGCTGTACGGCCTCACGGAAATGACCCTTGCAAATGGTCGCCGCGCCGACGTGGTAGCCTTGTGCCAGAAGGGCCAGATCTCAATCGTTGAGATTAAGTCATCTGTCGCGGATTTTCGGTCCGATCAGAAGTGGCCGGAATATCAACCTTTCTGCGATCAATTCTACTTCGCTGTCGGACAAGACTTTCCGAACGATCTCATACCTGACGAAGCGGGCCTGATTATTGCGGATCGGTTTGGCGGTGCAATTATCCGGGATGCTCCGCAAATCTCACTCAACGCGGCGCGCAGGAAAGCCATCACATTGCGTTTTGGGCGCCTCGCTGCGCAGAGACTAAGCGCAATAAGCGACCCTCAGCTAGACGGACATCAACTGTCAGCCTAAGTCCGTAACAGATGAGCCACCTTTATCCCCTTGCCACCAATGCAAAAGATGCGTTCGAAAACGCAACGTTCGCAGCGCGGACCCGTTATGAAGCAGAGGCATTGGCGGAAGACTTCGAAATTTTGAAATTGGAAACAGAGTGGATCCCGGCAGACGGTGACGACATCATTGCCATCATCGAATCGGCTGAAGCTGGACCGGGTCACGGCTTCGTACAGCAATACGAGGATGAAGCCGGCGCACCTGTTATCGCGGTGACTTATTGGAAAATGGGCGAGAAAAAATCGCCTGCTGAGATTCGAAAGAAACCAACCGTCAAAGCGAAACCTGCGGAAGATGATCACACAGATGATCTGTATTTCCGACAGGGTCGCACCAAACCGGCTAGAAAGCGCGGTCGCAAGAAATTTATAGACCCGCGCCAGCTGGACATGTTCCCATCACCTAAGCCCCCCGAAGACGAGACGGCTTGATGATTCCCCGCAATACAGTAAATTCTATCGTAAATATTCACTCGACGCCCACCATTCAGTGCAGTATCAAGCCGGTTTCGCCCGGTTCGGTGGCGTTTGCAGCTTAAATTTAAGGATTGCCAACATGGCCTACGAAACTCTGCTGACAGAGGTTGAAGACAGCATTGCGATTATAACGCTTAACCGACCAGAGCAGATGAATGCATTTAATAATCAGCTGATGGATGAGCTTACGAGCGCGCTTGATACATTCGAAGCTGACAATGAAATCGGCTGCATCATTATAACCGGCTCGAAAAAGGCCTTCGCAGCGGGTGCCGATATCAAGGAAATGCGCGACCTCTCTTACATGGACGCCTACGCTTCAGAGTTCATCACACGAAACTGGGAGCGCACAAGCCGCTGCAAAAAACCCGTTATCGCTGCGGTTGCCGGGTATGCGCTTGGCGGCGGGTGCGAGCTCGCAATGATGTGTGATTTCATTCTAGCCGCTGACAATGCCAAATTCGGACAACCCGAAATTACAATCGGAGTGTCGCCAGGAGCCGGCGGAACGCAGCGACTTACCCGCTTTATTGGAAAGTCGAAGGCGATGGAAATGTGCCTGACTGGGCGGATGATGGACGCTGAAGAGGCTGAAAGATGCGGACTTGTTTCCCGAATTGTGCCGGTAGATGAGTTGATGGATGAAGCAAAAGCCGTCGCGAAGAAAATAACAGGTCTATCTCGCCCGGCAGTATCTTTGACAAAGGAACTTGTTGACGCTGCTTACGAGACAACCTTGGAACATGGAATCCGTCATGAGCGGCGCATTTTTCATTCGCTTTTCGCGACCGACGACCAATCTGAAGGCATGGAAGCCTTTGTCGAAAAACGCGCGCCCCACTTTAACAATCGATAGCAATACCGGGACTTGCATTTCCCTGTTGACGTGGGCGAATTCGGACTGTATCGACGCCATTTCCGCCTGTAGAAAGGCATCCAGGAGTTATTCATGGCCAACACAAAGTCAGCCAAGAAAATGGTTCGCAAGATTGCGCGCCGAACTGAAGTCAACAAAGCGCGCCGTTCGCGCATGCGGACTTTTGTGCGTAAAGTTGAAGAAGCAATTGCATCGGGCGACAAGACAGCGGCAGATGCCGCGCTAAAAGCTGCGCAACCGGAAATCATGCGGGCGGCCCAAAAAGGCATCATGCACAAGCGCACATCGTCCAGAAAGATCTCTCGTCTATCCGCGCGCATCAAAGCGATGGGTTAGACCACAGAACTATTTAGCAGAGTTCGCAGAAAAACGAATAAGATGACCCGCGGTTATTTCCGCGGGTTTTTCATGAGCGATCCATCTCGCAACCGCACAAAAAATTTGCTGAAATTCGACCACTTCAACTTCTACGAAAAAAGACTCGCCGCTCCTGAACTTTGATTATGAAACTGTAAGATAAGTCAAAAGTGGAACTCGGTAACTTGCCTGTTGCGAAGAGGCCGCATGTTTCATTTCTGTGTCAAAAAGTCTTTCTTTGTCTGACGAAAATTATTTCGTTCTTTCAATGAACTGGGTCGCGTCAATACGACAACACCTACAAAAATGATGTATTTTGTTGTTTTCTTCTGTTGCGCGAAAATCATCCAATATGTAGTCTGCTTTTATCGGACGAATTGATCCCTGTACGGAGTGTTTTTTCGGAAGCTTTTGAAAGAAAGCACAGGATCGTGTGCCCATCCGATCGGGGTTGAAACAAGAATATAATATGAAAGGGCTGCGGGCAATATGGACCGTTTCGAGGAAAGAAATTCCAATCACGTCAATGAGGGTAAAGGGCTGCTAACTTGGCAAAAAACAAAACAAGACCTGAAGAAGAAAGTCGGCAATACAGAATACACAAAATGGATTGATGATCTGCGGTTTGTCGCTGACGTTGATGGGGTAGTAATGATCGCCGCGCGTGATCGGTTGACACATGACCGCGTGCAATCTGAATACAGGCGTGACATCGATACATTTTGGCGCTCACGCGATGACCGCCAGCGTCCAGCAAAAGTCATCTGCTGGGTTGATGCAACATCTGAATTGAAAGCCCTCGCGACAGACCCTTGGGCAAAAGACGAGTTTCCTGAAAAGACACTGCGCAAAAATCCGCGTGACGAAATGATGAGCTTCGACACGCTTGTTGTCGGCGAGTCTAATGAAGTCGCTGTGGATATGGCCAAGCGTATTGCTGAAGGCGAACATATGCCCTCGCCCATAGCGTTTATTTATGGACCACAAGGTGTTGGCAAAACTCACCTGATGAAGGGCTTGGAGAAATACGCGCTTTCACGCGCTCCGAATACACAGGTTCTTATGATGTCTGCCGAGGAGTTCACAACACGCTATCATGCGGGTGTGAAAGTCCGCGATACGAGTGATCTGAAAAGAGATCTTCGGACCAAAGATCTTGTTCTGATCGATGATCTGCAATGGATCAGCGGCAAACCAGGCACAGACACAGAGTTCTTTGCAAATGTCCGTGCTATCACGGCAGCGGGCGGGCAAGTCGTGATGACGGCAGACGCGGCCCCTGGCGATTTGACGGGATTCTCGGAGCGTTTGCGTAACGAGCTGCAGGGCGCAATGGCGGCAGAAGTTTCATTGCCAGATGAAGACATGCGCCGAGAAATCGTTGATCGCCATGCTGACATCATCGAACAGCAAGCCCCAAATTTTCACTTGAACGAGGTGTTTCGCGAGAAACTGGTGCGCCGCGTTCGTGGCCCAGGCCGCAATCTCTGCGGTGTCATTTGGAGCCTCTACACAGAATCAGGATTCGGAAAAAAGGAGATAACAGCCGCTATGATCGAGAAAGTGATAATTCGCCAAGAAGGCACATTGCAAACTCCGACTTTAGACGCCGTAAAACGCGCGGCGATGCGCACTTTCAACGTCTCCAAATCTGATCTGGAAAGCCCCTGCAAGCAGCAGTCCATCGTGTATCCACGCCAGATTGCGATGTATCTTTGCCGTACATTGACGAAGAAGTCTTTACCGCAAATTGGGCGCAGCTTCGGCAAGCGCGATCATACAACGGTGCTGCATGCTGTTCGTAAAATCTCCAAGAAAATGGACGATGATCCGGAGCTGGCAATGGATGTTGACCGCGTGACCGAAACTTTGCGAACCATGCAGGTGGAAGGAAACGCCTAAATCGCGAAATGCCCCTTGCATTTAGGCGAAATAAGGTGAACGTATTGGCCCGCTCCGAATCTGGAGCGGGTCGATTCGTCTGAAGACACATAACAATCTCAGCGGGCCGCTACGGCTCCAGGCAGACAGGGTGCACCGTATGAAACTAACAATAGAACGCAGTGATTTGCTCGGCGCGCTCAACCATGTCCAGAATGTTGTCGAGCGGCGAAATACGATCCCGATCCTGTCCAATGTTCTTTTGCATGCCGAGGGCGGGGCGCTGACGCTCACCGCAACCGATCTTGACATAGAGGCAGTGGATTCCGCGGATGCCACTGTTGGAAATGCCGGATCCGTAACTGCACCAGCCGGCACTTTGTACGATGTTGTTCGCAAACTGCCGAGCGGCGCAGATGTGGAAATGGAGCTATCAGGCGAGAATGGGCGCCTTACAATCCGCTCAGGTCGATCCAACTTTGAGTTGCCAACACTTCCAGCTTCTGACTTTCAAACTATGGCAAGTGATGGTGAAGGGACCGCGTTCGAGATGGATGCCGCAGATCTGCGCAGGCTGATCGACAAAACCCGCTTTGCGATTTCTACTGAAGAGACCCGTTATTACCTAAACGGAATATATCTGCATGCTGCGGAAAACGAGAAGGGAAGCACCGTTCTTCGAGCTGTAGCAACTGATGGCCACCGCCTGGCGCTCGCAGAAATTCCAGCACCAAAAGGATCTGAAAACGTCGCGGGTGTTATTATTCCGCGCAAAGCGGTCGCAGAAATTCGCCGCCTATTGGATAGCGCAGAGAGCGATGTAGAGTTGCAAGTGTCAGACTCAAAAGTCGTGTTTAAGATTGGCCGCGCAACCTTAACAACAAAGCTCATTGACGGAAACTTCCCAGATTATGCACGCGTAATTCCAAGCGGAAACGATAAGAGTCTTGTGATCAACAATAAAGCGTTTGAATCTGCTGTAGACCGCGTCGCAACGGTCTCGGCAGAGCGCTCACGGTCTGTGAAGATGAGTCTGTCTGGCGACAAGCTGACACTTGCCGTAAATCATGCCGAAACGGGTGCCGGAAACGAAGAACTCGAGGCGACATACAAGTCCGACGAATTGGAGATAGGCTTCAACGCCAAATATCTTCTGGATGTCGCAGCTCAGATCGAAGCGAATGAAGCCGAATTCCTGTTCAATGATCCGGCGTCGCCCGCACTCGTGCTTGATCCGGAAGACCCAGCAGCTCGGTATGTGCTCATGCCGCTCCGGGTTTAATTGGATAAGAACCCGAGCGTTCCGTCCTTTATCACTTCGGTCGCTGCTGATGTCAGCGCACCGTAAGCGACGTTCGAAAATGCCGATCCCATGCTCACGCGCTTTACGCCAATATCGGCAAGGTCGCTGAGCGGAACGAAGCCTGAGAATGGCCCAAGCAAAACGTTGAGCGGGCGATCAATCGACTGCAAAACTGATTTAATCTCATCAATTGTCTTCAAACCGGGCGCATAAAGAACGTGCGCGCCGGCTTCCTGAAACCCCTGCAATCTCGCTATCGTATCACCAAGGTCTGGACGCTTGTGAAGATAATTTTCAGCCCGCGCCGTCAGCATAAATGGGAATGACAGACTGTTTGCAGCTTCCGCCGCGGCGCGTACGCGCTCAACAGCATACTCTAGCTCGTAAATTGGCGTATCCTTGTCACCGGAGAAATCTTCGATCGACCCGCCAACAAGACCAGCACCAGCCCCTAGCCGAATAGTTTCGGCGCATATCTCCGGCGCGTCGCCAAATCCATTTTCGAGATCTGCTGCCAATGGAAGATGCGTGGCATCGGAAAGTTCCCGAATATGCGCCAACTTCATTTCACGGGTGATCTGATAGTCATTTAAGCCAAGGCTTGCTGCAAATCCTGCACTTGTTGTTGCCAGCGCTTTATATCCGAGCTCTTCAAGAATTTTTGCCGAGCCAATATCCCACGGATTTGGCAACACGAACATCTCGCTTGCTTCGTGCAATTCTTTGAAAGCGTGACCGCGTTCGTTTTGGTTCATGATAATCTCCTGACTCTTCGCGGGCAGGAATAAAGTGAGCCTAGCGGTATCAACACCCGATTCTTGCGGGTCTCGTTGAAAGACTTACACTTCCTCGTAACCAGCTGGCGTCATCTCGATTTCGTCAACTTCGGCTTGTGCTTCTTCTTCGAGTTCATCATCGCCCTGCCAGAACTTCGGATTTCCCGGAAGGAATAGCATTGCCCAAATCGTCTCGCCGATTTTGCGCGTGCGCTTGTCGATAATCTGCGGGGTCCATTCTTTCGCCTTGAGAAAGTCTTTGACCATATCGTAGTCTGCAAGCCGCTTGAGTTTCCGCTTCAGAATTTTTTGCCCGTCCTTGAACGACTTATCGGCAACGAGTTCACGCACAGAATGCGGCAACAGAAGAATGTTACCCAGCTTATCAGGATACATGCTTTGTTGTTCAAGGCTTGGAAATGCAGCAGCCCAGCTAGACCCTTCCTCGACATTGTGCGGAAGGATGTGGGACACTTCGGCAAGGTCGCGAGCTCCTTTCTTCTTGGTGTCATCGTGGGTGAGGAACCGGACATTTTCTCTCGCGCTCTGGAGCTCAAACCA
Source organism: Hyphomonadaceae bacterium (assembly GCA_965263325.1). Taxonomy (GTDB): domain Bacteria; phylum Pseudomonadota; class Alphaproteobacteria; order Caulobacterales; family Hyphomonadaceae; genus CBDHGY01. Next base: position 2,334,348 of record CBDHGY010000002.1, on the reverse strand, counting down.
CTTCAAAAGCGTCCGGCGCAGTAACGGGTCTGACATAGGACGCACGAGAGTCGTACGAATCCGCCGATGATGAGACAGGTCATCAAATGACAGCGCGCCTTCAAACGGATCTTTGCCATCCCGGTATTCATTCAGCGCTGCGCTAAACAATTGTCGGCGGCTGGTGTCGCTCATTCTAGCAAGCGTCACAGCCATACACCGGCGTTGCAATACGTCGAGGTTCCCAATCAACCAATCGCTGCTTGTTGCCGTGTGAGCGCGCTCATCATTGAGCAATTCGAGGGCAAGCGGTTGCCACTCCGTCCAGCTGATTGACCAAATTGGCAACAGGGAGCGCAAAGCCTTTGTCCGAGTGTACCCACCCTGCGAGACTTGTGTGATTTGGTTCCAGGGTTTTGCAAAGGCAGCGATATCAGTCAGCCACCCTCCAATGGGGTCGTCGTCTTCATTTTGATGGGCTGCCATCGCATCGACGAGTTGATCTACCCTACTGCCCTGACGCAACGACGGATATGACAACGTGGCATCTGAAATGGCATCGATGAAACCGGCAAAGTCAGTTGTCACGCGCTGGCGCAGATCATCCCACTTTTCAGTCATGGCCTCTGCGTGAGTTTCATCTTTTGCAAATTGTACAAACCTGCCCTTGATCAGATCGTGCGCTTCAACAGGTAATCCGCGCATATTGGTTGTTTCGAACACCTTGCGCGCAAACGATTCGCCATCAATCAACAGGACGACGAGGCAAACATCCTCAAGCAGCATTTTTGCAAGCGCATTGATTTCATGCTCATCACGCTTTTTCAGAATACGCTCGATCTGATTGCGATTATCCCGCAATGCGAGGCGACGACCATAAAACCCGCCCTTGATGCCAAGACGCGTCGCACCGCGCGGCTGAATATCTTTTGCCAGAGTTTCATCCGGAGGCGGCAATATCAAACGCGGCGTACCGCTCGCATCATTAACACAAGCGTCTAGCCTGTCTGCTAGCGCAGGCTCGGTCACACGATCGCGCAGCATTGCCAAGAGCACGGTCAACGTTGTTGATCGCTGCAATCCGTCGTAAATGGCCAGTCTTCCATTACGATCTGTGCATACCACGGATCCAAGGAAGTAGGGCTCGCGCTGCCATTCTGCCGAAGACGTTGGATTTTTCTTCAAATGCGTAAAGAAGTCGCCCATAAGCGTGGCCACTTCAGATTTCGTCCACTGATAATCGCGCTGCACATCTGCGGCGATCAGGTGACTTGCACTGAAGAACCCCTCAATGGTCCAGGTTTGCGGCTTTATGCGTTCGTGCTGCATGCTCTTGTACTCTACCGCGTTGTATACGACTCTGGGAAGAATCAATATCGAATCGTTTCGGGCTTTGCACCCTTTTTCCATGACTGCACTTACTCGCTTATTCCTGCGCGACTTTCGCAACTACGAGCAATTGTCGCTCAGCCTGTCAGGCAAACATGTCTGCCTTTTCGGGGCGAATGGGGCTGGAAAAACCAATATTCTCGAAGCGATTAGCCAATTGGGGCCAGGCCGCGGCCTCCGCTCCGCTGGTCTCAGCGAAATGACCCGTCACGGTGCATCAGGCGGATGGACTGTTTCAGCTGACCTTGGCGGTGACCGAAAAATAGGCGTTGGTCTTGAGGGCACCGACCGCGGAACATCAAAACGGAATGTGAGAATTGATGGCGCACCCGCGGCAGCGGGCGATCTCGCTGAGCTTGTTCGCATCGTCTGGCTGACGCCAGCAATGGACGGCGTGTTCCGCGGAGGTGCCTCAGACCGTCGTCGTTTTTTTGATCGCCAGGTAATGGCTCATATTCCATCTCATGGTCGAGCGTCGAGCCGCTATGAAAAGGCCATGCGCGAGCGCAACGCCCTGTTGGAACGTGGTCATGTCGATCCCGCCTGGGCTGACGCCATTGAAGCGCGAATGGCTGAAGCGGGAACGGAAATCGCAATAAATCGCGCCCAAGTGCTGGAACATTTGCAATCGTCAGTAAATGCTCGTCCCGAAGGGTATTTCCCAAAGGGTGATCTTTCCTTGGAAGGTTTTGCTGAAGAAGCTGCTTTGCGCGGTGAAGATTTCAAAGAAATCTTTGAAGCCATGATTGATATATGGCGTGGGAACCGCGCTCTCGATGCAAAAGCAGGCCGCACTTTGAAAGGGCCTCATCGCTCTGACCTCGCCGTCATTCACCGCCCCACCGGCGCGCCAGCAGGCGAAGCTTCAACCGGACAGCAAAAGGCTCTCCTAATCGGCCTTATCCTGGCGTCTGCGCAAGCCTTGAGCGAAGCGGCAGATGACGCCCCTGCCCCGTTACTATTGCTTGACGAAGCTGCCGCACATCTCGATGCAGATCGCCGCGCCGCCTTGTTTGATGAACTTTGCGCCCTGCCCGGCCAAGCCTGGCTAACAGGCACTGAGAGCTTTTTGTTCGAAGCGTTTGGAGACCGCGCTGAGCGCGTGAGGGTGGATGAGGGGTCTGCGAATACTACCTAGTTCGCGGCCACGGTTCACCACAAATGTGACCGCTAATTTTGACTTTTCGAACTCTTCTTTGGCCGCTAACATTGAGCTGTGATGGGCAAAAAGAAGAATATTTCCAAAAAGCCAAGCGGCCTCCGCCGTTTTTTCTCGAACGGTGCGCCACTCCTGCATGATGCGTTTTCGCAAACCATCATTGACGCATCCGACAAGGTATCTCCGGCTGTTGTCGGCGTTCATCGCATTCGGCAAAGTGGTCCATACATGAATACGCTGGACGGCTCCGGTTCGGCCGTTGTGTTCTCATCAGACGGATATGCCATAACCAATCATCATGTGATTGAAGGCGCAGCTAAGATCGAGGCTGTTCTAAGCGATAGCACGACTTGCCCCGCCGAAATCATTGGAGTTGATCCAGATACAGATCTCGCCGTGCTGAAGCTCAGTCATTCCAAGAATGACTTTATTGAATTTGGTGACAGCGCCAGCTTGCAGGTCGGACAACTCGCGATCGCCGTTGGAAACCCCCTCGGATTGCAATCAACCGTCACGGTTGGCGTCATTTCAGCGCTCCGCCGGACACTTCGAGGGGCTGCAGGGCGCATGATTGTCGATGTAATACAGACCGATGCAGCGCTTAATCCCGGTAATTCCGGCGGTGCACTTGTCGATGCGCAGGGGCACCTGGTCGGCATCAGCACGGCCGTTGCGGGCGGTGCCCAAGGCATTTGTTTTGCCGTTCCCATCAACACCGCGAAAGCCATTCTCCCAGACCTTATGCGCTTCGGAAAAGTGCAGCGGGGCTGGTTAGCAATCCATGCTCAAACACAAGGTCTTAATCCTGCGCTCTCGAAACGACTCGATCTCAAAATACCGAGCGGTGTGCTTGTTGTGGGTATGGAACGCGGCGGCCCCGGTGATGCGGCAGGCCTACAACCCGGCGACGTAATTTTGCGTATCGATGGCGAAGCCGTGCCCTCGGTCGACGCGATTTTCCGGCATCTCGACTATGATCGTATTGGTAGCCGGGTAAAACTGCAGGTTCTACGCCGCGGCGGCCTGACGGAGCTTGATGCAGAGGTGCAGGCACGGCCGGAACCAGAGGCACGACAAGCCTAAAATTGCACGCAAATCTAGCGCTGCACGCAGCTGATTCGTGCACGCCCGAAACCGCTCTTAAGGCGTTGCAAAAATACCCATTTTGCGAACCCGCAATGCCTTGAATTCATTGCCTAAAATAAGCTTGGATAATCCACTGAATTATCCCCTGAAAAAGCCCCCAAAAATACCGGGGTTTCAATGGTAAACTCAGCAATAAACCTCTATAAAAACAGGGATATTTTCTTTCTTGAATTGGATGCCCCCGTAATGGCTGAACCTGCCGAAAACACCCCCGAGAACAACCCGGAATACAAGGCCGATTCCATCAAAGTCCTGAAGGGTCTCGAAGCCGTTCGCAAACGCCCTGGCATGTATATTGGCGACACAGACGATGGTTCGGGTCTGCACCACATGATTTACGAGGTGGTCGATAACGCCATCGATGAAGCGCTCGCCGGCCATGCAGACCGCGTGACGGTCACGCTCTATCCAGACGGATCCGCCGAAATCACCGATAACGGACGCGGCATCCCGGTGGGAATGCACCCCACCGAAAAGCGCTCTGCCGCTGAAGTCATCATGACGGAGCTGCATGCTGGCGGAAAGTTCGACAGCAATTCCTACAAAGTCTCCGGCGGCCTACACGGCGTGGGTGTTTCTGTTGTGAACGCTCTGTCGGTCTGGCTCGACCTCACCATCCACCGTGACGGCAAAGAGCATTTCTGCCGCTTCGTTGACGGCGGCGTGACAGAGCAGCCTCTCAAAGAGGTTGGCGACAGCCCAAAGAAGGATGACGGCTCACCGTTCACAGGCACGGCGGTAAAGTTCCTCGCGAGCCCTGAAACGTTCACCATGACGGAATACAACGCCAAGACACTTGAGCACCGCTTACGCGAGCTTGCCTTCCTGAATTCCGGCGTACGCATCATCTTCCGCGACGAGCGCGGCGCAGAAGCTTATGAAACCGAACTGATGTATGAGGGCGGTGTCAGCGCGTTTGTGCAGCATCTGAACGCCGCGCGCACTGCCCTCATCCCGGAGACGATTTTTGTTGAGGGTGAGAAAGACGGTATCACCGTCGAAGCGGCGCTGGAATGGACGGATAGCTACCATGAAAGCGTGCTGTGCTTCACCAACAATATTCCCCAACGCGATGGCGGCACACACCTCGCAGGATTCCGCGGCGCGCTCACGCGTATCATCAACAAATATGCAAATGAGACGGGTGTTGCCAAAAAGGAGAAGGTGGATATCACCGGGGATGACGCCCGAGAGGGTCTGACCTGTGTCCTTTCGGTGAAAGTACCAGACCCAAAATTCTCATCACAAACAAAGGATAAGCTGGTCTCCTCTGAGGTAAGACCGGTTGTTGAAAGCCTCGTCGGGGAAAAACTCGCTGAGTGGTTTGAGGAAAACCCGAAGAATGCGCAGATGATCATGATGAAGATCGTCGAAGCTGCAGCCGCGCGTGAGGCTGCCCGGAAGGCACGCGAGCTGACCCGCAGGAAAGGTGCACTCGATATCTCATCCTTGCCCGGCAAGCTCGCTGATTGCCAGGAGCGCGACCCAGCGAAATCTGAAATCTTCATCGTGGAGGGTGACTCTGCTGGCGGCTCCGCCAAGCAAGGTCGCTCACGTGAGAACCAGGCGATCCTGCCACTGCGCGGTAAGATCCTCAACGTGGAGCGCGCGCGCTTTGACAAGATGCTCTCATCTGATCAAGTCGGCACCCTGATCACCGCGCTGGGTACCGGCATTGGCCGTGATGACCCGGAAAAAGGCGGCTTTAATCTAGAGAAGCTGCGCTATCACAAAATCATCATCATGACCGATGCGGACGTTGACGGCGCGCACATTCGCACGCTGCTGCTCACCTTCTTTTATCGCCAGATGCCGGATGTGATCGAGAATGGCCACCTCTACATTGCGCAGCCGCCGCTCTACAAAGTCGCGCGGGGTCGCTCCGAGCGATACGTCAAAGACGATAGCGAGCTGGAAGCCTATCTCATCGAAGAAGGCACAAGCGGCGAAACCCTCATCCTCGGTGATGGCACACAAATCGCGGGGGAAGATCTGCGCGAGCGTGTGCGGGAAGCTTCTGCGTTTAAGCAAGCGCTCTGGCGTCTCTCTCTGCGCGCGCCAGCACATCTGGTGGAACATGCCGCGCTTGCCGGTGCCCTTCATCCGAATGCGGACGAAGCAACAGCCACCGAAACGGCTGCGCGTCTTAATCGTCTCGCCGAAGAAGGCGAGGACACATGGGAAGGCGCGTTTGAGGACGGCGCGCTGGTGCTGAAGCGCGAGGTTCGCAGCGTCGAAGAAAAGGCGGTTATGGATCGCCAATTGCTCGCCTCTGCGGATGCTGCGCGTCTGGCTGAACGGGCGGGCGTCGTTGCTGAGATGTACAAGAACACCTCTATTCTGCGGCATGAGAAAGAAGGCGAAATCTCGGTCAATGGTCCGGTGAGCCTCCTCGAAGCTGTGCTTGAGTCTGGCCGAAAAGGCTTGAAGATTCAGCGCTATAAGGGCCTTGGAGAGATGAATGCCGACCAGCTGTGGGAGACAACGCTGGACCCGAATGCCCGCACGCTGCTGCAGGTGAAGGTCAACCTTGCTGATGAAGCCGACGATATGTTCTCGCGCCTGATGGGCGAGGTCGTCGAGCCGCGCCGGGAATTTATTGTGACGAACGCGCTGGAAGCTGAGGTGGATGTTTAGATCCGCATCAGAATCGCGATATCGACGCGTCTATGAAAGCCAAATTTGAGCGTCTGTTAGCTGACAGTCCAACACCCAGAGAACTCGAAAAGAGCGACCCAGATGCACTTAAGTGGGTTGGAGAGGTATCAGCCGCCTTCAAGCGAGTAGGCAAGATGGAGTTTATTCGCTTCCAAACTTCATCAGCCTCATTAACCAGCAGTCATACTGGCCCCATTTCTCGCGCTTTGTCTGAAGTACAAACACTGATGTACGAAGTTATCGCTGAGTTGTCAGCAAACGATGAGGCTAACTTAGATCGTTCGTTTGAGGCTGGAAACCCTTACGACTATTTTGAAACCATGAGGTCAATAATTAGGTTGGCAAAAAACAGTATTATGTTCGTCGATCCCTACATTGACGCAACTTTTGTAAAAACGTACCTCGCCTCGAATTTGACATCCGCGAATATTCAATTGCTTCTCAGCAAGCATTTCGATGAAGTTATCGTAGCAACCGACTTACTTTCAAAGCAGAACGGACGAACATACAGCATCAAAAAGTCGAAGGATTTGCACGATAGGTTTGTGATAGTCGATGAAGATAGATGTTTTAACTCAGGCGCGTCATTCAAAGATGGAGCTTCACAAAAACCCACTACGATAATCGAAATCGTGGCACCAGCACATAGAATTATAGCGCACTATCAAAGTGTTTGGGACAGTCTCTAATAGATGTACCTCCACAAGTCGAAACCCGCAGAGCGCTGAGTCTAGTATTAACAGAACGATCATTCTAACTGCCAAAAATCCACCGGCACATCCCTTGAGATCGCGGGCGGTAGCACCATCGCGGGGCCGCCCGGCACGGCGATGCGCGCACCCAAAAACCGAAGAGACAGCGCCGTGTTGTCTTGCCGTCTCATCATGCGCGCAAGGCGGCGCACATAAGCCTCCGGCTGCGCAATCACGGCTTCCAGCAATTCCGCCCGCGTGTGGCAGGCCGCGATCCGCTGGTCCACCCAGCGTGTATCAAAGGGCGCAGGCTGGGTGCGCAGACTCTCGGCCGGCAGCGCGCGGAGCGGCGGCGGCAAGACAGAAAATGAACGCGGCCTGCTTGCCTTATTAAACTTCGCGCCCCTTTTGCCCGGCGCGCGTGTTTGCTCCGCCTGCGGAGCATCCATACCCAGCGCCAAACCCACAAGCCATTCGCGAACTCTGTTTTCCGCTTCAGTGAGCTTCACCTGCGCCCTGCGCAAATACTGCTTTACCTCACCGCCGCGAAGAAACAGCAATGCTGGCGCGAGCAACGCGCGAACAAAGCAAAGAATAGCGTGGTGGCGAATGTGGGCGTTTAATTGTTCCATGCCCAGCAATATACGCCAGGGCAAAGGGGGGTCGGATAGATTTCTTATGACGGGATAAAAACGCCATCTATTTCAAAGAACTATTTTTCGCCGGGTGTGGGATAAGTCGCGTTTGCGATCTGCGGAGACTAGCTCTTTGTCACAGCTTTCAATGTCGGCAGGCCAATGGGCTCTTCTTTCGCTTTCACCTGAAGCTTTGGATTACGCTCAGCTTCCTCGACCATCGCCTTGAACTCTTTCACCAGGGCTGGCACGCCAAGATAATAGCCCTGTAATTGGTCACAACCGAGCAGCTGAAGCAGGCTCGCCTGGCGCGCATTTTCGATGCCTTCCGCAACCACCTGCATATCCAGGCCATGGCCCATATCAATAATCGCGCGTGTGAGCTGGCGCGACTGATGGCGCCCATCAATATAACGCACAAAAGAGCGATCGATTTTCACGACGTCAAAGTCAAAGCTCTGCAAGTAAGAGAGCGACGAGAAGCCTGTGCCGAAATCATCCAGCACAACCTGCACACCAATATCGCGAAGCTGGCGAATGGTCCGCATCGCCAGATCATTGTGACTGATCAGGACACCTTCGGTAATCTCGATCTTCAAGAGCTTCGGCGAAATATTATTGCGGAGAAGCCTGTCAGAGACGGACTTCGCAAAATTGTGGTGGCGGAACTGCAGTGGCGATACGTTCACGGCAAGCGGCACTGTGTTGCCAAGCTCTTTGATGTGCTCAAGCGTTTTATTGATCGCCCAATCACCAATTTTCAGGATCTGAACACTCTCTTCCGCAAGCGGGATAAATTGCGATGGCGTAATCTCGCCGCGCGTCGGGTGACGCCAGCGCATAAGCACTTCACCACTGATAACACGGCCGGAGCGCGCACAGAAAATAGGCTGGATTTCAAGGCGCAGCTGGTCTTCCGTAATCGCTGTATCGAGATCTGCGCGCAACGACCGTTTCTTGACGAGAACGTCATCCAGCTCCTTGGTGAAGCGGCAAAATGAGTGGCGGGTGTCTGCTTTGGCGCGGTACATTGCGATATCTGCGCGCCGGAGCAATTCTTCGGAACTGAGCTCCGGGCCAATGGTATCAGCAATGCCGATACTGACCCCAACCGATACGGCATCGCCTTTGATCACGACCGGTTGAATGATTGTTTCGATGAATTTCGTTGCCAATGGCTCTGCGCGAGCGATGGCATCAGCACCGGTCAGCACGGCCGCAAATTCGTCGCCGCCAAGACGCGCGAGCAAGTCGGTCTCTTCCAGAAGCCCCTGGCAACGGCTTGCAATCTCGATCAGAAGCGCATCCCCAGCGTCATGGCCGAGGCCGTCATTGACCTCCTTGAACTTGTCTAAATCGGCAAAAAGAACAACAACTTGACCGCAATCTTCTTCCGAAAGCGTCTCTTCCAGATACTTTCGGAACGCAAGCCGGTTAGGAAGCTTTGTGAGCGCATCTTCAAGTGCGACACGCTCAGCGACTGATTGCTGAGTGTGGAAATGCTGGGCCGATGAAATCGCCTCGGAGCGGGTCCGCGTTAAACTAAATAGCGCCATGGATGACACGAGAGCGCCAAGCATTGCGACACCATACGTTACTTCCGACGGCGGCGATAAAAGCGCTGCGCCGGTTACAAGCGGACCGAAAGCCCCAAGAAGCGGCAGCAAGTCTGACTTTTGTTCTTCTTCGCGGCGGTCATTGTCAGAGCGTCGGTCCGCAGCGTTCATGCGCTGGTCAATCAGAGGGGTTTGTTCGCTCATCGCCGTTTCCCTCACGCGGCCGCCAATCGCCGGGCGATCGTTGTCAAAGAATCTGCGCAGGCCGCGAGCAAGGTCGGGTCGCTGGTTTCGTCTGACTCGCGCAACCACTTCGCTAGACGCATTAGTTCAAGAATATCAGCTTTGGGAACAGACGCTTCCAAAGACGTCTCTGCTATCTCCGTGTCTTGCTCACGTGAGCCCATGAGTGCACGCGTGCGCTGAGCGAGAGTTTCTTCGAGGTCGCGGTTTATGTTCGAAAGAGATTGAAGCGCATCGCGGCGTTCTAGCTGAGAGCGGATCCGCGCAATTGCCGTCGGCATATCAACGGGCTTTTGCAAATAGTCGTTTGCGCCGCACTCAATCGCTTCTGAAATACAGCTCGACTCTTCGCGCGCTGTACACATGATAATCGGCAATTCGTTCGGGCTGTAGCGTTCTCGGATCGCGAGCAGAACTTCCATACCAGATAGCCCAGGCATCATCCAGTCGAGTAGAATGAGATCTGGCGGGTTGATTGAAACACGCGCAATTGTATCGACGCCGTTATCAATCGCCTCAGTATCAAACCCTGCACGCTGCAGCGCTCGCGAGAGAAGAACGTGATTATCCTCGATGTCGTCAACAACAAGGATGCGGGCTGTGCTGCTATCATTCGTCATAATCGCCCCCTCTACTCGTTGACCACGGAAATCAGATTTGCGGCGATGTCATGCGGGCTTGAAACGCCTTTGGCATGGAAGTCACAACCAGACTCTGAGATCTGATTGAATTCGTCTCCATTGAGTGTTCGCGCAGACACCACGATCACCGGTATTCGGCGAAGGTCTGGATCGGACTCCAACTCTTTGAGGACAGAGAACCCGTCCTTTTCAGGCATTGTGAGATCAAGAACGATTGCAGAAGGTTTATGGGCTTTCACCATCTCAAGGCCAGCGACGCCGTCAAATGCTCTCGAAACCTCAAGACCCACCTGCCGGGCGGCACGCTCAATGATATTACCCGCATCTTCGTCGTCATCGATAATTAGGATGTGACCGTCAGTCGTTGTGTTAAATGTATCAAGAACACCAACAAGGCTTTCCTGCGTTGTTGGTTTGGTTAGGAACTCCGAAGCTCCTGAACTTAAGCCTCGTTTGCGATTGTCATCGACACTCACAACAATGACCGGGACATCGCGCAGGTTTTCGTCTTCTTTTAACTTATCCAGAACGTCCCAACCGTTCTTACGCGGCATGTGAATATCGAGAAGGATCAGATCCGGTTGGAATTCGTGAGCAACTTCAAGACCGGCCTCGCCATCAAACGCTGCGGCGACTGAGTATCCCTGCTTCTTCAACCAACGGCTTAGCAGATCAACTGTGGACGCATCATCATCGATAACGAGTGCAAGTCTTTCATTTGCAGCCCCATTATTCGTCGGAACACTCACAGCTAGATCTTCAAGATTTCGCAATGACGTCTTTCGAATAGGCTCTTTTGGTATCGATAACTTGAAGACCGAACCCTTGTTCTTCTCGCTGTCAACGGAAAGCTGACCACCAAGCAAGCTCGCAAGTTTTCGTGTAATAGTCAGGCCGAGGCCGGTGCCACCGAAGTTCTGCGTTGTTGATACATTTTCTTGCACAAACGCATCAAACAAGCTTTCGATTTTTTCCGCACTGATGCCAATCCCAGTATCTTCCACAATGAAGTCCACCACTGGGCCAAATTCAATTTCACGTAACCTAACCGTTAGCTTTACATAGCCTTGCTCTGTGAACTTGAAGGCGTTGCTAAGCAGGTTCAGAAGACATTGGCGGACCTTCATATTGTCCGTCTGCATAAAGATATCTTCTTCCGGCAAGTCTAACTCGAACCGTACATCTGACATCGTTGCGCGCGGTCCAACCGACACCATCGTTTCTTCTATCAATGTACGGACATTGACCGGAGAATATTCTACATCATCTTTGCCGGCTTCGATTTTCGACAGGTCAAGAATATCGTTGATCAGCATTAGCAAATGGCGTGCAGCTCGAAGTATTCGATCAAGGTCGCTAACTGTTTCAGTTGCTCCGGCGTCTTGGGCATCTTCCTGCAGAAGCATGGCGTAACCAATGATCGCGTTTAGCGGTGTGCGAAGCTCATGAGACATATTCGCAAGGAAATGAGATTTCGCCATAGACGCCGACTCAGACCGGTCGCGCATGGCGCGAACATCAGAAACTGTCTCCTGGAGCGCCCGCTGTCTTGCTGAAAAATTGTCGATCAATACGTTTAGATTGCTGGTGAGATCAGCAACAATACCCGTGCTTGAAACCGGAATTCTTTGGACCAGTTCCGGATCGCGAAGTAATCCGCGTACCGCTTCTGTCACGCGTGCAACGTCGTCTGCACCGACGTTATTCGCGGCGTCCTTCGCTGATAAAAACCCGACAATACCGGCACCAAGCGCAACAAACGCTCCCTGCAGCAAATGCGTTACAACGCCCGCGGCTGGATACAATATCGCACTAGATGCGCAGGATACCAGCGCGCCACCTAAAGCTGCGCCAGCGACCGTTAAAGCTGTCGTGGATTTGAAGAACGAGAAATCGACAGACTTCTCTATAGCTTCGCGCGATCCCGCCATTCTACTCACCGTTAAACCCAAACACCGCTATTTTGCGGTCCATTTATGTGGTATGAATATATACTAACTGTGCTTAAAGAAGCGTTGCTTTCATGCTTCGAAATGCTTCGACCACGGAATAAATGTCGAGGATTTCAACCTATCTTCGAGGCACCTGTTAGCGGTTTATGCCGCGCGAGAAGCGACGTCTCCTTGGTATACAGCAGGCAGATTCAATGTGAATGATGTTCCCTCACCTTCAACACTTTCGAGGTGGATATCGCCGCCGAGCAATTCGCAGAAACGCTTTGTCAAAACAAGTCCAAGTCCGGTTCCGCCATAATTTTTAGACGTATCCAGTGTCGCTTGCGAGAATTCTTTGAAGAGCTTCTGAAGGTTTGTTTTCGAAATACCAATCCCAGTGTCGGAAACGCAAAATGTCAGCCAAGCGCGACCGTTGCGCATGTGACGGTTCGCCGAAATGGTAACAATGCCATTGTGCGTAAATTTCGCGGCGTTCGAAACGAGGTTCAAAAGACATTGGCGCAGCTTTAATTGGTCTGTTTGCGCCCACGACAAATTGCTTCCCCTGTCCAATTTCAACTCATTCGAGTTCGCCTTTACGAGCGGCGCGCAAGTTGCCATCAATCCATCGATGAAGTCAGACACATTAAATCGATCTGTATGAACTTCGATCGTATGCGACTCAATTCGCGTTACATCCATCACATCAGTCACAAGACCAAGTAAGTGGCGCCCCGCGCCGTTTATGCGTTTAAGATCAGCGAGCTTTTGTTCATCCTTAGTCTCTGTTTCCGCTTCTGCTTCATCGAGTAACAATTCACTGTACCCGATCACTGCGTTAAGCGGTGTGCGGAGTTCATGAGACATTTTCGCGAGGAATATGGACTTGGCGCGGTTGGCTTCTTCGGCCTCTTCCATCGTTTTCTGGAGCTGAGCGGCGGTTTCGCGGTGTCTCTCAGCCTCCCGCTCGAGCTCAGATCTTTGAACAATCATGTCAGCGTAGTAAATCGACATCCAGCCCATGTATACAAAGGCAGAAACCACAGAAATCATCGAAGCAGGAGCGAGTGCTTCAAGAGAAACCCGCTCCGGGAAAGTTCCCATAACGAGGTATATCGCGAAGAACCCTGCAAACTGGCCGGCTAAGCTTCCAAGTATCAAGCGAGGCCGATCAGAAAGATAAAAGAAACCAAGCAACAAGGCGACAAGCAACCATGCCGGAAACGGGGAAGTCGTTCCGCCGTAAAAGTATGAGCCAAACAATGAGACGAATGTCAGCAATTGAACGGACATAAAGGCCGGCTTTTCAAGATCACCAGAATACTTCATCCAAAGAGGAAGCAGCCAGAAACCAATGATCGCTAACGTGATCGTCCAAAATACAGCATCGTGATTTGGATCGGCTGTAAAAAGAAAGGCGACAATCGACACTCCGAGGAATGGGCCGAACAAGTGCGTGAACGCAAAGTTTCTGGCTAACGTCAGATCTGACTTCTCTTTTCTGTATTCGTCCGGGATAAACCAGTCTGTAAGTTTAAAGAAGCTCTCCGGCATTTTCCACGCACTCCAGATCGAATGATTTGATAATCCTTATACGCACAATCATATTAAGGATGCATGGAAGTACTTTAGTAAATATTCAGCATACAAATAAATAAGCTGGTAGGATATCTATAACCAATCCTTAAAACGAATAGTATATGGTCGGCCAAGGTTTATGCGCAGAACACATGCGCAAGGCAGGGTTGATATGGATGTTTCCACGCAAGCAAAAGCGGGAAGACTAGATAGTTTTCTAGACTTTTTTATTCCCGAGAGCGTTGCGGCAGATCGAGCAACAAGTCGCCGTGCGCGCATGTTCCTGCTATCGCACTTTTTCGGACCATTCTTGGGAAACGTCTTACCGCTGTATCTCTGGCTTTGCGGATTTCCGATTGATTACCGGCTAATTGTATTCGGGGCGTCAATTACCGCATTCTGGGTGTTCCCATTGCTTCTTCGGTGGACGGGTGCGTATGTGCCGCTCGCAATTCTTTCAATCCAGAACCTGATATTCGTTATCCTTTGGGCATGTTACTCTTATGGAGGCACGTCTTCTCCCTTCTTGCCCTGGCTGGTGACAATACCGCTCCTCGCTTTCTTCTATATGAACCCACAGGGCAATCTGAAGTATTGGATTCTCCTTATGATTGCTGCAAATGTTGGCGGCCTTTATGGGCTCCAGGCGGTTGGCATGGACTTCCCAGCCGTCGACATGCAGATGCTTCAAGGACCCGGCATTCTGTCTATGATGAGTGCAGCCGCATACGTCGCGATGATGGCGATTTACTACGCGAATATTCTGGCAAGCCAGGTCGACCTTGAGAACGAAGTGCGCTTACACAAAGAGACAGCGCTAGAGCTACGCCATACAGCCGAAGCTGCGCGCCGATCTGGTGCCGCGAAGTCAGACTTCGTCGCAAATATGTCTCATGAGCTACGCACGCCTTTGAATGCTGTCATTGGCTACAGCCAAATGCTTATGGACGATGCGTTGATCGAAGGTGATCAGGAAACAGCCGACGATCTAGATAAGATTCAAGCGGCCGGTCAGCACTTACTGCGGCTCGTGAACGATGTGCTCGATTTCTCAAAAATTGAAGCCGGTAAAATGGAAGTATCATCCGACCGGGTGAACTTTTCAAACGAGCTTCAGGCACTGGCCGAGGCGAAATCCGGTTCAATTACAAAACGTCGGAACACTTTATCGGTAAAACTCGACCCGAACCTTGGCTACGGGCACGCTGATTGGTCCCTCGTTAAGAAGGTGCTTGAGCACATTCTCGATAACGCCGCTAAATTTACCGAGAATGGTGAGATTAGTCTGACGGCACAGCGCCTAGGCCCGAACTTAAAAATAGAAATTGCCGACACAGGCGCAGGTATTCCGGAAGAAGATGTTCCCCACTTGTTTAACGCGTTCCGCGTCGTCGGTAATGAAACGTCTTCCAAATATGGCGGCGCAGGGATCGGTCTCGCACTAAGTGGAAAAATCTGCGATTTGCTTGGCGGGAAAATAACAGTCCAAAGCGTATTAACGCGCGGAAGTATATTCACGATCTCTTTGCCAGTTGAAGTTATAAGTGAGGAAGACGACGCCGCTCAAGCCGCATAAACTCGATAAGCGCTGATGTGTCCCGGAAGCAGGAAAGACAGTAAGATGACCAAGATTTTGCTCGTTGAAGACAATGAAATGAACCGTGACATGCTCACCCGCCGGCTTGTGCGCCAGGGGTTCGATATTGTTTGTGCGATCGATGGACCCTCTGGTGTTGAGAAAGCGGCGAGCGAGTGTCCAGACCTCATCTTGATGGATATTGCACTCGGCGAGATGGATGGCTGGGAGGCAACGCAGCTCATCAAGGCAAACCCTGTGACCCACAACATTCCAATTATTGCTCTCACCGCGCATGCATTGGAATCTGATCGGCGTAAAAGTGTTGAGGTTGGCTGCTCTGAGTTTGACACTAAGCCTGTCGACCTTCCACGTTTGCTTGGTAAAATTAAAGGCGTGCTCGCCGACAAAGCCGCTTAAGCTTTCCGGAACTCTCGCCTCTGAAAAAATAGTGAAGTTCGAAAAATTGCAACTCCCACGTTAATCATAACTAAGTGAACAAAAGTTACTCTCCGACCGGTCCGGCCTTGCCGGAAATGCTGGTACTTGAAGGAGGGGTTGGAATTGTCCCGTTATAATAGCATTGCACCGCCGGAAGAGGCACTCGAAGGAAGCATGCGCGACTTTCGCATGATCAAGGGTAAAAATCTGCTTGATCGCATTGAAGCATTTTATGAGTGGCAAAACCTTCGTCGCGAAAACGGATTGTGGCCACTCGGACGGTCAACCGAAGCCGGCCCGAAGCGATTTGTGGCAGCCTTTGATGACGAAGGCGAACGCATGGAAGGCGTTAATTTCGCCTCTCAGGATTATCTTTCAATGACAGGCCACCCTGCCATTCGCGAAGCTGCTCTCGAAGCCATTGACGAGTTCGGTGTTCACAGTGCCGGTTCACCGGCGCTTGTTGGCAACACAACCGTTTCTATGGCTCTGGAAAATAAAATCGCTGAGTTCCTTGGTACAGAGCATGCCATTGTCTTCCCTACCGGATGGGCTGCGGGGTTCGGCATTGTGAAGGGTCTCGTTCGGTCATGTGATCACATTGTTATGGACGCTCTGTCTCATGCTTGCCTTCAAGAAGGTGCGCAGGCGGCGACCCGCAACGTTCACCTGTTCCGTCACAACGACATCGATTCAGCGCGATCCAAACTTGAAAAGATCCGTGCAAAAGACGCAGAAAACGGCATCCTGGTAATCACTGAGGGCCTTTTCTCGATGGACTCAGACACGCCCGATTTGGCTGCTCTGCAAGATCTCGCGAATGAGTTTGATGCAACGCTTGTTGTCGATGTTGCTCATGATCTCGGCTCCATGGGTCCGGATGGCCGCGGGTTTATCGGAATGCAAGGAATGCTCGGCAAGGTCGACATCGTGATGGGAAGCTTCTCGAAGACTTTCGCATCAAATGGCGGTTTCGTTGCTTGTAACCAGCGCCATATCAAAGAGTATTTGCGCTACTACAGCTCGCCAAATACGTTCTCCAACGCCTTGTCACCAGTTCAGTCGGCAATTGTTCTCAAAGCATTTGAAATCATTGACTCAGAAGAGGGCGCTGATCTTCGCGACAGCCTTATGAACAATATTCGGTTGCTCCGCGAGCTTCTTGCTCAGGCAAGTTTTGAAACTTATGGCGAACCGTCACCAATCGTCTGCGTGAAACTTGGAAACGAGGGAACAGCGCGCCTGACAGCGCGCCAGCTGACACCGCTCGGCCTTGTTGCCAACCTGGTAGAGTTTCCTGCTGTTCCAAAAGGTCAAGCACGCCTTCGCATGCAAGTAATGGCGAACCACACCGGTCAGGACGTCATGAATGCGGTTAACCGCATAAAGATTGCCTACAATCGCGCCGTTTCGGAATATGAAGCGGTAACAGGAAATGCGATCGATATTCGTGTCGCCTAATCGCTGAACATAAACAAAGCGGCCCCATTTCGTAACAAATACAACAGGATTTGGGGCCGGCTTTAAATTGAATTTAAGGCCGTTGTGCCAAGCTCCTTGAGCATACGAAAGTAGAGTGAGACACAAATGAAGAAAGTGATTGGATATACAACTGCCGTGACAGCGATTGCTGCACTCGGCGGAATCGCCTTCTCCGAAGATAATTGGTATGTCCGCGGCGGCGTCTCATACATGAAGCTTGCGGACGAAGGAATTCTAACAGCAGACGGCGCTCCTGTTGTCGGCGGTGAAGTTCACACGCCAGACGATACCGCTGTGAGCGCAGAGGTTGGAAAGTTTGTTTCCCGAAACCTCGCAGTCTCTGTTGGCATCAACGGCGTTTACACCACAGACAATGTCGCGGCTGGAACGCTTGCTGGGCTTGGTAACTTTGGCACTGACGAATTTGCTATCGCTGATGTGAGCGCAAAACTGCAGTTTAACCGTGACGGCCGGATCCAACCTTATGTCGGTGCTGGCGTATCTTACTTCTTCGTCACCGACAGTCAGGACGAAGTTCTTGAGGACCTGTTTGTCGAAGATAAATGGGGCGCTCACCTGCGCGGTGGCTTCGATGTTGTGATCAACAACAAGTGGAGCGTTTACGCGGAAGCCAAGCAATACTGGATCGAAACAGAAGGCTCCGGCAATCTTGCCGGATCGGCAATCGCAGGAACATTTGATATCGACCCCGTGATGGTCAATGCTGGAATTTCTTACAAATTCTAGTATCGAATTTCTTCCTTAATACTCGAAACGAAGCCGCCCATTTTGGGCGGCTTTATTAATATAGTTCGTAGACTGATTAATCATAAACTCTATTGCAATAGCTGCGATTAACAGAAGTATATTCAATTTCACCTATCACTCGAAACTAACCTTAATCGGTGTTTGGTATTAATCATATCAAATGACCAACTGGAGTTTGATGGTTATGTTGAGTTTGAAAAAGATAGTCGCCGCGTGCGCTATCACCGCTTTTGCAGCAAGCAACGCTGCTGCGGAAGATAAGAAAAATTGGATCGTCCAGGTTGGACCGGCCACACTTGCTCTGGCGGATGACGCCGTTCTCAAAGTCGGCGGACAAGTTATTCCTGGCGCAGAGATCAAAACTGAAGATCAGTACACACCGACCATCACAGTCGCCCGCTATGTTGCAGATCAATTCGCAGCATCACTTACAATTGGACCGCCACCACGCGCGGAAATTGATGCCGCTGGCTCTCTCCAGGGTGTTGGCCGCCTCGCTAATGTTGACTACGGTCCAGCAGCGCTAACTCTTCAGTACCACCCATTGCGCGGCGAGCGCGTGGATCCATATATCGGGGCTGGCTTCGCTTATATGCTCGTCACAAACACACAAGACGGTGTCTTCCAGGATGTTGAGGTTGAAAACGATCTCGGTGCAGCACTCCAAGCTGGCGTCAACATTGGCATCAATGATCGCGTCGGCGTCTACCTGGATGTGAAAAAGGCCTTCCTGACAACCAAAGCGACAGGAACGTTTGCTGGCGCGGATGCTGTGGCCGAAGTTGTTATGGATCCTTTAGTTATCAGCGCCGGTGCCACGCTGTCATTCTAGGCACTTTTAAAAAACAAACTCCATCAGAGCCCCGTACACATTGTGTGCGGGGCTTCTGCTTACCGCCTGAAAACGCAACGCTTGACATAGATGCCAGAGTCAAACACTCCGAGTGTATGACGATCCAATCACCGGTCCCCGCTCTCTCAGTTTTGATTCCGTTTTTCAACGAGGCGGGAAATGTCGAGGCCGTTATTGATGAAGTTCACGCGCAACTTGAAGGCATCAATATTGAAATCGTTTGTGTAAATGACGCGTCAGACGACACAACCGGTGAAGAACTCGAGCAGGCGAAGGCAAAGTGGCCGGATACGGTTTTTGTTTTCACACATGTGGAGCGGCGAGGAAAATCAGCCGCGCTTTTCACCGGTTTAAAGTCTATTCGCGGCACCTGGACACAATTGCTTGACGGCGATGGCCAGAACGATCCAGCCGACACGGCCCGGCTCTGGAAGGAAATCATTGTGCCGGGAGCGCCTGCAAAGCTGGGTATCATTGCTGGGAAAAGAAACAGCCGAAACGATAGCGGGTTCAAATGGCTACAATCTCGCATTGCCAATGGGACCCGCCGGTTCATGTTGCGCGATGATGCAACAGACACCGGGTGCGGTTGGAAATTGATCCGAACAGCTGCCTTCCGCGATTTGCCATTCTTCGCTTCCATGCATCGCTTTCTTCCTGCTCTTATCAAGCGAGCAGGCTGGGATGTGCGCGAAGAACTCGTCAACGATCGCAAGCGCATGCACGGTACATCGAAATACGGTTTTCTCGGCAGGCTTGGTGCTGGAATTTTTGACCTGTTCGGCGTGTTCTGGCTTGTCAGACGCGGTGGATACGGCGTCGCGCGCGAATGGGATGATCCCCGCAGCCGCTAGGCATCATCCTTTTCGCCCTCCGTGGTCCACAGATCCAGTGTTGCGACAACGATCCGGCCGCCCGTCAGATCAACAACTGGAACGTCTTCCTGCGTAAATGGAATCATCGCTGATTTGGGCACATCAATGAGATCAATCTCTAAAATATCACCCGCACCAAAATCATGCATAGCTTTCACTTTCCCGATGGCCTCACTTCCACCGCCGAAAACGTCGAGACCAACAAGGTCACGTATGTAGAACTCATCTTCTTCGGTATCTGGAAGCATTTTAGCAGGGACACGTAAGAGTGTGCCCTTCAAACTATCCCACTCTTCCTTCTGTTTTGGCGCGTTCGGCGTCACGACGAAGTGTCCTTTCGCAGGATAAAATTGTGCTACCTCTAAAACGATCCGGCCCGCCTTATCGAGAAGCGGGCCATAGCTGAAACAATCTTCTGGTGTGGCGGTGAAGCTGCGCACGCGCACATTGCCGCGAACCCCGTGGGCGCCTGCGATCGCAGCAATAACGACCAGATCAGAGGTGCCCTCGCGCGCCGTCATTTCGTGCAGAGCACGTCTTTAAGATAGCGCCCGCGGCCTTTATATGCCGCGCCGCTGAAGCCGATATCGCGGCAAAACCGTGTGGCGCGGCCATCGCCATTGCGGATCAGCTCACCATACCGGTCCGTTGGACGCGGGAAGAAGACCGTGTCTTCGCCTTCATAACCGGCGTCACCATAATTGCCGCCCGGTCCATAGCCGCCGCCACCGCGTGGCCGTGGATAGTCGTTGTCGCCATAACCACCGCGTGGACGAGGCCGATCACCTGATCGCGCACGACGAAGCGAGGTGATACGGTCGTTTAGATAGATCGAACTGAGGTCCCGGACATTCCCGCGAACAATATCACACGCACCGCGGAAGTCGCGATCTTCGCAAACGAGCCAACGCCCGGACGTTACACGGATAGAGCTGGCGGTATCATTATAATTGTACTGGCTGAGATCACGAACTTCATCATCAAAACCGAGGAAAGCACCGCGGAAATTATCATGCTGGAACAGGGTGATCGCGTGATTACCCGGGCCAACATCATAAGGCGAGAGTGATATAGATGAAATGTTTCCGCGAAGGCCAATCCGGCGCAGATCTCGCACATTGCGGTCAACATATTCACACCGACCACCAAAGTTGGCGTCCTCGCAGAGTAGCCAGACACCGCTATTCACGCGCACGCTTCGCGCCCGGTCGTTAAAGCCTGCTTGGGTCAGATTGCGGACGTCATTACCGAAACTGCGGGCTTCACCGCGGAAATCTTCCTGCGAAAATAGAATGATCGGTCCGCCATCATCATATCCTTGACCCGGCCGATCACCGCGTGGGCCGTCTCCCCGCGGACCACCTCCGCCGCCGCGGCCAGCTGGGCGAATGGACGAAATATTATTGTTAAAACCGATACTATTTAGGTCGAGTTTGTCATTGCGAATAATCTCACACCGGCCGCCGAAATCACCATTCGTGCACACTTCCCATCGTCCGCCAAGCACCTGAATCGATGAAGCTTTATCGTTAAAGCGCGCATCACTAAGCGACGGCACCGCCGTATCAACTTGCACAGCCTCACCAGAAAAACCGGTTTGATCATATAAGATGACACCGCGGTCACCGCTCGGCCCGCCGGCCAGTTGAGCGGATGAGACAGGCAAAAGAAGCGCGGCTGCCGCGCTAAGCGTCGCCGCAAATTTGAGAGCACGGAATTTAATCGCCATGGAAAACACTCCTATTCATGTTTCCCGATAAAATGCCAGAGCGGCTCTGAACGTGATGCAACACCGCGTTCAATGTGCAGCGCTTATTGTTAATCAGCAAAAGCGACGTCGCACACATGCTGTGAGACCTCGCCTGAGGTCTCACAAGCGTTTGAGGGTGTTTACCCTTCAGCGTTTTCTTCCGCCGGAGCCTCTTCTGCAGGGGCTTCTTCAGCAGGAGCAGCCGCTGCTTCCGCTTCGGCCTCAGCTTTTTCAGCAGCTTTTGCAGCCTTCTCTTCAAGGCGCTCTTTCGCTTTGGTGCCAGGCTCGCCCTTCTTCGGGTTGTTGCCGTGCTCCCACTTCCAGATTTGCGCGCCTTCCACTTCCATTTTAGACAGGAAGCGACCGACACGATCGGTTGGCTTTGCACCTTTCTTGATCCATGCGACGGCTTTTTCGCCGTCGATCTGAACACGCGCTTCAGAGTCTTTTGGCAGACGCGGATCATACGTGCCGATCTTTTCGATGAAGCGGCCATCGCGCGGCATACGGCTGTCGGCGACAACAACAGAATAGAATGGGCGTTTTTTTGACCCGCCGCGGGCGAGCCGGATTTTGAGAGACATGTGGGTTACTCCTTAAAACTGAATCTCGGTCATTACTTTGCAGCGTCGGTACTGCGGATTTTCTCGTGGTGACGGATCACTTCCTCCACCACAAAATTCAGGAACTTTTCGGCAAAAGCCGGATCGAGGCCAGAGGTCGCCGCGAGCGACCGCAGGCGTGCAATCTGCTGCGCCTCGCGGGTCTTATCAGCCGGCGGCATATCATTCTCGGCTTTCAGCCTGCCAACAGCTTGTGTGATCTTGAAGCGCTCTGCCAGCGTGTGCAGCAAGATGGCATCTAGATTGTCAATGCTGGCGCGAAATTCTGCGAGTTGGTCAGTTGGGGAGGTCACTAGTGCGAGTCCTCTTTGAATTCGGAAGGTAGTGCGATTGGCGTCAAAAGACCTGCAACCATCGAAAAAGAACGATGGGTGTCACGAGCTTCATCATCGAAGATATGAAGGCAGCCTCGCGCATCATTATTTTCAAACGAGCCGAATAGGGAAATCAGCTCATCACTATTTCGATCATGATTTGAGCATCCAGCTAAAGAAACTAGGAAACTTCCATTGCAGACAACGGATTCCACAATGTAGTTTCCTTGCTGAAGCGCAGCGATTTTCTCTACTTGATGTTTCTTGGGCTGCTCTAGCGAGCTAATCCATCCATGAAACTCGTACATTACTTCTTCGGCCCTCCAAGTCCCGGAAGTCCGCCGCCGCCAAGGCCGGGAGGCAAGTCGCCGCCACCGAGACCCGGCAGCTGGCCACCTTTCGCCGCTTTGCCGACGCCCGCCATATCAGCCGGGTTCACGCCCATTTGCTGCATGGCATTCATCATGCCTTTCATACCGCCCTTGGTGCGCATCTTTTTCATCATGGTCGCCATCTGCTTGTGCATTTTGAGGACCTTGTTGACCTCCTGCACGGTGACGCCGGCACCCGCCGCCACACGTTTGCGGCGCGACGCATTCAGCAGCGCGGGCTTGGCGCGCTCTTTTTTCGTCATGGAGGAAATGATCGCTTCCTGACGCTTCAGGACTTTGTCATCCATGCCGGAATTGGCGAGCGCTTGTTTGGCTTTCTTCGCGCCGGGCAACATCCCCATGATGCCGCCAAGGCCGCCCATTTTCTGCATTTGTTTCAGCTGGTTCGCAAGGTCATCCAGATCGAAGATGCCTTTTTGCATCTTCTTGGCCATTTTCTCGGCCTGCTGCATGTCCATTTCCTGGCTGGCTTTTTCCACCAACGAGACAATGTCGCCCTGTCCCAGAATACGGCCCGCCACGCGTTTGGCATCAAAAGCATCAAGCCCATCGAGCTTTTCGCCCGTGCCGAGGAATTTGATCGGCAGGCCCGTGACCGCGCGCATGGAGAGCGCTGCGCCGCCGCGCCCATCGCCGTCCATCCGGGTGAGCACGAGACCGGTGAGCGGCAGGCGCTCGTGAAAGCGTTTCGCCGTTTCAACCGCGTCCTGACCGGTGAGCGCATCTGCTACCAGCAACGTCTCCTGCGGCTTAGCGATCTGGGCAATCGCGTCCGCCTCATTCATCATCTGCTCGTCGAGCGTGGTGCGGCCTGCAGTATCCAGGAAGAGGACGTCATATCCGCCAATCTTTGCCGCCTGCATGGCGCGCCGGGCGATCTCTTCCGGCAGCTGGCCCTGAATAATTGGCAAGGAAGAGACGTTCTCTCCGCATTGCTCGGCCAAAATTGCGAGTTGTTCCATTGCGGCGGGGCGGCGCACATCCAAGCTGGCGAGAAGGACCTTTTTCTTGTCCGTCTTCGCAAGGCGGCGGGCGATCTTACCGGTGGTGGTGGTTTTACCAGAGCCCTGCAGACCCGCCATCATCACGACCGCGGGCGGGCTATCAATGCGCATGGACGTGTCGGCATTTTCACCGCCGAGCATCTCAACCAGCGCATCGTGGACAATCTTGATGACTTGCTGGCCAGGCTTTACCGCGCGAATAACTTCCTCGCCGACCGCGCGCTCTTTCACCTTGCCGACGAAGTCTTTGACGACAGGGAGCGCGACATCTGCCTCAAGCAAAGCGACACGAATTTCGCGCAGGGCAGCGCTGACGTCTTTCTCAGACAGCGCCCCGCGCCCTGTGAGCCCATCAAATATCCCGCCCAGGCGGTCTGATAATGCGTCAAACATCCGTTTGTCCTTTGCCTCTGCTTACCCTGTAGAGATAAGCGCGAACCAACACCCACACAAACCTCAAGTGCCCCGCTGAGCGACACTTCGCCGGGCGGGGGGCCTCGCCGTCCTCTTTCGAACGGTCAAAGCGCGCTACTTAACAATGCGCGGATGTTCGGCGGCGTAAAGCATGCACCAGCTTTTAAGTCAATCAGCCGTCGCGCGGGCAGCAAGCTTGGCTTGAAGCGCGGTCACGGCATCCTTGGCTTCAGCCCTTAACATGGAAAAGACGACCATATTTGCCCAATGTCCATCCGCCATGCGTTGATATTCGCGGGCCACCCCCTCCTCCTGCGCGCCAAGCTTTCGGAAGGCGGCGATCGCGGGCTTGTTTCGGTCATCAGCAAGCCAGACAATCCTGCGCGCACCCCAATCAAGCGCGCGGCGGATCATCAATTCCTGAACCGCCAGAAAAACACCTTTTCCGCGCGCCTCAGGCACCAGCCAAATATGCGTGATCTGTAGACGCCTGTGGGTTCTATTTGGTGAAAGAAACGAAACAACGCCTAAGAACGCGCCCGATCCTGGATCAAAAATAGCAAACGGGATCATCATTCCCCGCTTCAATTGCATCAGCGCATGATCATAATACGAGTCAAAATTGGTGCCTGTGGAAATCATCGGCATCCATGTCCACATCGCATCTACTGCGCCGGAATCATAGACAATTTGTCGGTGTTCCGGCCCGAAAACATCGAGCCTTACCCATTCATTCTCAAGACCAGGATGATCCAATTCCATAGACGCTCATAAACGTGAATCTTACACCGGAGCAATAAAAAATACCGTCCCGCAACCCCATAACATCCTGCGGGGGAGTTGCTGGGTGCGGGACGGATAACTGCTCATCAGGCTAGGTGGGGGACGCAAAAATGAGCAGTGTCTCTTCTCTCTGTTGTGTTTATAACACGCTACAAAACTGATTGCTGCTTAAAAGTCGGATAGATTCGCAAACAGCAGCTCTCACAGTGACGTGATTGTCATGTCATGATTAGGCGTATTATGTGGATGCCATGAAACGACTCCTTGCTCTGTTGGTCCCGGTACTGATCATCGCCGCGCCTGCGAAAGCGGAGCCTGTGGTCGTGGAGCTTTTTGCCTCCCAGAATTGCGCGGCCTGCCCAAAAGCGTTTCGCACGCTTAATGCTGTCGCGAAGGATAGCGATGTTCTCGTGCTTACCTGGTCTGTCGATTATTGGGACTATCTGGCAGAGGCTGACCCTATGGCGATGCCCGAATCGACCGAACGCCAGCAAGCCTATGTCGAACGGTTTGACCTGCGCGGACCTTACACGCCGCAAACCGTTTATGATGGCGCGCTTCAATGCCCCGGCAACAAACGTCGCCGTGTAGAGCGTTGGATAAATTCCCGACTAGATGCTCCCGCTTCGGACATCACGATCACCGCTGGCGACGGCAGCGTTTCAATTGCAGGCGAAATTGGATTGCCCAAGGACGTCATGCTGATCCACTATCTGGATGATTATGCAGGCGATATGCCCAACCCGGTTGTTAAATCTGAGCGTATCGGTGTTTGGAGCGGCGGATCTGGAACGTTCCCAGTGGCTTGTGAAACAGCGTGCGCAGTATTGGTTCAGGGGGCAGACGTCGGCGAAATCTATGCCGCACAGGTCATGCCTTAATCCACTGGTTCAGCAGGTCCCCGGCGGACAATAGTTGTTATCTCTGGCGCGAAATCTGTCCAATCATATTCCGACAATTGGAACGCCCATCCTTCAGATCGCTGATTGATCGACTCTGCCCGGTTCGCGCCATTGCCTGCCTCAACGGCGCTCAGCGTCACAAAAAATCCATCCGGCTCGGCATAGGCCCGTATATCGATTTCAAGAGCATCGTGCGTGACGGTTATGTGGCGCGCGACCCACTTCGTCTGTAGTTCGGAAGCAGGTTTTACGTCGGTTGGGAAAAAGCGGGTGATCGCCAGGCCTGGGCCCGTGGCAGCAATTCTGGAGATGAGACGATCATTCTGGTTTGGCGGTGCGGGCCTGAAGGACCGCGGTCCACCACCTGCTGGGCGCGAAAGATATAGGCTCTCGCGATCGGGGCGGATCAATCGGACCGACTTAATCACCTCTTGCGGAATTTGAAGAAAGCCCAAATCAAGCCAGCCCTGCCTTGTGTAGAGCGGCGGCAACTCGCCCTCTAGCTGGAACGACAAATCATCATCTTCTGGCAATCGACCATAAATCTGCCCGTCTTTCCGGCCTGAGATGAGCGATGCGGCGACTGCGCCATTGCTATCCAGAACCTCAACAAGCGCACCTGCGCCGTCTTCAAGTGGATCGCCAAGACCTAACCGATCGAATTTTCCCGGATCGCGCGTTTTTACATCGCCCCACGATAAAGAGCGAAGCGCGTTTGCCAGCACATCCATTTGATCTGGCCGTACAGGGAAGCCTCCCGACTCCACGAGCCCCCACCCCGTTGTATATTCTTTCAGCGAGTAAACCGTGTCAGCCGTGGTAACTTTCAGCGTCGGCGTGTCGCCAATTCTGCTTAACACATCCGAAAAAACGAGCTTTCCCGTCCGTTCATGAACGGGCTGTTCGGGGGTACGCAAAAGAGAAAGTATAATAAGGAGCGCAGCAAGGCCTCCCGCAATAAGAGCAAGATTACGGACCACCGTTTTTCGGCGCATCATTTGAACCGTGCTCATACAACCTCCTTTTGCTGCCTGCGCCAGACAAGGAAGCCAAGCAAGACGACAAGAAACGGCCCGCCCCAGATGTTTACGATCTTGAGCGTGCGCTCAAGCCCATCAATATTGCGGCGAAAGTCCCGCTCAATATCGCGCAACCGGTCACGCATACGCGCAATGTCCTGGCGAAGATCGGTCAATTCCGCACGCTCGGCTGCCGTGAGGCTTGTTTCCAGATCACCATCAAAGAAGCCGCCCGTATCGTCCCGCTTACGGAGTTCATCCATTCTTGTCTGCGCAGCGGCGAGCTGTTCTGTAAGAATGGCTTCTTCAGCCTGGAACCGGCGCTGAGCTTCACTGCGCATCTCGTTCACAAGTGTCATGGGTCGCAAACTCGGCGCACGCGAACGAAGCGTAACAAGCTCGTCGCCCCCACCCAGATTGTCGAGTGCATTGAGAATAAACGCTGCGTTGTCTGCAATCAGCTGATTGGTACTCAGATTGAGGAAGAATCCATCATCAAGCAAATCAGAATCGGCCACCCAAACGATGTCGACTGAATTTTCGGACTCCGATAGATGCGGGGCCAAAGACCCTGCCGCGGCGATGGCAAGCTCCGCAAGCACGGGATCATCCGGCACTTCGAGAGGGACGCTCCCATTTGGAAAAGCCGTCGGTAGTTTACCGGTCTGGCGTCCGGCGAGAACAAACGGTCCCTGCGTCACCTCATAGACTTGGAGCACATCGCCCGGCGGCATATCGCGCGCCGCCCGGTCAGCATCGATCAGGGCTGGCGTGTCACCCGTAACAACCATCGGTGTGAATTCGCCGCCGTCTGGCACTTCGATACTAAACGCACCTGCCGCACCAAAGTTTAGCGTGCGAGATAAATCAGATGTGATGACATCCTGATTGCTCATCAGGTCTCGGGGAGTTGCGATAAACAAGGGTTGTTCCATATCCGCGAACCGGCCGTCATCGGTCTCAACGGTCACCGGCAACGCATGCGCCACATCCGCGACCGCATCATCTGAAAGGAAAATTCCGTAAGCTCCGGCAATGCGTGCCAGATCAGACCGCGTGCGCTTTTCATTCACATCAAAGATGCTGCCGTCACCAGCCGATGCCTTGGAAGCGGGGTCGATAAGAATGAGCGCACGCCCGTTCCTCATCAGATACTGGTCGATTAAATAATACTGATATTCTGACAGTTCTGGCGGGTGCGCGACAAACAGGACATCTGTCTCGTCGGGTATCGACACAAACTCTGCCGGCAATTGCTGAATCTGGAACGACTTTGCCGCTTCACGAAGAACGAAATACCCCTCGCTGCGACCATCTCCCTGCAGGCCGCGCATAGAAGACAGGATCGTTACAATTGGTGGGTCCGGACGATCCAAACGCGTAATCAGCCGCGTCAGATCATATTCGATCGTCGATTCGGTGTCCGGCGACAAAAATGGAATGACGCGCACATCATCCACGCGGTTGCGGCCGATCAAACCAAAATAAAGCGGGTCGGTGCCACCCGTTTCAAGCGCGCTAATGCCAGCATCGATAACTTCATCTTCGGCACGCGAAAACGGTGTTGGATCGATCTCGCGAATCTGGAGATTTGCCCCTGCGACCCCTTTATACGCCTGCAACAATTCCCGGACCCGCGCAGCGTAAGAACGGATGGCGGGATAATCCTGCCCGACTCGGCGGGTATATACGAATGTCAGCTCAACCGGCTCCGCGAGATCTCTCAGCGTGTTCTTGGTTCCATACGATAGAGTATAAAGACTGCCTTCGGTGAAATCGATCCGTGCGCTGTCCATTCGCGGCTGAAGCAATAGGTTCGCGAGCACAAATATCGCCGCGCAAAGAACGCTTGAAAGAAAGATATATCGCTGGCCCGTCA
Organism: Hyphomonadaceae bacterium; assembly: GCA_965263325.1. Taxonomy (GTDB): domain Bacteria; phylum Pseudomonadota; class Alphaproteobacteria; order Caulobacterales; family Hyphomonadaceae; genus CBDHGY01. The sequence continues at coordinate 2,305,663 of CBDHGY010000002.1, read as the reverse complement.
TCGTCTTAGCTGAGCCTCCGGCGTGACGCCCACAGCACATTCAGCGCCGCAAAAAAAGCAACCACGCTCAAATAGAAAAGAACCGAGCGCCATTCGAGCACACCGCGCTGTGCTGCTTCAAAATGCGAGAGGAAGCTAAAGCGCGCAACATTGTCGGCAACACTAGCACCGAAGACATCCGCAACGCCTGACAAAACGATCGGCCAGCCAGCTGCTGTGAAGACGAAAGCAAGCACAACGGAAATGACAAAAGCCGTTACCTGACTGCCGGTTAAAGATGAGACAGCTGCGCCGATAGACACATAGGCACCGGCCATCAAGAAGCTCATCAAATAGGCGAGCATGATGGCCGTGTGGTCCGGCTCACCAAGGATCGAAACGCTCACCCACATTGGCAAGGTGAACAAGAGCGCAATACCCGCCAGCACCCAAGCCGCACAAAGTTTCCCGAGCACCAGACCCGTCAGCCCCACCGGCAAAGACATGAGCAATTCATCTGTTCCGGCGCCGCGCTCGTCGGCCCACAAGCGCATAGCGAGCGCGGGTAGAAAAATCATGTAAAGCCATGGGTGCCAATTGAAGAAAGGCGCAAGGTCTGCCGTGCCCGTGTCAAAGAAGCGCGAGGCTTCCCAAGTGAATATTCCAAGCGCCAGCAGGAACACGGCAAGGAAGATATAAGCCAGCGGTGTCTTGAAGTATTCCGACAATTCCCGATAGAACGTCGCACGAAACCCGGTGAACGCCGCCTGCACAATGTTCATGCCGCGTTTGCCTCAGCCTGGTCAGTGAGCTCACGAAAGGCGCTCGCGAGCGTGCCGTCACCGGAATATTTGCGAAGGCCATCCGGTGTATCATCTGCCACCATGCGCCCGCGATCTATAACGACCGCTCGGGTACACATGGCTGGTACTTCTTCGAGTGTATGGGTCGAAATCAGGATGGCCTTTTCAGGAGCCATGCGCGCCACAAGAGACCGTACCGCGCGCTTCTGATTTGGATCGAGTCCATCGGTCGGTTCGTCCAAAATGAGAACCGGCGGGTCGTGCAAGATAGCCGCGGCGAGGCCTACACGGCGGCGGTATCCTTTTGAGAGTGAACCGATCCGTTGATGGGAAACGCCAGCAATCCGTGCATCTGCCGTGGCTTTGGCAGCCGCTGCTTCCAATGCTTCCCCGCGCATTCCGCGGGCACGCCCCACAAACCGCAAGAAGTCCGGCGGCGTCATATTATCATAAAGCGGCGCACCTTCCGGCAAATATCCGATCTGGGACTGCGCCAATCGTCGTTCTGAGATGATTGAGTGACCAACGATCCGCGCATCGCCATCATCTGGCTCAAGCACGCCGGAGATCATACGCATCGTCGTCGACTTGCCCGCCCCGTTAGGTCCGAGAAAGCCAAGCACTTCGCCTTTCTCAAGCTTAAAGGATAAGCCCTGCACGGCTTTCTTATTGCCGAAGGTTTTTCGGAGATTTTCTATCTCAAGCATGAACTCCGCCATGGCATTTGTGCCCTAACGCATAAGTACTGCCTCTTGCGCAAACTTGCCAGACCCGAAGATGTTAACGCGAGAAGCGCGCCACATCTTCCAGCAATGCCGCAGCAGATGTTTCGACCAGTCGCTTGCCATCTTCCACATTCGACTGAGTAGGGTCTGAGCCAATCCGCCCATCTGGAAAGTCCCGGCGATACTGCACAGCGTCGCTAATTTTGCCCAATGGCGCAATCTTTGGTGACATTTCGACTTTCTTCTGATGCTCGGGATAAGCAAAATACGTGACTGAAACTTCAGATGCGGTGGCATGCATACCATGCCCTGTGGGATAGAGCTCTGAGCAGAGCTTTTGCACCGATTTGTAGTCCCACCAATTGACAAGCTTCAGCTTCAGATCAGGACGATTGGTTTCGCCCTGGGGATCGAAACTGCGTTTGGCATGGATCTCAGCAAAAGCTGTCTTGATCGTATCGACGTTTCCGCCATGCCCATTAAACCAGTAAATTCGTTCAAATCCATGACGCGTGAGGCTGTCTGTCCAGTCGACAATTGACGCAATCATCGTTGAAGGACGCAGCGTTATGGTGCCGGGAAACGCAAGATGATGCTGCGCGCAGCCGATATTGAAAGTCGGTGCAACAAGGATATCCTCTTCGTGCCCCCTCTCAGCATGCGTCGCGATAATTTCAGGACAGAGCGCATCCGTGCCCAGGAACCCATTAGGTCCGTGTTGCTCGGTTGAGCCAATGGGCACAACAATGGTTTTGGACTTGCTCAGCCATTGCTCGATTTCCTGCCAGGTCGATAGATTAAGCAGCATGCAAAGCCTCCTTGTGCGACGGCCACAGGACTTGCATTATCTTGCTATGAAAGGAAAGGTGTCGAGCAGCGGAGAACGAGGCGCCCCAGGGGGCTGGGGGGGCTGATGGGTCTGGGATGCCTGCTAAAGACCACCGCCCGACAAGTACAGACTGTCGTGGGTCTAAGTCCATGGCAAGACAATATTGCGGCGAATTTGGGCAGTAACATTAAAATCACTTCATGCGCGAATTTTTTGCAATATTAACAATAGATACTGAGAAAACTAATCGTGGAAAAAATGACATCAGTACCAAACCGAAACAAATCATATCCGGTTAAAGTTGCATTTCAGCGCCCCGAACTGAACCGAATCATGGACATTTACGGCCTGCTCGTCCGATCAGGAGAAGCGCGAGATTACGGCATTGGTATGGGTAAAGACCGCGCTGTATTCGCTATTTATCGCCGGGCGGCAGAGCAACCGACCTGGCGCATTGAGAAAATCCCTGCCCTGGCGAACAAACAGGGCGCTTACGTTGTTTATGGATCGGCAGGTCAGGTTTTGAAGCGCGGACATGAACTGGCTTCCGTGCTCAGAGTGTTCGACAAAAAGCGGTTCCAGGTGATCTAAGGCTGGAGCACTACCACTCCATGCCCATTTGCTTTTTCATCCAGGCTGAGAAGGTGGCTGGCTTCTCAAGAGACTTTGGATCGAGCGTACCATGGGCGACCAATGGGCCTGCCGCGGTTTCCAATCGTACACCAGCAATTGTATCGCCGGTTCCGGTCCACCGATCTGAATTGCGAGGATCGAGCAGCAGCATCACACGCTCGCCGCCATTCCCATCATCATCGCGGCCAAACACAAGACCATACACTTTTTCTCGTCCCCACAGGCCGGAAGAGTGTGCCTGACGCGTCCCATCCAGAAGCACTTCGTCCCAGAACAGGGTGCGCCGCCAGGACAGCACATGCATGCGCTCGCCTGACACGATCTTGAGATCGACCTGATGTAGTCCAAGGCGGACGATTTCTGCGCGCATGTGAGACTCCAATATTTATTGATAAACAATATGCATTCTCACGCCTCTAAAGTCAATCACCCAAGTTTGTCTGGAACAAAATTGAGCAAGCCCCACTTTTCTGGCATACTCCTTACACGGTTCAGTTCTCATCAGGATGTGCTGAATGAAAATGGTAAGGCAGCTCTTTGGAACCTTCGCCTGCCTGATGGCGGCCAGTCTGCTTTGGCCTGATTTTGCAAACGCTGATCCCAAAGACCAACTTTCTGTAAATGTCGACGAAGAAGACCGGATGACCATTACGCTTAAGGTTGGCGAGAAAAACGTGCCGGCTGTTCTTGATACTGCGGCAACTTTCTTCATGGTCGATCATTCCGTTCTGAACGATTTTAATTCGCGGCCTTTGGATAGCCCGGTCGATATTCTCGGCATGGATGGTGTAAAAGAGTACCCGACGACACAGATTGGTCCGCTGGTGACAGGAAACACCTCACTTGGCACCGTAAACGCTGCGGTCAATTCAAAATCGAGGTTCATCGGGCATCGCACAATTGTGCCGCTGAAAGCGCTTCCCGGGCGCAGCGTCGATTTCAATTTCGAGGCCAACACGATCAAGTTTTATGACCGCAAACCAGAACGGCAATCGCGGGATAATATTGTTAGCCGGATTAAATACGAAGAGATTGACGGGCTGTTATTCGTACCCGTTCGGCTGAATGGTAAACCCGGGCGCGCGCTGATCGATACCGGGTCTGATGTGACCTATGTAAACTCCGCCTTCGCAGAAGCCTCCAGGGCCAAGCTCGACATGGACAAAACGCGGCGGCTCATCGGAATTGCTTCGGCCGGTGTGCAAGTTCGCGTCTTCAATGCCAAGCGCTTCAAGATCGGCTCTCACAGGATGCGCGCCTTCGATATTCTTGCTGCGGACCCGCCGCTGTTCCAGCATTTAAAAATGGAAAACGAGCCCATGATGGTGATTGGGCTCGATCTGTTGCGCGAGTTTCATCTGCAAATCGACCGCTCTGATGAACTCGTTCTGCTTGGAAGAGAAAGACCTGAAGGATCAGCGCGTCACTTTAAAATATCGCCGCAGCAGGGCCGCGTACGGCGATACTAAATATTGCGTCGTCGATCTACCTATTCGGCCGCCGGGAAAAGGCGTTCATAAAGATACGTAAACTCAAGCGCGCTTCGCTTGGCACTTTCTTTTCGGTTCGCTGCCGCTGAGTGGCCGCCATCAATGTTCTCATAATAGAGGAAGGGCTTACCAGCGTCTTCGAAGAGTTTCGCCATCTTACGCGCGTGACCCGGATGCACGCGGTCATCTTTCGTCGATGTGACGAAGAATGGCGTTGGATAGTCTGCAGCCGCATCAAAATTGTGATAGGGCGATGTCGCCTCAAGGAATGCGCGCTCTGTGGCCACATCCGGATCACCGTACTCAGCGATCCATGAGGCACCCGCCAGAAGCTTATGATACCGCAGCATATCCAGCAAAGGCACCTGGATAACAACGGCGTCCCAGAGATCTGGGCGCTGCGTGAGCATCACACCCATGAGCAAACCGCCATTCGACCCACCCATAATGCCAAGATGGTCTGGGCTCGTGATCTTGCGCGCGATCAGATCTTCCCCGACCGCAATGAAATCATCAAAAATGCGCTGACGTTCGGTCTTGAGGCCAGCCTGGTGCCAGCTCGGCCCGAATTCACCGCCGCCTCGGATGTTAGCAAGCACATACGCTCCGCCCTTTTCCAACCAAAGACGACCAATACCGCCGCTATACGAAGGTCTCATCGAAATCTCGAAACCGCCATAGCCGTATAGCAGTGTCGGCGTTGCGCCATCGAGCGCGATATCCTCGCGGTGCACGATAAAGTAGGGAACTTCCGTGCCATCAGCTGAGGTCGCAAAATGCTGGGCAACCGTTAGACCTTCAGAATTGAATTTCGCTGGCAGGCTTTTTAGTGGCTCTACAGCCCCCGTCACATCATCATAGGTCAGAAGGCTGTCCGGCGTGAGGAAGTCTTCATAGTTGAAGAACACCACATCCTCGTCCTTATCCGCAAAGGCAATGCCGGCCTGGCCTGTGCCTGGCAAAGCAACCGGGCTTGTGGCCCAACCGTCTTCGCCGCGCTCCAGCTTCAGAATTTTGGCCGCAACATTTTCGTTGATCGAAAGCAAAGCGGCATTCTTTGAAACGGCGACGCCATTTACAGCCTGGCGATCATTTGCGCGGAATACGAGCTCGACAGGCGGCAATTCACCGCTCGTGCGGAAAGCTTCATCACTAAAGGCAAGAAGATCACCCGTCTTGAAATCACCATCCTGGCCCTCTGGTGACCAATCTTCCTGGAGCGTGATCAGTTGATAGCCTCCATAGACATTGTCCAGCGACGCTTTCTCAGGGATCGGATATCGCAATGGCTCCTCGCCGTTCAGCAAGATGACATTGCGCGTATAGAAACTGGTCGCTTGCCACGCGCCGTAGACCATCTCACCTGTATCGAGCTCTCTCGATAGCGGGAACGACCCAACATCTTCCTTGTTACCTTCGAAGACCGTCTCGGCGCTTTCCAGCGGCGTACCGCGTTTCCAGACCTTCAGGACATTCGCGTAACCAGACTCAGTTAGCGTGGAGCCGTCTTGGCCCCAGTCAGTACCGATCAGGATCGTGTCGTGATCAATCCAGGCAAGCCCCTGCTTGGCCTCGAATGTTTCAAAGCCGCCTTCGACAAAAGTCTTGGTTTCAAGATCGAACTCGCGATTGATGACCGCATCCTTACCGCCATCTGAGAGTGAAACCATGCAAAGGTATTTGCTCGCAGCCTGCGGCTTGAAGCAATTGGCACCTTTGTAGACCCAATTCTTCCCCTCATCCTCGGCAAGTTTGTCGAAATCGAGAATTGTTTCCCATTCCGGATTGTCGGTCTTGTAGCTTTCGAGCGTCGTGCGCCGCCAAAGCCCGCGAGTATTGGTTTCATCCTGCCAAAAATTATAAGCAAGCCCGTCGCGGATTGTGACATAAGGAATGCGCTCTTCATCGGTCGCAAGCGCGAGCATATTCTCGTAGTTGGATTCATATCCCGAGTAGGCATTGATAATCGCAAGCGAGCGATCGTTTTGGCCACGTACCCATGACAGCGCTTCCTCGCCTTCGACGTCTTCCATCCAGACGTTCGGGTCATTGTCCGGATCGATCTGGACAATTTCTTTTTCCGCTTTTGCCGGTTCTGCATCTGGCATGGTTGAGGTTTCCTCCTGTCCACAGGCAGCGATGGTCAGCGCCAGCGCGGAAACTGCAAAAATTGATGTGCGCATGGGTCGTCTCCCCTTCAAGATACACATTGCTCTTAGGTGATTTCGGCGAATACACTCTTGCTTGCTCGGAAACACAAGGGGAAAGCCAATGAACAAAGGGTCGCGCCGGGACTTTATGAAAGCATCAGCAGCGCTCGCCAGCATTGGCGCGGTTGCGGGTTGCTCAAACGCTGAGGAAGAGGCAATCACTTCTGAAACCGAAAAAGTTACATCATCACAACAGGTTGAGGCGCTATTTGATGTCGAGTTTACCGATGATGAGCGCACGCAGATGGCAGAAACGCTGGAAGGTCGTCTTGATGTACTCCGCCAATTACGGGGTGTTGAAAAGCCCAATACGCTTGCACCTGCATTGACGTTCGACCCGCGCCTGCCGGGAAAATCCTACGATACGCGCCCGGTGCCGAGCCTCAATCTTGCGCCGGTCCCAGCCGGGCCAAAGCCCGGACCGCGCGCCATACCTTTCGCCAGCGCAAAGCAGATTGGTCGCTGGATTGCCTCTGGCGTGATCACGAGCCGGCTGGTCACTGAGACCTATCTCGGCCGGATTGAAGCACTCGATCCGGAACTGCGCGCCTTCATTACCGTTACGCGCGAGCGCGCCTTAGCCGAAGCCGATGCTGCAGACGCCGAGTTGCAAGCCGGAAATCGGCGCGGGCCCCTGCACGGTGTCCCCTACGCTCTGAAAGATCTGTTCGATGCCGAAGGGGTCACAACAACTTGGGGCGCTGAGCCTTACAAGAACAATCCACCTGCCAGCGCGGACTGTACGATCGTACGTAAATTGAAAGACGCCGGCGCAGTTCTGCTTGGGAAAACGACCTGCGGCGCACTTGCCTATGGTGACATCTGGTTCGATGGGATTACGCGCAATCCGTGGAACACCTCAGAAGGGTCGTCCGGTTCGAGTGCTGGATCGGCCAGCGCGGTTGCCGGCGGGCTTTGCGCGTTCGCCATTGGCACTGAAACGCTCGGCTCGCTTGTCTCACCATCTGAACGCTGCGGCGGTGCGGCGCTGCGCCCAACTTTTGGCCGCATCTCTCGCCAGGGCGGGATGGCGCTTTGCTGGTCTCTCGACAAGGTTGGCCCGATGGCACGATCTGTTGAGGATTTGGCGATTGTTATGTCGGTCATCAATGGGGCTGATGCGGGGGATGCATCTAGCCTGGATACGCGGTTCAGCTACTCTCATAATGTTGATCTCAGCGGCTTGCGACTAGGGATCGCCGGTGATCCAGAAACTTTTGCCGATCATGAAACCGCAGCGATCGATGCCGCAAAATCACTCGGCGCAAGCACAGCGACATTTACCTTGCCGGACCTGCCAGCTGGTCCGCTGGTCCAACAATTGTTCGCTGAGGCAGCCGCTGCCTTTGAAGACATGACTTTCTCTGGCAAGGATGATGACCTTGTCTGGCAAGACGATACCGCCTGGCCAAACACATTCCGCGCAGCGCGCTTCCTGTCAGCCATTGATCTGATGCAGATTGACCGCCTAAGACGGCTCTGGATGCAGCAAATGCATGAAGCTTTTGAGAGTTTTGACGTGGTCATCGGTCCGAGCTTTTCTGCCGGAATGCTGACCCCGACGAACTTCACTGGACATCCATGCCTCGTAATGCGGGCCGGATTCCAAAAGCAGCCGACACGCGCTTTCTTCAATGCTGACAAGCCTTTAAACGAAGATATAGCGGAAGTTCCTTCATCTATCTCTTTGTGGGCACCCTTATTTGGGGAAGGGCCAATGCTCGCATTCGGCCGTCAATTAGAAGCTACGCTTGACGTAAGCGGCCGCAGGCCTGAGCTATCGCTTTAGCCTGGCTTAAGAATCTCCGCCTTTTCGCTGACGCAAAACATCCCTAGATAGGCGATATGAAGTTCTGGAAAATGAATGGGGCAGGCAATGCGTTCGCGGTGTTTGACGCACGCGCAACAGCCTTCGAACCCGACAAACAAACCATCCGCGCGATCGCGCAGAAAGCTGCCGCTGATCAAATTCTGGCGATCGAGCGTGACGCAACCCGTGACGCATTTATGCGCATCTGGAATGCGGACGGTGAAGAAGTTGCGGCATGCGGCAACGGAACGCGTGCGGTAGCCCACCTCTTGCTTGAAGAGACGGGCAAGGATGAAGTCGTCATCCGAACCGAAGCAGACATGCTAAAAGGATCTCGCGCTGAGGGTGGTCTTGTCACCGTGGACATGGGTTCACCTCTCATGGGGTGGGAAGATATCCCGCTAAGTGAAAAAATGGATGTGCGCGGCGTTGATGTAAAAGTTGGGCCAATCGACAATCCGTATCTCTCTCGGCCAGCCGTGGTCTCCATGGGAAATCCGCATGCCGTATTCTTCGTGGATGATGTCGAGAAATACGACATCCCTGCGATCGGCCCCCTCGTCGAATGGCATCCAACATTTCCCGAGGGGGTAAATGTCGGATTTGCGCAAATCATCGACCCAGCGACTATTCGGCTGCGTGTGTGGGAGCGCGGAGCTGGGCTCACCAAGGCCTGCGGAACAGGTGCCTGCGCAGCGCTCGTTTGTGCGGCTCGTGCTGGCAAAACAGGGCGGCAAGCCAAGCTCATACTTGATGGCGGCGAGTTGCAGATACGCTGGGATGAAGCCACAGACCGTGTGCTAATGACGGGCCCGGTTGAGCTGGAATATTCAGGTTCAATCTAAACGATCCCGCGTGATCTCAGGCCCGCTATATCTTCCACCGTTTTTCCAAGCTCGGTAAGCACCTCTTCTGTGTGCTCGCCAAGTTCCGGACCTGTCGAGTCGACACGTCCAGGCGTTTCAGAGAGATATGGAAACACCGACTGCATAGGCACTTCGCCGAGGCTCGGGTCAAGCACGCGAATAATCGCCTTGCGCGCATTAATGTGAGCATCTTCAAACACATCCTTGGCTGTGTTCACAGGTCCGCTTGGGATCGCGAACTCTTCCGTCAGCCGAATAACATCTGAAACCGGTCGTGCACTCGTCCATTCGCTGATGAGGGAATCTAGTTCAGCTTGTCTCTCGCCGCGGGCGTTATGCGTCGCGTACTTTGGATCGCTGGCCCAGTCCGTTCCGCACATCTCCGCAAGACGCTTGAACAACGCATCAGAATTCGCACCGATCACCACAAACCCGTCCGCACATGGATAAATGCCGGAAGGGGCAACTTTCGGCAGGATGCCCCCGGAGCGCTCTTTTATGTGTCCGGCAAGCGCATATTCCGGGACTAAACTTTCCATAAGCGCAAGCACGCTCTCATAAATCGCTGAGTCAACAATCTGGCCACGGCCAGATCGCTCGCGTGCATACAGCGCCAGGATAGCGCCCAGCGCTGCAAACGTGCCGGTTACGGTGTCGCCGAGCGAAACACCGGCGCGTGCGGGAAGCCGGTCTGGATCGCCGATAAGATATCTCAATCCCGCCTTGGCCTCAGCAATCGTTGCGAAACCACCCTTGTGCGCCTCTGGGCCGGTCTGGCCATATCCAGAAATTCGAACGATGATCAGGCGCGGGTTGAGTGCGTGTAGTATATCTGGCCCAAGTCCCCAGCGTTCCAGCGTGCCCGGCCGAAAATTCTCGACCAATATATCTGCTGATTGTGCGAGTTCTCGAAGAATTTCCTGGCCCTCCGATTCTCGCAAATTCAATGTGAGAGACCGCTTGTTTCTGCCGATGATCGGCCAGAAAACGGAGCGGCCATCTACCTTGCCCGCACCCCAATGACGCGCCGGGTCCGGCTGGCCAGGTGCCTCAATTTTTACGACACTCGCGCCAAAATCGCCGAGCAGCTGACCGCAAAACGGACCAGCGATCAATTGTCCAAGCTCAAGAACTTTCAAGCCAGATAGAGGAGGTTCTTTCATAGACCCAGCGCTCTCTCAGATGTCGTAGAATGTCAACTGCCGCCGCAAGGGGACGCCCATAGCTCAAGATCAAGTTACTCCGTATAGAAACCAGTCAGCGCAATTTATGGTTAAGGCTTTGATGCTAGTATCTAACATATTCAACTTATTGGAGCCGCACCATGAAACGACTTGCTCTTGTAATCGCACTGTTCGTACCTGTAGCGTGCACGACAACCCCCACCCATGAGATCGCAGCGATCGAACGGCCAGCACCGCTGAATTCGGTCCGCGTCACGGTTGGTGATAAACAGATTCCCGTTACCAATGCGACGGTTCCTCTGCACTACTCTCTGGATGAGCCACGCAGCCCGGCACGCGATCACATTCGCCAGCTACTGCTGAACGCAAAAATCTAGAGCATCATGCGATCGGTCGTCTATCGGCCATCGCTGCGCGCGCTGGAGTGATCTTACTTCACTGTCTAGATCGATGCCCGATCTAGCATGCGGTCAAATCCTGTCCAGAATTCTTGACGAAGCGGATCTTTCTCCATCAAAATCTCATGGTACGCGCCATCAACAGTGATGTGTTCTGCGTTCGGCAAAATGGATGCAAAGCGCGTATGCTTGGAATTATCGACAAGCTTTTCCTCGCCCGCAGATGCGATGAAGACCGGAACATCAACGCCTTGCAATTTCGCCTTTTTCCCAAACGCCGCAATGATCGTAAGAGATGCTCCGAGCCACCCCCATGTAATCGGACCAAGGTCTAGACCGGGCGCTGCTTCCACCAAATCCCTATTCAGCTGCCAGCGCGCTTCGTCATGCGTGACGACATTATCCTTAAATCGTTCCGGAGGACCGGGCTGCATCGCATAGTCCCCGCCGCGGCCAGTCACCCTCATCGCCCAAACAAGATAGCGCATGCCGAATATCCGCGTCTTCAGGCCCCACATGGGCGCGCAGAACGCGGCTGCTTTCACATCGACCAACTTCTCGGATATAGCCGCCATTGCGATGGCGCCGCCCATAGAATGAGCAAGAGAAACATAAGGCTGCGGGAGCCTGTCATCCAGCGCCTCCAGCCCGTTGCTGAGCGCGCCCATATACGTTTCGAAGCGGTCGATATGGCCCTTCAGACCGTCCTCCAACAGGCGATCTGAAAGCCCCTGACCCGGCCAATCCACGATGAGCACAGCAAAGCCGCGTTCTTGCAGCTCGCGCGCGACTTCGAAATACTTCTCAATATATTCCGTTCGTCCCGGGCACACGATACACGTGCCGCGCGCCTTGTCGAAGCTCAGAGCAGGCGCAATGCACGCGCGCAGATTCCGCCCGCCCGTGCCTTTGAACCAGACGATCTCCGCGCCGGCTGGCCGCGGATTGCCCGGTACATCGACGAAACCGTCATTGCTCTCGAGAGGGTCGTTGTGATCAGGCAAACTTGCTCATCAGGCTTTGCAGCTGCATCGCGACCGACATATCACCAGCGACTTTCAGCTTGCCCTGCATGAAGGCCATCGTGCCATCCATCTCACCGGCCGCGAGCTTCTTGAAGTCATCCCAGTCGACAGACACCGTGGCATCTGCTTCGCCATCATCATTCGTTGCAGTGCCTGCTGCGCCGTCAATGAACAGCTTGCCGACATCGCCAAAGTCGAACTTCACTTTCTTGGTGAAATCACCCGCGCCGCCTTCCAGCGCAGCCTTGGCCTTGGATGTGAGTTCAGCGAGATCCATGATCTTCTCCTACATATTTGATCTTACGCGATAAAGACACCGCCGCGCGTAAAAGTGCAAGGGCCAGACTGTTACGGCGAAAGCGATCTGGCGTAGTAGATCACAGCCTTGCGGCCCTCATCATAGGCGCGTTGTCCGATCTGGCGAAAACCCAGCCGCTCATGAAAACGCTGGGAACCGGGGTTCGGCGGCAGACGGTTTACTTCGCAGGTCACCTGCGACACTTGCTCGGCATATGTGTCAAAAGCTGCTTGATAGAGCGCCTCCCCCACACCCCTTCCGCGCGAAGCAGCCGCGACAGCGATACGGTCGACATAAATAAAATCCGTACAGTTCGCCTCGCACCAGCGAAGGTTCGCTCTTGTATATGCTTCCGTGCCTGCGTCAATCAGTGTGATGAACCCCATCGGCGCGCCATCACCGCCCAAAGCGACGAAACAGGTCGATAAGTCGATCCAGCGCCTCAGCCCGTCTGCGGTGTCTTCACTGCCGACGCCGGGCGTCGACGCCTGATTGATCGCAAACAGCGCGGCTAGGTCTGACCTGTCATAGCTGCGAATAGTGACCATGTTCGAAAGATACAGCGCAATCGACAGCGATACCAGTGAATGGGATCATCAGCTCGCGAAAGCGCAAACACCAGCGAGCCTTACAGATTGGAGGGCCACTGAGGAGTCGAACCTCTACCCGTCCGCTCCACTATTCCGGGACGGCGGTTGCAATGCCGCGTGGAGATGGCGGCCCTCGATCACGAAACTGTGATCAGCAACATTCAGGCCATCCCGCTGCGGTCAAGGTGAAGACGCAGATAGGCTTTCCCCTGATGCGCGAATGTCCTGCCCGTATTGGGACTCGGGACCGAACTCCTCTGTGTATTGCGGCGTTTCGGCCAGCAGGTCCGCCTCCCTGCGGCCAGCCGCATGAGAGCAAAAGTCTGGATTCTAGGAAGGCCGGCTAACTTGTATCGAGCGCTGGCGCATCGGCCATCATCGCTGCAAACCCGTCTGCGTCTCCGGCGAGATGCGCTGAGAGCATGCCGTTTACAGCGTCCAGCCAATGGTCTGTCTCCGACTTTGCGAGCAGCCGCTCGCCGGGTCCATGATCGGCGCGGTACAGCACGCGCGCCATGCGGGCCGCGTGTTTGCCGGGGTGGGTGAGCACGTCTTCTAACGCCTGACGGCGTTTATCTAGTATGCTCGATGCCGCTTCCTCGCTGCGCTGCGCGTAGCTCGGGGCATCTGCGCTGTCGCCTTGCTCGTATTCGCCGCTGTCGCGGCTCAATTCTTGCGCGTCATGTTCGGGAGAATCTTCTTTCGCGGGTTTAACCCCCAGTCTGAAATAGGGGCCATATTCTGCCGGATTTGCGGCGGGTATTACCTGCCCCTGTTCGCTCCGTTTACGGAGTTTCGCAGGGCTTATGAAAATCTTCAGCGCAATCTCCCGCAGCATATCTCGCGCAAGACCTTCCGCGCCTTTCAAATAGTCGAGCAGCCGGCATGTCGGCCACCTCTCTTTATCGGGCGATGAAAACACGGCGAGGCTCACTCGGATCGCGGTGATCATGCCTGCTGCCATGCGCAATGCGAATGTATCGAAGCGGTGGGGTTTAGGTTTGTGTGCTTTGCTCGATGATCCATCATTGTCATTCCAGCGCACGCTGGAATCCAGAGCGTTGTTTTCAGGCTCGCTCGACTGGACACCAGCTTTTGCTGGTGTGACAGCCTCTTTGGATTTCGCCCATTCTGGAAATATCGACATCGTCTCTATCGCTCTTTCGTTCTTAGCGCGGGCTCATCCTGAGCGAAGCCGAAGGATGAGTGCGCCTTAAGCGCTGTTTTGAGTTCGTGCTGGAAGCATAGGGGTCAGATCAACCCGGTCGGATAAGTTTTCTGAAAAAACTTTTTATCCACGCAATTTCAACGCACTGGTCTCGCGCGGGTGTGGGATAATTCGGATTCTACCCCACACTAGAATGCTTAATCTCTGTATTCAAAATACTGAAAAAGGTAAGTAATATTCGACTGGAAAACCGCGAAAGGCTTCGCATGATCGAAAAGATTGGCAGCGACCTCTGGATTGATATGTCGCCTGGCGAAGAAATTCGTCTTCGCAATGGAGCTTCTTTAAGCTGGTTCGGTGAACTCGACGACGTGATCGCTACCGATGCGCGCGCTAAAGGCAGTGGCATCGGCAAGCGAAGCGTTGGCATGCCTATAATGCAAAAATCGCTTGTCTCGAAAACCTCTACGCGGTTGCTCGCGAAATTCGGTTCGAAATACGATGTTTGGGCAATTTCGCTCGATGGCGAGTCGCCATTCTTTTTTCGCGGCAAGTTTTATCTCGGCCAACGGGGGCCACTTACCTTTGAGGTTAAACGGCTCAGTCTAGATCACTTTCTGTTTCTGGTGCAGCCGAAAGGCAAAGGTATGTTGTATCTCGCTTTGCCAAAGGACCTCACCCAAATTGCACTGGAAGGCCGGACACTCACCACAACCACAGATAATATCGCTATGATTCCAGGAGAGGCTGACCTTCGTAAGCTTAGCAGTAAGGAAGAGCTCAAGATGATGTTTCGAAAGGGCGGCTGGAAATCTTTCGATTTCGGTCAACTCAGCGGGGTTGAGCACATTTGGTTGCATGGCGGAGAGGTTGAACAACCCTTCTCCCTGTTCGGGAGCGGCGATGATAGTTGAGCGCTGGCCTGAGTTTCAATGCATTCCAAACAGCAAAGGAATGGTGCATTGATGGATTTGACTCTGCCCGCCTGAACTTGAGCCTGCTAAAAATTGGCAATTTCCTTCGACAAACAATTCTAGCAGGTCTGGCTACTTTAACGAATTAATTCCGCCCAAACTTCCGGTCCCTTGCCCCCAGCAATCTCAGCCGCAGCGCGTTCAGCTTGATGAAGCCTTCGGCGTCTTTCTGGTCATAGGCGCCTTTGTCATCCTCGAATGTCACGATGGACTCGTCATATAGCGAATAAGGTGAGGTGCGCGTCATCAAATGCGCCGCGCCTTTGTAAAGCTTGAGCTGCACCTCGCCCGCGACAAAGCGCTGGGAATGATCAATCGCCGCTTGCAGCATTTCCCGCTCCGGGCTGAACCAGAAACCATTATAGATCAGCTCCGCATAACGCGGCATCAGCTCATCTTTCAGATGCATCGCGCCCTTATCGAGCGTGATCTGCTCTATGCCGCGATGGGCTTGCAAAAGGATCGTGCCGCCCGGCGTTTCATACACCCCGCGTGACTTCATTCCGATGAAGCGATTTTCGAGAAGGTCGAGCCGGCCAATGCCATGCTTGTGGCCAAGGCGGTTGAGCTCGGTCAGCAAGGTCGCCGGGCTCATCGCCTCGCCATTGATGGAGACGGCGTCGCCTTTCTCAAAGCCAACCGTGATCACTTCCGGCTCATCGGGGGCATCTTCCGGCGCGATGGTGCGCATATGAACAAATTCCGGCGCTTCGACGCCCGGGTCTTCCAGCACTTTACCTTCAGAGGAAGAATGCAGGAGGTTCGCATCGACGCTGAACGGGGCTTCGCCGCGCTTGTCTTTCGCGATCTCGATGCCTTGCTCTTCAGCAAAGGCGAGCAAATCTGTGCGCGATTTGAACTGCCAGTCCCGCCACGGCGCGATGACTTTCACATCCGGCTTCAGGCCATAATAGCCAAGCTCAAAGCGGATCTGGTCATTGCCCTTGCCTGTCGCGCCATGGCACACCGCATCTGCGCCGACCATGTCTGCGATCTCAATCTGGCGCTTTGCGATGAGCGGACGCGCAATTGATGTGCCGAGCAGATAGCAGCCTTCGTAAACGGTGTTCGCCCGAAACATCGGGAAGACGAAATCGCGCACAAACTCTTCGCGCAGATCATCAATGAAGATGTTTTCCGGCTTCACACCCGCCGCCAGCGCCTTCTCGCGGGCAGGTTCCAGCTCCTCGCCCTGGCCCAAATCGGCCGTAAACGTCACCACTTCGCAGCCAAACTCCGTCTGCAACCACTTCAGAATGATCGAAGTGTCGAGACCGCCAGAATAGGCAAGGACGACCTTTTTAGGCTTAGATGACGTCATGTTCAGTGGCTTTCAGTTGATCAGCGGCGCACATTACTCATGCGTAGGGTGTAAGCAACCCGCCGGATTCGCGCCTGCGGTGTCTCTCGCTTTTTGTTTCCGATGCGCAACAATTACGGTATCAAGCGTGCAGGGGTACCTGGAATGAGCGACGAAGATCTAATCGAGCTGGATGAACTGGTAAGCGAGTGGGCGGATGCGGCATCGAAAGACGATGTCGATGAGGATCTGCTAGCGCTCGATACGCTGGCTGATGAGTGGGCAAACAAGGATGGCGCGCTTGATCTTGATGAGGCTGAAGCCGCCTTATCTGATGACCGATCTGACTTAGAAGACTCAGTCGAAGAAGACTGGGCGGGCCGCGCGGCTGCTGCCATTCCGGAACCGCCTGAACCCGGCGAGCCGGTCACACTGCCGCAACGCCCGGCTCCGGTGATGCTGCCTCCGCTGCCGGAGGACGATTTGTCCGACGCTGCCAAGCGGGGGGACAGCCGGTACGCCACGCCGATCGAGACGCCTCTGCCGACCCCCAAACCGATAGCGGCAAGCACAAGCACGACAAAATCCGGCTCCAAGCCTGCCGAAAAAGACAACACTGCCGCCGGTCTGGTTGGGGCCGGTATTATCGCTGGCGGTGCGGCGGTCTCGACGGCTGCCGGAGCGATGACCGCCCGCTCGGTAGAGCCAGACGCGACGGGTCCCAAGCCAGAACCTGAGCCAGCGAAACCTTCCAAACCAATGCCTCTGGCGCCGGCGGCTTCCAAACCTGTTGCGAAGCCAGCGGGCCAGCGCACCGTCCATGTCCCTGAAGACGATGAGCCAGTCTGGCGGCGCTGGCTGCCGTTTGGTCTTGTGGCAGGTGCGGGGGTTACCTGGCTCGCAATAATGGCGATGACGGGCCAAGGCAGCATCGACGAGTCCGCTCCGCCGCGCGTAATCGAAAAAGCCTCACGCATCGATCCGGGCGCGCCGGTAAGAACAGCGTCAACGCAGTCTTCCGAACCGGAACAGATTGCGGAGACGGCGACATCACAGCCAGTTACAGCGGGCTCGCCGCGTTCAGAAACACCTACAGTCGAAACAACGCTCACCCCGGACATCACTCCCCCTGAGGCGTCTTCGCGAACGGATACAGACCCTGTCATCCAAGACGCACCGGTTATTGAAACACCCGAAGCGGAAACTGTCGCCTCAGAAGATATCGCCGTTGAACCAGCCTTGCCCCAGCCTGACCAAATCGAGACGGCAGGTGAGGTCGACACAGCGCCAACCGAAACCACTCCTGAGATCGACGCAACAAAACCTATTGAGCGTGCGGACGAGCCAACAACCGAGGTTGCTGAGACTGGGCCCGAAATCTCAGCTGCTCCCGAACCCGAAAATGTGAGCGGTGACCCAACTCCCTTGGAAACGGCAAAGGCCGATATTCCAGAGGCAGCGCCAGTGACAGCTCCTGAACGCCCCACACTCAAACCGGCAGGGAAGCCCACCACACCGCGAAAGCTCGTCGCGAAACCGAGCGGCCCACCAAGCTTAAAACCAGTTTCCATCAATCGTTCGGTTGAACTCAGCAGGCCGCGAACAACGACAACTGCTCGAACAGTGACGAGAACCATAGCGCCAGCGCCGCAGCGCACTGTACGCACGCAGCCGGCCCGTGTCAGCTCAACCTATCAATCCGTTGTTACGCGCTCAGCTCTTCAACCCATAACTGCAATTGAGCTGTTGCATGACAGCGCTGCAAGGGGCGCGCGATCACTCAGCACGCCAACCGCAACGTCCTCATTTAATGCCTCAATCAAACGCGCATTGCTTCTTGGCGCAGACGGTCAGACGAGCGCGCTGCGGACACCAGATGGCCGCCTCTTGGCGCTGAAGATCGAGACTACGCGCGACGAGCAATTGCGTTCTGTCCTGATCCCGCGGGCTCAGGAGGTTTTACCGCCGCCAACTAATCTCGTCCTTGAGGAAAGTTGGACGCGGACAGCCGATCGCGCCGGGTTGCGGGCGCGACCATCCGAAGGACCGGCCATCCAGACCCTTGAGCGCGGAACATTATTGGAAGTTATCGGCCGGGTGAAAGACACTGATTGGCGTTTGGTTGGACTGAACGGCCGGGCAGTCGGCTATTTGCGAAACTCCGAATTGATGTTCGCGACAGAGCGGGCCGACACAAGATTTACCAATGGCGATACGCAGGCCATCGCATTCGATGTGAGCCGCGTACGCACACGCTGCCGAACCGCGCAATATGCGATCGAGAATGGTGGCGCGTCCGGCGGGTTTACAGCGTGCCGTGTTTACGGCGGTGAATGGGTGCTTGAACGCGGCGGAGATCTGACCGCGCTATCGCCGGGACGGCTGGTATTCAAGCGATAGTCCGCGACTGCAATTAACCGAAATACCATCACAGCGGCGCCCCTCTGCCCTGCGCCTGCCCCATTCGCTGCTCATCTTCTCTCCATCGACGCAAACTCTTGGAGGGACGTAAATATGCAAAAAATTGCCGCCGCTTTCGCCGCTTTGTTCACTGTCAGTGCTGCATCAGCGACAGAGCCACCAGCCATTCAGCCACCAGAAACGGGGGATTCCGTGCACTCATATATTTTACTTGATCGAACAGGGTCTATGTCCGGAATTTGGGACGAGGCTCTCACCTCCGTGAATACTTATGCCAAGGATGTCTCAACCGCCGAGGAGGGTGAAACCGATGATCTCAAAACCTCTGTGACGCTTGCGGTGTTTGACGCCCAGGATGGGCTGCAATTCGATGTGCTCCGCAGCGGCGTTGGCAAAGGCGATTGGCAGGACGTAACCAATGATGAAGCGAACCCGCGTGGAATGACGCCGCTCTTCGACGCGATTGGCCAGATCGTTTCGCTTGCTGAAAAAGATGCTCCAGAAAAAGCAGTAATCGTTGTGATGACGGACGGACGCGAAAACTCATCACGTGAACTCACCAAGGAAGGCGCCAAGGCCGCTCTTGACCGTGTGCGCAAGAAAGGCTGGGAAGTTGTCTTCCTTGGTGCCGAGTTCGCCAGCTTCGACGATGCGGAATCGCTTGGAAATGCCGGTTCGAAAAACATGGCCGTTTCCGCTGGCCGTATGCAGGAAACCATGAGCGGCCTCGCCCGGAAAAGCCGGTCTTATGGCAAAGGCGAAGAGGCTGAGATTATTTTTGACGAAGCCGACCGTGAACAATCCGGCGAAGAAGACGTAAAACAGCGTAAGGGACAGTAACCCTCCATCGACCCCTATCCCGAACGCAAAAGCGGCGCAGCCTTTGACAAGCTGCGCCGCAATTTTTTAGAGATCCGGCGAAACGCCTAGTCTGAACCGCCGCCGGCAAGGAAGCGCGCAAAGATGATGACGATCAGCGCGCCGAAGGTCGAGTCGACAATCTGGTCGATGTTTGAGCCGATGAATGGCACACCATCCAGACTTGGAATTTTTCCATCGCCGAACTGCAGGATATATCCCCACAAATGGTCGATGCCGAATTGTGCCAGAATGGCTTGCGCCACAAATCCGCCAAGCACACCGGCAATCAGATAACGGATCAGACCGCCGCCGCCGCCGAGCAGCAGATTTGCCAGAAAGCCAGCGACGATACCGCAGGCAGCGGCAACGATGAGCTCGCTTTGTGACATGCCGAACAGGACAATGTCCTCGCCGACTTTTGCAATAGCGTCTGCTGCCGCATCTACTGAACTTTCCTGTGCGACTGCCAGAATTCCTAACATAACAACTACCCCTCGCTCTCCTTGATAAGGTCGCTGGACCCTAAAGCCGCAAGCGGTTGCGGTCCAGCCTCCAACGCACAAGTATTCGTTCACTCATTGCTGCGCGCATCGACCGGGGATAGACTTGCACGCTATGGAGACTGTTGTTCTTTTCGATCACAAGACCGACCAAATTCACACCAATGTGGTGGCTGGGTTTGAGCCCGATGGTTCCCTGAGGATCGATGGATGCGATTCCGGAAAGCTCGTCAAAAAAATCTGGGACGATTATGACTACGAATACATTATCACGGTAACGCCAGCCAATTTGCCGGATTTCGTGAATGCCCTCGGCGCAACTCACGAAAATCTATTGGAAATACTTGTAAAGAAATTTGCCGGTGAACGGGCTTTCTCCGCGATCAAGACATTCCTGGAAACACGCGGCATTTCCTATGATTTCTTTACCTGGGCCTAAAAACCCAATCAAAAAAGGACGCTGTTGCCAGCGTCCTTTCGGTTGTGAAAGTCGGTAATGTGAAGGCCTATTTGTGGCCGCCGCAACCACCGCAACCGGGCTTTGGCTTAGGCTTCGGGCGCGGATGTGGCTTTGGACGCGGACGCTTACCTCCGCGGTCAACCTGGCGGTTGAACGTAAACGCTGCAGCAGGTGAATCGAGAACACCAGAGAAGCGGCGCACAGGTGCGAGCGGCACAAATCCGTTGCCACCGTAGAAGCCGCCGCTAATGCCTGAGCCGACACCGCCGCTAAAGCCAGACAAATCAAGTGAAGCTTGCTGAACCGGGGGACGGGTTATGACGGGAGGGCGCGTCACAGCAGGTGGGCGCTGAAGCATAACGCATTGGCCCTGCGTGTTGCGGGTATAACCGGATGGGCAGGTTTGCGATGTCATTTTACGCACGCACTGACCCGTATTGGTACGGGTATAGCCTTGAGGGCAAGTTGTTGTGACACGCGGCGTAATCGTGCGGACGCAGCGATTTTGCTTGTCTTTGGTGTAGCCTGCTGGGCAAGTTACATTAAGAGGCGCTGGCCCTGGCTTGTAGACACGCTTGGTTTTGCCATCTGCTGCGGCTGAGCCGGCAAACATGGCCGCACCGAGCATAAATGCTGCGAGAATGTTTCGTTTCGACATGATCTTCGCCTCCTAAGCGAATTTATGACTGTTCACACCTGTCACAACGCAACCAGCGGACCAACTCAGTAAAGAAGATTGTGCGAATTTGATCAAACCCGTTAAACGGACGCGCGAGTTTGGGCGCGGGCGATTAACGTTAAAGGCGAACACCCCGCTGAAGGCCTCGGCTTAAAACCTAATCTGTGCGACCGGAATTGGCCCATTTGTGACGAACGGCGAAGTGAAGCGACTTTCCACAGTAGGCTGCGAAGCGGGCAAACGATGTTCGTCTATTTCATCTAAGTGTATGTTATTGTTGAAGATGTCAGGTTGCTGTCACCTGCCAAACATCTGACAGTCGCCCTCTTGTCGTTCTTCAAGGGCATTTCCCTTTATAGTTTTCCGGTCAGTTGATAGGAGACCCAACTGATGAAAAATTTATTCTCATTCAAACTTCCGAGCTACTGGGTAACGTTCCCGATGATCTACAGGGGCGATCAGATCATAGCTAAAGTTTCGAATTGGACGATGTCGACGAGGATCTGGGTGAATGATGAAATCGTCGAAAAGAGTAAGATCTCTCGCTTCCAAACAGTGGATAAAGAGAAGGTCAGCGAGACACGCACGTTTAGTCTTCACAGTGGCGAGCAAATTAGCCTCACAGTGGGCATCAACTTGTCAGATGGAATGTTCTTCTGCTCGGCAGAGGCAGATGGGACGATCTTTTACGAAAAGAGCTTTTCTGAAACTAAGCCTGATGAACCGGCTACTCTGACGAGCACTTTGATAACGATTATACCTGCAGCGATTGCTGGAGCTGTCATGGGCTATTTCATCACCCACTTTATTTTGGGGGCGTTTTAACCATGCTTTTGGCCTCATCAAAGATAAAGTCGATGCGCCTCGACAAAGGTTGGACGCAACAGGATCTCGCTGAATTTTGCGATGTGAGTGTCAGAACGGTTCAACGCGTCGAAAAGGACGGCACCGCGTCGCTGGAAACAACACTGGCACTGGCCAGCGTGTTTGAAGTCGACAAAGCGACCTTTTTGGAAACTCAACCCAGCAAATCTGGCGGGATCAGCGGGCCTCGCAAGATATTGCCCCTGCTTGGTTTTACACTGACTGTGGGATTTGTTTTTGGGCTAAGTGTTGGCTTTCTGATTTAGTGTCGCCTTTAGACCAGAATGGCGCGCGACCTATCCCCAGGCGCTCGTTCCGATAGGTCGCGCCGTGTCTCACCAAAATGCGCAAGAGCTTCTATCATCCACTCATACGCCACAGCGCGGCGCGCGCTTCCAGCAGCGAGGTAGATAGGAAGTGAGCGTCCGGTTTGTGGCGTTCCCCACTCTGGGATCACGGCAGCTTTTGCTAGGCCTTGTTCTCGTTGATGAACACCTTTTCCACCGGCTCTCCAAACAAATCTGCGATGGCAAATGCCAAAGGTAGAGATGGATCGAATTTCCCGGTTTCGACTGCATTTATAGATTGTCGAGATACCCCAAGCAGTTCAGCGAGCTTCGCTTGGCTCCAGCCTTTTTCCGCTCGCAGAACTTTAATACGGTTTTTCACGTGGCAGCCGCACTAAATTACATTGGAGAGGTGATCGAATTTCCCAAGCGCCACACGTCTTCGCAAATGCTGAGACCCTATCGATCGAAACATCAGCAAGAAGCCTGGAGCGACGAATACTGATACGGGATTAGGTGCGGCGACACTGCCTTCAAGGTAACCCAGAACAAACATGTTCATTGTGTAGAAAACCGCAACGCCGCCTGCGATGGCTAGATTAAACACCTCTATTCGGCGTTCAAATTCGTCGGCGTTTGAGAGAGTTTTCCAGTAGCTCACCGCAGTAAGCAGCACTGCTGAGATATACAGTCCAATGGCAACTTGGATTTGCCAATTCGAAATGCCCTCAAAGTTCTCGAAGAGCGCGCCAGCCAAAGCTCCAATGATCATTACAAAGATTGCAAATGCCATTTGCGCCCAAAAGCGCCCCCATTTTAGATCAGGTTTTTCCGTATCCATGATATTCTCCTTAGTCAAGTATAGTTGACATTATGACAAGCTTAATTGACATGTCAAGTGTACTTGTCAATTGGGTGATTATTCGGATTCAAGACAAAGAGCTGGTGCCGGAAAAACAAATACGCACTGATTTATGCCAACAAAATGCGTCCGTTACTCAGCTCAGTTCGAGCATATGCGCTGATCGTTTTATTAAGGGGATAAAGAACCAAATTTGTAACGATGAACCAAACCTCAAGAGCGTCTGAACACCGCTGACAATCATCAACCCTAGAAATCGTATGCGATGCCTTTGCGTTCCCAATCGCCGAACCGCGTTGGTTCGTCGCCCGAGGGACCGCCAGTTTCTTTGGTAACCTCATCGGATTCAGCCTCGACCGCTTTTCGGCGCGCGGCAGCTTCCTCCAGCGCACGCTGGGCTTCGGGCGGAATTGCTTTTTTTTCATCAGACATATGAAGCGCTCTCGCTAGCAACGTTAACGATATACATATAGGCTTGGACAATAAATTGTCTTGGCCTTCTCACCGCACAGTAGATTCGAGAAAACGATATGGGTTTAACGCGCACTTTTGCGCTGCTTGCAGCTCTCACAGCGATTTTCGCTGTATCAGGGTTCCTGATCGCGGGGCAGATCGGTTTGCTTGTCGCGCTCGGCGCTGCCTTTCTCCTGAATTTCTTTGCGTACTGGAATTCCGACAAGGCTGTGCTCGCGATGAGCAAGGCGCGCCTGATTGGCGAAGATGAGACCTCGCCCGTTCTGAGGGCCTTCGCTGAAGATACCGCCCGGCTTGCCGAACGCGCCGGTATGCCAGTTCCCAAAATTTATATCATCGACACGCCGCAGCCCAATGCCTTTGCAACCGGGCGAAGCCCGAAGCGCGCAGCCGTTGCCGCCACTACGGGCTTGCTCTCGCTGTTAAACCGTCAGGAAGTTGCCGGCGTGATGGCGCACGAACTCGCGCATGTGAAAAACCGCGACACGCTTACAATGACCATCACCGCGACACTTGCGGGCGCGATCAGCGTGCTTGCAACGCTTGCGATGTTTTTGGGTAACCGCAATGGGTCAAACCCTATTGCGCGGCTGGCGGTTATGATTTTTGCACCAATGGCCGCTGCCCTTGTCCAAATGGCGATCAGCCGCTCTCGGGAATACGAAGCTGACCGGGTCGGCGCAGAGATTTGCGGCAACCCCTTATGGCTGGCCAATGCGCTGGCGAAAATTGAGCGCGGTGCGCGCGCACAAGTCAACCGAATGGCTGAGCGAAATCCCGCCACCGCACATATGTATATCGTGCACCCCTTGGCCGGGCGCAGAGGAGACCGTCTGTTTTCAACGCATCCGAATACCGAAAACCGCATTGCGGCGCTTCGCCAGATGGCCAATGAGATGGATGTGGCCGCGTGAGCCATACTGATGCACGGCGGGCCGCCGCCGAACTCCTGATCGAAACGCTGGAAAACAGACGTATGCTGGATGAAGCGCTGGCAAGCGTTGAGTCCTACAATTTGCTCCAGGGGCCTGATCGCGGGTTCGCACGTGCGATGGCGAGCGCCGCGCTTCGCCAACTCGGCCGGATTGATCAAGGCCTTGCCCCGCTGCTTAATCGTCCCCTTAAAGATGCGACGCCAGCCGTGCGAGCGCTGTTGAGAATTGGGGCCGCGCAATCCTGGATCCTCGGCACACCTGACCACGCGGCTGTCGGCGAAACCGTCAACACAGCGAAAACCATGAACGGCGCGAAAGGCGCTGCGGGGTTTCTAAATGCGGTGCTCCGCAAAGCTGCAAATGATCGCTCGCGATTTGACGCGGTGCCGCCGAGCAAGACCTGGCCGAGCTGGCTCGATACGGCCTTTAAGGCGTCCGTGGGCGATGCCGGTGCGCGCGCACTTGCCCGGGCGCAAATGGAAGAGCCACTTCTCCACCTCACAGCGCGGTCAGGTGATGGAGCGGCGCTGGCAATGCAGACGAGCGGCGCGCCAATTGGCGCAAGTTCGGTTGCCGTGCCAACAGGAGCAGTTGAGACAATTCCCGGCTATGAGACAGGCGACTGGTGGGTGCAGGATCTGGCAGCGGCACTGCCTGTTCAACTCCTCGCTCCTCAACCCGGAGAAAGTGTCATTGATCTTTGCGCTGCGCCAGGCGGAAAGACGTTGCAAATCGCCGCCTCAGGCGCGGACGTAATTGCCGTCGACCGATCAAAAAAGCGTCTGCAACGCGTGCATGAGAATCTGAAACGTACGAAGCTCGCAGCGCGCGTGGAGGTCATTGCCGCGAATGCTGAAACGTGGCGTCCGCAGAAACTTGCCGATGCCGCCTTGCTGGATGCGCCATGCTCCGCCCTCGGAACATTACGCCGTCATCCCGAAGGCGCATGGATCAAAGACCCAGATGCGATCGCAAGGTTTCCAGATATTCAAGAAAGATTGCTGCGCGCATCTGCTGATATGGTGAAGCCCGGAGGACGCGTTGTTTACTGCGTCTGCACACCCCTCGCGAGAGAGGGCGCTGAGGTCGTAAACGCCGCTGTTTCAGCCGGTGTGTTTAAGCGCTCGCCTATTGCGGGAAGTATTCGTAAACCATTCGAGCATAATCTTACCGAGCAAGGCGATGTATTAACCATCCCTTCCGACACGCTGATTCACGACGCGTTTTTCATTTCCGTACTCACGCGCGTCTAAACCCTTCAGATTTGTAATCTTCGATTTCAACGGATTGCCACACAATCGCCGTTACAAGTTCATCTGTCATTCAGGACCAGCGGCGCATTATCCGCCCAGTAAACTTGTGCGAAGGAGTACGCACCATGAATTCACTAACGATCTTTTCGAAGTCGCGAACAGCGATCATTGCGGGCCTTGGCGCGCTGACACTCACACTTGGCGCATGCGCAAATTCAGGCGGCACACGCTCCCCTGGCAGCGTCGGTTATGCCTCAACTGTGAAACCAGGCATCATTCAGTCCGTGAACGGTGTGGTGATCAAACCTGATAACTCAATTGTTGGCGCAGGTGTCGGCGCAGTTCTCGGCGGCCTGGCAGGTTCAGAGCTTGGCGGCGGCGACAAAGCAAAAACCGCTGGAGCCATCGGCGGCGCGGTTCTTGGCGGCATCGCTGGTAATGAAGCGGGCAAAGCCCTCAACACACGCAACGGCTATTCTTACATCGTTCAGTTCGACAGCGGTGAAGTGAAAGAGATCGTGCTGAAGGGGGATAACCCAATTCCAGCTGGCACACCTGTCAATGTCGTATTCGCGACCGATGGCGTTCAGATTTATCCAAATCAGGCCCAATACGCACCAGCACCGCGTTACTAAGCCCAACAAACACGACATATAAGTCTATGGCCGCCGCCTACCTTGTGTGGGCGGCGGTTTCTCTTTACCTGTTGTTCCTATGAACAAGGTCCTTATATCCCCTTCGATACTCTCGGCAGACTTCGCATGTCTCGGAGAAGAAATCCGCGCAATTGATGCCGCTGGCGCAGATATGATCCATGTCGACGTGATGGATGGTCACTATGTACCGAACCTCACTTTGGGCCCGCCGATCATAGAAAAGCTTCGGCCCCATTCCAAAAAGCCATTCGATGTTCATTTGATGATCGAACCGGTGGATCCTTTCATTATGGCGTTCGCAAAGGCTGGCGCAGACATACTGACATTTCATCCAGAAGCTGGCCCCCATGCGCATCGCACCGTTCAGGCTATCCGCGCCGCCAGCATGCGGCCGGGAATTGCGCTAAACCCGTCGACGCCGACGGAAGCGGTCGATTATCTGATCGATGACGTCGACCTGGTCCTTGTTATGTCCGTAAACCCCGGCTTTGGCGGGCAAACCTTCATTGAGAGCCAGCTGCGAAAAGTTGAGGCGCTGCGTAAAAAGATTGATGAGACCGGCCGCGACATTATCCTCGAGATTGATGGCGGACTAAAACCAGAGAATGCACCTCGTGCAATCAGCGCAGGTGTGACCGCCATCGTTGCAGGGTCTGCCGTGTTTAAGGGTGGACCAACAGAGTATCGTGCCAACATTTCTGCACTGCGCGGCGAGGTGATGGTCTAGCGCTGCGGGCGAGAGTATTAGGTGGATGAGCAAGACCAGCAAAACATCTGGAAGCAGCAGCACCCGAACCCCGACGGATGACGCCGCACTATGGCGGCGGTTTCGCGGCACGCTCGGCGAAGATGTCAAAGCGACACCGGTTTATCGGATGAAGCTTTCAGGCTCTGGGCCTGATGGATTTGGCCTGCATCTGAAGCCCGTTTTGCCTCCAGACGAACTGCGCGGCGAAGCCCTGATTTCCGGGATCTGGCGCATTGGTCAGGGACGCCTCGATCTTAGCGATGGGACCGCTCCGTGGAACGTCGTTGCACCATCGCGTCATTTTGCTGACCGGATTCACCGATTTGATTGGCTGGGTGACCTGTTTGCTCAGGGCGATGCCGGGGCAGATCGTGCCCGCTATCTGGTCGATGACTGGATTGCACAATTTGCGAAATTCAATGGCTTTGCCTGGCGTCTTGGCCCAACAGCGGACAGAGTGTGGAACTGGTTTCTTGCCGGTACAGCCCTGTTCGAAACTGGTTCGGAAGATCAAAAGAAAGCGCGTCTGGATTGCCTCATGCGTCAGGTTCGCCACCTCGAAGCTTCTCTTGATGCCTGCCCAGACCCAGAAGCGCGCTGGCGCGGATCATGCGCACTGGTCGCGGCCAGCCTGTGCTTGCGGTCCGGCAAGAATATCGACAATGCCTGGAACCGCCTGGAGTCTGAATGTACCGCCCAAATACTCGCTGATGGTGGCCATGTGATGCGGGCACCTGAGCGTTTGCTTCAGGCGTCTGCTGATTTGCTCACGATCCGTGACCTGTTTGACAGGGCCGGACGTCCAATCCCTGACTATTTCGGAAAGTGGCTGCCTCGCATGGCGGCCATGTTGAACTTCTTCATCGATGGCGACGGGGCACTCGATCCCTTCAACAATGGCGGGGAAAGCCGGCCAGAAGCCGTCGCCGCAATTATGGAAGCGTTTGGCGGTGAGCAGCGCCGTTTCAGCTTTGCGATGCGCTCGGGATTCCAGAAACTCGAGAAGAATGGCCTTCGCTTGATGCTCGATTGCGGAGAGGCCCCAAGTATGCCGTTCGGAGATCAGGCACATGCAGGTGTGCTCGGCTTCCAGTTTTCAGACGGGCCTGCCAGAATTGTCACCTCGTGCGGGTTCAGCCCTGATGTCAATCTGGATTGGCAAGCTGCTGTAAGGCGAACTGGCGCTCATTCGACGCTGGTGGTTTCCGGCCGCGACAACGCACCTTTCATTGTAAATGAACAAACACGCTTGCTGGCCCCAACAGGACCCGAGGGCATATCAGCGAAGCGAAAAGAGGAAGAAGAAGATAGCTGGATCGACGCGCAGCATTCTGGTTATAAGTCCAATTACGGCATGCTGCACCGACGGAACCTGTTTATGTCGGCGTCTCGCAACCGTCTCGTTGGCGAGGATGCGCTGGTCCGGCCCGTTTCTGAAGGCATGGCGGAGACCAATAAGCCGATCAATTTCGATATTCGCTTTCACTTGCACCCAACGATCACCGCGATGACTGCTGGTGATTCGATCCAATTGATCAGCGATCTCGGCCCGGTCTGGAAGTTTAAGACATCTCAGCCCGGCACCAGGCTGGAGCCATCCATTTACCTCGCGCGCGGAAGAGTTGAACCCACCGAACAAATAGTTATGAGTGGTCGCGCGGATCCATCTGGCGACGGAGAAGGCCCGCCGAATTGTGTACGTTGGGCTTTCCTGAAAGATGGAGACTAGTCAGTGACCCCCTATCAGGAAGCGCAACGGGCAAAAGCGCTAACACTGACATTTGACGTATTCGCCGCTTGGGTGGCGATGGCGATTGGCATTGGTATCCCGCTCTGGCTGTCGGGGTACGAGTGGTCGTACGCCACCGGTCGGCTTATCACCCTGCCAGCCATTTTGTTTGCAGCGTCAGCGGGTGTCTCGTTTTACTTGCTGAAGGTTCACAGGCAGGTCTGGCGTCATTCCGGCTGGCCAGATGCGATGCGGATCCTGCAAGCCGTCGGCTTATCTGCACTGATTTTCCTGCCACTTCTTTTCCTTATGACGCGGCTCTCAAATTTTCCGCGCAGCACATATGTTCTCGCGCCATTCCTTTGGGTTTCATTCCTGTTCCTTGGCCGAATGATCGCATTGTCTCGCTCGACCCAGCAGCCATTCCAGATTTTCTCGAATTTTCGCGAAGACGCGCCGCAAGTTCTGATCATCGGTGATATTGAAAACGCTGTAAAAGTGCTGCGCGATCTGCGTTACGCGGATGGCGGTGCCCCTGTGCGCACGCTTGGACTGATCGAAACAACTGGCGCAGAACCTGGCCGGGACATTCGCGGCATTCCCGTTCTCGGCGGAATGGAAGATCTCGGCAAAGTGCTGGACCTGATGACGGCGCGCTATGGCGAGCCTCCTTGGGTAGCTGCTGTCGGTGATGCGCGCTCTCGCGACTCCATGAACGATCTGCTTCTGACCGCGTCATCTCGAGGCGCTAAAATTATGGCGCTTGGAAAAAACGGGGACAATGGCCCGTTACAGGAAGTGGCAACAGCAGACCTGCTTGCCAGACCTGAGCGCGACATCAGCCCGGCGCTGATCGAATCGATCGTCAAGGACGCCCACATTATGGTGACAGGCGCGGGCGGAACAATTGGCGGCGAACTGGCGCGGCAATGCGCGGCGCTAAGGCCGGCAACTCTCACGCTGTATGATTCTTCGGAGTACAATCTCTACCGCATAGACCTGCGCCTGCGCGAGCAACATGCCGATCTCAACATCGTGACCCAACTCGGTGATGTAAGGGATGCTGCAAAGCTTGAGAAAGCGGTTAAATCAGCAGCACCAGATATTATCATCCACGCCGCAGCGCTGAAGCATGTTCCGCTTATGGAGGCCAACCCGAACGAAGCAATTCTGACCAATGTACGCGGCGCGCTTAACGCTGCACGCGCTGCCGTCGAAGCAAACGTAAAACGGTTTGTGTTCATCTCAACGGACAAGGCCGTCGATCCTGATAATGTTATGGGTGCGACCAAGCGCGTTGCAGAAATCTGTATTCGGCGCGCACTGAAAGATTCGAATGTTGCAGGTGCGATGGTTCGGTTCGGAAATGTGCTTGGTTCTTCTGGCTCAGTGGTCCCGCTGTTTGAGCGCCAGATTGCCAGAGGCGGGCCCGTTACGGTAACGGACGAGAATGTCACGCGCTATTTCATGACTGTGTCGGAAGCAGCAAAACTCGTCTTGCACGCTGGCGCGCTTCAGGAAATCGCCGGCGAAGCGGGTCTGTTCCTGCTCGATATGGGCGAGCCAATTCGAATTGAAGAGCTCGCCGAAGCCATGATCAGAATGAAGGGGCTTGTGCCGGGCGAGGACATTAAGATCATCCACACCGGGCTTCGCCCTGGCGAGAGTCTGCATGAGAGCCTGACCTATCCACATGAAAAAATAACGGTGACAGCGGTGGAGGGCGTACAGCGTGTGGCCGGAAGCAATGGTGTTGCGCCCGAATTTGACGAGCTCATTGTTGAGATGATCGCGGCGGCAAAGATCGGCGATACTGAAGACGCATTGCGGTTGCTGAGCCAAATTGTTCCGGAATACAAGCCGGGCTGACACGCCCCATTCCCTACGCCGGAATCCCATGGTAACGCGCCGCTCATTCTGAGTTCAAAGGACATTGAAATGACAACGACTTCCGTACGCATACGGCGCGCCCTGATTTCTGTTTCAGACAAGGAGGGGCTTGTCGAACGTGCTCGGAAATTAGCTGAGATGGGAGTTGAACTTGTATCAACGGGCGGAACAGCAAAAGCACTGAAAGCTGCCGGCCTCACCGTCATAGATGTCGCCGATCTTACTGGCTATCCTGAGATGATGGACGGACGTGTAAAAACGCTGCACCCAGCGGTTCATGGCGGACTGCTTTACCTGCGCGATAATAATCATCACGTCGCTGATGCTGAGAAACACGGCATTCAACCGATAGACCTCGTCTATATCAACCTCTACCCTTTCGAAGCCACGGTCACGAGCGGAGCCGATTTCGATACGTGTGTTGAGAATATCGATATTGGTGGGCCTGCCATGCTGCGCGCCGCTGCCAAAAATGCGGCTTTCGTTACGGTGTGCACGGATGGCGGCGACGTCGATGCGGCGCTTGTAGAAATGAGCGAGCAAGATGGATGCGTTTCTCTCGAGCTTAACCGGAAACTTGGCGCAAAAACATATGCGCGCACCGCTGCCTATGATTCTGCCATTTCGAATTGGTATGCTGAGCAAATTGGCGAGGCAGCGCCGGACTGGTTCGCCGCGGGCGGCAAGCTGAACGAAGCCCTCCGTTATGGTGAGAATCCCCACCAGCGCGCCGCATTCTATGTGTCCGGCGAGGCGCGCCCTGGCGTCGCTAACGCGAAACAAATTCAAGGCAAGGCGCTCTCCTACAATAATATCAACGATACCGATGCGGCGTATGAATTGATTGGCGAGCTAGGCAAGGAAACGCCCGCAGTCGCCATAATCAAACATGCCAATCCGTGCGGTGTGGCAATCGCGGGGTCAATTCTCGAGGCCTATCGAAATGCTCTTGCCTGCGATTCAACATCAGCCTTCGGGGGCATTGTAGCGCTCAACCGCCCACTCGATGCGGCTTCTGCTAACGAGATAACGAAGATTTTCACCGAAGTTGTGATTGCCCCTGGCGCAGATGATGAAGCGAGGGCAATCTTCGCAAAGAAGAAGAACCTCAGATTGCTTCTGACCGATGGCTTGCCAGACCCCGCAGCGCCCGGCCGGTTCGTCAAGACAGTCGCGGGCGGGCTCCTCGTTCAAGACCGTGATTTTGGGTGTATCGATCCTTCTGATCTGAAAGTCGTTACCAAGCGCGAGCCGACGGATGCTCAGGTCGAAGACATGATGTTTGCCTGGCGGGTCGCCAAACATGTGAAATCCAACACCATCGTTTACGCAAAAGACGGCTCAACAGTTGGCATTGGTGCCGGGCAGATGAGCCGGATCGATTCAGCGCGCATTGCCGCGCGTAAAGCAGAGGATGCGAAAGAGAAAGAAGGCTTCGATGAGCTTCGCACGAAAGACTGCGTCGCCGCCTCTGATGCCTTCTTCCCATTCCCTGACGGCATGTTGGCCGCCGCCGCGGCAGGAGCAAGCGCAATCATTCAGCCGGGCGGTTCGATCCGCGATGATGAGGTGATTGCAGCCGCAGACAATGCTGGGCTTGTTATGGTGCTGACAGGAATGCGACACTTCCGGCACTAGCATCTTTGTGTCATGTACCCCTGTGATCAGGGGAGATGGCGAATGGATAGTCTGGATCATGTCAGGATTGAACAGGAAGACAGTATCCTCACCGTGCGAATAGCACGAGAGGATTCCAAGAATGCGCTCAATCTGAAGCTGATGCAGGAGCTTACGGAGGTTGCGCGGACTTATCGTAGCACGCCCGATATCAACGCGATTATCCTGACGGGTGCACGAGATTACTTTTCCTCAGGGGCGGATCTGACTGAACGCAGTGAAGCTGATACGCTTTTGAGACGGCGTACAGAAGTGCTCGCTGGGCCTGATATGTGCCGAGCCTGGGCAGAGATAGAACCCGTCACGATCGCAGCGATTGAAGGGTACTGCATCGGCGGCGGCGTTGCTTTGGTCACCGCCTGTGATTTTCGAATTATGGCGGAGGGCAGCTATCTGCGACTTCCGGAAGTCCCGCTTGGCATCAATATGAGCTGGCGGAGTTTGCCAAGGCTGGCAGCGCTCATGGGGCCTTCGCGCGCCAAGCAATTTGTGATGTTAGGGCAGAAACTGGAAGCAAGCTGGGCGGCAGAATGGGGCCTTGCAGATGATGTTTCAGAAAAGCGGGATGCTTATGAGGTCGCCCGGGAATGGGCACGGAAAATCTCAGCGCTACCGCCTTTACCTGTGCGCATGACCAAGGAAGCCATCGATGTGGCTTCGGGGGTAAATGATCCCGCACCCATTTACATGGACCGCGATCAATTCCTCCTGACGGCAAAATCAAACGATTTTAAGGAAGGCGTTCAGGCCTTCTTCGAAAAACGCGACCCAGACTTTAAGGGCGACTAATCGATCAACACCGCTTTGTAGGGGTCAGGTCTCGGCAGCATCTTCGTGGGCCATGTGCAGGCAGACGACAAATCGACGGCTCCGTTGCCCTGTGGCAGTTCGGGATCACCCAGGTAAACCGCTGCAGCCGCTCTAGCCGCCCCGTCTGCCAAGCTGATCGGTAGCTGACCCTCTGATTGCGTGAGTGTGATGCGTTCACGGCAACCGATCAGGTCAATATGCTCGAGACGCTCGGCGCTTTGTGCCCGGAGTTGATACATAGACGAGCGAAATTTTTCAGACCCTAGCACGACCGCTGATGGCCAGCCTTCACCTTTGGGTACTGCAACCCAGACTGCGCGAACGTATTCCTCTGGCTCTAACGCGGTGAACTTTGCAGAATAAACCGCTCCGCCTGGCACCATTTGCATATCAAGTTCAGCCAAGCCGTCCTTCGTGATTGTATCGAGCCAATGGGCGATGAGATCATCTCGCTCTTTCCAAGCTGCCTTTGTGTTGCCGAGCTCGACCTGCGCAGCGATCAAGCCGAACCAGGCGCGCACGCCGAGCGGTTCATACGGCGTGCGACCAAGCTCCAAATGCTCCGCTGCAGCTTCAGCGAGGCCTGCATCCAAAGCAGCAAGACCAGCCAACCTATGCGCTCGGCGTACTTCTGGGCGATGAGGGCAATCGGCAATGAAATCTTGAGACACACGCAAACGGTAAGTGGGAGTAGCCTCTTCCAGCGGATCATTGAGGCGAGAGTGCCAGGCGTCGACATCTTTGAGCGTACATTCGGTAGCTTCTGCATAGGCGAAATGCGCGCCGCTCAGCCCAACAAGCGTACAGACCACAGAAGCAATCAGCGCACTTAGCCACCTTAGATACTTGTTTTGCAACACTTTGCCTGGTTCCGATTAACTTATCAGAAACCATATGTGCAAAGCCGGTGCCGAAACCAAAAAGACTGCTAGCGCATACGCCAACAGTCTTCTTGTTTATTCTCTAATCTGCGGGATTGGGCGCTTGCCTAGCCAACAATCGTGATGAACACGAAAAGGAGTAGAGCCGATATACCAGCCACAATCGAGACAGCAAAAGCGTGCCCCGCATCAAACAATTGATCCGAGCTGGATGTTGAGGACTCATCTGCGAGCCCCTTAAACAAATGACGTTCTGATATAATCATGAGGCAAGCATACGCGAAAATGTGACGTTTTTGTGTCGCCTTTGTCACTTAGTTGTAACATATACTTCACGATCATTCATTTTCGTCGAAGAGCGCCCCTTGAGGAATATCGCCTGGGGGCTTTAGTCCCATACGCTTATATGCAAGCGGTGCCGCCACCCTACCGCGCGGGGTCCGAGCGACATAGCCCTTTTGCATCAAATAAGGCTCGATCACATCTTCGACTGCATCGCGCGCCTCAGAAAGCGCCGCCGCCAGCGTATCGGCGCCGACCGGGCCGCCCGCATAGGTCTTCACCAGCGCATCCAGATAACGCCGGTCGAGCGCATCCAGGCCGTCTTCATCAATCTCGAGTCGTTTTAGCGCGCGCTCAGCCGCCGGTTTATCTATGATAGAGCCTTCGGCATCGGCAAAGTCGCGAACGCGGCGCAGCAACCGAATGGCGATGCGCGGCGTGCCGCGGGCGCGGCCAGCGATTTCGAGCGCACCGTCTTCTGTAATCGGCGCGTTTAGTTTCCGTGCAGCCGCCAACACAATGCGCGAGAGCTGGCCAGCATCGTAAAATTGCAGACGGATTGGAATTCCGAACCGGTCGCGCAGCGGCGTCGCAAGAAGTCCGGCGCGCGTTGTGGCTCCAACAAGCGTAAACGGCGCAAGATCAAGCCGGACGGACCGCGCGCTCGGGCCTTCGCCAATCACAATATCGAGCGCGTAGTCTTCCATAGCGGGATAGAGGATCTCTTCCACTGCCGCGGGCAACCGGTGAATCTCATCTATGAAGAGCACATCATTGGCTTCAAGGTTTGTGAGGATCGCGGCAAGGTCCCCCGCTTTCGCGATCACGGGGCCAGAGGTTGCCCGAAATCCAACGCCCATCTCTTTCGAAAGGATCTGCGCGAGTGTCGTTTTGCCAAGCCCGGGCGGCCCAAACAGCAGCACATGATCGAGCGCTTCGCCGCGTTTGCGCGCAGCCTCGACATAGACTTTCAAATTCGACTTGGCTTTGGCCTGGCCGACATAATCATCGAATGTCTGCGGGCGGAGCGCCCGGTCAAGCTGCTCGCCATCTTGCGCGTTCGGGTCGGCTAAGTCGCGTTCAGTGCTCATGCCGCAAGCTCTTTCAACGCACCTTTAATAAGCGCTTCAACGCCGGCATCCTTGTCACCTTTTGCAGCCGCCGCGACGGCGCGCGCGGCATCTGTCTGCCCGTAACCCAGGTTGACGAGCGCTGAGACGGCTTCACCCCTCGCGCCTGTTTTTGGTTGTTCTGAAACAATTCCTGCGCCGCCGGAAACCTGAAACGATCCGAAACGGCCGATGGGCGGCGGCTTGCCCGCAAGTTCACCGACGATCCGCTCGCCAAGCTTTTTACCCACACCCTTCGCGCGCGTAAGTGTTGCGGCATCGCCAAGCGCGATCGCGTCCATTAGTTCCGGCACGCTTACAGCATCAAGGATCGCCATTGCCGCTTTTCCCGCAACGCCGTGAACATCCTGCAAGCGGACAAACCAGGCGCGCTCTTCATCCGTGCCGAAAGCATACATCTGGATGGAGTTTTCAGTGACCTTAGTTTCAACGTGTAGTTCTGTTTCTTCGTCGGGGCTCAGCTTTCCAAGCAACCGCGCGCCTGCATTGGCGACATATCCCACGCCATTCACATCAATCAGGACGGTGTCGATACCGGTAGAAATCACGCGCCCTTTTAACCAGCCAATGATCACGCAGCACCTCGCTTGAGCTCATGAGGCATGTGATTGGCCGCGCAGATGGCACAAGCAAGCGCGTCCGCCGCATCTGATTTCATATCGCCCGCACGCGGAAGAAGCCTTTTGACCATAAACGCAATCTGATCTTTATCTGCTCCGCCTGTGCCGACGACGGCGAGCTTAATCTTGCGCGGGGCAAATTCGGCGACAGGGACGCCGGTAATTGCGAGCGCCGCCATCGCTGCGCCACGCGCCTGACCAAGTTTCAGAGCGTTGCGGTAACCCGCATTCACAAGCGTTTCCTCAATACCGCTCGCATCTGGGCGATAATTCTCAACCAAATCCGAGACATCTGAAAATATCTCAGCCAGCCGCTGCGCCAGCGCCATCTTTGTGTCGGGCTGAATAACCCCATGTGCGACATGCGCAAGACGCGCGCCCGTCTGCTCAATCACGCCCCATCCCGTGTGGCGCAGACCAGGGTCGATGCCGAGGATGCGAATCGTTTGAACCATTGGCCGACTGTATCAGGCCCCCCGGTTAACAACAGCTTTCAAGTTTCGCTTTTTGTTCTGTGAGATTACCAAAGAGCAACAAAAATGTTTGTGAGCGCCCACTTATTGTCATGTTTCTGCCACTGCTCATGATCATCGTGCGCGCGATTACAACCGGACTGGAAGGACGCCCACCATGAAATCTCCAAAATTTGCACTTGTCGCCGCCGTCGGAGCGCTGCTGCTCTCAGCTTGTGAGCACTATACACAGGCGACATCCGGCGCTGACTATCTTGCGCGGTATGATGCGAGCTACACGCCGCTCGAAGGCGGAGGATCGGACGTTGACGCGGATGTTCGCCGCATTGCCGCTGTCGAGCCGGATATCCGGTTTCCCGCACGCATTGGTTTAGCACGCATCGAGCATGGATCACTCATTGGAGTGCCAGCTGATGAGGGATACATCTGGCAAGCGCTCGCTGACGAGCTGGATCCGCGTTTCGGTGAATTTGTACCTGTAAGCCCTCTCATAGCTGCGACCGTGGCGAAACCACGCGCAGTGGATGAGTATGGTTACGCAGCTCACTCCACGCAGGACGTTATCGCCAATATTCGCCGCGGGGCTGCGCGTCAGCATATTGACTATGTCCTTGTTTACGAAGTTGGCTCGTCAAAACTGGGGAAAGCAAACGCCATCTCACTTGCAGACCTCAGCATCGTTGGAATGTTTGTCTTGCCGAGTCGCAGCATTGAGGTTGAAGCGTCCGCCAGCGGTATCCTGCTAGATGTGCGAAATGGCTATCCCTATGCAACACTCACAGCGCACGCAGAAAAGAACGGTCTTTCGCGGGCCGTTAGTGAATACTCCAAGACACGTGAGCTGGTGGACACAGCAGAGGAACTGGCCGTTCTAAATCTCTCAGGCGATGTAAAACAAGCGATGGAAGAGCTTGCGAAAGTCGCCGCCGAGCGAACTGTTTCGGATACGCGTGATCCTGGCCTGGAGCCATCGAGCCTGAACGAGGAACAGGCTTGGTGGGAGGAATGATTACTCACCTATGCTAGGCGGGTTAGTGTTTCGGCATTGGTACCCGCGATCTTGTTTATAAAACGAGGTAGGCGAAATACGCCTGCGACTGAGGTCACATTATGCGGCGGAGTTTTTATGTATGCGACTGAAACTCGCATACTTCATATCGATACCTTTAATGTGAGCGGTTAGCCAATATTGTAGAAAATTGAAGAATTTTTGATGGATAGCCCCATTATTCTTTTTGATAATGGCAACGCCCCTATCCAGTTTTTCAAGCAGCGTTTTGTGTATCTCCTTGTGAAGAGCAAGTTCTGGATACTCAATACGCTCCAGAAATTGTTCTTCTTCGCGGAAGTGCCGGATTGTTACGTCTTGAAGTTGTTCCACCGCAAATATGATTTCTTGGCTGGAAGAACCGGCCTGGTGGCGGTCAAATACCTCATTCATCCAATTCAAAATATCGGCGTGGTCATCGTCCATTTCCTGAATTCCGATACTCAACGATGCATCCCAGTTCATTATCGGCATTGTGAGTCCTTTCTAACAGGACGCAGCATGAGCGAAAAAAATTAACGACAACTTATGCGTGCAAAGGGGCCGCAACTTAGTTCTTATTCGCATTGCGAATAACAGATTAGGGTTTGGAGGCCGTATCCAGAGCCGTATACCGGAAATCCTACGCGACCCGCTCAACCATCATATGTTTGATCTGTGCGATCGCTTTCGCAGGGTTCAGACCTTTCGGACACACCTGGGCGCAGTTCATGATTGTGTGGCAACGATAGAGCTTGAACGGGTCTTCGAGATCATCGAGGCGCTCACCAGCCGCTTCATCACGGCTATCGATGAGCCAGCGATAAGCCTGAAGCAGCGCAGCCGGTCCGAGATACTTATCACCATTCCACCAATAAGATGGGCAGGATGTAGAGCAACAGGCGCACATGATGCACTCATATAACCCGTCGAGTTTTTCGCGGCTTTCTTCGGATTGCTTGCGCTCTTTCACAGGGTCTGGCGTGACTGTTTTCAGGAATGGCTGAACATAAGCGTGCTGCGCGTAAAAATTTGTGAGATCAGGCACGAGATCCTTCACAACCGGCATATGCGGCAATGGCGCGATCGTGATGTGAGAGCCAGCGGCGACATCCGCCCAGCCCTTCGTGCACGCGATTGTGTTACGGCCGCCAATCATCATCGCGCAGGATCCGCAAATCCCCTCGCGGCATGAGCGCCGGAAGGCGAGTGTCGGATCGATTTTGTCTTTGATGTAGATCAGGACGTCGAGCATCATCGGCCCGCAGGTGTCCATGTCCACCCAGTACACATCCCAGCGCGGATTGCCTGTGCCTTCCGGGTCGTATCGATATACTTTGAATTTTTTCAGATTGATCGCGCCTTCAGGCTTCGGCCATTCCTTGCCCGCGCGCGGTTTTGAACCCTTCGGAAGTGTAAGCTGTACCATATCTCGTCTACTTTTTCTTTCGTGCCGTCAGGATGACCCCATCTGTAATGGAGTATCCAAGACTGCTCATATATTCCCTGCCGCGATCAATCGGCAGAATTGAAATAATCTCATACCCATCATCATCGGCGGCATTGCATGCAATTTCGATGTCACGCGCCAGCTGAGCCGAATCGATCTGGTAGTTGTCTGGCTCTGAAACGGTACCTTCTCCGAGAATTTTCTGGCGTTCCTTGGTCTCAAGGTTCGCTTCAATCCAAAGAGTTCGGTACTCGCTCATTCGCCGTGCTCTAATAAACTCGAGCTTTCGGCTCGATATAGGCAATGTCGTTGGAGAGCGTGTAGCTGTGCACATCGCGGTAATCGACGGTGACGTTGCCGCCTTCCACCCATGCAAGCGTATGCTTCATCCAATTCTCGTCATCCCGGTCGGGGAAGTCTTCGCGAGCGTGTGCGCCGCGGCTTTCCGGGCGCGCCGCTGCAGAACCGATCGTGGCGGCTGCTTGTGCGATCAGATTGTCGAATTCAAGCGCCTCAACGAGATCTGTGTTCCAGATCATACCGCGGTCTTTTACATCAATGCTTGGCAGTTTCTTATAGACTTCCTCAATGCGGTCGACGCCTTCTTTCAGGATGTCACCGGTGCGGAACACGGCGCAATTTTCCTGCATCGCGCGCTGCATTTCTAGACGCAGCTCAGCAACCGAATGATCGCCGCTCGCATTGCGCATCTTATCAAGGCGCGCAAGGTGCGCATCGGTTGAACCCTCCGGCAAAGCTGCTTGAGACGCACCGGCCTCCAGTGTTGCCCCGCAGCGCAGACCAGCGGCGCGGCCAAAGACAACAAGGTCGATCAATGAGTTTGAGCCAAGACGGTTTGCGCCGTGTACGGAAACACACGCCGCTTCGCCGACAGCCATCAAACCAGGCACAACGCTGTCTGCGTCGCCGCCTTTCTTGGTGAGAACTTCGCCGTGATAATTGGTCGGGATGCCGCCCATATTGTAGTGGCATGTCGGCAGAACCGGGATAGGTTCTTTCGTAACATCCACGCCGGCAAATACTTTCGCTGTTTCGGAAATGCCCGGCAGGCGGAGATCTAGCTGTTCTGGCGGCAAATGCTCAAGATGCAAGAAGATGTGATCCTTGTTCGGACCAACTCCGCGGCCTTCCCGGATCTCAATTGTCATCGCACGCGAGACCATGTCTCGCGGTGCCAAATCTTTCACGCTCGGTGCATAGCGCTCCATGAAGCGCTCGCCCTCTGAGTTTGTGAGGTAACCACCCTCGCCGCGTGCACCTTCGGTGATCAGGCAGCCCGCACCGTAAATGCCGGTTGGGTGGAATTGAACAAACTCGAGATCCTGCAGCGGCAGACCTGCGCGCAGCACCATCGCGTTGCCGTCACCCGTGCAAGTGTGTGCAGAGGTACAGGAGAAGAATGCGCGTCCATAACCACCCGTCGCCAGGATGGTCTTTTGCGCACGGAAGCGATGGAGTGTGCCGTCATCGAGTTTCCAGGCGGTGACACCTCGGCACGCACCGTCTTCATCCATAATGAGATCAAGCGCGATGTATTCAATGAAGAATTCTGTCTCGTTCTTCACGCACTGGCCGTAAAGCGTGTGCAGCATCGCGTGTCCGGTTCTGTCAGCCGCGGCGCATGTGCGCTGAACAGGCGGGCCGCTGCCCATCTCTGTCGTGTGACCACCAAATGGGCGTTGATAGATTTTGCCTTCTTCGGTGCGCGAGAAAGGCATGCCCCAATGCTCCAGCTCGTAAACAGCTGCCGGTGCCTCGCGGCAAAGATATTCGATGGCATCCTGGTCACCGAGCCAATCTGACCCTTTGACCGTATCATACATATGCCACTTCCAATCATCACGGATCGTGCGCGGATTGATTGGATTGCCATCATCATCGACGCCATCATCGATAGAGATGGGCATATTGCCGAGCGATGCAGCGATGCCGCCTTGGGCCGCAACAGTGTGAGAACGGGTTGGAAAAACTTTGGTGATGCATGCTGTTTTCAGTCCAGCCTGCGCAGAACCGAGCGCTGCGCGCAGCCCAGACCCGCCGGCTCCAACCACGACAACATCATAGGTATGATCGATCCACTCATAGTCGCTCATCAGATCTACTCGCTTTCTTGTCTTATCCGCCGATCCACATTTTCAATACACTCATGACAGTGATGACGAATAGCGCCAGAGCAATGAACGTATTGAGAATCAGCAAGAAGTGCTTCGTCCCACTTTTTCCAATGTAGTCCTCAATCACAACCTGCATACCCAGCCGCATGTGATAGAAAGCCGCGCCAAGCGTTAGAATGAGCAACGCTGCGTTGATCGGGTTTTCAATCCACGCAACCAATGCGGAATGACCGCCTTGAATGGCCATCACGCCGCTGATCAGGAACCAGGGCACAAGCACGAGAAGTGCGAGGGCGGAAACGCGCTGGCGGATGAAATGCGTTGTGCCTTCTTTGGCCGAACCAAGACCGCGCACACGGCCCGCGGGGCTGCGGAAATTATCGCTCATGCGCCTGCTCCCAATATTCCAAAGGCCCAAATTCCGGCGGTAATCGCCGCCGTTGCCAGAATGTTGAACCAGCTCCATAGGCTCGCCGTCTTTGGGCTAAAACCGATGCGGGGACCGTCCCAGATCATGTGGCGCACGCCGCTAAGCAGATGGTAAACAACCGCCGCCGTGAACGCGAACATCAATATTTTTCCGGGAATGGAAAAAACGACCCCTTCGACCACACTGTACGCATCAGGTCCCATCGCCGCGCTGACGATCAGAGCTGTAACAACAAACGATCCGATATAAAGCGCGACCCCGCTTGCTCGATGGAAAATCGACGATGCCATCGTCACGTGCCATTTCCAATTCATAAGGTGCGGAGAAAGCGGCCTCGTATCCGCCTCTTTTGTCGATGCCATGTCGATAGACTCTTGCTTTCTTGTTCTCTATTTGCTGGTTCTTTTCAGGAGAGCGCACGCCTGTCAACGCGGTAAAAAGGTCCCTAAGTTTATGAAGCGAACCCTGATTGCAGCGATAACGCTGATTGCCGCATCATTTGCCAATGCGCAGCCATCACCAGATACGCTGGACGAAGTTATCCGAGAATATGACGCGCTGGTCTTATCCATGAACCCGGCGGAGGCTGCGGCAAGAAATGGAGAGCGGCCCTCCGCGTGGCCAGATGCAACCGCCGCCGGGATCACCAATCGCGCCAACCGCGCTGACTTATTGCGTCAGCGCTTGCGCGCTCTATCGCCATCACCGGGTCCCGACCGAGCAATACTCGATGAGCTGCTCACCGGTCTCGTCGAGTTCGACCGATTGAATGAACGCTATGTGCCGTTCACAGGCGACTCTGGATTCCACTCGCTGCCGACCTATGCGATTGCGCGGGCTCGCATTCGAAATACCGACGACGCAAACGCCATCATTAATCAACTCAATACGATCGACACATTCTTCGGGCAGCATATTTCAAATATGCGCGAGGGACTTAGCCGCGGCATTGCTGCACACGAAGATCCCCTGGCGACCACAATGCAGCAAATTAAAGAGCAGATCGTATCGGGTCCCGCAGAAAGCCCGCTTTACACGCCATTCCGAAATCTTCCCGATACTATTTCGGACGAAGAAAAGCGCGATATAGAAAGCCGCGCGTGGACAGCGGTTAATCACGCGCTTAGCGCGTATCAGGCGCTCGATCGATTTTTCGAAACTGAATACCGAGCTCGCAGCGAGCCTGGTATCGTTTTCCTTCCAGGCGGGCGGGATGCTTACCGCGCATTGGTCCGCCGCCACACGACGCGCCCCGATCTCACACCTGACCGGGTTCACCAGATTGGCCTTGAGGAAGTTTCGCGCATCCGCTCCGAGATGGAGCGCGTCATCGCTGAGACCGGATTCGAAGGAACGTTTTCAGAGTTTCTAACTTACCTTCGAACCGACCCAAAGTTTTATCCGAAAACACCAGAAGATTTGCTTGAAAAAGCATCCGAGATTTCCAAGCGTCTCGATGCGATGTTACCGCGGTACTTTGGAAAGCTTCCCCGCCTTCCTTATGGCGTCTCGCCTGTTCCTGCAGAAATCGCGCCCGGCTATACCACCGGGCGTTACGTTCATGGTGAT
The DNA here is from genome assembly GCA_965263325.1 of Hyphomonadaceae bacterium. Taxonomy (GTDB): domain Bacteria; phylum Pseudomonadota; class Alphaproteobacteria; order Caulobacterales; family Hyphomonadaceae; genus CBDHGY01. The sequence goes on along the minus strand of CBDHGY010000002.1, from coordinate 2,262,278 downwards.
ATGGACCGCGGCGTTGCGGGCACTTATCTCGTAAACACATATGCGCTTGACCAGCGCCCACTTTATCAACTGCCAGCTTTATCAGCACATGAAGCTGTTCCCGGACACCACTTGCAAATTTCACTGGCGCAAGAACTTGAAAATGTCTCGGACTTCCGCCGATCCTATTATGCGACGGCATTTGGAGAAGGCTGGGGTCTTTATGCTGAATACCTTGCAGGCGAGGCGGGCATTTACGAAACGCCATATGAACGCTTCGGGGCATTGTCTTATGAAATGTGGCGCGCGTGCCGGCTTGTCGCCGATACCGGGCTGCATTGGTATGGCTGGAGCCGCGAGAAAGCAGAGGAATGTTTCGAAAAAAACTCCGCGCTTGCACCTCTTAATATCAGGACAGAAGTCACCCGCTACATCGGCTGGCCGGGTCAGGCGCTCGGTTATAAGATCGGGGAAATTACCATTCGCGACCTCCGCAAAGAAGCGAGATCAGCGCTCGGAAGCAATTTTGATATTCGCGCCTTTCACGATGTGATTTTAGACGAAGGCGCGGTGCCGCTGCCCGTGCTTGAACGCAATGTGCGACGCTGGATTTCCCGCCAACTGCCGCCTGAGAACCGCTTAATTGGAACGCCCTAAAACATGAAGATCACCATTATCGAAACCGGACTTGCGCCGGAACCCATTCGTGATCAGTACCCGACCTATCCGGATATGTTCGAAACGCTGATTGCCGGCGCAGATAATGATTTTTCCTATGAAACCGTCTCACCAGCGCGCGGCGAACCACTTCCAGACCCCAGCGCGCTCGAAGCGATCTTGATCACCGGATCAGCTGCCGGGGTTTATGAAGACCATGACTGGATGGAACCACTGTTTGAGTTCATTCGGAAAGGGGCTGTCTCCGGAACACCTCAAGTGGGAATATGTTTTGGACATCAAGCCATCGCAAAAGCTTTAGGCGCGCGCGTCGAAAAAGCCGACGCCGGTTGGGGGCTTGGTCTTCACATTTATGACATTCATCACGCCCCGGATTGGATGGCCGCGCTTGATACATTAGCGCTGGGGGTTAGCCATCAGGATCAGGTGCTTAGTCTTCCGGACGGGGCGAAACTTATCGCGTCGTCAGAATTTACACCATTTGCGGCAATCGACTATCCGGAAGCCGCGGCAATGAGTTTCCAGGGTCATCCAGAATTTGATGCCGAGTTTTTCGAAGCGCTCTACCGCGTGCGTGAAGGAACACGATTCTCCACTGAACTGGTCCACGACGCTGTGGAGAGTTTGCGACGTCCCAATCATAACAGCGACGTCGCAAAGTGGATTTCGTCTTTTTACCGGCGCAAAGCGGCGGCGCGTTAGCGCACCGCCGCCAAAGCTGGCTCCATCATCCGAACCTAATGCGCGCTCCGACTGAGAACAGATTTGACTGGTTCTCGATATCGAGGCCGCCAGGGAATAGATCGTTGTTCACTTCGATATCATCTGTTGCGCGATAGGTATATTCACCGAAGATTTCCCAATTATTCTCGAAGGCATAAGTCGCACCCGCTTTCACCTGATACGCAAACTTCGTCTCACCATCATCAATGATGCCCACGCCCGACGGATTATAGGTGACGTTTACATCCGAAAAACCAATGCCGCCGCCAACATAAGGCTGCAATGCTCCGTCGCCAAAGTCGTAATAAACATTGGCAAAGACTGACGTGCTTTCAATGTCACCCTGGCCAGCAGCAACGAGATCACCAACACTTACGCCAAGCGGATCAGGCGCACCTGCCAGAGCCGCAGCATCAAGCGCGTCAATGCTTCCGCTGCCAAGGGTAACGTTCTTGTGGGTATCGACGTCTGCTGTCTGATAGGAAATCTCAACGCCCGCGCGCACGTTGGATCCATAGCGCACACCCAATTCGCCTGAAATGACGGTCCCGCCATCGAACTCAGTTGACCAACCATAAGGCGTACCTGCAGCCACATCGATGGTTGTGCCGTCGCCAATATTGCCTGTTGTAAAGGCACCGGTTTGGCCTGAATTGTCACTGTCATTCTGCTGTGAGTACCCAATCGAACCACTGACATACCACTCTTGCGCAGCTGCTGGCGCGCAAACGATCAGAGCTGAAGCTGCCCCAACTATTAGAGACTTAAGAAACATTTGTTTCCCCTTTCTATTCATTGCGAAAGCGATCTGAACTCGCTCACTGCTCCGGAAGTAGAATTCTATTTCGTATTTTCAATAGAATAGAATACTTTATTACAAAAACTTCAGCCGAGTTTTGACGCTTCAGATTCGAAGGACGGCAAGCACCAAGGCGATCATCGCAATGAACAGAAACACAAGGGAAAAACCCATAGCCAAGCGCTGCTGGTCTTTTCGCCTCGTCCGGACACCTGGCGGCGTCGAACCACGTTTCTTTGGAGCAAGGGTCCAACGATTTGAGTAAAATCCAAAAGCGGCGAGAAATGCGCTCGCTCCTGCAATCCAGGAACGTCCTAGAATGGCAAATGCGCCAGCGGCCATCAGGACCAGGGTGATCGGTATACAGGCGTCTTTCAGTAATCGCTTGATTTGCGTGTCCGCTCGCGCGGTGGAGTCATTGCCATCATAACTGGAATTCGGTGATAGGATAACAACAACCCAGCCAGCGCCAACGGCAAGCCCCAATAATGCGATGGCTATATCAGAAGCAAATTCAGAAAGCGCAGCAAACATCCCCCGTGAATGACTGGATTCGGCCCAGCCTGCACGAGGGAAATAGTTGTGACTTAGAAGTCGAGCATAGCACCGATGACGTTCGTATAGTCGTCGGTCCACGCCGGACGGCCATCAGATACCAGCTCTTCCCAGCGATCGTCATCACTTATGCGGGCAAGTGCTTGCTCTGATCGAGCAAGAACAGCCACCTGGCTTGGCAGAATCTCCATCGACTCTTTGGTACGATCAGTGAAGTGCTGGTATTTCACGACCAAACCTTCTTCTTCCGCAATTCGCGCAACAACCGCTGGAAGGTTGAGATATCGATTTGAAATATGCAACACGAGGACGCCATCTTCAGACAAGCGTGAGAAATAAATCTGAACGGCTTCACGCGTCAGCAGGTGTGTCGGAACACTTCCAGAGCTGAACGCATCGAGAAGAAGCAGATCGAAATATCCTTCAGGTTCGTCTTGTATGGTGAGACGACCATCACCGAGAACGATCCGCGCGTCCGGTGTACATGAAGACAGGAACTGGAATTTGCTGTCGTCTAACGCGAGCTTTGCAACCAGTGGATCGATTTCATAGAACACGACGTCCTGATCCGGTGTCGTCTGGCATGCAACCGCGCCGGCTCCTAATCCGATGACGCCAACTGTTTTCGCATCATCTTCCCAGGCTTCAAACACCTGACCTATCGGCACCGCATCGTGATAGTAAGCCATCGGCCGCGGGTTTACTTTATCTTCGATAAACTGAACTCCATGCAACGTCGTGCCGTGCATCATGAGACGGTACCCATCGAGATCGACAACGCGGGCAACACCAAAGAAGCTCCGCTCAGCGTGAGAACCGGCCTGAACATATGGGTGCAGGAAAAGACCAACAAAGGCGGCGGCGAATGCAGCAATTGTCGGTGCATAACGATTGCGGCAGGTGACGCAGAGAATCACAATCGGGATCATCAAGAACACAATATTGGCCAGCTGCGGGAAGTGCCCCCCCTTGATAGTCGCAAGAAGCGCGACGCCGAGCGCAATCACTACTGCAATTGCCGACATCATCCGCGCTGAGTGCGGAAATCCTTTTTCGGAAACCGGCCGCGCCAACAGCACGAGGCCGAGCATCAGCGGAAACTCAAGCAGCGTATTGAAGATTACGGGTGCGAGCAGTGCGTTGAATGCTCCGCCAAGCACGCCGCCAAGTGACATAATCAGATAAAACTCTGTCAGGCGCCCAACTTCTGGGCGATCCTCAGCCATCACCCCGTGGCAGACAATCGCCGCGAGTGTCAGCACGAGGAGACTGAAGAAGAACTGACCAAGCGTGGGAGATCCCAGAGTTCCAGACAGGAACATGAGCATCGCCGCAACCGCAAAGGGCAGAATTGTCGCCGATGTGCGCAGGGCCGACGGCCCTGCTTTAGAGAACACGACAATGAAGCTGCCGATGTAAACAATCAGCGGCGGCGCCCACAGGAACGGAGCTGCAGCAACATCCGTAGAGATATGAGTTGTTACACCCACAAGCAGACTGGACGGAACAAAGGCAAGCGCAAGCCAGTAAAGGCGCTGCAGCCAAATGTTGCGATCTTCCTGAGTTTCGCGCGCTGAAGTTTGTTGAGCAACTGTCACCGGCGCAGCACTGCGGCCCGTTACGTAAGCCAGAGCACCCGATCCGATCAACCCGATGGCCAGAACACCGTACCCCCAGCTCCATGCGACTGTCTGGCCGTCGAGCGGCATTAATGGCTCCAGCAAAAGTGGATACGCTGCGAGCCCGATTAGGGAACCAGCATTTGACGCTGCATACAGATAATAAGGGTCACCAGCATCTTCGCGTCCCGAGCGCGCATACCAAGCCTGCAGCAAAGGTGCCGTCGCAGAAATGATCGCGAATGGCGGCGCAATCGACAAAGCAAACACGCTCACAAGCCAGATGGTTGGCGCGGCAGGGTTCGGATCGCCAAACGCTGTCGTCAGTCCAAATGGCAACACTAGCGCTGCCAAGAACAGCATCAGCGCGTGAACTCCAATCTGCGTGCGAAGGTTGTGAACCTTATTTAGAAGGTGCGCGTATATGTAACCGGCCAGAAGCGCGCCCTGGAAACACACAAGCGAGACATTCCAGACAGATGGCGAGCCGCCAAGCACTGGCATCGCCATCTTTGCGAACATTGGCTGGACAAGAAATACGAGTGTTGCACTCAGAAAAACTGTCAGCGCATAGGGCAAGACGCCGAAACGCCCCAAAAGAAAGCTCGGGCGGCCAGCTGCTGCGATATCTGTCATTGGAAAAACGCTCCTTATTCGGAGCATTTTCTACCAACCCATAGTTTACCCTGAATTACGAATTAGATCGAAATTCCTGCTTTTTCCGCAAGTTCTCTTAACGAAGTCTCTGGACGAGGCCCATAATGAGAAATTACCTCAGCGGCTGCGATGTGCCCAAGCTTCGCACAAAGCGGTAGCGGCAAACCATTGGCATACCCAAACAGGAAGCCTGCAGCATACTGATCACCTGCGCCCGTTGTATCAACGACTTTATCGACAGGCTCGGCCGGAACTTCAATGGGTTCGCCATCGCCAATTACGACAGAACCTTTTTCAGATCTTGTAACCGCTGCCAAAGCTTGATCCCCTCGAAGAGCCTCAACCGCCGCATCGAAATCATCGGTCTCGTATAGAGAAAGCAGCTCCGCCTCATTCGCAAAAAGAACATCGACGTGGTTCTTGATGAGATGCCGGAAACTTTCGCGGTGCCGATCTACGCAGAAATTATCCGAGAGCGTAAGCGATACTTTGCGGCCAGCCGCACGCGCAATCTCAGAAGCGTGTACAAAGGCCGCCTTCGCATCTTCGCGGTCGAACAAATAACCTTCGAGATAAAGGATCTTTCCAGCGCGCACGATATCCTCGTTTACGTCGGCAGGTGAGAACATCACCGATGCACCAAGAAACGTATTCATGCTGCGTGCGCCGTCCGGTGTTACGAAAATAATGCAGCGCGCTGTGGCGGGCCCTCCGGTGAGCGGAACAGTATCAAAGATAATGCCGTCATCGGTCATGTCTTTCCGAAAGATTTTGCCGAGCTCATCATCAGCAACTTTTCCGATGTAAGCGGCTTTACTTCCGAAGCTGGCAAGACCAGCGATCGTGTTGGCACCAGAACCGCCTGGCGTCACGAGCGCCGAACGCGCCTCACGCGTTAAGTCTCGTGCCCGATCTTCTTCGATCAGGGTCATCCCATCCTTGCGAATCTCCCAGTCGGTCAGAAACTCATCGGAAACAGCGTCGATAATGTCCACAATCGCATTACCAAGGCCAACTACATCATAAGTGGTTTCAGTCATGGCGAGCCCATTGCCAGACGCGCGCGCTGGACGCAACCAAAGACCTGCGCTAGCTGGCAGGCCATGAGAATAGCGTACTTAGCATCGACGGTGACCCTGCCTTCGTCTCCGACCCGCCGCGACGATTTTCACGAACATGTCTATACGATGGATGCCTTGCGCCCAGCTATGGCCGCGCGCGGGATGGTGCTGCATGACATCGCATGGGACAATCAAGAGACAGACTGGTCCAGCTATGATCTCGCCATTGTCGGAACCACCTGGGACTATTGGGACCGCGTACCGGAATTCTTCGAAACGCTGGAAAAGATCGAATCTGTGACGCGGCTTCACAATCCAAGTGCGTTGGTCCGGTGGAATTCTCGCAAAACCTATTTGCGCGAGCTTGAACAAAAGGGCGCAAAACTAATCCCTACAGAATGGATTGAGGATGCCAGTGAAACATCCGTGAGAGCCGCTTTTGACGCACTCGCCACCGACGACCTCGTAATAAAGCGCCAGATTGGCGCAGGCGCCTCAGGACAACACCGGTTGAAACGCGGCGACCCGATCCCGCAGATGCCTCACCCGATGATGGCGCAGGCCTTTCTGCCCACTATCCAAACCGAAGGCGAATACAGCTTCATCTTTATTGATGGGGAGTTCTGTCACTGTCTGATCAAACGCGCCGCCGAAGGGGACTACCGCATTCAATCTCTATATGGTGGCAACGAAAAAGCCATGACACCAAGCAAAGAAGATCTTGCAGCGGCCGAAGCCATTATATCAGTGCTCGATGACCCGCCGCTATACGGCCGTGTCGATATGATCCGCGGCGCAGACGACGATCTCTTGCTAATGGAGCTGGAACTGATTGAGCCTTACCTATATCCCATCGAAGGTCCGGAGTTGGGCGAACGGTTGGCTGCGGCGGTAGCGCGAAAACTGCAACTTAAATAACTAAAGACTGTTTATCGCCAACTGCAGACAAAGTAAATTCGCCCGCACTTGTCCATGGTTTATGTAAAACAGACGTTCACATCGCTACAGTTCATATTGAAAGCTCGACCCCATCAATCGGGGTAACGAAGAGCATTTAGGCATCAGTGTCGACAATCTATCGCAGGGACAATTTGGGGGCTGGTCTTTAAATCTGCGGTTATGTCGTGGTTCCGGGCTCTTCGCGCCTATTTCTTATTGATCGCTGCATTCGGCTATCTTGCCGACGGCGCGCGCGGGCACCCTCAGAACTCTGGGGGCGAAACTATCAGCGTTATGATATGTAGCCCGGGCGGACAAAACAGATATGTTGATATCAACATCCCGGGCGCGCCAAATGAGGTTGCGGACAAATGTTGCGGCGATTGCGCTCCATCATCGCCGCTCGTGCCGAAACATCCAGAGAGGTTTGAACTCTCACAGATCTACGCGCCGCAATTGTTCAAACTGCAACCGAGCAATGTATCTCCCCGCTCGCCATTATGGCCCGGCGCACCTCCGCACGGTCCACCGCTCTATTCTTAAAGCCAGAAACAACTGAACAATTTAGCGCCATGCAGCGCGATCAAGCTTTGAGAATTTTTACAATGAAAACCTACTTTCTAGCAGGTGTAACCCTGCTTATTATCGCTATGCCAGCGACTGCCCATGAGGGTGACGGCGGCAAAGTTACTTATGCATCGGACCACGCGCCCATAGGTGTAATGGCAGATCATCGCCATAAGAAAGGCGAGGCGATGATCTCCTATCGATATATGTATATGGACATGGGCGGCAGCCGCGACGGGACAGATAGCATTAGCCCGGAAGAGACTGTCACCTCAGTCGCCAATCCATTTGCCAATCCGCCAATGATGCCGCCAACACTGCGTGTGGTACCAACACGTATGCCAATGCAAATGCACATGGTCGGTGGTATGTATGGCCTGACCGACAAAGTCACGCTGATGGCAATGGGCATGTATCAAACTCAGGAAATGGATCACATCACGTTTCAGGGGCCTGCGGGCACCACGCGTCTGGGAAAGTTTACGACTGAAACTTCTGGCATAGGTGACACCACAATCGGAGCTATTATTGGCTTGGATGATGGCAGCTATGAGCACCGCCAAATCAATTTTGGAGTTGCGATCTCCTTGCCCACCGGTTCGATAGAAGAGACGGATCAAATTCTAACGCCGATGGGCACAACACCTAGCCCAAGATTACCATATCCGATGCAGCTGGGGTCGGGCACGTTTGATTTGAAACCGTCGCTAACTGCCCGTTCAAGAACTGGCAAATGGAGCTATGGCGGGCAGACATCTGCTATTGTCCGACTCGGCGAGAATGATGAAGGCTACACACTCGGCGATGAGTTTGAAGTCACTGGTTGGCTCGCCTTTGAGCCAGCGCCTTGGATTGCGATCTCCGGCCGATTGAAAGCCCAGAGTAGTGGATCCATTGATGGCAATGATCCTCTTATCCGAGCACCGGTACAGACGGCCGATCCAGATAATCATGGCGGAGAGACTGTGGAAGCACTAATTGGAGTGAACCTTGCTGGACAATCCGGTTGGCAGAAAGGGCACCGGCTGGCCGCTGAAATAGGCTTCCCCGTGCACCGCGACCTGAACGGTCCGCAACTGGAAACCGATCTTACGTTTACGCTGGGTTGGCAAAAAGCCTTCTAAATTAGGATAAGTCAGATTTCCGGCATCTTCCGGTCACTCATCGCTTTTGAGTGACCGGCAATTCAGGGCCAAAAGCGCACAGCAGCGAATGACACACATGTACAAAATTATGTCGCCGCGCATCTATCCCGGCTGAACATCAATAAATCGGCCACCATCCTTGGCGAGGGCTTTTAACGTTCCGCTTGGGGAAAATCGCTCATCCTCTGCGCCAAGTTTTTCCATGACCTCGAGCACAGCTTCTGCGCCAACCATGTCACCAAATAGCATCGGGCCTCCTTTATCAGAAGGCCAGCCATAGCCGTTCAACCAGACAATATCGATGTCTGATGCACGCTGGGCTTTGTTCTCTTCCAGAATTTTGAGGCCTTCATTGATCATTGGATAGATGCAGGTTGCGATGATCTCTTCCTCAGCTGGGGCTCCGCCGGGCTCAACGCCAGTGATGTCTTGAATAACCTTGGCTGTGACATCAGACGGGATCGGGCGGCGATTCTCATCATAGTCATAATACCCCGCGCCCGTTTTCTGGCCGCGCCGATCCATTTCACAAAGCGCATCGCGAATGGGGTTCGCTGTTTTGGCACCCTTTTTCCAACCAATGTCCAGTCCGGCGAGATCAGACATTTGGTAAGGGCCCATTCGGAATCCAAACGCGTTAAGCGCCGCGTCCACATCCCAAGGCATTGCACCTTTCCCGACAAGTTTCTGAGCTTGAGCCTGGCGAGCAAACAGAATGCGGTTACCCACAAAACCCGGGCATACTCCCACGAGCACACCAACCTTATTGATCGTCTTGGCAAGCGCCATGCTGGTCGCGATCACATCGTCCGCGGTGTGATCCGCGCGAACAATTTCCAGAAGTTTCATTACATTGGCTGGCGAGAAGAAATGCAATCCGATCACGTCTTCCGGGCGCTTTGTGACGCTTGCGATCTCGTCGATGTCCAGCGCTGAGGTGTTCGTTGCGAGGATTGCCCCGGGTTTTGCGATCCGGTCCAGGTCCGTAAAAATCTGCTTCTTGAGATCCATATCCTCAAACACGGCCTCAATGATGAGATCGCAATCAGCAAAAGCATCCATGGAGAGCGTACCCGTGAGCCGGCCCATACGGGCATCCACATCTTCCTGCGGAAAACGGCCTTTATCGGCGCTGCGTTGATAGTGTCCGCGCACAACACCCAAACCCCTGTCCAGCGCTTCCTGCTGGCGCTCAAGTATCGTCACGGGAATGCCGGCGGTGGCGAAATTCATCGATATACCGCCGCCCATCGTGCCCGCGCCAATCACCCCGACTTTCTCAATCTTTCGCAGCGGCGTTGTCTCTCGAACGTCCGGCACGACCCAAGCGTCTCGTCCGGCCTTGGCGATATAGTCTGAAACGATTTCAGGTGTCATTGAGATAGCGGGCATGTGCGAAGTCCTCCTGAAGCTTGGTATATTCCCGAGCTTGTTAAACAGGAGGCGGCGGAAAAGAAACCTGGAAGAGGTTAATTCGGGCGTTTTTCGTCGCTGCCCGCCATATCATCCCAAAAGCGCTTCACACGGCCAAGGAAGCCTTCGCTTTCCTGATAACAATCATCGCCTGTGCAATCACAAAACTCGCGAAGGATTTCTTTCTGGCGCTTTGAAAGATTGCGCGGCGTTTCGACAAACATCTCGATATAAAGATCGCCAGTGGTGCCGCCGGAACCGCGAAGCGATGGCATGCCTTTGCCGCGCAAGCGCAGGCGCCGCCCGGTTTGCGCACCTTCCGGAATGGAAACGCGCGCCCGCCCGCCATCTATCGTGGGAATTTCGATGTCGCCGCCAAGAGCCGCCGTGACCATCGTGACTGGAGCGCGGCAGTAAAGATTTGGACCGTCTCGCTCAAAGATATCGTGCTCGAGCACTTCAACAAAAATATAGAGATCACCTTTCGGACCACCATTTGCGCCGGGCTCTCCTTCGCCCGCAAGCCTGATACGCATGCCGCTTTCGACACCTGCTGGAATCTTTACAGAGAGGGTCTTGTCTTTTCGCACATGCCCTTGGCCATGGCACTCTTTACACGGATCTTTGATTACGGTGCCGCGGCCGCTACAGGTAGCGCAGGTGCGCTCCATTGTGAAAAAACCCTGCGTTGCACGAACGCGCCCGGAACCGCCGCAGGTTGGGCATGTCGTCGGGCTAGAGCCAGGCTCAGCTCCGTTGCCGTCGCAACGGCCGCACGTATCAATAGAGGGAATTGTGATTTCTTTATCGATGCCTGACCATGCCTGCTCAAGACTGATTTCGAGATCGTAGCGCAGATCAGATCCTCGCGCCGGGCCTGAACGACGGCGCGCACCGCCGCGGCCTCCGCCAAATACCTGGCTAAAGATGTTCTCGAAGATGTCGCCGGGCTCCATACCGCCGAACGGATTGCCGCCGCCTGGGCCTCCGTTTTCAAACGCTTGGTGACCAAACCGGTCATAGGCTGCGCGTTTGTCGGGATCAGAAAGAACGGCGTAGGCTTCGCCCACTTCCTTGAATTTTGCTTCTGCCGCCTCATCACCCGGATTCTGATCGGGATGATACTTCATTGCGAGTTTACGATAGGCCGATTTTAATGCCTTATCGTCAACGCCTCGATCGACGCCTAATACTTCATAGTAGTCGCGCTTGCTCATGCCTTTGCGTCAGACCCTGATTTGCTCATTCCCCTATCGCCACAAGTGGGGTGAGCAAACACAAATCGCAAGGAAAAGAGCACAGATTAGGCTGGAAGACGCTCAGACCGTGCCCTGATGAGCGCAGTTCTTAAGGCTTCAGCAAGGGATTTTCGTTCTTTCGGCGTCAGGAAACGCCCAATCACATAGGCCTTTTGGCCATGCTCAATGCGCAGCCAGCTGTTCCAGCTAAGCGGCTCATTTAGCTCCACACGCGCAAAAGCGGTCGGCAACTCAGCTTCCTTTTCAGTGCCGTCTGGGCGTATGTGATGCAGGCGCACATGTTCCGCTGTCACGCGCACTCGTGTCCGCTGGCGCTGGTCCCGGAAACTCCGGCGAAACAACAGCCAGATGATCAGCGCATCAAGTCCGAAGAACCCCACAACAGGCCACGCACCTAACAATAAATATATAAAACCTGCTCCGATACTGGCCGTCGCAACAATGGCCATAACCATTTTGAAGGCACTTGGACTGAGAGAGCGATTGGGCTCAAGAACCGCGTCCATATAAATTGTTTCGCCGAATTCCATGCCGATGAAGCTAGCACGCTCTTGCGAACCGAACAGTGCGACGTAAACACTGCCCGCTATGTCTATTAAGAAATCGACCAAAAAACGGGCACCGCGAACCATGGCGCGAGCAAAAGCTCATGAGCTTTATACTCTGCTCGCCGCAGATCGCCCCGATCCGCACACAGAACTGAATTTTACAAACCCTTATACACTCGTTGTGGCTGTGGCGCTGTCTGCTCAAGCAACCGATGTTGGCGTTAACAAGGCGACCGAAGGATTGTTCAGAACCGCGGACACGCCTCAGAAAATGCTCGATCTAGGTCTGAAAGGCGTCGAATCTCACGTTAAAACCATTGGCCTTTGGCGCAACAAAGCAAAGAATGTCATCGCACTCAGCCAGATGATCCTTGATGAGTTTGGCGGCGAGGTGCCACAAACACGCGAAGAATTGGTTCGCCTGCCCGGCGTTGGACGCAAAACGGCGAATGTTGTTTTGAACGAGGCCTTTGGCCAGCCAACCATTGCGGTAGACACGCATATTTTCCGCGTTTCAAACCGTACAGGGCTCGCGCCCGGCAAAGATCCAGATCAAGTCGAGGCAAGCTTAGAACGCGTTACCCCGGATGAATTCAAACTCGGCGCGCATCATTGGTTGATCCTGCATGGGCGCTATACCTGTGTCGCGCGCACGCCGAAATGCTATGAGTGCTGCATTGCGCATCTCTGCCGGTTCAAACCGAAAACGCCCGATCCGGCGACGGTGTCAAAACTTGGGCCGAAAAAGCCTCGCGGCAAGCAAGCGCGTTCATAATCCGGCGGTTACGGGCGAGCCTCTTCGGGAAGGATCTCGCAAATCATGCGGCGTTGGTCGGTGGTCATTTCCGGCAGACCCATTCCGGCAAGTTCCTCTCGGCTTTTGTCGCAAACAAAGTCAGACATTTTTCCAAGCGCCTCAGAAAGCTCATCTACCCGCCCATCCGGGTCGGCGACAGGGTCCATCCTGTACCAGTCGCCTGATTCGTCACGCACAAGCACCACACGCCCATTGATCTGAGCGGCTGCAGCGCGTGCCGCTGCATCTTCGGGGGCCGGGAGGTGAATGATCAGCGGGTCTCGTCCGCCAAGGTTTTGCATCAAATGCTCCGGAACCATGTTGCCATTGAGCTCAGGCGAGGAAAGCGACGGTTCCGTGGAACTCGAAATTGAGTAAACACACATCGCGGCCAGAGCGGCGATACCCAGTTGCAGCGGCCTGTCATTTGCCACTGCATTCATCACATCGCGAAGATTCGGCATGAGCCCGACCTTCCCCTTCTTGCCAATCCTCTGAAGTCTATCATGAAATGCTTAGCGCAGACTTCATGCTCTGCGTGGAATTTGCCGACCTCACAAAGCCCTCTCTAGCATGTGATTTGTAGGTGATTGGCACTTATCCGATATGCCCGGCACGCAAAGAGGACACGCATTATGACTGATTTCGCCACGATACCGCCAAAGGGGACTGCCATGCAAAAAGTACAGAAATACCTGCCGTATATACTAACGGCATTCACTGCGCTCGTTTTCCTGGACAGCCTCCGCTTTAAATTTACCAACGCGCACGAAACCCAAGTCATTTTTGGGAAGCTAAATGATTGGGCTGCTGGCTTTGGTGCTGAAGGCTTGTTTGCTCAAACTGGCTTGTTTAGCCAATACGTGATTGGAACAGCAGAGCTTTTTGCATCACTTTTCCTCATCCTTGGCCTCTTCACCGCTTTCCGTCGCCTTGGTGTAATCGGCCCCGCGATTGGCCTTGCGGTGATGACAGGTGCGATTTCTTTCCATCTGTTCACACCCCTCGGCATTGACCCAAACAATGATGGTCGCGGCCTGTTCATGGCGGCCGTGGTCGTTTGGTTTGCAAATGCAACTTTACTATTCCTGCGCCGAAAAGAAGCTGGCCTATTACTAGGTGAGCTGAAACGCGCCTTGCTTCCGAACAGCTAGAACCACACGTGCTGTGGCGCTCGAGACAAACCTGTCTATAACGAGCGCCATGACACAAACTCTCTCAATTGCCGTCGCGGGCGCAGCAGGCCGAATGGGTCGTCAGCTCATCGCCGCAAGCCTTTCTGCCGGGCACACGATCACCGGCGGCACAGAAACCGCACAATCCCCGCACTTGAAGCATGATCTTGGCGAGCTCGCCGGACAAAAACCAATCGGGTTAACGCCGGTAACTGACGTTGTTAACGCAGCCGGGAATGCTTCGGTCTGGATCGATTTCACAACCCCTGCCGCCACGCTAGTTGCCCTTGAAACACTCCGTCATACGGGCGTGCAAACAATTGTTATTGGCACCACTGGATTTACGGAAACCGAGAGCCGGGCAATCGAACGCGCCGCCCAACATTTTGCGATTGTAAAAGCGGGGAACTTTTCACTTGGGGTGAACTTGATGCTGGCTTTGACCAAACTCGCCGCCTCACGACTAGGCCCCGATTGGGATATTGAAATCCTGGAAACGCATCACCGGCGAAAAATGGACGCGCCTTCAGGAACGGCGCTTATGCTCGGTGAAGCAGCAGCAGACGGGCGCGGCCATCCGCTCAGCGATCTGCAAGCTCCGCCCTATAGCGGAACATCCGCAAAACGCGAAAGCGGAACGATCGGATTTGCTGTGCGCCGTATGGGCGATGTTATCGGGGCACACGAAGTTGCTATCGGATCCGACAAAGAAATTCTCACGATCGGGCATACCGCACTCGATCGCGCTGTATTCGCTGAAGGCGCGCTGCATGCAGCAGCTTGGGCGATGAATGCAGCTCCCGGATTGTATACTATGAATGATGTGCTTGCGCTTTAGGTTTGGCCGCTCTTGGCGATTTCTCTTGTTTAGCCCTGCGCAAACGATCACGCCTGAGAACACCTATTTGAAATTATTGAATATTATCTGCTTCTATGCTGACTTAGCGTCGATAAATCGAACAACTTCCTCGGAATTTCGCAAAAGATCCGAAAATTCCTCGTCCGTCATCTGCATGCCCGACATCGAAATCACTAGTGCTGGTAAGCCGAGTTGTTCATTGATCGCGGCACCAGACAGAATGCGCCGATTTTGAAAAACCTCGTGACCCTGTTCCGATTCAATCAATGAAAACAAGCGATGCCCTTTGTAATCAAAGCTCTCAACTCGGTCGATGGCCTCCCAAGGAACCGTAATGCCCAGTCGCTTGATATAAACGCCATCACTGTCGAGCCGAAACATGACCGGCCGCGCCAACATTCGGTAGGTAATGACGAGCAACACTAGCAACGCGCCAATAACCCCGGCGAGCAAAACACCGCTCGCCTCAACGCTCTGCCACGAAAGCACGGTCGCTGCGCCGGTCAAAGCCGCAAAAAGCATAACGATGACAAACAATTGAAAGCTTCGGCTGAAAGAGGAACGAATTTCAATCATGGTTCAGACTAGAGGATAAATTTCGAGAGGTCAGCGTTTTCTGCCAGATCCCCTACCTGCTTTTCTACATAATCTGCAGTAATATTTACAGTCTGCCCGCTGATTTCTGGTGCATCATAACTGATTTCATCCAGCAGCCTTTCCAGTACGGTTTGCAAGCGGCGTGCACCGATATTCTCTACCGTGTCATTCACCTGGACTGCCAAATCTGCCAGACGATCAAGAGCGGCGTCTTCAAATGTCAGATCTACCTCTTCGGCCTTCATCAAAGCCTGATGTTGTTTAATGAGGCTGGCTTCGGGCTCAACCAAAATCCGGCGCATGTCGTCACGGGTTAAGGCTTCAAGTTCGACGCGGATTGGCAAACGCCCCTGCAGTTCCGGTAAGAGGTCAGATGGGCGCGACACGTGGAAGGCACCTGAGGCGATAAAGAGAACATGATCAGTTTTAACAGGACCGCGCTTTGTCGATACCGTGGTTCCTTCAATAAGCGGAAGAAGGTCGCGCTGAACGCCTTCCCGGCTGACATCAGCGCCGCCGCGCTCCTTGCGGGCCGCGACTTTGTCGATTTCATCCAGGAATACAATGCCGTCCTGCTCCGTCGCTCGCAGGGCTTCTCGGACAATCTGGTCATCATCCAACAGCTTGTCTGCTTCCTCATCTACAAGAGGTTGGTACGCATCAGATACATTCATCCGCACACGTTTCATGCGCGGCCCCATCGCCTTGCCCAACATGTCGCCAAGATTGATCATTCCCATGGAACCACCTGCCCCTGGAATGTCCATCATCTGCATGGCATTGCCATGGTCTGCGAGATCAATGTCGATAGGCTTGTCGTCAAGCTCGCCCGCGCGAAGCTTCCGGCGAAACACTTCACGTGTCGATGATTGCGAGGTCTCACCAGCAATCGCATCAAGCAATCGTTCTTCGGCGGCATCTTTCGCCTGGTCTTCCACCGCGCGCCGTTTTTCCTGACGGATCATTGAAATCGCTGCTTCGACAAGGTCGCGAACAATTTGTTCAACGTCGCGGCCAACATAGCCGACCTCGGTGAACTTGGTCGCTTCAACTTTTAAAAATGGAGCATTTGCGAGCTTGGCGAGCCTGCGCGACACTTCTGTTTTGCCAACGCCCGTCGGGCCGATCATGAGAATATTCTTCGGTGTAATCTCATCGCGAAGCTCTGGCGCAGCCTGTTTGCGCCGCCAGCGATTTCTAAGCGCAATAGCTACCGCGCGCTTCGCATCAGATTGACCAACAATGTGGCGGTCGAGTTCTGCAACGATTTCTTTCGGGGTCAGTTCGCTCATGCGATCTCCGGCGGGAAGAGGCGGCCCCAGATACCGCTCGTCGGGAAGAACTTCAATACGATATTCCGCGCCGTTTTCCACCCTGCCCCAATGAAGACGACACCCCCGCCGATAATCATCGAAACCGTAATAAAGGTGGTCAAGCCATCAACACCGCTCTCATAGAAAATTTGTGATAGCGTCACAATAAATGTGATCAGGCTCGCGGCGATTAGCGCTCTTCGATTGATCGCGAGCGACAAGATGGCAATGATCACCAGCACGATGAGGAGCGTAATCGCTTCCGCACCTGTTGCTTCGCTGCCGACCAATCCGGTGATTAGTCCGCCAACGCCATATATAATCTGAGGAGCTGCAGCGAGATGCAACCAAAATGCATGGTCAGATGATCGCGTTACGCGTTGTGGGTCGCGCATATCGAAAAACATCGCTACTGCAAACGTTACAAGCCCAGTGACGAACATTGCTAAACCACCCGTCAGTGATTCAAATTCCGCCCCGCGGAACAACCAGACATAAACCGCTCCGGCAGCGCATACCGCCAAAATAAACAATGAGAATGGAAGCCCGAAACGCTTGAACATTGCGAGGGCCGTCAACGCCGCTCCGGCAAAGAACGTCATACTTGCAACTGTACTATCGTCGAGCGCTTGCAGCGGCGAACTGAACCCGTCATTCAGTCCGAGTACACCGCTAAACATTGCGACCAAGAACATACCACCGGCAATACTTGTAACGAACGCCAAAAACATACTTGGCAGCAACATGCGTCGGCGAAGGCAAAAATATTCCATCATCATCCAGGCAAGTCCCCCAATTCCAAGGGACAAGGAACCGCCAACTGTTGTGGGAGATCCAGATGCTCCAATGGTTGACGCAACAACATAGAAAAAGAGGGCAGCGAATCCTCCGAACAGAATGATCAGTCCAATCGTAATAAAAATGTCATTAAAGTTGGAAAGGAAGCGGAGATTTTCGCTCTCCCCTGCGCCGGCATCAATTGGAACGCCTTTTTTGCGGTTGGCAAGAAAGGCTTCCAGGCGCATGGCCTGCTCCGAACTAAGCACGCCTGCATTAACAGCCGCCGTAAGATCACTGCGATCAATCATGTCCCGATTTCCTCCACCGTGAAGTTGGCATTGGTATAGATGCACACATCTGCGGCGATCTCCATCGCTTTTCGTGCAATCACCTCGGCATCTTCTTCATAGTCATAAAGGGCACGCGCAGCCGAAAGTGCGTAATTTCCGCCGGATCCGATCGCGACAACATGATGATCGGGCGAAAGCACATCGCCCTGCCCCGTCACAACAAGCGTAACGTTCTCGTCGGCGACGATCAGCATCGCTTCCAGTTTTTGCAGATATTTATCGGTGCGCCAGTCTTTCGTCAGCTCAACTGCGGCGCGCTCCAGATTGTTCTTGTATCGCTCTAGCTTCTCTTCAAGTCTCTCAAAGAGTGCGAAAGCATCCGCTGTCGCACCTGCGAAACCCGCCACAACCCGGTCATCTGCAATCCGGCGCACTTTGCGCGCGGAGCCTTTCATTACAGTGTTACCCAGTGACACTTGACCGTCGCCAATCATCACAAATTTATCGGGTTTTCGAACGGCCAGGATTGTCGTGCCATATATCCGCGAGGGATCTTTTTGAGAAAAATCAATCATTCATCGCATGTGGCGGATGAATGGGGGCCGCGCAAGGGTGCCGGCTCAATGCGCGGCTAATACTGGCGCAGCCTCAAGCTATCATCTTGCAGCTGCCAGGATCCGAGCATTCCGATGAACTTATCGAGCGAAACACCCGGACTATACAAAAAGCCCTGTCCGAGGGCGCAGCCGCGTTTATGGAGGAAGTCTGCCTGCTCATGGGTTTCGATGCCTTCAGCAACAGCTTTCAATCCGAGAGATTCTGCCATGGCCAGGATCATCTCGACAATCGCCGGAGCCTGACGATCGCTTTGCAGGGCTGAAACGAACTGACGGTCAATTTTGAACACGTCAAACGGAAGCTGCGTCAGCATCACAAGGTTGGAATGACCGGTGCCGAAATCATCAATCGCAAGGCCAACACCCATCTCTCGAAGCGGGCGCATCACTTCACCGACTTTATGAGGATCGTCGATCGCCATGCTTTCGGTGATTTCGAGTTCAAGCAGGCGCGGCGGCAATCCGGACGCGCGGAGCGCTTCAATCACAGATTCGGTAAAATCGTTTTGTTCAAACTGGCGCGGTGAAACATTCACAGCGACTGGGACGTCATAGCCTAGTCTTGTCCACTTTGCGGCGGCTTCACAGGATGCAAAAAGAATTTGGCGACCGATTTCATCGATCAAGCCAATTTCCTCGGCGACCCCGATAAATGTCGCAGGCATAACCACCTTGCCGCCGTCGCGGTACCACCGCGCGAGGGCTTCAGCGCCTGCGATCTGGCCTGACCCAAAATCGATCTTTGGCTGGAAGACCGGGACGAATTCATTGTTCGTCGCTGCAGCGCGCAGCTCTGCCTCAAGTTGGAAACGCCCCTTCTGGATACGATCGAAACTCGGCGTGTAGAATTGAAACGAATTGCGAGATCGTTTGCGTGCTTCTTGCAATGCCATATCGGCACGGCGAAATATTTCTCTCGGCGAATTGCCGTCTTCAGGCAGCATTGTGATGCCACCAGACACCCCAAGTGTCACAAGTCTCTGGCCGATCGCGAGCGGGGCTTCGAAAGCTCGGTTGAGGCGATGAACAATCTCGGTCGCAAATTCGCGTCCACCCTGAAAATCCGAAAGGAACAGACCAAAATTGTCTGACTGAAGGCTCGCCAGCATAACGCCTGTGCCGCGATCTTTGAAGTCATCAAGCACGCTGACCATACGCTCGATCGATGCCCGAAGCAGTTTCTCATCACCGCCTGTTCCGAATGAATCACTCGCACGAATAAAGCCATCAAGATCCAGCATGATGAATGCGCCAGGTGCTTCGATTGACATGTGCTCCAGCTCAGACATCATCGTCTCGCTGAGCTGGTTTCGGTTGGGCAGACCGGTTACCAGATCAGTGAAGGCGGCGCTTCGCAGTTTGTTGTTTTCAGCGTTAACAGCTTCAAGCGCTGCATCAATGGCGTCACGAAGCTCGAGCACTTCCTTTGGCGCTCCGTCCAGCTCGTTCGCGGGCATAATGTCCTCACGGCTCGCCGTGGCAAATCCCTTGAGTTGCTCTAATGAAGAAGAAATCTGAGATGCGGAGCGCCGAGCGAATGCCGCGCTCATCGCCAGGCACATTACACCGCCTGCCAGAAAGAGCCAAAACGGCACGGCTGCGAAGAAGGGAGCTGAGCCTGAAGCGATTATGTAGCCTACGTGCTCTCCTTTATGAACGACCTCGACACGCGGTCCATCGATCAAACTCTGATCGCCAACGACGATGCGTGCACTATCGTCAAGCGCCAAAGCGCGTCCATTTATCTCAACATCAAATACATGCTGTATACGATCAGTCTCGCGCCAGGCGAGATCTGGCGCAATTAGCTGGCCCAACTCGGATACCCGGTCAGAACTTTGTACGCTGTAAGTCGCGCTGTGATAGGCGAGGAAACCACACGCAGTAACGGCGGCTGAGCCAACCCCAATCGCGGCGAGCATTCGGGCTATTTGGCCCGAAATGGGCTTTCCCGCATAAATATTCGGGCTTGCAGGATTTTTTGAGGCGCGGTTTATGCCCATAACCCACTGAACCAGTTGTTGATCGAGCTTTGCTGATACGAATAAAGATTTATGAATAGATAAACGACAGCGCCATAAATCGACCTACTTTTAACAATCAGAAACAAGTTTCCCCACATAACGGGCCAATTATGAGTAGAACCGCAGAAATTCACCGAAAAACAAAGGAAACAGACGTTTCCGTAAAGATCGATCTCGATGGATCGGGAATAGCTGATCTCGAAACCGGAATTGGGTTTTTTGATCATATGCTTGAAAGCCTCACCAAACATTCCGGTATCGATTTGACGGTGAAGACCGTCGGCGATTTGCATGTCGATATGCATCACACTGTGGAAGATACCGGTATTGTCATTGGCCAAGCTATTAAAGAAGCGCTGGGAGACTTCGCAGGGATTACTCGTTTCGGACATGCTTACATCCCAATGGACGAAACACTCAGCCGTGCCTCGATTGACCTATGCAAGCGTCCATATCTCGTCTGGAAAGTCGAATTTCTGCGCGACAAGATTGGCGAAATGGACACCGAATTGTTCAAGGAATTCTTCCATGCGCTCGCCGGAAATGGTGGCATGTGCCTTCACGTCGAGAACGTGTATGGCGAGAACAGCCATCACATTATCGAAAGCTGCTTCAAAGCCACAGCCCGAGCGCTTCGGGTCGCTATTTCAATCGATCCACGCCTTCAGGGAAAACCTGCCTCGACGAAGGGCTCACTCTAGGCTAAGCGCGCCGCCATGAAGCGGATTGCTCTAATTGATTATGGCTCTGGAAATATCCATTCCGCTGAACGCGCCTTGCTGGAAGCTGCAAGTCGCGCTGAACGCCGACGAGAGGTTTCCGTAACATTTGATCCTCTGGCTCTGCGCCATAGCGATGCGATCGTGTTGCCTGGTGTCGGTCATTTTGCTGATTGCGCGTCAAACCTGCGCGGGAAAGATGGATTGGTCGAGGCGCTCGAAGAGGCGGTCCAAAAAGATGGGAAGCCATTTCTGGGAATTTGTGTTGGGATGCAGCTGCTAGCCGATATCGGTCGGGAAGATGGCGAAACGCCAGGCCTCGGCTGGATACCGGGTGAGGTCGTGAAAATTGATCCGGGTCCAGATTACCGGGTCCCGCACATGGGATGGAATGAGATTGTGCCTGCACGCGAGCATCCTTTGCTCGCCGGGCTGGGTCATGATCCTCATGTCTATTTCACACACTCATACGAATTCCGAACTTCGAACGAGCAACACACAGCCGCATCTACTGAATATGGTCAGCCACTTGTCGCAGCTGTTGGGCGAGACAATATTTTTGGCACTCAGTTTCACCCTGAGAAATCCCAAGCCACGGGCTTAAAGCTCCTGTCCAATTTCATGACGTGGGAGCCTTAAGTGACCTTCACCCTCTTCCCGGCAATTGACCTGAAAGACGGTGAATGCGTGCGCCTGATCCGCGGCGAAATGGACCAGGCAACCACATTCAACACCGATCCTGGTGCACAGGCAGCCGCCTTTTCGGACATGGGTTTCTCGCATCTACATGTGGTCGATTTAAACGGGGCTTTTGAAGGACGCGCAGCCAATGCGGAGGCGGTCTCGGCGATACTGTCATCCACAAACTGCCCCGTGCAGCTTGGCGGCGGCATTCGCTCGCGCGCAGATATTGATCGCTGGCTTGAGGTCGGCATTGACCGCGTCATCCTCGGGACTGCCGCCCTGCGAAATCCGCAACTCGTGAAAGAGGCGGCGCGCGAATTGCCCGACAAAATCGTCGTCGGCATAGATGCAAAAGATGGGATGGTTGCTGTAGAAGGCTGGGCCGAAACATCAGACATGAAGGCAACTGAGCTCGCCAAGGCTTTCGAAGGCTGCGGGGTTGCGGCAATCATCGCAACGGACATCGGCCGAGACGGGATGAAAACGGGCGTAAACGTCGCCTATACTGCCGAGCTTGCGTCGGCCGTGCAGACTCCAATTATCGCATCGGGCGGGGTCGCGAGCGTACAGGACATCAAGGAACTGCGGGCTGCGCAGTCAACGCGCCCGATTGCCGGATCCATTCTTGGGCGCGCCCTCTATGATGGCGACATTGATCCTGACACCGCGATAGCGCTTGCAACGCAATGACCGCAGGCGCAAACTTCCAGAAAATCTACTCCGAAACACAGTCGGTTTACCAGCGCTGCGCAAAGCAATTCGATCAAGATCGCTCCCGCGAAGGCCAAGAAAACGAGTGGTTAGAAACATTTGCCAGAAGCCTTCCCCCGGCTGGCCATGTTCTTGACCTTGGATGCGGTTCAGGCGAGCCGATTGCGGCGTGGCTGCTTGCGAAAGGGTTTCAGCTCACTGGGGTCGATTATGCTGAAAGCATGCTTACGATCGCTCGGAAAAGGTTTCCCGGCTCTGCTTGGGTTCTTAACAATATGCGTGATCTGACCATTACCGGCCCGTTCGACGGTGTCATCAGCTGGCACGGATCTTTCCATTTAACGCAAGACGAGCAGCGCGCGCTTCTTCCAAAGCTCTCGAAATTGCTAAAACCTTCCGCCAGCCTGATGCTCACGACTGGCCCTGTGGCGGGCGAAGTTACCGGGACTGTTGCTGGTGAAACCGTTTATCATGCCAGCCTTAACCCAGAGGAGTATAAATCCCTGCTGGAGACGGAAGGGTTTTGCGATATCCAGCATAATTGTGAACACCAAACTGATGGACCGTTTGTACTTTTCGCGCGGCGTTGATGGAATACATGCCGCAGCTGGAACGTCATCCCTCCGAAGCTGACCCAAATTAACCACTGTGAACTTAAATTAAGCCGCAAAGCTAAGGCGCAACCACGCGAATTAGGTTAGATAAATCTTGTTCCGTTCTGCAATCTCATCATGGGCTTATTGAATATGGGTATGATCAAAATGCCGAGCACCATCAACGTAATTTACGGTGATGTGGTGGATCAGGATGTTGATGTACTTGCCCTAAAATATGCCAATGGTCTTTACGGCGCTGATTTAGACGTCGCCGAATTGCTCGGTATTTCGGGCTTTTCTGCCGAGAAGGGCGAGTATGAATTCATCGACACGCGCGGTGCGATCAAAGCGCGTCAGGTTCTCTATCAGGGGGTCGGGCCATTACACCGGTTCGAATATGATGAAATAAAACGTTTCGCTCACAACGCCGTTGCGCTGAGCCTGACCCAGGACCCAAGCATTCGCTCACTGGGGATTGCATTTCACGGCATTGCCGCGGGCCTCGATGAGCTCGCAGCTGTCTCCAGTCTCATCCAGGGTCTGGAAGATGGCTTTCGCACGGCAAAATCGAATGAGCTGACGGTTCACATCATTGAGTCGAACGCCGCAAGGGCCGAGCGCGCACGCCAATTCCTGGAAAGCATGAACTCCTTCCTGCAAGGCATTCCGGCGGAAACCGCCCCCATCACGCCTGCGACCACCATTCCGAACGTGAATTTCACGCGCGAACGAGCAAGCCAGATCGATACAGATAATCGCCTCTTCTGCGCGATGCCGTTCAAGCCGGAATATCTTGACCATTGGGATCTCGCCGTGCAGCCTTCTGCGCATGGAAATGACATCCTCGTCGAACGACTGGATCATGCCTCATACACTGGTGAGATCATGGATGAAATAAAGCGCCGGATCAGCCGCAGCAGAGGCGTTATCGCGCTGCTCGACGGCGAAAACCCGAATGTGTTCCTGGAAGTGGGTTACGCGTGGGCGAAGGACAAACCTACCATCCTCATCCTCGAGCAATCTGCGAAAGCGCCATTTGATGTTAGCGGCCACAAGATCCTGCGATATCAGCGCCTTGGCGAACTAAAAAAACTGCTCACTCAGGAAATCAAGGACGTGTTCAGCTAATCTGTGCACGCAATTGTCATTTGCGCACTTGCCGGGATACGCGCATGCCCGCCTCTAGATGCGTAAAAAAATCCTCCTCACAGGTGCCAGCGGCGTGCTCGGCTCTGAGCTTGCGAAACTCTTTTCGGTGGATGAGCTGATCCTGGCACGCCACCGTACGCCTTTGAAGCATGCGGCCAGGCAAGTTTCGATCGATATTCGCAAACCACAGCTCGGCCTTACGGACACTGATTACGCCACCCTTGCAGCAGACACAGACATCATCATCCATGCGGCTGCAATCACCGATATGGGCGGGGCGGCTCCCGGCCTTGAAGATACAAACATTGATGGCGTGCGCCACATGGCAAACTTCGCAAAGGCCTCCAGCGCGCCGATGCATTACATCTCGACCGCGTATTGCTCGCTGGATTACGCGGCGAAGATTGAAGTGCCGTCGGCTTATGTGGAGAGCAAGCGCGCAGCCGAAGCGCTGGTGAAGGAAGCGGGCATTCCGCACACAATTTGCCGCCCGTCGATCATCGCTGGGCATTCACAAACCGGAGAGATTGCGAGCTTTCAGGGTTTTCACCTGTTCATCAGCCAGATTTTGACCGGCCGCATGCCAATCATTCCGCTGCAACGCGGCGTGCAATGCGATTTCATTCCGGTGGATCTGGTTGCGCAGGCAGTGGCTGAAGTTGTCGCCGCGCCAGAGTTTGGCCGCACCTATTGGCTAACCGGCGGGTCGAACGCCCTAACCATTGGAGATATGTTTGAAATAGGTCGGCCCTTCGCCGAGGCGCGCGGGCGAGACCTTGATCAGGTAAAGCTCGTCAACCCGGAAGAGATGGCAGGCATATGCGAAACCCTGCCCCGCCGCCTGCAAGAACGGATGACGACGATGATGGAACTCTCCAGCGTCATGGCCCGCGCGCGGAGCCGTTTCCCTCGGATGTGAATACGTTGGTGGGGCAGGGGGCGGTGAGCCGGAATGTGCTCGCACGAACTCTCGTGAAGCATCAGGATTTTGGTAGGTAATTGATGGGTGGAAATTCAGGCTCGTCGAATGATTCCATTGGTTGTGGTTTGGGGTGTGCGATAATATCGCCCTTTGTGCTCTTACTAACCCTTCCTCTGATCGCGCCAAAAACCGCTGGAGAAATAGAAAGGTCTTTTTATGATCTTTTTTCTAAGGGCCTCGATCCAAAATGGTCTGTATACATTGTTTGGGGGCCCATATGCCTTGTAATGCTAGTGATATTCATTAGGCCGTTACTGGGTAGTTTTCTTAAACCAAAAGATGACGACAACGATGAAAGTCCATAATGACCCTCAAAACTCGCATCATTCCCTGCCTCGACGTGAAAGACGGGCGCACCGTGAAAGGTGTAAACTTCGTCGGTCTGCGCGATGCGGGGGATCCGGTGGCCCTCGCCAAAGCCTATGACGCGCAAGGCGCAGATGAGCTCTGCTTCCTCGATATTTCCGCCACTCATGAAGGGCGAGGCACACTGATGGAAACCGTCACGCGCACGGCCGAGCAGTGCTTCATGCCGCTGACGGTTGGCGGCGGTGTGCGCAGCCCGGAAGATATGGTCACCCTGCTCCGCGCCGGCGCTGACAAGGTCGCCATCAATTCCGCCGCGGTGGCCGACCCGGATGTGATTGGGCGCTGCGCCGCCAAAGCCGGCAGCCAGTGTGTCGTCGTCGCGATTGACGCCAAAGCCAGCGGGGATAGCTACGAAATCTACACCCATGGCGGGCGCAAAGGCACCGGCATAGATGCGGTCGAACTTGCGAAAACCGCTGAATCGAAAGGCGCGGGCGAGATCCTGCTAACGAGCATGGACCGTGACGGCACAAAAGCCGGTTATGACATAGAGATGTTAAAGGCGGTTGCCGGGGCGGTTAACTTACCCGTCATCGCGAGCGGCGGCGCGGGCCGGTGTAGAGGATCTAGCACCCGCCATCAAAGACGGCGGGGCAACCGCTGTGCTCGCCGCCTCGATCTTCCATTTTGGGGAGGCGACCATTGCAGATGCGCGCGCAGCGCTGGCAGAAGCTGGCGTGCCAAGCCGGCCGATCTAATCAACAAATTCCGGTTTGCGCTTTTGCATGGAGGCCATCACCGCTTCCATCTGGTTTGGCTTGCGGATGATTGCATCTTGCTCATCCGATTCAGCCTGAAGCAGTTCGGCATCCGTTGCGTGGCTCGTCTTAGCAAAAAGGCGCTTGGCACCGCGCACAGCTTGCGGATTCTTCAGCGATATCTCCTTGGCAAGCGCCATCGCATCCTCATAAGGCGTTTCGCTGACATGGGTCGCGAAGCCATATTCGACCGCTTCTTTGCCTGTGAATTCGCGGTTTGTATATGTCAGCTCGCGGAGCACATCACCCCGAACATTTTCGCGCCACAGCGGATAACCCGCCATATCCGGCACAAGGCCCCATTTCATTTCCATTACCGCGCAGCGCGTCTCTGGATGAATGAACTTCACATCCGCGCCAGAGAAAATCTGCAGGCCCCCGCCAAACACAACGCCGTGCCCTGCCACAATGACCGGCACGGGAATTTCCCGCCAGCCATAGGCGACATATTGCGGCCCATTAGAAACACCGTGAACGCGCGGAGCCAGCCCTGCCGTTGGATTGCCGCCTTCGCTTTTCTCTTCCGATTTTCCAAAGTTTGAGAGATCCAGCCCCGCGCAAAACGCGCGGCCCTCACCTGACAGCACCACGACGCGAAGCCCCGGCATTTCCTTAAGCTGGTCAATTGCCTCGGTTAACCCTTTGAACATGGCCGGGTCGAGGGCGTTCATTTTGTCAGCGCGGATCAGGCGCACATCGGCAATGCCGTTCTCAAGCATAGTGATCGTCACGCGGTCCTGCATGGGTGGTACCTCCATTCTTCGTGGGTATTCAGCCCGCCTAACGCCGCGTTCGTCAAGCGCGCTCGCTTTTCATCAAGGGGGTGATGGATTAGGAGACGTCATGACTGACACACCCCTCGGAAACCCGTCCCAGCTTTTTCTTGCCCTCGCCCATCTTGGCGAAACGATTGATGCACGCGCGGAAGATGCGAACGCCAGCTCGTCCTACACGGCAAAGCTGCTTTCTAAAGGCTCGGCCAAGATCGGCGAGAAGATTATCGAAGAGGCAGGAGAGGTAGTGGATGCGCTGACCGGTGAGCCGGATGAGAATGTGGCAAGTGAAGCCAGCGATCTGCTCTATCATCTCTTTGTTGGCCTTCGCGCGCGAGGCATCTCGCTGGATGATGTTGGCGCGGCGCTCGTCTCCCGTCAGGGCATGAGCGGGCTGGAGGAGAAGGCCGGGCGCAGCAGCTAGATTTTTATGCGGGCCTCGGCGATAGTCACTTCATGCTTACTCCAGTTCAAGAACACCTATGCAGTGCAAGACCGAATGAAATTGATCCGGCCTGCATCAATGCGCTGCACTATCTCGGAAACTATGTCCGCCGCTTGCCTACGAACATGACGCGGATGATGGAAAACGCCTACGATTGGGAGCACCTCCCGCATGTACATAGCTCGTCCTTTTCTTCGATTGAGCTCATCGATTCTGGAAAGTGGGGTTGGCGCGCGAAGGTCGGCTTGCGCGGCGATAGCGGTGAGCAACTCATCGACCTGCTAATCGATTTGCAGCGCAATTATTGGGCGACGACCGTCATCGACGGCATTGGGCAAGGCACCGAAATCCATACCCAGGCAACGGAAATTTCAGAAAATGAAATTGAGGTCGACGTGCGTTTCTACCTCCCGGAAGCTCCGGATACTGAAGAGACGGGCACCATTGTTCTGCAATATCTTTGCGATCAATACCGTCAGCTCTATAACGAGGACATCGGATTGATGACCGGCCGGCAGACCGCGCTGGAAGATCGTAAACGATGGAGCGGCGCTGGATCGATCAGCGAAATTCTGGTTGGCGCACTCAGCGATCTTGATCCATCCAAACCGATCACGATCGAATCAAATGATTGGCGTTATACGGTTCGATTCTGGCAGGGTCGCTGGATTGCGCATAGCGCAATCTGCCCGCATTTGCTTGGGCCGCTTTCCGAAGGTGAGATTGACGGAAATGGCGATATCACCTGCCCCTGGCACGGCTACCGTTTTAATGTTGAAACAGGTGAAAACCGGGAAGGTAAATGCAATGCCCTCGCAGCTGCGCCGCGGGTAGTGGAGCGAAACGGGAAGTTACATTTGGTTCTGTTGGACTAAAATTCGTCAAGGGAAACAGGTACCCATGTCCGCTTGCATCACAGATACTCTGATAAAACCGCGCGAGTGGGTGACCCAGAAAGAGCGTACAAGGGATTTCGCTGAGCGCTGGGAACTTAACCTGAAAATGCCTTTTGAGGATCGCAGCGTTGTGTGGAAAGGCATTCTGGCACCGCTGACAATTGGCGGCATGTTTAGCGTTCAGACCCGTCTTGGGATTGTTACCGATAACGGCACTACATTCGGTGTAACCACTGACGTGGAGGGCGATTTAGCACCCGAGGAGGCTCGCTTCGACGTTCATATGATCGATCCGGTTGTACCATTGCCGCCGCTTACTTGCGTCCTTAAAGCGATAAAAGCTGGCGAGGCTTATGAAGGCGGGTGGTCAGCCCCATGCGCGAGTCCTGAAACCTGCGGGTGCGCGGGCTTGTCAGATGCAATTGCGCTCACAAAATACAAAGACGAGTTTGGTAAAAGCTAGTTTGGTGTGCATCCTGAGCTTATTGTGATCGCCTCAAAAACACATAAAACGCGCCTGAGCCCCCATGACGCTGGTGCGCCTGCGCATATCCAGAGACAAGCGCGCCGGCCTCTTTTGACGTGATCCAATCCATAAACCGGCGGCGAAGAATGCCCTCACCCAACTTGCCTTTGCCGGTTATCACGAGTACGCAGCGCGCGCCTTGTCTGCGCTGGCGGGATAGAAAACTCTCTAGAGCAGCCGCAGCCGTAACTTGAGTATGTCCATGCAGGTCCAAGGTCGCCGCGATGCTGGTCTGGCCGCGGCGGATTTTCTTCTCTCGTCCGCGATCTGCAGGTGCGCCTCGGCGCGGTTGAACAGGTTGCCTCGCGGCTGTTTTACGAGGCCGATTTGGATGTGGGACGTCGCTCAACGTGTCTGGGACCTCATTTGAGACCTCAGCGTTTTCTTCCGGCAATTCAAACGTGATCGCGCGGTCACCCATCGGCTTGACCGATTTTACCACGCGTGCCCAAGCGCGCTGTTCTTTGTCTGAGAGTTTTCGGCCGGCCATTATGGAGAAATGGGGCGCACTTCAATCGGTGCAAGACGGGTGGCAACGGCTTTTGGCAGCAACGCCCACATGCGGCCCGGCGCATTCATTTTGCCCGCGCGCTCACCTGCCGCTTGGCCGGTTCCGAAATAGATATCACCGCGCACCGGCCCCTTGATCGCCCCGCCGGTATCTTGTGCGACTAGCACACCTGACCACGTGCCCCCGAGGCTGGGCGCTGTTGTCTGGACAAAAAACGGGGTTCCAAGCGCATGGATTGATTTATCAATGGCGATCGAACCCATCGCTGTGAGCGGTATGTTAGCCGATCCATTTGGCCCTTCGCGCGGATCAGGGATTTGCTGAGCTTCGAAGAACACAAAGCGCGGATTTGCATTCATGGCCTCACGCACCCGGCGCGGATCTGCGCGGGTCATCCAGGCCGTGATGCCTTGCATAGAGGCTTCCGATTTCTTGATCCAACCGCGCGCCATGAGCCAGTTGGCTGTGGAGACGAATGTATGGCCATTATTGGCTGCATAAGCTGCCCGGATGCTGCGCCCATCCAGACGGAAGCGCGCAGACCCCTGAATTTGCGCAAAAAACACATCCGCCGGCCGCGCCCAACCAATTGGTTTCACACCTGCCGCCGTGATTTCAGCACGGCTGGGATAAGGACGCGTACGACCGCCGGAAAGGCGCTGATAAGGTTTTCCTCCTTGCAGGATCAGATCATCAGGCACGCCGGGGATAGGCTCGCTAAATACGGATGTTCGCCGCAGGCTGCCGACATATTCCGGTTCGAAGTATCCCGTGAAACGAGACTTTCCATCCGGAACCGTAATCTCAATTGGTGAGAACTCGCGCTCGAGGACTAGGCGCGCTTCGGAACCAGATCGTGCACGCAGCAATGTCTGACATGGCCGTGCCCAATCACCCACACGCCCAGCATAAGCCGCCCCTTCCCCCAGCAGCGCCGCTTGCTGACCGGCTTCCATCCGGGTCATAACTGCCGAGCAACTCTTTTTCATTGCTGTGAGCGGAGCATTGAAACTTGCCGCTGACCAGCCCGGCAGGGCCGCAAATTCAATCGCTGCGCGGCTGGTGGTCGGAGCTGGCCGTGTGATCACTGTCTGGTCGCTTGACGGCGGTGTGTAGTCGCGCGTTTCTGGTGCAGGCGTATCTGGCGTAGACACACAAGAGGCGAGCAGCACAACTGCCAGCGATGAGGCGAAGAAACGAAGCATGCGGAGTCTATGGGACGCTTCGACGCGCTCGTCACCTTACCTTTTACGTTAGGACACTAAGAATCCTGTTCGACATCATCGAGGATCCAATTTGGATCACTGGAATTGGTGTCACGCATAAACGTCCATATTTCACGGGCTTTTCGCGTGGTTTCGCCGTCGCCAAGCTCCGCATCGTAGCGGACCATAACGCGCGCCATACCTGTTTCATCAAGCTCAGCTTCGTCAATTTCTGCCTTTTTCAGCCTGAGCAGTTCAAACGGTGCTGTACCATCCGTTTCACGCTGGGCGATCGCGGCATCGAAACTTTCATAGACATCGGTATCTAGCAAGGGCTTCAGTGCGTCACGGTCCCCGCGCGCAAATGCTCCCACAATCAGCTCATATGCACTTCGCGCTCCAACAAGAAAATCGCGCGTTCTGAAACTCGAATCAGCTTGGTATATGGCCTCGAGCCCAGCTGCTGCGGGGCCTGTAAATACGGGATCCGGCGTTTTCGATTCCGAATGGATCGGGGTCACATTGTCGGTGTTTTGCGGGCTCGGCTGCGGCGTCTTGATGCGCGTGCGCCCGGCCGGCGGGCCATCATCCTTGCCAAGAGCAATGTAAAGCCTGCTCAATACGAATATGGAAATCGCAGCAATAATCAGGACTTCTAAAAGCGGGTTCGTCATATCATTTCGCTCTGTCGTTTCATACCTACATATAGTGTGTATCGCTGCGGCGCCACCCGGCCATTGCGCGCAAGCCCTCCTGCATGTTACGCGCCGCGCGAGTTTATTGATTACGAAGGGTCCATAATATGACTGATACTGGCGCACCTCAGCCCCAAACAGCACCTCCTCAACCCCAGCAGCAGGGCCCATCCCTTCGCGTTTTGGCACAATACATCAAGGATTTATCGTTCGAAAACCCCGGTACCCAAGCGCAGGGCGAGCAAATGTCGACTGATCTCGGGATTGATGTAAAGGCTGCGCCGCATGCTCAAGGCAACGGAATTTTCGAAGTTTCCATCAAACTGACAGCGAATGCTAAGGCAGGCGATACCGTCTTATTTATTACCGAGCTCGATTATGCAGGAGCCTTCCAGCTTCAAAACGTCGCCGAACAAGACGTCGAACCCATGCTGCTGATTGAGTGCCCACGCATTTTATTCCCGTTTGCACGCCGAATAATCGCTGATGTGACCTATGATGGGGGGTTCCCGCCCCTTCGAGTCGACCCAATCGACTTCGTGGCTCTATACCAGCAGCAGAAAGCGGCAGCAGCTGGCGGTCAGCCACCCGCTCAAGCTTAAGCTAGCTTTTTCCAGATTGCGTCTTCGCCGAGTTTTTCAACAAATTCGGCGTGGGCCTTTTCTTCCTCTTTGGTGATAAGGGATGCGAGCGGTTTCGGTCGCTGCTTCGCATGTTCGCGCGTCTGGGCGATTTCGGAATTCTCTGCAAATTCAAACGCCCGGGCCCGCCCACCTAGCAGTTCCAAGTAAACCGTCGCCAATAACTGACTGTCCAGCAGCGCCCCATGCAAAGTCCGGCTTTCTAGCGAGATATCAAATCGTTTACACAGCGCATCCAAGGACGCCGGAGCGCCCGGATATTTCTTGCGCGCAATCTCGACTGTATCTATCCAGCGGTCTTCGGGTATCGGGCGAAGCCCGCATCGCTGTAATTCCATGTTGAGGAAGCCGCGGTCGAATTTCGCATTGTGCGCAACAATTGTGGCATCCCCGACGAATTCCAGAAACGCGTCGACAATTTCAGAATCTTCAAAGGCCGGTTTACCCTCGAGATCTGCGTCCGTAATGCCTGTAATGCGGACAGTTGCTTCCGATACTTTGCGGCCAGGGTTAATCAGCCTGCGGAATGTTTTGCCTGTGGGAATGTGGTTGATCATCTCGACTGCGCCGAGCTCGATTATGCGATCATCCTGATCCCAGTTTAGGCCGGTTGTTTCAGTATCGAACGCAATTTCACGCATCGTCTTTGTCCTTACCGCCGCGTTTCATCAATTCCGTTATGGCTTGCACGTGTTCGCGCGCAAAATCGAACCCAAAAGCTGTTGAAATAATGAAATCTGCTCGCGCCCTTTTTTCAGCATCGGGTGTTTGCTTTGCGACGATTTTCTCAAATTCCTCTGCGCTCATCGTGTTGCGCGAAAGAACACGATCACGCTGAACATTCGCAGGTGCCGTTACGATTGCCACATAGTCGCAGCGCTGATCGCCGCCCGTTTCGAATAGCAACGGAATGTCGAGCACAACAAATGGAGCGTTATCAGCAGTGGCCGCTTCCAAAAATTCAAGCTGCGCCGCGCCGGTCAGAGGATGAACAATGCCCTCAAGTGCTTTCATCGCCTGAGCATCGCCGATAACGCGTTCGCGTAGCAGAGCACGGTCCACAGCGCCATCTATTACAACGCCCGGAAAGGCTTCCCCAAGCAGCGCAACGGCTGCGCCGCCTTGCGCATAAAGCGCATGAACAGATGCGTCGGCATCGTAAACCGGCACGCCAAGATCACGAAACATTGCGGCGGTCGCTGTTTTTCCCATACCGATTGAACCTGTGAGACCGAGCTTGATCATTCTGTCATCTCCAAAGCCGTTCTTGCACGAGTGAGCGCCTTTTCACTTGAAGGTACGAGCCTCGTCCAAATCTGAAACGACTCCGCAGCCTGGTGAACAAGCATGCCGAGCCCATCTGCGGCTTTCCATCCGCGCGCTGCAGCAACGTTCAAAATCTGAGACGCTGCTTTTCCATAAGAGATATCGTGAAACAGCCTGCCTTTGCCGTCTGGCAAGTTCAGGCTCTCTCCTGAATGACCCAGGCTTGTGGTGTTAATTACGATGTCTGCGCTCGACATTTGGTTAAGGCCGTTCTCGAGCGATGTTCCAGCTTGCGCGCTGAACTCAATTGCTAATGCCTTTGCTTTTGTTTCAGTCCGATTACAGATGAATACTCGCGCATGCTCAGAAACAAGGGCGTAAATGACCGCCCGCGCTGCGCCCCCTGCTCCCAGCACAAAAACTGTTTTTCCGCCAACGGAAGTAACGCCCTGATCACGTAGGTCAGCAAGAAATCCGGGCGCATCCGTATTGTCCGCATACCAACCACCGTCTGGTGTTCGAGACAGAGTATTTGCTGCGCCTATTTTGCGCGCCGCATCGCTTGCGGCATCAGCGAGCGACAGAGCGTCGAGTTTGTGAGGCAATGTAATATTTACGCCTGCAGCATTGCGATGCTCAAGAGATTTCAGTGTTTCTCCAAGTTCTCCTGTTGGCACTTTCATCGGCAAATACACAGCATCAAGGTTATGATCCCGGATCCAGCCACCATGGATGAGGGGACTAAGGGAGTGGGCGATTGGGTCACCTATCACGCCATAGAGCGCCGTCATGATGCCAAGACACCCCGAACTCTTAAATAATCAAGAAGTGGCAATAAAGGCAGGCCGAGGATTGAAAAATAATCACCCTCAATTTTCGAAAACAACTGCGAGCCAAGACCTTCGAGTTGGTATGCGCCAACCGTGTTGAGAATATCGTCGCCAGCTGAATCGAGGTAATGTGCGATAAAATCATCCGACAGTTTGCGCATCGTAAGGTGTGGCCGCGTTAGGTGCCGCCATACAGGAGAACCGTTTTCGGCAATCACGATGGCCGTTTCCAGTACATGCGTCTTACCGGACATGGCCTCGAGATGTGTGCGCGCACCATCCATGCCAACAGGTTTATCAAATGCAATGCCTTCTAGGTTCAGAATCTGGTCACCGCCAATGACGAGACCAGGATGAGCGCGGGAAACTTTAACCGCTTTCATTTCGGCAAGTTGCATCGCCTGATCTCGGATCGACATTCCTTCAACTCGGAACGATGCTTTCGCAGCCTCTTCATCGACGAGTGGCTTGATGTTTGTCGCAACAACGCCTGCACCTGCCAGCAAGGCACGCCGGCTCGCGCTTCCTGAGGCCAGTATAATGTCAGGCATTTCGTTGCTCGCTCAGCCTATTTAGAATAGCGGCGGCGGTTTCCTCAACAGAACGGCGTGAAACATCGATCACTTTCCATTTATTTCGCTGGAACAGCCTGTTGGCTTGTGTCACTTCTTTCCGCACCATATCCGCGTCTACATAGTCAGTCTGTGAGGTCTCGTTAAGTGCAAGCAAGCGCTGGCTCCGGATTTGTAGCAGACGCTCGACTGTAATTTTCAAGCCAATAACCGTCGGGCCTCGCCCATCTTTGAATGTGTCGAGCACGTCCGGGTAAGGTACGCCCGGGACAAGGGGGATATTGCCTGCCTTTACGCCGCGATTGGCGAGATAAACGCAGGTCGGCGTTTTCGATGTTCGGCTGACCCCGAGAAGCACCACATCCGCACCGCGCAATCCGTCAGTATTCTGGCCATCATCATGAGTGAGTGCAAAGTTGATCGCTTCCATGCGTTCGAAATATTCAGCATCAAGCGCGTGTTGACCGGCGATTTTGTCTGTCGCTGACATACCTAGATGCCGAGACAGCATCGCAACGGATCCATCAAGAACTGGCAACATCGGCACTCCCCGCTCACGGCAGAAGGCCTCTAATTCCATTCTCAGGTCGGCGTCTGATATTGTGAACCAAACCACGCCGGGCGCACTTTCGATCTCGCGCATAACGCGCTCCAGCTGGCGCTTGGATCGCACCAGATAGTAATTGTGCTCAAGCGGTTGGACATTATCGAACTGCGCGCATGCCGCCCGCATGACCGCGTTGAGCGTTTCACCTGTCGAATCTGACACTAAGTGGACATTGAAATAGATTTTGAGGCGCATGCCCTAGGGGTCCTCCAATTTATGCGCTTGAGCACACATGCCTGCCATCTGCTGTCTTCACAAGCCCTGTGGATAGGCGGTGGATAATTGGGCTAGCACCTTCGGAGTCACAGGAAACCCACAGGACGACGAATCCCTCATTGGATGTTCTTGAGGTGTTTTTGATTGTGAAATTGACTCCAAATGTTGGAGAAATCCGCTTCGGAGTCTGATGGTTAATCAAAGGTTAAATTCGCTCCGGCCTTGTGGACAGACTGTGTAAATCGCAGATGAACTCTGATTTCCCTGCGACGATCCACCAATTCCACTGACTAATAATAATAATATACGAAACAAGTTCCGTTTTAGGGGTTCCCCGTGGCTGACATGACTTCTTCTTCGTTCCTTCAGGTTCTCAACGGCACCAAACCGGAAAGGACCCCTATCTGGCTGATGCGTCAGGCAGGAAGGCATCTTCCGGAGTATTTAGAGCTTCGGGCAAAGGCGAAAGACTTTATGGACTTTTGCTACACACCTTCTTTGGCAACTGAAGCGACGCTACAACCCATTCGGCGCTATGGAATGGATGCTGCGATACTCTTCGCGGATATACTTCTCATCCTGGACGCTATGGGCCGAAATGTGCGGTTCGAAAAAGGCGTAGGTCCCATTATCCAGGCCATAGAAAGCGCAAGCGATCTGGAAGGGGTTCCATTCCCAACCGTAACAGAAAGACTTTCGCCAGTTTATGAAACTGTTCGAAGAGTTCGAAAGGAACTTGATGATACAACGGCGCTTATTGGTTTCGCCGGATCACCATGGACTGTCGCGCTTTATGCAATCGAAGGGCGGGGAAAGACGGATCGTCATAAAGCAAAGTTCTGGGCTTATGAGCGCTCTGAAGAAATGGATACAGTTCTTACCCACATTGCGGAAGGAACAGCCCATTATCTCGCCGCTCAAGCCAATGCTGGCGCAAATGCGCTGCAACTATTTGACAGTTGGGCGGAAGGATTACCAGTCGATATATTTCGTAAGATCATAATCCAGCCAACAAAATACTTGGTAGAACGCCTCAGAGAACTTGGAGTAGACTTACCGATTATTGGGTTTCCGCGCGGTGCAGGCGGAATGATTGGCGAATATTATCGCGAGACCGGGGTGCAAGCGATTGGGTTAGATACCGCTGCCATTCCAGATCAAGTAAAACAGATTTTACCTGAGAATGTTCCTGTTCAGGGGCATCTCGATCCTCTTTTGATGGTAACGGGGGGTGCGGCAATGGAGCGTTCTGCGCGTGAGTTGCTCGCCGCATACAAAGACCGGCCCCATATCTTCAATCTTGGTCACGGCGTTATGCCGGAAGTTAAGATCGCGCATGTTCAGCGACTGATCGAGATTGTCAGAGAGGGCGTTTGATGGGCCGGAAAATCGCTGTTGTTTTGTTTAATCTGGGCGGCCCGGATGGACCGGACAATATTCGACCATTCTTGAAAAATTTGTTCCGGGACCCCGCAATAATTAGAGCACCTTCTCCCATACGTTGGATGCTTTCGGAAATTATCTCCCGCACACGCACGCCATCTGTGAAAAAGAATTATGCAATGATGGATGCGGGAGGGGGATCACCTCTTCTGCCGGAAACGAAGAAACAAGCCGCCGCGCTAGAGGTTGCGATGGCGTCCCACTTACCCGGCGACGACGTAAAGTGCTTCATTGCAATGCGCTACTGGCATCCCTTCACGGAAGAAACAGCGAAAGAGGTTCAGGCTTGGGGCGCTGATGAAGTTATTCTCTTGCCGCTTTATCCGCAATTTTCGACAACAACGACTGGATCGTCATTGAATGCGTGGCAGAAATCGTATTCCGGCCCAACGAAAACGGTGTGTTGTTATCCTTTCGAGGAGGATTTCATTTCTGCTCATGTGTCGATGATTGATCAGGCTTGGAGAAGTGCCGGCTGTCCCGACAATGTCACTTTGTTACTCTCGGCGCATGGTCTGCCCGAAAAGATCGTAAAGGACGGTGATCCTTATCAGTGGCAATGCGAGGAAATGGCCGCAAAAATTTCCGCGCAGGTTCCAGGTGAGTGGGACGTGCTTTCCTGTTACCAGTCGCGGGTTGGCCCCTTAAAATGGATCGGCCCACCAACAGAAGAAGAAATCGAAAAAGCCTCGAAAGCGAACCGACATATCTTAATTGCGCCAATCGCATTTGTGTCTGAACACATCGAAACGCTGGTCGAATTAGACATAGAATATAGGGAAGTTGCGGAAGAACACGGCGCAGCCAGTTTCACAACCGTTCCTGCATTGGGCACGGATGAAACGTTCATAAACTATCTTTCTGGTCTCGTACGAGACGCTGTTTCCAGCGATCAGCCACTAAGGTCCTGTTCAGGCGGTAGACTTTGCCCTGCAGCTCATGGCGATTGCCCTCATAAATCCGGGACAGTAGAGACCGGCATATGATTGCTACGCTCTATCCTTGGGTAAAATCCATACACTTGATTTTCGTCATCGCCTGGATGGCGGGCATGTTGATGTATCCCCGGCTCAAGATTTACCAGCTTCAGAGCAAACCTGGTGATCAGCAATTTGAGACAATGAAGCTCGCCGCGGACAGGCTTCGCAGAATCATCCTGTCACCATCTATTGTTGTCGCTTGGGTGCTCGGAATAGCTCTACTTTGGATGACAAATTGGGCGTATCTTTATCAAGGCTGGTTTCATGTGAAACTGCTCTTCGTCCTCGCCATTTCGGCGTTCCACGGCATTTTTATAAGCATGGGCAAAAAGATCGACGCTGGCGATACGAGTATATCTGAAAAGCGCTTGCGAATTTATAATGAGATCCCATTTGTTGCGATGATCATCGCGGTCATTATGGTGATTGTGCAACCGTTCTGACGGAAATTCTGCGGCGCATCATTCTATGTCTTGACGGCAATCGGCATTCGTCCGATATGGCTGTCTAGCAAAAAAGGCGCGTCCTGCGCCTGCCGGAATACAGTGACGAACGCCGGATTGCTTCTCAAAATCAGAAAAATTAGGTCCAAATGGCAACCATCAATTTTGACAAAGTCGACAAGGTATATCTGCGTGAGCTGAAAGGTCTTGATCCGAAGGAATTGCTCAAGCATGCAGAAGCACTGGAGGTTGAAAACGCCTCATCTTTGCGCACACAGGATATGCTGTTCGCCATCCTGAAAGAACTTGCTGAACGAGAGATCGAGATTATCGGATCCGGTGTTTTAGAGGTTCTGCCGGATGGTTTTGGATTTTTGCGCTCTGCAGAAGCAAATTATCTTCCGGGACCAGACGATATTTACGTCAGCCCGAAAGTTCTGAAAGCCGCTGGTATTCGCACAGGGGATACGGTGGAAGGTCCGATTAAAGCACCGAAACAAGAAGAGCGATATTTTGCGCTCGCCGATGCCAGCCTGATCAATTTTGAGGAACCTGAAAAAGCCCGCCAGAAAGTCCACTTTGACAATCTGACCCCGCTTTATCCCGAAGAGCGTCTGAATATGGAAAGCCAGGATCCAACGAAAAAGGATCGCTCAGGCCGGGTTATCGATATTGTCGCGCCGATTGGTAAGGGCCAGCGGGCGCTTATCGTTGCGCCGCCGCGAACAGGTAAAACGGTTCTGCTCCAGAACATCGCTGCATCGATCGAGGAAAACCATCCGGAGTGTTATCTCATTGTCCTTTTGATCGATGAGCGCCCGGAAGAGGTGACAGATATGTCCCGTTCGGTGAAGGGAGAAGTTGTGGCTTCGACCTTTGACGAACCTGCAACTCGCCACGTTGCTGTTGCTGAAATGGTCATCGAAAAAGCCAAACGCCTCGTGGAACATGGCCGCGACGTTGTCATATTGCTCGATTCTATTACCCGCCTCGGCCGCGCCTATAACACGACCGTTCCAAGCTCGGGGAAGGTTCTTACAGGCGGTGTGGACGCCAATGCTTTGCAGCGCCCGAAACGCTTTTTTGGTGCGGCGCGGAACGTTGAAAATGGTGGCTCGCTAACGATTGTTTCAACCGCGCTGATCGATACTGGCTCGCGGATGGACGAGGTGATCTTCGAAGAATTCAAAGGTACGGGTAACTCTGAAGTCGTCCTCGACCGCAAAGTAGCGGACAAGCGGACTTTCCCGGCTATCGATATTCTGAAATCCGGCACACGGAAAGAAGAGCTCATTACCGAAGCTGCGCAACTTCAGAAAATCTACCTGCTCCGGCGTATTCTCTCACCGATGGGTACAACCGATGCAATCGAGTTCTTGCTTGATAAGTTGCGTCAGACGAAAACCAATGACGAGTTCTTCGAGGCAATGAAGAACTAGCCGGGTGTTAATGCGACCAGTTGGGTTCATTCACCTTTGGTGTAGTACACCTGCATGATTCTGAATGATACTATTTGCGCGCTTGCTTCTGGCCCACCGCCGGCAGCGATTGCGATCATTCGAATTTCGGGACCAGCGGTTAAATCCATAGGTCAGCGCATTCTCGAAAACGGGCTTCCAAACCCAAGATCTTCGCGTTTGCGGGTCATTAAGGACCTAAGCGGCGCAATCATAGATGAGGGGCTCGCGCTCTTCATGCCGGGGCCGGACACGTATACCGGCGAAGACTCTCTCGAATTGAACCTGCATGGCGGCCAGGCTGTTATCGAGCATGCGCTCGAAACACTCACCGCAATCGATGGGGTGCGATTGGCTGAACCGGGAGAGTTTACGCGCCGCGCATTTGAGAATGGAAAGCTCGACCTTACGCAAGCAGAAGGCGTTGCCGATTTGATTGATGCGGAGACGGTTGCGCAAAAATCTCAAGCGCTCAGACAACTCGGCGGGGCCCTTTCGGAAACATATTCCGATTGGCAGAAGCAGCTCACTGAGATTTTGGCATTGTTGGAAGTATCCATCGATTTTCCCGATGAAGGCGATGCACCACAAACAGTGGACGCTCCGGTGATTAAGAAATTGGAAACCCTCCGTACACAGATGGCAGATGCACTCGGCGACGGTGGGATCGGTGAACGGATTCGCGATGGCTTTCGCGTTGCGATCATCGGGCCTCCCAATGCTGGCAAATCAACCTTACTGAACCGCCTATCGAAACGCGATGCGGCCATCGTAACGGATATTCCTGGCACTACGCGTGACATCATCGAGGTGCGCGTGATTCTTGGCGGAGTGGTTGTATGGTTTGTCGATACGGCTGGCATTCGCGATACGGAAGATGTGGTGGAGGCTGAAGGTGTTCGCCGCGCACGAGCCGCAGCGGGGTCGGCTGATTTGCGCATTTATCTCGTCGATGGATCGAGCGGCCAAAGTTTTCCTGACAAGTTTGCAGAGCACGATCTTGTCGTGGTGAATAAGATAGACGTAGATGGTGTTTCACAGGGCGGAGGCGACCTTGCGATTTCCGCTGTGACCGGCGCAGGCGTGGCCGACCTTGAACAAGTCATCATGACGTGGTTGCTGGCGGCAGTTTCAAACACGGAAGCACCAGTCATTACGCGGGCCCGCCACCGCAGCAAACTCCAATCCGGACTCGCCCATTTGGAGTCTGCACGCGAGCTCATTCACTCAGGCGTAGGTGCTGAGCTTGCCGCTGAAGAAGTTCGCCTGGCCTCCCGCGCGCTTGCATCTCTCATCGGAGAGGTTGGGGTCGAGGATGTGCTCGGCTCGGTTTTCTCGTCATTCTGTATCGGAAAATAGTACCGGAATTTTCGGGGTGAAATCTGATCTGCGATACGCTATATCCGCGCTTCGATCGGAGCGCGTTAATGAGCGGTAAATTTCAGTTCGATGTGATTGTTGTTGGCGGCGGCCATGCCGGTTGCGAAGCGGCGTCTGCGTCTGCGCGCTTTGGTGCAAAAACAGCGCTTATCACACATAAGAAATCCACCATCGGAGAGATGTCTTGCAACCCGGCAATTGGGGGCCTTGGGAAGGGTCACTTGGTTCGGGAGATCGATGCGCTTGACGGCTTGATGGGACGAGTTTCGGATCAGGCTGGAATTCAGTTCCGTCTCCTTAACCGCTCCAAAGGACCGGCGGTTCGCGGACCACGTGCACAAATGGATCGGAGGCTTTACCGCGAAGCGATGCAACGTGAGATTTTCAACCATCCGAATCTCACGGTTATCGAGGATGGCGTAGAGGACCTCATCGTTGAGGATGAGATCGTGGCTGGCGCGGTGGGTCTGAAGGGTGAGCGCTACCGTGCTTCTCGGATCGTCGTAACAACCGGCACGTTTCTCAAAGGGATTATCCATCGCGGCGACGAGCGCATTCCTGCGGGGCGGATCGGAGAGAAGCCCGCGATTGGATTGTCTGACCGGCTCTATGGTCTCGGCCTTCAAATGGGCCGGTTGAAGACGGGCACGCCAGCCCGACTCGATGGAAACACGATTGACTGGGACGCGCTGGAAATGCAGCCAGCCGATGATGAGTCGGTGCCGTTTTCTTATATGACGGACACGATCACCGTGCCTCAGATCGCGTGCGGCATCACTCACACAAATCCAGAGACCCATGCCATTGTCGAAGAGAACATCAATCAATCGGCGGTTTATTCGGGTGCTATCGCTGGGCGCGGTCCGCGCTATTGTCCGTCGATTGAAGACAAGATTCACCGGTTTGCTGACCGCGAACGCCACCAGATCTTCCTCGAGCCGGAGGGTTTGAACGATCCTACCGTTTATCCAAATGGTATTTCCACGTCACTACCGGCAAAGGTTCAAGACGCGTTTATCGCAACAATCACCGGGCTTACCAAGGCGGTCATACTTCAGCATGGCTATGCAATTGAGTATGACTATGTGGATCCGCGAGAGCTATTTCCCTCTTTGGAGGTGAAGCGACTCCCGGGACTCTATCTTGCGGGTCAGATCAATGGGACGACAGGATATGAAGAAGCGGGTGCTCAAGGTCTGGTCGCCGGATTAAACGCGGCGCGGGCGGCAGGCGGTAACGATCCGGCGGAGTTTGATCGCGCTGAGGCATATATCGGGGTGCTCATCGACGACCTTGTGACCCGCGGGGTCACAGAGCCATACCGCATGTTCACGAGCCGTGCAGAGTATCGATTGAGCCTTCGCGCGG
This sequence comes from Hyphomonadaceae bacterium, assembly GCA_965263325.1. Taxonomy (GTDB): domain Bacteria; phylum Pseudomonadota; class Alphaproteobacteria; order Caulobacterales; family Hyphomonadaceae; genus CBDHGY01. The sequence continues at coordinate 2,219,663 of CBDHGY010000002.1, read as the reverse complement.
ACAATGCCGATCAGCGGTTAACTCCGAAAGGCCTTTCATTAGGGTGTGTCGGAAAGGAGCGCGCGAATGTGTTTCACGTGAAACACTCGGCGCTGGACCATGCCCGGACACTTTTGACAGAGACAAAGTTGACACCCAAAGAAGCGGCCACTCATGGTTGGAAAGTGAACCAGGACGGCAAGCGCCGGACCGCGATGGAGTACCTCGCATATCCATCGATTTCGTTTGAAGACCTTCGCTTGGCGATTCCAGCCCTTTCGAGTGTTTCACGTGAAACATCCGAGGCGATGGAAGTTGAAGCGCAGTACGCTGGATATCTGGATCGCCAGGCTGCGGATATCGCAGCGCTTCGAAAAGATGAGGCGCTTCGTTTACCGCAAAGCCTCGATTATTCACTTATTGGCGGATTGTCGACCGAGGTCCGGATCAAACTCGAAGCCGTGAGACCGACAACCCTCGGCCAAGCCTCGCGGATCGAAGGCGTCACTCCCGGCGCGCTAACTGCTTTGCTTGCGCACGTCCGCCGGCGTGGCCCAAAGAAGGCATCTTGATGATTGAAGACGAAGATGGTTTCGGCCTCGAAGACTTGATTTCTCAGGAAATTGTTTCACGTGAAACATCCGAACGAATTGAGTGCGTGATTCGTACGCTTAAAGAATGGAGCTCTCAGCTTAACCTCATCGGCAAGAATGAGTGGCGGCATATCTGGCGACGCCACGTTTTCGACAGCGCCCAGATTTTGGATCATATTTCGCGTGATGCAAATGTAGTTGATCTTGGGACAGGTGCCGGTTTTCCGGGGTTGATTTCAGCAAGCGCGCTGAGTGCTGAGGGCATTGGCAAAACGCATCTGGTGGAGAAGTCGACGAAGAAGTGCCACTATCTCCGCGCCGCGATCGAAGCAGCCGATCTCAATGCAGAGGTTCATAATATGCGCGCGGAAGAAGTATCGGGAATCACGGCCGATATTATCACCGCCCGAGCTTTTGCGCCGCTGCCGAGGCTGATGTCTTCTGCGTCACACTTCTTTGGGAATGACACAATTGCACTGCTTCATAAGGGACAAAATTGGAAAGAGGAATTGACGGCGGCCTCCGAAACGTGGAACTTCTCCTCAGAAGCGATTCCAAGTCGCTCAGGTGGGTCGGGCGTAATCTTGAAAATCTGGGGAGTCCAGCGTGTCAGCTGACCACACTCGTATACTTGCAGTCGTCAATCAAAAGGGCGGCGTTGGCAAAACAACAACATCGATAAACCTCGGAACAGCGCTTGCGGCAGTTGGACGAAAAGTCCTGATTGTTGACTTTGATGCACAGGGCAATGCCTCAACCGGCCTTGGGATCACAAGACCTGAGCGTGCGCTCACATCTTATGATCTGGTCGTTGAGGGTGTGAAACTGGAAGAGGCATTGCAGTCCACACTCGTGCCGCGTCTGGATATTGTGCCAGGGGACGAGAATTTGTCCGGCGTGGAAATCGAGCTCGCTCAAGACCCTCGGCGCTCTTATCGTTTGCGTGATGCGCTGCATTCTTTTGTTGAGCGGGCGGCGGGCGAAGGTCAAACGCCTTATGATTATATTCTTATCGATTGTCCTCCGTCTTTGTCGGCATTGACGCTAAATGCGATGACGGCTGCGCACGCTTTGCTCGTTCCGCTCCAGTGCGAATTCCTGGCGCTCGAGGGACTCAGCCAATTGCTTCACACGGTCGAAGCGGTGCGCAGTGGTCTCAATCCGGATCTCGAAATCCAGGGTGTTATTCTGACGATGTATGATCGGCGGAACAATCTCTCCGATCAGGTCGCCGACGAGGTTCGCGCATTTATGGGAGCGAAAGTATACAACACCGTTATCCCTCGAAACGTGCGATTATCGGAAGCGCCGTCATTCGGTAAGCCGGCCCTGCTCTATGATTATCGCTGCCCGGGAAGTGAAGCTTATATTCGGCTCGCCTCTGAAGTGCTCCAGCGCGAACGCGCGCGCCGTGAAGGAGTGGTCGCATGAACGAACCTGCAAAGGCGGCAAAACCCAGCCGGTTAGGAAAAGGACTCTCCGCACTTATGGGCGAAGTCGATCCCGTTAAACCGGTCCCATCTGCGCAACCAACTTCTTCGCCTCCATCCGAAGCGACTGGCGGCGGCGTCGCAGAAATTCCAATCGAGCAAATCACGCGCAACCCCTCTCAGCCGCGTAAGACTTTCGGTGAGCAGGAGTTAAAGGAACTCGCTCACTCGATCAAAACAAAGGGCGTGCTTCAGGCGATTCTCGTTCGCCCCGATCCAAATTCGCCCGGCAAATTTCAAATCATCGCCGGCGAGCGCAGGTTCCGTGCGGCGAAAGGGGTCGGCCTGAAAACCATTCCGGCGATTGTGAAAGAAGTCGATGAGCTAGAGCTCCTTGAAGTCGGCATCATTGAGAATGTTCAGCGCGCCGATCTTAATCCGATGGAAGAGGCAGAAGCTTACGAAAAGCTGATGAAGCGGTTCGGGCGCACCCAAGAAAGTCTCGGAGCAAGTGTCGGAAAATCGCGCGCGCACATTGCCAATACGCTGCGTCTCCTAACGTTACCGAGCGAAGTTCGCGAACACCTTCGTGCTGGCCGAATTTCTGCCGGTCACGCCCGGGCGGCATTGGCTGCCCCCGATCCGGAGGCGCTTGTCGAAGAGGCGATTAAGAAGGGATTAAGCGTTCGGGATGTTGAAGCGCTCGCACGTCTCGCAAAAGACGGTGTTACCCCAAAATCTGCCGCGCCTTCGGTCAAACCGAAAGTCGAAAAAGACGTCGATACCCAAGCGCTTGAGGCCGACCTTGAACGCGCTCTGGGCCTCAGCGTCGACATCAAGCACAGCGCAAAAGGTGGAGAGCTACGCATCAAATACCGCGAGCTTGAACAGCTCGATGATGTGTGCCGGCGATTAACGGCAAAACGCTAGGCTACTTTCGGACCAGCTGCAACGCGCGCAATATCTTTCATCAGTATGCGGAGAACGGCCTGACCGCTCGGCCCAGCGGTTTTAACTTGTTGTTCAGCTTCATAGACACGCTCGATGATACGCGCGATCCGTTTTGGTGACCAATTTCTGAGGCGCCTGGAGAACGCTGGCCACTCGCTTTGCCAGACAGGCGGCCTCAGCTTCATGCCAATATTCCCCTGCAATCCCCCGAGCTCGTATGCCTGTAACAAACGCTGCGATTCTCGCTGAATCGCACGCAGCACAGTGATCGGGCTTGCCCCTGTGACGAGTACACGATCGAGCATTTGCATTGACTGTTGCGCTTGCCCATCAAGCGCAGACACAATTGCAAAGCCGAGGGCCTGATCGATGTCTGTCGAGTTAAGCTTGTGGATGTCCTCAATCGAAATCGGCCTGTCTATATTGTACGCATACAGACAGAGTTTTTCGATTTCCTGGCGCGCGAGCCCGCGGTGTCCAGGCAAATCTCCTGTAAAAGTTTCGATGACCCCGGGCTCTGTTTTTGCGCCAGCTTCAGCAAGAGCAGAGCGCACAAGGTCGGCTATATTTCCCGCATCATCCTCGAATAATTGAACCGCAGCGGCTGAACTCGCGGCTTCAAAGCCTGCGCGCAGTTTGGATCGTTTCTGAAGCCCGCCAGACGAGATGACCATACGGGCGGCAAACCGACCTGGAGACTGGTCGGCCATGCCCACCGCCTCAAGAAGTAGTGCCGCTATTTTATCGCCATTTGTCCGGATTCTGATCGCACGATCATCGCCGAGCAATGATTGCGCTTCTAACGCGTCAAACAAAAGTGCCGGATCGCGTTTAATGGAATCATCGTCCAGTGTAATCAGTTCCAAATCACCCCAGGCCGAAAGAATGCTGCGAGCGCCATCACTCGCCACACCTTCATCTTCACTGAATATGAGAACCGCCCAACAGGCAGGGTCTGGTTTTTGGAGGAAGCTCTCTGCCCGCTTGCCGGAAAGTTTCACTGCTTTGCCGCAAGTTTCAGGCGAATATCGTCGACGATCTCACGAGCGAGTTTTCTCATTGCCCGTTTATAGGCATCCGTTTGCGCGGCAATATCACCGTAAGGTGCATCTGGCACGTTGTAGCTCGTTTCGCTTTTCGCAGATCCGGAGATCGTCTCCTCATCGAGCACGAGAACATATTTTCCGCGCGCAACGATATCTGTTCGCGCTGCTGAAAAGTCCGGCCGCAGGGTCAGGCGATTTAGATCTTCATCAAGATCGACGTTCAATCTAGCTGAGTCCACACCAGGCAATCCAGCGGAAAGTTCCTGAATTAAAGCCTTGCGAAGCTCGTGACCTGAGCGGCCCGGAATATCATCGACCGCGACCGATGATGGTTTTGCCGGACCGCTGTAGACCGGTGAAAACCCACACGCTGAAACAGCAAACGCGGCGATAATGATGGCAAGTCGTCTCATGACACTACGATATTCACGATCCGGCCCGGAACGACAATCACTTTCTTCACGGTTTTTCCGTCAGTGTGAATTGCCACGGAGGGATCGGCCAGCGCGATCGCTTCTATTTCGGCTGGTGTCAGACTTTTGGCGACTGTGATTTCACCCCGCTTTTTGCCATTCACCTGAACTGGAAGGGTCATGTCATCGTCAACGAGTAATGCTGGATCGACCTCGGGCCATGCGGCGATTGAAACCAGCCCTTCCTCGCCGAGAAGCGACCAACACTCTTCAGCAAGATGCGGCATGAACGGTGTCAAACAGCGCGCGAGCATGCCAGCGCCTTCGCGGCGGGCACCCAGAATTCCGAGGCCGGCCCCTTCGGCTTTTTTCAAAGCGGACGTCCATTCATGGATCGAGGCGACAGCTGAGTTGAAGCGAAACTCATCGATGGATTTGTCGATGGCGGCGACTGCCTTGTGAGAGACTTTGCGGAGCGCCAATGCGGCGGCCTCGTCTTCAGTTTCCGCATCGCCGCTTTCGCTGTTTAATGTACTGAAAACACTCCAGATGCGCTGCGCAAATCTGCCAGCACCCTCAACACCCGATTGCGTCCATTCCACGTCGCGCTCAGGCGGGCTGTCGGACAATACAAACCAGCGCGCAACGTCAGCGCCGTAAGTGGCGATTATGTTGTCCGGATCGACTGTATTCTTCTTCGATTTGGACATTTTCTCGACCGCACCCATTGTCACGTCTTGACCGGTCTCGATGTGGATGAGGTCGCTTCCGCGCGCTTCAACGGTTGAGGGTTCCACCCATTTTCCGTCTTCTGTTTTGAATGTTGCGTGGGTCACCATGCCCTGCGTAAAGAGGCCCGCAAAGGGTTCACCGTTCGCCAAATCAAGCTCGCCAACATCTCGCATCGCTCGGGTAAAGAACCGGGCATACAGCAGGTGAAGGACGGCGTGTTCGACGCCGCCAATATATTGGTCAACAGGGAGCCAGTATGACCGCTCCGCGGAATTTTCTTCGCTGGCAAATCGTGAGTAATACCAGGAAGAATCGACAAATGTGTCGAGTGTATCGGTTTCGCGCACGGCATCGCCGCCGCATTTCGGGCATGTGCAATGCTTCCAGGTCGGATGGTGATCCAGCGGATTACCCGGTTTTTCGAAACTGACATCATCTGGCAGACGGACAGGTAAGTCTTTTTCCGGGACCGGGACAATTCCGCACGTGTCACAATGGATGATGGGGATCGGGCATCCCCAATAACGCTGACGAGAAACCCCCCAATCGCGCAATCGATAATTCACAGTGCGCGAACCGAGACTCAGATCTGCCACCTTATCTATCGCTGCCGAGATCGCATCTGAAGACGACAAGCCGTCCATGAACCCAGAATTGTACATCGTCCCAGGCCCGGTGTACGCCTCATCCTCAATATCATAGGTGGATGCATCTTCGTCTGGCGGCAAGACGACCGGAATCACTGGCAAATCGTATTTGCGCGCAAAGTCGAGGTCGCGCTGATCACCTGCCGGGCAGGCAAAGATGGCTCCCGTCCCGTAGCCCATGAGTACAAAGTTAGCGACCCAGACTGGAAGCGTTTCACCCTCCTTGAATGGATGGCCAACCCGCAGGCCGGTATCTATCCCGACTTTATCAGCTTTTTCGATCGCTTCTTCGCTGGTGCCTACGCGGGCGCACTCAGCACGGAATGCTTCAATCTCTTTGCTGGATTCAGCAAGCTGGATTGTGAGGGGATGATCAGGTGACAAGGCGACAAAGCTTGCGCCAAATAGTGTATCGGGGCGCGTTGTGAATATTTCGATCCCGTCTTCGAACCCAGTCGGTGCTTCTGCGTCAAATAGGAACCGCATCTGCAGCCCCTCAGATCGACCGATCCAGTTTGCTTGCATCGTGCGCACTTTTTCGGGCCACCGGTCCAATTTCTGGACTTCAGCGAGCAGGTCGTCCGCATAGTCGGTGATCCGGAAAAACCATTGCGTCAGTTCCCGCTGTTCAACAATCGCACCAGAGCGCCAACCGCGCCCATCGATGACTTGCTCGTTCGCTAGAACCGTATTGTCGACTGGATCCCAGTTTACCTTGGAGGCTTTGCGATAGACGAGGCCTTTCTCCAGAAATTTGAGGAACAGGCCTTGCTGCGCGCCGTAGTATTCGGGATCGCAGGTTGCGAACTCTCGGCTCCAGTCGAGCGAAAGGCCGAGCTTCTGAAACTGGGCACGCATCGCATCGATGTTTTTGTAGGTCCATTCGCCTGGATGAACGCCGCGCTCCATTGCAGCATTTTCGGCGGGCATTCCGAACGCATCCCATCCCATTGGGTGCAGGACATTGTAACCTTTCGCGCGCTTATGGCGCGAGACAACATCGCCCATCGCATAGTTGCGCACATGGCCCATATGCAATCGGCCGGATGGATATGGGAACATCTCTAGCACATATGCCTTCGGCGCATCGCCGGCTTCCTCGGGCGATTGGGTGCGGAAGATGTCGTGTTCGGTCCAGGCAGCACGCCATTTGGTTTCCGCTTCTAGCGGATTGTAGCGATCGGCCAATTTGGCCTCCCTTATATTGAGTACCTGCTGATAGGATTATTCAGCGATAGAAGCTTTTATCACCCGTGCGCGTTGAAGGATCGCGTTTTCGAGTTGTTCTTCCGTGGCAGGATCAATGCTGGCATCGGTCCAGGTTCCGGCATTGTTTGTCTGGCGGAACACCGAAACGTTTACACCGTCCGCGCGCAGGCGAGAGTCGAGGATATAAACAGTCGCCTTGATCCGCTCGTCCGGCGCGTCCTGAAAGCTCTTCCAATCATAAATGATGATCCCGCCAATCGGGTCAGCGCTTTTCACCGGAAGGTCCTGAAGTGCATCGAGCGATGCGCGCCACAGAAATGGATTCACGCCGCCGGAAACTTCCTCCACGACTTTGCGTTCAACGTTGCTTGAGCCTGAAGAGCACGCAACCAATGTAGCGGCCGCAGCGAAACAGGCAGTTATCATAGAAGTGCGCATATGCGTTCCATCCCGGTGGCAAGATCTTATTGACGGCCTTCTGTATATGATGCGTTGATGAAGGCCGCTAGGGGGCTTTTTCTGTCACCTGTAATCGAAAGTGGAGTGAGGCAGTGCGGACACCTTTATGGGTTGCGGGATTGGGCGCGTTCCTGGCAGCGGAAAGTTACGCGCAGGACTTTTCGGATGGCTGGGAATTTGATGCAAAAGCTGAGGCGGTTGCCGTTATCTCCACCTTCGATGATGTTGAGCGCCTGCCAGCTCGCAACATTCTCGGCGAGGTGAGCATCCGCGCAACTGCCGAGAAAACACTCGAAAACAGTGCGGAAATTGGATTGAGGTTTGAAGCGAAAGCCCAGCAGGACAATCCTGCGAGAGCTGGGTTCACCGGAAACGTCGAACCACTCGATCTCATGATGACGCCGACAACTCTCCAAGTGCGGGGGGCGTATTCAGGTTTAACCCGCGCGAGCTCGATAGAAGATGCAAGCCTATCAGGCGCGGTCGAAACAGCACAGATCTATATCGATGGCGGTTATGGTCAGGTTTCAGTTGGATTTGGGCGCGGCGTCGCCGCAAGATTCCACGAAGGATCGCCTGATGTTTTCACGCATGCCCGAGCTGTTAATCCGAAAATGGACCCAGGCGGATTGAATATTGTGCGCACCGAAAACGATCTGACAGGACCTGCCGCAAAAATAACATATCAAACGCCGAGGATTATTGGGTTTCGTGCCGGGTTTTCCTATACGCCTGAGGTCAACGTCGCCGGCGTTGACAGGGATCCTAGGCGTTCGGTCCCGGGAACGACTACCTTGAGTATTGAAAATGTGACTGAGGGATCGCTGCAATTCTCCCGAAAGTTCGCGTCGCAGGATGTTCGCGTGCGCAGCAGCGCAAGTTATGCATCTGGGCAGATAAGCGCGCCTTTGATCAACACAAATATGGACGATGTTTCGGTTTGGTCTATTGGGGCTGAGTTAGAATTTGAGACGTTGTCGATCGGTGCCGATTATCTCTCGTCCAATAACGGGCTTGCAGAAAATGGTGACTACTCTGCCTGGTCTGCGGGGATCACAAAGGATGCGTTTGGTTGGAAATGGGGCGCGAGATACGGCGAATCAGAAGACCAAAACATTAATTCTGAAGGCCGGAATTGGAGTATCGGCGGTGCTACAAAAATTTCACATAATCTAAAACTTACAGCTGGATACCAGCAAACAGATGTCGATTTTGGCCAATTGCCCTTCACAAACCCCGATTCCGCCTCGATTTCGGCACCTGGCGGCGTTGTTGTCGAAATCACACTCTCGCTTTGAATTGCGCTGCTATCGATTTGTTAATCTTCTCTTTACAAATCCGCATGTTAAGTAGGAGTCCGAAAGGGCTGATATGTGCCAGAAGTTGATCTTCGCTGCGATTTCTGCCGCCGTGCTGGTTACCCCAGCTATGGCGCAAGAAGACGTGAGCACGGCACCCATAGAACTTGACGCTCCAAAGATTTCCGAAACAGAACTTGCCACACCTGAATGGTTCAGCAGTTTCACGGAGTTTTCTGGAGCGGATGAGGCCCCTATCTGGCAAACCCGCCCGGACCGCGACGTCTCCCTGTCTTGGACGAAGGGCAAGCGTTGGGCGCTGAGCATCGACTTAAAGAGCCGTTCTGAAGAGTCTCCACTGCCGCGCGAAGAAATGCGTGCTGGAGCAACCTTTCGTTTGACCCCGCGCATTAGCGTTGGCGGTGAAGTGAGCGTAGGTGCTCAGGAACTTGACGATACGGCGATCTGGGAAGAGCAGCAGCTTGAAACGGGCATCCGCCTCCAGTCAGCTTTCAAATTCTAAGCGCCGAAAGCTTCTTCAATCCCAGAAATCGCGGCGATCCCGCCGGCATCTGCAATGGTTCGGACGTTCTCCGCAAGAATACCGCCGAGCGCATATGTTGCCAAAGGTGCCGATTGAGCGACTGTTCGAAACTTCAGTGCGCCGATTGGCTCAGAGGCGGATGGGCTTGATGACGGGAATACGGTCGACAGCAAAGCTGCATCCACATAACGCAGTGAGGTGGAGTTTAGCGCGGCACTGCTATGCGCGCTGGCCGTCATAAATGAAAAACGTCTGCGCCAATACTTGGCGTTTCCAGCGAAACGTTCTGGCCAGTGAACCCCATCCGCATCTACGCTCATGGCAAGCTCCGGATCGTTTGCGATCAGTAATCGACACTTTTTGAGTGTGGTAATGGTACGCAGCTTCCGCGCATAATCGATACGGTTTTCCGCACCAAAGTGACGATAAATGACTGCAGAGCCTGCTGGTAAATTGACGATGGTCTTAGAGGGATCGTTGTTTCTGGCAGGATCCGTTAGATAGATCAAGGGCGGCGCATCAATCTCAAAGTGGCGCTTTACCTGGCGCGCGGCGCTTAAGAACTTGCGGACTCGAACAGGATCGGGTTTGACGCTCATCTCATGACGCATACACCGAGCCTTTCAATTGCCCAACGCCGCGCGGAAATTCTGGAGCGAATGTCAAAGGCAAGCGCCGGGCGGAACGTGACGCTGGTTGCGGCGAGCAAGCGACAGCCGGATCAGCGGATCGATGCGGTGATCGCAGCCGGGCAATTGGTGTTTGGTGAGAACCGCGTCCAAGAGGCCGAGAAAAGATGGTCACACCGCAGCGGTATGACCGGTATGGAATTGCGGCTGATTGGGCCGCTTCAAACCAATAAAGCCGATCAAGCTATAAAACTATTTGACGTGATCGAAACGCTTGATCGCCCGAAGCTTGCGAAATCCCTTCGATCAGCGGCAGACAAAATAGGCTGCGTTCCGCCGCCTGTTTTGCTTCAAGTAAACACCGGAGAAGAGCCGCAAAAAGCTGGAACTCCGCCGCACGAGGCTGCAGATTTGCTAGAATTTGCAAGAGACGAATGCGGACTCGTTGTTCGGGGGTTGATGTGCATACCCCCTGCTGCCGAACCTGGCGGACCGCACTTCGCTTTACTTGCCAAACTCCGCGAGCAATTGAAGCTGCCCGAATTATCGATGGGAATGAGCGGGGATTATGAGACAGCAATTCAGTTTGGGGCGACCCATATTCGCGTTGGATCGGCGCTATTTGGTGAACGCATTCAGCCGGGGTGATTAACTTGCGCCGCAAATATCGAGGAAAGTCTCCGGTCCAGAAAGATTCAGGACATGTCTCAAATGCATCTCGCTGAGCGCGATGCACCCCTCCGTGGGCGGATAACCGGGCTTTGCGAGGTGCAAAAAAATAGCGCTGCCGAGGCCAGGTATGGGTGGATTGTGATTATGGCCAAGCTCAACGACGATGTCGTAGACATCATCGTCGCGCCACATTTTTTCGTGGCTTGCCGGATAGGGTAACGATACAAGCTGGTTGTAGAGGGGATCATCGGGCGCATCACACCAGCCGTCGTTTTTGCGAATAGGCGATATAGGCAAACTCGTCTCGATCGGAGCAATCTTGTCGGCGCGGTAGAAGACGCGGCGCATCGGCCAGCAGCCAATTGGCGAGGTGCCATCTCCTTCTCTTTTTTTGTTCGCGTCGGTCATACCGCCCCGGCCGATCGCACACTTGAATTCGATATCAGGTCCCGAAAAAACACCGCAGGGAGTCGCTCGAAAAACCAAACCCATTCGCCTTTTGCTCCCTTTTTTGTGATTGTAATGTGATTGTACCATGCGGACAGAGGAAACATTCGCCTCTATTTAGCGTGCCAAGTTCAGAGGAAAGAAACAATGGCTGCCAAGAAAAATGTCCTGCTCGTCGATGATGACAATGATCTGCGCTCTGCGCTTGCTGAGCAACTCGGACTCCACGATGCATTTGAGACCCATGAGGCGGAAAATGCTACGGACGGCATTAAGATTGCTGAGTCGGAAAGAATAGACTTAGTTCTCCTGGATGTAGATTTGCCAGATATGGATGGACGTGAAGCATGTAAGCTGATGAGGTCGAAAGGTGTTCGCGCGCCAATCATCATGCTGACGGGGCAAGACAGCGATGCAGACGCTATACTGGGTCTTGATTCTGGAGCGAATGACTATTGTATGAAGCCATTCAAGTTTTCAGTTTTACTTGCGCGGGTGCGGGCACATCTCCGTAGTTTCGAACAATCAGAGGATGCAACTTTTCAGGTCGGTCCTTATGAGTTTCGCCCAAGTATGAAAACACTTACCCGGGATGATCGGAAAATCCGTTTAACAGAGAAAGAAACGAATATACTAAAGTATCTCTACCGAGCTGGGTCCAAATCTGTAGCGCGCGAAGAATTGCTATCGGAAGTATGGGGATACAATGCGACGGTGACAACGCACACGCTTGAAACCCACATCTATCGCCTGCGTCAAAAAATTGAACCTGACCCAGGCAATGCACGTCTTCTATTGACGGAAGCTGGCGGTTATCGCCTGCAGCCTTAAATGTTCGTTTTCCCGCGCAGCTCTGCAATAACGTTTGTCACAAGGTACTGATACTCTTCCTTGTTAGGTGGTGCATGCTTTGCGAACCCAGCTTCGATGTCCTGCCATCGCTGCTCTGCGCAATCCCTGATAATGGAGATCGCCGGGATGATGAAGTCACCATCCAGCGTTCCTCGGAGGGCTTTCTCAGCAACGATATCCGGATCCTGCCCTTTCGCCATTACTGCCGCTGCCATTGCGCGCGCTTGATCCGGCGGCTGAGGCAGTCCGCTTTGGAGGGTCGGCCCTGTTAGACCCGTGGCGGTTAGGCCTGGACACAGCAATGAAACTGTAATGGATTCAGGCAACTCATGGCGAAGCACATCGGCAATTCCTAAAATTGCATGCTTGGATCCATTATACAGACCATTGCCTTTGAATAGATAGCCGAGGCTGTTTTCGGATCCCGTTATACAAATGTGTCCCGCACAGTTTTCCGCGACCATCCTCCGCGCAAACGCGGCTGACGTGGCCCAGGCTCCTTTCACGTTCACATTGTACAAATGATCGAATTGTTGCTCAGTAGCTTTTAGCAACGGAGCGCCACCAGCGCTTACACCCGCATTCGCAAACACCATGTCAATGCCGCGATGCTCGCGCCAAATTGTTTCGGCGAGAGCTTCGGTTGCTTGTATATCTGCTACATCCAGAACGTGATACTCAGCGCCAAGGTCATCTCCGGTATTTTGCACAGTATCTGCGTCTACATCCGAAATAATTGCAGTGCCGCCCTGCGCGATGATCAGCTTTGCGATGGATCGGCCTATTCCGCTTGCACCGCCAGTGATGAAAGCTGTTTTTCCGGTCAGATCATTCATGACGCCTTCTCCAACTCAATACTTACAGGCGCATGATCCGATGGTTTCCAACCGCCGCGCCAAGCCAAGTGTATCTTGTAGCTGCTAACATTGACTCGTTTCATTGCGCCTTTATCCGCCCAAATATGATCGAGCCGGCGGCCCCGATTGGACTTGGCCCAGTCCTTGGCGCGATAGCTCCACCAGCTGTAAAGCTTTTGCGAGTCATCAACCGCCATCCGAGCAATGTCCGCGAATCCGGCGGCCTCACGCGAATCTTCAAGACGCTCTGTTTCCTGCGGTGTATGCGATACGATCTTCAGCAATTGCTTATGTGACCACACATCATTTTCATGTGGTGCAACATTGAGATCACCGACAAGAATCCGGTGCTTGCGATCTCGACGACGTTTGCCGCCATACTCTGAGCCAAGTCTCTCTAAGAAATCCAGCTTATGTGCGAACTTTTCATTTGTTTTCGGGTTCGGCTCGTCGCCTCCCGCTGGCAGATAGATATTGTGAATTTCTATCCCATCGATCGTTGCAGCGCATACGCGTGCGTGACCTTCGCGGCAGAGATCCGGCGCGGCGACTTCTTCAAGCGGCAGGCGCGATGCGATCGCGACCCCATGGTGACCTCCGCCCTGCCCATGAATGAGCAGGTGTTTTAGCCCGACTTCCTTGAACGCTTTTTCGGGAAACTCACCGTTCTGACATTTAATTTCCTGAAGGCAGACGACATCGGGGGTTTCAGCTTCAACGAAAGCCGCAATGTTCGGCGCGCGCAGACGAACCGAATTGATATTCCAGGTAACGATTTTCATCTAATCCCGCTAAAACGCTGATCTTGAGACGTCAACGCGCCCGAGCGCGGGGGGATGCTCGGGCGCGGACGCGTCTCAGACGCAAAGGCCGGGAGGGGAAGGAAATCCGGCCTGGTCGAAGGGAACGCCGATCGGTTTTGGGGAGGCCGATCAATCCCTTCGCATAGTGGTAAATATGCAACGAAACTCAGAAATTTCAACCCTTTTAAAAGGAATTACTTGTTCTTCACATGAGTGTGATCGCTGCAACTGCACTGGCGGCTGAAGATGGGAAGTTCCTAGAATTCGTCCTCGTCATCTTCAGGGTCTTCAATTCGAAAGAGCTTCGGATCAATTCGAACACCAGTCTCCACATTATTCAGCTTAACCTCAGTAAAGTTGCCGCTAAAATCTACCGTCCACCAGCCAAGCAAATCGTAAGTGTTGCTGTCTAATACCAAGGTCAATTGACCGTCATGCTCGCCTGCGCGGTCTTCAAGGGTGATCGCTGTTCGCCCGTCATTTTGAAGAACTGCAAGAACCTCAGCCTGCTTCTCGAAGTCGATTTTCTTAGCGAGGACCATGCCGAGCGGTGTTGCGGCGATGGGCACGCGGTCGATTGTTTCGAGCGCAGTGTCCTCTACGGCCACTGTCGCGCCATCTGCAATTACTCGAACCGAGTTTGGTTCATCATATTCAAACCGCATCTTGCCGGGGCGGCGGAGTGCAAATTCGCCCATAATAACGCTGCCATCTGGCTGCATCTGTTCAAAACGGCCTTTCGCTGTCTTAACAGCTGCAAGTCCCTCTGCTGCGGCTTCGAGAATAATGCGCTGTTCAGCAGGGGTAAGCGCTGCTGGATCTACCGGCGCTTCTGCCGCGGGCGCGTTTATCTGCGGTGCAGGCGGGAGAGATACGGGTATTGTTACCAGCGCCAAGACGGCTGCAATGGATGTCAGAGTTCCTGTCATTTCGAACACTCCTTTTTTGTCTCACTACAGATAAGCGGATGAACGTACGGAAAACAGGGCGGAATTTAGGTATTTGCGCCGCGTTTCGTTGGGTCTGGTTCAGCTTTATCGCGCAAACGCTGCATTATGAACGGACATTGTGCTTAATGATAACGAACAAATACAAACGTTCATTTTCAGCAGCAGAAAAGTTTTTTGCGACAATCTTCACCTGAATTGGCTGGGGGGCCAATTACAGGTGTGACGACAATGAAGAAGCCAGAGTCATTTGGTGGACCAGGATTTGAGTTTTTTGCGCAGCAAACGAGAGAGGCGTTGCTGCAACAGGCGCTCAAGCGGGCTGAAAACCGTGAGGAAATTCGCCGCCCCGTATTCTTGAATGCAACTATTTTCCTGCCCTACGGCGTGCAGATGAACTGTGTCGCTTTGGATGTGAGCCCGCTTGGTGCGCGTGTACGCGTAATCCGAACCGAACCCCTCGCGCCTGTGCTGGAGGTTTCTATTCAAGGTGAAGTCATACGTCAGCGCGCGCATGTGGTTTGGCGCGATAAAGGTGATATCGGGCTAGAGTATCTGAACCCCAACCTCAGCAAGGACGCGCTGGTCGATTTACTTTTGCAGATGGAGGGCCTCGATAACCCCTAGCAGCCGATCTTATTATGCGGGTTCGGGGTCAGGCTTGCCGAAGATTTCTCTTTTGCCTGCATGGTTCGGAGATGAGATCACCCCCTCTTCTTCCATCCGTTCGATCAGATTGGCCGCTTTGTTGTATCCAACTTTCAAGCGGCGCTGAAGATATGAAGTCGAGGCGCGCTGATCGCCGACAACGATGGCAACCGCTTGAGCGTAGAGATCTTCATTCTTGTCACCCGTTGATGTGCCAAGCATCGCGTCCATAATCGCCGATTGTGAGCCTTCTTCGGGCTCTTCTAGCACTTCCGGGCAATAATCTGGTTCGCCCTGGCCGCGCAGCCAATCGGTAATTTCCTCGACCTCTTCATCAGATACGAACGGGCCATGGCAGCGTTTCGATTTCTTACCCGGTGCCTGATAAAGCAGGTCGCCCATTCCGAGCAGTTGTTCAGCGCCTTGCTCTCCCAAAATGGTACGCGAGTCGATTTTTGTCGTTACCATATATGAAATGCGGGTTGGGAAGTTCGCTTTGATCGTACCGGTAATCACGTCCACCGATGGCCGCTGCGTTGCGGTGATGAGGTGGATACCAGCAGCCCGCGCCATTTGCGCAAGGCGTTGAATACAACCTTCGATTTCCTTACCAGCCACCATCATAAGATCTGCCATTTCATCAACGACAACAACGATGTTTGGTATGTGTTCGGTCGGCAGGGTCTCTGTTTCGTAGATGGCTTTTCCATTTCCATCGAAGCCCGTTTGAACTTTGCGCTCTAGCGGCTTACCAGCCTCGCGGTGCTTCTTCGCCTTGTCGTTAAAGCCAGCAAGATTTCGCACGCCTGCCTTCGACATCAGCTCATAACGGCTTTCCATTTCGCGCACGGTCCACTTCAGCGCATTCACTGCTTTTGAGGGGTCGGTCACAACCGGTGCAAGCAGGTGCGGTATGCCTTCATAGATGCTGAGTTCCAGCATCTTTGGATCGATCATGATGAAACGGCATTGTTCAGGCGTGTGCTTATAGATGAGGGATAAGATCATCGCATTCACGCCGACGGACTTACCGGAACCGGTTGTACCGGCGATCAGCAAGTGAGGCATTTTTGCCAGATCCACCACTGTTGGCGCGCCGCCAATATCATCACCCAACGCCATCGGCAGAGATGCTTTTGTGTTCTTGTAGGCATCGGATTGCAGCAAGGAACGGAGATATACGGTCTCTCTATCCTCATTGGGCAATTCGATGCCAATGGCGTTTTTGCCCGGTACGACAGCCATACGGGCAGAGTTCGCACTCATTGAGCGCGCAACATCATCAGCAAGGGAGATCACGCGGGCTGATTTCACGCCCGGTGCTGGCTCCATTTCAAACAGTGTAACAACAGGGCCAGGTCTCACTTCTTTGATGCGACCTCGCACCCCGAATTCTTGCAGCACTTCGGCAAGGCGCGCCGCTTTTGCGAGCAAGGCCTCTTCATCAATATTTCCGCGGCGCGATGGCGGTTGCTTCAGAAGTTCGATCGGCGGCAGTTTCGTGGATTTGCGGCGGACATTCCGGCGAACTCGCGGCGCATCAGGAGAGCGCACAGGCTTGCGTTCGCGAAGTTGCGCAGCCGGCGTTCTGATAGGAACAGGCGGCGGGGCAGGGGCCGGATTTTGGTGTTCGACCTCATAATCTTCATCGGCGTCGAGCTCTGGCTCGTCTTCGAAATAGCCCTCGTCTTCGCCATCATCTTCATAGTATTCGTCTTCGTCGATATCCTCGCCGGGAAGGAACGAAGAAGGGCTTAAGTCATATTCTTCGTCAGCGATGATGATATCTGCATCGATCTCATCGTCGTATTCGTCTTCATACTCTTCGTATTCATAGTCTTCTTCGTTTCGGCGTCTCAAACGCGACAGAAGACCGGCAATTGCGCCGCCGCCAAGCCAGGCTTTCCGGGCCGTGCGCACCGCAGAGCTGGCGGCTGCCTCCTGTAACAGTTGCGCATCACCACGCTGGAACCCGAGTGCGCGGGACGCAAATAACAAAGCCGCTGCGCCGCATGCAAAGCCCGCAAGCGTCGTTGGCATGGGCATCAGAAGTGCCTTGAACGGCATTTCTGCGAGCGAAAGCAGCCCGTCTCCGACCATACCGCCAAGGCCAGACGCAAATGGCCATGAGGCTGGCACCGGCCAACTTGCAAAACACGCCGCCGACAGAGGGACTGTTGCCGTTCCCATCAACCAGCGCCGAATACGCGGCGCGCCAATCAGCACCGCTCGCATGGATCCACCCACCATCAAGGCCATTCCTGCAGCCCAGCTCGACCAGCCGAGCGTTTGTCTCGCGATGTCAGAAAAGACGGCACCGGTTGCGCCGAACAGATTGTTTACTCCGGAACTTGTTGCTGCGTTCCAGCTAGGATCGGTGGGAACATATGACCCAACGCTGCCACAAACGAAGACACCAGCAGCGAACGCGGCAGTACCGGTCAAGATCCGCCAAACGGGGTCACTCACGGGGTGAACGTGTGCGTCGTGTGTGGCGGCTCCTGCCATATTGATCGTCACTTCTGTTGGAAACTCTTCAGTCCCCAATTTCGCGAATTAGGCTTAATGGCGGGCAAACAATTTATTTGGAATTACTAACAAATTGGCCCGTGTCAGAAAGGCGCGCACTCTGGACGGGGCGCTAGGGTGTGCTTAGCTGCATTTTATGAGCAATCACTCAACCTCTCATACGTGCGATGTTGTAATCATCGGCGCCGGCCCTGCTGGAGGCGCACTGGCATTACTATCGGCGAAAGCCGGATTTGATACCATTTTGATCGATGCGCGCGAACTGCGCCATGCCGGCCGAAAAGATGGGCGAAATTTTGCAATTGTTCGAGGAAGCTGGCGATTGCTCGAAACGGCCGGCATCGCAGAAGCGTTAATCGATACAGCTCAGCCGCTTAACGGTTTAGAGGCAATAGACGGCGGAACCCATTATTTTGGTGCGCCGTCCGTTCTCTTTTCCAATGAGGATTTGGGAAGCGGTGACGGCCCGCTCGGATATATGATTGAGGCTCAGCGAATATTTCCCGCTCTCGCTGATGCGGTAGACCATCAAGACGGCCTTCGTTTTATCGCACCGGAGAAGTTTACTGGGTTCGAGGCGTCTTCTGGAAAGATCTTAGTTTCGCTTCAGGGCAACCAGTCAATTGAAGCGTCTTTGCTTGTGGGCTGTGACGGCGTGAACTCACAGGTACGCAGTGGGGCCGGTATTTCTGTCGAAGGCCGGGCTTACAATAAGTCAGTGTTCGCAGCGAATGTGACACTCGAACGCCCGCATGGCGGCATTGCGCGGCAACTATTTACGCCAGAGGGACCGTTCGCGACGCTTCCTCTCACCGGAAATCGCGCCAACCTCGCCTGGTATATGAAGTCTGGCGCGGCGGAGGCTCTCGCGGGCCAAGACCGGGCGTCAATCGAAGCTGAGCTCAACCACCGCTTCTCTGAATTTGCGGGCCCAATGTCATTGGCCAGCGATCCTTTTGCATATCCTCTACATATGAAAATTGCGCAGAAAATGGTGGCTGAGCGATTGGCGCTGGTCGGCGATGCTGCCCGCCGCATTAATCCATTGGCCGGGCAAGGCCTAAATCTCGGATTTAAAGATGTCGGCGCTCTGATCGAAATCTTGTGCGATGCGCGCCATGAAGGCCTCGATATCGGGTCAGCCTCGGTCTTGCAGAGGTATCAACAATGGCGCCGGTTCGAGGCGAACTCGACGGCGCTTGCTATGGATGGCATCGATCGGGCATTCTCAAATGACAATCCGGTTTTGAAGCCAATTCGGGGTCTCGGCCTATCGGTTGCAAACAGGATTGCTCCATTTCGGAAAGCCATGGCGCGCCGCGCAAGCGCAGATCAAATGTCCCTTCCAAAGCTGCTTCACGGAGAGATACCCTGGTAGATAACGTTGCGTAACGATGCGTTGGCGTCGAATTTGCGCTATCATGATGAGAAAGCGTAGCCATTCGGGAGGAACGCAATATGTCAGGGACCCATTTCGACGTCATAATTGTTGGCGCTGGCTTATCGGGAATTGGCGCGGGCGTTTACCTTAAGCAGAAATGCCCCGGCAAGACGTTTGCGATCCTCGAGGGACGCGAAGCCATTGGCGGCACTTGGGACATCTTTCGTTACCCCGGCATTCGTTCTGACAGCGACATGCACACGCTGGGATATAGTTTCAAACCATGGACGGCTGCGAAGTCCATCGCGGACGGCCCCGCTATCCGGGGATACGTGAACGAAACAGCGGACGAATATGGTGTTCGCCAGCACATCCGCTTCCAGCATATGGTAAAGTCCTGCAGCTGGTCATCTGAAGATGCGCGGTGGACGGTGATTGCTGAACGCGCCGAAACGGGTGAGCAGGTGGCGTTCACATGTAACTTCATCGATATGTGCGCAGGCTATTACTCATATAAAGAAGGCTACACGCCTGAGTTCGAAGGTCGCGGAAATTTCAAAGGCGATATCATTCATCCGCAGTTCTGGGATGAGTCTTATGATTACTCTGGAAAACGCGTCGTAATTATAGGGTCTGGCGCAACGGCGATGACGCTGGTTCCGGCGATGACGGATAAAGCAGCGCATGTCACCATGCTTCAGCGATCTCCGACTTATGTCGTATCCCGCCCCGCAAAAGACGTTGTCGCGAATACGCTTAGAAAAGTTCTGCCATCCTCGACGGCTTACAATATCACACGCTGGAAAAATACGAAGATGCAGCAGTTCTTGTACAAACGTACACGAACGCAGCCTGAAAAGGTGAAAGAAAAGCTGCTTGAACTGGCGAAGAAAAGTTTGCCGGACAACGTTGTCGATGAGCACTTTACGCCGAGTTACAATCCTTGGGATCAGCGGATGTGTCTAATTCCAGATGCTGACCTATTCGAAGCGATCAATGACGGCAAAGCAAGCGTCGTCACGCAACATATCGACAGGTTCGTCGAAGATGGGATCCTGCTCAAGAACGGGGAAACCTTAAAGGCGGACATCATTATTACTGCCACGGGCTTGAAACTTGTCCAGCTCGGCGAGGCCGAGATAAGCGTTGATGGCAAGCGCGTGAATTTCGCTGATACCTGGACCTATAAAGGCATGATGTATTCGGGTGTGCCGAATTTGATGACGACTTTCGGATACATCAATGCTTCCTGGACACTGCGCGCAGACCTAACGGCCGAATATTTGTGCCGAGTTCTAAACCATCTGGACGAAACCGGTACGCGTCAGGCGACACCCACTCTGCGCGAAACTGACAAGAACATGCCTCAGCGCAGCTGGATCGAAGATTTTTCATCCGGCTACATGCAACGATCCATGCACCTGTTTCCGAAACAGGGCGACAAGGAACCGTGGTTGAACCCGCAGAACTTCCACAAGGATAAGAAAATGGTCCGCGAGGCGTCTCTGGAAGATGGAGTGCTCATCTTCGCAAACGGTGAAGCATCTACAACGCCGAAAGCCAGCGATGATGAACAGCTCGTGGCGGCTGAATAGCTCACAGCATTCGCCAGTTCCGCGTAGAGCTTTGCATCTGGCCATGACGTGATGGTCGCATGCGAACTCGTTTTTAATTTAATGTTCGTTTGGTACTTTGACGATAAGAGAACAGCACGTTTCGAAAATCGAATTCTAGCAGGAGCAGGGTCGATTCATGTCAAAAGGAAAAGTGCTTATCGCGGGCGGAGCTGGGTACGTTGGCAGCCATTGTAGTGAGGCGTTCGAGCAGGCCGGCTTCGACATTGTTGTTTTGGACAATTTGGTGAACGGGCATCGGCAATTTGCCAAATGGGGCCCGTTTGTTGAGGCCGATATTCGGGACAAGGCTTCGCTATGGAAGGCATTTGAAGAGCACAAACCTGACGCCGTCGTGCACTGCGCGGCACTGATCGAGGTCAAGAATTCCCAAACAGATACACATGACTATTACGAGAATAACGTTGCTGGCGCGATCAATTTGATCAATGCAGCTGATGCATTTGACGTGAAGGCCTTTGTGTTTTCATCGACCTGCGCCGTTTACGGTATTCCGCAAACCGAAGCGCTGAGTGAAGACCATCCGCACAATCCTATTAGCCCATATGGGCGAACGAAAGCGATGGTCGAAGGTGTGCTTGCTGATATGCGCGAGTTTAGAAGTCTGCCGGCAACATCGCTGCGCTACTTCAACGCTGCCGGAAGCCATTGGCAGTCTGGTATCGGCGAGAAGCATCAACCCGAAACGCACGCAATACCGCTCGCGATTCACGCTGCGCTTGGCCGGCGAGATGGGTTCAAGATTTTCGGTACCGACTATGATACGCCGGATGGCACAGCGGTTCGGGACTATATTCACGTTCTTGATCTGGCAGATGCACATGTGCGCGCTGTTCAGCAACTGCTCGGTGGCGGGACAGGCGATGTCTATAATCTCGGAACCGGAACGGGTTCTTCCGTTCGCGAACTTGTCGATGCAATAAGCGAGGTATCTGGGGTGCCTTTCGAGGTAGCGGTTACAGATCGCCGTCCCGGCGACCCGGACAAGCTCGTCGCAAACAACGCAAAAGCCAAAGAGTTATTGGAGTGGTCACCTTCCCGAACTTTGCATGAGATCGTCGAGAGCGCTTGGCGATGGCATTCGGAAGTCGAAGAAAAACTTTTTCCGGGCTAGCAACGTCGATACAACTCTGAAATGTAAGAATTACCTTGAGTTTCTGTGATGTGCGGGCGTTTGCGGCCAGAATTAATCATAGATCTGTCATTGGATGGGTGCCGTTGGCATAAATATTCCATACAACCGGGTTCGGCTGATTGAAGCAATGCAGATCAGGGGAGAGTCCGATGGAAAAGGTTGTTAATGGTGAGCACGAGCTTTCCAAACCTCTTGATATACAAGGACCTCAGCCGCGGCTGGACATCGTGGTGCAGCGCCAACTTGATACCATGACGACTGGTAATAATGCTTATCTCCAGACGTTCCTGATAGCAGTAAACGATGCTGATTTAAGCGTTCGCGTGGTTTTTGCTCCGTGGCGAAGTTTCGGAAACCGTCCTTGGGCAAGTATTCATCCTCAGCTGGATAAGCTCATTGATGACATTGTCTGGCCGTCATCCGTGAAGCTGGGCACCCGTTATTGGTCGGTATCGCCGCGAATTTGGTGGCGTTTTGGGGTGCGGATCTGCAAAGAGTTTATCCGCCGCCTTGGGGTCGATTTGCAGATTCCGACATACTTCTCAACGCCGCTTGAGTCACATGAACAGAGATTGCTAACCAAGCTTTTAAATAGTGATCCAGCAGAGATTACTGTTGCGGAGTACAGCTCGCTCGGTCCAATTTTGAAGGGCCTTTCCTCAGATAAAACCGTTCACTCGGTTCTAATGCATGATGTTTTGTCAGATCGCGGCGCAGCGTTGCGTGAAGGGGGTATGACCCCGAACTTCGATGAGGTCTCCGCTGCAGAAGAAGCGAGCTGGATTTCGACATCCAAGTTGAACATCTATGCGTCCAGAAACGAATTGCAGAGTTTTGGACCGAAGATAGCTGCTGCGAAGAATGTCTGGCTGCGTCCCAGCGTCCCGCATTTTGCAGAACCGCCGTTGGATGGTGAACCGCGTATCGTGTTTATCGGGACTACTCATGCGGGCAATACAGATTCAATCATACACTTTTATGATGCGATTTGGCCGAAGATTCGGCGTGAGCTGCCCGGAACAGAACTTTATATCGCCGGTTCGGTGGGTGCGGCATTGCCAAAACACATTCAGATGGCAGATGGTATTCATATTCTCGGCCGCGTTGATGATTTAGCTGATTTGGGTGGTCCTCAATCAGTAACAATCGCTCCAACGCGAATTGCGACCGGTGTTTCTATCAAAGTTGCGGAATATCTCCTTTTGAGAACTGCCTGCGTAGCCTATCCTAGAGCAATTCAAGGATTTGGAGATGCGCTCGACGGGTTACTCGAAGTTAGCGAAACAGATGAAGCCTTCGCAGGCTCTGTTATCCGGTTGCTGCAAAATGATGACGAGCGCCGTATGCTGGCTGATAGGGCGGGAGATCAGGCACCGATCTGTTTAGCGAACACTGAAGTTGTACACGCTTTAAGAGAGGCGGCGGGGAGAGCGGCAAAATGACCCAAGTGACGGAAAACCCTGTACGCGTCGATGACCTTCGACGTTTGATCGCAACAGATTCGTCTGATCGTCACTTTTATGTCGATTTCGATCACACGCTGCTGCTTACCAATTCAACTGATTTGCTGATAAATTCTGCCCGCCCGCGGTTCTTTTTCTGGCCGCTTATGAAGGGGCTGGGCTTGCTGCGCCCTTGGATTGTCATGAGGCAAGGGAGCACTCTGCTATGGCGTGACCCGATCAGAGTGCGTGTGGTGCGATATCTTCAAGGCAAACGCGTCGTTGATTCTTTCCGAAAGCGCGCGCGGGGATTATGGAAGCGTTACAAGAACGAAGAATTGTTTGAAATTCTCCAGCCCTTGCCGCCGGAAAGTATAACCATTGTCTCCTTCGGCGTGGATGAAGTTATTCATACCCTGCTTCGCGGGACAAAATTCGAGAAAATACAAGTTATTGCGCCTACTGCGGTGACGATGACCAAAGAGCGGCGCAAGGGCAAACTTGGAATGCTGCGTGAACGCGGAATTGTATTAAACAAAGACCGCGATGTCGTGATCACTGACTCTCTGGAAGATGATGCCGATTTATTGGAGCGCGTCGACCTAGGGTTCCATATTGAATGGTACCCGCGATGACCACGAACATATGGAAGCCGTTTTACTACACAGCCAAGATCAAACGCGATCCGGGTTTCTTTCTGAAGCAGGTGTTGCTCGAAGAGCTTCCGATCGTGTTTTTGGCGTTCGGACTATATGGCGCTGGTTTCTATATCCAATCATGGATCGCGCTTGGTTTTCTTTTCATGGCTTTGATCAGCGTTTATGAAATCGGCTACGCGGACAATGACCGCGTAGGCGAGCGCAAGGAAGCTGAACCAAAGCTCTCGGAGGCCTATAAGGCGCTCGGTAAATTTCGGATTGCCCCATTTGCCTGGGCTTGGGCAGCCGTTTTCACAGCGATTGGTGTGGCCTTTATTCCCCTAGAGGCGCAAACGGATACAATCGAGCGGCTTTCATTATCACAGACCGCTGGAACCCTACAATTTTATGTTGTCAGCGGACTAATTTGGCTGGGCGTAATCTTGGTTAGCCAGATTGCATTCGCCATTTTCAATAGAGTTCCGCTAAATTGGCGCGTGTTTGCCTACGTGCCCTTACATGTCTCCAAATATTTCGGATTCGCTCTGTTTTTCGCGTCGAGTCTGATTGGATTGGTATTTTTGGCATCTCATATCGTCCGGACCTGGTCGGTGTATGCGGTTCGCCGCGCCGGCGGTGATATCGAGTTTATTGCAAGCCAGATGGTTCGGCTTGTCTTCTTTGTGCTGCTTCTGGGGGTGCTGGCTGCTGATCGAGGGTTTGATGAGGTATTCGGCGCTTGGCAAACTTGGGCACTTCTTGGATTCTGTGTATTCAGATCAGTACCTGAAATTTTTCGGAAACTCGTTTGAGCGATAAATATCGGCGCGTTGTGCATCCGAGCAGATATTCCAAGGGGTGCTGATTCAGAAACTTCGTTCTAATTTCTGCAGCGCAACCTTACCAAATCAATAATAATGGTTGTACACGAACATATTTGCGACTAGTGAAGATTTTCAACAGGGACAATCTTGGGACGATTGCGGTTAATATCGATAATCCTTGTTTTTCTGGGATTTATTGCCCTAAGAAATTTGAGAGCGACCAATGTCAGAACGACTGGTTTTATCGCAGACGGGCGGACAGCCTAGAAATGTGCAGAATCGGCTCTGCCGGCTTCTTCGATGCGCAACAGACGTATTCGCTCAGGCTCGTACTTCCCTAGAATCGCTCCTGAGGAGTTCAGCTCTCCCTATCCGTCCGCTCAACAATCTGCAAATGGGCGCGGGGATTATCCAAAACAAGCGCGAGGCCACGCTGATTCATAATTTGGGACGGCGCTTCTTGGATTTTGTAATAGCTGATCGTGCGGTTTTACTTGGTGCAAGATTTGCACGAACAAACCGCAGAGTATTGTCCCAGTTTTAGACTTAAGAATGAAAGTTGATTGTTGTGGTGAAAAGTAAATGTAAACTTTTGATTGTTGGTGCCTCCACACTGGCTATGTCAGTGGGACCAGTTGTTGCGCAGAACGCTGACACTGCTGAGGGTGTGCAGGACTTCTATGACCGTGGAAAATATACCGCCGTGAAAGATCGCCCCCAACCAGACTTTGATCCGGTTCCCATGCAGTGGGGCTCGTTCTTTGTGCGGCCAGAGCTACGGGCCGCCGTCACCGCAGATTCGAACTTGTTTGCCTCGGACGATCAAGAAGAATCAGACGTGATTGCGCAGATCGGTGCCAGTTTGAATGCGAAAAGCAACTGGAATAACCACAAGCTGGAGTTTGATATCTCCGGCCACCAGAACGAATATTTGGATTTTGGAAGTGAATCCAATTTTGATTTTCGAACACGGGCGAAAGGTGAGCTCGATGTCACGAGAGCAGTCTCCCTGGTTGGTGAGGTCTATTATGAGGACCGAACCGAAGAGCGGACGCAAATTGCGAACCGGGTAACGAACGTCCGCCCGATCCAGTTTGACACCACAGGCGCAACTGTCGGGATTGCTTTCAAGAATGATCGCACGCGCCTTGCCGCCAACTTTGTCGTGCGCGAGCGCAATTATGAAGATGGGCAAGAAGCAGATGGGACCGAATTCGAGCAGGACTTTCGGGACCGGACGACGACATCGGCGGTAGTCTCCGCGTCTTACGCTGTTACGCCAAATGTCGCTGTATTCGCGCAGGGCCGGACAACTTTACGAGATTATGATGTACCTACAATTATTGACGGCGATCCGTTTAATCGGGACTCAAATGGATATGACGTCCAGGCCGGTATAGACTTTGAGCTTGACGCGCTTCTCCGAGGTAAATTTGGTGTCGGCTATCTTGAAGAAGATCGGAATTCTCCAGATTTCGACGATATCGACGGTCTATTTCTGGACGGAACTTTGCAGTGGTTCCCTTCGCAGCTTGTCACAGTGACGGGGATTGCGTCTCGCCGATCCGAGGATCGAGGTTTGATCGATGTTCCAAGCGCCATTGCAACGAAGTTTGGTGCGCTTGTAGACTATGAAATCCGCCGGAACATCGTCTTATCAGCGGCAGGCGAAATCAGCGATTTGGATTTTCAAGGCGACGACAGAACGGAAGATCTAAGGAACTTCTCAGTCAGCGCCACTTATAAGCTAAACAGACGCGTGGGTGTGGAAGCGTTCGCCCGGCTTGTTGACCGCGATACCGAAGGGTTTGACAATTTTGTTGGTCAGTCTTTCCAAAAGAACGTCATCGGTATCGGAATAAACCTGTATCCTTATTAGGACAGGCCCTAAAATAAGATCGTCAATTATTTCGTGCAGCTCATCTAAAGTGGCTGCACGGTTATTCGGAAGTCGGCATGAGCAAGTCATTCAGCATTGAAATACCAAGTGATCTTTCAGTCTTGAACAAGGGTGAGGGTGCCGACGTCCCTATGTCACTCAAGGGCCTGATTGATATATTCTTCAGGCGGTTTTGGTTGATTTCAATTGGTTTTCTTGTGACGTTTTTGACCATCGCAGCTGTGACATTTACGCAGACGCCGCTCTTTACGGCAAAGACTCAGATTATTGTCGATACCAGCGAAAAAAACGTCATCAATATTGCCGGTGTTACGGGAGGTCTCGCGGGCGATACGGCTGTAATTGATACAGAAGTGAAAGTCATTGGTTCGACGACGCTCCTGCGAAAAGTCGCGGAAGAGTACGATTTAATCCAGGATCCGGAATTTAATCCATCCTTGCGAGAGAAAAAGCCCAGCTTGGCAGAAAATATAAAAAGTATCCTTGGTCTTAGCGAGGAAGAGGCCGATCCTTTCGAAGGTCTGACGCAAGAAGAAATTGAAGCGGCAAAAATTGACATTGCGACAGATATTCTCTCCGAGAAAGTCAGCGTTTCAAGGGTTGGAACAACGTACATTCTAACGGTTCAGGTAACAGGCGAAAATCCCGAATCTGTTGCGATGCTTGCAAATGGTATTGCTGAAGCATATCAAACCAATCAGCTCGATGAGAAGCTGGAAGCCACTAAAGTCGCGACAAACTGGCTCTCATCCAACGTGGAAGAGCTCGAGCGGGAAGTGCTCGAAAAACAGCGACGCGTAGAAGAATATCGCGCAAGCTCAGGTCTCCTGGAAGCAGCCGGAACACGCCTCACCGAACAAAATCTCGCATTTTTGGAAGCAGACCGTTCCAAGATTAGATCCGAACTCGTCGAGGCGCGCTCAAAGCTGGAAAACATTGAAAGCACAGTCGTCCGGGGCGGCGATGTAACCTCACTCGCCGAAGTGCTCGACTCGAAAGTTGTGGCTGATTTGAAAATCGAGCGGGCCGCTATCTTGCGCCGGCAGGCTGATTTGCAGGTTGAGCTCGGAGAGCGTCACCCCGATATGATCCGAGTTCGCAGCGAAGTCGCGGATATCGATTCCCAAATCGACATAGAAATCAATCGTATTGTCGAACGGCAGCGCCGAGCGGTTAGCATTCTCGAGCGGCAACTTTCGGAAAAAACCCGGCAGATTGGAAATGTGAGAGGAGAACTCACGCGAAACAATGCCAATACTGTTGAGTTGGAGGCGCTTGAGCGTGACGCCCGAACAAGTGAGGAACTTTACGAAGAATTCTTGTCACGCTTCAAAGAGACTCGCCCGCAGAACGAAATTACAGAGGCAGATGCAAGCATTCTATCTCGCGCGCGCGTGCCAATCAGCCCGAGTTCGCCAAACAAGATGCTCAATCTGCTCATCGGATTTATGCTCGGAGGCATTGTCGGCGGTGGCTTGGCATTGATGACTGAAATCTTCGATAACAAGATTAGCAATGCAGATGATGTGCGGCGCAAGCTTGGCGTATCGCTGATCGGATCAGTACCTCAGATTACCAGTACGGGTATACTTGGTTTGTTCGCGAAGAATCCAGCTGACTTCCTGGTCGAGAATCCCTTCACGGCTTATGCTGAAAGCATCAGATATTTGCGTGCATCTATCGCGTTCTCTGATCCAGACGGCGAGAGCAAAACAGTTGCGATTACATCGTCGTTGCCAGATGAAGGTAAGACATCGATGACGCTCTCCCTCGGCAGAATGTCGGCAATGTCTGGGTCTCGGACATTAGTCATTGATGGGGACTTCCGTCGCCGACAATTGTCAAAGGCAGCTGGTGCAGAGACAGATATGGGGCTCGTAGAATATATGGCTGGCGCGGGCACCCTGAACGAAGTCATTTTTCGCGATCCTGCAACAAGTTTGGATCTCTTCCCATTGTCGCAGCACGGTGAAACTCCGCACGATGTTTTTGGTACAAAAGCGTTCGATGAGTTGCTGGTGAAATTACGGGAGATGTACGAACTAATCCTGATCGATACGGGCCCGCTTCTTCTTATGGCTGAAGCGCGTGTTGTTGCCGGGAAGTGCGATAAGACGATCCTGGTTGTTCGTTGGAGAGCGACTGCTACGTCAGCGGTCAGAAATTCACTCGAACATTTGAGAAAGTGCCGAGCGAGTTTGATCGGCGTTACGCTGAGCAGAGTGGACCTCACGCGCCGTCGTTATCACAAGGATCCAAGCGCGACGAACAAGGCTTACAAGAAATATTACTTGCAAGAGCCAAAACTCTTCTCGCTATCTGGTTTGTTCAAAAAACTGAAGCGTCGAAAGAACCCTAGAATTGACACGCAGCCGAGCGCTCAGCCAGGACTGCAGCGGGTCGTACAGTTTGGCAGCTTGACCAGTGCGAATGATGCCACTTCCGAAGTCGAAGAAGAGCAGGTGTTTGAGCCGGTAAAGAACGAAAAAGAAGTTCTCTAGATATTTAGGCGAAACTTAATTCGCCGGTCAGTATCTTGCAGGTGAGAGTTATACAAATAGTCTCACCCGATACCGGCGTAATACGAGCCATGACACATCACATAGCATTTTTTGGCCACGACGCAGCAGACAGTGCCGTGCGCAGGCGTGTCCGCGCAATGAAAGGCGACGGTTTTCGCGTTACCGGTTTTATGATGCGGCGGCGGGAAAATATTACGCCTGAATGGCAAAATATAGATTTGGGTCTAACGCGTGACGGGGCGTTTTTGGCACGGCTTAAGTCAATCTTCTCAGGCGCCCGCCGGGCGGCCAAGGAGCCCGTACTGAAAGAAGCAGACCTGATATATGCGCGAAATCTCGATATGTTAATCGCAGCATTCCTGGCAAAAAAGATTGCCGGGTTGAAGACTCCGGTGATCTATGAGTGTCTGGATATTAATCGCCTGATGATCCGCCAAGATCTGATTGGCAAAGTGCTGCGCTGGATCGAGGGCAGATTGCTGCTGCGCTCAGCTGGGCTCGTTACCAGTTCTCCCGGATTTCTAAAAAACTACTTTGAGCCACATCATAATGGCAAATACCGTGCTTATCTTCTTGAGAATAGACTTGCGGCTGGTTCGGACTATGGCCAGCGACCGGATCACATCAAGAAGAGAACTCCAAACAAGCTACGCCTCGGTTGGGTCGGCATGCTTCGGTGCAAACGCTCGTTCGGACTGTTGTGCGCATTGGCAGATCGCTTTCCGAAAGAGTTAGAAATCGATATTCATGGCATTCCCGCGAGGTCTGAAATTGAAGTGTTCGAGCCAGAAATTGATAAACGCCCAAATATGAATTTTGGCGGCCGATATAAATCGCCAGAGGATCTTGCTTCAATTTATGCCAACATCGATGTTGTATGGGCAGGCGATTTTATGGATGCAGGATACAATTCAGTTTGGCTGCTGCCGAACCGAATATACGAAGGTGGGTATTATGGTGTACCTGCTATTGCTCCTGTTGGGACAGAGACAGGAAACTGGATCACAGAGCGGGCGACAGGGTTTACGCCCGCTGAGCCTTTAGGCGTTACGCTGCCTAAGCTGATCACTCAAATCTTGGGATCTTCAGAGGCGCTCGATCAAGCGAATCGAACATTGCTCAACCTCGACGAATCCACGTTTGTGGAGCCAGCGGGCTTAACTCGCGAGATAATTCTGGAAGCTCTTCAATCCTCGAGAAAAATGTAACTATTCTTCAACTGATAAAAAGTAGCAAGAATTTAGCGTTCTTTTTCAATGGCTAACCGCGATGTCCCTCACATGACAAATTTGCAATGTTCTAATTGCTGGCCTGTGAATTAGTTTTATTATTAACTGCTCATTAGAGGTTCAGCCATCAACTATGCCTATGAGACAAACGACTTTACCTGAGAAGCCGTTAAAACAAGAGCAAAGCGCAATCGCGCGGCTTGAGGAATTGTCCCATGAAAATGGCGAGTATGCTGACGTTCGTATTAAAAAGTGGCCCAAGCGAACCAGATATGCGTTCTTGTTGATTGCTGGAATTGCTTCTTGGGCAGTAATCATTGCCCTAATCATATTCCTTGCGGGATAATCGCCTTGGACGTCCGGTAATACACGTATCGCCTAAAGCTTAGACGGCCCCGCGAGAGAATAAAACGGCGGGTAAAGTCATCGCTGCGATTTTAACATCACCCCAGAATGTCCGCTCATTGGCATACTTGGCGTCCAGATCTACGCGCTCGTGATACTCTAGCTCGCTGCGACCGCTGATTTGCCACAAGCCGGTCAGGCCTGGACGAACCTTATCATAATCTGAGATTGCCTTTCCGTAGCGCGGGACTTCTTTTTCAATTATGGGTCGTGGCCCAACAAGAGACATGTCGCCCTTCAGGATATTAAAGAATTGCGGCAATTCATCGATTGATGTCCGACGGATAAATCGACCGATTGGGGTGATACGCGGATCGTTTTGCAGCTTCTGGGTCAGGTTCCATTCCTCACGCGCATTCACATCGGTCGCGAGCAAATTTGTAAGACGTTCTGCAGCATCAGGAACCATTGAGCGTAGTTTGTAGCAGCGGAACATCTTGCCATTCTTACCCCGCCGCCATTGAGAGAATACAGCTGGCCCTCCATCTGACATGCGAATGGCGATAGCGAAGCCAAGCATTATCGGTCCGAAGAATAAAATCCCAAAAATGCCCACAAAGATATCTAGTACTCGTTTTGCAGGTGTGCTGGTTAAGTCTAGAGTCTGATCATTCGCAATGATCTGATCGTCATTAGCCGGGGTGCCGGTCTCTGCGCGCGCCCCACTCGTCCCCAAAAATTCTAGTTGCACTCTCGAATCCTTCGACATGCTACTCTACCATTCGTTTAAAATTACCAGTCGCTTACTGCGCAGGCTTGTCCCTATGCAAAAAATGATCCAATCCCAAGCACACTCTGCCCAAACTCATCGATTTTCCCCACGCGAAATACGATCCGCATATTGATATTCCTTTTGCCAAGCCAAATAAACCCGCGCGCCAACGTCCTCTAGTACCTTGCACTAGAGGGTCTGACTAAAAGAACCGTTCTTTGATTGTTATAGAATCCCCCGGTTGAACCAAGGTATTCCCGTCGAGAGCTACCGTTA
This sequence comes from Hyphomonadaceae bacterium, assembly GCA_965263325.1. GTDB lineage: Bacteria > Pseudomonadota > Alphaproteobacteria > Caulobacterales > Hyphomonadaceae > CBDHGY01. Next base: position 2,187,880 of record CBDHGY010000002.1, on the reverse strand, counting down.
CTTCCTGAGAGGCGTCTTTGCTCTTGATCACGACAGTGTTTTCATTGGCTCGGTATGTGAACCCGCCGGCCTGAGCAACTGCCTCTATAACGGTTAAGCCTGACCTATATGGAAATTGCCCTGGCGCGCGAACTTCACCCAAAATTGTATACGGTCGGTAGTTTGTCACCTCAGCGCTGACGCGCGGGTTCCGCAGATAATCGCCCTCAAGCGCCGCCGCGATTTTCGCCTCAACACCAGAAGTGGTCAGATCGATCACCCGAACTTGTCCGACCAGTGGCATCGAAATGTTGCCGGAACCGTCAATGTTGTACTCGCCAGACAGATCGTCTTGTCCAAATACTGTAATCCGAAGATCGTCTCCGCTACCCAATCGATAGTCAACGTTCTCTCGGATAGATGTGGTGGACTCGGCAATAGGCTGGGGCGCAGTGCTGGCACAGGCAGATAGAATGAACGCTCCTATTGTGGCAGTCAGGATTTGTCCGATTGAATTCCTAAGCAGCATGGTCCAGTCACCCAAGTCTATTAGCCTTTCTTGAAATTCATGTACAACAATACATTGTCCGAGTACATACAAAATTACGCTTTAAGTGAACTAAGTTGAAATAAATTTCACCTCGTCAGACCAAAAGCGCCCAGCCGATAGGCAGCCGGTGATATATGCGCCTGTATCTAAGCCAATCCGGCGATTATCACGAAAAACTTTGTCTGCCGGTGTATGACCATGGACGATGATTTTATCGAATTCTCGCCGGTCGTTGAGAAACTCGTCTCTGATCCAGAATAGATCGCTTACGGATTGATTCTCGATCGGTATTCCCGGACGCATGCCAGCGTGCACAAACACATAATCGCCAACGGAATGATACGGCTTGAGCCGCCGATAAAAGCGCAGATGATCTTCTGGCATATCGCTACAAAACCGTCCCCAAAGTTTATGCCAAGCGTCCTCGACGCCGCTGCCGTTCATCGGATCGCCCGTTGGCGATTGAGCCGGAACTTGAAAGCCGTAGGAATATAATGTCTCTACGCCGCCATAGCTGGCCCAGATTTGCCCAAAATTCGCGTCATGAACGAATCTGAGGAGCGCTTCTTCGTGGTTACCCATCAGGTAAACGGGGTTGTAGGCATCGAGCGCGCCGCTCAGGAAGTATTCGATTACTTGTTTTGATTGGAGGCCGCGGTCGATATAGTCTCCAAGGAAGACAAGCGAGACTTCAATATCTGAAGGGAGAGATCGGACATCGGCCTCGATTTTCTCGATTAGCTTCGCGAGTAAGTCCATGCGCCCATGAATATCGCCGATCGCGTAAACGCACGTATTTTCTGGAACAGTGGTGCGGCGCGGCGCTATGGCTTCTGCCGAGCGCGCTCGCCGAAAAGTACTTCCATCGAGCGGATTATCTTTGAAATGCTTCCTGATGGAGGCAATTCTAGACAAGACATGCGCGTATAACGACTGTAAACCGGATGAGGCACTCGCAAAAGTAGTTTTAAGCAAAGCGATTAGATCGGTTACGATTGACATACTCTTATCCTGAGGGCCCCGCTTCATTTTGCACCTGTCTGTGATATATAGTTTGTTCCCAGAGATTTCGTTGGTTTTTCAGAGAATTTTTGTCGAATAAATCCGGCGGCCCATGACATATGCATCGCTCCCAACGCTGGCCCCGCCCAAAGTCCACAAAGCGCACCCTTGCTAAGCGCTATCCAAGTCGATGCTGCGGCGAGGATGCTGACATATCCGAGCGGCAACAATAAAAGTGGCCACCAAAACATCCCGAATATTAGACCAACCAGATTCCCAACAAGCGCGATGACCGGAATGAGTTGGCGAGGTCTCAGTGATTGTCTGTGTTTTGCAATGTTTCGTGCGCGGCCTTTGCCATAGTTAAAGTACTGCTTGGCCAATGATTTAAGGTTTCCTCGGGGGACATATTTAATGCGAATGTTAGCATCCAGATATATGCGGCCGCCACGAGCCCGCAGGCGCTCATCATATTCAGCGTCTTCATTGTGAGAAAAAGTTTCGTCGTAACCGCCGGTATCCAAAAATGCGCTCAGCAGAAAGCCTGCGTGATGACCGTGGTCAACATAACCTGAAATGGTTCCGCCGCGATGCGCTGCGCCGCCAGACCCAAGCGGTGTGTCGACGATCCATGCGTTGGCTTTTTCGAAACAGGTTGTTCCCACCGCGTCCATCGGAATGACTACCGATTCTGCATCTTTAGACACCAGAGATTGCGCAACGTCGAGAATGAAGTTGTCTGGATAAATCGAGTGCGCGTCACATCTGATCAGAAACTTTGTACGTTCATTGCTCAGTCGTGCTGCCGCTAGATTAATCGCTGCAGATTGTAGCTTTTTGGGATTATGGAGCAGTTCCAAATTTTGGAATTCGTTTTGAAGCTGCGTGACGATTTCTCGCGTTCTGTCAGTGCTACCGCCATCGGTGATGGCAACTGTGATGTCTCTTAAGCGATCGTCGCCGCGCATAAGTGAGCGTACGCAACTTTCGATATGAGCTTCTTCGTTCAGAGTGGGCACCACCACGAGAATGGCGGTAACATCAACATTGGCGGTTTTTTCGGAACTACTCATTTTATATCGCCAATGGAGTTGGTTGCATTTTTATTTGTCTATCGACAAAGCAAGAGGCCTGCCATCACTGGTGGGCCTTCGGACCGATAGCATTGCTCAATCATCGCCGAACCTGATTTATGATCCTGAATTCGCGATTGAGAACTAATTAGAATCTTGAAGGCAGATTTTTGATCAAGTTACAAGGAGCTGTTGCCTTATAAAGCCGCACTAACTTGGTTGCGATTTTGCAGACTTGGTCTCAAAGAAAGCGAACGCGACTCGTTAGCGTTGTTGGATATTCGAAATGTCTCAAAATCAAACAAAGCCGGATTTTCTGTGTGTGGGCCTCCCCAAGGCAGGAACGACGAGTGTTCACCAAGTTCTAGACCAGCATGCCGACGTAGCCATGCCGCCCGTAAAAGAAGTGAAGTTCCTGCTGAATAAACAATTGGGATATGGCTCTCCTCGCATTTTCTCGATGTTTCAGCGCAAATGGCCGGCACAGCAAGATCGCGCCTTTCTGTTCAGGATCCTGAAATCACCGACAACCTGGCTCGGAAACTCGTATCAGCGCCAGTCAGTCCGCAGATACTACTTCGGCCTCAATGGGAACGACAAATGGTACTGTTCTCTCTTTCATTCTGATAAAGTGTCAGGTGACATTACAGTTAACTACTTCTGGCTAACGGCAGAAGATTGCCGCGATGTTGCAAGACGGTTTCCTGATACGAAGATTATCATTCTGCTGCGCAGTCCAATTGATTTGCATTGGTCCTACTTCCGAATGATCGCACTGAAAAAACGCGAGCGCGACGTTCTGGAGATGCAGAAATTCAACGAACAAATTGAAGACAAGAAGAGACTTATCGGTCGCTACAAGGACCTTGTTCAGCGCTGGCAGGAGGCTTACTCACCAGATCAGGTCTATGTGGGATACTTTGATGAGATGAAAGTTAACCCAAGAGGCTTCTATAAAAAACTTTGTGATTTCATCGGTGTGGCTGGTCCTGAGCAATGGTCATCAGAAATGACTGACGCTTTGGACACAGTCGCGAATAAAAGCCCAAACATGTTGATTCCGCCAGAACTTGCAGGCCGGATCATTGAACTGTCAAAGCTAAACCTCGAAGGCTTTCAAGATGTTAGCCCGGATTACTACCAGCTCTGGTCGGATGAAGTGCGCGCCTTTGAGGCGAGAATGGAAACGCAGGCTGCCTAGAGGCACCGAAATATAGTTTCGTCTGTCAGGAGCTCAAAGACGTGCAATCCAAAAATCCAGATATCCCCCGCAGAGGGTTTGGCAGCGCGGGGCGCTCCGTCATGGGTTAGCACCTTGATCTCCAAGGTCATGGCTCGTTTCATCTTTTTGATTCTCGCAAGCGTTCGTGCGCATATTTGAAAGTAAAAAGCCGACCCCTATTCTAGCGGGTATGGCACTCGTTTGCTTCGGAATGCCTCGCCTTATGGCAGACGCGGCACCTCTCTTGAGACTGATTTTTCTTTCTCTTATAGGGGCCGTCGTTTATGCCTGCGTGCTTTGGTTCGGTTTTCGACAGTATATTCAGGATGTTCGACGCTTACTGACCTCATAGGTCGCTAGTGTCTATATCTTCACACGGTGCACAGGTTCATTATGTACGAGTATTGGAACAATTTCTGCTTTGATCGAACGGCCGCTCAAGGTGCACCAATACGGAATTGTCTAAATGCTTGATACGGATGCCAGCAGAACTCCGATACTCATCACCGGCGGCCCCCGCTCGGGAACGACGTTCTGCGGCAAAATAATTTCCGCCTCACCAGATGTTTTCGAAGTCTATGAGCCCTTCAATCATCAATTTCACTACAATCTCGGCTTGCCACAAAAGTTCTTCCGGCTGACCGACTCGAATGACGCTCCTTATAAGCCGAATGTCGATGGGCTTGTGCAGCTGTCGCACTTTGGCAGCCGGATCGGCAAATTGCCCCGCGCTGTCGTCGAATATCCAGCGCACCGAAATCGTGGAAAAAGTGGTGAGGTATCGGCACTATTAGCACTGAAGAAGCTGATACAAGAACCGGTAAATTTCTGGCCCGCTCAGCGCGTGAGCTTGAAAGATCCGATTGCATTTTTCTCTTCTGACTGGATTGCCAGGCAGTACGGAGCCAAGGTGATTATTCTGGTTCGTCACCCGGGTGGGGTCGTCTCGTCATTCCTGAAATTGGGCTGGGAGCCGGAAACGCGCTTCCTCGTTGATCACCAGCTTCCGGTTTCAACCGGTAAATTGGATGCTGAGATCGCAAAGTGGAGCGCGAACAAAGAAGATCTGGTTGGCGCGCTCATCTTGCAGTGGAAAATATTCACGCAGTGGACATTGGATTTCCAATCCCTCTATCCGGAATGGACATATGTTTTGCATGACGAGCTTTGCTTGGCTCCTGAGCCAACGTTCGAGCGGATCTTCTCAGATATTCAGCTTGAGGTGACAGAGCCTGTGCGCCAAAAAATCCTCGAATTCACAAGCGGTGAGAATGTTGTGGACCCCTCCAAGCATAGCCAGCACATGCATAAGCGCGCGAGCGCGGAGCTGCTGGAGAGTTGGAAAAAACGTCTCGAGCCGGAGGTCATTCAACGAATTTATTCTGAAACGAAAGACCTCTGGGCTGAAGCCGTTGCTAAATTCGGTGCGATAGCTGATGTTGGCCAAATTTGATCTCGCAAAGGATCGGTTATTGGGGCGAATTGGATTTTTTTTAAACTTGCTAATCGCACAGATAGTCCTTCGATGAACGCGACTCGCAAGGCAAGCGGTTACACTACTTCGCCCATCATCTTTGTTGGTAGTTAATTCACTGACGCGGACTTGATATATTTGGATCAGGGTGGTTTGGGTATTCGGCGACGAAGAATTTATCTGGATTTAGACAGTGTTTAACCGTGCAACCATTTTAATTTCGGTGCTTTGTATGTTGTCGAGTTCTGCAATTAGTGAGGACGCATTATTAGACGCCGTATTAGAAGATCAATGGCAACTAATATGGGAAGACGAGTTTGATGGGCCAATCAATGAGGCTTTTTGGGACATTCAACTTGGGCCTCGCAAAGATTCGATTCGTACTCGGGATAATGCTTTCACCGAAAATGGAAATCTCGTTCTTCGCACTTCCAAAGTCGGTGACGAATACCATACAGGCTTTTTAAGAACCCGGCGATTATCTCGCTTGCTAGTAGCCCAAAAATTTGGATATTTTGAGGCGCGAATTAAGCTCGATACAGCGCCAGGGCAATGGTCGGCGTTCTGGTTGATGCCAAAAGGCACAATTCACAACAACAACAATTCAGGACGCGATGGAACAGAAATCGACATTGTCGAAGGTTTCGGCCGGGTCCCGAATACCAGCATTTCGCAGGCAATTCATTATGATGGGTATGGAATACTGAAGCAGAAATCTAAAAACAATCGGTATGAATTGCCAGGGCGCGTCGAAGATTGGCGCGTGTATGGGCTTCGGTGGTGTAGCGGATCTTACACTTGGTACGTGGATGGACGGCAAACCTGGAAGATCGATGATCCAAATCTGATCTCCCAAGTGGAGCAGTACATCTTGCTGACGAGCGAAGTTGTTCTTGGAACAAAATGGGCTGGCACAATGGATGATGATCGGCTGCCAGCTGACACAAAAGTCGACTATGTCAGAATGTATAAGTCAGTATCGGAAGATGAGTGTCCGGCGATTCCAGTAAGCGTGCGTTAACAGATTACATTCCTGCCAATTTCTTTGGCTGATGAAGAAGCCACATCAGTTCGTAGCAATCAGGCCGATTTGAAGAAGCGGATCAAGGAAGCGCCGAAATTCGTGTGCGTTGCGGCTACGGGCGGATCGACGTCACGGTTAGGCGTGAAGGGTGGCCTGTAAATGCCAAGCGCAATTATGGGCTTCAAAATGAACTGGGTCTGCAGCTGTGTAACAAATCGGCTAAGCAGCGGGTCAAAGCCAAGCGTCTTGATGACCCTAAGGATGAGCCTACCGTCAATGAGACCAGGGCGATGGACTTTGCCCATGACGAACATATGACAGGATTCAAACTCAGGATCCTAACTGTCGTGGATGCGTTCAATAGTTTCTCTCCTGTGGTTGATCCTCGTTTCAACTACAAAGAAGAAGATGTCTCGCAGATGCACTCATGCATCACACACCAGATATCATTTTGTCGTCTTTTTGTGATTTCCCTCGTGTTTTGGCTTTCTTATTGTGAGGGGCTTAAGGCGTTCTGGAATGTCAATTACACCTTTGCGACCCCTCAACACGATACCCAAGCCCTGCAGCTGGCCGATCGCGTTGCCGACCCGCCTGATCCTGTATCGAGGGCTTCGGGTTCCGGGTAAAAAACTAATCGCCAGGAAGAATAGGCCTTTTGTTAAATTGTAAACATTAAAGCCAACATATCTGACAATTGAGCGGACGCCATATTTTGCCGTTATTCTCGCAGCACTCTGACCATACATTTTACTTTGTTTGTAGCGACCTTTAAAAGTGGTTCGTTGTCGATAATACATAAGTGCATCAGGAACGAACACGAGATCGAAACCAGCCAATTGTGCACGCCAGCTAAAATCGATGTCCCAAAGATGACCGATCTCAACATCAAGATCACCGACCGTCTCCCATAGCTTGCGCGAAATACCGATCGTTGCCCCGACCGCAAATGGAAGTCGCAGAGGGCCTATGAAGTTTGGGAAGCCCGCTGTTCGGCTTTGCATGCCTTCGCCAGGCCGGATTAGGTCCGAGCTGTTAAGTTTGTAATCATCTATCGCCGATCCAACGAAATGTGCTGACTGCATGGCCGCAACCATATTTTCCAGCCAACCTTCCGCGGCTTCGTCATCAGACTCACATGTTATAAAGATGTCGCTCTTGGCTGCCCTGAAAGCCTTATTGTAAGATTCTGACGGTGGGTTGCGTACACCTTCTCCAGAATACACATTCAGTATTCGCATATTCGGGATACGGTCAGAATAAGATTGGACGATTTCGATAGATCGGTCAGTCGATCCATTGTCCGCAAGGATGAATTCCCAGTTGTCTTGCCAATTTTGCCGAGCCAGACCGTCCATTTGTTGGCCGATCGTATCTTCGCTGTTGTAGCAAGGTAGTATGACGGTCGCTTTCAACTTTGCACCTCTGATCGAACCTATCCTGCGCACTTAAATGCACAAAGTGTACCAAAGTAAAGTTCGGGATCATCCCTTCCGTTCAATAAAGTAATTATATAAGCAGCCCTCGGCTTCACTGTTGAAAGATCGGCATGAAAAGTGCATTCGATCCAGAGTGTGGAATGCTGTTTATCAGCAATAATCAGCTGTCGACTCTAATAGGGATATTGTGATGGAATTTTTTACAAAAACAGCATTGGACGCAGCGCTACTGGCCGGTAATCACCTGCTTAGTGAGTACAAACGTCATCACGTCGAAGTTTACGGAAGCAAGACACTTTCGGTTTCAAACCGAGGACTGACAAAAGAGATCACTTCTATTCGCGATCATGAGGCTGATAAGTTGATTATCGATCTGATCTCTCAGCGCCACCCAGATCACAACTTGCTGACCGAAGAAACTGGAAACTTGGACAATGGCAGCCCCTACACTTGGGTTGTTGATCCACTTGACGGCAGCTCGAATTACGTAAATCACAATCCGTTTTTCGCAGTTTCGGTTTGCCTAGCGTACGAGAACAAGCCGATAACAGGTGTCGTCTTTGCTCCGTTTATTGAGGAAATTGCTGTTGCCCGGCGTGGCCATGGGTGCACCTTAAATGGGCGCCGGGTTTCTGTGTCGCCGACCGAGGACTTTAGCAAGTTTTACGTCGTCGGCTGTCCCGGTGGAGAAAAAAACAATCTGCGTTTCGCAAAAATGAGCTGTGTTCTCAACGAGGCCATTAAGGATTTTCGCAAAATGGGATCCGCAGCAATCGAGGCCTACACTGTGGCATCCGGGCGAGTGGACTCTTTTGTTACCCTTAATATTTCGCCGTGGGACATTGCGGCTGGGGCGCTATGTGTTGAGGAAGCTGGAGGTAAGGTTACTGATTTTGACGGCAATCCGTGGAATATGACCAAATCGGATGTGTGTATGAGTAATGGCGTGATTCACGATCAAATTCTTGATCGCCTATCAGTGGCTAATCCAAATTCGAACAACTACTCCGCAGAAAGCCTCTTCGCTCAGCTACAGCAGAATTAGACAATGTCGTATCAAATTCTTAACAGTGAGACTCTTCCTGGATATGTCCGATCTATAGAAAGATGCCGGGACGTTCTGGGATCCAGCGACAATCTTCTGGTAACGGAGATTGGCGACGGCAATCTAAATTATGTTTATCGGGTCCAGCGATCAGATGATAACACACGATCTCTAATCGTTAAACAGGCCGTACCGTACTTGCGGATGGTAGGTGAAGAATGGCCTCTCAACAAAGAACGAATGATTACGGAAATACGGGCGCTGGAAACATATAATCGTCTGGCTCCGGAATTTGTTCCTGATATTTATCATGCGGATGAGGAAATGAGCATCCTTATCATGCAAGACCTCGGTGATGTGAAAGTCCTTCGTTATGAGATGATTGAGGGCGAATTTTTTCCTGAAATCGGAAACGATATCGGTCTATTCGTGGCGAAAACGCTTTTTCAGACAAGCTATCTTGGAATGGAAAGCGTGGATCGCAGAAAACTAATGGGTGAATTCACCCTGAACGATGATCTTTGCAAACTTACGGAAGAGTTCATTTTTACCTTCCCCTACATTGATCACGAGTCCAATTACCAGAACCCGCCCACGAATGAATACGCATTAGAACGTTTCCGTTCTAATGCTGAGTATTTGAAACGTGTCTTGCACTTCAAGGAACTCTTCTTGAGCAAAGCAGATGCTCTGATTCATGGAGACTTGCATACCGGCTCTCTAATGGCAGGAGCCGGAAAGGTTTATGTCATTGACACTGAATTCGCATTCTTTGGACCGTTTGGGTTTGATATCGGCAAAATAATCGCGAACTTTTTGATGTCTTTCACATCGCATTTTCATCATGCGGGCGGGGAAGGCTATCAGTCATGGGTTCTGGAGGAAATCCAAAACATCTGGTCAACATTTGAAGCTGAGTTCCTAAAACAATGGTCGGATACCCCCGAATCTGCCCTCCAGTATAAGGGGTTTTTGGAGCCAGAGGATCTTGCTGCAAACAAAGTATCGTTTATGAAGAATCTTTTTCAGGAATCTGTTGGCTATTGTGCGTGTTCATTGGCGCGCAGAACGGTAGGGATTGCAGGTGTTCAGGATATTCGCTCGATAGAAGATTTAAGCACACGTTCCGAGCTGGAAAAGATAAATATTGATCTCTCTTACAAGCTGATGATGGAATATGATCAGATGGACAACATCGATGCATTCATCTCAACGGTAAAAGAATTCTACAATGAAACAAAGATGATAGGTTAAGGCGCGGACTATGAAAAATTCTATGATAGGAATCATTCCTGCAGCTGGAAGCGGCGTCAGAGCCCGACCGTACAGCTATGAGGTTCATAAGGGGCTGTTTGAAATTGACGGTCAATCTAATCTCGAACGCACGATTTCCATCATGCGCGACGATCTAGGTATATCTGAAATCGTGATAATTCTCGGTTACATGGGAGAGGAAATCAAAGCAACCTTTGGCGACGGCAAAGAGATGGGTGTTAGCATCTCTTATATCGAAAACGTCCATCTTGATCGAGGCTGGGCGTGGTCAGTTATCCTTGCAAAACACCTACTCGCGGGCCGGTATGCTTGCGTGATGTTGAGCGACGAGTTTTATCTGAACACGAACATCAGTGATATCATTGAAAGTGACTACGCTGATCAGATGGTGACTGTGGCCATTAAGCAGGAAGACGATCCAAAGGTAATTAAGAAGAATTTCGCCGTTGAAAAATCCGGAGACCGCATCGTTCGGCTTATAGAAAATCCGATCACTGTTCAGAATGACATACTCGGTGTGGCGACATTTATTTTGGACCCTGAAGTCTTCAATCTGCTAGAAAAAGCTTTTGATGACGGAGCTCCATCTATAGACTTTGTGAACTTTGTGGACGGGCTTATTCGGGACGGTCACAGTGTGAAGGCTTTTGAACTTACTGGCGAATATATCAATCTGAATGATGTGCCGAGCCTCGAGGCAGCTAATGACATGGCCATTCGTGACAGGCTTTCTAAAGCAGAAAGCTAGAGAACGTCGCTCGATCTTAATCGAGCGATTTGGCAAAACTCATATATCACTAGGCCTATCCTATAAACCAATCGTCATGATGTAAGAGATTCGGAGCATCGATTAAAACAGTACTTTCGATTAATTGCTGAGGAACAGCTTCTGCAGCCAATTCCTCTCCAAATTGCCCATCGGTATCGGCAAAGGAGCTCAAAAATGTATGGGTAAAATCGTGGCTTTCTGTCTCATTTACTTGAGTTAGCTCAGGATATTGCGATCTAAACAAGTCAGGTTGACGATCTGAAATCAAAGACATCTCATTCGGAAGTTGCGCATTATCATAGACGATAGCCGCCTTAATATCTTCAACGGTAGCTCCATTTAGATTAACGCGCACTTGAAAGTCTTCCGGGCCAAATCCCTGAATGATCTTTACCACGCTACCGCCGCTAACCGTTCTAAAATCAATATCATCAGCCGTAATTCCGAGCGCACTTAAGTCGATCGTATCACCTGGCTGCCAATCAACAATCGTATCTATATTTGATGATGTTGAAGTTCCAGGTGTAAATACAAAAGCATCGGCACCGTCCGTCCCTTCAAGCCTTTCTTTCATTGCGGTAGCAACAACTACATTTGCAACTGGCTCACCATCATTTGTGACTGTGACCGAGACGGTCCCTGTTTGTGTCAGTTCACCATCAGTTATCGTATACTCAAATGTATCGACACCCACAAAACCATCATTCGCTGTGTATTGAAGCGTGCCGTTTTCCAGAAGCTCAACCGTGCCGTTCGAGGCCAAGCTTACAGACGTGATCACAATCGTGTCGCCATCAATGTCACTATCATTTGAAAGTGCATCAATGATGACTGGAGCCGTCGCTACCGTCGAAGCCGTATCCGCAACCGTCATCGGAGTTTGATTGGGTATAGGTGTTCCGTTATCATAGACGATAGCCGCCTTAATATCTTCAACGGTAGCTCCATTTAGATTAACGCGCACTTGAAAGTCTTCCGGGCCAAATCCCTGAATGATCTTTACCACGCTACCGCCGCTAACCGTTCTAAAATCAATATCATCAGCCGTAATTCCGAGCGCACTTAAGTCGATCGTATCACCTGGCTGCCAATCAACAATCGTATCTATATTTGATGATGTTGAAGTTCCAGGTGTAAATACAAAAGCATCGGCACCGTCCGTCCCTTCAAGCCTTTCTTTCATTGCGGTAGCAACAACTACATTTGCAACTGGCTCACCATCATTTGTGACTGTGACCGAGACGGTCCCTGTTTGTGTCAGTTCACCATCAGTTATCGTATACTCAAATGTATCGACACCCACAAAACCATCATTCGCTGTGTATTGAAGCGTGCCGTTTTCCAGAAGCTCAACCGTGCCATTCGAGGCCAAGCTTACAGACGTGATCACAATCGTGTCGCCATCAATGTCACTATCATTTGAAAGTGCATCAATGATGACTGGAGCCGTCGCCACCGTCGAAGCCGTATCCGCAACCGTCATCGGAGCCGTGTTTTCAGGTTCGCCATCATCTGTGACTGTGACCGAGACGGTCCCTGTTTGTGTCAGTTCACCATCAGTTATCGTATACTCAAATGTATCGACACCCACAAAACCATCATTCGCTGTGTATTGAAGCGTGCCGTTTTCCAGAAGCTCAACCGTGCCATTCGAGGCCAAGCTTACAGACGTGATCACAATCGTGTCGCCATCAATGTCACTATCATTTGAAAGTGCATCAATGATGACTGGAGCCGTCGCCACCGTCGAAGCCGTATCCGCAACCGTCATCGGAGCCGTGTTTTCAGGTTCGCCATCATCTGTGACTGTGACCGAGACGGTCCCTGTTTGTGTCAGTTCACCATCAGTTATCGTATACTCAAATGTATCGACACCCACAAAACCATCATTCGCTGTGTATTGAAGCGTGCCGTTTTCCAGAAGCTCAACCGTGCCATTCGAGGCCAAGCTTACAGACGTGATCACAATCGTGTCGCCATCAATGTCACTATCATTTGAAAGTGCATCAATGATGACTGGAGCCGTCGCCACCGTCGAAGCCGTATCCGCAACCGTCATCGGAGCCGTGTTTTCAGGTTCGCCATCATCTGTGACTGTGACCGAGACGGTCCCTGTTTGTGTCAGTTCACCATCAGTTATCGTATACTCAAATGTATCGACACCCACAAAACCATCATTCGCTGTGTATTGAAGCGTGCCGTTTTCCAGAAGCTCAACCGTGCCATTCGAGGCCAAGCTTACAGACGTGATCACAATCGTGTCGCCATCAATGTCACTATCATTTGAAAGTGCATCAATGATGACTGGAGCCGTCGCCACCGTCGAAGCCGTATCCGCAACCGTCATCGGAGCCGTGTTTTCAATGGATTCATCGGACACGTAGATAATGGACGCGAGAACATCTTCAATCGAGTATCCGTTCAGCTTGATACGTAACTGAAAGTCGCCCAAGTCGAACCCTTCAAAAATTTTGAGCACACCGCCGCCGCTCACGGATCGGAAACCGAAATCTTCTTCTAATAATCCGAGCAATCGGAGATCGATTGAGTCTCCCGGCTGCCAACCAACTATTGTATCGATAAAAAGAGCCGTCGAGGTGCCTGGCCTAAACACATAGACGTCGGCACCTTCAGTTCCTTGAATTATTTCCTTGTTTTCTGTCGCATTAAATACATTGCCGTCAGGCTGACTCCCATCTGACACGTCGACCGAGACGGTTCCTGTTTGCGTCAGTTCACCATCAGTTATTGTATACTCAAACGTATCGACACCCACAAAACCATCATTCGCTGTGTATTGAAGCGTGCCGTTTTCCAGAAGCTCAACCGTGCCATTCGAGGCCGCGCCAACAGTCTCAATTGTGATGTCGTTTCCATCTACGTCAATGTCGTTTGCAAGAGCATCGACAATAATTGGTGTCGTCAGAATAGCCGAAGCTACATCATCGACCGTTGTAGGTGCTCTGTTCGGAAGCGGCTCGCCGGATTCATAGATAATTGATGCAAGAACTTCTTCGACCGAAAACCCATTCAAATTAATCTTTAGCTGGAAATCATTCGGGTTGGATCCAAGCAATAATTTCAAGGTTTGGCCGCCTGAAATTAGTCGTGTTTGGATGTCCTCTGCTGTGACCCCGAATGCGGAAAGATCGATTACATCACCCGGTTCCCAAGAGTTAATTGAATCTGTGAATTCGGTAGTTGAAGTTCCAGGAACGAAGATAAACGTATCGTTTCCAGCGCTACCGCTGAGCACTTCGCGAGCTGGTGTGGCGATAACTGTTGCTCCGCCAACTTCAATAATATCATCTATTCTAACAACACGACCCAAAACGATATCGATATAATAAAGTTTGCCGTCAGGACCCTGAAAGAAATCCACAGGACCCCTTGGGCTATCGGTTCCACCGAGGAATGTAATGTCTCTTCGGTCATTCACATTGACGGCATAAATTTCATTTCCAGAAAAGTCCGCGAAGAAGTAATGGTTGGCAAAATCAGCTGAATATCCTGTTCCCGTAAACACCTGCGAAGCGCCGGTTATAGCCTGAACCTGATATCCGGGTGCCGAAGAGTCATGCGCAAATGCCCTGAAAGCCGGGGTTATTACGATGTCGCCATTCGCTACCGACTCGTAAAAGGCAGCCGCTTCTGGCAACAAGTCATACTGTTGCGTCTGAATAATGGTGCCGCTATCGCCGCCCTCGTAAAACGGCCAACCAAAATTTGCTCCCGGGCCACCAGAATTTATTTCTTCATAAGAGTTCCAACCAGTATCGCTAATCAAAATCTGCCCATTCTCATCAAATGCGAGACGAAAAGGATTGCGTAGGCCCAGTTGATAAACGAGTGATGCGTTTTCGGAGAGATCGTCTGTTGCAAAAGGATTATCTGCAAATCCATCGCCGGTAATGGGATCAATTCTCAGCACCTTACCTGATAATGAGTTGATATCCTGAACACTCACTGCGCGCGGATCAACAAAATTGAATGCAACCCCATCGCCAATAGAGATGTACAGTGCCCCATCGGGGCCGAATGCAAGCCCCCCTCCTGCGTGAGAGGTCGAATCCACTTTTATATAATCTTGAACAGCTTCGCCTGTTTCTGCGTTATAGTCGGATCCCGTTTCATTGATATTTTCAATACGGTCAAATCTAAGTCGACCATCGCCGGAAATATCAGACGCAGATTGGCCGGCGCCACCGACTAAAATAACTTCGCTATTTTCAACGACAGTCATATACCCATTGGATGCATCGGCTTCAAATCTACTTACATAAGCGTACCTATTATTAGGAAGATCAGGCCCGGCAGCTCCTGTGCCGTCAGGCGGATCGGCTACGTAAAATACGTAAAAATAGGGGTTCTCTTCAAAATCTGGGTGAAGCACTATATTCAAGATGCCGCGATCAGAGTTGTTATTTACCTGACTAGATATGTCCATGAACACACCCGACTCACCAGTTTCAACATTTAGCGTCCGTATGACGCCTCCTTTTTCGGCTATGTATAATAGGTTCGGATTCACCTCGCTGAATAATGCCGCAATGGGCAGATCTAGTCCGGTGATAATTTCCGATTCTATTACCTCGTGCGTTGAAATCAGACCTGGCTGTGGCGGGTCGGTGATCGGGTTTTCGTTATCGAGAATATCAATTTGAACAGTTCGCGGAGCCAGCAATGTTCCGCTATCAACGTTTTGAAGTGACAGCACGAAGGTTTCTGTCGATTCACCTAGAACATCATCAAGGATATCGATTGGAACAAGAACACGAGAAACGCCAGCTTCCATTGTAATCGTTCCAGACGAGTCGAGATAGTCGATACCCTCTTCGGCTGAATCCGGTGTAATTCCGTAAGAGATTGTTACAGACTGTGAAAGGTCCCCGGTTCGTACGACAGCAACAAGGATAGTTCCGCTTGTTTCAGAAACGCTTACTTCGGCAGATTCAAGAAAAATTTGTCCAGACATTCTGTCCCCCCAAAAAATCAAACCATGAGGTTGTAGATCGCCCAAACAAGTCCTTCAAATCGCGCCTATAATCCACGCAACGAAAATCCAGCTATTGGTGTGCGATCCCTTTTTTTAAACCCCATATAAAGGTCGATAATAATGTAAGTTGAAGCCCGCAAGCGTTTTCGCTTCAGCGACGAAAAATGGCAGGATCAACGATAGCTAAATCCTAATCTGTTCATTGAAATAGCTTATTGTCGGGGCTAGTGTTCGCGATTATCTGAACTCGCAGGCCTGCAATAATTAATGTAGCCTGAGAACTCGTTGGCGGGCAATTCGCTCTCGTACATTCGCCCGATCTATTCAGAATGGATCACAGCTTTATTCGTTAATTGCAAGTTCTGTCCAACTCGATTATTCGAATTTGGATCAGTGAGCGCTCAGGTTGTTAGCCGTTCTCGTACCCAGTATAGGAAATCAGGGAACAGTTTAGCTCGACGATAGATTTCGTAGCAATGGCTAACTTCCTGTGAAACTGTTTCGGTTGAATTATCGAGATTAACTTACCGATGAACGATCTCACCACGGTTCTTAAGGCAAGCTGAACAGGTGTCCTTGGCCTATCGGATCAATCAGAAAAGCAAGAATTGGACGGCTTTTTATACGGGTGTGAGTATCAAGAATAAGCGCTAATCACAGCGGAACGATATGACGTCGGTTTAAAGCAGCCGATCATTATGTTTCTTCGAAACTCTTTCCGTCCTACTAGGATGGTCAGCTACGATCCGCATCTGCGATATTGACCCGCCATTCTTCCCAACTTATCGGCTTTACGTACGGCACACGCATTGCTTTTGTAAGTAAATGCTGGCGATTGCCATGTTATGCATAGGAGTTCCAATGCAATCTCAAACCGTCTCAGGTTATCAAACAAACGGTCAACTGGCGACGATTTTTGAGGTTCGCGAGAGCGTGCCTATTTGGGAGCAAGCGTTTATAGCGCTTTGGCTCTTCATAACTTACTTACCGCTAAGTGGAGTGTCTCCTCTTCGCTTTCTAAGCATTGCCATTTTCATGGGCTTACTCGTCATCCACCATAAACAAACCGTGCCCGTTTTGTTGCGCAGTTGGTTGCTATTCACACTTCCAGTACTTGGTTTATTATCTTTTACTTGGTCACCTTATCCAGCCGAAGCACTCCGAACTGGAATATTCTATATTCTAACTCCGCTCGTTGTCGTGGTCATGGCTTCGAGATTGACCGTTCATCAAATATTGCGCTGCACGATGTTCGCGGGCGTTTTGGCAACGCTCTATTCTGTACCTTACTTCTCACAATTCAGTGAGGGCGGGCCCTATTCCGGCAAAAACATATTTGCAATCCAGATGCTGTTTGCGATGCTGACAAGTCTGGCCGTTGCACTAAACCCTAAAGAGAATACACTGGTCCGGCTATTCGCGTTGCCGTTTGTACCGATATGTTTTGTGTTTCAGCTCCTTGCCGACTCGGCGACTTCGCTTGTTTTTGGTGTTTTAGGCATCATTGCTCTATTTGGAGTGAAATTTGTCTGGGAGAATGTGAGTAGAGTCCGTTATCTTCCGACAGTACTTCTCGGCTTGATGATTATAATAGCACTGACCGTTTTTCTAGTCTTAGTCAGTATGCCACAAAGTTCAATTTTGGATTATTTCCTTGGTTTGGTTGGAAAGGATTCCTCATTTACAGGCAGGACTGATTTGTGGACCGGTGCCGAAATTCAATCAGCCAAACATCCCTGGTTTGGTGTCGGCTTGGAAGGCTTTTGGCAATACGATACCGGTCTCGCCCAGACATTGAATGAGAATAACCACAAAGACTATGGAACTAAGCTTTCTTTTCATAATGCATTTTGGGAAGTAAGAGTTCACCTTGGCTATGTCGGATTAATTATGTTTAGCATGATCGTTGGCTGGAGTTTCTTGAGAACTGTTAGACTATGGTTTGCTGACATGTCTGTTTCAAACTCAGCACTTTTAGTGTGTGTTGTTATTATACTAACGTCAACTCTCACAGAATCGTATCTATGGGGTACGTTCAACACGATGGCGAACTTGTTTTTCGTGGGTGCTATAGCGGGGTTTAGGCGGCCAGAAAAAGTAGCGATCGGTCAGGTGCCCTTGAAGACGAACTCTGCTCAAGGTGCTGCATTCGCATAAACGAGGAAAGAGACTCGGACCTGAGGCCTTAGGGCCCCTTACTTATATTAAGAAGTCTGGCCTTTCTATACTTCATAGTTCGGCTTCTCGTATGCGCGAGGATCGGGTGCGACGGTACAGCGAGGTCGCGGAAATAAACCGCCTACATCGCCAATATGCCCAGCTGCCGTCACTGGCTCGGCAAGTTCAAAAGGCCGGAAAAGTCTAATCGGTAGTGGCCCAAGCATCAGGCTCAGAGCAGGCTATGGTGCGAGCAGTTTTCGTATATCAAAAACATACTTTCTAAACCCGAACCAAAGAGTCCCAATATAAACGAACCCACCGCAAATCGATAGAGCGAATAAACGAATGGTCGGCGCAGTGTCTGCCAGGAGTATTGATACTCCAATACAAGCAATAACCATTGCAAGAAGTGCGATATAAGCAGGAATCACGCGGTGGATTACATCCCATATACTTGCTCGCGTATCTTTAAGAAAGAACGCTAGGCTAGGAATGATCGATAAAGCGTGAGTCAGTCCGAGACTCACAACCAGAGCTGTTTCGCCAGAGGACGAGAGCAGATAAGCGAGAAGTATCAAGATCGCTAAATCAAGTAGTGACAATACATTCAGTAGACCTGTTTTCTTGAAAGCAATAAGTGCAGCGTTTCTATGAAAATAGAGTGGGGCTAGAACACCAAAACCGGCATAGATAGACAAATATTTCGTCACACCAGAATATTCGTCTCGCAAAAACGCCGTGACGAAATCATCTGAAATTATGCTTATGCCTGCGAAAGTTGGCACCATGAGGACAGCATTCAGTTGGGTCATATCCAAAAAAAACTTCCGCTTTTCAGCCTTGGAGGTATTCTCGCGGGACAAACTAATTACCCATAATGAATTGAGCGGGCGCGCAATAATATTTGTTACTGCGCTCACTATCCGTTCTGCAATTCGCCAAAGGCCGGTCGCAGCAGGACCAAATATTGCGGTTACGAGAACATCGAAGACTCGCAAAATCCAACGGGCAATGGTTTGGGCAGAAAAAATTTCCAGTGATACCCGAAGGAACTTTTTGGCCCATACTTTGTCAAACTTTAATTTCGGAATAACGGGCTCTGCGAACTGTAGAAATATTGTCTCGGTACAAATCAACACAGCCCGTTGAACAACGAGCGCCCATTCTGGGTAATCACTAAATACAACGATTAAAGCCGCGATCGAACTGAACATTACGCCCAGTATTGGCCTTAATGAGAGCGAACGAAAATTCATTTTTGCGTTCAGCAAAGCCATAGGCCCGATTGAGAACGGTATTGGGAGCACTGTAAGCGCTAACATAGCGAGAACAGGTGAGAGCTTGTCGCTTTGAAATGCCCGGCCAATGGCCGGGGACGCGGCAATAATCACCACACATAATACTGAAACGATGATTGCTGACACCCAAAAGGATGTCGATAGAGAGCGATCGTCAAGCTTCTGTTGCTGAACGACTGCGTCGATCATCGAAAACCGCAACTCTCGCTGCAAGAACTCCACAAAAACAAGCGCGAGAGCAAATATTCCGAACTCTTCGGGCTCCAGTCGACTGGTGAGAAAGAGAAAAATGACTAATGTCATTGTTTGGGACGTGAACGAGCTGAGCGTCGACCAACCAATGACGGAGCGAACGGCGCTTCCAAATTTCTTTTTTGGGATTTCTGGGGTGTGGGACTGCACCTAATTAATCCCCTTCTCTGAATCGAACTCGAACGAAACGAAGCTCTGCTTATTAAGCATCTTAGACAATACGCAATAAGCGTACCAACGTGTGGTCTGCCCACGTTAACGCAGCCAGATTTTATTCAGCTTTTTGCATCATATCTGGATAGCCGTTTTGGTTTCTGGAGCGGTCGCGTGTATCCGAGTGAGCTGTGTAGGCAAGTTGGATTGTAGGGTTGCCGCCAAGTCTCGATCAGCGACGGCATTTTGAGGGATGTCCTATTATGTGTCCGGACCGGCGCAAAGTCATGGGCCCAGACATGTTTCTTGTGCTACGGTCTGAGGCGCAAGCGTGATCCATCACCTAGCCATAACCGCCCGCGTTTCGTTTGTTTCAGGGGCACTCACACGCGACGCCAGATCTGCGCAATACGTTTGTGACTTATATGCCAGCCTCGAGCGCGAAGCATGGATGTAAAGCACCCAAGGTTATTAAGATACCTCGCTTTCTTCTGGACGACAGGGGATGCGAGAGGACGCTCGCGGAACCAAAAGCGTCTTAATATGCTGTATCTATATATTTTTATGGACATCTGCGGATGCTGAAAAATGCACACGAATATGGTGCTGGTGCCCAGAAGAGGACTCGAACCTCCACGGCCGTAAGGCCACTGCGACCTGAACGCAGCGCGTCTACCAATTCCGCCATCTGGGCACGGAAACCGGATCAGCAGCCATAGTGTGGAGCCAGATGCTGGTCAACAAAAACGTAGCGGCTTTGGGATGCGCAGCCTGTGCGGATCGTTGGCGAGGTTTGTGAGCCCTGGAGCGTGTTTAGGAGGACATTAACCATATTCAGCCATCTAAAGTAGAAAATTTACGATTGTCTCCATCGGGAAAACGAAGCATGGTCAAGCAAGAATCCGTAGGCGAAACCCAAAGCTCGCTCAGTTTTTTTCACCGTTTAAAGATCATTCATATAATTTCTTTGGTCGCCGTACTCGGGCTGCTTGTGGCCTTGTTTTTTGCACAGTGGAAAATCAGACAGGAATTAAAGACCTCAGCAGATATGCGAGAGGTCGTTTCGGTAACTGAGCTATCTGTGGCTCTGAGTGATTATGTGCATGAGCAACAAAAGGAGCGTGGA
The DNA here is from genome assembly GCA_965263325.1 of Hyphomonadaceae bacterium. GTDB lineage: Bacteria > Pseudomonadota > Alphaproteobacteria > Caulobacterales > Hyphomonadaceae > CBDHGY01. The sequence continues at coordinate 2,167,043 of CBDHGY010000002.1, read as the reverse complement.
GCGACAGCGATTTTTCTAACAAGCAATGGCGCTAAATACGGACCCGAGCTATATACCCAAAGGGCGCTAACGGATGAAAAAATCGAGGCAATCCGCTCAAGCGCTGAAAAGATATTCGCTGAAAATCATGGCCAACAGTTTGAGTCGGAGCTCTCGGAACTGCTCGTAAAGACAGATGTCGTTGCCGAGATGCGATCCAAAGTGGATGAATTGGACGTTCAGCGCCCAGAAGCCCTGAAATTCTACACTGATTTAAATCATGAAGTAATCGAATTTATTGGTCACAACTCGCGTCTCGTTGATAATGCCAACATTGCGAATAAACTTCTAGCGTACAGCTCATTCTTACTGGGAAAAGACTCAACAGGTATTGAGCGCGCACTTGGCGCTACTGGTTTTACCGTTGGAGAATTTGACACCGCTTTGAAGCAAAAGCTCCTTGGCCATATTTCCAAGCAGTCCTCCTTGTTTGAATTCTTCCAGCGTAATGCACCAGATGATATGGCTGAAGCCCTTGAGGCCGAGCTCTCCAGCCCTATCGCAGAGAAAGTTAACCAATACCGCGAAATAGCGCTGTCCGGCTCATCAAATGAAGTGTCAAAGGTTTCCGCATCTGAGTGGTTCGATACGATTACACTTCATATCAATGCTCTGAAGGGTATGGAGAACAAAATTTCTTCAGCCATTACAACCGAAGCGAAGAACGAACAGCAGCACGCCGACAAAATTGTGTGGCAACTCATCGTCATTTTGGTGGCAATGATCGCTGCATATCTCCTGTTAACGAGTGTGCTGATTTGGATCACGTTGGCTGGTCTAAAGTCGATGATCCATTCTCTGGAGCAATTTGCAGAGGGACGATTTGATGTGGCATTGCCCGCTGAAAGCAATACGGAAATTGGCAAAGTCTCTAAAGTCCTGAGAATTTTCGCTAACAATGCGGAAGCTCAAAAAAGGGACGAAGAACAAAGACGACTAGTGCTTAATCGATTGGGAACCGCGATTAGCAAGCTGTCTGATTCAAATGAAATTGCTACAATTGAATGTGATTTTCCCGAAGCGTTTGAAGGATTACGAAAAGATTTCAACGTCGCAGTGACCGCGCTAGATGAAGCTAGGCAATCGCGCGTTGAGGCTGAGAAAGCTCAAAACCAAGTGGTTGACCGATTAGCTTTCGGTCTTGATCGACTTTCTAATGGCGATCTCAAATCTTCAATAGACGAGGAGTTTTCACCACAATACGAGAATTTGCGTAGTGACTTTAATAATGCTCTGGCTCGCCTATGCAGTGTGATGGTGGCTGTTGTATCGAGCATTTCGAACATTCGTTCGACTTCATCAAGTATTACAAAGGCAACTGATAAGCTTGCTAGCCGGACAGAGAGCCAGGCCGCAACACTGGAAGAGGCGGCGGCGGCGCTCAATGAAATCACTGAAACTGTCAAACAAACGGCAACTGGTTCGCAAGAGGCATGCGATTCTGTTTCGCATGCACGCACAGAAGCAGATGCCAGTAATGAGATTGTCTCTGAGGCCACTCACGCGATGGAAAAAATTAAACAGTCTTCTGAGCAAATTTCAAAAATTACTGGAGTGATTGAAGAAATTGCTTCTCAGACGAACTTGCTTGCTCTCAATGCCGGGGTCGAGGCGGCCCGGGCTGGGGAGGCAGGGCGAGGTTTTGCAGTTGTCGCAACCGAGGTGCGATCTCTCGCGCTAAGATCTTCTAAGGCAGCGAACGAAATCAAGCAGTCTATCGCAGTCAGTACACAGAACGTGACGAGTGGTGTTGCGTTGGTAGAACAAACTGGAACAGCTCTGCAAAAAATTGCGGGGCGGGTGGATGAGGCTTTCTCTCTCGTACATCAGATTGCCGGAGCCGCGAACGAACAGGCGCTTGCGCTAGCAGAAGTAAACTCCGCGATCCACTCTATGGACAAGGTTACGCAAGAGAACGCTGCCATGGTTGCTGAGTCCAATTCTAACTGTCAGAAACTCTCAACGGACACAGATTTTCTCTCCCGGCAAGTTTCTCATTTCAACACCGGTGAAAAAGATATGCCGGACTTGCAACAGGGCGATGAAATGTTTGACGACTTTAGATCGCCAACAGAAACTACGAAAAATATTGGCGGGCCTGTCGGGGAGCAAATTTCGCGCGCAAAGGCATTTGCCGCCTCTACAAATGGGAGCGCAGCACTCGATTTAAGTTCTCAACAACACGATGATGATTGGATGGATTTCTAGAAGTTCGGATGATAGTAAATCTGTCTTCGAAAGTTACACGATGCTTCGGTGATTTATGTTGCTGTGTGTCGAGCGCTAAGCTGCGTCTACAAGTTCAATGGGGAAGAGTTCGTCTTTATCAACAACACGGATAAGTTCGTTATCTTTCGTAACCACACCGCGTAAAACAAAGCGCGTTTCGTTTGGGGCAAACTCTTCGGGCCGCTGCATCTCTGACAGATCGACCCCCATGATGTCATGGACATCACTAACAACGATACCGTAAGTCTTATGACGGCACTCAATAACGATAATTCTTGAAGAGTTGTTCGGATCCAATCGTGGAAGACCAGCGCGAATAGCAAGATCGACAATCGGTATGACGTCGCCGCGAAAATTCATTACCCCTGTAATATAGTCCGGTGTTTGGGGCATTCGCTTTGGTTTTTCCCAATAACGTATTTCTTTTACACACAAAACATCGATGCAATAAAACTCGCCGTCGAGCTCAAAAGAGACGCACTCTAGAACTTGTGATTCTGGTTGAGAATTCATGTGGGCCACTCTTACGCACTTTTAGATACGATCACGTTCTTGCAGAGACTAATAGCTCAGGAAAAAGCGATGACTGCTCTTGCTAAAGGTGAAGATAAAGGCGCGGCATGTAAAATTGATTAATCCAGGAGACAATCAATAAAAAACAATTTCAGGTAGCATTAACTATAAGTGTCCATCTTATCCTTCAGGCGTACATTCGAAGGAAGTAAGATGATTTCTGCAGGAAAATTCGCGTGGCTTTGTGGAACGTTCGTTTTTTCAATACCAGTTGGGCTCAGCACTGCTCAATCTGAAGCTGAGCAAAGCGCTTCAAATAAAGAGGTAGCTTCAACCGTCGACGTTAAACCGATACTCGACCTTCGCCTGCGATATGAAAGTGTCGCGCAAGATAATTTGGTTAGCGATGCTGACGCGCTGACATACCGTATTCGGGCCGGACTTGAATTCGAAGACATCTTAGACTCAACGTTCATCATTGAGTTTGACCACATCGAAGATGTCATCAACGACTTTAATCCTGACCCGTTTACACCCAATGCAAACTCAGGTGCTTTTTCTGTGGTGCCAGATCCGAATGTCACGGAACTCAACCGGCTACAACTCGTGAATAAATCCGTTCCGGATACCGTCATCACTCTTGGACGGCAAAGACTAATACTCGACGATTCTCGATTTGTGGGGAATGTTGGATGGCGACAGAATGAACAAACTTTTGATGGTATACGGTTGCAGAACTCGTCCATTGGAGAGCTCAATCTCGACATAACTTACCTCAATCGCATCAACCGGATTTTTGGTGAAGAGTCGAACGTAGGTTCTTGGGATGGCGACACGTATTTACTCAACGCCAATCACGATACACCAGTCGGAAAAATAGTCGCTTTTGCCTACTTCATCGATGTTGATAATGCAGCCGGCATTTTCTCTAACCAAACGCTTGGTGCGCGCCTGACAGGAAAAAGGGACATCTTCGAAGGAAAACTTAGCTACGCAGTTTCTTACGCGGCGCAAGAAGACTATGGGTCCTCAAATCTTGATTATAGCGCCCAATATGTTTTCGCCGAAGGGGCGTACTCGACGAATGGTTTTACAACAGGAGCCGGGATCGAGATTCTTGGGGGTGATACTCAGCGTGGGTTTCAGGCACCATTGTCCACGCTTCACAAATTTAATGGCTGGGCAGATGTTTTTTTGAATACGCCCAATGAGGGCATTGAAGATCTTTATTTGAAATTCGGATATGCGCCAGGCACGATTGGAGCATTCAAAAATGCTAAATTGTCTGCACGTTATCACGACTATTCATCAGAAGTTGGAAGTGCAGATTACGGCAGCGAACTAAACTTATCTGCGGGTGCCGATTACAGCAAAGTAAAACTCCTTCTAAAGTTTGCAGACTATTCAGCAGATAGTTTCGCAGTCGATACTCAGAAGTTGTGGGCCCAAGTCGACTACCGTTTCTGATAGTCTGTCGAATCTACGATCAAACAGCTGAAGCAAATGAATTTTAACGAAATTCTCCCAAATCTATTGCGACACGAACACAGCGCAGAGGTCTAATGTAATCGGCATGACGGTAATACAGGATATATGGCCATCCATGCTTCTGGCGACAGTCACGATAAGTGTGATTTTGTTTTCCGAATTATCGCCTCCAAATTCTGGAACGGTCATCGCGGTTCTAGACCCAGAAACGAATCTGCGTGAGCTCGTGAGCGAGACCGATTCTTGGCTATTGGCGCGCAGTGACATTCCCGGCGGTTATGTATTCCTCAGCAATGAGCCGAACTTTCCACAAAGACTGCGGGCCGCTGGCGCTCGGCGTGTTCTCAATGCTGATTATGCGCCGATGTGTTCTTCGAAAACACCCTCATCACAAGACTTATAAAATGCATGTGCTGCGAGACATAATATGACTAGAAATACTGCATCCTCTGAGTTTGAAGAAACGTCATTTGAGGCCATTCAAACGAATTCGGCTAGGTTGCTATCGCGTCTGCAGTGGTTGCACCTCCCGCTCTTAGGGTTGATGGGTTTTTATACCGGGTCGGAGAATGTGACGGTGGCGCTCGTTCTGTCTGGGATTCTTTCAACTGTTTCAACTGTGTCTTACCGGGCTGCGCCGCGCGCCGTTAAAACTCGCTGTTTGCTGGCGACAGGTTACGCAATGCAGGCGGCGATCTTCGTCTATTTGCTGAGCGGACATCCCTGGCAGATCGATATGCACATGTACTTTTTTGCCGTTCTGGCGATTACGGTTGCACTTATGGATGCCAAGGCAATACTTACTGCGGCAGGCGCAATAGCGCTCCATCATTTGGTGTTGAATGTTATCGCTCCGGCCTGGGTGTTCCCGGGCGGAATGGATTTCATTCGTGTCGTCTTGCATGCGGTGGTTGTGGTTGCCCAGACTGCGGCATTACTCTGGTTGACATTTAAGCTTCGGGAAATGTCGGACATCGCTGAAACAAAGCGGTTAGAGGCGCATGAAGCGAGCAAGCAACAAGACGCACTTATCATTGAGCTCAATTCAGCCCTAGCTGTAGCAGACGAGCAATCAAAGCAAGTCGAGGTTGCACGGCAGAACCTGCAAGATGAGAATTTGCAGCGAGAAGAGGTGATCGCCAAATTGGAGGCAGCTTTCTCCAATGTTGCGAAAGGTGATCTAACAACGCGTCTCAATGAACCATTCTTGGGAGGCTATGAAGCCTTGCGGCAAGACTTTAACGCGTCATTACAAGCGCTTGAGTTTATGCTGAGGGATGTGATTAATCAGGTCTCTGGTATTGAACTCGCGATAACAGACATTAACAAAACTGCTGACGCGTTCTCGCACCGCACCGAATATCAAGCGACAAGCCTCGAGCAGACTGCAGCAAGTCTCAATGCGGTTACGACAACAGTTGAGACAACAGCGGACGGAACGAAATCCGCTGACGAACTCATCCACGACACGAAAAGCTCTATTGAAAAGAGTGGTGACGTTGTCGCACGCGCTGTCGAAGCGATGAGCGAAATCGAAAGAACTTCCGAAAAGATTGCAGAGATCGTGGCTGTCATCGATGAAATCGCTGCTCAAACAAATCTCTTGGCCTTGAATGCTGGGGTTGAGGCTGCGAGAGCGGGAGATGCCGGACAAGGCTTTTCAGTTGTTGCTGTAGAGGTTCGCAGGTTATCGCAACGCTCGTCGGCAGCTGCAAAGGAGATCAGCGACATCATCTCAATCAGTCAGAACCACGTCGGCAAAGGTGTTGCTCTTGTTGATGAAGCTGGCGGCGCTTTAGAAGCGATCGTTGAGAAAATTGTATCTTTCTCCAAGCTTATGTCTGACATTTCTCAGTCAACGAGCTGAGCAGGCCCATTCGTTGAGCGATGTAAACAATGAGGTAACACGGCTAAGTGCATTGACACAGGAAAACGTCACCATGGTCGACGAATCCGCCTCCGCAAGTCAGAAGCTATCAAATGCGGCTGTGGAACTTTCGGCGATTGTCCGACGTTTCAAGATTACGCCGTTGAGCGCAAATTACGGAAGTCGCCACAACTTGATCCGCTCAGCCTAGTTGAAATCTTCAATCTGAAGCCCTTGAGCGGGCCTGGTTTGTGCGATTTGTGCCAGTTGAGCTTTTTTAGTTCAAATGAGGTGTTCCGGCAGCATATTCTGGACGTCTCGGACGGTGATGTCCTCTCCGCGGAACTCATTTAATTGGAGCGGGCGATGAGATTCGAACTCACGACCCCAACCTTGGCAAGGTTGTGCTCTACCCCTGAGCTACGCCCGCATCCTGATAATGGGTATGCCGGCCATGTAAGACCGAGAGAGGCATAAAGCGCATCTGAGGCCGGAGCGCAAGCCTCAAATGATGGCGGTTAGGCATTGTCTGGCATCAAAAAGAGGTCAGTATATTCGGGGTTTGTACCAAAAGCCGTTAGCAGAGCGTGTGCCTGCCCCCGGTGATGGGTTTGATGATTGAAGAAATGAGTTACCAACCGCCAGGCCGCTTGTGTTGAGGTGATCGTGCCGGCGGTATTCGTCCAGGTGAAGTCTGCCGCGAGCCAGTTCTCAGATAGGTTCATCGACCACACTATAATTTTCTCGTCAAAAGCTTCGCGATCTGCTCTCAATATTTCCCAGTCTTGATAGGCTGGGCCTCTACCTTGGGCATCTTCGTGGATGACGGACGGCGTGTCAGCAAAGCGGCTCATCCAGACACGATCCGCCCATAATATATGCGCGAGCGTTGTATGTAGCGCGTCAAAAAAAGCGCCTCTGTCTTCCCGGCGCTGCGCATCGTTGAGCGTATCGGCAGCGGCATAGAGCGAACGATTTTGCCAGCGATTGTACCGCGCCATAGTTTGTACATGCGTGAGCGAAATCAAAACATTACCCCTCCTCAGGAGGATTTAGGCGCCGCCGGTTTGTGTGGTCTCTTGCTTTCGAACCGTCCGGGCGCTCGCCGCGCATATAGTATTTTTGCCAAGCTTTCTGGATCGCTTCCGTGGAGCCCGCCTCAATCGACATATTGAACATTGCGCGAGCATCTTTCCACGTCTCGTACTGCTTTTGAAGATCGGGGTTGTCTTCGATATTTTTAAGTTTTGGTTTGATCGCTTCCAGCGGCTTTGGCCGGATCATGGTGATGTAACAAAACGGCTCACCCTTTTCGAAACGCACTTTACCGGGGCGGGTGAACCGCCAATTCATGGTGAATGGATAGGGAAGCCAGTCTGTTTCCACCAGGCCAGACAAGGGCTGGATAATATCCTTGTGGCGGTTGGGCGGACCCATTGCCCATGTGGCCCAGCCTTTAGGCGTGCGGAACAGATAGCCTGTGTGAAATGTAAGGATCCCGAATTTAAAGTGAGAATGCGCAAGTGTTGCGATATTTGTGTCAGCATTGTCAGGAACGATTGTGATATCTTCTTTTTCCTTGCCGCCGCTCCAGCTTACTTCGAACCCGTCTGTACATAATATCTCCCAGCCGGAGACATTCGCCATGTTCAAGGGTAAGCAGCGATATGCATGGCGATTGTCCATCTCGTCCATCCAGTCACGCGGCAGGGTGGCAGGCTGGATTTCCGGGACGTCTTCGTGCATGCGATAGCAGTCGAGTTTCATTCCAGTTTCCTCTTGACGATACCTGCGTCTTTGCCGGAAGGAGGCGTATGCCTGCAACCCCTGAAGACTTGTTTGCCTATTTGGATCAGCTTGGCATTGCACACACCACGCATCAGCATGAGGCTGCATTCACGGTTGCTGAAAGTGCTGAGCTAAAATCTACGATGCCGGGTGGGCATAGCAAGAACCTATTTATGAAAGACAAGGATGACGCAATCATCCTTATCTCTGCTGAGGCGCATGAGTCGCTGAAACTCAACCAGCTTCATAAACATATTGGCACACGCCGCCTCAGTTTTGCCAGCGCGGAGCTCATGCAGAAGCTACTTGGCGTTGTTCCGGGCTCGGTGACGGCCTTTTCATTGATGAATAAAAGTGCCGCGGGAGTCAGATTTATTGTGACCGCGGAACTGATGACCCACGATCCTGTAAATTTCCATCCTTTGGTGAATACCGCTACAACCGCGATTTCGCGAGCGAATTTCAAGAAATTCATTGAATCAACAGGACGCGCCCTTGAGGTGGTCGATTTCGGCACTCTTTGAAATATTTGCGTGACCCAGCGACGGGTTTATTCATCGCTCGCGGGTACTGTGACGTCCGCGCGGTATGCAACAGTTTTGCCCGAAGCATCCTTCAAGTATTCGTGTGAGTAGGTGCCGTCTTTCGTATAGGTTGATAGGCGATCAACGGTCAGTATCTCTGTTCCTTCCTCATCAAGAGGCAATTCGTAAGTCGACGTCATTGTAATCCTTCCGACCTCATCGGGGCCTTCACAGGTGAACACAATCTGCGCGTCATCCAATTGCTCGATGCCGTCCTCGACGCCGAAGATCATGTTTCCGCGGATGCGGTCATAGCTTACCGGCTCGTCCTCGGTTATGTCGCCGCCATAGGCCTTTCCGGACCAGGTGTTTTCCATATCTGTGTTCCAGTGTTCCGATCGTGTGATGAAGGTTCGAGATGGGCCGCTGATCCGCGCAACGACGCCTGTATAGTCCCAGGTGCCGACCATGAATTCCATCGCTTGAGCAATGCAGGGTTCCAAATCTGAGTTTGGATTTGCAATTTTAAGAGGTTCGGTGGGCGGGAGCTGTGAGGTGCAGGCTGTTAGGGCAGCGGCGCAGAAGATCGTCTTCAGCAAAGCGCGATGTGTCATGTGAATATCCCCTCGATTGAATCATATACGTTACGTATGTAACGACTACATCTGTAGCGCCCTTTGCCGCAAGTCAATCGCCCCCGCTTTTGCATGGCACGCATGCTATGCAGTCACTTCTCGCATTCCTTACCCTAGGTTACGTTGCGGGTGCGAATAGAGGATATCATGACCATGACTGAGCTTATTGGAATGCTGGCAGCTATACTCACAACAGTTTCTTTCCTTCCGCAGGCAATTCTGACCTGCAGAACAGGGAATACCGAAGGTATCTCTCTTAGTATGTATCTTCTGTTTACTGTTGGGGTTGCAGGGTGGCTTGTTTACGGGATCCTGGTGGCAAGCATACCGGTCATTGCGGCGAACGCGTTTACGTTGATAATCGCATCAATAATACTTGGCATGAAATTGCGGTCAGTGTTTGTAAGCGGGCGTAGACCGCTACCAACTCATGCAATGTAGTCGCCTAGCGCGGCTTATGTTCGGTACCACGTCCAGCCGTTATGAAAATCGCTGTTGCCCGGTCTGAAATATCGGCGGTATGCCAAATACCGGCCGGATTGATTGCATATTCTCCAGCGCGGATCGATATGCGCTTTTCGCCGCCATCAATTTCCTGAATGAGTGTCATCTCGCCTTCTGTGCAGATGATGATTTCAGATCCGTTTGGGTGCATTTCGCAGACATCCCAGGAATCCGTAAATGTAGCTTGAGAGACGAGCCGACCTTCATTGCCGTCGCTTGCGTGGCGCTCCGAATATGCGCCGTACCATTCCATTCCCGAAAAGCTTGGCTGAGGTTCAGACGTCGCGCCGAGCCCTAGGTGAATCCAATTTTCACTTAACTTGAATTTGTCCGCCATGTTGTCCTCCCAATCTCAGCGAGAACATCATAGCAGAATTTTACAACTGTATGCAGCGGTGATTCACCCAGCGGCAGCAATTTTTGCAGCGCGCTTGCGCTCATGCGGATCAAGATGGATTTTCCGTAGGCGGATGTTCTCAGGCGTGACCTCCACCAGCTCAGTATCATCGATATAGGCGAGGGATTTTTCCAGGGTCATTTGCAAAGGCGGGGTCAGTCGCACAGCTTCATCCGTTCCGGATGCGCGCACGTTTGAGAGCTTCTTGCCTTTGAGCACATTCACTTCAAGATCGTTGTCACGTGTGTGCTCGCCGATAATCATTCCTTGGTAGACCTTGTCCCCCGGATGAATCATCATCGGGCCGCGGTCCTCTAGATTCCATAATGCGAAGGCGACCGCCTCCCCTTTGTCCATCGCAATGAGCACGCCTGTATGGCGGCTCTGGATTTTGCCCTTGTGCGCGCCGTATTCCTTGAAGACCCGGTTCATAATCGCAGTACCGCGCGTATCGGACAGAAGCTCACCTTGATACCCGATCAGGCCGCGAGTCGGCGCATCAAAGACGAGACGCGTACGGCCTGCCCCAGATGGTTTCATCTCTAGCATGTCGGCTTTGCGCTCGGACATCTTCTGAACAACCACGCCAGAATGTTCGTCATCAACATCGATAACGACTTCTTCGATCGGTTCCAATTTTTCGCCGCTCTCACCTGTCTGAAACACCACTTGTGGGCGGGATACACCCAGCTCAAAACCTTCACGGCGCATCGTTTCGATGAGTACGGCGAGTTGGAGTTCGCCCCTGCCGGACACGGTAAAGGCCTCGGCATCTTGCGCGCGTGCAACCTGCAAGGCGACATTACCAGCCGCCTCTTTCTGCAATCGGTCCCAGATAAGACGGCTGGTCACTTTGCTGCCTTCGGTGCCGGCGAGCGGGCTGTCATTTACGCGGAACGTCATTGAGATCGTCGGTGGATCAATCGGTTGGGCTTCAATTGGTGTGTCCACGGAGGGATCGACCAGCGTGTCAGCAACATTCGCTTTTGTGAGCCCTGCGATGGAGACGATGTCGCCTGCAATCGCTTCCTCAATGGGTACGCGCTCTAGGCCGCGGAATGCGAGCACTTTCGAGACGCGGCCTTGCTCAACCAGAGAGCCATCGCGTGCCAGCGCCTTAATTGTCTGGTTTGGCTTTACGCTCCCAGACGCCACGCGTCCGGTCAGGATACGGCCGAGGAAATTATCAGCTGAGATCGTTGTTGCGAGCAGGCGGAACGGGCCCTCTTCGGTTTTTGGTTCCGGCACATGCTCAGTCACCATTTTGAACAACGCGTTCATATCACTGGTTGGGTTCTCATAATCGGTGCCCATCCAGCCATTTTTGGCTGAGCCATAGAGGATCGGAAAGTCGAGCTGTTCATCGGTTGCGCCAAGATTGGCAAAGAGGTCGAAGACTTCATCGATCACTTCATCCGGGCGACTTTCGGGTTTGTCGATTTTGTTCACCGCAACGATCGGGCGTAGGCCAACTTTGAGCGCCTTACCAACCACGAATTTGGTTTGTGGCATTGGGCCTTCTGCGGCGTCGACCAAAACGATACAGCCGTCTACCATGTGCAGGATGCGCTCGACCTCGCCGCCAAAATCTGCGTGGCCTGGCGTGTCGACAATATTTATGCGGTGACCATCCCACTCAACAGAGGTGGTTTTCGCAAGGATTGTGATCCCGCGCTCGCGCTCCAAATCATTAGAGTCCATGGCGCGCTCGGCCATGGCTTCATTCTCGCGGAAAGTGCCGGATTGTTTCAGCAGGCAATCGACAAGTGTCGTCTTGCCGTGGTCGACGTGTGCGATAATGGCGATGTTGCGCATGGACATGAGATGGCCTGCTTTCTGCGGAGTATATTGTAACTTGGTCTATTTCCGCGCCGCCATACACGGGGTCGCACCTCAACACCACCATAAACGTTGAATATTCGCAGCTATGGGTCCACATAAGCGCAAGATAGAATGTGAAAGGCTTATCCCCATGTCGATGATGAGCGATGATAATTCCGGTAGCGCCGCCGCTGCTGCCGGTGGAAACGTAAAAGACACAACAGATGCCGAGTTTATCCAGGATGTGATCGAGGCGTCCAAGGATCAGCCGGTACTGGTCGATTTCTGGGCTCCGTGGTGCGGGCCTTGCCGCACGTTAGGGCCGATCATCGAGCGGGCAGTCGATGCGCAAAATGGCAAGGTGAAGCTCGTTAAAATCAACATTGACGAGAATCCAGCCTATGCCGGTCAACTGGGCGTGCGATCGATTCCGGCTGTATTTGCCTTCGATAAGGGCCAACCCGTTGATGGATTTATGGGTGCCCTTCCCGAAAGCCAGATTAAGGGGTTCATCGACAAACTGCTCACCGGGACGGATACTGGCAAACAAATAGCACAAGCGCTTGAGCAGGCAGATGAGCTGTTCAGAAATGGTGATGCGGGCGGCTCGGCGCAAATCTATGCGGAAATTATCAATGTCGATCCGCAAAACCTGAAAGCGATTGCCGGCCTTGCGCGCTGTTATCTCGCAAACGGTGATGCAGAACGTGCGCGCCTGACGCTCGATATGGTGCCAGAAGATCGCCGCACTGACCCGGATGTGAAAAGTGTTTACACAGCGCTGGAACTTGTTGGCGACGCTGCGCCTGCCGCCCCAGATGAGTTTGCAGATCTTCGCGCGGATGTAGAGGCCAATCCAACCAATCATCAAAAGCGTTTCGACTTTGCCGAAAAACTTATCGGATCTGGCAATAATGCGGACGGGGTGGAGCAGCTGCTTGAGATTCTGCGTGCAAATATGAATTGGGAAGACGGCAAAGCGAAAGAGAAGCTTTTGCAGGTCTTTGAAGCACTTGGCCCCGATGATGAAATTACTCAAAACGGCCGGCGCGATCTCGGCTCGCTGATGTTCAGCTGATATATTGGAAAGTTGATGAGCGAAGCCAAACAGATCGTTTTGCATCGTAAAGGTGCCTACGCGATGTTCAGGTCGCTTCGTATATTTGTGGACGGTGTGGAAATTGGCAAATTGAAGAATAAGGGTCAGCTCGCCCTTGATGTGCCCGCTGATGCTTTAGAGCTTTACGGTGTGATGGATTGGTCAGAGACGCCGCGCGTAAATCTGAATGAAGTTGCCTCTGGTGATGAAATTCTTTTTCGTGGGCGCTTTACTTTCAAACGGTCGGAGCAACTCGGTCTACCGCACCTGCCTTTCACGATATCGAAGCTGTAAGTTGATCATGCTAACCGGTTGCGACGCACCTTATGACGTTGGATGTAGAGCTTTCGGAATGTCGGTGCGACGAGCGGTGTTAGCCATCCCGCATCAATGTCCAAATAGTCCGTGTATCGCACCGAGCTTCCATCAATGGATTTAAGTTCGAGGCGGTGCTTATACTCTCGGACGAAACCTCCACCTTCGCGGCTTTCCAGAATGAAATTTTCATCATCGCGGCGCACAACTTCCATCCGCCAGCTGCCCATTGGCAACCAACCCCAGCGTTTTAGCTTCACATTGATAATTTGCCCCTCTGTGACAGGATCTGCCGGAAGTCCAATGTACGAAATGGCACCTTTCATCGAGTCTGCGAGCGCACCCGGATCCAGAATATCGGCCCAGAGTCTTTGAATACTCACAGGGTAAATCTCGGAAATTGTGTACTGTTTGCGCATCGCCCTTTTCCCTTACCGAACTAATTTCGGGTCCCCGAGAAACTTTCGCCCTTTCCATCCGGGCAATTCGTATCATCTGTGGTACAAGGAATATAAGAGATTTGAAGAGACAAGCATATGCCCGCGTCGGCTTACCGCCACACATCGGATTTACCGGAAGAAATACCCGTTTTCCCACTCTCAGGTGCGCTCTTACTTCCGAGGTGGCAGTTACCGCTCAACATATTTGAACCGCGTTATCTCAACATGCTCGACGATGCGATGGCTGGTGACCGGATGATTGGCATGGTTCAATCTATGGGTGGTGATAAAGCGGCTCCTGATCTGGCGCGCCTTGGATGTGCCGGTCGCATAACCAGTTTTTCAGAAACCAATGACGGTCGCTATCTGATCACGCTTACCGGAATTGCCCGCTTCAAGATAGATGCAGAGTTGGAAGTGCGGACGCCGTATCGGAAGGTGCGCGCCGATTGGCTTGAGTTCGAGGCAGATTTACACGAGCCAGTACCTGACGCTCTTCCTAATCGCGAACGCCTCGTTACAACGCTTCGCGCCTATATTGAGCGCAACACGATGACTGCAGATTGGACCGCTGTAGAAGAAGCGCCCATAGAAACACTGGTGAACGCCCTTTGCGCTGGGTGCCCATTTACACCGATCGAAAAGCAGGCCCTTCTTGAGGCCAGCACGTTGAAAGACCGTTGCGAAACATTGATGGCTCTGCTTGAAATGGATTTTCCAGATGATGGGAAAGGAAGCATGCAATGACCGAGACATCAGACAAGCGCCCTGCGCCGCGCTCCGGCGTTGATCCGCGCCTATTGGAAATATTAGTTTGTCCTGTCTCGCGAACGGCTCTTGAGTATAATTCTGATACGGACGAATTGATCTCGAGGAAAGCAGGCCTCGCCTATCCAATTCGCGGCGGCATCCCGATCATGCTCGAAGAAGAAGCGCGCGTTTTGGACGGAGCAGAATGAGTTCTCCATGGCCTGTTGATTTGATATTCAGCAGGTCGGCGCGGAAATTAATTCTATCGTTCGACGATAAAACCCAGTTTGAAATTCCTTATAAGATGCTCCGTGAGCAGAGCCCATCGGCCGAAAACAAAGGACATGGGAACAAGCTGCCGCCTCAAACGCGACCGGTGCCGGTTGATATAGATGTCGTGGGTGCTGATCCAGTTGGACGATATGCGATTCGCATCCGATTTTCCGATGGCCATGCGACCGGACTTTACACTTGGACTTTACTTCGTGAAATTGGAGAGGCGGCTCAACGGGCGTAGCTTTCATAAAATTTGAGCAAAATTTTCGAATATGCCGTACACGGACTATAAAGAAACCAAGCACTGAAAATTTACCTTTTTCTCCTACCTTGCGGAAAAATCTGCGAGTTGGGTATGCATCTGCTTTGTCGAATTTCTGCTTTGATAGCGTGCGCGATCTTGTTCGCGTCATCAGCAATGGCGCAGGCGGACGACTTTATCGAATTAAGTCTCGAAGATCTTATAACTTTGGAAGTGACGTCAGTTGCTAAAAAACCGCAGAAGCCCGAAGAAACACCAGCAGCTTTAACAGTTATAACGGCTGAGGACATTCGCCGCTCTGGCGGGGTAAGTCTACCTGAGATTCTGCGACTCGCACCCGGTGTTGAAGTCGCCGAGATTGATGGCAGCGTTTCCTCCGTTTCGATCCGCGGGTTTGGTTGGCGCTTTTCCAACAAATTGCTGGTGCTTATTGATGGGCGTGCGATTTATCAGCCGTCCATTTCAGGTATTTTCTGGGACCAGCAAATGGTGCCGGCAGAGCAAATTCAACGTATAGAAATTGTCCGAGGTCCCGGCGCAACGATGTGGGGTGCGAATGCCATGAACGGTGTGATTAACATCGTTACAAAGCACGCAGCCGACACACTTAAGGGCGCAGCGACGCTGGATGTCGGTACCGGCGAAAGGTACCGTGCCACTGCGCGTTATGGCTTCCGAAATGGCGATCAAGGCGCAACCCGCCTGTACGGTCACGTTCGGAAGACGCCATCTTTAGTGTACGGAAATGGCGATCAAATTAACAATGGATCGGAAACCTACTCTGCTGGGTTTCGAACCGATGTTGACCCTGCGCTTGGCAGGGATGCCCTGACGCTTCAAGGTGAATATCAGTACCTCGAGTACGAGAATACGATCAGCACGCCACTGGCGGGTGGATCCCTATTCTCAGACACTGAACAAACAGACGGCACGGGCTACTTTTTGCTTGGGCGCTGGGTGAGAACTTATGACCCGATGCATGCTTTTACCCTCCAGGCTTACATCGATCATACAGACCGCAATGAATTCAGATCACATATGGAAACGACGACATATGACATCGATTTCTCGCATCGCTTCCAACCCGCTGACAACCTTGACATTGTATGGGGGTTGAATGCGCGCCGGACCAGCGACGAAATAAGTTCTGAAGGAGGGTTTGAATTTAGTCCCAGCAAATTTTGCGCTGATTGGTTCAGCGGTTTTGTTCAGGCCGAGTATCAGATCATTCCTGAAAGACTGAGGCTGACATTTGGATCAAAGTTTGAAGACAACAGATATACAAATTCGGGTTTTCAGCCATCGGTTCGCGCTATTTGGCTGGGAGACAATTGGGCAGTATGGGGCGCGGCATCGCAGGCACTGCGGACACCCTCACGCATCGAAACAGGTTTGAATACGCTTACAAACCAAATTCCGCCGAACACACCAGAAAATCCGGGGCCGCTTCCTATTTTCATCTTTTTCCGAGGTGATCCAAACTTCCAAGTTGAGAGACTTGACGCCTTAGAGGCAGGGTTTCGAAAATCTTGGGAAGGCACGAGCGTGGATATTGCTGTCTTCCATAACTCTTATGATGACTTGACGTCTACCAGCGCCAGCGCGCCCGTTCCTTTTTTCGCCGCCAGTAATACGAATGGAACGTTCGCGCCGATTGCGATTGAGCAAGCTTTTGTTTTTGCGAATGACAACGAAGCTGAGGTGTATGGGGTCGAAGTATCCATCGAGCACCAGTTGGCCTCGTGGTGGGCAATGGAGTTTAGCGGCGATATCAAAAACTTCGATCTTGGTTTGCAGTCGTCGGAAGGATCTTTTTCTGGGCTGGAATTCACTGGATCCTCTCCCGTTTGGCAAGCAGGTGTCCGATCGCACTTTGAAATAAGTGAAGAGTTTGATGCCACCGTCGGACTGCGCCGCGTTAGCGAATTCGAGAACGGATCTGTCGGAGCATATACCGATCTCGACATCCGAGGCACTTGGCGCGCAAACAATGGGCTTGAGTTCACGCTCAATGCGGAAAATCTTCTGGAAGAACGCAGGTTGGAATATGAGCCGAGCGTCTATCCCACGCCTGCAGGCTTCATTGAACGGCGCGTCACGCTCCGTGTCGGAACTCGGTTTTAGGGAGGGCCTGTAATGAAGCATCCCCTCCAACTGTGTCGAACCGCACTTTGTGCCTTGGTTCTCGTTTTCGCGGCTCAGTATTCATCTCCGGCAACGGCTGATGAATTGGATGATCGCCAATTAAAAATTAAAACGGCAATGATTTTCAACTTCGCCCGCTTTGCGAGTTGGCCTAAAAGGGTACCGTCGGCGACCATAACGCTCTGCGTATCAAGTGATGCAGATTTGTACAGTTCACTCATGTCCCTTGATGGAAAGGATGTGAACGAAAGAACGCTCCGCGCGGTAGAACTAAATTTTGAGACGTTGGACTCTTGCCATATCGGTTACTTGTCGCAAGCAGATGCGCGTTCAAACATTGCTAACCGTCTAACGAAATCCGGCGTCCTAACCGTTTCATCTGATCGCGACTTTTCAGAAGTTGGCATGATCGAGCTCGTCAAGATCGGAAGGCAGAACCGATTTGCGATCAATAATTCTCTAGCAGCAGAATCTGGCGTAAAGCTTAGTTCCAAGCTGCTTAGAATTGCCGTTGAGGTGCGATAGGATGCTTTTTCTTCGCCGTCTTCGAAATCTCTCCATGCAGAGTAAGATCACAGCCGCAGGAGTAGCGTCGGCGGTCCTGAGCTTATTTGGAGCGTCCGTCATATTCGCATTGCTAACATGGACGGCCGCGCGGAATGATATTTTGGCTCAAGGCGAGTCAACCGCTGAATTATTGGCGATGAATTTGTCGACTTCGTTGCTGTTCGAGGACGCAGAGACGGCCCAAGAAATGCTCGCGCCGCTAGCGGAATCTGATAACATTTTGTCGATTGTTCTGATCGATAATTCGGGTGCGCATTTTGTTGAGCACGGAGCTCATGCTCAGTTCGGATATTTGATTGATAACGCAGTGACCGGATTTTCCGGCAAGTACCTGATTAGCCGTGCACCAGTTCTGTCCGGTTCCGATAGGCTAGGTCATCTATACGTCGTCAGTTACCCTCATGCATTTTTCCGGGCGATCAGGTCGTTATTGTTTTCTATGGCTGCCGTTTTGCTGCTCTCGGTTTTTGTGGCTTATATTCTTTCGCGATACCTCTCACGCCGGATTCTCAAGCCCGTAAATTCCCTGGCCGACGCCATGACTCATGTTCGGAAGTCTGGCGATTTATCAAGACGTATAGTGAACTATTCATGCGATGAAGTCGGCAAGTTGACAGCTCGTTACAACGAACTTTTAGATCAAATCTCAGAAAACGAAGCGAGGTTGCAAAGGGCGCTCGACGAATTGGTTGAAGCGCGCGATACGGCAGAAGCTGCAAATATTGCGAAGTCTCAGTTCCTGGCAAATATGAGCCACGAGCTACGGACACCGCTAAATGCGGTCATTGGATATTCAAGCCTCTTGAAAATGAGCATGGCCGAACGAGGGGATGCCGAGGCCGTGAGCGACCTTGAAAGGATCCTTGGAGCTGGCCAGCACCTGTTGGGATTGATTAACGAGCTTCTAGACTTGTCAAAAATTGAGGCAGGCCGGCTGGAACTGGAAATCGGCACGTTCGATATCAAGCGTATTGTCCGAGAAACGCTCGTTGCGCTCGGCCCAGCTGCTGAAAACAACAACAATCAGCTTATCATTCCTGAAAATTTCGATGTCGAGATTGTGTGTGCAGACTCCACGCGCTTGCGCCAATGCTTGCTAAATCTGTTCAGCAATGCCTGCAAGTTTACACGCAGCGGCGTGATCGAACTGAAGATTGATCGGCGAGATTTCAATAATGCGCCGCATATCGCCTTTGAAGTCTCAGATACCGGGATCGGTATGAATAAAGAACAACTTGAAAAATTGTTCCGGCCTTTTGTGCAAGCCGATGCATCTGTCACGCGTCAGTTCGGAGGAACCGGCCTAGGACTGACCATTACCCGGCATTTGGCACACATGATGGGCGGCGAAATCCTTGTCGAGAGTGAGCTTGGGGAAGGATCGGTGTTTACGCTCCTTATTCCAGAGACTCCGGAGAGTGTGTCGCAGAATGGTGAGATGGCCGCATGATTGTCCTCATCGCAGACGACGTCGCGGATAATCGCGATTTGCTTTCGAGGCTCGTGCAAATCCACGGGCATGAACCCATCGTGGCTGCCGATGGTCTCGAAGCTGTGGAGAAGACGCGTCTACAAGCTCCAGATCTTATATTCATGGATATCTCTATGCCGATAATGTCAGGTTACGAAGCGATTTCGCTAATCAGAAAAGATCCACGTTACGCCAACACGCCGATCATTGCATTCACCGCGCATGCGATGCGTGAGGACCAGGAAGCATGCCGGGCTGCGGGATGTGATGAGGTTGTTACGAAGCCATTAGACATCTCCCGCGTTCAAGAGATTTTGCTCCAATACGCAGATTCCGTTGATTTCGAAATGGATTTGGAGGTCAAAGATGGCTGACACCTATTCGATATTGGTGGTCGATGACGACGAGAGCAATCTGGAACTTCTCTCCAGGTTTGTCGCTTTATCTGGCCATGAGGTTAGGAGAGCGGATTGCGGAAGCGCGGCCATTGCCGCTGTTGCGAGTGAGCGACCTGATCTCGTCTTGCTAGATTGGATGATGCCGGATTTGTCCGGAATAGATGTTCTTCGGTCAATTCGTGAAGAGTATGATGAAAATGCCCTGCCCATTATCATGTGCACAGCCCTGACGGAGTCCGAGTATGTCTCAGCCGCTTTAAACGATGGTGCCAACGACTTTGTAACAAAGCCAGTAGATCCAGAAGTGCTTGCTGCTCGAATATCGTCACAGCTCACGCGAAAGTCAGTCATGCAATCGATGAATGCTTTTAATCGGGAGCTTGAAGAAACAGTCGCCGACAGAACACGAAAGCTAATGGGAATAAGCTCGGGGCAGATTGATATTTCGCATTTTGGGCCGAAGGAGCTGAATGCTCTCAGCAGAATTCTTCGCTCCGTCGCTGATGGCGATTTGGATGCCATTAAAACATTGCGACAATCCGCCGAGGAATTGTTCGAAGCGATGATATCCTGCGAACCAATAGGGAAGGACATGCAACGTGTTGGTTAGCAACATTCTCCTTCTTGGCATTTTATTGCTTGCTGGAATAACGGCTGTATTTGCAATGCGCGTTCGAAGAATTCGGCGGGAGCTAATATCTTTAAAAATGGAGACTAAGTCCGATGCTTTAACGGGTGTGTTCGGGCGACGCTCATTTTTGGAGAAGCTGGAAACAAGATTTTCGTCTGGCGAAGAGCTGCATGTTCTCTATGTCGATCTCGCAAATTTTAAAGAGACTAATGACAAGTTCGGTCACAGCGTGGGTGATGAGGTGTTGCGGCGTGTTGCAGGATCTCTTCAGGATATGGTCTGCCGGGAAGGTGTTGTCGGAAGGCTCGGAGGAGATGAGTTCGCAATTATTCGCTCGGGTGTATGCGCCGAGGAGGTCAAGAGTTTCGCCAGAACGCTTTACGAAAGCCAAAGTCGGCATCTGCCACTAGATGATCATTCTGTTGCGGTCGACCTCAGTGTTGGAGTGGCGCTGCAGGACGAGACGTGCAGCACTGCCGAAGAGCTGCTTCGCCGTGCAGACCGGGCGATGTATGAAGCAAAGTCGAAGCGCTCGGGACCAGTTTTGTTCCATAGAAGTCTTGATCACGACAAATTGGAAAAGCGCGAAGTCCGGGCAGATTTGCGCGAAGCTTTAAACACAAATCAGCTGCAGCTATTTTACCAGCCAATCTTTGACGCACGTACCGGTGAAATCAAGGCGCTCGAAGCGCTAATGCGCTGGCCAAATAAAATTGGTCCGGCCGGATCTCCGGGACGTTTCATTCCGATAGCTGAAGAAACAGATCTCATTCTTGAACTTGGTCATTGGTCTCTAAAAACAGTCCTCGGAGAAATCGTGCGCTATCCCTCTCGGGCGATAAGTTTAAATCTGTCTGCGCGGCAACTACTCGAACCAAATTTTGTTCGAATGGTTGGAGACGAAATCATCGCGGCCGGCATTGATCCACAATTGCTGAAATTTGAGCTCACCGAAACGGTCTTGATTGATCATACCGAGAACGCTTGCCGGGTGCTTAGGCAGTTACGAGAACTGGGTGTTCAATTACTTCTGGATGACTTTGGAACTGGATACAGCAGCCTTAGCTATCTGCAGAAGTTTCAATTTGATATCCTCAAGATTGATCGGGCATTTGTACGTGAGCTGAACAATGGTGTTGCGGGTCAAAATTTATTGCGCGCCATAATTCAAATGGGCCGAAGCCTGAATATGAAAGTCGTTGCTGAGGGAGTCGAGACAGCAGAACAGGCGGCAATTCTGCAGCTTATGAATGTTGATTACTTGCAGGGCTTCTTCTTAGGTGTTCCAACACCTATGGAAAATCTCACGGACTTCACCTTATCGGAATCCGCAACACGCGTTTTCTCAGCGGCATAATTCACGCAGCCCATACCTTAAGAAGTCGCCGCGCCTGAACAGCGCTGAAGCCCGCTGGGATCATTGAGTGATTGACTATCAGCCGATTCCAGAACGGACCAAGCAAAAACTCAATCGCCGCGTCGATGTCCCAATCTCTGCGAATGACCTGCTTGGCGGCAAGTTCTGCGAGCACCATTCGAAGAGGCTCGCGAATATCCCGTTTCATCCATGCCCGCCATTTTTCTCCCGCAAGATCGTCATCACCAACCGCAAGGAGCGTGGCGCGCAAAATTTCCTTCCCAGACCCGATGCGGCTTGCGGCCTCAATCGGAATGATTAGTGCTGCGATTCTTTGTTCTGGGTCTCTCGCATCGGCTGGTGCGTCGGGAATAATTGCAAGCGCGCTTTCAACACAAAGAGAACCAATGGACTCCCACCAGCGGTAGATGGTTTGCTTTGAGGCTTTCGCGCGGCGCGCAACGTTGTCAACGCTGAAGCTGCGCCATCCAGATTCTGAGAGTTCCTCTCGGCAGGCTTCCAATATGGCTGCGCGAGACGCCTCGCTGCGTTTGGGGCCCTGTCGGCGTTTTGGAGGTGCCTTATTTGCTTGAGTCATCCAATCGACCCCTTGGTGGTACGGTTGGTCTCACTTTATCGAATAGTCGTTAATGAATATCCACCTCGAATGAGAAATTCGCAGGTGTACCGGAATCAAAGACTTACGCTTGCACGGCAAGTTCTATGTGAGATCTAGAGACACTCATAGACAGCATTGATCAGTCGCCGGGCGCGCGGATCTCCTTGCAGGATATTTGATTGTCTATTCATCACGTAGGCACCAGATATACCTGCATCCGGATCACCAAACCCAAGCGAACCGCCCCACCCAGAATGGCCAAGCGTGTTTGGGTTTGGGCCGTAAACATATTGATCGTTTCGCATTACGCCTGCCGCAAAAGTGATTTCAAAGGGAAGCACACGGTCATTCCCCCGGCATCGCTCATTGGTGAGCTGATACCAGGTTTCGTCAGAAAAGAGAGGTTGCCCGCCGATTTTGCCTTTATTGGCGTAAGCTCCGTAGAGCCGCGCCGTCGAAGCAGCCGTGCCATGCCCGTTCGCTGACGGAATTTCGGTCTCTCGCCAAATAGCTCCTCCGCGATCTGGGGCGGCCCACTTCGTCAGGAATGCTGCACGTGTCGCCTCATTGTGCTCGCCCAATTCAGGCAACGCGGTAGGTCTTTTAATTTCTGCGATACGATCATGACTGCTTGGCGGTGTGCCGATCTGAAAATCAATTCCGAGCGGCTCGCATATATCTTCTCGGAGGATTGTTCCGAGGCTCCGCCCAGCCACGCGGCGAACCAACTCACCAATCAGGTATCCCCACGTCAGAGGGTGGTAACCGGAGCCGTCGCCTGGTGCCCATATTGGCGAGACTTTCGCCAACTCTTCAGACAGTTTGTGTGGATCTAGCCAGAGCGCTGGATCAATTGGAGAAGCAAAACCTGGCAAACCGCCTTGGTGCGATAGCGCTTCACCAACTGTAATCGTTTCTTTTCCGGCCGCTCCAAATTCAGGCCAATAGTGCGCCACAGGTGTTTCGTAATTCAACAATTCCTGATCGACAAGCATAGCTGCGACCAATGCGGCTATGGGCTTGGTTGTAGAGTAGACAGGTACGATCGTCTGTTCATCCCATAACTGGGTGCGTTTCCTGTCGGCCCATCCACCCCTAATATCAATGATCAGTTCGTCATCTTGATAGACGGCGAAGCCAGCCCCCAATTCGTCCCAAGATGCGAAGTTGTCACGGAACACATCTGCGACGGGTTCGAATTCAGGCGATGTCGAGACTGTGATTGGCGTATCTGTCATCTGCCGGGCATACTCGATCTGAAAAGAATGAAAAGGGGAAGTTTTATGTTTGTGAGAGGTTTAGGTGCAGCAGCTTTTCTCGTTGCCTTGGCGGCGTGTGCATCCGTTGACGTTAAGCATAAGACCGACACGCCTGCGAATCAGAAAGCGGCCGAACAAATTGTAGTCATCAGTGCGGTGAACTTCGAAGAGACCAGCCAAAACTTGAAAGCAGCGATCCAATCGCGCGGGCTGAACTTATTTGCCGAGATTGATCACGGAGCGGGCGCAGCTTCTGCTGGCCTTAATCTGCCGCCTTCACGGTTGTTCATTTTCGGAAACCCAAAAGCTGGAACGTTGTTTATGCAGGCTGATGGTCGAATGGGATTGGAACTACCATTGAAGATGCTCGTCAGAGAAACTCCTGCTGGCGTTGAGGTGCGATACTCCGATATAGACACTCTTTCGACCGCTTACGGGATTGAGGGATTGGAAACTCCGCGTGCAAATGTCGCGAATGCTTTAAAGGCGATTGCGACTGAGGCAGCGGGCCGCTCAGAAGGTTGATTTCCGTTTGTCGGCAAGGCAATGACAGCGTGCGAGACAAGGAGATACAAATGGGCCAGACTCATCGACCGCGCCGCTCTTGCCTCTACATGCCCGGGGCAAACACGCGCGCGCTTGAAAAAGCAAAGACCATTCCTGCTGATACATTGATCTTCGATCTCGAAGATGCAGTTGCACCTGATGCAAAGTCAGAGGCTCGCGAAGCCGTTTGCGCGGCTGCAAAAGATGGTGGGTATGGAAATCGAGAGATCATAATCCGTATAAACGGACTCGATACAGATTGGGGGCTCGATGATATCAAAGCGGCTGTCGAAGCTGGTCCGGATGGCATACTCGCTCCGAAAGTGATTGATGCTGGTGATATCGACCGGCTCAATGACGCGATGTCGCGCGCAGGTGCGCCCGCTGACATGGGCCTTTGGGTGATGATCGAAATGCCGAAAGCAATCCTAAACATTCTTGAGATCGCGGAATGCGCTGGACGAACCCGGCTTACAGGTTTTGTGATGGGCACAAATGATCTTGCCAAAGAGTATCGCTCCGTTGCAACACAGGACCGCCTCGCTTTCCAGCATGCGTTTGGTCAAACCCTTGCAGCAGCGCGCGCCTACAGTCTTCTCGCGATTGATGGTGTCTTCAACAACTTCAAATACCCTCATGGCCTTCGGCGCGAATGTGAACAGGGCCGCGTGCTTGGGTTTGACGGTAAAACACTGATCCACCCGGCACAAGTCGACATAACAAATGAAGTATTTGCGCCCGATGAAGCGGACGTGGCTCAGGCGAATGCCATCATTGAAGCGTTTGCGGCACCAGAGAATGCAGGCAAAGGCGTCATCAAAGTCAACGGCAAAATGACAGAATTGTTACATCTCGAAGAAGCGCAGCGTACGGTAGACATCGCAAACGCCATCTCCGCTTTAAGTGCCTGATCAACTCTTTGTGGCGGTAGAGCGATCTGCCTTGTCGCGCCGACAGCGAGTAATATATCTCAGTCGTCAAAGGGGAGGGCTTGTCTCGTGCTGCACAATACATTCCGAATAATCCTAGTTCTTGTCAGCTTTGCGGTTTTGGCCGCGTGTGCAAGTACACCAAAGCCAGTGGCATTGGAGCTTGACCCATCAACAACGCGGAGCCTGACCACCGGGGACATCGCGGGCTTCGTGGATCCGGAAACAGGCGTACACGTTTGGCGGGGCATTCCATTCGCCGCTCCACCTGTAGGAGACCTCCGGTGGCGCGCCCCGCGTCCAACCGAGAGCTGGGAAGGCGTCCGTCCTGCGCTCGATCACGCGCCATGGTGCCCTCAAATCCGCGGCAATTTAGATGACGGATCTAGCGCAGAGAGCGTGCCTGTTGGTGAGGTGATGGGGCAAGAAGACTGTCTCTACCTCAATGTATATGCCCCCGCAAAAAAGGATGATGCACCCCGTCCGGTGATGATGTGGATTCACGGCGGCTCAAACAATTGGGGGCGTGCTGAGCAATACAATCCGGCACAACTTGTTGCCAATGAGAATGTGATCGTTGTCGTGGTTCAGTACCGCCTCGGACCGCTTGGATGGTTTGCGCATCCAGCACTGCAAGCGGCTGCCGAGACGCCAGATGACCGCAGCGCAAATTTTGGAAATCTTGATCACGTCGCCGCGCTGAAATGGATTTCGCAAAACGCCCATGCTTTTGGCGGTGATCCGCAGAACGTTACTGTGTTTGGTGAAAGCGCGGGTGGTCATAATGTTGTAGCGCTGCTTGCCAGTCCACTCGCCAACGGACTGTTCCACAAGGCGATCATTCAATCCGGCAGTTTTGACTCAGTTCCCCTAGAATATGCGCAGGCGACGCACCGACTTGCCTCCATTTCGATTGCGAAAAAATTGACAGGTGAGGAGCCGGAAGAAACGACCGCCGACAGCCTTCGCAAAGTCGACGCCCGTGATTTGTTCGCCGCTTATAAATTACCTGACGGCGAAACTGATTTGGATTTGCCCCGCATCATTCAAGACGGGGTGATGCTGCCCGATACGTCTTTGCGAGACGCGTTTAGCTCCGCAGATACGTTCAACGCTGTCCCAATCATCACTGGCACGAACAAGGATGAAACCAAATTGTGGAACATCTTTGATGATGAATTGGTAAAGTGGCGGTTCGGAATTATTCCTGTCGCGCGAGACCGCGCCTTCTATAATACGGTGTCTTCTTATCCTAGCCGCCTTTGGCGAGCTGTAGCCGTCGATGAGCCGGCTTCGATGATGGTGGCAGGGGGACACAAAGATGTTTGGACTTACCGTTTTGACTGGGATGAGGGTCGCAAGTACTGGGGGGCAGATTTTGGATTATTGTTTGGTGCCGCTCATTCATTGGAGATTCCCTTTGTGATGGGTGACTTTGATTTTCTGAACGGTGCAGGAGACTATCTGTTCACTAAGAGAAACAGAGCTGAGCGTGTAGATCTGTCAAAAAGAATGATGCACAAATGGGCAAATTTCGCACGTTCGGGAGATCCAGGCGAGGGTTGGAAACGCTGGTCAGACAAAGACGACAATATCTTATTACTCGATAGCGCTGCCGGTGGCGGCGTTCGGATGATTGCTGATCAAGAAACAGCGCGCCGAATCGTGAGTGACCTCGAATCCGACCAAAGCATCACAAGTCTTGAGCGATGTAGGGTATATTACGCCATGCGCTGGTGGTCTGAAGATCCAGATGCCGTTAAGCCCGATACCTGCGCATTTCCGGTAGGTCAGCCATAAACCAAGCTTGATCCGCGCTCATGAACCCATAAGTAAGAGCGGCAGAAATTGGAGGCGGCGCTCATGGCATATATTTATATTCATCACACCGGCTGCGGCACATCCCGTAAAGGTCTTGCGCTGCTTCAGGAAAACGGGATCGAACCGGAAGTTCGCAAATATATGAACAAGGGCGAACAGCTCAGTGCTGATGAACTTAAGGACATCGCAAAAAAGATGGGCGCCAAATCGCCCCGGGAGTTCTTGAGGGAAAAAAACGCCAAAGAACGAGGTTTGCCAGACGATATTGATGGTGATGCTTTGTATGTCGCAATGGCAGAAGACCCATATATTATCCAGCGACCAATCGGCATTAATGGAAAAAAAGCGGTGCTTGGTCGTCCAAATGACAAGTTGCTCGAGATCATTTGATCGATGGCAGATTTAAAATCCAATCCTGGAAATTTCTTCGAAGACTTTCATGTCGGCATGGAAATCAATCATGCGACACCGCTCACAGTTAGCGAAGGAGATATCTCGCTCTATCGCGCGCTCACAGGTTCACGACATGCGCTCTATTCATCTTCTGAATTTGCGAAGGCGGCCGGACATGAGCAGCTTGCGCTTGACCCGCTTCTGGCGTTTCACCTTGTCTTTGGAAAATCGGTTCCGGACATTTCTCTGAATGCAGTTGCAAATCTCGGATATGCTGAAGGTCTGTTCAAAGCGGGCGTTTTGCCCGGAGACACATTGCGTGCGGTATCAGAGGTTATTGGCGTAAAGCAGAACTCGTCCGGCAAAACTGGTGTTGTTTACGTGCGAACGCGCGGCTTAAATCAACGCGGTGAAGAAGTCCTCTCCTTTGTTCGCTGGGTGATGGTAAATAAGTGCAACGTCGATGTCCCAGCTCCAGAAACGGTTGTTCCAGAATTGCAAGCGTTCGTTGCTGCACAAGACCTGCCACAGAAAAACTATACTGGCTGGGATGACACACTCGCGGGCTCAACGCATCGCTATGAAGATTATGAGGTTGGCGAAAAAATCAATCACGTTGATGGGATGACCGTTGAAGAGGCTGAACATCAAATTGCTACCCGGCTTTATCAAAACACAGCCAAGGTTCATTTCGACGGGTTCGGCCAGAAAGAAAGCCGTTTTGGGAAGCGTCTCATTTATGGCGGCGTTGTGATTTCCCTCGCGCGCGCATTGAGCTTTAATGGTCTGGGAAATGCCGCTGAGCTCCTGGCGATAAATTCCGGCTCTCACACATCGCCGCTTTTTGCAGGCGATACTGTTTATGTTTGGAGTGAGGTGCTCGACAAAGCAGAATTGTCGCGCACCGCCGGTGCCCTTCGTTTGCGGCTGGTGGCAGTGAAAGATCAGGACCCTGGAGAGTTCGTCCTGCGCGGCGAAGACGGGAAATATGCGCCCGGTGTTTTGCTCGACTTTGATTATTGGGCCGCAATCCCGCGCAAGCTATGATCGGGTCAGCGCTCTATGATGATCTGGCGACAACTGTCTCTGCGATAGGTATCATTCTCTCAGTGTTTGTTTCCCTGATGCTGCGGTCCGCGCGCCGTCTTGCCGTCGAAGACCAACGCGCGTCGGCTCAAGACTTATGCGAGCTCACTGGTATTGATGATCCAGCCGAGCTTCAGGATACGTTCGGTCCGCCGGCGCTTCAAACTCGGCTTTGGCATCATGTAACGCTCGAAGACGTACACAGGGAGCGCCGCCCCCTTGCCTTTCTGATTGCGAATGACTGGCTTGATTACGCTTGCCTCGCGGTGGCGATTATATCATTTTTCTGGCGGGACTCGTTGATTTATCTGTTGCTTTGGGCGGCTGTTGCCGCACAGGTTTCAGGATGGGTGATTTCGGCGCGTTTGCCGCGCTAGGCGGCGCTCGCAGAATGTACCACCCAGAGTGCCCCAACCGAATGAAGATACAAGAACGCGGCATTTGACTTCATTGCAGCTTCTTTAGCAAAGCTTCCGGCAGAGCGTTGAACAATATATAAAATCGCAGCGCAAATAACGCTGCCAGGTATCCAGAGCCACCAGGCGACCAAAACTGACATGACCAGGCTTGCGGCTAAAATCAAATAAGCGACGAGATCAAATCCGCGAATGATCCAGCTGGCCCGCGTCCGAACGCCGTCCAGAAGTCGCGGCGATGAGTGGAGATGTTCCGCATCAACGGCAAATGTTTGCCCCGGTCCAGCTTCAAACAGCATGGTGCGGGTCATCTTCCCATTTTTGTGCGGGTTCGGAATCACGCAAAACATGGACTCATTGCCTTCCTCTGCAAGGTTTATTACAGGAACAGGCTTAATGGCCGACCGAATAAAATTGCTCAATTTCTTAGAAATTTCATCCAATTGCCGAACCATCGTCCTTGAGACTAACGACGTGGTCCTTTATGCGTGGACGATAATGAGGAGAGAGGCATCCAGATGTGGAATGAAATAAAAGCGTTTCAACACGGGTTTCCAGATTTTCTATTTTATACCGGAACAGCTGGCGCGATGCTTGTCGTTGCGACATATATCTACATCAAGCTGACCCCTTGGAAAGAGCTCGCATTGGTGAAGAATCAAAACGGCGCAGCTGGATTAGCACTTGCTGGCGCAATCACTGGTTTGGCGATCCCGCTTGCATCCTGTCTTGCTACGTCAACATCTCTAATAGATCTGGTGATTTGGGGAGTCGTTGCGCTGTTGCTTCAGCTGATTGCCTATCGTGTAACAGACTTACTCTTGTCAGATTTACCGAGTAGGATTGAAGAAGATCAGGCAGGCCCTGCTATCGTTTTGATCGGTGCGAAATTAGCATCGGCGATGTTGTTGGCGGCGGGTCTCTGGGATCCAAATGCGCGCATGCTCGCTTAAGTGAAGGAGTAAAGGCTAAGTGAAAGGGCTAGATTGGCTTGTCTATGTGCTGGCGCTCGGCGTCGTGCTTTGGGCATTGCTGTCTGCTGGTAGTCCAGATGAGTATGCCCCGCCGCCGCCGCCCGAGGTTTTTAAACAAGATGGGCCGCTATTGCCTGAGCCTTCTGCGCTCGACAACCGCATATTGATCCAAGTTGATGAGCCGCGCGCCGGTATCGGGACAGCGTTTGCTGTGGATAATGATGGACGGTGGCTGACGGCGCGGCATGTGGTTGATGGCTGCGATGAAGTCGGCATTCTCATCGGTCCGAATACATATGTGCCAGCGCTTAGCGTTGAAACCGATTCAAAAAGAGACCTCGCACTGATTACGACGGGACGCTCGCCGCTTGCAACGCCGGTAGACTTGGAGTCGGATCTTAGAGTCGGTCAGGCGGGCTATCACGTTGGCTACCCTCAAGGCAGACCAGGAGAAGTATCTTCCAGATTATTGTCTCGATCGAGGCTTATTTCCCGCGGTTATAGGCGAGGTGAGGAACCTGTGCTCGCGTGGGTCGAAATGGGTCGCACACGCGGTCTTGTGGGTTCGCTTGGCGGTCTTAGCGGCGGTCCCGTTTTTGATGAGAATGGATTGGCCCGCGGCGTAATCGTGGCTGAAAGCCCGAGACGCGGCAGGATTTATACGGCTGCGCCAAGCGCTATCGCTGAGTTCCTAGAGAAACGCGGCATCGCACCAACCACGGATGCCGGTGTAGACCGCCGGATTTTTGATGCGAGCACTTACGATAAATCTGCTGATCTCGTCCGCCGCGAATTGCAGGTTGTGAAAGTCGCCTGTTCGATCGATGGCGGCGCGCCCGGGTGAGTGTTTTTGCAGATCGATTGGTAGACGCGGTTCGCCGAAGCGGGCCTTTGTGTGTCGGTATCGATCCGCACGCAGGACGCATACCAGAGCTGTTCGGCGGCGACACCCCCGAAGGGGTCGCCAATTGGGCTGAAGCGATTGTCGAATGCGCGAAGGGCAGGGCGGGTGTGGTAAAACCGCAAGTCGGTTTGTTTGAGCGGCTTGGTCCGGGCGGGTTTTCTGCGCTCAAGAATACGCTAGAAACCATACGCAGCGCGGGACTTGTCTGCCTTACAGATGCGAAGCGCGGCGATATCGGGTCGACAGCCGAAGGATATGCAAAAGCTTATCTGTCAGATGATGCGCCATTTCCATCTGATGCGGTGACGGTAAACCCTTATATGGGGCTCGACACATTAGAGCCTTTTGTACGGACAGCTGAAGCACACGCAAAAGGCGTGATTGTTCTGGCACGTACCTCAAATCCCGGCAGCGCTGATTTTCAATCAAAAGATCTTGAGGGAGCCCCGTTGTATGCACGAGTTGTTCAAGCGCTCGCACCGCTGATTGAGCGATTGACCGGGGCCTCTGGGTGGTCGGGATTGATGCTCGTCTGTGGGGCGACTGGTCCGGAAGAAGCTCGCGCGCTCCGCGAATTGGCACCTAAGTCACTATTCCTTGTGCCTGGTTACGGCGCGCAAGGAGCAGGTGCCAGGGATGCTGTTGCGGGCTTTGTGAATGGCGAGGGCGGCGTGGTGAACGCTTCGCGCTCCGTCACTTTTCCAGAAGCAGCTCAGAAAGCGACTAGTATTTCTGAATGGAGCGAGGCTGTCGCCATGGCAATTGATACGGCGCAAGCAGATTTGATGTCGGCGATTGCATAGCTCGTCGCTAAAACAACTAACCCTGCGAAAAGCTCGACAATTGTTGAATTTTGCGAGAGCATTCCGGAAACTCAAAAAGGAACAGAGTAGACAATTCTTGGGAGGAAAAGATGCGTCGCATTACGAGACTCATTTCAGCAACGACCGTAGCATTTGCTTTAAGCGCATGCAGCGGCGGAGATAAGCCCGACACGCCAGTTGATGAATCGGAGGTTTCATCTGAAGCACCGAGTGCTGAAGCATTTGCGGCGGTTGATACGGCGCGGATCAAAACAGCAAGTGCAGGCGCTGAGTGGTTGACGTATGGCGGCACGTATGACGAGCAGCGACATTCTTCGCTATCGTCGATAAATGCAGAAAATGTGGGCGATCTTGGCGTTGCCTGGACTTATGATCTCGCGACCAATCGGGGTGTTGAAGCGACGCCGATCGTGGTCGATGGCGTGATGTATGTCACCTCGGCTTGGTCAGTTGTTTATGCGCTCGATGCAAAAACGGGTGAGGAGCTCTGGGTGCACGAGCCCGATGTAGACCGCGCGGTCGGTGTAAAAGCCTGTTGCGACGTCGTTAACCGCGGCGTTGCCGTCTATGACGGCAAAGTATTTGTAGGTGTCATCGATGGCCGCTTGCAGGCGTTAGATGCAAAGAACGGCGATGTGTTGTGGTCAGTTGTGACCGTTGACCAGTCAAAACCTTATACCATAACTGGCGCGCCACGAGTTGTAGACGGCAAGGTGCTTATTGGAAATGGTGGTGCCGAGCTGGGTGTGCGTGGCTACATCTCAGCTTATGACGCGAATACAGGTGACAAAGTCTGGCGCTTTTACACAGTGCCCAACCCTGAAAAGCAACCAGATGGCGAAGCGTCTGACGCGGCTTTTGAGGAGATTGGTAATGTCACCTGGGGAGATGAGGGTGAATGGACCACAGATGGCGGTGGCGGCACGGTTTGGGATTCTATCGTCTATGATGAAGTGAACGATCAGATCATTTTCGGCGTTGGCAATGGATCTCCATGGAACCGGCGACTTCGCGATCCATCAGGTGGTGACAA
This sequence comes from Hyphomonadaceae bacterium, assembly GCA_965263325.1. Lineage (GTDB taxonomy): Bacteria > Pseudomonadota > Alphaproteobacteria > Caulobacterales > Hyphomonadaceae > CBDHGY01. The sequence goes on along the minus strand of CBDHGY010000002.1, from coordinate 2,134,723 downwards.
TCTGTTTCTTTCATCAATTGTAGCTGTCGATCCAGATACAGGCGCTTACAAGTGGCACTTTCAGACGACGCCAGGCGATACGTGGGATTATACAGCGACCCAAACAATTATCCTCGCCGATTTGCCGATTGGTGAGAATGGCACAAGCCGCCGGGTTGCGATGCAAGCGCCCAAAAATGGCTTCTTCTATGTGATTGATGCAGCAACCGGTGATTTCATTTCTGGGCAAAATTTTGCTCCCGTGAACTGGGCGACGGGACTGGATGAAAATGGCCGTCCGATAGAGACACCGAATGCTCGCTATGCAGATGCGCCGCACTTGCAGACGCCTGGCCCGCTCGGTGCCCACAACTGGCACCCAATGGCGTTTAATCCCGATCTAAACCTTGCTTACATTCCGGCGCAGGAAATTCCGCAGGCTTATACGGACGATCCGCGCCATTCAGAAAAAGCCACGAAATGGAATACGGGCGTGGATTTCACAGCGGGGTTGCCACTCAATGCACCTGAAGAAGTGCTGCAATTTCTAAGGTCCACGCTGAAAGGGCGTTTGATCGCCTGGGATCCAATAAAGCAGGAAGCGCGCTGGAGTGTCGAACACAATAATGCGTGGAATGGCGGTGTTCTCTCAACGGCTGGCGGCTTGGTATTTCAGGGCAGACTTGATGGTACTTTTGCCGCTTATGATGCTGCAACTGGCGACGCGCTATGGAGTCAAAATGTAAAATCGGGCGCGGCGTCTGGCCCCGGCACATATGAAATTGATGGCGAACAATATGTGACGATTACGACGGGTTGGGGGTCAGCCTATTTGTTGAGCGCCGGTTATGTAATCGAAGAACCTGTTCCGGGTGGGGTTGGTAAAGTCGTCACTTTCAAACTCGGCGGAACTGAGACGATTGCGGATGTTGACGTGCCTGTGATTGAGAAAACACCTAAAGGCGAGGCCTTTGGCGATGAGAATGTGCTTCAAGCTGGCCTCGTGCATTACTCTCGCAATTGCATGGTGTGCCATGGACCATTTGCAATTAGCTCTGGCGTGCTTCCGGATTTGCGCTGGTCAGCAATTACGGGAAACGCCGATGCCTGGAACAGCGTTGTTATGGACGGCACGCTCTCATCTAACGGCATGGTGGCGTTTAGTGATGTCATCAGCGCAGATGATTCTGAGGCTATCCGTGCCTACGTTCTAAATCAGGCTTACTTTGAGCTTGAACAGTCTGGTGGATCTCAATAGCTCTTCCAGCAGAAATACGATAAGCTTGGATGTAGTGAGAAGGAGTCCACATGCATATCCTGGCGATCATTGTCGGCATCTTTTCTGCGATCGCGATCTGGAGTTGGAGAATTCAGCAGGCTCGTAGAGGCGCTGAGGAAGCTGGCAAATTGATTGAGTCGGCGACGAACCTTCCACGCAAATTGCGCTTTCAAAACAAGATGCGCAAAGGAGGGCTCGATGCAATTGAGGATCCTCGCGAAGCGGCGGCTGTGATGATGATGGAAGTTGCACGCGGTGCGGGTGAAGTGACTTTGGAGCACAAAGCCGTAATGCGCACAGAGATGATGCAGTATTTTGAGCTCAGCGAACAAGAGGCTGACGAGCTGATTGCAGCAGCAGGTTGGCTTGGTCGTGACGCTCCAGCGCCGCATGCTGTGATGCAGAAGATGTCGAGATTTGTTCTGAATTTTCCAGGTCTTGGTCCCAAACAGTTTGTTGACCTGTCCAATATGTTGGATGAGGTCGCTCTCATAGAAGGCGGGCCGTTTGATGAACAGGTCGCGCTTATTCGTATTTACAGGGAAAAGGCTGGGTTGCGGGTTTGATTGCACACGCTTAGCCGCCTCGATAAAGCGCTTTTATGGAACTTGCCGCATATAAATCCCGTGTTCGAAACGACAACTGGTCGAACTTCTCGGTGCTACGTCATGGAAAGTTCGATGGATTTCTTGTCACATCAAAAAACTCTGGCACGCATTGGGTAAAATATATGCTGGCGGTCGCGTTCGCCGATACGTACGGCGTGCCGCGGCCGAAGTATTTTTCTGAGAACGCTGTACGTCCTTATATCGGTTGGCCGAAAGACGCTGTTACATTCGAAAAGCTTCCACGATTGGCATTCAGTCACACGATTCCTCACCGGTTAATGGATTGGGGTTGGGCACGCTCACTTGCCGGTTTTCCGCCATATGTGCTGTGCATTCGTCATCCTATGAGTATTCTCGCCAGCCATCACGCAAAATGGGCGTACGATATTCAGGTCGACTGGGAGACATATCTGCGCGGAGACCCTGCCGGGAGAAAGTATCGATGCGATATATTCTGGCTTGCTCGTTTCTGGAACCGATGGGGGGAAGTCGTAAATCGGGATCCAGGCCGCTTTCATATAGCGCGGTATGAAGAAACTCGCAGCGATCCACGTGCGCAGCTCATGGCGATTGCTCAGCATTGGGGACTAGATATAACGCCAGCAAGTATTGATGCAGCTTTGGAAGCTGGAACGAAAGAAGCGATGGCGCAAAAAGTGGACCCAGATGCGGAACCCAATGTTTTGCAAAACCGACAAACCGGCCTGAAGGATCTTTTCCAAGGTGAGGCGATGGATATTTATCAGACCCTTGCAGGCGATTTGTTCCGCTTTGATCTCGGTTATGACTTGCTCGCATTCCCGGACAATTAGTCGGCTCCAGGTTTCCCGACACCTAGAAGCCATTTAAACGGCTTTACACTCACGGACTGAAACAAACCGCCGATGGCGTATGGATCAGTCTCGAGATGGTCTTTCAGGGCCTCAAGGCTTTCATAGTCAATTATGAGAAACGATCCGATCATTTGGTCACCATCATCGCTGAGGAGCGGCCCGCCAACGCGCAGTTTATCACCGAGGGCCTTGGCCCATTCGATGTGCGCAGGACGGTTCTCAGCCCGAATTCCAGGACCTGTTTCTGATTTATCGAGCGCGTGAACGGCGTATAACGGCATGTATTTCCCCAAAATGATAGATTGAATGAATCATTGATTATTCAGCAATCTAGGCTTATTATCTGAAAATGACAAAAAGCATAGATACTCGCGAGCGCATCCTCGAAGCAGCGATGGCGCGGATCAAGCATTATGGTTACTCTAAGACAACCATGAGTGAGATCGCTAAAGACTGCGATATGTCTGCAGGCAACATTTATCGCTTCTTCAAGTCGAAGATCGATATCGCCGAAGCCATGGCTGACAAGTTCGCTGAAGAGACCTTCGCAGTTTTTGAGCAGATTGTGAACAAGTCCGCTTCTGCGCGCGACCGGCTTTATGGCGTGTTTGATTTTGGCTTGAAGTCCTCTTTCGAAAAGCTGGATGCAGACGCGAAGATCCTTGAAGTTGCTGAAGTTCTCTCTCGTGACCGCCCAGAATTCGCCAACCGGCAGCTTGCACAAGAACGGGTCTTTATTGTTAGAATTCTTAAAGATGGAATTGAATCCGGAGAGTTTGCGCCCGCGGAAGACCCGGATTTTACAGCTGAAATGATCCAAGCAGCTTTGATGAAATTCCAATACCCACAATTGTTTAGCCGGTTAAGCCTACCACAGCTGCAACGGGAGTTTGATGGCGTAATGTCGTTAATCCTCGCGGGTCTGAAACAGGGCGCTGAGGCCCCGCAACTAGTAAGCGCTGAATAATTTTCATATTATTCATTGATTATTAGTTATCGATTTCTATATGGTTGTTATCGGCAGCATGGTGTTGCCGGTTTCAGACCAGATGGAAGTCCTCCCAATGACCATTTCAAAAGCAGAAAAAGCCCAAAGCCTTATAGCTGTCGCATTGGCCATCCCGGCCACCGCTGCTGTTCTTGCGATCACATTCGCATCTTATGGCTTCGTCGTTTAATTATTGTACCCAGCACAAATTATTGCTGGCTCCTCCCGGAAAGACCCCTCGCTCTGACCAAGCGCAGGGGTCAATCTTTTTTGTCTTGTAGCCCTCTAGGCCTTTGCTCCTTTTTTTCCGTTCCCATAAGCAGGATCTTGAAGAGCAGACGTTTCATCCAGCGGCCAGCGAGGGCGTGCACCAAAAGTCAGGTCGCTTTGAGCGCCATGTAACAAGCGATATGCGCCCGCGAGTGCAATCATAGCTGCATTATCTGTACACCACTTCAAGGGAGGCGCATGGAGCTCAAATCCGTTCTCTGTCGCGGCATTGTCGAGCGCCGCTCGGATCGTCTGGTTTGCCGCCACGCCGCCAGCTACAACAAGTCTTCGTCCATTCTTTGAAGAAAAATTCTCCATTGCTCGGCTTGCCTTACCGGCCAGCACATCTGCAACGGCCTTCTGAAAGCTCGCGCATATATCTGCCCGGCGAGCGTCAGTAAGCTCTTCTGCCTCTGCCGCGCGAAGCGCTGCGGTTTTCAGGCCGGCGAAACTCATATCGAGGCCAGGTCGGTCCATAAGAGGGCGCGGCAGGTTGACCGCGGTATTATCACCCAGTTTTGCACATTGCTCTACGGCGGGTCCGCCGGGAAACCCGAGGCCAAGCACTTTCGCTGTTTTGTCGAATGCTTCGCCGGCTGCATCATCGATTGTCGAGCCGAGCCGGCGATAATCGCCTAGCCCTCGAACATCCAAAAATTGGCAGTGTCCCCCAGAGACCAGTAATAACAGATAAGGGAATGGACAATCGCCCCCCAGTCTTGGGCTGAGCGCATGACCCTCCAGATGATTGATCGGAAGAAATGGTAGTCCAGCTGCCATTGCAATGGCTTTGCCCGTCATCATGCCGACCATGACGCCGCCAATCAGCCCAGGGCCGGATGTTGCAGCGACTGCATCGATATCGTTGAACCCGAGACCAGCTGCTTCCATGGAGGAGCGAACGACTTTGTCGCTTACTTCGACATGCGCCCGTGCAGCGATCTCGGGCACAACGCCGCCATAAGGTGTGTGTTCCTCAATCTGAGAGCGCACGCGTTCGGACATTACAATGGGCGTTCCATCATCTGAGAGACGGACTATCGCGGCTGCTGTTTCGTCACAGCTTGTTTCTATGCCGAGGATTGTGATCGATTGAGTGCTCATTCGCCCCAAATGAACTGGATCAGTCAGTTCGTCTAGTTGCAGGCCCCGAACGAATACCTTACGAGCCGGTCATGAGCAGTCCGAAAATCATCCGTATTGGCACGCGTGGTTCACCGCTCGCGCTCGTACAAGCGCGCTTGATCGCTCGCGAGATCGACAAACGGTCGATGGGTGAGGTAAAGGGCGACATCGTAACATTCACCACCAGCGGTGATCAGCTCACGACAGAGCGGCTTATCAATTCTGGGGGAAAAGGACTTTTCACAAAGGAAATTGATACGGCGGTAGATGCTGGCGATGTCGATGTCGCCGTGCACTCGCTTAAAGACGTGCCCTACCAATTACCAGATGGGCAGCACTTTATTGCGTTCCCACCCCGTGAAGATGTGCGCGAGGGGTTCATTTCAAACTCGGCGCGAAGCCTTGATGATCTGCCGGAAGGCGCAGTCGTCGGCACCGCGAGCCTCAGGCGAGAAGCACAAACGCTTGCGATGCGTCCAGATCTCAAAGTCGTGCCCTTTAGGGGCAATGTTCAAACCCGGCTGCGCAAGCTTGATGAAGGTCTCGCAGACGCAACGTACCTCGCGATGGCGGGGCTTTCGCGCCTCGATATGGCGGATAGGGCTCACGCCATTCCAATTAGCGAAATGTTGCCATCAGCCGGTCAAGGCATCATAGGCGTCGTGTCGAAAGAAGGCGCATTGGACGCAGACGTGCTTTCTATTTTTAGTGAGATGTCAGATGTGTCGACGCATCGCGCTGCTTTAGCCGAACGGGCATTTCTAGGCAGACTTGATGGAAGTTGCCGAACGCCAATCGCGGCGCATGCGCGCGAACTTGAGGGTAAGTTTATTCTGCAAGGTGAAGTGCTTGCACCAGATGGTTCGGTTCGTTGGCAGGCGGAAGCTGCGGTTGATGTAGATGTGGATGATGAAACACTAGAAGCCCTCGGCCGGGCGGTTGGTGATACAATTCGCAGCGAAGCTGGTGGTGAGTTGCCACAATTCGAGGATCTATGAGCGACGCGAAGGTTATCATAACACGCGCGCAACCAGGAGCAGACGCAACGGCTCTGCGTGTTTTGGAACTAGGACTAAGCCCCATCATATCACCGGCTTTGTCGCTCCGGCTGGTGCATCCTGTTCCGGCAATTCCCATCGAAGGGTGCGCCGGAATTCTGTTCACCAGCGCCAACGGTGTCAGGTTTTTCACCCGTGTTTCCGACGTCAGAAATTTAATCGCCTGGTGCGTCGGGCCATCCACATCAGCTGCCGCTCGTGAGGTAGGGTTCGCAAACGTGTATGACGCTGATGGTAACTCTGCTGACCTAGCAAAACTGGTCGCGCAAAAATCAGTACCGGATGATGGTCATCTTGTGCATATCGCAAATACTGCGGCCGGAAATGCTTTGCAGTCGGAACTGCTGAGGAAGGGGTTCGATATTCGTTTCGTTGGACTCTATGAGCCTACGGAAATAACAAAACTGAACGACGAAGCAGCTCAATGTGTTGATGCCGGAAAATCGTTCTGTGTACTGATCCACTCTGCAAAAGGTGCTGCAGCGTTCGCAAAACTCTTTGCGCCATTTGAAGGCGTTCAGACTACTTTCATTTGTGTGTCGGATAAAGCAGCTAAGCCTGTTTCGCATCTCGGTGCGATACGGGTTGCGGATCGGCCGAATGAAGATGCACTGCTGCAAAATTTGAGGCACTGGCAGCTTGCCCTTTAATCGCCGTGATGCCGGGGATACATATAGCTATGTGCTGATATCGAGTAGGGTCGAAAGACATGACAGGCGAAGCTGAACAAGACAGCCCACATGGTGCGATCGATGCCGATTTCGAGCCTGCGCCGGCTGCGGACTATGTTGTGCCATCGACGGAGGCTTCGCGCGCGGGTCCTGGTTGGATGTCGCTTGGTATTGTAGGTGCTATGTCGGCGGGCGCGCTTGGCTTGTCAGCATATACGCTGAACCAAGGTGAAGCTGGACCGCCTGATGTGTCGAGCCGCTTTAGTGCACTTCAATCTGCGCAAGACACAAACGCCGAAGATATTGCAGCCGTTCGAGAGAGCGTGAAACTATCGGAAGAACGGATGGCGGCGGAAATAGGCGCGCTGCTTTCAGGCGGTGACGATGGAGAAGGGCTCGAGGCGCTGGTTGCCGAGCTTGAAACGGTTTCCGCCCGGCTCGATGAAGCAATGTCCGGAACGAGCGATGCGAGCGTGATAGCAGCGCTGCAAGAGCGCCTTGTGGCGCTGGAGGATATCAACGACGCAAAAGCGATTAATCCGCGACAGGTGAATTCTGTGATTGCGCCATTAAGAGCGCGCATTGATGCACTGGAAACGGAGAATGCTGAATTTGCCAAAACGCTGGAAGCAAAAACCAAAGCGCTAGAATCTGTTAATGCGCGGATTGAGGATATGGAGTTTGCGCTTCAGTCGTCGAGCGGCGGCGAAGGCCGTCCAGATGCAAATGCGTTCGAAGATATTCGCCGCGAACTAGACGACTTAAAAGAAGTTGTTGAGCGCACGGAGACGTCAGAAATAGAAAACCGCGAACGCGTAGAAGAAGTTCTCGCAGATTTGCAAAAAGCCGGCGATGCAGAACAGAAGGCAGATGAAGCTCAGGAAGCTGCGAGCGCAGCCTTAGCACTCTCCAGAATTGAGGCTGCGGCACGCGAAGGACGATCCTTCCATGCGGCGTACAAGCAATTGAGCGAAGCGATGCCGGGCAATGCAGCGGTGGAACGATTGTCGTCAATCGCACGATCGGGCGCTCCAACGATGAGTCAGCTAACGCAGCGATTTGAAGGCGACCGGGATGCAGCGCTCGATGTGATAGACGCTCGAGCGGACGATGGCTGGGGGTGGACACGGCAGGTATTCGGCGGCGGTGTAAAAGTTCGGCGCGCAAATATAGTGAGTGGTCCGCGTGAGTTGTTCCAGACCGCAAGCGATGCACTGAGAAAGGGCGATCTCGAAGCAGCGATGCGTGCGCTTCAAGACCTTCCAGACGAGCCAAAGGCTGTGATGGAAGACTGGCTTTCAAGCGCGCAGGCGCGGCTCGAACTTCAAGACGCACTGGATGATATCGGCGTCAGGCTGATAGGACGGGATCGCTAACTCAAATGCGCTTTGTTTTCCTCCTGTTTGTCATCTTACTTTCGCTCGGCTCTGCTTATGGAGCTTACTTACTGTTATCGATGCCGGGCGGAATGCAAATCAATGCGTTCGGACTTGAAATCGAACTCAACGTCTTTTGGTCAGTAATCGCACTGTTGTTGCTCGGGAGCCTGATTGCGCTCACGATCTCACTACTGACTGGTTTCTGGAGGCTTCCAAAACGTATTGGGAAGGGGCGTATAGAGCGTCGTCGTAAGCAAGGAAATCAGGCATTGGCGGACGGTCTGCTCGCGGCAGAGGCAGGCGACGCGAAAGCGGCGCTACGGTACGCAAAAAAGGCAGGGCAATATGCTGAAGACGAACGCCTGAAAATCCTTCTTGAGGCGCGCGCAGCGGAGGCGAGCGATGACTGGTCAGGCGCAGAGCGGGCGTGGGGTCAATTGGCACGCCTGCCTGGCGGGCAGCTTGCTGGCCTACGCGGCGCGGCGACTGCTGCTGCAGAGCGCGGTGACGGAGTGATGGCAGAAGCACGCGCAAGAGAGGCGCTTGCCATCAAATCTGATGCAGACTGGCCGTTCCAATCTCTGTTTGATTTGCAGGTTGCTAAGGGTGACTGGAAAACAGCATTGGAAACACTCGCGCTCGGCGCTAAGCGCGGCCTGGTATCTGGTGACAGTCTACGTCGGCGCAAAGCAGTTTTGCATACCGCACGTGCAGCAGGTCTTGGCATTGACCAAAGACAACTCGCGCAGAAGTCTCTTGCCGAAGCAATTCGCGCCGCTCCGGCATTTCCGCCTGCAGCATGGCATGGCGCACGGCAGCTTATGACCAGTGGCAAAACAAAAGCGGCTCAGGGTGTATTGGAACTGGCATGGAAGGCCCGTCCGCATCCTGCTCTCGCCCAGCTTGCGCGGCGTTTATCCAGTTCAGATACACCGGACATAATTGCGCAGCGTTTACGGGCGCTCGCCGAGTCAAATCCTGAGCACCGCGAGAGCCGAATTCTCCGGGCTGAAATCGCAATGGACGCCCAAAATTGGGTCGCTGCCGTGAAAATTCTTGCCGATCTCGTTGAGCAAGGTGCCACCGCCCGGCTGTGCTTACTTATGGAACGCGCCCTTAAAGGATACGGCGACAAGACCGAAGCGGGACGGTGGGCCCGAATGGCGCTGACGGCATCGCGCGAAGCAGATTGGTCAGATCTTGATCCCAAAGGAGGGGCCTTCGACTATTCAGCCGATGATTGGGCAAGGCTGGTTTACAAATTTGGCGATGTCGGCGACTTGGTTCATCCACGCTATGAGCAGTTTGGGCGTGAACTCGAAGCTGGCCGGGTCCTGGCATTGCCTGCACCAGACGATGAAAATGAGGTGCTTCCAGAAAGCGCGAAAGCTCCGGCGGATCCGGTTACGGCACCTGCAACTTACGTCGTGGATGACGACTAAACACGCACCTGTTTGACCCCTTATGTGTGTCCGGAGACTGGCGCTTGATAGGAACTAAGCGTGGCGTTATACGATCGCCCGGTTCGATATCAGAGCCCGTGCCGCTATAGCTCAGCTGGTAGAGCATCGCATTCGTAATGCGGAGGTCAGGTGTTCAAGTCACCTTAGCGGCACCATTTTTCCGCGCCGGAACTCGCTAACGAAATGCACCCCGTCGATAATTGGACCCCGTCCACCAAAAATTTCAACCTTATATTGTATTGACTTGGAGAAGTTGGTTAATATCTTGTTATCAGCAGTAGAGTGTTCCTTAGTTAAACCCATACGGGAACGGCGTAATGGCATCATTCAGCAATCTAAGCGTGGTTGGCGCTGAACCTAGGGGCGGGTGTCCCCAAAGCTCAGAATTTGCTGATTTGTTTGAGCGATGGCACGCGATCGAAGCGCGGCTTGAAAACCTCTATAAAAAGCACGATGACGCGATAAGTGGCACCAGACTGCAGGGCTCGAACGCTCAGACGCTGATGTCTATACAAATCGAAGTTGAGCAGGTGCAAAGTGAATTACTCGTTGAAATAGCAAGCCGCCCAGCAAAAAACGTGTTTGATATCATTGCGAAACTTGAAATCTGGAAGAGCATGGTCATGCCTGATGGCAGTGATCTTTCGCTTGCGCAGCCGAGCGACCAGATCGTTCATTCTGTGCTATCAGATCTATTGGCAGGTCTAGCCAATATAGATTGAGCGTGAATTCGCTTTCGCCTCAGATCAAAGGGTAGTCCGCTTCCGCGATATAGCGGCTCGGTCCCCTTCCGAGATGGCTCGAATACAGATGAAATCGATCTGCTGTCCATGGCCCCGCGCTGAAGGTCATGTTGTGTTGTTCAAACCTTGCTGCTTCTTCTGGCGGCGTTCCGTGGCAATAAGCCAAAGTAATATGCGGCCGGTAGGGGCGCTTTTCTGCTGGCAGGCCAAGTCGGCGTGCAATTCGCTCACATGACCCTGATAATGATCGAAGGCTCTCATTTTCTTCGACCCTTGCCCAAATTGACCTCGGTTCTTTTTTGCCGAAGCTGCCGCACCCTCGAATGCTCAATTGAAAGCCATTTGCTGGAATTTCGGCGATCTCCTCGTCCAGTTCTTGAGCAAGCTCCCGTGTTACTTCCCCGAAGAAGCGGAGCGTAACGTGAAAATTTGAAGTCGGCCGCCAGCTCGCACCAGAGACGCCTTTTTGGAGCGTCGCAAGTTGCTCGGTGATACTGGCTGGCACTGGCAAGGCCGCAAACAGTCGGATCATAATTGTGCGTATAAACTAAGATCGCCCGGCGTTTAAAGCCGGGCGATTGATAAACGAATTCGACGACTAAGCTTATGAGGCAAGTGCGTCGAGTTTTCCAAAGTGTTCTGCGAGCAAATAATAGAATGTCACGCGGGACTTATTCCCGCCTTCAGGTTTTAGCTTCTCGCAAATCGCCTGAATGGCTTCGTCGAGCTGATCATTCGTTTCTGAAAGGCTGAGCTTGCCGCGGCACCATTTTTCTCGAACCCGGTCTAACTCTCCCGAATCTGAGCAAGAAACCAGTGAGCTGTCGCGATTTCGCAGAGCAATTCCTAAATGCCCGACAATTTTTTCAGCTGCGGCTTGATTGTAACCATCCGCATACTTTTTGATATTTTCAGCATACTTTGATGCATCTGCCATAATTTATTTTCCCCTGGACTGTACTGCTAGTTGAGATTTGTTTTCCTAGCGGTCGCAATCTGCAACGCAAAAAAATTGAAGTCAATTTAATCTATCAGGGACAAGGCGACGGTTGTTTGAGGTGCAGTGAATTTATCTCATTCTCAATTTCTTTATTCCAATCAAGGTCGAACGCGTCAATGCATACCTTCAGTTGATCCATTGTGGTCGCGCCGATAATCGTTGATGTAGTAAAAGGGCGCGTATCGCAAAACCTAATCGCGAGCTTCGCCGGATCTACTTCAAGTTTACTTGCAAAGTCCAAGTAAGAGTTGATGGCCTCTTCAGCGCCAGGCCCTTCATAGCGCTGCAATCTGTCGAACAATGCCTTTCGCGACCCCTCGGGAAGCGCACCGTTCCGGTACTTTCCGGTCAGGTAACCTTGAGCAAGCGGTGAATAAGCAAGCAGGCCAACACTTTCACGAATAGCAATTTCATCGAGGCCGTTCTCGAATGTTCGGTTTACAAGATTGTAGGCGTTTTGAATCGACTGCATACGCGGAAGATTGCGCGCGCCACTTTCTTCGAGGAATCTCATCACGCCATATGGGGTTTCATTAGACAAGCCGACATATCGGATCCGACCTGCTGCAACATGCGCGTTTAGATGATCGAGAATGTCTTCGAAGGGTTCATAGGTGTGCGAGTATGCTTTCGCGTCTAATTTCTGCCCAAACGTTGGAGCCGGGCGGTCTGGCCAGTGCAACTGATAAAGGTCTATTCTGTCCGTCTGGAGGCGCTTGAGGCTCTTTTCAACCGCTTCGTCGATTTGTACCTTAGTGTGCCGCGTCCACTCAACGTCACTGTCGCGCGTCCAGGTCATACGAGACAGACCAGAAATTTTCGAAGCAAGAAAGACCTCGTCGCGCCGTCCGGTTTTCTTGAACCAGGTGCCGATGATCTCTTCTGTCCGGCCTTGTGTTTCTGGCTTCGGTGGAATGGCGTACATCTCTGCCGTGTCCCAAAATGAGACTCCGCGCTCAAGCGCATAATCCATTTGTGCGTGTCCTTCGGCCTCGGTGTTTTGCTGGCCCCAAGTCATTGTTCCCAAACAACAATTTGTGACAAGCTCACCTGAGCGTCCAAGTGGTCGCTTTTCTATCGGCACGTGAAACCTCTCCTTAATCAAAATCTTCAAGAAGCTATAAGTGTGGGACAAAACGCATCGCAACAGTTTTCCTTGCGAATGTGCTGTAAAACCCACATATTAGAACCAATCCGCTTTAGAAGACGAAGCGGGCCGTTGAACATAAGGTACTACGATGAACGATTTTAATCGCACTATTGGTGCAACCCGCACCATGGACATGTCGACGGATGCTGGCCTTCGCAGCTTCATGCTCGGCGTTTATAACAAGCTCGCGCTCGGTATTTTGATCGCAGGCGCTCTGGCTTACGCAGCAGGGACTGTCGAGCCACTCTTCAATTTGGTTTTCAACACACCCTTCAAATTTGTGGTGATGTTTGGACCAATTGCTCTGATCTTTGGATCCATGTTTTTCATGCGTAACCCGTCACCGACCGGGTCAGCGCTTCTATACTGGTCAATTGTTACACTCATTGGCCTCAGCCTCGGTGTTTATGTTTATGCTGCCGAAACGGGTGCCGTACTTTCGACACGCGCAGGTCAGGGCGGTTCAATTGGCATGCTCACCATTGCGAAAGCATTCTTTATTACGGCGTCTGCATTTGGTGCGCTTTCACTTTACGGTTACACAACCAAGCGTGACCTTGGTCCGATCGGTTCCTTCTTGATCATGGCGATCTGGGGTGTTGTGGCGCTCGGTCTCGTCAGCATGTTCTTCCCGGCATCTGCCATGATGGAAAACATCATTATGGGTGCGGTGTTCGTGCTTTCTGCAGGGATTATCGCTTGGCAGACACAAGAACTGAAAGAAGGCTATTATGCCCTCGCCGGTGACCAGCGCGGTATGGCCGTGATGACGAATTGGGGCGCGCTCAACTTCTTCATCAGCTTCGTGAACATGTTCCGTATTGTTCTGATGCTTCTATCTGACGACTAATCGTCAGGCCCAAACCAAATAAAGAAGCCCCGGGTCACTTCGGCCCGGGGCTTTTTCATTGTTTGCCTCTACGTCTCCCGGAATAAGCAGCGCTCATGGCTCCTGAAACTCTCGCCATATGGCTCGCCCTCTTCTCGGCTGTCACGGTCGCGATCACAAACTTCACTTTAAAACGAGGTGGGGATGTGTTGGCTGCGCGCGTGGTGATGTCGATGACGATGGCAATGTGTGCGTTTCCATTTGCCTTCTTCGTTCCCGTGCCGCCCATGGAGCTTTGGCCGCGTATCGCTCTCGCTTTGGCGATTCATGCCGGCTACCAGTTTTGTATGATCAAGGCGCTGCACCGGGGTGACTTATCTCTGGTATTTCCGGTCATGAGAGGATTAGCGCCCCTCGTCGTTGGGCTGCTCGCATTCGTTTTTCTGAATGAACGGCTCGCCCCCCTGGCGCTCGTTGGTCTGGCACTCGCAACAGCGGCGTTGATTGTATTTGCGATCCCTGAGAAAGTTGATGTCGCAACGCGGTCACTCAATCGCTCTGCGCTCATTTGGGCAGCGCTGACGGCAATTGGTGTTGGGGCGTATACAGTTTCAGATGCAAGCGTAATTCGCGATATGCCCGTGCGAGAGAGTTATATCGTTTGGCTGTTTTTACTCGATGGCCTGCCTGTGCTCGCTGCGATGCTTTGGGGTGCGCCGCGGTCACGTAATTGCTGATCTGAAGCCGCAAGTGAAGGCGTCGGCCATTGGAGGCGTTTCAGGATTTCTGTCCTTTGGGGCTTTGTTATATGCCCTTTCGATAACGGAGTCCGCTGCACTCGTAACAGCGCTGCGCGAAACCTCGGTCTTTTTCGCAGCGTTGCTTGGCGTGATTTTTCTGAAGGAGGGCTTTGGCTTACGCCGCGGGGTATCGGCAGGGGTCCTCGCGGCGGGTCTCGTGCTCATGCAAATTGGCGGGAGTGCTTAACCTCGCCTTGGCACTCAGAGTGCTAAGCTACCGTCGCTATGAAGTTATTGCGCCATCTCGCGGGCTATGCGCCTGTAAACATTGCTGCCGCAATTGCGAGTTTTGGCGGTGTTTTTGTTTTCACCCGCCTCCTCGGTGCGGATGAGTATGGGCGCTACGCGGTGATGTTGTCCGCATTGGCGATTATTCACACAATCAGCCTCTCCTGGGCCGAGGCGGCAGGGTACCGGTTCTCCGCCCGTGCCGAAAAAAACGGACAATTGGCGGATCATCACCGAACGGGCGTGGGCTTATTGGCGCGCTCGCTATTGCTCAGCGCAGCGATTGTTTGCGCGCTCCTGGCCGCGACTTGGAATATGCCGGAATATAGAGCGTTCATTCCGTTCTTTGTCCTGCTGCTTCCATTGATGACCATTATCCAAATGGCTCTAGAGGCACACAGGGCCGGGCAACGTGTGCAGCGATATGCGATTGTCGAGACGAGCCGTCTCTTGATTGGCTTTGCAGTTGGGGCCGTGCTTGCCTGGCAAACGGGATTGGGAGCTCTCGCACCTTTCGCAGGCTTGCTCGCGGCAGCGCTTCTCCTCGCCGTCACGGAGGGGTCGTGGCTACTTGGTGCGGCGCAAGGGGGGCAAAGCTCTCCCAGCGTTCGGCGTGAATGGCTGGGATATGGCGTGCCCATCGCCGCTGCCCTGCTTTTGGATATTTTGCTCTCTGCTGCTGACAGGTTCCTGATTCTTTATTTCCATGGTGAGGCGGCAGTCGGCGGCTATACCGCTGGCTATGGCGTTGCTGATAAAACAGTGCTGCTTGTCTGCGCTTGGGCTGCAATGGCTGGATCCCCCTTGGTGATGGCGGCTTATGAGCGCGCCGGTCCGCCCGCTGCGCGAGACGAGGCAAGGGGGCTCGCATCCACATTGCTGCTGATCGGATTGCCAGCGGCGACAGGGCTGGCGCTCGTGGCGCGGCCCCTCGCTGAAGCGATGATTGGTGAGGCCGTGCGCGAAGAAGCGATGCGGATCATACCTTGGATCGCCTTTGCGGGCCTCCTGAATGGCCTTCTTATCCATTATTTCTCTGAAGCTTTCCAGCTTGCGAAGAAAACCGGTCAGCGCGCCCTTCTTATGATTTTCCCGGCCGCGCTGAACATTGTCTTGAATGTGATCCTGCTTCCGGGGCCATTGGGTGTAATGGGTGCGGTTTATGCGACGCTGATCAGTTACGGGGTAGGGGTCTTTTTGCTGGCTTCGATTGGGCGCAGGCACGTTGCTTTGCCGATCCCGACAAGAGAGCTGGCAAAAATCATCATTGCCTGCGCTGCAATGTGGCCAGCTTTAACGCTCGTGCCGAATTGGGGAAGCTGGGCTGAGCTTTTTGCTAAGGCAGGTTTTGGCGCTGCTGTTTATGCTGCCGCGGTATTTATCATGAATGCTGGCGGAGCGCGTCACTTTGTGAGAGGGATGGGGCGGAAATCTGAATCCCTCGCCGGAGCGTAGAACCCATATGACGGATACAAAATCAGATGCCGAAGTTGCCGCCGATAAGGCAGGCGACCTACTAAGCGATCTTTTGCCGGTTGTAGGCTTTATTCTAGTCTATAATCTTTTGCGTATTTTCCCGGGCGAAGAAGGTACATGGTTCGCGAAAGATAAAGCACTTTATTGGGCGACCGGCGTTTTGATGATTGGCACGGCCTGGGCGGTGATTTCAAAAAAGCGTCAAGGGAAGAAAATCCCACCAATCATGATTATCACCGCTGCGATTGTCGGCGGGTTTGGAACACTTGGAATAGCACTTCAGTCCCCTGAATTTCTCTATGTGAAGCCGACGATCCAGAATTTGTTTCTTGCCTTGTTGATCTTTGGTGGTCTTCTGATGGGAAAGAACATCTGGAAACTTATGTTCAAGGATGTTTTTCAACTGCCCGATTTTGCCTGGCGAACTCTAGCGATTCGGTGGGGGCTTTTCTTCGTTGCGATGGCAATATGGAATGAGGTGCTTTATCGTAATTTCAGCGAAGACACCTGGGCCAATTGGAAGCTCGGCAATATGGTAATCGTCTTCGTATTCGGGGCATTGAACACGCCTTATACGCTTAAGCACTTGATCGACGACGAATCCGACGAGGCCGACGCTAAGTCGTAAGAGCTTCGGTTCCGGGGGGATTCGAGAAGGGCGGGAACGGCCCGGTATGTCGTATCTTTGCAAAATCTGTCAGCGCCCAAACCACTGTGGGAAATGCAAGTTCGGACCATGGAATGTCCTTCCAGTCGAACAATCCGACGTCTTCGCTCTCTGGGCCAACAGCAATGTCGGAATCCAACCGGGCTGTGAACATGATTTGGACCTGGCCGATGCGCGGAACTGAATAAGCTGCAAGGAGTTGATCTATTTCAATTTTTGCGCAGGCTTCTTCCATGGCCTCGCGCATTGCGGCCTCTTCTACGGATTCGCCAAGTTCCATAAAACCTGCCGGGAGAGTCCAATAGCCACGCCTCGGCTCTATTGCACGTTTGCATAATAAAATTTGGTTATTCTGTGAACGAACCACTGATCCTGCAACTATTCTGGGATTTTGATAGTTAATAAAGTCGCATTGCCTACATATTAGGCGCTCTCTGTCATCCCCTTCTGGAATGCCGAGATAAAAGTCTGCTTGCGGTTTTTTCATTTTGGCCTTCAAATTAATCCCTTATGGGGTGAAACTGGTTGATCCGTACACGGTAGTCTTGTGAATAATTGCACCGGAAGGCAAATAGTGACAGATCTACTGTCAGATTAATTCAATAGGATGGGGTAAATGGCGTCGAAAAAGACGACAATGGGTGGGTTCGAGCTGGAAACGTCTGCGAGCCATCTCATACATCGTGCACAACAAATTGCAGCACTACAATCTGCTGACGTGCTAAAACAGGCTGGGATTACACTTCGGCAATTTTCTGTTCTGGCCGCTGTGGCCGATTCTGAAGGCGCAAGCCAGGCTGATATTGTTGAGCGAACCGGCATCGACCGCTCTACCTTGGCGGACATGGTGTCGCGGATGGAAACATCTGGCCTACTGAAGCGCCGGCCTTCCAAACAGGATGCGCGAGCAAAATCAGTATCTTTGCTCGCAAAAGGACGCAAAGCGCTGGATTTGACGCGTGAAGGCGTGGCGCAAGCTGATGAGGAATTGTTGGCTTTGTTACCCTCCAATCGGCGCGCGGCCTTCATATCAGCATTAGCAAAATTGTCAGATGCTGAATTCACGCCAAGTGCGCCTGCACCTGAGGCTCCCAAAAAGAAAAAGCCTGTAAAAGCCAAAGCTAAAACCAAGCCGAAGGTTGCAAAGAAAAAATCTGCGCCAAAGAAAAAGTCGGCACCAAAGAAAAAATCGGCTACGAAGCGAAAGAAGGCGTAATCATTCGCTCACTCGACGTCGGTCTTTGATTATCTTCAATGCGTGAACCTTGCCAGCTGAGCCACCCGCTCGGCTGGGGGCTGAAATATCTGCGAAAGTCGCGACCTCTTCAGGCTTATAGCATTCCTTCATGTTTGCAGGATATTTGCGCCGAAGCGTCATGCCATATATGACACGCTCAACCGCAGGAAAATCACGAAAATGAGGCCCTAACTATGTCGTCGCTCGATAGTTTTCAGTCACGCCGCACACTGGATGTGAATGGCAAACCCTACACTTATTACTCCCTTCAGGCTGCTGCCGAAAATGGATTGGGAGATGTCTCGCGTCTGCCAGCCTCTCTAAAAGTTTTACTTGAAAACATGCTGCGGCATGAAGACGGAAAGTCTGTCACCAAGGATGATATTGTCGCGTTCAAGAATTGGCTCGACAATAAAGGCAAGGAAAGCCACGAAATCGCCTATCGACCTGCACGGGTCTTGATGCAAGATTTCACGGGTGTTCCTGCTGTGGTTGACTTGGCAGCGATGCGAGATGCTGCTCAAAATCTTGGTGGCAGCGCGGATGTCATCAACCCGCAAGTGCCGGTAGACCTTGTGATCGACCATTCTGTAATGGTTGACTATTTCGCCGGCGATAATTCCTTCGAGAAAAACGTGGAGCGCGAATACGAACGCAACGGGGAGCGTTACGAATTCCTTCGCTGGGGCGCATCTGCCTTTGAGAACTTCAGAGTGGTGCCTCCCGGCACAGGCATCTGTCACCAGGTGAACCTCGAATATCTGGGCCAGACGGTCTGGACCAGAGAAGAAAACGGCGAAACGGTTGCCTATCCAGACACTTGCGTCGGAACAGACTCTCACACAACCATGATCAATGGTTTGTCGGTTCTTGGCTGGGGTGTTGGAGGCATTGAGGCCGAGGCGGCCATGCTTGGTCAGCCAGTTTCTATGCTGATACCAGAGGTGATCGGCTTCAAGGTTACCGGGCAACTGCCAGAAGGTGCCACGGCAACTGACCTGGTTCTGACGGTCACAAAAATGATGCGCGAGAAAGGCGTTGTCGCGAAATTCACCGAGTTCTTCGGACCGGGCCTTGCGAATCTTACTTTGGAAGATCAGGCAACCCTCTCGAATATGTCTCCTGAATTCGGATCGACCTGCGCGTTCTTCCCGGTCGACGAAGAAACACTGATTTATCTTCGCGACACGGGCCGCGATCCAGATCGCGTTGCGCTTGTTGAAGCTTATGCAAAAGCCCAGGGTTATTGGCGTCCAGACATGCCGGAGCCTGTATTCACCGATACTCTGGAACTCGATCTTTCGACAGTTGTTCCATGCATCTCCGGTCCGAAAAGACCACAGGATAAGATCTTATTGTCGGAAGCCGATACTCAGTTTGCAAAAGATATGGCGAAAGAATTCGGCAAAGCAGAAGATGCCGCCGAGCCGATCGCTGTCGAGGGACAGGACTATACTGTCACGCATGGTGATGTTTTCATTGCTGCGATTACTTCCTGCACGAATACGTCCAATCCATCCGTTCTGATTGCCGCTGGCCTCGTTGCAAGAAAAGCGCATGCGCTCGGTCTTCAGCGTAAGCCTTGGGTGAAGACGTCGCTCGCGCCGGGTTCACAAGTCGTGACAGATTATCTGGATAAAGCGGACTTGTCGGATGATCTCGACGCACTTGGGTTTAACCTTGTTGGGTATGGATGCACCACATGTATCGGTAACTCAGGCCCCGTTGCACCTGAACTATCGAAGGCGATAGCAGACGGCGACCTGGTATCGTGCTCTGTGCTTTCCGGTAACCGCAATTTTGAAGGCCGTATTGGGCCGGATCTCAAAGCCAATTATCTTGCCTCACCTCCGCTTGTGGTCGCGTATGCGATTGCGGGTTCACTGCGCGTGAACCTCACAACTGATCCGCTCGGTAAGGACAAGGATGGCAATGACGTCTATCTGAAAGATATCTGGCCGAGCTCAGATGAAATCAAAGCGATTATGCGCGAGTGCGTGACGCCTGAAATGTTTGCTGAGCGCTATGCGGATGTTTTCAAAGGCGATGAGAAATGGAAATCCATCAAAGTTGCCGGCGGAAAAACGTATGATTGGCCAATGGGGTCGACCTATGTGCAAAACCCGCCTTACTTTACGGGCATGACAATGGACATAGAAGCTCCGGCTGATGTGAATAATGCGCGTATTCTGGCGCTATTACCAGACTCAATCACAACGGACCACATCTCACCGGCCGGGAACATCAAGGCTGACAGCCCGGCGGGCGACTATTTGCGAGAGCATCAAGTGCCTGTACTCGAGTTCAATTCGTACGGATCACGGCGCGGCAATCACGAAGTGATGATGCGCGGTACCTTTGCGAATATCCGCATTAAAAACAAGATGCTTGATGGGGTCGAAGGCGGTTACACAAAGCACTATCCATCCGGTGAACAGTTACCGATCTACACTGCTGCGATGCGCTATCACGAGCAAAATGTGCCGTTGGTTGTATTTGCCGGCCATCTTTATGGAAACGGATCGTCTCGCGACTGGGCTGCTAAAGGGACGATCCTACTCGGTGTTAAAGCCGTCGTAGCGGGATCATTCGAGCGTATCCACCGTTCAAACCTGATCGGCATGGGCGTTCTCCCGCTGGAATTCGAAGAGGGTACTAGCTGGGAGAGCCTTGGTCTTGTTGGCGATGAGACGGTAACGATTGAAGGCATAAACGCTGTTACACCGCGTCAGAGCATGGATGTTCAGATTACGCGCGCAAACGGCGAAAAGCTCACCGCTAAGACTGTCGTTCGCATCGATACCGAGAACGAGCTCGACTACTATCGTAATGGCGGCATTTTGCATTATGTGCTGCGGAATCTCGCGGCCTAAGATTGCCACTAAAAATTTTGATGAAAGCCCCGGAGCAGATTGGCTCTGGGGCTTTTGTTTGCGCGATAAGGGCGATAGCTTCTCGGTCATGACTGACATTGCCAAACTCACAGATATGATCGCCGAGGCGAACCAGATTGTATTTTTTACTGGAGCTGGGATTTCGACCGAAAGCGGAATACCCGATTTTCGATCACCCGGAGGTGTTTGGAGCAAGATGCAGCCGATCATGTTCCAGGATTTCGTTCGCTCGCGAGAAGCACGCCAGGAATCCTGGGACAGGGCGTTTAGCGGCGTGACCGGCTGGACAGGTGCCACGCCGAATGCGGGACACTACGCGGTTGCGAAGCTCATCAATTCTGGGAAAGCGTCTTCGGTGATCACGCAGAATGTTGATAATCTCCATCAGGATGCAGGTGTACCAGATGACAAAGTCATCGAAGTGCATGGAAATGCGACGTACGCCTCATGCCTGAATTGTGGGGCGCGCTATGAACTCGATAACGTAAAGAGGCGCTGGGAAGCGGGTGAAGATATTGATTGTGAATTTTGCGGCGGCCTCGTCAAAAAAGCGACGATCTCTTTCGGGCAAGCTATGCCGGAAGATAAAATGGCTATGGCTGGCAATGAAGCCGAGGCATGCGATCTAATGATCGTTCTGGGGTCATCGCTCGTTGTATATCCGGCAGCGGGAATTCCACTTTACGCCAAACAGAACGGCGCGAAATATGTAATCATCAACCGTGATGAAACGGAGCATGACGGTTATGCCGATCTCGTGCTCAATACCGAGATTGGCCCAACACTTACCGAAGTTTTGGATGCGCTGAGCTAGTTGCTCCCGCCGAGGCCTGCCTTGTACGCATTGTAAGACTGAACAGCGGCATCATAAGTCTGCTTTTCTTTCTGCATGACCGGAATGGCCTTACTAATGCTGTCATTTAGTGAAGATAGTTTCTGTCCAAGGGTCTTTAATTGCAAAATGATATCCGACCGCGATGGGTCAGAAAGCTCATTAATGTGTCCAGGTCGATCTTTTGGAATTGACAGACGTCTTTGCCATTCGGCCTCGGCTGTCCGATATTGATTGCGTTGGTCGATTAGCTGCTTGTACTGAGCCTGATATTGCTGGTAACGCGCCATTGCAGCGCGGGTTTCGACGCCTTTATCGATTGAAGCTTTAAGTGCGGGCGTCATGGGATCGCACGAATATGGATCGCCTTTGCCTTGAGTGGCAGATTCGAGAATTGTGAGCGGCGTACAAAAGGTTTTTAGTCCCTCCGCGCGGCCTTCACTGTACCGGCCAATATCAACCGGGTTTCCTGTCTCGCCGCAGGCCTGAACAGCTGTATTGATCTCGGTAATGTTCGCGCCAACTTTGCCATGTTGCAAACCCACCGCGTACCAGTCTGCCGCAGCGCAGTCTTCCGCGCTAATTTTTGGTCCGCTGGCGCACGCGGCAAGCGTTGCTATAAATGCTGAACCGATCAATATGCGTAAAACCATCCTCGGTTACCCTCCAATTAGGCGCTCGGCGAGACTAGGACAGGCAGAGGCACACTCTGTCAATTAGATGAGTCAGTACCAACGAGGGCTTCGGCGAACGCGTCTGCGCTAAATGGTTGGAGATCATCTGCGCCTTCACCCACTCCAATAAAGTGGATTGGCAAGTCGTGGGCTTCGGCAATCGCAACAAGTACGCCGCCTTTCGCAGTTCCATCGAGTTTCGTCATCACAATTCCGGTGACTCCAGCCGAATGCCGGAAGGCCTCAACCTGGCTAAGCGCATTCTGGCCGACGGTTGCGTCGAGGACGAGGATCACATCATGCGGTGCAGACGGGTCCAGCTTCTTTGTAACGCGGATGACCTTCTCGAGTTCATTCATGAGTTCAGCTTTATTTTGTAAGCGGCCAGCAGTGTCGATGAGTACAAGGTCGAGGCCCTCTTCGCGGGCTTTCTCAACAGCTTCATAGACAAGCCCAGCGGCATCAGCGCCAGTCTCCTTAGACATGACAGGAATATCTGCGCGTTCTCCCCAAACGCTCAGTTGCTCAATCGCTGCTGCGCGGAATGTGTCACCGGCAACAAGCATGGCTCTGGCTCCTTGCGCCTTCAGTTTACTTGCAATTTTTCCGATGGTTGTCGTTTTGCCGGAGCCATTTACGCCGACGAAAAGCACGATGCGCGGTCGTGGCCCATCTGAGAAATCGACAATTTCCTCTCGCGGTTTCAGAATTTCTGAAATTTCATTGGCAAGCGCGCTGCGGATATCAGCTTCGCTTACTTCTTTGTCAAACCGGTCCCGGGCGAGCGCGGTGGTCACGCGGCTCGCGACGCGCGCACCCATATCTGACGTGATTAGCAAATCTTCGAGTTCTTCTAATGTGTCATCATCGAGCTTGCGCTTGCCAAAGGATGTCAACGCGCCGCCAAGCTTGCCAGATGATTTTGCAAGACCGCCCGTTAGTTTCGATATGAACCCAGCAGATTTCGTTTCTGCCATCGGGTCTATTTCACCGCGGGCGATTGCAGCCTGCCGTTCGATCTCGGCCTTTCGTGCTGCCGCTTCCTCTTCAGCTTTCTTCCGAGCCGCTTCGCGGCGCTCTTCAAGCAGTTTCAGTTCGGCTTCTGCTTTCGTGCGCGCGGCTTCATCTTCCGCAGTTTTTGCTTCTCGCTTTTGGCGTTCTTCCCAGGCTTTTGCGGCCTCTGCGACTTTGCGGTCAATCTCAGCTTGCTCACGGGCTTTTGCATCGCGCTCAGCTTTTTCCGCAGCTTCTTTGGCAGCTAGATCGTCTGCGCTGAGTTCCGGTTCAGGCATTTCCGCACCAGCGGCGCGAGCTTCATCGCGGTTTTTCTTTTTTCCGAACCAGAGGATCATGCGAGCGTTCCGATTAGTCTGTTGTTATCTGCACCTGATATGTCGGTCAGCAGAGCTTTGCCGACAAGGCTTTCATCCTTGCTCGAAATTGCGACCTGCGTGAAGTCTGCCAGCCGTGCCATCCCGCCGCGCTCTATCAAAGCCACCCGAGTTTTACCGATATGCCGTTGATGGTGTTGTGCAAGGGCGGCCTCTCCTGCTTTCCGCAAACGCGCAGCCCGGGACTTGATCACCGACTTCTCAAGTTGCGGCATGCGTGCGGCGGGCGTTCCTGGCCGTGGAGAGTAAGGGAAGACATGCAAGAATGAGAGGCCGCAATCCTCGATAAGCTTTATCGAATTTTCGAATGCCTCATCGGTCTCCGTTGGAAATCCGGCGATGATATCTGCGCCAAGAGCTATGCCAGGTCGTTTCACGCGAAGGCGATCAGCAAGCGCAATCGCTTCCTCACGGGTATGGCGGCGCTTCATTCTCTTTAGTATTAGATTATCCCCGTGTTGCAGCGATAAGTGCATGTACGGTGCAAGGCGCTCATCGCTCATGGCCTCAAACAGAGCGTCGTCAATTTCGATGGCGTCGATTGAACTGATACGTAGCTGTTTCAGGCCGGGCACGATTTTCAGAATCCGTTGTACGAGATTTCCAAGCTGAGGACTATTTGGCAGGTCGCTGCCCCAGCTTGTGAGGTCCACACCAGTTAGAACGACCTCGTAGTGGCCGGTATCGACCAAGCGCTGAACCTGAGAAACAACCTCTCCTGCCGGTACAGAACGCGAGTTTCCACGACCATATGGAATGATGCAAAATGTGCATCGATGATCGCAACCATTCTGTACCTGAACATAAGCGCGTGCCCGGCCGGCCATTCCATCGATTAAATGCGCCGCGGTTTCACGCACGGACATAATGTCATTGACCCGGATTTTTTCTTCTCCCCCCAGAATTGAGGTTGGGGTCCATGTGCTGGATTGCATTTTCTCGTGGTTGCCAATCACACGGGTGACTTCCGGCATGGTAGCAAATGTTTCCGGGTCTATCTGCGCCGCACACCCTGTAACGATGATGGGTTTTTCCGGGTGCTCTCTTCGCGCTCGGCGTATGGCTTGCCGCGCCGACCGCACAGCTTCGGCGGTGACGGCACAGGTGTTCACAATGACTGCGTCCTGCAGGCCTGCTTTTGAGGCATGGTCTCGCATCACCTCTGATTCATAGGTGTTCAGGCGGCAACCAAGAGTGATGACCTCAGGCGCGGAAGGGGGTGATTTAGGTGTCATAATATTCGATTCTTGCCACATCGCGCGGCGAAGACGCGAATTCAAGAGCTTGTCTGTTCGACAGCGCCTTTAGGGACGTCTATATCGCGCATCATGACAGATATCTATCTCCCACCCCTGTCGGCCAAATCTGAGCAAGACGAAACCACAGAGCTTCGTCCAAAGTTCAATACTGACGGGCTTATCGCAGCCGTCGCGCAAGATGCTTCAACAGGAGAAGTGCTGATGCTAGCCTATATGAACGCAGAAGCGCTTGAACGAACTATTTCAACGAAGAAAGCGACATATTGGTCTCGTTCGCGTGGTGCGCTTTGGACGAAAGGTGAAACTTCGGGTAATGTGCAGCAAGTATTGGAGATTCGGGTTGATTGTGATCAGGACGCTGTGGTCTTGATCGTCGAGCAAAAAGGCGGGGCTTGTCACACAGGCCGCCAGAGTTGTTTCTACAGGGCTGTAACTGAGTCGGGTGACGGGCTTTTGCACATCTCTGAAATCGGCTAGAGGCGGATTAAGAAATGCAAATGCGAGAAGGGGTTATCGCAATGCTAAAGAAACTGTCGATTGCAGCGTTTATGGGAACCTTGGTTGCGTGCGGCGGCGGTGACAATAATACGTCCAATGTAACAACAAACGAGACGGACCGTCAGAGCTCCGCTGAAGCGCCAAAAGCAAATCAAGTTAAACTCTACATTCTTGACTGCGGCACAATCGAAATCAGTGATATCGGCATATTCTCAAGTTCTGGCGATTTTGATGGGCAATCCGACACGTTTGTCGACAGTTGCTTCCTAATTCGTCATCCCAAGGGCGACTTGCTTTGGGATCTCGGACTACCTTCAGCGCTCGTTGGAGAGCCTCCACAAGAAGATGGCATCTTCATCGTTTCCATGGATACCACGATTTCAAATCAACTGATTGAAATTGGAATGGGACCGGAAGAAGTGGAGTTCGTCTCAGTCTCTCACCATAAATTTGATCATATCGGCCAGATCGATCAGGTTCAGGATGCCACATGGATTGTGCACGAGGACGAATACAGCACCATGTTCCCTCCCGTTGAGGAGCCGGTTGGAGAAGAAGAGGCCGTGCCACCAAGTGGAGTTGAAGCTGGCACAGATGCTGGCCTGCAGAACCCATTCTCTGGTTTTGAGGCATTGGAACGCGATCTATTCTCTGGCGAAAAAGATGTTTTTGGCGATGGAAGCGTAATTATTTTCCCGACACCTGGGCCAACACCTGGGCACACAAGCCTTCAGGTTGAACTTGCGAATACCGGAACGATCTTGCTGACGGGGGATTTGTACCACCGCACCGAAAGCCGCCAGCTTGAGCGCGTCCCCCAGTTTAATTCCTCTGAACCGATGACGCTCGAATCAATGAAGGATTTCGAAGCGCGCGCACAGCGACGGAATGCAACAGTGATCATTCAGCATGAGCCTAACGATATTGACCCTCTTCCGAAATCGCCAAAATTCCTCGATTAGCGTTTAGCTGTAATCAGCAATCCGGCTGAGCAGATTTCCGCGCATTTCAAAGAAGCTAGCTCCGCGAAGTTTCATAGTTTCGCCCGCGCGCACACCATTTGGCAAATCGACGGCTGCTTTTCCCTCGAACTCTACTTCGGCTGCCGCCCTTCCGGCTGAGTGAATCAGGCTCACCAAGCGCTGCCGACGATATGAAAAGGCATTACAGGAAAGTTCTGCGACCTGTCCCATCGCCGATTTTCCTTCGAGGCGCATAGATTGTCCAGTGTTTGAAATATTCTCAAAGACGACATCTTCCGTTACGCAGGCGAGCATTCCGTCAATGTCACGGGCATTGTAACTCGAAATGTACTGCTCGATGATGGTTTCCATAGTCATGGTCAATTGTGCCCTTTTATCATACCTCCGATATGGGCTGATCGCGCGCTGGGAGCAACCGAGTTTATCGGCGGGACAACAGCTAATAACAAAGCTCAGCTAAGCTGGGGTGACGCCACCTTTTAAAAGCTGTATGGGCTGCTGTTCAGAGCCGTTCAGTCAAGGATTTCCAGAATGAGTATTCGTATCGCTATCGTAGGTGCCACCGGAAACGTTGGGCGAGAGCTGTTGAACATTTTGGATGAGCGAAATTTCCCAGCAGACGAAGTTCATGCTGTTGCCTCGCGCCGCTCTAAAGGCAAAGCCGTGAGTTTTGGCGACCGCGAACTAAGATGCCAAGCCTTGGAAGACTTTGATTTCAGCAAAGTCGACCTTGTTCTTATGTCTGCGGGCGGCAAGACGTCAAAGGAATGGTCCCCGAAGATTGCAGGAGCCGGAGCCATTGTGATCGATAATTCATCTTGCTGGCGGATGGATCCGGACGTTCCCCTGATTGTGCCTGAAGTAAACGGGGAAGCCGTACTCGGATATGACAAGAAACGAATTATCGCCAATCCAAACTGCTCAACGGCTCAGCTGGTGCTTGCGCTTAAACCCATTCACGATGCCGTTGGTATCAAGCGTGCCGTTATCTCGACTTACCAATCAACATCTGGTGCAGGAAAGGCCGCGATGGATGAGTTGTGGGATCACACCAAAGCAGTGATTGAAGGCCTTCGCCCCGAGCCTCATGAGTTCACAAAGTCTATCGCTTTTAATGTTATCCCGCAGATCGGATCATTTCGCGACGATGGCTATACTGACGAAGAAGCCAAAATGTGGAACGAGACTCACAAGATGATTGATCCCGATATTAAGCTCACCGTGACATGCGTACGCGTTCCAGTTTTTGTCGGACATTCGGAGGCTGTCCATTTGGAACTCAATGACAATCTGTCACCGGGTAGCGCACGAAAACTTCTTCGGGAAGCTGAAGGGCTTCTGGTTGTTGATGAACCAGAAGAAGATGGCTTCATCACACCGTACGAAGCTCAGGGGGAGTGGGTGACGTATATCTCCCGCGTGCGGCGCGACAATACTGTTGAAAACGGCATCGCGTTTTGGTGCGTGTCTGATAATTTACGCAAAGGTGCGGCACTTAACGCGATCCAAATCGGTGAAGAGTTGATCAAGCGGGGCGTATTGAAGAGCGATCAAGCAGTGCTGGCGGGCTGATCCACCAGTTTTTGGCTTAGCTGTATGGGGAGCGATGAGTGATGACGCCTGCCCAAAGACTTGGATTTTTTTCTGCGCTGGGTGCCTATACAATTTGGGGCTTGTTGCCGCTTTACTTCAAAGTGCTTGGTCATGTTCAGCCAGTAGATTTGCTAGCGCATCGGATTGTCTGGTCACTGCCGACCGGGTTAATCCTCATTCTCATCGCGAGAAACTGGCGAGATATTCGAGCTGCGCTAACGCCTAAGCGTTTTGCCTGGCTGGCATTATCGAGTGTGCTGATCGGTGCAAACTGGGGTTTATATATCTGGGCGGTGGGTCAGGACCGGGTGATGGAAGCTTCACTTGGGTATTACATAAACCCTCTTTTGAACGTGTTGCTCGGTCTCGTCATATTCAACGAACGCCTGCGCATCGCACAATGGGCGGCTGTCGTAATCGCTGCTGTTGGTGTGACGATCATGACAATCGCACTTGGACGATTGCCATGGGTGGCGCTTATTCTAGCGGGAACATTTGCGATCTACTCGCTGGTTCGCAAACAATTGTTGATTGATAGCCGCGCAGGATTTGTAATCGAAGTGGCGATCTTGCTGTTGCCGGCAATTGTCTGGCTGGCGACGCGCGACGTCCCACTCTTTGCGAGAGGTGGTTGGGACATTCCGCTCTTGCTCGTGGCGGGCCCTATAACAGCCATTCCGCTTATTCTATTTGCGTTGGCGGCTAAACGTCTTGCCCTCTCAACCGTTGGGATGATGCAATATATTGGCCCTACCCTACAGTTCTTCATTGCCTTGTTACTCGGTGAGGCGTTCGAATTAACGCATGCAATTGGTTTTGCGTGTATTTGGGCGGCGCTCGTTGTTTTCACGCTCGATAGCGTTCGCGGTGATGCAAAGGCGCGCCGTCTTGCGCGCGCCGCTGAACTTACCTGACGCCTAAAAAATTGCCTCGGCTGTTGTGGCCGAGGCGAAAGGCAGTGTGTAGCAGATGGAGAGTAACAAATGTACTCGCCTAATAGGTAGCAAGGGTCATGCCAAATTCCCCAAATGGGTTAAGTCACTGTATTTATTACGCTATCGGAGATGTTCATGGCGAGGTAGATCGACTGGTTGCGCTGCACGAAACCATCTTCGCTTACCATCTGAGGCACTGGCCCGATTCGAAACAGATCGTTGTTCACCTTGGAGACTACATTGATCGTGGTCCTGATCCTTGTGCGACGGTTGAAGTTCTGATCGGGCTGGAAGAGCTGGCAATAAGAGATATTTCTCTCGACGTTGTTTGTCTCAAAGGAAATCATGAGCAGATCATGCTGGACGCTTTGGATGATCCTGAAGGTGCGATGATGCGCACATGGAGGCGCCAAGCCTATGGCGGACAGGAGACGCTGGCGAGTTATGAAAGGCGCGGTGGCAGGGGCGACCTGATAAGGGATCTGCACCGCCAGTGGTTCGAGGGTCTTCCTACCATTTGGCGACCGGAAGGGACCCCTTATGTATTTGTCCATGCGGGCGTTGATCCGATCCTGTTCCCGCTTGAAGATGATGAGGTGTACATTTGGACGCGTTCAGCGGACTTCTTCGACACGAGCCAATGGCGGAGTCATCAACTTAATGATGCTGTCGTTATTCATGGCCATACGCCCACGCATGGGAAACCCGAAGTGACTGCTGACGGTAGGCGCATTAATGTCGATACAGGTGCTGTATACGGCGGTTCCCTCACTTGCGCCGTGCTCGTGCCCGGCAGGACTGACGTGACATTTCTTGAAGCTTAGTTCTGTTCCTGTCCGCGCTCGATAGCCTTCACGATCAGTTCTCGCGATTTGTTGAGGCCGTACCATCCCTCAATCCGGGTCCACTTGCCGACTTCGAGATCTTTGTAGTGCTCGAAGAAGTGCGCGATCCGGTCAACCAGAATCTTCGGCAGGTCTCGGTAGTCTGTGATGGTGTCGTAGTAGGCTGTCAGTTTTTGATGTGGCACCGCAAGAATTTTTTCATCCTCGCCTTTGTCGTCTTCCATCATCAAAACACCAACTGGGCGCGCGCGAACAACGGAGCCCGGCACTACGGGGCGGTTACCCACCACCATAACATCGATCGGATCGCCATCGAGGCTGAGGGTGTGAGGAACGAACCCGTAATTACATGGATACCGCATATCTGTGTAAAGATACCGGTCGACGAACATTGCTCCAGAATCTTTGTCGATTTCATACTTAATTGGGTGGCCCCCAAGCGGGACTTCTATCAATACGTTGATATCGTCTGGCGGATTGCTGCCAGTGGGGATCTTGGTGATATCCATGGGAGGTTGGTCCTTTTTTGGTCGCCGCCTCAGTGAAGCGCGTGTCCGGCCCGGTCAAGCTTGAATTGTTATAAGTGCTTGGTTTTGGTCAGTTTGACCGGTAGATTAAGCAGTATTGGTGCCAGGAGTAGTCTTATGTTCGTTCGATTTGTTGCGCTTTTTAGTCTCATCTTTGTCGGGGTGTCCCAACATGCCAGCGCAGATGAGTTGAAAGACGCGGCGACAAAAGCGTCGCAATGTCGAACGATATCTGATGACACCGTGCGTCTTGCCTGTCTTGACGCCGCAGCGCTTGCGCTATCTTTGGCTTTGGAAAGCCCCTCATTTGACGCGCCAGCAATACCTGAACCTCTTCAGGAACCTGTCGCGGAGGCTCCAAAGGAGCCGGAGTGGGCGAAAGCGCCTGAGCCGCGCCAAAAGCCGAAGAAGCAGGCCGCCGTGGCTGCGCCTGCACCGGAAGCTGATGCCGAAGCTGAAAAAGAAAAGAATGTACCGATTTGGGCGCGCGCCTTCCTCCCAAGCGAGGATGAAGAGGAAAATATTTACGCCGTAACGGTGACGCGCATTACCAGGAATAATGCCGGTCGGCATTTCTTCCACACAAGCGAAGGTCAGGTTTGGCGCCAAACTGTGGCGGGCAAAGTGCGCCCACCAAAATCACTGCCGGCTGAAGCAAAAATTGAACAGAAGATTATGGGCAGCCCGGGCCTTAGCTTTGTCGACGGGCCAACCGGTGAATATACTGTTCGCCGGATAGAATAGTCATTTTTCCTGCAAACCATAATTGAAGCTGATCGAAAGTCGCGGACGCTCGGAATTGTTGGGCATGACCTCATGGCGTAGCCAACTCTCCCACATGAGCGTCATCCCTTTTTGTGGCTGTACATAAACAAACCGCTGTTGGTTTGTCTCCGGCGCGTCAACGAGCGGTGGCGCAGCCATAAGCATGGCAAGGCGTGGATCTTCGAATTTGAGTGCGCCAGTATCTGCAGTGACATCAATATAGGTGGTACCTGATATTACAGACCCTGGATGGATATGGCCGGAATGTTGGCCGCCTTCGCCAAGAATGTTCACCCACATCGCGCTGAGAGTGAGCGCTTGTGAACCAAGGTCCCATCCATGAGCTGTCGCAAACTCATTCGCCCAGACATCGAGTTTGGATTTCAGAACAGAGAACGCAGTTGCGCGCGCGGGCAGATCATCGAGCGAGGCATAAGAAGTGTAACCGTCATAGCCTTGCGCCTCGCTCCAGGCCTGACCTGCAGCGTCGCCGTCTTCTAGCATCCATATGGCTTGTGAGAGATCATTGATTAGCCCATCGGGAAGGGTTCCAGCCTCAGCAAGCCGTGTTGGAAACAGAGACTGAATCTTCATCAAACGGGCTACTCCTCGGTTACAGGCTTTACGAATTTCAGCGTCATTCGATCACTCTCGCCAATGGCCGCATACGCCGCGGGATCGAAGCCGTCCGGGGTATTTCCATCGCGGTCTACGGTGCGGCTGACCGGCGGGAGCGTCCAGACGCCGAACGGATGATCGCCTGAGTCTGCTGGATTGGCGTTGACTTCTGAGGCGCTATCGAACTGAAACCCCGCATTCGCAGCGAGAGCCTTTACATAGTCCTCATGAACATAGCCGGATATTGCTTGGGGATCTTGCAGGTCGCTTGAGGGTAGCCTGTGCTCAACCACGCCTAATACTCCGCCCGGTTTCAATACAGCAAATGCATCTTCAAACACTTTTGCTTCGTAGCCGTCAGATATCCAATTGTGCACGTTTCGGAATGTCAGGACCGCATCTGCGCTCTCCGGTTCGCCGAGTGGCCCCGATTGACCGGATAACACGGAATAGCTGATTGTCCCGAATGTTTCCGGATTGCTGTCGAAATAGGCCTTGTACTGATCAATTGCTTGCTGGTAGCGATCACGCCGATCATCAGTAATGCTCTCAACATCCCACGTGACGGCGACAAGCTCGCCTCCACCGGAATGGAGATAGGGTGCGAGAATATTTGAATACCATCCACGGCCTGGCCAGATTTCAAGGACTGTGTGATCTGGTTCGACGCCGAAGAACAAGAGTGTCTCGGCAGGATTGCGCCACTCATCTCGTTTCCGAGCGTCGTCTGTGCGCCACGCTCCATCAATAGCAGCTTGTAACTGCTCGGCCGCAGACAATTCCAGAGCTTCGGGTTCCGAATTAAGAGCGTCACTCGTAGGCTTTGTTTCGGTTGTGCTTCCAGATTGCTCGCCTCCGCACGCGGACAGGACCAATGCGCTGGCGGCGATCAGTATTGCTCGTTTCATATTTTCACTCCCCTTGAGCTTAAAAAATGCCTTGAACACGGATTCTTCGTCCCCACATAGTTGTGGCAGGCACGCTGCCATGCGGGTGTCTGTCAGCACATTACCATTGCCGATGACCGGGATGGAAGAAAATGCGCTGAAATTCAAATATACCCCTGTTTTTACAGGGAAATCAGTTGCTGATGAAAGGACTGAACCCGATGTCAAATCTCGATCTTTCCCCCCTTTACCGCACCATGGTTGGTTTTGATCGTCTCGCGAATATGATCGACACGGCCCACCGCCTTGATGGCACGCAAGGCTATCCCCCTTACAATATAGAACGCACTGGTGAGAATGGTTTCGCCATAGAAATTGCCGTGGCAGGCTTTGCCGAAGAAGATCTCGATATAGAGATTAAAGAAGGCGTATTAACGGTCGCCGGCAAGAAATCCACGCCAGAAAATGGCGGTGAGCGCGACTTTATTCATCGCGGCATAGCAGAGCGCGGCTTCATTCGGCGCTTCCAATTGGCTGACCATGTTAAGGTTCGCGGCGCTGATCTTGAACTTGGTTTACTCAAAATCTCACTGGAACGTGAATTGCCCGAAGCGATGAAACCGCGCAAGATTGCAATTGGTAACGGTGCTCCTGAAGTGACAAAGCCACAAGTGATCGAAGGCCAGCGGTCTGCCTAACCGCTACACTCGCAATTAAATCGTTGAAGACCTTTCCCCTTGGGTCTGAGACTGGCGGCGCGTCCATTATTGGGCGCGTCGCATTGTTAGTCCGTCTCTTTTAGGGGAACGCCATACAATTCTAACCGATGATCAACGAGCTTATATCCAAGCTTGTGAGCGATTTCTTCTTGTAGTTTTTCAATCTCTTCGGAATGGAACTCAACCACTGCACCCGATTTCACATCGATAAGGTGGTCATGGTGCTCGTCGGGGACTTCTTCATATCGCGCTCGGCCATCACGAAAATCATGGCGTTCGATTATACCACTATCTTCGAACAATTTTACTGTCCGGTACACAGTGGCAAGTGAGATCGACGTGTCCAATACATTGGCGCGGCGATGCAGTTCTTCGGCATCTGGATGATCATCCGAAGCCGAGAGGACACGTGCAATAATGCGCCGTTGCTCCGTCATGCGAAGCCCTTTTTCAACGCAGAGTTTTTCGATTCGATCCATGGGTGCCTTCATGCCTTTTCGCGAAAAGGAAGTCCAGTAATTGCACGAGACATGAGGATGGCATCCACGCTCATATTTTCGCGTTTATAATATTTAGGCCTGCGCCCATCCTCGGCAAACCCCAGTGAACGATATAGTGCGACGGCTCCGCTATTGTCGGCAGCAACATCTAGGGTCAGGCGCTGGACCCCGCGTTCGCCCAATCGTTTAAGCAATCCTCGTAGCAGAGCCCGAGCGCGGCCTTGTCTGCGAAAATTAGGATCCGTCGCAATCATCAATAGATCGGCGCTTTCGAGCACGGTTTGGCAGATTGCAAAGGCAGTGAGCGTATCGCTTTCATCTTCGCAGATGCCGAGACCTAAGCACGTACTTTGCTTTAGAAGCGATCGATGATCCTGCACCGGCCATGGATTGCCTGTAGCGCTGCCATGAAGTGATGCGATGCGGGCGGCGTCGTCTGGACGCAATACAATCAGTGGGAGGCTCATGCGCCTGGTGGCTTCATTGGTTGCGCATCCGGCATGCGGACATAAGCTGGCACAGGAGGGTGGCGATCTGGCTGCATCTCGATGGCCGCTTTTCCGGCTGTGATTGCTGATGGTTCTGCCGGAGTGATCACAATTTCGCTCGCCTCACTCGCGATTGCCTCTAGTCCAAATCCGAATATTGGCACGGATTGTTGATTGAGCTCACCAACCAGGTCATCCAGTCCGATTTCGCTTGGAGGTTCAATCGCCGCGCCGAGATCAAAGCGCTGAATCCAATAGGTAAGTTCGGGTGGGCGGACTTGCGCAGGCAGAGCGCCAAGGGTGGGCCCCCGATACCCGGTGGGCAATGCCGCTTCAAGGCTCGTAACACCGATGCACGGAATGTTTAGTGCAAGCGCGAGACCCCGAGCGAAAGCGACGCCGACACGCACACCTGTAAAGCTGCCCGGGCCAGTCACAACGGCAATGCGCTCCAGTTCAGTCATTTTCACGCCTGCGTCCAAAAGCACTTCGTCCGTAAGCTCGGGAAGGCGGGCATCCTGGCCGCGGGTCATGGGTTCGCGGCGATGCACGAGGCCTCGTCCGTGACCGAGTACAGCAACATCACATGCTGGAAAGGCAGTATGAATGCTCAGGAGTTTCACAGAATGCGGCAGGCGTCTTCAAATGTAAGGCGGGGTGAGCGGTCGAAGAGGTCTTTTTTGCTGCCGTAGCCAATATTGCAAAGGAAATTCGGCTTCCATTCGCCATCGCCATCAAGGTCGTTCAGAAATTCCTGATAGACTCCGTCCGGGTTGAAGCCCGACATTGGGCCGCAATCAAGTCCAAGCGCTCGCGCGGCAAGCATCAGGTAAGCTCCTTGTAGCGAGCCATTTCGGAAGGCTGTTTCCGCACGCATGTGATTGTCAGAGAACCAGTCTTTTGCACCTGGATTGTGCGGAAACAGTTCCGGAATCTTCTCGTGGAAATTCATATCGTGCGCGATGATAATCGTCCAAGGAGCGGCCATCGTCTTCTCGACATTGCCTTCCATCAAGTGCGGCTTCAGGCGTTCTTTGGCTTCTTGTGACTGAAGGAATATGAAGCGCGCAGGTGAGCAGTTCGCGCTAGTCGATCCCATTTTTGCGAGATCATACGTTGCGCGGATCAGCGTTTCTGGAACGCCCTTCTCTTGCCAGCCATTATAGGAGCGCGCTGTTCGCCAGATGGTGTCGAGGGCGTAGTCATTGACGGGATCAGACATGGGCGTGGCTCCTTTTATTTTGTTTATGTGAGGCAATAACTGGAAACGAACTGAGTGGGAATCCCTATTCAGTTTCCTGGCGCTTCGCTGAACCATAACGTAGCCACCGAAAAGGCTTGATTAGCCAGCTATCGAACAAGATTAAAACTACACCTACGATCGCTTGGGAGATCAAACGCGCTTGATCTCCATAGAAATATGGCTGCACGTTGTCTCCGCCAACTCGTAGCGAACTGTAAGAATATACCAGCAAATCAGGCAGGACATCCGCAATCAGCCAAATTCCAATGATAACCGTTCCGGCGTGGATAATGGTTTTGCCATTGATATGTGGATTCACCCGTTCGGGAATCCCGCGAGATACAAGTTTACCCGCGGAACTCGAGAACAAGATTAAAAAGAAACCAAGCGCAATGCCAAAAATGCCTTCAATTGAATACTGGACGAGATAGTCAGAATATAAACCCGTATCTGAACCATCGACGCCGAATTCTGCTCTCATCGTAAATGCTCTGAGAACGATCCAGATGCCGTCTACAATCCAGTAGATTGCGCCTAATCGAAGTCCTAGTGTCGCTAGCCCATGTATCATGGAAATAACCTAAAGCACCGCCTCAACCGCCGTCACTTCGGGAACGTAGGCTTTCAGCATATTCTCGATGCCTTGCTTCAGTGTCATCGTTGAGCTTGGGCAGCCCGCGCAGGCACCGCGCATGGTGAGCTTCACGATGCCTGTATCGGCTTCAAATCGGCGAAACGTAATGTCTCCACCATCTTGTGCGACTGCCGGGCGGACACGCGTGTCGATGAGTTCGCGGATCTCTGCGACGATTTCCGCAGTCTCGCCTTCATACTTGATGTCGTCTTCATCATCTTCGGTGTAGGAGACCGCACCTGCATCCAGCACAGGCATTCCAGCCACAAAGTGGTCCATAATCGCGGCGATCGTTAGCGGTTTGACGTGCTTCCAGTCTGCGTCCTCTGTTTTCGTGATCGAGATAAAGTCGCGTCCAAGGAAAACCCGCGCGATGCCCTCGACTTGGTGAAACAGGGTTTGTGCCATGGGAGCGGCTGTATCTGCCTCAGCGCGCGCATAGTCAAACGGTCCGGCGTCTCCGGCAACTTCGCGGCCTGGCAAGAATTTCACCGT
This sequence comes from Hyphomonadaceae bacterium, assembly GCA_965263325.1. Lineage (GTDB taxonomy): Bacteria > Pseudomonadota > Alphaproteobacteria > Caulobacterales > Hyphomonadaceae > CBDHGY01. Next base: position 2,098,160 of record CBDHGY010000002.1, on the reverse strand, counting down.
ATCTGGATTAGGGGTCGGCTCTGTTTGGATGAACATTGGGCGAGGGTCCTTCTCGTCGGAAGCATTCGCCCTTGAAATGGTTGCTTAACAGCCGAAGATCAAGGTGATGGCGGTGCCGCGGCGGCAAGTTCGGCTGATCGCGCGCCTTCTGGCTGAGGAACAGGTTTCGCCAATCCTTCGGAAAGAACGATGGTAGCTGCTCTCGCTTCGTCCATTAGGAAAGCCATACTTGTCAGATGGCTGCCTAGCACGCCATCGCCTGTTTGGTTTGAAACCAGCAATGGGCGCTGCACAGCCGCTTTCCGCCAGAGCGCTAGGGCCTCCGTTTTGGTTTCTGTCAGCCCGCGAGCGATGATCGCTTCATTTTGAGCTGCGAGTGATGCGCTTAGCAATTCATGGGCGACGTGTGCGCGCGCTTTTGCTCTATAGTAAGAGCGGATGTCATCGTAGCTGGCCGGCCAGGCGGCAGGTGTGCGAGCAAGAACGGCAAGCGATGAGCGCGAATCCTCGGCCCAGCCAATGGTAAGGTCGATTTTTTGCTTGAGCGCCTTCGCCCCAGCGGGAGCATCCGCGTGCCCACTTTCAACTCTTGCATCGTAATTTGCGAGAATTTCAGCCGCCGCCGTTAGGCGATCGCCCATGGCTTCAGGTTCCGGCGTGAGCAATCTGGCGGCCGCAGCGACATCTTCGTTTCCAGTTTGAACTGCAAGCAGGCGTGTATAGTCGGCCGCGGACTCAGCGACGCCTTCCTGCCAAGCGGGCATAGCTGTGAGCCGTGCTTGAGGGTGCCAGCCGGCCTGATCACCTGCCCAACCGGGCCCTTCCAGGATACGCGCAATCAAGGTGACAGTCTTCCCGACCTCACCGACAGACCACTCATATCCATCAGCAAATTCAATGGGCGTGTCATCTATCTGGTGTGAAGCGACTGTCATGGCAGGGTAGGCACCAATCAACGCGATCAAAATTGCTGCCTTGAGCAAAAAGATCAGGCGACGCCATGCGCGGGACATAACACCCATAACGGGGCTTGGCTCTGCATATTCCAGCTCAACATGGCGCGCTGGCTCAAGAACCGTCACGGCCGGAGACTCCCGGTAGGACGTATCGATGGGAACAAGTTCACGAGGTGGCAAGGCGCACTCCTAGTTCATCCGCACACAAATGAAGTGTGACGCCCTCGCCCAATGGTAAAAGACCAGTAAACGGGCTGAAAAGCAAGGTCACATGCCATCAAGACTGCAAATTTTCAGCCAGTTTTAGGTGAATTCTTGGAGAGTATTGGATTATTGATCCGTGATGCTGCGAATTTCAGCGCGATAGTTCAGCGTAACAGGTTCCCCTTCTGAAGTCTCGAAGGTGAAGAGCATTTCCGTTTCGTCTCCGATCTGAAGTCCTTCGTCTAGGCCATATATCATCAAGTGTGGCCCACCAGATCCCAGATTTAGTGTTTCGCCAGCTGCGATATCGAAGCCGTCTACCTGGCGCATTTGCATGACGTCATCTTCCATTAGTATTGTATGCATCTCGACGCGCTCAGCGTTTTCGCTCGAAGCCGACACAAGGCGGTAGTCTCCGCCCGTTGCTGTGATCTGCATGCCGCCGCCGGCGGTAGAACGACCAGGTGATGGAGCGATTATGTAAAGATCAGCAATCTCTACTGTCGCTGCAGGTGCGGTAACTGCTGACGTTTCGGCCGGCTCGGACCCGCAAGCTGCTATGCCAGAAGCAAGCCCGATTGAAAGCGCTAAAATACGAAATTTCATAAGATCATCTCCGTTCAAGAGACTAAGATAGGTGCGCCTCAACCTTTCCAAAAGCCGACCGCGCGTCGCACGTCATCCATGATCGGAGCAGCAATCGCATTTGCGGCATGTCCGCCTTTGGTGAGTGACCGGTCAATTTCTGCAGGATCATCCATATACTCGCGCATGCGCGTCGTGATTGGGGAGAGGTGACTGACTGCCAGCTCAGCAAGAGCCGGTTTAAAAACACCAAATCCTTTGCCACCATATTCGGACAGGACGTCTTCAACGGTTTGGCCTGACATAGCAGCGTAGATGCCCACAAGGTTTTCGACTTCTGGGCGTCCTTCAAGGCCATCTTTTTCTGACGGCATGTCACCGAGCGTATCTGTCTTTGATTTCTTTATCTTTTTCGCAATCGTGTCGGCATCATCGATCAGATTGATCCGTGATAAGTCTGATGGATCAGACTTCGACATTTTCTTGCTACCGTCCTTCAATGACATAATGCGCGCGCCCGGCCCTTTGACGAGCGGTTCGGGAAGCGGAAAGAAGCCCGGCGCTTCAAATTCGCGGTTGAAACGGTCAGCTATATCACGGCTCAGTTCCAAATGCTGTTTCTGATCTTCGCCGACAGGCACATGCGTGGCTTTGTAGGCGAGGATGTCTGCAGCTTGTAAAACGGGATAGTCGAACAGACCCACAGAGGAGCGCTCTGCATTCTTGCCGGATTTATCCTTCCACTGTGTCATGCGCTCCAACCAGCCCATGCGTGCGACGCAGTTTAAGATCCAGGCGAGTTCTGAATGTGCCAGGACAGAAGACTGCACAAACAGAATAGATTTCTCAGGGTCGACGCCGACAGCCATCATGGCCGCCGCAATTTGGCGGGTCTGGTCCGGCAGGGCACCAACCTCTTGCGGAACGGTGATCGCATGCAAATCGACAACGCAGAAAATGCATTCGCGCCCTTCGTCTTGAAGGTCTGCAAATTTTTTCAGCGCACCAAGATAGTTGCCGAGATGGAGGTTGCCGGTGGGTTGTACGCCTGAAAAGACGCGTTCCGGGCCGGAATATGTTGGGTGTTCTTCGCTCATCCGCGCGGGTTTAACCGATTTCGCGCGGTGGGCAAGATAGGTTGTGGTTAGCTTCCACCTCGGAAATTCTGCTTGCCCGGTTGAACGACTTCAACGCCCTGCGGGGTAATTTCGAGAATGGCAAGGCCTCGGTCAGGTAGTCCATCCCGGCGAAGTCGGAACAAGCCGTTCGTTCCAATAAATCCATCGGCGTCTGTTACGCCTTGATAATTTAGCCCATCATCACCGGCTAATCCTATCGCTAAAGCGGCGGCGTCATAACCAAGGCTGGCAAGCGCGTTCGGCTCGCGGCCATAATTGCGCTGATAATTCGTTTTGAACTCCTCGCCGATTTGCGGCTCAGGTGCTGCGAATAGCCCCCCGAACAGGGTGGGTTCGCGCCAAACGGAAGGATCATTCCATGTCCCTGTTCCGAGGAGCTTGATTTTGCGAACATCAACGCCGCTATAGGGTAGGAGCGGAGCAACGGACCGCAGACGCGTGCCGCGCTCCGGGATCATAACGGCAACGGTTCCAGACGGTTGTGATTTAATCGCATTGGCAACGAAGGCGGCGGCTTCTTGCTGTCCTTCTCCATCACTGCTGTACTTTTCTGATACGATGACTGCGCCGCCGTGAACAATTGCTGCACCGCGCAGTGCGTTCTCAATGCGGCGTCCATAAGCGGTGTCCGGACCAAGGAAGGCATATGCACGTACGCCTCGGCGAGAGGCATATTCTACAATGGAATTCACTTCCGACTCGGGTGTAATCGAGATCAGGAAGGCGCCGCCGCCGGCGGCCTGACGGTCATTGGAAAAGGCGATAACCGGAACCCCGGTCTCGCGCGCAATTTCGGTAACAGGCTGCACATTGCCCCCAAACAATGGGCCGATAATGACATCAGCGCCCTCGGCGATCGCTTCCTCAGCCTTTGTGGTTGCGACATCGGCGCGGCCACCTGTATCTTTTGGAATAACAAGGAAATTGTCGCCTGCCTGCTCAAATAGCGCGAGTTCAATTGCCGCCAGCATTCCTTCCGCTTCACTTCGAACGCGCGATTGAGAATGGGAGAATGGCAAAAGAACGGCGGCTCGCTTTAATTCCCGTTCGGCCATGTGCGGCGGGGTCAGGGCTTCGCCTTCAGTTAATCCAGCTTCTTCGTCTTCTTCATCGAAGATCTCTTCGATGTCATCCGGGTCAATCTCGCCGCCATCCGGGTCCACAGGAACGCGTTCATCACCCGTTGATGGAGACAGTGGGGGTTGCGTGGGTGTGCTTGCGCAACCGGCTGCCAGCAAAAAAGCTGCCACAAGAAGGGTTGGCGCAAGGCGCGAGGCGCGTAATGTTTGGCTCAATGTCATCTTCTGATCCCTCAACTGATTCGCATACTCGCGTTTCTGGCGACCCTAGAGAGGGTCATTCGCCCGTGCAAGCCGCAGGTCCTGGCTTACACATCGTCTCAACCCCGATTGGTAATTTGCGCGACATCACGCTTCGGGCACTGGATATTCTCTCCAGCGTAGACGAGGTTCTGGCCGAAGACACACGGGTTGCGGCTAAGCTCCTTAATGCACATGGTATTTCGGCTAAGCTGAGTGCCTATCATGACCATAATGGGGCAGCGCGCCGACCAGATCTCATAAAGCGGCTAGAAGCGGGGGCGTGCATCGCTCTGATTTCGGATGCAGGAACGCCGCTTGTCTCTGATCCTGGTTGGAAACTTGTTCGAGAGGCGGCCGAAGCAGGCGTGAAGATCATTCCTGTGCCGGGCGCATCAGCGATGCTCGCCGGGTTGGTTGCCAGCGGGCTTCCAAGCGACCGCTTTATGTTTGCTGGGTTCTTACCGCCCAAAGCTGGCGCGCGGAAAAAACTGGCGGAAGAGCTGATCGATATACCCTCCACGCTCATCTTTTACGAAAGCGGCCCAAGGCTTGCGGCAGCTCTCCGCGACCTCTCAGACATAATGGGAGGTCAGAGAGAGGTGGCGGTCGCGCGCGAATTGACAAAGCTGTTTGAAGAGACGCGTCGCGGATCGCTATCAGAGCTCGCTGAGCACTATCAGCAGGAAGGTCCGCCCAAAGGCGAGATTGTGTTGCTTGTCGGTCCGCCGCTTGTTCGGGAGGTGAGTGCAGAAGATATCGATACAGCGCTAACAGACGCGCTTGCTCGACTTCCTGTAAAGGCCGCTGCCAACGAAATCGCTGAGACCTTCGGCATTTCAAAACGCGATGCATATCAGAGGGCGCTTCAGCTCAAAAATGACTGACCGACGTAAGGCAGAAAAGCGCGGGCGTCGCAGTGAGTATTTGGCAGCCGCGGCGCTCATGCTCAAAGGATATTCCATCCTCGAGCTGCGATACAAAACGCCAATGGGTGAAATCGACATCATCGCCCGGCGCGGAAAGTTAGTTGCATTTATTGAAGTAAAAGCAAGGCGGTCGGTTGAAGATTCGATCAATGCTGTCACTCCTGCGGCACGAAAACGGATCTGTGCTGCAGGTGCGAATTACCTCTCGCGTAAGCGTCTCGAAGCTTTGGATCAGAGGTATGACATCATTGCCGTTCGACCGTTTCGGTGGCCGGCGCATATTAGGGATGCTTGGCGATCAGGTGATTGAGAAAACGATCAGTGATCGGATGGAAAAGCGCAGCGCCATAGTCACTCCAAATGAAATAAAAAGAGTCAATGCAGGCGAAACCATTGACACGGCGGTATTTTTGCAACTCAATTTGATCAATAAAAATATATTATTGGAGGAGAGGAATGAAACAACGTCACACTCGAAATGCGTGGTGCGCTGGCGCATCAGCAATTGCATTGGCTTTTTCAGCATCGCCGGCCCTGGCCCAAGACGCAACGGAAGAGGTCAGTGAAGCGACCGAAGAAGCCGATGATGGGTCGCGCCGACTAGCAACGGTAAATGTTACGGCGACACTTCGAACTGAAAGCGTGCAGGATATCCCAATTGCGGTGACAGCGCTGGACCCGGAAGTGTTGGATAGAGCTGGCGTCGCCGACGTCACAAATCTCGATTCAGTTGCGCCGAGTTTCAGCATGAACAGTTCTGACACGGCTACCGGCGGCACAACGCTTCGGATTCGCGGTGTTGGGACAACAGGCAACAATATCGGATTGGAAAGTTCGGTCGGTGTGTTCGTTGACGGTGTTTACCTGTCGCGTCCGGGTGTTGCGCTTGGCGATTTGATGGATCTTGAGCAGATCGAAGTTCTGCGCGGACCACAAGGCACACTGTTTGGCCGAAATACATCAGCGGGCGCTTTGAACGTCAGAACCAAGAAACCAAACCTTAGTGAAGCCGAAGGTTTCGCAAACATCACGTCAGGCAATTACAATCTGTTTAATTTGCAAGCAGGGGGAAGCATTCCGCTGATCAAGGATAGGCTTGCGGTTCGGGTGTCTGGTGCCATCCGCGAAAGAAGCGGTTTCATCGAGGGGCCAACAGGCGATGAAAGTCACAACCGTGATCGCACACTTTTAAGAGCTCAGGCTCTCTTGGATCTTGATGATTTCGGAACAGTGCGCGCGATTTTTGACCGATCTGAAGCAGAAGAAAATTGCTGCCACGCGGTTTGGTTTAACGACACGCCGTTTGCAGCCGCTTTTGCTGCGACACCATTTGCGGACTCAAATGGCGGTGCGCCAAACCTCGGAGGTGTGGATGATCTGCGATCAAACGACAATGATTTCTTCAATCCGTTTGAGCAAACTGGATTTTCGCTGGAGTATAATGTCGAAACGGCTCTTGGTAATTTGACCTATGTTGGTGGTTACCGCGACTTCGAGGATGAAACGTTCCGCTCAACAGATTATACGTCAACAGACATTTTCACCGTCGGCCGCTCACCGGAAGCTCTTGGTGTTGCCGATGGCGATAATTTCGACCCGCAAGGCAACGTTACGAAAATTGAAACCACGACACACGAGCTTCGGTTACAAAACACCGCGTTTGATGATCGCCTCGACTGGCTCGTGGGCGTTTACTATTCAGAAGAAGAGATTGACGCCAGCGGTTCGCTGACACTGCTTGATGACTATCAGGTAGCGGTTAGCGCAGGCCTGTTAGGCAGCCCGACGAACCTGCTCGGTGTCTTTTCAGGCGGTGTGGATGTATCTGGCGATTTTGCAACCAATGACTTCCTTCAGGATGCGGAATCCTTTTCTGTCTTCACTCACAACATCTTGTCGATCAATGACAAGCTCGATCTCACGGTCGGCCTCCGTTATGTGGAAGAAACGAAAGATGGATCCTTCACCCAGTCTGACGGTGAATTTGATGGATGTCTTGCAACATTCAATACGATTGCAACGGGCGGTGTTCCGGACAGCTTGGCAAGTCTCTCTGGTGCGGGTGTCGCTCTAAACTGCTTCATTTTTGCCGCGCCAGTTCTGAATGCCGATAATTTTGGGCCGCTATTCCCAGCGCTCACAACGCCGGGCTCCGGACTGGATGCACTCGCGGGTCTTTTGCCTCAGGAGTTTAACGACACATTTGAGGACGAAGAGCTCGTTTACACGGTTAAACTTGGATACGATCTTACAGATGATGTAAGTGTATATGGCGGTTTTACCCACGGCTTTAAGTCGGGCGGGTTCAACCTCGATGCCTCTGCCGCAGCAGGCGGTGCAGATCCGCGCTTTGACTCTGAAAAAGTGGATGCATGGGAATTTGGCCTTAAGGGCGACTTCTTTGATGGGCGCGCCCGCGCGAACATCGCGGTATTCCACCAGGATTTGGAAGACTTCCAGGTGCTTGAGTTTACAGGCATCCGCTTCCAGACCTTTAACGTTGGGAAGGCGCAAGCAACCGGTATCGAAATTGAGACCGAAGCTCAGCTGAATGATTATTTCAATGGCGGCTTGTCACTGACATATTCTGACGCGAATTATCCTGATGACTGCGATACCCAAGATACGACAGATCCTGCCTTCAATGCGAACGCCGCAGCACTTTGCGGATTTACGCTGACAAACGCACCCGAATATGTGCTTGTCGGTAATCTTGGCTATGAGAATGACTGGCTTGGGAATCAGTTCTTCGCGAACGTAAATTTCCGTCATGAAGATGATCGGCGAACAAGCACACAGGCTACCGAAATCGGATCAAGTGTCTTATTGCCTGGCGATATTCAGGAGGCGAACACCAAGTTCAATTTGCGATTTGGTCTTCAGCATCCTGAGCAAAATTGGGCGGTTGAGCTTTGGGGCAACAATATCACCGATGAGCGCACGAAGAATGTTACCTTCAACATTCCACTGCGCGGCGGTGAGGGAGCCCGTGCGCGGGGCCAATTTACCCAAGACCCACGCACTTATGGTGTCACGCTCAGAACGAAGTTCTAGAGAACCTTAAGCAAATACCTTCGCGGGCGGCCTGTAACGGGCCGCCCTTTTTTTACTTTGACGCTTTGAGATCGCATTGAGCGCATGCGGCCACATTATTGCGAAGCTTTCATTTGCTCGCCCTGTTCTCGCCCTAAGCCTGTATTAACCGGACCTGTGTAAATTTGAGAAAGAGTAGTTGGAGTACTGAGCAATGCGCCGCGCCCTTATATCATTTTATCTTGTCGCTTTTCTGCCTGTGACGACAGGCTGCGTCGCAGCGGGAGTTGCTGGTGCTGGCGCAGTTGGAACGGCCGTCATTCAGGAAAAGTCCGTCGGCGCCGCAATCGATGACGCAACCGCATCATCTGAGATCAAGACGAAGCTTCTGCGTGCAGATCGCAAGAAGTATGGTGAGGTCGATGTCGAGGTCGCGAATGGACTTGTGCTTCTCTCAGGACGTGTAAATTCACAGGAAGACAAGATCTTTGCCGAGCGCACAGCCTGGAGCTCAAGCCGCGCGCAGGATGTGGCAAACGAGATCAAAGTCGAGGGGCCGAACAGTTTCATGACCGGCTTGTCTGACAGTGTGATTACATCGCGCGTGCGCTCGTCCTTGGTTGGCTCGAAAACTGTGCGCAGCGTGAATTTCAATATCGAGACTTATCGCGGTGTCGTTTATCTGATGGGGGTTGCCCGCTCGCAAAAGGAGCTGGAGCACGCTGCGGAAAAAGCGAGCTACGTTCCGGGCGTGAAAGAAGTCGTCTCCTATGTGCGTCTTGCCGATGCGCCAAAGACGGCGCAAGCGGCTCCGGTTTCGAGTGGATATCAGCGACCTGCGATGCAAGATCGTGCTGCGTTGCCAACAAATCCCGCCCCGTTGAATTCTGGCGAGCCAAAACCAATTGGTAGCCCGGCTTATGACCCTGCGCCCGTTCAGCAATCGAGCGATAGCGAATTGATTGGTGGCGGCATCTACTAGACCCAGCTTGAACCCTTCCCATATAAGCTTTTGAAGGCTGATACTCTGGGAGGGCTCTATGGGCTTACGCATCGCAATACAAATGGATCCACTTGAGACGGTGGACATCGATGCGGATACGACTTTCGCCCTAATGGAAGCAGCTCAAAATCTGGGCGCACGCATGTGGGTTTATGGCCCCGAGCACCTGACCTACCGCGAAGGCCGGGTCTTGGCGCGCGCACGGCCAGCTAAAATACAGCGCGTTCCAGAGACGCCTGGCATATTTGAACCTGAAACAGAGATAGACCTCGCAAGAGATGTTGACGTTGTATTGATGCGTCAGGATCCGCCTTTCGACATGAGCTATATTACCGCCTGCCATCTGTTGGAACTTGTTAGCGGCGAGACGCTTGTGCTGAACGATCCAGCATTCGTGCGCGGCTCACCGGAGAAGCTCTTCCCGCTTATGTATCCTGAAATCATGCCAGCAACCTTGATATCGCGGGATCTCCACGCCATCAGCGCCTTCCGTGCAAAACACAAAGACATCATCCTCAAGCCGCTCTATGGAAATGGCGGCGCGGGCGTTTTTCGCGTTAAAGAAGATGATGGGAACTACTCTTCGCTTATGGAGATGTTTCTTGAGCGTTCGCGTGAACCGATCATTGCGCAAGCCTTCCTTCCAGCCGTGAAAGAAGGTGATAAGCGCGTTATCCTGATTGATGGTGAGGCAGTCGGCGCAATCAATCGTCGCCCACAACCTGGTGAGACGCGCTCGAATATGCACGTAGGGGGCACTGCTGAGCCAGTCGAGCTTGATGCAGCGGATATGAAGATCTGTGATCTTATCGGCCCCGAACTCAAAAGACGAGGGCAAGTCCTTGTAGGCATTGATGTTATTGGCGGAATGCTCACCGAAGTGAATGTGACGTCGCCTACGGGAGTTCAGGAATTAAAAAGGTTTTCAGGCGTCGATGCAGCATCACGCTTTTGGGAGGCTGTGCAAAAGAAGCTTGCGAGCTGAACGATCCCGAGGAATTATAGGAGCACCATGATGAAATCTCTGTCCGTATCCGCTGTTTTGGCCCTCGCGCTTGCAGGAGCCGCGCATGCATTGCCGCAAGAATCCACATCTGACGAAGACGGTTTTAATCTCTTCGCTGCGGGCGAAAATGCCCAGTCTGCCGATGAAGGTTGGCAATTTGGCGAAGGCAATGGAACGACCGCGGATGGGTTCACAATTCCAGATACCGCGAGCCAGGATCTGCTCTCCGACATATCGGAAATCCCGACGGATGATCTCGCAGAGCAAAATCCTCTTGAAGTGCCAGAGATCTCTGAAGCTGAGGATGACTTGATCCGTCTGGACTAGGTGAATTGCTAAACCACCGATTCGTTCTTGAAATGTTCTCAAGTTGTGTTTATGGCTCTTCTCAACCAAGGGGAGCGCTGGCATGTCGTGCCGCATCACAACTTTTGCCTTCGAAGGCGTTGAGGCCAAACCTGTTGACGTACAAGTTCAGCTAACCGGCGGCCAAAATACGTTCCAGGTTGTTGGGCTTCCCGACAAGGCTGTCGCGGAAAGCAGAGAGCGTGTACGCGCCGCGCTGGCGAGTATGGGATTAGCGTTGCCTCCAAAACGGATCATCGTGAATCTCGCTCCTGCTGATCTCCCCAAAGAAGGCAGTCATTATGATCTTGCGATCGCACTTGTGATCCTCGCAAAAATTGGTGTTTTGCAAGCTGATGCCCTCGACGGCCACGCCGCGATGGGGGAGTTGTCACTGGATGGCGCGCTCGGCGATACAATTGGTGTTCTGCCAGCTGCTATGGCATGTGAAGCCATGGATTTACGGCTTATCTGTCCAAAAGCCTGCGGGCCAGAGGCGGCGTGGGCGGGTAAAGGCGCATTGCCTGCGCGAGATCTATTGGAACTCATCAATCATTTTACGGGCCGTTCGGTGATCGAGCCGGCGGAAGCGGGCAAATTGTCAGATTTGCCGCCAGGACCTGATTTGAAAGATGTGAAAGGTCAGGAGGGGGCAAAACGCGTTCTGGAGATCGCCGCTGCGGGCGGTCACAATTTACTGTACTGTGGTCCACCTGGATCCGGTAAGTCCATGCTTGCGCAGCGTTTGCCGGGACTGCTGCCACCTTTATCGGCGAAGGAACTGCTAGAAGTCTCTCAAATCCAGTCAATTGCCGGCATGCTGGAGCGCGGGCGCCTGTCGCGCAATCGTCCATTCCGCGCGCCGCATCACTCCGGATCGATGGCGGCAATGGTTGGTGGGGGAATGCGCGCCCGGCCAGGTGAAGTTTCGCTGGCGCATCACGGCGTCCTTTTTCTTGATGAACTTCCTGAGTTTACAGCCCAAGTTCTCGACAGCTTGCGTCAGCCGATCGAAACGGGAGAAGCCATCATCTCGCGAGCGAACCGGCACGTGAAGTATCCCGCGCGCTTTCAACTCATTGCGGCGATGAACCCCTGTAAACATGGCGGAGGCCCGTCCAATCCCTGTCCGAAAGGCCCTCGCTGTGCTCAAAACTATCAGTCACGGCTCTCAGGTCCTTTTCTTGATAGGATTGATCTGTTTTTCGATACGCCGCCGGTGACCGCGGTTGATCTCGCTTTGCCGCCTCCTGCCGAAGGTACCGCAGAAGCGGCGACACGTGTTGCGGATGCGCGTGGTCTTCAAGCCGAGAGATTGGGAGAAGTGGATGGCCGCCGCCCCGTGAATGCGGACGCCTCATCACAAGATCTTGACGCGTTTGCCATGCCGGACGAAGCGGGGGCATCCTTGCTTGCCAGCGCAGCAGTAAAGCTAAACCTCACGGCCCGCGGGTATCATCGGGTTTTGAAAGTGTCGCGAACGATTGCAGATCTAGAGGGATCAGACGCCGTTCGGCGCATTCATATTGCTGAAGCACTGACGTATCGCCGCCGGGACCCTGCAGATATTGGCGATCCATCATCGAACAAAACAGCTGCTGAGCGCCTTGTTTATTAAACCAAAGCTTCATGCCTTTGCCTCAATGTGCCCTCATGAGCAAAGACAGTCAGACCAGCGCTGATAAAGCGTTTCTCGCAACGGCAAGCCATGAGATCCGAACGCCGTTAAACGGAATACTCGGAACCGTATCGCTCTTGCTGGAAACCGATCTCCAGCCAGCCCAGCGCGAATATGCAGAAGCTATACGCCAATCCGGTTCTCGCTTGCTCGACCTACTCAACAACGTTCTGGATTATGCCCGCATGGATGCTGGCGGTGTTGAAATTGAAAGTTCTGATTTTTCACCCGATCTGATTGCACGCGAAGTTGTCGAATTATTGTCTCCGCGCGCGCATTCAAAGCAAATCGACATTGCTGTGCGAACCCATCCTGGCGTTCCGAAAAAGGTGCGCGCAGCTGCCGGACGCATTCGGCAAGTGCTGTTTAATCTTGTTGGAAATGCCATAAAGTTTACAGACCATGGCGGTGTGATCGTAGATGTGTCGACGGTGGATGGCGGCATTGCTTACAAAATTACCGACACCGGCCCGGGTATTGCACCTGAAGACCGCACGCGCCTGTTTGAAGCCTTTCGCCAATCAAGCGCGGCAGACGCGCAGCGCGATGGCGGCGTCGGCCTAGGTCTTGCCATTGTGTCGAAGCTGATCGAAGCGCTCGGTGGTCAAATCTACATTACAGGCACCCCCGGCATTGGTACGGCCTTTCACGTGAACTTCCCGACTGAGCAAACGGCCGGCAGTATTGTCCCTGCTAATGATGCCATGTCGGGGCGTATCCTCCTCGCAGGTATGATGCCGGGTGCTGCACTTTCAGCGACCGCTGATCTGATCGCGGCGGGTTGCTCGGTAATTGCTGCCGATCCGGGTGAGGCGGCGAGCCTTGGCAAGGTCTCGGCTATCCTCGCCGGTGCGCATGTTCCCGAACATCAGCTGAGGCAATTGATTTCAAAGGCTCCAACCATCATTGTCCTGCGCCCGGAAGACCGCAGTGAATTGGAGAATTACATGTCTATGGGGTGCGCAGGATGGCTTGTGCGTCCCCTTCGTCCGCAATCGCTGGTTCAGCGGGTCCGCCTCGTAATGGCCGGTACGCAATTTACCGCGGAGGATGAACGCGTGTCATCGGCGCGCGGCGGGCTGGTGCTTGTTGCCGATGACAATCCGGTAAATGCTCTCATCGCCACGCGTGCCTTGGAAAAGTCGGGATTCTCGACAAGAGTCGCGACCACTGGCAAGGAAGCGGTAGACGTTGTTGCCGAAATGATGCCCGGACTGATCCTGATGGATTTACGGATGCCCGTCATGGATGGATTTGAGGCAATGCAAACGCTGCGAGCAAAGGGAGTGGATGTACCAATGATCGCCATCTCTGCAGAAGTGAATTCTGAGATTGAGCGCGCTGCGATTGCTGCAGGGGCGAATGCTGTCGTTGCCAAACCGCTCGACGCTGACGCGCTGCGCCAAATTGCGATAAAGTGGACGGGTGACACAAAGGATGTGGCATGAGTGAGGCGGCTGACGGTGACGTAAGAGAAAACCTGAGTTTGAAAGAAGCGCTGAAGGCTTATGGTGAACCCAAGATCGCCATGATGCTCGTTCTCGGATTCACGGCTGGGCTTCCATTTCTTCTTTATTTCAGCACGCTTTCTGTGTGGCTGAAAGAAAGCAAAATCGATGAAGCATTGATCGCATTTTTCTCGTTTTTCGGCCTTGCCTATTCTTTCAAATTTTTCTGGGCTCCATTGGTTGACCGGTTCGATCCTCCTGGATTGGCAAAGCTGTTTGGTCGCCGGCGCGCATGGATTTTTGTTGCCCAGATTGGTGTTGCGCTTTCAATGATTGGACTTGGATTTTCCAACCCAGCATCCAGCCTTGCCATGACGGCGCTGTTTTCATTCCTCATTGCTTTTAGCTCCGCCACTCAAGATATAGGCATCGATGCCTGGAGGATCGAAGCTGCCGCAAACGATGATGAGCAGGCAACACTCGCGGCTGCGTATCAATATGGATACAAAGTAGGTACGGTTATCTCGGGCGGTGTTGCGCTCATTATTGCGGGCGTCGCGAATTTCTCGGTGGCCTATTGGGTGATGGCTTTTGCAATGGTCCTGTCGGCTTTTGTTTTTGCGATTTGGGATCGGAAGTGGGGAATTCAGACTGCCGCTGCCGGCGGTGTCATAATGTTGACGATCGGGTTCGCGGCAGCGTTCAGCGCGTTTGCGAGCATTGCGCCTGACGGAAGTATCGCGCAAACAGTATTGGATGGTTTGTCTTGGCTCAGTTATGCCGTCGCCGCGATAGCGGCTCTCGCATTTTTCGTTGTTGCCTTTCTTGCTCTTCGGAACCCGATCGATGGAACAGAATTTTCGATTTCAAGCCTCGGCACGGGGATAGCTTTCGCCGTTGGCATATACCTCGTTATTGCCATCATTGCTGCCGCATTGGGAGCCATTCTGCCCGCACTTTTCGAGTTCATGGGGATTAGTGTCAGCCGGGCAGATGTAACCATATGGGCAACTTACATTGCGGCTGCTCCGATTGTTGGGTGCGCAATTGCTATTCCGTTTATTCGAAGATTAAAATCAGACGCGCCGGTTTGGAAGAATCCGACCTTCGCACCTTTTCTCGATTTTTTTTGGCGCCACGGTTGGGCGGCGCTTTTAATCCTGGTTTTTGTTTCGACCTATCGGCTGTCGGATTTTGTGATGGGCATCATGGCGAAACCCGCTTACACGCAGATGGGCTATTCTCCAGCGGATATCGGCATCGTAAGCGGAACTTATGGTCCCTGGATCATCTTTGTAGGTGTCGCACTTGCCGGTATTTCGGCCGTGAAGTTTGGACTAAAGACCTCTCTTATCATCGGCGCGGTTGTTTCGGTTCTCGGCAATCTCACATTTGCCTGGCTCGTCAATCAATCACCTGATTCACTGGGTCCGCTTTTCATTGCTGTCACGGCAGACAATATTGCTGGTGGATATGCGGGCACCGTATTCGTCGCGTTCCTTTCCACAATGGTGGCGAAATCATTTGCTGGAACGCAGTATGCGATTTTCAGTTCGATATATTCGCTCGGTCCGAAACTCATTGCCGGAACGTCTGGTGCGATCGTTTTGCTCTACAGCGGCGTGACTTGGGCAGAGCTCGATTCGGGCGTAGAGCTGGCCGAACGCGCGACAAGTGCTGGTTATTCTCAATTCTTTGTCTTTGCCGCTGCGATGGGCATCCCAGCCATTGTATTGTCGTGCTTTGCCAATCAAATGAAGCCCGACCGTGAAGCTGCCGATGCGTTGAGCGCTGGCTAACTCCGCCCTGCAAACACATGGCTGAGGGCAATCGCGCCGGCGGTAGCGACGTTCACACTGTCGAAGCCGTCTGACATAGGAATGCGGACCGGTTTTGCTGCATCAATGAGATGATCGGGAAGGCCGGGTCCTTCCGCACCGAGTAATATTGCAACGCGATCTGGGATATCAAGCGATGTGTGGGGAGCAGCGTCTGCGCGCGGGGTCATTGCCCAGACCGTGTAGCCAGCGTCCTGTAAAGCTATGATGTGATCAGCGCCCGATCCTTCGTGCACGAAGGGTAACCACAATGCAGAACCAGCAGACACCCGAATGGACTTCCGGTAGAGCGGGTCACAACTTTCCGCATCAAGGACCACGCCGCTAGCGCCAAAGGCGGCAGCGTTACGAAACCCCGCGCCGACATTGTCGTGGTTCGATATATTGTTGAGGACGAGTAGGGTGGACGCGCCCGTCTCGGAAACAAGGTCACCGATACTAAGCGGCTCGCCCTTAATTCCGCAGGCGAGGACACCTCGGTGGATCGGAAATCCAGCGATCTCGTCCATCAAACTCTGAGGCGCTGTGTAAACAGGGATGCCCGCCGGCAATTGGGCGAGTACTGTTGTGAGAGGTTCCAGACGAGTTTCGCAAAGAAATAGACTTTCGATCTGAAACCGTGAGCGCTGAACCAATGTGGTGAGCGTCACTTTGCCTTCCACAATGAACTTACCGTCTCGGCCGGTCAGGTCGCGCTCACGCACCTGCAAATAAGCCGCGACCCTCGGATCGCGGCTATCTGATATTTTAATTGGAACAGGCCGGTTACGCACCAACGGGCAGGCCCTGTTCCTTTGCCATTTTCTGCATCGCTTTCTGAAGTTTCTCGAATGCGCGTACTTCGATCTGGCGAATGCGCTCACGAGACACATTGTAGACCTCAGAGAGCTCTTCCAATGTCTTTGGCTCTTCAGACAGGCGCCGTTCAGTGAGAATGTGCTGTTCGCGCTCATTTAGATCCGCCATTGCGTTCTGGAGCAACGTCATACGCGCATCAAACTCCTGCTTGTCTGCGTATTCAACGGAATGGTTCGGCTCCTCATCCGCGAGCCAGTCTTGCCACTCCATATCCCCGTCCTGGCCCATAGGCACATTCAGCGAGGCGTCAGAGCCCGACATGCGCCCGTTCATGGACACCACATCTTTTTCGGGGACGTTGAGACGGTCCGCGATTTCCTTGACTTGATCTGGTTTGAGATCACCCTCGTCCAGAGCCTGGATTTCGCCTTTGATGCGGCGAAGATTGAAGAACAGTTTCTTTTGCGCAGCTGTTGTACCGAGCTTCACAAGGCTCCACGTGCGCAGGATGTATTCCTGAATAGAAGCGCGAATCCACCACATCGCGTAGGTTGCGAGACGGAAACCCTTGTCTGGATCAAACTTCTTAACCGCCTGCATGAGTCCGACATTTCCTTCGGAGATCACCTCCGCCATCGGTAAGCCGTAGCCGCGGTATCCCATGGCGATCTTTGCCACGAGGCGCAGATGCGATGTCACCATCTTCTCGGCGGCCTGAGTGTCTTCAGATTCTTGCCATTTGCGCGCGAGCATGAACTCTTCATTCTTCTCGAGCATTGGGAATTTTCGAATTTCTTGTAAATAGCGGCTGAGTCCCTGCTCAGGGCTCAGCGTCAGCGATGTGCTGATATTACCGGTTTGTTCGGCCATTTTGGCCTCCCCTTAGTCTTCAAGTCCCTCCAGCTAAGCTGGCAGGAAACTTATAAAAATCAGGCATTTACAGGTCCCGTACGCGGCGACCAAGCCTCACGATAGCGCACGCCAAGCATCACGCTTAAGCTTTAGGTAGGCATTGAATGTGGCTTTTGAAAGGGGGGCGTTTAAGGAATTAAGGCCTGCAGAATAGGGGATATCCAGGCTTCTGTGTCCAAATCATAGGTCTTGAAGGTGGTCGCAAATCCCCAATGGCACCAGCCAAAACCAGCAGCTTCTGCTTCAATCCTAACGAATTCGGTCCATTTGGCCCGCAAATCGAGCGGCACATGCTCGTATACACCGAACTCGCCCAAGATGAGCGCCATCCCTGAGTGATCACGAAATCGTGCAGCACTGGCGAAATCGCTCCGGATTTTCTGGCGATCAGGCACTGACCCCCAGGTCACACCGGTTGGCAGCGGAGGATCGACAAAAAAAGCGCCCTGATGGGTAAAGTTGAACGGCTCGTAATAGTGGAATCCGATCATCGCTTTGGGGTCGTAAGGCGGGTCGCTTTTCAGCATGCCTTCCAGCGTTCCCCAGTGCGCAGTGCCGTAAAGCACCCATCGGTCGGGGTGCGCCGTCCGAACGATCTCCAGCAAGCGACGGTTCAATGCATCCGTTCGCTGAATGGTCATTTTGCTATGCGGCTCATTTATGAGCTCAAAGATCAGCTCAGGTGGAGCGTCACGAAAATGTTCGGATAGCTGCCTCCAAATGGCTTCCAGTCGGGGTTCATGCGTGTCGGGGTCCTCATTCAACTCGTTGTAATGATGGGCATTTAGGATCACTTTCAATCCAGCCGCGTGTGCGTGCTCGATCACTTCTCCGACGCGTGAGAGTTGGATCGGATCAATAAAAAAGTCCTGGCCATGCTCGAACAGCTTCCAGCGAACAGGTAGGCGAACAGTATCAAACCCCTGCGCTTTCAAGCGATAGAGGTCGACCTGCCGAATTGAATATCCCCACAATCCTTCTTCGGGAGCTTCCAGAGCACCTGACAAATTCATGCAACGTTCAACTGGTGTAGCTGGCGCTTCTGGGACATCGGCGTCTGCTTTTTGCAACAACCATAGTGTTCCTACACCGCCTACCAATAAAAGGGCTGTCAGGGCTGCGAGAAACTGTCTATGCATAACTCACCATGGGGACAATAGTTGTTCAAGATCGCTTTACCACGGTCGGAGTATCAGAATGGCTAATGGGAGTTTGCGTGTGGATAACCCAGTCGTATTAGGTTCTTTCGGAGCTGTGGCGGGCGCGTGAGATTTTCTGTCATCATCGTAAATTATAATGGCGGCGACTATATCGCGGGTGCTCTGGCATCGCTTGCCAATCAGACGGTTTCGGACTTCGAGGTCTTTCTTGTCGACAGCGCCAGCACTGATGGTTCGATGGAGCGCCTCGGTGATGTTTTGCCCGCAAATCTACATTTGCGACCGCAAAACACGAATATTGGGTTTGCGGCAGCGAACAATCTCGCGGCACGTGAAGCCAAGGGCGACTGGATTGTTCTCTTAAACCCAGACGCGGCCGCCGCGCCTGATTGGCTCGAAAAACTTGCGGAGGGGGCATCTCGTCATCCTGATGCCGTTATGTTCGCCTCTGCGCAAATAAACATGGCTGACCCCTCTCGTATGGACGGCGCGGGAGACGCCTATCTTGGCTTCGGTATCCCATGGCGCGGTGGTTTTGGGCGACCTATCGCAGAAATGCCAGAAGAGGGGACGTGCTTTGCGCCGTGCGGGGCAGGCGCGATGTATATGCGCGAATCTTTCCTTGCGCATGGCGGATTTGATGAAAAACTCTTCTGTTTTTGCGAGGATGTGGATCTCGGCTACCGTATGCGTCTTGCAGGTGAAACGTGCGTATTTTTGCCGGAGGCCAAAATCACGCATGAAGGCGGCGGCGTCTCCGGGAGAGTTAGCGAGTTCGCCCTTTTCCATGGCGCGCGCAACCGACTTTGGGTCTACCTGAAGAATACACCCATGTGGTTGCTGATTATTACATTGCCTGGGCATATCGCGCTTACGGTCATGATCTTATTGCGCGGCCTTGTTACCAAACGTGCGAAAGACACGTGGCGCGGTATATGGGCGGCGCTCAAAGGCGCTGGGCCAATCCTCAAGGAACGCAAATCACTAATGGCGAGTCGGCGCGTGAGCGGTGCTTCACTTGTCAGCGCTATGTCGTGGAATCCGGTCACCATGTTACAACGCAAAGCTGATGTGCGCAGCCGCGTCGATTAATATTAACCGATAACGCCGGTGACAGCCGCTTTCGCCGCCAGAGCGGGGCTCATCAGATGCGTGCGCCCGCCTCGGCCTTGCCTGCCTTCGAAGTTTCGGTTGGAGGTCGATGCACAGCGCTCACCTGGCGCAAGGATATCCGGGTTCATGCCGAGGCACATGGAGCAACCTGGCTCGCGCCATTCAAACCCGGCAGCTTTGAATATCTCATCAAGCCCTTCGCTTTCGGCCTGTGCGCGCACAAGGCCCGAGCCCGGCACCACCATCGCTCGCACACCCTCTGCAACCCTATTGCCTTTCGCAATTTCAGCGGCAACGCGCATATCTTCGATACGTGAGTTTGTACAAGAGCCGATAAAAACGCGTTGCACGGGTGTTCCGGCAATCGGTGCGCCTGCCTCAAGTCCCATATAATCGAGCGCGCGCGCTGTCGCAGCCTGTTTAACCGGGTCGGAAAAATCTTCCGGCGAAGGTACGATTCCAGAAAGCGGGATTGCTTGCTCGGGGCTTGTGCCCCATGTGACGGTCGGCTCGATGTCTTCGGCTCTGATATGTACGATTTCGTCCCAGTCTGCTGCGGCATCAGAGTAAAGCGTTTTCCAATAGCGCTGAGCAACCTCCCAAGCGCCTCCTTTGGGAGCAGCGGGGCGGCCTTTCATATAGGAGAGCGTTTTTTCATCCGGGGCGATCAACCCGGCGCGTGCGCCGCCTTCGATGGACAAATTACAAAGTGTCATTCTGGCTTCCATCGAGAGGGCTTTGATAGCTTCGCCGCGATACTCGATGACGTGACCTGTGCCGCCAGCCGTTCCGATCTTCGCAATCAAATGGAGGGCGAGGTCTTTCGCGGTGACCCCGTCCGCGAGTTTGCCGGTCACTTCTACGGCCATATTTTTCATCTTGCGTGCGCGCAGTGTTTGCGTCGCGAGCACATGCTCGACCTCACTCGTTCCGATGCCATGAGCAAGAGCGCCGAATGCTCCATGTGTGGAGGTGTGGCTGTCGCCGCAAACGATCGTCATGCCGGGTTGGGTCCGCCCTTGCTCGGGTCCGACGACGTGAACGATACCATTATTGATATGGCCCATTGGGTAAAACTCTATGCCGTGTTCGGCCACGTTCTGTGTCAGTGTTTCGAGTTGTAAACGCGCTTGATCATCTTTCACGCCATCAAGGCCAGCATACTGGTTTTCGGTTGGCGTGTTGTGATCAGCGACAGCAAGTGTCAGATCCGGGCGCCGAACTTTTCGGCCAGCTTGCTTTAGACCATCGAACGCTTGCGGTGTTGTGACCTCATGAATGAGATGCAGATCGATATAGAGCAAGGCCTCGCCTGTCTCCTCGTTTTCCTGCGCAACGTGGGCGTCCCAAATCTTGTCGTAGAGTGTCTTGGCCATAGTCTGCGATGTTTAGGCGGAGAGGGCAGGGGAGGGCAAGAGGCCGGTTGGGCCTCCTAGCATGGCGGCGACAGGCGCTTCGCGATCTCCACCGTTTCGGCGACTGTGAAATTTCCTGAAATTCTGAGCTCAGGGCTAAAAATTGGCGAGGCGATGTAAGGTGACGACACCACTTCGTCATCGATCTTTATATCGACCGTGTTTCCGACATTCTCAGCTGAGAACTGCGAAAACCATTCCGCTTGTTTCGCAGTCAGCTTAATGCTCACCTGCGGCCGGTTGAACTCGTCAAATGCCGCGCGCGCGTCTGCGAGCGGTTCTTCAAAAACGTGGTCACCGATGGAAAGTTGTGCCCGGCTGGTGTTTGCAGACTGGCAGTTTGCGGATGGTACGAGTACCCGTGCCTGCTTCAAGCGCTTAACGGCCTCTTTCGCTACGATTGGCTGAGCTTGATCACACGCAGCCAAAATAAGTGCGCCGAGCAGAACTAGCTTTGCATAACTTCGCATTCTTTGCCGCGTATACGAGATAGGTAACGACGATATGACGGGCTTGCTTACTCTGTCAGCGCGATTTCGCGGAATGCTCCTGCGACTGAATTAAATGCGTCCTTTAGTTCGGCAAACGATCCTGCGTCGAAGTAATGAGAATAGCTGGTTGCGCAGGACTTCAACATGTTTTCAGTAACGGTATCGTTGACCTGGAACGCGATGGCGTAAATTTCAACATCCTTGGATTTGATAAAGTCACATGTCTCGAGCGTGACCGAGTTCGCCTCATTCTTGTCACTTCCGTAGTGGTCGGTTCCTGTTCCAAAGTCCTGGAAGCTGCGAGAGTTCATACCATCCGACATCAACACGATCGCTGATTTGGTGACGGTGTGGCCACTCATTTCTGTAAACGGTGCTTCAGGTGACAACACGCGGTATCCCCACATCAGACCGGGCGCAATGTATGTATCACCTTTGGCATCGAGATCATCAAGATAGTCTTTGAGGTCTGTCTTGCTGTTTGTCATGGGCAGAATAGGAGTGTTGCATTCCCAGGTGTTGTCTTCCCAGCTTAGATACGCATCGATGGGGTGAGTGTTGTAATGGGCGTCCAACAGGTGGTGTGGGGGTTTTCTCTGGATAACAGCACCGCACCATTCACGATCCCGACTGATTGTAGAGCAGTTGCTTACTGGAACGACTCCGGGTGGGCACGACCACGTGCTACATGTGGTTTCGAATGAAACACCGTCCTCGGTTCTTGTGCATGTGGATGTTTCGATCGTACAACCAGCCGCCCGTGTCGCATCGGCATCGGTAGGGCATGATTTCTGTGAAACCGGCGTTGCGATTGGAACATCGATCCAAGGTTCGTTTTTGTAAGCAGTTCCGACATTCACATGATGACTGAAGGGAACAACACCCACGTAAGAGTTACCACCATCATCGACGAGCTGGTCGACAAAATCGGTTGCAGCATCTTCGAGCGCCTTCATTTTAGGCCCGTCCATCGAGTCCGAATTGTCGAGCGCCAATACAACGCGCAGCCCCGTTGGCGTTCCCATAGACGCTGTTGAACGCACTTTTGATGTGAGAGAATTCACCTGCGCAAGGCTCAGCATGGATGACTGTATCGTCGACTCTGCAGTTATGCTAATCCGATCATCACGTACAAATTCGATCTTCAATTTTTTGAGCGTTTTTTGCTTGTTCGGCTTGAAGGTCTTCCTCAAATACTTTCGAGCGAATTGCTTGACGTCTTTCTTTTTTGCATCGGGATTGTCCATTGCAAACCGAGCAGCGGCGATTGCTGCGGAATCGGCATTTGCTTGTAACGTCCTTCCATTTGCTTCAGCGCGGCTAAAATCGATCGCAGCTCCGGCCAAAACGCCGATTGGCATAATGCACAAAGCCAAGATCATGACAGTATTGCCGCGAACATCGCGAGCGAAAGAGCGAAGTCTCGTTAACAATGGCTGCATTCTATTCCCCGTTGTTCTAGGGAATAACTAGCAGTGACGTCTTTTTTGTTGATTGAACCAATCGATTAAATTCAATCGATCTGTGAATAAAAATCCCCATAAAAACAGAGTTCAGAGGCCGTAATTAACCCTCTCGTCACAGAATTCGCTCTCTACATAGTTGTAGTAGTCAATGCTGAGCGCAGTTTTACTCTGCGTCGCCGCCTTCTGGTGCTGCTTCCGCATTTTCAGCTTCGGCGGCCGCTGCTGCTTCGGCCTCTGCCTTTGCGGCTGCTTCCGCTTCAGCTTTTGCCTTTGCGGCGGCTTCACGTTCTTCAGCTGCTTGCTTCTTGCGAGCTTCTTTCTCGAGAGCACGCTGGCGCTTGCGCTCTGTCTTGGAAACAGCGATCTCGACGGTTTCGATGCCGCGGCCTGTTGTTCGCTCAGCAATACGTGCAGATTTACCGCGGCGATCGCGCAGATAGTATAGCTTCGCGCGGCGGACTTTACCTTTACGCTTCACGGCAATGCTCTCCAGCATTGGGGAAACAACTGGGAAGACGCGCTCAACACCTTCGCCGAAAGAGATCTTGCGAACGGTGAAGCTTTCATTCAGGCCCTGGCCGGAGCGGGCAATGCAAACACCTTCAAAGCGCTGGATGCGCTCGCGCTCGCCTTCGCGAATGCGAACGTTGACAGTTAGCGTGTCACCCGGTGAGAAATCGGGGATGGTCTTGCCTTCTGTGACGCGAGCGGCTTCTTCAGCCTCGAGAGTCTGTATAATGTTCATCGGATCGGCGCTCCTAAAGGCGCGAAAATTACTTATGACCTTTACGGTAAGCGGCCCATAAATCGCTCCGGCGCGCTTTCGTCAAGTCCTCGCTTTCAGCTTTTCGCCATTCCGCGATCTTTTTGTGGTCGCCAGAGAGAAGAATCTCAGGAATTTGGCGTCCTTCCCAGTCTCTGGGCCGGGTGTATTGGGGATATTCCAGGAGACCGGATTCGAAGCTTTCATCGGTCAAACTGTCTGAATTGCCAGCCACACCGGGTAGCAAGCGCACGACCGCTTCAATCAGAGCCATCGCTGCTACTTCCCCGCCTGCGAGCACATAATCCCCGATGGAGATCTCTTCCATCTCGCGTGCCTCGATCACCCGTTGGTCGAGACCCTCGAACCGCCCGCAAAAACAGATGAGGCCCGGGCCGGCCGCGAGCTCTCTGGCTTTCGCTTGCGTAAACGGAACCCCGCGCGGGGAAAGTAGGATGAGGGGGCGATCCTCTCGTGGCACGCTATCGATGGCGGCGGCGGCGATATCGGCGCGCATAACCATACCGGCCCCGCCGCCCGCAGGGGGATCGTCGACATTCTTATGTTTTCCTTCGCCGAAGTCTCGAAGGTCCACTGTTTCGAGTGACCAGATGCCATCCGCCCGCGCGCGCTCCAGGATCGATACGCCGAGCGGGCCGGGAAAGGCGTCAGGTAATAGAGTGAGGGCGGTCGCGGTGAACATTGGGGTTTATTGCCTCCACCTGAGCCGATTGGCAATCAACCCCGACTTATCGGTGTGTTCGCTTTTCCAGTTCTCGCCCAAACGAATAGGATAGATAGCCGACGATCAATGAAATCGCACCGACTATGACTGCGCTCGGCGCAAATCCGAATATTATGGAATTCGATGGATCGTCAGCTGCGAACACCCAGCTGAGTGCAATGCCCGCGAGCGAAAGCCCACAAAGTCCTGCAATTGTGAAAGCCAATCCCGCGAGTACGAATGGCAATATTTCCCAGCCAGAAAACATATCAAATTCATAGCCGACCAGGGCTGATTAAAAAAGGGCGGCCCCCTGAAGCGCCGCCCTTCCTTCTTGCCGGGCATTCTGCCCTTTTTATTCCGTCCTACTTCGTTGGTTTGAAGCGCTCGAGTTGTGCAGCTGCCCAATCCTTGCCGCCCCACCCAAACGCAATGGCGAGTCCGGCTGCGCCGCCAATGACAAGATACTTTGCAATATCAAGAATGAACGTGCCGCCAGTTGGGTCGAGGCCCATGCGCGAGATGCCGAGGATTGTCGTGAACACGATGATCACCCACTTCATCACATTGGCAGCCATGTCAGTTGCGTCACCGCCAGCTGACTTCATTGCATTCGAAACGAGGTTCGCAATGAATGCACCTGCAAAGATAATCACGGCGCCGAAGGCAATCTGAGCACCCATGGTCAGCACTTCGTTGAAGGCGCTTGTCAGTGTATTGATGCCAAGCACGTTCACCGCGGAAATCAGACCGAGCAGCGTGATAAAGAATGTTGCGAGATTGGCGATCACGGATGACGCTTTCAGGCCGCCGTCAGCGCCTTTGAGAATCCCGAGATTAGAAACGGCCTCATCAACGCCAAAACCAGGCAACGTAGATTTCGCAAGTTTCGATACAAGACGTGCAATGAAGACAAATGCCGTCAGGATCAGTGCTGCAAACAAGATCTTTGGAATGGCTGTCAGGATCGAGTTCAGCACGCCGTTCACTGGATCGGAAATCGCTTCCATTTTGAGCGTATCAAGCGCCTGAATGGTTCCAACGATCAAAAGGATGCTGGAGCCGACAATCGACATGATGCCCGAAATATTTGTAGGGCCCTCAGCAAGACCGAATTTCTCCGGCAATGCATCTGTCGGCGCGAAGATCGCTTTGAATGCAATTTTCACAACATTTGCCAGGATGGCAAAGATACCAAAGATCAATGCCGCTCCGACAACGTTTGGAAGATAGGCTGTGATCGGGTTGATGATGTTATCCAGCGCATCCGAAATGACTGTTGCGCCAAGTGTGCGCGCTGCCTGAACAATACCGATAAGCATTGTCAGCCAGAAGCCAGCGCTTGCGAGCTGTGCTCCGACAGATTTTGATCCGGCCGGTGCATTCTCGTTTGCTTTTTTTGCAAAGCCTAGTTCGTCGATGGCTTTTCCAATCAACCAACGAACGATCAAGGCGACGATGTAAGCGACGAAAAGAATGAGAATAGCGTAAGCCACTCTCGGCCCCCACTCATTCAAGACGTCCATAAAATTGTCCAGCATAAGTTTTACCTCTCCATCAGCTATACGATCTCACGCATACCTAAAATTGAGCGCGGCCACGAGAGGGAAACTGCAAAATTTGCTGTAAACTACGGAATAAATGAAGTGTGCGGATCATTTGCCATCTCATAAGCGACATGATCTCTCAGTCGCTCAGTGATGTCGTTCGCGTCTCCGGCGAGTTTCTCGTGTGACAGGGCAGGTCCGAAGTGCATTCCGAACTTTGAACCTTTCTTGTTCAGCAACTCTCTGAACAAAGTAATGTCTCGCAATTCGCCGCTGAATTTTGAGAAAAAATAGAATGTCCGTGAGTTGCGCGCATCAATATGCAGTGGGATCACTGGGGCTTTCTTCTTTCGCGAGAGCGATACAGCCGTTGGGAACCACTCCATTTCGGTAAATTTGCCATCGATCATTTTCGCAAGCTTTCCAGAAGGAAAAATCACGATGCACATTTCTTGCGCAAAAGCTTCACTTGCGAGTTTGAGCGTTTCGCGTGTTTTGGCGGGTGAGCGTTTTTCGACGACCCATTCAATCGGGATCGTAACATCAGCAAACTTTGGATTGACCCGCATTAGATCCGCATTGGCGAAAAACATGATGTCCTTGCGTCGCTTGCGTAAGGCTTTCCATACCGCAGGTCCATCAGCCAACCCAGTCGGATGATTTGCAACGACAACGCATCGTCCCGTTTCTGGTACGCGGTCAAGATTACTTACATCCAACACGAAACCCAGTTCCTCGGCCAGATAATCATAGGAATCTTCGCCGTTCATTGTTCTCAACTTGTCGGCAGTGCGGACCGCTTTTTTATAACCGAGAGATCGAAATATGATCGGGCGCATAACAGGCCATGACCAATGACTGACAAAGGACGGGCAGCGCTCCTCAATCATCACATCAATAATGTGCTTATCTTCCGTGTGCGGAATATCAAAAGCCGATGGTTTTTTTTCCGTTTTTTGTGGAACAGGAGCGGTTGTTGAATTATCAGTCATGGTGTTTGGAAGCGGGGCCCTTCGTGAATCACCTTTCAGTGTAGCCCATAGCGCATTTTTTTGCACGCCACCCCAAATAAATCACAATTTCAATACTTTGGTCATGTCTGCTTTACCAAGCCGCAACTTCGCTAAGGCATTATGGTCTCAAGTTAAGGATCTGGGGGCTGACCGGGTCTGAACTGAGTAGAGTATTTTTATTGTAGAGTTGGAGTAGAGTATGAAAGTCCTTTGGGTTGAGGATCACGAACCGGTACGCGATATGTTGGCGATCGCTGCGGATAAGGCTGCGCGCAACCGCGTGCAAGTAGATCTGGTTACAGCGTCGACGCTCATGGAAGCAGAATCGCGCGTGCGTTTGGAGCGGTTCGATCTTGTTGTTCTCGACCTGACGCTTCCTGACAGCATCGACGGCGATATGACAATCGCGCGGATGGCGAATATGGGCAAGTATCGGATCGGCGTGGTCTCGGGCAGCGAAGGGCGCGACGAAGCTGTGGCGAATGCGCGTGCCTTTGGATGTAATATCGCGCCTGAGGCGATCAGTAAGGCTGCGATTCCCTTCAACAAGTTTATTCAGCGGCCTGCGTCCTTCGAGGAATTTTTGCTCAATATGATGATCGAGCCAGACGCGGGCGCGATTGCGGCATAAGCCCCTCATCCCTATCTCCTGACAGAACTCTTTTGCAGCAGGTCCGGGGCTTCCGGGCCTGTTGTTTTATTGTATGAGGCAAGAATGGAACAGCTCGCTCAAATGCCGGTGACGACTACTTTGATCGTTCTCAACGTCATCGCAAGTATTGCGGCTTGGCAGAATGAGCCGATCATGACGCGCGGCCTGTTTCATATTGACCCGATGAAAAACCGGAACGAATGGGACCGCGGCATTACGTCGGGCTTCTTACATTTGAATGGTATTCACTTGCTGTTGAATATGTACGTACTTTGGATGTTCGGGCGCGTTCTGGAAAATCCACTCGTTCTCGGGTCGACAGGGTTTGCCATCGTTTATGCGGCGTCTCTTATTGGCGGTTCAGCCTGGGCGTATATGGAGAACTTTCGAAACCCCGATTATCGCGCACTTGGCGCGTCGGGCGCAGTATCTGGCGTAATGATCGGGACATGTTTGTTTATTCCGCTGGCTCAGCTTTACCTGTTTGGCATCCTGCCCATGCCAGCCGCCGTTTTTGCGATTGGGTTTATTCTGATCAGTGCGATGCTGTCACAAAATGAAAACAAGATCATTGGGCACGAAGCGCATCTCGGTGGCGCGCTCGCTGGTCTTGCGGCAACGATTGTTCTTCGGCCCGAAGTTTGGTCGAGCTTCATTCGCAAAATCTCTCAAGCAATGGGAATGATGTGATCCATGGGCGCGCTTCTGGATCGCTATGAAAGCCGTATAGAGCGCGGACTGATCACATTTGATGCTGCTCAAGCTGAAGCGGCGCGCCTGCTAGATGATCTTGCGCACCGACTGACGAGCGCAAAAAAAGGTGGCTTCTTTTCCAAGCCAGAGAAAGTGCGCGGGCTATATCTTTGGGGCGGCGTCGGGCGCGGAAAATCCATGCTCATGGACATGTTCTTCGATGCGGCAAATGTTGAGCGCAAGCGACGGGTTCACTTCCACGCTTTTATGCGTGACGTGCACGACTTTCTCGCTGATTGGCGTGCCCTTGATGAAGATGCTCGCAAGCGCTCGCCTCACCGGGTGAAAAATGCCGCGGATGATCCGATCGCGCCAGCCGCGAAAAAGATCGCGTCAGAGGCCAAGCTGCTCTGTTTCGATGAATTTCAGGTCACTCAGATTGCTGATGCCATGATTTTGTCGCGTCTGTTCGAAGCTTTGTTTGAGCGCGGCGTAACCGTGGTCGCGACTTCGAACCGAGAACCTGGAGATCTTTACAAGCGAGGAATAAGCCGGGAACTCTTCCTGCCGTTTATCGACATTTTGCGCGGTGCATGTGAGGTATTCGAACTTGCTTCAGACCGGGATTACCGGCTCGAGCGCCTGATTGAGAAACCGGTTTGGCATTCACCGTTGGGATCAAATGCTCGCGAGGCGATGGACGATGCCTGGCGGCGACTGACACTTAACGCGCAGCCCCTGGCATGCGAGCTCAGCGTCAAGGGACGGACAGTCCCCGTGCCAGCGAGCGCTGCGGGGGTGGCGCGGTTCACTTTTGAAGATCTATGTGCAAGGCCGCTTGGACCGCGCGATTACCTCGAAATCGCTTCGCACTATCATACGATCATGATTGACGACATTCCAATGCTTACGCCAGAAAATAGCAACGAGGCAGCACGTTTCGTTTCTCTAATCGACGCGCTCTACGAGGGCCGGATAAATTTGGTCGCTTCCGCAGCTGCGGAACCTGATGCCTTATATCCCGATGGCAAGGGTGCTTTCGAGTTTAAACGAACAGCGAGCCGATTGTATGAAATGCGCTCTGCCGACTATCTTGCGGAAGAGCGCCAGAAGGCGAATACCTGAATACCAAAAAGTTACATTTGGTTAAGAAGTTCATCCCTACGGTTTTAGCCGTCAAGCTGATAGCCGCAGAGTGACGCATCTTGCTGCAGATGTTTAAGAAGTAGACCAGTGACGGGGCTCCGGCCAAATGAAAGGCGAACGATCAGAATGAACCAAGCAATGCCAGCGGTCGCTTCCGCATCCGAGCCAGTCCAAAAGTCGCCGACGAGTTGGCGCACCAAACTTGCGCAGTATCGTCAAGCGAGTGACGGGCGCGCTGTCACCGAATTGGTGATTACGCTGGTGCCTTATATTGCTTGCTGGTTCTTAGCGGCGTGGATGATTTCGATCAGTGTTTGGCTTATCCCGCTAGCGGTTATTCCCGCATCTGCATTTTTGGTGCGGCTGTTCATCATTCAGCATGATTGCGGCCATGGCTCGATGTTCTCATCACGCAGAGCTAATGATTGGGTGGGGCGATTTATCGGCCTTCTGACCGTGACCCCTTATGATTTCTGGAAATACTCACACGCCTTTCATCACGCCACATCCGGCAATCTCGACAAGCGTGGCATTGGGGATGTCTGGACGCTTACAGTTGAGGAATACAACGCAAAGGGTTGGCTTGGCCGGCTCGGTTACAAGGCTGTGCGCCACCCGCTCGTCTTGTTTGGATTTGGCCCGGTTTACATCTTTCTCTTACAGCAGCGCCTTCCGATCGGTGGGTTGAAGACCCGGAACAACTGGCCGTCCACTATGTGGACGAATGCCGGCATCCTGGCGATCGCACTCCCGGCAATGTATTTTATGGGTTGGTGGCAATTCTTGCTCGTTGGCACTTTGATCATCGCGTTGACATCATCTGTCGGCGTTTGGCTATTTTACGTGCAGCACCAATTTGATGAAACGCATTGGTCGCGTAGCAGCGATTGGACTCATGAAGATGCCGCTCTGCAGGGCAGCTCCTATTATAAGCTCCCTTGGATACTGAATTGGATGTCAGGCAATATCGGCGTGCATCATGTCCATCATGTCTCAAGCGCCATCCCGTTCTACAGACTGCCTCAAGTCCTGAGGGATCACCCAGAACTGAAGGACGTCTCCCGCATCACATTGTGGGAGAGCTTCAAGTTCGCTCGTCTGAAGCTCTGGGACGAGGGCAAGGAACGTCTCGTAACATTCCGGGAAGCACGCGCGGTGCGACGCGCAGTGCGGGCCGGCGCAGCCTAATTTTGAGTTTCGTCTATATCAGCCCATTGATGGATGAACACAACGTAGCCAATTCCAAATAGTCTGCCCCATTGCGCCTTAGCGTCCCATCGGTTAGGCAGCGGCCAACTTACACAAAGCTGATGGAGAGGCCCACATGGCGCGCAAAAAGATTGCAATGATCGGATCTGGTATGATTGGCGGCACGCTCGCGCATATTGCGGCGCGCGAAGAGCTTGGTGACATTGTTCTTTTTGATATTTTCGAAGGCATGCCGCAGGGCAAGGCTCTCGATCTTTGCGAATCGACACCTGTGTTTAATGGCTCAGTGGAGCTGAAAGGTGCGAATGACTACGCCGACATTGCTGGCGCGGATGTTTGTATCGTAACGGCTGGTTTCCCGCGTAAACCCGGCATGAGCCGGGACGATCTTGTCTCGAAAAACCTCGGCGTAATGAAAGCGGTCGGCGATGGCATTAAAGCGAACTGCCCCGGCGCGTTCGTGATCTGTATCACCAATCCGCTGGACGCGATGGTTTGGGCGCTGCAGCAATTCTCTGGTCTACCAACAAACATGGTAGTGGGCATGGCAGGCGTTCTGGATAGCTCACGCTTTGCTTACTTCCTTTCTGAAAAGACAGGCGTATCTGTTGCAGATATTCAGGCCTGGACGCTGGCCGGTCATGGCGATTCCATGGTGCCAATGGTGCGCCACTCAACCGTCGGCGGTTTGCCGCTCCCGCAGCTTGTGAAGCAAGGTTGGATGACGCAGGAAGAACTTGACGCGATCGTTATGCGCACACGCAAAGGCGGCGGAGAGATTGTCGCCCTGCTTAAGACTGGCTCTGCATATTACGCCCCCGCCGAGTCCGCGATTGCGATGGCTAAATCATACTTGTTTGACCAGAAGCGCGTTTTGCCTTCTGCAGCATTCTGCAAGGGTGAGTACAAAGTCGACGGCATGTATGTCGGCGTCCCAACTTTGATCGGTGCTGGCGGCGCAGAAAAAATCGTGGAATTTGATTTCAACGATGAAGAACAGGCAATGTTCGATACGTCTGTTGCGGCCGTTCAGAAATTGATTGATGACTGCATCGCGATGGAGCCGTCTCTCGCGAGCTAATGTCGATGGGTCCAACCCTCGAAACGGATCGCCTGATCCTGCGCCCACCGGCGCGGGAGGACCTGGAGTCATGGAACGCGTTTCATGCAGATCCGGTCGTAATGGAGTATCTTGGCGGTGTGATGGGCTCCGAGCTGACCTGGCGCAGCGTTTGCGCGTTGGTTGGTGCATGGACGATCCGCGGCTTCTCCATGTTTTCGATCATTGAGAAATCGAGTGGCACATGGGTTGGCCGTCTTGGTCCGTGGATGCCAGAAGGATGGCCGGGAACAGAAATCGGCTGGGGTCTGTCGCGCGCTGCATGGGGGAAGGGATACGCAACTGAAGGTGCGGCTGCATGTATGGATTATGTCGTCAACGAGCTTGGTTGGACCGAAATCATCCACACGATCCTTCCGGAAAACGCCGCCTCGATTAGGGTCTGCGAGAGGCTTGGATCTCAATATTTGCGAAAGGCTGCAACGCCTCCACCGTTTGAGGGCATGATGTGGGATGTCTACGGACAGACAGCAGACCAGTGGCGTGAAAACCGAAAACGTTTCATCACAGACGCGTGAGTAACCTTCGCTGTGCGCCGGCCTTCGGCTATATGGCGGCAAGATTCTAAAGGAGTTCCACATGGTTCGGAAAATGACACTTGCCGGTGTTCTGGCGTTGCTACCAGTCGCGGCTTGTTCGAGCGATATAGATGACGCTGAGCTTGAAGCGAAGGCGGAAGCCGCAGAACAGGCGGAAACCGATGCTCAGGAAACAATCGAAGCGGCAGTCGAAATGGCCGCCTATGGGCCGGTGATCGGCGAACCGCTTCCGGTCTCGTCACTGCTCGACAGTGAGGGCCAACCAATTGAGCTGACGGACCTCGTTGCTGATGGCGGCGGCGTAGTTGTGTTCTCGCGGTCAGCTGCCTGGTGCCCTTACTGCCAGAAGCAGATGGTGGAATTAAAAGAAGCTGAGTCAGAGCTTGCCAACCTTGGAATGCAATTGACCGTCATCACATATGACCCCGTGAAGGATCTCAGCCAGTTCGCCGCGAGCAACGGCATTGGGTATCAACTCGCATCTGATACAGATTCAACGACGATTATCGCAAATAGCTTGCTTAATGAGGGCGCAGAAGAAGGCTCTCGCTTTTACGGTATTCCTCATCCAGCAGTAATCACACTCGCGGCAAGCGGTGAAGTGCGCGGCACGTTCGTTGATACGGATTACACTGTGCGCCCATCCAATGCAGAAATCATCGCGATGGCAGCGGATGTGAACGGCGGCTAAACCGTCACAACCACTTTGCCTTTGGCGCGGCGTTCCATCAGTTCAGTGATCGCATCGGCTGCTTTCTCTAGCGGATAAGTGTTCGAGACATGCGGCTTGATCTTGCCTTCGGCGTGCATAGCGAACAATTCTTTGACGTTCTGGGCATGCGCCGCAGGGTCGCGTGCCACAGCCGCGCCCCAGAAAACCCCGCGCACATCACAGGATTTCAGAAGTGTCAGGTTGAGCGGTAATTTTGGGATCCCGGCTGGGAATCCAATCACCAGGAATCGGCCTTCCCAATTCATCGCGCGCAAGGAAGGTTCTGCGTACGCTCCACCAACTGCGTCATAGATAATATCGACACCGCCGCCGGAAACCTCTTTGATTTGGTTTGAAATCTCTTTTTGAGCAGCGCGGTCGAGCTCACCCTTGGCATAAACCAGGCCTTTATCTGCGCCTTTGGAGAGGCAGAGGTCGACTTTCTCCTGCGTTGAGCAGGCTGCGATGACTTCCAGTCCCATCGCTTTACCGAGCTCGACCGCAGCTAGGCCGACACCGCCGGCCGCGCCGAGCACGAGCAGTTTCTCGCCCGGCTTGGGATCGCCGCGGTCTTTCAACGCGTAATAGCTTGTGCCGTAGGTCATGATGAACGCAGCGGCTTCTTCAAATGGCATCGAGTCGGGGATGGGCATACAGCCGTGCGCGCCTGCGACCACATATTCCGCCATGCCACCAGAGCCGGTAGAGGCTAGAATGCGCTGACCCACTTCAACATTGGTAACGCCTTCACCGACCGCGCTCACAATACCGGCAACCTCGCCGCCCGGAGAAAAGGGACGGGGCGGTTTAAACTGGTAAAGGTCCTGTATAATCAAAACATCTGGAAAGTTTACGCCAACAGCTTTCACTTCGACGAGAACCTGGCCTTTGCCGGGTTCCGGCGTCGGTACATCTTCGATCACCAGAGTGTCTGGGCCGCCAACTTCTTTCGATAGAACTGCCTTCATTGCCGATCTCCCTTTGTTTTTCTGTCTCTTGCAGGGTAACGAGGCAGACGGGCCGCGCCAAGCGGTAACGTGGCGGAGGGCCAATTGAGTACAATAGCGATCATTATCTACTGGACGCTTGTTGTTCTGGCGGTTTTTGCTTTCGCGCTGGCCCTTCAGATGCGCGTGATGATTGGGATCGTCTTGCGTAAAGCCCTGATGGCCCGCAACAAGCAGCTGGATGCTGGTCAGGCAAATGCTGCTATCAGTTGGGCTGCGAACCCCACGGGATTACCGCCAGATGCGCGGCAGTGGCTCCGCGATCA
Organism: Hyphomonadaceae bacterium; assembly: GCA_965263325.1. GTDB lineage: Bacteria > Pseudomonadota > Alphaproteobacteria > Caulobacterales > Hyphomonadaceae > CBDHGY01. Next base: position 2,063,931 of record CBDHGY010000002.1, on the reverse strand, counting down.
GGTTGAGATTCTTCACGGCGAGTATCAAAAGCCGCTGAGCCATCTTCGTATTGCACGTCGATGGTGTGTCATCGCACCGGCTCTGACGCTGCTGCTTGTCGCGATTGGCCGGTACCGTTTAGGTATGTTCTGATGCGAGGATATTTTGCCATCGGGGCGGAGGGGATCTCTAAGCCCATGAATCTTGGCGCATTGATGCGCACTGCTCACGCATTCGGTGCAAGCTTCACATTTTCCGTCAGCGCGGCTGATCGCATCAAGATGGCGTACAAATCTGATACCTCGAAATCCTTCGAGCACGTCCCGTATTATGGATGGGATTCCATTAATGATATAGTGTTGCCAAAGGGCTGCCAGTTAGTCGGTATTGAGTTGACTGATGACGCTGTAATGCTGCCGACATTTCGCCACCCGCCTGCGGCAGCCTATGTGCTTGGCCGGGAGCGCGGCGATCTTTCAGATGCCATGCTCGAAAAGTGCGCGCATGTCGTGAAAATACCGACCAAATTCTGCATTAACGTTTCATTAGCAGGTGCACTCGTCATGTACGACAGGCATATCTCCATGGGGGGATATGCCCAACGCCCTATTATGCCTGGAGGAAAGGGCGGCGACGGAAAGGAACTGGCAGAAAAACGCAAATGAAGCTCTACCGCTATCTTTCTGGTCCTGAGGGCTTTGCCTTCAATCAGCGTGTTAGCCTTGCTCTTCAGGATGGCTGGGAACCCTTTGGCAATCCGGTGATGACGTTCGACCCGATCCTCAAAGTCATGATCTGCGGTCAGGCTGTCATCAAGGAAACCGAAGACGCAGAAGACATTGACGTGATCGCGCTCCTCGATACGAGCGACGAGGCAGCCTGAAGTCACCCCTGACGGTTAAGACTTCGCCGGATCAGTTTGGCCACATGACATATTCATCTTCAGGTGTTGGCGTACCGGCTAAAGACTTGTCGATCATGATCGGCATTGACACCTGATGAGGATAAAGAGGGGCAACCGCGTCTTTGTGGTGATCCTCCAGAAGCGCTTTCAGTTCTGCAACTTTCTCTGGCCGTTCCCCGACAAGATTGTTCCGTTCCTGCGGATCGCTGGCAAGGTCAAACAGCCACAATTTGTTCTGGATGCCGTCGACTTGTAGCTTCCAATCTCCCGCGCGCACCACTTTATAAGCGCCAGACTGCCAAAAGAGCGCATCATTCTGACGCTCGATCACTCCTTCGCCAGTTGCCTCCAACAACAGGTTCTTGCCGTCTATGATCCGGTCCGACGGCAATTCAGCGCCTGCAGCGGCAGCAAGCGTTGGCAACAGATCTATATGGGCGACGGGTGTATCGATTACGGTGCCAGGTGTGATCCGTTCTGGCCACTTAACAAGCATCGGCACACGAATACCGCCTTCAAAGAGGGTAATTTTCCATCCGCGATAGGGCGCATTCAGATCCGGTAGTCCGACATATCCTGCCGCTCCATTGTCACTGCTCAAGACTATGATCGTGTTGTCGGCGATACCTTCTTCTTCCAGCTTGTCCATCACTCGCCCAACACTACGGTCCAGAGCGCGGATCATCGCCGCGTATACGCGTAATCTGTGCGGTGTAATGTCCCCAACTGCTTCGAAGTCTTCCTTGGTCGCTTGGAGGGGCGTGTGGGGTGCCCAGTGTGCAAGATATAAGAAGAAAGGTCGGTGCTTATTTGCTTCAATTACTTTGAGGCTTTCATCCGTCCACCAGTCAGTCAGATACCCGCCAGGCTCAAATGGTACTCCACCGTTGAAGGCGGCGGCATACTGCATCGCCGCCCACAAGAATTTATCGATCGGATCGAAAGCGAGCTTAGCATTCACCACCCCCGGATCATCTTCCGGCAGGAACAACCCGCTGCGCATCAACAGACTTTCGTCAAAGCCTTGAGCATTCGGTAAGAAATCAGGCTGGGTTCCGAGATGCCATTTGCCGATGTGAACTGTGTGATAGTTGCGCTCTTGCAGTAATTCGGCAATTGTAATTTCACTTGGCGGCAAGCCCTGTTCAGCAAAAGACAAGATGCCATCCGTAGCCGCGGGATTGCTCACAACGTCTGGCAAGACACCGTTGCTTTGTGCGGCCCATAGCATTTGTACAATTTTACTCATCCCACCCGGCGTTGGCGTAAACTCAAAGCCTGTTCGTGTAGGGTAACGACCTGTCATCAGCATCGCGCGGGACGGCGCGCACGTGCCCGTGCCAGAATAGGCCTGTGTAAAAATCGCTCCCTCTGCGGCAAGACGATCTATATTGGGCGTCGGCACCCGTCCGCCTGCCACACCGCCGCCGAACGCTGTCAGATCATTGTAGCCGAAATCATCCAGTAAAATGAAAACGATGTTTGGTGGTGCGGGGGCGGCCCCCATAGAGGATGTGGCTGGGCCTTGTTGCCAGTTTATTGGCTGATGCGCAGCAACTTCAATATGATTAGCTTTAACGCGGTTGAGAGCGAACTGAGCGATCAAGGTCGTTCGATTAAACCATGCCACAATAGCTGCGACGAAGATGACCGCAGCCAATCCGAGTAGAATACGTTTCAACATATGTTCGTTCCTGACTTTAGGTGGCCAAGACGTCATTAAAAAGGCTGATTATCAGGAGCACCCGATATTGTATCTAGAAGTAGACGATGAGATTGCCGAAGTCACTTATATTCCAACCTCCTAGAATAATCATCTCCAATAGCGCTAAGTTTTGAGTAGACCCTCGCCCAATATGCGATAATGTCAGAAAATCTCGCCTCGAAGGCGAGCTTATGCCGAATAATTTGGAGAGCGAATATGCTACGATTTAAGTTGGCTGTTGGGACTGTTGCAACGCTGGCGCTTATGGGGTGTGCACAGACAGCCGGTCTTGTGGAGAATGCAGGTGCCGAGGTTGCAGAAGCCAGTGTCGAGCCCCCGCAGCTCGACACCGCTGCGGTGGAAGAGGGGGCAAGGGTCACTGAGGGTAACCTCGTTATGGAAAATATTCCTGAAATTCCGACAAGTGTGAAAGACCGTCTGCGCCAGTATCAGAACGTACGCGGCCATGGTTTCTCCGACTGGGCCGAAAACGGCATCGTCGTTTCGACCCGTTTTGGCGAAACGAGCCAAGTGCACTTTGTCAAAGCACCCGGCGCAGCTCGCAAGCAAGTCACTTTCTATGATGAACCTGTTGGTGGCGGTGATGTAAGCCCAGCAGGTGACAGTTTTGTGTTTGGCAAGGACACGGGCGGGGACGAGTTTTTTCAAGGCTACTTGTTTGATTTAGCATCTGGCGAAGTCACACAGTTCACTGAGCCTGGAACACGTAATGGCGGTCTGGCTTGGCGCGATGATGGTCAACAGGTTGCGTGGTATCGCTCCACTGCGGGGGATCCGAACTGGGACATACTTGTTGGCGACCCTCGTGATCCATCGAGCGTGCGCGTGGCGCATGAAGGTGAAGGGGCTTTATTCCCGGTGGACTATTCAGCTGACGGAACGAAGCTTGTCGTCCAACAGTATATTTCAATCACGAAGAGCCGCATCTTCACACTTGATCTGAAAACGGGCGTGTTCGAAGAATTCAATCCCGATGCAGATGTCGCTTATAACGGTGCTGTGTTACTCGCCGACGGCGATATTCTGACCGTCACAGACAAGGATTCGGAATTTGCCAATCTGGTCAAATTTGACGCGGAATCCGGGAACACGGTCAATTATACTCAGAGTATAGATTGGGGCGTTGCAAGCTGGGACGTCTCACCTGATGAATCCACTGTCGTGTTTACGCTGAACGAAGGTGGCCTTGGAACCATCAAGCTTCTGGATCTCAGAACCGGTATAATCCGGAATGGACCGGATTTGCCAGTCGGGATCGCCAGCGGCACAACGTTCAGCCCAGATGGAAAGCAAGTCGGCTTTACCTTCAATGGCGCGACAAGTCCGGCCGATGCGTGGTCATTCGATGTCGCCACTTTGGAACTTACGCGCTGGACAGAGGCAGAAGTAGGCGGGCTGAACTCAAGTAGTTTTATCACGCCGGCATTGTTCACATATCCGAATGATGACGGCATGGACATTCCAGCCTTTAAGTACATCCCAGAAGGCGATGGACCGCACCCCGTTATCATCCAGATCCATGGCGGTCCTGAGGGGCAATCGCGCCCAGGATTTTCGTCAACCTATCAATACTGGGCATCTGAGCTCGGCGTGGCTGCGATTGTTCCGAACGTTCGTGGGTCATCCGGCTACGGCAAGACGTATGTTTCGATGGACAACGGCCTAAACCGAAAGCGATCGGTCGAAGATATCGGCGCACTTCTGGATTGGATTGAGACGCAGCCCAATCTCGATAAGGATCGGGTCATCGTCTATGGAGGATCCTATGGTGGCTATATGGTGCTCGCGTCCATGATAGATTATGGTGACCGTCTTGCCGGCGGAGTGAATATTGTTGGTATCTCTGACTTCAAGACGTTCCTGAAGAACACCAAAGGATATCGCCGGGATCTCCGCCGCGTCGAGTATGGGGATGAGCGCGATCCAGAAATTGCGGCTTTCTTTGATGAAATCAGTCCACTGAAAAATGCGGCCAAGATCAACAAGCCGATTTTCATCATCCAAGGCTACAATGACCCTCGTGTGCCTTACACCGAAGCCGAACAGATTCTGGAAGCGGTGAAGGGCAATGATGTTGAAGCATGGTTCTTGATGGCGATGGATGAAGGCCACGGCTTCCGCAAAAAATCCAACCGAGATTTCCAGCGTGAAGCTGTCACGGTGTTCCTGTCCGAGGTCTTAGATCTGGAATAGGCATTTGGAGAAATTGGGTCCATCCGCGCCTACAGCGGATGGGCTCAGCCCACAAGTTTCTGAATGAGTCCCATCAGGCCCGTAAACTTCAAGCCACCATCACGCACAGCGAGCGTAAAGCAGACTTCGCCCGAGTCGGCGATCGGTTGGTGCGTATCATTTGGCCCTTTGACGGCGAGATCGCCGGGACCAAAGCTGCCCGTTTCATCCGTGAAGCCACCACTTACAACCAGAGTGAATTCAGAACCTTCATGCGAGTGGCGCGGAACCGCAGTACCCGGCTCGATGCGGTAGATCTCAGTTTCGACATCGCTGCCGACCTCAAGTGCCAAGCGTTGAATGCCGGGTGCTGTGCGTTGCCAACCCGATTTGCCAGCCGCATCAATTGCGAGGCCGCGCAAAGGTTCCGGAAGGGCGAGAATTTCATCGAGCGCGCTGGACGCAAGTGTTACTGGCTTGTTCACGATCTGCTGGCCAGTTTCCAAGGCATCAATAACCGACAGTGTCCGATCAAGCGCGTTGTCCGCCATCATCGCCGGTGTTTCACGCTCAAGCAGCGCGCCGGAAAGGATATCTCCCATCTCGAGCGCTGTGTCGGTTTCCCCTCGCAAAGTCCTTTGAGTCCCGAGCAACAGCGCGAGCGCTGGATCAAGTGTTCCAGACGCATAGGCGGCGTATATTTCGGTGAGGTCGGATGAAGTAGAAATGGGCTTAAACACAGGATTATTTTCAATTACTTTGGCGAATATTGATCGCACAGCAGCAAGGTCAAGAGGTTGCATCTTCAGATTGCGCTTCATGTGTTAACGCCCGCCTTCTAATGCATCTCTTAAACGGTTAAATGCCAAACGAATGCGCGATTTCACCGTGCCAAGCGGGATATTGTAGGCTTTTGCAATTTCACTATGCGATAGCCCCTCATAAAACGCGGCATGTAGGAGCTGGAACTGCTCTGGCGGAAGATCGTCGAGCGCGGCACGGACAATTTCCTGCTGCTGGCCGCGGCCAGTCAGAACTTCAGGAGTTTGTATTTCGGGTGGCTGCAGGCTGGGCTCATGCGCTTCAAGGTCTGGTTTATTTGTGCGTCTGTGGGCATCTATCCGTCGATTACGTGCAATTCTAAAAATCCAAGTAGAAACAGAGGCTTGCTTGCGGTCATACTGTTCCGCCTTGCGCCACACCGTCACCAGGACTTCCTGCGATAGCTCTTCAGCGAGCGAGTCTTCTGTTCCAAGTCTGAGCAGATATGATTTCACCCTTGGGGCAAAAAACTGGAAAATCTCAGCAAACGCTTCACGTGATCGATTGGCTGCAATCGCTTCAATGCAGTCAGCTTGCCGGTTTCGATCCTCGATGCTCGATCCGGATTGGGGAAGGTGTGTATCAGCCAAAAATGGAACCTTTCCATTTTCTATTGATACAATATCTCTCGCTTCGCAAGATTAAGCCCCTTAATTTTGCTCGGAAAACGTGTGTTAACAATTTTGGGTGCTTTGGCCAAAATTTTTGTGCTTGCCTTTGGTCGGCTACGAACAATCTCTTGCGGTGATGCAACCACGAGCTTCATAGCGCAACAGATGTTCGCGTCACAAAACTTTCCAGAAATTTATTCGTAAACCATATAGACAAGCGCAATTTACATAATTAGAACGATTCTAAATTAAAGCATGATAGGAGACGATCTATGGCTGCTGATGGAGCTTCCAGATGCCCGGTAATGGGCACGACCACAAACCCGGCTTCGGGATCAACGTACAATACAGCCTGGTGGCCAGAGCAAATTAATCTGAAGATGCTCAGCCAAAACGGTCCGCAAACAAATCCGCATGACCCAGACTTTGACTATGCCAAAGAATTCCTCAGCCTAGACCTGAAAGCCTTGAAAGCAGACCTCACGGCACTCATGACTGATAGTCAGGATTGGTGGCCCGCTGACTACGGAACCTATGCCGGGCTTTTCGTTCGTATGGCCTGGCACAGCGCGGGCACCTACCGCATTTACGACGGCCGCGGCGGTGCCGGATCGGGCACGCAGCGCTTTGCTCCTTTGAATAGCTGGCCAGACAACGGCAATCTCGACAAGGCACGTCGTCTGCTTTGGCCGATCAAGCAGAAGTATGGAAATAAGATTTCCTGGGCGGACTTGATGATCCTTGCTGGCAATGTTGCGATGGAATCATGCGGGTTTAAGACCTTCGGGTTTGGCGGTGGCCGCACGGATGCGAACGAGCCGGAAGAAGACATCTATTGGGGACCGGAAGCTGAATGGCTTGCCGACGAGCGTTATACTGGAGCGCGCGAGCTCGCGACACCGCTCGCAGCGGTCCAAATGGGTCTCATTTACGTGAATCCAGAAGGCCCGAATGGTGAGCCTGATCCGCTAAAGTCAGCTTACGACATCAAAGATACGTTTGGCCGCATGGCGATGGATTCCTACGAGACAGTCGCACTCGTTGCAGGTGGTCACACCTTCGGCAAAGGTCACGGCGCAGGACCGGAAGATCTGGTCGCTGTAGAGCCAGAAGGCGCGCCAATGGAAAATATGGGCTTTGGTTGGATGAACAGCCACGGCGCTGGTAAAGGCGATGACACAACGACAGCCGGTTTTGAGGGCGCTTGGACGCCAACGCCTAACAAGTGGAACATGGAGTATTTCGAAGTTCTTCTTGGGTTTGAGTGGGAACAGACAAAGAGCGCCGCGGGTCATGTCCAGTGGACGCCAAAGGCAGGCCAAGGTGCTCCTGAAGCACCCATGGCGCACGACCCATCGAAAAAACAGCCATTGATGATGACCACTGCAGACATGGCGCTGAAGATGGATCCAGAACTCGCAAAGATTTCGAAGCACTTCCTGGACAACCCGGAAGAGTTTGCGGATGCGTATGCGCGTGCATGGTTCAAACTTACCCACCGCGATATGGGGCCGATTGATTGCTACTTCGGCGAAGAAGTGCCGGAAGAACAACTGATCTGGCAGGATCCTGTGCCAAAGCATACTGGCTGCATTATCAATGATGCTGAGATTGCAGAGTTGAAGGAAAAGATCCTCGCTTCTGGATTGAGCGTTCCACAACTCATCAGCACGGCATGGGCATCTGCCTCAACCTTCCGTGGATCAGATAAGCGCGGCGGTGCCAATGGTGCACGTATCCGCCTTGCACCTCAGAAAGACTGGGATGTGAATGCTGGCACGGATGCAGTGGTCACTGTGTTGGAAGGTATTCAGTCTGACTTCAATGCAAGTGGGACTCAGGTGTCCCTTGCAGACCTCATTGTGCTGGGCGGTTGTGCAGCGCTTGAGAAAGCGAGCGGTAAATCTGTTCCGTTTACGCCGGGCCGAGGCGACACCACCCAAGAGCTGACCGATGTAGACTCGTTTGCTGTGATCGAGCCGAAATTCGACGGATTCAGAAACTACAAGAATACCGCTGATCCACGCTCCACGGAGGCTCTGCTCGTCGACAAAGCGCAACTGCTTGGTCTGACTGCTCCGGAAATGACAGCCCTTGTAGGTGGTCTGCGCGTCCTTGGCGCAAATGCGGGCGATACTAAGCATGGTGTTTTGACGGATAATGTTGGCACACTGAGCAATGACTTCTTCGTCAACCTTCTGGATATGGGGATTGAGTGGAAGTCTGTTGATGGCGATGAAGAGTTCTTCGAAGGCAAAGACCGCGCTACCGGTACTGTTAAGTACACAGGCACGCGGGCAGATCTCGTCTTCGGTTCTAATTCCATTCTTCGCGGCTTGGCGGAAATCTATGCTCAAGCCGACGGAGCGGAGAAGTTCAAGGCGGACTTCATTGCAGCTTGGGACAAGGTCATGATGGCAGACCGCTTCGACGTTAAGCTAGCACATCTGCACAACGCCTAGATCGCTTCAAACGGCCTGAAAAGAAAGCGGCGCTTCGGATATCCCGGAGCGCCGTTTTCACATTAAACAGTGCGAATTTCTTACTAGACCTAGCGGAAATTCGAATTGCTTACTTAAGACGTATTATTACATCATACCCAGAAATGGACTTGCCTTCCGGGGCATCAGGCAGGTTCGAGATATCGATGCTTCCCTGCGGGATGTCGATCAGAGTTTTGTTCGGCTCATCATAGAAATGATGGTGATCGCTCGTATTAGTGTCAAACACAATCACGCCCTTTTCAACACCGTTCACTTCCCGCAGCAATCCTGCTTCAACGAAGCTGTGCAGCGTGTTGTACACTGTGCCGAGCGCAAACTGGATGCCCTGCAAGCGGAGCGCCTCTGCAACCCATTCTGCTGTGACGTGCCGGTTCTCACCATCTGCAAACAAAAGCTGAGCGATTGTACGGCGCTGGCGCGTTGTGCGCAGGCCCGTCTTATCAAGCACAGTTTTTGGATCGTATTTCTGCATTGATTTCAATTTAGTCTCGCAATTTGCCTTCTGCAAGCAAGTTTGATGCAGTTGGCAATAATCGCTGTAATTGACGTAATCTTGTTGCTTCGGCGCTATATATAGTCCGTTCATACCTTGTGGTGTAAACATTAACCAAACTTGGTTCGGAGCTTCACATGAGTTTGCGGTTTTTCCTCACAGGCATGCTGGCGGTATGTTCTTTCGCGCTGCCAGCGATAGCATCCCCAGAGCTGATCTATACGCGAAAAGATTGGTCGGTTTGGCAGGAAAATGTTGACGGCGATACAATTTGTTACGCCGCGACCTCAGCCACAGACAAGGCCCCAAAGTCTGCCGATCATGGAGATGTCTGGTTTTATGTAACGAATTGGGAATCAGGCGCAGCCCGCGCGCAGCCAAGTATGAAAGTCGGTTACAAATTGCGTGAGGACCTGCCATCCAAAGCGCGCATTGGGCGCTCATCCTGGACGATGTTTGGCGTGGAACGCGAAGTTTTTGCGCACGATGAAGATGATCCAAAGCTTGTCCGTGCCCTGAAGCGTGGCCGTGAACTACGTGTTGAAGCCGTCTCTGAGCGCAACACTCAAGTTACTTATCATTTCAGCCTGTCTGGTTCGTCAGACGCGATTGACCGCGCCGCGCGCCAATGCGGTTAAAGCCCAGTATGAGCAAAGCGTAGCGGCGGGTAAACTTCCATGCTATGGCGCTCCGCATGCGAACAGAGCTTGATCTAACGCGCCGGCCGGAAAAGCCAGCAGTGAAACAATCCCTTGCAGGGCTTTCTATGTCCGCGCTTCGGCGTGAGCTTGAAGGAATGGGGCTCGATCAAAAGAAAGCAAAAATGCGCGCTGTCCAAATTCGAGGTTGGGCGCATGCATTTGGTGTCGTGTCATTCGAAGAGATGACAAATATTTCGAAAGAGCTTCGTGCAAAATTGTCGGAGCGTTACACGCTCGACCGACCTAAGATCAGCGAACACCTTGTCTCAGTGGATGGGACGCAAAAATGGCTGACGGAATTTGCTCCTGGCATCGAGGGCGAGTCGGTTTTTATTCCGGCCGTTGCAAAATCTGGCGCACTCTGCGTGTCGTCTCAAGTCGGCTGTACACTGAATTGCACTTTCTGCCACACGGGCACACAACGACTGGTGCGCAATCTGACCGCCCAGGAAATCACAATGCAGGTTTTGATTGCGCGCGACGGCTTGCAAGAGCATCCAGCGCAAAAAGATCAGCGCGAACTGGCGAACATCGTGTTTATGGGCATGGGCGAGCCGCTTTATAATCTCGACAATGTCGCAGAAGCGATCGACACGATCAGCGACCCAGAAGGTATGTCTATAGGTCGCCGCCGGATTACAGTGTCGACGGCGGGGGTTGCACCAAAAATTCCGGAGCTCGGTGAGCGTACTGGCGCGATGCTCGCAATTTCGCTCCATGCGGTGAGAGATGATCTTCGCGATGAAATCGTGCCGATCAACCGCAAGTACGATCTGCAAACCCTGTTCGAGGCCATTCGCGCTTATCCCGACCTTGGGAATTCGAAACGCGTCACGTTCGAATATGTGATGCTGAAAGGTGTAAACGATACAATTGCGGAAGCGAAAGACCTCGTAAAGTTATTGCGCGGTGTGCCGTCGAAGATCAATCTTATCCCCTTCAATCCTTGGCCGAGCGCACCTTATGAATGCTCCGACTGGGAACAAATCGAAGCTTTCGCGAAGATCGTGAACCGGGCTGGTTACGCGGCGCCGATTCGAACGCCGCGCGGACGGGATATCTTCGCCGCCTGCGGACAGCTGCGCTCAGAGAGCGTGAAAGTCTCAGCAGCGGAGAAGCGGCGCCTCGCTGCGCGAGAAACAGACTAGACTTCGCGCCACTCCCTGCTTGCCAATCCGTCCAGCGTCCAATTGCCAACGCTATAGCGAATAAGGCGAAGGGTCGGATACCCAACGGCAGCAGTCATGCGGCGGACTTGCCGGTTGCGGCCTTCAGTTATCGTGAGTTCCAGCCAGCTATCTGGCACGCTTTTGCGCACGCGGATCGGCGGGTCGCGCGGCCAGAGCCAGTCTGGTTCATCAATCTGCTGCGTCTTGGCAGGCCGCGTCATCCCATCTTTCAGCTCTACGCCGCCCCGGAGCTTTTCTAGCGCGGCCGAGTCTGGTTCGCCTTCCACTTGGACGAGATAAGTTTTCTCAGTCTTATACTTTGGGCTAGAGATACGCGCTTGCAGATTGCCATCATCAGTCAAAACAAGAAGGCCTTCGCTGTCTTTGTCGAGGCGCCCGGCGGCGTAAACATTCGGGACGTCGACAAATTCAGAAAGCGTTGGCCGCTTTGAACCAGCGGTCCCCTTATCTGTGAACTGTGAAAGCACTCCATAGGGTTTGTTGAACAAGATAAGCGTCATTGTGCGCGTAAAGCCTTTAAGTGATCACAAAATCCAGATCAGGCAGGGACTGACTTCGCATCGACACTTTGTCATTCCGAACAACTTCTCCCACCCCTTCTGGCGTACCTGTGAAAATAATATCTCCCGCTTTGAGCGTAAGATAAGTTGAGAGCTCTGCAATTATCTGCGCTGGAGATACAATCATATCCCGCACCACAGCCGATTGCCGAACCGCGCCGTTGACAGAAAGCGTATAGGAAACATCGCCCGACATCGCGGCACCATTTTGCAATCGCCCGATCACAGCACCATGGTCAAAACTTTTTGAGAGCGCCCATGGCCCGCGCCGCTCCTTCGCGGTGTTCTGCAGGTCCCGGCGTGTCATGTCACAGCCGAGCGCAACGCCCCAGACATGTGCGAGCGCTTCAGATTCTGGAATGTCGCGTCCGCCGGAGCCAAGCGCCATCACCAGTTCGCCTTCAAAATGCAGGCTTTCCGAGCGCGGCGGATACTTTACTTCAGGTGCTTCGATACTCGGGCAGATCACCGCATCCGCATGTTTGATAAAGAATACCGGCGGATTTGTTTTTACCGTCCCACCCATTTCGTGCACATGGCCTGCATAGTTTTTGCCGATACAGAATATACGTCCAACCGGAAACTCCTCGCCATCGTAGGTGGGAAGTGTTGGAACGGAAATGGAAGGAAGCGAATAGGACATTCGCTTATACTATCTTCTTGCGATAGCGCGGCAAGAGAATAGGAGCCACCCTTCAAAGCTAAACGTAATTTTGTCTGATCCGCGGGTGATCGGTCGAATAGCGATAGCTCTATTGTTCTCACTGCTGAGTTTGATGTCATTGCATTTGGGGTGTAACCAACACTTATTGGGGATGTGAAGTTGGGAGGACTTACAATGCACAGGCTGGCTGCAACTTTGACGGGCTCCTTGATAGCCCTGCTTCTAACTAGCCTTGCGAGTGCGCAGCCTGATGAAAATACACGAATTCAGAGCGATGTAATTGACCCGGTTTGGGCAAGTTTCGAACCTGAGTTCGTTGAGCATGTATGCCCGTTTTCAATCTCATTCGAATATGACACCGAAGCATTTCGCTGCGGATATGTTCTGGTACCAGAAGATCGCACAAATCCTGAATCTCGGCTTATCAAACTCAGCGTTCTGCAGGGGCGCGCGAGCACAGAAGAAGGCCAAAGCCGCGCGCTGATGCGCTTAACGGGCGGTCCGGGCGGCGAGTCCTTGGGTAGTGGACGTATCCAAGCTTACGATAAAGGTATAGCTGCGAGAATCCGCGAGACGGCCGATGTGATCTTTTTTGATCAACGCGGAACAGGTTTTTCAGAAGGTAATATTTGCCGCGCCATCCCCTTGCCTTACCAGTATGGTGTTCGGTCAACACCGGACGGGTTGGACAAATTCAAAGACGAAATCGCAGCGTGCTTTGCGACAGCTGAGCGCCGCGGTATTTCGCTGGAAGGATATACGAACTGGCAGAATGCGCTCGACGTTCGCGATATTCGGCTTGCTCTGGGATACGACACCTGGACCCTGTTCGGGATTTCTTATGGTACTGAACTCGCTCAAGCGGCAATACAAGTAGACCCAAATGGCGTAGACGCCGCTATCCTGGATAGTATTGTACCGTTGGGCTATTCGACCAAAAACCTAAAGTCACTATTTGCCTCGGGTTTTATGTCGGCACTAAACGGCGTTACCGAGATGTGTGCTGCTGACAAGAATTGTGCGGCAAAGTACGATGATCTCGGAGGGCGTTTTCTCGAGGCGATAAAGACCTACGATGCCGATCCGCTAGTTCTGGAAGGTCTTAGCCTGTCCAAAGCATCGAACGGTAAGCTATTTATCGACGGGGAACTTGCTGCCAACGCCGTTTTCCAAGCATTATATAGTCGCGGTATTTACGCAGATCTTCCTGCATTGCTGCATGTTCTTGAAACGCGCGATGAGGAGACGTTCCGAGAATATGTGAACGTGCTCAGCTATAATATCGATCATATTTTTGGCCGTGGGATGTCGCTGACAATCAATTGCCGCAGTGGATTTCGGGAAGTTCCGAAAGGGCCTGTTCCACCTTATGAGACGGATGCTCAGATTAGCGGCTGGATGCAAACAGTGCATTTCTATGATGGGTGCGAAGAGTATTTTCAGGATGATCCAGACCCATCAGCAAAAGCGTTTTTGACCGACATACCCATTCTTCTCGTGGCAGGTACGATCGATCCGATCACGCCTCCCTATTATGCGGAATTTGCAAAGCCCCGGCTTCAAAATCATACCTATGTTGAATTTCCAAACACTGGACATGGCGGATTGTTTTCCAGCAACGATGGATGCGGCATGCAGATACTCATCGATTTTGTTCGAAACCCCGGCAGCAATGTTGATATAAGCTGCGCTGCCGAAACACCGGTTCCAAGTTTTCTGGTGAATCTTCGTAAAACCAAGGCTCCTTTTCACTTTGCAAAACAACTTCAAAGTGGACAGTATCCTGTTTTATCGATCCTCGCCGCAGCGGCTCTTTTTCTGGTGATTCTCGGCTTCCCAATGGGGTGGGTTGCACGAAAAATAGATAGCACCGAAACAATTTCACTTAGCAATGGTCGCCGGGCGGCGTGGCTAGGAGCTGTGCTTGTTCTTGTCGGGGTTTATTGGGTGCTGTCCACTATATTGGGCATGGCCTCGACAAACCCGGCCAGCTTGCCAATTGGGGTGCCGCAATCTATCTCCTTCGGTGGATGGATAGTGCTTGCGGGACTGATTGCGGCGATCTTCGCAGTCTATAAGTTGCTCAGCCACATGAACGACCGCCCTCCAATCGGTACGGTCATTGCCATAATAAGCGCCGGGATCTGCTCCGCAGTATTGCTGTTCTTTGTCTGGAGTATTGGCGGCGCGCCGTTTTAGCGCGGAGCGGCGTCTTTCAGTCAGAGTCAAGTTTTACTGTCGTCGCTGCCTAGTTGGATACATCAAATATCATTGCCGATAATTTTTATAACTAACGCCATATCGCCAAAAATTCTTGACCAAGACACACATAGCTGACCAATCCCTACCCTTTACTGATCAGGTCGATGCGTACAATTAATTCCAACGCAGATCCTTGTCGACCCGTTGAAACAACTTATCGATTAAAAGAGCTTATCATGAGTGCTGAGTCACACGGACAAAACACAAGTCAACGTATAAAGATTGTCACGTCTGAATTGGCATGCGGAGAAAAGACAGATTTCGTTATCCTACAAAGTTCCAAATCCCAAGTCATTCTGCGCGCGACAAAAGGATCGCGACCGCAAATAATCTACTTCGGAGAAGTTCTGGCGAATACCGAGCCAGACGAACTTGCCCTTCTTTCAACTCGGCAGTGGGCGTTTGGAGGTGAGGACATTGTATTGGAGTCATCTTTCTACAACGAACTTGGCTCCGGTATCGGAGCCCCTAGTGGACTAATCGTCGATCGCCGAGGGCAAAATTGGGCCACCTCTTTGCTTGTCGAAGAGGTTGAACAAATCTCGACAAACAGCCTTCAAATTATGTGCGAAGACTCTGTAAATGCAATAAGAGCGGTGACGCATTTTGAGCTGGATGCGGAAACTCACGTGCTAGAACTCAGCACAAAAATTGAGAATTTAGGTGATGATGAGCTAACCGTGCATTGGTGTTCAGTTCTCTGTGTTCCGATTGACCAGCAGTTCAGCATTCTAATGGGATTTAGCGGACGCTGGGCGAACGAGTTTCAAACAAATAAGATTCCAAAATTTCACGGTAGCTACGTGCGAGAAAATAAGAGCGGTCGCACGAGCCATGACAATTTTCCCGGGTTGATTGCACTAACGCCCCACACGACTGAGGAAATCGGCCCGGCCCTCGGGTTTCATTTAGGCTGGAGCGGAAACAATCAAGTTCGCGCCGATAAGATTTCCGACGGGCGCTCGTTCGTTCAGATGGGGGAGCTGTTCCATCCAAACGAAATCACCCTTCTGCGCGGAGAGAGTTATACGAGCCCTGTTATGTATGCGGCATCATCAACTGAGGGGCTGAATGATCTTTCCCAACAGTTTCACAGCCATGTCGCTAATGTCGTTATGGGCGGACGGGCAAAAAGTCGAACACGACCGGTGCATTTCAACACTTGGGAAGCAATCTATTTCGATCATTCGGAAAGCAAATTAAATTCGCTCGCAAATTTGGCTGCTACCGTCGGAGCAGAGCGGTTCGTGTTGGATGATGGGTGGTTCGGACAGCGCCGAAGCGATGCAGCTGGGCTGGGTGATTGGGACGTTTCCAAAGACGTTTACCCAAATGGGCTGGAAGCTTTTTCGAAAAGGGTCAGAGATCTTGGTATGGAGTTCGGCCTTTGGTTTGAACCCGAAATGGTCAACCCGGATAGTGAATTGTTTCGAGCACATCCTCACTGGATTCTCGAAGCACCCGGCGTATCTCAGATACCGTTTAGAAACCAGAATGTCCTGAACCTGACAATGAGCGAGGTGTTCGATTACCTCTTTGGCAAGATAACCAAGCTCATCACCGATCTCGATATCGCTTACATTAAATGGGACATGAATAGAGTTGTCCACCACCCCGGTAGTGCAGGGCGCGGTGTGATACATAAGCAAACTCACGCGGTTTATGCTCTCATGCAAAAGCTCCGAGACGCTCATCCCAATTTGGAAATCGAAAGCTGTGCTTCTGGTGGAGGCCGCGCTGATTATGGTGTGTTGCGCCGCACTGATCGAATCTGGACGTCCGATAATAACGACGCGCTCGAACGCCAAACAATCCAGCGCGGTGCAAGTTACTTTTTTCCGCTAAGCGTCACAGGTTCACATGTCGGCCCGAAAGTCTGCCATATTACCGGTCGCACATTGGAAATGGCGATGCGAGCCTCGACCGCAATATTCGGTCATATGGGTCTAGAACTGGACCTGTCACAGGAAACACCTGAAGATCTGGGGGTGTTGAAGCGCGCAATCGCTTTGCACAAACAATATCGGCAGCTCGTTCATTCAGGCGAGTTTTATCGGATTGATACGCCATCTTATTTGAACGCAATGGGTGTCGTCGCGAACGACAAATCTGAAGCCATATATTCTTGTGCTACGCTTTCCAGTCATAAAGAAATCCTGCCGGAACGCCTTAAATTCCAGGGACTGGATAAGAGTGCACGCTACCGTACAAAGATCATTTGGCCCTCGACAAATATCTCAATTACGCAGCCTTCGATCATCGATACGGCGAACTTGCTTGGTGCTGGCAGCGTATTTTCCGGTGAGGCGCTGGCGAGCTATGGCTTGCAATTGCCACTTGTTCGCCCAGAGTCTTGCCTGATCTTTCATTTAAGCAAAGAAACTTAGCTCACGTCTATCACGCTCACAGACTGAGCTCGTCCGATGCATCGAACGCTTGAGAAGGAATTTTCAACAAAGGGCGGCAGACCACTGTTCGCTAGTTGGTGACCCGAACAGGATCTTTGTTTCATTCAGTACTCAAACATGGCCATGGCTGAGACAGCTCGCCGCGCAGGACAAAGTTTGAGGTTACGTTCATCCCATCTGCGATTCCGTTCAGCACAACATTTGCGTTTGCAGACTGCCCATCTTCGGCAACTTCGAATGTATAGTCACCCGCCATAGACATGCCATCGGCGATACACCTTACAGTAGATGTCATAGTTCTTCCTTCGAATATGACATCATTCAATTGGCAATCGCCAGCGCCATCGCCATCTTCTCGAAATTGCCGGATTAGCCGCTCGGGAGTAATTTCGATGTTTTCCGGCGTTACACATTCGGTGCTTGTTGTGGTTCGTGGAGGCATTGTTATTGGTGGAGCACCAGCCATCTCAGCTGCGCCAGACATGGTGTTGGTGTGTGTCCAAAGCCCCGGCTCGATCGAAATAGATTCTTGGGCAATAACCGGACTGGCAAAAAACAAGACTGCAATTCCTATAGTAAGTTCTCTGTTCATAATGAACCTCCAGCAAATTGTATTCGAGAGTGACTAATTCAGGCGTTCAACAAGCTCAACTCGCCGGTTCAATTGCCGGCCGGCCTCGTTTTGGTTCGATGCAAGCGGAGCAGCTGGCCCGACGCCAATAGGCTGCAAACGTGCGGTATCGATGCCGTATTCTGAACCAAGGGTTTTTATTATGGAGGCTGCGCGTGCTTCCGAGAGTGCAATATTTTTGGCAAAATCGCCAGTATCGCTGGTATGGCCAACAACATAAAAACGACCTGTTCGTTGGCGCAAAACGGCTGCAATCGTCTCGAGGGAATCGCGCGACGATGGGCGAAGGACTGAAGATCCGACATCAAATTGAACGCCGTAGAGAACCGCCTTGCCTTCTGTTTCGATACCGGACTTTAGCTGTTCTTCCCCAAGCGAAACAGTGCCTGTTGCCATAACCGCGCGACTGACTTGCTCGATGAGATAGTTGCTGCGGTAGTCTTCTATAGTCAGCGCAACATGTATTTCTTCTGTGTCGCCAACTTTCCGGGCAGATAGATAGTATGCTGGGAAACCATAGATCGCTTGCCGGGATGTAGTGAGCTTAACAGAACTGTTACTGCGCTCAAATTCTCGCGCAGAGTTCGCATCTCTCAACTCCGTTATCCACGCGCGTTTACCAACCTGCGCAGAAGGTGTTTTGGTACGCTGTATCCGTCTTGAAAACAAGATTTCGAACCCCTCCGCTTCGAGGGTCTGCTCATAACTTCGTGCAATTTCGAGAACACTCTTATCATCCGGAGACTTTAGTAAAGTTGCTGATACCGCACCTTCAACGGATACAGACTTGGCGTCAGCCTCTCCTTGATCAATCAGTATAGTCACTTGATCAAACTCAGCCTCATATTTTCCGATAGCAGAACTACCTTCGAAAGGTTGCACGACGGTCATGTTCTGAGCGAATGCAACTGCATTTATGAGAATAAAGCTGGAAAAAACAGCAATTAGCTTCCGGTGAAAATTCATATCGTGTCCCCAATCAAGAAATAAAGCGCACTCAAATTACGCCTATTTTAATAAAGCTTACCTGACCTTATCTGAACAAATCACAACCAGTTTGGATTGTTAGATCCGTCCTACTCTTAGGTATTGTTCAGTCGAAGTTGGAAAAGGGCCGCGCATACAGCACGGCCCTTTTGATTTATACTTCGCTCCAACCCTGCGCAGGTGAGCGCGGGGGCCTCTAAGTCGTGATTTATTTCAAAAGCAGCCCGGCAATCGCTGATTACTGGCCGGCAAACCGGAGGAAGCGGTCGCGCATTTCCGGATCGGTCTTGAATACGCCGGTAAACTGCGTCGTGACAGTCGCCACATTCTTGTGGTGAATGCCGCGTGTCGTCATGCACTGATGCTTGGCATCAATGAGAACAGCGACCCCTGCCGGCGCAAGCACATCGTTGATGCAATCTGCAATTTGCGCGGTCATGGTTTCCTGTGTTTGCAAGCGCTTACCGAAAATCTCAACCACGCGCGCAATCTTCGAGATCCCGACCACTGCATGCGTTGGCATATACGCAACGTGCGCAACACCGAGGATCGGCACCATGTGGTGCTCGCAGTGGCTTTCGACATCGATGTCTTTCAGCATGACAATATCGTCATAGCCCTGAACATCTTCAAAAGTGCGCGAGAGCACCTCTGCCGGGTCCATTTCGTAGCCGGCGAAAAATTCCTTGTACGCTTTAACGACGCGCTTTGGCGTATCGATCAGGCCTTCGCGGGTCGGGTCATCGCCGGCCCAAGAGAGCAGAGTGCGTACCGCCGCTTCAGCCTCTTCCTGTGTCGGGCGCTCAACTTTGTTGGCACCCATTTTCTCTTCAAATGGTGTTACGGCGTCCATGGCCATGTCTGCGTTTCCTTCGCATGAGGGACGAGGGTCGAGCCGGGGCTTTTGGTGGGACTATAACCTCCCCTGCCGCCCGGACTTAACGCCCGCCCGAGTTATTACCCTCAGGGCGATACTTGGAATGTAAGGGATATCCCGCACAATTTCCATAAGAGTCTACGTTAACGATGCGGAAGTGGATCGCATCAGTCGCGATTTCTTTTACTTTGTAAGGAGCTGGCGATCCTCAATTTCCCGTGATACGAGGTCTCCCCAGGTCTCAACTTAAACTGCGACGTCGCAATGGGCAAAAAATTCGCCTCACACACAACATGTTGTTGTTGCTGCTAACGCATCAATAGTCCTTTCACCTACCCGGTTTATGGTTAAACAGCCGACCAGATCATCCTGAGAAATAGCAATGACGATAAGACTCTACGACACCGCTGCGCGCGAAAAGCGCGTATTTGAGCCGCAAGACCCGTCGCGCGTGACCATGTATGTCTGCGGGCCGACGGTGTATAATTACGCCCATATCGGGAATGCGCGACCGCCCATCGTGTTCGATGTCTTGCGCCGTTTGCTCGAGCGCGTGTACGGCGCTGGCTCAGTCGTTTACGCGAGAAACATTACAGATATTGAAGACAAGATCATCGCTGCGCGGCTCGAGAGCGGCCTGCCGATTTCTGAAATTACGCAGAAATATGCGGCGATTTACAACGCTGACACGCAAGCTCTGAATGTAATTCCGCCAACCATCGAGCCCTGGGCGATCCAGCACATCCCAGAAATGCTTGAGATGATCGAAACGCTCGTGCGCCGCGGCTATGCATATGTTGGTGAGCAGGGCGTGTGGTTCTCAGTTTCCTCTATGGAAGATTATGGGAAGCTCTCGGGCCGCAAACTGGAAGACAATCTCGAAGGTGCGCGCGTCGATGTTGATTCAGATAAGCGCGATGCCGCCGATTTCGCGCTCTGGAAATTCGCGAAAGATGGCGAGCCTGAAGACGCGATTTGGGATAGCCCTTGGGGCCGCGGCCGGCCAGGTTGGCACATTGAATGCTCAGCCATGGCGGCGAAGCATCTCGGCAAGACGATCGACATTCATGGCGGCGGCATCGACCTAACCTTTCCGCACCATGAGAATGAGATCGCGCAATCTGAATGCGCGCATGGGCAGACCATGGCAAATTACTGGCTGCACAATGGCTTTCTCGATATGGGCGGCGAGAAGATGTCGAAATCGCTCGGTAATGTTAAGCTCGTCCACGATCTTCTTAAGAATTGGGATGGTGAAGTTCTGCGCTTTGCGATGCTTTCGGGCCATTATCGTGCGCCGCTCGATTGGACCGAGGATCTGCTAAAACAAGCCAAGGCGACACTCGACCGAATTTATGGCGCATTACGGCGCGTTTGGGAGGCGGCAGGCGGCGAGATTGATGACCGCGGCGTGTTTGATGCGCTTGCTGACGACATAAATACGCCTGAAGCGCTCGCCTCCTTGTCTCGTCTTTCTGGTGAAGCGAACATGGCCGCAGATAAGGGTGATGCAAGCGCGATGGCAACTGCCCGCGCGAACCTGTTGGATGCGGGTGCCTTACTCGGCTTGCTGACGCATTCTCCCATTAAGTGGGAGCAAGGCGGCGACGGCGATGACAAAGCCCGGATTGACGCGCTGGTTCAGGCACGTGTTGATGCTCGTGCAGCAAAAGACTGGGCCCGCGCAGATGAAATTCGTGATCAGCTCGCGGCCGAAGGTGTTGAAATTATGGATGGTCCGGACGGCTCAACCTGGCGTAAAATCTAGTCTGAGCAAATTTCATATAAATTCATCGCTGCGCTTTCCGGTGATCCTAACCTTCGACTGTTAACTCTGTTTGCACATGCCAGAAGGGCAGGAGCCAAACAGATGAAGTATTCTCGCATTGCAGCTATGGCTGCACTCGCCGCAAGCACAGCTGCCTGTGCCACCACACAAAAAGTTGGAAGCGGCGTTGTCGCGGTTGCGAAAGCGCCGCTCGATGTTGCCGATGCGGCTCTGTCTGGGACCGAACGTGTCTTGAATGTTGCTGATAAAGCCGTCGACGTTGCAAACAAGACAACCAATCTCGTTGCTGGACTCCCAGGAGCTGGTAGAGACGTAACGGTGGGATCGCTCCGCGCTCAAACCAGCGCGCTTCGCTGGGCGCTGAATGGCTTCGACAATGCGCAACGCAGCGCAACGTATGTGTCCTACAATTCAAGCGGTCGCTCTTATGTTTCGACCCCAAGCTACAATTCAACCGGCCGGACGTATAATCAGCCCTATTCCTCTGGTGCTTATTCATCGACGACATACACGCCGCGCACGTACACATCTCCGTCGACGGCGCGTGCCTACACATCCGCTTCGACATATTCATCAACAAATCGATCATATGGGACGACAAGCACATATTCAGGCTCGGCCCGAACGTATGGTGCGCCGTCCACCAGCCGCACCTACTCTGGCTCCGGTACAACTTCTAGAAGTTATTCGCCGTCAACCACGAGCACGCGGACATACTCATCTGGAGTGACGACGAGCGGCACACGCACATATTCTGCCGGAACTTATACGTCGCGGCCGTCGGTGACCTATTCCTCCGGCAATCAGCGTGTTAGTGCAAACTCGTCGCAAACAACGCGCACCTATACGACGAGGCAGCGCTAACGAAACAGGATTGGGGCTTGTATGGCTGAAGTTAACAATCTTCGCAGCCTGCTCCGTTCCATCGTCGATAACACTGAAGGCGAAAGCGTTTCGGTTGAGGATCTTCTCAATGCAGTTGGACGACGGTCATACGGACCCGTTCTTTTGTTACTCGGATTTATCGCCGTCAGCCCATTAACAATTGTGCCGGGCGCAAATTGGCTCATAGCACTCATCGTGTTGGTGTTTGCGCTGCAACTGCTCTTTGGTTTGAAGCATCCCTGGATACCCAGCAGAGCCCTGAAATTTTCGTTTCCGCGCAGCGCCTTGGAACAAGGTGCGAGTGTGGCGGAGAAATACGTTCATATCGTCGATCAGTTCGTCAGGCCGAGGTTGACCTTTTTGACCGGTTATCCATTCGTCATGGTTATAGCGCTTGTATGTATCGCGGCCGCTTTGATTACTTTTCCGCTCGGCGTGTTCCCGTTCGGTCCGCTGCTTCCGAGCCTGACAATCTTGATACTGGGTCTGGGCCTGACCGGGCGTGATGGATTGGTGATATTGCTTGGGCTCGCGCCTTTGATCGGCACAGCGGTTTTGGTCGTGAATTTTTGGGATCGGTTGCCCTTCGTCTCATAACCTTGATTTCTGAGTGATTGCAGCCGATTTAACCCGTATGAGCGACCTATATCACAACCGCGTCCTGGAACTCGCCGCCAGCATTCCAAACATCGGTGCTATGACTGATGCGCACGGATCATCTGAAAAGATCTCGCGTATTTGCGGTTCCACCGTGCGGGTCGATGTAAAGCTGTCAGAAGATGGCACAACGGTAGAAGAGATAGCTGTAGATCCGAAAGCATGTGCACTTGGGCAGGCCGCAACAGCGATCCTGTCTGAAAACGCGGTAGGTGCTCACGTTGACGAGATAATCACCGCGCTCGATATCCTAAAAGCGATGCTGAAAGACGGCGGCGATCCGCCTGAAGGTCGGTTCTGGGAACTGCGTCATCTTGCTGGAGTCGCCGATTACCCGCAGCGCCACACGTCGACCATGCTGCCATTCCTTGCCGCTGTTGCCGCCATCGAAGAAGCTATGGAACACCTGAAACAGGCAGCAAGCTAGTGCTGCAAATCGTTCTGGATTTGCCGAATAAAGATTTCGTCGACAAACCGCCTTTGAGTGAAATTATCAAAGAGGTTGAGGACGGAAACCCCATGAGCGGCGGTATTGTCAGCTCAGGTTTGTGGTATGATGCTCCATCTTATGATCACCTCGATCAATATGAGGCAGCCTTTCACGCCGTTGCAAAAGAGGTTTCAAAGCTGGTCGGCGAAGACACCAGCCTGCAGCTTGGATTTGACGAAGAAACATTTGAGCCCACCGCGCTGCTAAAGCCTGCGGAAATCTATTGTGACTTCTTCTATCACTGGCCGCGAGCGAAATTGCTGCTCTTACACATGCACGAAGACAAAGAGTTGAATATTGACATTGGCCTCAACCGTTTTCCGGCATGATGAGACGCCGGTTCGCCTCTGCCTTGCTATGGGCCTATAAGCGCACGCTGAGCCCAGTATTTATGTTCTTCGGCATTCGTTGCCGCCACGCCCCAACATGCAGCGAGTATTGTGCGGAATGTATGTCGCGCTATGGGTTCTGGGCGGGCAGCTGGATGACGCTAGCGAGGTTTCTAAGGTGCCGCCCAGGAGGATCATCTGGCTACGATCCGGTTCCAGACCTGAATCCAAAGGCACGGCCCTGGACACCCTGGCGCTACGGTGACTGGCGCGGCCCCCGCGATTAACGCCTTACCCATTGCGAAATCGCCGACGCGGTGGCATACGACGCCCATGCAACACTGTTTGATCAACAACCGTGTCACGATCACCACCCAGCGAACTGGCTAGGGTGCCCTCGGCCCTGCGCGCTCGCGCACACAGTTCCAGCACCCCGTAAATCCGAACTTCCAACTTAATAACTGCGTCTGATTGGTCACGGCCATTGGGTTTTTGTCGAAACAGGTTTAATCCCCGAAAAAGGCCGCTATGCACATTTAGACGCGTACGAATTAGAGACGACAAATGATAAATGTAACTCTGCCGGATGGGTCGGTTCGTGAATATGAAGACGGCGCAAGTCCATATGATGTGGCTGCCAGCATTTCCGGATCGCTCGCAAAGAAAGCCATCCTCGCCCGCGTTGATGGCGAATTATTTGACCTGAAGCGCCCGCTCGAAGGCGACGCAAATGTGGCCATTCTGACAAACAAGGACCCTGAGGCGATTGAGCTCATCCGGCATGATGCTGCCCATGTGCTCGCCCAAGCCGTGCAAGACCTGTTTCCGGGCACGCAGGTCACAATTGGTCCTGTCATCGATGATGGCTTCTATTATGATTTCGCGCGCGAAGAGCCCTTCTCAACAGAAGATTTTGAAGCCATCGAAAAGAAAATGGCGGAGATCGTAGACGCTGACCATCCGATCATTCGCGAAGTGTGGGACAAGGATCAAGCGATCGAGACGTTCAAATCGATTGGCGAAGATTATAAGGCCCAAATTATCGATGATATCATCCCGCCCGGTGAGGCCATCACTGTCTACAAGCAGGGCGATTGGTATGACCTTTGCCGCGGACCGCATTTGCCGAGCACGGGTAAATTGCCGAAAGCCTTCAAGCTGATGAAGCTTGCCGGTGCGTATTGGCGCGGCGACAGCAACAATGAAATGCTGCAGCGGATTTACGGCACAGCGTGGAACACAGAAAAAGAACTGAAGGCCTATCTCCACCGTCTGGAGGAGGCCGAAAAGAGAGACCATCGCAGGCTCGCGACACAGCTCGATCTTTTCCACCTTGATGGGCTCGCAGCGGCGGGCTCAGTGTTCTGGCATCCGCTTGGTTATCAGGTCTGGCTACAAATCGAGGCGTATATTCGCCGCCGTTTGGATGACGCTGGCTATAAAGAAATCAAAACGCCACAACTGATGGATTCTGCGCAGTGGGAAAAATCAGGTCACTGGGGTAAGTACCGCGAGAACATGTTCATCGTGCCCGACTTCATCCCTGAAGGCGACGAAGGCGTAGAAATCTCCGTGCCAGAAGACGCGAAGCTCATGGCGCTAAAACCGATGAATTGCCCTGCGCACGTTGAGGTGTTTAAACAGGGACAAAAGTCTTACCGTGATCTGCCGCTTAGACTGGCCGAGTTCGGCTGCTGTCACCGCAACGAGCCGCACGGCGCGCTGCATGGCATCATGCGGGTGCGCCAGTTCACGCAGGATGACGCGCATATATTCTGCCGCGAAGATCAGATCGAGTCGGAGACAATCGCTTTCTGCAAACTATTGAATTCGGTCTATGCCGACTTTGGATTTGAGAAAGTCGATGTGAAACTCTCGACGCGCCCGGAAGTTCGCGCTGGCGATGATGAGACATGGGACCGTGCGGAAGAGGCACTTGAATCTGCATTGAAAGCAACGGGTCTTCCTTATGAAGTGCTGCCCGGCGAAGGGGCGTTTTATGGACCCAAGCTGGAGTTCCAGCTGACAGATGCGATTGGGCGCGTATGGCAATGCGGCACGCTGCAGCTCGATTATGTTCTGCCTGAGCGGCTTGGCGCGGAGTATACAGGAGAGGATGCCAACAAGCATCGCCCTGTAATGTTGCACCGCGCGATCCTTGGGTCGATGGAGCGCTTTATCGGAATCCTGATAGAGGAGTTCTCAGGTGCGTTCCCAATGTGGCTCGCGCCAGTTCAGGTCGTAGTAACAACGATCACGAGCGCGGTTGATGATTATGCCGAAGAAGTGGCCGAAGAGTTCCGCAAGGCGGGCTTTCGAGTTCATCTCGATGTGCGCAATGAAAAGATCAACTACAAGGTTCGAGAGCATTCTGTGCAGAAGCGACCCATCATTGCGGTCGTTGGTGAACGTGAACGGGATGATCGGAAAGTGGCGCTGCGCCGATTTGGATCAAAGGGACAGGAAATCCTCGGCCTGGATGAGGCACTCACGAAGTTGGGCGAAGAGGCCACGCCACCAGACCTGAGGCGCAGCTGAGCCAGATGACCAGTGAACGCAAGCTGACCTTCGCCCCCTTTGTTGCGGCTGCTTGCGCTCTTTGGATTGCGGCTGCCGTAACCGGAAGTCAGGGATTTACCGCGATCATCGGATTGCTCGCTATCGCATCTTTGTTTTTCAATCGGCCAGGTCTGAAACTTCCAAGTTATGGCATCGCGCTCATAGCAGCGCTTGTCTGGATCACGCTGACGGCGCTCTGGTCTCCTGCAAGCGGCCCGCTCTTTAGCGGTTCAATGGCAGGCGAAGATTTTGCGATAGATGTGGCCAGCATTCGGCTTGTAGGTGTTGCTATTTTTAGCGCGCTTGCGATTGGCGCGGCTCTGAAGGTCGGCGTTGGTCGTGCAGAGAAATCCAATCTGGCGATATTGATAATTGCCGGCTTGCTCGCGGCACTGATTGTATCAGTCTATTTTTTCAGGGAAGACATTCTTGTATTCGCTTATCCTGATGAGCCGGAAAAAGCGCTGAGCGACGGATATCAAAACATTCAGCGTGCAGCGAATTCGGTTGCTGTTTTCTTGCCGGTCGGTGTTGCCGCGCTTGTCAGCCGATTCAGATCAATTCCCTTGCCTGTTGCGGCAACTATTTTTGTCATTTCGACATTTGTCTTGATCTTGCTTTTAGGCATTCATAGCCGGATTGCACTTGCATTTCCGATCATTACCGCGATCGCGGTTGCACGGCTTTCTCGCAGATGGAGCCGTTCAGGTTTCGATGGATCTGTATTGTTGGCTGGCGCTTCTGTGATTGTACTTTTGGCGGTCATGCTGATTGTATTTCAGAAGCTTGGATCGCAAAGCGCTGTTTTGTCGGTCGTCCTTATGCTTGCCGGATTTTTCCTTATTTGGGCGCTGCCGAGAACGGGGCTCAAGCGACTTATTCAAGCGCTAGCCATCTATATTCTCTTCGCCCCGGCGCTGTTCGCCGGTGTCACGCGTGCAGCAGCGTCAGCGACGATGCGACTGCCGGAAAGCTTTCAAGCGCGGCTATTTGGATGGCAAGAAACGATCAATAAAATATTCGAGCGACCACTGACGGGGCATGGGCTGGAGGCAAGCGGAACCTGGAAAACGACCTATGCGGCGCGGCCTGATTGGCTCGAGCAGCTCACTGCGCTTGCAAGCGCAAGTAACAGCGATGCAATGCATAAAGCGTGGCAGAATTATCCGATTGTGCCGGGACATCCTCACAATATGGCGCTGGAGCTTTGGGCAGAAGCAGGATTCGTCGGCGTGGTTTGTGTTGTTGTCGCCCTTATGTTTGCTGCACGCAGAATGCCTGCCGCAGATGGCTCCAGCCGGGTTGCTGTGTTTGCCGGAGCCGGGATGATTTGCGCTGCGCTCCCGCTCTTTAGCTTCGCTTATAGCGCATGGAATGAGGCCTATTGGGGTATGCTTGCCATTGCGACGTGTGCAATCATCCTGCTCAGCCGGAAGCGACCTGCATGAGTTTGCCTCAAGTCTCAGCGATTGTCGTGACCTACTTCACCGGCCCTCGGCTGAAGGAATGTCTCTATGCTTTGTCAGCCGATCCCGAAATCGCCGAGATCGTGGTCGTTGATAATGGAAACCCTCCAGATGCCGAGCAATGGATCGAGGATTTCTGCGCAAGCACGAGTAAGGCACGCCGGATACAGTCTGGCGACAATATAGGATTTGCCCGCGCGGCAAATCTTGGCGCACGTATCGCGAAAGGGCCGTGGCTTCTCTTCATCAATCCGGATGCTGTTTTACGATGGAAGTCCGTCTCGCCAATGCTGGATGCCGCCAAGAACCAGCCGCGCCCTTGTCTCATCGGTGGTAAGATTTTTGGACTTGATGGCAAAGAGCAACGCGGGGGTCGGCGGCGGACGCTGACATTGTCGCGGGCGATGGGGCTGTCTCGGTGGACGCTTGAAAACACACCACCACCGGATGGACCCATAGACATGGACGCGATTTCAGGTGCCTTCTTCCTGATGGAAAAATCCGAATTTCAAAAAATCGGAGAGTTTGACGAGGGTTACTTCCTGCACGTTGAAGACCTCGATTTGTGTCGGCGCGTCTGGGCATCCGGTGGCAGGGTGCTGTATCAGCCCGCCGCAGCTGCGCTGCATTATGGCTCAACCGCTGAGGCAACAACGGCGTTTGTGCAGGGTCATAAGGCCGATGGACTGAAGCGCTATTTCGAAAAGTTTGCGAGCGGGGTCGCGGAAAGACTTTTACTGAAACTCACCCTGCCGATTATGATGTGGCGAGTGCGCCGGAAATCCTAGCCCGGAAACCCGCCAGCTTTAGAGAGCGACGAACTCACGGGATGTCCTAATACCGTCTCGAGCCAATTTGCTGTCTCGATGAGTTTCGCAAGATCTAGCCCTGTCTCAAACCCGGCGCGCTCGAGCATATAAACCACGTCTTCTGTTGCGACATTACCCGTTGCCGCAGGCGCAAAGGGGCAACCGCCAATGCCGCCGCAGCTGGCGTCAATCACATCGACACCGGCCTCGACTGCTGCTGCAACATTCGCAAGCCCTGCGCCGCGCGTGTCGTGAAAATGTAGTCGCAGATAGACGTCAGGTGCATCCATTCGAACGCTATCGATAAGTTGGCGGACGTCCCATGGTGTCGCAACACCGATTGTGTCTCCGAGGGCAACTTCGGCGACACCCGCGCGCTGTGCTTGCGCTGCCAAATTCGCGACCACAGCCGGGTCAACCTCGCCAGAGTAGGGGTCGCCGAATGCAACTGAGATTGTTGCCGAGAGCGGAATACCGGCATCAATGGCAATAGGCGCACATTCGGCGAGCGCGTCAGCGCTTTGTTGCGGGGTCATGCGTTGGTTTTTTTCACCAAACCCCACACCAGCCACAAGCACGAAGTTGATTTCATCTGCCTTTGCATCAATTGCGCGGCGCACGCCTTTTTCATTGAGGGCGAGCGCGATGTGCCGCGTATTTCTGCTGCGGTCAACGCCAGCGAAGACCTGCGCGCTATCAGCCATTTTCGGCACAGCGCGCGGAGAGACAAAACTACCGGACTCCATACGTTTCACGCCTGCGTCTTCGAGCCTCGAAATGAACTCCAGTTTTTGGTCCAGCGACAATTCTCCCGGATCATTTTGCAATCCGTCGCGCGGGCCAACTTCGACAATATCAATGCGTCTGCTCATGCGCGCACACATGAGCGATGATGCGAAACTTCACAAGAGGAAACTCATGCTTAACGACTCACGCCGATACTTCTTATATGGATGTTCTCCCTGCCTTCTTACGCCACATATCGGCAGAGCGGCGAATGGCCGGCCGCACGGTGGATGCCTATGGCAGCGACCTAGCGGGTTTTATTGGTTTTGTGACCGGCCATACCGGACAAGTGCCGAGCCCAAAACATCTTGCTGGTTTGAAAGCGAGGGATATCCGCGCGTTTCTTGCAGCGCGTCGCAATGAAGGCTTATCAGATGCATCAATTGCGCGGCTCCTTTCGTCCATCAAGGCGCTGTATCGCTGGCTCGACCGTGCTCACGGGTTGCCAAACGCAGAAGTGGGCTATCTCCAAGGTCCGTCGCGCCCACAGCGATTGCCGCGCCCGGTCTCTGTGCCGGCGGCGAAGGATATGATTGAGTCCGCAGAACAATTGCCGGACGAAACCTGGATCGGCGCGCGCGATGCAGCCGTGTTGTCGCTTCTTTACGGTGCCGGACTGCGAATATCAGAGGCATTGGCTTTGACGGGCGGAGACCTACCAGCGCCCGAGCGATTGCGGGTAAAGGGCAAGGGCGGAAAAGTCCGCATCGTTCCGCTCATCCCGGCAGTGCGCGACGCACTCAATGCCTATGCAGATATCTGCCCATTTGTGCTGACGCGCTCAAATGCCTTGTTCAGAGGTGTGAAAGGTGGCCCGCTCAATCCACGAATAGTGCAGCGCGCTGTCCAACAACTGCGGGGTGCATTAGGATTACCGGATACGGCAACGCCGCATGCGCTTCGCCACGCCTTTGCAACTCACTTGCTGGCCGAGGGCGCAGATCTTCGCGCGATTCAAACCTTGCTTGGCCACGCGTCTCTATCGACAACTCAAGTTTACACAGGCGTTGATAGTGCGCGCCTGCGTAAAGTGCATGCAGAAGCGCATCCGCGGGGTTAGTCCGCCAGCTCAATAATCTGAATCAGGTTCCCACAGGTGTCGTTGAACACTGCAATGCGTGATGGCCCGGCATCGGTGGGCGGCACCGTGAACTCGACCCCTTTTTCAGTGAGGCGTTTGTGTTCTTCGTCAACGCTGTCGACCCGAAACGCTGTCCACGGAATACCGTCCTGCATGAGCGCTTCCTGAAACACTTTTGAGGCTGGATGCCCATTTGGTTCGAGGCTGAGTTCCACGCCGCCTGGCTCTTCCGGAGATTCTACCGTAATCCAGGCATGCTCACCCATCGGGATATTATGCTTCTCCACGAAGCCCAATACGTTTGTGTAGAAGTCGAGCGCTTTCGTTTGGTCGTCGACCATCATACCTTTGATGTACATTCTCATAAGTCTTCTCCGTGAAAAAAGGGCCGTAGCCAGTCTGCGACAGTGTCTTGAAGGGATCGCGCCGTGAGCGAATGAACCTTAGTGCGGCCGTTCCAGCTCGTTTCAATCAGTCCAGCATCTTCCAGCGTGTTCAAATGCCGCGAAATCGCTTGCCGGCTGAGCGTAATGTTATGAACATCGACAATGCGAAAGCATACTTCGAACAAGCTTTGATCATTTCGCTTTCGCAGTTCGTCGAGGATCAATATGCGCGTATCGTCCGAGAGCGCGCGGAAAATCGTGGCGAGTTGCGGATCATGTGGAAATCCCATGACGGCAATATGCAACAATTGTGTTGCATGTCAATTGCTCCGCAAGAAACGGGTGGCGAGTATACTGGCGTTCCCTTACCTTGGCACGCATGACGACGATTACCCTCACTGAACGCTCAGTTGCTTACAATCGCATGGCAGAGGCATTAGAGCATCTGGGCGACACATGGCGCGGCTGGCCAGACCTGGCCACTTGCGCTGAAGCCATGGGTCTTAGCCCGCACCACTTTCAGCGTGAGTTTACCCGCTGGGCGGGTCTCAGCCCAAAACAATATCAGGCGGCTCTCGCACACGGTGCGGCTGGAGATTTGCTGCGTGAGGGGGCGAGTGTCCTGGATACAGCTTACGAAACCGGTCTTTCCGGGCCGGGCCGGCTACATGATTTATTTATCGCGCATGAGGGCCTCAGTCCTGGCGAGGCAAAAGCGGGTGGTAAAGGTGCGCAGCTCACGCTCGGCCGCGCGCCGACGCCCTTCGGTCTTGGAGCTTGGCTCATCGGACCGAGAGGACTGATCGCACTTGGGTTTATTGATGACAACGCTCCGGAGCGAACCGGGTTCGAACATCAGGGCCGCGCAGAAGAAGAAGCGTTTGCGGATCTTGCTGCACGCTATCCGAAAGCCACCATTACCTTGGATGATACCGACGCTGAGCGAATGGCGCGCGATGTTTTCACCGATGGTCATCCGCTTCCGGTTGCACTTTACGGAACGCCGTTTCGTCGCCAAATCTGGCGGGCTCTTCTCGAAATTCCGCCTGGCACAACGGAAACGTACGGCGCGCTTGCAAAGGCTGCCGGTAGCCCGAAAGCAGCCCGCGCTGTTGGCGCGGCCGTTGGCGCGAACCCGATTAGTTGGTTTATTCCCTGTCACCGAGCCCTTGCAGCCGATGGAAGGTTGCATAACTATCACTGGGGTGTGAAACGCAAACGCGCCATGCTTGCCTATGAAAAGGTGCATGCGGCGTGAGTTGGAGTGAAACTGTATGTGGTGGTTCTGGACCGTTTATGGCTCGGCATTATTGGCGCTGATCGCCTGGGGCGTATGGCTGTATCTGCGATGGAAAGAAATGCCAGACCTTGCCGACACGGTCTATGAGGAACGGTTAGCCTCTGGTGAAGTGCCGCGCTCGATCAGCCGGGATGTGTTTTCGAGCGCTTTTATAGAATCGGAAGGCCCGCGGCGGGAGACATATCGATGGGGGGCGGCGATCTCCTCGCTTCTGCTTTTGCCCATACTCGTTCGCATTTTTAACATTATCTGGAATGTGTTTTGGGCCGCAGCCGGGAAACCTGGTGTTTTTGAAGAAGGTTATATGATCCATACTTTCTCGACATTTCTGTTCGCGATGGGTGTTGTGATCATGATTTTGTTTTTCACAATGCGCCGCTACTATCAGACGGCCCCGCCGAGCTTGAAAGCGCAGCTGCGAAAATTGAATGGAGACACAGTATGAGCGTCCAATTCCTGCATACAATGGTCAGGATCTCAGATCCTGAGGCGTCGCTGAAGTTTTATTGTGAGGGTCTGGGACTGGAGCTTGTTCGTAAAGTGGATGTCGAAGCGGGCCGGTTTTCGCTGTTCTTTTTGGCTTCGCCGAAAGACATTGAGCGTATGGGCGGGATGGGTGATGAGCCAAATCCAACGGCAACGGATATTCCGATGATCGAACTCACGCACAATTGGGACGAAGATGGGTATGATGGCGGGCGAAACTTCGGTCATCTCGCTTATCGGACATCTGACATCTACGAGACTGTGGAGCATCTCGCAGCAATGGGGGTGACCATCAATCGGCCGCCGCGTGATGGCCGTATGGCATTTGTCCGGTCTCCGGATGGGATCAGTGTTGAGCTTCTGCAGGACGGAACGCCGCTTGAACCAAAAGAGCCTTGGGCGAGTGCTGAGAATATCGGAAGCTGGTAAGCACGCCGTTCGCGGTGGCATCGGCTGAAAAGCGTCAGACTTTTTCTACCTCTTTCGGTTTCTCGACTTGCCGGCGTTTTTCCTTGGCCTTCGGCTTCGGCAGAATTCGGAATCGCGATTGACACCAGGCGAAATCTACGCCGACATCTAGGAGCGCGTCGCCTTTCCGGCAGGGGCACATAAAGGGATAGATGGCTGCGACGATGTATGTCTCACCCGAGACCAGCGGCACAGGCTCGCCCGTGACGTGGTTCGGCGAAGCATCCACGCACAGAACAAGATCACCCGGGCCAATTGCATCGCTCATGATGCGAGCCCTTAGCACAAAGGGTGAAAGCAGCCTACTTTCGGTTTATTCAAACAAGTCCACAATGGACGACCATTGCTGTGACCCACGGAACCAGACACCGTCAACATCGGTGAGCGTGTCTGTGCCAATCGCATCGCCCGTCACAGTGACCGTTCCGTCGCCATTGTCGATAAACGTGTAATCTGCTGCAGAACCGGAAAGGCTTAGCTCATCATACTCGCCAGCGTTTCCGATAATCGTGTCATTGCCGAGTGAACCTCTGAATACATCTCGGCCACCATTGCCGATCATCGTGTCCTCGCCGTCACTGCCGAAGAGAACGTCATTTCCGGATGTGCCCTCGATCAAACCGCTTTCGGTCTCGAGGAGATCAAGGATGTTCGACCAATCCTGTGCACCGCGGAACCAGACACCTTCAATTGAGGTCAATGTGTCTGTGCCAACCAAGTCACCGCTCACGGTGATCGTTCCATCGCCATTGCCGGTAAATGTGTAGTCGGCCGCGGAACCAGCAAGGCTGAGCTCATCATATGAGCCTTCATTGCCGTTGATTGTGTCATCACCCAGTGACCCGCGGAAAACGTCACTGCCGCCATTGCCATTCATGATCTCGGCAGCATCTGTTCCGAACAACACATCATCTCCCGATGTGCCTTCTATCGTTCCGTTAGATGTCAGCAGTTCCTGTATATTAAACCACTGCTTGGACCCGCGGAACCAAACACCATCGATGTTTGTAAGCGTATCAGTGCCGACAAGATCACCGGTCAAAGTGATTGTACCGTCGCCATTGTCGCTGAACGTGTAATCGTCTGGGGCGCCTGCAAGGCTAAGCTCGTCGTAAGCTTCTGCACTCCCGATCATCTCATCATCGCCGAGCGACCCACGGAACACGTCGTTGCCGCCATTGCCATTGATTGTGTCGTCAACATCTGTACCGGCGAAGACTTCATCGCCGCTCGTACCATTGATGATGTTGTTGCCCGGCGGCAGAGGATCGCCCTCAAAAGCCATTTGGGTGCGAGAAAAGCCTGGACCGGACCAATCGAGATCCAGAACTGAGCCGCCGCCGCGTTCGAAGTAGATCACCTCAATTGTATGCGTACCCGCAGATAGATTTATTGTCGCCTGAAGTTCGACCACGCCGTGCAATCCATCATTGTCGATGACTTCCTGACCATTGATGAACAACCGCGACCCATCATCTGATGACAGGAAGAACGTGAACGCGCCCGCATCTGTCGTTTCGAACTCGCCTGAATACCGGGCTGCAAAATCATCAGCTGGGCCGCCCGGGAAGAAGGTGCCGTTTTCATTAATTGAATCAACCAGTTCCGTAGCGATTGGTGTCGCGTCAAAGTCGATTGTGTCGAGTGTTGTCGTTGAGCTCGAGATCGTAAAATACTCAGCGAGGAGCGATGGAGCACCGCCAGGATCTGTATGAGCTGGCTGCGTTGGCAGAACTGTCATGATCGGTGCGATGGACGGTACCCCGTCGCCATTGATCGCAAACAGCATCCAGTTTCCAGCGCCGACAATGTTCGCATTTTCAGGAAGTGTAACTTCGATCAAATTGTTCGACAGTACAGTGAATGCGAGATCCATACGGCCCGCTTCCATATTTACCGAGTGGGTCACAGCTCCGGTTTTTACAAAAGACATGCGCGCGATGGCGGATGCATCGTCAACCTCGATAACGAATGTGTCACCTGGAACCACATCTGTCGGTGCAGACAGGATTTCCGGCCGGTCGGCTGGTGTTCCGTCTTCGTTAAATAGGTAGTCCGGCCGATAAATCTGAGCGTCCATGAAATCGAGCGTGCCGTTTAGCCCGCCGCCGCCCATCGATAGCAATGTTCCATCCGTGAGCAGCATCGTCGATGAATGATAGAGGCGCATAACATCTTCAGAGTCGACTTCGGTTGCGTTGCCTGTGAAGGGATCAAAGATCACAGATTGGAAAATCGCATTTGCAGGATCTTGCGAATTGCCCGTAGTCGTGCCGCCATTGATGAGGATACGGCCATCGGGAAGCACCGTCATATCGCCATTATTGCGATCGGTTGCGAAATCGTAGGCGAATGTAAATGTTGGCGTTTCGCCATTTATATCCATGTACCAAAGATCGCCGTACGCATCCATCATGACGATTTTGCCGACGTCATACATGACCGCGCCGGACGCGACATCCATATCGAAAGGAACGGTACCAATCTGGGTTGTCGATCCATCGCCTGAAGGGTCGAGCAATCTGATTTCCAGGTTTTCCGATAGGGCAATGTTGGCGTTTTGGTTGCCGGCATTTACCGCGATATAGAGGATGTTTCCGTTTTCCGTGACCCAGCTGCGCGGATACCACCAGCTATTGCCAAGATCGGCGTCGGTTGCGCCATCCAGCGGACGCCAGCCCTCTCCAAGGGTGAAGATTTCGGGGGTCGCTCGAATGTCTCCATTACCGCCCAGGATCACGATTTGACCCGTCGAGAGCGAAACAGTTGTCGGATAGAACCTGCCTCCGCCGAGTTCGTAAGCGGAATCGAGTGTCAGGGATGTATCTGAAAGATCAAAGTATTGGCCATTGGCTGCCCCGCTGCCATTGCCGCCTGCGATGAGAACTTGATCTGTGCCGGGGATGACAACACCTGCCCCGCAAAACATGCGCACGACATGTGCGGCTTCAAGGATTTCGTGCTCGCCTGTTGATGGATCGAATATGCCGTATTTTTGCGTATTGGAGAATGCGTTCCCATTTCCATCACCGCCCCAATAAAGCACGCGCCCATCTTCCAGAAGCACCTGATGGATGCCAATAATTGTGGTGCCGAACACCTCACCCCAGTCGCCAATTTCTGCTGTCATCACCATTTCCCTTCCTGTTGCTGTTATTAGCTTTCAGGAGGCCGCTGAAAAGCGAACTCAATTAATTGGGGAAATGAATTTTAAGGGTGGTTTGGATCGTTGCGCACGGCCATTTGTGCGCAAGATTTAATCTCTTGGATCGTCCCGGAACCAGCCTGCAATTGAATAGCGCCCGGCTCCTGCAAAGGGCGCGACCGGACTTACCGAATGAACGCGTAGTCCGTCGAAAATCGTCAGCGTATTGAACCGCGGCACCCATGCTGATGTGACGTCGGTTGTCTGTTGATCGAGAAACATCAGCAAGCCCCCCCAATCGGTTTGCCAATTCTCGCAGAAGCTAAGCGTGAAGGCAGCGCGGCGCTCTCGATTAAGGCCCTCATCAACGTGGCGTGTGAGGAAGCTCCCGCGCGTGTAGAGCGTCGCATGCGCGTCCACCTGCGTGAGGTTTGCGTGCTCAATAATTTTCCCGCCAAAATTCAGGAACTCATCTCTTTGCAGAAATTCCGTGAGTTGATGGATCGGATGAGAGGGGTCGGCGTGCTCAGTCAGATGATAAGTGTTGTAGCAATAGCCATGATTTCGCGAAGCGAGCGCCATCACCTTTTGCATGCGCTCTGCCATACCTTGCTGACCAATCGATTGGATGTTTTCCTGCGTCAGCTGGACTACGCCCTGGTCGGGATCGTGATAACATAACCGCCACGGGACAGACTGAACGGCCTCAAAAATGGCAGAAGCGATGTGCGGTTCAAACAATTCCGGGATCTGAACAAATTTGCGCGATGCGTAGGCAGGCGCGAAGTCGGCCGGATCGATGGCAGGATTTATTCGCAAGGGTGGTAACGTCATAGTAGACGTGACCTAGATGAAAATTGGTTTCCGAGCTAGATAAAAGCTCAAATGAAAGAAAGGGCGTGCAGATGAACAAATCGCTATTGATCGGTGCGTTGGTGTGTCTTGCGGTTGGGTGCACCGCTCAAGTCAACGAAGACCCCGGCTATACTGATGCCATAAAGGCGAAAGCAGAACGCCTGATCGAAGCGGCAGGGACGGATGACGTCGGCTTGCAATTCGTCGAGGATCTTACGACTGAAATCGGCCCACGTCTTGCCGGATCGGAGGCAGAAGCTCGGGCGCGTGTATGGGCAGAGGCTGAGCTCAAAGCTCTCGGCTTTCAGAATGTTCGTACGGAGCCTTTTAAAATTCCATTCTGGTCACGAATATCGGAAAGCGTAATGATTGTTGGCGAAAATCCACAGCCAATCGTAGCGACAGCGCTTGGGGGCTCGCGCGCCACTCCTGAAGGCGGGATCGAAGCTGAGCTGATACGCTTTGCTTCTATGGCCAAGCTCCAGGCTGCAGATGATTCTGAGGTTGCGGGCAAAATTGTTTTCATCGACGAATTGATGACCCGGACACAAGATGGGTCCGGCTACGGCGTTGCTAACATGAAGCGAAGGGATTGCGCGGGTGTGTCCGCAGAAAAGGGTGGATTGGCGTGCCTCATTCGGTCCGTCGGCACCCAGTATCACCGGATGGCGCATACAGGTGGTATGAACCGACAAGGGCCGCTTGGCGCTTTGCCTGCTGCTGCGATTTCACCGCCAGATGCTGATCAGCTAACGCGCCTGCTAGAGCGCGGCCCGGTGACAGTGAACGTGAACATTCAGGTTGAGGCTTATGAAGGCGCGCCATCTGGCAACGTTATCGGCGAGATTGTTGGGCGAACAGATCCTGACGAGATTGTGCTGATCGGCTGTCATCTCGACAGCTGGGACCTGGGAACCGGTGCGCTCGATGATGGGGCAGGATGCGGCATTGTTGTCGGCGCGGCTAAACTGATCATGGAGCAGGGAGAAGCCCCGCGCCGTACCATTCGCGTTGTGCTTTACGGAGCCGAAGAAGTAGGTCTGTTTGGCGGCGCAGCTTATGCGCGCCAGCATGCTGAAAATTTGCCAAATCACATTCTAGCCTCTGAATCTGATTTTGGTGCAGACAGGATTTGGAGTTTCCAGACACGCTTTGGAGAGGGCGCTTTGGAGTATGCGGCAGACTTGCATGCCGTGCTGCAGCCGCTTGGTGTCGGCCCTGGAGACAACCGTGCACGCGGCGGACCCGATATTGGTGTTTTGCGCCGCGCCGGTGTTCCGGTTGTGACCCCTCGCCAGAACGGGCTCGACTATTTCGATTATCACCACACCCCCGATGACACATTTGATAAAATCGTGCCGGATGCGTTCCGTCAGAATGTTGCCGTCTACGCAGCGTTTGCCTACGTCGTTGCAGAGAGCGGATGGGATTTGCGTAAGACTGGTGAAGATACTCTGGGCACGGAATAAACATTTTCAGAGTGTTTAGTTAATCCCGCAGTCATCCCCTCGCGTTACTAAGAGGGGATGCGTGTCAGTCTTCGTCCTTTCCTTGCCTGCGCGGCAATCGCTTTGATGGCGGCAGGGCCGGTAGATTTTGACCGCGCCGAACTGGATGCGCTCGAAGCAGAGCGCGCTGCCGCAGTGGCTCAATTAAAGGCGTTGGAGGATGCGGCGCATACCTCCGAAGTCGATATGACCAATGTTGACACAAAGCTCATTGCTGCTGCAGCGGAAAGTCGCCGCCGCGAAGAGATTGCTGCGAACTCAGAGCGCAAACTTATCGACCTTTCGACGCGTCTGTCTTCTGCGCAGGGCGAACTTGCCGAGGATGAGGTTGCGATTAAAGATCTGGTATCGGCTTTGGTGCTGCAAGGCGGGCGGCGGCCGCCCTCTCTGATCGTGTCTCCCGGAAAAGCCAGCGACGCGGTTCAGACCGCGATGCTGCTTAGCCACGTCACGCCGCGCCTACAGGCTCGTAGCGAAAGTCTGGCCAAGGAAATTAAGCAGCTTACGATGCTTGAGCGACAAATCCGCCGCGAGCAGGCGCGTCTCAGCGCAGCAGAAGCTACGCTCGCCCTGAAAACTGCTGAAATCGAAAAACTTGCACTGGCGAAACGTGCGCACTTTGAAGATCTCTCCTCAGAGGCTGAGACGCTGCGGAAAAAAGTCGCAGAAATCTCCAGCAAGGCTGACAGTTTGAAGGCGCTGGTTGCTGGTCTGGAGGCAAACGCGCCGTCATCACCGCGTTCCAAGCCTAAGCCGCGGAAACAGCTTGCCGCGCTCGATCCGTCAAAATCACCTATTCGAACACCTCGCCGCACGTCAAAACCAGTCCCGAAAGGACTGAAACCGCTTGGTGAGGCGGATATTGGCTCAATGATGCGACCAACTTCTGGATTGGTGGCTCAAAACTGGGGGGATCGCACCCCGGGAGGCGGCAAAGCTGAAGGTATCACAATTGTTACCCGGCCGGGAGCACAGGTAATTGCCCCAGTTGATGGGCAGATTCGGCATGCCGAGCCTTTTCGCAGCTACGGTCAGTTGTTGATTTTGCGAACGAGTGATGGCTACCATATATTATTGTATGGAATGGGCACGATTTTTGGAACGCCCGGACAGACAGTCAAGGCAGGTGAGCCTGTGGGCATTATGGCAGACCGCACGTCTCCACCGCCGGAACTTACCTTAGAGGTTCGAAAGGACGGTCGTCCGATGAACCCTGCAAAATGGATGAAGCGGTAGGCGACTGCCAATTGAGGATTAGAGGAGTTACCCCATGAAGTCTTGGTTATCAGGCGTCGCCTTTGGAGCTTTAATTGGGCTCGGCGTAACGGGGATCGCATCGAATGGCTGGAGCGAGCCTTCACCTGTCGACCCGCGCCAGGAAACCTATGGCAAACTGGATCTTTTCGCGACCATCCTATCGCTTGCTCAATCTGACTATGTGGTTGAGATCAACGAAGCTGAAGCGATGGAAGCGGCCATTGACGGGATGCTATCTTCGCTTGATCCGCACTCGGGATATATGTCGCCAGACGATTTCCGCTCAATGCAGGTTCAAACCTCCGGTGAGTATGGCGGTCTGGGTATCGAAGTGACGATGGAAGATGGCTTTGTGAAAGTTGTTACACCTATGGATGATACGCCGGCAAGCCGCGCCGGTTTGCAGCCAGGTGATCTGTTCACCTCAATCAACGGCAAGCCAATTGTCGGCCAAACGCTCAGCGAGGCTGTCAAAGAAATGCGCGGCCCAATTGGAACAGACATTACGCTAACGGTTCTGCGGGCTGGTGAAGATCCGTTCGACGTCACCCTGACGCGCGAGAAAATCCAGCCGAAATCAGTCGTTGCCCGGATTGAGGATGACGACATTGGATACATCCGAATTTCGACGTTTAACGAGCGCACAACTGAATTGCTTGATGACGCGATCGATAAGATAAAGAGCGATATTCCAGGCAAGCCGAAAGGCATCGTGCTTGATCTTCGCAATAATGGTGGCGGTCTCTTGGACCAGGCGGTGTCGGTGTCTGACGTGTTTTTGTCAGGCGGCGAAGTCGTTTCAACCATTGGCCGGCGTCCAACCGATATCGAACGCTATAATGCTCGCCGCGGTGAGGAGTTCAAAGGCGTGCCGATTGTGGTCCTGATCAATGGTGGATCGGCGTCCGCCGCTGAAATCGTTGCTGGTGCCCTGCAAGATCGCCAGCGCGCACGTATTCTCGGGATGCGCAGCTTCGGGAAAGGCTCTGTTCAAACGGTAATCCCGCTCGGTGCAGAGCGCGGCGCGGTTCGTTTGACGACGGCAAAGTACTACACCCCTTCAGCCAAATCGATCCAGGCTCTGGGAATTACGCCGGATATCGAAGTTTCCAACCAGCGCTATACGGACGAAGACATTGCCAAGCTGAAACGGTTCTCAGAAGCTGCATTGCCAAATGCACTCGACAGCGAGATCGAAGGCGAAGTTGAGGGGCCGAGTATTCCCGACCAAATGCCGCCAGAAGACTATGAAGGCGATGATTTCCAGCTTGAAAAAGCATTGGAGCTGCTGCGAACAGGCTCCGCCATGGCAAG
Source organism: Hyphomonadaceae bacterium (assembly GCA_965263325.1). Classification (GTDB taxonomy): domain Bacteria; phylum Pseudomonadota; class Alphaproteobacteria; order Caulobacterales; family Hyphomonadaceae; genus CBDHGY01. The sequence continues at coordinate 2,022,869 of CBDHGY010000002.1, read as the reverse complement.
CACTGGCGGAAATCGAGGGTAGGTCACGCCTTAACGCCTAACCAAAAGTTAACGCTATAACCCCAATAAAAGCGGGCAATTTGATCGGTTCGTTTAACCCATTTTTGGGGTTTGTTAACGCTTTGCGACCAATCTGAGCGTCAGAGATTTCTCAGATGATTTAGAGGCGTAAACTTATGGCGCGAGGCAATCACCGCGAACCATCCCCTTTTCGCTCCGGACTGCTGCATGCAGGCTTGAGCCTTTCAGTTTTTGGCGGTGTCGCCGCTGTCATCGGCGCGGGCGTACATCTCACAGGGGATGCGAGTGCTGCTGGACCGCGCCAGGTCATCGCTCTTTTTGAAGCTTCACCGGAGGAGGAGCCAGGTCTTGCAGGCCGGCTTCAAGATGAGATTCAACTTGCTGAACTCGAACCTGAGCTTCACGAAGCAGCGTTCGAGCCGGACGCGATTGATGAACCCACATTAGACGTATCGATGCCGGGCGATGAGGCCCAGTACATCTCTGTGCCATCGCCTGTAGAGCCTACCGTCGAGGGCATTCGCATCAATGGAAAGTTCGTGCAGGCGGGCCAATCGCTTAGCCAGGTGACAGAGCAAGCGGCGGCCAAAACCCTAGCCAAAGCTGAACCGCCGAAGCCTATCTCCACCGAAGGCCTCTATCAGCGGACAGCCGGAAGCAAACTGCCCGTCATTAGCAAGGATGGCCGCACGGTGCGCGCCGCCTATGCACGTCCTTTTTCTAACCCGGAAGGCAAACCGACTGTTTCGCTCGTCATCGGGGGGCTTGGGCTCAAGAGTAATGGCCGCTACACCAACGCCGCGATCGAAGAGCTGCCACCCGAGATCACCCTGTCATTTGTGGCGAACGCCGCGAACCTCAGAACACTTGTTCGCCGCGCCCGCGCCGCTGGACATGAAGTCATCATTGAAGCTCCGATGGAAGCCTATGACGCGGGTCGCCGCAATGCGCATCCGCGCCAGTTATCGACGGAGCTTTCATCAGACGACAATGTGAGCAACCTGGCATGGGCGCTTTCGCGCGCTGATGGCTATTTTGCGATCATGAATTACGAAGGCGGCAAGTTTGCGTCAGATGCCAGCGCGGTGGCTCCCGTGATGAAGGAGCTTGCCGCGCGAGGTGTCGGACTGATCGAATCCGGCAATCTTCCGGGTTCGGTGTTCGCAAGTGCTGCAGCGGATGCGAAGGTACATTATGCGATTTCGGGGGATGTGATCGACGCGCAATCAGATGGCATTGCGATTGAAGAGCGCCTGCGCGAGCTCGAGCGCCGCGCCATGAAGAATGGTAAAGCGCTCGGAACGGGCTTCCCTTATCCCATCACGATCGATACGGTAAAAGCTTGGGCTGAACGGCTCGAGTCGAAAGGAATTCTGCTAGCACCTGCTTCCAGCGTTCTAAGCGTTCCGAAAGTTCAGCCTGTCACGGCCGCTACGGCCCGGGCTGCAACTTCGGATGGTGCGCGTTGAGCAAGAAAAAAAGAAACCCAGCACTTTATAGACCCAATGTCGGCCTCGCCCTGTTTTCTAAGGCGGGGCATGTCTTTTTGGGGCGGCGTGTGAATGGCTCGGGGCCTTTCCAATGGCAGATGCCGCAAGGGGGCATCGACAAGGGTGAGCGCCCGGATGAGGCGGCCCTGCGAGAGCTTGAGGAAGAAGTGGGTGTGCCGGGAAAACTAGTCGAGATTCTCGAAGAAACCGAAGACTGGATCTATTATGATTTCCCGCCCGGCCTGAAAAAGCGCCTCGGCGGGCCGTATCTTGGCCAACGGCAAAAATGGTTTGCGCTGCGGTTCAAAGGCTCTGACAGCGATGTTCGGCTTGACCGTCACACGCCGGAATTTGATGCCTGGCGCTGGGCGATGCTTGGCGAGGCGCCGTCGCTGATCGTGCCGTTCAAACGCCCGGTCTATGAAAAGGTTGCCGAGCGTTTCGAAAAGTGGACCGAGGTTTAAGACGTTTGCACATGGGCATTTTTGGCCATTAGCTGACACACAAGATGGCTAAGCGAGAGCATTCGATGCGTCCGAAAACGGACACTCAAATTATAATTTGACCCGCATAGAATTGGTGTTTCACACTAATCCATATGGATCTTACACCTTATAATTGCCCCTTATCCCAACGAAGAGCCGATGAATTATGTTCTGCGCTAAAAGTTGGCCCGAATGATGTGGTGCTTGATGCTGGGTGCGGACGCGCTGAATTCCTAATCAATCTTGTCAGAACAACGGGATGTCATGGCCGAGGAATAGACATAGATGAAGAGGCGCTGACCTTCGGCCGCGCCAGAGCCGACAGCCTTCAGCAATCAGAAAAAGTTCAATTGGATACCGCAAACCTGACGGATTTGGAATTGGAAAGCGGTCCATTCTCAGCAACGATATGCTTGGGCTCAACTCACGCATTTGCGAACGGAGAACTGGCCTATCCATCCGCACTTGAGCGACTAAGCGAAAGGACGCGGCCCAACAGATTTATATTGGTCGGTGAGTGCTTTTGGGAGCAGGAACCGGCCTCACAATATTTGGAGATCCTCGGAGAACCCGTCGGCATCTACCCTACTTTTGATGAGAACATTGAACGGGCAGAGGCGATTGGATTGCGCCATATTGAAAGCTGGCGCGCGACCCGGCAAGAATGGGACAAGTTCGAAAGCGACCATCTTCGCCGTGCTGAGATCAAATTGAGTGGTAATCCGGCTGACGAAAGTGCCGCTGCAGCGCTAGGTGATGCGAAGGATTGGTATCAGGCTTATGAGCGTTGGGGGCAATATACTCTCGGATTTGGATACTATCTCTTTCAAACGCCCGCATGAGCGCTGCAGAGGTCTGAACTTATCAGTTACCGGCTAGAAACGTCCGCGGCGGATGTCGCGGTCGGTCATTACGCGTGCGGGCTCTCCCGTCAGACGGTGGCGATACACTTGAACATTCTCAAGCACGCGCTGCACATAATTCCGCGTTTCTGAGAATGGAATGAACTCTACCCAATCTACGGCATCGATCTCTCCTGCCCGCGGATCGCCGTACTCTTCCACCCATTTTGATGGCCGCGAGGCACCAGCATTATAGGCCGCCGCCGTCATGATGTAGCTGCCATTGAAGCGATCAAGAAGGTGATCAAGGTGCGCGCCGCCGAGCGTCATGTTGTAGCCCGGATCATCGGTGAGCCAACTGCTGCGATAAGGCAAGCCGCTGCGCCGCGCTTCCAGCTTTGCCGTCGCGGGCAGAAACTGCATGAGGCCGCGGGCATTCGCATGGCTGATCGCGCGGGGGTTCATCTCGCTTTCCTGGCGCGAAAGGGCCAGCATATACGGGCGCTCGACATCCGGTTCGCGAAGCAGCGGATAATCGACAAGCGGGTAAGCTGCATCTGGCGCAATAATCCCATTTGCAAGCCCGGCTTTCGCGCCGCGTACTCCGACATGTGGCTGCTGGAAATCGTTCGCGATCTCAGACAGGAGGATGATCTCGCTTGCGGTCTGGAAACCATCATCGAGATGATAGGAAAGCCGGCGGAACAAACTATCCTCGCCAATCTCACCGAGCAATTTTAACGCGCGGATTTCATCGCGCGCATAAAACGCGTCGCGCTCTTCGAGTGTCGGCTCAGCTGCAGCGTCAAATGCGATGTCTACACCGCCAATCTGCTCAGAGGCGAGCTGACCATAATAGGTGAAGCTGTACTGCGCCGCGGCTTTGTAAGCTTCGTCCGCGCCCAGCGGATCTGCAAGTTCAGACAGTGCGCGGCCTTTCCAATAATAAGCGCGCGCCAGCGATATCGGCGTGGAGACGCCTTCGCTTAGCGTCTCAAAGTGCTGCAGCGCACGATCTGGCTCATTGTTGTGGCGCAGCGCGATCCAGCCAGAGAGCCATTCGGCCTCGGCAAACTCTGCTCCCTCGCTCAGGCCATGCGGCGCGGTAAGCGCGTAAGCGGTCTGGAACTTACCTTCCTGCAGCGCTTTGCGGGCTGCCAGGTGCCGCTCCTTCCAGAGCTTGCTTCGCCCGGCATGCGGCACATCATTTCCATCGATCTGTACAAGGAGCGGAGCGATCGTTCCCTTCTGTCCGGCTTTGCGTCGCCAGCGGGCGCGCTCAAACAACAAGCCTGGGTGGTCGTGGAGCGCTTCGGGCACGGCCGCGACCTTCTTGTTGACGCCTTTGCGGCGCGCTGAAAGCGCCATGCGGGCATCGACGAGTTCGCGGTGCCCTCCGTTCAGCCGTGACTTCACGCGGGAGGCTTCGCTGCGCTTGTTCACCCAAAGCAGCAGATCTGCGCGTGCGCGGTGATCTGCCTGAGAAAACAGATTGCCATAACGCGACAGCACGTCTTGCTCGACCGGACGGTCCAGCGAATTATTGCGCCAGGCATCAATCGCATACGCATTGGCTTTGCCAGCTTCACCGATCGCGCGGTACGCATCGGCAAGTGCAACTTTACCTTCTCCGCTGACAGGGCCGGAGGCTTCAAGCCACTCAATCTTATCACGAGGACCGAGCGAGCTGAGCGCAATCCGGGACTCAGCGCTGATCCGCATCGTGCGCTGCAGGGGCCAGGCGCTCAGGCGCTCAAGCGCTTCATTCAGCTCACGGAAGGACATCGCCTCATCGCCCGTTGCCCGGCGCCAGAGAATGATGTCTTCGACCGCCGGGTCTTCCACACGAAATTGCAGGCTGCGCACCTCTCCCCAATCGGCGCGGTCGGCAGCGCGCAATGCATCTCGCAAGAGCTCCGCATCCTTCGCATCGACCACCGATCCGGCATATGTCAGGGGTGGTTTCAGGCTTGGCGCAGACGGCGTTCCTGCAAACGCGGAGCTCGCAAGCAATGCAGCAGTCCCGGCAAACAAAGCAAACTTGGTCATGGTCTTACGTGTTAACCCTTGGCAATGGGGGCGTTTTGCTGGATTACGCTACCTGTTATTCGTTAACTCAACTGAAACCATCAAAACACGGCGAGAATTGGATGTTTTCTGGCTCAATCCCAGCATTGATCACCCCCTTCAAAAATGATGCCTTTGATCGATCAGCATTCGCCGATCTTGTCGAGCGCCAGATTTCTGGAGGTTCCAGCGCGCTTGTTCCCTGCGGAACCACAGGCGAATCAGCCACGCTCAGCCATGAGGAACACCGCGAAGTTGTTACGCTTTGTGTAGAGATTGCTGCAGGACGCGTACCTGTGATCGCGGGAGCTGGCTCGAATTCCACGGCCGAGGCGGTGGGCCTCATCGAACACGCTCATTCAACCGGCGCAGATGCCGCCATGGTCGTCTGCCCGTACTATAATAAGCCCAACCAGGCTGGCCTCGAGGCTCATTTTAGGGCAGTGGCCAGCGCTGCAAAATTGCCCATAATTTTGTATAATGTCCCCTCAAGGACTGGGTGCGACCTGTTACCCGAAACCGTCGGAAAACTCGCCTCAGTGGGGAATATTGTCGGCATTAAGGATGCGAGCGGTTCGCTGTCGCGCGTTTCAGAGCACAATGCGCTGACAACCGGCCATGAGTTTACGCAGATTTGCGGCGATGATCCGGTCGCGCTCGGCCACCGGGCGATGGGCGGCGCGGGGTGCATTTCAGTAACGGCGAATGTCGCGCCGGAGCAATGTGCCGCGATGCACAAAGCCTTCGATGAAGGCGACCTTCGCCAAGCGCGCGAGATCGAAGCGCGCCTCAATGCGCTGCACCACGCAATGTTCGTTTCGCCATCCCCAGGCCCCGCGAAATACGTTCTTGCCAAGATGGGCTTGTGCGCACCGGATGTGCGTCTACCAATCACCCCGCCGGATGCAGCGGCTGAGGCAAAGATCGATGCCGCGCTGGAAGCGGCGGGTGTGGGGGGGTAGTACGAGAGTCAATTGTTGGCCCTGAATTGCCGTCCAAGAACGGCAACAGGGTGTCTTCAGTCGGCGTCTTTACGGACGTTAGAACTGCGACGACTGGAACCACTGAAATTTGGACAACGTCGCATTTTCGGAATGAGCGCGATTTCGGTCACTTATAGGGTAGCTATCGTCAGCCGTATTTGATCAACGCGTCCGCAACCCCAAGTCGAGGTACCCGCAACAATTCGCCGTCCGTCTCTGCATTGTCCATATCGAGATTATGAATGTCGTAGCTCGGTTTTTTTTCACCATCGACTCCGGTCACGATCACATCGAGTGTGTAGGATGGCTCAAGCGCAACAAACCAATGGACATTGTCTGCGTGCTCGCCAATGGATGACAAGTCTCCAGCAGTAACTTCACCTTCATAGCTGGGACGAACCACCATAGAATCTTCATATAGTTTGATCTTGTCATATTGGCGAAGGTGAAACCGCCCAGATGTAATCAGGTGGGCTGAGACCATGTTTGTGTGACCATGTGGAATAATGGCGCGTCCTTCATCGACCGCGAAAAGCTTTGGATAAAACGAAAGTTCTCGTACACCATGGTCTCCGAAGTCCAGTTTTGCCGTGGAGACGCCCAATTCGGCGAATTGAGTGACCGCAATCAGGTCCTCGTAGCCCATTTCTTGAAGCAATGCGGTTAAGTCCAAACGTCGATTGAGTTGATCCAGTCCATCTCGCCAGTCTTGAACTGTTATGACTTCACCGCGCATCATAGCGGTCAGTTCATCAGTCCGATGCAGCCAATGCGCGACGTTTTTTGCCTGCGGTGAAGCCGATGCACGCCCGACCAGGCTCGCTAAGGTCGAGTACGTGGCAAACTGAACCAACAATTCTCGTCGAGAGACCAATGCGTAGGCTCCTTATTCCATTCATTTGCTCGCAATGAGGTTCGTTATATCATTGCGCGAAACGACGCGTCAAAATCTCGTTAGAATTAAAGTTTGACGCCACGGGCAATACCGGGTTCATCTTGGACTCCGCCAATGTCTCTTCCTGACCCTGAGTAGCCCAAACGACCGTTTTCAAACGGTTCGGCCATTCAAGTGGATCGCAGCTCCGACCATTTCTGGCGAATTTCCGCGATTCAGTTTCGTCCTCTTGCAGTATCTGAATAAATTCCTATATTATGCGGTATGATACGTGCTGCTGCTCATCTCTCGTCACTCCAGCGTCTTTCGCTGCGCTGGCGGTTGTTTGGCATGTTGCTTGTCGCGTTTGCGCGGCAAGTCTCGCTGGCGCACAAAATGCGTGCAGCGGCCGGTCTGCACAAAGCCGAATGGCTGGAAGCAGCAATTTACGCCGCGCTCGTAGAGCTTTCGGCAGATATTGTCGCCGCTGCTCAAATGCCCTCGCGCAGCAAAGCGGATGATGAAGCGCTTGCCTTTCTAAACCGCGTTCATTCCCTGCTCGGTGTCATGGCGCTTTTGATACGCCAGTTTAAGGCAGACTTTGCGCGCGCTGCAGAATGGTGGTCGGGGCTAAGCGCCAGCACCGCTTTCACATCAGAGCCTGCCATCGGCGTTTTTTTACCGGGCCCTGACTTCCTCGACAGCAGCTAGTGACCTATCATCCCGGACGCAAAGCGACCTGGGACCGAGATTTGCGCCTTCCCTTATATTTACCGGTGCCTGGATCTGCCGCGCAGACCCGCTTGCTCGGCATGACAATTTCAAAAGCTTCGCCGCGGTACGCTGGCGGAGATAAAGGCGCTGGCCCTTGCAGAACCGCCAATAGCGCGCGACACTCACCCGCGGGAGGAATGGCATGGCAAAACATATTCTGATGATCCACGGCGTTGGCTGCGGCGGTGATGCGTTTGATGATATGGTCCCGCACTTTGAGGCGGCCGGGTGGACCTGCGATGCACCGACATTGTTTCCCGATCAGCGCACGATTGATAATCCTCCGGCGTCGCTGCCGTCGCTGCGCTTTAATGACTATATTGAAGAGACCTCTCGCTGGGCGCGGGAGATTACCGCGAGCACGGGTGAGCGCCCTGTGGTTATGGGGCATTCGATGGGCGCGCTGCTGACGCAGAAACTGGCTGAGCGCGGGGAGATTGCCGCCGGTGTGCTCGTCACGCCCGCGCAGCCAGAGGATTGTAACGTCACCGATATCAGGATGTACCGCACGTTCTGGAACATCGCGAAGCACGGGTTCAAGAAGGCCGAAAAGATGAGCCACAAAGTTGGCAAAAACGGCCTTGCCTATGGCGTCTGGAACCGCACGCCGAAAGCGCTGCACGACGAGCTATATGCGCTTGCGCGTTATGATAGCGGGGGCGTCTACAAGGATTTGACCGACGGCATCGTGCTGGACGACAGCAAGATTGACATTCCGACGCTCACAATCTGCGCCGCGAAAGACCGCGCGACGGTTCCAAAGGCGGTGCGCAAGCTGCGCGACAAACTTCAGAAAGCGCCAGTGCCAGGTGATTATATTGAGTATCCGGATAAGGCTCATTGGATCATCGGCAATCCCGGCGCGGATAAACTAAGCGCGGATATTCTGGCCTGGCTCGATCAGCTTCCGGAGCAAAACGCCTAAGAATCATTGCCCCGCCGCGCGCAGCAGACTAGACGTGTTCCTCATGCGCGACTGAGGAATAGCTATGAACGGCATCACACTTCATAAAGGCGACCTACCAGCCGGTCTTGATCTCGGAAATGAGGTCGCTGTGGATACCGAAGCAATGGGGCTCGACCCTTATCGAGACCAGCTTTGTGTGGTCCAGCTTTCTTCTGGCGACGGCTCGGCGCATGTCGTTCAGCTCGACCGCAAGGGCGGCTACAACTGTCCGAACCTCAAGGCGCTTTTGGCCGATGAGAACACGCTGAAGCTGTTCCATTTCGCGCGGTTTGATGTGGCGATGATGAAGAAATGGCTGGGCATCGATTGTGCGCCCGTCTTCTGCACGAAGATCGCATCCAAGCTTGCACGCACCTATACAGACCGACATGGCCTGAAAGATGTGTCCAAGGAACTTGCCGGCGTGGATATGTCGAAGGCGCAGCAATCCTCAGATTGGGGGGCAAATGAGCTCACCGACGCGCAACTGCAATATGCGGCGTCTGACGTTTTGCATCTGCACAAAATCAAGAGCAAGCTGGTAGAGATGCTGGAGCGGGAAGGGCGCCTTTCGCTTGCGCAATCCTGTTTTGACTTTTTGCCCGTGCGCGCGGCGCTTGATCTGGAAGGTTGGGGCGAGACGGACATCTTCGCGCATAGTTAGGAATTATTCGAAGCCGCCATCCGCGCCAACGAAACGCGCGAGATCGTTCAGCCGGTTCATCCAACCGTCGAGAAACACAGCACTGCGAGGCCTATTGTTCACGATCCGGTGGTAAACACCTTCTCTTGTTTTGAGATAGTTTTCGAGTAGCTTGTTTTCATTGCCGTCGGCAATGATATCTCTCACGGCATCGAAAGTGGTCTTATCCGCCACACCATCTACGGAAATGTTTGCACCGGGCAGTGTTTCATTAATGGCGTGTTGCAGCATGGAAACCGCGCGCCGCGGTCCCATATTCACGGCGCTGTCAAACAGAGCGATCGCAAGATTATCTGGATACCAGTTCTGAACAACCGCTTTCCAATAGTCTTCAAGATAGATCGCATGAACTTCCTGATCTGTGATATTCAATACGTCTTCGGCCGGCAGACCCTTATTGGCGCGCCACTTACTATATGTGTTTTGGGTAATGCCCTTATTCGTGCGCCCGCCTGGGTTGTCTTGATAGTCGACAAAGCCGCCTTCCCATCTCAGAACAAACTCCATACCCCGTTCAAACGTCGCTGAAAATCGACTAACCTCCCCTTCGCCAAAATCACTACCCGTCAAAATAATCGGTTCGTCTGGCACGTCTGTGCACACATCCGCTGTGGCATAACCTTTGAGGATGACAACGGCGCTTGCATCTTCAGAAGTCAATTGTGTTCGCCCGGCAGTGGTGCGGAGGCGGTCGCAAAGCACTTGAACAATGGCACCGATTTTTCCCTGGTCGGTCTGGGAAACGGTTATTGCATTGGGTCCGTTTCTATTCGACTTCAAACGCGCGCCCGTTTCGCTTTCGAATGCAGCGATGTTGTTCTGGAAGTCTTGGATCAATATTACGCGTCCTTGGTCGGTAAACGTATAGTTAGCAAGTTCGAAATCAGAGAGTTGTAATGGCCCGGCTTTTACAATCCCAGACAAGCTATCAAGAACAAGAAGCTCTTGCTTCTCGCCGATATGAAGCTTGATGTTTAACTCGTCAGATTCATGGATTGGCGAATTGAAGTCAAACTTAACGGTGCTCCATACCAATGGACTCAAAGCGGTTTTGCTATCTTCTCTAACCATGTCGGCATCCGTGTTTTCGCTGCTTGTGCCGCTAAATGCAGGTCTACCAGTAGTCGTGTGATCTTCGACGCTGAACACAGCCGCATCGAAACTTGTCTTATTCCATACCACGACATGTTGATTATCTGGCGCAATGGCCCAGTCAGTAAATTCGCGGGCGGACTTAACGTTGAAAGTTCTGCGTTTTGGGTTTTGCAGATCTGCAAAGACAATTCTACCGGCATCAAGCAAAGCGACTGAGCTTCCATCCGCCGACCACTTAAATTCGCCCGGTTGGTCGGCTTCATCGATAAAGAGTGATAATTGCTCCTGCTTTGAGAGAAGTTGCTCATATTCAGACGATCTTACTTCGTCCGACGAGCGCGGTGATTCCCTCAAATTGTTGTCTCGCGGCTCAAACACCCACCAATTCTGAAGATCGGTTGCAACGAGAAGTCCCCCCGTTGAGATCGCTGTCAACTTGGTTGCTGATTCTACTTTTGGCCCGCTTTGCGACTCCACAATTAGAGGTTCTGGTGTTTCAATCGATCCAATCTTTTGCAAACCCAACTCTGAATCATAATGCCAGGACTTCAGCTCACCTTCTGAGTTCAGAGTAATGATCTGCCTAAGCCCACTGCTTGTCACAACATCTAACAAACGGCCTTCTGACTCTGGAAACGTACCAGCTGTTTTATATCCATCCCAAAGTCGGAGCACGCCATCCTCTGTAAGTGTAAGCGCAAGATTATCCCAAGCTGCCGGTACGTACTTTACCACGGAGCTCTCATGACCGGAGAGGAAACCGACGGCGCGTTTTTCCTGTGCAATCAGAGACAGCGCGACATTTGCTGAAGCAACACCGTCCGCTTCTTTGCCTTCCTGAAAGGCGAGAATAGCAAGCCGCGTGGCGGACTCGACATCGCCTGCTTCCAGTTGGTTCATTGCGGCTTCAGCGATAACTTGAGCACGGGCGATGGTGTTTTGTGTTTTCGCCTTTTCGGCCTCTTTTGTCGCCTCTGCCGCCTGAACTTTCGCGATGTCTGCTACTTCTCGCTCGATCGCCGCGACTTTGCGAAGTTCGTTCAGATACCAATAACCGGCTGCGGCACCGGCAATCAACAATCCCAAAACGCCTGTTGCAAAAATAGTTCTTCGCTTTGCCCGGGCATTCGCTCTTTCCTGCTCCGCAATGGCCGCACGCGCTTTTTCAGATTCCGCTTCCCGCGCGGCGATGGCGATACGCGCGTCTTCCAGCGCTTTCTCGCGCTCGGCGATGTTGGCTTCGGCTTCGGCTTTCTGGCGTGCGTCTGCCTGCGCGCTGGCCTTGATGAACCGGTCGACTTCGGGAGAGACGGCGTGACCGTCGGGCGCTTCGCGCGCCCAGGCCTGCGCATCGGTGAGCAGTTCACCGCTCAGCAGCAACGGGCTGTCAGGCGCTGAGCCGCGCTCTATCCACTGCAGGGCGTCATCATAGATAAGCGACTCCTTACGCACCCAGGCAAGGTCGGTGCGCAGCGCTGTGTCGAGCAGAATGAAGCCTTTGGTCGGATTGGAATCCTTCACGCGCGGATTGCGCCAACAATGGATCCAGTCAATCCCCGCCAACGCGTCTGGCACCAAAACGCCATCGGAAATATCCTTTAGCGTTACGACCAGCATGCGCTTGTTGTATTTATTCTTGGTGAGGTCGATTTCCCACCCGCACGCGTCGGAGGTGAGCGAGTCGTCGGTCATCACAAATACGACCGTATCGCAGGTGCGTATCATCTGTTCGAGCCGGTTGCGAAATTCCTCTCCCGCCGAAATTCCGTGGCGATCGATCAAAACCTCGTGACCCTTGTCTTTCAGGACAAGCTCCAGCTCGTCGACAAAGTCCATGTCTTCGCGCGAATAAGAGATGAAGACCTTCAGTCCTGAAGGCGCAGTGATGGTGGCCGTTTGTCCCCTGTCCATCGTGTGACCTCCCCGACGACATCATAATTCCGAGAGCGGGTTTTTTCCAAGGCCCATTTCGCGACCGATGAGGAGAATCTCAGCGGCTCAAAGATTGCCATCCTGTAATATTTGTGTGCGCGCGCATATCCCGCCTTGGAACTGCCCTCTTGGTTCGGTAACAGGAGCAAATGTCTATCACAGAATCCTCTCATGCCGCTGAAGTCTGGGCTCCGCGCCGGAGATTATCGCTCGCAAAAGCGCGCCGGCGTTCGACAATCGTGTCCTGGATGCGCCGCGGATTTGTCACAAGTGCAGCTATCTGCGTCGGTGTGTTTGCCGGCTTGCTCGCTGCCAATGCGATTATGAAGAACAGTGATACGATCACAGTCGAGGCTGACGAGTTGGTGATGCTGAACCCGCGCTTTGCTGGTCTCGATTCCTCAGGTGAGCCTTATGAGATCACGGCAGATAGCGCTGCTGGCCACAGCGAAAGCGATGATAGCGTGATGCTTTACAATCCGCGCATCGAAGATAGTTTTGGCGGATTGGTCTCAGCCCCCAACGGTCTGTTTGATGAAGACGCCCAGACGTTGGAATTGTGGGGCAATGTCGTTGCGGCAGATCCGGGCGGTTATGTATTTTCGTCGTCTCGGGCTGTTGTTTACGTCAATGAAGGTCGGATCGAAGGCTTAAATCCCCTGCGCGGCAGTGGCCCTATTGGCGAGTTCGCTTCCAGAGAGTATGAAATTCTGGAGGACGGCACGCATCTTGTGATGACCGGCAATGTGGAAATTACGCTCTACCCAAAAGAGAGCGACAGGGAGATGGCTCGAAATGCGCCTAACTAAACTGATTGCTGCGGTATCCGCTGGTATTGTACTTACGGTGCCTGCAATGGCTCAATTGTCAGGAAAAGGTGGTCCCATTCAGGTCAAAGCTGATCGCTCTGAGGTGCTGGACCGGCAGAAACAAGTCATTATTACCGGCAATGTCGACATTGTTCAGGCGGACACAGCGCTGCGCGCCGACAAAGTCGTGCTCAGCTACACCGGTAGCAGCACAACCCGGTCTGGCGGGATTGGGGGCAGTTTCGGTGATATCAAGTCGATGCAAGCGACCGGCAATGTGTTTTACTTAACACCTGAGCTGAAAGCGACAGGTGAGAGCGGTGTGTACGACGCCGTCAACGAAACCATTAAACTTGATGGCAAAGAGGTAATCCTGCAGCGCGGCGAAGATTTTGCGACAGGAAAATGTCTGGTTATGAATCTTAAGGCAGGGCGCACAGATCTTTACGGAAGCCCGTGCGGAACCGAAGAAGACGCAGGCCGTGTGGTTTTCCTCATAGATCAAACGACTGCGAGCGGAGCCGATCAGTAAAGTTTTATCTAGATCGCTCATTTGATCTTAAACACGATACGCTATCTACTTATATCTGCTTGATGGGGCGGGAACCGAAGGGATTCTTCCAATGGATAATCAGGGGCAAGGCCTTGAAATCTCTGGAATTGCCAAATCTTTTGGCAAACGACAGGTCGTGCGCAGCGTCTCTTTGGATGTGCAGCGCGGCGAAGTCGTTGGCCTGCTTGGGCCCAATGGCGCAGGAAAAACGACCTGTTTTTATATGATTATGGGCCTTATCGGAGCTGATGAAGGCCACATCTATCTCGATGGGGAGGATGTTACCGCTCTCCCAATGTATCAGCGTGCGCGCCTTGGGGTAGGGTATTTGCCTCAGGAAGCATCAATTTTCCGCGGCATGAGTGTTGAGCAAAACGTCGCCTCAGTCGTCGAGCTCGTAGAGAAAGATCGATCAGCTCGCAAAGCCCAAATCGATGCATTGCTTGGTGAATTGCACATCGAGCATCTTCGCCATCAGCCCGCGACAAGTCTTTCCGGTGGTGAGCGCCGGCGCGTTGAAATCGCGCGCGCTCTGGCATCGCGCCCAAGTTTCATGTTGCTAGACGAACCTTTCACGGGGATCGATCCGCTAGCGATTTCTGACATTTCCGATCTTGTGCGTTATTTGAAAGATCGCGGCCTCGGTGTCCTGATCACCGATCACCAGGTCCGTGAAACGCTTCAGATTGTTGATCGAGCATCGATTATTTTTGAAGGCGAAGTGCTTTTCGAAGGCACACCAGAAGAGATTTATGCGTCTGAAGATGTGCGCCGCGTCTATCTTGGTGAAAGGTTTGCTGCCTGATGAGTATGCGTCAGCGTCTTGATCTCAAACAGGGCCAGTCCCTGGTAATGACGCCGCAATTACAGCAGGCGATCAAGCTGCTTGAACTTTCAAATATTGAGCTTGCCGAATTTGTCGCCGCAGAGATTGAGCGTAATCCGCTGCTTCAGCGCAGTGAAAACGACAATGATGAAAGCGATGATCGCAGCCGCGACGTCGAACCACAGCGCCGCGAAGAACTAATGTTGGATGCTGGAAATGGCCTCGGCGCAGCGAAAGATCAGCTCGATGCGCCGCAAGCGGATGTATTTGAACCAGGTACCGGCTCGGATGCCGCAATGCCTGCAAGTGCTTCCGGGCCATCAGCGACAACCGATTGGTCGCGCGCAGGAAATGGCGCGACAATGGGCGAAAGCATTGATTTTGAAGCAGCTTTAACCAGGGAACTTACACTCCGTGAGCACCTCTTAAAGCAAGTTCAGATGTCAGGCTTCGATGCGGTCGATAGCCTGATTGCCTCACAATTGGTCGAAGAAACCGACGAAATTGGATATTGCCGAGCCAATCTCGAAGATCTGGCTGAAAGTCTTGGTACGGATGAAACACACGTGCTTCGCGTGCTGAAGCAATGCCAGACGTTTGAGCCAACAGGTGTTATGGCAAGGTCGGTGAACGAATGTTTGGCCTTACAATTGGCAGAGCAAAATCGCCTCGACCCAGCAATGGAAAAGCTCGTTGAAAACCTCGATCTAGTGGCGAAGCATGACGTTTCCAAACTCGCGAATATTTGCGGTGTCGATAAGGCTGACATCAAAGATATGATGATCGAGCTTCGCTCTTTAACGCCGCGTCCAGGGGGTGGTTTTGCAGGTGACACGGCTGTTGCAGTTGCGCCGGATGTGTATGTGCGGGAATTGCCAAACGGGATGTTTGCTGTTGAGCTCAATTCAGGCACGTTGCCGCGTGTGCTTATGGACAACGCATACTATGCTGAAGTGTCGGCGCTGCCGATGCGTGAGAACGACAAGCAATTTATAACAGAATGTGCCGCGGATGCGAGCTGGTTGATCAAGTCTCTCGATCAACGTGCGCGGACGATTTTGAAAGTCGCAAGTGAGATTGTCCGTCAACAGGATGGCTTCTTCGCCAAAGGCGTCGCGCATTTACGCCCGCTCAATCTGAAGCAGGTTGCTGATGCCATTGAGATGCATGAGAGCACAGTCTCTCGCGTGACATCCAATAAATTTATGGCGACACCTCGCGGTTTGTTCAATTTGAAATACTTCTTCTCCGCTGCCATTCCATCGACCGGCGGCGGCGAGGCGCACTCAGCGGAAGCTGTGCGCTACCGGATCAAGCATTTGATCGACGAAGAAACGATGGAAAATGTGCTGTCAGACGATCAAATCGTGGAAATACTGACAGAGTTCGGGATCGAAATCGCGCGCCGAACAGTCGCAAAATACCGGGAAAGCCTCGGAATTCCGTCCAGTGTACAGCGTCGCCGAATGCTCCGCGCCAGCGCTTAATAGACTAAAAAATATCCAATGGCGGCGTCAGATTAGCGGGCATATCGCTCTGCTGCGAGTGGACACGGCCTAAGCGGTATTGCATACTACAACCAAAAATAGGTGTCCTTTGAACGTTCAAATCATCGGCAAACATATTGATTTAGGTGACGCGCTTCGGTCGCGCATTGAATCAGAGCTAGACGCAGCGGTTTCTAAATATTTCGATCGCCCTTCTGACGGGCAGGTAACGGTAAGCAAGTCCGGCCATGAGAGCGTTGTTGACGCGAGTGTTCATTTGCCCTCCGGAATTGTGCTTCAAGCGACCGGTCGGGCCGGTAGCCCTCATGCAGCGCTCGACGATGCTGTGTTCAAGCTGGAAAAACGCGTACGTCGTTATCACAGGCGCTTAAAAGATCATCACAAGCGTGCTCCTTTGCCGAGTGAGCCCGCTCCAAGCTTTATTCTGCAGTCAACGCACGATAATGATGAAATTGCGGAAAGTAATGGTGCTGATGACGCGCCTCTTATTGTGGCTGAGACACAATCTGATATTAAGACTATGTCGGTATCTGAAGCCGTGATGCAGTTGGAGCTAAGCGAGGCACCGGCACTATTATTTCGCAACGCGACCCATGATGGGCTTAATATGGTCTATCTTCGCGCTGATGGTCACATTGGCTGGGTCAATCCGGGAAAAGATTAAAAGCTCGATTTTGAGCGAGAACGTAGAGTTATGATTGATCTCACTGCCCTATTGCAGAATGGCATAATAATGCCATCACTCGCAGCAAAAAGCCGCAAGCAGGTATTCCATTCTATGTGCGCTGATCTGTCTGTGGTGACAGAGATTGATGAGCGCGAAATCTTCGATGCGGTTATGGAACGCGAGCGCCTTGGCTCCACGGGTGTTGGGGAAGGCGTGGCGATCCCGCATGCGCGCCTCGAAGGACTGAGTGCGCCTCTGGGAGCATTTGCGCGTTTAGCTGAGCCAGTCGACTTTGAAGCGGTTGATGACCGCCCTTGCGATCTCGTATTCCTCTTGCTCGCACCAATGGCGGCCGGCGCAGATCACTTGCGAGCGCTCGCAGCGGTGAGCCGCGCCTTCCGCGAACCTTCCATTCGCGCCGCGCTGAGAGGCGCACGGACGCAGGAAGATGTTTGTGCGATTTTATGCAAGCAGAAAACAGCTGCCTAGTTTAGTGAACGCTGAGCGGCTTTAGCGCGTGCATCCGTGCAGCGGCAAAAGCGGCATCTCGGCCTTCCACAATTGCGACACGTGTTCCGTCATCTGAGTGAACGGAAAATACATCGTCTAGTTCGTCCAGGTCAGCCAACGCATTCGGCGGCAGTGCAGCGCGGAGCTCATCTGCGGCCATACGGCGGACATAGACCAGGTCGCCTTCATCGAAGGGATTATCCTTCAGGTGGTCTAGTTCATTCGTCATTGGTCGCTCCTTTCGTCGCTAAGGCCCGCCCGCTGCGTTGCTGGGGTGCAGCATTTATGGCTGGCTTAAGAATAAGGTGGGAGATGTTAACGGCTGGTTCAAGCCGTGTTCGTGGCCAGAAAGGGGCCATCTGTTAACGAATTGGTGAGGTGATGAATGACTGTTCAGTTTAGCGATAGAAGCTACGTTTTTGAGCAGTCCCGATAATCGCTCCGAGCTATATCAGGCTGGAGATCCGAAAAAATGGTGGAGCCAGGCGGAATCGAACCGCCGACCTCTTGCATGCCATGCAAGCGCTCTCCCAACTGAGCTATGGCCCCGAACCAAATTCGAAAGGTCGGAGATAGGGCGCTGAGCCCTATCTGGTCAAGGTCTAATTGGCGTCAGGTTCGCCAAGTTTGTTCTCGTCGTCCACATCGACATCGATATCGACATCGCCGAGATCGATGTCCTCCTCGGCGACTTCATCGTCATCAACACCTTCTTCAGAAAAACCGGTCGGCACTTTTCCAGGATCGCCAGGTGCAGCGTCTTCGTCCTCACTATCATCGCCCGACAGTGTGAGATCATCATCATCGAGAGAAAGTTCTTTCGTTTCCTCCTCGACGCCTTCTTCATCCTCGTCGGAATCTGCGGCCGCATCTGCCTTGTCTTCGATATCCTCATCATCTTCTGGATCAGGTTTCTTCTTGGCCTTGGCTTTCACCTTTTTGACTTTTTCGGCGACCTCAGCCGGATCAAAAGTCGCACCACATTTGGGGCAAACGGCTGGGCGTTTGTTAAGGTCATAAAATCTTGCCTCGCAATCAGGACAAGTTTGTTTGGTTCCAAGGTCAGCCAATGCGAATTCCTCATCTCATAGGATAATTCTCTGGGGCGGGCGATTGCCATGATCTCCGGTGTCTGTCAAAGGCCTTGTCGCATTTCTGAGAAGGAAAGATATTGGCCTGGACATCACACCCTGTTTCCAAGATTGCTGGGCGCGTTCAGGCACCTGGCGATAAGTCATGCTCTCACCGCGCTCTTATCCTTGGCGGCATGGCGTCGGGACAAACCCGCATAACCGGCCTTCTGGAAGGCGATGACGTGCTTCGAACCGGCGATGCTGTTCGTGCGCTCGGCGCGGATGTGGAGCGAATCGGGGCTGGCGAGTGGGTCGTTAGAGGTGTCGGTGACCGCGGGTTTCAAAGTCCAACGGCTCCCCTCGACTTCGGAAATTCGGGTACCGGCTCCAGGCTTATGATGGGAGCCATGGCAGGATATAGTCTCGCTGCCGATATTCAGGGCGACGCATCCCTCTCGGTTCGGCCGATGAATCGCGTGTTGAATCCACTCCGTGAAATGGGCGCACGCGATTCTGCAAATGCGGACGGCACGCTACCGTTCAGATTAACCGGCTCATCCAATTTGCATGCGATTTCGTATCGCCCGCCGCATGCCTCCGCGCAGGTAAAGTCAGCTATATTGCTCGCCGGTCTAAATGCTGAGGGTGTGAGCGAAGTCATTGAAGCCAAAGCCACACGGGATCATACAGAACGCATGCTTCGCGGTTTTGGAGCAAAAGTGGAAGTTGACCGACCCGAAGAAGGTGGCCGAATTGTCGCGATCAAAGGTCGTCAGCGGCTGAGCGGTATCGACATGCGGGTGCCGGGAGATCCTTCTTCTGCAGCGTTCCTCGTTGCGGCAGCACTGATCGCGCCAGCTGGCGAGACACTGGTACAAGGTATCATGTCAAACGAAACTCGCGGTGGCTTCTTTGATGCGATTGCAGAGATGGGCGCTGTGCTTGGTGCCGACGCCGTTGGCGAAGCTGCTGGCGAGCGCCTGATTGATATGACGGCCGCTGCCAGTGCGCTTAATGGAATAGCTGTTTCGCCTGCGCTGGTGCCGTCCATGATTGACGAATTTCCGATCTTGGCCGTCATGGCCGCCTTTGCGGAAGGTGAAACGCTCGTCAGAGGTGCTGAAGAGCTGCGGGTGAAAGAATCAGATCGAATTACTGCCACGATCGACCTGCTGCGTGTGAACGGCGTTGAAGTTGAAGAACGTCCCGACGGCTTCGTCGTTCAAGGTTGCGGAGGCCCGCCCCCTGGCGGAGGTTTGGTTGAAACGCGCCATGATCACCGCATTGCCATGAGCGCGCTTGTCATGGGTTCCGCAGCACAAAACCCTATTAGCGTGGATGACATTTCGATGATCGATACAAGTTATCCGGAATTCTTTGATCATATGCGCCTGCTTGGCGCTGATATTCGAGACGAACCTGCGTAAACACCAGCAACAATCGATTGGTTAAGCCTTCACAGTCTCCAGCGGTTCGAGTTGCCATCTGCCAGCCATTGGCCGACAATTGATCAGCCGTTCGAGCTGTCAAAAGCTATTCTGACCGCATTGGATCATTCGTCCTAGAAAAAACCGCTCCTCGTGTGAAAGGAGCGGCTGAGGGCATAGGGTTCTCTTTTTCTTACGAATTAGGCAAAGCGCGCGCCGCGATAGACCAATTCCTCTTTTTTGGTCGATGCCTCTGTCGGGCGGATGCCATCATGTTCCACGCCGCGATAAACCAGCTCTGGACGCCGCATTTGGTCGGCGAGGGATTCAGTGCGCGTCTCTTTTTCGCCTGTGTGAGTAATGCCGCGATAAACCAGATTCGTCATTTTAAGCTCCTTCGGGCCAGCAATATGCCGAGCCAATCTCTATGCGCTCAACATACGTAACATGTGTAAGTTTGTCAACTCACTCAATTGTGTTTCTTGCGCAAGCTGTGTTCATTGCGGAAGCGAACCCTGACGGCGTTCAGAAAATATCAAGAAAATCTATTGGAATCAGTGAAATGGAAAAGCTTGATCAGAGAATCCAGCTTGTGGCATCGACCGAGTTTTCGAAAATTGTCGATGAGTGGCGCAGAAATCAGAGCGATTTGCCGTCAAAATCCGAAGCAATCCGCAGGCTGGTACAGCTCGGTCTCAATTTCGAAAAGGAGCATCCTATGCGCATGGTGACTGCGATTGTCCGGCCTCACAAATACGATGAAGTGCGTGATGCCTTGCTGGAAATTGGTATTGAGGGGGCCACGGTAACCGAAGTCAAAGGGTTTGGCCGTCAACGCGGAAAAACAGAGGTTTACCGCGGCGCGGAATATAAAACCGCTGAAGTGCCGAAAGTCAGGATCGAAATCGCGGTTCCTGGAACGCTCGTAGCGCAAGTGCTTGAGACGATTGAGAAAGTTGCTGGCACTGGCAAAATTGGTGACGGCAAATTGTTCGTGCATGCGCTGGCTGATGCCGTCCGTATCCGAACCGGCGAGCATGGTGAACAAGCGTTGTAACGGTTCACATGTCAGACCCAACCGGCATCTATCATTTCCGACGTCTTGACCAGAGGGTGACAACCTCCGGCCAGCCAAACGAAGAGCAATTGAAAGATATCGCTGACCTTGGCGTTACGCATGTGATCAATCTTGGCATGCATGAGCATGACAAGGCGCTGCCTGATGAGGCGGCCAGTGTTGCGAAGCTCGGAATGAAATATATCCATATCCCGGTCGAGTTTGATGCGCCAACAGATGTCCACTTCACAAAGTTCTGCGATGAGATGACGAGGCTGACTGGCGAAACGATCCACGTTCATTGCATTGCAAATTTGCGCGTGACAGCTTTCCTCTATCGCTATCAGCGTGATGTTTTGAGCCTGCCCGAAGCTGATGCACGCGCGCTAATGGACACGGTTTGGCGACCTGGCGGCGTCTGGGCACAGTTCATCGGTGATGAAGCGTCTGTGGGGCTTGACCACCGACCGCCCGCTTGACTTCGCCGGCGCTGCCCGCCACTTGCAGCTGTTATGATTATCGCCATTGATGGAACGTCGGCCTCAGGGAAAGGCACAATCGCGAAGCGGCTCGCGAGCTGGTTTGGCTTGCCACATATGGATACAGGCCGGCTTTATAGAGCCGTAGGTGTCGCCGCATTGAAAGCGGGCGCGGATTTGGAAGATGCGCGCCAGCTCTCTCGGATTGCTCACCGGCTTGACCTCAATGATTTTGACGATGAAGAATTACGGACAGCGGAAGCGGCTCAGGCCGCATCAAAAGTTGCGCGGATACCAGAAGTCCGAGATGCGCTGTTCCAGCTCCAGCGCGCATTCGCGACACAGGCAAAAGGAGCCGTTCTCGATGGCCGCGATATCGGAACGGTGATCGCACCTGACGCAGATGCCAAATTGTGGGTTACAGCCACTCTGGAAGAAAGAGCACGCCGTCGTCACGCCGAGCTAATCGAAGAGGGCAAAAACCTCACAATTGAAGATGTTGAAAAAGACCTTGCCGCGCGAGATGAGCGCGACGCTGCTCGGCGGGATGCACCTGCAACAAAAGCCGCCGATGCTGTCTTGATTGATACGACTGATCTGACTATAGACGCCGCTGTGGATCAGGCACGGGCCGTTATAGATGCGGTGCTCGCCACGAAACAGTCTGCTTCTGAGCGTTAATCGCTCAAATCTCAAAAGCAGGCCGAAGCCTGAAATTCAGAATGACTTCGGTGGAAACTGGAGGCGGTATGCGCGCGGTGCGTATCCCGTGTCTTCCTATTTATTTCCAACCGATCAAGGAACCTCATGAGCTCTGTAGATAGTATGAACCCCACAGCGGACGATTTTGCCGCTATGTTTGAAGGCAGCGCGGCTGCCTCTGCGATGACTGAAGGCAAAGTTGTGCCTGCCACGGTTATCTCAATCGAAAATGATGCCGTCATTGTTGATGTCGGTCTGAAAACGGAAGGGCGTATCCCTGTTCGTGAATTTGGTCTGGACTCAGATATTCCTGAGCCCGGTACGATTGTCGAAGTTTACCTCGACCGGATCGAGAACGCGCTTGGTGATGCAGTTCTCTCCCGCGATAAAGCGCGCCGTGAAGAAGCTTGGGTTAAACTTGAGCGCCAATTCAATGCTGAAGAGCCTGTCGACGGGGCAATTGTTGGCCGCGTAAAAGGTGGCTTCACGGTCGACCTCGGCGGTGTGAATGCGTTCCTGCCAGGTTCACAAGTAGACATCCGACCAGTGCGCGATGTGGGTCCTCTGATGGGGCAAAAGCAACCATTCGCCATCCTCAAAATGGACCGCCCGCGCGGCAACATTGTTGTTTCTCGCCGCGCAATTCTTGAAGAGAGCCGCGCAGAGCAACGCGCTGAAATCGTCGGCGAGATGAAAGAAGGCGATATCCGCGATGGCGTGGTCAAGAACATCACCGATTACGGTGCGTTCGTTGATCTTGGCGGCATTGATGGACTGCTTCACGTCACCGACATGAGCTGGAAACGTGTGAACCACCCAAGCCAGATCGTGAATGTAGGCGATACCGTCAAAGTTCAGGTTGTGAAAATCAACCCGGATACGCAGCGCATTTCACTCGGTATGAAGCAGCTCGGCGAAGACCCATGGGTCAGCGTTCAGGCAAAATACCCAGTCGGCACACGCCTGAAAGGCGAAATCACAAATATCACCGATTATGGTGCATTTGTTGAGCTGGAAGACGGTGTTGAAGGTCTCATCCACGTATCTGAAATGAGCTGGACGAAGAAAAACGTTCACCCTGGCAAAATCGTTTCGACATCTCAGGAAGTTGATGTTGAGGTGCTCGATGTTGATCCGGAGAAGCGCCGCATCTCACTCGGCCTGAAACAAACTCAGGATAATCCTTGGAATGCCTTCCTGGCTGAACATCCTGTTGGCTCGGAAGTTACCGGCGAAGTTCGTGGCATTACCGAGTTCGGTATGTTTGTCGGAATCGGTCCGGAGCTTGATGGCATGGTGCACATTAACGACATCTCTTGGGACAAGACCGGCGACGAAGCCATTCAGGATTACAACAAGGGCGACGAAGTTACCGTTCGCGTTCTTGATGTTGATCCAGAAAAAGAGCGTATCTCGCTCGGCATCAAGCAAGTTGGCGGCGATCCGGTGTCGGATGGTTCAGTCAAGCGCAATGACATTGTCACCTGTACAGTCACCGAAGTTGCGTCTGGCGGCATCGAAGTCTCCTTCGGCGATCAGGGCATGAAGTCCTTTATCCGTCGTTCGGACCTATCACGTGATCGCTCTGAGCAGCGTCCTGAGCGCTTCGCAGTCGGTGACAAGATCGACGCACGCGTCGTGAACTTGGACCGTCAATCGCGCCGCGTGACACTGTCCATCAAGGCCCTCGAAATTGCGGAAGAGCAGGAAGCGGTCGCACAATACGGCTCTGCAGATAGCGGAGCGTCTCTTGGTGATATTCTCGGTGCTGCGCTTGCGCAGGGCGGAGATGAGGCATCCGCCGAAGCTGCGCCAGCCGCTGAACCAGAGGCTGCGCCGGCAGCTCCAGCAGCAACTGCAGATGCTTCCAAGATGGACGAAAAAGGGCGCTTATCAGAGCCTCAAGGCGAAGCTGATGATCTGAAAAAGATCACTGGTGTCGGCCCAGCCTTTGAGAAAAAGCTGAACTCCGCAGGCATTTATCACTTCTGGCAAGTGGCTGCTCTAAGCGCTGATCAGGTCGAAGCGCTTGAGGAAGAACTCAGCATGCAGGGCCGAATGGAGCGTGACGAATGGGTCAAGCAAGCCAAGGAGCTTATGGCTTAGGCATTCCCTACCTGGTACTTGCCTATAAATTTGGCAGAAAATATTAAAAAATTGTTTGAGGCGAGGGCTTTAGCCTTCGCCTTATTCGTATATATAACTGTGATGGGACACATCGGAGCTATGGGAGCGCGGGGATGTTGAGATCCGAACTCATTAATCGGCTACATGAGGAGAACCCTCATTTAAGTCATCAAGACCTCGAACGGGTCATCGGCGTGATTCTGGAAGAGATCACAACGGCGCTTGAAAAAGGTGACCGTGTCGAACTGAGAGGTTTCGGTGCTTTTTCCGTCCGTAAGAGAGATGCTCGGAAAGGCAGAAATCCCCGAACGGGCGAAGCAGTGTCTGTACCCGCGAAATCCGTCCCGTTTTTCAAAGCTGGCAAGGAATTACGCGCGCGTGTGAATGGCGGGATTGACCCTGAGGCGCGATAATTCCGTTTCACCTACCCGTAGCGGTTACATTCGATTGACCTTCTTAACGAATTGAAGGCAGGGTCGCTCTAGGCGTGTGGGATCTAGCTGAGAGAGGGAAACCAAAATGCTAAATGAATTCAAAGAATTTGCCATGAAGGGCAATCTCGTCGACATGGCGGTCGGCTTTGTTATGGGCGGTGCTTTTGCCACAGTTGTGACTGCGTTTATCCAGGGCGTGTTTCTGCCAGCAATCAGCCCGGTTTTGGGCGGTTTAGATTTCGCCAGCTGGAAGTATGTGATGACGCCGGGCGTTCCGGAGCAACTTGCTGCTGATGGCTCCGTCGCGGTGGCTGCGGTTCAGGAAGTTTCCATTAAGGTTGGTGATTTCATCACTGCAGTAATTTCGTTCTTGATCGTCGCATTTGTGATGTTCTTGATCATCAAGGGCATGAACAAAATGCAGAAAGCCGAAGAAGAAGCCCCAGCAGAGCCACCACGTCAGGAAGTTCTTCTCGAGGAAATTCGTAATTTGTTAGCGAAGAACAGCTAATAAAAGAATCAGTAGAGTACGTGTATAGTGGAAAGGGCGGTCCTTATGGGCCGCCCTTTTTCGTCGTGGCAGGCCTTAGGTGTAGTAGGCCTTCGCGCCAGAAGCGTCGAGGAATGCGTCCAGTCCGTCAGCATCGGCGAGTTTTGAAAGCGCTTTCTTGACCGCTTTAAATGACTTGCCAGCATATTTTTGCGTTGGCTGTTCGAACTGACCGTCCTCGAGTTCAATACTAACTTTCTTGCGGCGCTTAGAGGCACTCTCAGAATTAAGAGCAGCCCATGGCAGATATGTTTTCGATACTTCGTCTCGTATTATCGGCAGCAAGGTTTCAGATAATTCGCTGAGAGGTTTGAATGGCGCGCCGGCCTTCGGCGCATCCATGAACATACTCCAGGCCGCGACAAACGGCGCGCGGTCAGTCAAATATTCGGAAGATGTCGGGTCCGCCAGTAATTGATGAAACTGCCCAGCCAGCGCAAAATCCGCCGCACTTGGGCGTCCGCCAAACAAGTATAGGTTTTTCGCAAGATGCGCATCGAGTAATTCCGCAAATCTGCGGAACGATGTTGTGAGCACACCACCATTTGCTTCGCCTGCCCCAACCGTTGGCAGTTGTTCGCTCATACGGTCGACGATTTTGTCTTGTGCTTCTTTTTTCTTGTTCGGCGGTTTGCCGTTATAAAGCTGGAAGAGCACGCGTTGCGCTGCGGCTTCTTTGTCAGGTGACCGAGTCCAGCGCAGGTAAAACATGCATTTGTTCAACCATTCATCCGCATAGTCTTCGAGGATCAGGGCGATCGCGCGGCATGCAGGATCGTCGGGTACCGCAGACGGCTCCGGGTGGTCAGCTTCCAACGTTGCGATGATGTCCGTTGAGTCCTGATTTGCCGATCCATCCGGCGAGAGCAATAGAGGGACCGTGGGTACGCTGGCGAAATTCTTGAACTCTGCTTCGGTTTCACGCGAGCGCGAAATCCAGTCAAACCGAGCATTCTTATAGCGCAGGAACGCACGCACTTTGATAGAGTACGGGGAAGTTTCTGCCCCAAATAGTCTATAGCCTGACATACTCATTTGCCTCTTATCGACTCGCCACGCGTCGGGTTAGCGCGAATGGGGCCTTGCTGCCAACTCATTTATACTTGCGCGCGAGCCTATTACAGATAGCCTGCTGAAATAAGTTCAGATGGAGGGCCTGTGCGGCTATTGCATATTATGGCGAGCGCGCCGGATGGCGGCGCTGAGATGACGATGCTGGATAGCGTTCTGGCTTTCGCCGATGCCGGTTCAATCACACAATATATCGTCACGCGCGCAAACAATGATTGGCGTCTTTCGAAATTTTCTGAAGCTGGAATTGCGTATGCCACGACCAATTTGAACCCGACGCTTCCTTCCATGAGCCGTTTCAAGCTAGCACGGGTGATTGATCGTTTTCGCCCAGATGTCATCCAATATTGGAAGGCGCGAGCAGGGCGGTTCACATTCTCTCGTCATCGTGCACGTTCAGTTGCATGGCATGGCGCGACGGCGCGCATTAATCGGATGAGTGGGTGTGACTGGCATTTGGGATCGAGCCCAGGCGTTGTTGCTGATCTCCTAAGCGCTGGTGTTCCAGAAGATCGGGCGTTCCTTGTGCCGCCGTTTTCCGGAGGGATCGAAACCGAGCCCTTGCAACGCTCTGATTTCGGTGTGCCGGAAAACGCACCATTGGCACTAGTGCTCTCGCGCCTGCACGCAAAAAAGGGCCTGAACACGCTGCTCGACGCGGCACGTTTGGTCGACGGCCTTCATATATTGGTCGCGGGCGATGGCTCTATGCGACGGGCGTTAGAGGCGCAAATCAAGGCCCAGCGTCTCAGTGACCGTATTCAATTGCTTGGCTGGCGAAATGATCGAATAGCCCTGATCGAGATGGCAGATTTTGTGATTTCTCCCAGTAAGATCGAACCTTTTGGCAAAACGGTCATCGACGCATGGGCAGCTGGAAAACCAATCATTGCTGCCGATGCTGTCGGTCCGTCGACTCTGATTACACCCGGCGAGACTGGACTGATTATTCGGCGCGGAGATGATGAAGCTCTCGCTCGGGCCATACGGCAGCTAATTGATGCACCAGACTTATGCCAGAAATTGGCGGCAGCTGGCCGGATCGCTTACTGCAATGAGTTCGGCCAGAAACAATTCGTCGATCAGATGATGACTGTCTATGAACAAGTAATGGGTGCAGCCGGGCCTTTCAGGCGTTAAACTTACGGCAGGGCGGGGAGATCCTTGGCGCGTTCAGCGTCGAGATAGCGCGCTGACACAGGCTTTAGATCATTGGACAATTCTATCAAAAGCGGATTGCCGGTTGGGATCTCGACATCGGGAATATCCTCGTCCGAGACTTCAAATAGATGCTTCACGATTGCCCGTAGGGAATTTCCATGCGCTGCGATGATCACGTTTTTTCCTGATGTTAACTCAGGCGCGATGTCGCCCTGCCAATAAGGTAAAACGCGTTCGAGGGTCATTTTCAGGCTTTCCGCTGCTGGCACCTCAACGCCCGCATAGCGCGGATCTGCAGACAAATCGAATTCACTTCCCGCTTCCATAGGTGGCGGAGGTGTATCGTAAGATCGGCGCCAGATGTGGACCTGTTCAGCTGAGTGTTTTTCAGCGGTTTCAGCTTTATCGAGCCCCGTAAGCCCGCCATAATGGCGCTCGTTCAACCTCCAATGCTTGGTTTCCGGAAGCCACATCCGGCCCAGTCCCTGGAGTGTATAGTGCAAAGTGCGGATCGCGCGGGTTTGGTAGCTTGTAAAGGCTGCATCAAAAGCAACGCCTGTTTCAGCGAGCAATTTGCCAGAGCTCTGCGCTTCGGCTTCGCCTTTTTCGGTGAGGTCGGCGTCCCACCAGCCAGTAAAGCGGTTCGCGAGGTTCCATTCCGATTGGCCATGACGGATAAGCGCGAGGGTGGGCATGGGAAATACCTTTCAAGTCAGAGATTTAACAGGCGTCTGTCATGCGCCGTACAAGCGGATTAATTCGTCAAAGGCAAGCGCTACATGATAACCGGTCGAGGCTGGCATATCTTTCGCCAATACCTGCCCGTTGTCATCGAAATGATCGATCCACCCTCCTTCTGGGGTCAGATATTCATCCATCAGCACATCGAAGCTGATTATGGCCCGCGCAGCGGCGTGCCCATCCCCGCGTTCTGCCATGGCGAGATGGGCTTTCAAAGCCTCTGTTTGGGACCAGGTCCGACGAGACGCGTCAACCGGCGTGGCGTCTCGGCGAACCTCCATTATGGCTCGGCCTTCCTCATCGAGCGTGTTGCAAGCAAATGTGTAGAGATGCTGCATCGCAGCGATTGGCTCTGACTGAGTGCGCTTTGCATATATGTGAAGCAACCAGACCCACTCAAATTGATGACCCGGCTCGATGATATCATGTGCATCACCTGTTTCGATTGACCAGTCAGATTTGAAGCGCTCTCCAAGCAATCCGCTGGGGTCATTGGAGAATTTGTTCTGGAAGAGATCAAAGATTTCACCTGCCCGGCTCATATGCCCCCCCGACGGATCTGCCTTATCGAGCGCCATGCAGGCTTCAAAGAGGTGCATATGAGGATTTTGAAGGCGCTGAGAAGGCCGCGGCAGCCACTCTGCGTAACCACTGTGTTTGGTATCTTTCATATGGGCGTCGACCGCAGCCAGGATACCGCGCGACGTCGCAGAGATCGCTGCTGAGGTCTCGGAACCTCGCGCCGCCTCGGCAAGTGCAAAGAGCGTAAACGCGGTATCATAGAGATCAGCAGTATCATCGATCAGCTCGGCTGTGTCTGATGAAAGGGTCTTGCCAATCAGACCGTCGCCGCGCCGCGCTGGCCCAGAAAGCGCCTTCACACCGAGTTCAACCAGATCTCTTGCGCGTCTTGGTTGCCAATCCATTCGCTTGGCGAGCGCAAACACATAGGTTTGGCGCGCCTGCACACGAACGCGAGTTAGGTCTGTGTCAATAGATTTGTGAGAGAGGTCTAAACGCTCAGCAAATAGCTGTTTCTCAACACCCACCTCGCTCCAAAGGGGAAAGCAAGCATCTAATAACCAGCTACGGGCCTCGCGTGCTCGGCGCTGTAGCGCAGATACCGTCATGTAATTCTTCCTTTTTAAAGTAAAACTCACTCGCCAAGGTGTATGAAAAATTGCTATCAATAACTGTGTTGCAATTCTAGCGCCGAACCTAACGTAAGCGTTTGTATGTCAGATCGTGTATTTTTTTCTCTGATCATTTTACTCGCCGCATTGATGGTGACAGCGTCGGCGCGGCCCGGGGTCGACAATTTGCCGAGAGGCCCTATCGGCGGCGCTGATACTGATTACAAAACCATCACAGTTGAAGGTCTTCAGCTTAACAGGATTATAGCGGGCGGCGACGATGCTATGGGGATTGTGGAGCGTGAGGGTGAGCCAGTATTGATGGTCGAGTCTCTAGCCGGCACACAAAACCGCGATCCTATCAAAGGCCCGCATTTCGAGCTCGATTCCGATCTAGAGCGTGTTTTTTCCGATCACGAGGTTGAAGTCACGATCACTGCGCGCCCGACCGAACGCAAAGGCGCGCATTCTTTCCAAGTGAATTACAGTGCGGGCCGGCCGGGAGAGAGCGGATGGCAAACCTTCGATATGATCCCAGACTGGCGCGAATACAGCTTTATCTACCGCGTCCCGGAGAAAACCGGCGACAATGCTTTCGATTATTTGGGCATTCGCCCGGTCGTCCCAGAAGACATGCGCTCAATACTCGTCAAGCGAATCACGTTTCAGCGTTTCGAGAAACGCCAAACGGGAGATGATGCGTGAACAATCAAAAGGCGATTGAAGCTGGCAAACGGGTCATCCGTGTTGAGGCTGACGCGTTGCACATGCTGGAAGAGGCAATCGGCGAAGCCTTCGCTGATGCGGTCGAGGTGATGAACAAGGCAAGCGGACGGGTCATTCTCGCCGGTGTTGGCAAGTCCGGGCACGTTGCCCGCAAGATTGCAGCGACCCTCGCTTCCACTGGGTGCCCAAGCTATTACATCCATCCAACCGAGGCTAGCCATGGCGATCTCGGAATGATCACAACATCGGATGTTGTGCTCGCTCTATCGCGGTCAGGTGAAACGAAGGAACTCAGCGATCTCATTCATTACTCGCGGCGGTTTAACATTCCGCTGATTGGCATGACGGCCGATCCTGAAAGTTCTCTTGCGGCGGCGTCCGATGTTTCGCTTGTGATTCCTGATGCTCCCGAAGCCTGCGCGGAAACGCGGGCTCCAACAACGTCGACAACGCTTATGATGGCTTTAGGTGATGCACTATCTGTTGCCTTGCTAGAGCAGCGAGGCTTTACCGGCGAAGACTTCAAGACGTTTCATCCCGGAGGAAAGCTAGGCGCGCTGCTTCGCACGGTCGATGACCTCATGCATGACGGTGAAGAAATGCCCCTCGTGCAAAGCGGAACAGAAATGGCGGAAGCGCTCGAGGAAATGTCATCAAAGGGGTTCGGTTGCATCGCCGTTGTCGACCCTGCCGGCGTATTGATGGGCATTGTAACGGACGGCGACATTCGGCGATTAGTCGCTGCTGGTCGCATGGCCATGACGATTGACGACGCAATGACCCGCAGCCCGATCGTTGCGAGCCCCGGCATGCTCGCCTCTGCTGTGCTTGCGCAAATGAATGAGAAACGAATTACGCAAATGTTCGTTGTTGCCAACGAAAAGCCGATCGGCGTTGTTCACATGCATGACTTCCTAAAGGTGGGCGTCGCCTAGACCAATCTGCGTGCATCTGGCATGACGCCCCTATGAACTATCAATCATCTGTTCCAGATGCTGCGCTGGCCGAGCTAATGATGCAAATCGGCGCGCGTGCGCGGGCCGCATCCGTCGAGCTTTCCAAAAAGCGACCGGAGGAGCGGACTGGCGCACTGAAAGCAATGGCTGAGCATATTCGCTCAGCATCGGCAGACATTCTGGCTGCAAATGAACAAGATATGGCGGCAGGCCGTGAGAAGGAATTATCGCCAGCGCTGCTTGATCGTTTGCAGCTCACACCTGAGCGGATCGCGGCAATCGCCAGCGGAATCGATGCGATTGCTGAGCTGCCGGATCCTGTTGGCGAAGAAACGGCGCGTTGGAGCGTGCCATCAGGTCTCGATATTGCGCGAGTGCGTACACCGCTTGGTGTTATCGGGATTATCTATGAAAGCCGCCCAAATGTAACCGCGGATGCGAGTGCGCTCTGCATCCGTTCCGGAAATGCCGCCATCCTGCGCGGTGGATCGGAGAGTTTGCATTCATCTGGCGCAATTGGGTCCGCGCTTCGCGCTGCCCTGAAAGCGTGCGGGTTGCCTGAAGATGCAATCCAGCTTGTACCGACGACGGACCGCGCTGCGGTCGGTCATATGCTTTCCGGGCTCGGCGGCGGAATTGATGTGATTGTGCCGCGCGGCGGCAAAGGCCTTTGCCAGCGAGTGCAGGATGAAGCCCGCGTGCCGGTGATTGGTCATCTGGAAGGTATCTGTCACACCTATGTTGACGGCGCAGCTGATTTGCAAATGGCAATCGACATCACTGTGAATGCCAAGCTTCGGCGCACCGGGATTTGCGGATCCATGGAAACACTCCTCGTTGATGCATCGAAGGCTGATATTTTACTGCCGCCTATCGCAGCTGCGCTTATGGATGCGGGATGCACGCTGCGCGGGGATGACGCCGCACGCAGGCTTGTGCCGAGCATGGAGCACGCAACTGACGCCGACTGGTCGACAGAATATCTCGATGCTATTCTCTCGGTTAAAATTGTCGATGGTATTGCTGGAGCGGTCGAGCACATCGCGACTTACGGCACGAGACATACCGAAGCGATTGTCACCGATGATGACGCGGTTGCGGAACGCTTTTTTAGAGACGTCGATAGCGCGATCGTCATGCACAATGCGTCCACCCAATTTGCGGATGGAGGCGAATTCGGAATGGGCGCAGAAATTGGCATCGCCACGGGGCGTATCCATGCACGCGGACCCGTTGGCGCAGAGCAGCTCACCATCTTCAAATATGTCGTGCGCGGTAAGGGTCAGACGCGTCCTTGATGTTAAAGCTACCCGGCCCAGCGAATGGCTTGAGCATAGGCCTTCTCGGGGGGAGTTTTAATCCCGCTCACGATGGACATTTGCATGTTGCCGAAACCGCTATGCGCGCGCTCAATCTGGACTGGGTCTGGTGGGTGCCGGCTCGCGGCAATCCGCTAAAAATTGAACATGGGGAATACACCAAGCGATTTGAAAGCGCGGCCAATTTCGCAGACCCCCGCCCGCGTATGCGCGTCAGCGATGTCGAAATGCGGCTTGGACTGACCTACTCAATTGATACGATCTCCGCATTGAATGCACGTGCGCCGTCGGCTCGTTTTGTCTGGTTGATGGGCGCTGATAGTCTTGCCGGATTCCATCAATGGAAGAATTGGCAGGATATAGCGCGCGCGTTGCCAATCGCTGTCATTGCTCGCTTGGGTTCTCGGCGCGCCGCCCTGAACTCACGGTTTGCTGAACGCTTTGGTGCAGGCTGGATCCCTCCCTATGAAGCGAAACGCTTGGTGTTCGCACCTGCACCTGCCTGGACGTATTTGCAAGCTCCGTTGAACGTTCTGTCATCGACGGAGCTTAGAAACCAATGAGTGCAGATCTCGCCTTTGAAATCGAATTGCCGGTTGCGCGGTCAGACTTCCGAGCTGACGTCATTGCGGGTCTTTCGGCGTCGCCTAAGTCTATTCCGCCTAAATATTTCTATGACAAGACCGGCGCGGAACTCTTCGTAGGTATTACAAAGACGCCCGAATACTATCCCACACTAACCGAAATGGCTTTGCTGGAAACAATCGCGCCAGAGGTCGCTGCATGGGTCGGGGAAGGTGCAAGCCTCATAGAACCTGGGAGCGGGGCAGCTAAGAAGATTCGTGTTCTGTTGTCTGCAATGGCAGATCCATACGAATGTGTTCTGACGGATATATCGGCCGAGCAGTTGCGTACATCGGGACAAAGGCTCGCGGAGGAATTTCCGGGTCTGCGCGTCGGCGCTGTGACCGGTGATTTTACGGGGGCGATGCCGAGGCCAGAAGATATTTTTACAGGGTCTGGTCGGCGGTTATGTTTTTTCCCGGGTAGCACGCTTGGTAATTTTGATCCCGTAGAACGTTTGACGCTGCTACAGTCATACAAATCCGTTCTACGCCAAGGCGACGCAATTCTTCTTGGAGTCGATGGCGTAAAAGATACGGCGCGTCTCGATGCGGCCTACAATGACAGCGAGGGCAAAACGGCGGCGTTTAACTTGAATTTGCTGACACGTCTAAAAACTGAGCTGTCAGCCCTTGTTGACGAGACGGCTTTTCAACACCTGTCATTTTATAATCCGCAAAAAAAGCGCATAGAAATGCACCTCGTCGCACACCAACATACTGAGATCGTGATCGAGAACCGGGTCTTCGAGTTCCAGCCCGGCGAGGCAATACACACTGAAGACAGTTGGAAATTTGATGAGGCCGCACTTTCTGAATTGGCTGAAGCTGCGGGCTTGAAGATCCAACAACTCTGGCAGTCTGCGCGCAACACGTTTTACCTCGCTTTGCTCGAAGTTCTTTGATTTATATGCCAAAATTCTGTCTTGGTGCTGCCACACGCACCGTGTTACAATCGATTCACAGCTGAAGAAGTAAAGGAACGAAATTCTGTCTGCTCTCACTCCGCGGCCCGAAACCGCTAAGCGGCCTGCAACACTTGAAGATTCCAAGGCGCTTGCAAGCCTGATTACTGAGACCCTCGAGGACGACAAAGCTGAGGAGCTTATCGTTATTGATCTGGACGGGAAGTCTTCTGTTGCTGACCACATGGTTATCGCATCGGGCCGGTCTGCACGCCATGTTGGCGCGCTTGCAGATCATATCCTGCGCAAATTAAAAGAAATAGGCGCTGGCCGCGCACGCGTTGAAGGTCTTCCGAATGCTGACTGGGTCCTCATTGATGCGGGCGATGTTGTTGTACATTTGTTTCGCCCGGAAGTTCGCGAGTTTTATAATCTTGAGCGCATCTGGGGCGCTGATGCCAGCGACCACGCCGCACCGGCCTGAATACCCCATTGAAACTAACGATTTTGACAGTTGGTCGCCTGAAGCGCTCACCCGAGCGCGAGTTGATAGACGACTATCTGCAGCGCGCTGAGAAGTCCGGCAAACAGTTGGGTTTTCGTAGTGTCGAAGAAATAGAAGTTGAAAGCGGCGGCCTGGAAGATGAAGGCAGGCGGTTACTTGCCAAAATTCCATCAGGTGCCAGCGTGTTGCGTCTTGATGAGCGTGGCAGGTCGATGCGATCTGAGGCGTTTGCGACAAAACTCGGCAAAGTTCGGGATGATGGGGGAGATATCTGTTTTCTGATTGGCGGCGCAGAAGGATACGCTAACTCTGTAATAGATGCTGCGCCTGATACGCTTTCGCTTGGCGATTTCACCTGGCCGCACCGACTGGCGAGGGTGATGCTCGCTGAGCAGATATATCGAGCGTTCTCAATTCTGGCTGGTACGCCTTACCATAAAGATTGAGCCCCATACCGCAGGGCAGGGCGGCATGGGGCTCGTTCTTTGCGGCAGCTGGAGGGAAGAGGAAAAGCCACCGCGATTGGCCGGAGGGCAATCCGGCAAATTTCTTATTTGTCTTGCCTAACCTGCAAAAAGAGAGGGTGCAGGTGCAAACGCCATGTCCATCATGACAATCGTAGCAAGCGAGAACAGAGCCAGTATCATCCACTGTCCGACGTTCCGTGTCTCTGTCATTTCAATCCCCTTTGCAGTTTTCTGCTTGGCTTCACCGAATTGTTATAAGTCCGGCTGTGAAAGTGATCACACGCTGACAAGAGGGCACGAACCGGGGCGCAATTAGGCTATTTCAGGGCAAATCGAATTAACGCGATTTCTTCTGGGCAATTGCGTCGAATATGTAATAGGTTCCGGTTGGTGCAAACTGGAATGCATAATGGGACAGATTACCGATTTTTTGAAAAAGTATTGGCTCGCCGCTGTTTTAGCGATCGCTTTAATGGTGCTTGCATTGCAGTTTATTAAACCTGCTCCGCCGAGCAAAATTATCTTTGCATCCGGCGGTCAAGGCGGAGCTTACCAGGCCTATGCAGAGCGTTACAAAGTTCTCTTTGCGTCCGTTGGCGTGGAGGTCGAAGTCCTGACGACGGCAGGATCGATCGAAAATCTTGAGCTGTTGCGCAATGGTGATGCCGATATGGCGCTGCTGCAAGGCGGGACAGCGGAAGCAAAAGACGCCGAAGATCTTATTTCCCTAGGCGGTATTTTTAAGGAACCGCTTTGGGTGTTCGTGCGGGCGGATGTCGGCGCGCAGTCATTCGGTGATCTTCGGAATCTCCGCGTTGCGATTGGCGCAGAAGGCTCTGGCACGCGCATGTTGGTCAAACAGATGCAAAGCGAGTTTGGAGGAGCGTGGGCGGCGAGTGCGAGTTTGCCACTTTCAGGAACAGCGGCGGAAGAAGCCTTGCTGGCAGGCGAAGTCGATGCCGCTGCTTTTTCTGCTTCGGTAGATGCCGATTATATCGGGGAGCTATTATCCTATCCGCGCATCGCCTTGCTGCCATTTGACAGCGCTCCCGGGATCGCGCGGCGAAACGCAGCGCTCGCTCCTGTGACTTTGCTGAAAGGTGTTGTCGATGTTGGTGATGATATTCCAGCCGCCGACGTTCAACTGATCGCGCCTGTTGCTCAATTAGCGGCCCGGAAGGAATTGCACCCTGCCATTCAATCGCTTGCGCTCGAGGCCGCCGATAATCTTCATTCATCCCGTACTTTGCTGTCGCCGGCGGGGGCTTTCCCAACACCTGAGTTCAGCGATTTGCCACTCTCAAAGGAAGCGCAGCGATACTATAAGCGCGGTCCATCCGCGCTACGCCGATGGTTTCCATTTAGCGTGGCGAACTTCCTTGACCGCGCCTGGGTGTTGCTCATCCCCTTGATAACGCTTGCGATACCGCTTGTGCGCGCTGCGCCTCCGCTTTATCGCTGGCGCATTCGTCGCCGAATTTATGTTTGGTATGAAGATCTGCGCATGTTGGAAGAACGCGGCCGAGACGCGGTTTCAAAAGCAGAGCGCCAAGAC
This sequence comes from Hyphomonadaceae bacterium, assembly GCA_965263325.1. Taxonomy (GTDB): domain Bacteria; phylum Pseudomonadota; class Alphaproteobacteria; order Caulobacterales; family Hyphomonadaceae; genus CBDHGY01. The sequence continues at coordinate 1,986,773 of CBDHGY010000002.1, read as the reverse complement.
GTCGTTCACGAACTGGATATGCTCCAAACAGAAATCGGAAAAGTCGAAGTGCCGCTATCGTATAATGACGAAGTCTATCATCTCAGAAGCCATGTCGAATTCGTTCGTCATCTTATTCGTTCGATAGATGGTGATATGAGCGCACCTGTTCAGGTTTAGCCGCGCAACTATCCTACCAAGCCAACGTCTTTGACGGCGGCAGAATAGGTTCGTGAAACTGGCACTTCTGTTCCGCTTTTCAAGATCAGAACGATTTTACCATTTTCGCGTTTTGAGTCCGCAACGCCGCTACTGGCGACCCACCAGCTGCGATGAGTTTGCAAGCCATTTGCAGTTTCCAGTTCACGCATGGCGTCCGCAAGACGCATGAGGATCAATTCTTCGCCGAGACTGGTATGGATCCGGAGGTAATGATCCTCTGATGAAATCGCATAAAGCTCGGCTGAGCGGAATTTTACAGGTAGACGCTCAAGGAATTTGACAACCGGATCAGCCGCTTCAGTTTCAACCTCCGCCTCTTCCTGTGCTTGTTCGGCAAGATAGGACACGCCAGAAATCGCAAGTGAGATCACAAAAACGAGTCCATAAATCACCGGAAATTCTGCGAGTGGGATATCAAGCGTCTGCCGGCGGATCGCTTCAAAAAGATAAATTGCCCAGGTAACGCCGAACGAAGCTGTGGCCGAGGCTGAGATTATTGTCAGCGCCCAATGCGGCGGCTTTTGAATATACTCAGCAATGTAAATACCCAGACGGCCGGTTAGTCCGCCGACAATGATGAGGCCGAACCAATAGGCAAATCTGAAGATGAATGCGTCGAATCTCGCCGCGTTATATGGGTTGATAAATGCCATAAAGGCGGAGATCGCCAGGAACAAACCGACGGTATTCCGGACAGCTGGCCAGTCAATCGCGTTACGCAAACGAATTCACCCCTGTATTTCGCGGTCCGTGAACGACATTGGCGTCTTTTCGCGAAGGATTCCAGTCAGATCGCGCAAATTCGATAGAAATCCCTCATTTTTGGGGTGATGTTGGGTTCATCGCAACACGGACTGAGGAGTTCACAAAATGAAGAAAATGATTGCCGTTCTGACAGCAGCTGCCTTGTTTGCTGCACCTTCACTCGCCGAGGACGCTTCGAAGCTCACCGTTACGATTGACGGCATCAAGACGGTGTCCGGCAAGATCAATCTCGGTGTTTTTGATGAGGCTGGCTACAATGGTGGGAACGCAGTGGATGGCGCGATCATTGCCGTAGATGGAGACAGTGTCACCGTTTCTTTTGATGGGCTTGCGCCAGGGGAATACGGCCTGAAGCTTTACCATGACGTCAACGACAATGGCTCCATGGACACAAATCCATTCGGGATGCCAACTGAGCCTTACGCCTTTTCCAACAATGCCAAAGGTCGCTTCGGCCCGGCAGATTGGGAAAAAGCCAAATTCGATATTGGTGTTGACGGCACAACTCACACGATTACTATTGAGTAGGGGGTACAACTAATGGATATCTCCCGTCGTACAGTAATTGGAGCCGGTGCCGCAGCAGGCACACTGTCCATCCTCCCCGGCTGTGTCAGCGCGTCTCCGGGCTCCAACCTTCCAGATTGGCAAATTGGCTATCGGACGGCCCCTGCAGAAGGCTTTGGCCCTGCAACGATGAAACGTGTCTCTGGAAAGGCTCCAGCCGATTTGAACGGCACGCTTTTCCGAAACGGGCCCGGGCAATTCCAATATGGAGACACCTTTGCGTCGCACTGGTTCGACGGCGATGGGATGATCCAAAAAATCAGCATTGACGGCGGCGAAGCTGTGCACACCGGCCGTTTCGTTGACACCCACAAGCGCCGGGAAGAACAGAAAGCCGGTAAATTCCTCGCCCCCGGCTTTGGCACGGAAGGTGATCCCGAGTTTCCGATCACACATCCTGATGATGTGAACGCTGCAAACACCTCGGTTATCGTGGTCGATGGTAAGCTATATGCACTCTGGGAAGGTGGATCGGCGTATGAAGTGGACCGCGAAACCCTGGGTTCAGTTGGACCAAAGGATTGGCGCGAAGACCTGACGGGTATGCCATTCCTTGCCCATCCAAAAGTTGAACCAGATGGCCGCGTCTGGAACCTTGGTACAAGCGGTAGCCGGGTGATCATTTATAAAATCGATGCCAGCGGTACGCTCGAAGAATTCCAGCTCGTCGATATTGGTATTCCGGCTTACATCCATGATTGGGTGATGACAGAGCGTCAGCTCATCATCCTCGTGCAGCCATGGGTATACACCCGCAATATTCCACCTTTCGTAGAGGGTCTTGAATGGAACCCAGAAGAGGGAATGAAATTCCTCATAATCGACAAAGATGACCTAACCAAACAGCGCTGGGCGCAAGGCGAAGCACGCGCTTTTTATCATACCGGTGCGGCATGGGAAGAAAGCGATGGAACCATTCGGTTCGACGCAGCTTTTTACCGGGAGCCTGTGCTTGGGCCTGGCGGCGGAACGAACGAAATGAAAGGCATCTACACCGAAGATGATGTGCTGAGTGCCAATCTTACGCAAATTATCATCCCGGCATCTGGTGACGCGCGGTATGTAGAGACCGGCCTCGATGGTGATTTTCCTCAACAGAATCCGCTCTATCACGGCAGGCAGCGGACGCTGACCTCACTTGTGACGGGCGCTTTGAAGGGTACGCCAACATCAACAACGATTTCGGTTCAAAACTGGGAAACGGGATCCGTCGATGCGTTCAATTTTGGAAATCACAGAATGGTCGAAGAGCATCTGTTCGTCCCAAAACAAGGCGGCACAAAAGAAAGCGATTGCTGGTTGATTGGGACAGCGCTGAACACAAAGACAAAGGCGAGCGAAGTCTGGGTGTTTGATGCGGCGCGCGTCAGTGATGGACCCGTCGTTACGTGGAGCGCGGATTATGCATGGCCGCTCGGTTTCCACGGTACGTGGGCTTAGGGGCGCAACATGAGTGACTTCGCTGTAACTCTAAAAGACATTCCAAAACGCTTTGGCCGCGTTCCGGGATGGATCTGGGTCATTGCTCTGTCAGGTGTGATTTTCGCATTGATCAGTCAGTCATTGCTTTCGAATTATCCCGAAAACAGTATTCGCTTCCGAATTGATCTTTCGCGCTTTTTGATCGTTCCACTCGCTGTACAAATTCACATCGTGAGTGCACTCACGGCGTTCTTTGTCGGGCTTTGGATTTTGGTGATCCCCAAAGGGCGCGGCATGCACAAGCCGCTTGGTTGGACGTGGGTGGCGGCGATGGCAGTTACCGCGATCAGTTCCTTTTGGATCACGGGCATAAATGGCAAGAGTTTCAGCTGGATACATGGATTATCGGCGTGGACGATGATGGGCTTGCCTTATGGGATCTATGCAATCCGTAACAAGGATGTGAAAAAACACGCCAAAAATATGACAGGTATGTTCCTTGGGGCCATGATCGTCGCTGGTTTATTTACGTTTTTGCCGGGACGCTTCATGTGGAGCCTGTTCTTTACGTCGTGACCCGCTTGCGCCCTTGCGCGGCGAATGCTTGATCCCTGAAAAGCCATTCAAGGGGATCATTATGAAACGGATCATTGCTGCTGCATCTATTCTCGCGCTCGCCGCATGTGAGACCACGAACCTGACTTCGACAAGTCCGGTTTCTGCTGAATCTGCGCTTGCGGAGTATTATGCCAGCATTCCTGACAGCGCTCTACCGGCCACCTCGCCAAGCCAACCACTTCCTGGCGAAGATGCCATCATTACGCGTATATTGGTCGGCTCTTGCAATGATGAGGAAAAAGTGAGCCCGGCGCTTGCCCAGATCGCGCGTGAAAAAGCCGATCTGTTCCTGATGATCGGCGACAACGTTTATGGCGACAAAGATGGCCCGCGCTATGAAAGCAATGATCCCGATCTTAAAGAGGTGCGGGAGAGTTTCTCAGATCTTGGTCAGCAAGCAGACTTTATCGCTGCGCGGGCTGCGCATCCAATGATGGTAGCTTGGGACGATCATGATTATGGCGCAAATGACGCCGGATCTGACTTCCCATTTCGTATTCTTGCCGAGCGTGTTCATGAGCAATTCTGGGATCTAAAGAACACAGAAGCGGCATCTCATCCCGGAACCTACTATGCCAAGAGTTTTGGTCCTGAAGGCCAACGCACGCAAGTCATCATGCTGGATACACGCTATTTTCGCTCGCCTCTGACGGCGACAGATGATTGGGGCGCAGCAGGCAAAGAACGCTACATGCCGAGCGCGGCCGAGGAGCAAACGCTGCTCGGTGAAGCGCAGTGGGAGTGGCTGAAAACGCAACTCGAAGAACCGGCAGACCTTCGGCTTCTGGTATCCTCCATACAGATCGTCCCAGATGCGCATGGTTGGGAAGCGTGGGATAAACTGCCCTCAGAACGCCAGCGCCTTTATGATCTTATTGATGAGACCGGCGCAAAGGGCGTCGTCGCAGTCTCCGGTGATCGCCACACGGCCTTCCTGTACCGGAAAGACGGTGTTATTTCGCAGCCTTTGTACGAACTCACCTCATCGTCGCTCAATCTCTCTTTCCGGGAAGAATCTGATGAGGTCGATACGGCACAGATTGGGTCTGGGTACGCGAAAACGAACTTTGGGTCCGTGAGCGTTGACTGGGAAAAAGGTGAGGCATTGCTTGCCATTCACGCTGAGAGCGGTGAGACAGTCAGATCGACGGTTGCGAAATTTCGCTAAAAAAGACACTTTAAGTACTAGAAACCATACTCAGCCTGTTGCGTCAGAGATATTGGGTGATATAACGCCGAGGAATTCGCGCGGATGGATTCCTGTCCGCCTTGCCCTCAGCAAAGGCTCCAACACCCATGAATATACACGAATATCAGGCCAAAGCCGTTCTGAAATCCTTCGGTGCGCCCGTTGCAGATGGCCGACCCGTGCTGTCGCTAGACGAGATTGAGGCGGCGGTTAATGCATTGCCAGGACCACTTTGGGTTGTGAAATCTCAAATTCATGCGGGTGGTCGCGGTAAGGGAAAGTTCGAAGAACCAGAAGCCGGCGAGAAGGGCGGAGTGCGGCTCGCCTTTTCGAAAGAAGAGGCTGTTGAGCATGCCAAGGCGATGTTTGGAAAACATCTGGTGACAGAGCAAACCAATGGGGTCGGCAAGCAAGTAAACCGGCTTTACATTGAAGATGGCGCTGACATTGAAACAGAGCTGTACCTCTCAATGGTTGTCGATCGTAAGACGGGTGGAATTGCGGTTGTTGCGTCAACCGAGGGCGGCATGGACATTGAGGCTGTCGCGCACGATACGCCTGAAAAAATCCAGAATATCCAGGTTGATCCAGTTGCAGGGATGACGTCCGCCAAGGCGCAGGAAATTTGTGATGCGTTGAAACTGTCAGGCGCTGCGGCCGCCGATGGCCTGGATCTCTTCCCGAAGCTCTACAAAGCCTTCACGGAAAAAGATATGGCGATGCTGGAGATCAACCCGCTCATCGTTATGGAAAACGGTCATCTCCGCGTTCTTGATGCGAAAGTTTCCTTCGATGGAAACGCGCTCTTCCGTCATCCTGATATTGAAGAGTTGCGCGACGAAACGGAGCAAGATGAGAAGGAAGTCGAAGCGGGTGAATGGGATCTCGCCTATATCGCGCTAGAAGGCACGATTGGCTGCATGGTTAATGGTGCCGGTCTGGCCATGGCTACGATGGATATCATCAAGCTTTATGGCGAGGAGCCAGCGAACTTCTGTGATGTTGGCGGCGGTGCTAATGCTGAAAAAGTAGCTGCCGCGTTTAAGATCATCATGAAAGACCCGAACGTTAAGGGCATCCTCGTCAATATCTTCGGCGGCATCATGAAATGCGACGTGATCGCCGAGGGCGTTTTGCAGGCGGTGAAAGAAACAAACCTCTCTGTGCCATTGGTCGTGCGTCTCGAAGGAACGAACGTTGAAAAGGGCAAAGCGATTATCGCTGGCTCAGATCTCAACGTGATTTCCGCTGATGATCTCGATGACGCTGCAAAGAAAATCGTCGAGGCCATTCGAGCTTAAAGTATGCGCGCTGTCGCTCTCTCCTGTTTTGCAACTGTGCTCGCCGCATGCGGTGGGACAGGCGGCGATGTGACGTTGCCAACAAGTGCACCTGAGGGTGCGCAATCGATTGTTCAAGAATTGTTCGAAATCTGCGGAACTGCATTAAATGGAGGCGATGTCATCAAGGCTCTTCCGGTTGCTGGAAAACTTGGTTGGGAGCTGGATGATGAGTTTGGCGGCGGTATTGGCGCTATTGATATCATGCGGTCCACGATGATCAGGAAGCCGGATATTGATCATATGATCCAATTTTCTGAGCATGACGGCCCGCATTCGAAATTTATGTCCTGCCAGCTGATCGGGAGTTTTGGTGATGATGCCGTCGAAATCAATCCAGCCGATTTTGAGAATATGGAAGGCTTTGAAGGCCGATGGGAGGCCGTCAAAACCGGTGCAATGACTGGCTATTGGTCCAAACGAAGCGGCAGCAGTGTCGCCAGTATATTCACCACTGCCACAAATGGCAGTTTCTCAATGATTGCAATGAACAAATCCACTCTGAAATAATCCGTACCCTGAAGGAATAGAAACGAAAAATGTCCATTCTCATCGACAAAGATACCAAAGTCATCGTCCAGGGCCTAACGGGCAATACGGGCAGTTTCCATACCGAGCAGGCACTGGCTTATCACGGTACGCAAATGGTTGCCGGTACGCACCCCAAAAAAGGTGGCCAGAACTGGGAAGGTACCAATGGTGAAAAATTGCCGATCTTCACAACGGTTGGAGAGGCCAAAGAAGCAACAGGTGCGAACGCTTCCGTGATCTATGTTCCGCCAGCATTTACAGCAGGCGCGATCGAAGAGGCGATTGATGCGGAAATCCCTCTGATCATCTGCATCACTGAAGGTGTGCCGGTGCTCGACATGGTGCGCGTTAAAGCGAAGCTCGACAAATCAAACTCACGGCTTATCGGGCCGAATTGTCCGGGCGTTCTGACGCCGGAAGCGTGCAAGATCGGCATCATGCCCGGTAAGATTTTCAAAAAGGGATCTGTCGGCGTTGTCTCCCGCTCCGGAACGCTCACCTATGAAGCAGTGTTCCAAACCACAAATGCTGGCCTCGGGCAGACGACTGCGGTTGGCATTGGCGGTGACCCGGTCAAAGGCACCGAGTTTATCGATATGCTGGAAATGTTCCTGGCGGATGATGAGACAAAGCAGATCATTATGATTGGCGAGATCGGCGGGACGGCCGAGGAAGAGGCGTCGCAATTCATCAAGGATGAAGCCGTGAAAGGCCGCAAGAAACCCATGGTTGGATTTATCGCTGGGCGTACGGCTCCTAAGGGGCGTACGATGGGTCATGCTGGCGCAATTGTAAGCGGCGGTGAAGGCGATGCGGAGTCAAAGATCGCGGCGATGGAGGCAGCTGGCATTCGTGTATCACCAAGTCCTGCTCGTCTCGGTTCCACAATGTTAGAGGTTTTGAAAGGATAATCTCCCTTCAATACATGCTTGCGGGCGGGATCAGGCAAAAGGCCATAAGAGGAAGAACACATGGCAGACGATGGATCTCCGATTAAAGGCGCAAAAAATGCGCAGATGCTCGACACAGCGTTTTTGTATGGAGGGTCTGCTCATTACATCGAACAGATGCAGGCGGCCTTTGCGCGGGATCCAAATTCGGTTCCGGAAAGCTGGCGTGAGTTCTTCTCTGCGCTTGGTGATAGAAGCTCGGATGCGACGCGCAATGCTGATGGTGCAAGCTGGGCCCGCGAGTCGTTTCCAGAGACTAAGGACAAGGATACCATTGCGGCGTTTGATGGAGACTGGGCGCGGACCGAAACGCACATCGAGAAAAAGCTAAAGGCGCAGGCTCCTGCTGCGACGCAAGCTGAGATTGCGCAGGGCGTGAAAGACTCTATTCACGCATTGATGATGATCCGGGCCTATCGCATTCGTGGTCATCTTGCCGCGCAGCTCGATCCGCTAGGGCTCGAAAGCTTCGGATATCAACCGGAACTTGATCCGGCTTCATACGGGTTTTCCGAAGCTGATTTGGATCGTCCAATATTCATCGATGGTTATCTGGGTCTAGAGCATGCGACGCCCCGCCAAATGCTTGAGATTCTACGGCGGACTTATTGCTCAACCATCGGGATCGAGTTCCAGCATATTTCGGATCCAGAAGAGAAATCCTGGCTGCAGGAACGCATCGAAGGCCCTGACAAAGGCGTCGCGTTCACGCCGGAAGGCAAGAAGGCGATCCTCAGTAAATTGATTGAGGCGGAGACGTTTGAGCGCTTCCTCCATAAACGCTATCCCGGCACGAAACGTTTCGGGCTCGACGGCGGCGAGGCGGCAGTTCCTGCGCTTGAGCAAATCATCAAACGCGGTGGCTATCTTGGCGTGAAGGAAATCGTCATTGGGATGGCTCACCGCGGCCGTTTGAACATGCTCGGCGCGGTTATGGGTAAACCATATGATGTCCTGTTCAACGAGTTTATGGGCGGCAATACTCAGGGTGCGGATGATTTTGGCTCTGGGGATGTAAAGTATCACCTTGGTGCATCATCTGACCGGGAATTCGATGGCAACTCAGTTCATCTGACTATGAACGCGAACCCCTCTCACCTCGAAGCAGTTGATCCGGTCGTGCTTGGCCGTGCGCGCTCTAAGCAAGCGCTCATCGAAAAGGAAACGGGCGCTCTTGATCGCTCCCAGGTCATGCCGCTTCTGTTGCACGGCGATGCAGCGTTTGCTGGGCAAGGCGTTGTGTCTGAGTGCTTTGCGCTGTCTGGGCTTGGCGGCTACCGCACGGGCGGCACAGTTCACTTCATCATCAATAACCAGATCGGCTTTACCACAAGCCCGATGTATTCGCGCTCGTCACCTTATCCATCAGATGTGGCGTTGATGGTGCAAGCCCCCATCTTCCATGTGAATGGCGATGATCCTGAAGCAGTAACATACGCGGCAAAGGTCGCGACCGAGTATCGCCAGAAATTCGGCAAAGACGTCGTCATCGATATGTTCTGCTACCGGCGCTTTGGTCACAATGAGGGCGATGAGCCGATGTTCACGCAGCCTCTTATGTATAAGAAGATCAAGGCGCATCGTTCTACGCGAGAGATTTACACTGAAAGGCTCGTCGCGGAAGGACTCGTTACGGCAGATGAGGTGAAAGCCGAGGTTGAGGCGTTCGAGAAATTTCTCGACAAGGAATTCGAAGATGCAAAAAATCTGGAACAGCAGAAAGCGGATTGGTTGCGCGGAGACTGGGAAGGTCTTGGGCTGCCCGATGATGATGATCGCCGCGGATCGACTGGTGTTTCAAAAGAACGCTTGCAGCGTCTCGGTAAATCCCTGACGACGATTCCGGAAAGTGTTACTGCTCACAAAACCCTGGCACGCGTGATCAAGGCCCGATCGACGGCTTACGAATCAGGCAAAGGTCTTGATTGGGCCGCCGCAGAGCATCTCGCCTTTGCGACATTGATGGACGAAGGCTACCCTGTTCGCCTGTCGGGTCAAGACTGCGGCCGCGGAACCTTCTCACAGCGGCACAGCCATATCATCGATCAAAACACGGGAGAGCGCTACACACCGCTCAATAATTTTGACGAACAGTCAGCACATTATGAGGTGATCGACTCGCTGCTGTCTGAAGAGGCAGTGCTTGGTTTCGAGTATGGATACTCGCTTGCAGACCCAAACACTTTAACGCTTTGGGAGGCGCAATTCGGCGATTTCGCAAACGGTGCGCAAGTGTTCTTTGACCAGTTCATTTCAAGTGCCGAACGCAAATGGTTGCGTATGTCTGGCCTCGTGATGTTGCTGCCGCATGGTTATGAAGGTCAGGGGCCGGAGCATTCATCGGCGCGTCTTGAGCGGTTCCTTCAAATGTGCGCTGAAGATAATATGCAGGTCTGTAACCTCACAACACCTGCAAACTATTTCCATGCGCTGCGCCGTCAGATCCACCGAGGTTTCCGAAAGCCGCTTGTAATAATGACGCCGAAATCCCTTCTTCGTCATAAACTCGCGACGTCGACGCTTGATGATCTTGGCCCAGAAGATTCCTTCCATCGCATCTTGTGGGATGATGCCGAGACCGAGGGCCGCGAAGCTGATGTGAAGCTTGTTTCCGATGAAAAGATGCGCCGCGTCGTGATGTGTTCAGGGAAAGTCTATTACGACTTGTTCGAAGAGCGCGAAGCACGCCACAAAAATGGTGAGGACGTCAGCGACATCTATCTTCTTCGCATTGAACAGTTTTATCCCGTTCCGCGCAAATCCATGATCACAGAGCTCAAACGCTTCAAACAAGCAGAAATGGTCTGGTGTCAGGAAGAGCCGCGTAATATGGGCGGATGGGCCTTCATCCGCGATGAGATTGAATGGTGCTGCAATAAAGTAGGCGCTAAGCAGCCTCGTCCGCACTATGTTGGCAGAAAGCCAAGTGCTGCGACGGCCACGGGCCTTATGGCAAAACACAAATCCGAACTTCGGGCATTTCTGGACGCTGCCTTCCAGAAAGATCCAATTAACGACAACATTACCGGCGCAGACTAAGCGTTATCCTAAAGAAGCGAGAGCCATCATGACTGACATTACCGTGCCTCAACTTGGTGAAAGCGTAACTGAAGCGACAGTTGGTCAATGGCTGAAAAACGCTGGCGAAACTGTTGCGAAAGATGAGGTACTTGTCGAGCTCGAGACGGACAAAGTCTCCATTGAAGTGTCAGCACCGGAAGATGGCACCCTCAGCGAGATCAGCGCGACTGAAGGTGATACCGTCGAAATTGGTGCATTGCTCGGGCGCGTAAATGCAGGCGGGGCGACAGCAACTTCAGCCCCCACGGCCGCTCCGGCTTCTGCGGCGGCACCAGCTTCTGCGGCGGCACCAGCTGCGGCTGCGCCGGCGGGCGGCGCACTCATGGATGTCGCTGTACCGGTTATGGGTGAGAGTGTCGCCGAAGGAACAATCGGAACGCTGCTCAAATCAGTCGGTGAAGCGGTCAGCAAAGATGAAACGATTGCAGAAATTGAGACCGATAAGGTTGCTCTCGAGATCCCAGCGTCAGCAGATGGAGTCATCGCAGAACTGCTCGTTGGAGAAGGCGATACGGTAACGCCCGGCGCAGTTATCGCTCGCATTAGCAGTGATGGCAGCGTCAGCGCATCTCCCGCTGCCCCAGCGACGGCCGCTCCCGCGCCAGCTCCAGCGACAGGCGAGCGACCTGTTGTGCCGTCCGTGCGTCGCATCTCCGCTGAGGCCGGCGTGAACCCAGCCGATATTCCAGGAACAGGCCGCGGCGGGCGGGCGACCAAGGCCGACGCGATGGCGTATGTAAATTCCGCGCCTGCTACCCGGGTGACTGCCACTCCCGCGGCGCAGCAGCCACACACACCGCGTGAGCTTCAGCCAAATGAAGAACGTGTACGGATGACACGCCTGCGCCAAACGATTGCGCGGCGCCTGAAAGAAGCACAAGACACGGCTGCCATGCTCACCACATTCAATGATGTGGACATGGGCCAGATTATGGATCTGCGCAAAGAGTACAAAGAGAGCTTCCTTGAAAAGCATGGTGTGAAGCTCGGCTTCATGGGCTTCTTTACCAAAGCGGTCTGCAGCGCGCTGAAAGAGATCCCTGCCGTGAACGCAGAGATTGATGGTACCGACATCATCTACAAGAACCACTTTGATATCGGCATGGCGGTTGGAACCGATAAGGGCCTTGTTGTCCCCGTCATTCGCAACGCAGACCAGCTCTCTCTGGCCGGCATTGAGCGGGAGCTTGGCTCACTCGCCAAGAAAGCGCGCGACGGCAAACTAGCCATTGCAGACATGCAGGGCGGCACATTCACGATCACCAATGGCGGCGTTTATGGCTCACTCATGTCGACCCCCATCCTCAATCCGCCGCAATCTGGTGTGCTGGGGCTTCACCGTATTGAGAAACGCCCGGTCGTGATCAATGATGAGATCAAGATCCGCCCGATGATGTATCTGGCGCTGTCTTATGATCACCGCATCGTGGACGGCAAAGAGGCGGTGACCTTCCTTGTCCGCGTGAAAGAGGCTCTTGAAGATCCAGAACGGATGCTGCTGGATATCTAATTCGCCAGCACGTTTAGCTCTGCGAGCGCGGCTCGCAGAGGTTCATATCGGTTCGTCAGGTGGATTAAGTTCATATGTTCGGTGGTGATGCGCGGCTCATCCGCTATCCAGAAAAGGGACCGGGCGTGGCCGGCGCACAAGCCCAGGAAGGCCCGCCTGTTTGAGGCCCCCTGCGAGCTTGCTTAGCCTCTCCTCTTCGGCTGCGAATTCGCGCTTAATCTCAGAAATAAGCAGCGCGAGGATCAAGAGTATCTGATGCAGCGTTTTCAATTGGGCGAGCGCGGCGCGCTCATCTGCTTCCAATCGGGGCAAGTCAGAAGCTACGGAAATATCCGCAGAGAGCTTCACCGCAGCTGCATAAATCCACGCTTCTAAAAGCGCGGCCTTGTGCGCCCCGCTGCGCGCCCGCATCTTTTGCATCAGCGTGATCTCACGAGCAAAGGCGACCGCCATCAGGCCGAGCAATTGCCAGCGCCGCGTGATGAAAGAGAGGGGGTTTGGATGTGTGCGGGACATATCACGAGCCTCCTTTCCAAGTTTGCGCATCTGGCGGCGGCAAGGTTTAGTCAATCTTTGCCAAGCACTCTACAAGCGCCTGCCACCCCGTCGGATAAATTTGCCGGAAATTATTTTTAAGGAAGAGATTTCAATGCCTTGGGAACGGTGAGGTGTCGGATAAACAAGAATCTATCCGACAGATGAAGGGCAGGAATTGGCCCATTCCTGACTCAAAGGTTGGAACGGTCAATGTCTTTGAAGCGTGTCTTAGCGGTCATATCACAAAATAATATCGACCCAACGCTTTTGCGTTCAATCTTCTGGAAACTCACCAACTCTCAAAAGCGAGACTAAGCGAGAATAGTTCTCCTTCCCCAGTTCGTTCCTGAAATAATACAAACATTTTGGGTGAAGTGGATTACGAGACAACCATTGCCACCGTTTGAATTCAACGTTTCCAGAACTGCGAATGTGGGAATCTACTTCGATGAGCGCATCAATCTTGTTGCGCCCGTTGGTCGTTCGAAAACTGCTAAGGCGTGCGGAGCGAGATGAACCACTTATTTCATAAATAATGAAATCGCTATCACCGGTATGATTGCATCCGAGTTCGACCGATTCCAACTCATCCCAAGAAATTGTTATCGTACTCTTGAACGGATTTACGGGATTCTCCGAATAGCCATCTTCATTGACGTACGCCCAAGAGTCGCGTTCAAACAAATAGATAGCAATACCAATCAAAAGTATCGGAAGGGCGAATTTCGAAACAGCTTTGATATATCGCAGGCCCCAATCGTTGATTAGCTCGTTTGCCGATGCAGGGTTTGGGTAATCCTTAAGCGAATGCCGCAACCGGCCTCTCGCGAATGGTCCGTCGAATCCGCCCCACGTAATTGCCTTTATAAATGCCGGAGCTTTAATTTTTAGAGGCGTGCATCTCATAAGAAAAGCGACGACAATACCTGCGCAAAAAATCCAACCAAACAGTAATACGATGAAGCTGACTGCAAATTGATTGTTATATAGGATTGCTTCGGCTTCTGCCGCTCTTTCAAAAACCGTCGGACTGTCAAATAGAAACCAAGAGCCTAACAAAACCCCCACGACTATCACCGCAAGAAAAATCGACATTGTGCTCAACAGGTAGAACAGCGTGAACCGAGAGTTTGGGCTGTATGCCGCCACTTCTTTAGCGAGTTGCTTTGATATTCCTTGATCTTCAAGAAGCTCGATAAGGTCGTTGTTACTCATGGGCTGGAATCTAACTATATCGATCTCTAAACGAGATAGTAGTGGCAAAATTTGCAGCCGTTGCCAATCAAAGACGGTTGATGATGTGCCAATTCATGACGAAGGACTACTATTAGGGGATCTTGCCATTCGCACACCAAAGCTGACTGTCCACTCCTGGCGAAAAATGACCCTTCCCGTCTCAGTTCGAACGTCAGCGCTGGCCGGTGCCCAATTCAACTCCATCAAATTCAAAACACCGCATTCATCGGGGATAAAGCGAGGTATGGTTAATGCTTGAGGATGTATCGGACGACCACCTCACTACTAACAGCCCTGCTGGCAATCATCTTTGCCTTTGGCGCGCTGATTTCCGTGCGTTGGCCGAGCCTCGTCATGGCTGGCAGCCTGATCGGCTCAGAAAGGGAAATGGCTGAAGGGTTGCGCGACATCAACTGGCGCCAGCTTGGGGTGACATATGGCGCGCCTTATTTTCTCGCCGCTTTGAGTTTTCACTTCTCTGCCCTTGCAACGTCTAATTGCCGGCATGGGTCATTTACGTGGTTTATTTTCGGTTGCGCGGCCGGTTTCCCGGTCGCGTTTTTCGTTGATTTTGAGCCTGGCTGGTGGCGCGCACCCAGTTTAGGTGAGCTTTCATTGCTGAATGCTGCTGCGCTCTCTGTGCTGCTCGCATGGGCGATTTGGGACCTGCGACAGCGTGAGCAGCGCGCGCCCGGCGGCGCTGAAGCCGCACCGGACATACAGCCAGTCGTGCTCGTTGAGGACGATGTTTACGACGAAGAGCCCGTTGTCGAACCGGTTGTACGACCGCGCAGGAGAGGGCCGGTTCCTGCGGCGATTGCGCGGCAGAGACAATTGTTCGCTGAGCATGGACGTAAACAATTGGCCCGCCAGCGTAAACGAATTCGGTAATTTACGCCCCGAAGACGCCCGGTGCTTTAAATCCCACCTATTCAATTAACTCCGCCTTGAAGCCTTGCTGCTAGGGTTTTCTGGATATCAATTTCTCTTGTGCATTGAGATGGAGTTTTGAAGACATGGGTCATCAAATCGGTCTGGTAAAGATTTGTGCATTTGGTCTGGGCCTGCTTGGGACAATCGCTGTCTGGCAAGCTGGCGGACAGATTGCGCGCAACATGCTTTCGGATGTCACGTTTTATGATTTGATGTTCGACCCATCTTTCACATTGCGGGTCCTTGCTGGATTGAGTGCATTCTTTGCAGGTCTGGCGGCTCTGACGGAGGTTCGCGGCGCGTCTTGGTTGTCCGGAATCTCGGCATTTCTTCTGGGATTGATTATCGCGGTTCTATTGTTGAACAAAGCTGTCGATCTCGATGCTTACAGAACAGAGCTGATTATGCTCATTCTCATGATCTGCCTCTCGCTCGCGATGGTCGTTGCGCGCTCAGGTGCGCAAGACGATGACGCAGAAGAGATCGTGCCGGGCGAAGAAGCGGGCTTGCCAGCAGCTTAGCGCGCGTCATACCCTCCCATTAAGTTGATGGAGGGCAGTTCAATGAAACATGCAAGACGCGTGATTGGTATCGTCCTGGTGGCCGCAGCCTACTGGGTCTTTCGTGGACGCTTTCAGGCAATGGCCTTCGAAGTAAAGGCTGGAAACAGCTGGGGCGGGGTTCTTTCCGATGTCGAGTATCTGATACCCGGAGTGGGCGCGCTCTTGGCGATTGCTGGAGGGATATGGGCAATCGGAGGAGCAAATGGCCGGTGGCTCGCCGCCTTAGGTACATTTCTGGTGCTTTTATATATAGCGCTGGTCGGCGGCATGAGCGGTCGCTACTCGATGATCGAACCCTTCGCGCTCCCCGCGATCGTCATGCTTGCAGCGTCGGTTGGATTGTTTGCGTTGAAGGCGAAATAAGCGCGCGTCACCACATTGATTTAACCGCGCAAATCCTTACCTTGCGGTCACTGTAACTCAACTGATTCTCACTCTCAGGCGGAGACTTCCATGTCAGACTTATACGATGTCGTCATCATTGGTGGCGGCCCTGGCGGCTACAATTGCGCCATACGCGCTGGACAGCTCGGACTGAAAGTGGCCTGCGTGGAAAAGAATGAGAAGCTAGGTGGGACATGCTTGAATGTCGGGTGTATCCCGTCGAAAGCGCTTCTCCATGCGTCTGAGTATTATGAAGCAGCCCAGAACGATTTTGCCGGCATGGGGATCAAAGTTTCAGGCCTGGAACTCGACCTGCCAGCCATGATGAAGCAAAAAGCTGATGCTGTTGAGGGCCTGACAAAAGGCGTCGAATTTCTCCTGAAAAAGAACAAGGTCGACCACATTCACGGCTTTGGAAAAATCAAAGGTCCCGGCGAAGTTGAAGTCGGTGGGCAAGTTCTGAAAACGCGGCACATCGTGATTGCGACAGGATCTGAACCTTCAACGCTTCCCGGCGTCGACATCGATGAAGAACAAATCGTTTCGAATACAGGCGCTCTGTCTCTCAAGAAAGTGCCTGAAAACCTTGTTCTGATTGGTGCCGGCGTGATTGGTCTCGAAATGGGGTCGGTCTGGTCGCGTCTCGGATCCAACGTCACCGTTGTTGAATATCTCGACCGGATCTTACCGGGGACTGATAGCGAAGTTGCGAAAGAGGCCCAGCGGACATTCAAGAAGCAAGGCCTTAGCTTCCGTCTGGGGACGAAGGTTACAGGCGCTGAGAAATCTGCTTCTGGCGTCAGCTTAACTGTTGAGCCAGCAAAAGGCGGTGACGCTGAAACACTGAACGCCGATATTGTCATTGTTGCGATAGGCCGGCGTCCTTACACGGAAGGACTTGGTCTTGAAGCTGTTGGGGGCAAAACAGACAAGCGCGGCGTGGTCGAGACGACGGATCATTTCAAGGTCGCGGACGGCGTCTGGGCGATCGGTGACTGTATACATGGGCCGATGCTTGCGCACAAAGCTGAAGATGACGGCGTTGCTGTTGCCGAATTGATTGCAGGCAAGGCAGGCCACGTGAATTATGATCTTGTGCCGGGTGTTGTTTATACCAAACCGGAGATCGCAACTGTCGGGATGACGGAAGATCAATTGAAGGAAGCGGGTATCGAATATACCAAAGGGAAGTTTCCGTTCATGGCAAACTCCCGTGCGCGCACCAATCATGAGACCGAAGGGTTTGTAAAAATCCTGGCTGAGAAAGGCACCGACCGCGTGCTCGGCGCTCACATGATCGGCGTCGGTGTCGGGGAGATGATTGCTGAGGTTTGTCTGGCGATGGAATTCGGCGCGGCATCAGAAGATATCGCGCGCACCTGCCATGCGCATCCAACCATGTCTGAGGCTGTCCGGCAGGCAGCGATGGGCGTCGAAGGTTGGACGATGCAAATGTAGTACACTCGCCGACGAGTGATCTGGCTGTCTGAGTTTAGATTACTCAGGGGAGTTCATTGGGCGGCGCGTCACCACGGCGCTTCAATACGATAAAGCACCCTGTCTTTTTCTCCCGTGACAAAGAGATTGCCATCGGCATCGGCCGCTATGCCATTGAATATATAAGAAGGCGGAAAACCCGGTAGAGCGCCGGAGCCCGCAGGAAAGCTTCCCAATACTCTTCGGTCACCCGCTTCGCTCACAAAAACCACTTGGGAAGCATCTGCTTCAACAACGACAAATCCGCCATTTGCGCGCAGGAAACCTTCTGGTGCGCCGAGATCGCTGCCGATGATTTCAGGTTCGGCGAGCGCGACGCCGCCGCGCGCAACAGTCCTAATTTCGCCAAGGGCTCGATCACTCACGAGCAAATCCTCTCCATCAACAACAAGCGCCGTTGGGGCGGGAAGATTGGTTGCCAAGACAGTGGGTTCGCCTTCGCCGTAGAGCTTAACGCTGCCGGTTCCATGCTCTGCGATGGCGAGACCGCCTGCATACCGTACGGCAGATATTGGTCCGGCAGGGACTTGATAATGGGCAATTCGTGCATGCTGCTGAGTGTCCCAGACGCGAACGTCTCCATCGAACCAGGACGTCAGGATCAGCGTGTCGCCATCAGCAGACACGGAAAAAGAACCGCCAAGGTCGCCAACTCCCACAATGTTCCGGATCGTTGAGATTTCTTCGCCCGTATTTCTGTTATACCCTCTGAGCGCCTGTAAGTCGCCGACCCAAACCGTATCGCCGATGACGGCGACGCCGCTTGGGTGAGACATCCCACCTGGTGATAGTTCGGTTATGCTTCCGTCATCATTGACGCGCTTAATAAACCCATCAGTGAAGCTCGATACGAATGGCGTGTCATTGGCATCGAACGCAAAATTATCGAGCCCGGGCGTGAATGAGGCAACGACTTCTTTCACGCCATTGATAACACGGATGAGTTCTCCCGAACCTGTGTCGAGTACGTGGAGTTCGTTCTTGCTGTTGAACTTTATCGCGGCAGGTGTCTGGAAC
Organism: Hyphomonadaceae bacterium; assembly: GCA_965263325.1. GTDB lineage: Bacteria > Pseudomonadota > Alphaproteobacteria > Caulobacterales > Hyphomonadaceae > CBDHGY01. Next base: position 1,968,432 of record CBDHGY010000002.1, on the reverse strand, counting down.
CCTGATGCTTCAACACGGCGCTCACCTGTATCCACATCAACACTTAGCACATCACCGGTGAACCATTTGGGGCCGTAAAGCCGGTCGTCTTCTCCCCAGTCCATTCCATTCAGGCCGCAATTGGGTCCGAGACCATCTGCAATCAACCGTGCGTCGTTGGCACCTGATGGATCAATCTCGTATAAATTATGCCCGAGGAAGCACTGAGCAACGAAGAGGCGATCGTCATCTGAAAACGTAATCGGGTTTGCTCCCGGCGCGATTTGAGCCGCAATGATTTTCTCTCCATCGGTGCTGAAGCCCGCAACTTCTCCGGTCAAAATCGAGGTCCAGTAGAACGAACCGTCCGAGGCAAATGCGATGTCATCCGGAGCGATAACGCCGTCGTCAGCCGTAAACCGTTTCACGATCTCCCCGCTATTGGGGTCCATTACCGAGATGTCTGATCCGAGCACAGAGGTAATATACAGCATGCCGTCAGGGCCAAAGTGTATGCCGTTTGTACCTGCGAATTTTGCACCGGTTGCGAAGACCTCGAGTTTGGCTTCCGTAGTGCTCTCTTTTTGATCAGTAACATCTGTCTGCGGCGCGCTGCACGCAATCAGAGCTCCGCCTAAAATCGCCACGCCTGCAATGGTTTTCATGATCGTTTCCCCGGCCCGTATTTGAGCTCTGTTACCTCTTCACCATACTTTTCAACGGCTTTATCAGCGTAAAGCAAGCAAATAGTGACCACCTTATCGGGAGGGTGCCGCGCGAAGTTTGTGCTATCCAAAGCGCGTTGACCGGACGTTCTGATCATACCATTGCGATGGCAAAATCTTTGATCCCCTCTAGACGTGTGGCCGTTTTCCCCTCATCTTCTCGTTATGATTTCGCATCCTGCAGCTGGTTGGCGCATTCGCCTTTATCGTCATGTCGACGCACCGCGTTGCAGACGGATATTCGAAGAGGCGCTCGCAACCTTCGTTTGGCGCGGTGACCCTGACCCCTACCTGCATGCCCTTGCCGATAGCTTACACCGCGCGCGCAGCTGGGTTGCCGAAGAATCAAATGCGGGCGTAGTGGGTTTCCTCACGATGCTCAACAACAAGTCTTATGTTGATCACCTCTTCGTTCAGGAAGACTGGCGCTTTTGCGGCGTAGGCCGAGGCCTGTCGGAGGTTGCACGGATTGAAGCCGGTGAGCCGCTCGAGCTAGATGTTGATGCGCAGAATATAAATGGCCGTAAAGCCTACCTTGCGATGGGTTGGGTTGAAACTGGCCGGCGATCGAAACAGGGCAACATTCGATTGCGCAGTCCATAAATGCGTTTAAGGTGCGGGTCCGTCTTCATAAAATGGAGGTGGCACCGCTTTAACTTTCTCGTCCGGCTCTTGCTCTTCTTGCCACCCACCGATTGGCGGCAGCTCTCTAAGCACTTTGCGATAAGGATGATTGGGGATCAGCGCCGTCGTATACAGCCGGCTCAATTCTTCGCGCAGCGCGTCAATATCGTAGCGCGTTCCATCAGCAACGAGGTTGTGATCGAGAGCGCCGGCCATGGTGCCATCGGCAGCGACAGCGAAGATCAGTGGTAAGCCTCCCGTGTAGACGGTGTCGGCGGCGCTCGACCTCAGGACTTTTTTATGGTTCGCGCCGAACTCTGCATCGATGTGAACCAGCACAAAACGTTCAGCCGTGAAGGCCTCGAGAGGTGCATCTGGGACTGCGACTGTGCCTGCGAAAACATGGCACCAGAAACACCATTCAGCGCCGAGACTAACAAGCAGAATCTTGTCCTGCTTTTGTGCGATTTCAAAAGCCTTTTGATACAATTGGAATTGATCGCCACACTGATCGTAAGTTTTGGCGCGCCCATCGAGGCAGGTCTTATCCAAAGATTTCGGATAGCTCGTCACAAGGCCATCGCCTCGGGCATGTGCCGAAGTCGCGTGCGCGCTAAACAAAAGCGCGGTCAGAGCTATGTATTTCACCTTCACCTTGGTTTCCTCAACGGGAATTCTCTACAGTCTCAAAAACACCATAGAAGAGAGCAGGGCAAGACCTGAACTGCTTGAAAACATGACAAAATTGCAGAGGAGGAACGCTAATGGCAAGTGAGATCGAGGCGGTGCGTGCGATATTGGCTCAGCTCGGCGAAGGCGCGCCAGAAAACCCAAGCTGGGAAGAGCGCCGCACGGGGTATGAAGCGGCCGGCGCGAATATGCCGATGGCTGAAGGCGTTGCGAGCGAGACCATAGAATTGGGCGGTGTCAGCGGGATCAAACTCATCCCAGACACGGTAAAACAAGGCCGAACGCTGCTATACTTTCATGGCGGGGGCTACTGTATCGGAAGCCCGATCGGTCACAAATCCATGGTGTCGCATATCGCGGCGGCGCTGCAGGCAGAAACCTATTCGATGGATTACCGAATGGCACCGGAGGCACCGTTCCCCGCTGCCGTCGATGATGCATTGGTAAGCTACAAAGCGCTGCTCGATCAGGGTGTTGATCCGAAGAAAATTGCGATTTCGGGAGACAGTGCTGGCGGCGGACTTACGCTGGCGTGCGCGCTTTCTGTGAGGGACGCGGGTCTCCCGCAACCGGCATGCCTGATGCCGATCAGTCCATGGGTCGACCTTACCAACAATGGATGGAGCTATGGCGTTAAAGCGGAATCGGATCCGATGATTACCAAAGAAAATATATCCGAATTTGCGGCGACCTATCTCGCCGGTACCGACGCTAAAACGCCATTGGCTTCGCCAATTTTTGCTGACCTAAAAGGTCTTGCGCCGATATTGATTCAGGTTGGCTCCGAGGAATGTCTATTATCAGATGCGGTTACACTTTCTGAGCGCGCCGGGGCGGCGCTGGTTCCGGTTCAGCTCGAAATCTGGTCTGAGATGATTCATGTCTGGCATTTCTTCCATGCCTTCCTGACCGACGCGCGCACCGCGATTGGTGGAATGGCCGATTGGGCGGAGCGGTATCTTGCCGAATGATTATTCGGCGGCATCAAGCAACGCGCGCATCCGGTCGAGATAGGCAAGCCACGCTTTGCGGCCCTTTTTTGTGAGATGCACGCGGGTTTGCGGTCTGCGGCCAACGAATCTTTTTTCCTGATCGACGTAACCAGCTTCTTCGAGCTTCTTCAGATGCGTTGAAAGATTACCATCCGTTGCGCCGACTTTAGCCTTTAGTTCGCCAAAAATCGCGGGGGAAACTGAAGCGAGATATGCCATGATGCCTAAACGTAGCCGCCCGTGGATCACATCGTCGATCTCAGAATGATCGAAAGGATTGTCTTCGCTCATACCGGCCTCACACAATTGATTTGGGTTCAGCGCGCAAATCGGCAAGTCCGGGGATAACCTGGGTCACAAATACGCCGGCCGCCGCAATCAAATAGGCCTCAGACGTGTTTGCGAGCGCAGCCGTACCGAAACAGGCAGCAAGACACAAAACAGCTATTAACCACTGAGATTTCTGGCGAAACAGAGCCGCTGAAGCACCGGCTGCGCCAGCATAGGCAAGAAAAGCTGCCGGCATGATCATGTTGAACAACATCGGCGATTGGCCGCGCGCATAGACGGCTACAGCAATACCAGCGAAGAGAATACCAAAGCCTGGACCGAGAACGCTCCAGATAGCCTCGCCCGCGCGGTTACCGGGCGCGGCCGCTCCCGGCTTTCCGGCAAGACCGCTGCCGAGAAATAACATCCCAACGATGCCAAGGCCAACTAATCCAAGCCAAGAGTAGAGCAGATGCTGGGGCTTCAAAGGGCTCCAAGATTGAAACACAGACCAGTGTGCCAGCAAGGCAAGTGTGATCACGACGCCCCATAAAACGGCAAACCTGCCTCCGATGTTTGGGGCACCTGCACCTTCTTCAGCCATCTGGCGAACAAATTCGAGATCGTCAGCGAGGGGCGACTGCGTCATGCTAGTATTCTCCAATAACTTTGAAATACAAAGTAATTGGAGAATATGTATCTGTCAAGGCGAAAGTCTGGCGGCAATCGCATCTGTCAGCAGTTTGCCGTCCGTGGTGGTGTGAAGCTGGCCGTCGGTGACCGCGATCAGATTGAGCGCTTCCAGTTCTGCGAGTGCGTCCATATTTAGATCGGGCAGGCGCGATAGTTCGACACCGACCACCGGGCGCAGCCCCATGGTCAGGATCTCTCTGGAGATATCTCGGGCGTTCAGCTTTTCTTCAGAAGGGCCGAGTTGAGCAATATACTCATCGGGTCTTCGGACCGCTTCTGTTGAAACTCGTTCGTCGCAATAAGTCAGCCGCCCATGTGCACCGGGCCCAATTCCGATCCAGTCACCCGAGCGCCAATATATCATATTATGAGCGGACTGATGGGCCTCGCTGATCGCGTGATTTGAAACCTCGTAAGCCGGGAAACCGTGCGCTGAAGTTATGGTTTGTGTCAGCTCATAGAAATCTGCTTGCGTGTCGTCTGGCATCGGAATCAACTCGCCGCGCGCGGCGGCTTTACCAAAAGCTGTGCGCTGTTCGATTGTAAGCTCGTATAAAGACAAATGGTGAGCGCCGAGACGAAGCGCAGTTTCAAGTTCACTTTGCCAATCACTGATCTTTTGGTCAGGGCGCGCATAGATCAGATCAATTGAAACAGATGGGAACACGTCCAAAGCGAGATCGATTGCGCGGCGCGCGGATACTGCGTCGTGATCTCGGCCGAGAAATTTCAGTGCGGCGTTATCAAGCGACTGAACACCGATCGATAAGCGGTTCACGCCGGCTGTGCGCCAGTCTTCGATTTTGGCATTCAGAATGTCATTCGGATTTGCTTCAAGTGTGATCTCCGCAGTTTCTGAAAGACCGAATGTTGCCCGCGCGCCCATAACAATTGCCTCAATCTGCTTGGCACTCATCAATGAAGGGGTGCCGCCGCCAAAGAAGATTGTCTCGAGGGGCGGATGTTCGGGCAGCTGCGCGCGGTACCTTTTGAGGTCATGGGACATCGCATTTGCTAAGTGCGACGTGTCACGTGTTTTCGCGGCATAAACATTGAAGTCGCAATAAGGGCATATACGCGTGCAGAAAGGCCAGTGAAGATAGAGGCCGAAACCGTAATGTGTGCCGGTTCTATCCAAGCAGCGCTGCCTTTAGCTGCGCGACCGCATCCGCGCGGTGGCTCATCGCGTGCTTTCTCGCAGGCTCCATCTCACCGAATGTGCGTGTTTCGCCGTTGGCTACAAACATGGGATCGTAACCAAAGCCCTTATCACCCCGGGGCGGCCAAACGAGGTCTCCGTGGACATAGCCTTCCCAGACTTCAGCGTGCCCATCCGGCCAGACGACTGAGAGCGCGCAGACGAATTTCGCAGATCTATCTTGATTGCCAGTTGCTTGCAGCTCGCGTTCGACTTTTTCCATGGCAGCGCCGAAATCTCGCGGATGGCCGGCCCAGCGTGCGGAGTAGATACCAGGAGCGCCGCCAAGCGCTGTTACGGCGAGCCCGCTATCATCTGCCAGCGCAGGGTTGCCGGTGGCTTCGGCGGCGGCGCGAGCTTTCAGGATCGCATTGCCCGTAAAAGTTGCTTCCGTTTCGTCCGGTTCCGCCAAATCAAGCTCAATTGCGGAAATTACCTCAAATCCCAAGGGTTCGAAGAGGTCCTTCAACTCGGTCACTTTGCCCTGATTGTGCGTCGCAGCGATCAGTTTTCCCGGTTTCAACTGTCTCTTTTCGATTGCCATATGTGGCTCCAAACTTGCTTTTCGACAGAACAGTCTTATTGTTTAACGGTAAAGTGACACAATTCTGGTTAAGCTGCCTCTTACGATCGGCGGCATTGAAATCCAAGGTTAAATGGACCCAAATGAGCAACGCAGCGCACCCAAAGTCACAGAATTCCATGGCGGCTGGCCTGTCAGCGGCAATGAATGTGATCATGTGGTTGTCGATAATTGTGTTCGTTTTGGCAGGGATACTCTTTCTGAGCGCGCTTCCGGCAGGATTACATTCCGGCGAAATGAGTTTCCTAGGGATGACGATTGAGGTCGATAAGGACGTATCGCCAGCGCAGATCGCAGGAGGCCTGGCAATGCTATGTGTTGTCATGCCGGGGATTATCTACATTTGCTATCAATTGCGCCGAATTCTTAGGACGCTAGCAGATGGCGATCCCTTTGTGTCCGAAAATTCTGGCCGGCTTACCAAAATTGCGGGCGCGATCGCCCTTATGGAAATTGGTAGAATGATTGCAATCATATGCGTACGAAATTTTGTCGCGTTCAACCCACCTGAAGCTGCGCCAGCATTCACCATTTCACTGATCGCTTGGGCGGCGGCGGTAGCATTTTTTGTTCTTGCGCAAGTTTTCCGCGAAGGCACACGCCTGCGCGAAGACGCCAAGATGACGATTTAAAGGAGGATGAAACGATGTCCATCCGTGTAACTCTTGATCGCGTGCTGCTAGATCGGCGCATGAGCCTGACCGAACTGTCAGAGCGCGTAGGTGTGACTCTTGCCAACTTATCCATCCTGAAAACAGGAAAAGCGAAAGCGGTACGTTTTTCGACGCTTGAAGCTTTATGCCGCGAGCTCGATTGTCAGCCAGGTGACATTCTGGTTTTCGAAGGCCATGAAGACTCTGCTGCTAAGAAAGTCGCCGCGGAATAGCTTTTATCCTTTCGGCGCGGCTTGTTCGTATGTCTCTACCAAATTGGTCTCGAAGACGTCGTCAGTGAGCGAAGAGACCTCGTAAAAATCAGCCCTTGCCCGGTCTTTGGATAAGGAGACAATGGTGTAACCATGCCCCATGGGTCTGTGCATTTCGACTTCTTCATTTGCTTCAACGAACAATTCGCCGAGCTCAGGAACATCATTAAAGTATGTTCCGATACCCGGCGACGTGATTGATGTGCAGGCGAACTCGATACCTCGCCGGTCACCCGTTCCGTCGTGCAGCTGATTGACCCACGATGTATGAGTATCGCCCGTTAGTGTTACAAGCTCTGCGCCCGCGGCAGCTGCGGCTTCATAAAGGCGCTCGCGCGCGGCTGGGAAGCCGTCCCAGGCGTCCAGATTAAACGGCAGGCCCAGCTGTGAGAAGTCAATAAGCCGCTGGATCAGTGTTACGTCCTGAGCATCGATCTGATCGTTCGTCAGCGCTGCGCGAAAATTGGGTGGGCGCACGCGCGCCATAATCGTTTGATTGGCAAGAACTTGCCATGTCTTTCCCTGATCAACGCTGGATTTTAGCTCGCCAGCAAGCCAGTTCTCTTGTTGCTCACCAAGCATTGTGCGTTCAGGGTCTGCAACACGGCCCATAACTTCTGCAACTTTCAATGGCATCGCAGCTGTTGGCACATCGCTGAGTTCCGTCGCCCAATCGATCCCGACGGAACGACCTGTCAGCCGCGTTTCGAGGCACATGATCGAAGCGATGTCACCGAAGTCAAATCTTCGCCAAAAGGCGCTCCGTGTCTGACCCGGTTTTGGCTCGCGAACAGGCATCCATTCCATGTAGGCCTGAATGGCTGCTTGCTTGCGATCACTCCAGGAGCCTTCGCCGTCTTCAGGATTATGGTTTTCAGCGCCCGTCCTGTAAGAGTCGTTTGTGCTCTCATGGTCGTCCCATGTGCAGATCCACGGTGCCGCAGCATGAGCCAGTTGCAGCTGTGGATCGGACTTATACTGCGCGTGGCGGGTGCGGTATTCATCCAGCGTGACAATTTCTTTGGGTGGATTATGCGGACGCCCAATTTGCTCGCCGACATCCCCGCCATATCCGTCAGGGCCATATTCGTACAAATAATCGCCAAGGTGTATGATTGCGTCGAGATCATTCCGATCAGCGAGTGATTGATAGGCGTTGAACCGCCCAAAAGGAAAGTTTGAACAAGACACAATCGCGAATGTAATCTCGCGGTCGCCGCTTGAAGGGGTAGTGCGTGCTCTTCCCGCAGCGGACTGAACAGTGTCCCCTGTTGTCTTCACTTGGAAAAAGTAGGTGTAAGACTGGTCGGCGTTTAGGTCTGTAATTTCTGCCTTAACGCACCAATCGCTGCTTTTTTTCGCGTAAACAACACCGCTCTTAAAGTTGTGACCATCCGGCGTGCTGTTGTGGTCGGTCACATACCAAGTCACCGGAATATCACCTGCTTCTGGATCCTCTGGCGTCACGCGGGTCCAGATAATAACGCTGTTGCTAAGTGGATCACCTGATGCAACGCCATGCTCAAAGCTAACGTTCCCCTCATAGGGCTTTGCCGGTTTCTGGGCGACGCCGTCCCTTGTTCCCCCGCAAGCGGCGAGACCAAAGGCGCTTGTACCCAATCCAAGTGCGGCGCGGCGCGTTAGCTTTGTCATCTCAAGACCTCCCCAATTTCTCCAGCTCAGTATAGAACGCGCTTATGACAGTTTTGAGTGCGACAGCAACAGAAGACGAGGCAGGAAAGCGCCTTGATCGGTTTTTCTCTGACCGATTCGAGGAAGTTTCGAGATCTCGCGCAAAAACCCTCATAAAAGAGGGGTCCGCAGCGACGGTGGATGGCACTGCCACCGACGACCCCCGCGCTGCGGTATGTGAGGGCAAAACCTATGCGCTGACTTTGCCAGAGCCCGTGGCAGCAATTCCTGAGCCTGAGGATATTCCGCTCGATATTCTGCACGAAGATGAGCATTTGATTGTTCTCAACAAGCCTGCGGGCATGGCCGTGCATCCTGCGCCGGGTAGTTGGACAGGCACGCTCGTGAATGCGCTGCTACATCATTGTGAGGGGCAATTACCTGGGATCGGCGGGGTAGAGCGCCCGGGTATCGTGCACCGGCTCGATAAACTCACCACCGGCGTAATGGTGTGCGCAAAAACTGAAGCGGCCCATCGAGGCTTATCGGAACAGTTTGCTGATCATTCGATCGAAAGGGCATATCTTGCATTTACCCGCGGCGCGCCAAGGCCTCTCGTCGGCACAGTTGAGGAACGCATTGCCCGCTCCAAAAATGATCGTAAGAAAATGGCTGTCGTCCGAAATCCCGACAGTGAGCATGGTCGCCACGCGGTAACGCACTACCAAACGAAAGCGAGTTATGGCTTGCTCGACAAAGCATCCGGATTGCCCGCTGCTGCATTGATTGAATGCCGTTTGGAAACTGGCCGAACGCATCAGATTCGTGTTCACATGGCACACATTGGCGCACCGCTGATTGGTGATCCAGTCTATGGTAAAAATCGGGGTATTCGCAGTTGGGGGAAGGGTGATGCGCATGTTGCTGCGACAACGGCTGCGCGAAAACTCCCGCGACAGGCGCTGCATGCCGCTGTATTGGGCTTTCAACATCCGATAGGCAAAGAGCCCGTTCGTTTCGAACAGGCTCTTCCAAAAGATCTTGCTGCGCTCAAGCGTCTGCTTGAGGACATGCCAAAAGGCTAATTCAGAACATCCAATAAGTGAATCTCGAACATCAGCGTTTCATTCGGGCCGATAGCGCCGCTGCTGGAGCCGCTTTCGCCGTATGCGAGAACCGGCGGAATGTTTACCAGCCACCGATCGCCGGGCTTCATAAGCTGAAGGGCTTCTGTCCAACCCTGGATGACCCCGTCGACCGGGAACTGAGCTGGTTCACCGCGCGCCCAGGAACTATCAAAGCGCTCGCCGGTCTCTGCAAGGCGGCCATCATAATGCACGCGAACAATGCTGCTCCGTGATGGCGAAACGCCTTCAGGGTCACCGCTTTTTATGATGACGTAGGATAGGCCTGTGCCCGTGCGGATTGTCGCTGGGCCGGTTGGTTTCCACGGGAGGTTCGCGGCCCAGGCTGCGGCAGTTGGACCGGAAGGAACGTTTTCAGGCAGCGGTGACGGCTCAGTCGCCGCTTCTTCAGCGACGGCACCAGGCTCTGCTTCCTCGGTTTGTCTTTCACGCGTTGCGCCGATAACCTCTCGAAGAGAAATTCGAAACACGAGATCGGTATTTGGCGGAATGAGTGAGCCGCGCGCTTCGTTTCCATATCCAAGCGATGAGGGCACGTAGACCACAAGCTCGTCGCCAACACGCATCGTTTGCAAGATGGCACCCCAACCGACGATCACTTCATTTAAAGCAAATGTTGCAGGCTCTCCTTTGGCATAGGAACTATCGACGATGACACCGTCTGATGCGCGCCGCCCTTCATAATGGGCCACAACCTGACTTTGCAGAGAAGGTGACGGCGCGTCTTCGGCCCCCTCCCTCACGAGGTAATATTGAAGTTGCCCAATACCGAGATCGAGGACTGAAATATTTTCGCAATCGGCCGGCCAGCTCGACCGTCCATTTGTATCAGCGCCGATGGATGTTGTGCGGCAGCTGTCCCCCTGAAACGTATCAGAGAGAGACTTTCCAACGGTCTCAAGCTGAGTGCATCCAGCGATCAACGATATTGCTGCTGCGGCAATGAATGAAGACGAAATGCGAGCCATGGTCGTGCTCCCTCCGGCATTACTCTGCGCGTCATTCTAACGCTGTTGAATAGGATTATCGAACGCTTAGCACATCCAGCAGTTCGACTTCAAAGTTTAGTGCTGCATTTGGTGGAATCTTTGGCGGGCTTCCCATTGGACCATAAGCAAGATCACCTGGGATGTGTAATAACCACCGATCGCCTGGCCGCATGAGCTGTAGCGCCTCTGTCCAGCCTGAAATAACGCCGCGCGGTTCAAATTGTGCGGGTTCGCCTCGAGAGAATGAACTGTCGAACACGTCGCCGGTTTCATTGAGGCGCCCCTCATAGTGCACCACGGCGGCGTCAGTGAGGCTTGGGCTCTTTCCATCTTCCGGGCCAGACTCGATTACAATGTACTCCAGACCGGATCCCGTTTTGATCACTTCCGGGCGTGTGCTGTCCCAAGGTGTAAACGCTTCCCAGGCTTCTACGCTCACCGGCAACGGCTCTGGCGCAGGTTTTACGGAGTTTAGTTTGATGCGGATAATCAGATCTTCGCCGGGCTTGATGACACCAACCGCCTCATTCTTAAAAGCGAGATTGTTGGGGACGAAAAAGACATAGTCTCCTCCAACTGGCATGAGTTGAATGGCTTCTGACCATCCTTGCGGAAACTGGGTAACGCCTGCATTGGCTGGCGTGCCTTCTTCAAAGGTGCTGTGAAACACGCGCTCGCCGGACGTGCGGCCATCAAAGTCGATCTCTACGCGGTCTCGTGGGCCCGGCTTAGCGCCGCCGTCTTCGCCCTCTTGTAGTACGACATACTGCAGTCCACTTTCGGTCGATTTGATATCCTTGCCTTCCGGTGGCCATGGCAGATAGTCGCTCATATACACAGTTCCTTGTTGTGCAGTATCATCAGGCGTTTCGTCGGTGTTGTCGCCCGAGCCACAAGCAACAAGCAGGGATGTTGCAGCAATCGTCAGTATCAATCGAAGCATGGCTTGTTGGATCTTTCATTCTAATCGTCACGCTACGCCTTAGCGTGGTTGAGATGTTTCGCCTAGAGGACAATCTCTGCCTAATGAAAACGGGCAGCTCAATTATGAGCTGCCCGCGAAATGTCCCGAGGGATGATAGCAATTTCTACTTGAAGAGAGAGGCTTTGCGTAGCTCTTTCGCAAGCAAGTAGTATGTTACAGCGCGGTAACGCGTACGGGCTTTTTTCCCGTAAGCCTTAATGACCGCATCCATAGCGGCGTCTTGTTTGGCGGCTGCCGTAACGCCTAGTTTTTTCTCAATGAAGTTCTTCTTTACGCGAGCAACTTCTTTTTCGTCGGTGAACGCAACAGTTGAGGAATCGCGGTTGTAGATAGATGGACCGCAAGCCTTTGTGACGCCTTCCAGGAGTTTCATATCCGGTTTCATACCAAGCTTATCCTTGATCTGAGCCGCATACTTTTCGACGAGTTCAGCGCGTTTACTCATGTGAGGTTCTCCCTTGTCCCGCTACCCGGTGCAGCGGATAAGGAATCGCGTAGAGTGAGTTGCATTAATTGAAAATGAAAGAGTGCAATTTTGTGCAGGTTATTTGCCGCTTCAATGTTCAGAAAAAAGGAAATCCATAAATGACAGACCATGTATTCAAACTTGATGTTCGCAATGAAGCAGGCCGCGAGACCGGCGTGCTGAATGGAAATTCTGCGAACTTGGCGCTAGGCGCAGAAGGTGCAAGTGGTGACATCATTCTGCGCGATGAGGGCGGCAAAGACACGGTTCACCTTGATGGGGGAGATGCCAATCTTCGCCTAGGAGGGCACGGCCACAATGCAGACATCGGAATGTATTGCGATGAGGGGAGCCTGCGCATCCATATCGATGGTGGAAAGGCTAATATCTATGCGGGTGGCAACGGTGCAGGCGGTGACTTGTCTCTAAGCAATCATGATGGAGAATCCACTGTCCATCTCGACGGTGGAACAGCCAATCTACAAATGGGCGGCGGCGGTGCGTCTGGTGACATTGCTCTGTTTAATGGAGAAAAAGCCCAAACGGTTTTCCTCGATGGCGGCGATGGCAATATGCGTCTTGGTGGCGGCGGTTCGAATGGCGATCTCGCTTTATTCAGTGATGATGGCAAGTTTCGCATGCATCTGGATGGCGGCCGCGCGAATATCTATGCAGGCGGTGAAGGCGCTGCGGGGGATATTGCGCTCAAGAATGACGCGGGCGACACGATTATTCACCTAGATGCTGGTGACGGCGTAATTCGAATAAAGGGTGATCATGTTCAAACAGCAGACTTTGTGTTTGCGTCAGACTACGATCTTGCAAGCCTTGATGAAGTCGAGGCGTTTATTGGTAATAAGGGTCACTTGCCTGGCGTGCCGTCTGCTGAAGAGATGAAACGCAATGGGGTCGATCTGAATGCAATGAACGCTAAACTACTTGAGAAGATTGAAGAGCTAACCCTTCACATTATTGCGCAGGACAAAAGAATTGCCGCGCTAGAAAGTAAGTAAATGGCATTGGAGCTGTCTGCTGAGCGCCGCGATGAGCTGATAAAGCGACTTCGCGCCGCTTACTCAGATGAATTTGATGAGTCTCTGAGTGATTTTCGCGCAGAAGCGCTGCTCGATCTTGTGCTGAAGTCTGTTGGTCCCGCGGTATATAATCAGGCTGTGAAAGATACGCAGGCCTTTATCCAGAGCCGACTGGACGACCTGGATGGTGAAGTAAGTGTTTACGAAGATTGACGCGCTTGTGATCGCAGTTTGAGTTACCTGTCGGCGAAAAGCAGCATATATAAGCTCCATGACACAACACACATTTTCACGGCGCAATTTTCTCGTTGCAATTCCTGCGAGTATGATGCTCGCGGCTTGCACACGCGGTACAGCCAAATCGGCTGAAGCTGCCGCAGAAGGGGCAGCAACTAGGTTCAATGATAGCGAATGGCGCGCAATCACTGACGCTGAATGGAAAACGCGGCTCGATCCTGAAGCCTACCGAGTCTTGAGAAAAGCCGGAACTGAGCGAGCTTTCACTTCACCGTTGAACGATGAGAAACGAGCCGGCACATATGTATGCGCCGGTTGCGAGTTGCCGCTCTTCAAATCAGATACGAAGTATGATTCCGGAACCGGTTGGCCGAGTTTCTTTGATGTTATTGACGGTGCGGTTGGGACGTCTACGGACTACAAGATTGGGTATGCTCGCACGGAATATCATTGCGCACGTTGCCTTGGACATCAGGGGCACGTGTTCTCAGATGGGCCTGCACCAACGGGGCTTCGGTATTGCAACAATGGTGTGGCGCTGAAATTTATCCCGGCCTAATCAAGAACAAGGTCATCGCGGTGAATCACAGCTGGGCGACCTTTAACACCCAGCGTTTGCTCAACAGCGTCGGTTTTGAGGCCTTTGATCCGATCGATATCAGAGGCGGCGTAGGCAGTGACGCCCATGCCAAGCGCATCGCCATTGGTGCCGATCACACGCACCGCTGCGCCTCTATCGAAGCTACCATCTACAGCGGTTATCCCAACCGGCAATAAGCTCGCGCCTTCAGCAAGTGCTTTCGCAGCGCCATTGTCTACGGTAATCGAACCTTCAGGCGTTAGGTTTGAGCGCAGCCAGATCGCGCGCGCCGAGCTTGGCGATTGCGGCGGAATAAACCAGGTAACCTTATTGCCGCTGTCACCAATGTTTTTGAGCGCCGAGCGGTTTGATCCTTTCGCGATAACGGTTTTGCAACCAGCCTCCCATGCGATCTGAGCAGCGGCGATTTTCGTTGCCATCCCTCCAGATCCCACACCCATGTCGCTGTTCGCACCGCCAGCCATGGCGACAATCGCTGGTGTGATGTCTTTTACAACGTCGATATGATCGACATCTGAGCTGCTATGAGGGTCGCCAGTGTAAAGCCCATCGACATCAGACAAGAGGACGAGCACCTGCGCACTGATCATTTGTGCAACGCGTGCAGCAAGACGATCATTGTCGCCATACCGGATTTCATCTGTGGCGATAGTATCATTTTCATTGATAACAGGAACGATCCCCTCGTCCAGAAGCGTATCCAGTGTTGCGCGGGCATTCAGCCAACGCCGGCGCGTTTCAGTATCACTGAGTGTCAACAAGGCTTGAGCGACGTAGAGTTCTTGCGCTGCAAAGGCGTCAGCGAGCAAGGACATGAGCACAGGTTGCCCAATCGCAGCAGCAGCCTGCTTTTCTTCTAAACGCTTGGGAAGCTTGCTGAGGCGTGAGCGTCCGAGCGCGACCGCGCCGGAGGAGACGAGCACGACCTGCTTGCCATTGTCCACAAGCCATTTGATGTCCCGCGCGAGCTGGCCGAGCCACTCTGTCCGCGGTTTGCCAAATGTATCTGTGACGAGCGCTGAGCCGATTTTCACCACAATGCGCGTGCTGTCCAATAAGTGGCTCATGAGGGCGTCCACCCAGAGTCTTCTTCAGCTGCGAGAGCCGCTGCAGCATCTTGCATTTCAAGATGCTGGGCAATCCCGCCAAGCGCTCGGCGTACGCCTGATCCTGTGACACCTGATATCAAAAGTACCTCGCCAGCGAAAACTGATTGTAGTTGTTTCAGTTGTTCTTCAACGAGCTCCTCATTCAATGCGTCGATTTTGTTCAGCGCAACAATTTCCGGTCGCGCGGCAAGGCCTTCATCATAATCCTGGAGCTCGCTTCGGATCGTCGTGTAAGCGCCCGCGACATCATCTTGTGTGCAATCAATCAGATGCAGCAAGACGCGGCACCTTTCGACATGTCCGAGAAACCGGTGTCCGAGACCAGCGCCTTCTGCTGCGCCTTCGATAAGTCCCGGGATATCGGCAAGAACAAATCGCTGACCAGGCCCGAGATCGACGACACCTAAACCCGGATGCAGCGTCGTGAAGGGATAGTCCGCTATCTTTGGATTTGCCGCGGTAACGCGTGAGAGGAATGTTGACTTTCCGGCATTTGGCAGGCCGACAAGTCCGGCATCGGCAATCAGCTTCAGGCGCAACCAAATCGCACGTTCCTCGCCAGGTTCGCCCTTATTGGCGCGCCGGGGAGCCTGATTGACCGATGATTTGAAACGCATATTGCCCCAGCCGCCATTTCCGCCCTCAGCGAGCAAAACGCGTTGACCGATCTCTGTTAGGTCGGCGATCATGGTTTCTCGGTCGTCTTCGAAAATCTGCGTGCCGACTGGTAATTTCAGCGTGACGTCGTTTCCTTGCCGGCCGGTTCGCTGCTTGCCCATGCCATGAATGCCGCGTTCAGCTTTAAAGTGCTGCTGATACCGATAGTCTATAAGCGTGTTCAGCCCTTCGACTGCTTCAGCCCAGACGTCGCCGCCCTTGCCACCATCACCGCCATCTGGTCCGCCAAATTCGACATAGGCTTCCCGCCGGAAGGAAACGCAGCCGTTTCCGCCGTGACCGGACTTTACGTAGACCTTGGCTTGATCGAGAAATTTCATTGACGCTGCTTACTCTGGCCGCTCGTACAGTCAACTTCCGGTGGACTGTGAACATAAACGAGACGACATCGAGCTTTGGTATATAGTCATAAATGAAACCGAGGAGAACCGGGCAAAGAGTACGAAGCGCCTCGGATACTCTGGCAGAGTTTCCAGACACATCTTTTATGCAACCGGGAATCACTCATGCGCGCAGCGCCGTATAACAGTGTTCCGTCGCAGTAGCGCTTTTGTGGCGGAGAGACAGGGATTCGAACCCTGGGTACTTTTGCAAGCACAACGGTTTTCGAGACCGCCCCGTTCGACCACTCCGGCACCTCTCCCGCGAAACCTGGGTAGATAAAGTCAGCATTCCTCGATAGCAATGGCGCTAAGCTTTGGATTAGAAAGAAGATTACCTTTTTTGAGCGCTGTAGAGTCACATACGTCTAAACTCACATACCGTCCGGAGATCGATGGTCTTCGTGCCATCGCTGTGATTTCTGTCATCCTGTATCACGCAGAGCTGGTCGTTTTTGGTCGTGATTGGTTTCTTGGCGGCTATATCGGGGTCGATATTTTCTTTGTGATAAGCGGGTATCTCATCGCCCGGATTATTCTCTCCGAACTTGAAACAACAGGTCGTTTTAGTTTTCTAAAGTTCTATGAGCGCCGCGCCCGGCGAATATTGCCTGCATTACTCCTCGTGATCGTTGCAAGCTTGCCATTCGCATGGGTAATTCTGTACCCCACCGCCTTTGCAGAATATGCCGAAAGCATCTTTTGGTCGGTCTTCTTTGGGTCCAACTTTTTCTTCTACGGCGCAACAACCGAGTACGGCGCAGACAGCGCTCTACTAAAGCCATTTCTTCATACCTGGAGCCTCGCGGTCGAAGAGCAATTCTATGTTGTTTTTCCTGTTGTCGCGCTCGCTGCATATAAGTTTGCGCACCGCTGGTTTTTTGTGGTCCTGGTTGGACTGTCGCTTGTGAGCCTTCTCTACGCGGAATCGCTGACAACCCGCGATCCGTCCTGGAATTTCTATTCACCCTTCAGCCGCTTTTGGGAGCTTGGGATCGGTGCGCTCCTGGCGGTATGGGAACTGAGTAAGAAGCCTGAGCGCAGCGGCCCTCGCGCGCAGATCTTATGCATTACTGGTATCATTCTAATTCTAGTATCCGTGCTTGCATTATTTGACGGAGCCAGTCCGCATCCGGGTTTCATAACGCTTGCGCCTATACTCGGGACCGCTTTGATTATTGGGTTCGGCTCACATAGCGGCCCAGCGGGCTGGTTGCTAAGCAATAAATTGGCGACAGGCATCGGCCTTATCAGCTACTCGGCGTATTTATGGCATTTTCCGATATTCGCATTTGCTCGCCATAGCCTCACTTATTTTTCTGAAGCTGAGAAATTGCTCGCCATTCTTTTGACATTCGTCCTATCGGCGGCGTCCTACAGATTCGTCGAGCAACCCTTTCGCAACCGCTCTATCGTGTCTGCGAAAAGTGTAGGAACAGTTTTACCGGTAGCTGCAGCCGCCACTCTCGCCGTGACATTTGGCTTGAGTGCAGTGAAACAACAAATCAAAACTCACCTACCGGAACATGCGCTCGCGGCCGATCGAGCGTACATTCTGGATAATCAGTACCTTTTGTCTCTGCGCCAGAATAATTTTGGGCGCGGCGCTGACTATTTCAAAGACAATTTTGACAGCCCCAATCCGAAATTGCTGATTTGGGGCGATAGTCATGGCTTTGACTTTTTCCAGATCTTGCAGGCGTCGAAGTATGCCAGCCAGTTTAATATTCGATCGTGTGAATTGCGGCTGGTCATTTTTGAAGAAGATAAAACCGACCAGCACTATGTGGCAGAGGCGGCGAAGGGAAATATCAAGCCGACCGAAAACTGCATGAATTCCAAAATCATGGAGGAAGCGGAATTTGTCATAATTTCAGATTCTTTTGAGCCGTACGAGCTTCCTTATCTTCGCAATGCGATCCAGTATTTAAAGGGGAGGGGTAAGAGCGTAATCGTACTTGGTCGGTCGCTTCGCTGGCCCGCCAAGCCACAACTCCGCACATTTCTGGATGAGCGTTTTTTGGAGAACGGAAACAGTCTCTACGGCATCGACTTCGATGAAGCAGGAGAGCAATTTTATGATGAACGGCGGAAATTCGAAGAAGGTGACATCGATACAATTCGAGAGATCACCGAGGCTGAAGGAGCGGTCTTTTTAGATAAACGAGACTATCAGTGCGATCTCGCCGCTGAGATGTGCGATCTCGTAACGGCCGAAATGCGCAAAATATATGCGGACAACAACCATGTAACCCTGGAAGGGGCGGAGCATTTTGGCGCTAAAATCTCCGAAATGGACTGGTTTGATATCGATTGATCGAAAAGACTGCCGGGATAACAGTAATCTGTATTTGACATTAGAGGCTCGCCGTGCTTTTTCCGCCGCTTGTCGCTGGGGGCAATGGCTCCCGGCCCCATACTCTATGAGAATTTTATAAGGACAGGCCAATGTTCGCGGTCATCAAAACAGGCGGAAAGCAATATAAAGTCGCCGAAAACGACACGATTGTGATCGAAAAGCTCGACGGAGATGCTGGGTCGGAAGTGAAGTTTGACGACATTCTCATGGTCGGCGAAGGCAAGGACGTGACGATTGGTGCGCCCACTGTGTCTGGTGCGAGCGTGACGGGTGAAATCGCGGAGCAGCGCAAGGGCGACAAGGTCATCATCATGAAAAAGCGCCAGCGCAACACATACCGCCGCAAAAAAGGTCATCGCCAGCATCAGACTGTTGTGACCATCAAGTCAATCAAGGCGAAATAGTTTCAGGGCATAGTCCCAAACATGGAATAAGGAGCAAATCTTATGGCTCATAAGAAATCAGGCGGTTCATCCAAGAACGGACGCGATTCAAATCCTAAGTATCTTGGCGTCAAGAAATATGGCGGCGAACACGTGATCCCAGGGAACATCCTTATTCGTCAGCGCGGTACGAAAACGTATCCGGGCAAGAATGTTGGTATGGGCCGTGATCACACGCTTTTCGCGCTCGTCGAAGGCAAAGTGGAATTTACAACAAAGCGCGGCGGAAAGAAATTTGTCTCCGTCCTTCCAGTCGCTGAAGCAGCTGAATAGGCCCTCGCTTACCGGGCCGACGTGGTCCGGATCAAAAAAGATCCATTCAAAAGGGAGACCGCGCCGGTCTCCCTTTTTGTTTTGGAGGAACTGCAATGAATTTGAGTATTGAAACGGAACGTTTGCGATTGGTGCCGCCGGCTCGAGATGATGTCGAGCGGATTGCGGAATTGCTGGGAGAGAAGGACGTCGTCTGGATGCTGGCGCGCGCGCCTTATCCTTATTCGGTGAAAGATGCTGAAGCCTGGGTTCAGAAAGTCGCTAACGAAATTCAGCGCGGCGATCAGTATGCTTTTGGGATCTACTTGAACTGCTCAGGTCTTATTGGTTCCTGCGGTTTGAGGAAATCCGGGCGATATTGGGAAATCGGGTATTGGATTGGAAAACCTTATTGGGAACAAGGTTTTGCGACCGAGGCCGGACAAGCTGTCATCAAGTGGGCGCGAACCCATTTATCTGCATCTGGGTTCCTTTCAGGACATATCGAGGAAAATGCGAGTTCAGGCCGGGTTTTGCGTAAACTCGGATTTGAGCGTGTTGGCGAGAAGATGATGTACGTTACCGCGCGCGATCAAAATGTACGTGCGGTTCGGTTTGTGTTGGATGCGCCGGCAGAAGCGAGTATGGCGGTTGAGCACCGTTGAGAGCCGTAAGCCTGCGGCTCAAATTTGCGTTCTAGTGAATTTTCTTAGTAGAAAATATTCTATTCTTCGAAAGAATTGGTGCCCGTTTCGTCGAATTCCTCGATCTTTGGCATCTCTATGTGACCACTCTCGATGGCTTCGCGCATATGCCAGCGCCGCGCTGCGGCTTCACAAACCCAAAGCGCACGTACGAGTTCATCGACATCATCGTCTCCCTCAAGATCGACGAGGAGATTCCGCGTCATATTTTGCCACTCCGCCACATATTGTGAAAGGTGGACGCGTTTGTCTCTGTTCATTTGTTCTTCGCCCCAAACTTTCGAGCTCGTACAGTCTGAAACTCGCAACCGCGCCCGATTTTTAACCGTAAAATCAGTTATGTTTTTGGCAATTGCTCGAAATGGCGGACCGTGGGTGATTTTTGATAGAGAGAAAATTAGCTAGGAAATCTGAAGTAGAATAAACAACTCTTAGGGGTGAATCTTTATAGATTTTCTGCTCGTTTCTGTGGTCCATATTTGTTATGGGCTGGTGAGATGGAAGCTCTTCAGAACGAAACCCAATGGACAAATTTGCAGGCATTTAAAGCTGTTGCAGATTTAGGTTCTTTCGGCCAGGCGGCGACGTCTCTAGGCATTACGCATTCGACTCTTCGCCGCCGTGTCGATGAGCTTGAGACATGGCTAAATTATCCGCTATTGATCCGGACGAAATCTGGGACGCAGCTCACACCAGCAGGCGAAGAAATCTACCGTCATGTTGAAGAGATGGCAAAGCTGACCAAGGCGATCAAACTGACGCCTAATCCGACAAACGACGTCGCTGCGGGCACGATTAAATTTCACGTAGAAAATTGTATCGCGCCGCACCTTATTGCGCCGAAATTACCTTCCTTCTTTGAAAAATATCCGGATATTCGGCTGCTACTGACTGCGGCTGACCAAACGGGCGATCCGGGAACAACCGATGTAGATGTGTCGCTAACTGCTGATCCACCGCAAAGTGCCGAGGCGGTCTCGAGGAAAGTCGCGGTGGTGAATTATGCCAGTTTTGCGTCTGAAGAGTATCTTCGAAAGCATGGCGAACCGAACACAATTCAGGATCTGATGACCCACCGGACACTCAATCTGGTTCAGTATATGCCGTATTTGAAAACGTTGGTCCCAGAGGTCGAGAAGGCTATGTCGCTGGCGAACCATGCGCTGCAAACCGATGATATGATCACGCTGGTTGAAACAACGGCGGCCGGAGGAGGTATTTCTCTTCTCCCATCATACTACAAAGACATTTATCCAGAACTTCGCGTGTTGAAGGGGCTGCCAATAATTGCTGTAGACTTGTTGATGGTTTACCACATCCGATCAAAAGAACGCGCATCTATCCGTGTCCTAACCGATTGGATACGGGATATATTCGAAAATGACAGCAGTGATCACTTTGGACCGACGTGGAATCCCGTGCTTGTTTCCAACATGTAGCTTCTCTGTCTTTTGGCTGAGATCAGCTTGGTTTCACGAATATTATCAACGATCGCTGACAACGCTGAAATCTGGGCGTTTTCCAGCGTGATCATGTGCGTGATCGTGGCCTTCATGCAAGGGCGCAGAAGACAAGAGCAGACCAATAGCGACGCCAGCCAGCAAGGCTGAGAGGGCTCTTGCCGGTTGCTCTTCGCGCAGCGGTACCATCAATGGGCCAGTGGCGACATAAAGCAAAAGCCCCGCTGATAGTGCGAACAACGCATTTACAACGCTTGCACCAAGCAGCGCGACGGTGGGACCGGCGGCCAGAACGCCGAGCGGGGTCGTCAATGCAGCCGCATAAAACGCATACAAGAAAGCGTTTCGATTACTCACGCCATGCGCGCGCAAAATTGCGAACGCAATAACACCTTCCGGGAACTCATGAAGGATCAGCGAGAGAGATGTGTATACGCCGGATTCGAAATCAGCTGCGAAGGTTATCGCATATATGATCCCATCGATGAACGAGTGACAGGCGATGGCCGCGACGGGCGTGATGGCTTCTGACGAGCGCGTTCCAGTATCGCTATCTGGGAAAATGGCGCGTATCACAAATGCGAGCAGCAAGCCGCCAAGAAAGCCAGCTAACAAAAATTGCGGAGCGTTGCTGACCGTCGCAAAAGCGCTTGGAGCGATGTGTGTAAGGGTCAGAGTGAGCAGCATGCCAGCTGCAGCCAGCCCAAAAAGGCCGGCATGTCTCCTGCTCCAGTCTTCTCGGGTCGCAACAGCGATGAGGCCAATCGTCGTAACAAAAGCGGCGATCAAGCCAAATGCCAGCGGTGCCTGTAAAGATTCGTACATTTTGGGCTTGGCCAATCTGACATGAGTTTTGCTGCAGCGCGCGTTATAGTATTTCAGTCAAATAAAGGAAGGTGGTTTTCATACGGTCTCATAAAAGGTGTCGTTTAGAGCACGCTTTGTTTCTGGCGCTATTTATAGGATTAGACTATGTCTCTGGTCGCAATTTAAGACTGGTTCTATGTGCCGGATTTAGAGACAACATGGAAATTTTGCTCACAGTTTCAGAAAGCAACACTACATGGAAATCGCAATCGCAACGCTCCTGTCGCCGATAATATTGTTTTTCGCGCTTGGTATGGCGGCAGCACTGCTACGCTCACAGATGAGCGTTCCGGAAGCCTTCGCTAAAGGACTCGCGATTTACTTGATGATGGCGATCGGCCTGAAGGGCGGGGTCGAAATGTCCAAGAACCCGCTCACCTTAGAAATCGGGATCGTGCTGCTTACCAGTATAGTGCTATCCTTCCTGATCCCGATACTCGCGTTCGCACTGTTAAGACTGACGTCTAAACTTAATCGTGTAGATGCAGCAGCGACCGCTGCGCACTATGGGTCCATATCCATCGTAACGTTCGTTGCCGCTACAGAAGCGGTAAAACTGTCAGGTCTGATAAGCTCGGGCTATTTGGTTGCCGTCGCAGCAGTTATGGAAGCTCCGGCGATTGTGTCAGCGCTGCTCCTGGCTTTCCGAGGGCAAAAGGCAAACCCGGTTGCCGGGGCAGAGCGCGGTGAGCTCGTTCGAGAAGTCGGCCTTAATGCGTCTGTTGTTGTCTTGATTGGTGCGCTTGCGATTGGTTGGATCGCAGGCGTTGAAGGGACCGAAGCGATTAATCCGTTTTTCGTCGATCCATTTCAGGGCGTTTTGTGCCTGTTTCTTCTTGATATGGGCCTTAATGCCGGCCGCGGCCTGCGCAATGGTTGGCGCGAACTGTCAGCGCCGGTGATTGGGTTCGGCATTTATATGCCTTTGATTTCTGCTGGCGTCGCTGCGCTCATATGTGCTGTGATGCCGATTGGTGTTGGAGATGCCGCGCTGTTTATCACATTGTCAGCGTCCGCTTCCTATATTGCGGTTCCAGCTGCGATGCGTTTGGCTTTGCCGGATGCGCGCCCTTCAATATACCTTACCCTTTCGCTCGGCATTACCTTTCCGTTCAATGTGACGCTCGGAATTCCCTTGTACATTTATCTCGCCCAGTTGGCGGCGGGCTAGCGGAGACCATCATGCATAACAAGCAACGAATAGAACTGATTATTGAGCGCATGGCTTATAAGCGTGCCTGCCGCGTTTTAGAGGATAGTGGCATGACAGGGTATACGGTCCTGCCAGCGCTGGCAGGTTCCGGCGGTCGTACCGAATGGCGGCGTGATTCAGACATATCGGCCAGCGGCGATATGGTGGTTGTAATTTCAATAGGTGATGAGCCGCGAGTTGAAAAAGCAATAGACCAGATAGAAAAGCTACTTGGCCGCCATATTGGCATC
The DNA here is from genome assembly GCA_965263325.1 of Hyphomonadaceae bacterium. GTDB lineage: Bacteria > Pseudomonadota > Alphaproteobacteria > Caulobacterales > Hyphomonadaceae > CBDHGY01. Next base: position 1,944,969 of record CBDHGY010000002.1, on the reverse strand, counting down.
GTAACAGTGAGTGATGTCAGGGTTATTCGAGATTCCCGGTTTTGATCCCGGAAGTCGACTCTGTGCTAACTTGCCACGAGACGAATATCTCGGCCACGACCGAGTTTTGCAGCGACGCGTTCCGCCAACTTCATGGCGACCTGTCGTTTGTCCATCTCTGGCCAGTGCTCGACATTATCAGCACTGATCAGCGCAACTTCATTTCGCGCGCCGCCCATCACATCACCCGAAACATCATTTGCTACGATCCAATCGCAACCTTTGCGCTTGAGTTTCGCTTGCGCGTGTTCTTCAACATCGTTTGTCTCCGCTGCGAACCCGATGACGAGTTCTGGGCGGTTTTTTCGCTTTCTGGAAATCGTCGCGAGGATATCAGGATTTTCTGTTAGGTTCATCGCTGGTGCGTCGTCGGTGCCTTTGATTTTGAGTTTCCGCGACGCAGCGCGTGCAGGTCGCCAATCTGCAACAGCCGCAACAGATACAAATACGTCTGCAGGCAATGCGCTTTCGCAAGCTTTCAGCATGTCGCGTGCTGTTTCGACATTGACGACGTTTACACCGGGCGGCGGCGTAAGTCCTACCGGGCCGGAGACGAGCGTTACCTTTGCGCCGTGCGCTGCAAGAGCGCCTGCAATAGCGTAACCCTGCCGCCCGCTGGAATGATTTGATAGAAAGCGCACGGGATCAAGCGGTTCGCGCGTTGGTCCGGCTGTTACGATTGCATGTGTTCCTGCCAGCGCGTCGCTTTTCTGTAGAGCCAAATCAATCTCATCAGCGATGCGGGTGATCTCGGGTAAGCGCCCCGGCCCAAACTCACCGCACGCCATTGCGCCTTCATCTGGTTGCATGATGATGACACCATCGCCGCGCAGTGTTTCTATATTGCGCTGTGTGGCCGCGTGCTCCCACATGCGGACATTCATTGCGGGGACCATAAATACGGGCTTGTCGGTTGCAAGCAGCGCAGTTGTAGCAAGGTCCGTCGCGAGTCCGCCCGCCGCCTTCGCAATGATATCGGCGGTCGCGGGACAGACCACAACAAGATCAGCGGACCGCGATAGCTCTATGTGCCCCATTTCTGCTTCGTCCGTCAGATCGAAGAGATCTGTATAAACCTTATCTCCAGAAAGCGCAGAAACGGACAAAGGCGTTACGAACTGCTGCGCGCCTTTTGTCAGCACGCAGCGACTTGCAATACCTCGCTTGGCAAGCGTGCGAATGAGTTCGAGGCTTTTATAAGCCGCGATCCCGCCAGTTATAATGAGGAGAATTCTTTTATCGGACATACGCTCTACTTAGTTCTTCTGAGCCCTTATCGCACAAATTCCTTGCCGATTAGAGGCACATTTGCGTGAAAATCAGTGAAAGTGCGAACAAAAGTGAGAGAATTCGGTAAGTTTGGCGTAACGCCGAAGCGTTATGATGCGTCGCGAAGCGGTCCGACAATGACTCTGGGTTCCGGTGCGCGCCCTGTTTTTGAGAGATGATATGCGCGCAAGCTGTCGATTCCCGACGACAATACCGCTTGGTCTAAATAGTTTGCTGAGCAGCGGGCATTCTCATTGCTCCAGCGTGTGAGAATGGAGTCGTAATCAGTTCCGCACGCACGCCGTGAGGCTTTTTTGAGTCGAGCATACAATTTGCGCACAGAGCGTTTATTTGTCGGCTCGATATCGTTGTAACAGACTTCGTAGGCGCTATGATCGTTTGAGACTTTCACTTCACGGATTTTGAAGGAACAGCCAGATGCGTAAGAGGCTCGCTGGATACGCTGCGTGGGCTTGGCTGTGATTATATGGGTTTGCCTGTTCGCTAAATTCGATCCTGACGGGCGATAAATGCGCGCGCCTTTAGGATCAGCCTGGACTTGCGCTGAATAGCCTGGCCGGGTGATGTCAGCGGGAGGTACATTCGCGTGGGGCGTTAGAGGGGCCGGCGCATAAACGCGCTTTCCTTTTGGCGTGTAGGTCTGAACAGGTTGCGAACGAATTTGTTCATTGGGATAGATACGCACGGTTTGACGGTTGGTGGAACGATACGGCGTGACACTGATGATTTGTCCAGCCTGGTTTGTTTTGCAGCGTGCGTTAACACCCGTATTTCCGCCGACAAGTTCACCGTGTTCGCATCTGTAGCCTTGCGCCATCGCAGAAAGGGGTAACAGAATTAATCCTGCGATCGCTGCAATTAGAAGTCTCATGGGGCGTCCTCCTCATGCGCGGGACCGTTAACCATACAAATTATTACCGCGAAGGAGGGAAAGTGGCAATTGTGGGAGGTGCCGTCCCTAGGTGGCGAGCGCGCGTAAGCTCGCATGTCCAATCAATGCGAGGACAATAACCAATCCAAACCAGCCCCACCACGGTGCGAACGAGCCGCGAACCGGTTTTACCGGCGGAGCGTCTAGCGATGCTTCGAGCCGGTCCATCACGTCCGGTAGTCGCTTGAGCCTGTCAGCAATATCTCTTGCCGAAGAAGCAACAAACTTGACTGCACCCGCGGGGCCGAACTCTTTCCTGATCCAGTCGCCGACGATGGGCTCTGCCGCCGTCCAGATATCATGTGTTGGATCAATCGTCCGCGCCACACCTTCGACTTGCACCATGGTTTTCTGCAACAGAACGAGTTCTGGACGCAAATGCATGCCAAACTGATGCGTAAAGTCGAACAATTGTAAGAGCAGCTTACCCATCGAAACTTCGCTTGCGTCTTTCCCGTGAATTGGCTCGCCAACCGAACGCAGGGCTTGGGCAAAGTCACCGACGGATTTGTCTGTCGGGACGTAGCCGGCTTCAAAATGCACTTCGGCGACGCGTTGATAGTCGCGCTTGATAAAGCCCCAGAGGATCTCAGCGAGGAAGCGTCGTTCCTCCATGCCAATCCGCCCAATAATGCCAAAGTCAATTAAACCGAGCCGGCCATCTGGCAGGATGATCATATTTCCTTCATGCATGTCGGCATGGAATACGCCATGTTTGATTGCGTGACTGAGAAAACCGCGCGTTATTTTATTTGCGATCTCTGCGCGGTTGATATGAGCACCTTCAAGGGCGGTTGGATCGGTTAGTGGTTTGCCGTCCAACCAATTCATGGTGAGAACGCGTTTGCCAGAACGTTCCCAGTCCACTTCAGGGATGACATAAAATCCATCTTCTTCCGAAACGTTGCGCATTTCATCGAGGCCACCAGCCTCAAGCCTGAGGTCTAGCTCTTTGCGCATTGATGCGCCGACAGCGTCAGTGAAAGCAACAGGTTCAAGGCGCCGGCTGCCCGCTGACACACGCTCGATGGTGCGGGCGGCGCGCGACATTGCAGAGAGTTCTTTCTCGATGAGACGCTCAACACCAGGTCGTAAAATTTTTACCGCCTTCGGGCCGTTGCTTGATCCTAATTTGTGAACCTGGGCGAGGGAGGCGGCCGCCACAGGATCAGTGAGTTCAGGGAAGAGGTCGTTCGCATCATCGCCGAACTCTTCAAGCAGTGTGGCGCGCGCCTTCTGCATACCGAATGGCGGAACTTTGTCTTTTAACCGGCCAAGATCGGTGGTTGTTTCGACGCCGAAAACATCAGGCCGGGTAGCGAGAAACTGGCCGAGCTTAATGTAGGCGGGTCCGAGCTTTTCGAGCGCAGTTGCGAGCCGCTCGCCCGGCCTCCCCTTTGCGCCTCCCCCAAAAATGCGGAGGACTTTACCGGCAATTTTAGCGGGCGCAGGAAGGCGCGTGTGATACTCGCCAGGTAAGATCACGTCGTGGCGGGCGAGTGCAGTGCCCGCTCGTAAAAGCCGATAATAGTCGCCCAATACTCCCACTTATACATTCCACCCAAAATGAAGGGCGACAATGCCTCCAGAATAAGTTGTAACTGATACGTTCTTAAAACCGACCATTTCAAATTCAGCCTTGAATTCATCGGCTTTTGGGAACTGGCGGATTGATTCCACCAGATACTGATAGCTTGGCCGGTCGCCCGTTATGATCGACCCCGCTATTGGTATGAAGTTGAAGCTGTAGGTGTCGTAGGCTTTTTGAAGCGCAGGCGCGGTCATGTGTGAAAATTCCAAGATGGCGAGTCGACCGCCGGGTTTGAGCACACGCTTGAAATCGCGCAAGCCTTCAACGCGATCTCCAAAGTTCCGAATGCCCAAGCTGACAGTGATCACATCTGCAGAATTATCCGGTAGCGGGAGATTCTGACCGTCGCCGCAAATCCATGTCAGTCGATCGGCGAGCGCCTGACTGTCTTTGCGCTTTTCACCAGCAGCAAGCATGGCGTCATTGATATCGCAGATGATTGCACGCGCCTTGCGATCATCGCCGCGCCGCTTTCCTGCTTTGTCAGCAAGCTCGATGAAAGCGCGGCCAAGCTCGCCGGTGCCACCCGCCACATCCACATGAACTTCGCCAGGTTGCGGGTTTACCTTGTTCATTGAGTCATGCTTCCAGAGGCGGTGGATGCCCATAGACATAACGTCATTCATAATGTCGTATTGGTCGGCCACGGAACGAAAGACGCCATCGACGCGCGAGACTTTTTCAGCCTCACTTACGGTTTCAAAACCGAAGGTCGTTGTTTTTCCGCTTTTATCACTCATGCGCTGCACCCGTAGTCGTGAACCGGCTTATAGCTTATATGCGTAAGCAATGCCTGAATTACCTGAAGTCGAGACGGTTCGCCGCGGTTTGTCTCCTGCTATGGAGGGCAAGAAGGTATTATCGCTTGAAGTGAATCGGCCTGATCTTCGGTTTCCTTTTCCTGACGATTTTGCGCTGCGCGTTGCCGGTGCGTGGATTCTCAGGATGGGGCGATACGCGAAATTTCTGACTGTGGATCTCGCGACAGGCGAAACCATTGTGATGCATCTTGGTATGTCTGGCCGTTTTCGCATCGAAGGGGGCGCACTAGGGGAGTACCACTACGAAACGGGTGATGACCCCTCCCATGACCATGTCGTTTTCAGAATGGAAGGGGGTATAAGTATTACCTACAACGATCCCCGCCGTTTTGGATTCATGGAAATGTGGCCGACGACGGATTTCGAGAATTACCCACGTCTGAAGGATATGGGACCTGAGCCGCTGTCCAACAGGTTCTCGGCGGCTTATTTGAACGACGCTCTGAAAGGAAAGGCGGCTCCCATCAAGGCAGCCCTTCTTGATCAGAAAGTGATTGCAGGCCTTGGAAATATATATGTGTGTGAAGCCTTGTTCAGAGCGGGAATATCGCCCCGTCGAAAATCGTCCACGATTCCTGGTGTGCGTGCCGGGCGACTAGCTCCGGCCATCAATACAGTGATTGCTGAGGCGATTGATGCGGGTGGCTCATCCATCTCAGATTTTTCCAGCGCGAGCGGTGAACTGGGATACTTCCAGCACCGATTTCAGGTCTATGACCGCGAAGGCGATCCGTGCGTGATCTGCGAGAAAGAGATCAAGCGCCTCGTCCAAAGCGGCAGGTCCAGCTTCTACTGCGGCGGATGTCAGAAGTAAGGCTGATTTCCATGCAATGAAAAAGGCCCGTCCCTGGCCAGGGACGAGCCTTCCAATGCTAGGTTTCCGGGAGGAAAGTTGGCCTAGCCTTGATCGAGCGCGGCCAGCGTGATTGTGGCGCGGTTTGCAAACACGTCAGCTGTGTCGAGACCTTCAGCGTGACGCTCTGCAACGATTGCGTTCACAGCTTTGGTGACGACGTCTTCGACGCATTCTGCATCGACAGTTTCTGTGTACGAGATAGAAGTTGTGAAGCTGCAAGCGTCGCGCGCTTGAGCTTTGACCGAATTCATAACTTCAATCGCTGTGGATTCTTCGTTCAGAAGCTCTGCGTCGTATACAATGTCGACTGAGACTTCTGTGGTGTCCGCAAGAGCGGCTGGAGTGAAAGCTACTGCAAGTGCAACAAATGGCACAAAACGTTTTGACATGACTATTCGTCCTTCAGAGTTAGGTTCGGACACTGGGTCCGACATTCACTCCTCCCACAACAATTTTGCGCCGATTGCTGGATTTCCGAAACTTTACACCTCGTGCAAAGTTGGCCACCGGGCACCCATCAGAGCTCATGTTGCAGTGCAGCAAATACTACAATCTGCAAGAAAGGCAACCCGCGAGATCTAGGACGTTAAGCATGGCAGCTATGCGCCGCCTTTTTGCACTCAGTTTGTGCAATTGCGCCTTACGGAAAGGCATGAGGATCTTAACAAACCTTAATAGATAAAGGCGATCTAAGTCCTCAGTCCATTTGAGAGACTGAGTTTGTGGCTATACACTTATCCCTTTTCAACAAGGCCTACGCGCATATCTTTCGCTGTGTAAATCAGGGTTTCATCCGCGAAAACTTGACCATTTGCAATGCCCAAAACCAGCTTCCCGCGGCGCACGCGGCGGATATCGATGACATACCTTACAAGCTTGGTTTCAGGGGTAATTTCTCCCGTAAAGCGCACCTCTCCAACGCCGAGTGCTCGGCCTTTTCCGGGTGACCCTGACCACCCAAGCCAATATCCGACGGCTTGCCACATGGCGTCCAAACCAAGGCATCCAGGCATTACGGGGTCTCCCGGGAAGTGGCACTGAAAGAACCAAAGGTCCGGATCGATATCAAATTCACCGACCACACTGCCTTTACCGAACTCACCGCCATCCAAAGTGATCTCGGTGATTCGATCCATCATGAGCATAGGCGGCGTCGGTAATTGCGCATTGCCCGGGCCAAATAGCGTTCCAGCGCCGGACTCGAGAAGCTCTTCTTTCGTATAGGAAGGCTGAGGTGTGTGGTGCTCGTGCGGTCCGCTCAATTGATTGCCCTCGTTCTGGTGATTGGCTCGGTTAATGGTGCGTTGGTGCCAAAGTCAATTAAATAGGTATCAGGAATCACTGACATTTCGCGCAATAAAGTAAGCCGCAAACGCAGATATCCCAAACCCAAACATCCCGAGGACTGCTGAATATAAAATGGCTATTGCGCCAGCGCCGTCATGACCGTCCGGGCTAAGACCAAGATACATAAAGATGGCGGCGACCGCGCAGATCATTGTCAGAAGGACTAACAATCGTGTGAGCCAGGTGAGATAGGTTTTCATGGTAACCTCCATAGTGATCAGATCACAATAATGCATCCTCATCCTTGGCGAACTTGGCAAGCAAGTATGCGTCGGTGTTTTCTAGCGTTTCCAGCGCGCCGAAAGCAAATGCGGAGCGATCCATAACCATGTCTCGCGGCCGCGGCATGCGAGAAATTTCCAATCCATCTAATGATCTGGCGCGAGAGAAAGCGACATAAGCTTGTCCGTGTGCAAACATTCCGCGATCAAAGTCGATGTAAACGTTTTCGAGAGTTAGCCCTTGCGCTTTGTGAATAGTGATTGCGTAAGCGAGGCGAAGCGGGACTTGCTTAAAGGTACCCACGACTTCGCGTCTCACCTTCTTGGTTTCCTTGTCGAGGTCATAACGATACTTTTCCCAGGCAGCTTGCTCGATGCCGTAAACATCACCTTCTATGGACACCATGACTGCATCGCCATCAAAACCCTCGACAGTGCCGATTGTACCATTAACCCAACGTCCTTCGGGGTCATTACGAAGCATCATGACGCGCGCACCAATTTTTAGTTCGAGTTCTGCCTCTGTGGGATAGGTTTTTTCTTCAAACTGGCCTTGGATATCGGCTTCAAAAATGCGTTCTTCGCTGGTCAGCTCGTTCAGCCGAGCAATGTTGATTTTATTAGCGTTGGCATTATTAGGCGTCAGCACAATGTGTGTTTCGCTCGCATCAATAGCAGAGCGATCTGAAAGGCAATTCTCTAATACGTTGGCATCCATTGCCGTAAGCTTGCCTTGGCGCATGGCCCCTAGCAGTGCTTGGAACTTCGGATCTTCCTGCCGAAAAATGTGTTTTAGCGCCAGCAACGCAAACTCGGCTTCTCTGAACGCTGGAGCGTTGAAAAAGTAAGCTCCGCCATATCGCTCGCGCAGGATTTCAGCTTCCTCGCCGCGTACAACAGGTGGCAGCTGGTGCAGGTCACCAGATAAGATCATCCGCGCTCCGCCGAAGGGACGCTTGCTGGCGCGGTTGAGTTTCAGGCTCTTATCGATTGCGTCCAGCATGTCGGCCCGCACCATTGAGATCTCATCTATGATGATCGTTTTGACTGCTTTCATCAGCCGCGTAGACCGTAGCCTGCGAATATCAGCCGGTTCAATCAGGCGCGGCGGGAGCTTAAAAAATGAGTGAAGTGTTTGGCCGCCAACATTGACGGCAGCAACTCCCGTTGGTGCTAGCACAATGGCTGTCTCACCCGCGCTTTGCAGAAAGCGTCTCAGAAGCGTGGTTTTACCGGTGCCGGCGCGGCCCGTCAGGAAGAGGTTTCCTTGTGCGCCTGCGCCTTCCTCGACCCAGTTCGCAGGAGCAGCATAAATGTCATCGTGTGAAAGCGCAGTCATATCGCCGAGTGTTAGCTTGTGTTGCCCCGGAAGGCGAGTAACCCACTTTACGCGCGCTACAAATGTAAATTAAAATTATTGTAATTCAATAAAATTCTGTTGCGTAGCGATCAAGAATATGGAATGTTACATTTGTCGCGTGCGCGACCTAGCCCCTCACAGGAGAAATTCATATGAAACGCCCTCTTACCGTTATAGCCCTCGCCGCTGGGCTGCTTTCAATGCCCGCGCTTGCCGGAGCCATTCAATCCAATCAATTCGAATTTGAAGTATCTTTCGATCGCTCAGCGCTTGATGATCGCACAAGATTGGCAAGCGAATATGATGGCATTCGTAAACAGATATCAGAGCGCTGCGAAACGGAAAACGAAGGCTTCAATCCACTAAGGAAAGTGTTGGCGGTTCGAAACTGTACGACCGTCGCGATGGAAAATACGATCCGCAAGATCGGTCATGATGAGCTCACCGCGCATCATCGCGACGTAAAGTCCAGCTAAGAATCTGTCTCACTTTCTGCATCGCCTCGCTTCCCCTCAGCGAGGCGATGTCTGTTCACGTTTGCTATTCCCTCGCATGCTCGCCAAATAGGGAGTTATGAGCCTCTCCAAAGAAGATCTTGAGCGTCACATGCGACATATCCTTTTAAAGGAGATTGGCGGGCCTGGCGTTTCAAAGCTGCAAAGTGCCAGCGTCTCGATCATTGGCGCAGGTGCTCTCGGCGGACCATGCGCGCTTTATCTCGGGGCGGCAGGTGTTGGACAAATTGAGATCTGGGACGATGATGTTGTCGATCGTTCAAACTTGCAGCGTCAGGTCCAATATACCGAAGCTGACATTGGAGACATGAAATCGGAAACGCTCGCCGCAAGACTTCGAGCGCTGAACCCGAGCATCGAAACGATTGTTCAGCCACAAAAATTTGAGCCGGGTGTTGCCGTAAGAGGTGACATCCTCATCGACGCGACCGACAATTACGCAACCCGCTTTTCCCTGAATGCGCTCGCCCATGGTTCAGGTCGTGCGCTCATTCATGGCGCGGCTGCGCGTTGGTCAGGTCAGTCCAGCGTTTTTGCGAGCGGGTTGAATGATGATGCGCCGTGCTATCGCTGTTGGGTGCCTGAGGAACCGCCGGAGGCCGAACACTGTGACGAAGTGGGTGTGGTTGGCCCCGTCACAGGAATGGTCGGGGCGCGCATGGCGCTCGAAACTATAAAGCTCATAACTGGGGCAGGCGAGACACTGATCGGAAAGCTGTGGTTGTTCGAGGCGCTGCGCGGCGACAGCCGTTTGATAAAGCTACGAAAAGACCCGGCCTGTCGTGTTTGCGGCGGGTAATTGCAGATCACCTGCTTGCGCCGCTTTGACAAAGAGACACCAACTGACGCACAATACATAGGTCAATTCTGACACGAGAGGGCAGTTCCGTGTTCAAAAGGCTCGCAGGGTTCCTGGCGATTGTTGTCGCTGTTTTAGCCGTTGGGTGGCTGGCGTTAAAGCGATCGGATATTCCGTATGCGTCGCTTGAGGCGACCTATGCGAATGAGGCATCGCAGTTTGTCACGCTTGGCGACGACGTTCGCGTGCACTTTCGAGACGAAGGCCTGATTGATGGGCCAACAATTGTCCTGGTTCACGGATTTTCCGCATCGCTGCATACGTGGGAGGGCTGGGTTCTCGATCTAAAGAAAGATCACCGTGTGATTAGCCTTGATCTGCCAGCGCATGGTCTGACCAGAACGCCGGAAGATTATTCAGTCACGATGGATAATTACGTGAACGTCATCGATGAGCTGACGGACCTCTTGGGCGCAGATCAATTCGTTTTGGCTGGAAGCTCCATGGGCGGAAATGCGGCTTGGGAGTTCGCGCTCGAACACCCTGAGAAGTTGGAGGGCGTTATTCTTGTCGGCGCGTCAGGCTGGCCAGAAACCGGCGACCAAGCTTCAAGCGAGCCGCTCATATTCAAACTACTTGCAAACCGTTTTGCCCGCGCAGTCCTAAAAGATCTGGATATGACGATGCTCGTCCGGGGCGGGTTGAAGGATAGCTTTGTGGACGAGGGCTTCGTCACCGACGAAATGGTAACGCGCTACACTTTTTTGTCTCGGGCGCCGGGCAGGCGCGCGGTTATTCTAGAAATGATGAGCAATTCAAAAGCTCGCCGAAATGCCACAGAACAGCTTATGGCGCAGATCAGCGTGCCTAGCCTGATCCTTCACGGCGATCAGGACAATTTGGTTCCGGTCGAGGGCGGGCGCAAATTTGGTGAAACGATCGCAGGTGCGAAAACCATCATTTACGAGAACATTGGCCATCTACCTCAGGAAGAATTGACCGGGCAAACAATTAAAGATGTGAGAGCATTTCTGGCGGAGCTTAGGCAGCCAGCAAAGCTTGAAGGAACAGGTTCAGACATTGCATCACAATTGCTTCCGGCAACAACAACAGAATAGCTTAAACCTACTGGAATTTCGCCGGCATTTAGGTCATAAGCCCGGCGATGAACACAACACCGACTAAGCGCCTGTATATCAAGACGTATGGGTGCCAGATGAATGTCTATGATTCTGAGCGTATGACGGAAATTCTCCGTCCGCTTGGTTATGGCAGCGCTGACACACCTGACGATGCCGATCTTGTCGTTCTGAACACTTGCCATATACGCGAGAAAGCCACGGAGAAAGTTTACTCTGAGCTCGGTCAGATCAAGAAACTCAAGGAAAAATCCGGCGGCAAGATGACGATCGCTGTGGCGGGCTGCGTCGCACAGGCGGAGGGTGCAGAAATTATACGCCGCCAACCAGCGGTGGATCTTGTTCTGGGGCCGCAGGCTTATCACAAACTGCCGGAGATGATTGCTCGTGTGCACCGCTCAACGGGCGAGCGCCTTGAAACGGAATTTGATACGCAAGAAAAATTCGACGCTCTGCCGAAGGCGAGAGACGTCAGCGGGCCGATGGCATTTCTCTCTGTGCAGGAAGGTTGCGATAAATTCTGCACGTTCTGCGTGGTGCCGTACACGCGCGGTGCAGAGATATCACGACCCGTTGATGATATCATCTTTGAGGCTCGCGACCTTGCCAGCAAAGGTGTGCGCGATGTGATGCTCCTCGGTCAGAATGTGAATGCGTTTCATGGAGCCGCGCCAAAGGCATCCGGTGATCAAGAAGAGTGGACGCTTGGCCAGCTTGTGCGTCATGTCGCCAAGATTGGCGGGATAGATCGCATTCGCTACTCGACCTCCCATCCTCGAGACATGGATGATGATCTTATCACTGCTCATGGCGACACAGAAGCGATGATGCCGTTCCTGCATCTGCCGGTTCAGTCTGGTTCAAATAACATTCTGAAGGCAATGAACCGAGGTCATACGCGTGAGCACTATCTCGATATTATCCGGCGCGTTCGCGAGGCGCGCCCCGATATTGCGATGGCTTCGGACTTCATCGTTGGTTTTCCAGGCGAAAGTGACAAGGACTTTGAAGACACGATGGATCTCGTCAAAGAGGTAGGATACGCGCTTTGTTATTCTTTCAAATATTCCAAACGTCCGGGAACACCGGCATCGGAAATGTTTGGACAGGTTGATCCGGCAGTGGCCGACGAGCGGCTTCAACGATTACAAGCGCTTCACAAACAGCAGCAGCGCGAATTCAATGCGTCCAAGGTGGGTGAGACCCTGCCGGTGCTGGTCACCGAGAAGGGTCGTAATCCCGGTCAAATGAAAGGACGCAGCCCTTATATGCAAGGCGTGTATTTCGAGGGATCGGAAACGCTTGCCGGACAGATCGTTGATTTAAAGATTGTTGGTGCAACTTTGAACTCACTTGAAGGTGAACTTGTGCGCGTTTCGGAGGCGGCAGTTTGAGTGGAAAAAAGACAGGCGCAGTGACAAGCCGCGTTTACGAGCCTGGAACATCTGATCGTTTGCTCGAATTATGTGGCCCCAATCACCGCTATCTGCAAATGCTTGAATCGATGCTGGAAGTTTACGATTTGCGCGCGGAGAGCCAAGGCGGGGGCATCTCCCTGGCTGGCAAAGCGGAAGGCGTATCCATCGCAGAAGCAGCGCTCGCAGAGCTTGAAAAACGCATACAAAAAGGTGCGGTTATGAGCGAGCTCGAAGTCGAAGGTGCAGTCGAAGCGGCGAGTGCACCTGATGGCGCTTTTGACAACGCGCTCCGGGGTTTAAAAAAATCGATCACCGCCAAAACACGCGGACAGGCAAGGTATTTGTCTCGGCTTACCGATATGAATAACGGGCTCGTATTCGGTACGGGCCCGGCCGGCACAGGCAAAACCTATCTTGCGGTTGCAGCGGGCGTTTCAGAATTATTATCTGGTGCGCGTGAACGCCTGATCGTAACGCGCCCAGCCATCGAAGCTGGTGAGAAGCTCGGTTTCCTTCCGGGCACGCTCGAAGAAAAAGTTGATCCCTACATGTTGCCGATCTGGGATGCGTTGCGCGAGTTTATGGGCCAAGAACAAATGGAGCGGCGCATGGCGCGCGGCGAGATTGAAGTGGCACCCATCGCATTCATGCGCGGGCGCACTTTGAAAAAAGCATTCGTCATCGTTGATGAAGCCCAGAACATGACAATCCAGCAGATGAAAATGGTCCTTACGCGTCTTGGACGTAATAGCCGGATGGTCGTGACGGGTGACCCTGGACAAGTAGATTTACCATCAGGGCAGCCGTCGGGCCTCGCCCACGCCTTGCGGATCCTTGGCGATGTGGAGGGTGTGAGTGTTTGTCCGCTCACTGCAGCAGACGTCGTCCGCCATGCGCTCGTGAGCCGGATCATTAACGCTTATGACGCTGATGCAAAAGCGACCCCATGATCAGTTTTGATCTCATGATTTCTTCCGATCGCTGGAGCACGTTGAACGATTTGGAAGTCTTGCTGCAAAACGCCATTGATGCGGTGGACAGTTTTGTCGATACCGATGGCGAGGTTTCACTGCTGCTAACCCATGATGCGGATATGCAACGCTTGAACGAACAGTTCCGTAATAAAGACAAGCCGACAGATGTGCTGTCTTTTCCAGCTGATGCGATGGATGCGCCATTGTTGGGAGACATCGCCATTGGTTTTGAAACAAGCGCCGCCGATGCAGAGAAGATGGGCAAGGCCTTGCCCGATCATCTGTCACATCTGGTGATCCACGGATGCCTGCATTTGCTGGGATATGACCATGTGAATGAGCAAGATGCTGAAGAAATGGAAGCTCTAGAGCGCCGCGCGCTTGCATCTATAGGTATTGCTGATCCATATTCTGTAGCGTAAATCACCTTATCCCGATGACAGATCAGCCCCCTTCTTCGACCAATGGAACAAAACGCCCGCGCGGCCTCTTCGGCTTTGCTCGCAAACCGGATGATACCGAATCTATAGAGGATCCTCTAAGTAGCGATGCTGCGACGCCTCAAGCTATGCGCCTACGCATCTCAGAATTCGAGACGAGCCGCGTTGAGGATGTCATGGTCCCGCGTGCTGACATTGTCGGTGTTGAGGTCGAAACAGAATTCGACGACGTGATTAAACTATTTGCGGATTGCGCGCATTCGCGTTTGCCGGTTTACCGAGAAACCTTGGATGATCCTGTAGGTTTTGTGCATATCAAAGACCTGGTTGCCGAAATTGCTCGTAGTGGAGAAACTCCGAAGCAGCCATTGGCTCGGTTGAGCCGAAACATCTTATATGTGCCTCCTTCAATGCAGCTGGCAGACCTGCTCGTAAAAATGCAAGCGACCCGAATCCACATGGCATTGGTTGTCGACGAGTATGGTGGCACCGATGGTTTGGTTTCACTGGAAGACCTGGTCGAAGAAATCGTGGGTGACATTGAAGACGAACACGATGAAAACGCCCCTCAATTGCGGCGCTGTGGAGACAATGTCTGGGAAGCAGACGCACGCATGGAAATCGAAGATTTTGCAAACGAGGCGGGTGTGAATTTGGCGCTTCCTGAGTTCGAAGATGATATAGACACGCTCGGCGGCTTGGCGTTTGCACTTGCTGGGCGTGTTCCAGAGCGCGGCGAAGTGCTCAGCCATCCGTGCGGAACTGATATCGAAATTCTTGACAGCGATGGACGCCGGATTCGTAGAATCCGGTTGCGATCAGATGGTAAAACAGCGGCGACGGAGGCCGCAGAATGACAGATGAAACAGTAAGAAGTCACGGCTTCACAGCGCTTGGGCCGTTGCATGAGGCTATGGCAAAATTGCAAGGTTGGCAGGCTCATGCAATTTCATTTTTGCTTGGCGCATTCATGACGCTCGCCTTCGCGCCGTTTCATATAACTCCGGTGCTGATTGTTTCATTTGTCGGGCTTCTCTGGATGCTCGATGGTGCGCGGGCGCGCCGTCGATATGGACGCGCGGCATTTGCCAGAGGCTGGTGGTTTGCATTTGGCTTCTTTTTGGTGAGCATGCATTGGGTTGCATTTGCGTTCCTGGTAGATGCATCGCAGCACCTTTACTTGATTTGGATGCCGTTACTCCTTCTGCCGGGGGGGATGGCGATCATTTGGGGGTTGGCAGCAGCTCTATCGGCGAATTTCTGGTCAGCGTCTCCGTCTCGCATCTTTGTCTTTGTCTTTGCGTTTGCCTTTGCTGAGTGGGTGCGGGGCAATCTGTTTGGTGGTTTCCCGTGGAATCTGCCAGGAACAACCTTTATTCCGGGCGGCGCACTATCGCAGGCCGCATCTATCGGCGGTGTTTACTGGCTCACATTGCTGACAATCTTTGTCATGGTTGCGCCAGCTGCGATGGTCGACACGCGTGAATCGAAAGGATTATTGACCCGTGTTGTGCCGTCGATGATCGCGGTGGTCTTGGTCGCAGGTGGTTGGGCATGGGGCGCGCAGCGCCTAACGCAGCCGACCGAGCTCACAGAACAATATGTCGTCTTAATGGATGCCGGTGTTCCACAAAGCGAGAAATGGGCAAGAGACGAAAGCGATGCGCTGAAGATTCACCCCAATGATCTGCTGCGCAGATATATCGAGCTCCTGCAAAATGTTGAGAATGTACCCGGCGATGTTGTGATTTGGCCGGAAGGCTCTCTCACATTTGATCTGAGAAACAATATAAAACCGGTGCTCCGAAATGCGACCGCGCTCGATGCAATTTCAGAATGGATCCAGGAGCGTTATCTAATCCTCGGAACCGTGCGCTATGAAGCCGATGCGAGCAACCGTTTCATTGAAAGATGGTTCAATAGCCTGGTTGTGCTTGATCGCACAGCGAACCGTTCCGGGCATGTTGCGCTTTACGACAAGCACCGTTTGGTCCCGATGGGTGAGTTGTCTACTGCGAAGATCATTCCCTTTGGACAAAGCCTGGCAAACTTCTTACCCCAAACAATGCAACAGCAGGCTTTGTCTGGATATGAGCCGGGTCCGGGGCCGAAGCTACCATTTGTGAACGACGCATTCCCGCCATTTCTTGCAATGATCTGCTATGAAGGTTTGTTCCCCGAAATCGCAGGCAAGGCGCGCCCAAGACCTGACTGGATTGTGCTGATATCGATAGACAGCTGGTTTGGCGGCGGCATCGGTCCGGCCCAGCATTATGCGCAGAACAGATACCGCTCAATCGAAACGGGATTGCCAATGGCCAGAGTGGCCAGTCGCGGAGTTTCAGCAATCATCGATGGTATGGGACGTGAAACGGATCGCGGAGCTATCCAGCCAGGCGATCCAGCTGGTTGGAAATCAAGCGTTACGAGAAGCCCGTTGCCCTCAAAGCTTGCACCGACACTATTCGAGCGCAATGGATCTGCGTATTTCTGGTTGACATGGACGCTCATCGCAGTACTCGCCTTGGTCTTCTGGCGTAGATAACAAATAAATATAGCAAATAAGAAAACTGTACCGTTAGGGAGACGGGATGTCTGAGAGTAAGTTACCGAGTGATATTGATCGAAACGTTGGCCAGCGCGTTCGCTGGCGTCGGCGCGAACTCAAGCTTACTCAAGAAAAACTCGGCGACATGCTCGAGCTCACTTTCCAGCAGGTTCAGAAGTACGAGAAGGGTGTGAACCGCATTTCAGCGGGCCGTCTCTTTGAAATGGCTAAAGTTCTCGGGGTTCCGGTTACGTATTTCTACGAGGGCGTCGGCGATGTTCTTGGTCGCGAAACGCCCGATATTGCAGAAGAAATCGCGCCATCTCCTGCACCGATCATGGATGATGACACGCTTGAACTCATCAATGCATATCAAAAAATCGAAGATGTTAGCCTGCGCAAGTCGCTTTTGTCCGCCGTTCGCTCTGCTGCGAGAGCGCTTGAGCATGGATAAACATATAAACGTTTGTTGATCTCTTTAGTCTTCCGCACTAAAGCCGCCTCTTGAACATAAACAAAAGAGGCCTGCCGATGACACGCTCAGATTTCATATTTACCAGCGAAAGCGTATCTGAAGGCCACCCAGACAAAGTCTGCGACCGCGTTTCTGACGAAATTGTCGACCTGTTTTTCCGCAAAGCTGAAGCGGCGGGCATGGACCCTTGGGACGTTCGTGTGGCCTGTGAAACAGTGACCACCACGAATCGTACGTGCCTCGCGGGCGAAGTGCGCGGACCAAAAGAGCTAATGACAAAATTGCCCGACGGCAGCGAAGTCTTCACCCCAGAGTTCAGGTCTGAAATTGAACAAACGGCGCGCAATGCGGTGAGATCCATCGGTTATGAACAAGACGGGTTTCATTGGGCAGGGATGGAATTTGCAAATTGGTTGCATCCACAATCAGCTGATATCGCCGCAGGCGTTGATGCGGGTAAGGGGACATTCACCGAAGAAGGTGCAGGTGATCAGGGCATTATGTTTGGTTATGCCAGCGATGAAACCCCAGAGCTCATGCCAGCAACCCTTATGTATTCACACCAGATTCTTGCTGAAATGGCGCGTCTTCGTCATTCGGGCGAGCGTCCGGAATTCGAACCAGATGCAAAAAGCCAGGTGACACTTCGCTATGTCGATGGCCGCCCAGTTGGCGCAGAAGCTGTTGTGGTTTCAACTCAGCACCGCAAAGGCATGAGCGTCGATGAAATTCGTGAACTTGTGAAACCGATCATTGAGCGTGTTCTGCCGGATGGTTGGATGCCTGCGGAAAACGAGCTTTACGTAAATCCAACAGGTATTTTTGAAATTGGCGGCCCCGACGGCGATGCAGGCCTGACCGGGCGCAAAATCATTGTCGACACATATGGTGGCGCAGCGCCCCATGGCGGCGGCGCATTTAGCGGAAAAGACCCAACCAAGGTGGACCGCTCTGCCGCCTATGCGACCCGTTACCTCGCGAAGAATGTCGTCGCAGCCGGGCTTGCGAGCCGTTGTACGCTGCAAGTCTCGTATGCGATTGGCGTGGCCAAGCCGCTCTCAATCAATGTGAATCTGCATGACACAGGCAATGTGGACGAGGCAAAACTCGAAACCGTCCTGATGGATATTATGGATCTGACCCCGCGCGGTATCCGTTCGCATCTCGGGCTGAACAAGGCCATCTATGCACGCACGGCCGCTTATGGTCATTTTGGCCGTACACCTGATGCCGATGGCGGATTTAGTTGGGAAAAGACCGACCTTGTAGATGAGCTGAAAGGGCGCTTCTAAGCTCTATGGACGGTAAGGGCCCCCGCCCGCTGAGAACATTTGGCCGGCGCGGTGGGCGCGCACTCTCTACGCGCCAGCAAGCTTACATTGATGAGCTTTTGCCCAGGCTCGCGGTTCCGGGCGCTCAGCCCGGCGCGCTTGATCCAGTTTCGCTGTTTGAAAGTGTCAGCGAGATGTGGCTGGAAATTGGCTTTGGCGGCGGCGAGCATCTTGTCGGTCAGGCGTCGCGTCATCCCGGTATTGGCTTTATTGGATGTGAGCCTTTTATCGAGGGGATGGCGAAAGCACTGACGGGTATCGACGAGGCTGGTCTCACGAACGTCCGATTGCATATGGATGATGCGCGCTCGGTTATGGCGTCATTGAAAACGTCCTCTATCTCGCGCACATTTATTCTCTTCCCAGATCCATGGCCCAAAAAACGCCAGCAAAAACGCCGGCTTGTTCAGTTGGACTTTCTGGATGATCTCGCGCGTATCTCCGCACCCGGAGCGTCGGTACGCTTTGCAACAGATGTGAAATCATATGCCAACGAGGCTTTGCTCCGCTTCATCCAGCACGGCGCATTTGATTGGCAGGCAAGCCGCGCCGATGATTGGCGATGCGCCCCATCCGATCACCTCACCACCCGGTATGAAACCAAGAAACTCGGCGATTGCGCGCCCGTCTGGTTCGATTTTATCGTGCAGAAGAATTCTTGACTTTTACATCCCCTGCGCGAGAAGCTGAGCGTCTATTTAGGGGAGAGTCATATGCGCCATTTTATCGTTGCCATCATGTTTGGGTTGTTTCTTGTTGCGCCGTCTAGCGGGCAAGAAACCCCGCCAGATACATCTGCAATTGAAGTCGCACATGCTGCTTGGAAGGCTAAAGCAAATAAGAAAAACAGAAAAGCGCTTGATGAGGCATTGGAGGCATATGAAGGGCCACCGACGACCGAGACCGTGATTGCTTTTCTTGAACGCATGTCGGCGGACGTCGATAAAAAGAACTTTAGAATACTTAGAGAATCTTCGCTTGCGGCTGTAAAACATATGGAGTCGATCGAAGATGTCATCCCGCAACGATATTACGACACGCAGATGATAGCCGCCATTGCTCTCTTCAATCATCGCCAGAAAAAAGAAGCTCTGATCGAAATGGTAGAGGTCGAAGCGCATTTGCACACTCTGGAACATGTGCGAGGCGAGGAGCTTGAAGACTGGGTAAGGCCAATGAAGTATCGCGCTGAAGCGTGGCAGTTAGCGATGATTGCCTATTTTGACAGCGCAAATAAAAGAAGGCCGAGTGATAAAGAACTAGACGCCATCAAGGAGGAACTTCACCCGCCTGGTTATCATGACGATGCCGCGGAAAATGGGCCGCCGCTATCAGACCGTCTTCCGTTTTGTGATGGCAAATACAAGAAAAAGAGAGCCCTTCGATATCCGCGTGGAGGCGTTCGCAAAGGGATGTATGGTTCTGTAATTGTAGAAGTTGATACCGCCTCCGACGGAAAGTTTCAGAACGTGGAAGTACTTGCTGCTGTTCCAAGCGAAGGCTTCAGAGAGCAGGCAACCAAAGTAATCTCGACCTGGAGTTGGCAGCCAGTTGCGGGCGTTACGCCTGGCGCGGATTGCCGACTTGAGGGCGAAGGCATGATCATTCCCCTAGTCTTTTCTTTAGACTGAGCTGGTTCGATTCCACTTGACCGTTAACCATATCCATGTGCCTATTTGGGTTACGATACCGCATGGTCTGAATGCCAATACCCCCGCCAGGCCGGCGGCCGCTTGTCTTTCCCTCCACGATGTATCTGCAGAGACGGTGAATTTGCTGGCTCAGCATACCAAAACGCCGAAAGGAAAGTTAAGATGGCTACGGGCAAAGTTAAATGGTTCAACGAGACAAAAGGCTTTGGCTTTATTGTCCCCGATGAAGGCGGAAATGACGTGTTCGTTCATATTTCTGCGGTTCAGAAATCTGGACTAACTGGCCTGCAAGAAGACCAAAAAGTCGAATACGAACTCTACACTGATGAGCGCCGCGGAAAGACGTCGGCCATTGATCTGAAAATCCTGTAATCGGGATAGCGAGGTCGCACGCATTGCATGAGACCTCGCTGATACCTCAAAAGAGGGTGACAAGGCGCTCGGCCTCGCCTATATACACGGCAAGTCGAAAAATATCGGCGGCGGTTCCTGAAAATGGGGCCGCCGCTTTTCATTGTCTGGAAGGCAGTAAAACTGATTGCGAGTACAGAAGCTGAACGCCGAATTCTGGCGCTGATTGAACCCGAGGCCTTACGTCTCGGGCTGGAAATCGTGCGTATTCGTCTTGGCGGCGGCTCTAAGCGCAAGCAGCTGCAGGTTATGGTGGAGAAGTCCGGCGGCGCCCATACGGATGTGAATGATTGTGCTGATTTTTCTCGCGCGATTGGGCCGGTGATGGAAACGGCTGATCCGATTAGCGATGCGTATGTGCTTGAAGTCTCCACACCAGGCATAGACCGTCCGCTGACGCGCAAAGGTGATTTTGGCCGCTGGGCCGGGCATCTGGCGAAAGTCGAGCTCGCGATGCCACTGGAAGGGCGGCGAAAGTTTCGCGGCGTGATTCTGCGCGAAGACGATGAAGGCGCAGCGATTGAGCTAGATGACGGTACCGAGCTTGTTGCGGAGCTCAGCGAGATGACGAAGGCGAGCCTTGTGCTCACAGATGAATTGATTGAAGCGGCGCAAGCTGATGGCAGTTTGCCCCCACAACCGAATGAAGATGGCAGCCTCGAAGGTTTCGAGGTTGAGGAAGATGAAGGAGTAAATCCATGAGCACGATCGGCGTTTCAGCCAACCGGCTTGAAATCCTGCAAATCGCAAAAGCCGTTGCAGAGGAAAAATCCATTGATCGAACGATTGTTATCGAAGCGATGATGGAGGCCATCGAAAAGGCGGCCAAATCCCGCTACGGGCAGGAGCACGATATCCGCGCGGTGATTGATGAGGACACTGGCGAGCAAACGCTTTGGCGTATCCAAACAGTTGTTGCAGACGATGATATAGAAGACGCCGCGCAGCAGGTAGCTCTCAGCGATGCAAAGAAAATTCAGGACGACATTGAGATCGGTGATGAAATCAAGGAAGAACTTCCTCCCTTTGATTTCGGGCGTGTGGCGGCGCAGTCGGCCAAGCAGGTCATTATGCAGAAGGTTCGGTTTGCTGAGCGCGAGCGTCAGTTCAACGAATTCAAAGACCGCGAAGGCGAGATCATCAATGGTATCGTGAAGCGTGTTGAATATGGCCACGTTATTGTGGATCTCGGCCGCGCTGAAGGCATCATCCGGCGCAATGACGGGATTCCTCGCGAAAACTTCCAGCCGAATGATCGCGTACGGGCGTATCTTTATAAGGTAAGCCGTGAAGACAAAGGACCACAAATATTCCTGTCTCGCGCGCATCCGGACTTCATGGTGAAACTGTTCGCGCAGGAAGTGCCAGAGGTATATGACGGTGTAATCGAGATCCGCGCGTGTTCACGCGATCCGGGAAGCCGGGCAAAAATCGGTGTTATTTCAAATGATAACAGCATTGATCCAGTTGGCGCATGTGTGGGTATGCGCGGCGCGCGTGTGCAGGCTGTTGTTGGAGAACTTTCCGGCGAGCGGATCGACATTATCCCTTGGAATTATGACGCCGCGACTTTCATCGTGAATTCTCTTCAACCAGCCGAGGTGTCTAAAGTTGTTCTGGATGAAGACGAGCAACGCGTTGAAGTTGTCGTCGCTGACGACCAGTTCCCGTTGGCAATTGGTCGGCGCGGCCAAAACGTCCGGCTCGCATCTCAGCTCACGGGCTGGCAGATTGACCTTGTCACAGAGTCTGCGGATTCTGAGCGTTACCAGCGTGAATTCCAGGAGCGCACAGAATTGTTCATGAAGGCACTGGATGCTGATGAAACGCTTGCGCAGTTGCTTGCTTCTGAAGGCTTCGAGACGGTCGAGGAAATTGCCTATGTTGCGCCAGAAGACTTTATGCAAATCGAAGGGTTTGATGAAGAAGTTGCTGGCGAACTTCAAGAACGTGCGCGCGAATTCCTGCAGCGTCTTGCCGAAGAGCGGGATGCGCGCCGCCGGGAGCTTGGCGTGGAAGATGCGGTTCTTGAGCTCGAGGGCGTGACTGTCAGAATGGCAGTTTTGTTTGGTGAGAACGACATTAAAACCGTAGACGATGTTGCGGGTCTGGTGCCAGACGACATCACCGGGTGGCGCGAACCGGGCCCCGATGGCAAACCAGTTTGGCAAGACGGCATCTTGAAGAAGGGCGAAATGCGCAAAGACGACGCACAAATCTTTATCATGAAGGCGCGCGTTGTTGCCGGATGGGTAACTGAAGAAGCGGTTGCGCAACTCGAGGCTGAACAGCTGGAAGCACAAGAAGAAGCCCAAATGGACTTCACGGAAGAAGAAAAAGCGTTGCTTGCCCTCGGTGAGCTCGGCTCAAGTGGGGAGGACGGTGATAATGCCGGCGAACCTGCCCAATGACCGCTCCGGCGTAAAACACCGAAAGTCGGCCCGAAGGCCTGACAGCGTGCCACTGCGCATGTGCGTGGTGACGAGAGAGCGCTTGCGCCAATCGGGGATGGTGCGATTTGCGCTGTCTCCGGAGGGCGTCGTGACGCCAGATGTGGCCGCAAAGCTTCCCGGACGCGGGGTCTGGGCCAAGGCAGACCGGGAAACAATCGACGAAGCGGTCAAAACGAACGCTTTTTCTCGTGGTTTCAAATTGGCTGTGAAGGCAGATCCGGATTTATCGAATCTGACGGAATCGTTGCTTTTAAAGCGATGTCAAAGCCAATTGAGCTTGGCAAAAAAGGCGGGCACGCTCGTCATTGGGTATGATCAGGTCCGCGCAGAGCTGCAAAAACGGATACCCGGTTGGTTGCTTCACGCATCGGGTGGCAGTGAAGATGGACGAAACAGAGTGCATTCGCTGGCAAAATCACTATATAAAGACGTGAGGATTGCAGGCGCACTCACCGAAAAAGAGTTAGGGACCGGCATTGGACGTGCTGGATTTGTCCACGGACTCATACAAAAAGGGCCATTTGCGAAACGCTGGGGCTCAGAATACAAGCGTCTCACAGGGTTTAGGATCGCTCCGGAGGAGAATGGGTTTCTCCGAGCGGGCGAGTAAGAAAAGCGGGCGCATGAGGGTGCGGCCGAAGCGAATATTTGTTATTGGTGATTGATGAGCGAAGAAAAAGATACGAAGTCCGGCAGACGACCCCTAACCGTTTCGCGGCGGGGTAAGACGTCCACGGTGAAGCAGAGCTTCAGCCATGGGCGCTCAAATAATGTCGTTGTTGAGACGAAGAAAAAGCGTGTCGTGGTTCCCGGCGGGGCAGGTGGCAAAAAAACGCCTGCAAAACCGGGTGGTTCTGCTGCAGGCCGAGGCGGCGGTCGTAAGGCTCAGCCAGAGTCCAAACTTGCTGCGCTCGCCAAGAAGCTGGGCATCACTGAGGCAGAGGTAATTGCCCGTCAGAAAGTGCTGCGGGAACGCCAGGAACAAGAGAAGGCTCTTGCCGCCGAGAAGGCAAAAAAGGCTGGCGCTGCAGATCGCCTGCGGGAGCAGCAAGAAAAACGTCTGCAAGAAGAAAAAGAGCGCGCGGAAGCTGCTGAGCGCCGCAAAGCTGAAGCCGAAGCAAAAGTGGAGGCTGAAGCGAAAGCCAAGGCGAAAGCGCGTGCCGCAGATTCGAAACCGGCCGCCAAGCGCGGTGCCGCCGGGGCCGCTCCGTCGCCTGACGCACCTGCGCCTGCTCAAGGTCGCAGCAGCGGGAAGCGCAAAGAACGTGATCGTGACCGGGGCCGCGATAGCGGCGGGGCGAAACCACGCGGTGGCGGCAAGCGCACGAAGGGTAAGCTGACTATTGCGAATGCGCTAGGCGATGATGGTGATCGCCAGCGTTCACTCGCTTCTGTAAAGCGTGCTCGTGAGCGTGAACGTGAACGTCGTATGTCTGGCGATTCGGATGAGACAGAAAAAGTTTCACGCGAAGTGACGTTACCTGAAACGATCACGCTTCAGGATCTCGCCAATCGGATGAAAGAACGCGTTGCAGATGTTGTGAAATACATGATGCAACAGGGCGAAATGATGCGCGGTAACGACATCATCGATGCTGATACAGCGGAACTTATTGCAGCTGAATTCGGGCACACAGTTAAACGTGTGTCGGAAGCTGATGTTGAAATTGGCCTTGAAGGTGAAGAAGATGACGAGGCCGATCTCAAGCCGCGTCCACCAATCGTGACCATCATGGGTCATGTCGATCACGGAAAAACATCTCTCCTCGATGCGCTTCGCGCGACAGATGTTGTTTCTGGTGAAGCTGGCGGCATTACGCAACATATCGGTGCCTATCAGGTCCAGCTGAAATCAGGTGAGAGAATCTCCTTTCTGGATACGCCCGGTCACGCGGCATTTACTCAAATGCGGGCGCGCGGTGCAAACGCTACGGATATCGCAATTCTTGTTGTTGCAGCTGATGACTCTGTCATGCCGCAAACGATCGAATCCATTAGCCATGCCAAAGCTGCAGGCGTGCCGATCATCGTGGCTGTGAACAAGTGTGATGTGCCAGATTCTAACCCTGACAAAGTGCTCACTGATTTGCTGCAGCATGATATTCAGGTCGAAAGCATGGGCGGTGATGTTCAGGCCGTGAAAGTATCTGCACTGCAGAAGACCGGACTGGATGAACTTACTGAAGCGATATCGCTGCAAGCTGAGCTCCTTGATCTCAAAGCCAATCCAGACCGCGCCGCAGACGGCGTCGTCGTTGAAAGCCAGCTCGACAAGGGCCGTGGACCTGTTGCGACAGTGCTTGTGAAGCGAGGAACCCTGAAACGCGGTGATATCGTCGTGGCCGGGTCTCAGTGGGGTAAGGTCCGCGCGTTGAACAATGAACGTGGTCAACAGCTGAAAGAAGCTGGACCTGCCTTGCCAGTTGAGATTCTTGGCCTGGATGGCGCGCCAGATCCCGGCGAACAATTCGTCGTGGTCGACGATGAAGCGCGTGCAAGGGAAGTCACCGATTTCCGTATCCGCCAGAAGCGTCAGAAAACCGGAAAAGCAGGCGCGGCGGCCCGGGCATCGCTCGATCAGTTGCTTGCGAAGCTTAAAGATGGCGCGGTGGAAACATCCGAACTTCCTGTGGTCGTTAAGGGCGATGTTCAAGGATCGGTTGAAGCTATCACGCAATCGCTCGAGAAGCTCTCGACAGAAGAAGTCAAGGCGATGGTAATTCATGGCGCAGTTGGCGGGATTAGTGAGAGTGATGTTCTGCTCGCACAATCATCCGGCGCACCGATCGTTGCGTTCAATGTTCGTGCGAACAAGCAAGCCCGCGATCTCGCTGAGAAAGAAGGCGTCGAGATTCGTTACTACTCAGTGATTTATGATCTCATCGACGACATCAAGAAGACGCTTTCCGGAATGCTAGCGCCTGAAAAGCGCGAAACCTTCCTTGGCTACGCGGATATTCTCGAAGTCTTCAACATCTCGAAGATTGGCAAAGTTGCCGGCTGTAAGATCACTGAGGGCTCGGTGAAGCGCGGCTGCGGCGTGCGTCTGCTTCGGGACAATGTTGTTATTCACACTGGTAATTTGAAAACACTGAAGCGCTTTAAGGATGAAGTCGCAGAGGTGTCCTCCGGCCAGGAGTGCGGTATGGCATTCGAGAAGTATGAGGATATTCGTCAGGGTGACCGGATCGAATGTTTTGAAGTCGAAGAGATCGCGCGGTCGCTCGACTAGAAAATATCTAACGAATTGGTCGAATTTTTTGACCAATTCGTCAAATCTCCGTCTCGGCAGAATAAACTTGGTTACCTTTTTCAGGTAATTTGCCGTCATGTCTGTTTACGCATCAGCAGTTTGTGCAAGTGGTACGCTTCGCGAGAAAGACGTGAAGCGCGGAACCAAACATCTATTGTCCGGACAGATTGGTCCTTTAACTCTGTATTACGCCGGCGCGACGGCTCCAATTATCTCCTCTGCCATGGGAGTTGTTGCAAAGTCTGCCTTCAAGAATGCTCAGTTTTCTGACTATTGGACAATGCTGCTCGGCGCGATCGTCGCTGCTCTGGCGGGTATTACCTGGTTTCTGATATTCCTGCGTTGGTCTTATCAGCCAGGACATGGTCGCGGTACCGAGCTTACGCACGAAACCAGTGTCGAGCTCACAGTTGATGCCTTGGTCGTAACGCGGGGCCCGATCCGCAAAGAGATCGGATGGCAAGCGGTGAAGGGTGTCAAAGCGGTTGAGGGGTTCACCACGATAGAGATTGAAGGCGCTGAGGCGGTGATTATCCCCAGTAACTGGTTTGAGGATAAACAGGCCCGGCTCGCATTTCAGCATGCAGTTTCGGAAAAAGCGCCTATATAGGTCGGCATGAGCCGTAAACGCCGAGATCTACAAGGGAAACCGCCTTCCCAGCGCCAGCTGCGCGCGGGCGAACTAGTGCGCCATGCACTCGTCGATATTCTCAATCGCGAAGACTTCAGTGATCCTGCGCTTAGCGGCGTATCAGTGACAGTTGGTGAGGTTCGGTGTTCGCCGGATCTGCGCCACGCAAATGTATTCGTAACGGCTCTTGGTGTGGATGCAAAAGAAGATCGCGCCGAACTGGCGGATGCTTTGAATAAGGTTTCCGGGTTTTTGCGCGGTCGGCTTGGCCGCGAAATAGATATGAAGTTCACACCAAAGCTGAACTTTATTCCTGATCGGTCTTACGACGAAGCGACGGCCATCGACCGATTGCTAGACACCCCTCATGTGAAACAGGATCTCGATTAGCGCACCTGATACAATACGTTGACGGGAAGCATGCAGCTCGTTAGGCCCCGCGCTTTAGATCCTTTTCGGTGTTCAATCCGCCGCGTCTTTGGAGACCCTGATGGCCCGAAATCGTAAGCGTAAAGGCGATGCTGTCCACGGCTGGCTGAACTTAAACAAGCCGACTGACATCACCTCCACGCAATGCGTGGGGATCCTAAAACGGCTCTACAATGCGCAGAAGGTTGGTCATGGTGGCACGCTTGACCCCCTTGCGGACGGCGTGCTGCCGATTGCTTTTGGCGAGGCAACAAAAACCTCGCAATGGGCTATGGACGGCGACAAAGAGTATGTGTTCACCGTTAAGTGGGGTGTGTCGACAGACAGTCTTGATGCGGAAGGTGAAGTCACGTCATCTTCTGACGCGCGCCCAGCCCGTGATGAATTAGAGGACTGGCTTTCCGATTACCGAGGGGAGGTGGAACAAGTTCCGCCAAAGTTCTCCGCGATCAAAGTGGATGGCCAGCGCGCCTACGACCTCGCACGAGATGGTGAAGCATTTGAACTGAAATCGCGGCGTGTGCAGGTTTTCTCAGCAAGTGTTCAATCCATGTCAGGTGATGAAGAGACGACGTTTCATGTGCATTGCGGCAAAGGGTTTTATGTTCGCGCGCTTGCCCGTGATTTAGCCTGCGATCTCGGATGCGATGGACACATTACGCGCCTAACGCGCACTCGGGTGGGTGACATGCGGCTCAGCGAAGCTGTGGCATTGGAGACGCTTAAGTCAGACACTGATAAGCCATTCCTGCTTTCTCAGCTTGCGCCTTTACAATCGATGCTGGCGCAGGTGCCAAGACTTTCAATAAATTCAGCAGAGGCATTGCAGCTGAAGCAAGGGCGGGCGATCGTTCTGCTTCCGCATGTTATGGAAGCTTGGCAGGATCAGGCGCATGATGACCGTCTGGCGATCGCGCTTGCAGGCGATGTTGCGATTGCACTCGGTGAAGTACGGGCCGGAAGATTTCAACCAAGCAAGGTGTTCCAGCTTTAGCTATTCGTAAATGTATCCAAATGCGAGGAAGCGAAGCGTCGCCGACACTCTGTCGCTAACGTTCATTTTGGCATAGATGCGTTTCAAGTGCGTGTTGACCGTGTTGGTAGAAACACCCAATTCTCTGGCAATATCATTTGTGCTCTCTCCGCGAACAACGTGGGTCATGACTTCCTTTTCTTTCGAAGAAAGCATCGTTTTTTTTCGTTCACTTCTGGTAATGCTGCAATATTTGAGATGGACAGCCTGACAAAGTGTTTGAAGCAAGTGAGCTTCAAGAGCGGGACCTTCCTTAGCAAATTTCCCAAGCCCAAGACCAAAGAAACCGTTTCGACCATTTGGACCATAGGTCGGTATCGCGTACCCGTCTCCAACCTCGAATTGCTTCATTGCGGAAATGAATTTCTCTTGGGGCGGGGTGAGCTTGTGAAACTGCTCGATATTCCACCACCAAAACGCGTGCCCCGTTCTAATCGCATATTTGAAAAGAGGGTCATCAGCGTAAAATTTTTCTTTCACATAGTTGGACTGAAGATCCTCAGGATAGCCCTTTGCATAAATGGCGACAGGCCCGCCCAGCTTATCTAACCCTATGGGAGCAGAATGCTGATAGCTAACGACTGGGAATCCGAGTTGATCGGTATGGCCGTCCAGAAGCCCAAATAAATCGTCCGTTGTCTGACTGTTAAAGACAGACTGAATCAGCTTGGGAAGAAGCTCAAAGACTTGGATCTGCGTCCCCCTATCTTTTGGCTTTGTTTGTCACCAATTCTTGCGATTGGCCAAGGCAGCGACACATGTCACAAAATAAATATGAAGCAAACTTTGGTGCACATCAATGCGACACAACCCAAAGAGTATTATCAGTAACACAGCTGCCACCCCCGGTTCAGAGCTTCAAGCGCTCATAACGGAATGGCAAGGCCTTCAATTAGAGATTGAATATCTGAGCCGATCTGAAAACCTCCAATCTGATCCAGTGGATTTAATAGAAAATGATCACAAAGAAGCTTCGATCCAAACTCGGCAAAATGAGATTCTGCGCCGCATCATTCAACTTCCTTGTCAGTCAATGGGCGAAGTTCTTGAAAAGATTAAGTTCTGGCAACGCAACAAACTGCTTGGCAGTCAATCTTATGAAGAGTTTTCGCTAACCGATCAGATTGCTCTGTCTATAAATTTGGATGATCGTCCATTGGGCAAAAGTGAATAACGCACCGATTGCGTTTCAGCCTTTCCAAAACTTATGAAATATGCCACATGGCGCGCTTTGGAGCGCACGCCACTCTTTTTCGCGCTTACTGGACGACATCCCGGTGGGCTGAAAGACAAGTGACTGTTCTGATAGATCATAAGTAAACCGGCCCAGCGGCCTCAAAAAAGAAAGATATCGATGTCGATAACAAAAGAGAAAAAGGCTGAACTCATCAAAAAGTTCGCCGTTAAAGATGGCGATACAGGTTCGCCAGAAGTACAGGTCGCGATCCTCACAGAACGGATCAATAATCTGACCGAGCACTTCCAAACCAATAAAAAAGACAACCATTCTCGACGCGGTCTGCTGGCCATGGTCGCAACGCGCCGGAAACTTCTGGATTATGTGAAACGCAAAAATGAAGAGCGTTACCAGAAGCTCATCGCGGAACTCGGCATCAGACGCTAAGATCCGCTCTTTAACAGCCCGCCCGGTATAGGACCGCGGCGGGCTTTACGCATGTATGATGAAAGAAAAACTCATGTTCGATAAGCAAACAGTATCGCTGGAATGGGCCGGCCGTACGCTCACAATTGAGACGGGCCGCGTGGCGCGTCAGGCAGATGGCTCAGTTATGGTCACATATGGTGACAGCTGTGTCCTTGCGACAGCCGTCTTCCAAAAGGAAGCTAAGCCGGGACAGGACTTCTTCCCGCTTACGGTAAACTACCAAGAAAAATATTATGCATCTGGCCGCATTCCAGGCGGCTTCTTCAAGCGTGAAGGCCGTCCGACTGAAAAAGAGACACTGACATCGCGCCTGATTGACCGGCCAATCCGCCCGCTTTTCGTGAAGGGCTTCAAGAATGAAGTTCAGGTCGTTCTGACTGCTGTGTCCTACGACCTTGAGAATGACCCAGACATTCTGGGCATGATCGGCGCATCTGCTGCGCTTGTTCTCTCTGGTGCGCCATTCATGGGACCGATCGGTGCGGCACGCGTTGGTTACAAGGACGGTGACTATATCATCAATCCAACAACCGATGAGCTAGCTGAGTCAGATCTTGATCTCGTCGTTGCTGGTACGAATGACGCTGTGATGATGGTGGAATCCGAGGCGAAAGAACTATCTGAAGAGGTTATGCTCGGTGCAGTGATGGCCGGTCACGACGCGATGCAGCCAGTGATCAATGCGATTATCGAGCTTGCTGAAAAAGCTGCGAAAGAGCCATTCGAGTTTGTTCCGGAAGACTACTCCCGCGAGCTTCAGCTTATTCAGAGTAAAGTGGGAGACGATCTCTCGAAGGCTTATCAGATCACCAATAAGCTGGAACGCCAGGCCGCCGTGGCTGAAGCGCGTGAGAAAGCTGCTGATGATTTGATCGCAACAGAAGAAAAAGCTGGCGAGATGACCGGTGAGCAATTCAAGGCTGCCTTTAAGGAAGCGGAAGCCGCTGTTGTTCGGGGAGACATCCTGAAAACAGGCAAGCGTATCGATGGCCGCGATCTGGATCAGGTGCGCCCAATCCTTGCAGAGGCGGCGGTTCTGCCTCGGACGCACGGATCCGCCCTGTTTACGCGCGGTGAAACACAGGCACTCTGTGTGGCAACGCTCGGGACCTCTGCCGATGAGCAATATATCGATGGGCTCGACGGCACGACAAAAGCCAAGTTCATGCTGCACTACAATTTCCCGCCATATTCTGTCGGTGAAACCGGCCGTATGGGCGGTACATCGCGCCGCGAAACCGGTCATGGCAAGCTTGCTTGGCGCGCGGTTCAGGCGGTTCTGCCGGATGCGGAAGAATTCCCTTATACTGTTCGCCTTGTCTCTGAGATTACTGAGTCAAATGGGTCATCTTCAATGGCAACCGTCTGCGGATGTTCCCTTGCGATGATGGATGCAGGTGTGCCGATTACACGCCCGGTCTCTGGAATCGCTATGGGTCTTATCAAGGAAGATGATGGCGTTGCCGTTCTTTCTGATATTCTCGGTGACGAAGACCACCTTGGTGACATGGACTTCAAAGTGGCCGGAACCACTGAAGGTCTGACATCGCTGCAGATGGACATTAAGATCGCCGGGATCACGAAAGAGATTATGCAGACTGCGCTTGAACAAGCCAAAGGTGGGCGTCTGCATATTCTCGACGAGATGGCGAAAGCACTTGATGAGACGCGCACAGAGCTCGCTGAAAATGCGCCGCAAATGGAAATCATCAAGATTCCAGTCGATAAGATCCGCGACGTGATCGGTTCTGGCGGCAAGACGATCCGCGACATCGTCGACACCACAGGTGCTCAGCTCAATGTTGAAGACGATGGCACCGTTCAGGTGTCTGCGATTAACCGCGAGAGCATTGACGCTGCACTCAAGCGCATCAAGGAGCTCACAGCCGAAGCGGAAGTTGGAGAAATCTACGAGGGCAAAGTCGTCGGGATCAAAGACTTCGGAATCTTCGTGAATTTCTTCGGTCCGAAAGACGGTCTCGTGCATGTCAGCCAAATGGCGCAAGAGCGTGTGAACCACCCGAAAGATCTCGTCAAAGAAGGTGACACGGTGTGGGTTAAGCTCATGGGCTTTGATGAGCGCGGGAAAGTTCGCCTGTCGATGAAGGTTGTTGACCAAGAGACAGGTAAGGAAATCGAGCAGGAAGCCGAAGACGCCTAAACCGCTTAGGCAGTGCTAATCTAGAAAGCCGCTTCAGAAGTGAAGCGGCTTTTTTGTGCAGGAATTGCAAGCGTCATTTACAGAATTCTCAGCCTTTTCAGACAGTTTGAGTTCCGATGGAAGGGCGTTTCATCATTCTGCTCGCTTTGGCGAGCTGGCTTGCCATGCCTGTTGCTCAGGCGTGGGACTGCAATAATGCCTTCAGAACACCTGTCACCTTAAATGCAAACTCTACCTATTCGGAGGAGGTGCGGGTTGATCTCACAACAGCTGATTTCCATCCAGATTACGTTTTCTCGCCGGCAGGTGATGATGTGCGCGTATTTGAAAATGACGATACCACGCCCGTCGATTTTTTTGTGACCGGTTGGGACGCCGCCGCGCGCACAGCTACGATTTATCTGCGTCCCGGTTCACTGCCGGCGGGTTCGTCGACTGACTACTTTATCTATTATGGCGACGATGGCGCAGCGAGCGCAAGCAATGTTGCAAGCGTCTTCCCGTCAACAGGTGTACGCTTGCGTTCGCGCGTATCCACGGCTGATCCAGAAACGGTCGCTGAAGGCCGCGCAGCCTTCGCGGCGGCAACGACAGATGTGGACGACCGAGTAAGGACCAGCGTCACCGGGCTTAACAACGTCGCTCTTGGTGGATCGAATGGTAATTTTGGTTGGTGTGTGAGCGCACTGGTGGAGGTTACAGCGGCCACAGCGGGAACTTGGGAGTTCAGATATGGCGGTGATTTTGGATTAGGGGGACATCTCTATGTTGCAGAGACAGAGCTTGAGGAGCAATGGACAGATGATCTCTGGTGGGCAGGAAATTTCAGCAATACGAATGAAACGCTCGAAGGCGTGATCAACTTGGTAGAGGGTTGGCATCGCTATGAAGCGTTAGGGTTTGAAGGATGCTGTGACGGCGGCGTTGGGTTTCAGGCGCGCCCACCCGGCGGCGCATGGCAAGATCTGAACACAACAAATTTTTCGCTCCGTGGCGCGCAATGTCTTGCGCCAGATATTGCGGTGGTCACATCCACGCCCGAAGCGTGCTCAACAGAACTGAACGCGTCAAAATCGATGAGTGTCGTCTCAGATGTTTTGGGAAGCTCAAGTCCGTACGCGCTACCGGGATCAGTAATTGAATATGAATTGACGATTATGAATGCCGGTCAAAGCGTCGATAGTGGAACCATTGAACTCACGGATTTTCTCCCACCAAACCTGAAACTCGTTGTTTCGGGCGCGAACGCTTTTGAGTTGCTGGATGGATCGACCCCATCGAATCTCACCTTGGATTGGTTCGGGCCGAGCAGCACCGCCGACGATATCGATTTCTCCACAAATGGCAGTTTCACAGGATATGAGCCAACACCAGATGGGGAAAATGCCGATGCGGCCGTGACGCATGTTCGGTTTCGCCCAAGCGGTGAGCTTGCGGCTTATAGTGATGCTGGCGGGACACCTATGTTTACCATCCGTTTTCAGGCGATTGTCCAATAGGGTTTGGCCGGGCTAAGAGCGTGCTCATGACATCACAATTTCTCATCGCGATCTCAGGTGGTTCTGGTTCCGGTAAATCGACCTTGGCGGTTGCGCTTCACGACTGGCTCGGCAGCGATCTCGCCATTCTCTTGAATGAAGATGCCTATTACTGGCCGATGGCACATTACGGGCAATTCGAAACGGATCTTCAGCGCCAGAAGATTATCGCTGAAATCAATTATGATGATCCATCGTCAAAGGATGCCGATCACCTGATGAGAGATTTAACGGCGCTCAAAAACGGTGAGAGCATCGATCAGCCAATTTATGATTACTCTCGGCATGACCGCAAATCTGAGACTAACAGATTTCAGCCCGCGCCGGTTATCATCCTTGAGGGGATCCACGCGCTGTCGATCCCTGAGATCGCGCCGTTGATCGATTTGTCTGTTTATGTCGATACACCCGATGATCTGCGTCTGGCGCGCCGCATTCGCCGAGACACGGCTGAACGCGGCAGAACCATCGAAAGCGTTCTCGGGCAATATCTCAGCACGGTCCGCCCCGCCCATTACGCTTTTACCTATCCTACGAAGTTCAGCGCTGATCTCGTACTCGCAGATGAAGGGCTTCCGGCCTATGGCCATGTTCGGCCCGCAACAGAAGCGATTGAGAGAATGCTCGCGCCTATTCTGGAGCGATTACGCCAGCGCTCGATCATTCCGGCCAATAAAGTTCAGTCCGCAATCTCTTAGTGCGTGTATGGGCTTTCCATTCTGTGCGATAAAGTTCATCACATAAAGACGCCAGTTGGGAGCCCGGAATTCATGACAGCTATGCGAATTGTTGCGGTCATATTCCTTTGGGGGCTCACCCTGTTTCAGCAGGCGCATGCGTGTGATTTGCAATCGGCGACCAAACACGCACAGACGGCGCGCTATATCGAAAATGTTCAGCTGTGTCTGAAATCTCTGCCGAGTGATTACCAGTACGACCGATCAATCGAGGAGGATAATATTCGCCGCGTCAATAATGCTCGCCGGCGCAATGGTCTTCTGCCTCTCAAAGTCAGACCGGACCTTCAGGCAGCAGCGCGCTGGCACAGTCTGGATATGGCCGCCAACGACTTTTTCAATCACCACGGACAAGATAACCGAACTCATGGCTTGAGAATATCACTCCTTGATCGCTCGCTCATTTATGATGTCGCGCGCGAGAATATCGCGATGATGAGCGGCGATTTTGAGGCTGGAAGCGAAAGCAAGCTTTTACATGAGCTGTTGATGGATAGCGAAAGTCATTTTGAAAACATCATGGCGGCGGATGTGAGCCACATCGCTGTCGGTGTGGTCAGGACAGATAACGGTGTCTGGCTAACGCAGCTCTTCGTAAATGAAGCCGGAGAGCTTTCGATTCCCGCCCCAATCCGTCTGACACCCGGACAGATCCTTTCATTTGATGTCAGCTTGACGGCACTTGAATTTTCCAATGTTCACGCTGAACAAGATGACACGATTACCGGGTTTCCAACTTTCTCGCCATCGGGTCGATCCGTCGTTCCGGAACATTTGACAGGTGACGTTCGTCTCGGGGTCCGCGGTGATAAGCGACCGACCAGCGAGGATGAGCGCGGCTATTACATCAATCTGTTCGGCCCGAGTGTAACGGTCTTACCGGCGAAGCCTTTGTCTGCGGTAACAAAATTTTCATCTGAAACAGCTGGTTAAGCTGCCTCCGCGACCTTCCCCAATCCGATATTTTTAGGTTAAGTCAGTATTCTTGGCAAAAAGTAATGTAAGGACCGCTGACATGATACGAACGATGTCTGCAGCAATGATAACAATTGCGGCATTGTTCGCCTCGCCCACTGCGCTCGCATGTGATCTTGGGATATCGACAAAGGCTCATAAAGCTCCGGACTATGTGGATGGTGTGCGTCTTTGTTTGGAGTATCTGCCGGAAGATTTTAGTTTTGAAGAGGCGCTCGAACGCGACAACATTGCCCGCGTAAATTTAGAGCGTGAAAAAAGAGGCCTGCCCGGGCTGCTTTTCAGGGAAGATCTTAGAGATGCCGCGCGCTGGCACAGTCTAGATATGGCGGCCAATCAATTCTGGGGGCATATCGGGCCTGATGGTCGCTGGCCTCAAACACGAATTGCTCTGCTTGACCGAACGCTTCTTCAAGACAAAGCGGGCGAGAACGTTGCGATGATGCGCGGATATCTGGAGCGCCGCAATATTCAGGAATCCATGCACCAGGGTTTAATGGATAGTCCCAGTCATAGTGAGAACTTGCTGGCGGATTACTACACGCATATCGCTGTAGGCGTCGTTCGCCATAAGGATGGTGTTTGGCTGACGCAGCTATTCGTCAACGAAGCGGGAGAATTTTCCGAACCCGTTCCAGTCAGGCTTGTTTCCGGTCAGTTATTTATGCCCAAGGCAGATCTCAAAGGGTGGTATGCGGAAGAAGTCGGCGCAAAACACGGCAAGGAACTCACCATGTTCGACATGCCCGACTATACCGACCAACCCGTCATTCCTAAAGATCTAAAGGGCGAAGTAACTCTTCGGGTAAAGGGTAATCGCCGCCCGCCTGACGGCGATGGTCAGATTTTTTACCTTAACGTCCCAGGGCCGATTTCGACAATTGCGCCACCTAAGCAAAACGCGGAATCGCAGGTCAAAGAAACGACGCAATCGCCTCCAGAGGCTTCTTAATCAGCGCATGCTTAGGCACTTCAGCACGCTCCTCAGGATAGCCAGCAACGAGAATCAAGAACGGCTTCTCGCTCGCCGGGCGGCCACAAATTTCGTTTAAGAATTTCATTGGGTTAGGCGTGTGGACAAGAGTGGCGAGCCCGGCATTGTGGCAGGCAGCTATCAGCATGCCCGTCGCAATTCCCACGCTTTCATGAATGTAGTAATTCTTCTTTTCATCGCCCTCTTTCACACCTCCGCGGCGCTGGGCAAATATGCAAATAAGCCACGGGGCAATTTCCATATATGGCTTGTCAGCGTCCGTACCGATCGGAGAAAGCGCATCGAGCCATTCCTCTGATGCTCGTCCAGCATAAAAGGCACGTTCTTCTTCTTCAGCCGCTGTGCGGATTTTGTGTTTCACGGCGGCTGACCCCGCACATGCGAAAAACCATGGCTGGTGGTTTGCGCCCGACGGAGCTGATCCGGCAGTTAGCAAGCAACTTTCAATAATTTCGCGGGGTACAGGGCGATCGGAAAAAGCACGAACGGATCGCCGAGACTTCATGGCCTCGTGGAAAGTTCGTGCGCGCGCTTGCATTTCTTCGATCGGGTAAGAGGGAAAGTCAGCAGAAAGTGGCTCGTGAGTGTCAGGGCTTGTTTTCATACCCGGCAATCAAGCGACTTCGGGCCACAGACGCAAGCCTCTCTTTATCTGCAGCCCTCAAAATATCATGAGATCGATCTTCCTTGGTTCAGGATTATTGGTCCGCTGCGCTTGCATGCCCAAATCAGCGTTGCCCATTCGGTGAGTGATCTCAAGCAATTACGATACTACGCAGCGTAACGACGAAGCCTGCGGCGGCGCCAAAATCTGCGAGGGACCAGAAACTTCGGCTTGATCGATGCAGCGGTGTCGGAAGAACCACTCTTTTTTTCGTTCGAGGACTGACGATTACGAAACATAATTTTTCTCCTGTATGTCTCTACAACAGGGAAATTGTGGTCAGCCTTACATAATTCCAATCTACAAAAGCTGTAATATGCATAGGAAAAACAAATGAATTGTTCGGTGAGAAAATTGCCGCGACGCTAGAGGCCGAGCACACGCTTAGCGATTATGTTTTTCTGAATTTCGTTCGTCCCGCCGTAAATCGTTTGGGCACGCGTGCCTAAATAAGTTGCGACACCAGGGGGGGCATATGCGCCATCCTTAAGCCAATCGGGGCTAACACTGTCATCAAATTTTCGGAGGCCATGCGCCGCCGCCGCATCAAGGTAAAGTGTGGTGATTTGCTGCGCGGTTTCTGTTGCGAGAATTTTGACGATGGACGCTTCTTTGCCTGGGCTGCCCCCATCCTTGACAGCGGAAAGCACGCGGAGAACTGTCATCTCGAGACCATCAACCGCCATGTCCGCGTCTGCTAATTTCCGCGCAAAGCCCTCATCGTCGATGAGACGTGTATTGCCGCCGGTCGGCTCGCTGTTCGCAATGGCTCTGATGTGTGCGAGCTGTTTGCGCTTGCCGCCGATGCGCGCATATGAGGTGCGCTCGAATCCGAGAAGATATTGGCTGTATGTCCAGCCTTTCCCTTCTTCTCCGATAAGATAATCAATCGGCACACGGACATTATCAAACGTGACCGAATTGAGGGCATGTTTCCCATCAATAGAAATGATGGGATTGAGGCTCACCCCGTCCCGGTCCATCTCACAGCAAATGAAGCTGATGCCCATTTGCTTCTTTTCTTCCTTGCTGGTGCGTGCGAGCAGAAAGATCCAGTCAGCGTGTTGGGCGGCGGAGGTCCATATTTTGGTGCCATTCAAAACGTATGCGTCGCCATCTCTCACAGCAGAAAATTGCAGTGAAGCAAGGTCAGATCCGCTGCCGGGTTCGGAATACCCTTGCGCCCAGCCCATTGAGCCATCGCGCGTGCCGGGCAACCATTTATCCTTCTGCGTATCGGAGCCAAACGTATAGATGATCGGCCCGACATAGATCACCCCCATCGGTGTCACTGTTGGCACGCCGGCGCGCTCGAGCTCTTCATCAAACACATATTGCTGCTCGATGCTCCAGCCGGGGCCGCCAAACTCTTCCGGCCATGCAGTGGCGAGCCACCCTTTCGCGCCGAGCGCCATTTCCGAGCGGCGGACATCCGCAGTGGTGAGGCTTTGCCCGCGCGCCGTCATTTCTCTTATGTCTTGCGGATAGTCAGTCTCGAAGAAAGCGCGGACATCGGCGCGGAAAGGCTCAAGGGCGCGGTTGGGCGTAAGGTCCATGACCTATTCCATTCGTTCATAAGTTATTACGGCGTCCGGCCGGCCAGGTTTGCTTTCAAAATCGGTCGGGTAGGCCTCGCCCGTCATGTCATAGCTGATGGTCAGGGAGGTGGGCGTTTGCTTGTAAATCGCCTTCATCTGAGAGCCAGCATTTGGTCCGCTCGTACCCGTCAGGTCCATACGCGGCGGCGAGGTGGTATCATCAATGACGAGCTCACCAATATCGACCGCGTCGATCCCTGTGAGTTCGTAAGAGCTGTCAGTCAACACGAGGCGAGCTTCAACGCCTTCTTCCATTGGCAATTCGGAACCAGCCGCCATCATCGACGTTACAATCCAGGTATCATAAAGATCATCTGTGTTCATGCCGTAAGCCCCCTCATTTGATCCCCCGCCGCAGGCCGCGAGGGCAAGAGCGCCAGCGCTGAGAATGAAGTGTCGCATACCGGGTCTCCTTCTGTCAGAGCGAAGCCTACCCGGCATCTGAGGCGGCGAAAACCCCTGCCATATCAAAACCTGCCAGCGCGTGTATCTCCGCTGGGCGGTGCCAGCAGAGCTTCGGAGGAAACAGAAATTGATCCGGGGGATCAATTTCCCGGAGAAGGCCCCAGCGAAAGCGCAGGGCTGTTGCTTATGGTGTTGGTGTTTCTCGGGGCTCCGCCCCAAAAATTAGCTGGAATCGATAGCCGCCACGCGGCCTTTGCGCGGTGTGGGCATCGCACGGTCACGGATGCGCAGAGCGCCTGCCAGCCTTGCATAAGCTTCAGCGGCGCTTTCGAAATCGCTGCGCATCTGGCGCATCAGCAAGGCGAGCATCATGAGCGTGGTATAAACAAGTTTGAGATATTGCAGCGCGTCTTTTTCTGCGCAGCTGAGCGTTGCGGCGCGCGCAGAACAGGCGGTGATATCGCGGGAAATCTGAACAATCGCCTGATAGAGAAGCGCTTCGAGCAGCCCGGCCTCCGCCGCGCCATTCGCGCGCATCTTCGTCATCAGGGAGACATGCCGCGCAAGCGCCACCGCCATCAGGCCCAGCACACGCCAGCGTTCGGCAAGCGACGAAAGGCGGCAAGAAACGGCATTCCGGTCTTCATTCGATCTCATGCGCAGCAGTTTATGCGCGCGCCCAACCCGGTCGGATAGAATCGCCGAATTTATTTTTTAGTGCAGCGTTTTCAAAGGCGTGTTCTGAACGAGGTGTCGGATAAGTCTGATTTTATCCTACACCTATGGGCATTATTGGCCCCTTCGGGACCTCGGTCCGATTGAGTTGAACGTCTTAATACAGAAGCAATTCCGCCTCTTCAAAAAGCTCAACAATGTCAAAACACCGGTTCAAAGCTAAGACATGGAAAAGGTAGAAGTCTGGCGAATCTTAACGTTGCCGATCGTAGGACAACGTAGTCCGGACAGGCTATCGTAGTCTTCTAATGTTGCCGGTCTAGAAGAGAACCTCATGAAGCGACTGAATGGTCTTGAAACATCGGAGCATGCACGCCGGACTTCGCAAATTACCCGTCTTTGAGACCAACCTTCTCCCAAGTCTGTCTCTACGGGTCTCGGAGCGCTTACTAAGAACGACCAATCGACCGCGCTGCATTGACGCAAATTCGCGAACTTAGCTCAGCCTAAGCAGTTTGCGATCAGTATCTCAATTTTGTCTTCAAGTTTCACGTTAATGCCGCTGATCGTTGCGGACATCACCAGCGAAAATCGCAGACCATCATCCGCCGAAACACCTTGCACTGTGAGTTGAGGTATTTCCCCGTCGGAGGATGAAAATCGCACCGAAGCCAGATTGCTGACCACAACACCTTGCCCCGGCTCAATCCTGCAGGTGCGCGTTGAGCAACCGGGGCCCTTAAACCCAAGATCCAGTTCTTCCAGAATAGGTGGGTCAAGCGATAGGACCACTGGCTGATCTATCGGATTACC
Source organism: Hyphomonadaceae bacterium (assembly GCA_965263325.1). Classification (GTDB taxonomy): domain Bacteria; phylum Pseudomonadota; class Alphaproteobacteria; order Caulobacterales; family Hyphomonadaceae; genus CBDHGY01. The sequence goes on along the minus strand of CBDHGY010000002.1, from coordinate 1,904,786 downwards.
TAAACGCTCCAATGGTAGTTCGATAGTTACATCGGGATGTGTACACGATTGAACCAGCGTTCCATCCACTCGTCTGAACACTGTTGTTTGGGCAATCGAGGCGGACAGACTACCCAACGCCACGTCGAGAGCCTGAACACGATCCATCAGCTTTCGTTGTGGAAAACCTTCAAGGGGTACGCCATCTGTAGTGACACTTCGGATGACGATATCGTCTTCTGAAAATTCGAGTGCGGAAACGATGTGCGCCCCGCCGAAGGTGGCCTGGGTGCCCTTGATCCGCCCACCCGTGGCACCGTGTACCAGATAGCGAATGCCGTCGAGTTCGCCTTCATCCTGTGAGTAGTGGAAATGCCCGGCAATGACGGCTCTCACACCATAGGCGGCGAGGATCTCATGAACGTCTGCCCAATCTCCCCAGTTATACCAAAGTGGTTGGTGAACGAATACAATCGTGCCCTTCGAGCCTGCATCTCGGGACTCCAGTGTATCAGCGAGCCAATCGTACTGTTCGTCAGACACGTGGGCGAAGAAGATATTCCCCCAGCGGGGATCAGTATGCAGCTGGTCGTGGGAAAACAGAGAGATCAGCTGCCACCCATCTACATTGACCGCATAGTAGGGACGCTCGTCGATGGCTGGATTTTTCCTACGATAGAGTTCCAGAAACAGAGCTTCCCTAGAGCGATCCGAGGAATTGCTGAGCCGCTCGGGCGGATTCACGTCGTGATCGCCAGCGGTCAAGTACCAGGGCACTGGCAGCTGATCCAAGATCGCGGTGGATCTTTCAAAGTCATTTCGCATTTCAACGACCGGCTTCGCGGATTCCAAGAGATCGCCAACATGTATCACCGCGTCGAGATCGAGACGCTTAAGCTGATGAACGCCTTTCTCCAGTTCCATGTAGGATCGTTCGAGGTCCCTGGTTCCGGTCTGATCGCCAACGACGCCAAGTCGAAAAGTTACATCCTGTGTTTCTGTGGGAGCCGTGATGCAGGTGCTTAGCACGAGACATAGCGAAAGCGTCGCCATCTGGTGCAAACGCCGGCCAAACAAACGGGCCGGGGGCAGTCCTGCAATCATCTAATTTAGTTCCGCACGCGGATGCCGATATACCCCGCAGCTCCCGGCGAAGCGAAGCCGTTCACTTCCTGATAGTCCTCATCGAGGATGTTCTCGCCGCGCGCAAAAATCTCAACATTGTCATTGATGTCGAAGCTGCCGGCAACGCGCACCAGTGTGAACGCGTCTAGCGTGCGCCGGGGTGTGAAGTCGGGATCGGCAAAACCGAAGAATAAGTCTTCGTTTTCGCCGTTGTAATCAATGCCCAGGTTCAAAGCCGCGCGGTCTTCCAGTCCCTGCCAGCTGATGTTCAGACTGGCGATGTTTTCTGGCCGCCTAACTTCTATAAGCTCATCAGCTCCCGTTGCATCAAGATTGGAGTAGTGACCGTCTATCGAGAAGTTTTCATTCAAGGTGGCGTCGAAGGTCACCTCAACACCGGAACGGTCGCTCTCACCTGGATTGTTGATCGGTGTGGACACAAACGCGCCAGTCTCGGGATCCTGGACAAAGCTCGTGCTGATCTCGTCTTCAAGATTGGCTTCGAAATAGGTGATGTCGATCTTGAACCGACCATCAAGGAAGGTCTGTTCAACGCCAATGTCGAAGCCTTCTGAACGTTCTGGATCCAGATCCGGGTTACCGATGAAGGTGTCCGGGTTGAAACCGAAGCGCTCGTTGAAACCGGGGTCGGTGATGCCTTCGCCCCAGCTGCCGTGGAAGCGCGTCCCTGTTTCCGGAATCAGATATGCACCTGAGAAGCGGAATGTTGTCGCGTCCTCGAACACGTCATTATAATCTTGGCGAACAGCAGCTGCAGCGAACAGACGTTCATTGTGGTTTATCGAGAATTCTGCCGCAAGCGAAGTCTGCTCGTCATCCTGGACGTTCGGGGCTGGCAGGAACGTGCTTTCATTCCGGAAATCCAGTTGTTCCTGTTCAAGAGCGACGTTCAGGCCAAGCTCTGTGGCACCGAGGTCCATGGTTCCACTAGCCTGCAAGCCGTAATCCCAGCGTTCCCCTTCGCTGGCTCCGGTCTCCACGCCGTCGGCGATGTTGACGAGCTCGCTCTCGGTGAAACCAACAAAACCTCTGACCGTGACCGCGCCGTCCAGCAGGATGCCGATCGCATCAATCTTTGCGTAGAAATCTTCAGCTTCGCTTTGTTGGTTGGCATCCTGTACGGTGCCGAAGGAGAACTCCTGGGCGTCGGTGTCGACTTCGCTGTCAACGTAGCGCAGAACACTTTCGATCTTGAAACTGTTGCTCGGCTCCAAGACTCCCTTGAGCGACGCGGTCAGATTGGTGAAGCCATCTTCTTCATCTCCAGTCGGAGAGGCCGAAATGCCGCCGGTGTCATAATACTGCACTGAGCCGCGCAGGCGCGCAGTGTCACTACCTCCGCCTAGCGCACCGAATATTCGATTGGACTCAAACGAGCCGGTTTCCAATTCACCCTCTGCCTGAAAGCCAGGCTCCGGCGACTTAGTAGTGACGGCGATCACGCCCCCGATGGATTCCGATCCGTAAAGCGCCGACTGGGCCCCACGCAGGACCTCCAATTGCTCCACATCAGCTGCCACGAGGTTCGCGAAATTGAATTCACCAAAGATAGGATTGTTCGCCTCGATCCCATCAATGAAGACCAGCGTTTGGTTGCCTTCAGCACCGCGGATTCTGACCTGAGTGAGCGTTCCCTGGGGGCCGGTTCGGCTAACCGCCACGCCGGGAACTTCGCGGAGCACGTCGGAAACAAGGTTGATCTGCCGGATTTCAAGGTCTTCGGCATCAATCACCGAAATGGCCGATCCGATTTCGCTGACGGGGCGCGGCACTAGGCTTCCCAACACGACAACCGGATCCTGTTCGAGCGCTTGATCTTCCCTAGGCTCAACATCGGTTGTTTGCTGCGCATGGACCATAGGCGCGCTGTAGAGCAATGCAGCTGAAGCCATGGCAACCGATATTTTGTCGAAACCGAAACGCATTGGAATCCCCTCCATCATCCTACGGGCTAACCCAGTTGAACCCCGTACCGGGAGGCTGAGAAGGTTTAGCGACGCTTCTTTGATAGGTTTATGACGTTTGTCCCGCTGACGCGAAGATGTCACCTCGCACTGGCATGGTAGAGCGAGCAGGTATAGCGTCGTGGGTCTGGAGGATAATATGACGGTTTCAGTAAGAGCGGTTCCAATCATTTGGGCCTTGGTTTTGACTGGGTGTGCGAACCATCAGGGGCCTGGTGAAGTCGAGGCCCTGCAAACGCTGCCAGAGCCACTCGTCTCCATCGACAATCCGAACAAAACCGTAGCGGACTATCTCGCATGTCTGCGAGAGCAGAACGTCATGATTGTGAGCGCCCATCGCGGTGGCCCGCAACCGGGATTTGCTGAAAACGGCCTGACGACATTCGCCAACTCCTTATCGACTGCGCCATTTTTTATCGAAACTGACGTGCGGATGACGTCAGATGGAATTTTTGTGCTTGTGCATGACGACGAATTGGACCGGACAACCACAGGTACGGGGTCCATTCTGGAAACCTCATTTGAGGAACTCGATGGGCTTCAGCTGGTCGATGATGATGGCGTGGCTGTTTCCGATACCATCCCCACCCTTGAAGCAGCATTGGACTGGGCGCGCGGCCGCGCAATGCTGCAACTGGACGTCAAGTCCGGAGCGCCAATCACCCGCGTCGCGGAATTGGTGGTGGAAAGCGATGCCCAGGCATATGCTGCGGTCATCGCCTACACTGTTGATGATGCGCTTGCAGCCGCTGCAGTGAGCGACGAGCTAACGGTCTCGGTCGAGATCATGGATCTTGCGCGACTGGACGCTTTGGAAGCGGCCGGACTTTCCGCCGATCGAATCATGGCTTGGACAGGGATCGAAATCGAACGTCCTGAGCTTTGGGCGCAATTGAATGATCGTGGTGTCAGCGCGGCGTGGGGTTCGCTCTGGTATCTAGACCGGGACGTCATGGAAACGGGCAATATGATGGAATTCGGGCGGCTGGCCGATGAAGGACTGGACGTTCTCTCAAGCGATATTCACGAAGACGCCTATGAGGCGGTGGAGACACGCCAGGACACGGTACCCGCCATTCGCCGATGCAACACCCAGGCCAAAGAAAGTGCTCGGCCTCGCTGACAGATCCGAGACGTTCCGGCCGCGACGAGTCTCCCGTCCCTAATGTTGGTTAACGTACCTTAAAGTGTGCTGGTCACGTCTCCGCTCTGCCCAGGGTCTCGCCGAATCCCAACGGTATCTCTGGTCGGAGATCTCCCTGCACAGAGTAGGGTTCGATCCACACCCGAAAGGCCATTTACTGACTGGATGGCGACATCGGAAACGAGACACGGAACGTCCACTTCTGGCGAATTTCCGCCATTCCTATCCCGTGCAAGATTGAGCGTGCGGATTTACTCCTCCGCCACCTCGGGCACCCCGACCGCGTGGAAGCCCGCATCGACATGCAGCACTTCGCCGGCGACCGAATGGCCAAGGTCTGAGAGGAGGTAGAGCGCCGAGCCGGCAACGCCTTCCATGCGCGTATCCTCTTTCAGGAGCGACCAGGCCGTGCCCGTGCCGAGCAGGGATTTGCCGCCGCGAATGCCCGCAAGCGAGAGCGTGCGCATCGCCCCGGCCGAGATCGCATTGACGCGTATCCCCTGCGGGCCGAGATCGCGTGCGGCGTAGCGCGTTGAAGCTTCGAGCGCGGCTTTCGCAACACCCATCACATTATAGCTCGGCACAGTTCTTTCAGCGCCAAGATAGGTCAGGCAGATCATCGCCCCGCCATTTGGCATCAGCTCAGAGCCGCGCCGCGCGCAATCGATGAAGCTATAGACAGAGATATCCATCGCGCGGCGAAAGCCCTCGCGCGTGGTGTTGGCGACCATGGAGCCTTGCAGCTCATCCTTGCCGGCAAAGGCGATGGAATGAACGAGGAAATCAATGGTGCCCCACTTCTCTTTCACCGCGGCAAAGGCGGCATCCATGCTGGCGTCATCGGTGACATCGGCCTGAACCATGAAGTCCATATCGATGGACTCGACCAGCGGGCGCACGCGTCGCTCGAGGCTTTCGCCCTGATAGGTGAAAGCGATGTCAGCGCCTTGGGCGGCGAGCTGCTGGGAGATACCCCAGGCAATGGAGTTCTTGTTGGCAACGCCCATTACGATCCCGCGTTTGCCCTGCATCAGATTGCCGGTTGGCATGTCTCCATAGTCGGCCATGAAGTCGGCTCCTCTTAGTTAATCTATCCCGTCACTGGCTAAGAGGCCCTGCCTAAAGCGTCAAGCTGGAGCGAAATGACTTGCCAAGTGCGCCGAGCACGTCACATTCAAAAACATGTCAGATTCCCACAAACGCTTGCCGTTTCCACGCGTACTCGCTTTCGCCACCCTCGGAACGCCGCTTGCAGGCATCGGGCTCGGCCTGAGTGTTTATCTCTCCCCATTTTATGCAGAGCATATGGGGGTCGGTGTTGCGGTCACCGGTTTGATCTTCATGTTGCTCCGCATCTGGGATCTGTTGATCGATCCAGTGATGGGATACCTTGTGGATACACGCCCGTCCCGCCTAGGCAGGGTGCGTCACTGGCTACTCGCATCGGTGCCCGTTATGGCGCTCTCGACGTTTTTTCTGTTCATGCCGACGGGGCAATCCGCTTCCGCCTTTTACCTGATCGGATGGCTGATGGTTTTCATGGTTGGCTTCACGATGCTGCAAACGCCGACCTTTTCCTGGGTGCCTGCGATCGCGCCAGACTATGATGAGCGCTCGCGCGTTTTCATGTGGTTCGAGATCTTGAATGTCATCGCCGTGCTGACATTCCTCATTCTTCCCGTTCTTGTCGGTGAGACATTGCCAGAGAAAGTCTGGATTATGGGGTTCGTCCTTATCCTCTTGAGCACCACTGCCGTGGGGCTTGCCTGCACGTTTGTTCCCGACCCGCCGGTGTCGGGTGCAGAAAATGAAAAGGCTGATTTTTCTGCTGCGGCCCTATCAGCGGCGCTGAGAAATGAACCGCTGATCCGTATCCTGCTCGCCTATATTTCAATCGGCATTGCAGTCTCCGGCACAGCGGCAACGTTTCTTTGGGCGGCCAAATGGGGGTTTGAACTCGACGGCAGCCAAAGACTGTTTGGGGCAGTGCCGATGGGGGCGGAACTCGTGCTTGTGGTCTTCTTCATATCAGGCATGAGTCTTATGCCCGCGTGGATTGCCTGGTCGAAGCGCACGGAAAAACATGCCGTCGTAAAGTGGATCTGCGTCGCTTCCGCGCTCAGCTTCTTATTGTACATTCCGTTGAGAGCTGTTGGAACGGGCAGCTTTTGGTGGATGGCGCTCGGGGCATTCTTGTCAGGCATGGGGTTCAGCGCAGCTTTCACTCTGCTGCGTTCAATGCTGGGCGATCTGGTTGAAGTTGAGCGTGCAAGCTCTGGCAATGATCGCTCGGGGTTATATTACGCGCTCATGACCGCCTCCTATAAAACAGGGGCGAGCCTCGCCATTGGCATTCCTTATCTCATTCTTGGTGTTTGGGTTGGATTTGATCCAAACTCTGACAACAGTCCGCAAGTGATCGATAATATGATCTACGTGTTTGTGTTCATTCCGTTCGTTTTCTACGGAATCGCAGCCGCAATTATTCGAAAGTATCCCGTAACGAGAGCGGTTCATGCTGAATCGGTTGCCGCACTCTCAAAAGACTAGGCTTTGACGCCGCTCCGACGCGCGCTAGACAGGCCAAAACCCAATAAAGGACACTCCACAGATGTCAGATGTTTCCCGTCCATCAGGGCGCGCTGCCGATGAACTGCGCCCCATCATCCTTGAAACCAACGTTACAAGATATGCTGAAGGTAGCTGCCTTGCGAAGTTTGGCCACACGCATGTTCTGTGCACAGCGAGCTGGACGGATAATGTTCCGCCGTGGATGCGCGGGAAGGGGACTGGCTGGGTGACGGGTGAATATGGCATGCTGCCGCGCGCGACGCATACACGCGGGCGGCGGGAAGCGGCAGCCGGAAAACAGTCTGGCCGGACACAGGAAATCCAGCGCCTGATTGGGCGCTCGTTACGCTCTGTTTGCGATCTTTCACTGCTGGGCGAGAACCAGATTACTATCGACTGCGATGTTCTTCAGGCCGATGGCGGCACGCGCACAGCGTCGATCACAGGCGGCTTTGTGGCACTGGCGCTGGCGTGCCGATACCTTAAGGATGAGGGTGTAATCACGAATGACCCGATCATGAAACAGGCGGCAGCGATCTCTGTTGGGCTTTGGCAGAATCAGCCCGTGCTCGATGTCGATTATCCGGAAGACAGCGGCGGCGAGGCAGATATGAATGTGGTTATGTCATCTGATGGCGGCTTCATCGAGATTCAGGGCACCGGTGAAGAGCGCCCGATGACGCGCCCCGAAGTAGACGAAATGATGCGCCTCGCCGAGAAAGGCTGTAATGAACTTTTCGCGTTTCAGAAAGCCGCGATTGAGGGGGCTTAACCGCCCCAAATTGATTTCGCCAATTTGAGCTTTTGTTCGCGGTCGGCGAGGCCATGATAGCCGCCATTTATTTTTTTCGTCACTGCCTTCAAGTCATCCTTATCGGCCAACCGGTTGAGCTTCTCTCGGCTCCAAAACGCTGCAGATGCGTGCAATGCGGTGATTTGATCTCTGATTAAGATATCCGGATCATCGACGAGATTCTTGCCTATACGCTCGCCGATGTCTCGGTAGTTGTCCTTTCCGGTCAGTTGGATGAACCCGCGTCCTCTATACAAATAGCCTTCACCTGAAGCTTCGTCTCCATTCCCCATACGATTTCCATAAATGCGGTTACCGATCCGCTCGCGTTGTCGATGATATTCTTGCGCTTCGTCTGGATCTTTGAAGTACTTCTGAAATTTCGCCCAAAGTGCCTCGCCGCTATAGTTCAGGTTTTCCTCTAGCGTCGAAAATCCTGCAGACTCATGTGCCAGCTGAGCCATGAAATGCGTAAAGCGTTTTGAGTTCCGGTTGATCCTGTGCTCCTTCATGACCTCGTTTAAGGTCGTAAGAACTTCTGCGTCTAGGTTGTCTGCAATCTCACCGACAAACCGCTGCACTCGTTCGATAGATGCCCGAATGTTTCGAAACCAAGGGAAGGTAAAACCGCCCTTTGGCGGGGGGGAATATGGGGCAAGATAGCGAGATGCGGCAAATCCTTGCTCGGATACTGACCCGACTTGTGTAGAGACTTCCCACCATCCCTCTACATCGGAGCCTCCGATTTTTTCGACAATCTCATCTCGAGGCATCATCGTAATGATATCGCCCGTAATCGGAGCATCGCGTAATTTGAGCGAGCTGGCATTTACAACATATGCATCAGTCATTCTGGGTCCCCTTTAACTTAGCGACAATGAGATTGTATGTGATCTGCGGGACGTCAAGTCTGGGGAAATACTTGGTGCCTCAAGAGCGAAATAATGGCTCCGCATCCCCCGTCTTCCATTGCGGGAATTTCGTCATCACTGAGAGAAAGAGCTCCGACTCCAAATGCCCGGCAAGCCAGCGCTGGAGGTGGGGTAAAGGCTCAGCATCAAACCACGCCCGGTCGGTATTCGCAAACTGGCGCACGAAAGGGAAGATGGCGATATCAGCTTTGGTAATGGCATCGCCGAGCAGATAGGTCTGGTCCTTTAAAATGCCGTCGAGCTTTGCCAGAAATTCCCGGCCCTTGGCGCGCTGTTCCAGCTTATCGACGCCTTCATCCTCATATCGGTTAGGGTACTTGTAGCGGTCGAGCGCTTTCTTGAACGGGCCATCGGCCTCTGCAATCAGCGCCTCACCATCTGCGGTGAGCCAGCCGCCCGGATCATTCTGCGAAAGCGCCCACGCCATCACATCAAGGCTTTCATCGATGACGGTGCCATCTTCGAGAATAAGCACAGGCACGGTGCCTTTCGGGCTTGCTTCCAGCATCTCAGCGGGCTTATCGCGCAGCACCACTTCGCGCAGACGTACGGTTTGCCCGCTTGCCATCAGCGCCATCCGCGCACGCATCGCATAAGGGCAACGCCGAAAGGAATAAAGAATAGGCGCGCTCACGCTTTTTCCTTGCGCCCGATATGTTTAGTCCCGCGTTCTCGCGCGAGTTTCATCTGGCGCTGGCGCTCCTGAAAGCGTGAGCGCTGCGCATCGGTGATGAGGCCATGGCAGCGCGGGCAGGAAACGCCGGGCTCATAATGCAGGTGTTGTTTTTCGTCTTCCGTGATCGGCCATTTGCAGGCATGGCACATATCATACGAACCGGGTTGCAGCGCATGGTCCACGGTGACGCGGTTGTCGAATACGAAGCATTCGCCTTCCCACAAGCTCTCTTCGGCCTCGACCTCTTCGAAATATTTCAGGATGCCGCCATGCAGATGATAGACATCCTCGACGCCTTCGGCTTTCACGAAATTGGTTGCCTTCTCACAGCGAATGCCGCCGGTGCAGAACATGGCGACTTTCTTTGGCTTGTTTTCGTCATTGAATTTTCGAAACCAATCCGGGAATTCGCGAAAGCTCGTTGTCTCTGGATCGATCGCGCCTTTGAACGTGCCGACGCCGACTTCATAATCATTGCGCGTATCGATGAGCACAACGTTTGGATCACTAATTAAATCGTTCCAGTCTTTCGGCTCGACATAAGTGCCGACCAGCGCGTTTGGATCAACGCCGGGAACGCCCATCGTGACGATCTCTCGTTTCAGGCGCACTTTCAACCGGTGGAAGGGCAGCGTTTCTGCGATGGCTTCTTTATGGTCGAGCCCCTCACAGCCGGGCAATGCGCGCAGGGCTGCAAGCGCGGCATCAATCCCCTCGCGCGTCCCGGAAATGGTGCCATTCACGCCTTCTGACGCCAGCAACACAGTGCCCATGACGCCTGCAGCATCTAGCGTTTTAAACAAGGGCGCGCGGCGCTCCTCATAATCGGGAAGCGGTGCGAATTTGTAAAAGGCAGCAACGACGAATTCGGTCATGCACCTTATTTAATCGGCAAGAAGCGTCTTCGCTAGTCCATCCATGTAAAGCGCGAGATCGAGATCCAGTGGTGTAACGCCATCTGCGTCATGCGTCGTGAGGGTCACGTCCACTTTACCATAGACATTAAACCATTCCGGATGGTGATCCATCTGCTCTGCGCGAAGGGCGGAGGCGGTCATAAATGCCCAGGCAGTTTTGAAATCTTTGAACTGATAGGTGCGATTGATTGCGTCTCGCGCGCCATCAACAGCCGACCAGTCTTTTAGCGTCATGAGCGCCTCTTCAGCACCAATTTTTTGCGCCATAGATCCGTTCCTCTTTACGTCCAAGTATATCCGGTGGCTTCGGACAAATCCTGCAACAACTGATCCTCGCTCAACACTTTGATCGTTGTCATACCCATAGCCCTGGCTGGTTTTAGGTTAATGCCGAGATCATCCAGATACACACACGCATCTGGCTCCACCTGAAGCACTTCACACATCATTTCGTAGATGCGCGGATTAGGTTTTCGGATGCCTGCTTTCGAACTCTCGATAACATGATCGAATAGGTCCAGCACGGCCGCAGCCTGCTTGGCGCGTTCAGGATCGTCTGTCATGGATGCACCTTTGCCTACGGGTGCATTGTTGGTGATGCAGCCGACTTTGCCGTTGGCTTTGCAGACCTTTAGCGCATCCACCACGCGCGGGCGAATTTGGCCGGCGAGAAGTTTTAATATTGCTGCACCGCTGACCTCATGCCCGAGGGCCTTGCTCTCTGTCCGGAACAATTCATCGAAACCGGCCGCGTCGACCTCTGATCTTTCAAGTTTTGCCCAGGCATTTGAATCTGGGTTCTGCGAGTTTACTTTTCGGATGAAGTCAGCTGGCAAGCCCTGCGTCCGCTCATATTCTGTGAACGCATCGAAAGGGGATGATGTGATAACGCCGCCGAAATCCCAGATAACGGCCTTAATTGAATGTGTCATAGACGGGCTTGTAACGCCGCAGCGTCCGATTCCTCAAGAAGAACGTCGGGCACAGGTGATCTTTTCCTCAACCCTCTTGGGGTGAAGCTCGGAACGTTTCCTGCTTGAGCGATATCTCGCGAAACACGAATGCACTGGGCGTTTTTCGCTCCAAGCTGATGAATATTTTGAGTTTTTCTTGTTTTTGGAGATGTGGCGGTCGACATACTCTCGTGTCAGCTGAATTCGGCACAATTCCTGCTTTCATAGCGTGAGGGTTTGAACTCCAGGAGGAAGTGTCTCATGAAACTCAGATTCGCAGTGTCATTTGCGTCTATGATCGCCGTGTGTGCTGGTATGGCAAATGCGCAGTCATCTTCCGACGTTTGGGGGGATGGCGCAGCGTATGGCGGCGCGGTCCTGCTGGGCGCTAAAGACAATGTATCAGTTCCGCAGTTCGATGCATCACCTGTTGCGGGGGACACATTAAATCGCCCGAAAATGCCAATTACGCCTGGTGGAAAAACAGGTGAGTGCGCGGCACGTATCACAATACCTGCGCAATATCGCACTGACCAGCGTCAAGTGATCGTTCAGGATGCGCACAAGACACTCACATTTTCTGAGCCAAATCTGCAAAGCGATAAAGTGCGCATAAAAGTCCGCGACGAATATACAAGATACCAGGTTCGCCAACCGCGCTGGGAAGTTGAAACTGAAGATGTGGTCACCCGGCCCGAATATGAGCGCCTCACCGTGCGTCCAGCGCAGTGGAAATATATCGACGAGACTGTCGACATTTCGCAACCTCGCCTCGTCTGGAAACGCGGCAAGATTGCCAGTTCTGAAATCACTCGTACAGATCCGGTGACCGGAACAATCTTCACCTTGATCGAAGAGCCGGGTGAAAAGCGGACATTCCGCAAACGCGTTATGGTTCAACCTGAACAAGTTGTTGCGACACGCATACCAGCGAAGTCTTTGACGGTGACACGGCGCGTACTTACGGACCCCGGCGGCGTGGACTCCGTTACTGTGCCAGCTGAGTTCCGCACATACGACGTTCAGCGCCTTATTCAGCCGGCGACGGCGCGCGAAATGCCTGTTCCGGCAAAACGGAAACTAATTTCCTCGAAGGTCATGATGTCGCCCGAACGTTGGGATTGGGTGCCAGTACTTTGCGGAGATAAGGTAGACGCGGTCACCATCCGCGATATTCAGACACGGCTCGCGAGCGCGAACTTCTATGAGGGCACGAAAGACGGTGTATTTGGTTCACAAACCCGCCGTGCACTGGAAGCGTTTCAAGAAGCTCAAGGATACTATCACGGCGGCGAACTCAGCCTTGTCACCTTGGAAAAGCTCGGAATTTTGTTGCCGAACTAAAAGACTGAGTTCTCAGAAGATCACTTCAGAGGGAAGCTAGGTCGCCGTTTTGCGGCGGCCTTAGTTATTTCGGTCTGTTCAATCCAAAGCGCTTCCAAAACACTTTGTCGAGCGTTCGCTTCGGCAAGCGGCTCGCAATTGTAAAGTTTGTTAGCTTGTTAGGTACGGGTGCGTAACGCGCTTTCGGTTTTCGGGCGTTTAAGGCCGTTTCGATAACTTTTGCGATGTGTTCAGGCGGTAGCCCGGTTTCGCCGCCTTCCCCCATCACTTTCACAAAGCTCGCAATTGGGTCTCTCCATGGCGTATTGTCATACGCGCCGGAGCTCGGTTTCTCGCGGCCCTTTTCCCAAATTGGCGTTTTGACGCTTCCCGGTCCGACCGCGATCGCATCGATGCCGTAAACGATGAGCTCGCGGCGGAGACTGTCTGTCATCGCTTCCACGGCATGCTTTGTCGCGACATAGGCTCCGAGGAAGGGCGATGCGATTTTGCCGCCAACGCTGGTAATATTGATGATCCGGCCCGGCCGGCCTGTTCGGCCTTGATCTGAACCAAGCAAAGGCAGCATGGCTTTGGTCGTGTTTAGAAGGCCGAACACATTCACGTCGAAATGCCATTTGAATTCGTCGATCGGCTGCGCGGCGAGCGGCCCCATTTGGGCAACGCCCGCATTGTTGACGAGTCCGCTGAGCATCTCACCCCCAAGTGCGAGCTCGATTTCTCGCGCAACTCTGTGAATGTGCTCCTCATTCGTGACATCCAGGATGGTCGGCAGGATGGCGGCGTTTGCGGCTTGTAGGGCTTCGCCGTCCGCCTCTTTGCGTACACCAGCAAAGACGCGCCAGCCTTGTGCAGCAAGATGCTCAGCAGCTGAGCGTCCAATGCCCGTCGATGCACCTGTAATCAGAACTGTTTTCATAAATTGGAGCCTTTCCTTATCCCTCTATACGCAGGTGAAGTGGATCGGTTTTAGTCTTTGCCGCCATCAATAATGCGCGGGGTCCAGCCCGTCTTGCGTTTTTTCGGTGCGGCGGGCGTTGCAGACGGTGTTTTCGCAACAGGTCTTGGTGGCACAATTGCCGGAACCGAAGGGGGAACATGCTGTGGCGGCGGGGTCTCTTCAACATCATCGTGAATGTCGCGCCCGCGTTTTGGCATAGGGTTTTTCGATTTGAACCCGTTGCCGCGTTTAAACCCGCCTTTGCTCTTGCCGCGGGCCTTTTTGTCGATCTCTTTCAGTTTGCGTGCCTGCAAGGCCGATAGTGGGTCCTCAAGATTACCTTTGTTTGGATCCGCAAAGGCAGAGCCATATTTCTCGATCCGCTCTTCAACTTCTTCCAGAAATTCGCGCTCCCAGTCAGATAGCGGCGGGCCAAGCCCCGCTTCGGCGAGCTCTGCGGCTTTACGCAGTTTGCGCAGGGCTTTGCGCTTCTTTCTTTCGTCAACGTCGCGGGACATGAGAGAGGTTTAGCACCTAGTAGCCGTCTGCTGAACCATCCTTACGCATTTCAGTCGCCGCGATCCATGCGCCAGTTTCAAAGTCGCGCATGATGGCTTGGTAGCCGCCGCCATTTGCATTGCAGCAGACGACCGTGTGCCCGCGGCGTTCGAGTTCTTCGCGGCTTTCAACCGGTATGCCGGATTCCAGATGCACCGTGCCGATGTCGGTTTCGCAGTCATCGCCATCAAAACCATCAGTCGGCTCACATCCACCGCGATGCTCCCAGCGCGCCGCATCACCAGCTTCCTGAAGGCCCATGTCAAAATCAATTAGATTGAGGATGATCTGCACATGGCCTTGCGGCTGCATGCCGCCGCCCATCAGGCCAAAGCTGAGCCAAGGCTCATACGGGCAGGCGAGTTCGGGAGCCGTCGCGCGGACCTGACAGCCCGGCATGTCTTTCTTGTAGGCAAAGGCCGGAATGATGGTGTGGAAGGGGCGCTTTCCTGGCTCGAACACATTTGGGTGCTCTGGGTCGAGGGAGAAAAGCTGCCCGCGATCCTGAAACATAAAGCCGAGCCCATCGGCAACGAGGCCGGTGCCCATACCGCGATAATTCGACTGGATGAGCGAGACCATCATGCCGTCGGAGTCTGTCACGGTGAGGTAAGTCGTGTCGCCGTCTTGGAGTTTTTTGTCTGCAGCGGCGAGGTTTTCATTCCATGGTTCGCTCGGTAAATTACGAATATCTTCTTCGGTAAGCACGTCTAATTTGACATCAGTTGGAATCGTAACGCGCTTTATTTTTGACCCGCTCACATTGACGAACATTCTGATTAGTATTTTCCCGTACTCATCATTATTCCATTGGAACCCGCCGCGCGGTCTGGATATCGGTTTATCGAGATCAATTTTAGCACCCCGCGATTGATTGTAAGCAGGTTCGATAAACGCCTCTGGTTTCAAGCGAGAGTAGATTGGATCCGCATAAGCCTGAGCCCGATCCGCAAACGCCAGCCGTTTCGCTTCAATCTGCGCCATCAAGGCATCCGGTGAGCCATAGCCCATCTCTCTCAGATCAAATCGCTCAAGCATTTGCAACATCTGCAGCGCGGCAACGCCTTGTGTGTTCGGTGGTAGCTCGCAGAGCTTCACAAGCTCGCGGTATTCCACGCAGAGCGGCTCAACCCATTCGCCTTTATGCGCCGCCATATCCTCATAACGCAGTTTCCCGCCAATCCGCTTGAAATAAGAATCAATCGTTCGCGCGGTTTGGCCTTGATAAAACTCGCTGCGCCCATTCCGGCCAATCCGTTCCAGCGTGTTCGCAAGATCCGGATTGCGGAACAGCGAGCCCTCGCGCGGCGTAGGAGAAAAGAAAGTGCGCTTGGCGTTGTCGAATTCTTCCAGCATGCCGGACTCGGCAGCTTCGGCAAGGCGGACTTCATTACGCCCCCAATAGAAAGCGATGACTTCCGGAATGGGTGCACCTTCGCGGGCATATTTGACTGTTGGCGCGAGATTCGAAGCCATGCTGCGCCGGCCAAAGCGTTGATGCAGTGCGAACCAGCCGTCTACCGTGCCCGGCACAGAAACTGGCACGGCCCCGAATGGCGGGATCTCCTCCCCGTCCATGAATTTATCGGCAGCGGCCTGCGCATCTGCGAGCGTCATCCCCATCGGAGAGCGACCCGACCCGTTATAACCATAAAGCTGACCGGTCTTCGGGTCGTACACCATCGCGAATAGATCCCCGCCGATACCGTTGCCGGTGGGCTCCACAAGGCCGAGCATCGCATTCGCCGCAATCGCCGCGTCAACTGCATTGCCGCCTGATTTCATCACGTCGAGCGCGACTTGTGTGGCGAGCGGGTGGGCGGTCGCTGCTGCCGCATTCGGCGCAACGACCGCTGACCGTGTGCCGAGCGCGCGGCCTGATGGCATGCGGTCACCCGGGCCAAATACTGGCTCAGCTGCTTCGGTCGTGTCAGCTGCCTGCGGGAGATCCACCCCGGCGCAGGAGGCGAACAGGCTGAGGCCGAGACCGACAGCAAGAGTTTTCAGGTGTGAGCGCATGTGTTGTCCTCCGGCTTTCAGAAGAAACTAGGGCGTTTTCACGGGAGGGGAAAGTGTCTCTCGGGGCCCATCCCCTACCAAAGGCGTCTAGATAGCTTTGCATCAATCTCGCCGCTGCCGCGGCCTTCTTCGCCTTCTTTTGATCCACTGGATCAAAAGATCGCTGTCGCGATCGTCTACGAAGTATAGCTGACCACCTCATATTCAATATTGTCTTCGTCGTGGAAATAAAACCGCGCGCCCGGCTCATAGACCTGGTGGGAATGGGTTTTGATCCCAGCGGCTCGCACACGTTCTTCCGCTGCCTCCAAATCATCAACCAGAATGCCGAGATGATTCACGGCGCCGATCTGGGTGTAGCTGCTGCCGGGTTCATTTAGTTGCGACGTTTGGGGTGAGTATAGAGCGACGTAGTGTGTATCTGTTCCGACATGCACGGTACGCCCACCACCGAGGGATGGGCCGCTCCAGCGCACATGCCAGCCGAACAGCCTGCCTAGCATCTCGGCTGTCTTATCCGGATTGCTCACGGTGATGTTGACGTGCTCGAATAAGGCTTCACTCATAATCGTATCTCCTTTTTTTAGTTCAATTTCATGCTTCGATTTGCCTTTCGTAATTCCTCAACCTAAGTTGAGGTCAAGGTATTTTTTAAGAGAAAGTTTGAGTGATGAAAACGGGCTATTCGATTGGAGATCTTGCGCGGCGCACCGGGCTTTCAGTATCCGCTATTCGCTTTTACGAGACGCGCGGACTTGTGAGGCCGTATCGCAATAAAGGCGGCCAGAGGCGGTTCGAACCCTCCGATATTCGCAGGCTCTCATTTGTGCTTATCGCGCAAAAGCTCGGATTGACTTTGGAGGAGATCAGCGCAGCCCTGGCATCGCTTCCGGAAAAGCGCACACCAACAAAGAAAGACTGGGAGCGCCTCAGCAAGGCGATGCGCAGTACGCTTGATGAGCGGATTGCGATGATGACGCGCCTGAGAGATCGGCTGGATGGATGTATCGGGTGCGGGTGCCTGTCTTTGAAAAACTGCGCCATTTACAATCCAGGTGATGAAGCAGGCGAGCGGGGCGCAGGACCGCGCTTAGTGATTGAAGGGCAGGTCCAATAAAAAACGGCTCCAAAATAGGAGCCGTTTTGTGATTTGTCTGTGCGGTTAGTTGATCCGCGCGGGCGGCAGATGTTTGTTCAGGAACGTCACCGTCTTGCCGAGCGTTTCCATCGTTCGGGTTGGATTGTTGCCGTAACTGTGACCCGTCATTTCCATTTTGTGCCACTCATACGGTTTTCCGGCACGATCCATGGCGGCCATCATGATGCGGGATTGTTCAATCGGAACAACATTATCATCTTCGCCATGGAAGATAAGCATCGGACGAGTGATCTTGTCCGCATGGCGCGCAGGAGAATGCGCTATCAGATCTTCGCGGTCTGTTTGGATATTACCAATGTGCGTATTCCAGTATTTCGGCAGTGGGTGGGATGAGTGCCATTTCCGGTTTTCCCATTCCTGCATTTCAATCAGGTCAGAAACGCCAGCACCCGCCAAAATACACTGGTAGGTATTTGGGGTCAGTGTTGCAGCCGCAAATGCTGCGTATCCGCCATAAGAAAAGCCCATCAGGCATGCCTTGTCACGGTCTACAAGGCCCTGCTGGATGAGATGCTCGAACGCGTCATCAACGTCGTTCTGCATTTTTTTGCCCCACTGGCGATAACCAGCCTCCGCATAGTCTTGCCCCTGGCCGGTCGAGCCGCGGAACTGTGGCTGGAACACCTGATATCCATTCGCCACAAGGATCTGGACGATGGTGTCGAAGCCGTAGTCATCGCGGGCTTCGGGTCCACCATGCACAAACATCACGAGCGGCATTTTCTTTTTGGGATCGATCCCTTCTGGACGCGAAAGATATCCGAAAAGCTCCATGCCATCGCGCGCTTTGTAGTCGACAATTTGCATGGTCGCGAGCGACTTGCCTTTCAGTGAGCTTCGGGGGCTGCCGAGGCTCATCGGGCTGCGCTTCTCG
This sequence comes from Hyphomonadaceae bacterium, assembly GCA_965263325.1. Classification (GTDB taxonomy): domain Bacteria; phylum Pseudomonadota; class Alphaproteobacteria; order Caulobacterales; family Hyphomonadaceae; genus CBDHGY01. Next base: position 1,886,817 of record CBDHGY010000002.1, on the reverse strand, counting down.
GTATCGTAAAGATAATATGTCGAACCTTTGTCAGGGTACGTCACTCTGATTAGATATCGCTTGGTGTCAGAGCTACCTGCAACAATTTCCATCAATGCGTCGGACCCGTAATACTGTGCAAGGCCCTGAATATGAGCATCTATTTCGGGATCCTCGAACACGATCGTGGGTTTTTTTCCGGAAAATTCGACACCAACAAGCTCCCCGTTCTCCTGACCAATGAACGCATTGCTGATATCAACGCCTGGTTTGGAGATCACCGGATCGCCGTACTGACCGGTGGTTACGTCATACAAGTACAGATTGATCTGACGCTCACCGTCAGGTCGCGCAAGCGCCCAGTATTTGCTCGAGTCAGCTGCCGGAGCCAGAGGTCTGAAAGCTTCACCCGCATTGTTGCTGAAGGAAAATGTTGGAATCTCTTTGACTTTTTCCCATCGACCGTCGCGTTTGGCATGCGCGTGAACAATCAGACCGGTGTCTTTCGTATCCCAGCGCATGACTGCTTCGCCATTTCGATCAACCAGCCATGAGTCTGTGTCTTTTATTCCAGCTTCAATACGTGTTTCATCCCCGTTCGAAAGACGAACTTTGTAAAGGTGAACGGGAGCTTCGAATGAGGCAAACGAGCCGCGAACATCTCGTCTATCGGCATATTCAGCTTGCATGATGATGTAGTTGTCATCTGTTGGTAGTGTAGACACCAGCTGGGCCTGAAAGAAGTCCTTTTTGCGAAGCGCACTGTCTTCGAACATCGTCACAGGGTTCTTGCCATCCCGGTCCATAACGATGGATTGGTTTTCAAGCCTGACAGTTCGCCCAATGTCTTTGCCGTCTTCCCACATATCCCTGATTTTTTCGCGAGAGATGTTTTTTCCGGTGCGACGACCAATGTAGCCGGATGTGTTGATCAGCAACCGTTCGTTTGTAACCCAATCAAGATCATTTGCGACCACTTTGCCAATAGGGACGCTTTTCATGTCCCCGCCTTTGGCATCCAGATCGATTGAAACGATGAATTGCTCATCGCCTTCTCGCTTCACAAACGCAAGATATTGGCCGTTCGGAGACATCGCGAGCTCAAAAAAATCAGGCCGTTCGAAAAAATCTTCCATATCGGGCGGTGTTGCATTTGCAGCAGGGGCCGTAAGGGCCAGTCCGAGCAGCATTATGATTGCAAACGTAAAGTTGTATACAGCTCTCACGTGTGAAGCCTCCAGCGTCATTTCTTGGTTACAAGGGGAAGCGAATTGCTGGCGTGCTGTCAATACAAATTGAACAGGGGTTCGTGCGAATGTTCGTGATCTTCGCATTTTGGACCTGGGCAGAAAATCCAAGTGAGCAAACTACCGATACAGCTGCAAAAGGTGGTCCAATGATGTTTTCGCACTTGCTTGTGTTTCCATGTCCGTACAAACGACCATGATCGCCAGCCCCTCTATCATCGAGAGAAGCAATATGGCATCAGAGCGTCTGGATGGCCCAATGGGCAAACGGCATTCTATCCAATCGAGAAACCTCCCCGCGATTTGCTTCGCGATTGATTTGTGAGGTTCAATATCTCGCGCTGCCGCGGCAATCGTTTCGATCCAGAGGCTTATAAAATGCCTGACGTTCGGGTGGTTGTTGAGGTTTGAGACGGCGTTAAACAAGTCTTTAACATCCATTGGCTCTTCGGCGGGTAATGCAGAATCCAGATGAACGGTGAAATTGTCAGCAATTAAGCCCAATACCGCCGAGAGCAGGTCAGCCTTGTCTTCGAAATAGTACAGCAGCATGCGGTCACTGACGTTGGCCGCTTTCGCCAATTGTCGGAGGCTGGTTTCCCCGAGGCCATTGCCGAGCACATGGGCCGCAAGTGTTTCCGTTATTGCTTCGCGCTGATCAGATCTTCTGGACATTCAAATCTTGTAGCGGTCGCTACAATAATGTACAAATGTAGCGACCGCTACACAATGGAGGGTGAGATGAAAGCAGGGCTATCCAATCGGCAGGTTATGCTGACGGCGTTCATGGGAGTGACGCTCTGGTTTGTGGCTGCAATGTTGCTGCGCCACCTCGAACCGATGGGCGTATTGAGCGGGAAGGCTCAGATACTAACTTATATCCTCATAATTCCTGGCACCTTGCCGTTCGTATTTTTAATCAGGGCCATTGCGGGGTTAAGGCGTGATCAGGTTGCGATCGGGATGGCGCTTACGACGAGCACGGCTTTGCTGTGCGATGGGATCGCGACAGCCTGGTTTCCGGCACTTTACGGCGCAACCGATGAAAGCGTCTTGCGCTCGGCAGCAGCTATTCTTTGGGGCGGCGGCGTCGGAATTTACCTCGGATTCTTGGTGAACCGAGAAATCGCTTAAACTGTTTACTCAGCGTCGGGGATCACTCGGTCCGGCGGTTTGTGTCCATCCGCAAACGTCTTGATGTTGATGATCACTTTCTCACCCATCTCGGTTCGGCCCTCGAGCGTTGCCGATCCCATATGCGGAAGAAGAACAACATTTGGCAGGCCAACCAAATCCTCGTTCACAGCTGGCTCTCGCTCAAACACATCAAGACCCGCGCCTGAAATTTTCCCTGCGCGGATTGCGGCCGCAAGCGCAGCTTCATCAATGACCTCTCCGCGGGCGGTGTTCACAATGAAACTATCCGGTTGCATCAGGTCGATGCGCCGGGAATTCAGAAGGTGAAAGGTTGAGGGCGTGTGCGGGCAATTCACCGAAACGATATCCATGCGTGCAAGCATCTGGTCGAGGCTGTCCCAATAGGTAGCCTCTAGCAGTTCTTCAATTTTGGGGCTGACAGGTTTTCGGTTGTGATAATGGATCTGCAAACCAAAAGCTTTGGCGCGGCGAGCCACCGCTTGGCCAATCCGGCCCATTCCAATAATCCCAAGCCGCTTTCCAGAGATGCGGCGACCCATCATCCAGGTCGGACTCCACCCCTCAAATGCGCCGCTTTGCATGACCTGCACGCCCTCGTGCAAACGGCGAGGCACAGCAAGTATGAGTGCCATCGTAACGTCTGCCGTATCGTCCGTGAGCACGCCCGGCGTGTTTGTAACGGTGATGCCACGTTTGGTAGCGGTGTGAACGTCAATATTATCCGTACCCGCACCGAATTGTGCGATGAGTTTTAACTGCTCACTTGCGCTCGAGATGAGCTTACCATCGATGGAATCGGTCACCGTGGGCACGAGTACGTCGGCCCGCGAAATGGCCTCAGCAAGCTGCGCGTCAGTAAAGGGTGTATCGGTCTCGTTTAGCTCGGCATCGAAAAGCTCTTTCATGCGCAACTCAACCGGCCCCGGTAATTTGCGCGTGACAATTATTTTCAGCTTTTTGTCGACCATATGTGCGTCCGAGCCCAATCTAATTTTTACTTAATCGGCTGATAGCAGAGCGATGCTCTGCCGCCAATTAGAGTTTCTGCGGCTTTACCACCGATTCACCGCAGAGGGGTATAGTGGCTGGGTTGGTGTAGAGTATGAGTGGTGCTTGATGCGTTTGTTCGCTGTTCTTTTGGTGTGTGTTTTTTCTCAGTTTTCGATCGCCGCGGCGCAAGGGGTGCCTGCGTCTCCCAAGGTCAAGATCAGTCAGTTCTCCGGAAAGCCGGTCCCGCGTTTTGAAAGCCTCAGATATCCTGCCGTTCATGGCCGCGTTGGTCCCAGTCTCGATCATCCGATTGCGTGGAAGTATGAGCGGAAAGGTTTGCCAGTTCTCATCCTTAAAGAGAGCCAGGACTGGCGGTATATTCGGGACCCAGATGGTGACGAAGTATGGGTGCATGCACGCATGTTGACCCAAACACGAACTGTGCTCGTTCGTGGTGAAACAGAGCTAAAGCGAAAAGCAAGCGCTGAAGCGCGCGGCATCGCGGTCCTTCAAAATGGCGTTGTTGGAGAACTGCTCGCCTGTTCAGGGGCTTGGTGCCAGATAAGCGCTGAGCGGTTCAAAGGATATGTGAGCCGGCAATCTGTCTGGGGAAGTTACACTGAAGAAAGCGGGCTTTAGGCGAGGCGTTTGAACTCTTCGCGGAGACCTCGCTCGTCATCCGTGGCGAGTTTTTCCAAAACGCGAACGCGTTCTGTCAGCTGATCGATTTGCGCCTGCATGCGGTCAATATCCACATCATTTGCGGAGCGCTCAGTCTGCGCATTCTTCATCTTTATATAGTTGTTGATCACGCCCGCACCGACGGAAATCAGCACTATGAGAACGATCATGATGAAAGGTGCAAATGCTATGTCCATCAACCAAGCTCCTGAAATTATCGAAATTCGATATACGATAAATACTGTTTGCGATCAAGCTTATCACAAATTTCGAAATTGACGGCGTAAGTATTCGTCGTGATCGGCAATTTTGCGCTCAGCGATTTGCAGGCGGCGGTCCATATCTTCGCGTTCTGTCTGCATCCGGTAAACCTCAGAGGCGCTCCGGCGGCGGTTTTCAATCTGCTGCGGCCTTCGGTGTTGTCGCCGAGACTTACAGCCGCGCGTTGAGTGGTTGCTTGCGATGATCCAGATGACCACCCCAAAGATGACCCAACCCATTCTATTTTTCTCCCAATTTCGTGAATATCGATATTCGATATGTGGGGGGACATGAATGCTTGTTCAAGAAATTTGTTTGAAAATTTTGATTCTAGCGACCGGTCGACCCAAATCCGCCGGTTCCGCGGGCTGTTTCGTCGAGATCGTCTACGATTTCGAAAAGGCCTTGCGTCACGGGTGCGACGATCAATTGCGCGATGCGCTCGCCTCGCTGGATGACGAAAGGCTCCGTTCCGAGATTAATCAGGATGACTTTCACCTCGCCCCGATAGTCGCTGTCGATTGTGCCGGGAGTATTTAGACACGTAATCCCATGTTTAACCGCCAAACCAGAGCGTGGGCGAACTTGAACCTCGTATCCATGAGGGATTGCCATCGTTATGCCGGTGGGCACGAGCTCGCGCGCGCCAGGCTCCAGCGTTAGCGGCGTATCTTCCGGAACAGCCGCGCGGACGTCCATGCCAGCGCTTCCGGTGGTTTCGTATGATGGAAGCTCCAGACCTTTAAAGTGAGGGAGGGGAACCACAGGGATTTGAATCTGTTGTGTCATAGTTCTGCACGTCTCGCGCGGAGAGATTCGAGTCAAGCGCGTAAGTTAGGTTCGGCGTAAATCGCTTACCTTCACTGCGCCAACCATCAGCGCGGCGAATGCATAAACGATCATACCGAGAAGGATAAATGCCCCAACAGCGATGATTTTGCGTCCATATAAATAGGCTTCGAAATCATCCTGGTTCATTTGCAGATAGATCAAAACAGCCGACATAAGCGCCGTCGCGAGGAACACGCGGATCATTCGAGATCGGAGCACCGGCCCCGGAGTGTACCAGCCGCGCGACCTTAAACCGAGAAATAGCATGATCACATTGCCCCAGGCTGCCGCTGAGGTCGCAATCGCCAATCCTGGAAATCCGTCCATGCCTTGTGCACGCATCCAGAAGAACAGGCTGGCACCAAATGCGGTATTCACGGCAACTGAAATCAAAGCGAAGCGCATTGGTGTCTTGGTGTCTTCGCGGGCAAAATATGCTGGCGCGAGCACTTTGATAAGTACGAAAGCTGGCACGCCCCAGCCATAGTGAATAAGGGCCAGACCGGCTTGCTCGGCATCACTCGTAAGAAATGCACCGCGTGTATAGAGCCCTTCGATCAGATAGGCGGGGGCAATCATCAAAGCTGCCGCTGCAGGCAATGTGAGTGCCATTGCGAGGCCGATACCGTTATCCATAAGGGCGCTGGAGGTTGCTTCGTCAGATTGGCGTGCTGAACGGGCGAGTCTCGGGAGAATCGCGACACCGACGGCAACGCCGACTAATCCAAGCGGTAACTGGTATAGCCTGTCAGCGTAAAACAACCAGGACTTCGCGCCTTCTTCGAAGCTCGCCAGCGCTTGAGAGACGAGGATGTTAATTTGCACGCCGCTTGCGGCGATGACGCCTGGAATGGCGAGCGCCACAACCTTTTTCACGGAAGGAGACAGCGTTGGCAGCCCAAGGGACAGACGCACTTTCTGGCGACGCACTCCCCAATAAAGCAATAGAACCTGGAGAATTCCTGCGACAGTGACGGCGGCTGATGCAAACGTCGCCGTTTCCCGAATTCCGTTGCCGTACCATGCTGCCCCAATCAAACATATGTTCAGGATCATCGGTGCGCCGGCAGAAAGGATAAATCTTCCAGCAGAGTTCAATACGCCAGATAGAAGTGCAGCGATCGCCATACAGGCAAGATAGGGCATCGTGAGTTGCGTGAGGAAGATTGCGAGCTGAAAGCTCTCGCTCTCCTCTGCATACCCCCCATGAATGACCTTCATGATCCACGGCATTGCAAACTGGGCAGCAATTACGAGCGCTGCAGTAACAGCGAAAAGTCCTCGCATGGTTTCTTGCGCAACTTTTCGGGCAGCTTCTTCGCCTTCGGCTTCAAGTGTTCGGGCGTAAATCGGAATAAAGGCCTGCGCAAATGCACCTTCCGCAAAAATACGCCGGAACAAATTTGGAAACATCAAGGCCGTAACAAACGCATCATTAATCGGCCCAGCGCCAACTTTTGCAGCGATCACCACATCGCGCAGGAAGCCGAGGATACGGCTGCCCAGCGTCAGGGAAGATTGAACCAAGGTGTTTCGAGCGAGACTCATGATGAACCGCTAATCCTATTCGAGCATCATTAGAAGCTGTCGGCTGCGCTCGCTCGTTTCAGCTTCCGTGCAGGCGTTTCTGGTGCACCCGGTTCATCTCGTCTCAGTGCGGCTAAAAGGCGGTCGCGCAATGGTTCTTTTCGGGCATCGAGATCGATCTGCTTTCCATCAGGTGTTTTGACGTAAAATGCGTTGAACATGCGCTCACCGAAAGAACTGGCATGAGCAGAGCTGATGGACAGTTCTTCTTCTGCAAGTGCTCTAGCAAGGTCGTAAAGCAATCCTGGGCGGTCACGCCCTCCAATATCGATAACGGTTGCATCTTCCGACAGGTCATTGCGGATCTGCACTGAGGGTTGCACGATAAACGCAGCGGCGCGCCGGTTTTTCTTTGGCTTGAGGTTGGGCGGTTTTGCCGTTGCGTTTGCTGCGTCTTGAACTTTGCTTCGCAGATTTGACAACCGTCTCTCTTCGCCATCCGCAAATGGTGTTCCATCGCTGTCCTGAAGTAAGAAAATATCGATGACATCGCCGCTGCGGCTTGTGAATACCTGCGCGGAAATAATATTTGCACCCATCGAGGAAATAGCGCCGACAAGATCAGCAAACAATCCCACTCTGTCTTGGCAAGACACAAAGAGCGATACACCTGCGCCGTCTCCTCGCATGCGCGTAGCAACATCTTCCCCGATGACCTCGGCATGCCATTCATGCTCGCTCGGTTCAAAACCGGTCCAGTATGCGTCTTCCATTTGAAGAAGCGTGTTTGGAATCTCTCCGCGCGCATCTATCAGGGCCGTGCGCCGCTTTTCGGCGCGGCTTGCAAGTTCGGCGCGAACGCGGGTTTCATCAGATCGATCACCGCGAAGGGTCGCGGCAGTTGCGTGATATAGCTCAGAGAGCAGCTGACCTTTCCAAGCGTTCCAAACACCTGGCCCAACGGCTTTTATGTCTGCGGCTGTAAGCAAGTACAACAAACGCAGACGCTCAAGCGAGCCGACCAATTTTGCAAATTGCGTGATTGTCCGCGGGTCAGAAATATCTCGTTTTTGAGCCGTTTCGCTCATTTCGAGATGATTGCCCACGAGCCACGCGATGAGTTCGATCTCAGCTTTCCCAAGCCCGAGGCGGCGCGCTGCGCGCCTGGATGTGCGCATCCCCTCGACTTGCTGATCACCGTGCCCTTTGCCGGTATCGTGAAGCAGCATTGCCAAATACAGCGCGCGCCGATTTTCGATCAGGTCAAAAAGTTCTTGCGAACGCGGGACACCTGCGAAGTCTCCCTTTTCCAGCGACGCGATACCTTCGACCGCCTGGATTGTATGCTCATCGACAGTGAAGTGGTGATACATATTAAATTGGGTTTGTGCGACGATGCCCCCGAACTCGGGTAAAAATCGCCCAAGTACACCGGTCTCGTTCATCCACCGCAATACGCGTCCAGGCGCTTTTGTGTCGAGCAGTGTAGAAAGAAAGAGGTTGCGGCTTTCGTCACTTTTGCGGATTTCATTCGTGATCGATTTAACAGAGCGCGAAGCAGCGGTCATCGCATCGGGGTGAATGTCTGTTTCTTCGCGGTCCGCAATCATGAATAGCCGCAGAAGGTCCGAGGGATTTGCTTGGAACTGAGCTTCGTCTTCTATGGCGACGCGTCCGCCATCAAAGCTGAAACCTTCTTCGGGCAACACCTTTTTTCTACGCGGAATAATACGCCTCCAACCTTCGGCGGGTGCCTTATTTTCCGCTTCGAGTTTGGCTGCAAGCAGACGCGTTAGACCGCCCACATCCTTTGCTGCGATGAAATAGCGCTTCATGAAACGTTCAACGCCAAGCTGGTCTCCGCGATCCTTATATCCGAGGCGTGAAGCGATTTCGGGCTGCAGATCAAAGCTTAACCGCTCTTCTGGTCGGCCGGTAACGTAATGTAGATGGCAGCGCACCGTCCACATGAACCGGGCAGCGCGAATAAACACCGCCAATTCATGATCCGTGAGTCCCCCCGCCCGCATCACATCTTCCAGCGTGTGGTCGGTTCTGCCATTGCTGCGGAGGGTGTGTTTTACCAACCAATACAGTGTTTGGAGGTCTCTAAGGCCACCCTTGCCCTCTTTTATATTGGGCTCCACGACAAAGCGCTGATCACCTTGGCGTGAATGCCGGTTGTCGCGCTCTTCCAGCTTATCGGCTATGAATTGTGCGTCCTGGCCCTCGACGCAGTCTTTTGTGAACCGCGCCTGCATTGTCTCGGCGAGCTCTGCATCTCCAAACAGGAATCGGCTATCCAGTATAGACGTTTTGATCGTGACATCGCTTTTTGAGAGTTTCACGCACTCATCTGGCGTACGAAAGGCGTGACCGACTTTTAGGCCCATATCCCATAATGCATAAAGCATGTATTCGATGACGCTTTCTGCATAGGGCGAAGCTTTATAAGGCCGCAGAAAAAGCAGGTCTATGTCTGAACTTGGAGCCAACACACCGCGGCCATATCCACCGGTTGCGATCACGGCGAGGCGTTCACCCTCTGTCGGATTTCGAGACCGAATGACGTGCGTCGTGACGAAATCATAAAGAGCATGGAGCACTTCATCCATGACAGATGAGAGCAAGCGGGATGTGTCGAGGCCGTCAGCTCCCTGCTGAAGACGCTCCTGCGCGATCAAACGGCCGCGGAACATGGCTGAATGAAGATGATCCAGCGCAGCCTTACGCATAGCGGCATCGTCGCCAAAGTATTGCTCGGCAGCCGTGGTCAATTTAACCCTTAGCGCGCGCGGATCGATTATGTTCGAAAGCTGCCAAACACCAGGCGCTCGCCTTGATGTGACGGGCTTTTCCACAAGTTGGGATGTCAGTTTATCACTCATTCAGATTTGCGACTTAGCGTCTTTTGCAGGCTCTGCGTAGGTCTTTCTGGAAATATTGCCTCACACAGCGCTTGACCGTAAAGCCGGGACACATCACGTATGTGTCAATTCACAGACGACTCAAGCTCCACAGGAGAGCAAATCATGAACAGTCACCGCCTAGACGATGAAGCCACTGATAAGCCAATTGGCGAGCCAAATGCGTTTCTTGAAGAAGCATTGTTTAAGGCACGCACGATTCTTCTGACAGGCGGGATTGATGATAAGCAGGCGAGACGCATCTGTGAGAGGTTGTTGGCGCTGTCATCTGAAAGCAATGATCCAATTTTGCTGGTCCTGTCTTCACCGGGCGGACATGTCGAAAGTGGTGACATGATCCATGATATGATCAAGTTCGTTTCAGCCCCGGTGAAAATCCTGGGGACCGGATGGGTCGCTTCAGCAGGTGCGCTTATCTACAGCGCGGCCAAGAAAGAAAATCGCTATTCCCTGCCAAACACCCGCTTTCTTCTTCATGAACCCCGCGGCGGTGTCGGCGGTCAGGCAACGGATGTCGAGATCCAGGCGCGCGAAATCATCAAGATGCGTGAGCGTTTGAATAACATCTTTGCCGAAGCAACAGGCCAAAGCCTCGAAAAAATTATCGAGGACACAGACCGTGACTTCTGGATGTCATCTTCCGAAGCTGTCGAATATGGCCTTGTCGGGAAAATCGTGACAAGCCACGCAGACATCACCTAGAAAAGATGCAGCGGGTATTTGCATAACAGAAAGGTTTGTTTTGCATAATCGACGCTTAACAGTAAGCGTTGAATTGTAGCGAACCTTTATGCCAATACGTCTTGGAGACATTTTGCGGCGAACGCCCCCCGTGCCGGCAGAGATGACAGCACACGCGGTGTTCAATCATTTCCTGTCAAATCGCGAACTTTCGGCGCTCGCAGTCGTGCAGCAGAAAAAACCTGTTGGGCTCGTTACACGCGGGCAATTGGCAGAACTTCTGGCAGGACCGGAAGGCCGGATTGTTCTCGCAAATCAACCGATATCGGTCATCATGGAGAGGCGGTTCGTTACTGCAGAAGCGTCTCAGCCGGTAGCTGCGGTGGCGAATAAGGCGGCGGAGTCGACGTCTTCGGCGCTGACGGACGGTATCATTGTGGTTCAAAACGGAAAGTATGCAGGGTTCGCATCGCCCGCTATGGTCCTGACCGCGATCACAAAAGAGAACACAGCCCGGGCTCGCGCGATGAAGAAGGCGCATGAGAATCGCTCAGCGCAGACCGCAAAAACGAACGACCAACTTCAGCAAAACTCTCGATTTCTCGCTATGTTAGGTCACGAAATCAGGACACCGTTGACGGGCGTCCTCGGCGTCGCGGATCTCCTGGTTGATGCAAAGCTTGATGCTGAGCACCGGCGATATGCTCGCACCATTGCTTCGTCCGGCCGAATCCTCGACCGTTTGCTGACAGATATGCTTGATCTCTCGCGCATGGAGGTTGGGAAGTTGTCTCTGAATCCTGAGCCACTCAATCTGCGCGACTTCGCAAACGAAGCGCGAGATCTATGGGCATCAAAAACTCAAGATAAGGATGTGTCCTTAAGGATCAAACTCGCGCGGGGATCAAAAAAGCGTATCGTTGCTGACGGAGTCAGGCTTCGTCAGATTTTGTTTAATCTGTTAAACAACGCGCTGAAGTTCACCGAGCAAGGCTATGTCGACGTCGAAATTTCGACACCGCTCGATGCATCAAAATCGCAACTGTTCCAAATGAAAGTTACCGATACGGGTTGCGGAATTGCTGATGAGCACAAAGACCGCATGTTCCGGGCGTTTGAACAAGCAAGCGAGATTACAGCCAGCAATCATGGCGGGACCGGGCTTGGGCTTGCGATTGCCAAAGGTCTGACAAAATTGATGGGTGGGACCATCACACTGGAAGATAATCCAGAGGGTGGATCAATATTTACCGTGCGTGTGGGTGTCGATACCGTCGGGCCGCGACTTGCGGTTGACAACCCCAACCGTATCAAGCGCGGGCGTCTAGAGCTTGGCGATATTCTTGTGATCGAGGATCACCGTGTGAGCCAGATGGTGATGGAAAAGGCGCTGACGGCGGCTGGTTGGTCGGTCGATAGTGTATATACAGGTGAGCAGGGCGTTCGCCGTGCGGCAGGAAAGCGGTATCAGGCTATCCTGGTGGATCGCCACTTGCCAGATGCGATGGGCGAAGAGATCCTAACGCGAATACGCTCCGAAGCGCTTGCCTGCCATAACGTTCCAATCCTCTTAGTTACGGCGGATGTGTCAGCCGAGCGAAGAGACGCAGCGCTGAAAACCGGTTTTGACAGCTTCATTGAGAAACCGATCCGGCCGCGAGAACTCGTTGCCGCGCTTGCGGATGTTTTGATGCAGCAAGAAGCGCTTCAAATCGCGCGCCGAGTGAACGCTGTCTAACAACGCTCGCTAAGAGCGTGAATCATGCCCATCATTGTATTCTTTCCGCCGCGTGACGGGTTTCCGCGCACGTAAAGGGCGCTAATATCTTCGCAGATATTGGCGAGGAACCAGAATGAATTTCGATTTTTCTGACGACCAGAAATTCCTGCGCGACGAAGCGCGAAAATTTCTATCTGCGGAATGTACAACTGCGCACGTCCGCGAAGTCCTGAACGATGATGAGAAAAGTCATCATGAGGGTGTTTGGAACAAGGTTGTTGAAATGGGCTGGCTCGGAACTGCCATTCCGGAGCAGTATGGTGGGCTCGGCCTTGGCATGTTGGAAATGTGCGTGCTTGCTGAAGAAATGGGCCGAGCGCTCGCGCCTGTTCCATGGGCCTCGACGGCTTACTTTTTCACCGAAGCTGTGAAACTTGCTGGCAGTGAAGCACAGAAGTCAGAATTGCTGCCAAAGGTTGCCGCAGGAGAAATTGTCGGTTGCTTTGCGACATCTGAAGGACCGGGTGCGTTACAACCTTCGAAACTCACGACGTCGTTTGATGGCGGAAAACTCTCTGGAACAAAATTGCCTGTGACTGATGGGGATGTGGCGACACATGCCGTTGTGCTTGCAAAAGAAGGAAGTGGGACGAGCCTCGTCATTGTTGCGCTCGATCAAGCAGGCGTCTCGCGCAAAACCTTAAAAACTCTCGAACCAACGCGAAGCCACGCAGAGCTCACCTTTGATGGCGCAGATGCCGAGCGCCTTGGAGAACCCGGAGCCGGCGCTGATCTTTACGATCAGATCCTGGACCGCGCAGCAATTCTGATTGCGTTTGAACAGCTTGGCGGCGCGTCCGTCTGTCAGGAAATGGCCGTCGAATACGCCAAGGAGCGCCACGCGTTTGGCCGCCCGATTGGCGGCAATCAAGCGATCAAACACAAGCTCGCCGACATTTATGTGAAGAATGAAGTCGCGCGATCAAATTGCTTTTATGGTGCATGGGCATTGTCGTCAGATGCGGCTGAAATGCCGGAAGCTGCCGCCGCCGCGCGTGTCGCCGCCAGCGAGGCCTTCTGGTTTGCCTCAAAAGAAAACATTCAAACGCATGGCGGCATGGGATTCACTTGGGAAGTTGACTGCCACCTATTTTATCGCCGCGCGAAACTGCTCGCCGTGCAAGCTGGCGCGCCAAAAGTCTGGAAAGAAAAGCTCGTCAGAGCGCTCGAAACGAAGAATGCAGCGTAGGAGATAGACATGGATTTCAACGATACCCCTGAAGAAGCCGAGTTCCGCGCAGAAGCCCGAAGCTTCATCGAAAAACACCTGGAACCAAAAGGTGCGACACCGATGCGCCAGACAATGAGCGGCGCAGATTTCATGGTGGCTGCAAAGAAGTGGCAAGCCGCGAAAGCTGCCGAAGGCTATGCGAAAATTACCTGGCCGAAAGAGCTCGGCGGGCGCGGCGGCAATGCCATGCAACAAGTGATCTGGAATCAGGAAGAGGCGAAGTTCGACAGTCCGGGCGGGCCTTTCACGATCGGGCTTGGTATGTGTATCCCGACGGTTCTTGCGTTCGGTTCAGACGATCACAAAGCGCGTTATGTTCAGAAAGCGCTGACCGGCGAAGAGATCTGGTGCCAGTTATTCTCAGAGCCTTCCGCAGGATCGGATGTTGCCGGTCTTAAAACCCGCGCGGTCAAGGACGGCGATGAGTGGGTGATCAATGGTCAGAAGGTCTGGACGTCTGGCGCACACTATTCCGATTATGGCATCTTGCTTGTGCGCACCGATCCGAAAGTGCCAAAGCACAAGGGCCTTACCATGTTCATAGTGGACATGAAACAAGAGGGCGTCGAAGCGCGCCCAATCCATCAGGCATCTGGCGGCCGTGAGTTTAACGAAGTTTACTTCACAGACGTCCGAATTCCGGATTCGGATCGTCTGGGTGAGGTGGGTGAAGGCTGGAAAGTCGCGATCGTTACACTGATGAATGAACGCCTTGCTGTTGGCGGTTCACCCGGCCCTGACTGGGCTGAGATCATGAATTATGCGAAAGACGTGGGCACCATGTCAGACCAGGCGTTCCGTGACAAACTCGCAGATTGGTACGTCGCTGCGCAAGGTTACAAGCTCACCAAACTGCGAACACAAACAGCGCTATCAAAGGGTGAAACGCCAGGGCCGGAAAACTCCATCGGCAAAATCATCACGGCAAATCACCTGCAGGATATCTGCAATTCCGCCATCGAGATGCAGGATCATTACGGCATCCTCACCGACGAAGATAAGGTGGAGATGGATGGCTTGTTCCAGTCATCCTTCATGTGGGCCCCGGGGCTTAGAATCGCGGGTGGTACCGATGAGATCCTGAAGAACATCATTGCAGAGCGCGTGCTTGGCCTTCCGCAGGATGTTCGTGTGGATAAGAAAGTTCCGTTTGAAGAGCTGAAATCGGGTTAGCCGGTTCCTCCCCAAAGGAATTAAAGCTGCGCCGCTGGGTCTTAAGGCCAAGCGGCGCTTTTTAATTGAAGTGCGAGACCGCTTAACAAAATCTCTCACGTCACATTTGCTTTGGGCTTCCGGTTTCGGTGTTTTCGTTTAGAAGAGCTGCGATCTGATTGCTGCCCTGACTTTTCAGTTGATTGATTGCGACGCGCAGATTGCTTGTTTTTATGAGCAGGTTTGCGGCGAGGTTTTCTTGCGGGACGTGATGCAGTTCGACCGCGAGACGGGCCTTTTGGTTTTCGGGGCCTATCTGAAGGGTTCGGCGCAGGAAGCAATATATCCGTGCACCCAGCGGGCGCTGCAAGAATTTTGATTTCCATCCGTATCACTTTTTCGACTTCGCTGAGATAGTAGCGGTCGTCCTCTGCAATCAGGGAAATTGCGATCCCATCGCGTCCAGCTCGTGCTGTGCGTCCAATTCTGTGCACGTATTGTTCAGCTACATTCGGCATTTCCACATTGATGACATGCGTAATTCCGGCAATGTCTATTCCTCGTGCGGCGATATCTGTAGCGACGAGAACACGGCACTTGCCAGCCTTGAATGCGTCCAGTGCTTTTTTGCGTTGCGGTTGAGATTTGTTTCCGTGAATGGCCATCGCGTTCACACCGGTTGCAAGCAGCTTCCGAACAATTTTGTCAGCGCTGTGCTTTGTTCGAGAAAACACGAGTGCGCGGTCTACTGATGGCTCATTCAAAATCGCCTGAAGAACTTTTAGCTTATTACCATTCGCAACATGCAACACGCCTTGATTGACCTGTTCAGCTGTTGTGCTCTCCGGCGCAATGGATATTCGTAGTGGGTCGTCCAGGTATTCTTGCGTTAGTTTTTCAATCGGCTTGGGCATTGTTGCCGAAAATAGAAGTGATTGGCGCTTATCAGGCACCTGGCTCATTATCTTCCGAAGCTGATGGATAAAGCCCATGTCCAGCATCTGGTCTGCTTCGTCGAGGATCAATGTATCGACCTGATCCAAATTCACAGCGCCTTGCTCCATTAGATCAACAAGGCGTCCCGGTGTTGCAACGAGAACATGACACCCCTTAGCGAGACTGCGAATTTGCCGGTTGATTTTTACGCCGCCGAAGACTGACTGAGTAACGCAATCCATAAATTGCGAATATGCCCGGAAGCTATCTGTAATTTGTCCTGCGAGCTCGCGTGTCGGTGAAAGGATGAGAACTTGGCACCGATTTGGTTGCCGCTTAGTTGAATGTCGAGCGAGTCGGTCAAGTGTGGGCAGAGCGAACGCAGCTGTCTTGCCGGTTCCAGTTTGTGCGATGCCCATGAGATCGCGCCCCTGCAAAAGTATTGGGATCGCCTGTTCTTGTATCGGTGTTGGCGTTTCATAGCCAAGATTGTTCACGGCTTTGAGGACTTGCTTATGCAAGCCCAGGTCAGAGAAATTGGTCACGGGAGAGTAAGCCTTTGAGTGGTCAGCACTTAGTTAGTGCATATCCGCATATGTTGCAGATCACGAGTTTATGCTTGGCGTGAAGACAAAGCATTTTGCGGTGTATTGTCTAAAGGGGAAGGCTCTAAGCGACTTAGCTGTTCAGTCGCCGCGATTCACGCTGCCAGCCCCATGCGCAAAACTCACACGGTGACCGGAGCGCTCGTGCAGTGTTTTCTGATCCGCGTCAACTACAATTGACATTTGATATCAATGAAGCACGTTCAAGTGGTCGTAGCCGGGCATGATAGTCATCCGTCTCTTGTTTTCAATTTCAGCTATTGGCTTTGCGTAGGCAGGGGCGCTGGCGCTCAGGCTTCTAGCGCAGCAAGGCGGCCCGTCACTTCGCCAAATTCCTTCATTGTTTCCTCGAAGACTTGCGCAACAGGTTTCACTTCCGAAATCCGCCCGGCAACTTGCCCGGTCAGCGCAATGCCCGCTTCCAGATCGCCGCCGAAGTAAACATCCTGCGTGCCAGCGAATTCTCCAAAGATGTTTTCGGTGCCTTCTTTTTGTAGACGGGAGGTGCGCTCGGTCCGCAGCGCGCGCAGGGCCGGTCCTGGCCCATTACGATTTAGGAAGACGGTGCCGGTGGAATCTGCGCTGATGATCGCGTCTTTCCAGTTTTGATGAACCGGACTTTCGGCAGAGGAAAGAATGCGCGTCCCCATTAAAACGCCTTCCGCACCAAGCGCGAAAGCAGCCGCCATGCTGCGACCGTCAGTGATGCCGCCTGCGGCCACGACTGGTACATCCACCTGCTCGCAAACTTGAGGGATCAGCACCATGCTTGCAACATCTTCCGGATTCTTGAACCCGCCGCCTTCACCGCCCTCGACGATCAATCCGTCAACGCCGGCTTCAATTGCGCGGAGCGCCCCTTTCAGGCTGGGAACGACATGGAACACCGTCAGTCCGGCCTCTTTCAGCGACGATGTGTATTTCATTGGATCGCCGGCAGACGTTGTGACGAATTTGATACCCTGGTCGATGACGAAGTCGATAATGCTCGGATCTCTAACGAAGGCTTGAGCAACATTCACACCGAAGGGTTTGTCGGTCAGATCGCGCATTTTCAGTATTTCTTCACGCACAGCGTCAAGTTCGCCAGAGGATGTTTCTATGATTCCCATTCCGCCTGCATTCGACACCGCAGACGATAGCTGAGACCGGGCGATCCACCCCATCGCTGCCTGGATGATGGGTTTTTCGATGCCGAGCATGTCGGTAATGCGAGTGCGAACGGTCATGGCGTAGGTGTCTCCTCCGATTGTTTAAGAGACATCAGACGAGGTATCGCTGCGGAGGGCAAGCGAGCGGGCTTTATCTTCCGCACGAAAATTGCTTTTAAGTGCTAAAATAGGGCAGTAATTCAAAAGGTTTCCACTCTTGACCGATCCACAGACCGTTAAACTTGTTCCAGCGATTATGTCAGGTGGCAGCGGCACGCGCCTTTGGCCATTGTCTCGCAAAGCGCGCCCCAAACAGTTTCACGCTTTGACAGGTGATCGCTCAATGCTAGCCGAAACCGTTGCTCGCTTGAATGGGGAATTGGGCGCTGAAATGCTTCAGCCCGTTGTCATTTGCAATGCTGCGCATGGAGATTTGGCGACCAAAGCGCTCGACGAAGCGGGCTTCGAGCTTGGCACAGCGATCCTAGAGCCCGCTGGAAAAAACACTGCTGCCGCCGCGGCGCTTGCCTGCCATCAAGCACTTTCGCAGGATGACGCAGCGCTGGTTCTGCTTCTCGCAGCCGACCATCACATCACGCAGCCCGAAGCGTTCCACAAGGCGATTGCGAAGGCCGTACCTCTCGCCAGCGAAGGGCGTCTTGTAACGTTCGGCATAGAACCGGAAGGCCCGGAGACGGGCTTTGGGTATATTAAGGCTGGCGATGCTGTCGCAGGTGGTTTTTTGATTGAACGGTTTTGCGAGAAGCCAAAGCTCGATGAAGCAAAGGCTTATCTTAAAGAGGGTGGCTATTCCTGGAATTCCGGCAGCTTTCTCCTAAACGCGCGTCATTATCTCGGCGAGTTGATGCGGCTGCGACCTGATATAGCCGAACCAGTTGAGGCCGCATGGAAAGCTGCAGAGGCGGCAGGGCGGCTGATCACGCCTGGAAAAACCGATTGGGACCGAACGGCTTCGGAATCAATTGACTATGCCGTGGCTGAAAAAACCGAAGGCGGCGCTGTCGTGCCGGTTTCCATGGGATGGTCAGATGTTGGCAGCTGGAGCGCGATCCATGATCTCGCGGCAAAAGACGCCGATGGGAACGCTGTGGAAGGCGACGTTGTCATGGTCGACACCAAAAGGTGCCTCATCAAAAGCGATAAGCGTGTCGTCGCCGTTGCAGGCTGCGAAGATCTTATAATCATTGATACCGGCGATGCACTTTTTGTTGCACCTAAGAAAGACGCGCAAAAGGTCAAAGCGCTGGTTGAAGCTCTGAAGGCAAACGGATTTGACAGCCTGCTCTGAGGGTGAGATGGCCGAAGCATGGGGCTGATAGCAGGGTGTTGAATAATGAGCCGAGCCAATGATATCGCGCTTGCACTGAAGGCTGCGAAAGTTGCCGGTGATGCGCTTGCCGGCCGCGGCGCTGCATTTCAGGGCGTCAATTCTGAAATTGGTAAAGATATCAAATTGAAAGCCGATGAAGCCGCCGAGGCGATGATCCTCGACTTGCTTCGTACTGAATCCGATCATGCCATTCTTGCAGAAGAAGGCGGCTGGGAAGGTACACCATCAGACACCGCATGGGTCGTAGATCCGCTTGACGGAACGGCAAATTACTTTCGAGAGATGCCGCTGTGTTGCGTGTCGATTGGATTAATCGAAAACGGAAAGCCTGTGGTCGGCGCGATCTATGATTTCAATATGAAGGAAATGTATGCAGGCGGTGTGGGCGAGGGCGCAACGCTGAATGGTAAGCCGATGCAGGTTTCCTCTGTGGAAGATATTGGGCGCGCCACTTTGATGACTGGGCTTGGCTATTCAAAACGGACATATACCGACACAGATTATGTGGAGATGGGCCACGAGCATCAGCGCTATAAGAAAGTCCGCATGATCGGAACTGCCGCGCTTGCCGGTGCTTATGTCGCCGCAGGGCGTGCAGATCGCTATACAGAAACCGCTATGCTTTGGGATTTCGCCGCGTGCTGCGCCTTGGTCGAAGCGGCAGGTGGACGTGCCAAAATTATCGGCGAGCAGCTCGACGGCCCGCTGACAGTTTTTTGCGATAATGGCAAGCTGCCAGCCTAGATTAGCTTCCCGGGCAATCCAGATCAAAACGCACAGCAACGAAGGCAGCGGGGCGGTTGTTGGAATAGTTCAAGGCATATGCGGGCTCAGATTTCTCGGTGCAGATGCCTCGCGCTTCTGCTTGCGCCGTGAGTTTCTCGAGCGCAGGGCGGCCCTCTTCATGTTCGACATTTATCAGGAACGCGACCGGAAAGAGGGACGTATCGTCTGGAAGCTCAACCACCGTTTCAGGCGGATGAGGGTTCTGAGTGCCGAAGGTCATGACATAGCTTGGCTCAGTATGCCCGACTGCTGAGATTACTTTGGGGACCGTATATCCCGCGCGATCGCAGGGTTGATCAGGGACAACACAAATCTCTTCCATCACCGTTCGGGCGGTCTCTGTCGACTGGATCCAAAGCTGGCTTGGCAAGAAAAGGCCGCGCACGTGCCAGCCAATCAGCAAGCTGGCGGTTATGCCGAGTACAATCGCGGGTTCAACTTTTTTAAAGACGAGCGCCAATGCTGAGAGGGCAAACAATACTGCGCCGCCGAGCCAGAGCCACATGGGGAAGTCCAGCATGCTTTCCCACGCCGCGCGTACAAGATTTTGATCCGTTCGTTGGAAGTCGTCGATTTTGTCTTCCATGAGAAGACCTGCGCCAAATGATGTCGAAAGCACCAGCAGAGCGATCCCGCCGATTGCATAATGAAGGAACGATATGCCCCCGAGCAAACCTCCCAGACTGCGCCGGTCGCTTAACATCTTCTCTGCCGCCCACCCGCAAAGAAGCGCCATCGCGGGATACGCGGGCAATACGTAATGGCTTAGCCGCGTCGGCATAACTTCGAAGAAGATAAAAGTCAGTGCTCCCCAGGCGATGATGAACCGAAGCGCTGCGACTTCGCTCGTCGGGGTGACGGTTCGCGGTCCATGGCGCGAGCGCCAGCCTGCCGAGAAAGCAAGTGCCCCAAACATAAGAACGATCAGAACTGGGAAAGAAACAGGTGCCCCATTGCCGAGCTCACCGGGCAACGTGAATGACGCAAAGGCAGCGATACCTGCGGCGGCCCCGATCACAAGCCACGCATCTAGCGTACGCCGTTTTGCAGCCTCGCCGGATCCGCTCAATTCGCGCCAGGCGAGCCACACAGCCGGCAAAATCAGAAGGGTCGCAGGGAAGAACCAGGCAGGAATGTGCGTCAGGTGATAGAGCGGCCAACCAGCATGGCCTTCTGAGGCACCAGCGAATTTATCCTTTAAGTCTTTGCCAACCGCGCCGCGGAAGAAAGCACCATTCGTTGCCGTCTGAATCCAGATGAACCAAGGCAGGACCATTGCGACAAACATAGTGGGACCCGGCCACCATGTGAGCGGTGTCCACCAAGTGCCGCCCATGCCGACATCATATTTGCGCCAGACCCATGCGCCAAATCCGGCAAACGCCACTACGAGCATCGTCACCGGGCCTTTGATGAGGAAGCTGGTTGAAACGGCGAACCAGAAGATCAGCGCCATCTTTTTGCTCTTGTCCTCCAGCATATAAAGATGCGCGAGTGCACCGATGCCCAGCGTTGTCAGGAACACAAGAACGCCGTCTGTTTTCGAGATGTGCGCTTCGCTGGTGAGCAACATGGTTGCCCCAAATAGCGCGGCACCAACAAAGGCTGCCCGTCTGCCGATAAGAAGAATCCCGCTCCAGAAACACGCTAAAGCCGCAAGACCAGCGCCGAACCAGCTCGGGACGCGGTACGTCCAGATTTCCGTTGGATTTTCATCGCCAAGAGCAACCGTTGCACCCGCCTGAAGCCAGTGAATACCAGCGGGTTTTTTGTTGCGCAGCTCATCCTGATATTGAATGCGGATGTAATCGCCGGTCTCCAACATCTGTTTGGAGGCTTGTGCGAACCGGCTCTCGTCCCGGTCGAGCGCGGGTAGGTGAAATACCCCGGGCGCTGCAGCAACCATTGGCAATAGCAGCAGGATGATCCAGGCTTTCCAGCCGGTTGAAAGAGTGTCGATGAGTTTCATTGGCTGCCGTTCTAGCGTTAAAAACTGAAATGCCCACTCGAAACCGAAGAAAACCACCGCTAAAGAGGGCTTTCTGTAACAAGGACACCACGTAACGTGCCTCATTCTTTAGAGTTTTCTGTTGTCGTTCCGGTTCATAATGAGTCAGGGAATGTCGATAAACTGGTCAGTGAAATTGCGGCAGCGCTGGATGGGCGCGCCTATGAAATGGTCTTTGTGGATGATGCGTCGACAGACGATACACGCGCGAAACTCGCGGAGCTGAAAACGCGGTATCCCGCGCTGCGCGTGCTTGGCCATCGCAAGAATGCCGGTCAATCTCGGGCGATCCGTTCCGGAATTCTGGCTGCTCGCGCGCCGGTTGTCGGTACGCTTGATGGCGATGGCCAGAATGATCCTGCCGATCTGCCAGACCTTTACCGCATGTTGACACGGCCCGATGCCCCCGAAAAGCTGAAAATGGTGATGGGGCGGCGGGGAAAGCGCAAAGACAGTGCCTGGAAGAAGTTTGGCAGCCGTTTTGCCAACGCCGTCCGCAGGCGCATGCTCCGCGATGATTGCGACGATAGTGGATGCGGGATCAAGGTAATGAACCGCGAAGCGTTTATCTCGCTCCCGTATTTTGATCACATTCATCGCTACATGCCAGCGATGATGCGCGCGGAAGGCTATGACGTGGAATTCAGGGATGTGAACCATCGCCAGCGCGAAGAAGGCAAATCGAAATATACGAATTTTGGACGCCTTTGGGCAGCTTTGTCAGATTTACGAGGCGTAATGTGGCTCATTCGTCGCCGCCGAAACCCTGAAGCGGCTGATGAGATCTAGGGGGAGGTCTCATTGGTAATGAGTGCGACGTCCCATCCCTTCGATTCTGAGCGCCAACACTGGATCGCTGTGCGCGTATACTACGAAGACACAGACTTCACCGGAATGGTGTATCACGCCAACTATCTGAGATTTTTCGAGCGTGGACGATCAGATTTCATGCGCGATGCTGGCGTATCACATCAGGATTTGCTGGACCGGCCGGATCCGGCAGCTTTTACGCTGGTCCGCGCGGAGGTGGACTTCAAGCGCGCGGCAAAAGTCGACGATCTGCTCCGGATTGGCACGCGCATGAAGGGCCAAAAAGGGGCACGAATGATCTTTCATCAAACGTGCTGGCGCGGCGAGGACGTCATAGCAGACGCTGAGATTACCGCCGTCATGATCCACGCAGATGGACGCCCACGCCGCCCGATCCCTGATGTCCTGGATTTGTTGCGGGATTACGTCTACGCGCCAACAAAAGCTTAAGGAATCCAGCCTAGCTGTTAACTCTGTGTGATTTGAGGCCGTTGTGCCCGTTTTTCGCCAGATTCGGCCGCTTTATGGGTCAAGTAGATCAATTTGTCCGGTCTGCGGCTGATCAGCTGTGCGCGTTCCGGGCCATTCAGATGAGGTGAGATATGCCAATTCAATGGGTAATTTCCGTCGAAAGCGCGGGAATCGATGCGGCGGAAACGGGCGGGTTTTCGATTTGGGAACTGTTGATGGCTGCCGATCCGATTGTGAAGGCCGTCTTGATAATCCTTGTGATTGCGAGTGTCTGGTCCTGGGCCGTTATTATCGAAAAGCACTTCGCGCTCGGCGGACTTCGGAAAAAGGCGCGTGAGTTTGAGGACGGATTTTGGTCAGGCCGCGATGATTTTGACACTCGGCCGGGTCAAAGCACCAATGATGCTGCCTCGCGCGTGTTCGCTGCAGCTCACCGTGAATGGGCTGATAGCCGGCGCATCCAGTATTCTCCTGAAGGCGTCTCCTCAATGGTCGAACGGGCAGAGCGCGGCATGCGGGCAGCCGTAGACAGAGAAGTTGGCAAGGCCTCGAGCGGGCTCGGCGTGCTTGCCTCGGTTGGTTCGGCCTCTCCATTCATCGGACTGTTCGGAACCGTATGGGGCATCATGAATGCCTTTTTGACCATTGATGCCAAAGGGGACACATCGCTCGGTGTCGTCGCTGGTCCGATTGCAGAAGCGCTTTTTGCGACAGGTCTTGGTCTGGTTGCAGCGATTCCAGCGGTTATTTTTTACAATAAGTACTCGGCAGATCTGAACAAATTCGCTGATCAGCTCGATACGTTCAGCCAGGATATACTCGTACGTCTCTCGCGCCGCGCATCCGAAAAGGGAGGCGCATAAGCATGGCAATGAATATCGGATCTGGCGGCGGTGGCCGAAAGCGTGGACGCAGCCCACTCGCGGCTGAAATAAACGTCACACCTTTTGTCGACGTCATGCTCGTTTTGCTGATTGTGTTCATGATCACCGCTCCGCTTTTACAGAAAGGCGTTGATCTCAATTTGCCAGACCCGAATGCGAAACAGCTTGCAGCCACTCAGGAAACGCCTTTGACCGTCTCCATTCAGGCGGATGGGACTGTTTATATTCAAGAGACTGAAACCGAACGTGCCCTGCTTACGGAAAAGCTGATCGCCATTGCAGGCGAGGGATACACTGAGCGGAAGATCCATGTGCGCGCGGATAAAGTGTTGCCGTCCGGCAGCCTAACCGATGTGCTCGCGCGCATTCAGGCGGGCGGCTTTAACAAGGTTGCGCTGGTGACCGACCCACGCGTGACGCCAACTGAGGTACGGTAACGACCATGCTGCGCGGCCTTCCGGCATCGATAATCTTCCACGGCGCGATCATTTTTGGCGGGACCGTGGCTTGGCCATACATCGCGCCAGAACGAGAGACTATCGAAGAGATCATTCTTCCGATCACGGTCGATATGCAGCTAGATACCACTGCAAATTTTGCTCCTATCGTTAGCCGGATCCCGGAACCCGAAGAGGAAGAGATTGAAGTCCCGGAGCCAGAGCAGCCCGACGAATTCGAAGAAGAGTCTGAAGAAACAGAAATAGCTGAAGACGATATTGATACGACAGATGTTCGCGAACAGCAGGAAGCGCCGCCGCCCGAAGAGTCGAGCGAGTTTGCTGACGAAGATGCAGATGAAGAACAGGAACGTGCCGAGCTAGAAACCCCGGCAGAAGCAACGAAAACGGAACCAGATTCTTTCGATGATTTTCTGAATCAGAACCGGGAATTGTTCAGTGAAAAGCGACAAAGTTCCAAGCCGCCGCCCATGCGGCCAAAAAAGATTGAGCTCGACGACGAAACACCGGTCAGGCCGCAGCAAGGGGTCGGTGATCCTTCGAGAAACACGCTCCGTGTTATTGATCTCATAACCAACAAGCTGAAAACAGAGTGCTGGCAAGGGGTTCAGGATCTTCCGAATCCAGAGAGACTTGTTGTAACGTTGCGCATCAAGCTCACCATTGATGGCAAGCCGGATGGTGAAGCGATCCTTGTAAATCCATCTCGCCCGCCGACTGGTGATACAATAATGCGCACGGCGGTTCAGCGTGCCCTGCGTGCTGCGCGGAAATGTGAGTATGATTTGCCGGAAGGTGCGGCTGAAACTTACGAAGAGTGGAAAGACGTGAGGATTAATTTCGACATCAATTCATAGGCGTCGAGACAGAGTTTTGAAAAGAGGAGGCGTCGGAACGGATGCTGAAAAAACTAATCGCAGCACTTTCAATGGTGCTCCTGCCGCTGAGTTTCGCAAGTGCAGAAATAACTGTGAACGTGAATGAAGGCACCGGAAACCCGCTACCAATTGCCATTCCAGACTTCGGCGGGAACGACCCCGTATCTCGCCAGATAGCGGAAGTGGTTCGCTCAGATCTTGAGTCAACGGGCTTGTTTTCGATCACACCGGAAAGTGCTTTCATCCAGAAGGATCTGAACATCGGGCTTCAGCCGCGTTTCCCAGATTGGAAAATCATCAAGACGGATGCGCTTGTGGTTGGAGATGCGACGCGGCTGTCTGACGGCCGCATTCAAGTCGCTTTCCGCCTGTGGGATATTTATGGCGGTGAGGTTATGCGCATCGACGGCAAAGCTGGACGACAGTTCACAACAACTTCAACCAATTGGCGCCGGGTCGCACACAAGATCGCAGACAGTATCTACACTCGGCTGACAGGTCAGGATGGATATTTCGATACACGCATTGTTTATATTTCCGAGTCGGGTCCTGCGACCAACCGGAGAAAGCGTTTGGCGATTATGGACGCCGACGGCGCAAACCACCGTTTCCTAACACCTGGTATCGACACAATCCTGACGCCGCGGTTTTCGACATCTGATCAGGAAATAACCTACATGTCGATGAACGCACAGACGTTCAAACCTCCGCAGGTGTACCTGTTCAACATT
Organism: Hyphomonadaceae bacterium; assembly: GCA_965263325.1. Lineage (GTDB taxonomy): Bacteria > Pseudomonadota > Alphaproteobacteria > Caulobacterales > Hyphomonadaceae > CBDHGY01. Next base: position 1,861,303 of record CBDHGY010000002.1, on the reverse strand, counting down.
GAAACGGGTCGTCAGGAGGCGCTCGGGAATCTGAAGAAGATGACCTTTGCGCCGCGTTTCTCTTATGATGGCAATTCTGTGCTGTTCAGTGAGGCAAAGGACGGGAACTCAGATCTTTATCTTATGGATCTGCGCTCGCGCACCTCTCGCCGTCTGACAGACCACCCGGCGATCGATACGTCTCCATCAATGTCTCCAGATGGGTCTCAGATCGTGTTCACATCAGACCGCGGCGGCAGTCAGCAGCTCTACATCATGAATGCTGATGGCAGCCCGATGACGTGTCCAGCTGGCGGGCGCGACAAAGCGTGCCGAATCACATTCGGAAAAGGCAGTTATTCCACGCCGGTTTGGTCACCGCGCGGCGATTTGATTGCGTTTACGCGCCAAACCCCTGGAAAGTTCAACATCGGGGTCATCGGGATTGATGGAAAGGGTGAACGACTTTTAACAGAAAGCTTCCTCGATGAAGGGCCTGCCTGGTCTCCAAATGGACGTGTGATCACGTTTTTCAGACAGGAGCGAAATTCGGGTCCAAAGCTCATGTCAGTCGACCTGACAGGCAAAAATCTGAAAACAATTCCGACACCTACAGACGCAAGCGACCCAGCCTGGTCACCCTTGCTCGACTAGTTATAATTGCCGAAAAGTTGCCCTCGGCCAGAATCTTGCCAGATTTTGGCCGAAGAAGCTCAATTTCCAACGATTAATACGTCACACCGTTGACAAATACGCCTAGTATGGCGTGATACGTCACAAAGTAAGTGAGACAGGACCAACGACGGGGAGTCTAATGATGCGTACCTATCTTAAATATGCTGCAGGTGCAGCAATTGTATTCGGTCTTGGCGCATGTGCGTCGAGCCCAGATCCGGAGCCGGAAGTTGTCGCTGAAGCTCCAGTCGAAGAGACGATCGAGCCAGTTACGACAGCTGAAGTTGAGCCTCCAAGAACCACGATCACAACAGCGCCTGTGAGCAATGTTGCACCAGGATCTCTGCAGGATTTCCGCGTAAACGTCGGTGAGCGCGTCTACTTCGACCTCAATCAGTATCGTCTCGATGCTGATGATCAGGAAATTCTGAAGCGCCAGGCAGCTTGGTTGCAGCAATACCCAGAAGTGAGCATTCTCGTTGCAGGTAATGCGGACGAGCGTGGCACACGCGAATATAACCTCGCACTCGGTGAGCGCCGCGCAGACGTTGTAAAAGACTATCTGGAAAGCCTCGGCGTTGAGCCAGGACGCATCGAGACTGTTTCTTACGGTAAAGAGCGCCCGATCGCAGCCGGAAGCGATGAGCAAGCCTGGGCTCAAAATCGCAATGGCTTCACCCAGCTCGTATCTGGCGTTGGCGGTTAGTTAAACCCGCTGGGTTGAAAAAGCCGCAAATGAACTGAAGATTACGGCCGGTGCCATATTTTGGTCCCGGCCGTTTGCCATAGGGGGCATATGAAAATGCTACGACTCTCCGCCATCGCTGCAGCTGCGACGCTATTCGTTGCTGTGCCATCTTTTGCTCAAGCACCCATTTCGCAGGGTCGAACGGCCAATATGGCGCAGCTTCAATCGACGAACGCCGAGCTGCAAATAAAAGTGATTGATCTTGAGGCTGAAAATGCGCGCTTGACCGGAGAGATCGAGACTCTGCGGTTCGAATTGAATAACAGCCTGGAAACGATCCGGGAGATGCAGGAAATTGACGCTGATCTCGATAACCAACTGCGAACCACGAACGGGCGGCTGGCGCAGCTTACCCGCCGAATCAGCGCTCTTGAGGGTGGATCGGGAACATCTACAACAACCACGTCCCGTTTGGGCTCAACTAGAAGTACAGGCTCGACACAAACCGTGCGCAGCGCTGTCTCAACGCCGTCGACTGGACCGCGGCCCCTTACCGGTTCAACGACCTCAAACCGAACCGTCTCAACCTCCACCGATGTTGCGCCAGAAACGACCCAAGCTGACAGCAATGTTACGCAGATTGTAACGACCGGTTCTAATCCTGAGCAAACGGGATCATTGGGTACGATTGCCGCGAGCGATTTACCGGGCGCAGCGGGCCCGCTATTCGCTGAAGCGAAATTGCGACTTACACAGTTTGATCATGCAGGCGCGGAAGAAGCGTTCCGGGCTTTCCTCGATCAGTTTGCAGATGATCCGCAAGCTGGTGAGGCGCAATACTGGCTCAGTGAAACACTGTTCCAGCAAGGGGCATATGCCGAGGCAGGGGCTGCTTACACGAGCATGATCCAGAACTATCCTGATGATATGCGCGCACCTGATGCTCTCGTAAAACTTGCCCGAGCCATGCGGCTTGTTGGCGAGAGCGAGCGGGCCTGTATGGCGCTTGCAGCGTTGCCAGAGCGATACCCGGAGGCTTCCGCAGTGACGAAAAAACTTGCAGCGGTTGAGGCAACACGCGCCTCTTGCGGGTAAAAGAAATGCAGGCGCGCTTTGACAGCGCGCTCGCGCCTCTCATCGAAAATTCGCGCGGTAAAATCGGCCTCGCCGTATCTGGCGGCGGGGACTCCATCGCATTGCTTCGCTTGACGGCGCTTTCAGACCATATCGACAGAGAGAGGCTTTGTATCTTTACAGTCGATCACGGGCTAAGAGCCGCGGCGGCTGATGAGGTGAGGCTTGTAAAAAAGCAAGCCGTCGAGCTTGGACTATATCACCGGACGCTGGAATGGCATGCGCCCAACCCCTCTCAGGCACGCGCGAGAGATGCACGCCACCGGTTGCTTGCCCAAGCTCTAAAGGAAGCGGGGGGACAATTATTGCTGACGGGGCACACGCGCAGCGACAATGAAGAGAGCTTTCTCATTCGCGCCCGGGCAGGCTCTGGCTGGTATGGATTATCGGGGATGAGCGCGCGCTCAGCTTCGCCTGTCTGGCCGGACGGAAACGGTATTTTTATTGCGCGGCCGATGCTCAAATTCGACAGATACGAGGTCCGAGCATGGCTGCGCGAAGAAGGTGCCGTTTGGTGCGACGATCCTAGTAACGAAAACGAGGCCTATGAGCGCGTGCGTATGCGCCAATTGCTCGGCAAGGCTCCTCAGCTCTCTGCAAGGGTGGCACGTATCCAGGATAAATTATGCCGACTTCGCATAGCGCGGGACAGGCAGCTTGCGGGGCTTTTGCGTAAAGCGATCATCCAGGATGGATCGCTGGCCGTTGTTTTGCCAGAACAGGTCAAAACGGAGACGCTTGCGCAGTGTCTCGCAATTTGTGCGATGGTTGTTGCAGGAACGGACCGCCCGGCACGTACCGCGCGTTGTGTCGCAGCTGCTGAGAGACTGGCTCAAACTGGGCCGGACAGCGCCGTCCTCACCCTCGGCGGCACAATTGTGCGGAAATCCGGGTATCAATTGCAGTTCCAGCGCGAGTCCAATCGCCCAAATCCGCCTGATCCATCGGAATCGGGATCAAGATTGAGGCATATCAGTTCAGGATTGACTGGCGCAGCACCTGCATACATGCAATTTCATTAAATGTGGCACCAGAACCCCTCGTTTTCTTAAAGAGTAACACTTATATTGGGTTTCTTGGAAGCGATCCAAAATAAAGGCTGTCTTATATGAATATGCGGAATCTTGCGGTTTGGGGTCTCATTGCAGCGTTGCTCATCGGAATGATGATGGCGATGCAGGGCAATAGCGTGACCGCTGGTGCTGAGGAAGTGAACATCTCTGATGTGCGCCAAATGGCCGAAAATGATCAGATTAAAGAACTTACGATCACATCAACCCGCATCACCGGTATCCGCACAGATGACAGCCGCTTCTTCGCCGAAAAGCTTCCGTCGAACTTTGAATTTTCAAATCAGATGCAAGAGCTGGGTGTGAATGTGCAGGAAGACGCAGACACAGGTGTTAGCCTGGGGAGCATCCTCCTGAATGTCTTCCCGCTGCTCCTCCTCCTATTCTTCGGACTCTATCTCATGCGGAGCATGCAATCCGGCGGTGGCCGCGGTGCGATGAGTTTCGGAAAGTCGCGCGCAAAACTGCTGACCGAAAAACATGGCCGCGTCACATTTGACGATGTCGCGGGTGTTGATGAAGCCAAGGAAGAATTGCAGGAAGTGGTCGACTTCCTGAAAGATCCGGCAAAGTTCCAGCGTCTCGGCGGCAAGATCCCCAAGGGCGCGCTGCTTGTGGGTCCTCCCGGCACAGGTAAAACACTTTTGGCGCGGGCAGTTGCTGGCGAGGCGGGTGTTCCCTTCTTTACAATATCCGGTTCTGACTTTGTTGAAATGTTCGTGGGTGTCGGTGCGTCCCGCGTGCGCGATATGTTTGAGCAAGCCAAACGCAATGCTCCCTGCATTATCTTCATCGACGAAATCGACGCGGTCGGTCGCTCTCGCGGCGCGGGCCTTGGCGGCGGGAATGATGAGCGCGAGCAAACGCTCAACCAACTCCTCGTGGAGATGGACGGATTTGAATCAAATGATGGCATCATCATCGTCGCGGCGACCAACAGGCCGGATGTTCTGGACCCTGCGCTCCTGCGTCCTGGCCGATTTGACCGGCAAGTCACCGTGGGCAAACCGGATATTCTCGGCCGAGAGAAAATTCTGCGCGTTCACATGCGCAATGTACCGCTCGCGAAGGATGTGATCGCAAAAACAATCGCGCGCGGCACGCCGGGTTTCTCCGGCGCAGATCTCGCAAACCTCGTGAACGAGGCTGCGCTGCTTGCGGCGCGCCGCGGCAAACGCGTTGTTTCGATGCAAGAGTTTGAAGATGCCAAGGATAAGGTCCTTATGGGGCCTGAGCGCCGCACAATGGTGATGTCCGAGGAAGAAAAAGAGCTCACTGCTTGGCATGAAGCCGGCCACGCGATTGTCGCTCTCAAAGTGCCAAAGGCGGATCCCGTTCACAAGGCAACGATTATTCCGCGCGGCCGTGCCCTTGGCATGGTGATGCAGCTGCCAGAAGACGATAAGCTCTCGATGAGCCGTGTCGAAATGACATCGCGTCTCGCGATCATGATGGGCGGGCGCGTCGCTGAAGAGCTGCGGTTTGGTGATGAGAATGTTACCGCTGGTGCCGGTTCGGATATTCAGCAAGCCACGCGTCTGGCACGCGCTATGGTCACAAGCTGGGGCCTCTCTGATGAGATTGGTCCGATCGATTATGCCGACGATCAGGGCGATGTATTCCTTGGCCAACAGCTGATGAAATCCTCGCATGTGTCAGAGGAAACCTCACGCAAGATCGAAGAAGAAGTCCGCCGTCTTGTTCAGCAGGGTATGGATGACGCGCGTCAAATTATGACGGACCATAAGGATGAGTGGTCGGCGATTGCAGAAGGCCTGCTGGAATATGAAACTCTGTCCGGCCATGAAATCGATGAGCTTCTGAAAGGTAATCCGCCGCATCGTCCTGAGATCGAAGATGATGAGCCGTCAGCGACGTCGGCCGTGCCGATCATTGGCAAACGCAAGAAGCCAAAAGACGATCCTGGAACAGACTTCGGCGGCGAACCAAGCCCGGCCTAAAAATTTCAACAATATCGTCTCTATTCAAATGGGCGGAGCTTGGTTAGGCTTCGCCCATGTTTTTTAGATCTATGACTTTCGCTTGCGCGGGCGCTCTGCTCGCAGCTTGCTCACCCGAACTCACCCCCGCCGATGCCTTTCGGATCGATCTCTCGGAATATTGCGGCAAGGCCTTTGCCGGAAAACTTGTCAGCAGCGATGAGGTCGATGCGAACTTTGCGACAGCAGAGATCATTATGCACGTTAGAGACTGCAACGAAAATGAAGCACGTATTCCGCTGCATGTGGGTGAGAACCGGTCGCGCACTTGGATTATATCGGCGACCGATGGCGGGGGTCTTCGCCTAAAGCATGATCACCGTCACGAAGATGGTGAGCCGGACGCCATCACGATGTACGGCGGCGACATGGTGCTAACAGACGACATCGATTGGGATGATAGTGGCTACGCATTTCCTGCAGATGACTTCTCGAAAACAATGTTCGACAAAGAGGGCATTCCGGATTCCAAACAAAACACTTGGGTGGTTGAGCTTAAGCCGAACGAAGACCTGTTCGCTTATCAAATGTCGCGTCCGAACAGGTTCTTCCGGATTGAGTTTGATCTCTCGCAGCCAGTAGAAACGCCGCCGCCCGCTTGGGGGCATGAATGAGCGAGCATAAAGGCCGTGTGCTGATCGTCGCTGGTTCCGACAGCGGTGGCGGCGCGGGCATTCAAGCAGATATTAAAGCCGTTTCTGCGCTTGGTTGCTATGCGATGACCGCCGTCACGGCGATTACAGCGCAAAACACAATGGGTGTGTTTGATGTTTGGCCTGTGCCCATCGACAGCGTGATTGCGCAGATTGATGTCACCCTCGCAGATATTGGCGCAGATATTATCAAAACGGGCATGTTGGGTTCAGCCGAGCTCGTAGAGTCTGTGGCAGAGCGCTTGGCTGATAAACCAGGCGGTATTCCATTGGTATGTGATCCAGTCATGGTTGCGACATCTGGAGATCGGTTGGTTGAAGACAAGGGTGTCGGAGCAATTCGGTCGCTCATGGTGCCGGGCGCGCGTCTGGTAACGCCAAATGCGCGTGAGGCAGAAATCCTGACAGGCAAAGCCGTCGACACGGTGGATGGTCAACGCCGCGCTGCGGAGGCTTTGTTAGAGCTTGGCGCAAATGGCGCGCTTGTGAAAGGTGGGCATGTCGGCGGAGACCGGATCACAGATGTGCTGCAAACCACGACTGGTGAATGGTTATATGAGGGCGAACGGTTGGAAACGACCTCAACGCACGGCACGGGATGCACGCTTGCGTCAGCGATTGCTGCTGAACTCTCACTCGCCAGCAGTCTGCCGCGCGCCGTTGAGAAGGCCCGCGCTTATGTGCACGGTGCAATCGAGAATGCACCGGGTCTTGGCGGTGGTCACGGCCCGCTCGATCATGGCTGGATGATGCGTGAGGAGCATTAGTGAACAAGCTTCTACTCGCGCCGTTTCTCGTTCTCACGGCATGCGTTATCGCAAGTTGCATCGGTGTTGTTCAGGACCTGCTCACTTATCAAATAAGTAAAAGTTGGTACCATGATTGGAAGTTCTTTCAATTTGGCGTACCCGAAAAGTTCCACGGCCTGATCGGCGCGGCATGGGTTGGCGTTGGCGCAACTTGGTGGATGGGTCTTCTCCTATCTCTTCCCGTTTTGCTAGTATCCTGGTCCGCCCAAACGGCGCGAAAGATGGCAATGGTGTTCATATCCGCAGCTCTAATTGTCGCTGCGAGTGTGATATTATTTGAGCTTGTTGAAGCCATTCGTGGTTTGTGGCTCATCCGCCTGGACAATGTCCCGGCATGGGCGCTTATGCATTACCCCTCTGATCCGGTTGGTGCTGCACGCGTACAGTCGATCAACTGGGTTGGTTACTTTGTTGGAGCGCCTGCGGGGCTCTTGGCCGCGATTATTTATTCTGTGCGGGCAGTGCGTTCTGATGAGAGTTCCTGATGAATCGATAAGAAAACATCGATTGCGTTGTGAGGGTTCGTTCCTATCTTGCGCGCATGACAAATATTCCATTCACGCAGATCGACGCATTTGCCTCAAAACCGTTTGAAGGAAATCAGGCCTGCGTCATGCCGCTTGAAGACTATCTTCCGGATGAAACACTGCAGAAGATTGCAGCGGAAAATAACGTCGCAGAAACAGCGTTCATCGTTTCAGACGGTGAAGCACGCTGGCAGCTCAGATGGTTCACCCCGGCGGTTGAAGTGCCGCTCTGCGGCCATGCGACTTTGGCAAGCGCCCACTATCTTTACGAACATGCAGGGTTCGCTGGTGAGCAAATCACGTTTGTGACGCGAAAGTCTGGTGAGCTTTTTGTCTCTCGTTTGGAAGATGGCCGGCTGGAAATGGACTTCCCAGCACCCAAGGTGAAGCAGATTGAGGTGGAAGACGGTATTGTTGAAGCCCTTGGTGCGCGCCCGGTTGAAGCATGGGCGGGGCCGTTTTACTGCGCTGTGTTCGAAACGGCAGATCAGGTGCGGTCGCTTAACCCGGATGTGCGGGCACTCAAAAGTCTCGGCCCGTCAGGTGAATGGGACCGCGGTAATTTCGGATGCGTCTCATCGGGGGGCTGGAACGGCGCGGAGGCCACCAGCCGGTTTTTTGCGCCTGGTAGCGGCATTGATGAAGACCCCGCAACAGGCAGCTGGCACTGTATGCTTTCCGCCGTAATGTCACCCAAGCTTGGCCGGGCAACGCTCAAGAACTATCAGGCTTATCCTGGGCGGGGTGCCTGGATCGAGACAGAGCTTGCCGGTGATCGTGTGAAACTGCGCGGCTCATCGGTGACGGTCATTCAGGGCGAGTTTCTGCTTTAGGTCCGCCGCGCTGCGCCAGCCACACACCGCTGAGAATAAGAACAAAGGCCACGACAGCATTCCAATCCTGCGTCTCTCGAAAGAAGAAGTATCCCATCACGACCGAAATCATGGGGATCGCATACCCCGATAAGGCGAGGAAGTTCGCACCTGCGCGGTTCACGATAACCAGATACAGTAAAGCGGCGATGGCGGACGGCCCGATACCGAGACCAATAACGGCGACGATCGCAGATGCGTTTGGCGTAACGTTTGAAAAATCGGTTGTCAGTAAAAGCGGATAAGAAAACACAGCCGCCGCACTGACATATCCCGAAGCAAACGCAATCGGAGGCATTTTCGGTGCGAGCCGCGCGATGAGTGTGCTCGTGGCGTAGCCGGTCGTCGCCAGCAATAACAGAGCCTGCGCCGCCACGCTTGCGGACCCCCATGTGCGGATCGCGTCAGGCCCAAAGAGCACCGCCACGCCTGCAAATCCGATGACGAGCCCGAACGCCTTTCGCTTCGTCATCCGCTCATCATGGAAGAGAAAGTGCGCGCCAGCGCCAATGAAGAGCGGTGCACCGGCGGCGTACAGAGCGGCGAGGCTGGAATCGACCGTCTTCTGCGCGATCGTGATGCAGTAAAACGGGAAGGTCATCCCGGCGAGCCCCATCGAAACAATCGCCGCCCAACGCTTATAATCGGAGAGGGCGGGCCACCTCTGGCCCGATACCAGCATGGCGAAGATCAGGAGCGTCGCCCCAATCGTCAGGCGCCCGGAAAGCACCACTTCCACAGGCAGCCCGAATTCCGGATTGGATTTCTGCACAGCCACGCGCGTCATGGCATAGGCGCTCGCCCAGATGGTCGAGAGCACCGCGAAGAGCGCCCAATCTAATGGTGAGCGAGTTTGCGGCATTTCGCGGCTCCCTTATGCCTTGTCGATTGGGCCGCAGCGGGGGAGAGGTCAAGCCCTGACGGTAAGAGAGGCTGCGCGGCCAGCGCCTGTATCTCCGCTGTCCCAATAGACGGCAGAGCATATCGGTCGCGCTGGGCGGGCTTTGACTAGCCGGAATCCAGAAATGCTGCGGGGGTGAAGGGGGCTGCGAATCCCGGAGCGCCCGGCAGAGACCCATCACAGCGCGTCTGCATCCAGCAGGCCGCGCCGGGTGCGCGGGCGCGGATGCTTGCCGCGATATGGATCAGCGCGAGCAGGCAAAGCGCAATCAGGCGGAGATGCGCAAGGGCATGCTCATCGCTCGGGCTTTGCGGGGGAGGCTGCGCCTGAATATCCTGCCAGACCAATACCTGCGCTGCGCGGGCGGTAAGCTCCAGCTTGGCGGCAAGCTCTGCCGTGCCGGGTTTGCTGGCATCCTCATACTGGCGCAGCAGCCGCGCAAAGGCGAGCGCAAGCAAGCCTATCACATGCCATTTCACTGCCAGCTTTTGCAGGGCCGAGGCGGGGATCCCAAAGTGCATGAGATCACATATAGGAAAATATTCCGATTATGTCAATAGGCGGGTGGGGGCGCAAATGCAGACGTAAGGAATTTTTAGCGAATGGCGACTTTCAGCGCCTCTAGACGCACGCTAAGTTGAAACATGGGAACAATTTTGGTCCTTAGCCGCCCTTCGACGGTTCTCGCCGAGTTTCGTCAACGTGTTCGATTCTGGTCGTTCACGACCCCAATCCACATAGGGTTGCGAACTTAGTGACTGTTTACGAAGTTTAATTGATACTCTCACTACAAACGGTCTGCGGCGATAGCGTCTGATAGGTCAGATATTAGCAGACTAGAGCGAACGGAGTGTATCCCGGTTCTACAAAGGTTTTTTTGGTTAATCGACTAGAGCTGACTTATGCTCCATCTCAATCAACGCGGAGACGGGTTTGTCGTTGGTTAAACATGTTAAAGCACACATAACTGTATGGAAGACTTTGCCGTCGGTTTTGTTTAGGCTGCCCCATTCAAGTGCAGGTGCAACGAATGCGTATCCTTATGGTGGAAGACAATCAAGAAACCGTCGCGTTCACCTCTCGCGGTCTCGAGGAGGCCGGAGATATCGTGACAGTCGCCACATCGGCTCAGGAGGGGCTTTTGACGGCGGCGACCCACTTATTCGATGTCATCATCTTTGACCGCCTTCTGCCTGGCATGGATGGACTCGACGCGGTGCGTGTGCTGCGCCAGTCGGGGGTTGATACCCCTATCTTGATGCTGACGGCGCTCGATGGGATAGATGACCGAGTCACCGGGCTAGAAGCCGGTGCGGATGATTATCTCACCAAGCCCTTCGCCTTTGCCGAGCTTTATGCGCGGCTTCGCGCGCTCGCCCGGCGACAGCCGCTTGCCGAAGCAGAATCAACGCGGGTTGTTGTAGGTGACCTCGTTATGGAACGAACGACCCAGGTCGTGACCCGCGCCGATGTGCGCCTAGAGTTGTTGCCTCGCGAATACCGGATCCTTGAATACCTCATGCTGAATGAAGGCCAGCTGGTGACCCGTACCATGCTCTTGGAAAAGGTTTGGGGATACCGCTTCGATCCAAAGACGAGCCTGGTACAGACGCATCTCAGCCGGCTACGCGCTAAGGTAGACCGGCCATTTGACACCGAACTCATTCGCACCGTTAGGGGGGCGGGCTATGTTCTCAGCGCGCCGTAACGCCTTGATCACATCAACCGTGTTTCGTCGCACGGTGCTTTCAGGTCTTATCGGTGTGACTGGGCTGATCGCGCTTATCTGGACCGGCTTTGTTATACACCGAGTACAAACGCTGGTAGATGTATCGGCCAGCCTCGACACGGAAATGGAGGGTCTTGAAAGCCTCTATGCCGATGAAGGAATCGATGGTCTTGTCACGGCATTCAGCTACGATGGCCAGTCGGACTGGGACCCGGATTGGCTCTACGCGATCCTTGAAGAAAACGAGTTCATCATCCGTGTGTTGACCGGCGATGACGTAACTCTGGTTGGTTTCGAGGGCATTGATCCGCCGGGAGGCAAGACGCGCACTTTCATCGAGCACGAAGATCTGTCCGGCCATCCCGTTTTGTCCTTTCGTATGCCACTGGAGAATAGCGGAACTGAGGTGATTGTGGCCCGCTTCGTGCCCGATCGTCTTGTGATTCTCCAGGAATGGTTGGTGAGGTTAAGTTGGTTGGTCGCGCTGGCCGCGATCCCGATCCTTCTGCTGACTGGTGTACTGACCAGCCGGTCGGTCTTTCGCCGCCTCAGCACGATCTCAATGACTGCAAAGGCGATTGGCGAAGGTCAAATGGATGGGCGTGTTCCACTCACCGGCAATGGCGACGAATTCGACCGACTATCAGTGGCGGTAAATGACATGCTTGACCGGATAGGCGCGTTGACGAGGAATCTGGAGGGCGTTTCTGTTGGGGTCGCTCATGACCTGAAAACGCCGGTCTCGAACTTGGTTGGCCGCTTGCAACTCATGGAACGCGACGTCAGTGACCCAGAGGCCGTTTCGAGCCATGTCGCTGCGGCCCAGGCGCATATCGCAACGCTCCTGCGGACTCTTGATGCGCTTCTGCGGCTGGGTGAAGTCGAAGCTGGCCAGCGCCGTGGGGCTTTTGCTGAGATGGACCTATCAGAGCTTGTCGAAGATATGGCGGACAGTTTCCGGCCCCTTTTCGAAGATGCTGACAAACATCTCGACGTGCGCGCGGTGCCAAACGTGGTGGTCAATGGCGACTGGGACCTACTCTCCCAATTGGTCTCGAACCTTCTGGAAAATGCACTGGAGCATGCCCGCGACGGGGCGAAAGTTTGGATCGGGCTGCGCATCGAAAACGGCTGCGCCTTGCTAGAGGTAGGCGACGATGGCCCTGGCCTGCCAGCCCATGCTGCCGATAGCGTGTTTCAGCGTTTCGTCCGTTTGGAATCCAGTCGGACAACGCCTGGCAATGGCCTTGGCCTCAGCCTGGTCCGGGCCATCGCAGAGTTACACCACGGCCATGCGCGCGTGGCAGCCACCGAACCGGGAACGGTGTTCGAACTCAGCATGCCGTTGCTGGGGGATTAAGCTCTCATACAAATTTGTATGGTTTCGCCTACTGACTTGTAAAACCGCGCAGTCCCGTATCCGGTTACAAAAGCCGTGAACCAGTAAGACTAATTGCTTAACGGACCACAGATGTCGGCACAACGTACCCCAGCCACCTTCACCGCCTTATTACTAATTGCGAGTTTTTGTGTCCTCATGTTGGCAAGTGGCTGCTCCGGCAGTGCGTCGGGTGATGGAAACGGGCCCGTTGCAGCGCCTTCGCCACATCAGCCACTTCCACCACCTTCGCCGTCGCCGCCGACCGGCGCTTTCTCTACCGAGTCTGGAACGTCGCGCTTTCTTACCCAGGCGACGTTCGGCCCAAGCGCCGATGATGTGTCACAACTCACCGGTACAAGCGCGTCGGATTGGTTCCTGGCAGAGCTAGAGAAGCCCGCCAGCTTGCATGCGCCGCAGCTTGAGGCCTACCGAGCCATGATCTTAGATCCTGATGCGGATCTCCCCGTCCTGGCAGTGCAATCGAGTACATTTTCGTTTTGGCGTAATGCGATTGAGGGCGATGACCAGCTGCGCCAGCGTATGGCATTTGCGCTGTCGCAATTGCTCGTCGTGTCGAATTTTGGAGGCGAACTCCTGACCGATATTCCTGAACCTGTAGTCGGCTATCAGGACATTCTGGTTGAAGGCGCGTTCGGAAACTATCGCGACCTTCTTGAAGCGATAACGTATTCGCCTGCGATGGGCTACTACTTGACTTATATGGGCAACCAGAAAGCCGATCCGACCACAGGTCGCATGCCCGACGAGAATTATGCCCGGGAAATCCTGCAACTCTTCACCGTCGGCGTCGTACAACTTGGCCAGGACGGACAGCCAATTCTGGAAAACGGCCAGCCGATCGAGCTTTACAACAATATGGACATTACAGGCCTTGCCCGTGTCTTCACCGGCCTTGACCTAGACGGGCTCGACCGGCAGCGATTTCCTTCCGTTGTAGACGCGATCGACGAGTGGGACGGCCTCGAACAGGCATTGCTTAAACCCATGGTGATCAATGAAAACCGCCATTCAACGGAGGCGAAACACTTTCTTGATTGCCGTATCCCGGCTGCATCGTCGACCGCGAACAGTATCGATCAGGCGCTCGACTGCATAATGGAGCATTCCAATGTTGGGCCCTTTGTCTCACGCCAGCTTATCCAGCGCTTCACCACGTCTGCGCCGGACCCCGACTATGTACAACGTGTAGCATTCGCATTCGATTCCGGCACTTATACGCTCCCGAACGGACGTCAGGTCGGCGATGGCCGCAAGGGCGATCTAACCGCAACACTCGCAGCCATTCTGTTCGACCCCGATACACGCGAAGATACCGCCCTGTCAGACCCGCAATTTGGAAAGATCCGTGAACCACTCCTGCGTTTTACCCATTGGGCACGAGCCTTCGATGCCGATGCCTCAAGACCTGAGTATGGGATTGAGCTTTTCGACCTGAGCGCACCTGACGCGTTGTCTCAGCACCCTTACCGCGCCCGGTCTGTCTTCAATTTCTATCGACCCGGCTATATCGCACCGGGAACCGTGAGTGGAGCGGCGGAGTTGACGGTGCCGGAGCTTCAAATTGTGAACGATACATCCACGCCTGGCTACATCAATTTCATGACCTTTTGGGCTTTTGGCGGCCAGTCGATGATTCCCGAAGACGAGCTTGCAGCCGAGCTGGAAGATATGGGCGTACCGGTGGACCGCGCAGCGCTCCAGCGCGCATTCCTGCCCGACTATGCTGATGAGCGCGCGCTTGCCAATGATGCCGGCGCGCTGGTTGATCATCTAGACAGCTTGCTCGTCTATGACTCCCTGTCTGACGAGACCAAAACGGCCATCACTGCGACGTTGCAAGCTCAGCCTGTTGAAGGTCCAGGCGACATCGAAGCGCTTGGTGACCGGGTGTCGCTTGCGGTCCTACTCATCATGACATCCCCAGATTACCTCATCCAACGATAGAAGAGAGCCATGCCAAACAACCGCAGAGACTTTATCAAGGCGCTCGGCGCCGGTGCGCTCGCAACCACTGCGCTTACCGCCGCACCCACCACGTTCACAGCGCATGCTGCGGGCACAAGCGGATACAAGGCTCTTGTCTGCGTCTTTCTATTTGGTGGGCTGGACTGCCACGATCTGATCCTGCCCTATGATCCGTCTTCCTACGATCAGTATGCGCAGCTTCGGTCTTCTCTGCTGACCCAGCAGGGTTCAACCCGCCAGCGCGCAAGCCTTTTACCGCTAACGTCCGCCACCGCTAGTGTGCTTCAGGGGCGCGAGGTTGCTCTTCCACCTGAGATGCCGCAACTCGCAGGCCTTTTCCAGGAAGGCGAGGCCGCGATTGTTGGAAATGTTGGTCCGCTTGTCGAACCGGTCACGCGCGCAAGCTTTGAGAGCGGAGCTGCGCGTCTTCCACCCCGGCTCTTTTCCCACAATGATCAGCAAGCAGTCTGGCAGGCCAACCAGCCCGAAGGTGCCCAATATGGCTGGGGCGGATTGTTTGCCGATGCGGTTCTCGCCTCAGGTGCAAACGCTTCGCTGCCTCAATTCACGACCATTACAACAGAGGAAGTAGGCCCCTTCCTAACAGGGCGCAACGCTATGCCTTACCGTGTTAGCACAGCTGGTGCGGTGCGGGTCGATTTCTTGGAAGACTATTATGAAAATGTCTCGGGCGAGCGGACGGAACTACTTGAGGCTGTGCGCAACCAACTGGCGGCAGGGAGCTATCGAGGAAACCACTTGCTTGAACGCGATATGGCAGCGGCCTTATCGGGCGGGTTTACCACAAATGAGGTCTATGACGCTGCTCGCCAGCAGGGTGTCTCTCTTCCAACAAGCTTTCCGACCACGCCCCTCGGTGCCCAGCTTAAGGCGGTGGTCGAAACAATTAATGTACGCGAGCGATTGTTTGCCTCACGTCAGGTGTTCTTTGTTGGTCTTGGCGGTTTTGATACACATGACGCACAGGCACGCGCGCTGCCGAAGTTGCTATCCCAGGTCGACGGTGCCTTGGCGGCCTTTCAGACCGCTATGGAGGCGCTCGGTCTGACCCGTGATGTCACCTTGTTCACGGCATCCGATTTTGGTCGCACGCTGACGGTGAATGGCGATGGCACCGACCATGGTTGGGGTGGTCACCAGATCGTGCTCGGTGGCGCAGTGAAAGGCGGCGACATTTATGGTTCGCTACCGCCTCCGGCCCTCGGCCATGAGGCCGACAGTGGCGGCGGTCGGCTAATCCCTTCGGTCGCAGTGGACAGCTACGCCGCTGAAATCGGCCGATGGTTTGGGCTTAACAAAAGCGAACTCTCAGCGGCTCTACCGGGGCTCAACAATTTCGACCCCCTCTCAAATAGCTTTATCTGACACAACCAATGAAAGCCCAACACCAATGACGAAGCTTCACACATGTGCAACTCTGCTAGCCCTCAGCCTCGCTGCATGTTCCGGGGGTGGCGACAGCAATAGCTCGCCGCAGGTGCCGCAGAACCGCGCGCCATTCTTATCGACGACTGCGATCGATACCAGCGTCGAGGAAAACACCAACGGAACGCTTGCCACAATCGAGATCAGTGATCCCGATGGCGACACGATCAGTTTCTCATTTTCCGGTGCCGATGCGAACGCCTTTGTTTTTGATTCTGCTACAGATGCACTGAGTTTTAACGCGGCACCTGATTTTGAGTCCCCTGCCGACGCTGATAGCGACAATGTTTACACAGCAACGCTCGAAGCCAGCGATCCCAGTGGACTCACTGCGACCGTTTCGATCAGAGTCTCGGTGACTAATGTCGTGGAAACAGGCGATCCGGTGCGCTATCGCGACCGCGTTTTTACCCGTCTTGAGGTTGAGGAAGATGTCGCCTTCGCCACAGTGGATAGCCAGACTCTGATGCTCACAATCTATACCCCTGCAGGAGATTCAGCGACGGATCGGCCCGTGATGATCGTTGCCTCCGGCGGCGGCTTCCTGGAACAAGAACGGGAATCTGTGGAGCCGATCGCGCAGGAATTTGCCCGTCGCGGCTACGTGGCAGTTACCATGGACTACCGCGTCCTCTGGCAAGCACCTCTCAATGCCGACGAGCTTGCTATCGCCGGTGCTATCGCCACACACGACATGTTTGCTGTCGTCCGCTTTCTGCGTGCTGAGGGCGATAGCACAAATCCTCGCGGCATCCGCTCGAACGCCATTTTCGTGAGCGGGGAATCGGCCGGCGGTGTCATGGCCATGCTCGCTGCGACATCAGACCCGGAAGATCCAATTTCACGCAAGGCACTAGCCGATTTCTATGCCGCCAACGGCGGTGTCTATGGCACCGTCGGTGACAATGACAATCTATCGTCCGTGGTGCAGGGTGCCATGCCCCTTTCAGGAGGTCTTCTCGATTTAGCTGCGATCGACGCTGGATCGTCGGTTCTATTTGCGGCCCACGAAGAGTTTGATCCTGTGGTGCCATGTGACACCGACCAAGAGGGTTCAAGTTTTACGGGTCTTGAAGTATCAGGTGCCTGTGTCGTGGTTCCTGCCTATGGCAGTGCTGGAGGGCGCGCCGAACTTTACTTGGTTGAGAATTCAGTGGGCCATGTAGGGTTCACCGACGCACAGCGCCAGGAAATTTATCAGGGTGCCGCAGAGCTTTTCTTCGAGACCGTTATCTCACCAACCGAATAAGGCCACTAACAACCCCACATACAGCCGTCAGCCGTCTCGATTGGTTCGCGCGTGCATTGGTCTATCGATAATACGCTATGTGCACGTCGAAGTGCCTCATGTCATTCGGCTCCGTCGAACAACCGGCTCAGTCGTTCAATGACATAGTTCGACTTAGAAGCCCAAAATCGCGACTGCTCACGTCAAAATGCGGAAGTCAATTCTGGCGAGAACATTCCTACAATTTCTAGAGTGTTCGGCTCAGATGGGCGCAGAAGCAGACGAAACGATTTTCACGTGAATGGCGACTTTCGGCTGCGTCGAACGCTCGCGAAGTTATCTAATCAGTGCAAAGTTGGCCCTAGTTCGACACTCGTAGAAAGAGTAGCGAATGGGGCTAAGTGACCCTGAAACGGTCACTCGTAATGTCTGTTCACAATAAAACGTACAGGAACGGAATACGTGTCAATCTATGTTGACAATCCTAGAATCCGTCAACTAAAGTTGACAGATGAACTTGACATTCGATTTACCCGAACCCGAAGAGCCAGAACAAGCATTGGCTGCCGTTGTAGCCTTACGCAGGTTGGCTGAGAGACTTGAGCGCAAGGCTGTAGATCATGCCATTGGAGCAGGTTGGACTTGGCAGCAAATCGCTGATGAACTCGGTGTGTCACGGCAAGCAGCCCACAAACGCCACGCCAAACGCCAAAAATTCAAAGGACGATAGGATGATAAAACAAATCAAACAAAGAGCGCGAAATATGCGTGTCGTGTCGCAGCTTATGACGACATCAGAGCAATATGCTAATGCTATGGGTGAGCAAGAAGCTGGTGCTGAGCATCTTGTTTTAGCTGCATTCGACTTGCCAGACGGAACGGCACGCAAAGCATTTGAACAAGCAGGAGGTGACCCGGAAGCCTACATGGGAGCCATAGATAAGCAATATCGGGACGCGTTAACAACTGCCGGAATTCAAACTCCTAAAAATAACTCGGATGACTTGATCGAAAAAAAATTTTTCCCTCGAGCGAAACCGTCATTCACGAATGTGGTCCGCGACATGGCTAAGCACTCCAATTTCTGGAAAGCAAAGCCACTTGTCGGGGCAGCTGTAATTGCATCAGTCGCTCGTCAAGAGAGAGGCGTTGCTATTAGGGCCTTGCGCACACTTGAAATTGATCCTCATAGATTGCTGCACAGTGCCGAAGAGTGTTTACTTTGATCCCGTGTAATCCAAAATCTGAGCGTCTTAAACTCTCCCCAAGTTGGACAATGGCTAATATCGTGCAGACGACCGCTCTTGGCGAGAAACGACCCTCCGATAGTAGGGGAGTGAGCGTCTCAGTGGGGCGCATAAGAAGCCGTAAGGATTCAGGGCTAATCCGGTTCGAATTGGCCCTTTGTGGACGGTCGAATGGTTTTACCAATTGACTGCAGTCGGCGTCAAAGGAGACGATACTCATACCAAAGTTGGGGTGGCTACCGCACCCTTATCACTTGTCGATTGCGGCATCGACATACTCGATAACTCTTTGCTCCCAGTCTGGGCCTGAGTGTGCGTCAACATAAAAGTAAGCGGTGCAATTCGCGCCACTGCGCCGGTGGTGGGTCTTAAAGTGATACGTAAAGCCATTTTCTGACTTGGTTCCGGCCTCTTTAAGTTCCGCAGCGACGATCTGTTGAACACTATCACTGCCCATGAAATCATGGCTTGTGCCGAGCGCGCTTTTTGCAGCCTGTGATACGATATTCAGGACACCCGTCGGCTTAGGTGAAGCGCCCGTACTCTGGGTCGGAGGCATTCGCATCTTGATGTTGTGATGCGTCCGCGCACCAGTCGCGTTAACCGCCCGGCCTGCCGCAAAAAGTGGAGCGTACATAACGGCCGCATCAATTAAGGGCCCTCCATCATCGTGCTCCCACATGACCACTGTCATCGTCGCTGGCGCGAAAGCTTCGGCAAAAAACACCCGCTCACTCACGGTGCGGTTGTTGTTGTAGCCTGCTTTGACATTGCTATAATATTCATTGTTTTTGGGCAGTTGGATCGCAGCAATTTCGCCCAGTACATCTTGTGTAACCACCTGAACAATCACTTCATTGGCGGGGTGTAAGACACTATCTTTCTGTACCGATTTACATGTGAATCCTTGGAAGTTGAAATAATAGTAAGACGCTGCGGTCATCCCCTCTTCAAGTACGCCCAATTCGTTCAGATAATCGCCATCGCGGGTTTCTCGAAACGCAATTTCGTAGTTTTCTATTGCGGCATCAAAGTTTCCGAGCTTCTCGTGGGCGTAGGCAAGATTACCGTACGCATCCCCGCCCGCACCATTGTCGACAGCTTCTTGATAAGCTGAAAGGGCTGCTTCATAAGCGCCCTGCTCGTAATAGGCATTTCCAGCCGATTGAATGGCCCAGAGGTAATCATTTTCGCTGGTTAAGTCCGACTTCGCGACCAAATCGCAATATCGCGCGCGCGCAATAGGATCACTTGCACCGCCGTCGCACGCTTCAATCCATTCGTCATGAGTCTGCGGTGTTGCATTGAGGTGAGCATGTTGACTGGGCATGCACGCAGTCATCAAACCCAAACAAGCAAGCCCAAGCCAAAAGCCGTGAGTTCTTACAATCATGATAACATCCTCCCTCTGTGAGTTTATAGCATAATTACGACATGTTTTCGACGGTCAGAAGCGCGAACATCGACTGTCTGCTTCATGACCCGGAGCAGCCCAACCGACCGATTCCGAGAAACCATGCCATTCGGTAATTCTGAAGTTCCGTCCACACCTGGCGAGAATCGTCCCTACGATAGTAGGGAGGGGCTGTCTCACTAGGGCGTAAAAGAAGACGGCGGACACTCATCGATTGCATTGTGGGTGACCCAGTGTTTTTCGAGGCTACGCGTCGATCCGCCATCAAGCGCCGAGACCTCCCGAAGCGAAGCCAGAGAGCAGCTCGGTGCGCCAGCGTTATCCGTCAGACCCCAAGCTTGCGCAAGCAAGCGCGAGTGATGGCGGACCGCTCTTCATATCGGTCAATTGCGAATAGCAATTGATACGCTCGCGCAAGCGCGGATCGCAGATAGCACAACTCCCCATTAGGTAGTAAATAGCAATTACACCACCGTAACGATTATTGTGAATGCGACCGCACAGACTACCAAAACCCAAAACCAAAGCGGCGGATTAGGCGGGGTGTAATCTGGCGCATCGTTCCATCCCATCAATCAGTGCACCAGTCAGGTTTCTTAGCGAGCGCTCGGCGACCTTTGTGCGGCCAAGGTGCAAGGTGACCAGCTTCAACGGCAGCTAAGGCCACATCCATCCCGTCGACCGACAAATCGATTACTTCGCGGCCATATCTGTCTTTGCCGTAAGTTGTCGTTATCTCGAGTGGCTCCAGTCGAGTAAGCTGAACCACAAACTCTTTTGCAACGTAACCTAATACGCGCTCAGCCTCACATTTTGCGCCGCCACGAGCTCCAACTCCGCCAGTCTCAGGTGCATCAACGTTCGCAAGACGAAACTTCATTCCATCAATGCGTCCGCTATCTCCATCAGACCAATAGATTTCTGTTGCAGGCTTGTGAATGTGCTTTGCCGCTTCTGGCGCGCAAGCAGCCACGCAAAAAATGCAAATGATCACAGCAGGTCTCATAGGTAAATCCTGAGGCTATTCGGTATTAAAATCAAAGTAGATGGTCACCCCTACGATCGTAGGGTTCGTGAGTCTCGGTCGGACGCAAAAGACATAGTGAATTCTCATAAGTTGCGAGTTCAGGCAGCGTCAGATGACTGTCAGCGCTTTATGAAGCGTATGGTTTGGTTGACTTCGTACGATTCTGAGTATGATTTTTCCAAGTAACATCCGGAGGTCAATCGAACCATGCAACTCTATCTGGCCTTGTCATGCCTCCAGGGGCGACCCATGCAGAGTGCGTTTGATGATCTCTCTTCGCTTCAGCCAGACGGGATACAGCTGACACCCGGCAATGCGCCGACTTATGGCTTTGAAGAACACGTCACCAAATCTGGAATGCCGACAAGAACCCATCACGGTTTTAGCCTATCTGCAATCAGGCAGCAGGTATGGACTGAGGATTTGAAATTAACAGGAACGTGGGACTCGGTGCACCCACCACGCAAAGCGGAGGAGCAGTGGATGCCGGATGACATTTCAAATACCATCTTCGAAACAATGTACCCTGGTTATCCGCTTGGATCAGGCGAAGCAATCCAGGCGGCAATGGATGATCGGCTACCGCTCGCGGTGGATGTTAGCCATGTCTTTATTCAGCTTGAACAAGACGCCATGGAAATGGCGGTCTGGAAACGTTTGCAAGACTATCCGGAGATCAAAGAGATCCATGTCTCTTCGAACAACGGACGAAGAGACAGTCATCAGCAAATCACAAAAGGTACATTTGGATTAGAGTGGGTTCGTAGTCGCGCTGGAGATGGCAATATTCCGGTTGTGCTTGAAAGCTATATACATAAGCTGGCGGTAAGCGAGCGATCAAAGCAATTGGAAATCGTTAGGGGCTGTTCATGAGCGATAATATTATACGCAAATATGAGCCAGAAGAAGCGGCGGCCAAACGCCTGGAGTTCATTCAACGGTCAATAGTGCCTCCGGTAAGAGCTGTGTTAGCCGATTTCCCAGATATCAAATCAGCTGTGCTCATGGTCTCACAATTCTGGTGTGATGAGGCGTATGATGCCGTCCACGGCAATCTCGTATATTCTTTGTCAGCAGAGCCCGATCTTGACCGTCATCGCCGCGAAATAGAGCGGCTGGCGGCGGCAGAAGCCAGGTTTGAAGCAGATGATTACGAAAGCCTGGATAACGAAGAATATGCATACTCGAACTTTATAGAAGGACCCGAAGCCGTCACAGCATTGGGCGAGGCAGCAAAAGAAATCACCAATTGGGACGGCAAAAAGGCCTACCAGTATTGGCAAGACTGGGACAGCAATGATGGCGCAATACCTTTGTTCGCAGCGTATTGTATGGAGGGCGGGCATCAGGAGGGGGGCGAGCTTGAATTTTCTTTGCCTTGCGCAATTTTGCGGCGCGCAGCAGGTAATGACGTCACAGTTGAAGTGTTAGGAACTATGGCGCGGCCATGGATGGATGGCGTGCAACCTGAATGGGAAACACTCGCAGAAAGTTCAGGAGGTCAGTCTAAGTCGCTTGGTACTTTAAAAAAGAAATCTTTCTGGTCCAGGCTATTCGGCCGATAACGAAGCCTGCTTTTTCAGTCGAAATCAACTTCTCAGAGGCGGCGGGAACGGGCGCATAAGAAGCCGTAAGGAATTAACGACAATTCGTGTCGAATTGGCCCTCTCCTGCCGGATAACCCCAGAATGCATAGGGGCAAACCTCGCCACTTTCAGTCATTCGAAAGCGTTTTTTAAGTGGCTGGTTAAAGTTGGTTTGTCCTGACCTAAGACCCTCGGGTCCCTCGTTTATTTCGAGAGTCTGAGCCTTTCAGATTGGGTATTGGAGCCTCTGTTATCAATTCGAAGCAACTAATTCGAGATACAAAAACAGCAGCCAAATCAGTTGGCGTTTGGTTGTTGACTAAGCCCGACTTTCTGCAAAACGTTTATTTCGGCAACTTGTTCAGTTTCTATCTGATCAGTGTTTCTTGCTTCGTAATCATGGCTCATCGAGGGAATTAGAAGCGCGCGTAAATCTATAACCTTGTCCGCCAAATAGCGTTGTAAGTAAATCAACGATTTTGCTGGCACTCTCGCGTCACTATCTCCATGGATAATCAGCGCCATAGGAACAGTATTCAAACGCTTGTGGGCTGGACATTCAGCGAGTCCCAGCGTTCGTTGAAACAACTTGGACAGAGAGCTATCTTCACTCCACCGCGTCGACCGAAGGATTATTCCGTCAACGGGAAGCTCACTGCAATATGCAGCAGCCAATACCAATTGGCTTCCAAAACTATGTCCTCGTAATACTATTTTCTTTCCAGTTTTAGCTTCCTGAGCAACAATTTGATGAATAGCATCAAGCGTCAATTGCCTATTGTTTATTCCCCTATTTGCGAACTCCCATCCGTTGGCCCCGTCTCCGGGAAGTTGGGTCGAAATAACTGTTGCACCCTCATTAATAAGATGTTCCACTTTACCTTCGCTATCTGCGAGTGTAATCGGAAATCCGTATCCAGAGTACACGTCAATTACAGTGACGTTATCAAGTTTTTTTGATGACAAAGCTTCGCTCAAATTGGGATCTAATATCCAGTACCTGCTAACTAAAACATCTCCTTCAAGTATTTGAATTAAGTCGAGATTGCAGTCAGCAGAGTGGTCTGCATCATCCGTTTCAAACTGGCTTAACGCAGAAATGTCGGCTTCCTTCATTTCTAATTCAAAATCACATACCGAACGAACTTCAAAAGTCGGATCAGAAAGAACATTTTCCTTGAGTGTTTTTGACTTTAACCGAAGTTCAAAGCGATCTGAGAATGGATAATGAATAGGTTTCGAATATCTGCCTTCTGAACTCCATGTGAAGTACTCAGTTTGCCAAGCTCCATTCGTGGCATGTGAAACCCAAACGGTTCCGTTAGTCGCTATAGAACTTCGTACAGCCCATTCTGTAGCGTGGTACACACCAAATTGAGTTCGAGTGGAAACATCGCATATTGATGCGAGACTCGAACGATCTAGCATTTCAACGGATATAACGCCATCTCTTTTTTCGAGTTGAATAAGAATGCCGTCATCAGTTACATCTGTTGCCTTGCCGCGAAACGTACATTTGTGCTTAGAATCCGTATTCGGAAAGTAGATTGCAGAGCTGAAGTTTGGATTGTTCGCAGGGCCTCTCCTTGTACCCATAATTACGGTACCATTCTGAACCTTGAAACTGTTGAAACTCACTCTCTCTCTACCTTCTCGAATAGAGAAGAGTTTATTGGGAATAGAGGATCCGATAATAAATTCGAAGGCCGCTGAATCACCATTATGACCTTCAAAGACTGGCTCTTTAGTCCGTCCATTGATAGCGACGAAAATGCTACGCTCTCCGCCCAAAACAACAGAATCTTTTGAATCCAGTCCCTGAAGGAGTGGAGAGTTTTCTATTGGTTTGCCGTTCTTAAAAAGCCAAGCATCAAACTTCCTTGCTTTCTTAAGCTCAATCAAGGCAACTCCAAATTCACAGTCTCTATCCTCGCATAAGAATTCTACAATGCGCTTATAGGGACGTTCGGCCGCTGTGGCTTCGGGAATTGAATCCAATTCAAAAAAAGTTGGAACTTCCCCACTTTGTATCGATTGGAGGCCAGCGGTGTTATCAACTGTGGAGCATCCGGCCAGTACAAAGTAAAATACGCCTAAAAAGAAAAATTGACTATTCATTTAAGATACTTCCCCTGAAAGTAAGCCAGAAACTGTTGCTGGCTTACTAAATCAAACTATCAGGTCCACGTAACTTCTACTCCGCCCCCGTCTTCGTCGGCACCGATCACTATCTCCGTATCTCCTGGCCCGTCAATTTCAATACCATTTGGAGTTACATCCGGAAAATCATCATTTATAGGGTCCCCAGGAAAGCTATCTGTGAACTCATCAGGTAATTCGACAGTATCTGAAGGCACGTAAGGTGTGCTGGTTGGCAAGCATGCGTTGCTTCGCAACGCGTAGGGCGGGTTGAACGCAGTGATACCCGCCGATCACAATCGATATAAAACGGCGGGTATCGGCCTTCGACCGGGGCACTGCCCTACTATTGTTCGAATGACCGATTTTGACTATTCCCGACATTGTGGAAGCTAAATCATTTGTCCATTCCTGGCGAAAATCGTCCCTACGATTGTAGGGTGTAAGCGGCTCAGAAGGGCGCAAATCCAGACATAAGGATTCAGCATCAATCAGTGTAATTTTGGCCCAATTCTGTCTCGTAGACACAAGCTGTGCCTGTCTCAAATTTGACCCAAAATTCTCGTTCAACAAGGTCACTTACGCGAGACCAAGACTTAGAACCATACATTTATCTTTTCAGAAACGTGCAAAAACTAGTGAGAACTGTCTTGATTTGACCAGTGATAGATAGTTACGAAGTTGTGGACGCGCCATGGAATATGGAAGTCTAGGGGAGAACTTTACGAGTTTTGGGTGGAGGCAAAGGATGGACTATTGTCACACGAGAAGGAAATTTATTTTGGGTGCGGGCTCGACCATCGTTTCAGCTTGCGCAAACAATAAAGAAGCTAATTCACCCCTTAACAACCAAGTTATAGCACGAAGTATTTCGCCAGTTCTGGTTTCCCCAGACCGCGTGCTCAGGAGTGAGGTTGGACTTCGTCCGTGGCGGCAAATTGGCTTCCGATTGGAAGCTCAAGAAATATCAAACAAATTTATAGTTCACAATTACGGACATGGCGGTGACGGCGTGTCACTTTCGTGGGGGTGCGCAACAGTTGCATCCGAGATCGCCATTTCATCGGGTGCATCAGAATATGTCGTAATTGGTTCCGGAGTTAGCGGTTTGACTACTGCTTCTATTTTGGCGGATTGGGGGAAGAACGTCCACATTATCGCAGAACACTTTCCCCCGAACACCACGTCGAATAAGGCAGGGGCGCTAATTGTTGTTCCGGAGAGTTTTGGAAGAAAAACACCATCCAAAATCACTAAGCAAATAGATAAACGCGTCAGATCAATCAGCGAAAAAGGGTTCCTAAAATTCGTCGACTCTCCAGGCTTTGGTGTCAAGAGAGTCTTCCACAGATACTTGATGGAACCTGGCACAGGCCAAAGCGTCTCGGATGATAAGCAGTTTCTAGGTCGGGAAATTCGGAAAGAATTCTATACGTTTCTTGTAACCCCGTCCCTATATCTTGAAGCACTTACAAATAAGCTAATTCAGCAGGGCGTTACGTTCGAAAAAAAGAAGTTTCTTGCATTTTCCCAGTTACTTAGTCTTAGGCAGCAAACGATTGTAAATTGTACCGGTTTGGGAGCAGCAAGCTTGTTTAGCGACAAGATGCTAATTCCATTCCGGGGTCAGACTACCCTTCTAAAAGCTCAACCTGAGTTGGACTATTCTTATATAGCGCGTCATCCTGGCGGAAGTGCGCTATATATGTTTCCCAGAACAGATTCAGTGGTTTTGGGCGGATCACATGATGAGGGAGATTGGAGCCTTGAGGTTAGACTCGATCAACGAATGCGAATGATGCGCGGACATGCTGAACTCGCCAGTTGGGCAGGCGTCACTCTCGATATAGTCTGACGTCCATTCGGCTCCTAAGAATTCCAGTATGGGCTGAACTTCTCAAAACGCGTTTACTGGCACTGCAACGCTAAGCTACATTGTATTTTTCGCTTATTCACCCGGTACTCGATTACGGTTGTTAGTTACCACTCAATCTGCATAATATTCTTGGATTGGTGACTGTAATTCGCATCGACGGGGTCAATTTGGCAAGTATTTTTGTTTCTCATTCCAGCAAAGACGATTACTTAGCTGATCAATTTGGCACATGGCTTAATTCCGAAGGGTTTTCGGATTTTTTTATCGACCATTCTAGTATTTCGGGTGGTGAAACATGGGCGAACGCTCTTCGCGCAAACTCCGGCGCATGTCGAGTTGTAGTGTGTTTGGTTACCCCAAATTGGCTTAAATCTGGGGAGTGTCCCGCAGAATTTAAAGCCGCTTGGTACATGGGTAAGCGCATTATACCACTATTTATTATTGATGATGAAAATTCGCTTTCCGTGACTCAGCGCGAGCAACTCAAACGGGTTCAAGCAGAAGCACAAGGTTTTGATCTACGAGATTCACTTAGCTCAACCACTCAGGACCTAATGCTAAGTCCTGATCAGGCTTCCGCATTAAAAAAGGGATTGAGGCAAGCTGGAGCGCTTGCATCAATAGGACTGGATCCGGAGGCGTTTGAAATTGATGCTGATATTCGCCCCTGCCCATTTCCTGGGTTAGGATCATTTGGCGATGAAGACGCGGACGCAGCAATCTTCTTTGGAAGGTCAAGAGAGATCGCGGAAGTTCTAGAAGAGCTGCGAGCAATGAGAGCTGTCGCAGATAAACGCCCACTTGTCATTTTAGGAGCATCCGGTGCAGGTAAGTCGTCGCTCATTAAAGCCGGTGTTATTCCCCGGCTTAGGCGGGAATCTGTGATGTGGCTACCATTAAGAGCCATGCGCCCCTTGAACGATCCTCTGCTCCATTTTTCACATTCTTTGACTAGTACGTTAGCGGATTACGGCGTGCGTCTCGCGCCTGGATTAATGCATCAAAACCTATTGCAACAATGGCAAAATGCTGATCGCTTGGAAAATGGCAACTTAACCGAAAAAGGTGCTCGGCAGCTCTCTAAAGTATTGGATGAAATTAGTTCACAATTGCATGTTTCAGCTAATCGACCAAACTCGAGTATTCTCATATCTGTCGATCAGGCTGAGGAGCTGGCCCAAAACGAAAATCAGAGTTCGTCAGCTTTTATAGACTATCTCAACGTTGCAATAGAGTCAGGTTCGCATTGGAAAGTTACAATGACGGTCCGAACCGATATGTTCTCGAAGCTTCAAAGTCATCCTAGATTTAGGGATTTGAAAATTCGGGGATACGACTTGAGGACGGTGCCAACATTTCGTTTTGACGATATCGCGGAACACCCTGCTGCTAGGTACGGAGTTCAAGTTTCTCCAGAGCTAACAGACGCGTTGATGATGGATACACCGGGAGAAGATACACTTCCTTTATTGGCATTTACCCTCCAGAGGCTTTGGAACCAATACGCCCAAACAAAGTGCATCACCTTGCAACACTACTACAGTATTGGTGGCATTTCAGGTCTTATAGAAAGCTCCGCAGAGTATGCACTTTCTGGATGCGAGCCGGAACAATTTCACTCATTTGTCCCAACGTCTCCAATTCCGGAATACAAAGATCAACTGGGAGCAGAAACCTTCGTTCCACCGCTTGCAGACGTAAATGCCGAAGGCAGAGCAGTTAGGAGGGTCGCAAATTGGTCGGATTTTAGTGAGCCTGAACAGGAGCTCCTAGACTTGTTTGCGCGTTGGAGGTTGGTTGTTAAGAAGAACTCCAATATCGGTAGTAGGACGGTTGAGGTGGCGCACGAGGCTCTATTCCGCGAATGGTCTCGGTTAAAAGGTTGGCTTGAACCAGAAAGAATTAAATTGGAATCGCTTCGGGGCTTAAAGATTGCTGCTGCAAACTGGAGCCGCAAAAAAAAGCACACTGATTTCCTAATTCACTTTGGCAAAAGGCTAAGTGAGGCTGATGCACTAAGGCTTGAAAAGCGTTACTCAATTCACATCAGCGAAGTTGACAACCAGTATTTAGAGGCGGCATTAAACTTCGAAGAAAAGAAGAGTGCCCAACGACGTAATCTAAAGCTACTAACTGCTTTTTCTTTCACATTGGTTGCAGTAAGCTACTCAGCATATCTTAACAGAGCGGATATAAGCCGAGTATGGAACTCAAACCTTCACTTCAAGCCTTACTCCAAGTCAGCTAGCGATCTTGCTGCACTACCATCAGGGAATCCCTTTCAAGATTGCATAGTAAATTCAGATTTCTGCCCTATCATGGTAAAAATTCCTGCCGGGGTTTTAACAACGAATTCTCCGGTTGATCGCACTAACGGAACCCCGGATTTTCACAAAATAGACAGCTTCGCTGTGTCAAAGTATGAAATTACGGTCGAAGAATATTCCGTCTGTGCAAACATGGGAAAATGTCCAAATAATATTTCCGATGAACTTCTATCGACTTCAAACGGACACCCTATGGTTAGCATTTCTTGGAATGAGGCAACCGACTATACTAAATGGCTGAGCCAAATGACCGGTCAAAAATATAGACTGTTGTCTGACATAGAATGGGAATACTCTGCTAGGGCTAAAGTCAAGCCATCTGCGGAGCTCAAACGATTCAGTTGGGGTGACGATGATCCGGTTTGCGAGGCTGACAAGACCAATGGGGCGGCATTTTCTGGGTGTAAAAAATCCGGAACCTGGAAAGTGGGCTCATTTCCTGCTAATAATTTCGGCCTTCACGATATGCACGGGAATGTATGGGAATGGACTGCGGACTGTTTTGATCAACCAGAGAAGGATCCCGTTAGAAGTCCGAGTGTGTTAACAACATCCGTCTGTGATGAACGTAGTTATCGCGGAGGTTCGTGGGGTTTCGACTCCGAATTTCTAGTGATTTCATTTCGCGATGGCCTGACCCCAGATTATCGAGGAACTGGCTTAGGGTTTCGAGTGGCACGAGAAATAGAAAAGTAGGAATTAGGTCTGGGTGAAGTATTGAAGCCGCTACTCCGTAATATAATTGCCGTATCGGTATTGATTGGATGTTCATCCTATCCATCGTCGTCGAACGAATTAAAATCTTCAACAAATTTAATTTCAGAGCACTCAAGCCAACAAAAAGGCACTTCAATAAGACTACTGGTGTTTGAAGCACAATGGTGTAATCCGTGCAGAGCAATGCGTCCGATTTTTGATGAATTGTCGCTCCAATACGATCACCTGATTGTTGAATACATAGATGTTGAAGAACACCCCGATTACGCGGTCGAGAATAACATAAGAGGGCTTCCCACTTTGATTTTACTTGCGTCCCCTCACCAATCTCAGAGATTCGCAGGTGCGATCTCACGTGACAGTCTCCTGCATTTGATCGAAGAGTTTTCTGCTGCCGTAAAATAAATACTGTACGTGTTCATCGTAGCAATTGCAGACATCAAAATGCCACGAATCTAGTAGTATCGTCGGAACTGTGTTTAGGGATACTAAATTACGTAATTCTGACCCGGCATCTAAAGCTCCACCGACTTTCTTACGCGGGTTGATAGAATGGTACACACTGAAGCCATCGTTTATTCGGGGGTTCTTAGGGGCATTAGCTCTCTTTGCTGCGGTAACAAACTACAACGTTCTCTCTGGTTCTGAGCTAACGAAGGGCGTGTTAGCTGTGCTTGTTGGATGGAACAGCATAACCGGGTTCGTAGGTTTGATTATTGGTAAAATCCCCCATTTTCCGACGATGAGTTCTGGCCAGGTTAATTGGATAATTTTTGTATCAAGCGTCGGCGTTCCAGCGGTTCACTCTCTGTACTCTCTTTTTAACCTCAACTTGCGTCATGCCACCGAGACTATTTTTGGAAAAATGTTCTTTTTTGCCGGATTGATTAGTTTTGGCTACATATTTGTTGTGGGTTCGTACGTATTCTTTACAGGAGTTTATTCCCAGTTCCAATTCCCAGTTCCCAATAGTTATTCTGAGGTAGGGCTTGGCCCCTTTCCAGCGTATTTGACATACTTCTGCTTCTTCACAATGAGCTTAGTGTACCCGTTCTTTGTCGCGATGATGATTAAGACTTATAGGGCAGGAGTGCTGTGGCTTTTGGGCTTCTTGTTAGCGCTTCAAATGTTGCATTTAGCTCCAATTATAGGAGAACCTGTAAGGATGTTCTCGAGTTTTGTGCTCTCTGACACCTAAATCTACATCATACCTTTGAGCTTTAAACGCACATAGCGACCCTCTTCGTAAGACTGTGATATGAGTTACTGAAGCCTCATGGCTAATGACTGGTTTTGGGATAATCCCGCCTCCTCAAACGGGTC
This sequence comes from Hyphomonadaceae bacterium, assembly GCA_965263325.1. GTDB lineage: Bacteria > Pseudomonadota > Alphaproteobacteria > Caulobacterales > Hyphomonadaceae > CBDHGY01. The sequence continues at coordinate 1,830,569 of CBDHGY010000002.1, read as the reverse complement.
GGTCGCCATTCACCGTGACGCGGCGCATGTGGCGGCGGTGACCGGCATAATCATTCAGCGCATAGTGCCAGGTGCAGCGATTGTCCCACATCGTTACGGCATCCCGGGTCCACCGCACACGGCAGGTGAAGCGTTCCTCGCGGGAATGGTTGAACAGGAACATCAGCAGCGGCTGGCTTTCGCGCTTCGTCATATTCTTGAACCGCAGCGTGAACGCTGGATTGATGTAAAGGCCTTTCCGGCCCGTTTCCGGGTGCGTGCGCACAACCGGATGTTCGTATTCCGGCGCGTCTGTCGCTTCATGTGATGTCATGCTTTCGCGCTTCTGCGCAGACTGGCCCTTGGACGAGTACTCACGCGAGGCCGAGTGAATGGCGGTCAGCCCGCTGAGCATTTCCTTCATCCCCTCGGAAAGCGCCTCATACGCTGCGATCTGGCTCGCAAACAGGGTGTCGCCGCCATAAGGCGGAAGGTCTATGGCGTGCAGGATAGAGCCAAGCGCGGGCGCCTCCAGAAAGCTCATATCGGAATGCCAGCCGCCGCCAAAGTTCAGCGTGTCTTCGGGTTCCTTGATGATCTCCAGGATTTCGGGATGCGCCTCCATCCCATCGACATAAGGGTGAATGTTGAGACTGCCAAAGCGGCGACCGAAGGCTTTATGCGCGGTGGGTGTAAGGCCGGTCTGATCACGAAAGACAAGCACATGATGTTTGAGAAATGCGCTGTGGACAGCATCAAACTCTGCGTTTGAGAGATCCTGCGAAAGATCTATCCCGCTGACTTCCGCGCCCAGTGCGCCGGCAAGTTTTGTCACCTGCATCTTATCCTCCCTGATCTTTTGGGGGCACAATAACACAGGCCTGATTGAGATCGAGGCAAATCTCTGCCACATCGCGGTTGTGAAACGCAGATCAGATAATTTGAGCGGCAGCACGCGCCCGCTGGGCGAGCCCTTCGGTTTGCCGGAGTTTTCCGTTGGCTCCGCTGATGCCCGCATCCCATCCCGAATTGACTTAATTGGCCGGAGTTTTCGAAAACTCTTGATCGGCTGGGGCAGGGCGTCGCGCCGGGAATACTGGTCAATTTTCTTTCTGGCATTGGCCTATTGCGCCGGAGCTATTTACCTTGAGTTCAATGTCATCAATCCGGCCAGTTCTGATGTCTCCGGCTTTTTCACCGGAGCGTTAATCATCGCTGTATTGGTTTTCCTTCCCGCATTGTTCTTTGCCGGGATGCGCCGCTATCACGATATTGGCCGTTCAGGATGGCTGTATGCATTACACATGTTCTCAGGTTTTGGGACGGCGTTTGCCGTTTTCGCGATGCTCGCGAAGTCAGAACCTATTGAAAACAAACATGGACCCGTGCCGCCGGAAGCGCGCCGTTGATCCACCGCCAATTGTCACAACACATTAACACACTCGTTATTGAGATAGAAACCAAACTCTGCCATACGGCGAATGGGCCAGCCCTCCCCAACGGGGGCCAGCCTATCTGTAAGGATAGGAGTACAAACAGATGACTGACGTCGCCAAGCCGAACGTGCGTCCTGCATGTCCGCATTTCAGTTCCGGGCCAACTGCAAAGCGCCCTGGATTTTCCCTCGAAGAATTAAGCTCTTTCGCGCAAGGCCGCTCGCACCGTTCAGCGCTTGCCAAAGCGAAACTCAAAGAAGCGATCGACCGCACCAAATCGGTCCTCGGTCTGCCTGAAGGTTACCGTGTGGCGATTGTTCCGGCATCAGATACCGGCGCTGTTGAAATGTGCATGTGGTCCATGCTGGGCCAGCGCGCGGTTGACGTGTTCGCCTGGGAAAGTTTTGGCAAAGACTGGGTGACCGATGCTGTCGAGCAGCTAAAGCTCGACGATTGCAATATTCACGTCGGCGATTACGGCGTTCTACCGGCTTTTAAAAAAGCCCGTGATGATGCGGACATCGTGTTTACCTGGAATGGTACGACGTCAGGCGTTCGCGTGGCGAATGCTGACTGGATCAAGCCGAACCCTGACAGGGTCGTTATTTGCGACGCCACATCTGCCGCTTTCGCCCAGGATATTGAGTGGGAAAAGCTCGACGTCATTACGTTTAGTTGGCAAAAAATCATGGGTGGGGAAGCAGCTCACGGTATGCTGATCCTCAGCCCAAATGCGGTGCGCCGTCTAGAAAACTATGTGCCGGAGCGCGCGCTTCCGAAAATCTTCCGCATGACAAAAGGTGGCAAGCTTAATGAAGCTTTATTTGAGGGCGCGACCATCAATACGCCGTCGATGCTCGCAACAGAAGATTACCTCAAGGCGCTTGATTGGTGTGACGCGCTTGGCGGATGGACAGCGCTAAAGGCGCGCTCTGATCAATCGCTCGATATTCTGACGGAATGGGAAGCGAAGACAGATTGGATAGAGTTTCTCTGCCCGGATGCCTCTGTGCGCTCGAACACGGGGGTGACGTTCGTCATTTCTGATTCTCAGGTCGCCGCGCTTGGCGAGGATGATCAGCGTGCGTTTGTAAAACGCATGATGAAGCGTCTTGAAGACGAGAATGCTTGCTTTGATGCGGCCGCCTATAAGGCAGCCCCTCCAGGGCTTCGTATCTGGTGTGGCGGCACAGTTGAGCCCGATGATGTGGCAAAGCTGACGCCATGGCTCGATTGGGCGTTCGCGGAAGAAAAAGCAGCGCTCTAATTTCACGCGCGCGCCAGGAAGGCGTGCGCTTTCTCCCAGAATCAAATGAAAGGCACTCCCATGCCAAAAGTTCTTATCGGCGATAAGCTCGCCCCCGCCGCTGTCGAGATTTTCAAGGCTCGCGGCATCGAAACGGAAACCAAAATCGGCCTCTCTCAGGAAGAGCTCGCAAAGGAAGTGATGGGGTTTGATGGCCTTGTCGTCCGCTCAGCCTGTAAGCCAAATGCTGCGGTGATCGAGGCTTCTGACAATCTGAAAGTGATTGGCCGCGCCGGTATTGGCGTTGACAATATTGATATCAAGGCCGCGACCAAGAAAGGCGTTGTGGTGATGAACACGCCTTTCGGCAATGCGATAACAACTGCTGAACATGCGATTGCGATGATGTTCGCCGCTGCGCGTCAAATACCAGCGGCGAATGCCGGCACGCAAGCGGGAGATTGGCCCAAGAAAGCCTTCATGGGCCGCGAGCTATCTTATAAAACGCTTGGTCTTATTGGCTGCGGCAACATCGGTAGCCGCGTCGCTGAGCGCGCGCTGGGGCTGACCATGAAAGTGGCTGCTTATGATCCGTTCTTAACAGAAGAGCGCGCGGTTGAACTTGGTGTTGAGAAAGTGGAACTGGACGAGCTGCTGACGCGTGCGGATGTCATTACACTGCATGTGCCAAAGACCGAGCAAACAGCCAATATTCTGTCGCGCGAAGCGCTCGAAAAAACCAAGAAGGGCGTCATCCTTGTCAATTGCGCACGCGGCGGGCTAGTCGATGAGCAGGCTGTGCGTGATCTACTTGAAAGTGGTCACATTGGTGCGGCGGCGTTTGACGTGTTTGCAGAAGAGCCGGCGAAAGAAAACGTCCTCTTCGGTGCACCGAATTTCATTGCTACCCCTCACCTTGGTGCGGCAACAAGCGAAGCGCAGGAAAATGTGGCCCTTCAAGTTGCTGAGCAGATGAGTGACTATCTGCTAACAGGTGCGGTCACAAATGCGCTCAACATGCCGAATATATCCGCGGAGGATGCACCGCGCCTCAAACCATTTGCGGCTTTAACAGAAAAGCTGGGCCTGTTTGCCGGACAGATTTCTGATGCAGGGTTCGACGAGGTTGTTCTGGAATATGAAGGGGAAGTCTCAGAGCTGAACCGCAAGCCGCTTACCGCCGCCGCAATGGCCGGGCTGCTTCGCCCAAGCCACGGCGACGTGAACATGGTGTCCGCGCCGCAAATCCTGCAGGAAGCAGGCGTCAAGCTCACCGAAACAAAGACCGAGGAAAGCCCGGTGTATGACAGCCTTGTTCGCGTGCGAGTAAAAACCAAGCCGTCTGTTTATGAGCCCGAGGGTGGCTGGCGCACGCTTGCTGGGACACTGATTGCGGGTCAGCCGCGCATCGTCGAGGTGAAAGGCATGGCTCTGGAAGGCGATTTCTCACCGGTCACGCTTTACGTCAACAATCTCGATAAACCCGGATTTATCGGGGCACTTGGTGCTATTCTCGGTGCGGAAGACGTCAATATTGCAACCTTCCATCTTGGCAGAACCGAGAGCGCTGGAGAGGCTGTTGCCCTTGTTGGTATTGATGAAGAGCCAAGCGAGAAAGTGATCGATGCCTTGGCAGGATTGCAACACGTTCGATACGCCAAGGTTCTGCGCTTCTAAAATCACTCTTGTCTCAAATCGCGGTCGGTGCTCAACTGGCCGCGTAGAGGGATAGAGTATGATCAGAAAAATTACCGCTTCGGTTAGCCTTTTAGCGATCGCCTTGCCGGCGCAGGCCCAATTGGTCGAAGAAGGCCGCATTGGCGTAATGCAACACAATATCTGCATCGCGAATTGTAAGAATGCCGATAAGGAAGACGGCCCGAACATAGAAGGTGAGCTGGTGTTTAAATCGCCGGACTTCCTTTCTTGGGCATTCGAGCCTCGGCCATATCTCGTTGCGTCTTTGAACACAGCAGGAGACACGAATTTCGGCGGCGGCGGGTTGCTGTGGAACTGGGATTTTGCAGACGGCTGGTCGCTCGAGCCGGGTCTTGGGTATGTCATCCATGACGGCGAAGTGGATCCCCAGTTTGCACCGGGCGATCCTGCATTTCTGGAACTGAGCTCGCGCAAAGTGTTTTTTGGATCAGAGGATTTGTTCCGATCCTCGCTTGCGCTGAACCGGGACTTCAACGCGGTATCCGGCATCCAGTTGCAATATGAGCATCTCAGCCACGGGCAGATTCTTGGCGATGGGCGAAATCAAGGCATCGATAATATCGGTTTGCGCTTCTACTATCGGTTCGGCCACAAGTGCGAATGCTAGGCTGAGAAACCGCCTAGAAAAGACGCGACATTTGATCCGAGATTCTCAACGGCGTAGCCGCCTTCCATCGTGATCAAGGTTGGAAGGTTCAGCCTACGGATCGCCGAGCTTATGCGCGCAAATTCTTCCGTGTTGATCGTAAAGTGACTGATCGGGTCACCGTCAAACGTATCAGCGCCAAACGGAACGATTAGCAGTTCAGGATCGAATCTCTGAACGACGTTGAGCGCTTGGTCTAATACCGGTGCATAGTCTTTCCAGCCCGTGCCTCTTGGGAGTGGCAAATTCAGATTTTTGCCCGACCCCTGGCCAGCTCCGGTCTCGTCTGCATGGCCCCAGTAAAACGGGTAATCGGTTTTTGGATCAGCATGGATCGAAATGGTGAGAACGTCGCCCCGCTCGTAGAAGATATCCTGCGTGCCATTCCCGTGGTGATAATCAACGTCAAGGATGGCGACTCTCGTAGCACCTTTTGTAAGCGCCGCTTGCGCGCCAATGGCGGCATTGTTGAGATAGCAGTAGCCGCCGAAGTAATCGGCACCGCTATGGTGCCCAGGAGGGCGGCAAATCGCGAAAGCTTGGGATTTGTTGTCCATCACGTCCGCAAGCGCAGAGAGCGCCGATTGTACGCTCCCATAAGCCGCCTGCCATGTGTGCTCAGCAATTGGTGTTCCGCAGTCAAATGAATAGCGTCCAAGCTCTGCGTCAATACGGGATAGCGTCAATGGGCGGCGGCCCCGGATGGGAAACACATAAGGGATCGCATTGCCCGGTCGGCCCGCACTATGCCAGTCTTCGTATGCACGCTGAAGGAAAGCGACATAGTCTTTGTCGTGTACGGCGAGGATCGGGTCCATACCGTGATCAACAGCAGGCTGCGACGTATTAAGCGCAGCTTGAATAGACGTAAGGCGGTTCTGGCATTCGGCATGAGGCACAAATGCTCCATTATGGAGTTCCAGGCCGGGGTCGTGTTGGAGGGAAGCTGGCGCGGAGAAGACTTTCATGTCGCCCCGTTATCACCCGCGGTGGAGCTGGGCTAGAGAATGGCGGGCGCATTTCCTGTGAGCACATCGCTAACCGGGGGCAAAAGGCCTTGCTTATTCGCCATGAATCCTGACTAAGGTCCCTCCGGCTAACAGCGGAGAGAGCATATGGCCGGAGTTGTTGTCGTCGGTGCCCAGTGGGGCGACGAAGGTAAAGGCAAAATCGTTGACTGGCTGTCCCACCGGGCAGATGTGATTGCGCGCTTTCAGGGCGGGCACAATGCCGGCCATACGCTGGTGATTGATGGCACGACTTACAAATTGAATTTGTTGCCCTCAGGCGTTGTGCGCGGCGGCAAGGTGTCCGTTATTGGTAACGGTGTTGTTGTCGATCCCTGGCAATTGCTCAGTGAGTTGGAGGGAATGGAGCAGGCGGGTATCAAACTTGGCCCGGATGATCTCCTACTCGCTGAGAACGCTGCGATCATTCTGCCGTGGCACCGCGATCTTGATGCAGCGCGTGAAGGCGCAGCGGCAGACGGCGCGAAAATCGGAACCACCAAGCGCGGCATTGGCCCGGCTTATGAAGATAAGGTTGGGCGGCGCGCCATCCGGGTTGCAGATCTGGCTGACGAAACCGCGCTCGACATGAAACTCCAGCGTCTCATCGCGCATCACACACCGCTGCGCAAAGGGCTCGGATTGCCGGAGCCGGATGTCGACGGATTAAAAGCAGAGCTGCTCGAACTCGCGCCAAAAATTCTGCCCTTTGCAGGGCCTGCCTGGAAAATACTGAATGAGAGTGCGCGCCTTGGTCGGCGCATTCTGTTAGAGGGCGCGCAGGGCATCATGCTTGACGTCGATCACGGCACGTATCCATTCGTGACCTCATCCAATGTTGTGGCTGGTCAGGCGGCGGCGGGCACGGGTCTTGGACCGCGCTCGATCTCTTATGTGCTGGGTCTTGCAAAAGCTTACACGACCCGTGTCGGTGCCGGGCCATTTCCAACGGAGCTCTTTGATGACATCGGTGAGGGCCTCGGCAAGCGCGGGCATGAGTTCGGCACGACGACCGGCCGTAAGCGTCGCTGCGGTTGGTTTGACGCGGTGATGGTGCGCCAAGCCTGCGCTGTTGGCGGGATTGATGGGCTCGCGCTCACCAAGCTCGACGTGCTCGATGGCATGGATGAGCTGAAGATTTGCGTTGGCTACAAGTTAAACGGTGAAACGATTGACTATCTGCCGGCCACGGCGGCGGCGCAAGCCACCGTTGAGCCGGTTTATGAAACGATGCCCGGATGGAGCGATAGCACGCGCGGCGCGCGCAGCTGGAATGACCTGCCCGCTGAAGCGGTAAAATATGTCCGCCGCTTGGAAGAGCTGGTGGGCAAACCGGCGGCTCTGGTCTCCACCTCGCCGGAACGCGAGGACGTTATCTTGATGCGCGATCCGTTCGAGGGCGTCATCTAGGACTGCTCTTGCTTTTTGCCGAGAAACAGTTTTATTGTTTATCGATGAGAAGAAATTCTGAGATTGAGCCCGGCGATGTCATCTCTGTCCGCTTTGGCGGTGTGCTTCGTCATTATGGAGTCGTTACGCTGAGCGGACGCGTCTTGTCGAATTCACGCGAATATGGCGGCGTTATTGAGCAATCCCTCGAGGAGTTTGCCAGCGGCCGGCCCATCAAGCGCCACCGCAACACAAGCGGGCTGCATTATCTCGAAATTGAAGCGCGCGCACGCCGGGCACAGCGCATGTCTTATAGCCTAACGGAAACCAACTGCATCGATTATGTCCGCCGTTCCCATCGCCAAAGGCCCACGGCATGGCAATATGGCCGCGCCACTCTGCAAACATTTGGGGACATGTTCGGACGGGGGCGGTAGTCGACAAACGGCGTCAAAGCGGACGTTATGGAACATATATCAATCCGGGTTCGATGAGATATTGCTCTCCTTGCTCAGATACCTTTGCATGGAATACCAAATCAGTGGTCTCGCCTGAATGCGCTGTGAGGTCCACAAGCACTGACCAGTAACCATTGTTCCATATGTGAATTGACGAGTTCCAGCTTTCGACGTTCAAAGATCCGATCTCATCGGGGTAAGCCTCAATGTTATCCCGACAAATTTGGAGTTGATCCTTTTCCGGCGAACTGATCAGAAAGCCGTCGATTTTGGGAATCACAGTCTCCCCTACCAAGGCATCCGCGATTGTCTTGAGCGCAAATCTCCAAGCACTAGGAACTGGTAGCTCTTTATCTTCGGTCTTAGATATTGAGAAATGTGGCATGCGGGTTTGTTTATTCGTTGACCACGCTGTGTTCAACTCTCGCACAAGGAGTCCATTGTCCGCTTTTGACCCAAAAGCAGAGGCTAACTCCCCGCATCCACATCCAGCGCAGCGATGGTCGCGAGGTTGGTGATGTCTGCCACTGTGGCTCCCAAAGATGCAATCTGCACCGGCTTCTCAAGGCCGAGCAGGATCGGGCCAATCACCGTCGCATTACTCATCCCGGTCAGCAGTTTCGTTGAGATCGACGCTGAGTGGATCGCCGGCATGATCAACACATTCGCTGGGCCGCTAAGGCGCGAGAACGGATAGAGAATTTTGTGGTTCGGGTTGAGCGCCGCATCGGCGGCCATATCGCCCTCATACTCAAAATCGACATCTTCACGAATATCCATCAGGGAGACCGCATCGACGACTTTTTCCATCCGCTCACCGGCTGGATTGCCAAAAGTTGAGTAAGACAGAAATGCCACGCGAGGGGTGAACCCAAGCGCGCGCACAGCGGTTGCTGCTTCGATTGCAATCTTGGCGAGGTGTGTGCCGTCAGGAAGTTCTTCGACCGACGTATCCGCAATAAAGACGGTACGCCCGCGATTGATCACCATCGACATGCCCATCACAGGTTTGCCGGGAAGCGGATCGAGACAGAGCAGGGCGTCATTCAGGGCCACATCGTAATTTCGCGTGACGCCTGTCACCATGCCGTCTGCGTCGCCTGTGGCCAGCATGGCGCATCCGAAGACGTTGCGGTCCTGATTGATCAGGCGCTGAACGTCGCGTTTCAGATAACCGGAGCGCTGCAGGCGGCTGTAGACATAGTCTGTATATTCCGGGTTCTTGTCGCTCAGGCGCGCATTGATGATATCAAGCGCGCCTTCCGGCACACCCATTTGTTTCATCGTTGCCTGAACGCGGTGCTCGCGACCAATAAGGATTGGCTGGCCAAGACCCTGATTTTTGAAGCTCCACGCCGCGCGGACAACTTGTGGCTCCTCACCTTCAGCAAAAACGATACGCTTTTTCATGCTCCGCACACGTGCTTGAATGCCTTGAAGGAATGACGCCGTCGGGTCCTGGCGGCGCGCAAGAGAGTGCCGGTATTCGTCCATATCTTCGATGGGTTTGCGCGCAACGCCGGACTCCATGGCCGCCTTTGCAACGGCGGGCGGAATAAAGCTGATGAGCCTTGGGTCGAACGGCGTCGGGATGATGTAATCTGGTCCGAATTGCGGGCGCTGACCGTGGTAAGCTGCTGCAACTTCATCCGGCACATCTTCTCGGGCAAGTTCCGCTAGTGCATTGGCAGCGGCGACTTTCATGTCTTCGTTGATGCCGCGCGCGCGCACATCGAGAGCGCCCCGGAAAATATAAGGAAAACCAAGGACATTGTTGACCTGGTTCGGGTAATCCGAGCGGCCCGTGGCGATAATCGCATCGGAGCGCACCGCTTTGATTTCTTCGGGTGTAATCTCCGGGTCAGGATTCGCCATAGCGAAGATGATCGGGTTGTCCGCCATGGAAGCGACCATTTCCGGTGTCATCGCGCCTTTAACGGAAAGACCGAGGAAACAGTCTGCGCCGTCAACGGCTTCTGCAAGCGTACGTTTATCTGTCTTGACGGCAAAAGCGGACTTGAACTGGTCCATTTTTTCCGTGCGGCCTTCGTAAATGATGCCGCGGCTGTCAGCCATCAGAATGTTCTCGCGTTTCACGCCCATTAAATGGATCAGTCCCGCCACCGAAAGTCCGGCAGCGCCAGCCCCTGACACAGCAATTTTCAAGTTTTCCATTTTCCGGCCCGTGATCGCGCACGCATTGATAATGCCCGCTGCGGCGATAATTGCCGTGCCATGCTGGTCGTCATGGAAAACGGGTACGTCCAGTTCTTCGCGCAGGCGGCTTTCGATGATGAAGGCCTCGGGAGAGCCGATGTCTTCCAGATTGATCCCGCCCCATGTTGGTCCGATATTTCGGACCACTGTGCAGAATTCATCGATATCCTTTGTTGTGACCTCAACATCGAAACTATCGATGTCCGCAAAGCGCTTGAACAGGACGGACTTGCCTTCCATCACCGGTTTGGAAGCCATCGGTCCAAGATCGCCCAATCCAAGGATCGCCGTCCCGTTTGAGATCACCGCAACAGTGTTGCCTTTAGCGGTATAATCGTATGCGAGATCTTCATCTTTTGCGATCGCCTCGACTGGCACTGCGACGCCCGGCGAATAAGCAAGCGAGAGATCCCGCTGAGTGCCCATGGGCTTGGTGGGAGCCATGGAGATCTTACCGGGCACAGGGTGTGCGTGAAAATCGAGGGCTTCCTGATCGGTGAAAGTTGGGCGCTTGGTTGTCATGGGATGTTTGCTTTGGCGTTTTGAAAGGAAGACTACCAGTTAGCGCAGTTTCCAAGCCGCGCAAACCCATTCGAATCCCGACCGCGTGCGTGGAGTTGGACGATGCGTTGCGGGGTTGTCATGCGCCTACCAATTACTTGCCACCATTTTTATTCGTAAAAGTTACCGATGGCATTCGGGGATCGCGATATGATCAAGTTAGCGCTGAATTCGATAATGGCGTTTTTATTGACCGCGTGTGAGACATCGACTGTTCAAACCGCACACGAATCGAATTCCGAAGTTTCAAAACGGCTCTGTATCGAAAACCGAGAAGCGTTGCTTGCACTCGACTACGAGGCTTTCGATACAGATATATGGGGCGGATGGCGGAAAGTAAGTTATCGGAACAATAATGGCTGTCAAATTGAAGCGGCGCAGCTCATTGCCGACTACAAAGCGCATTCGACCGATCTCGAAGATTGGCAACTTCGTATGCTGCACTGGCATGAAGGGCAGCTTTATGCCTTTGAGGATGAAGCGGAGAGAGCCATAGGCCTGTTTGGTGAGAGCTATGAACCGAATCCGAAGAACAACGCCTGGAATCTCTATGTCACGGCGTCTATCGCCTTTTTGAAAAAGGATCGCGGCACGTTCGACCAAAGTTTCGATGAGTTGCGAGCTATTCCGAAGCCCGAGCATTGGGAACAGAGGTTTAAAAATACAGAAGAAAAGTATGGGTATACGCCTCTGTGGCCCACAAACATAAATGTATTTGAAGCTTTTGACCGCTGTTTCGAAAAATCCTACTCAGAAGCCTATACCGGTTGCAATGAAGGACTTCGCAAGTTTGATAGAAAGACGGCTGCCGAAGCCAAGTCTTCCGAATCTCACTGATCCGGGCTAGGCCTCGGCGCTATGGCTGAACATGCGTCCACCCAAAAGAAACTGACCGAAGTAAAAGGCCCTTCGCCTTTTATGGCGCAGTATCTGGACATCAAGGCGGAGCATCCAGATGCATTGCTCTTCTTTCGGGCGAAGGAAATCTCGCTAATATGATCAAATCAGGCCGGCGCATCGCGGTTTGTGAACGGCTTGCTTCCAGCAATTACTCGCCGGTCCGCGGGTCCACATGCGATAGTGCCGTTGAGGTTGTGAGCACAGGCGCAAACTCTTCTTGAGCATCTTCGGCGGGCGGAGCGCGGACTCCGTATCGAATGAAGAGCAGAACGCCCACCATGAACATGAGCAGAGCTTGCAACGTAAACAGGCCCGGTGATCCAAGCTCTAAATTCATGATCCCTCCAAACAAGATAGGTCCGACAACAGACCCTGCTGCCCAGAGAAATATATAAGACGACATCAGCGGCGTGATCTGGTCGGACTCTGCGCGGTCGAGACCATGTGCCACAGCAATCCCATAGAAAGACAGTGATCCCGCACCCCAAAACGCGATGAAAACAAGGAACAGTACATAGTGCATCTGGTTGCCCAGGAGCCCCAAACCCAGGGATGCCAATCCGCCGCTCAGCATCATGATTGCCATAACCACCCGGCGGGGGAAACGGTCTGAAATCAAACCGGCCGGCCACTGGCTGATTAGACCGCCTAATTGCGCTGCTGCAACGGCGACAATCGCTGCTTGAGCCACAGACATTGGCCAGCCTTGCTCTGCGACCACAATCGGCAGCAAGGCAAGCGATCCGGTATTGATGACACCGGTCATGAAAACGCCGAATGTCGCGGCAACAGATACCCTCATCAGCTCGGTGAAGTTTCGCGGCGGCGTATTCGGCTTCAGTGGTTCGAGCTGGCGCGTCATGCACACGCAGATCAGCGCAACCGTCATAAAAATGCCTGTGAGTGTGTATGGCAGCATATCCAGCGCATTCGCGCCAAAGATAAAGAATGGGCCAATCAGAAGAGCGGCCTTCGCCGCCAGATGATACACGCCGATTAATGCACCGCGCCGATCAATCGGCACAACAGCACCCATCCAGCTTTCCACGGCTGAGAACATGATTGCAAAGCCGACACCCTGAAAGAACCGCAGCGGCACCCAGGCCCACGGATCAAACGCTGCCCCCATTGTATGGGCGGTGATTGCGCCGATGGCCGCTGCTGCGGCAAAGGCACGAATGTTCCCGAATTGATAGATGAGGGCGGGTGAGAATAGCGCGCCGACCATAAACCCTGCAGAATACACAGACGCTATGACTCCGACCGTCAGCGACGAAACCTGCATTTCATCGAGCGCCAGCGGCGTGATCACGCTAATAATTCCACCTGCCAGTTGAATGAACCAGACGGCGAGGATGAAGACGCCAATCGTCCGATATGTTTGCATCGAGCGCGCTCCAGAAATATTGAGCGGCCCAGTGGCATTAAAATTCGCTGTGGGAAAGACACAATGTCTTACAAGCTTTTCATCAACGGGGAGATTGCCTTGCGCAGCTGATACATCAGGAAGCAGCACGTTTAATTGGGCGGCTCATTCAGTCTGGACGACGGCGAAACTGGCGATAATATCACCGGACATAAGGGGACACTATGAGCGAAGTTTTTATATCGTATTCTCAGCGCGCGAGAGGGGCAACTGAGGCGCTAGCGGCGGAACTTGGCAGCTGCGGTATCGCATGTTGGTATGATGTGAGCCTGCTTCCAAATGAAGTTTTCTGGAAAGTGATCATGAAGCGGATCACAGACGCGAAGGCCGTTATCACTGTTTGGTCGCCGCCCGCGATTCAATCCGAGTGGGTATATGGCGAAACGAAACTGGCGCACGAACAGAAAAAGCTCATTTGCGTGCGCCAGGACGATGTCTTGCCGACAGACATTCCTCTGCCGTTCAATGGGTACAACGTGACCCCGGTTTCTGAGATCGAGCCAATTCTGGACTCTCTCAGGCGCTATGGGCTGAACTTGAGCAATCAACCCATTTCACCACAAGTGATCGATCAGGCCATGGAGCCCATGGCAGATCAGGTCGCAGCCACGCCGGAGATAGACTTTGTCATTGCGCAAGCGTGGGCAATGATCGCGAACGATCCGCAGCCTGATGCATTGGAGGATTTTCTCCGCCAGTTTGGACGCTATGACACGTTCATCGTCAAACAGGCAGCCAGAAAGCTGCAACAATTTGCCCAACCAGAATTGCCTGAGCCGATTGCGCCGGTTGCGCACCAGACGACAGTCGAAGACATCAATGCTGCAGAGGAAGACATTTATCTCCGTATCGAAGCGGGCATGCACACAGCGCCGATCCGTAGAATTTCAGTCACTGCAGATGGCAACTTGCTCGCAACTGCTTCTCACGATAAGACCGTCAAATTGTGGAGTCTGCCAGATGGCGAATTAATCCGCACCCTTCGCCCGGTAATTGGACTAGGCGACGAAGGAAAAATGTACTCCGTCGTGATTGATCCTGCGGGCGAATGGGTTGCAGCGGGGGGCTGGACAAGAACAGGCGAGAACTTTGTTTCCATATTCGATGCCTCAACTGGAAGCATCATCGACCATCTAGGACCCCTTCCAAATGTCATCATTGACCTCGCGGTTTCGAAGATGGGGGATAAACTCGCAGCCGGTCTCGGCGGATACGGCATTCGTTTGTGGGAAAAAACTGGCGATGGTTGGGCTCTCCTATCTGAAGACACTGACTATGGTGATCGCGTTAACGGGATCGACTTTGCCGCCGATGGCAGAATAGCAACGACGAGCTATGACAGTGCCATCCGTCTCTACGCGCCTGATGGATCCTTACTCAAAAAAGCTGAAGCGCTCGGCGGCGACCAACCCTTTGGGATTGCGTTCTCGCCCGACGGCTCCCAGCTCGCTGTTGGTTATGAACACGCGGTCTCCGTTGAAGTGCTTGATGCCGCGTCGCTTGAAGTTCTTTACAGACCAGATGTGAGCAATGTGTCAGCCGGATCAATATTTTCGGTCGCTTGGCGCGCCGATGGGGCACTGCTGGCAGGGGGGCGACCAACTGCAGATGGCGGACCGCACCTTTGGGAAGATGGCGGTCGAGGGGCGATGCGATCGCTAGATGGGCCGAGCACAACGTTGATGGATCTTGCGCCACTTGATGATGGCAGTTTTTTGTTTGGCGCGAGCGATCCGTGCTTTGGTAAGTTTAACCCGCAAGCTGAGAAAGTGCTTTGGCGCGGGCCTGCCATGGCGGATATGCGCAACAAACTCCATGGAAATTTTCTCGCTTCTGACGACGCACGTTCTCTGTGGTTCGGCTTGGCCTTTGGGAATGAAGCTCCGGTTTTGTTCGATATAGGGCAGAGATCGCTGATCCCTATGGAGGCCCATCCGGACGGACTGTCCTCCCCCGACACAACACGTTTGAGCATCGGCGGATGGGAAGACACGTTGGAGCCAACGCTGAACGGTCATCCGTTACCCTTGGCGCAATATGAATACGCGCGAAGCCTGGCGATTGCACAAGATGGTAGCAGCTTCATCCTCGGTTCGGATTGGTGGCTGTGGAAGTTCGATGCAAACGGGCAAGTTCTCTGGCAGCAGGCCGTACCTGGCACGGTGTGGGGCGTAAACCTGTCGCAGAATGGCGAGATTGTCATCGCAGCCTACGGTGATGGTACAATTCGTTGGCACCGCGCTGATAATGGCGATGAATTGCTTGCCTTGTTCATTCATGCTGGGGCGAGCAATGCGCTTGATTGGGTGTTGTGGACACCAGAGGGCTATTATGATGCGTCGGAAAATGGCGATAGCCTTATTGGCTGGCACATAAATCGCGGCGTGGAAAATGCCGCTGATTTCTACCCCGCCGAAACGTTTGCCAGCATCTTTAAGAAGCCGGAAAAGATCGATGCTGCGTTGGACATCTGACGTGTGCCCTTTGCGAATCTGAAGCTGAGCGAGTAGCGTCCGCCGATGACGGATGCTCAGGCAAAATACCAAGCCAAAAGGCCGAAAGTAAAAGGACCTTCGCCTTTTATGGCGCAGTATCTGGACATCAAGGCGGAGCATCCGGATGCATTGCTCTTCTTTCGGATGGGGGATTTCTACGAGCTATTTTTTCAGGATGCTGTGGATGCTGCCGAGATACTGGGGATAACGCTCACAGCGCGCGGTGAGCATGAGGGTAAACCTATTCCAATGGCAGGTGTGCCGTATCATTCGGCTGAACGATATCTCGCCAATCTGATCAAATCGGGCCGCCGTATCGCTGTGTGTGAACAGCTTGAAAGTCCAGCAGAAGCGAAAAAACGCGGGTCCAAAGCGGTTGTGAACCGAGGCGTTGTTCGCATCGTTACACCGGGCACCGTTACCGAAGACGCGATCCTGCCGGCTCGGGAGGGCCAGGCGCTTGCAGCCATCGGGATCGCGCGCGGCGGGGCAGAAGCGGCGCTTGCTGTTTGTGATGTCTCGACCGGGGCGTTTGAAGTTGTACCGGTTCAGCCGGAATTGCTGCCAGATGCGCTCGCGGCTTTACCTGCACGCGAGATTATCGCCAGCGACGCGGATATAGAGCGCCCACTTGTCGAAATGGCGATGAGCGCGACGACGGCGGCAGCCACGCTGCGTCCGCAGCGAAACGCGTCTGCGAAATCTGGCGAAACGCTGCTAAAAGAAGCCTTTAGCGTCAACTCCGTCGACGCCTTTGGCGTGTTTTCGAAAGCTGAGTTGAGCGCCGTCGCGCTATTGCTCGACTATGTGAAGCTCACTCAGGCCGGTGCCGATATACGCCTCGATCCACCGCGCAGACAGATCGGCAGCGGTCATCTGGTAATTGATCCGGCAACGCGCGCTTCACTTGAAATAGATCGGGCGCTCTCAGGGGGGCGGCAGGGAACGTTGCTTTCCACTGTGGATCGGACACTCACCGCACCGGGTGCACGGCTTCTGGCTGACAGAATTGCGCGGCCGTCCATTGAAATTGGCGAGATTTCGGAAAGGCATGATGCCGTATCATGGTTTCTGGATGATGCCGATTTGCGCGCAGTGATTCGAACAGAACTGAAAGCCGCACCTGATCTGGAGCGTGCACGAACACGGCTGCGCCTCGGGCGCGGAGGACCAAGAGATTTGCGTGCGATCGGTTTGGCTCTGAAACATGGCGAACGAGCCATTTCTGAATTTTCCCGGCGCATGATCGCTCCGCCGAGATTGCTTGAAAAAGCAAACCAGGCGCTTACGCTGACTAACCATGCCGATCTCGGGGCGCTGGCACTCGATTTGTCAAAAGCGATTGACGCAGAGCCCCCGGCTTTGGCGCGTGATGGTGGGTTTGTTGCACAAGGCTGGGACGCAGCGCTGGATGAAGCGCGCGCTCTCCGGGACAATGCCCGTAAAGTGATCGCTGAGATGCAGGGGCGTTATGCCGAACAAACCGGTATTTCGGCGCTGAAGATAAAATTCAACAACGTGCTTGGCTATTTCATCGATGTGACGGCGCGCCATGCTGATCCCCTGATGACCTCTCCTTTGAATGAGACGTTCATCCACCGGCAAACGCTTGCAAACAATGTACGGTTTTCAACAACAGAACTATCAGAATTAGCTGGAAAAATTTCGCGCGCGGAGGAAGAAGCTAAAGCCCGCGAACTCGCAGTATTTGAGGAATTCGTCGCGCGGATAGAGGCGTTATCATCGCCGCTTGCCGCAGCTGGTTATGCGCTTGCTGAGATCGATATCGCAAGCGCCAATGCAGAATGGGCGGACGAGGTTGGAGCGGTGCGCCCGAAATTTGCAAAAACACCGGTGTTCGAAGCCAAGGCCTTGCGGCACCCGGTCGTTGAGGCGGCTCTTCGAAAAGAGGGCAATGGATTTACCGCCAATGATCTTAGTTTGGACGCGAGCGGTTCAGCCGCGCCGCGTCTGTCGCTGATCACCGGTCCGAACATGGCAGGTAAGTCGACTTATCTTCGCCAGTCCGTACTTGCCGTCATACTTGCGCAGTCTGGCTGTTTTGTGCCTGCGAAAGCCTTAACGCTGGGTGTGGTAGACCGGGTGTTCTCGCGCGTTGGTGCCTCCGATGATCTCGCAAAAGGCCGCTCAACATTCATGGTCGAGATGGTAGAGACTGCCGCAATCTTAAATCTCGCCACCGAAAACAGCTTTGTTATCCTTGACGAAGTTGGACGAGGAACATCAACATATGATGGTTTGGCAATTGCTTGGGCAGCGGTTGAACACCTACATGAAGTAAATGCGTGCCGCGCACTGTTTGCGACGCACTATCATGAGCTTACGCAATTGGCAGATGATATGCCTCATGCGGCGAACGCGTCACTGCGCGCAAAGGAATGGAAACAAGATCTCATCTTCCTGCATGAGGTGCAGGCAGGGCCAGCTGACCGCTCTTATGGTGTTCAGGTCGCAAAACTCGCAGGTTTGCCAAAACGCGCTGTCAAGCGCGCTGAGCAAGTTTTGAAGCGATTAGAAGCTGACCCTAAGGATGCGGGGTCGTTGCCTTTGTTTGCTGCTGTGCCGGAAGAGAGCGTGCCCGAGCGCACAACAAGCGCGTCCGATGACCTGCTCCAGCAAATCGACCCTGATACGCTAACACCGCGCGAGGCGCTTGAACTGATTTACAGACTTAAAGGTCTTCAGGGTGAGTGAGGATCTCGAAAACGATCCCCATCAACCCTCCCCAATCTATGTTCAGGTCTTGGCAGTTCGGGGCGTTCTCGCCGTGCTTGCCGCTGTCGTTTTCGTTATATCTGCAGAAGCTGCAGAGCCAATCCGCCAGGCAATTCTGTTCGTAGTTTCGATCTTGCTTAGAAGGCCCATCACCTAACGTCACGAGTTGATCCTCGCTAAGCGCAAACTAAACAACAGCTTAGAGTGAGAGGAATGAAATTATGCCGAAAGGATCCATGCCTGTTATCGTTGGCGTTGGTCAGTCAATCAGCCACTGGGCTGGGGCGGGCGATCCGGCGCTGGCACCATCGGGGCTAAAGATGGCTGTTGCGGCATCGGAAAATGCGTTGAAGGATGCCGGTGCGGACGTGCGCAGCGCGATTGATACACTTGCTGTAGGTCGCACGAATGAAGACAGTGTTCCGTTTGGATATCCGCATGGCCAGAACAAGAACTTGCCGGGCACGATCGCTCGTGATCTGAAAATCACGCCAACCACGGCATTCTATGAAATCTCTGGAGGGCAATCTTCTCAGAAACTTGTCAGCGAAGTCGCTGCGCGCATTCATGCCGGGGAAACAGAAATTGGTCTCGTCGTTGGCGGTGAGGCCATCGGTGCGGGTCGTTTGGCAAAAAAACAGAGCATCGAGATTAACTGGGAAGATGACGCAGATTTGGCGTTCGAGGAGCGGACAACGGATGTGCGTATGCTCACCCGGGCTGAAGTCAAACATGGAATGGTTGTGCCAGCTTACTTCTATGGATTGATGGAAAATGCGATTGCGCACCGGGAGAGCCGGACGCGCTCGGAGCACCGCCGCGCCATGGCGAAATTGTTTGCGAAGTTCAGCGCTGTTGCTGAGACCAATCCATTTGCACAGTTTCCAGCAAAGCGGGATGAAGCGTTTTTGGCGACCCCTAGCCAGGAAAATTTTGAATTCGCAGACCCATTCTTGAAATGGCATATGGCGCAGGATGCCGTGAACATCGGCGCAGCCATTTTGCTTATGTCTGAAGAAAAAGCTGATGAGCTCGGAATTCAGCAAGATCAGCGCGTATATCTGCACGGTAGCGGCGAAGCGCATGATTCCCAACTGTCTGAGCGGTTAACGCTTGATCGGTCCTGGGCCATGAACATTGCGATCAACCGCGCGCTCGATGCAGCTGGAAAATCAGCCGAGGAAATGGCGATTTTCGATCTCTACTCTTGTTTCCCATGCGCCGTATTCTGCTCGGCCGGTGTCCTGAACATCGATTGGGAAAACGATCCACGGCCCCTCACGGTGACCGGTGGTTTGCCTTATGCTGGAGGACCTGGGAATAATTATTCATTGCACGGGATCGCTGCATTGATGCCCAGATTACGCAGTTCGGCTGGAAAATTTGGATTGGTGCTCGCCAATGGTGGTTGGATGACTAAAGAGGCAGCTGGTATCTATTCAACCGAGCGACCGTCAGAATTCGTGCCTGTCGAAGCGCCCGCATACCAAACCGAATTGATGGAAATTGACCCTGAACCGGGTGAGGGCGTTCTCGAATCCTATACCGTCGTTCATGGCCGCGAAGGCCCAAAACAAGGCATAGCGTTTGGAAAAACCGATAAAGGCCGCCGGTTCCTGGCAAATGCAGACGCCGCCGCTCTTGTGCAGCTGCGCGAGGATGCAAGTCAGATTGGCCGGAAAGTCAGTGTTGTCACCGAAGCTGAGGTTAACACTTTCAGCTTTGCCTGACAGGCGGCTATAAAGGGGAAACCCGAAGGAACTCTAACATGATCCGATTTGCCGCCGCTGCTGCTATTCTCGCCATTTCCGCTTGTGCATCGCAGCCAGAGCCCTGTACGCCGGAGTGGGCTCAGTGGAAGGCAGAAAAACTGCTTACGCCTTTTGCAATCAAGCATCGTGGTTTTCTGCGCGACCTCCGGAAGATGGAAGGACAATTCGACAATCCAAGTCTGCTGGCAATCGCACAGATTGCGCGGATCGCCGATGATGCAGGCGACGTGATTGAAGATTTCCGCACTGAGGTAATGCCAGAGTTCCAACTTGCCTACCAGCAATGTGGATCTGTCGAAAAGTTGATGCCAACCTTTACAAAATTCCTGCGTCAGGAAGGCGTCGATGACACAACGATTAAGTGGATCGAAGGCCTTGCGGCCTTTGTTGAGGCCGTTCAACCGTCCAACTAAGTGTCAGCCGCCAAAGCCTTCGCCGACACCAAAGTCGCGCCGGGCTGACACAATCGTCACGACGACCCCCGCAAGCACATCCAGCAAGCACATCAGCGTGATGATGAAGAACACACTGGTTGCAAAGTTCGGAAAGAGCAGGAACTGAACCAGGCAAACGATAAACAGCACCATTGAGATCGCGTGATTGATAATCGTTGCCGTACCCGTCGATGTCGATTTGATGATCTCCCAGAACAGGAAGAAGATTGAAACGATGATAAGGACGTCACCATTGGTCATTTGCCAACTGACGTCGCCCATCATGGGCATGGTGAAAAAGGGCTGCTGCAGTGTTTCCATAAGCGGGGCGACATAGGTCCCAACTTCCTTGCCGGCTTCATCTAGAACAATTGAGCCATCAGCGTTTCGTTCTGGTATCAGCGCCGCACCTCCGCCGCCGCCAAGGGCAATCAGATTATAAATACCTACTGGGATAACCAATGCCGGTAGGGCACGTAGAATCGCTAACATCAAATTTCCCCTTCTTGGGCCTGATCCGCCTGCTGCGGACTGTCCACGCTTTTCCTTCGCAACTTCCCGGGCTGCCAATGCGGCTATAGCATGCTTGTCTGAAAGTTGCTTGCCTGACAATTGCCGCCCACCTTTTACGAGAGTGTTAACGGAGCTTTTAGCGCAGCCAAAGCTCTTCGGCGAGTAAGTAATTGCGTCACTCGTGTGAATTTTTAGGAGCCGAAATCATGAACGAGCTGCGATATGCATGCACTGGCCCACCCGGCGGCGGCAAAACAAGCGTACTGGAAAGGCTTAAGACTGGTTTTCAGGTCGTCTCAGAGCCAGCAAGGCGTGTTTTGGCGTCTGAGCGGGCGTCTGGCGGCGCAGGGACGGGTGATCAAGATACGGCGATGTTTGTGTCGCTCATGCTGCATATGGCGAAATATGACGCCGAGGCACAGGCGCATGCGTCTGTTCCGGTGTTGTTTGACCGGGGCCTTCCTGATCTTATCGCGTTTGCCGCTTACTATGCCTTACCCGATGAAGAAATCCGCCGCGCTGTATCGGAGATACGCTACGCCGAAACCGTGTTCTGGTTTTCAGCCTGGGAAGATATTTACGAAAATGATGATGAGCGAACCCTAACTTTCGATGAGGCCCGCGCTTTCGGTGAGCTCATTCGGGCTGCCTATCTCAGCTCCGGCTACCAGCTTTTAGATGTTCCTCTTGCGCCGATAGCCGAAAGGGCGGCATTTATCAGACGTCATATTGATTAGTTGCCGCTTACCTGCTGAACCTGCTCTTGGCCGGGCACAGGCAATTCGCAAACGCCAGCATTGTAGGTGCCAACCGTTCGGATGATTTCCGCCTTGCTCGGCTCGGTGCGCTCACCGGTAATCAAGCTGGAAAGGACACGCTTCACCATCGTGTCGAGACGGGTGACGACATAGCAATCGACGTCCGGTTCGGCATGCGGATTCCCGACACCGCTATCATCGGTCAGGAAGATGTAGCGAGACTGTGTGAGGGCAGCCATGGCGCGCATGATGTATTCGGCTTTGGGGCCGACACCGCTTGCTGCCACAGGTACAATATGTACGCCTTTCGGGCGCGCCAAAATGGCTTGATCCCACGCTTTGCCAATCTTCTCATCGGTCGGTGGGGCATCGGCGACCAGCATCATGGCTTTAATACTGTCATCGCGCCAGCTCTGAGCCATTGCGGTTTCGAGTGCCTGGTCCATGGCTTCAGGATAATCCCCGCCACCATTTGCGCGTTGGGCCGCGAGATTGGCTTGTAGCTCTTCTATGTTCGACGTGAAATCAAACTCCCGTACGACGTATTTGTCGCCGACATCGCGGTAAAGCGTCAGGCCAATGCGCGTACTCAGATCAGGGTGCGACTCTTCGATTGAGGCGACGATGTCTTTAAGCTCAGCTTGAAGATACCGAAGCTCATCTCCCATGGAACCGGTCGTATCGATCACCAGCATGAGATCAAATTCCGTGGCTTTCCGGTTTGGTTCACCAAGTGTGACAACGACCGGCCCTGATTCAGATCTGCTCATGAGTTCGTCATAAGTCAGTTGCTGCACCATCGCCCCGCGGCCAGTGACACTGACTTTCAAATCCTGGGGTAGCGCATCGAACTCAGGAAACAGGCGGACGGTTCCGGCTGCAGAGGTCGTTAAACGAAACATTGTCTGCCCATCGGTAGAGAGTGCGACCGTCGCGCCTCTCAGAGGTTCGCCATTTCGATCCTGGACTTTGATCGTGATCGCGTCAGTGACATCGATGTCTGGCAAATCGAGGTTCCCGCGCTGATTTTGCAGGAAATCACTCGCATAATCGCGATAGAGCTGCGCGTTTAGAAGATCATCATAGTCACCGGCTGTGAGCAGGCCCGATTGCGCTGGTCGTTCTATTTCTGCGCGCTCGCTTATGTCAGCGGGTATACTTTCAAAGGATTCCGAAGGGCTGGGCTCTGCGGCAACTATCGGCGCGGGTGGCGGCGGTGGCGGAGGAGAAAGTGACTCTATATCACCGCGAGCTTCTGAGCCGGTTACGACAATACTTTCTGAAACCGGCTCGTCTGTAGAGGGCTCGGTGCTGGAACAGCCCGCCAATGCCAACAGGCCTGCCGAAATTGCCATAAACGAAACCTGAGTTTTGCGCATTGCTCGTATCCCTTCCCAAAAATGTCTTCTCGACGGACTATCTTACAACTCGGATAGGATTGCGCCGTGAATTTGACCATTCGCAGGCAAACAGAGTTGCTTTCTTCGGCTCATCGCACCAGAAGGCGTGTTCGCGGGAAATTCAAAGGGGGCGCAGATGCCATATCCAACAGCCCCCGGACCTGAAATACCTCAGCTTTCGACCGCTGAGTTCGTTGTCATAATCGCAGGATTGATGGCGTTGAACGCGCTAGCGATTGATATCATGCTGCCTGCACTTGACGATATCGCGACGTCCTACGAACTTTCCAACGCCAATGATCAGCAACTTGTCGTTTACGCATATATTTTTGGGTTTGGTGCGCCGCAGTTGATCTGGGGGCCCTTGTCTGATGCCTATGGTCGCCGTCAAACGCTTTTTGTCGCTTTGATTGGCTACTCGATAGCCGGGATTGGCTGCATGTTCGTTGGGAACTTCTGGCAATTACTCGCGCTTCGGTTCGTTCAAGGCGTATTTGCCTCAGGATCGCGCGTTGTGGCTGTTTCAATCGTGCGAGACTGGTTTGCAGGTCGCAGCATGGCGCGGATCATGTCGCTCGTCATGACCATCTTCATGATTGTTCCGATAATGGCACCGAGTATTGGGCAGTTGGTGTTGTTTGTTGCCCCCTGGGAGTGGACGTTCGGGGTGTTGGCTATTTTTGGCGGAACGCTATTGATCTGGTCATTCTTTCGGTTGCCGGAATCGCTACCTGTAGAAAATAGGCGACCTCTTAGCATCAAATCGTCGGCTGGTGCCTATGCAGATGTGTTTCGCAGCCGCGTCACGACAGGTTACATGATTGCTTCTGGCGTAATATTCGGCGCGTTGTTCGCGTTTATTGGGTCAGCAGAGCAGGTCTTCTCCGAAACCTTTGAAAAAGAAGACAGTTTTGTATTGTGGTTCGCCGGTGTTGCGGCGTGTATGTCCGTTGCAACTTTTGCGAATTCGCGGCTTGTTGAGCGTTTTGGAATGCGCCTGATCAGCCAAATCGCATTGTGTGCATTTATTTCTCTCTCGTTACTCTTGTTGGTGTTGATGCTTGCGGTTGGATATGTCTTTGCGATTTTCTATCCATTGTTTGTGATCGTATTTGCGTGCTTTGGGCTGATTGGCTCGAACTACAACGCTCTGGCAATGGAGCCTCTCGGAAAGATCGCGGGTACAGGTTCTGCAGCATACGGATTTGCAACGACCACATTCTCCAGTCTTCTCGGTTGGTATATAGGCTCGCAATATGACGGCACACCCATACCGTTGGTCGTTGGTTTCGCAGCGCTTGGAGCGATTAGTTTCCTGGTTGTGTGGATAACCGAAGGTGGGCGCCTGTTTCGGGCGGGAGACAGGCCTTAAGGGGCCGCCTCGCAGGCACAATCAGACCCAGCAACCGGGCATCTATCGTAGCGCAGGACTTGATCATATTCGGATCGATTTTGGCCGTATCCATAACGCATCAGCATAAAGCTGCCGTTGAGCGGCTTTGTTGCGATTGCCTGACCGCGCTCATCGAGCCACATGATTGTAGATCCATCCACTTCTATGACCCGCACAGGCAACCCGCCTTCTCGTGCCAGCTGTGTACTGTCGAGTGCTGTTAGACGCACCGGATTTGTACAATCCTGATAAGTGTAGTTCACCTTACCAGTTTTCGCGTCCGTTGCACTTACCTTCCAAGCCCCGTTGAAGTGAGCGGATGCAGCATCTGCATCTGGTAGGTCACAATTCGTCGAGGATTGCGCGAGCGCAGCTGTGCCAAAAAGGGTCATAAGACTAGCGGCAATAAATGTTCGCATCTGTGACATGTGCTCAGATTCTCCGAAACGGACTGTCTACAATGCGGTTTAGGCTGCAAACAGCGAAAAAAATCAAGCCTTACAGGCAGTTCAAAGTGTCTCTCGAACATTCACGCTGTATGCCAGTCACGTAAAAAAGCGCCGCCTTCGATTGAAAGCGGCGCTCAAGCTCGTTGATCGCTCTCGCGATGCGAGAATTACTTCTTGCGAGCAGTTGTTTTGCGAGCAGTTACGTGCAGTGGTTTTACGCGCCGCAGGCTTTTTCGCTGCAGGCTTCGCCGCTGCGGTCTTGCGAGCTACCGGCTTCTTCGCTGTGGTCTTGCGAGCTGCGGGCTTCTTCGCGGCAGTTTTACGAGCTGCAGGCTTTTTCGCAGTGGTTTTGCGTGCCGTTGTTGTTTTCTTGGCGGCCGGCTTACGCTTCGTTGTTGTTTTGCGTGTCGTCGCCGCTTTCTTAGTTGCTGTTTTTTTCGCTGCTGGTTTCTTAGCAGCGGGCTTTTTAGCAGCAGGCTTCTTAGCGGCCGGCTTTTTCGCCGCAGGCTTATTTGCAGTCGTCTTGCGTGCCGTTGTTGTTTTCTTAGCAGCAGGCTTACGCTTCACTGCAGTCTTTTTTGCGGCAGGTTTCTTAGCCGTCGTTTTGCGAGCCGCAGGCTTGCGTGTTGTTGTTTTTTTGGCGGCAGGTTTTTTGGCCGCTGGTTTTTTCTTAGCTCTAGTAGCCATTTTTTTCATTCCTTGATCGGTGGCCTTTCGGCCAGTTAGGCGTCCAACTCAAGAGTTGACCGCGTCATTTGCCATTGGTTTAGCACAGAAGGCAACCTTTTTGCGCAATTGTATGTCTTTATTGTTAAGGTGTGACATTAAAAATTGATCCGTACACGGCTCAATAATTTAAGTCAGTTTCGCTTCAACCACACTTACGACGTCACTCATAATATCGGTAATTTTGAAATCCTTTGGAGTATAGATTCGTGCGATCCCCATTTGCTTCAATGCACGCTCATCTTCGGGTGGAATGATCCCTCCAACGACGACTGGCACATGTCCAAGATCAAGCTTACGGAGTTCTGCCAGGGTTTCTCTGACAAGGTCCAAATGAGATCCAGAGAGGATTGAAAGCCCGACAATATGAGCGCCGGCATCTCGCGCGCTGAGAGCGATCTCTTCCGGGGTGAAGCGAATGCCATCATAGACGACCTTCATGCCGCATGCGCGGGCTCTGGCAGCGATTTGTTCAGCACCATTTGAATGACCATCAAGGCCCGGCTTGCCAAGGACATAAGTTAGCTGTTCGCCGAGCTGTTTGGAAACGGTCTCAACACGTTCCTTTACCGCTTCGATATCTTCATCTCCGTCGCTCTCAACAACGATGGCCACACCGGTTGGTCCACGGTATTCTCCGTATACGTCGCGAAGAGCTTTTCCCCATTCTCCAGTAGTGACGCCGGATTTCGCGGCATGGATGGAAGGCTCCATGATATTTCGTCCCTCGCGCGCAGCTACTTTCAGCTCACTTAGCGCAGCCTCTACAGATGCTGTGTCGCGGGTTTCTCGCCAAGCTTTGAGTGCGGAAATCTGCGCCGCTTCAACCATCGGATCGACGGTCATAATAGCTTCGTCTCCTGTGCCAAGCGGGCTCTCTTCGGAGGTCAAATATTCGTTCACGCCAACCACGATTTGCGAACCGTTTTCGATGCCCTGAATACGTGCCATATGGGCTTCGACAAGTTGCTCTTTCATATAGGCAACGGCCTCTACCGCGCCGCCCATTTCATCTATATTCTGGAGCTCCTTGCGAGCCCCCTCTTTTAGCGTGTCAGTCTTGCTCTCAATGACGTGAGAACCATCAAATAAATCCTCGAACTCCAACAGGTCGGTTTCGAGCGCGAGTATCTGTTGAAGCCGCAAAGACCACTGCTGGTCCCAGGGCCTCGGGAGGCCCATTGCTTCGTTCCAGGCGGGCAGTTGCAGGGCCCTGCAACGCGCACGCTTTGAAAGCGTTACTGCGAGTGCTTCGAGCAAAATTCTATACACATTATTTTCTGGTTGGGTTTCGGTTAAACCCAAAGAATTGACTTGAACACCGTACCGAAAACGCAAAAATTTCGAATCACTTACGCCATAACGTGTACGACCAATCTCTTCCCACAGGTCCACAAAGGCGCGCATTTTACATAACTCGGTAACGAACCGAACGCCTGCATTTACGAAGAAAGAAATGCGTCCAAACACGCGCGGAAAGTCTTCATCGGGTACATGTCCACCTGCTTTGATCGTGTCGAGAACCGAAATTGCCGTTGCAAGTGCGAAAGCGAGTTCTTGTTCTGGTGTCGCACCCGCTTCCTGCAGGTGATAAGAGCAAACATTAAGCGGATTCCATTTGGGCACTTCGGTATAACACCAACTGACCATGTCGGAGATCAAATGCATGCTCGGTTTGGGCGGAAACACATAGGTTCCGCGGCTCAAATACTCTTTAATGATGTCGTTTTGCGTTGTGCCGCGTAGTTTAGATCTGTCGTCTGCGCGCTCGTCTGCCAATGCGATGTAAAGCGAGAGCAACCAGGCGGCTGGTGCGTTGATTGTCATCGACGTGTTCATGTCTTCGAGCGGTAACTCTGCAAAAAGTGTCCGCATGTCGCCGAGATGACTAACCGGAACGCCAACTTTGCCCACTTCGCCGCGGGCCAGGATATGATCGCTGTCAAAAGCTGTTTGCGTGGGCAAATCAAATGCAATGGACAGTCCTGTTTGTCCTTTCGCGAGGTTCTTTCTGTATAAAGCGTTAGATTTTTCCGCAGTTGAATGACCTGCATAGGTCCGGAATATCCATGGGCGATCGCGCTCATGTTGAAAGGGCGTTTCAGTGTCAGCCATGAGAATCCTCCAGTTGCAGCATACCATTACGCGGCCTATCTGTGTCGGCAAGTTGCGACACGTAATGCAAGGGGCCAATCATGCGATTTGCGATCTGGATGCCAGTCATGATGCGGGTGTTGTCCGCGTTTGTATTTGTGATCGCTGTGATTGTTGCAGGCGCAGCCAATAGGAGCTTGTTGATGGTTCCCGCAATCGCTGCCGTTGCAACACTTGCCAACCTAAATACGCCCCGCATGGCAATCAATCTAACCGGCGCGCCGCAGCAGGGGCTGGTTGGCCGAGCGATGACTATATTCTTCACGCGCTCATTCCTGTTCGCAATCGTATTTGGTTTTAGTGTTCTCATTGCAGCATTGTTTCGTGAAACGGAGCTTGCGAGAGATTTCACTACTTTCGATGTCGTATTGCTGGTCGCGCCTTTTACGCTTGCATTGATATTTACCGCCATTTCGATGCGTAGTCCGCTTGGAAATCCGGAAGAACTCATGGCGGACATCCAAAAAGCGTTTGCGGAAATGCAGGCTGGTGGCGGCGCTGGCGACAAAGACGATGCATTTACAGTGGATGGCGAGTTCGAAGAGCGCAAAAAAGACGACCCTTAGAGCCAGGGGATTTCGGCCAGGTCTGCGCCAATGTGCTCATAGTAAAGTCTCTGCACCTGCCGCGTGATGGGTCCTGGCGCGCCGTCACCAATTTTTTGGCCATCAAGGGCTGTGATTGGGGCGATAATTGCGCCTGCAGACGTTGTGAATGCTTCCGTTGCCGTTTTCGCTTCCTCAGGGGTGAAGCGGCGTTCTTCCACCCTAATACCATAGTCGGTGAGCTGCTGTATCACGCGTGCCCTTGTAATACCGGCCAGGATCGAGCTCGACAGATCCCTTGTGATCAAGGTTCCGGAAGCATCGACGATCCATGCATTGGCCGACGCTGCTTCAGTGATGTGGCCATCTTCGATCATCAGGGCTGTTACCGCACCCACCTCCTTTGCGGCTCGATAAGCGAGAGCCTGCGACAACAACTGCGTTGTTTTCATGTCTCGGCGCGCCCAGCGGGTGTCTGGCACGGTGATCGCAGCGATGCCATCGCGTGCGATATCGCCAATCAGCGCTCGCTCATCACAATACATGAACAGATTTGGGCGGAGATCATCAGGACCGGCAAAATCGCGAAATCCATACGCACCGGCCGTGATTTGTAGATAAATAAGGCCTTCGAGCATATTGTTGCGCTTAAGCAGAGTCTCATGACGGGCGATAACATCGTCCGCGCTCCAAACCATCGGTATGGATATTCCCTCAAGGGTCCGTTTGAGTCGCTCCATATGTCCGTCTGCATCGATCAAATTGCCGTCGTAAACCGCCGTTACTTCATATGCGCCATGTGCAAACAGAAATCCGCGGTCAAAAGGCGATATTTGCGCCTCGGCAGCGGCAATCACGCGATCATCTAGATATGCGAATTTGCAGACACCCATGCGGGACCCTCCTCGAGGTTATTCAGACCCGCTATGTGATCTGGTGCGCCCGGTCGGGCAAGTCTATGTCACAAGCTCCCTTGGGTCGCTCTTGTATTCCATGTCAGTCTGGCGCACCTATTTTCATAATGAGGGAGCGTTGAGGAGGCACATATGGGCGCTATCGGAAAAGCGATTGTCGGGGTTCTCACCGGGGTATTGCTCGCAGGCGTGCTAATCTTTGCATATATGGCGTACCGCGCCTCTAGTTTCGGCGGGCCGTTGGACGTTGAGAAAATCGATTTGCCGCCACCCCCGGCCATCAACGCTGTGAGCGCGGTCGAGCATTTAAGCGCAGCCATCAAATTCCAGACCATTACAAGCGCCACCGGAGATCCGGCCACACCGAGGGCCGCTGAACCCTGGACCCAAATGCACAGCTGGATGGAAACCACTTATCCGCGCGTCCATCAGGAGCTGACGAAGGAGCTCGTCGCAGGATACACGCTGTTCTTTACCTGGCAGGGAAGCGACCCGTCTCTGTCACCAATTCTGTTGATGGCACACCAGGATGTCGTGCCGATCAATATGGGCACCATCGATGATTGGGATGAGCCGCCGTTTTCCGGGAATGTGGTCGATGGATACATCTACGGCCGCGGCACGCTCGACGACAAAGGCTCAATGATCGCCATACTGGAAGCAACCGAGGCGTTGCTGCGAGAAGGGTTCCAACCAAGACGAACCATTTTGCTTTCATTCGGCCATGATGAAGAAGTCTCCGGCCGCGGCGCACAGGCGGTTATGAAACGTCTTCAGCAGCGCGGCATCCGGCCAGAAATGGTGTTGGACGAGGGGTTCTACGTAATCCGGAACAATCCGCTAACGCAAAAAACACTGGGTTTCATCGGCGTCTCTGAAAAAGGTTACATGTCACTCAAGCTGGTTAGCAAAGCGGCGGGAGGGCATTCATCCATGCCGCCCAGGAACTCCGCGAATGTGCAACTCTCGAAAGCCATCCTCGCTCTGGAACAAAACCAGCTGCCAGCCGATTTCTCTGCTTCACCGCTCAAAGAGCTGATCGAGGTTGCTGCGCCCGACATGCCGTTCATGCAGCGACTGGCGTTTGCGAATATGTGGGCGATGGGGGGCCGCGTAGAATCCGCGCTCGAGACAACAGGTGCTGGCAATGCGATGATCAGAACCACAACCGCGCCGACGATGCTCACCGGCTCAATCAAAGACAATGTCCTGCCTCAGCGGGCCGAGGCGGTTATAAATTTCCGCATCCACCCAAATGATACGCCAGAGCGTGTGTTCGAACATGTCGAAACCCTGATTGCAGATATAGACGGCGTGTCTGTTGAGCGGATTGAAGGCGGGATCGGCTCGGCGGCATCTCCTGTTTCTTCAACAGAAACAAGGGCTTTCGCGGTGCTTCATGCTGTGGCCGATAAGATCGGCGAGGGCGCCCCCGTTGCGCCGGGGCTTGTGCTCGGTGCCACCGATGCGCGCTGGGCCAAGGATGTGTCTGACAATGTCTACCGGTTTGCGCCGGCCAGCGTCGACATCGCAGACACATCAGGCTTCCACGGCACGAATGAGCGCCTGGAGGTGGAAAACGTTCGGCGTATGGTCGAAGGCTATGCGCAAATCATGATGGCGATGGGGGCAGAATAAGTCGCCCAGCCCGTTGCGCTCCGCTGCGGAATGGCCGCGCGAGAGCAGTGAGGGATTAGACATCGCCTGAGATGCGATGTCCCCGGGTTCATGGTCCGGGGCTTTATGTGTGTCTGCGCGCCGATGTTCCAGCTTTGCCGGGCGGCGGCGCATAGGGCTCAGCCAATACCCGCATAAAGCAGGAGACGCTGATCCGGTTTGGGAAATTCGGAGCCAGCAGCCCGTATGCACATGCGCTCGCAAGCGCAGGCATTTGGACGGCTATGCCTCGATGTTCCGCCGGCAGGCCGAGCTTTGGCGCGGCCTCTTCCGTAGTTACGCGGCGCGGTGCCGCCGGGGCGCAAATGCTTACCTCGGCTAAGTGGCGGGTCATCACGCCGCCCCGCACGCGTTTTAGAACCCGGCGAACACGCGCCAGCGCCGCGCGGGCAAGGCGGCGTACGCGCTGCCTAAATCGGCGGATTTTTCCTGGCGTATGTTCGCTATATGTTCTCATTCGAGGAGAGATAGGTATCTGAGAACAGGAAGTCAACAGGCGCTAGGAATTAATTCTGGATTGCTGATCGATGCGGGCGCTCTGACAAGGCCGGTTTGCGGCGACGAAGACAGATGATCATCTGGCCCAAGTGAACATTTTTGGCCCTTAGCGGTCGGTCAACATCGATTGGACGAGTGGCTTAATCCGCCCTAAAACAGACGCTCATCGTTTTAGCTAGCAGTGTAGCCCAAGCGCCCAACGGCATGAGTTTACTCGCACTAAGTTTCTCAATAGCTTTGACGGAACGACAGGAAGATCACCATGCGCATCAAGAAGTTGGGCCTTATTAGCTCGAGCAGGCGTCAAGCCATTTTCGCCATATTGGTATCGACAACCTGGGGCTGCGCTTCGCAGATAAACACCGACAATGGCCTTGGTTTGGCCAGTCAACAATCCGCCGTTTCCGAGATCATTGATCCCAATACCGAAGAGTTTCTTTCGAGAATGGTTGAAAAGGAGAAATTCTCTGGTGTCGCGCTTGTTAAGCGAGGCGATTTAATTGTTCACGCACGAGCGTATGGAATGGCCAACGAAATTGAGTTGAACTCTCTAGATATGGCCTTTCATGTCGGTTCAATCACCAAGCAATTCACAGCCGCGTCGGTGATGAAGCTGGTAGAGAGCGGCAAGCTCAGCCTTAGCGCGAGTATCAACACATATTTGCCAGTAAACTACCGCTCGCAAAAATGGGAAAGTGTCGAGGTTAAACATCTACTGTCCCACACAAGCGGAATACCAGACTATGGACTGGAGCGCGATTACTATGCCGTTATCGACGGTTGGCCAGATGAGGCGACCATGGACGGCATGGTACTAGAAGCCACGGAAGCCGAGCTTGAATTCTCACCCGGAACTGATTTCAATTATTCCAACATTGGATACACACTACTCGGACTGATAATCAGCGAAGTAACCGGTCAGGCGTATGAAGATTTTGTAGAAACTCAGATATTGGCCCCCATGGGAATGGAGAATTCCAAACTGCATCGGCTAGATCATGTTGCTGCACCCAATGAACCACAAGGCAATAGGTGGAACGAGACCGAGAATCGTCACTCCAAAGACTTGGTGGTGACACTTCCTGTGACGCCAGCCGACGGTGGCTTGATCACAACGTTGTCTGATTTCTTGGAGTGGATGGAGGTTTACCGTTCGTCAGGTTCTGAAGTCGTTTCGAGAGAAACTATCGGTCTGATGACTCAACCGGCAATTCCAAACGGATCATATGACTGGCCAGAAGAGAGTATTCGTGGTGATGCCACGTATGGATTCGGCGTCACCCTCAGTGGAGACCTTATTATGCATGCGGGCTTCATCGTTGGGTATCGGAGCTACTTCATATACTCTCAGAACGACGATCTACTGATCTTACTATTCACAAACAATACTACGAATTCGCCGGGTCGCATGGCGCAAGGCTTGTTTGAGATTCATGACTAGAGCGCCTCTCCGGCCAGATGCACGTGAAGAATATTCATTGATCAGGGTTACCAGATGAGCGGCTGAAATTCGCCCCAAGTCGGCCGCTCAGCGATTTTTACGCAACGACCGCTTTTGGCGAAAAACATCCCTACAAATTTCTAGAGTGTTCGACTCGAAAGGGGAAAGAGGTAGCCGTCGGGAACAAGTGCGCTTCGCACCGTAAGATGGATTGCGCCGTGCTTGACGCCACCTTACAAGGCTTGAAGAGGGATCGATTTATGCGACAAGTTTTGGGAATATTTGCGTTCACGTTGACCCTACTGGCCAGCGCCTGTAGCAGCGAAGCTGAAACCGCCATATCGAGCTTCACCCCCACCCCGACTGATGCGTGGCAGCGGCTGGATAGCGGGGCATTTTGGGCATTTCACAGCCCGGGTGATCCGCATTCTCCGAGGGTTTTGTCCGCTGGAACCGGGCCAGATTTCAATGTGTATTCGCATGATGCAGCAGTGCTTGATCTTCTCAAGGACGTCGACTTAACGCTCAAATCGCCGATGCGTCTCGAAAAAATAGAGGCCTGGGAAATCTATTACCAAAAAGACCTGCGCGCCGGACTGGCGGACACAACACTGAACGGTGTTCCGGCAGTATTATTTGTAACGGTGTCGCAGTCAGAAAACTCGCCTCAATATGGTTTGTTCGCAATCTTAATGGCGCAAGATACCTATTTCGATTGGGGCGGGGCATCCTGGTTAATGATGGAAAACGGCCTGATCGGTGACCATAAAATTTATTCCAAAGAACGACGTGCGCAAATTGCGCGCGCGCCCTATGACACGCAGCTTCAACTGTTCGAAGCAGCAGCAGATATCAGGATAAAGGCATTGATAGACGGCCTCTCGCAGCAGATGGCCCTGCAATCCATGATCGATTTGAATCTCGACCTTATGTTTGGCGATTTGGCCGTCTCTCCCACCGGCGAGTAGTCAGGCGCAGCTTACCCCCGCAGCTCGCCGCCGGTGCCTTTCTTCACTGCCGCGATGATTTTCTGCGCGATGGCTTCGATCTGATCGTCTTTCAGCGTCTCGCCGCTTGGTTGGAGCGTGACTTCGATGGCGACCGATTTGAAACCGTCCTCAACGCCTTTGCCCTGATAGACATCGAACACAGAGACCTCTGTAATCAGCGCCTTGTCTGCGCCTTTTGCAGCACGCAGGATATCGCTTGCGGCGGTATCCTCGGCAACGACGAACGCGAAATCGCGCCGGATGGGTGTCAGGTCTGCGAGTTTCAGGACAGGCTTCGTTTTGCCGCCTTTTGACTTTGGCTTCGGCAGCGCATCGAGATTAAGCTCAAATCCAAAGAGCGGTCCGTCCACATCCAGCGCCTTGAGCACTTTCGGATGCAGGGCACCGAAATGAGCAACCGTGTTCTTGGGCCCCATTTTCAATGCCGCGCCTTGCCCTGGATGGAAATGCGAGACGCTAGGTGAGGCGATCTGGAATCGCTCTGGCGGTTGGCCAATTGCTTCGAGAACGGCAAACAAGTCTGCCTTTGCTGCGTAGGCGTCATAGCCTGCAGACCCTTGCCAGTGGCGCATATCGGCCGGGCGTACAATCGCGGAGAGATAGTTGCGCTGGTCGTCTGGCCCGTCGCCTTCGTAAATGGGTCCGGCTTCAAACAAGCGGACATCGCGCGCCCCCATATTCACGTTTCGCTGCGCGGCCTCCGCGAGATTACCGAGCACAGACGGGCGCATATAATTCAGCTCGCTCGCGACGGGATTGGCGACCGTCAAAGCGGATGACACGGCATTGCCGCCGCCGCCAAAGAGCTCGGCTGCGGGTTTGTGCATAAAGCTCCACGTTACGGCTTCGAGAAAGCCGCGCGAGGCCATAACGCGGCGCGCGATCCGCACCCGTTGCTGAACCTCAGTTGTTACGGCTTTCACACCATCCTTTGGCGCGGGCAGGGAGGTGAGCGGAAGATCGTCATACCCAACAAGCCGGGCGATTTCCTCAACAAAATCAGCGGATTGTTCGATGTCAAAGCGCCAGCTTGGCGGTTTGATGAACCAGCTCTGACCTGTATCCTCAACCTCGAATTCCAGATTGGTCAGCATCTTTTTCATGGATGCTGTTTTGACTTTAAGGCCAGTGAGGCGCGCAACATCCTCGAGCTTGAACTCGACTTTCTCTTTCCGCGCGATCGGCTCGCCTGCGATGATGGGATTGCTGGCTGTGCCGCCGCAATACTCCAGAATGAACTGCGCGGCTTGCGCGAGGCCTTCTTCGATGGAGTGGGTGTCGACGCCGCGCTCAAACCGGTAGCGCGCATCAGAGATGATGCCGGTTACGCGGCCCGTTCGTGCAGTGCGCAGCGGATCGAACCAGGCACATTCAATGAAGACATTTACGGTCTCATCGCTAACCGCCGTAGACTCGCCGCCCATCACGCCGCCCAGGCCGATGACGCCGCTTTCATCAGTGATGACGCACATCTCTTCGGTGAGCTTGTAGGTCTTGCCATCGAGCGCTTCCAGCGTCTCGCCTTTCTTGGCGAGGCGCGGGCGGATCGTTCCTTTGAGCTTGTCTGCGTCGAAGGCGTGAAGCGGGCGTGCGCGATCAAGCGAGATATAGTTCGTCACATCAACCAAGAAGGATTTTGGTGTGATACCAACTGCGCGAAGGCGCTCCTGCATCCAGTCGGGTGATGGCCCGTTTTTTACACCTGAGATATAAACACCGCCGAACACGGGGCAGGCGGTTTCGTCGCCGATTTCAACGTTAATCGGGCAATCACCGTTGCCTTTGAGAGGCTTGATATCTTTAGGTACAAACCGCCCAGCGCCCGCAGCGGCGAGATCGCGCGCAATGCCCGCAACGCCCAGCCAGTCTGGCCGGTTTGGAGTGACTTCAAAATCAATCACCGGGTCTGTTTGACCGAGCGCTTCAGCGGCAGGTGTGCCAACTTCAAAGAATTCGGTGAGATCGATAATGCCGTCATGATCATCGCCGGACTCTAGCTCTTTTGAAGAGCACATCATGCCATGGCTTTCGACGCCGCGAATTTTACGAGGCTTTTTATCGAGCGCAAAATCGAGTCCGGGGATAAAGGTGCCCAGCGGCGCATAAATCGCGCTCATGCCCGCGCGTGCATTCGGCGCGCCGCATACAATCGTTTTTTCGCCATCGACCGTATCGACGGTGCACACGCGGAGCTTATCGGCGTCCGGGTGCGGCTCTGCGGCTTTCACCTTGCAGACGGTGAAGGCGGCAAGTTTTTCGTTTGGGTCTTCGACATGCTCAACCTCAAGGCCAGCTTTCAGCATGAATGCAAGAATCTCTTCGAGAGAGGCTTTTGTGACGAGATGGTCTTTCAGCCAGGAGAGTGTGAATTTCATTGTACTAATTCTTCCGGTTGAGGCCGTGTGGGCATTTCGGACATGATGATGTCGGCGGTTTTCTTCAACTCAGAACAGGACTCTACAGCGCGCGGCTTTGGCGAAGTTTGAGAACTCGTCGCTACCCAGCAATCTTCGAGGATCGAGCAATAACAAACAAATACTTCGGCAGCAGGAACTTCACTGCTGAGGAGTTTCGACAGCTGAATTTCAAAATCACGGGCGAGCCCGTCGGTTGGGGCCCATTGTGCCCGGACAGGATCGATTTCTGTACCCTGGCGCAGCACCCGGTTTTCCAGCGCCATATTCTGCCAGAAGGGGTGGCCGTATTTTTCAAAGAGGGCGTCCGAGGCAAGGTACTTCACCATCTCGGAAAAAGCCTGTGTTTCCGGCTGGCCGGGAATTCTGATAGTGAAGTCTTCGATCAGCGCCGGCCCGACACCGGCGTTTTCGACGCTGAGGCGATACTGAAACCCACCATCGTCAAAGCCGGTATGATGCAGGACCTGCAGGATCGGCCAGACGGTTGCTTTTTCCTGCGAGCGCATGACGCGTGCTTGATCCCACGCGATGTAGACTGCCATCACGGATGTTATGATGGCGCACACAGCCACCAGAAATTCGACTTTATTTCCGTCGCCCATCAGCTAAGCCCCCCGCTTACGGATGGTGTCGTCCAAGGTTTGAAGCCATAGTGTTTCGTCCATTCGGTGCCGGCTTCGAAATAGGGGCGAAGATCCGGCATGCCGTATTTCAGCATGGCGAGACGATCGACCCCCATGCCAAAGGCGAAGCCCTGATGCGTGTCCGGGTCGATGCCGCAATTGCGCAAGACGTTCGGATGCACCATTCCGCAGCCAAGGATTTCCATCCAGCTGTCGCCCGCGCCAATTTCAATCGATTGGCCGTTCTTGGTGTATTTCACATCCATCTCGGCAGACGGCTCTGTGAACGGGAAGAAATGAGGGCGGAAACGCGCCTCCACATCATCTACTTCGAAGAACGCTTTCACGAAATCAACGAGGCAGCCCTTCAGATGTCCCATGTGGATGCCTTCTTCGATCACAAGCCCTTCGACCTGATGGAACATGGGCGTGTGTGTGGCGTCCCAATCATTCCGATAAACCCGGCCAGGGATCACGATACGGATCGGTGGTTTCTGCTTCATCATCGTCCGGATCTGCACAGGGGATGTGTGCGTGCGCAGCACTTTCGCTGGCTCATCGCCCTGTTTTTCCATGAAGAACGTGTCGTGCATTTCGCGCGCGGGGTGACCTTCGGGGAAATTCAGCGCCGTGAAATTGTGCCAATCGTCTTCGATGTCTGGCCCGTCAGCGACGGCAAAGCCCATATCGCCGAAGATCGCCGCGATTTCCTCAAACACCTGCATCACCGGGTGCAGCGCGCCTAAGGCTTCAGGCCGCGGGGGCAGGGTGAGGTCCAGCTTTTCGGTGGTAAGGCGCGCTTCCAGTTCAGCGTCTTCGAGCGCCGTCTTGCGCGCAGCCACGGCATCGGCAACGCGGGTTTTCAGCGCATTCAGCTTCGGTCCCATTTCCTTACGCTGATCGGCATCCATACCACCAAGCGTTTTCATAAGGCCGGAGACGCGTCCCTTTTTGCCAAGCTCAGCCACACGCACGGCATCCAGCGCAGCGAGGTCTGCTGCGCCGTCTATGGCGACGAGGGCTTCTTTTTCTATTGTTTCGATGTCGGACATGGGGACATCCCTTTTGGTTCAAATTCAGGGTTCTAATGGGCCGCGGGCAAGATGCAAACCCGGGTGTCGGGGAAGCAGTCAGTCGATATCTTCGTAATGGCGCAAGTCTGCAAAAAATGCTGCGAAATTGGGCCAGTAGCGGACCACCTCCCACCAGGTGCGGTTATCAAAATCTACGAAGCCAACTCGTGGCTCACCTGGTTGGTTGTAATCCAGGAACAGCGATTCCTGATACCACTGCGCGAGCAAGACCATGTTCTCCGTACCGTGGCTGAAGAGCTCACCATATTCCTCCCTGTCATCTGGGTCTTCTGGGTTCGCAAAATGCTCAAAACTCTCCCAAGCGGTGTAAAGGCGTTCCAGCGGATAAAGATCATTATATCCAGAGAAGGGCATGAGGACGTCATCGAATTTGAGGTCGGTGCCCGTCACACCATCTTTCACGACGCACACTTCATTGATTGAGCCGCCATTATAGATACGGTAAATCTCTTTCAGGCTTTCCGGTAGCTCGCGGCCAAGGCGTTTTTCTGCTTCAGCAATTTTATCCTCGCCGCCCACAGATTTTGCATTGGGCGTGCCGTCGAACCCATCTTCCTTGTATTCGCCGTGGCTAAAGTGGACACCTGCGATCAAGCTTGAAGGCGTCACGGGTTTGTCCAGCAAGCGGATATCGGCTTTGTTCTCATCGCGCCCGGCACCTGTGAAGGTGCCAAGGGTTGCCTGCGCATCATCAAGTTGAGCACGGGTCTCTTCAAGCAGCGAGGAAAGATCCGCGAACACCCGCTTTGAAAATTGGTTTACAATCGTGCCGAGGATAAGACCAAGGAGCAGCAATCCGCTTGCGAATTGGTAATCGAACATGCTGAATGGCGCGCGGTCGCCGGTCTCACCCAGCAGAGCCTTCGCGCCAAACCCGATGAGATAAAATATCCCGCACATCACAGCCTGCGTCGCGTAGGTGCCCAGCAGATTTGGCAGCACCATGCCCGGCTTTTCAGAAATGAGCGTCTTCCATTGCGGTTGCTTGCCATAAACATAAAGCACGGTGAAAACCGCCGCGAGCAAAAGGATGCTCCACAGCGACCGCTGCATGAATCCAGCTGCGATCACCGCGCCGACAAGCAATAAGCCAGTCACCGCGCCGAAGGCGATCATGAGGTTGCGTGTGGTTTTGTTCATTTTGCTCTGTCCAAAAAGAAATCCCGTGAGCGCCGCCCACGGGATCGTCTTTAACCTGTGGTTGGCGGAAAAGCTAAAGCGCTGCTTTCGCCTGTGAGACAAGCGCACCAAACGCTTCAGGCTCTTTCACAGCGAGATCGGCCATCACCTTACGGTCGACTTCTACGCCGGCCTTGGTGAGGCCGTTGATAAATCGTGAGTAGGTCATGTCTTCATCGTGGATGCGAACAGCCGCATTGATGCGCTGGATCCAGAGGCTGCGGAATTTCCGCTTCTTCACCTTGCGGCCAACATAGGCATACTGGCCAGCTTGCCAGACAGCCGCATTGGCTGTGCGGAAGGTGTTTTTGCGGCGGCCGCGATAGCCTTTCGCCGCTTTGAGAATTTTCTTGTGCTTAGCGTGTGCTGGCACTTTGTTACGTGAACGGGCCATTGTACGGGCTCCCTAAATTCGGTTCAAAATCTGTGCGGCTTACAGGCCGTATGGAAGGTATTTCTTCACGCGGGCATGGTCTGCTTTTGCAGCGACCGAAGTTCCGCGGTTCTGGCGGATATACTTGCCATTGTGGCTCATGAGGCGGTGGCGCTTACCTGCAACACCGTGCTTCAGCTTACCGGACGCTGTGATTTTGAACCGCTTGGCAGCGGCCTTTTTGGTCTTCATCTTCGGCATTTTCATCTCCTTTGGGGCTCACGCCAGCGAAGACTGCCAGCGGCCCATTTTCTAATTTAAGAGCACTGCAGGCATGCCTTTTGGCCCGCATCGCTCGGAAGGAGCGGCATATGACGGAAACAGCAGGAAAAATCAAGCGGTGCTCTCAGATTCCGTTGAGGCAGCGTCATTCCCCATTGAAACCGAATATTAGCAAATTTCTCCCCTAATAGAATTCTGTATCAATGCTGGCAAGGAAGGCGGCCTGACCCATGCTTCGAATATTCATGCTCGCGCTTGGGGTTTCGCTGTTTTCTAGCGCTGGATGTTTGGCCCAGGTCCGCGAAGCGGCACCGGCTGCTGAACGCGGCTCCATCGAAAAAGTTTCAGAGCTGAAATTAGCCTCGCTTGAAGACCGCGTTGAAAAACCAAAGCCGCAAAACAAAGTAGAAGCATCTGCCGCGACGAGCGGAGTTGGCTACTATTCCACGCCGAATAGTGACGGACAGCAATTATTTCCAATAGAGGATCGTACGAACCTCAAGGCTCACAAGAAAGCTATGAACGACAAGGCTGATAATGACCGCAGACATGCGAGCGACCGATAAAAGGCAAGGCTAATCGGATGACGCGGCGTACCTAAAATCAAACGGCGCAATGAATTCGCTAAGACCGAATGGGCGGTCTTTATCAGCGATGATTTCCAAGTGGGCTCCATCGGGAATTTGGGAAAGTTCGTGCGGTGTTGAGACAACACCATCGGAGCTAATTTGGAGCAGCTCTGCGTTTTCTGGTATTTCTATGACTGCAGATTGGCCAGACTTCAAACGGCAGAGCTCAGTATTGTCAGCAATAACTGCCAATTTTCCAAATATCGGATACCTTATTCGGCGTGTAATCCGAACCCGCTTCATTAACGTGGAGCCATCACCATCGTCATCTGGCGACCTTCGAGTTTAGGTTCCAGCTCAACCTTTGCCACTTCATCAAATTCGGCTTTGACCTTTTGGAGCAGTTCCATCCCGAGGTGCTGGTGAGCCATCTCCCGGCCGCGGAAGCGCAAGGTCACTTTCACCTTATCTCCTGCTTCAAAGAAACGCGCGATTGCTTTCGCTTTTACACCATAATCATGGGTGTCGATGTTGGGACGCATTTTGATTTCTTTGAGATCAGCCGACTTTTGTTTCTTTCGCGCGGCCGCTTTCTTCTTTTGATTCTCAAATTTCAGTTTGCCGTAATCAACAATCTTACAGACCGGAATATCTTGGTTCGGAGAAACTTCTACGAGGTCTAGTTTCGCGTCGCGTGCTGCATCCAGCGCAGCGCCAATCGGCATAACCCCTTGTTTTTCTCCGTTTTCATCAATGAGAAGGACCTTCTCTGCGCGTATATCCTTGTTGACGCGAGGTCCTGATTTCTTTTGCGGCTGAGCCGCGTGTGGTCTGCGAGCTATGGTGTATCTCCTGTTGTTACCAAATGCGGGCATAATATGCGTACAATTGTCCGTAACTGCAAGGGAAAACGGTAGATTCATTGTGTTCAGATGGCTACGGTTCTGCTGCTCAATCAGAAAGGAGCTTGGGAGAATATCCCAAGCTCCTTAAACGTTGACTTGTCAGGCATCGGACGCGCTTGCGTCCATAAGCTACATCTTCGCTTTCACTCTTGCTTCCTCTAGGAAGTTGTCGAACCGATGCTCCACAGCTGTATCAGTCGTTTCAATTCCAGCGGCACGCAAATCCTCGGCAACACTTTTTGCTGACCCAACTCCTGCAATTCCAGCTTTGACAAGCGTTTCAGCATAATGGGCGATTTGTTCAGCGTTTTCTTCCTTCATTTCAGACGCAGCCCATTCACCGAGACGGCGAAGACTATGAGCTTGAAGGATGAATTCTTGTGTTTGACGATTGGCGTAAACGGCTTCCTCGGCGCGCGCACGTGCGGTTAGATTCTTCATCTGCTTGTATCTCTCTTCGGGAATTTGACGTTAGTTTAAATGCCCTCCAACAATGGCCATAGTGGAAATTCGTTTAAACGAAGTACGCACGTATTGAGCGATTGTGACAATTGCCGTCAGGTTTGAGTAACTATTGTGCAACCTGCGATGATAGAAGCGCGTCTAGCGCTTCTATCACCGGTTTAACGTCTATCTCATCTGCCCGCGGAGATGCCACAGCAATGACAGGCGCGCCGCGCGGGCATGCCTGAACCGGATCGGACTCATCAGTCGCAAACAGGGCAATGCCGGGCGCGCCTGCCAGCGTCGACATATGCATCGGGCCTGTGTCATTGCCGACTACAATTTCTGCACGCTCTGCCAAAGTAACGATCTGGAACAAGCTCGTTTTACCGACAATGTTCTTGGTGCGCGGCTCTATTCTAGCGATGTCTTCTGCGAGTTCAGCTTCGCTCGGGCCGCCGATAATAACAGGCTGAATATCCAGACTTGCAAGGTGCGCAGCCAGAGCGCCATATCGCTCTTCTGGCCAGCGTTTCGCGCTCCGATGTGCCGACGCCCCAGGGATTAAAAGTGCATATTTGCCGTCGATTCCAAAATGACTTGCCTGCAGATCAGGGCTGTCTCCAAGCGAGGTTTGTACCCAGCTGAGATCTGGCATGGGTGGCTCGAGAATATCCAACCCGGCATATTTCAGCTGGTCGGCGAGCCGGTCGATCGGGTGCATTTTGCTGCGGTCGGGATTTGCGTGAAAGAGTTTTTGGTCTTTCACCGCGCCGGACCAAAGCGGCGCTCTCAGGTGCGGCAGGCGTTTGAGTAGCTTCCAATAGGTATTCGTTCGATTGGAGGTCTGGAAGTCGTAGACGATATCGTACCGGGTTTGGCTAATCCGTTTCAGCAATGCGTGCTGGGCGCTTATGCCTTTCGGACGGCCGTCTGTTTCAACTCTGTCAAAAAACGGACAGGCATTCGCGAATTCGCTCAGGAACGGTGTTGTCAGCAAAGTGATTTCTGCTTCAGGATGGGCAGCCCGAACCGCTTTTGCAGCGCCGAGCGACATAACAAAATCGCCGAGCGCGCTGAGTTTTATGATCAGCACGCGCGACGCTGTTTTGCCCGGATTGATAGTCGGAGAGGCCACCGCTTCTGATTATCCTTTGCCGCGAAGAACGTCCCTATACACATCAAGTGTTGCGGCTTGAAGCTTCTCTTTTGAAAATTCCGATCGAACGAAACTTGCACCTGCAGCGCCCATATTCTCCCATGCGCCGCGGCCCATTTGCAAAAGCGCTCTTAACGCGCCCGCAAGAGCTGAGGGATCGCCTGGCGATACCAGCGCGCCGGTTTGGCCGTCCATGACAGTCTCAAGAGCGCCGCCATGCGCAGATGCAACAACGCACCGCCCCATGGCTGATCCTTCTGCGGCGGTCCTGCCAAATGCCTCCGGGCGTTTAGAGGGGGCAAGAACAATATCGCAGGCGAGATAGGCTGCGGGCATGTCGCTGCAGTGGCCGGGCATCAACATGCAGTTTTGGACCCCGCGCGCGCGGATAAGTTCTTCAAGCTGGAGCACATATTTGTCTCGTCCCTGAGCGTCGCCGGCAAGCACCAGAGCGAGACGGGCTCGTTCTTCCGGTTCCATGATGCCGAGCGCTTCAATCGCCGTTGTCTGGCCTTTCCAGTCTGTCAGCCGGCCGGGAAGCATCAGCACAGTTCGATCATCATTTGCAGGAAGGCCCCAACTCTCCCGAACCGTTTCAACTCTGCTCACTGTGACGTTCTTTGGGTCAAACGCGATTAAATCTACGCCGCGGGGAATGGTGATCAGTCGTTCCTTTGGCAGGTTGTAGGTCGTCAAAATGTGCTCAGCGATCCATGCTGAGTTTGCGATGACGCGGTCACCTTTGGCCATGACGGAATTGTACCATCGTTTGCCGGGAAAATTTTCCGAATAAGCACCGTGATAAGTGGTCACAAATGGCGTGCCCGTCCGT
Organism: Hyphomonadaceae bacterium; assembly: GCA_965263325.1. Taxonomy (GTDB): domain Bacteria; phylum Pseudomonadota; class Alphaproteobacteria; order Caulobacterales; family Hyphomonadaceae; genus CBDHGY01. Next base: position 1,786,793 of record CBDHGY010000002.1, on the reverse strand, counting down.
TGAGATGCCAAATAGGCTGACCAAGCGGGCGCGCGGGAACGGGCGTGCACAATGGATATATTTTCGTGTTCTATTAAGTCTGCGAGTTTCTCCGCGTTCGCGCGGATTGTGAAAGGGTTCTTGCTGGCGGCGTCCATTTCAAACAACTCGCCGCCAAGTTTTTTAAGCTCGGGAACAAGCCGACCACCTCTGCTCGCCACTATTGAACGTGCACCTTTTGCTGTCAGCGCCTCCGTGATCTCAAGTACGGTACGCTCCGCCCCGCCGGCAGCGAGGTCAGGGATGACCTGAAGGATTGTTTTGGATCTAAGATCGCCTGCGAGTGACATTTTTCTACGTAACTATTGAATCTCAGTGCAGAGTCACATGATGCAGGTGTTCGTCAACAGACAGGGAGCAGCCAATAGATGACAGACTACATTCAGTCAGCCGCCGGGCATCGATTGGCCTATCGCAAATCCCCAAAAGGCACAGGCGTTCCGCGCCTGGTGTGGTTTTCAGGTTTCAACTCTGACATGTCTGGCAGCAAAGTGCTCGCGCTCGAAGCATGGGCGGCAGAACATGCGATTCCTTTCTTGGCATTTGATTATTCTGGACATGGTTTGTCAGAGGGCGATTTTGCTGAGGGGACGATTTCGGGCTGGCGACAAGATTGTCTGAGCGTGATTGATCAACTCACCGAAGACGAACCGCTTGTGCTTGTGGGATCGAGCATGGGTGGGTGGATGGCGCTTCTCACGGCCCTTGCAAAAACTGAAAGAGTCGCAGGCATGGTTCTCATCGCTCCGGCTCCCGATTTTACGCAAAAACTAATGTGGAACGGATTTGAAGAATCGGTGAAGCAGCAGATTCTGGAGGAAGGGGTCTGGATGAGACCGTCTGAATATGGCGACCCGTATCCAATTACGCGCGATCTCATCGAAGATGGAAAGCAATGGCAAATAATGGATGAGCCGATCTTACTGAATTGCCCCGTCAGGATCCTGCAAGGTGTGCAGGATGATGCGGTGCCTTGGCAGCATTCTTTATCCCTTTTGGAAAAACTGCAGTCGGATGATGTGACCTATACGCTTGTGAAAGACGGTGACCACCGCCTGTCACGAGATCAAGATATCGAGCGCTTGTTGGTTACGGTTGGTGAGCTCTTGTCTTCGATTCGGTCTTAAGTATTGCTCTGAGCCCTTCGCGATAGCTTGGATATTGGAGCTGCCAATTCAGTTTCGATTTGGTCACCGCGTTGGAGACGCGCTTGCACTCTGAATAAAAGCTCCGTCCCATCGCACTGAGGTCAGCATCCTCAAAGGCAATGTCGGGCGGTGTCTCAAAACCTAGAAGCTCTGCGGCATACGAAACCACATCTTGAGGCGGTGCTGGCTCATCGTCACAAAGATGCCAGATGCCGGCGGACGGGTGAGGCAGAATCTGCTCAAGTCCACCAACGATATCATCGACATGAATACGATTGAAAACCTGACCGTCTTTAATGATCCGCCGCGCTTTGCCCGCGCGAAGGCGATCAAATACTGATCTTCCAGGCCCATAGATGCCGGGCAGCCTTACGATGTGTGCATCTAGGCTCTGCCATTGCCGTTCGGCCAGAACGCGCCTCTTTGCGCGATCGGATTGTGGATTGACTGGCGTATTTTCAGAAACCCAGTCGCCATTTCGGTCGCCGTAAACACCGACTGTTGAGAGGTAGGTGATCGATCGTGGTTGGGCGTGAATACCAGACGTCAGGCGAAAGGCGGGGCAACCCTCTTCGTTTGGCGGGATCGAAATCAGCCAGTGCGCGCCGTTCAGCGAATCTGGATCGATGACCTCGTGCTCATCCCACACGACACCTTTCGCGTGTGGCGCGATTCCGCTAATTTGGTTCGCTTTTTCTGCGCTTCGCGCTGTACCAACGAGGGACCCTCCGGTGTCCAAGACACGTTTGCCTAGCCTTGCCGCAACATATCCAAATCCGAAACAATATAATTGGCCTAACTGAACTGTCATTTGAGAGATGTCATTACTTTGAAATAGAGGCATAAATTACGTGATTGGAGCTTATATATGTCATTTTCTGGAATTGCGGCCGCCATTTTAAGTGCGATCATCGGCCAGTCGTCCGCCATTACTGAAACGCTCCGCGCCGAATCCCAAAGATTGAACACCTGCATTGAGACAATCGATGAAAACCCGCAGGAGGCATATGAGGACGCATTGGCGTGGCTGAATGAGGGGGCTCGCCCGAATGCCCGCTATTGTGCCGCGCTGAGCCTTTCAGCACTTGGGCATCATGCGGAAGCGGCAACGCGGCTCGAAGATCTTGCGCAGCAAAAGAGCTCCGGGACTTTGGGAGAACGTGCGGTATTTTTGACACAGGCCGGAAATGCATGGTTGTCAGCGGGTCTTCCCGATGAAGCCATCCTAGCTTTCACAAATGCTTTGAAGCTGAGAAAAACAGACCCTGAGTTGTATAAAGACCGCGCGGCAGCGTTGATGGCGGCGGATCGTAGTTTTGAAGCCACGCTGGACTTGAACGAAGCCCTGACATTCAATCCGCTTGACGCAGAGGCATATAGAATGCGCGCACTGTCGTATTTACAACAGGATGCGCATGATTTCGCACTGCAAGATATTGAAACGGCCATGCGGTATGAGCCAGGCAATATTGATACGCTTGTGTTACGTGGTGAAATACGGGAAGCCAAACGGAAAGTGCGCTAATTGAATCAATCGTATGAATTAACTGTAACTAGGACTTGCCAGCTAGCTCTTTAGGCGGCATCCCGGGCCAGACGGTGGTCGGGGAAGGGCACAGCGTACTCTTTTTCGTCCAGCTCAAACCGGTGAGAATTCTTTTCCCTGAAAACGGGAAATGGGTTTGGCTCAGCGCTTTTGTTGGGTATACGGAATGAGCGGCATGTTTATTGCTCCGCTTTGTCACGTCCCTGAATGGTTCAGGGCAGTTGCGAGAAGTCGCTTTAGTCTCAGGTGGCCAAGAAGGCCGAAGGGGTAGATGGAAATGAAAAAAGCTAAGACACTTTTGGTGGCTGGCCTGGTAGCTGCGGCAATGGTGCCTCAGTCAGCGCTTGCCCAAGGTGATCGAGTTCTGTCTCAGTCAGAAATTAATGATCTGCTGAACCAGGCTCGTAACAACGGATTTGCTGTGAATGGTGATGACGTTGATGTTCAATATGTTGGTGGGTCCCAAGACGCAGTTAGCCAAGAAATTTGCTGTGAAAACGTTGACGAGCAGGTTGTTCAGAACACTGAAGTTCAAGAAACAACGACTTATTTTGACGCTGTCACAAGCCGCACAATCATTCAGCCTATTGAGCGCACACTCGTTCAGCCGATTGAACGCCGTATTGTTCGCGCTCGCACAGAAACAATCACAGAAGACACACGTTTCGAAGAAGAGCGTCTGCCAGTTCGTGTTGAATCAGATCCAGTTCCGACACCAGTCGACAATCTGATCCCACAGGAAACAACTCAGACACGCGAAGAAACCACTGAGTCATTCTACGACGCAGTAACGCAGCGCGACATTATCCAGCCAATCGTTCGTACAACAGTAATCCCAGTTCAGCGCCGCATCACGCGCCCACGCACTGAGACGATCACGAACGAAACACGCTTCGAAACACGCACAGCACCTGTTCGTGTTGAGTCTGACCCAGTTCCAGCAGCAGCAGAGTCTGTTGAAGAGCAAGTACAGACAGTCACACGCGACGAAGTTACTGAAACATTCGTTGATGCCGTTGCGCAGCGCGACATTATCCAGCCAGTTGTTCGTACAATCGTTCAGCCGGTTGAGATCCGTCGTCTTCGCCCACAAACTGAGACCATCACTAACGAAACTCAGTTTGTAGAAGAGCGTCTGCCAGTTCGTGTTGAAACAGAGCCTGCACCGGCACCTGTTGAGAACCTCATCCCACAAATTTCAGAGCGTACAGTTCTCGAAGTTGAAGATGTTTACACAGACCAGATTACACGCAACATCATCCAGCCAGTTGTTATCACAACAATCCAGCCGGTTGAGCGTCGTCTGCTTCGTGCACAGTCAGAAACAATCACTCGTGACCCAATCTTCCAAGAAGAGCGTCTCGCGGGCATCGTTGAAGCTGACCCAATGCCAGCAACTGTCGACAATTTCATCCCACAGGTTACCACTGAGAACCGTGAAGAAATTACAGAGACATTCTTTGACGCTGTAACACAGCGCGACATCATCCAGCCGATCGTGCGTACGCTCGTTCAGCCAGTTGAGATCCGCCGTGTTCGTGGCCAGACTGAGACGCTCACAAACGACACGCAGTTCGAAACAGTTCGTGCGTCACTCGTTGTCCTGAACGTTGGTGGTCCTTGTAACTGCGCAAACTAAGGTTCTTGGCCGATCAGCGGGCGATGGTGCTCGCTGGGCCATAATCAAGAATTCAAGAAGGCGCTGCGTTCATCGCAGCGCCTTTTTTCTTGCTTCTATGTCACAGCTCCAACCCGTCAGTGCGATGAAACCTAAAAGATTTCTGTCATTTTCCAATTGCGGCGCTAACTTGTTTCACACAAGAGACATAAGGCGATGACAGCTCGCCAAGCGCCGCCAATATTTGTGGGGAAGGATGATTGAACCAGAAGAGCTTTCTCCTTTTGCTGATATGGTTCGCATCGGCCTGGTCTTTCGCATCGGCGCAAAGCGTGCATGAGCTTGACCCGACTTCACTGACGGATGAAATCACGCTCGTTTCTGGCAAGGACGTTCTTTACTTGAACGAGACAGCGAAGGTCGAACTTGATGCCTTGTCAGCTTGGTCTCAAAGGGGCCGCTTCAAGCTATACGGAAAAGAAGCCATCGATTTTGGATATCTTGCTCGCCCCGTCTGGGTGACTTTCCGCGTAAAGAATGGAAGTTCGTCTGTGCAGGCAGGGGTGATCTCTATAGGCCGCGCTGAATTGAAAGTCGCTGAAATTCATATGGTTGGCGGCTCTGGGCCTGAGCTTCTGTATTCGCGCAAAACGGACGGCACATATACTCAAAGGTTCAGAGATTATCTCGCCCTTGCCGAAGTGATCGATTTTGCACCCGGCGAAACCAAAACATTTCTTGTGCGCATTCAATCTTCGCATTCGAGCGCACTTCCGCTTGCTGTTGGATATGAGTCGGCGTTTAGGTCGGCCACGAACCGCCGGCTCAACATCGTTTTCATTTTCACAACAGTCGCCCTCACGATCATCGCCCTGAACGTGACATTGATGCTTTTGGTTGGGCAGAAGCGGTTGCTTTGGTTTCCTCTGTCTCAATTGGTTGCAGTGTGTGGTAGCTGGCAAGTTAATCGGTATTTTTACCTGATCACGGATCCGCCGGGCCGGGAGATTGCCCGCATTATTGATCAAACACTTACGCTCGGCGCGATCTTGCTGCTGGTCCAGTTTGCTCGCGTATTCTTTCGCACGTCCGAAAACTTGCCGCGAACCGATCGCTTTGCTCTTGGTCTTATTGTGGCAGGTGCTGGTCTGCTCGTGCTCGAATTCACAGGTTTGATGACTGATTTTTATGAGCCCGGATTCTTTGTTGGTCCGACCACACTGGTTTGGCTCACATGCTTTGTTACTTTGATTTGGATTGCGATATCGGCGCGGCTAAACGGCGTGGCTGGCGCTGGATGGATATTTGCAGCCTGGCTCATCTATGGCTGTATTGTCACTTACATGGTGATCGAAAGCCTGACGGTGTTGCCGCCATTGCCGCTCCAGTCGGACCTAATGGTTCCGCTCGTCGCATTAGAAGCGACGATGATCACGCATGCATTAGGACTGTTTGCACGAAGGAATGTGCGCGAACGCGAGTCTGCACAGCGCGAATTGGCAACGGCTCTGCGCCGGCAGGTTATTGCCTTGCAAGATCTCGCCGCGCGTAGCCGCTTGCTGCTCGCAATGGGTCATGATGGTCGCAACTTGCTTGGCGGGTTGAACTACCTTTCGGACGGTATCCGCGAAGCTTCGTCGCTCGACGACGCGCAATACTATGCTGGTCGTTTGAAAGATGTTTCGACGATGCTCGATGACATGTTGAACATCATGGTGGACAATGCTGCCAGCGGAGAGGGGACGCACGGACCCATCGTGATCGAGCGGGTAAACGTAGAGCGCCTGCTTTCCACTGTTCGCATCGTCGCAGGGAAAGCGGCGTCAAAAAAAGGCATTCCGGTCCGCATCCACGCAGGTGTCGAAGAGGTGATGACTGATCATCTCCGGGTGTTTCGGATCCTCACCAATCTTGTTTCCAATGCTGGCAAGTATTCAAACTCAGGTAAGATACTGCTGGCTTGCCGGCGTCACGAAAATGAAATTCGGTATCAGGTGTTCGACCAGGGTAATGGGCTGAGCGAAGAGGAAGTTTCGAGCTTGCTTGAGTTTCGTCCGGTACGCTTTGACGACACTGAGCCAGGTGAAGGCGTGGGTCTTACAATTTGCCAGGAATTCGCAAAAGACCTCGGCGGTGAGTTGCGAGTTGCCTCCAAAAAAGGGCGCGGCAGCGTCTTTGAACTCTGCCTGCCTGTTGCTGCCAAACCCGACAGCGATAAGCGTTTTCGGATAGGGGTATTGGGAGAGCGGGAGGACTGGCCTCGCATCGATCAGCGATTAGAAACCATTGAACTGGCGACGATCAACCAAGCGAAAGCTGCGGAACTGGACGCCCTGTTGATTAAAAGCGACGTCGATAACCAATGGGAGAAAGTGAGCGATTTACCTCTCGTTCTGGTTGCAAGTTTTGAAAAAACTTCCGAAATTCGAGCGCGTTGGGCTGGAAAGGCGTTCGCGCTCATTTATAATCCCGTATCCGTTGAGGCAGTGATAGCAGCGCTGACTTGTGCAGGAAAACAACCAACCAGGCGCATCAGAGGGGCAGAAGTTGATGACGCGAATTCTGATCGCAGACGATCACGACCTCGTATTAGAGGGACTGACGTCGAAGCTTAACCTCATCACCGAGGACATCGTACGTGCCCGGTCTTATGATGAAGCTGTTCAATCGCTGAACGGCGAAGCCTTTGATTTCTGCATTATTGATCTTGGATTAGAGCCGGGCTCGGGTGATCACTTGCTGGCAGACATTCGAAATGTCATGCCCGAGACGAAAGCGATCTGTATCTCTGGAGATTTTTCTGTCGCGGCTCTCGCTCAGCTCGAGCGTTCGGGATTTGATGGTTATTACTCCAAGCGCGATGAGCAGAGCGAAATAATCGCAGCGGTCGAGTCACTTGAGCACGATGGAATATTTTATTCGTCCAGCCTGCAAGATATGATGCGTGATGTCGGTGATCTGCCGAAACTTTCTCCGCGCCAGTTTGAACTGCTGAAGCAACTCGCCGCTGGTAAGTCCAACACGGAGGCGGCCGAAGCGATGAAGGTTCGCCCGGCCACGATCTCATTTCATATGAAGCATCTGAAGAGAAAGCTTGGCGCAAAGAACGCGCGAGACATCGTTAAGCTCGCGAAAGACCGCGGACTGATAACCTAAAGCTCGCCGAACTCACGTTAGGCCACGGTTTACGCCGCTTCCGAATTTAACGCACCACTCAGGATATCTGACAGGACTGAACACACCAGCAAGTCCGCTGGCTGCGCTACCTCGCTTCCGGAGGAAATCGCAATCTGTTTCCAGATTTCAAGCTTCGACACAAGGTCTTCCGAATTTTCAGCGCGAGCGTTGGCAATTTTAGAGAGCAGTTTTGTATGAATCCTCTCGATGATTGCCAGTTGGGCTGAGAGATCCCCGCTGGAAATTCGCGGAGATAAGGATTGCGGCTGCGCATCAATATGCTCCATCTCCAAAGTTTGAAGCGCGGTAAGTTGCTTTTCGGCGTCTTGCCATCTTTCGTATAGGCTTTGGATCTCCGGAGTATCCACCGTGTCTGGATCATCACCCGATGAAACAAGCGAAAGCCTGGACGGAGCGTTTGTCATGCAATTCTCCACTTATTTTTGGCCGAGCGAATCACGGCACCTAAACGCTATCAACTGTTTGTCAAAGATCAACAGATTGCCATTATAAGTTGTGGAGCTCTGTCCGCAAAGTAACCGCCTGCAACAACCAAAAATGCGGGAATTCGGCCTGGTGGTTCGGGGGAGACTTGAACTCCCGACCTCACGATTATGAGTCGTGCGCTCTAACCAGCTGAGCTACCGAACCGAGCCAGACGCGACCCTATACGCGCCGCCGCAAGCTGAAGCAACCATTTCTGAAGCAAATCAAGCAGTATTCCTATGCTTCCTGGGCTGGCAGGCGTTTGCCCCGGCGAAAGCGGATTCTTTGCCAAAAACGTTTGCGTTCGGGAACCGGAAGCGGCGCGAGATTTGAGATGAACGTCTCCGCGCATGCGCGCCAGCTAAATTTTTCGGCGTGTCTGCGGCAATCTTCTGGATTGAGCGTTAGGGCTTCGCGTGCGGCCGCGGCGAGATCGTCACCTAGAATTCCCGCATTTGAACCAGGGATCGTATCTTTCGGGCCGGGAACATTGTAAGCGGCGACGGGCGTGCCGCTTGCCTGTGCTTCAATAATTACGTTCCCGAATGTGTCTGTTACGCTTGGAAATACAAACGCGTCTGCGCTGGCATAATACGTCGCGAGATCTTCGCCAAATTTCGGGCCGACCAAATGCGCATTCGGATACTTGGATTTGAGTTCGTCATATGCGGGGCCGTCGCCCACCACAACTTTTGTGCCGTCGAGATCTAGTTTCAGAAATGCTTCGATATTCTTTTCGACAGCAACCCGGCCAACATTCAGAAATACAGGTCGTTTCATGTTGGTATACGGATCTTCTGGGGAGCCTGATTGCGCGCGTTTGGAAGGGTGGAATAAGTCGGTGTCAACGCCGCGGCTCCACGGCACGACATTCTTGAAGCGGCGCGCCGTCAATTCATCGCGCATCGAAGGCGTTACAACCATGACCGAGCTGGAATGCTTATGAAACCATCGGACAAAGGCATAACCCCATGAGAGCGGAATAAATTTGAACCTCGCGGAAACATATTCCGGGAACCGGGTATGGTAGCTTGAGGAATAGGGATGTTTCATCTGACGGCACATCGCCCGGCCGGCAAGGCCCAGTGTGCCCTCCGTAACAATGTGAACCGCATCTGGCTCAAATGCTTCGAAGCGTTTTTTAATTTTGCCTCTGGCAAAGAGGGCAAGCTTGATCTCGCTATAGGTAGGGAGGGGTACGGTCCAAAATCCGTCTGAAGGTGACACGATCTCAAATTCATGTCCCATCGCTTCGCACTCTTCGATCACGCGCTGCATAGTACGCACCACACCGTTCACTTGAGGAGCCCAAGCATCGGTGATGATCATGATTTTCTTCGTATTGGGCATAAATACCCGTCTCCCAAATCAACCATACTAATTTGCGGGAAGTGTGGCTGGAGGTAAAGATGTGAAAATGAGCGAATCACCCATCCTTAAAATCGTCGACGACCCGATCACTGACCCTCAGATTATTGCGATCCTAGAGGCACATCTCGATACAATGTACGCGACTTCTCCACCAGAAAGCGTATTTGCGCTTGATTTGGAGGGGTTACGCGCAAATGAGGTGACGTTTTGGTCGGTTTGGCAGGGCGCAGTTGCCGTTGGGTGTGGTGCACTGCGCGCGCATCCAAACGGGCTGGGTGAGATCAAGTCGATGCACACGCTTGAGAAATTTCGCGGTATCGGTGCGGGCGGGCGAATGCTGGAGCACATCATGAGGGAGGCCGAGGCGCGGGGATATAAAGAGTTAAAGCTGGAGACCGGTTCGCATCCTGCATTCATGCCGGCGCAGCGATTATACCTTCGGTACGGCTTTCAATACTGCGATGCGTTCCCTCCCTACGAACCAAACCCGTTCAGTGTTTTCATGAGCCGTGAGCTCAGCTCATGAGTGGTGAAACAAATCTACGCACGCTGATCGAGGAAATGTCTCCCGTACTGGATCAAGAGGAATACGTGTTCGCCACAACAGCTGCGTCGAGCGCCTATGCACATATCCCGGTGATTATGCGTTTTGTTGAAGACGAGGGCGAAACGCTCATCCTGAAGGCCGCAGACGCTAAAGAGTTGGATCTCCAGATTTCGGAAATTTATGCCCGCATAACGCTGAACGTGCACTCATCGCTGGCTGCGGTCGGATTTCTGGCGGCGATGTGTTCGGCGCTAGCGAAACATGGCATTAGCACCAATGCCGTCTCGGGCTTCTATCATGACCATATATTTGTCCCGCAGTCTCGGGCGTGCGACGCTATGCAAATCCTGACCGGGCTTTCTGAGTCGCAGCTCTAGCAATTGCTAAGCACTGGGTGTCAGCGTAGGATTTGCCAGATTTATAAAGGGATCAACATGCTCATTCGATTAGGAACCACGATCGCCGCATTTGCAGTTCTGTCGGCTTGCGCGCGCGACAGTGTGGATACGCCTTTGGAGCCTGTCACAGAGCTGGATGTGCCTGCACCTGAAATAGCGGAAGATGCTCAGCCGGCTGCGGAAAAAATTCCCGCCATCGCCGAGGTGGCCGAATCTGAAGGGCCAATCTCTATTACCATCGATACTGAACACATAACGGCTGCGGCAACGATTGATGAGGAAATTGTGTCGTTCGCGCCGGCCCTCGCAGCACGGATAAAATCTGAATTGGAAACGGCGCTGGTAAAGGCCAAAGACGCCGCCGAGGAAGAAGCAGAATTCGATTTTTTCATGCCTCATGATTATCAGTATGATTACAAGAAATCTGCGCGCGTAGGGAACGTTATCTCTGTAGAATACTTCAATATGTTCTTCACAGGCGGCGCGCACCCAAATTATCTGATTGGCGGGATCATCCACGATCGATCAAAAGGGCAGGATATTGTTCCGAAAAATTTGCTGTCTGAAAGTGGGGAGGCGGCGATGAAGGCGCTCCTTATGGAAGAGCTGGCAAAAATGAAACAAACGCGCATGTCGATGGAGCCGGAAGATTTGCCAATGCTTCGCGGTGAAGTGGCAGAAGTATTTCCAGTGGAGACAGATTTCTGGTTTGGTGAAGTCACACTCGTTCCATCAACGGAGGCTGAGAAGTTTGGCGGTCTTGTTGTCCACTACTCACCGTATGATGTCGGGGCGTATGCAGAGGGGTCGTACGAAATCCTGGTGAGCGCAGCGGATGCAGCGCCAATGCTTGCACCTGTATTTTCAGGAATGTTTGGCGGCGAGCCTGTCTACGAGACGGACAAGTAGGCTCTAAGAATCTACCAGCGCGCAGCCGAGGCCGGGTTCAAACTTCGCCCTGGCTTCCCCTAATCCGTAAGGGGCGTTCGCGGTAACAAATTCGTCGCCGCTTTCAAATGTAAAGCTCTTGAAGTCATCGCCGACAAAGTCATTGCGGCAACTATCCATCGTGCGCTCAGCGATGTGTATGCAGGAACACACATGCTTGGCCGCGAAAGCTGCGCCAATTTCGGCTTGGGCTTTAATGCCCTTACCCCAGATTTGCCAAGCGACGCCTGCAAGCACGGCCAAACTGACTAAAATTATCGCGAGCACTTTGACGTATTTCATATTCAGCCCCTATGGTGGGCAGAGATTAGGGGAGGCTGGAGTCCGTGCGCAAGTTTATTTCAATGATTGCTGCTTTACTCGTTTGTTTTCCGGCGAGCGCGCAAGAGCTGCATCCGCTTACCCCGCATCCGGACGGCGTTGAGTGGCCGACAGATGGCTGGACCTATGGTGACATGCCTTCTGAAACGGCGGAGCTAGTTCAGCCGCTCATCGATAAAGCTATGGCGGGCGAAAAACCAGATGTCATGGGCGAGACCCGGTCGATCGTGATTGTGCATCGCGGGCAGATCGTGGCGGAGGCCTACCGCGAGGGCTTCACGAAAGACACGAAGCAGATCAGCTGGTCGGTCGCGAAATCGATCACGAGCGCCTTGGTCGGCCGCGCGGTGCATCTTGGCCTGATCGAAAGCATAGATGACCCCATGCCGTCGCCGTATCCGGAAGGCGATCCGCGCCGCGACATCAGCTGGCGACACTGGCTAAACATGACCGAAGGCCTCTCCAATCACGAACTCTCCGAAGTGCCGCTGCATCAAAATTTGTTCATTGATATGATGTTTGGCACGGGCAAAACGGATGTCGCTGCGTTTGCCGTAGAGAACATAGTGCCCGAGACCACGCCCGGCGATACATGGAAATATTCGACGGCGGGCTATCACATGATTGGGTGGGCGCTTGGTGAACACCAGAAGATTGCATACGAGAATGCGATTGTCGCTTGTTCTTTCCTTGCTCCCGGCGCGGATTGTGAGTCGGAGTTTCCTCTCGCCGCTGTTGATGGGAATAAAGTTTCCATTCCCAACGAAAATGGTGGGGCTATCATGGCAGATTCAATTCGGCTCGTTCTCTCAAACCGGCTAGGAGCTGACTTCCAACCCGAATTGGATGCCGCCGGAACCTATCTCGGCGGGTCGAACGTCTGGGCCTCGGCGCATGATTACGCCAAATTCGGGTATCTCTACCTCCGTAATGGCGTATGGGAGGGTGAGCGCCTGCTTCCGGAAGGCTGGGTTGACTTCTCGCGCACCGAAACCCCGCCAGAGAACAGCAACACCTATGCGGCAGGCTTCTGGATCACGACCTACGGCGATGAGCCGACACGTGCGCAAGCGCTCACCTCGCCGCCTTGGGATACGTTCAATGCGAATGGTAGCGAGGGGCAGAGCATTTCCATCGTTCCCTCGCGCGACCTTGTGATCGTGCGTACCGGCCAAATGGCAAACAACACAGACAACTGGAATGCACTGTTTGATTGGAGCCAGGAAATCGCCCGGGCCTTTCCAGAAGTGAGCCTCGAAAACTAGCCGACACTATATGTAGAGGTTTCGGTGCGACCTCACCCCCGAATCTGCGACGTCGCATCGGTGCGATTCTCGGCAAAATTTCCGATTTTCTTAGAAAAAATTTTTGGCTGCTGGGGAGAGATCCGCGGCCAGAATTTTGTTCAATACAGGAGGTGTACTCAAGCTCGCCTATTGCCATTGAGAATCCCAGAGTGTTAACTCCCCATTAAGGAGAATTCCACGGAGAAATATGACGGTTTCGCGAATTTCTCCGTTGACCCCTCCTTAACCATCAGACACTATATCTAGTATTGAAGGAGGGCTGAGGCACCTTATATGGCGTCTCTTAGGGGCTGACTCCTGATGTATAGCTTAATCTTCGGGGAGAAGACATGTCCGTTATTGACGCCGCCATTGCCACTAAAACTCGGGATCGCCGCAAGGGGGCCCCTAAAGCGAATTTGCGCGTTGTTTCGGACATTCATATCGAAATCGATGAGAGCCGGAATGATCTGCTGACAGAGTTCGGCAAAACCACTCTGGAAGACCGCTATCTTCTTCCGGGCGAAAGCTACCAGGATATGTTTGTCCGCGTCTCAAAAGCGTTTGCAGACGATCAGGACCACGCCCAGCGTCTTTATGATTATATGTCGAAGCTATGGTTCATGCCGTCGACGCCCGTCCTTTCAAATGGCGGCGCAGATCGCGGATTGCCGATCTCGTGCTTTCTGAACCAGGTTGGCGACTCGCTGGATGACATCGTTGAGACGTGGACAGAGAATGTCTGGCTAGCGTCGAATGGCGGCGGTATCGGCACCTATTGGGGCAATGTCCGCTCTATCGGTGAGAAAGTCGGCCAGAACGGCGAAACCTCCGGGATCATCCCATTCATTCGTGTGATGGACTCGCTGACGCTTGCGATTTCTCAAGGGTCGCTTCGCCGCGGATCGGCTGCGTGCTATCTTGATGTACATCACCCGGAAATCGAAGAATTCCTGGAAATCCGCAAAGCGTCCGGCGACTTCAACCGCAAATCGCTCAATCTCCACCACGGCATCAACATCACTGATGACTTCATGGAGGCAGTGAAGAACGACGAGGAATTTGGTCTTATCTCGCCAAAGACGAATGAAGTCATCAAAACGGTAAATGCGCGCAAGATCTGGCAGAAGATTCTTGAACTACGCATTCAGACAGGCGAGCCGTACTTGCTGTTCACCGATACTGTGAACAATGCGATGCCAGCGCACCAGCGCAAGCTTGGCCTGCAAGTTACCCAGTCAAATCTTTGCTCTGAGATTACGCTCGCAACTGGACAGGACCACCGCGGAGAAGAGCGCACGGCCGTTTGCTGCTTGTCCTCTGTAAATGCAGAGAAATTTATGGAGTGGTCGAAGGAAGAGATGTTTATCGAAGACATCATGCGTTTCCTCGATAATGTCCTGGAAGATTTCATCGAACGTGCCCCGCCAGAGATGGATCGCGCAGTATATTCTGCCAAGCGCGAGCGCTCTGTTGGTCTTGGCCTTATGGGCTTCCATTCCTTCCTGCAGTCCATGAATGTCTCAATGGAAAGCGCGATGGCGAAAGTGTGGAACGAGAAAATGTTCAAGCATATTCGCCGCGGTGCTGATGCAGCTTCTGTGAAGCTCGCGCATGAGCGCGGCGCCTGCGAAGACGCCAAGGATGCTGGCATGATGGCGCGGTTCAGCCACAAAATGGCAGTTGCACCCACGGCGTCGATCTCGATTATTTGTGGCGGCACTTCGGCGGGTATCGAGCCCATCCCAGCAAACGTCTACACGCATAAAACACTATCTGGGTCCTTCACGGTGAAGAATCAGCAGCTCGAAAAGTTGCTCGAGCAAAAAGGTCAAAACACAGATGCCATCTGGACGTCGATCCTTGAGCATGAGGGCTCTGTTCAGCACCTCGATTGCCTGGATGAGCACGAGAAGGATGTGTTTAAGACTGCGTTTGAGCTCGATCAGCGATGGATCATCGAGCATGCCGCTGATCGCACGCCATATATTTGCCAGGCACAATCGCTGAATTTGTTCCTGCCGGGCGACATCGCGAAATGGGATCTGCACATGTTGCACTGGAAGGCATGGGAAAAGGGCTTGAAGTCTCTCTATTATTGTCGTTCCAAATCGGTACAGCGTGCAGCCTTTGCTGGCGCGGCAGAAAAAGAGGCGACAAATGGTATGATGGAAATGCCTGAAGCTGACTACGAGGAATGTCTCGCCTGTCAGTAGGATTGCTCTGAAAAAGTTCATTTGGTTAATTTGAAAAGGCGGGCTTCGGTCCGCCTTTTGCGCAAAAATACCCCAAATTTACATCAAATTAGCCGGATTTCGTTAGAATTCTGTTGCAACAGCGAATGTTAATAAAATTTTGCATATCGGGGACTCGGAAGCCCGGGTTCTTCATGGTAACGTAATAGTGATCAGGCTTACTCTTGGGGGAGTAGAGTTGGAGTTGGCCTGATGAGAGGTAGAGGACGCATGTTCGCCATTGCCGCATCCACTTTTGCCGTTCTGGCATGTCAGGGTTGCACAACCGCAACCAGTGGGACTGATTTTGATGCTGGAGTAAGCACCGCAGCGGAACCGAGTGAAGGTATAAAGCTCACAACTTCCGCGCCGCTTGGAGTGCCAGAAATATCGGCAAGCACTCCCGCAGGATTACCAGATCTCGACACAACAATTGTTCCTGAACCGAGCACGATTTTCTCTGCTGCGCTTCCATCAGCGTCTATTACTGAGGAAGAAGATGCTGCTATCCGCCTGTCCGTGATGGCGAACACCGCTGAGGCAGCCCTTGCAACAACAGAGTGGTCGAAATCCGAAGCTGTTGAGTTGATTGCGGCGCGCCAGAATGCCGAAGAATTGATTTCTCCAGGCGCGAGCGAAGAAGACAAGGATTTTGCTGCCGAGTTCCAGCTTGATGCCCCAAGCGAAGTTACAGGTCTTGCATTTGATCTCGGCGTGGTTCCGCGCCTGGCTTACAGTGAGCAGGGCGAACTAAAGACCCGCAGTTTCGGCGGTGAGGTTCGGATTGGACAAAACTTTGACAAACGCGGCTCAGACGATGCGCCGAATTCCTGGTATATTTTTGCCGGCGCTGATGGCGAGGCACTTACCTATGAACCAGGTGAAAATGGTCTCTCAGATTTTGACTCTGATAATATGGCGCTGCGCGATCAGGTAACGGTCGGAGATATGCAGGCTGGCGTTTCCGTCCAGCGCGGTGCTGGGCAGCTCTCTCTCAGCTACATTCGCCGTGAAGTTTCGTATCATGAGCGCGGCCTTCAAGGTGTGACGGAAAACGAAGACTTTGCAGGTGTGAGCTTTACGCTCCGAAAATAACCCAATTAGTACAATGCATTGATAACGGTCGCAGCGGATGGTGCGGTCGTTTTCGTCTTTGTGGCGTACCAATTCTTGCTGAGTCGCACCGAGATGTGCGACCATGCAGCGGCGAATCGTATTCGCCAAACTGAGGGGATAATTTGATGAAGTACATTCTTTTCACCGCGTCGGTGTTTGTTCTGGCCGCATGTGGCGGCGGAGAAACCGGTGAAACAACTGTCGCAGAACTGACGTCCGCCGAAATTTGCAACGAACTCGTAAGCGGCGATGCTGAGATCGCGAGCGAGATGGCGGAAGACGGCGTAACACCATCGGCGGTCTGTGCTTGCTTTGGCACAACTGTGGATGCAATGGGCGAAGCAGAGCGCGCCTTACATCTCACCGTTATGAAAGCTGTTAGCGCGATCCGAACATCCGACGGCGTTGGCGTGGAGGGTGCCGCTGAGAAACTGGAAGAGCAGCTAAGGGCAGGCACGGGCGGTCACTCATTCACGGAGGATGACTTCCAACAAACAGGCCGATTGCTTGACCGAGTTGGTGGACAACTGGAAGACGGTGGCTGCGCTGCAGGTTAAGCGTTTTTCGCTCAAATCTGTGGACGAATTGTGGATGGCTGCGACACCGCGGCCATCTATCCCTTGCGGTTAACGAGCCATTCAGACACTATATATAGCGTTGTTGTTCATACATTACGATTTTGAGGGAGCCCGCGGAAATGGCTGATACCGCATTGAATTTGCCTGGATTGCTAACACCAAGTCACGCTTACAAACCGTTTCGCTATCCATGGGCCTATGAGTTCTGGAAGAAGCAGCAGCAGGTTCACTGGATGCCGGAGGAGGTGCCGCTCGGTGAAGATTGCAAAGACTGGGCGGTCAATCTGAGCGATGGCGAGCGCAATCTGCTAACCCAAATATTCCGCTTCTTCACGCAATCGGATGTGGAAGTCGGCGCAAACTACATGGAACACTACATGCCGCTGTTTAAGCCAACAGAGGTGTCCATGATGCTTGCGAGCTTCTCGAATATGGAGACCATCCACATTGCGGCTTATGCGCTTTTGCTCGAGACAATCGGCATGCCCGACTCTGAATTCTCGGCCTTTATGGAATACGAGGAAATGGCTGCCAAACACGATTATCTCGGTCAGTTTGGCACTGAGAGTTATGAAGATATTGCGGTTTCGATGGCCGTGTTCGGTGCCTTTACTGAGGGCCTGCAGCTATTTGCATCTTTCGCAATGCTGATGAACTTCCCGCGCTTTAACAAGATGAAAGGCATGGGGCAGATCGTAACTTGGTCAATTCGCGATGAGTCGCTTCACTGCGAGGGTATGATCAAACTGTTCCATCAGTTCTGTAAAGAAACGGGCATAATGAATGACGAACTCCGTCAGCGGATTCGGGAATGCTGTGAAACAGTCGTCAGCCTGGAGGACAAATTCATCGAACTCGCCTTCGAGGCGGGCGACGTGCAAGGCATGACACCTGACGATATCAAGCAGTACATTCGCTACATCGCTGATTGGCGTCTGGGCCAGCTGAAACTGGAACCAATTTATAGCATCACCGATCACCCGCTGCCGTGGCTAACAGAAATCCTGAACGGTGTAGAACATGCCAACTTCTTTGAAGCCCGCGCGACGGAATATTCCAAAGGCGCAACAAAGGGCGACTGGCACGGCGATGACGGCGTGTGGGGCAAATTCGACAAGATCAAGCAGGGCCCTGTTGCGGCAGAGTGACATGCCCGGCAGATTGCGCTGCCAGACGGCTTGAATGCTATAGAATAACATTTTAATGATCCCGCCATGACGGCGGGATCGTTTTCTTATGCGCTCAAACTCGTGTTTGCGGCGATCTTTGCTTGGGTTCAGGCCTACAGCTTGGCCCATGCAATTGAGCATGATCATGATCTATTCAGCCATGAGCATCACGTTCAGCTAAATCATCACCACAATCATCATGCTGATGATCCTTGCGATGAAGACGAAAACGACACCAACTCGGAGACTATCGGGTGCGATTGCCTCCTGTTTGCGGCGCAGAATTTGGCCATTGTGCCAACAATCGACAAGTCCAATTTACCCGAACACAAGGCAGGATCGTGCCGGGCTGAACTGTTCACTGCGGCGATCCGCAGCTGGCCACCTGAGCGCGGTCCACCTCCAAGAGGTCCACCAAGCCAGTCAGAAATAGACCTTTAAAGTGTGCGCCGTTTCGCGGCGAACCTCCCTATTACCTGACTGGAAACCCCAACATGAAAAAAATTCTACTTATGCAGGCAGCGTTCGCAGCGCTTGCTCTGCCCGCCGCCGCACAGGATGCTGGCGAAGATGAAACCCGCGTCGAGGAAACTGTCTTTGTGACAGCTCCCGGCCCAGCACGAACGACCGATGAGTTGATTGGAAATGCGACCGCGCTCGATCGCGATGACTTGCTCGACCGGCTCGATACATCGCTTGGCAACACGCTCGCAAAAGAACCCGGCGTTTCAACAACGTTTTTTGGCCCAGCCGCTTCACGCCCTGTTGTGCGCGGCCTTGGGGCAGAACGCGTGCTGGTGCTCACAAACTCTCTTGGTGTGATTGATGTCTCAGCGGCCTCACCTGACCACCAGGTGTCTGGTGATGCGATAGATGCCGAGCGAATTGAAATTTTGCGTGGACCAGCTGCGCTGGCCTATGGCGGCCAGGCCGTTGGCGGAGTTGTGAACGTTATTGACGGTTTGATTGCCGAAGACATCCCTGATGCTCCGAATGGCGATGTCTTAGCCGCATACAATGACGTGAATGAAGGCACTGAACTGGCAGGCCGCGGAGAGTTCGCTGCCGGGCCGTTCGTCTTCAATTTCTCAGGTTCATTCCGCGATAGCGACAATTATGAGATCCCGGGGTTTGCTGAGTCTGAATTCCAGCGCGCGCTTGAAGAAGCCGAAGAAGAAGAGCATGGCGATGAGGACGAAGATCACGAGGAGGAAGAAGAGGTCCGCGGTCTCGTTGAGAACTCTTTTGCAGAAACGACTACGCTTGCAGGCGGCGTTTCCTGGGTTGGAGAAAACGCCTTCGCGGGTGTGGCAGTCCGCCGGCAAGAGGCTGAGTACGGTCTTCCGGGCGGTCATGGACATGGCCATGAAGAGGAAGAAGGCGAAGAAGGTGAAGAGCACGGGGAAGAGGAGGAAGAAAATCCCTTTATCGATCTCGAGCATACCCGAATTGATGTTCGCGGGGGTATAAAATTCGATGCGCCTATCAATCACGTAACGGGTACGCTGAGCGTCGTCGATTATGAGCACACCGAATTTGAAGCGCCAGGCGAAGCCGGAACTGTTTATGAGAATTCCGGGCATGAATTACGTGTTGAGGCTGGTCACAACGCCATCTACGGCTTTGAGGGCACGTTTGGGGTGCAGCAGTCCCAAAGAGACTTCAGCGCTTCCGGCGAGGAGGCCTTCGTATCTCCGACTGATATTGATCAGTTTGCGGTCTTCCTCCACGAGGTTGCGGAATGGGATGGTGTTTTCAGCCTTGAAGGCGGCGTTCGATTTGAAAACGTAAAGCTCGACAACGTCATCGCAGGTGAACGGGACTTCGATTTGATGAGTGGATCGCTCGGTATTCACGGTCACCCGTCCGAAGCGTTTCTTGTCGGATTGCAGCTTTCCTACACAGAGCGCGCACCATCCGAAACGGAACTCTTCGCAAATGGACCGCACCTTGCGACCAACCAATTCGAGGTCGGCAATCCCAACTTCGATATGGAAACAGCGATCGGTTTGGAAGGCACAGCGCGCCTGATGCTCGACAATGTCACCGTGGGTGTGAACGTGTTCGTTACGGACTTTGATGACTTCATCTATCTCGCCCCGGATGGGACCGAAGAAGACGAGCTTCCAGTATTTAACTACACTCAGGAAGATGCGTCATTTGTTGGCGGTGAAATTTATGCAAGCGCAGCTGTCGAAAATGTCCTCGCTGGCGATTGGGATCTGAACGCGAGCATCGATTTTGTCGAAGGTGAAATTGCTGGCGGCGGCCCCGTTCCATTGCAGCCTCCAACGACGTTCGCGCTTGGGGCGCACGGCAAATGGGGAGCATTCGGTGCAGGCTTTGACGTCACAGTTGCTGACGAGCAAACCGATCTTGCGGAAGGCGAGCTACCAACGGACGGCTACACATTGCTGGATCTCCGCGCAGAGTATGACATCAGTGCATTTGCGGGCCCACTAGGTGAGGGCTCAAAAGTCTTTATCGAAGCGCGCAATGTCACCGATGAAGAAGCCCGTATTGCGACCTCCACCATTAAGGATTTTGCGCCATTGCCAGGCCAGAATATCCGTTTTGGTATTCGCGCCAGCTTCTAACCTTGTGAGATTGACCCCATGTGCCGGATCAGGCACATGGGGCCATGACGAAACAAAAAATAAATCCCCACAAAATTGTCGATGATTTGGCCGCGCTTTATGACGAAGCTGTTAGCGCGCTGAATGCGTCTCTCTTGCGCTTTATGAAAGAAGGTGTTCCGCCCGATGGTGAAGCGCGTTCAGGCGGCGCATTCTGCTATCCCGAGCTTGTTTTGCACTATGATCCAGACGGTCCGCCGCCTCCGATCAGCCGCGCTTTTGGCAAACTTTCAGAGGCTGGTACTTATGTGACAACGATTACGCAGCCGGAGCTGTTCCGCAGCTATCTCGTCGAACAACTGGAATTGCTTCTCGATGAGTATCCGCTCCGCGTCGAAGTGCGTCGATCAACGTCTGAAATTCCATACGCCTATGTTTGGGATCCCCAACAGGCTGAAGGTCTGGATGAGATCAGCCCGGCAGAACTCGCCCGGTGGTTTCCTTCTCCGCAATTGCAGAACATCGGAGATGAAGTGGCGGACGGTGAACTCTTCGCGCCCGGGTCTGTGCGGCCGCTGGCGCTATTTGATGCGCAGCGCACGGACTATTCGCTCAAGCGTATCGCGCATTACACTGGTACGCCTGCGGAACATCTCCAACAATATGTACTCTTCACCAACTACCATCGCTATGTCGATGCGTTTTGCGACTGGTCGCTGGAGCGTTTGAGAAGCGATAGCCCGTATACGGGCCTGTCCGTCCCGGGCGGGTTGATGATCGACGGTGACACAAAAAACGCGCGCAAGAAAATCGATGCGGCTCCGTGGCGAAAACACCAAATGCCTGCCTATCATCTGATGCGCGAAGATGGATGCGGGATCACATTGGTAAATATTGGTGTGGGTCCATCAAACGCGAAGACGATCACGGATCACCTTGCTGTCTTGCGTCCGCAATGCTGGATCATGGTTGGGCATTGCGGCGGGCTTCGTCACTCGCAATCGATTGGTGATTATGTGCTCGCGCACGCATATCTGCGCGAAGACAATGTGCTAAATGAGGTACTGCCACCCGAAATACCTGTGCCGCCGATCGCTGAGGTTCAGATAGCGTTGCAGGACGCTGCAAAGAAGGTAACCGGAGAAAGCGGAAAGGCGCTCAAAAAGCGGCTCCGCACGGGGACGGTTGTCACAACAGATGACCGGAATTGGGAGCTAAGGTTCTCAGCAACGGCCACACGCTTTAACCAGTCACGCGCTATCGCCGTTGATATGGAAAGTGCCACCATAGCTGCAAATGGGTTCCGCCTCCGCGTGCCATATGGCGTGCTTTTGTGTGTGTCAGACAAACCGCTGCACGGTGAGATTAAGCTGCCCGGCGCGGCGAACCGGTTCTATGAACGCGCAATTGGCGAACATATCCGCATCGGCATTGAAACACTGGAACGTCTTGCCGAGGATGGCGGGGCCGCTTTGCATAGCCGCAAGCTTCGCGCGTTTGATGAGCCGCCGTTTAGGTAGGTTTCACATACCCCTGAGTTCGGGCGCGTCAAACGGATAGGCAGATACCGCCTCGGCCGCTGCGCGCGCATCGGGGCAGGTCGAGTGCATGCCACGTTGTTCATCTGGTAATCCCGCAGCGATCCTGGCCATGATTTGCTCGCTGAAAGCGTCCAGTTGCTGGCGACGTAAGGTCCCCGACGCTGTGATCACTGGCGCGTGCACAGGTTCATGATAGATGATTTTCACCGGCTGTTTTTCGCCGCCAATCAGATTCTCTGCACCTATGATCGAAATCGGAATAACCGGGGCTCCGCTCTTCGCAGCAATATAAGCAAGACCTGGGCGCGCGGGCCGCAGCAATGTCGCCCAGCTGCCACCTTCCGGAAAGATCCCCAAAACGCCGTCTTGCTTCAGCACATCCAGTGACTGGCGGAATGTAGACCGTCCATATCCGCCGCGAAACGCGTGGATAAAGCCGTACCATTTCGGGATTTGTTTTGCCCAGAACGGTGAGTTCGGTCGTTGAGCTCCGCCGATAAATTCGACCAGTCGAGGCGTCGTGTAAATCAGCAAAGGTGGATCGACGAAATTGAAGTGGTTCGCCGCAATGATAACAGGACCCTTCTTGGGAAAGTTCTCGGTACCTTCGACGTCGAGTTCACCCAATCGGTGAATCAGAAAGCCGATTATCCCGCGCAGAAAGCGTCTGCGGCCCGCTTTGCGCGGGTATTTCATTGTATATTTCTGACCCATTTTGAGAGTGTGGAGGGCACTGAAACGCCCGTCAATTGTGCAGTGCAAGACACTTGAGGAACATTCCTCTTTTAATTGAGCGCAGGCGGGGTTATATCCCTATCATACAGTAATCACGAGCGTGAACGCTGTGAACCGCCCGGTACGAAAGTGCCGGGCGGAGCGCGTTCCGGAGGAAGCAAAATGGCCGAGATCCTTATGCCGAAAGCGACAGCCGTCTGGTTGATCGATAACACCACACTGACATTCGATCAGATCGCTGATTTTTGCGGGCTGCACCATCTCGAGGTCAAAGGTATTGCGGATGGTGATGTGGCTGAAAACATGCGCGGCGTTGATCCGATTGCCGGCGGAGAGCTTGACCGCGATGAAATCAAACGCGCCGAAGCCGATCCGAACTACAGAATGAAGCTTGCGGAGAGTAAAATTGCCCACATCCCGCAACCCAAGCGCAAAGGCGCGCGTTATACACCTATGGCGCGGCGTGCTGATAAGCCAGACGCCATAGCCTGGTTTGTTCGCAATCACCCTGAGGTTCCAGACAGTCAGATCGGAAAGCTGATCGGGACAACGAAAACGACGATCAATGCCGTGCGTAGCCGCGAGCATTGGAACTCGGAAAACATCAAGCCGGTGGATCCTGTTACGCTTGGTCTTTGCAGTCAGATCGAGCTTGATGAAGTCATTGCGAAATCTGCGTCCAAGCGGCGAAAACTGGAAGCGGAAAAAGCGAAAGCTGCGGAAGGCGAAGGGTTGCAGCCAACTGAGGATGCCAAACCGGAAATCGATATGAGTGCTCCGGCTCCTTCTCCTGGAGTGGAACCTTCTGCATCAGACGTGTTTAAAAACTTCGACAATTAGGCGATTGCTGGCGAGCTTTCACTTGACGAACGTCCAAGCGATTACGCAGTCTCTTGTCATAAGACGAGAGAGGAAACGAAATGTTTGGTCGAGGCAAGAAAAAGCAAGCCGTTGATGAGGCTTCGACTGAAGCCGTTTATTCAGGCGAGCCATCCACCTATCGCAGAGATGTCGAGGCGCGTGACTGGATCGAGCACAACGCCCTGACATGGCCAAGTGACAAGGCAATGGTCGACCTCGCGAGCGGGCGCGAATTCACGCATCAAGAAATGAATGAGCGCGTTGGCCGGCTTGCGGCTCATCTGCGGAGCCTCGGTGTGGGCCGCGGAGATCGCGTGGGCTTCCTCGCGATGAACTCAACCGACATTATGGAAATGATCTTCGCGACATGGCGACTTGGCGCGATATCGCTTGCGCTGAATTTTAGGCTCACAGCAAAAGAGCTCGCTTTCATCGTCGGTGACGCAGGACCGAAGGTGGTTATCGCGGACGCGGTTTTTTCTGAAGTTACGGCGGAGCTCAAGGATCAAACGGAGGTTGTGCACTGGATTACAACTGATGGCGTTGGCGGCGATACCGAATATGAGCAAGCCATTGCTTCGGCAACTCTTCCGATCTTGCAGAAGGATGTCGAGCAGCCAATCAGTGATCAGTGCCTCTTGATGTACTCGTCCGGCACGACCGGCTTACCAAAAGGCGTAATTATCACGCACGAAATGATGCTGTATTCAGCGATTGGATATGTCAGCTCCTGCGATGTCGGAAAAGCAACAGTAAATCTTGTTGTGCTGCCGCTTTTTCATATCGGAGGCCTGAATGTTTTTGCCTGTCCGACGCTCTATTTTGGTGGTAAAATTGTTGTGCAGCGAACCTTTGAACCCGGCGAAACACTTACCGCTATCGGAAACACGGAACTTGGCATTACGCATCTGATAGCTGTTCCTGCCGTCTTCAACGCACTGAAGATGCATCCTGACAATCCGATTACGGATTTCTCGAGAATGGAGGTTGTTCTCGCGGGAGCGGAAGCTGTGCCAGATGCTTTGGTGCAGTGGTGGTTCGAACGCGGTGTGAAAGTTCGAGAAGGCTACGGAATGACGGAAAGCGTCGCCTCAAATTGCGTGCTTCCAAAGGAAGATGTTCCGGGCAAGATTGGGTCGGCGGGAAAAGCAGCGCTTCACACCGAGATGAAAATTGTTCGTGAGGATGGTACAGATGCAGATCCGGATGAGCTTGGTGAATTGTGGATGCGCGGGCCGTCTATTACACCCGGATATTGGAAACGGCCCGAAGCAAACGAAAAGAGTTTCGTTGGCGGTTGGTTCCGATCTGGTGATATCGCTAGACGCGACGCCGAGGGATACTTTTATATCGAAGACCGCGTGAAAGATATGTATATTTCTGGCGGAGAGAACGTGTATCCGGCCGAAGTTGAAAACACACTTTACGAAATGGAGCAGATTGCAGAGGTCGCCGTCATAGGTGTTGAGGATAGCCGCTGGGGTGAAGTGGGCTGCGCGGTTGTTGCTCTGAAGGAGGGCACAAGCCTGACGATCGATGATTTGCTGGCGCATTGTCAGGGTAAACTTGCAACGTTCAAACAACCCGCGCATCTCGCGGTCGTCGAAGCACTGCCTCGCAACGCAACAGGCAAGGTGCTAAAATTCCAGTTGCGCGAGAGCATCCCGCCGACCTTGGAGCTGCGTTAAGTTGGCTTGCGATAAACAGAGACATGCATTTTGCTGTCGCCTGTAAAGGGTTCGCGCCGCCAGCCGCCCCAACGGTCATCAAGTGTTAGACCTGCCAGTTTTGCCATGAGGTCGATTTCTTGTGGCCATGCATATCGCATTTGCAGGGGGAATAGCTTGGACCCTTTCGGCGAAAACCGAACGCGCTGAAAATCGACGCGCTGTGTAACTGCGTCATGCTGAGTGAGTTCAAGCCAGGCTGAATTATTACCAACACTTAGAGTCCGTGCAGAATTGGTCTCTCTAAACCGCTCCATATCTGGAACAAATGTTTCTACCAGAAATCTACCGCCGCTGCGTAGATGGTCCGCCGCATTCTGAAAACACAGCACCTGAGCATCCTGCGTGGTGAGGTTAAACAGCGTGTTGAATACCAGAAATGCAAAATCAAACTCTCCAGCGACCCGCGTTGTTGACATGTCGCCGATCTCGACGGTTAGTTCCGCGCCGCCCGGTTTCTTGCGCAGGACATCCGTCATTTCCTGCGAGCCCTCAATGCCAGATACCTCAAACCCGCGTGCAGCGAGTGGTAAGGCCATCCGGCCTGTCCCAATCGCAAACTCGATGATGCTTTTGCCTTCGGCGAGCTCGGCAATCAGATTGACCGATTCTTCGGTGGTTCCGGGATCATGCAGCTGATCATATTCATCTGCATAGAGTTTTCCAAATGTTGTTTCGTCGAATTCCATTGTGTTTTCTAAAGGTCGAGGCGACAACGCTATCACGCCGCAGATGACTTATCTTAGCAGAAGCATATAATCATGTACCAACAGAGTGAAAGGCGTGTCCCATGCAACAAGCCCTGCAAATCTTGTTTTACGTATCCTTGGCGGGGGTGTTTTTTATACTCATGCTTGGGATTGTGAATTTGGCGCGCACGGACCCGGAACAGGCGTCGCGGTCGAATAAACTTATGCGGCTGCGCGTCATCGCACAAACCGTTGTTGTGGTGATAATTTTGATACTTGCTTGGGTCATGGGCGCGTTCAACTAGATGGTCAAACTTGACAAGATCTATACCAAGACGGGCGATAAGGGCATGACCCGGCTCGCAACGGGTGAGCCAGTCGAAAAATGGCATCCGCGCGTCGCGGCTTACGGCAAAGTCGATGAGGTTAATGCGGCGCTTGGCATGGCAGCACTCGAGGCTAGCGGCGAGATGCTGGCTGCGATCCACCGTATACAGAATGATCTGTTTGATCTTGGGGCAGATCTGGCGACCCCTGACAGCGGAAAAAAATTAGAGTGGGATCCACTTCGGATTGTCGCTGCGCAGGTCGAGCGACTGGAATCAGAAATCGATCAAATGAATGCAAACATTCCGCCGCTCGATAGTTTCATCTTGCCCGGCGGATCGAAAATTGCGGCGCACCTGCACGTTGCTCGCACCCTGTGCCGAAGCGCAGAGCGACGTGTTGCCGAGCTTGCCGCTATGGATGATGAGGTCGTGAGCGAAGCGGCGCTTGCTTATGTAAACCGCTTGTCAGACTGGCTATTTGTGGCTGGACGCGCAGCAAATAACAATGGCGCAGATGACGTAAAATGGGTGCCCGGCGCAAACCGTTAATCCAGACTGTTCATCCAGGACACAATCTCTGCCATTGCAACTTCATCAAACGTGGTTTCAATGTCGTAATATTCCGTCATTGCGCCTGTCTCGGCTGGTTGAAAGAGGTGATTGAGGCCGGGCAGTGTTTTCACGACCGATCGCGGATGCGAGAGCGCGGCTTGCATGTCCTGTACATTGGCATCCGGCGCGACCTGTAGGTCTTTCTCTGCAAACAGCGCCAGCACGGGCCCATTATAAGCGGCGATTTCTGGCCTAGGATCAAATCCGATCATCCAGAGCATCCACGGACTCGACATACGTTTCGCCTGCGCCTCGACTGCGCCAGCCGGAACCAATCCGCTCTCTGATAGGATCCGTTCAGCAGTATCATA
Source organism: Hyphomonadaceae bacterium (assembly GCA_965263325.1). Classification (GTDB taxonomy): domain Bacteria; phylum Pseudomonadota; class Alphaproteobacteria; order Caulobacterales; family Hyphomonadaceae; genus CBDHGY01. Next base: position 1,759,430 of record CBDHGY010000002.1, on the reverse strand, counting down.
AGCTTCGTCCTCCGAAGTGGCAGCCTTCAGCTCTTCGAACAGCCTCGTTTGCAATTCTGTTTGTTTGTTGAGCTGCAACTCAGGTGCACCAGCTGCTTTTCCCAAATCTACCGATTGGCGCAGAATAACATCGGGCAAAGGCTGCGATGGGCCCGCGAGAAAAACCATGAAATCGGCAGGTTCGATTTGGGTTGCGAGTGGGGCAATGAAACCGCCTTCGGAGTGGCCGATATAGCCAGCACGAGAAATGTCGACGCCAGATTGTGAGCGCAGGAACTCTAGTGCCGAGGCCGCGTCATTCGCGAAGTCCTGAGTTGTTGCCTCGCTGAAGTCGCCGGTGCTTTCTGCTGTTCCGCGATCATCGTAGCGCAGCACTGCAAATCCATTATTTGTCAGATAATCTGATAATATGAGAAATGGCTTGTGCTCCATCAGCTCTTCATTGCGATCCTGCGGGCCGGAGCCTGAAATCAGAACGACGGCTGGAAATGAGCCTTCGCCCGTAGGCAAAGTAAGTTCGCCAGAGAGCGTTACGTCTTCTGCGCCGCCAGGAAATGTAACCTCTTTAATGGTGTAGTCCCTCACCAGAGCGGCTTCTTGAGGTCTCGGCGGCTTTGGATCATCAACTGCTGGCGTGAACGTGACAGGGAGTGGAAGGCCCTGAAAGAATACGCCAACGAGTTCGTTTGCTTCACGCTTCGCATTGATGCTGGCGCCGATAACAGGGAAATCGACGTGAAAGTTTCCATCTTCATCAATGCGGCCATCTTCGCCCGGCAACCCAACGGCACCCTGTTGGGGCACGTCGAGCGACACGTCAAATGCACCGCTGTCGGATGTTTCAATATGGAGAATAATGCCGACTTCTGTTCCATTCGGCGTGTTAAGCGTTGCTGCCCAGTCTCCGATATAATCGCTGGAGGCGACAGTAAGGTTCTGAGGCTCGCTGGGATCGGATACGGCAGGTTCTGACCCGCAGGCCGAGACAAGTAAGGTTGTCGCTGTCGCAATGGCTGCCCAAATCCGCATCACACCTTCTCCTGCTCTTATCGAAAAACAGTATAAAGGTGTTCGAGATTGGGTCAAACTGACGCTAACGTCAACGTAAAGCTTGACCCGTGCAATCCCTAACTGTAGCAGCATTTCCGTCGCATTGGGTTTTCTGCTCAATCGCGTTAATGCCACTCGCGTTAAAACCACTAAGCGCATAAAGACTGGAGCCACAAATGAAAGTGCTCGTCCCCGTTAAACGGGTCATTGATTACAATGTAAAAGTCCGGGTGAAGTCGGACCAGACAGGCGTCGATCTTGCCAATGTCAAAATGTCTATGAACCCGTTCGACGAGATTTCAGTCGAAGAAGCTGTTCGGATGAAAGAAGCTGGCACGGCAGAAGAGGTGATCGCAGTTTCCATTGGCCCTCAGCAGGCGCAAGAAACGATCCGGACCGCTTTGGCGATGGGTGCAGACCGCGGAATTCTGATTAAGACCGATGAGATGCCTGAGCCTCTCGCCGTTGCTAAGATCCTTGCAAAAGTGGTTGAGGCCGAAAGCCCGGACATGGTGATCCTCGGCAAGCAGGCGATCGATGATGATTGCAACCAAACGGGCCAGATGCTCGCAGCTCTGTTGGGTTGGCCGCAGGGTACTTTCGCCTCCGAAGTGAAAAAGGATGGTGATAAGATTCACGTGACCCGCGAAGTTGATGGCGGCCTTCAGACAGTGGCACTTGATGGTCCCGTCATCGTAACCACTGACCTTCGTCTTAACGAACCGCGCTATGCATCGTTGCCCAATATTATGAAGGCAAAAAAGAAGCCGATCGATATGAAAGAGATCGCTGAATATGGTGAAGGCCTCGACAACCGGCACACGGTCATCAAGGTAACAGAACCGCCGGTTCGCGAGGCGGGCGAGAAGGTCGAAGATGTTGCAACCCTTGTTGAAAAACTCAAAACAGCAGGAGCTGTATAATGGCTGTTCTCGTTATTGCTGATCACACAAATGCGGCGCTGAACGACGCGACAAACAAGACTGTAACAGCGGCGAAGAAATTCGGCGGCGACGTTGATATTCTGGTCGCGGGTGAAGGCGCTGGCGATGTTGCGACCGCCGCAGCTGCAGTTGATGGCGTGCGCAAAGTCCTGCACGCTGATGGCGCACCTTACAAAAAGCAGCTTGCTGAAGCGATGGAAGCGCTCGTGCTTAGCGTGGCGGATGCTTATGACGCGATCTTTGCGCCGGCCACGACCATGGGAAAGAACGTGCTTCCGCGCATCGCTGCAAAGCTGGATGTAATGCAACTATCGGATATTACTGACATCATTGATCAGGACACATTCGAGCGCCCAATCTATGCTGGCAATGCGATTATGACGGTAAAGACATCGGACGCGAAAAAGGTTGCCACGGTTCGCGGAACGGCTTTCGACGCCGCTGGTGCTGGCGGTTCTGCCGCGATTGAGACACTTGAAGCGCCCGCTGGTCCGTTTAAGGCAGAGTTCGTTTCAGAGGAGATCGTGAAGTCAGATCGCCCGGAGCTTACGGCTGCAAAGCGCGTTGTCTCTGGTGGCCGCGCGCTCGGCTCCGAAGAAGACTTCAACAAATTCATCATCCCGCTGGCAGACAAGCTAGGCGCGGCTGTGGGTGCATCCCGCGCGGCTGTCGATGCCGGTTATGCGCCGAACGATTATCAAGTTGGCCAAACGGGTAAGATCGTTGCACCTGAACTCTATATCGCTGTCGGTATATCTGGAGCAATCCAGCACCTTGCCGGCATGAAGGACTCAAAGATCATCGTTGCAATCAACAAGGACGAAGAGGCCCCGATCTTCCAGGTCGCTGATTATGGCTTGGTCGCCGATCTGTTCAATGCTGTGCCGGAGCTTACCGAAGCGCTTTAAACCAGCTAAGTCGATGATTGGATATCAACCCCGGCAAACTTGCCGGGGTTTTTTCTTGCAAGACGTGCCGCCCGGCTCTTTTATTATCTGAGGGAGGCGCTTCATGATCCGTCAGCACATTACCAAGGGTTTGGACCACGACCCAAATTTCCGTTGGCGCGGGGAGGCTGTCACGAGGATTGAAAATCTCTCCGACATCATTTTTGCGCTGACGCTTAGTCTATTTGTAGCGTCAGCGTCGCCGCCTGCGACGTATGGTGAGTTGTGGCCGCATCTGATGACGATACTTCCCGTCGCTGCTGGTTTTGCGACGCTGCTATCGATTTGGAATGACCATTTCACCTTTTTTCGGCGTTACGGTGTTGCGGATGCCAAGATCATTTTCATTAATGCAACTCTGCTGCTCGTGATTCTATTTTTTGCCTATCCGCTTCGTTTCGCATTCGATAGCTTATTTGCGTTTATTTTGGGCTCGATGAGCGGCGACTGGACCATGATGCAGGAGCTCGGCATTGATACCTATCGCCAGGCTGGCGAGATCATCGCAATCGTGAGCGTCATGCTCGTGGTGATCTACACTTTGTATCACTGGATGTATCTGCACGCTTTGAACAAGGCTGAGCTGCTGGAACTAACATCGTCTGAAATTGCGATTACCCGTCGCTCGATTTGGATGCACCGGTTTCAGATCATCATAAATATGCTGGTTACGTATCTGGCGGTGTTCACAATTGCCGGTCCTTTCGCAGCTTTTCTTGGTGTTTTGAATTGGCCGGTCGCTGTCATTGTCGAAAACCGGATAAAGCTGTCTGATGACACAGAGTCCACACACGAATAAATCTCTGTCTATGATCTTGCCGCCGAAATTATTCGGCGTAGTCTCCCCAGAATTCGAAATCGGACTGGACTATCTATGAGCGAGATTAAACGGGTTGGTATCGTCGGTGCTGGCCAGATGGGAAACGGTATAGCGCATGTGTGTGCACTGGCTGGATATGATGTTGCGCTAAATGACATATCAGAAGGTGCGCTAGAGCTTGGGCGGGTGACGATCGAAAAGAACTTGGCGCGCCAGGTTTCTAAACAGGTCATCACACCAGATGAGTTGAAAGCAGCTCAAGACCGGATTACGTATTCAAGCGGGTTGGCGGCATTTACGGACGCAGATCTTGTTATCGAAGCTGCAACCGAAAACCGCGAACTCAAAGAGAAGATATTCAAATCACTTCTGGAAGTCGTTCCAGATCGAGCTTTCCTCGCAACCAACACATCTTCGATTTCGATCACGCGCCTGGCTTCCGTAACTGACCGACCCGAGAGATTCATTGGTGTTCACTTCATGAACCCGGTCCCGCTTATGCAACTTGTTGAGCTTATTCGCGGCCTTGCAACAGACCAGGAAACCTATGACATGGCAGCGGCCTTTGTCAGCAAGCTTGGAAAGACAGCAACCAATGCAGAGGACTATCCTGCATTTATCGTGAATCGCATTCTCATGCCCATGATCAACGAAGCCATTTATGCACTTTATGAAGGTGTGGGGACCGTTGAAAATATCGATCTTGGCATGAAGCTTGGTGCCAATCATCCGATGGGGCCGCTGCAACTGGCTGATTTCATCGGTCTCGATACCTGCTTATCGATCATGCAGGTTTTGCATGATGGACTTGCCGATTCAAAGTATCGTCCCTGTCCATTGCTCGTGAAATATGTTGAAGCTGGCTGGGTCGGAAAGAAAGCAAAACGTGGTTTTTATGATTATCGCGGCGATGCGCCCGTGCCGACGCGCTAAACAGTGATCGAGATCCGACACCTTGGGCCGGAGCATCGATCTAGTGCTGTTGCGCTTTGGGAGGCGTGTGAATTGACCGTACCCTGGAATGATCCGGGTGCCGATTTTGACCGTGCGATATTGAATACAACGTCAAAAGTATTTGGCGGCTTCGCGGAGGGCGTGCTCGTATCAACAGTCATGGCTGGGTATGAAGGGCATAGGGGCTGGGTTTACTATGTCGCGGTCGCAAAACACCACCGCCGCTCAAATGTTGCAAAACAAATGATGGCTGCTGCGGAGACTTGGCTCCGTGAGATCGGCGCTCCGAAAATCATGCTTATGGTTCGCGAAGGTAATGAGGCTGCGGAAGCGTTATATGAGGGGCTTGGGTATGAGGTGTCGCCGGTAAAGACGTACGGAAAATTCTTCAGATAATTATTCGGCCCAGCGTCTCAGCAAATTCGAAAAAACTTTGTCGAGTGAAAGCAGTTCTGCAGCATTCGGTTGTAGGGTCTGTCCAAGAGCTACGCGGACATTGTCCAAATCAAAAAGAATTTCCCGATCATCGGCGCTGCGAACAAGGCTCTCGATCCACCCGATCGCCGCGAGCCGTGTACCGCGTGTGACTGGGTTCACGCGGTGGATTGCACCGCTTGGATACAAAATGAGATCACCTGCAGCGGGCTTTGCCGTTTGTTCCCCGCCCGGCAGATCAATAACGAGCTCACCGCCTTCATAAGACTCGGGGTCAGATAGGAACAGCGTAAATGAGAGATCCGTACGTATCCCATTCATAAGCGCGTTATCGACGTGGTTGCCATATCCTCCCTCATCTTGAGTTCGGCTTATCAACAAACGCGACAGTTTCTTGGGACGGGCCGCGGCTTGAAAAATAAACGAACGATCAACAGCCTCTTGAAGGAAATCATGCAGACCTTGGCCGGCTTTAGTGGAAAGAACAGCTTGCTCGTTTTGCTTAACTGCCCTGGCGCGCCCGCCCGCGGTTCGCGCGCCGTCCACCCACTCCAGCTTCTCCATATGACTATGAACACGGCTGAGTTCGTTTTCATCCAGTATGCTGGCAATTGTGAGGAACATAGATGCGCTTTTACAATTGAGAATGACTTGCAATTAGCTGGCTTACACCACATAACGAGCGAATTGCCAAACTGGGCAACCAAACGACAAACAGAGCGAGCTGCGTTATGTCTTATTTTCCGAAACGCTGGGCAGGGCTTGGACTGGCGGCCGCCCTTCTCTCTACCACAGCACTGACGGCTTGCGGCGGTGAAGGCGGCGAGTCTGGAGAGGTCGGCGAAACGGGTGAGGGGGCCATTCACACAGAAGCCGGTGAGGGAGCCGCGCATTCCGAGATGGGCGAAGGAGAGGGCGGCGAAGCGGGCGAGAGCGGAGAAGGTGAAGGCGGTGAAGCCGGGCATATGGATGTGCAAACCTTGCCGGTTGAGCATCGTGCAGCTTTTATGTGGGGGCACGTTAAAGCTGGAATGAAACTATACCGCGATGGCTTTTCTGAGCAGGCTTCTATACATCTGCTACACCCCGTTTCGGAAACGCATGCAAGCGAGCGCGCTGGGCTGGAAGCGCTTGGGTTTGATGCGGCACCTTTTGAGCGCGTCTCAGCAGCTCTCGCTGAGGGCAAGCCAGCAGATGAAATAGAGTCAGATCTTGACTGCAGCAGAAGAAAATTTGCGTCTCATAAACGATGCGGCAGCAGGCGACCCAGCAGCCGTAATTACATTCCTGCTCGACACAACATTGAATGAATACAAGGTTGGTGTGACGGACGGTATTGTCACCGATCCGGGCGAATACCAGGATGCTTGGGGATTTGTTCAAGTGGCCAGCGAAGTCGCTCTTGGGTTTGGGCGAGATGAGCCTGAGGCGATCGAGCTACAGAATGAGCTAGAAAAACTATCAGATTTGTGGCCGGAGAGCATTGACGGTGAAACACCGCCTGCATCTATCGCAGATGTGGCATCGCAGATTTCCGTGGTAAAACTTGTTTTGTCCGGTCTATAGCGGTCTTTCCCAGCCATTTTGGCGCAAGACCTCGTCAAGAAACCCGATTGCCTCGTAGCTTGCCCAGTCTGCATCACCGCGGAATCGCGCGATCTCCAGACCTCGCTTGTCGTAGATGATCGTCGTTGGGAAGCCATCAACTTTGAGCGGTTTCAGTATTTCGAGATCCTTGGACTGATAAAAATCTAATGCGCCGCCGCTAAGCCTTTGGAGCTGTCCTTTCGCGTAATCTCGTTCTTTAAGTTCGTCGATACTAAGCGCGACGACTTCAAACATGTCGCTGCCGCGTGCGTTTTCAAGCGCAGCAAGCGAGGGCATTTCTTTTTCGCACGGCCCACACCAGGTCGCCCATATATTCAATACGATCACTTTGCCTTTAAGGTCTGCGATGGTCATGTCTTGTCCATCTGGACCAAAGAAAACATCGGTCGGGGCAGGGGCTCCCTTGAACGCAAAATCGATCCGGGCCATCTCACCTGTGGCGAGTTTCTCGAGCTTGTTGGCACCCCTGCTAGCATCTGTCGCGCTGCCGCAAGTGTAGACAGCCGCTAATATACCGAAAACTACCATGGCAATAATGGCGTATCGTGTAAAAGCCTGAGGCATTGAAATATCTCACTAATCCGATGGGAGAAATATGAGCAAGGAAAGCGGCAAAGGCCAGCAAATGTGGGGTGGGCGTTTCGCCGCGCGCCCAAGCGATATTATGGAGGCCATCAACGCTTCGATCGACATTGATCAACGGATGGCACGCCAGGACATAGCTGGTAGCCGTGCCCATGCCGATATGCTGGCAGAGATGGGCATTATCAGTTTTGAAGATAACGATGCCATACAGGGTGGGCTCGATACGATCCTGGCCGAGATCATGGAAGGTACATTCCCCTTCGATCGCGCGCTTGAGGATATCCATATGAACATCGAAGCACGGCTGAAAGCCTTGATCGGTGAGCCTGCAGGGCGCTTGCACACTGCGCGCTCTCGCAACGATCAAGTGGTGACAGATTTCCGGCTTTGGGTGCGATCTGAACTCGTCGCTGCGAACGATGCGCTGCGCCAGTTTCAGGAAGTTTTAGTTAAGCGGGCCGGTGAACACGCCGATGCGGTCATGCCAGGTTTCACCCATTTGCAGACCGCGCAGCCAGTTACATTGGGCCATCACTTGCTTGCTTATGTAGAAATGGCGGAACGTGACCGCGGTCGCTTGATGGATGCGGCGCAGCGCTTGAACGAGTCGCCTTTAGGCGCAGCCGCGCTCGCAGGTACGGGCTTTCCGATCGACCGCGAGATGACCGCCGAAGCGCTCGGATTTGACCGACCGATGGCAAACAGTTTGGATGCGGTATCGGCGCGTGATTTTGCCCTCGAGGCGCTGTCATCGCTCTCAATAGCAGCGACGCATCTTTCGCGGCTTGCAGAAGAGATCGTTCTCTGGACGTCTGCGCAGTTTGGATTTGCGTCATTGTCAGATGAATGGTCGACGGGCTCTTCGATTATGCCTCAAAAGCGCAACCCGGATGCAGCCGAATTGGTTCGTGCCAAGGCATCGCTCATAACGGCAAAATTTTCCGCTTTGCAAGGGGCTGTCAAAGCATTGCCGCTTGCCTACGCAAAAGACCTGCAAGATGATAAAACGCTGACATTTGATGCGTTCGACACGTTTGACCTGTGCGTCCGAGCCATGACGGGAATGATGGAAACCATAAGCTTCCACCAGGAAGCCATGGCTGCAGCGGCGGCGAAAGGGTTCTCTACGGCAACGGATTTGGCCGACTGGCTGGTGCGAGAACTTGGTTTGCCGTTTCGCGAAGCGCATCACATCACGGGCGCACTTGTCGCAAAGGCCGAGGCAAAAAGTGCAGACCTGTCCGATTTGTCATTAGGTGAGATGCAGGAAGAAGAGGCTAAAATCACAGATGAGGTCTTCGACGTGCTGACACCGGAGCGATCAGCCGCAAGCCGCACCAGCTATGGTGGTACATCACCGGAGCGGGTCAAAGAACAAGTAGAAAACTGGACGCATAGGCTGGGTCTGAAAGAAGGATAATCACGTGAAGAGTATCATGAAATATGCTGCTGGCGCGGCAGCTATGCTAGCGATAACTGGCTGTGCTTACATTGGCGCAGATCGCAATGCAGATGGAACCTATCGTCCAAATGCCGAGCTTCCTGATGGAAATGCTGATAATAGCGTCGATGCGTTGAAACCGAAGGAGCCGTCCAATCAAGGCCCGAGCTATTCTCGAACGGAGTCTGTGCGGCCTGATAAATCAGATGAATTGTTAGGTGGCCCTGACGGTTAGTGGCTGCTAGTCTCCCATCGAATCAAGGAGTATGAGCGGATGAAACACGTAAAAACGTTGTCTCTCGCGGCCCTATTGTCATTTCCAACGCTTGCAGGCTGCGGCTTGCGCGGGGATCTGGAGCGGCCAGAACCAATCTTCAGTGAACCTGTTGAAGAAGAGGTCGAAACCAAGACAGTCGTAACCAACAGGACGATCATCCGCCGTAATGCCGACGGGGACATCATTCCAGATGCATCGCCAACAGAACCCGTCAGCGAGGGCGGACTGGAAGACATCGAATAAAGCAGCGCGCCATTGCACCATTTTGATTATCGCGATGGCGAGCTTCATTGTGAAAGCGTCGCCTTGAGCACCATAGCAGAGGCGGTGGGAACCCCTTGTTACGTATATTCTACGGCAACTTTGACCCGGCACGCACGGGTCATTGCTGAGGCATTTGAAGGGCAGGATTGCCTTATTGCCTATTCTGTAAAGGCAAATGGCAATCTTGCGGTTCTCGCGACACTGGCTAACGAAGGCTGCGGTGCCGATGTCGTTAGCGGCGGCGAGTTACAGCGTGCTCTTACGGCGGGTGTGCCGCCGGACCGGATCGTATTTTCCGGTGTTGGGAAAACTCGACAGGAAATGGCATTCGCACTGTCGGCTGGCATTCACCAGTTTAATGTTGAAAGTGCAGGCGAACTCGAAGCGCTTTCGGAGGTTGCGGTCAGCAATGGAGCGAGAGCGCCGATTGCTCTTCGCGTGAATCCAGACGTTGCGGCGGGTGGTCACCCAAATATCTCTACTGGCAAGAGTGGTGACAAATTCGGTGTTCCCTGGAACGAGGCTGAAGGGTTGTATGCGCGAGCGGCCGGGCTTGCGGGCATTAACATTGTTGGCGTGGACGTACATATCGGTTCGCAGATCGGTGAACTTGCGCCCATGCGTGCAGCGTTCGAAAAGACAGCTGCGCTTGCCCTGCGGTTGCGAGAGGCTGGACACAGCATTGAGCGCATTGATGTCGGCGGCGGGCTAGGAATTCCTTACCAGGATGGAGATGCGCCTGCGCCGCCTTCTGAATACGCCGCCATGATCGCGGATGTTACCAAAGATCTGGGCGTACAGGTGATCCTCGAACCTGGACGCGTTATCGCTGGAAATGCCGGCATTATGATCACCGAAGCCCTTTACTTAAAACAGGCTCCGGACCGGACATTCCTGATCGTCGATGCGGGAATGAACGATCTAATGCGTCCCGCTCTCTACCAGGCCCATCACGACGTTTTGCATTTGCAGAAGCCTGGTGACGAAATAGGTCTCAAAACGTACGATATTGTCGGCCCGATCTGTGAATCCACCGACAAATTTGCAGCAAGGCGCGAAATGCCAATGGTTAACCCCGGAGACAGGCTCGCCTTTATGTCCGCTGGCGCCTATGGTGCCGTTTTATCGTCGCAATATAATGCAAGACCTTTGATACCTGAGGTGCTTGTATCAGGAGATAGGTTTGACGTCATTCGGCGGCGACCAAGTTTTGAAGAGATGACGGCATTGGAGTCACTGCCAGATTGGCTGAGCTGAAAGACATAAGAGGCGTTCCCGGGCGCATTTCTGCGACCCGTCGGCAACTGACTTTGCTCGCGGTCGCGCGTGCCTTTTGGCCGCTTTTGCTCCTGGCATCTGTCTTTTTTGGCGCGGCGCTTGCGGGAATTTGGGAGCAGACGTCTCCGCAGGTTGGCGCATTTTCTACGCTTATCTTCTTCGTTGGCGCGATAATCCTCTTCCTGCGCGGTTGGCGTAGATACGTCCATCCGCAACGCGATGAGGCGCAAGAGCTGCTTGACCGCCAGTCAGAGCTTCGCCCGCTTGCTTCTTTAACGGACCGCCCTGCTGATCCCAATCCAGCCGCGCAACCGCTCTGGCGCGCCCATGCTGCGCGGCTGGCGAGAGAGGCTCAGCGCCTGCGCCCGCCTTCCTTCGCATCGAAGTGGCGGAAGATTGACCCATATTTCTTGCGCCTCGCCGTTCCGGCGGCACTGACAGCGCTTCTGGTGGTTGGCTGGAATAGCGCGCCGCAACGCCTGTCGGCGGCATTGTCACCGGATTACGGGTCACTCATGGGCGCTGACACGATGCAGGTAGAGGCGTGGGTGACACCACCAGCGTACTCCGGGCGCGCACCGATTTTCATAAGCGAACAAATGAACACGCTGCTGATTCCAGAAGGTTCTGAGGTTACGCTTCGGGCGCAAGCTCGATCTGCTCCGAAACTAGAGGTGCGCACCGGCGGTGAACAAACGCGTACGAAGTTCGTAAAGACACCAGACGGCGCTTTCGAAGCGAAGACAGTCCTCACGGAAAATAGCCGTCTCGCCGTGCGTTGGTGGGGAGAACGCAAGGCTTGGCAATTAAATGTTGAGCCGGATGCGCCGCCGACGGCGACGTTTGTGTCGAACCCGACTTTGAATCCGCTGGATCAAACGGAATTTAGTTGGCGCGGTAATGACGATTACGGCATCGAAAAAGCTGAGTTGTCGTTCCGTCTGAAAACACCGCATCCTGCCGCGCCGGATGAAGAAGCGCGCGTGACGGTGCCAATACCAGGTGTCTTACCGCGAAAAATTGGTGAAGATCCGGATCCTGACGATGACGAGGATGTTGGCGAGGCAGTTGCGCTTGATTTAACCCGGCACAAATGGGCAGGCCTCGAAGTTATTACATGTATCGTCGCGACCGATGGTGCAGGGCAGGAAAGCAGCTGTGCAGACCATGAGGCACATACGTTCATCTTGCCGAACAAACTGTTCATTATGCCGCTCGCCAAGGCTACGCAAGAAGCGCGGGTGACCGTTCTGCGTGAGCCACGTGCCTACGTCGCGAGTGACTTCCATCCCGCGCTCCTCAGTCAGAATGCGATTGCAGATACACCAGTAAATCAGCTTGAGAACGCGCCCGAGGACATTCGCCGCGCTGCGTTGATGCTGGACGCAATTACGTTTGAAGGATCGCGCTATTTCAACGACTATTCTATATACCTTGCGCTTAGAAATGCGCGCGGAATACTCGACACGGCCCCAACAAAAGAAGAAGCAGACACAGTCGATAGCATTCTCTGGTCCGCAGCTCTTAAAGCAGAATACGGATCCGCGGCCGATGCGCTGGCAGCACTACTTGCCGCAAAAAAAGCTCTGGAAACTGCACTTCGCGACGGAGCGAGCGAGGAAGAAATAAAGCGCTTGATGGAAGCTTTTCGCAATGCTGCAGAAAACTATGTGGCTGCAAAAATGGCGGAAGCGCTGGCGAATGGCCTACCAGAAGCGCCCTCAAATATGGATGGTGAACTCGGTGAGGGCGGTCCAGGGCTTGGGTCGAACAGTTTCGAAGATATGCTTAATGCCCTTGAGGATCTTGCAGATACTGGTGCGTCTGATCAAGCGCGTCAGCTATTATCAGACATCACCAATATGCTGGAAAATTTGGAGTTCCAACAAGGTCAAGGTCAGGGCGGCGACGGGTTTCCTATGCCCGGTCAGCAAGGTGAAGGCGACGCCGATGATACCCCGCAGGAGGAGCGCGAAGTCTCGGATATGATGGAACGTCTTGCCGAACTGCTTCGTGAACAACGCCAGTTAAATGACGATACGTTGGAACAAGGGCGCGACGGCCAACCGCAAGACGGTCAGTCAGGTGAGCAATTCGGTCCGGATCAGCCTTTCGGTGAAGGACAGAATGCTGATGGCAATGATCCGCGCTCTCTGGTTGAGCGCCAGCAAGCACTTCGCGAAATGTTGGAACAGATCATCGAAGACGGTTTTGGCGGCGAAGGCGAAGATGGTGAAGGCCTCGAAGCATTGCTTGGCGAGCTGGGCGAAGAAACCCTGGAAGATATTGCTCGAGCCCAGCGCCGCGCCGAAGATGCCTTACGTGAAGGTCGCCAGCGGTTTGCTGAGGGTAATCAGGAGCAAGCCACCCGCTTACTCCGTGATTTGACTGGTGAACTTGCCGAAGTGTTAGATGAGTTAAGAGAAGAACGCTTGGGTGACCCCAATCAGAATGGTAACGCCCAGCGCAACCGTGACCCGTTCGGTAACCCAATAGGCGGCGCAAATGACGGAAACGATGTGACGGTGCCAGATGCAGCTGAGCGCCAGCGCGCCAAAGACATTCTGGAAGAGCTCCGCCGACGATACGGGGACGCCATCGAAGAAGATGAGCGCGATTATCTGGAACGATTGCTCGACAGATTCTAGATTGATCTCATCAACCTGCCCCTAATCAGTTCGCTTTATTGGTGAATTGGCAAGCACATTGCTTCACCTGAGAGGCGAATTGAGAGTTGTCCCGTTTTGGGGCGACAAGGAATTTGGTTGGATCGACATGCATTGGAGCGTGCTTCTATTTGCTAGTCTTGCGCTCATTGCAGCGCATCTCTTGCGTTTGCCAAGTCGCGGCGCATGGCTTGGGTCGAGCGCTGCTTTTACGGGAGCGCTTATTGGAACCGCCTTTATCATCAAGATGATTGCAGGCTCCGTTGGGCTTGGGCGCACAACCGAGTTTGATGGATTCGTTAACCGCGCAATCGAAATTGCCAAGCAGGATGAAGCCCCGCTCATTGTGTTCACCGGAGCGAGCTTTTCTCGCAATGCTCTCGATGATGAACGCTTAACACTGGCACTGCGCGAGCGAGGATATAATTACCGTGCAATTAGTCTCAGCATTGAAGCGGCCTCGCTGCTAGAGCGCGACGCCCATTTGAAAGACTTCATGGCTCGCAGTCCGCGCCCACCCGAAATCGTTTTCGTTGAAGTGGCAGAACCTTTCGACAAGCGACCTACATTCTTTTTCAACAATTCGAAAGTTCTCCGCGCGCGGTATCGAACAGTTCACATTTCCTGTTGCGTTAAAGACAATGCAAGGGCTCGTCGATGGTGGCTGTAGCGGCATTGCTGATTGCCTGCGCAAATCGGTGCTCGTCACGACTCATGCTGGTGTGAACTTCCTAAATGTTGGACTGATCTCGCAAGGGGACCTGACTGCCAACGCAAAACCCGAACCTGCCTATAGTGGTCTTACCGAACCGCGCGAGGATATGTTTACAGACGAAGTGGTGGCGGGTCTTGCAATGGTACCTGAAGTCACACCGCAATATGGTTGGCGCTGGATTCAGACAAAGCGTGAGCAGCAGCGTGTGCGGCTTCTGGGCCAGGATAAGGTTCGCTCGGTCGCGTATTATTTCCCTCCGGTGACCGAAGCATCGGTACGCGCTTATGCCAGCGGGCTCTGCCTTGGTGAGCTTGCCGGCCATACCTGTATCGTCGGCGATGATCCTGATTTGCTTGCAAACCTACCACCAGAGCTTTGGGCTGATCCCGGACATCTTCTGGATGATGGCGCGGCGATCTACATAAACTGGCTGGCTGGTGAGCTTATCAGCTCTGGTATCCTTGATGGTACGCTTGCGCTTCGTGGGTCACTAGGTGCGGAGGCAGCAAGGTAAAATGATCTTCACTGAACTTGTCTTCTTTGCATTCCTCGCCGTCACATTTTCTGTCTATTGGCTTATTAAATCAAACGAGGTGCGGCTTGGCATATTACTCGTGGCGAGTGCTGTATTTTACGGTTGGTGGAATGTTTGGTTACTCGCGCTAATCGGCTTTGTGATTGTGCTGAGCTGGCTGACGGCAAATAAAGCTGCAGTACTCGAAACCGGCGACGGAGCGCGCACCCGCTGGCTCGCGCTTGGGATTGGGGGTAACCTTTCCGTCCTTGCGGTGTTTAAATACTTCGATTTCTTCCGATCAAGCGGCGAAGAAATGATACGGGCCATGGGCTTCACACCTGATTGGCCAACGGTAAACATTCTCCTCCCAGTCGGCATCAGCTTTTATGTGTTTCAGGCGATTTCCTATATCGTTGATACGGCGCGCGGTGACATGGTCGCAGAAAAGCGTCTCCGCAGGGTCGCGCTGTATGTAGCATTCTTTCCGCAACTTGTGGCCGGCCCGATTGTGCGCGCTGCAAGTTTTTTCCCCCAAATGGAGCGGGCAAAGAAATTTTCTGGCGGGCTTATGGCTGCCGGTGCAAAGGCGTTTATTCTGGGTTTCGTCTATAAGGCAGGCTTCGCAGATAATCTCGCACCATTGGTCGACCCGGTATATGGCGACGCGCTGACAGCTGGCGACACGGATTTGTCAGTTTGGTCCAATGCCGCGCTCATTGGCGCGACCATTGCCTTTGCCGCGCAGATCTACTTTGACTTTGCAGGTTACTCTTTAATGGCGATTGGCGTGGCGCGCTGGTTCGGCTTCTTCATTCCGATGAACTTCAACTATCCATATATCGCCGCGTCTATTCAGGATTTCTGGCGGCGCTGGCACATCTCTCTGTCGAGCTGGCTGCGTGACTATCTTTACATTCCTCTCGGTGGAAACCGGGTCGGCAAATGGCTGACCTATCGTAATCTCATGATCACGATGTTGCTTGGCGGGCTCTGGCATGGCGCAGCATGGACGTTTGTGATGTGGGGTTTCCTGCATGGAGCCGGCCTTGCCGTGCACCGTTATGTGTTCGGAAACACAGGCAAGTGGCTGGGTGTGGGCCTCTCCATTATTGCGACGCAGTTCTTTGTGTTGATGACATGGGTCGCATTCCGCGCAGAGAGTTTCTCAGACATGACGACAATTTGGAGCGCGTTCACAGGCTTCCGCGCGGGTGGGTCAGAGCAACTGCCATGGGTGGTTTGGTTGGTGCCGATCGTGCTTATACTTGATGCTGTGCTCGGCACAACCGATTGGAAGAGGGTCGGCCGCTCGGCCATCATGCGCCGTCCGATGGTTTATTGGGGCGGTCTCGGCGCGCTGACAGCCATGGTACTTGCACTCTATCCGCTGGAAGCTGCGCCGTTTGTATATTTTCAGTTCTAAATTTACAATTGAACTCATTTATGAGTAAATTCGATTGGCTGGAGGTTAAAATGGAACAATTCCTGGTAAAACTCGTATCAATCACTGCTGTGGTTTTTTTTGATTGTCATGAGTATAGTTCTCGCAATAATTCTCTCGCGATCAGTCTCTAAAGTCATGAAATCACATGTAACAAAAACATCGGTGGTTGTTCATTCCTTCTTCTTGAGTTTGGGTACTTTGAGCCTTCCGGGCTTAGTCATAGGAGAAGAGGCCGCAATGACGGAGTGGGGGGCGACTGCGCTGTTGCTTGCTCATTTACTGGTGTACTTTCGCTTTGAGGATTGGGTTGTTCGACAACAACCTAGTCTATGAATCTAATTACAGTATCACCCATCTGAGACGTAGACAGCTCGCCGCCAAGGTCTTTCGTGCGTGCGCCATCTTCCAGTGCTCTGCTGACGGCGGCGAAGAGCTTGTCAGCCTCTTCCGCGCGGCCAAGTGACCAGCGCAGCGCCATCTCTAAAGAGAGGATTGCCGCGCACGGATTCGCAATGCCTTGGCCCGCAATATCTGGCGCGGAGCCGTGCACCGGCTCGTAAAGCCCCGGCGCACCTTCGACCCCGAGAGACGCGGATGGCAGCATGCCGATTGATCCGGTCAGCATCGCGGCCGCATCAGAGAGGATGTCGCCAAACAGATTTCCGGAGAGGATCACATCAAACTGTTTTGGCGCGCGCACCAATTCCATCGCGCAGGCATCTGCGTACATATGGGAGAGCTCGACACCTTCGCCGATCTCTGCGTGAAGACGAGTCACCTCGCTGCGCCAGAAGAGGCCCGTGTCCATGACATTTGCTTTTTCAACTGAGCAGACGCGGCCGTCCCGCCCGCGTGCAATTTCAAACGCGACTTTGGTCACCCGCTCAATTTCCTCGCGTGTGTAAACCGAGGTGTCATATCCTTTCACGCCCTCTTCGATACCGCGCGGCTTTCCGAAATAGACTCCGCTTGTCAGCTCACGGACGATCATAATATCGAGGCCTTCAATAACGTCACGCTTGAGCGAGGATGCATCAACCAGCCCAGGAAAACAGAATGCTGGGCGAAGATTCGCGAACACATCGAGCCCTGTACGCAGATTTAGAAGACCTGCCTCAGGGCGAACATCCCTGCCAACATCATTCCACTTCGGGCCACCAACTGCGCCAAGCAAAACGGCATCAGATGCCTTCGCCTGCGCAAGTGTTTCTTCGTTGAGAGGAACGCCATGCGCATCATAACTCGCGCCGCCAACAAGACCGTGTTCGAATTGTAAATCCGGGCATATTGCTTTCGCAACGCGTTCAGCCTCACCCAGAACTTCAGGGCCGATCCCGTCACCGGGCAGCATCAAAATGGTTTGTGTCATATGAAATTAAACTTCTTTTGACTGAGAAACTTCGTGCGCGCGGATTGACCGTTCAAGGAACTTCACATCCGCGAGAGCGGTGCGCCAGTCATTCATATGGGGCTCTTTAAAATGAGCTTCGAGGGCTTCCCAACTCTGCCATTTTTCAAAAACGCGCATGATTGTTGGGTCCAGAACGTCTATAGCGTAACAATATATGATGCATCCGTCTTCGGCATTGCTGGCGACGATTTGTTTTTCTGCGGCCGCCCTTACTTTCTCAAAATCGCCGGCGTTTTCCATGCGGACGAAGCCCTCGACGATAATCATTCAGAGACCTCAACGGTAATGTCGAGCCGTTCATAAACTTCACCGCCGCCGCGGCTATAGTCGGATGAAATCTCGGTCTGTCCTGGCGCAATAGCCTCAAAGACCAGAACGGTTGTTCCACCTGAGCCCACAATTCCCTCCGGCGCGGGGTCGGCGATGTAGTCATTGCTCACAAGCTTTAGAACGGTTTCGTCGAATTTTGGATCTTGCCACCAGATTCCCGTCGTTGGGTTCGCATCGAGTTCAATCTTAAACGTATCATCGACGGACAATTGCGTGGTGGAGCCGGGCTCCGGGCTTTCGGTGATTACGACATTAGCTGTTTTTGCCTCGACCTTTTTTGGATCGATGTTCACTTCAGGCTTCATGCTAAAGGGATCGGTGTGGCACGCTGTGAACAATAATGCGGCGCTGAGCAAGGCAAGTCGTTTCATGTTTGAGGCTCCAGCCAGGGGGTTGTGAGACGTCGCTTTTTTTCATGAGCGTCAATCGCCGCAGCAGCCATTAGCGATTGACCAATCTCGTCGAGACCTTGCAACAGATTAGCTTTCCGGCCACCGTCTATCTCAAATGTGTGTTCTCTGCCATCTGGCGTTGTCACGATTTGCTTTTCCAAATCCACGGTGAATTTGTGATTTTCGCCGCCAGCCTGTGCGCTCATATCTTCAATCACATCGATAGGAAGCGCGATGGGAAGAATGCCGTTCTTGAAGCAATTATTATGAAAAATGTCGGCAAAGCTCGGCGCGATGACGCAGGTAATGCCCTGATCCAGCAGCGCCCATGGCGCATGTTCTCGCGAAGAGCCGCACCCGAAATTTTCTCCAGCCAACAGTATAGCTGCATTCTGATACGCTGGCCTGTTCAGCACAAAGTCCGGATTAGGTGAGCCATCCTCTTTCGTTTTCAGCTCATGAAAGAGGCCGGTGGCGAGACCGGTCCGCGTCGTCGTCTTCAAAAACTGTTTCGGGATGATCATATCGGTGTCGACATTGGCCATCGGTTTGCCCTTCTCAAGCAAGGGCGCGGCAGTGCCGGAAAGGGTGGTAAAAGCTTTCATAGGAACGGCATAAACATCTGATTGGCTTGTGAACAGAGGCGAAGCGATTTATTTCTGAATCTGGGAATCGATCGGGAACTAAATTATGTTAAAAGCAGCGACTGTCATTTTGGCAGGATTGACGGTACTGGCCGCATGCGGTGGTTCTTCGAATGAGAACTCTACTTCCGCAGGTAAGGAAGATGTCCAAACTGCGCAAGCGCAAGGCGGCGACTTTTGCGATGCAGCTTGGCAGCGCCAGCTTTTGCTCGACACATGTTTGAATGAGGCAGAGAGCACTACGGAAACTATTTGCGCGTGTGTTTACGATAATTACGTTCTGGACGGTCTCAGCGATATTGAGGTGTGTGCCGTCGCGGCGCAAACGCTACTTGATGCCGACCTCAGCTATCAGATTACTGCTGCATTTGCCGAATTTGACTCACCGCTACAGGATGCAGAATTTCTCGTTGAAATGAGCGAAAATATGGGGCGAGGCATCGCGGCTTGTACCGATTAGCGCGGCGCATGCGATATGAACAGGGTTGGGACGTTAAAGGTGCCATCACCAACGGTAAACACTTGGCTTCCGGGTTTCCGGCCTTTGCGGATTTCAGAGATGTTCAGGCCCGCTTTTCCCAATCTGGTATGAGCCGCTTCCAGATTTTTTACCGTCCAAGTGAGGCCAAAGATGCTGTCGTCCTTTGAGGGGTCCCTGTCTTCATTTAGCCGGTTTACGATTTCAAAGATGAGGCCGCCCGTTTTGAAGAATAAAAAATGAACTCCCCACTCAGGGTGCGTACGATCAAGTCGAAGATCCAGACCCAGCCGAGCCCCATAATGACTAAGTGTTCGCTCGATATTTGGAGTTGCAATAACGAAGTGATCCATTGTGTGAACACAATCTTCCGCTACCGATTTTGATGGGATGCGATGGTCTTCCTCTACAAAGAAGGTCTTAATCCCCGCTGTGTTTTCATCGGGTATTCGGCATGATCTCCAAGAGCGCTCGTTCTCCGATCGCTCACTTATATCGCTTGGCTCTAGTCCGCGCCTTGAGAGCAAAGTGTGCCAGCGATCCATATTCTCAACGGCAAATGCAATGCTTTTTAGACCGGGCCCATCTGTCTCTACTAGGTCTCTTAGCTTTTGAGCGCCGGTGCTGTTTCCTACAGGTGCCAGAATCTCAATCGCTGTATGATCAACAACAAAAAGCGCGGTGGCTGTGCCCTCTTCGAGAGATTCGTTTGTCCAGTCTGGCTGCCTTCCAAGGAGGGTCGAATAGAGCGAAATCGCGAGATCAAAGTCCGGCACAACAAGCACGCAATGGTGTAGTCCTGTAATCATCTTCTGCTTATGAGCTTAATGACCCAGCGTTCGCCAAGAGCTAATTTTGCGGCAGCTTGACGGTCATTTCTTTCCCGCCAAACCCATGAACCAGATCGCGGGCGCGCACGGTCACTTCGGTTATTCCTGCGGGTATAGAAATTACTGTGCTGCGCGTGAATGGCATTTCCTCAACATGCGGATGTGACAACTCGCGTGTGCCGAGGACACCGCCATCCGGCCCCAGAACTTGCCATGCATCAGCGTAGTGATCCCAGCCATCGTCGAGATGGTCCACCGTAACATGAAATCGAAACTCTCGGTCCCCGAGCGCCTCTACTTTCACACCGATTACATCGGCTTCATCAGCCACAGCAGAGGTCGCGAAAAGGCTCGCAGCGATACCAAACAAAAAACAACGCAACATACCGTTAGGCATATTGCGTTGCTCAGATTTTGGAAATCAAATTTTGCAGATATTACTCTGCCATTGCAGTAATCGTTGCAGTTCCGCTACCGCCATCAGATGTGGAGTAGGCAGACGACACGCCAACAGCAGGTTCAGCCTTCTCAGCGAATGTTGCGCAAACTTCACCTTCGCCGGTGGCGTCACCGCAAAGCTTATTTGCTTCAGCATCCCATGTATAAGCGAATGACCCTTCGGCGCCTTCAACAGTTGCCGTCATTGTTGCATCGTCGAATGTCATAACAACGGTTTCGCCGTTATCGTTTGCAAAGCTAATGGTCATTGTGCCTGCGATAGCCGGCATTGCGAGCGCTGCAGTTGCAGCTGTTAGTGCGATAAACTTCTTCATGAAATAGGCCTCCCTTGTTTCGGCTCTGTAATGAATATTGTGCCTTTCACTCGCTCGCAAATGAAATTTCCATTACATGGAGAGCGAACATCTGGATCTTCGCCTGGATTGACACCGCAGGCCTCGCCAAAATCTGTTTTCAATCAAATGGATACGGTCCGCAGGGTGCCGTCTACGTACCTATGGGGCCACCATTTATCTTGCGTATGGCTAACACGCTCGGCCGAGGTGGAACATTGTCCTGAAAATCAGGCCAGCGGGTCGCGGGCGCTTCAAATGTCGCACCATCGACATCGCCTGGATGCTGCACTGCGATAAACAATGTGTCGCTATCATCGGTGAAACGGGGGCCGCACACCTCTGCGCCGATGGGCGCCCGGAAAAAGGCCTTACTCGTGCCGCGTCTTTCACCTGTGGTTTCCATGGCCCATAGCCCATCAGCTGCGCCTGTGTTCTCATTTCCGTCAGTGGAGATCCATAGACGTCCGGAGGGATCCACGGCGCAATTGTCAGGGCTGCCATACCACCCCTCATCGCTGGTGAGCGGGTTCCAGGTCGCTCCAATCTCTGCAATTTTCGGATCGCCGCATCTTACTAAAATTTCCCATCGTGATTGGGTTGAAGTGAAGTCGCCTTCCGGCTCGACGATTTCTATGACATGACCAAATTTATTGTCCGCACGCGGATTCGCCGCGTCGATCTGGCCTTCTTCACGTCTATTGTTGTTTGTAAGCATAACCCAGACTTTGCCCGTCGCTGGATCAGGTTCAACGTCTTCGGGGCGATCCATGGGTGTGGCACCGAGCAAATCAGCTGCACGCCGCGCTTCGATCATCACGTCCGCTTGAGATGCGAAACCGTTTTCTGAAGAAAGCGGTCCTTCACCATGCGTCAGCGCAAGCCAGTGCACCGTTCCATCTTCATCAAATCGTGCAGCGTAAAGGGTTCCACGGTCCAATAAGTCACGATTTGCTATCGCATTCGCAGGATTAAATTTGTCCGCGGTCACAAATTTGTAGACGTAATCGAAGCGCTGGTCGTCGCCCATGTAAATGACCACTTGGCCATTCGGTGCCACGACAGATTCGGCACCTTCGTGTTTGAACCGTCCAAGCGCTGTCCGCTTCTTTGGCGTAGATGTTGGATCCATTGGGTCAACTTCAACGATCCAGCCAAATCGATTTGGTTCATTTGGTTCTTTGGAAACATCAAACCTATCAAAATGGGTGCCCCAGTGATACCATCCTTTCGGCACGCCGTACCGCTTATGGTTCTCTGCCTCCGGATGAGTGTCCGGCAGCTCACCAAGGAAGTTGCCGTTAAAGTTCTCTTCGGCCATCAACCAGGTGCCCCACGGCGTGATTCCACCGGCGCAATTATTCATTGTTCCGGCAACATACCGCCCTGAAGGATCATTCTTGGTTTTCAGGCGCGGGGAGCCAGCAGCCGGGCCTGTGACCAACATGGGTGTACGATGTGCCGTAATACGGCGGTTGTACTTGCTGCCGACAACCGGCCTCCAACCTTCATTAGTCTGCACGATTTCCACCACACTGCCGCCATGTGCCGCCATTTCAATAAGGCAGTTCTGCGGCGTCATGGAATTTGGATAGTCTGCGGCAACGCCCGGCAACATGAGAGCAGTTGAAACATATTCATGATTGACGCAAAGTAGGCCGCGCTGCGTGCTATCGTCGGCCGCAGGTAGTGGCACAAACCCAATATAGTCATTATTGTAACCGAATTGCTTGAGCTGCGCCGCTTCGCTCTGGTTCATGGGATCGAAGGCTGGACTGTCATCGAACAAAGGATCGCCCCAACGAAGGAGCAAGTCTGTCGTGTAGCCATCTGGCACATGATGTGTTTCGTCGAGGCCGCGTGTGATTTCCTGGAAAGCGAAAGCAGATGTGTCGCCGCTGATTGATTTCGTAATTGATTCCGAAGTTGTGCATCCGCTTGCCAACAGTCCGCTCGTCGCAGCCAGCCCGCCGAGAAAGCCTCTCCGCGACAGACGTTTTGCTATCACGTCACCAATTGTCTCAGTGCCATGTGCCAAGCGTGGATTCGACGGGGTATTTTCAGATTGGTCCATTGCAACAAAATCCTCGATCTTATCCTCTCAGGCTACACCGCTGATGCAACAGTTTTAGGACTGAGCGGCAATCGAATTGTCGCAGTTCAGGACCCTAAAGATCTGGAATGTTTGCATATGCATGACCACCGTCGACAGCAATCGAATCTCCGATGACATAATCGCCAGCTTTTGACGCCAGATAGATTGCCGCTCCTGCCATATCTTCAGGTCGACCAATTCGTCTTGCCGGGGTCACACTTGCAATGAATTCTTCCTGGTCGCGTGCCGCACGGTTCATCTCAGATGCAAATGGGCCAGGAGCAATGGCCGAGACAACGATATTGTCTTTAATCAACCTCGCGGCGAGGCGTTTTGTTAGAAACAGCAATGATGATTTCGAAGCGTGGTAGGAATAAGTCTCAAGCGGATTGAGCCGGATACCATCGATGGAACAGATATTGATTACCTTTGAAGGTTGGTCTGACGAAGCGGCTTGTTTCAAACGCATGTGAAGCGCTTGCGTTAGAAAGAACGGCGATTTTACATTTAAATCCATCACCTTATCCCAGCCACTTTCCGGAAATTCTTCCAGAGGTGCTGCCCAGGCGGCACCGGCATTGTTGACCAGAATGTCGAGTTTTTCTTCATGCGCCATAAAATCTTTGGTCAGGGCATGGCAGCCTTCGACGGTCGAGAGGTCATGAGGGAGCGGGATACAAGTGCCGTATGCTGATAGCTCCTTTGCAGTCTCATCACATGCCTCGGCTTTGCGTGATGAAATGTAGACTTTTGCGCCAGCTTCCAAATAGCCTTGGGCGATCATCTTGCCGATGCCGCGAGAACCGCCAGTTACGAGCGCAATGCGGTCTTTGAGTGAGAATAAATTTTCTATCATGGGCCTTCCCCTTATCTGCCGTTCCGATATCGGCTTTAGGAGCAAGCGGCAAATGTTCTGCGCGTGCTTCCCCTTAGGCGCGAGGTCCTCATAGCTTACGAAAGAGTCACATTTTCCCTATTGACCACACTTGTAGTCATGTATAAAGACCACAATCGTAGTCATAGTGGAAAGGCCCTCGGCCAATGAAAATTTCCGGTGCAGAACTTGAAGTGATGAATGTGCTTTGGCGTCAGCCTGGTCTTGGTGCCGCTGATGTCTTTGAGGCACTCGAAGATCATAAGGATTGGAATATCCGAACGGTGAAGACTTTACTTGCTCGTCTAGTCGAAAAGGGTGCGCTCGAGACGGCGCAGGATGGACGTCGTTATCTCTATTCACCGCTCGTGGCACAGCGCGACTACAAAGCCCGCGCTGCAAGGCAATTTGTTGATCGCGTATTTTCCGGCCGCGCCGCACCACTCGTCGCACATCTGGCAGAATCTGAAGGGCTCACCGATGAAGACATCGCTGAGCTCGAATTACTTTTGGGGACATTGAAGAATGATACCGAATGATTGGCCCACACCGCTAAATTTTGCGCTCGAAACAACGATCGGCGTATCCGTTCTGGTTCTGCTCGTTCTGATACTTCGCAGGCCTGTCGCAAAGAGATTCGGCGCAGGAGCTGCTTACGCCCTTTGGATGTTACCCCTCATCCGCCTCGTCCTGCCGCCTCTCCCCTCGGGATGGGTCTTCCGACCTGATCTTGCTGGTGGCAGTGGCGAGGTGGTCCTGCCGCCGCCGCCGCCCGAGCCGGAAGCGATGGTGTCATTTGTTGTACAAGCCCCCGAACCGGGAGTAGCGACCCTAGAAAGGGTTGCAACTCCTATCGCAGAAATTTCAACGGCCTCGCCGTTGAATTGGCCGCTGATCTTGGCCATCGTCTGGCTCGTAGGTGCATGCGCTGCGTTCGCACTCTCTGTTTATCGCCATAAGAATTTTATGAGCGTTGTTGACGAAGAAGCAGAAGACGCAAGCACATGCCTGCAGGAGATGGCCGCCGAGACAGCTGCTGAGATTGGGCTAAAAAGACCCGTGCGCATCTGCTCAAGCTTTATCCCCGACGGACCCATGGTGACCGGTCTCACGCGTCCGACGGTTCTGCTTCCAGCATGGTTTGAGGAGGATTATTCCCTTTCAGAGCAACGCGCAGCAATCGCACACGAGCTTACGCATGTTAAGCGCCGTGACCTCTGGGCATTACAGTTTGCCAACGCAGCTATGGCCCTACAATGGTTCAATCCCTTTGCGCACCTGGCGTTACGCGCCTTCCGCTCAGACCAGGAGGCTGCATGCGACGCTGATGTGCTGCGCTGTACGGCGATGACACCGCGCGCTTACGGTGGTGCGCTGGTAAAGGCTGTCAAACTATCTCATTCGAACCGCACGCGCATGATGGCTGCTGGGCTTCCTCTAAATCACGCAGTGAAAGACCGGCTTATCCTTATGCAAGCTCCGGCACCGAGCCTTAGCAAACGTCTTCTAGGAGGCAGCATGGTGGGCATCCTTGGTGCTTTTGCGATGTTTGCGACGGCATCTGCGCAAGGTCCAGACACAAATATCGAGATCAAGAATGGCGAGCTTACGCTTGACGGCAAGACATATTCTGATCGCCGATTTGTCCTGCTAGACGAGCCATTTCAGGCCCATCGGTTCCAGTTTGAATTTGACGGGGACACAGACTTTGATTTCGACTTCGATTTTGACTTTGACGTCGAACAGTTGGCGGGTCATTTGGGTGATATGGCATTCGCGGCGAATATTGAGATCGATGGCGAAGAACTTGCTGAAATCATCGACATGTCAGAGCTGAATGAGCTACTGCCAGACCTTATCCCAGGTATCGAAATATCGACGCTTGAGGATGGATCCACGCATATCGTGATCGAACGCGCCAATCTTCAACTGCCTGAGAATATTGAAAACATCGAGGCTTGGGCTGACAGGGTAGAAGCCCGGGCAGAAGCTTACGCAGCGCGCGTTGAGGCCAGAGCTGAGGCTTATGCGGAACGCGCCGAAGCCCGTGCAGAGCTTTTTGAGCAGAAGATGGAAGCCCATGCCGAACGCATGGAAGAACACGCGGAAGCATACGCCGAAAGAATGGAGAGTGCGTTTGTACCGTCGGCTGATGCGATCAACGCTCTCGCGCGAGCCTGCGCAGACGAAGCTTTCTCCGAAGGTCAGCCGATTGTGCTTGAGCGCGACATAGACGGTGACGATCGCGCCATTAAAGCTCTTTGCCTAAATGGTAGCCTCACCGGCGATACCCCTGACGTGGTGAAAGAGTTTCTGGCTGGCATTCCTAATTTGACAGATAAAGAACGCGACCGGGCACTCGAAGAATTGTTCGAAACTGACCGCCATTCAACATTCAGGTTCGAGCTACGAGGTGGACCGCAGAACCAGGACTAGTCTATCGCGCCGATGTAAGGCAGGCCGCGATAGAGCCCGGCATCGTCCATGCCATACCCCACCAGAAACCGCCCCGGTGCCTGATACGCGTAATAATCCACCTTATCTGACCCGCTCGGGGCCCAAGGTTTAATTGCTAGGGCGCACGTTATGACCTGCCGTGCGCCTTTCGCCAGCATATGATTGCGAGCGAAGTTTAGCGTACGTCCAGTATCGAACACATCATCGATGAGAAGCACGCCGCGTCCCGTCACAGGCCGCGAAATGTCGGCGCGGACAACCACACGACCCGTACTTTCACGCGCGTCGCGATAGCTTTCGAGCCAGATCACATCCAACATTGGATGAACCCCACGCCGCGCAAGCGCTTTCATAAGATCACTGGTGAAAGGTGTTGCACCAATCAAGATGCTGACAGCCGTCCAGTCTCCTTGAAGTTTTGGAGCAAGACGATCTGCCAGCGCATCGATGCGCGACATCAAATCTTCCTCGCAGAGCAATACTTCAATTTCGGGTGAATCGCTCATCCACCCGGCTCCGGCGCAGCTTCGATGCGTCCGACTTTTTCTGCAACTGAACGATGACCTCCAATTTGGATGAAGGAGAGTTCAAGATCGAAAGTCTCAATCGGCGGGTTCTCAAGAACAGCGATAAATTGCCCTTCAGCCCCAGGGTCTATTCGAGCCGGTTCAATTTTAGCCAATATGTGTGCGACTTCTCTGCCGCTTTCATCCCTGAGGCCAACGCGGACATCCGGAACTTGTTGCGAAAAATTCGAAACATTTTTTACGATCCCAGAGCCCTGCAGAATTGGGGTTGTGTCATCAAATGTTCGTTTGAAATCGGTTGTGACAAAATCCAATCCAAATTGGTTTACGTCAAAACCGATCATTGTGTAGGCCGATGCCGATTGTGGCCAAAATTTAACAATATCATTGCGCATGAGGATTGTAGCCGCGCCGATCGCAAAAAATAATGCGGCGCTGATTCCCCAGCTCATAGCCGCTGCGAAACGGCTCTTTTTTCGGCGTTTTTCACGTACGCTTCGCCGATAGGCCTCGTGAGCGCCCATAGCTGCTTTGGCTTCGTGCTCTTCGTTGTCGCCCGAGGAATCGGCGTTTTGGCTCATTCGCCCGGGAACAAACCATGAATGCCCGCAGGCGGCACACTTCACGGTGCGCCCGCTATCTCCAATCGTAGAGTCGTCCGCAAAATATTGCGTATCGCATTTAGGACAGGTCAGGATCATGGTTTGTTAATCGCAGCGTTCGTAACAATCGTCTATCAGGCAATTTAAGCGGATGAGCAATGTCTAAGGCAAGCTTCCGGCGCGATCCATTCAGTGATGCAGCTGTTCAGCTGAACAGGGTATCATTGCGCTATGACCGCACAGAGGATGTGTTGTCCGATGTGACCCTCCGTTTCGACAAAGGTAGCTTCACTTTTCTTACTGGTGCTTCTGGCGCGGGCAAGACGAGTTTGCTGCGTCTTATTTATTTGGCCCTCGCTCCGAGCGATGGAGATGTCATGTTATTCGGCCGCCGAACGAGCGATATCAGCCGGTCTGAACTTGCCAGCTTACGCCGCCGCGTAGGCATGGTTTTTCAAGATTTCCGCCTGCTAGATCATCTGACGGCATATGAGAATGCTGCATTGCCGCGCCGTGTTCAGGGCCTCAAAGAAAAGTCTTACCGTAACGACGTTGAGGACCTGCTTAGCTGGGTTGGTCTTGGAGAGCGGATGCATGCCCGCCCAGAGACGCTCTCCGGCGGCGAGCAGCAACGCGTTGCGATTGCAAGAGCGCTTGTGAACAAACCTGATCTCATAATTGCTGATGAGCCTACTGGAAACGTTGACCCGGAAATGAGCCGGCGGATTCTCAGGCTGTTTGCTGAACTTAACAAACGCCTTGGCACCACGGTTATTATTGCAACGCATGATCTCAGTATTGTTCGAGAATTCGACATGCCCGTTCTGCGGGTACAGGACGGTCTCGTTGTCCGCGACGTTGAATATGGGATTGCCTCATGAGCCGGGAAACTGAGCTTCTGCCTTCTGATAGCTCACGAGAGTCGGCGCTGTTTTTCGTAGTTGCTGCGCTTTGCTTTCTCGCCGTTCTCGCCGCACTGACGGCGAAAGCAACCTATGGCGCAGCAACCAACTGGACGAGCGAGGTTGAAGGTGAGATCACAATTCAACTCGTGGACGCAGATCCGCGGGATGCAGCTGATGCACTCGACATAGTCTTAGATACTCCAGGGGTCGCCAGCGCTGAGATTGTTCCTGAAGAGGAACTCAAGGCGATGGTCAAAGAGGCCATGAATGTGGCGGAGGTGCCAAGCGCGATCAATGATATGCTACCTGTGGCGATTGCCGCGAATGGCGGCGCAGAGGCTGCAATCGTTGCGAAGGAACTGAAAACGAACCTTACCTCTGCTGGTTTTACTACAGAAATCGGTGTTGCAGCCGATTGGGTCGGCGATGCGAGGCGGGCGCTCGGCGTATTGAGGCTATCGGCTTTTGTCGCTGTTGCCTTACTTTCGCTGACGGGCCTGGCGGTCATCGCATTCGCGACGCACGCTGCGTTGCTTGCCCAAAAGAGCACCGTAAATGTCTTGCACTTGTCTGGCGCGACGGATCGATTCGTTGCAAATCTGTTTGAGCGCCGCTTCTGGTTGCTTGGATTGCGGTCAGGGGCTATCGGCGCACTTGCTGCACTTGGGGCAACAGCGTTCATGATTTTCGTGTTGGGAAGTTCCCAGCGTGTGGGCCTGTTACCACAACTAAGTCTAGACCTAATGGACTTCCTGATCCTGCTGTTAACACCCATAATTGCTGGTGTCGCGGCCCGGTTTGCGGCGCGCCAAACAGTCATGCGGACACTCGCAGAAGCGAATTAATTCCCCCTTTCGCATTGCAATGATCCCCGCTAAGGCGTGGCCCGATGATACTCGCATTGCGTTCATACCTATTCTCAGCATGGATTTATGGCTGGGGAATAATCCTCGGGATATTGTTCCTGCCGACCATTTTGTTTGGACAAAAGGCTGTGATCGCAGCGATCCGTCAGTGGGCGAAAATCGTTCGGTTTGGGATTCGCTGGTTGGCAGGCGCAAGGATAGAGGTCCGAGGCACTGAGCACTTACCGAACGGCGCAGTCATCTGTGCGGGTAAGCATCAATCGACCATGGATGTTGTGATGTCCTACATCATTGCACCTCAACCGGCATCGATCATGAAACGAGAGCTGCTCGGTTATCCAGTGTTTGGGTGGTACGCGCTTTTTGCGAAGAACATACCGATCGACCGAGGCGGACTGGCAAGCACCGTACGAAAAATGCAGGCGATCGCCAAACAGCGTGCTGAAGAAGGTCGCCAGATCATGATTTTCCCGGAAGGTACGCGGCGAGCGCCCGGTGCAGAGCCCGATTACAAACCAGGCGTTTTTGGACTGTATAAAAAGCTGGATGTTCCGCTTGTTCCGGTTGCTACGAATTCAGGTTTGTGTTGGCATCGAGGTTTCAGGGTCCGGCCGGGTTTGATCGTCTACGAGGCGTTGCCAGCGATCGAACCGGGGCTTGACCGAAAGGCGCTGATGTCGCGTCTTAAAGATGAGATGGAAACAGCAAGTGATCGCTTGCTCGATGAAGGACTAAACGTGCAGGGACGCACCCGCGCGGACCTATAGGAGATGTCGGCGATGGCAGATTATGCGAAGCGAAAACGTCGATGGGGACGTTGGTTATTCGGGACGATAATTGTCCTGTTGGCGATTGGCTACACAATCCTCTGGTTTTTGACTAAACCCATGATCGAAAGTTTTGCAGATGACTGGGTAGCTGAACAAAAAAGGGCCGGGATCGATATTCAATTCAAAGAGCGCCATGTCGAGGGCTTCCCTTTTAACTTCGAGCTCGTTTTTGAAGAGGCAATAATTGTCTCTGCACCAACCAATGTACGATTAGAGGCTGAGCAGGTTCGTCTGCATTCTCGCCCATGGAACTTCTATCCGATGCTCGCGAATTGGTGGGGTGAAGTAGAAGGCTACGCCCCAGGTAAAATGATCATCAAAGACCCAAATGGTGACACTCACGAATTGAACATGAATTCCGCATCGCGCTTGGTGATTGGTTGGGATGATGAAGGGCTTACAAATGCGAATTTAATACTGGATGAGTTGTCCGCGATAATTGATGGCGAAAATTTTGATACCGATGAGTTCATCGTCGCAGTGACACCTTCATCTAATTTAACTGAAGTGTTCGACATCAATCTGTCCTGGGATCGCATCAACGTTCCTGGTCCTTGGCTTGCTGAAGCGCGCGCGGGTTTGAGTGATGCGCCTCCCATGTTTGCTGGCATGGTTTCTGGATTGCTGAACGAGCTTGAAGCGGGTGATGAGGCGAGTTTCCCGATGCCCAATGCTCTATCTCTGGGGGATGAAATTATGCTATTCGGTGTGCCGCTAAATTGACGCTATGCCAGCCCCGCCGCGCGACACACTGATCCTCGCTTGCGAGACACTTACAGAGCGCGATCCAGCGCTGGCCAAGGCTTATGCGCTGCATGGGCTGCCGAGTTGGCGTGATGCAGCTGCTGTGTATTCGACACTTGCTCGGACAGTTGCGTTCCAACAAATATCGTTGCAGGCAGCTGGCGCAATTTGGGAGCGTTTGCTCGCACACTTTGGCGGAATTTCTGAGATAACAGCAGACAGGGTATTGGCGACAAGCGATGAAGCGATTTGCGCGTGCGGCATGTCGCGGCCGAAGACGGCGCATCTGAAATCGATCGCAGGAGCTTTGGCTGCCGGTAAGCTTGATCTTGACCGCGTCTTAACCGTGCCGATTGAAGATGCGCGGCGCGAACTGCTTGCTGTAAGAGGGATCGGTCCGTGGACGGCTGAGATATTCCTCCTATACACAGGCGTGCTCGACGCCTTTCCTGTGGGCGATATAGGGCTCATGAATGCATACAAATTGCTCCGCGGAGATGAAGAGCGATTGCAGGCGAACGCTTTCACGGCTGAAGCCGAAAACTGGCGGCCATATAGAGGGGTTGCTGCACATCTACTGTGGGCGCATTTTCACGCCATGCGCGAAAAGTAAACGCAGATTTACGATTTGTCATAGACATGCAGCATTCTCGTCATCATATTATGAGGAGAATCAGTCACAAGGCGCATAAGATAAGCAGCGCCTCAAAGGAGCCAGAGCACTCACTTGGACGTATCGGCATACGCTTAAGACCTTCGGTCGGAGGGTCGTTCGATGAGCACAGCTCAGCTCAACACCACTTTTCGTGATGCCCCAGCACTTGTGCTCAATGCGGATTTTCGACCTCTGTCTTATTACCCGTTGTCGCTTTGGTGCTGGCAGGATGTGGTAAAGGCTGTTTTTCTCGACCGCGTCGATGTCATTGCCGAATACGACTTTGATATTCATAGTCCAAGTTTCAAGATGCGCTTGCCGTCAGTCATTGCGCTGCGCGACTATGTACGTCAGGATCGCTGGCCTGCCTTCACGCGCTTTAACGTATTCCTTCGCGATGGGTTCCAATGTGTTTATTGCGGTGACAAGGAAAGCGACCTGACCTTCGATCATGTCATCCCGCGTTCCAAGGGCGGGCGGACAAGCTGGGAAAACATCGTTGCTGCATGCAGTCCCTGTAATTTGCGTAAGGGCGGACGCATGCCAAAAGATGCTGGCATGCATCCTGCGCGCAGACCCATTCGGCCAACGAACTTTCAGTTGCAGGAGATGGGACGCAAATTCCCGCCAAATCACTTACACGAAACGTGGTTGGATTATCTCTACTGGGATACTGAACTTGAAAAATAAGCTTGTGCGGGGCGCTTTACGCGAACCTTGCTTGCATCTGCGTCGCGCGCGCCGCGAAGAAACTGACGCCCGCGAGACCGGCTGAGATCAAGGCGTTCCACCCGGCCATCGAAATACCAAACATCGACCACGGCACTTCTCCGCAATTTCCGACCGCCATCGGTTTGCTCAGATTTCCCATATCCATATTCATGACATCGACAGGCCCGCCGCCTGAGCAACCCGTCTCGATCAACCCCCACTCGACAAACACATGATATCCGGCAACGATTGCGCCCGTCACGAACACCATCCCAAGCAAAACGTTTAAGGCGATGAGAAAGCGCCTGCCAGGTTTCAAACGCCAAAGTGCGAGGCCCGTAACGATCATTGCGACAGCTGCCCAATACACATCACGCTGACGCAGACAAAGTTCGCAGGGAAACATGTTACCGAATTCCTCGAACGCATGTGCCGCTGCCAACATGGCGAGCGACGCAAAGAGCGCATAAGCTGGCCACCGCCAGCCTTGAAGGGGAATAGGCGAATTCATTCCCCTAGCATGGGAAACAGAGATACCGGCGACAATGCGGCGAAGTGTGCGCAGCTTTGTCGTATTTCTGTTAAACCGGTAGAAATTGTCGAAGGAGCAGCGCTGTTTCCGTGTTTTCCTCCCCGCCGCTGCCAATTCCCACGAGACCGAGAAGAAACATGATCAGCTCACGTCCGCCAATAATCAGGAGACTGATCCAGACCGCGCCGATCACAATTCCCAAAATTACGAGCAAACCGTCGCGTTGGATAAGGCCGAATGCAGCGATGGCGATACCGATGGCAGGTGTCGAGTTCGTCAGCGGTAATGGGATCATGATGGAAAGACAGAATGCGATAAAAAACAGGCCAATGATCTGTTCTGAGCGTTTTCCTGTTAAAAATGTGAGGCGAGGACGCGCAATGCGTTCGATCCATCCTAGCCATTTTCGTCCGCCGCGAGCAGTGCTCATAAGTCCCTCGCGTTGAATTCGCCGAGAAGCCAACTTCTCGGGTAGCCAGGGTTCCTGACGCCCGAGCGCCATTTGTGCTGCCAAAGCGAGCATAGGCACAGCAACAATTTGCGGGACCAGATAAAGGAACGGTATCGCACATGGCAATGCCAGGATAAACAGCATCGCACCGAATGCACGCTCATCCAGCCGGTCCATTATTTCGCGCAGGGTGTATCCGCTCTCGTCTGCGGTTTCTGCCATGTTCTCCAGCGTTTGAAGCAAAGTTCGAGGTTTCGGCGCATGAGTCATCGTCCCGCAATAGTCGTCTCCGCCGCTAAAAGAAAGCTCCAACATATCAGCAATTGACAGATAGGGTATTGGCGGGCCACTAAGCCCATTCTGATTATTTCAGGCCTCTGTGGCGGAATTGGTAGACGCGACGGATTCAAAATCCGTTTCTTTCACGAGAGTGCCGGTTCGAGTCCGGCCAGAGGTACCATCGAATAGTCCGGCGAAGTCTACTGAGTTCTGTGCACTCAAACCGCAGATGAAAGAGGGGACCCATGGTTTACGGAATTCCCGCGGAAGCACGATGCTGTTGTCAAAGGGATCCGGCGCTTCTTTTCGGATCTAAATTTCGATCTTCAAAGATCTAAGAAAAGCGCACGCCGACGTCGATGCCTTTGTGCCAGACGACGTCTGCGAGGCAGTCGATCTTCTTTTTCGGAATCCTCAAACGTATGCGCGGGGGCATGCTTTCCGACGTATGGAATCGCAGCCGGGCACCAGTTTCTGAAACATCTAGTGCAACGCCTTGGCGTTTGTAACCGAACTCGGTGACGACATAGGCTTCCAGAAAAGCGTTCTGTCGATCTGCGCGAAACATTTGTTTCGGTTCATCCTCGGGCTCTGGCGCGAGCCGAGATACGTCGAGCTTCTGCGAACTTTTGCGCGTTATTCTTGAAAGCCAGCCAGGCATACAAATCGCTCCGAAACACTCATGCGTGCACCGTGTTATGGAGTGCACAGTTTTCAAATTTTATAACGTGCTGAGATTTTCGAACGGTTAACAACACTTCGCGAGATGACCGTTTTCCCAACAGCCATTACAGATAGAGCCGATTGATTACTGAAGGCCTAATGAGCGAGTAGGCGATTAGTTGGCGCTATTCGGTCACCTCGAGCACACCGCGTTCAATTTGATCGCGCTCTATGCTCTCAAACAAGGCTTTGAAATTACCCTCGCCAAAGCCGTCCTTATAATCGCCTTTTCGCTGGATAAATTCAAAGAAAACAGGTCCGATACGAGGTTCTGCGAAGATTTGCAGGAGCAGGCGTGGCTCGCCGCCCTCTGTCGTTCCGTCTAGCAGGATGCCGCGCGCACGAAGCTCATCTACCGGCTCACCGTGATCCGGTAGGCGCTCGTCCAGCATCTTGTAGTATGTGTCCGGCGGCGCAGTCATAAACGGTACACCGCGATCCTTTAGCCGGTCCCAGCAGGCAACGAGATCATCGCAGATCAAGGCAATATGCTGGATACCTTCGCCATTGAATTCTCGGAGAAATTCTTCGATCTGGCCACCGCCGGACTTGCCTTCCTCGTTCAAAGGGATGCGGATTTTTCCATCCGGGGCGGTCAAGGCTTTTGATGTCAGGCCCGTATATTCGCCCTTAATGTCGAAGTATCGGATCTCCTGAAAATTGAAAAGTTTCTCATAGAAATCAGCCCAATATGCCATGCGGCCGCCATAAACATTGTGCGTGAGATGGTCGATCAGTTTGAAGCCGCACCCATCCGGACGGCGATCCACACCGTCAAAATAGATGAAGTCGATATCGTATATCGAAGGCTCATCATCAGCATATCGATCAATCAGATAGATGATTGAGTTTCCAATTCCGCGAATGCCAGGAATAACGAGTTCCATGGGACCTGTTTCGACTTGAACAGGTTCACCGCCTTGTTGAAGCAAGTGCGTGTATGCTTTGGCGGCATCTTTCACGCGGAAGCCCATACCGCAGGCCGAAGGCCCATGTTCTCGCGAAAAATACCAGGCAGGTGAGTTCGGCTCGTAATTAGTGATCAGATTGATGCCGCCCTGCCGCCAAAGCTCGACATCCTTTGACCGATGACGAGCAACTTTGGCAAATCCCATTGTTTCGAATACGGGCTCGAGCACGCCTTTTTCTGGCGCAGAGAACTCGATAAACTCGAAACCGTCCAGGCCCGCAGGGTTTTCGAACAGGTCAGCCATTGTAACACTCCCGTAAGTCTATATTAGTTTCAATTGTAACTAAAGTTATATGAGCGCGCAAGCCTATGTCCAAACTTACTCTCGCTGAATTCTTGCCCTATCGGCTCTCAGTTTTGTCGAATACGATCTCGCGCAACATCGCGGATATCTACCACCGCGAATTTGGTCTTAATATCTGGCAGTGGCGCGTGATGGCCGTCGTCGGCGAAGCGCCTGGTGTGAGTGCGACCGATGTGACGAGTAAAACAGCGATGGATAAGGTCGCGGTATCGCGCGCGGTCGCAGGCTTGATTGAACTCGGCTATATGACGCGCCAGGCGAGTGAAGCGGATGCTCGCCGGTCTGTGCTTACGCTGAACGCACTTGGAACGAGCATTTACGATCAGATCGTGCCGCTTGCGATACAATATGAGCGCGATTTGCTAGCAGACTTTACTGAAAGCGATCTAAACCAGCTGGAGGCCGCACTTTCACGTCTGGCAGTCATTGCTTCGCCCGGCAAACAGCTCTGGTAAGCCCCGTCAAGCGAACCGAAGCATGACGAATACATACGCCGAATAAAGCAGCGACATAACCCCAAACTGGGCAAGCGCAACGTAGACCCTCGGCCGAATTTGGTCCCAACTCGTTTCGCGCGCAACTTCCGCAACTGCGCCGGCAACTTCGGTCGAGAGCTGTTCCGCATCGTGCCCGGATAGCATGAGCCACCATTTATTCGACTGTTTTTCTGAAAGCTGCGCTTCAGCGCTCGCCAGCGTTTCCTCGAACACATGCGCTGCAATGAATTCTGTCAGTGCGCGTTTGGGATGCCAGCCATTCATCCGGATATGCTCAAGCGCTGGACGGGCCCATGGCAAAGCGCGGTAGATGTCTCTCGCAAGATAAATTGTTAGCGCGATCGTTGCTGTCCAAAAGAACCAGGCGTTGGAAAGCCAGCCGAGTATGTGGGCTCCGTAAAGCGCTCCCAGAATGCCTGCTTTGATTGCAAGACCGATGAGAAAACTGCGCATCATTCGAGCGATAATGTCATCGGTGCTTGCATCAAGTCTTTCGCGCGTTGCTTCGACAGCGGCTTCGATAGCTGTTTGCTTGCGTTTATCGACTTCGCCTTTCAGAAGTTCTCGGCCAGCGGTAATGGCTGAAACAGCAAGGAGAGCGGCGCGAAGCATGATGCTAATGTAAGATGAGCGCTGCGCTTATGGAAGACTGAGAATACGGTTTCAGGCAGATGGCCGGGAAATCACGAAAATCGCTCCGATCGCCAGTAACGCCCAGACCGCGCCTAGCCACATGAACTCCCGCCACAGGAAATAGGTTGCGATGCCGCCGCCGAGGATCATGCCGAATAGCGCCCCGGTTTTTCCTTTGTGAGATAAGACACCATGTTCATTGAAGTTCTCAATAATGGGTCCAATTCCTGGGCGAGCATAGATCCAGTCGCGCCATTCAGGCCGTGAATTTGCAAAGCAATAAGCAGCGATGATCCAGAATATCGTCGTTGGCCAGCCGGGCAGGGGAATACCAATCGCGCCCACTGCGAAGGCTGCCGATCCGACAATTAGCCAAAAAATACTCATCTCCGCCTTCTCGCGCGGTGTCGCAATCATCGCAAGTTATCGTCTTCAATCGGACATATTGAGAATTCAGAAAACTGTAATAAGGTCAGCCAGTTCTAAGGGGGAACGGTATGAAACATACAAAAATCTATGTAATCGCGGCGCTGCTCGGACTGCTGCAAGCCTGCGCAAGCTATAATGGCCCGGGTGAGATCTATTCTGACCGTCTGGAAACATTTTCTAGCGAAGAGGAATTTGAGCAATACTTCAAAACGCTGAACGGTGAGTTCGACAAGGAAGAAGACGCTGAATATGACGGCTCTTACCCGCCACCCCCTCTGCCGCCACCGCCGCCGCCACCGCCACCTCCTGCACCAGTTGCATCGGCACCTGCCTCAGAAGCTGTGCAGGAAACGGTGGTCGTCACCGCGGCGAAAGTATCATCAGACGATAACCCTTCAATCACCAACACTCAGGAAGCCGGCGTTGATGAAGGTGACATCATCAAACAGATCGGCACGCATCTGATCGTTCTGCAGGATGGAAGGCTCTTTAGCGTAGACCTCTTACCGGGCGGCGAGCCGGGATTGTCGCTGCGCGATCGCGAAAATGTTTATCAGTCGCCAGATGAAGGGACATGGTATGATGAAGCTCTGGTCTTTGGGCGTTCCATTATCGCAATCGGATATTCATATGAGCGCCAGGCAAGCGAGTTCGCGATTTTGGAACTTGGCGACGGCGGGGAGTTGAACTTCCGCGACCGTTTCTTCTTACCATCTCAAGATTACTTCGATGGCGACAATTACACCACACGCCTGGTGAATGGTCAGCTCGCGATGCACACGTCATATTATCTGCTAGATGCGGAGGATTTTTCAAAACTGAGCGCGCCTATTTTGGTCCGAGAGGAGCAGTTGGACGAAGAACGCAAACTCAACCCGCGCTCAGTTTATAAGTCTCTTCAGAATACGGAAGATCCTCTTCTGCATACCATAACGATGTGCCCGTTGAAGGACATCGGGAATGTGGATGCACCTACGCCGCAATGCAAAACGACTGCGTTTATTGCGGGTGCCTCGTATGAATACTATGCGTCGACGGATGCTGTCTGGTTGTGGCTCAATAATAAGGAACGCTGGAGCCGTCAGGAGGATTTAGGCAAAGCGCTGCTTTATAGAATTCCCTATGGCGACGAAAATCCGAGCGTTGCAACAGTGGAAGGCCGCCCCCAAAATCAATTCTCACTTGCCGCCGATACCGATGTTTTTCGGGCGCTCGTGCGCAAAGATCAGGAAGAGCGCGATGATGTTCTCCAGCTGATGGAGCTTCCGCTCAGCGCTTTCGGCCTCAAGCCAGCGGGTGTGGAAACAGCGACGTATCACGATCTGCCCGACACAGATGGCCGCCTCGAAAATCGGTTTACTGGAACCCACCTCGTATACACGCTGGAGAACGAAGAGCGGTGGTGGAATCCATTCTGGTCAGACGATCAAAATAGCGCGGACGCAAAGCTTGCGGTTGTTCCTTTTGAAGCCCCCGGTGAAGTTCAAACCATCACCATTCCGCACAGCGTTATTCGTTTAGAACGTGCGCGAGACCATATTGTTGCAACCGGCTATGCGGACGAAAAAGGCCTAAGTTTATCATCTCTGGACCTGCGGAGCGGAGCGGCGAGATTGGCAGATACCGCGACTTTGCCCGCACGCTACGAATCAGAAAACCGTAGTCATGCGTTCAATAGCCGGATTGAGGATGATGGTTCAGGCATGATCGGAATCCCAACGGTCGTGAGAATATCAGAGAGCGGGCGTCCCGTTTGGCGCTCAAAGCAATCCGATATTAGCTTTCTGCAAGTCGGCGCTGATGCAGCATTGCGTTCAGCCGGCACCCTATATCCGTCCGGTAATCCGGAGCACCCTGACTATGAATGCGAAGTGTCGTGCATTGACTGGTATGGCAATTCCCGCCCCGTCTTCACCATGGGACGGATTTTTGCGCTCTCGGGAACCGAACTGGTCGAAGGGGAAATGCGAAACGGGTTCGTCAATAAAACACGCAGTGTGGATTTGACAGCGCCCGTTCAATAAGACCCACGCCTAGCCGGCAATCTCTTTCGCGAATTTGCGAGCAAATCTTCCGGAAGCGCGGCGAGCGTCTCCCCAGGTCGATTGGAATCTCGCATCGCGAATATCGTTTTCGAACCAGTCGTATTCGAGTTCGCCCATGACTTCGCCAGAGGCATTATACGCTACGGCTTTCAAATCCATGCCGCCGATCGAAAAGGATTCGAATGATAACCCACCCGCGCCGAGTTGCTCAAAGGTGGGTCTATTTGGTTTGGCATCCAAAATCGTCACGTCGATGCGGGCCGGTGATACCTCAGCTTTTCCAAGCTCGCGGGTCAGGTCCTCACGAATTTCATCCGTAAGGTAGTCTAGTTCACGTTCGCCGTAATCGTCTTCGAGTTTTTCCTGAAAATCCTCGGACGTCGAAAAAGAGAACATATCTTCAGCGTGAGCTGTCAGTGATAGGGTGGTCGCCGCGGCGATAGATAGAACTAGGCGTCTCATGCTATTCTCCTCTTATTCTTTCTATGAATGATAGTGGATCTAGCGGAAACTTTCTAATCACAAGCGCGAGATCAGCCAGATCTGGCGATTACGTCGGGATCTTTGGGACCACCACGCATCACGAAACATTTGTCGCAGTATTTACAAACAACTTCGCCTTCAGCGCCGATTTCCATGAATACAAGAGGGTGTCCAAGCGCGCCGCCCCCGCCATCACAGGAAACCCTGTGGGTGTTTACCAGGATAATTTCTTTTGTTTTGTTCTGGCTCACGTTTCGGCACTCCATTGCTGGGAGAACTGCATACTGCTACAGCCCGCCTTAATTAAATGTCACTGATGCTGCTTGCAAGTCGCACAATGACCCATCTTGTTTGTAGGTAGACCCTAAATGAGCGCTCCTGAAAACGCGATAGAAGTTCGCGATCTCCATAAAATCTACAAAGCGACAGGTAAGATGCCGGAAAAGCATGCCCTGAAGGGGGTGAACATCACGATCCCGCGCGGAAAGATTTTTGGGTTATTGGGGCCCAATGGTGCTGGCAAATCCACATTCATAAACATACTGGCCGGAATGGTGATGAAAACGTCAGGTACGGCAAAGATATGGGATATGGACATTGACCAGCATCCGCGCTCGTCGCGGGCTGCAATCGGCGTGGTAACGCAGGAAATTGTTGCTGACGCGTTTTTCACTCCGCGCGAGGCC
The DNA here is from genome assembly GCA_965263325.1 of Hyphomonadaceae bacterium. Classification (GTDB taxonomy): domain Bacteria; phylum Pseudomonadota; class Alphaproteobacteria; order Caulobacterales; family Hyphomonadaceae; genus CBDHGY01. Next base: position 1,719,311 of record CBDHGY010000002.1, on the reverse strand, counting down.
TTGGAGCTTCAGGCTGGATTTTACGGTGTTCCCAAATCTGAGCGGCGCACAGACGAAATCCTCGCTGCCGTTGATCTGGCCGATAAGGCTGGGGCGTATGTGAGACAATTGTCAGGTGGAATGAAGCGGCGTCTGATGGTGGCAAAAGCACTTGTCCACAACCCGCCTGTACTCATCCTTGATGAGCCTACGGCTGGCGTGGACGTCGAGTTGCGCCGTTCACTGTGGGCATATGTGCGCGAAATGCATTCGGCCGGCACCACGATCATTCTTACAACCCATTATCTCGATGAGGCCGAAGAACTCTGCGACGAGATTGCGATTATAAATCACGGTGAGGTCATTGCGTGCGAGCCGACGCCGGATCTCTTGCGACGTATGGATCAACGTATATTAAAAGTCGTCCCACGAGATCCCCTCAGTGCCATTCCCGAAGCATTGTCGGACCTCGACGCTGAGTTAACGAAAGCTGGAGAGCTCGTAATTCGATTTCGGACCTCAGACACTGGTATAGGTCGTCTGTTGGAGAAAGTGCGCGGAGCGGGGATATCAATTGCAGACTTATCAACGGAAGACCCTGACCTTGAAGATGTTTTTGTCGCGCTCACCAGCGCAGCGTGAATTCGCAGCGACTCAATATAAAACCAAAATCGAAATAAACCGGAGAGGGTGACCGTATGTTTCTTCGTCCTTTAGTGATTACATTTTCTTTAGCGTTGGCCGCTTGCGGCGGACAGACTACCCCAGTCAAAACGGCTGAGCGTCTTGAGCAGGTCGAGAATAATTGCGGAATTCTCGCGTCTAAAGCGTCGCTCGAAACCGGCGAAACGGCACCGTCCAATTTCTGTTACTGCATGGTTCAGCTGCTTGAGGACAGTCCGGATATTCATGTTGATGCCATTAGCCAGACCTTAGAGGTTGTGGCCGACGAGCACAGAAAATCAGGTGAACAGTTTGCAGATATCGCAACAAAGCTTCACCAAGCTGCTGCATCGCCGGACGCCTCTGACCGATCTGTTTCACTCGGTATTGGTATCAAGCTCGTCGAAGACCTTTCGGTCGAAGTTGATCTTCGCGCAAAAGGCGGTCGTTGTTAAAGCAGCTGCTCCAAGCAAGTCGCTATGTCTTCGGCCGTGTCTGTGTAGTCAAACAGTGTTTTCAGTTTCCAGTTTTCGTCCATCAAATACAGAAGTGATGAGTGATCCATTGTATATTCCGCAGCGCTGTCTGGGAGCGGAACTTTCGAATAGTACCCAAAGAATTCGCCTCTAACGACGTCGCTGATTTCCTCTTCCGTTCCCGTTAGACCAACGGTGTTTTCGGGATAGGCATCCAGTGAGAGGTATTTTGAAAGTGCCTCAGGCGTATCGCGTTCTGGATCCACGGTTATGAGAATCGTGACGGGTCTTTTATCTTCGTCCAGACGCTGGAGCGCGCGATCGACCTTTACCAGCGTTAGCGGACAAACATCGGGACAATATGTAAACCCAAAGAAGACAAGAGCAGGCTTGCCTTTAAAGTCTTCTTCTGTGCGGCGGTCTCCATTTTGGTCGACCAAAGAAAATGGACCACCAATCTCTTCGTAAGACCGGGTTTGGCAACTCGAATACGTGCCGCCCGATGTCGCTGAGTCAGTCTCATTAACCGGGCCTCCTGCATTGTCATTGCTGCAGGAAGCTAAGGCCAAGACCAGTGTCGCAGTTGCAATAATCTTTTTCATGAACACGATATGGGGTCAGAAGAAAGCTTGGCGCAAGCGGCGGGGCGCCGCATGTAGGCGTATATGGAACAACAAAAACCCTCGGACATTTCGCCCAATCTGGGCGAGGCCCTTTTTACGCTCGCTCCGGAGGGGTTGGGAGATGCGGGTTCGGCGCTTGGTCGAACCCGGCTGCGTACATTTATTACCTTGCGTTGGCTTGCAGTTGCGGGGCAGACGGTTGCCGTGCTGTTTGCTGCTTTTTGGCTCGAGTTGCATCAGCCGCTCAGCCTCGTTCTGGGTGTTATTGCGCTATCGGCGTGGCTAAACGTCTTCCTCTCATTTGCATTTCCTCAGCAGCGCCTTGTGTCCAGCCCGGAAGCAGCGCTTCAACTCGGATTCGACACGGTGCAGCTGTCTGCATTGCTCGCACTTACAGGCGGGCTCTACAATCCGTTCCTCCTTTTACTTATCGTTCCCGTCACAGTTGCTGCGGTGAGCTTGCGTCCAATCTGGGCGATTCTCCTGGCCATTCTAACGCTCGGTTTGGCAGCGATGATGCCTCTATTCTCCTTGCCGCTTCCCTGGTTCGAAGGGCGCGAGCTTGAGCTGCCGCAGCTTTATCAGTGGGGACAGTATTCTGCCCTTGCGGTGGGTGTGGCCTTCTTTACAATCACCGCCTGGCGGGTGTCGCAAGACGAAGCGAGATTGGTGCGGGCACTTGATGCAGCGCAAGTCGTCCTGGCACGCGAGCAGCGATTGTCCGCGCTTGGTGCAATGTCGGCTATGACGGCACATGAGCTCGGCACGCCGCTCGCAACAATCCATCTTGTTGCAAAGGAAATGTCGATCGAGCTTGGTCCAGACAGTCCGTATGCAGAGGATGCGAAGTTGCTGGCAGAGCAAGCCGAACGCTGTCGTTCAATTCTCGGCCGTCTCGCGCAGGAGCGGGAGGCAGGCGATATCGTACATGCGGTTATGCCACTGCGAGCGGTTGCGGAAGAAGCTGCGGCACCGCACAGAGGCCTTGGCGTGAATGTCCTTGTTTATGCGCACGCGGGTATTGGCGGAACAGGAAAAGCACCGTTTTTGAACCGGAGCCCTGAAGTGCTGCACGCGCTGAGCGCATTCATCGAAAATGCTGTGAGTTTTGCCGAAACCGAAGTGCTGGTGACGGCGCGTTGGACCGATGACCAGATAAGTTTTACCATTCGCGATGACGGCCCCGGTTTCTCAAATGAAGTGCTTCCGCGTCTCGGCGAGCCTTATGTGTCCGAACGCGGAGAAGCCCAGGCTGGCGGCGGCGATATGGGGCTCGGCTTCTTTATTGCCAAAACACTGATCGAAAGAACTGGCGGCAGAATTGCAACCCGGAATGCGTCGCTGCCCGCGTCGGGAGCCGTTGTTCAGGCGGTTTGGCCAAGAAAAGCGCTGGAATCTGTGGAAATTTAGACTGACGGATCAATATATTACCGTTATATGACATCTTTGTCCTTGAAGGAGCCGCCTATGGACCGGCCAGTAACAGTTAAGCTGCACCCCTCACTTGAAGGCGTTGAGGATAGAACTTGCCTCGTACTCGATGATGACGGGCCGTTCTGCCAGCGCCTTGCGCGTGCGCTTACGCAACGCGGGTTCCTTGTATCGGCCGTTTCGAGCGTGTCTGAAGCAAAAGACATCGCGCGTCTCAACCCACCTGCTTTTGCTGTTCTCGATTTGCGGTTGGAAGATGGATCAGGTTTGGATGTTGTTGAGGTGCTACATAAGCACCGCGAAGATGCCCGAGCGATTATTCTGACGGGTTACGGCGCAATTGCGACGGCGGTTGCAGCCGTCAAGGCGGGCGCGGCTGACTATCTCGCCAAGCCGGCTGATGTCGAAGATATCGTGAAAGCGCTTACGGCTGGAAAAGGTGAGATGCCTGCGCCTCCAGAAAACCCCATGTCCGCAGACCGTGTTCGTTGGGAGCATATCCAGCGCGTCTACGAGCTGTGCAATCATAATGTCTCAGAAACGGCGCGCCGCTTGAATATGCACCGCCGGACCTTGCAACGCATCTTGGCAAAACGCGCACCGAGATAAATCCAACTGCCACAGATAAGGAAGCCCCGCTCATGCGAGCGGGGCTTCTTATTTTTATCGGAGCTGTTGCTACTCAGCCGCTACCGATTTTGATCGATCAATCATGATCGAGTCGCCGTTTTCTGTGTCAGGGTCGCCATTTTTCCGGTGGATGGCGAGCACGACACCCGACAGAGCGATAAGCGCGATCACGTTCGGCAACACCATCGATGCGTTGGCAATGTCTCCAAACTTCCAGATGAAGCTCACCGGCAATGCCGTGCCTGCAAAGATGAGAAGCACCCAAATATATCTGATTGGCTTGGTTGCCCATTCGCCGACAAGGAATGTCGCGGCTTGCTCTGCATAATACGACCAACCGAGAATGGTCGTGAAAGCAAATAGCGTCAGACAGATCGTGACGAACAATCCGCCGAACCCACCCGGCAAGGCTTCTGTGAAGGCATAATTCGTCAGGGCGGATGCTTTCAGGCCTTCGGCCTGGAAGACATAAGTCGTTGTTTCAGCAAGACCAAACTCCTTCACCCACTCAGGATCAGTTGTCCATGAACCGGTTGTGGTGAGGATAACGAGTGCTGTCATCGTGCAGATGATCATCGTGTCGATGAAAACGCCGATCATAGCAATCTCGCCCTGTTTTACAGGATTTTTCGTGTGCGCTGCGGCGTGTGCAATTGGCGCAGAACCTTGGCCAGCTTCGTTGGAAAACAATCCGCGCGCAACACCGTTACGAACGGCTGCAAGCACAGCATATCCAGCAAGACCGCCGGCTGCTTCCTGAATACCGAAAGCGGATGTTACGATCATCGCCAGTGCGCCCGGCACTGCCTGAATATTGATCATGACCGCGATAAACGCGACCACGACGTAAAGACCGGCCATGAACGGGACAACTTTACCCGCCACACTCCCAATTGATTTAATACCGCCGATAATGACTGCAAATGTCAGCAATGCGATGATAAAGCCTACAATCATATTCGGCACGCTAAGTTCCATTCCTAGCGGTGTCACAGTGGCCGCCATCGTGCTTTCGGAAAGTATGCTGAAGCGCTCCATATCTGCGACAACTGTCTGCGTGATTGAATTCGATTGGATCATGCCGCCGGTTACAGCTGCAGAGAACATACAACCGAGACAGAACAGAACCGCGAGCCACATCCAGCTGTTTCCGAGGCCGTTCTTGATGTAATACATTGGGCCGCCATTGATCCGGCCATACTCGTCGCGTTCGCGGAATTTAATGGCGAGTGAGCTCTCGGCGAAGGCGAGGGCCATACCGAATATCGCCGTTACCCACATCCAAAAGATAGCACCTGGGCCGCCGACTGTGATGGCGGTTGCTACACCGGCGAGGTTTCCGGTTCCAACCTGACCGGAAAGCGCCGTCGACAAGGCTTGCCACGGTGTAATCGTTGAGTCATCGCCATCGCTCTTGCGCCCATTCCAGACCTCTCGAAGTGCAGGGCCGAAACGGCGAAGCGGTCGCCCGCCCAGCCGGATCATGAAATAGAGGCCAGCACCCAGGAGGAGGACAGCGATTGGACCGAAGTCGAAAATCTTCGTGTCGCCCCAAGAGCCTCCCCATAAAAAGTCGCTGAGATTTAGAATGAAGGTTTCAACCGCTTCCATAAGCCAATGCCCTTTTGTTTCCTCTTCGGGTCACTCTTAAGTGCTGCAGCTAGGATGTGAAGCATTTGCAACAAAAAGCGGTGCTTGCGGCCGAATTCTGTCGCTTCGAAGTCGCATTGTGCTTGCTTATCGGTGCGCAAGGCCGTTCAAATGCCGGAATGAGTGCATCTCTTCCGATACCTTCGCCCGGATCAGGGCCAACAACCCTTTGGTTTAATACTCTTTTTGAGCAAAACGGCTGGACAGGACGGGTCAAGTCTATGACCCGGAAATCCATCGGTACGGGTCAGATCGGTTCGAATATTCGCTTTACGTTCGATTTTGAGGGCGCGCGGGGTAGGGCCCCTTCGTCACTTGTTGGAAAATTCCCATCAGATAAGGAGCTTAGTCGCCAAACCGCCAGTGTGGCCTCGGGGCTCGGTCATTATCGCCGAGAGACGTATTTCTACCAGCGCTTCAAAGCCCTTTCGGACAAAATTGCTCCAAGCGTGCTTTATGCTGAATACAGTACAGACAGCGAAAACTTCGCGATCATTATGGAGGATATGGCCCCCGGCGTTCAGGGAAATCAGCTGCAAGGCACGAATCTGGAACATGCTGAATGGGTCATGGATGTTGGAGCTGAACTGCATGCCGCCTATTGGGCAGATAGCTCACTTGAACAGGTTGAGTGGTTGCAGGGAACCGAAGCCGCGCCAGAAACGCCATTCGGGCCGGATATGATTGCTGCGCTCTGGCAGGGATTTAAACAGCGCTATGCCAGTGATATTTCGAGCGAGGCTGTTCTGATCGGTGACACAATTACGGGAGATGCGCGCGAATGGCACCTCAATTATAAGGGTCCTAAATGCCTGATGCACGGCGACTACCGGCTGGACAATATGCTCTTTGGCGCAGCAGATTCGCACAAGCGATTGGCTGTCGTTGATTGGCAGACTGTAGGTCTTGGTTGCGGCGCGCAGGATATTTCGTATTTCATTGGGGCAGGCTTCAAGCGAGAGGAACGCGCCAATCACGAAATGGCATTGCTGAAGCGATGGCATGATGCGCTGATCGCGCGCGGCATTTCGGATTATAGCTTTGACGACGCAGTTCGCGACTATCGCTATTTCACGTTTTCCGGTTTCGCAGTGGCATTTGCAGCGCCGATGATTGTCGAACGTACAGAGCGCGGCGATAAAATGTTCATGACAATGATCCGCCGCCATGTAGATCAGATTATGGCGCACGATGCGCTTGACTTATTATAGCGTTTGACGTTGCAGGTTGATCGCCTGAACGGTTTGAGTTTGGTTGGGGAGTTATCAAATGCGCGTATCATCTATTCTATTGGCCGCAGGCTTATCCCTTAGCCTGATGGCCTGCAGCGGGGCGAAAGAGGGCTTCGTTCCGCCAAAAGCCGGCACACAGCTCATCTGGAAATATGTTTATGAGGGTGGATCAGATGATGATGTCGTGACGGTCGTCGCGACCGGCCCAGACTTTGCGATTTTTCGTCAAACCTTGGACACAACGTATTTTGCCGAATTTTCTGGGATTGGGTTTGCGACCTGCAATGACGAAGAGCAGCCAAGCCGTGAAGACCGGCAAGCAGCCCTGTCTGCATGGCCACTTGAAGTCGGAACAGAAATCGCCTGGCAGAATGATAAAGTGACAGTCGACCGCGAAGATACTTATGATCTGTCTTCCGAAAAGGAGCCCGTCGTCTGGATCACACATGACTACGCAGATGAAGACTCAGAAAATGATAATTTCGCAATCTCGCCGCGGTACGGGACAGCGCTTGAACTCTTATGGCCTGAAAACGGCCGAGACTTTGTTGTCTCAATAGGGTCGGTTCCGATTGATGCGAAGGAGGTCCAGCCCGGATATTTTCTTCTCGAAGGTGTGGACCTCAGCGATCTTGGTTTCTGCGCCAGTCTTTTATCTGAAGAAGAGCCTGTGACAGCGGCCGAAAACTAGCTCACGACGAGTGAGCAGCTTTCGTTAAGGCTTGGACGTGCAACCGTGATTTTGGAGAGACCGGGCAGGGCGGATTTCAACTCGCGAGCAGCCCACAAGCAAATGCGCTCCAGTGTGGGGGTTTCCAGGCCCGAAATGTCATTGAGCATTTGATGATCCAGTTTGGCGGCGACCTCACCCAACGCCTTCGCCACAGCGCCAAGATCTTCCACCCACTGTTCGCTTTCTGCAACGCGGCCCGACACGACTGCCGTCAGCGTAAACGAGTGGCCATGGACTCGGCCGTAGGGATCGCCCGTGCCTCTTCCCGGAAGACGATGCGCGGCTTCAAAAGAAACAGTCTTTGAGATTTCAAATGTCTGGCCTTCCGGTGTCATGGCAGGCCGATCAGTTTGTGTGTCTGTAAGCTCAATCGCCATTGCGGATACTTCATACAATAATCACTGGCTGCCTCGATATGGGCAGCCTGGTTCAAATCGTCCTTCGGTTGCAGGAAAAAGTGCTGGAAGTCCAGCCCGGAGAAACATTCCGGTTGAGCTTCTGCTTCGTCCTGAGGATAGACCAGTTTGAGCTCGCTGCCACTCAATTGCTTTAAGGGCGCGTTTGCTTTCGGTGAAACGCATATCCAGTCGATACCGCTGGGGACTTTTAATGTGCCATTTGTTTCAACGCCTATTTCGAATCCGCTGGCTTTCAGCGACGAAATCAATGCTGCGTCGAGTTGAAGTAGCGGTTCGCCGCCGGTGCACACGACATAAGGCGTGCCAGGCCTGCCAGCCCAAATGTCTGCGACGTGTTTGGCAAGCGCATCGGGAGCCTCGAATTGTCCGCCGCCCGGCCCATCAGTTCCAACGAAATCTGTATCGCAAAAATTACACACCGCTGATGCACGGTCGCGCTCTAGACCATTCCAGAGATTGCACCCGGCAAAGCGCAGAAAAACGGCGGCGCGCCCCGTCTGCGCTCCTTCGCCTTGTAAGGTGAAATATGCTTCCTTGACTGAATAAATTCGGCTCATGCGGCAGCTTTCCATTGACGATAGCCGCGAGCGCGCAGATCGCATGCAGGACATTCTCCGCATCCGTACCCCCATTCATGACGATGGGTTCTATCGCCTTTATAACAGGTATGCGTTTCTTCGATGATGAGATCGACCAAGGCATCTCCGCCAATTTCTTCTGCAAGCGCCCATGTCGCCGCCTTGTCGACATACATAAGCGGGGTTTCTATATGCAGGTCATAATCCATTCCAAGCGATAAGGTCTTGGATTGGGCATCGAGCGTTTCGCGCCGGCAATCAGGGTATCCTGAATAGTCGGTCTCGCACATGCCGCCGACGAGTACATGTGCGCCGCGCCGATAGGCCAGCGCGCCAGCGAGCGTCAGAAACAGAAGATTTCGTCCGGGCACAAAAGTGTTCGGCAATCCGGCGTCCGACATGGCAATTTCAGTGTCGTGCGTCATGGCTGTTTCGCCAAGCGATTTCAAAACCTGCGCGTCCAGCAAATGATCTACCCCTAGCCGGGTTGCCCAATCCGGATTGAGCGCAGAAAGCTTTTCGCGAACAGTGCCGCGGCAGGTCAACTCAATCGCATGGCGCTGACCATAGTCGAACCCGATGGTCTCTACGCTTTCATATGTCGCGAGCGCGTGTGCAAGGCAAACCGTCGAATCCTGCCCGCCAGAGAACAATACAATTGCTTTGCTATGTATCATGTCGCGTTTGTGACTTTCTCGAAACTTCTCATCACCCATATAGGAGCGAGTTGAACCAGTGGACGCAGCGCGCTACCTTAGACCAATAAGCACAGGATAATCTACATGCGTTCGATATTGCTCGTAAGTTCTTTGATTCTACTCGCTGGCTGCGGCGCGAGCGGCGAACCGTCAGAGTCGGCTCCTTCTGAACCGGCTGAGGCCATAAGCAAGGATGTTTCCCTCACTCTTACCCCGATTGCGGACGAGTTGGAGTTTCCTTGGGGGCTTGCTGTTTTGCCTGATGGCTCAATGCTGGTGACCGAGCGAGAGGGGCGTTTGCGCGCGATCCGGGGCGGGCAGCTCGTCGAAGCCCCGATCTCAGGTGGGCCTGAAGCATATGTTGAGGCACAAGGCGGTTATCTTGGAGTCGCTCTTGATCCGGAGTTTGAAACCAACCGCGTTATTTACCTGTCATATTCGAGCGGCGACAAGGAAGCTAATCAGACAACCGTCATCCGTGCTGAAATTGATAGCGCTCTGTCGGCCCTTTCAAACGTTCAGGAAATTTTCCGCAGCACTGAAAAAGGCGGCGGCTACCATTTTGGCGGCCAGCTTGAGTTCATGAGCGATGGGACATTGCTGATCGCTCTAGGTGATGGCTTCCAGTGGATGGACGATGCGCAAAATACGGACAACTACCACGGAAAAATTGCGCGGATAAATACCGATGGTTCTATTCCTGAAGATAATCCGTTCGTAGATGGCGCTGCCCCGGCGGTGTATTCATACGGTCACCGCAATGTGCAGGGCCTTGAGTTTAATCCCGCAACAGGAACCATCTGGGCGCATGAGCACGGACCGAAAGGCGGCGATGAGCTGAACCTGATAGAGCCGGGCAAAAATTACGGTTGGCCAAAGATCACCTATGGGGTGAACTATAATGGGTCGATCATCACCACTGAGACAGAAGCGGAAGGTATGGAGCAGCCCAAAGTAAAATGGGTGCCGTCCATCGCGCCGTCAGGAATGACACTTTACACAGGCGATAAGTATCCCGGTTGGCAGGGTGACCTGTTCATTGGCGGCATGAATGGTCCGGAAGGCCTAAAGCTGGTGCGCATTGATCTTGAGGGCGACGAAGTTGTCGGCAAGGAAGATTTGTTGACGAAAGAGGCACTGCCAATTCGAGCTGTTGTTCAGGGCGCTGATGGTTTTCTCTATGTTGCGACGCATGAGCCAACCGGCACGGTTTACCGCGTTGACGTTCAGTAGGTCACATATCGCGGCGCGAGCGCATCGCAGCTGCGAGTGTGCCTTCATCGAGATGGTCTAGTTCGCCGCCCACTGGCACGCCATGTGCGAGGCGCGTAATCGTCACGCCTGCGGTGTCCAATTGCTCGGCAACATAGTGCGCGGTCGTCTGACCATCGACCGTCGCATTAAGCGCGAGGATCACCTCGCGGATCCCTTCATCGCTTGCGCGGTCGACCAGTTTGGCGATGGATAAATCGTCGGGTCCAATCCCATCAATAGCTGACAGCACACCGCCGAGCACGTGATAGCGCCCGCGGAACGCGCCTGATCGTTCCATGGCCCAAAGATCGGGCACGTCTTGTACAACGCAAATCACTCCATCATCGCGGCCCGGTGCGCGGCAGGCGGCGCACGGCTGCAGCGTGTCGAAATTACCGCAAACGTCGCAGGTCACAATTTTCTCGCCTGCCTCGCTCAGCGCTTCTGCGAGCGGCTTTAGCAACGTGTCATTGCGTTTCAACAGATGCAGCGCCACGCGCCGAGCCGAGCGCGGACCAAGACCCGGCAAACGCGCGATAAGCTCAATCATCTTGAGGATTTCAGGACCAGCAGAACGTGAGGACATCGCCCCTTATGACGCCAGTTCAACCGAGTCGGCAAGGCAATATTCGCTGCGCAAAAAAGCCCTCTGACCATTTACGTCAGAGGGCTTTGCCAGGGCGCTTTTTCTGGGAGGACTAAAACTCGGCCCGGGCGATCCTAAAACTTCCCGCTAATCGTGAAGCGTGCATTTAATGGCGCTCCGACAGTTGCCTGATGGGTTGCGTGGGCATTCGGGAAGTAAGTTTCGTCTGTGAGGTTTTCGACATTCAACTGCAGGCGCAGCGTGTCGGAGACGTCGTAATATGCCGCCGCATCCAAACGTGTGTAGGCCGGCAGCGTGGCGGTATTACTATTATTGATGAAGGTTTCATCCTGATAAGACGCGCCGATGCCAACGCCGAATTGTTCGGTGATTTGGTAAGCGTTCCAGATCGAGAACATGTTTTCAGGCAGCTCACGCGGGCGCAATCCGGTTGGCCCGGAGCGGCTGACCTGCTCACCATCTAAATAGCTATAGCCCGTTGAAACGAACCAGTTGTCTGTGATGTAGCCCTGAAGCTGAACTTCAAACCCGGTGGTTTGCGAGTCGATAACATCCAGCGTGGCGGGGTCGCTATCAGCGACTTGCGGTGAGCTTTGCTCTATCTCGAAGATAGCAGCTGTCAGGCTCAGCGCGTCCATGAAGTCCCACTTCACACCGCCCTCAAGATTGGTGAACGTGTTTGGATCAAGCGCGTTATTGTTGCCATTGATGTTCGCAAACTGACCGCCAGAGCGGGGCAGGAAGGTTTCGCTATAGCTCGCATAGACCGAGATGTTTTCCATCGGCTTGTAGATCAGGCCAAGACGCGGAGAAACTTCCTCATCCTTGCGTGAGCGCGTTTCGAGATTGCTTGGGTCGAGATTGTCCACTGTGATATCGAAACTGTCGAACCGCGCGCCGATCACGACATCAAATTTCGGCGAAACTTCAATCTCGTCCTGAACGTAGAATGAGAACACGTCCACTTCTGCTTCTGTGTCATCATTCAAATCGGAGAATGCGACACTCGTCGGGTTGCCATTGAAGGCGACGCCGTTGCCAGCGACCAAATTCAGCGGTCGGGTGATCGTGAAAAATTCAACATCGTCATTTGAATCCGACCAGACCGGATTAAAGCGATCATTATTGTTCTGTGTGTCGATATATTCTGCGCCAATGATAAGCGTATGCGCGAGGCTGCCGGTCTCGAATTCGCCAATCAGATTGCCCGACAGGATGGCGTTCTGGCGCTGGGTAGTGTCGACATATCCATCAAGGCCGACACGGGTAGGTTCAGTTGTTTCGTCATAAGAGGCAGCATAGAAATTCTCGTAGAGCTTATCATAGTCGCCGTAGAATGCGCTGAAATTGCCTTTCAGATTGTCAGAGAATTTGTGTTGCAAATTCGCCCGCATAATATTCGCTTTGAGGGCGTGGGTGTTAAGCGATGGATCGCCGAAAACAATGTCGGTGAACGCTTCAACGGGTTCTCCGTTTGCACCGGTTGGGATGCCGCGATCAATGAAACGCTCATGGTCGATATACTCATATGACACATCGAGACGCGTTGAGTCACCAATATCGAAACCAAAGGTTGGGTTGATGCCAAACCGCTCGCCATCGTAAAAGTCGCGGTGGTTTTGCAGGTTTTCATACATGGCGTTGACGCGAAAGGCTGCGCCGTCACCCGTCACAACATTATAATCGACCGAGGCTCCAAATGCGCCGAACGTATCAAGGCTTGCCTGATAGCCCGTGAAGCTCTCGCGCGCATCGGCTTTCTTGGTCACGCGGTTCAGGATGCCGCCTGTGCCGCCGCGCCCGAATAGAAGAGCGTTTGGTCCGCGCAGAATTTCCACCTGCTCAAGATTATAAAGTGGGCGGTAATACTGAACGTCATCGCGCACGCCATCGATGAAGAAATCCGCTGTTGAGCGCACCCCGCGGAAGACAACCGCATCGCGGTGGCCTTCGCCTTGGGAGGTGTTCACACCTGGCGTGTAGTTGATGATGTCTTCGATACTGTCAAAGCCGCGCGTCGCAATCTCATCGGCTGAAATGATGGAGAGCGATTGCGGCACATCGATAATTGGGGTCGGCGTGCGCAGCGCGTTCACGCGGTCGCTGTAGAGAACCTGCCCGGTCACTTTGACCGCATCGAGTTTCCGCTCCTTGTCGGTCTCATCTGCAGCGGCGGTGCCAGTTGCGGCGAGAAACAGGGCGGTGGTGAGCAGGGTACGATGCTTAAAGGAGGCCACAGCAAAACTTTCTGTAATTGAGAATGATTTGCAATTACGGCGACTGATAATGCAAATCAATCGCAACTTTGTCGCAGTGGCGGTTGTGCAACACGTGCCCGTGCGCAACTTCCCATTTGAGGGGAGGGCGTTAGATTATCCTCCGAGCGTTGCAGGGGGCCAGCATGGCGAAGATTTTCATCTCATACCGGCGTGAGGATGCGGGCTTTGCCGTGGATCAGGTTCACGCAGCGCTGAAACCTTATGCAAAGAGCGCCGATGATATCTTCGTCGATGTCGACAATATCCCGCCCGGCGTCGATTTTGTGGAGCACCTGAATAAATACGTCGATCAGTGTGACGTGATGCTGGTCGCGATCGGGGTAAACTGGCTGCGCACGGTGGATGCCTCTGGCAATCGCCGTCTGGATGACCCGGATGATTTCGTGCGCATTGAGATTGAGTCTGCCTTAAAGCGCGGCATTCCGGTCGTGCCGCTTTTGCTGGGCGGCGCGAAAATGCCCAGCCTGGAACAATTACCGGAGTCTCTCAAACCCATTGTTCGCCGCCAGGCGGTGGAGATTCCGCGTGGCGGCGTCCAGCCCGCGATTGACCGCATGATGCGCGGGCTTGGCTTTGCGGAGGAAGAGAAAGTAAGCGGCGGGGTGCCGGGCTGGCTGGTGCCACTCGCGGCGGTGATCATCCTTGCAGCGGGCGGGTTTGGTCTCTGGCAGAGCGGGGTGCTGGACCGGTTTCTAAGCCCGCCTGATAAACCCATTGAAGTCGCTGTTGCAGAAGCAGATGATGGCGCGGAAATGAGCGAAGCGGAACGCGATGAAGCGAATGAGCTTGAGGCGGCGCGCCAGCAAATGATCAGAGACGAGGAAGCCGCCGAGCGTCAACGACAGGCGGATATGATGGCGGAGCGCCAACGCGAGAAAGACGCGGCGGACGAAGCCGCTCAAACTCGGCGTGAGGCGATCGTTCTTGCAGCGCGTTATCCCGTAGGTTCCACGTTTCGTGACACGCTGAGCGATGGCAGCAAAGGCCCAGAAATGGTCGTTGTGCCTGCGGGGAGCTTCATGATGGGGTCGCCGAGCAGTGAAAATGGCCGAGATGATGATGAAGGTCCGCAGCGCACGGTCACGATCTCCCAGCCCTTTGCGGTGGGCAAGTTTGAGGTGACGTGGGCGGAATGGGACGCGTGTGTTGCGGATGGTGGTTGTGATGGATCCGGCCCGGAAGGCGCTGGCGGTGATAATGGCTGGGGCAAGGGTAACAGGCCTGTGATCGAAGTCGACTGGAATGATGCCAAGGCCTATGTACGCTGGCTGAGCCGGAAGACGGGCGAGACCTATCGTCTGCTTTCAGAAGCAGAATGGGAGTATGTCGCACGGGCTGGCACGATGACGGCCTATTGGTGGGGCAATCAAGCGAGCTATGACTACGCAAACTATGGCCAAGACGAATGCTGCGCGCCATTCGCGACACGTCGTGATCGATGGGAATACTCAGCGCCTGTCGGATCATTTTCGGCAAATGCTTTTGGTCTTTACGATATGCAAGGAAATGTTTGGGAATGGACGGAGGATTGTTGGAACAGTTCGTATTCAGAAGCTCCGAGTAATGGCTCCGCTTGGCTCAGCGGCAATTGTGATCGCCGTGTGCAGCGCGGCGGGGCCTGGCTCGACGATCCAAGAAATCTCCGCTCGGCGTCCCGCAACAGGAACGACCCTACGTACCGACTCAACCTCTTCGGCTTTCGTATTGCTCGGGCTTTGGAGGATTAGAAATCGCATGAGATGCGATTTCCCGACAAAGGGCAAGGCGCACCGCGCCGCGGCAGTTTTAATACTGGATCCCGGATATTTGCTCCGCAAATTCCGGGATGACAGAGTAAAGAACCGCATTTTACGATCTGTCATCCCGGGCGAGTGGAACGAGACCCGGGACCCAGAAAACTTGCGGCTCGCCTCTTGCGTAATCAGAATATATTCCTATATAATCTCTCGTGACCACCAAAGCCTCTTATTCTCCCCTTCAAGCGCTCGCGGCGAAATGGCGGGCGATCGCGCTTGTGATCGTCGCCTTTGCGCGGCTGATGCGTCGATACGAGGATGGGTGCGCTGCGGGCGCAGGGCCACAGGCCGCGCAATTGCAGACCATTGTGCGCGCCGCGCAAGTGATGTTGCTGAAAGAAATGTCAGAGGTGTTGGAAGCGGGGCCGCCCGAGACAGACGCGGACGATGCCGCGCTGGCCTTTCTGCGCATGATCGCCGTGTGCCTGCTGGCGATTACCTGTCTGCTTCAGAATATGATGGCGCGCGGGCTGGTCGGCGCGATGGCATGGCAACTGGCGGCTCAGCGTTCGGGGAGTGAGCCTGCGATAATGCGGTCAGGGCCGATTTGCGGATATACGATTCTTGACCCCGGATAGCGGTAGAAAAAATACAAGCCAGCCAAACACTTCATCAGCGAGCCGCTTTTGAAGATGCGCGTGCTGGCGCTGTTAGACGGAGGCGCTAAAACCCCATTTTCATGCCGGGGGGCAGCATATCAGCAAAGCCGGATGTTGCGGTCTCCATCGCTTTTGCCATGGCCTGTTCAAGATTTTTGCGCGCCTCATTGTGGGCCGCTTTGATCAGGTCTTCGAGGATCTCGGCCTCGTCGCCCATAAGCGACGGATCAATCTGCACACTGACGAGCTCGCCTTTGCCTTTTAGGATGACTTTCACCATGCCTGCGCCCGCAACACCTTCGGCTTCGGTCTGCGCGATTTCTTCCTGCGCCTTGTTCATCTTCGCCTGCATTTCGCCAGCCTTTGCCAGCATGTCCTTGAAATTGTCCATGTCTTTCTAAGCCTCTTTCGTCAGCGGCAAGATATCCGCGCTTTTTTGTGTGTCCTTGGCACCTGATATGGGGGCAGATTGCACATCGACAATCTTTGCGCCCGGAAATGCGGCAAGCGCCGCCTTGATGCCGGGGTCTTCAGCGGCTTTGGCGAACCGCTCCTGCTTGCGCCGTTCGCCCGCCTCGTGCAGCGTTTCCACCTCGGCGCGGTCGGCGTGAACTTCCCACTCCTCACCGGTTTCTTCTTCGAGAAAGTCAGCCAGCCGGGTGAGGATATCACGCTTGCCGCCGTCTTTGACCTCGCAGGTGATTTTGCCCGGCGCAAAGCTCGCAGGGCGCAAATACCTCGCAACATCATAGGAGAGATTAGCCTGCCGGCGCTCATCAAGCAGCGCGGCGACATCTTCAAATTTCGCAAGCGCTGGCGTTCCAACATTGCTGCCGGTCTCCGCCCGTTTTGTATCAGGCTTTCCCGGCGAACCTTGTGCGCCTCCCTTGGCAAGCATGTGCGCCGCTTCTTCAGGAGACGGCAATTGCGCAGCAGCAGCGAGGCGGATCACGACCATGCGTGCAGCTGTGCCGACGTCTGGCGCGGTTTGTGCGTCATTGTAACCAGACAACAGGATTTGCCAGTACCGGCTTGCCTGCGCGGGTGTCAGCGTTTGGGCGAGTTTTTGTGTGCGCTGCGCCCAGTCAGCTGGCCCTGGCGGTGCATAGTCGCCGCCTGCAGCCTGGCAGGTCGCAACGTCTGCGCAAACATCCAGAAGATCTTTCAGGATAACCAAGGGATCCGCGCCAGCATGGATTTGATCGGCAACTTCATCATTTGCGTTTTTGACGTTTCCGCCGACAGCCATCTCGAACACGTCGAGCAGGCGCCCGCGGTCAGCAAGACCGAGCATATCGCGAATGCGCTCTGGTGTGACTTCCGCGCCGCCGGTTGTCTGGACAATCGTCTGGTCGAGAATGGACAACCCGTCGCGAACTGAGCCTTCTGCTGCCCGTGCAATCAGGGCAAGGCCTTCTTCGGAAACGCTGGCACCTTCCGCCGTCGCAATTTTTCCGAGGTGCACTGCAAGGCCCTCAACATCGAGGCGTTTCAGATCAAACCGCTGGCAGCGCGAGAGAACCGTCACCGGCACTTTTCTGATTTCTGTTGTCGCAAATATGAACTTTACATGCGGCGGCGGCTCTTCGAGCGTCTTCAGCAGCGCATTAAACGCAGCCGTCGAGAGCATGTGCACCTCGTCGATGATGTAGACTTTGAAGCGGGCTGACACGGGCGCATAACGCACACCGTCAAGCAACTCGCGCATGTCTGCGACGCCCGTACGGGAGGCGGCATCGAGCTCGAGAACGTCCGGGTGGCGGCTTTCCATGATGGACTGGCAATGCTCGCCGGGTGGGGTCAGGTTTACGGATGGCCCGTCATGGTCTTCATTTTCGTAATTCAGGCCGCGCGCGAGCAATCGCGCCGTCGTCGTTTTGCCAACGCCGCGCACACCCGTCAGCATGAAGGCATGGGCGATACGGCCAGTCTCGAACGCGTTGGAGAGGGTCCGGACCATGGCCTCCTGGCCGATTAAATCCTCAAACAGGCGTGGGCGATATTTTCGCGCAAGCACCTGATAACCCTCTGGCGCTGCGCCCATTTCGGCCTCCCCAAACATGGAGAAGGTCGCATCATCTCGCTCATTCTGATCAGAATCGCTCATCGGGCGACTTTAAGCAGAAATGCAAAAGTTATGGTAGGGGGTAATCCGTACGAGCTTGTTGAGTGAAATTGGGTTGCTAATGTTGTTGGAGTGGGATTGAAATAAGAGTCATCTCACATAGAGAATACAAAAGCTGCAAATTTCGGTTGAGGGTAGGGGAATGACCGACAAACGAATTCATAGCGTAATGGTTTCGAGTACCTTCTATGATTTGGAGCACCATCGGGATGAAGTAATTAAAGTTATTACCGGTGAAAAATATCTTCCAATAGCCATGGAGTTCGATGCCTCTATTCCGGATTCTGATTTAATCGATTCTTCAATAAAAAAAGTGGATGACGCAGATTATTATGTCGGTCTAATTGGATCTAGATACGGTCAATGTCCGGAATGTGAAGAGCGGAATCCCTTGGGCCTTTCGCTAACGGAGCTAGAGTTCCGTCATGCTACAAAGCGCGGTTTGCCCACCTTTGTATTCATCATCAACGATCAACATCAGATGACGCAAGCTGATGTGATAGCCGCTTGGAAGGAAGGTGATGAATCCAGAAAAAAACGCGAAGCTTTCATTAAGCGCGCGCAAGCTTCAGATATTTCTTCAGAGTTTGTTTCAGTCGATGATCTAAAATTTAAAGTTGCAAAGTCTCTCACCGATTTCAAAAAACGTTCGAATGACGCAAGTTCTCCGGGACAACCTTCAACTAAGCTCGATAATTTTTGGACTAACTCCGTTGAGACGAGTCTAGATGATGTTCAATTACAGGAAGTATCTGCGGAGATTCTGAATGAACTAAAGTACCTCGATCAAGACTTCGACTTTAAGGCTAGTGAATTCACCCCTTTGAATGCGGAAGTGACGGTTACCCGCTCCGACGGTAAGGTTAGAAAAGTAGATGAGTTGCTGCCTTCCATTGAAAAAGACGTTCATACGAAGTTGTTTCTGGTGATTGGCGACCCTGGGTCAGGTAAAAGCGTGGCTATGCGGGCCTTAGCCAGGCGAGGCCTTGATCAAATCAGCGTTGATGACCCATTTCCTATTTATGTAAACCTTAAGTCTTGGGTCGCCCGACACCCATGGACAGACGAGGCCCTTCCTACCTTAGATGATTTTCAGGAATTTTTGAGTGATTATCTTCGGTACGAACATCACCCGATAATTTCGCCATTCTTCGAGGAACACCTTTCCACGCTCCATTCAGGTGGAAAAATTTTTTGGATATTTGACTCTTTCGACGAAATTCCCGGGATTTTGGACGCGCAAGAATCTAGCGATGTCATTAAACATGTATCGCGGTTGATCAGCCGTTTTGTAAGTGCAGGGAAAAGAGAAACATCTCGGGCAATAATTGCATCGCGTCCTACGCGTAGTCCGATACTCCCCGACGAGGTAATAACGAGACTAGAAATTCGGCCGTTTAGTGATAGCAAAATCGTAGAAGCGTTTAGGAAAAAAGAAAACTTTCCATTAGGTTTGGTCGATACTTTATTTGAAGAACGACCTGACCTGGTCCCGCTCGCAAGAACACCTTTTTATCACGGGTTGATCTCCGAATTTTGTATCGTCAACAAGAGACTGCCGGTCACACAAACCGAACTTTTTGACAGTTTCATTGAAAATCGAATACGCAAAACGGTAGTGGCGGACTCTCAAGCGCTTTATTCATTTTGTCGAGATTTAGCGTTCGAATTGTTTGATTCAGCAACCACTGGACTAGAGGCACCACTATCTGAGATCGAGACGCGCTTTGCCGGGCAGGATGTATCTAAAATTATCGATCTTCTATGCAATGTAAATATGATGCGGAAGGGCCGACCACCTAGTGAAATGATAAGCTTTTCACATCGGCGCATTCAAGAGTATTTTGTTGTTCAAAAACTTGTGCAAAATAATATACCTTTTGATCTGGAATGGGTGGCACAGGATAATCGCCGTCGGGATATGTCCGTCTTGATGGTTGAGCTTATGTCCGAAGATCAGAAATGGAACGTGGCGCAGCTATGTTGGAATGAGATTGAACCGGGCTTTAGCGAAACCAATTTGAATGCTCCGAAATATCGCCGAGCGCTCAATTGTTCGCGCTTTCTTGTGTCAGCTTTCCGCGCTCGATCTTCAGACCTTCGAGACATCGAGGAGAAAATAGGTCAGCTGATTTTGCGCGCTATGCCTGCGGAGCTGGTTTCCAGAGCTGAATACATGGGTGATGCCGACAGGTTCAAATTTTACGACCGATTGAGCAAGTATTCGATAAGAGAAACTGCGGAAGTAGACATTGTTAAATTAAAGCATGCGGTTGAACTGGTTGGACTTTTATCAAGAGATCGCTTGCTGGAAGTATCCATTCTTGCCTTAGAAATGGGCGATTCATGGATAGAAGAAACCGTCATTAATGCCTGCCGTTTTCAACCGAGTCTGTCGGAGGATGTAATGTTGCGGATATGGCGTAGCATTGTAAAAATACCGGGGGATGAGTTTCGCAAAAGGTCAAATGACCTCGGCTTCTTGTTAGAACTGTCGCCCTCATTGCGCGAAATAAAAGAGACCCATTTTGATAAGAAGGTATCAGACATTCGGTCATGGTACCGTTGGCGACAACCGGTGGCAGTGCTCTTGGGGTTTCTCACAAGCTTGTTATCGGTTACTCGGCGAATTTTCTCTAAAGCAGAAGCCGTCGACGCTGCGGGCTTCTCATCATTGCGCCAAGAACTTTCTAATCCATTTGAGATAGTGCGTTCCATATTGTTTATACTGCTGGTTTCCTTTTTATTACGTGCTTATTTTGGGAACTCCGAGTTTCTCGCTGATGTATGGTTCAAACCGTTTTTGATTGTGCTATCATTAGTTGTAATTTTCGAATTGACATCTTGCTATGTCGCGCGGAGAAAATTCCCACTTTATCTGAGCCCATCTCAAGCGCCGAGGGTGAGTTTAAAGGAATTTTGGGGTCGAATAGCGCGTTTTGTATTCTCACTACTTCTGGTGTGGGCGCTCATCGGAGGTTATATCGGCTTGCTGTTGTTGGCCGAAATGTACGACTGGGCAACGCTCCTAAAAGTACTTAACGTTATTGGGGTAGCAACTGTAGCCATAGGTGCAGGCTTTGTAGCCGTAAGTGTGATGTACTTGGGTATTGAGTTCCTAAGAAGTTTTTTGCGGAGCAGGAAATCTCGGAAATTGCTTAAAGATATGATCAGCGCGTTTCCGCCATCAGATCGCCAACTGGTTGCAAAGCAACTGTCGATCCTTGAAACAGAAAAAAGCCGGCTAGATTACGTAATGCGACTCGAGCAGGAAAAAATTGGATTCATGGTAGGCGATTGGCCGTTTGGTGTTCGCCCCAATTTTGGCGACGAGGCGAGTTCAAGACTTGCACGCCTCGACGAGAAATGGCTTGGTTTGGACAGAGCCTAATTTCGTTCAGAACGTTGCCCCTCCCTTAAGTCACAATTGGTCCAGGCGCAGCGCGATGCTGATCAAAAAGACCGTGAGGATCGCAATGTCAGCAACACAGCTACTTTTAGATAGCAAAATCAAAGGGAAAATCGGGCGCAGGGGCTTTCCGGATAAGATTTCAATTTTGACCGCTCGCATGGCTTGCGACTGTGACCGCCCGAACGCCAAAGCAGAACACGATAGATTTCAGCAGAATAGGAAATTGAAATGACCGTCACCTCATCAAAATCAAACAAGAATTCTATGTCGGGACTGCTGTCCCAGCTCAGACTGGGCACGGCTTTGGTAATGACGTTCAGCGCAGTCCAGGGGATTTCGGCAGCGCATGCAGATGAGTGTTTGCTGGATACAAATGATAATGGGGTATCGGATGCAGCAGATACCGATGGCGGCGCAGATGGTAGCGGCACAGATGCGTTGGCCTGCGGCGAAAATGCCGCGGCGACTTCGAACAATGCAACTGCGGTAGGGAACAATGCCGAGGCGAGCAATAGTTTTGCGACGGCTATTGGAAACTCAGCTGTTGCCAGTGGCGGAGATAGTACAGCGATTGGCGACTCATCGCTGGCGTTGAGCGCGACGACGACGGCAGTCGGCGCGAACGCAGTTGCTATTCAGAATGACGCCTCTGCTTTTGGGGAAGGCGCTGCAGCGGTGGGCGAGGGATCAACTGCGCTCGGACAAGAAGCGCTAGCAGAAGCCGACGAGTCCGTTGCGATTGGTGAGGCGGCATATGCCGAGGGCGAAAACGCCATCGCGATCGGTACAAATTTTGACAACGATACAGCAGGCGGATTTGGCGCGCGCGCATCCGGATTAAACTCAATTGCAATAGGGTCTGATGCATCCGCCACACAAGAGAACAGCATCGCGTTTGGAACATCGGCATCAGCGACCCATACAAACTCTATTGCGATCGGAAACGGGGCTGCCACGACGAGCACCAATCAGATCGTGCTGGGAAATTCATCTCAAACGGTCACGATTAGTGGAATCACCTCAGCGGCAAGCGCAAGTGCTCAATCAGGCACCACTGAACTTGTCACAACAGATGCCAATGGGAATCTCGCATCGGATGGCGGCTCGACCCAGGCAGCAATAGATCAGAACACCAGCGACATCTCCACCAACTCAACGAACATCGCGACTAATACGGCCAACATTGCCTCGAACACGTCTGCAATCGCAACGAACAGTGCCGGTATTGCCGCCAATGCTGCTGATATTGCCTCGAACACAACGGCCATTTCGCAAGTATCAACGCTGATGACGGACAATGCCGAAGCGATTTCGACCAACACGTCGGGCATTGCCGCAAATCAATCGGCGATCAGTCAGAACACAACGAGTATTGCTGCAAATACAGACCGGATCACGGTGGCAGAAGCCGACATCACCAGCAATACGAACATGATCAGTCTCCTGCGGGCGGATATGGATTCCTACAATTCCGGCTTGTTTGCATTGCAGGGGGAAGTGGCGAGCAATAGCAAAGCGATCGAAGAGAATACTGACGGCGTTGCGATATCCATGGCGCTGGCTGGCTCAACCTGGTTGCAGTCTGACGAAAAATTTGCCGTTACGATGAACTGGGGCAACTACGGAGATTCAAACGCGCTCGCATTTACAGGTGCCGGCCGGTTCAATCGAAACGCCACTTATAATTTTGGTGTGGGCTATGGTTCCCAAAGCGGAGAGGTTGGCGCGCGCGCGGGTGTCCGGTTTGGCTTCAAGTAAGCTCAGCTGAACCTAAGTGATCTTTGCGGTCCCTCGCAGGAGGATATTTTCATGATGCGATCCTGTTGGCAGTACCCAGGGACCCTCGCATCCTGTAGAAGGGTGCCGCTGAGTAAGCCCGTATCCGCGAATCAGGTTTGTTCCACAAAGATACAGACTTGATTGTTTTCTCGTATTCAGGAGTGTTACAGGAAAGTTATTCTGAATAACCTCCGATGCAAAGGGAGACTCCACGTGTCAGCAACACAGCTTCTTTCAGATGTCAAAATCGCAGATATGACGACTGTGATATTCGGTCCGTACTGCACCCAGACGCTTGCGGACATGGGCGCGGATGTCGTGAAAGTGGAGCCCAAGGGCGGCGATACGTTTCGAATGCTCGGCAAGCCTGCAAAAAATAAGGGCATGGGCCCCTGCCATATGACAATGAACCGGGGCAAGCGATCGGTTCTATGGGATCTGAAGTCTGAAAAGGGCCAGGAAGCGATCCGTAAGCTCATCTCCGAAAGCGATGTATTCATTCACAATGTCCGCACAGATGCGATTGCCCGCGTCGGCCTCACCTTTGAGGAAGTGAAGGCGATCAAGCCGGATATCGTTTATGTGCACTGTGTCGGCTTCGGGTCAGATGGTCCGTATGCTGGTCGGCCGGCTTATGATGATTTAATCCAGGCGCTCTCTGGCTCGACGAGCCTCTTGCCAAAAGTAGATGGCAATCCGGCTCCGCGTTTTATACCGACAGCTTTCGCAGATAAAGTTTCAGGACTTCACGCCGTATACGCGACGCTGGCTGCGCTTCACCATCGAGACAAAACAGGCGAGGCGGTGCATGCGGAAGTGCCGATGTTCGAATGCGTGACGCATTTTATTCTTGAAGAGCATTTTTACGAAGCTGTATTTGATCCGCCCTCAGGCCAGTTCTGTTATGCGCGTCAGGTCGATCCTGCGCGCCAGCCCTCAAAAACCAAAGACGGGTATATCGTGCTTGCGCCTTATCATGACCCCAACTGGGTGAAAATGTTCCGTGATGTGTTTGGCGCTGCGCATGAGCTTGAAGACGAGCGCATCAATGATTATCGCGGGCGCTATTTCAACTTTCCTTATATGGCCGAGCGCGCAAATCACTATCTTTCCCAGAAGACCACCACGCATTGGCTGGAGGCCTGTGCGGAAGCGGATATTCCCGCTGCACCGGTGAATGATTTTCCAGATTTGCAGAACGATCCGCACCTGCAGGCAACGGGTTTTTTCAAGCGCCGAGAGCATCCAACAGAAGGGGCCTATTGGGAAACCCAGCCACCGGTGCGGTTTCACGGGCTTCCGCAAACTGAGATCAGACCTGCTCCGCAGCTTGGTCAAGATACAGAGCTTGTGCTGATGGAGCTGGGGCTTTCAACGTAGATTGGTCAAAATAGAGGCGAGTGGTTGATTGCGTGTCTGTTCCTATAACCAGAGAACTCGTATCGGCTGCGCGGCAAGAAGAGATCCGCAACCGGGTTCGCGCGATAGAATTTTTAAGCGGTGCAGAAACCGTATCAGAACTGGCAACATTGAATGATGCCGAAGCGCTTTGTACGTTTTTGAGCCATCCCGGCGTTCACGCGCCGATTTATTCTCTGCCGACTGAGTTTAATAATAAAACAATCTCCTCGTTCATCGCGCAACACTTGGCGCAGCGCGAGCGCGGGGAGGGATTACTCTTCGTTCGAAAGAACATTACTGGCGAGATCATCGGCTTCAGCGAGGTGAAAGTCTGGCCGCAATGGGCCGCCGGCGAGCTTACAGGTGCCCTGCGTCCAGATCATCAAAGCAAGGGGCAGGGTACGGCCGGCGTGAAGACGACTTTTGGCTGGATGTTTTCCGCGCTCGGATTGGATCTTGTTTGTGCCACGGCCGCTCAGAATAATATCAGAACTGAAAAACTGCTCACGGCGCTCGGGTTTGCATTCAAGGGGGTTGTCGACAGAGAGCGGCCAGACGGAACAATGCGGCCATCAAAAGTATGGGAGATGACCCGGAGCAACTGGCACGGCCGCTGAGCGTCTGTCAGTCCTCAAATCCCAGGAAAGTTGCAGCGTCATCGACTGATTTACGCGTCGAAACGACGGCATTCGCTGGGAAGCTGTCATCTGGCCAACCCATAGCGACGCAGGTCTGGATGACTTGATCATCCGGAATGTTGGCATGCTCGCGAACGACCGGGCTCTGCATGATGCCTTGCGAGTTGATTACGCAGCCAAGCCCCTTGGACCACGCGGTATTGACGATACAGTTGACCACACCGCCGCAATCAAACGGCGGAATATCACCACCAGCCAGCGCTTTGTCGTAGGTCACGACTATGGAGACTGGCGCGTCAAATTGGCGGAAACCGCGCAGCACCCAATCGGTGCGCTTTTCCTTGTCATTGCGCTCAATGCCCATCGCCTGGAACAGCTGGACGGCGATACCGATCTGGCGCTCACGGTGAACCCCGTCATAGGCGGGGCCCATCCGGAACTCACGGCTATCAGGCACGCCGGCAAGATTGCGCTCAACATTGCCCGCGCGGATCTTATCGAGCACCTCGCCGGCAACGACATAGAAATTCCAGGGCTGGGAATTAAGAGAAGTCGGCGCGCGCATCGCGATCTCGAGGATCTCGCGAACCAGAGCTTTCGGCACAGGCTTGTCCAGGTACCCGCGAATGCTCCGCCGCGAGCGTACAACTTCTTCAAACTGCATTGGAGGTCTCCTGCTTAATCAGTCGTGATGCTTGGCTAAAGTGTGCGCCAATGAAGATCAATTGCACGCAGTGAATTTCAGCTGGCTTTTCGACCAGCGGATGTTTATGCGGCGTAGGTTCCAAGGGTTTCGGCACGGGGAGATATGCCTTGCTGGAGAAGAACGGGAATGCGGTCCTCCAGTCGTTTGGCCGACATCGCCCGGCCAAAGTAAAAGCCCTGCAACCTGTTGCACCCGAGTGCGCGCAAGAGGATCGCCTGCGTTTCAGTTTCGACACCCTCTGCCACAACCGAAACGTTGATCGCTCGCGCCCACTGAACCAGCGTGCCAACCAGCATTGCGGCGCGATTGTCCCGCTCGAGGTTTTTGATCAGTGAGCGGTCGATTTTTACAGAGTCGATTGGCAGTTCAATCAGATTGCGCAGATTTGAGTAACCCGTTCCAAAATCGTCGACGGCGATCTTTACGCCAAGCTCATGAAGGGCGTGGATTTGGCGAGCAACCAATTTAGGCTCATCCACCAGTGCGTTCTCTGTAATTTCAAGGACAAGCCGGTCTGCTGGAAAACCGATGCTAGAAAGTTGATCCTTGAGATTTCTGACGAAGTCCGGACCAATGAACTGAATTGGCGAAACATTGAAGGATACATCTTGAACCAGCCCGATTTCGACGAGCGGTTTTGCCTGGCTGCAAGCTGAAAAGAACAAATGTTCTTCTAGTTGTCGCCACAGACCGAGGTCAGTTGCAATGGGGATGAACTGGCTGGGAGAGATCACGCCGCCATGCTTTGGCCACCGTGCGAGTGCTTCTAGGTTAATAGCACTGGCATCTCTCGCAAACAAAATGGGTTGGAACCAGCAAACGAACTCACCATTCTCAACTGAGTGTCGAACCTCTTTCTCCAGCATTTTTCGATGCTTTGTTTCCTCGTGCAGGCCTTGGTTATAGACGAGCAGGCAATGATCGTCATCGCGCCGGATTTTGGAGATGGTCGAGTCGACGGCTGTTCGCAAGGCGTCGATATTTTCGCCGGCCACGAGAGACCCGGCTGCCGCGATTGCAAACTGAATTGTTAACTCGCTACCATTTACAGAAAACGGCGCGCGAAGGGCTTCGCACATTTGTTCCAGAACGGCGTGGAATTCTGCTTTCGTGCCACTAAAAGAGACCGCAAACTCTGTGCCGCTATACCGTGCTATCACACCGGATTTTTCGTCCATACATTGGCATAACCGGTAGCCGACAGTTTGAATTGCAACATCACCGCCGATTTGCCCGAGTTGCGCGTTGACCCGTTTAAATCGTTTGAGCAGAACGACTGCGAACCAAATCTCGCGACTGGTTTTCTTTTTCTTGCGCGCAAGGGCGTTCAATTCATCCGCCAGATGATCGAAAAAAGCGCCGCGGTTCATGAGTTGTGTGAGTGGATCAATCGTCGCCATGGAAACAACGCGGTCGCGTTCTAGCTGAACCGTTTCGATCTGCTCCTCGAGCAGCTTCTGCGCCTCGCCAAGAGCTTGATTGGCTTCGAAGATTTCGAGAGATTTTTGTTCAAGTAGTTTTTCGGCGGCTTGCCGCGCGCGGCGTTCGCGGTCCGCGCGGCGCTTTAGCGCCTCTATCTCCGAGAGAGCTGGAGCGTTTGTTGGTTGCTCGCTCATGTTCGCCCAATCGTAAAGCGAACAATGCGTGTCTCTCCATTCATATAGGGGGCCATGGACACAGATACTGTTTCACCAAAATGCGTGGCCGAGGCCTCTAGCAATCCTAATGCTAAGTGTTCGAGCTTGCGGGCCGAGATGTAATCAATAACAAGCTCGGTCTCGGAGCGGGAGATTGTCTTAAATTCCGGAAGCTCGGCGTCTGGATAAAGTTTACGCACATCAATATGAATTCGGCTTTCAACGCATTCCACAAAGTCAAAATAGTCATCATCTTTGTAATATTGCGGGAAGCTATTTTTGAATGAGACGGCGAGCTGGCGACCGAAACCTGTGATGATTTCCGAAATGTCTTCACCTGTCTTCTCAGAGAGAGTGCCGATCAGCTTTACAAGTTCGGCACACGGATATGTGCCGACCGTTGTATAGGCGCCTTTGGTTTCCGCATCGCATTCGTCGATCATGTCTTCCAGGAAGACGAGCCCGTGATGGGTTTCGACATGCGCCATGAATTCGGTGAAAACAATGCCCTTCAAAGTGAGACCTCCCGCAGCTTCGCATTAATCATAGGAGAAATCGGTGAAAATCGACTTTCCCAAAAAGCTCAGTTCTTTGGCTTATGATTAACTTTGTTGCGGTGGGTCGCTGACTCTAGTGACTGCTTTGCAAGATTTCGCAGGCTTAATGCGTAACCGATCATTTTGGAAAGCAGCCCTGAGCCGATACGGTATTCAAGACAAAAGCGGAGACTGGACAGTGACCCGAGCGGAAAACTTGTTAGGGCTGCTTCGTTCCCGACCTGACCCGGTTGGCAAGCGGCTCGTCCACCGCCAGCCTCCTTCTGACTATATCGCGCGGGCGGGCGCAGGTTGCAAGATGTGGGGGGCTGTATATTTGCTGCGAATAGCCTTAATGACAGCGCCAGTCAGATTTCTTTGGGGATACGACTGCCATGTCCATCGAACCACGATCACGGTTTTGCCGCCGCCGCTCTGCCAAGATCATTGCCACGCTTGGTCCGGGCTCACGGCGGCCCAATGTGGTGGAGATGCTGGCGATTGCTGGCGTGGACGTGTTCCGCCTGAACTTCAGCCATGGATCACATGAAGAGCATCAGATGGTGTATGACACCGTCCGGCGCGTGGAACAAAAGCTAGGTTTCCCGATCGCCGTTCTGGCGGACATGCAGGGCCCGAAGATCCGCGTTGGCACATTTGAGAGCGGTAAAATCGATCTGAAATTCGGTGAGGTCTACACACTAATCGCCGGCGAGAGCGCGAGCGGGGCAGACGAGATTCCCGTGCCGCATGAAGATATTCTCGGCATACTCGACGTCGGCGATCTCATCCTCTTGAACGATGGTTTGCTGCAGCTCGTTGTCGAAACGGCCGGAGCGAAGATCCAGGTCAAAGCGAACACACCTGGCGAGCTATCGAACCGAAAAGGCTTTACGGTAATGGGCAAAGCGCTTCCGGTGCCGGCGCTCACCGAGAAGGATAAGTCCGATCTTGCATTTGCGCTGGAACTCGGGGCCGACATCATTGCGCTGAGTTTCGTGCAAACGGCCAAAGATGTGGAAGAAGCCAAGGCGCTGATCGATGGGCGCGCGCGCCTTGTCGCGAAACTCGAAAAGCCTGCAGCCATCGAAAATTTGGAAAGCATCGTCGAGGCATCGGATGCCGTGATGGTGGCGCGCGGGGATCTAGGCGTTGAATTCCCGCCCGAGCAGGTGCCGGTAATCCAGCGCAGTATTGTGCGCAGTGCTCGCGCCGCCGGAAAGCCTGTGATCGTGGCGACACAGATGCTTGAATCTATGGTTGACCAATCCTCGCCCACGCGCGCTGAAGCCAGTGATGTTGCGACGGCTATCTATCAGGGGGTTGATGCCGTGATGCTGTCTGCCGAGACGGCTGTTGGCCGCCATCCGGCAACAGCTGTGGCAATTATGAACCGCATCATCTACGCCGTTGAGCAGGCAGACGATTATCGCCAATCACTTGATCAGTATGCTGGAGACTATGATGTAACGCGCGTAATGGACATTATCGCGGAAGCTGCTCAAGATATTGCGGAGCAGAAAGGCGCATCCGCAATCGCCTTGCGGGCCGGGTCGATTGAGCGGGTCACGCGCTTTAGCCGCGTACGAGGCAAGATGCCCGTCCTTTATGGGTCTTCAGATACGCTCCGCTTGCGTCAGGCCCAATTGCTCTGGGGTGTGAGCGCCGTGCCGCTCGGGCAGAATGAGCCCGGCGATTGGCAAATCAATATTGGTGAAACGGCCGGGTTTGACGGGCCCATCGCCTATGCGCTTTGGCGCGGCGAAGACGGTATTCCCGCATGGGAAACCGGTATAAAGCGGCCATAGACGCATTGCGGGATGTTTCATTCTGGGTAAGGTCGGCCCAGACATGGAGAATTCCTTATGAAACTTACCCGTATGCGTTTGATGGCAGCCGCAGCAGCTTCGGCACTTGTACTTGGGGCGTGCGGCGGCGGCAGCTCAGAGCCTACACCTGCAACTGAACAAGAGGCCGCGATTCCTGCGCCGGACTATACAGCCATGCTGGCATCGGCCGAGTGGGCGCATGATGCAAGCGATCTCGAGCCTGACACATCCGTAATATATGGGCGACTCGAAAACGGTATGGGGTATGTCCTGAAGGAAAATGATACACCATCTGGCACAGCTGCTATTCGTATGCATATCGATGCCGGCTCAACATCTGAAGCAGACGACCAAAGCGGGCTTTCGCACTTCCTCGAACATATGGCGTTCAATGGCTCGAAGAACGTTCCTGAAGGGGAGATGATCAAGATCCTTGAGCGTTACGGCCTTGCTTTTGGTCCAGACACCAATGCGTTCACCAGCTTTGATCAAGTTCAATACCAGCTCGATTTGCCATCGGTTGAAGAAGAGGTGATCGACACCGGTATTTTCATTATGCGCGAAACAGCTGGGAATCTGCTTCTCGATTCGGACGCAATTGATCGTGAACGGGGCGTTATCAAATCGGAAGAGCGCGCGCGCGATACGTATGGATTGCGGAACCTCATCAATCAGATCGAGTTTCTCGCGCCGGATACGATCCTCGGTGACCGGTTGCCCATCGGCGACCTCGATGTGATCGCCACCGCGCCGCGTGAGCGATTCCTCGACATCTACAATAAATACTATCGCCCTGAGCGCGTGACCTTTGTGATGGTCGGTGACTTTGATGCGTCCGAAATCGAAGCCAAGATCAAAGACAAATTCAGTGATTGGGAAGGTGTTGGCGAAGATGGCGGTGACCCGAACCTCGGCTCGGTAAGCACCGACCGCGGATTGCAGGCAAACTTTTTCTACGATCCGGATGTGCCGACGACAATATCGCTAAATTATGTGAAGCCCTATGAGAAACGCGCTGACACCTCTGAAAAGCGAAAAGAAGATCTCATTCTTTCAATAGGAAACGGGATCGTTTCGCGCCGCCTGACGAAACTCGCACGGCAGGAAGACGCGCCATTTCTCGGCGGAAGTGCAGGTAATCAGGGATTTTTCAATGCCGCGGAAGTTTCCAGCATTGACCTGACCGCGACACCTGAAACATGGGAAGCAGCACTTGGTGTGGCAGAGCAAGAGCTTCGCCGCGCCATCGAGCATGGCTTTCTCGAAAGTGAGCTCAAAGAACAGCTCGCCAATATTCGAACAGGTATCGAAAACAGCGTCGACAGGGCTGATACGCGTGACAGCACTGCACTCGCAAGCCAGCTTGCAAACGCAATTAACGACGTCCGTGTATTCACGACGCCGCAAAGCGGGCTTGATCGATTCAACGCGTATGCTGACGACATCACATTAGAGGTGGTTCACAAGGCATTTGTGGAACAATGGCAGGGCACTGATCCTCTTATTCACATGTCCAACAATGTTGAAATTGACGGAGCTGCCGAGAAAATTCTTACGACCTACCGTGCAAGCACGGACGTTGTGGTGGACGCGCCGGAAGAAACGGGTTCGTCCGAGTTTGGCTACGCAGATTGGGGCGCTCCAGGTGAAATCGTCATGGACGAGCGCATCGAAGACCTCGATATCCGAACCATCAAGTTTGCAAACAATGTTCGTCTTAATGTGAAGAAGACAGACTTTGAAGAAGGTGTTGTCCGTGCCTCATTGCGTGTGGGTGCAGGTGAGCTTGAAATGGCGGATGCGCCTGATGGGTTGAACGTGCTTGCAGATAATTTCTACACCGCTGGGGGTCTCGGTAAACACTCTGCCGACGAGCTTCAGACATTACTTGCAGGCAAGACAGTGAGCCCGGGGTTTGGGGTTGGTGTCGACAGCTTCGGTGCTTATGGCCGGACAAACGCGGATGATTTGATGCTACAGATGCAGCTTTGGGCAGCATTTTTGACCGATCCTGGTTTCCGCCCGGAAGGTGAGGCGCAATGGAAACAAGCCATTGCTGTGTTCATGCCGCAGCTCGATGCAACGCCAGCCGGTATCGCCCAACGCGACGTTTCAAGAATACTCGCAAATGGCGACATTCGTTTTGGGTTTGGTAGCGAAACTGACCTTGGCGCACGCACATATGCGGAACTGAAACCTTATCTTGAGCGCGCAGCCAGTGAGGGCGCTATTGAGATCGCCATTGTGGGAGATGTCGACGAGGACGCCGCGATTTCAGCCGTTGCGAGCACATTCGGTGCATTGCCGGAACGCCGCGCTGAAGCGCTCCCATTCAACGATGCTAGAAATGTAACATTCGCTGAATCGCGCGAGCCAGTATCTCTGAAGCATGCCGGGCTTGAGAAGCAGGCAATGGCTATGACCTATTGGAAAGCCGACGATGGCTTTGACCATAAATCCAGTGCGACACAAGATTTGCTGAGGGCCGTGATGCGGCTTAAGTTGACCGACAAGCTTCGCGAAGAGCTCGGTGCAACCTACAGTCCGCGCGCAGGCAACACCTCTTCGGAAGTCTTTCCGGGTTATGGGTATATTTCTGCTTCAAGTGAGGTTGAGCCCACGGATGTTGAACTCGTGCATGCTGCAATCGATGAGATTGCTTCTGAAATGGCAAAAGGGAGTATCACAGAAGATGAGCTCCAACGCGCCCGAAAGCCAATTCTAGAGGGTATGGAAGAGGCTGAGGAAGATAATGGAAGTTGGATTGGTTTGATAGACGAAGCGCAGTCCCTTCCAGGTGATCTCGACCGGTGGCGCAAAGATGAGGCGGTCTACCAATCGGTGACTGTGGATGAACTAACCGCCGCAGCCGCACGTTACTTCACGCCGGAGAATACGCTGCGGATCTCGATCACATCCGACAAGGTCGAGTAATGGCTTCCATACCCTTGGCCGAGGGCGGCCTTGATCGCGCCGCTCACCGGCGGCTCGACAAGGATTGGCTTGAGGCGGCATTTCGCAATCCTGATGTGCTGGTTCTGGTGATGCAGGACGGCAAACCGCTCATGGATGAGAGCGGGCACCGCTTGTTATGGCTTGGTGGTCAGGCGGGCGCGCTTGCGAAGGATGCAACTCGCATATTCCTCGGTGAAGATAAAAACGGGTCACCTATGTTTGCGCTCGGTATGCCGGAGACGTTTCGGCTTGGGTCCTCGCCAATTGCCGGTCTTGGTGAGTTTACCGATATGCGCAAAGCGCTCGGTGTTTTGGGAAAAATTGGCGCGCATGCAGCTGCGACGGCACGGTCTCTCATGGGCTGGCATGATCGTCACGGGTTCTGCGCCAATTGCGGATCACCTTCTGATATTGTCGAGGCTGGCTGGAAGCGAGTTTGCCCAAATTGCGGGGCGGAGCATTTTCCGCGCACAGATCCGGTCGCCATTATGCTGCCGGTCAAAGGTGAAAAATGCCTGTTGGGGCGCGGGCCCGGTTGGCCTGCCGGATTTTATTCTTGTCTCGCCGGGTTTGTTGAGCCTGGCGAAACTGCCGAAATGGCCGCAGCGCGCGAAACACTGGAAGAAGCAGGGGTAAAAACACGGCTAGACTCCGCGCGGTATTTGTTTGCGCAGCCCTGGCCATTTCCGTCATCGCTCATGATCGGAATTATCATCGAGGCGGAAACAGAAGAGATAACCATCGATCCAAATGAACTTCAGGATGCGCGCTGGGTGAGCCGTGAGGAATGTCAGGCTATTTTGAACGGTGAGCACGATGAGATATACTGTCCGCCTGAGTTCGCCGTGGCATACCACATCATGAAAGCCTGGGCCTTTGAGGGATCATAAGGTGACCCCCGCGCTGGATATGCGCGGGGATTGAGTGCTCGTTTGGCAAGATACAAAATGAAGCGCGCTTAGAATTTGCGCGAATAGCCAATGAGGAAAGAGTCGACTTCCAAATCTTCGATATCATAACGGGTGTAATCCGCGCGAATACCGTTTTGGCCATCAAAGTGGAATTCACCGCCGACACCATATCCCGCGCCTGTTTCTGAGTCAGACGCAGAAGCGCCTGGGGCATCTGCTTCAACTTCGATTTGTACAAACCCAGCCCGCGCAAATACCGTGAGGTTCTCGCTAAGAGGTGCTTGGACCCGGCCGTAAGCGCCAACCAAATAATTCACGCCAAGGTCGACATTCGTGCCGAGGACATTCACTTCCTCATCGGTTACCCCAAAT
Source organism: Hyphomonadaceae bacterium (assembly GCA_965263325.1). GTDB lineage: Bacteria > Pseudomonadota > Alphaproteobacteria > Caulobacterales > Hyphomonadaceae > CBDHGY01. Next base: position 1,685,363 of record CBDHGY010000002.1, on the reverse strand, counting down.
CCAAGCTCACCCTCGGCTGCGAGGTTCGGTGTAAAATTATACCCAACATGGCCTGTAATTGTGCCAATATCTGCGTCCGTGCCATCGTCGTCGATAGCGTGGAATTGATATCCGACATCGCCGTACCAGCCGCTATCCTGCGCGAAAGCTGGCGCGGCCACGATAGTTATTGCGGCGCACGCGAGCGTAATTGACCGTTTCATTGGAAACTCCTTCTACTAAACGGAGCCCCCGCTTATCACCAAGTTATAGTAATAATTATTCTAATTTTGGTAATGTTGGTGTACGTACTAGTTGCGTTGCTGTTCGGTCACGACAACTAAAATTCCCGTCATGTCTGTGACGATTTTGAGGTATGAAAAAGCCGCGTTACCTATTCGTAACGCGGCTGAATTTTGATCGGCAAAACGACGCCTTGTCTAGCTTTCTCCAGCAGAGTTGCCGCCTTGAAGAATTCGCCATTGCTGATCGCCAGCGGTAATGAAACCTGTACGATCCTTGTCCCATTTTTTCTGGATGGACTTATTGTAATTCAGGTAGAGTTTGCCGTCTACTATTGCCCAGTTTTTTGCATTGCCCTTGGCGTAGTTTCCATCGGCGATTGCCCAGGCGCAGTATCCGCCATACTGAGGCGCATACGCCGTTGGGTTGGCTAAAAAGAGGTCGAGATTTTCCTGCGATACAAATCTAAATTCAGCGCCCATATAAGTGGTGGAAAAATTCTTTGAGCCTTCCGTTGGCGCGCCGACGGTGAAATACGCCACCGGATCATAGCCTTGAACGGCGACATTGCTCCAGCGAGAGGTATACACGGGATCTTCGGCAAATGCTGGCGCAGCAACAGCTACAGAACTTGTGGCAATGGCAGCAGCGATGAGCATTTTTCTGATGGAAAGTGTCATGAGATTTGTCCTTTGCTTCATTGCCGGTTGAATATGAGATCGCAGCGCTCACTGTCTAACCAAGTTTCTGTGATCAGCGTGTCATCAATGGGGCAAACGAAAGCGTACGCGCAAACCCCCGAACGGAGATGTTTCAAGTTTCACGTCACCGCCATGTGCGCGGGCTGTATCAAGTGTAAGCGCAAGGCCAAGTCCGGTTCCGGGTGTGTTTTGAGACCGCGCACTGTCCAGACGACTGAAGGGTCGAAACGCGTCATCGCGCTTCTCGGCTGGAATACCCGGGCCGTCATCGTCAACGATGATTTCCGCAAAATGAGGGCCGTCGATCACGCTGAGGCGCGCCGTGTCTCCGTAAGCAAGCGCATTGCTAACAAGGTTTGTGATCGCACGCTTTACCGCGAGAGGCCTCGCTGTGACCGTAACAGACTGAACGTCTCCAAGCTCGAGTTGCTCGCCCGCACTTGCTGCTACGTCCCGCGAAATGGCATCAAGATGGATGGTTGAAGGTGTCTCTCCTTCGGCACCTTGAGCAAAAGCGAGATATTCTTCGAGCATGGCTGACATGTCATCGAGGTCGGATTTTGCTGCGGTGATGTCGCCGTCAGTTTCGTCCATCATAGATAGCTGGAGTTTCAAGCGAGTGAGCGGGGTACGTAAATCATGGCTCACGCCCGCCAACATAGCTGTGCGTTGATCTGCAAAGGCGGTGAGGCGGCGTTTCATATCGAGGATTGCATGAGACGCTTCGCGTACTTCTGTTGCGCCCGATGGTTTGAAGTGAGGAACTTCACGGCCTCGTCCAAATTGCTTTGCAGCGTCTGATAAACGAAGGATGGATTTGACTTGATTGCGCAGGAACGCAAATGCGAGCCCAAGCATCATCAACGCGAAGAGAATAACCCAAACGATGAAGAAGTGCGTGTTGACGGCCAGCGCACGCTTGCGGTCTATCAGAATGCGCGCAACCCCGTTCGGCAATTCTGTTCGAATATCTAGAACAGAGCCGCGGTCAATCAGCTTGGCAGTTGATGGAAAAACGATCCTGTCTGCGAGCTCTGCGTCCAAAACATGATCGTATGCGAACGACGCATTTGCACCTGCAGGGTATTCCATTCCATGTCCATCTTCACATGTAAACACCAGTCCTAACTGGTTTTCGAATCTGGTTTTAGTTGCCGGATCGCGCTCCGGCATGGTGCAAAAATCTGCGATCAGGCCGATTTGGCGCGCAACAGACTGAGAGAGCTTCGCGTTCACATCGCGAACGTGATTATTGTAGTAATAAAACGTCGTCAGGGACAGAATGACCAGTACTGGGATCAGCAAGAGCGCAACCATGCGGGCGTACAATCCGCGGGGGGTATAATCACGCAGTCTGAAATGCATGGCGAATGCCTCTCCACGCTTAGTCCGGCATCAGCCTGTATCCAACACCTCGCACCGTCTGCAAGTGGATTGGCTGTTTGGGGTCAGGTTCGATTTTTCGGCGCAGGCGTGTCACCTGCACATCGATGCTGCGCTCGAGCCCAGCTGAAGTCATTTTTGCGAGTTCTTCTCTGCTTACCGCTTCGCCCGCCCGTGAGGTCAAGATCGTGAGCAATTGTAATTCTGCCTCCGTCAAGCGAACGCGCGCATCGCCGTTCTTCAGCTCTCCGCGTGCAGAGTTAAAAATGAGTCCTGACATTTCGATTTCATCAGGTGGCATTTCTTTCATCGACCGTTTCAAGATCGCGGAAACACGAAGAGAAAGTTCCTCCGGTTCAAATGGCTTAGGCAAATAGTCATCCGCGCCGCGCTTTAGTCCTTCAATTCGGTCTTCGGCTAGTCCCCGTGCGGTCAGCAGGATAACGGGTGTTTCGTTTCGTCCGTCCCGCATGGATGACAGCAGGGAAAGACCATCTTCGCCGGGCATCATGATATCCAGAATGGCGAGATCAAAATCGATCATCGACATTATTTTGCGCGCCCTGGAAGCATCCTCGGCAGCCGTCACACGAAAGCCTTGCTTCACCATGTATCGGCGCAGCAAGTCCCGGATGCGGTCATCATCATCAACCACGAGAAGGTGCGGTTCATCATTCATCGGTGAGTGCCTCCAGAACGGCGCGTGCCCCAGCGACATAGTCGCTGCCAGCGTTTCGGTAGGCGACACGGAGCGCGTTACGCATCGCTATCGCAATGGGTTCCGTCACGGCTTCTCCTGCGAGGGAGAGTTCCAGCTTGCGTTTGCGCCCATCCTGACCAGATTTTTTGCGCCGAACGAAACCGCGTTCGTCCAGTTTTCCGAGAATGCGCGCCATAGTCGGGATCGTCGCGCCAAGGGTCGTTCGCAGCTCACTCACCGTCAGTCCGGGAGCCGAGCGGATCGCCATGAGCGCCCTCAATTCAGTTTTATTCAGCGCGGCGGTGGCGCGCCCTGTTTCCGCAGCCCGCGTGAGGACGCGTTCCCCAGCCAATATTAAGGCAACGCCGCGGTCGAGTTCTTCATCTCGAAGAAATAGCCGGGGGTCAAAAGACGATGATGTGTTGACTTGTGCAGACATGAGTTCGATGAACGTGGCAGAACACGAGTATTCAAGCAAGGATGCCGCCAAAATGGCCGATACACCATACCATGATCGCGACGGATATATCTGGATGGACGGGGAATTTGTCCCGTGGCGGGATACAAAAGTTCACGTTCTGACTCATGCCATGCACTATGCGAGCGCGGTGTTTGAAGGTGAACGTGCATATGGCGGCAAGATATTTGAATCTTTACGCCATTCTGAGCGGCTTCACCGCTCAGCAGGAATCTTGGATTTTGAAATTCCCTTCTCCGTTGAAGAGATCGAAGCAGCCAAGAAAGAAGCGCTTGAGAAATCTGGGCTCGACAGCGCCTATGTCCGCGCAATTGCCTGGCGAGGTTCCGAGATGATGGGCGTATCGGCTCAGAACAATACCATTCACCTTGCCATCGCGGTGTGGAGCTGGGGCGATTACTTTCAGGACAAAATGAAAGGTATTCGTATGACGCATGCGAAGTATCGCCGTCCAGACCCGCTCACAGCGCCGTGCGAAGCTAAAGCTGCGGGCCTTTACATGATCTGCACACTGTCAAAACACGCAGCTGAAAAAGAGGGCTATCAGGATGCATTGATGCTGGATTGGCGCGGGCAAGTCGCAGAGGCGACCGGTGCCAACATTTTCTTTGTTCGCGATGGCGGCCTACACACACCGACGCCGGATTGCTTTTTGAACGGTATTACCCGCCAGACGGCCATCAAACTCGCGAAAGCTCGGCAAATTGAAGTGGTGGAACGCGCGATTATGCCCGATGAACTTGGAACATTTTCTGAGTGTTTTATCACTGGAAGCGCGGCAGAGATCACGCCGGTAGCAGAAATCGGTGAGTTCTCCTTTAAGCCCGGACAGATTAGTCAGCATCTCGTGGAGGATTACTCTGCGTTGACCAATGGTAAAATTTCGATGCCCGCCTAATTATGCGCGCTTGCGTTTCTGCCTGCGACAAAAAAATGCGAATAATCATCGTAGATTTATTCCACCTTTAGTCATTCATTAACGAATTTCTCCCATAAGTTGAGACGTTAAATGGTTGCAAGGAGGTGGCGCACCAAGACGACTCAATTTCTCCCCAAATTACCCTCGGCATTGGAAACTCTCGTCGTAGGTAATTGGCTGCCGCGCAGAAATGTTTCACTGTCCTTTTCCGCGCTCCAGCTGGCAGTCATTGCGCATGCGGGTTCTATCGCCCGTCCAACCCGCATGCGCTCGACTGCACACACGTCACTTTCCCGAGCGATGATAAGAGTCTTTTAGGTACCACGATCAAGCATCCAAATTAGCTGTGGGATTTCCCGCAGCTCCTGCCCCGAAGAATTGTAACCGTCCCCCTGCAATTCTTCGGGGCACTTTTTTGTGGCAAATTCATTCTCACATGTAACCTTGCGTCTGCGCCTGAAACCCTTAGCTTCGCGGCTGATTCGGGAGGCGATTCATGTCTGATTCTATTTTTATCGGTGGCGGCGGCGCAGAGCAAAACGAGGCGCAATCACTTTTGCTGAACCGGGCCAATCGCCACGGCATTATCGCGGGAGCGACAGGAACCGGAAAAACAGTCACTCTACAGATATTGGCAGAAGGATTTTCCAATGCCGGCGTGCCGGTTTTCTGTGCGGACGTAAAAGGGGATTTATCGGGTCTCTGCGTGTCCGGTTCCCATGAACATAAGCTGCACGAAAAGCTGATCTCTCGCGCGGAAAAAATCGGCTTCGATGACTATGGTTATGCGGAAACACCGACGATTTTTTGGGACGTTTTCGGAGAAAAAGGCCACCCCGTTCGCGCGACGATCTCGGAAATGGGGCCGTTATTGCTTTCGCGTCTGATGGACCTTACCGAAACGCAGGAAGGTGTGCTGACCATCGCGTTTGAGTATGCAGATGACAATGACATGCTGCTGCTCGATCTTAAAGATCTGCGCAAAATGCTGGTCTATTTGGGACAAAAGGAAATCCGTGACGAGATTTCTATGGAATATGGAAACATCGCAACCGCGTCACTCGGTGCGATCCAGCGAAATCTCCTTGTTCTTGAGCGAGAAGGCGCAGAGCAGTTTTTTGGCGAGCCCGCTCTTGAGCTACCTGATCTCATGCGCACCACTCGGGATGGACGCGGCATTGTAAACATCTTGGATTCCACTCGGCTCATCAATTCGCCGCGTCTCTATTCAACCTTCCTGCTCTGGTTGCTGTCTGAATTATTCGAGCAACTGCCGGAAGTGGGTGATCCAGACAAACCCAAGCTCGTCTTCTTCTTCGATGAGGCGCACCTCTTGTTTAAGGATGCGCCGCGTGCGCTGCTTGAAAAAATTGAGCAGGTCGTGCGGCTGATCCGTTCGAAAGGTGTCGGCGTATTCTTCGTGACGCAGAATCCGCGCGATCTTCCGGAGAGCGTTCTTGCGCAGCTCGGGAACCGCATTCAGCACGCGCTGAGAGCATATACGCCCGCGGAACGAAAAGGCGTTAGAGCGGCAGCTGATTCCTTTCGGGAAAATCCAGACTTTGACTCAGAAGAGGTCATTACAGATCTGGGGACCGGGGAGGCGCTTGTTTCGACTCTCGATGCGAAAGGTGCGCCAGGTGTCGTGCAACGGACGCTGATCCGGCCGCCATCATCTCGGCTTGGTCCGGCAACAGATGCCGAGCGCGAAGACGAAATGAAAAACAGCCCGGTCGCGGCGCAATATGATACGCCAATCGACCGCGAGTCTGCCTACGAAATCCTAGAGCGACGTGAAGGCGAAGCCGCGAAAGCTGCCGAGAAAGCAGCCAAAGAGGAAGAGAAAGCGAAGAAGCAGGCTGAAAAGAAAAAGAGCCGGCGAAAATCGTCCCGGCGTATGACGAGCACTGAGCGCGCGATTAATCAGGCAACTCGCACAGCCACGCGCCGCGCTGTTGATTATGTGCTTCGCGGTATTTTCGGCAACCGGCGGCGATAGCTGAATGGCGGTTCGAATTCTCGTTGACGGGGATGCGTGCCCTGTCAAACAAGAAATCTACAAAGTTGCGCGTCGTCATACGGTGCCAACGACTGTTGTTTCAAATTCGTGGTTTCGCGTGCCTGAAGAACCACTCATCGATATCGTTGTTGTCAGTGATGGATTTGACGCCGCAGATGACTGGATCGCCGAAAGAGCCGATTCGGAAGCAGTGGTCATTACAGCCGATATATTACTTGCAGAGCGCGTGTTGAAAACGGGAGCGGTAGCGCTTTCACCAACAGGCAAACCCTTCACAGAAAACTCAATTGGCGGCGCTATCGCAACGCGGGCGATCATGGCTGATCTGCGCGCCGGTGCGATGGGAGACAATATCGGTGGTCCGGCACCGTTTCGTCAGCAAGATCGATCAAAATTTCTCTCAGCGCTGGATGAAGCGATCAACAAGTTAAAGCGTGCGATGTGATAATCGGAGCAAAGCCGCCGCCTGGTGATCTAAAATTTGTTGTTTGTCCCTGATACACGCGCGCTGCCAGCAGAAGTGGCTCGCCATCATATGCATAAACGCGCACATCATATTTTAGCTCTGCAGCTCCATCATCCATACCCACAACCCGGTGTGTGGGTTTGACAAATTCTTGAGCCACATACTCGCCCTTGAGGATCTCATCCCATACGCGCCGAGTGAGTTTGCTACCGCGATAGGCAGCGCGGCTGGCAAAACCACAGGCGGGCTTAAAAAACAAACCGCGCCGGTTCGCCCAAAGAATATCGGCGTTCTCACAAGTTACTTCTTGTGTCACCGGTATCTTTGACAAAGCATCCATGTGGTGTTTCGGCAAACCCAGTAATCTGTGATTTTCGGGCTCGGTCAAAAATGCGAGATTCAGTTTGTTTGCATGCAAAGCGTGGTGACGCGGTGCCGGGGAAATAACGGCCGCATCTGAAAGCAGGGTGCTGCGCAATACTTCGTGTCTGGGCGTGCTGAGCGAAAAGTCCGTGACCCGGTTATAGACCATATCAACGATGTGCGCGCCGTATCTCAGTTTGCCGCTTTCAAGCGTTAGCTCGGCTGGGTCCGTGATGAAGGTTTCGATACCAGCGATCTCGAACCATTGCTGAGCCAATAGCATATCGGGGTATAAATACTGGTCATGCGGTGTCTCATCGACAATGGCGATTGTGCGCGGCATTGCTGACGAACGCGCGCGCCGCCACTCTGAAATAAATGTTGCTGTTAAGCGCTTTTGAATTTCGGGGCTCTGCGCAATTCCTGCGCTTTCCTGAAGAGCGGCAACAAGAAATGCTCCACCTGCATTCGTATTCACTTCAATGAGTTTAGGGCCATCCGACGTGACGTGAAAATCGTAGCCCATCATCACACCGAGCGTATCAGATTGAGCGCTATTCAGATCAGATATCTCATGATTTAGCCGCGCCCCGCGAAATGCCGCTGACTTCGATGCTGCGTTAAGCGCCTCGATCTGCAAATACATGTCTGACAGGTCTTCATTCGACAGAAAGACAGAGGTTCCTGCGAAAAGGTGAGGCCGTGCTGCCAACAGCTTATTCAGGCCCGGTACTGGATTGGAGTTTACGAGACTCCGGTCAACATCGGTGCGGTTTATGGGCATGCAAATGCATGATTTGTTCAGCGAATTTATTCGCTCAGCGTCCGACTTCCCATTCGCCTGGCATTCGGTCATCCGCAGCAGGCCTTTGCAACAGGTTCACAAATTTCCGAGCGATTGCCGCAGCAATCCATCATCAAGAATGAAAGCAATCCGCGCATTTGATCATAGGCTGCGAAGTACCGGACTTCTCGCCCGCTTCGCTCGGAATAAATGAGATCCGCATTGGTAAGAACCAGAAGCTGCGCAGATGCGGTTGTTGCACCAATTCCTGCAAAACGAGCGAGATCGCCAGCCAACAATCCATCAGGCCCGGCTTGGATAAGTTTTCTGAGAAGTTTCAATCGCCCATCATGGGCCATAGCTGAGAGTGATTTGATAGCGTCATTCTGTTTCATATTTCATGTATGCATGAAATAATAAATAATTGCAAGTAACTCTCGCCACGTAAAGACTCGCGATTGTCATGCGCCCAGCATATATATCAACAGAGAATATGAATCTGTGCTGTCCAGGAGGAAACCCAAATGAAAGATTATCTGCAATTCTATATTAATGGCGAATGGGTGGACCCCGCAGAACCGCGCACGCTTGAGATCGAAAACCCAGCGACAGAAGAAAATTTCGCCCGAATTTCGCTGGGATCAGCGGCGGATGTCGACAAGGCGGTGGCGGCCGCAAAAGCGGCGTTCCCGACCTTCTCTCAAACGAGTGTCGAATACCGCGCCGAACTGCTGGATAAGATTACAGCTGGCATCCAAGCGCGCATGCCAGAGATTGCAGAGGCGATTTCCAACGAAATGGGCGCGCCTATGTGGTTGTCAAATGCTGCGCAGGTGCCTGCTGGAATGGGCCACTTTGCTTCCGCAGCGGCCATTTTGCGTAACTTTGAATTTGAGGAGCTCAAAGGCTCAACGCTGCTTCGCAAGGAGCCAATCGGCGTATGTGGGTTTATCACCCCGTGGAATTGGCCGTTGAATCAGATCGCGTGTAAAGTTGCGCCAGCGATCGCGACGGGTTGTACAATGGTGCTCAAACCGTCGGAAATTGCTCCACTTGATGCAATCATCCTTACCGAGATTATCCATGAAGCAGGTGTGCCGAAGGGTGTATTCAACCTTGTGAATGGTGATGGTCCAGGCGTCGGCGCAACTTTGTCAGCTCACCCAGATGTCGACATGATGAGCTTCACAGGTTCGACCCGCGCTGGTGTTCTTGTTGCTCAGGCGGCAGCGCCAACCGTAAAGCGTGTTGCTCAGGAATTGGGCGGTAAATCACCAAACATCGTCCTGCCAACAGCCGACCTTCAAAAAGCTGTGGCGGGCGGTGTGAGCCATATGATGCAGAATACGGGGCAATCCTGTAATGCACCGTCTCGCATGTTTGTTCAAAAAGATCAGCACGCAGATGCCGTTAAGTTCGCCAAGGAAGCTGCTGAGGCGGTTCAGGTTGCAATGCCTGCGGAAGCGCCGGCTGGTGCAATCGGTCCCATCTCGAATGGCAATCAGTATCAGAAGGTTCAGGATCTGATTGAGACGGGTATCAAGGAAGGTGCGACCCTTGTGGCCGGTGGGACAGGGCGTCCGGAAGGGTTCAATAAGGGATACTTTGCTCGCCCAACAGTCTTCGCCGATGTGACAAACGATATGACGATCGCGCGCGAAGAAATATTCGGGCCAGTGCTCTGCATCTTACCATATGAAGATGTCGATCAGGCCGTCGAGATGGCGAACGACACCGTGTATGGATTGGCAGGTTATGTCCAAGGCCCGGAAGCGGAGGCCAAAGAGGTTGCGAACCGCATCCGCGCGGGCCAGGTTCAGCTCAACGGAAAAGGCTTTGATATGAATGCGCCGTTCGGCGGGTACGGACAATCGGGTAATGGCCGCGAGTGGGGTGAGCACGGCTTTGAGGAATTCCTCGAAGTTAAAGCCGTGATCGGTTACAAAGCGGCTTAATTTCCTATCAAAATCAACTTACGGAACGGCTTCCAATCGGGAGCCGTTCTTCTTTTCTGGGTGTTTCTCAAAAGTCACGAGCGCCGATAATCGTTTGAATATATTGTATAAAATGAGTTGCTCGCAAATGCCCGTGACCTTTTTCTGCAGGACTTTCAATCAGGTCGCTGCAGATTCCCCCTAGTCTCTAATTCGCGCGTCTTCCAATAGGCAGCCGCAGGAAACTTGGAGACTTTTCAATGCATAGAATTCTAATCGCTGCAGCTGCTGCCCTTGCGGTTATTGCCGTTCCAGCTGGTGCTCAGGAAGAAGAACCAAACACAGGTTGGACCGGCGAAGGCTCTGTGAGCGCAGGTGTCACAACAGGTAACACGGAAACCACCGACCTTGGTGTTGGCGTGAATATGACCCGCGATACAGGAGTCTGGGCGTATGGTGTTGAGGCGCTTGCGGACTATGGAGAAATCGATGGTGCCGAAAGTAAGAATCGTTGGTTCCTAGCCGGCAATATTGACCGGCAAATCAATGACCGTCTTTTCGGCTTTGGCCGCGTATCATATGAACAGGACGAGTTTTCCGGATATGACTCTCGGACTTTTGTCGGTGGCGGCCTTGGATATGACATCCTGGTTGGCGATAAAACATCTTGGACAGTGCGCGGCGGTCCCGGCATCAAGATTGATGAGATCGCCGAGATCATTTCGACGGACGCAATGGGGGCGACCGTTATAACACCTGCTGTAACTGAAGAGTCGTTTTCATTCGTGGCCGGATCAGATTTCGAATATGCGTTCAATGACAATGTTAAACTGACAAACAATACGAACGCGCTCTATGCAGAGACGTCGACACAGCTAAACAACTCGCTCGCACTCACCGCGAAACTTTCTAGCGCTCTGTCAGCTCGGATTTCATTCGATGTTCGCCATGACACAGAACCACCTGAAGGGTTCGAGTCCACTGATACAGCAACACGTTTCTCGCTGGTCTACGGCTTCTAAGCACAAATAACACCCAGGTATTCGCGGCGGGGTTCCGAGTGAATCCCGCCGTTATTCATTTGAGTGATCTGTCTAATCGCGGAAGTGTTATTTGGCGTTCAGCTTACTTGGTCTATACTCTGAATAAAGTCAGAATACAGATGATGGGAGATTTTCATGTCGATCAAAACGCTCCTCGGTAGTCTTGCAACTTTCGCGGTGATAACTGCTTGTGCCTCTTCGACGCCTTATCAACCGGCTTTGGACGGCAAGTATGGATTCGATCAGCAGCAAATCGAAGATGACCGGTGGACAGTTTCGTTTGCAGGAAACTCCCTCACGGATCGCCAGAAAGTTGAAACATATCTTTTGTTTCGCGCCGCTGAACTAACGGAGCAGCAGGGCTTCGATTATTTCAGGGTCGCCGATAGCGACACCAATGCCGACAGACGCCTCGTTGCTTCGCCAAGCGCGCTTTACGATCCCTTCTATTCAGGTTTTGCCTGCAATTATCGCTATTTCGGGCCTCGCGGACGGCTTTATCCAACGAGCTTCTACCGCTCGAGAGGTTATGGGCCTGCGTTCCATCGCGCCAGATTTGGTTATTATGATCCCTTCTATGGGCGGTTTGGGCCGGGTGCATATGATTACAGAGAAGTAACACGTTACGACGCAAGCGCTGAAATCATTATGGGAATTGGTGAAAAGCCCGATGATCCAGCATATTTTAGTGCAGATCAGGTGCTAAAAAATCTTGCAGGAACGATCGAACGACCTGATGTTTAAAGCATAAGTTTAGTAGAGTACGAGTAGCTTAGAGAAGGCCCACCAGTGTTGGTGGGCTTTCTTTATGACGAATACTTGGGCCTAAGCCGCTCGGCGGGCCTTGATGCGTTCCCGGATCGTGATGAAAAGTGTCGCTCCGATAATGATCGCTGCCCCGATCCACGTGTAAATCCCAGGAAATGTCTTGATCATCCACCAGTCGGCAGCGACCGCCATGGGCAGGCGTAAATAGTCCATAGGTGAGAGAAAGCTCGCATCACCGATCGACATTGCCTTGATGTAGCAAAATTGTGCGGCAAGGCCAGTCAAGGCCATTGCAAAGATCATCATCCAGCCATGAACAGATGGCCAACTCCAATACATCAAAGCCGGTATGAGGAGCATGATTGAAGACAAAATGTTTGCCCACATCAGCAGCTCGATCGGTTTGTGATACTGGGTCAGGTTTTTCACAAGAACGATGGCAGCGGCAAAAAAGACAGCGCTAAGGATCGCAAATAAGCTGCCGAGGTTGAGCATTGGTCCTCCGCTCGAGGCGAGCCAGAAGAACACATATTCAGGCACGGCCATTATGAGGACGCCGAGGAAGCCAACCAGAACAGCTCCCCACCTCATGGCCCCGACCAGTTCCCTGAGAAAAATGGCGGCGAAAATTGTTACGAATAAAGAACGGGTAAAACTGAGGGCGTTGTATTCAGCCAGAGGTAAATTGAACACATCCCAAACCGCCAACATGGAGAAGATAAACCCGATAGATCCAAAAACGGAGCGGGAAAAAAGAAGCTCGAATTTGTAGGTTTTCAGCTTCAAATGTCCGGTTAGCATCCACGGTAGCAGGACGATCATCGCGATAAAGGCGCGCATGAACGCAATAAAGGCCGGGTGAACATCTTCCGAAACCACCTTCGCGAGCACAATAAATGCGGTGAAACCAAGCGCGGACGCAATCATCCAAATAGCGCCTTCGATGTTGCGCGCAGGAGCGACCGCGTTAACTTTCGCGTAACCCGGACCAGCCGACCCTTCAGACATGAGCGACTTTACCTCTCAGGAAATCGACGAAATTGATGCGCTGTGGCGTTCGGTGCCAGCAGATCACGTCTGGACAGGATGGGCCGCTGCAGGAGAAACACCGCGCGAAGTCCTGATTTTCCGAACGCGGGCCCACTGGCGAAAATTCCCTCTACGAAAGACCCCCTCAGGCTACGCCTTATTTGATGAGCGCGATAGACGTGTCGCCGAGGAAATCAGCTTGAGGTCGCTTCTGAAAGCGGTGGAGGCCATTCCGGGCCTGAACGAGTCTTGAAATTAGTCTGATAAAGCCGTGAACTCTTTTGTATCCGCAGGCCAGCATCATGTACTATAAGGGGTGTCAGATACTGTTTGAGGGAGAGATTGGTGAAACGAATTCTTATGTCGGGGGTGCTGGCCGCGTTCGGGCTGGTCGCTGCGTGCGGCAATGCTGCTCAAGAGGAGATACCTCAACAGGAAACGGAGCTTGTCATGAAGGATGAAACTCTGCTGGAGGATCGCTTTGCGCGCCTGGCGCTCGATTGTATCCACCGAGAGTTCCCAAACAAGATTGCTCATGTGATGCAGTCGCCAGAGGATGTTGGGCGGCCGAGTGAACTCACCCCGGCGTTTTACGGATGTTTCGATTGGCACTCTTCAGTGCACGGACATTGGCTGTTGACGCGTATACTTGCAACAGCTCCAGCTTCTCAATTGCGCGACGAGATCCGGGCGAAACTGGCGATTAGTTTTACTGAAGAAAATATGACTGCAGAGCTAGCTTACTATTTGGGGGAGGATCGTGGATCTTTCGAGCGCCCATATGGTATTGCATGGTATTTGCAGCTCATCGCAGAGCTGCATGAGAGCGAAGATCCGCAGTTGCTTGAATGGCGCGAGACGCTTCGACCACTCGAAGACGCGATCGTGTTGCAGATCAAGCAATGGCTCCCCAAGCTATCTTATCCCATTCGTCTCGGCACGCACAATCAGACGGCGTTCGCTTTCGGGTTGATGATCGACTATGCGCGCACAGTAGGGGATACCGAACTTGAGCAAGCCTTGGTCGACAAATCACTTGTCTTTCACAAGGACGATGTGGATTGCCCGATGGCGTACGAACCTTCTGGCGAAGACTTCCTCTCACCTTGTCTGATGGAAGCTGATTTGATGCGCCGTGTGCTGGACCGCGATGCTTTCTCTCGCTGGTTGGAGACGTTCCTGCCGAACATTCCGGAAGACGGGTCAACCGATTGGCTGGAGCCTGGCATCGTACTCGATGCATCGGACGGCAAGCTTGTACATCTGGATGGTGTGAACTTGTCGCGCGCTTGGGCGCTGGAAGGCATTGCGGCAGCGCTCGCAAACAATGATCCGCGCCGCGCTGCGCTGCAGGCGTCAGCAGATCTGCACCGCGAAGTTGGGGTCGCTGCGGTGTCGGATGAACACTATTCCGGAAGTCATTGGCTGGCGAGCTTCGCAACTTACCTCACCACGAAACGCGGCATTACCGGTGCAGGAGCGCCTGAGTGAATCTGAAGATCGGCCCTGGTGCACTTGTTGCGGCTGCGTTTATAGGTCCAGGAACTGTTACGGCGTGCACAGTTGCTGGCGCGAATTTTGGATACGTACTTATTTGGGCTTTGGTGTTCGCAACGCTGTCGACGCTCGTATTACAGGATATGTCTGCGAGGCTTGGTGCCGGCGGGGGGCTTGGTTTAGGCGAAGCCCTGATGCAGTCGGTTAGCGCGAGCTGGATGAAATGGGTGCTCGGCGGTTTGGTCTTCGCGGCGCTCGCCATCGGCAACAGTGCGTATGAGGCTGGCAATCTGGCAGGTGGCGCCCTCGGCGCTGAGGCGATCTTTGGGCAAGGCGTAGTCGGTCAGCGGGCGATTGTTCTTATGCTCGCAGGTGTGGCGGCAGCGGCCTTGATTATCGGTAAGTACAAATGGCTCGAGAGAATTTTGATTGGGCTTGTACTTATCATGTGCGCGGCGTTTATCATTGGCGCCATAATCGTCCGGCCGAGTTTCGGCGCGCTCGCATCCGGGCTCGTGCCCCGAATTCCAAGCGGCGGTGATCTCACCGCTGTCGCGCTGATTGGCACAACGATCGTGCCTTACAATCTCTTCCTTCACGCAGCCGCAGCGCGGCGCAAATGGGAGAGTGGCTCGGGCATTTCCGAAGCGCGGTGGGACTCGGGTTTGTCGATTGGCTTGGGCGGTCTTGTATCGATCCTCATCGTCGCGACGGCTGCGTCTGCTTTGTTCGGTAAAGGCGTAGAGATCAGCAATGCGGCCGATATGGCGCGTGCAATTGAGCCGGCATTTGGAACCTCATCGCGTTATCTCGTTGGAATTGGATTGCTCGCTGCTGGGTTAACATCAGCAATTACGGCTCCCATGGCAACGGGCTATGCGCTTAGTGAGTTAATCGGCGGGGATGCGTCGCAGCGTCAGAAGTATTTCCAGGTAACTGCTTTGACAGTTCTGGCGATTGGTACATTGATCAGTCTGTTCGGTATCAAGCCAACGCAGCTGATTTTGATTGCGCAATATGCAAATGGATTACTCTTGCCGGTTGTCGCTCTGTTTCTGCTTTGGGTTATGAACCGGCCATCGCTGCTTGGGGATCATGTGAACGGCATATTTTCCAATTTGGTTGGCGGCGCTGCAGTACTGATCACATTCGGCCTCGGATTTCGCTCTATCCTGCGGGCCGCAGGAGTAGAGATATGAAGCGCCGCATCGATCTGAATGCAGATCTTGGTGAGGGCTGCGGAGATGATGCAGCCATCATGAAATTTATTACGCGCTGTAATATCGCTTGCGGCGGCCATGCCGGAGATACGCAGAGTATGAGTGCGGCGCTGCAGCTCGCAAAGGAACATGCGGTTCTTGCCGGTGCCCATCCGTCTTTTCCTGATCCTGACAATTTTGGGCGCAAGGAAATGGACATGAGCGCCAATTTGTTGAGTGCAGCACTTGCGGAGCAGATCCACGACTTGCAGTCCATCGCTGCTGAAATGGACATGACGCTTTCACATGTGAAGCCGCATGGCGCGCTCTATAATTTAGCCGCGCGGAATATGGAGGCGGCGAGAATTGTCGCCCGCGTTACATCCAAGAGCTTGCCGGGCGCTGCTCTGCTCGGACCGCCAGGGTCAAAGCTGGAAGATGCGGCGAACGCGGCCGGTATCGATTTTGTGGGCGAAGCCTTTGCAGACCGAGCATATGAGAATGATGGGTCGCTTCGCTCGCGCGCAATGCCGGGCGCGCTTATTACCGATGATGTGAAGAGCGCTGAACAAGCGAAGCAAATTGCTCAGAGCGGCGTTGTGACAAGCCATGATGGCCACAATATTCCCATGCCAGCAAAAACAATTTGCCTGCATAGTGATGCGCCGGGCGCACTGAAATCTGCGCAATCCATTCGAGCAATGTTGCAAGCTGAAGGCATCGAAGTGAGCGCTGATGTCTGACGGCACCTGGGGGCTTATTTCTGAAGATGCCGCGGAGCTGCGCGTTGGGTCGCCAGAAGATGCGCAGCGAATTGCTCAGTATCTCAGAGAGCAAGACGTATGGCGTGAGATTGTGCCAGGTCTTGCTTCTGTAACGGTGCTGTTTGATCCGCTCCAATCAAATACCGATAGCGTTTTGCAAGCGTTACGCGAGGCATCCCAACTAGAGCCAGAAAACCAGACTATACCGCTCGAGACTATTGAAATTCCTGTTGTTTACGGCGGAAAGATGGCCCCGATCTGACAGACGTGTGTGATCGATTGGGAGTAAGCGAAGCAGCATTTATACAGGCGCATATCGCGGCCTTGCATAAAGTAGACATGATCGGTTTCACGCCCGGGTTCGCTTATGTTTCTGGTATTGATCCCTCCGCGGCAGTGCCACGCCGCGCTGCGCCGCGCCCTCGTTTGCCCGCTGGGTCTGTTGGGATCAGTGGGGCCTACACCGGTCTTTATGCGCTCGCAGGCCCGGGAGGGTGGCCGATTATTGGTCGAACAGACTTGTCGCTATTTGATCCGAAGGCGGATGACCCTTTCCTCATTCGGCCCGGTCAAAAAATTGTCTTTAAAGCCGTTTGATGATCGAGATTGTTCGCCCCGGCATTCAGTCAACGCTTCAAGGTGCTCCGCGTGTTGGTTATCGCCATATGGGCGTTCCATGGTCTGGGGCCGCTGACAACTGGTCGATGGCATTGGCGAACCGGTTGGTCGGAAATTCGGCCGTCCAGACCGCACTTGAAATAAGTTATGGCAGCTTTGCTGCGCGAATTTTGAGTGACACCTGGTTTGCGCTAACCGGGGCTCCAGCGCCTTTGCAAATCAATAGAAGGCCTGCTGAATTTCACACAGTGCTTTTCGCGCCCGCTGGTTCCTTAGTCGAAATTGGCGCGCCAGAAAATGGCATCAGGATTTATCTTGCTGTCGCCGGCGGCATAAAGGGAGAGAGTTTTCTAGGATCGGTGTCGACATACTTGCCAGCCGGTTTCGGCGGACATGAAGGTCGCGCTTTGGAAGAGGGCGATATGCTTGATATCGCCTCTCAGCCGCGCAAACTGGAATATGCAGAAACACCTGCCAAGCTTCGGCCCGCAATCTCTGGAACTTATGCAGTGCGAGCATGCGCATCGGCGGAAACAGATCTACTGTCGGCGCGCGCGCGTTCACGATTGTTCGATGCCGAATTCAGTATCGGTCGCCAAGCGACCCGAATGGGGGTGACGCTAGAGGGCCCAAGCCTTGAGCTGAACTCTGACGGAAAAATGAAAAGTGCCGGCGTATTTCCGGGGATCATTCAATGCCCTGAAAATGGCACGCCGATCATACTCCTGTCAGATGCGCAGACGACCGGTGGATATCCGCGCATTGCGTCCGTGGCGAGCTGTGATCGCCATATGCTCGGGCAGCTCCGGCCCGGTGATAAAGTGCGCTTGTTAAAGCGATCGCATATGAGCGCGCTTGCAGATCTGGAAGCAAAGCTTTCATTGCTGCGGTCATGGGTGCCAGATTTTGAGATGTAAGCGGCGAAACGTCTTTTGGCTCTAGTTACGTAATTACGGGATTCAAAAAAGTCGAACAATCCCGCCAACGACACACGCGCTGCCCGCGCATGTGCTGCTGCGTTTCGCGCTAGCTTCCTTCGGCTTCTTTCGCCGCAAGGATTTTATCTTGCGTTTTGGTGTCAAAGTCCGAGGCGTCGTGGCGTTCAAGTAGCTGGCTTGCCGGATCACCATAAGGACGGTTGACCATCCGCCCGCGCTTGAAGCCCTCGCGCTGCATCAGCATATCCGTCCATCGGTTCACATGAGTGTATTCGTGAACAGCGAGGAATTCTGCGGACTCATAGAGAAGCCCCTTCGCGAGCGCGCCGTACCAGGGCATGATCGCGAAATCAGCCACTGAAAGCTCATCGCCCGCCATATATTCATTATCGGCGAGGTGGGTATCGAGGACGTGAAGTTGACGCTTCACTTCCATCGCAAAGCGGTTGATGGGATATTCCATCTTATAGGGCGCGTAGGCGTAGAAGTGCCCAAATCCGCCGCCAAGATATGGCGCGCTGCCCATTTGCCACATGAGCCAGGAGATGGCCTCTGTTTTCTTTCGCGGATCACTCGGCAGGAATGCTCCGAACTTCTCGGCCAGATACAAAAGGATCGACGCGGATTCAAATACCCGCTGGGGCTCACCGGCAACTGAGTGGTCCGCCATCACCGGGATTTTCGAATTCGGGTTCAGCGCTACATAACCCGATGAGAATTGATCACCCTCGCCAATATTTATCAGCCACGCATCATATTCTGCGCCCGTATGGCCTGCCGCGAGAAGCTCCTCGAGCATCACAGTGACCTTCACCCCGTTCGGTGTTCCGAGCGAATAGAGCTGTAACGGGTGTTTTCCAACGGGGAGCTCTTTTTCATGAGTGGCACCTGAGATCGGTCGATTGATATTCGCAAATCGCCCGCCGCTTTCCTTGTCCCATGTCCAGACTTTCGGGGGGACGTATTCGTTCTGCTCAGCCATTCCAGCGCTCCTTCATTGCTGCGGACACATAAGGGGATTGCAGGCCTGCTTGGCAAGCCTGCTTAAGTTTAAGTGAAGAGATCCTAATCGGTGCCGTTGGCCGCTGCGGCGCGCATTTCCTGCGCCTGATCATAGGTGATCCCGAGGGCTTTCAGGATCGGATTACTCGCGGCGGCAATCTCCGGGTCTTGCCAGCTATGCGGCGGGCCAACGGTGATCCCGCCATCGATGACGATTTCCTGACCGGTGATAAAGCTTGCATCGTCTGAGGCCAGAAACGCTGCCATGTTCGCAATGTCCTCACCCTTGCCCGTGCGCCCGGCCGGCTGCATCGCAGCGCCAGATTGCGCCACCAATTCAGCGATCTGGTCAGCCTGTTCGCGCGCCATGCCAAGCGAGGCACCGAAGATCGATGTCGCGATAAAGCCTGGCAAGACAGCGTTCACACGGATCCCCTGACGCGTCAGTTCGGCTGCAGCAAGGCGAGAGAAATGCGCGACGCCTTTCTTGGCGACAGAATAGGTGATCGGCGCATAGCCCGCGCACACAGCGCTGATGGAGGATGTATTGATAACTGATCCGCCGCCGCGTGCCTTCATGTGCGGAATAGCGAAATGAGTGCCGGCGAAAACCTGTTTCAGCAGCAAATCCATTGTAAAATCATAGCCTTCAAGGTCGAGATCCTCAACGCCGGTGGGCGTGCCGCCGGACCCGGCATTGTTCCAGAGAATGTCGAGCCCGCCAAAATGATCGCTCGCATGCTGCATCAAATTTTTAAGATCATCCATCTGGGTGACATCACAATGAACGTAAGAGACCGTATCGGCTCCAAAGCGGGCCTCCAGCGCCGCGCCTTTTTCATCCTGTATGTCACCGGCGACGACTTTCGCCCCCGCTGCGGTGAACACCTCCACGCCAGCAAGGCCGATGCCGCTGGCTGCGCCGGTTATGACCGCGATTTTTCCGCTCAGATCAACCATGAATTCCTCCCATATTTTGTAGGTTTATGGCAGGTGCGACGTCGCAGATGTCAAGGGAGAGGTGAGGGGGAGGTGGCACGAACTGGATGGAGGAATGTAGAAAAACTCATGTCCTTCTGGGGTTTCAATTTGATGGCTAGGCAGCGTTATCAAATTGTTCTTGATCAATGATAGCCAAGTTGTGCTTCTTCAATATCTGAATAGCTTTGGACTTCAGTGAATCTGCAGGATCGTGCAAAGCCACCCGCCTTAGTTCTTTTTCAAGAGATTTAGCTGTTGCGGCATTTTTTATCTCCTTCAGCACGATCAGGCGAATTGAGGATAGGCTGTCGACGTTTTCCCCTGCTAAGATGTTAGCCAGTGCTTTCGCGCGATCAGGAGAAATAGCAGTTGCGTGGACCATAAGTCTGACCACTCTTTTTCGAGCTGCTTCAATACCCCCTTTCCAATTGAGATTTCTACGTACGATTACCAGTTCATCTAGATCGACAACGTCCAGCCGTTCTACATTGTCAAGTAAGTCCATAAGAACAGAAATACTTGGCTTACTCTTTTCGGCTTCTTGTCTCAGCAGTTCGTTTGGGGATGAGAATGCTTGATTAGTACGCGAGAAAATTTCCTTAACGACCGCATGCACCCGCTGATCCCTTTTTGATGTTGAGTTTCTCGTCTTTAACCTAAGATAAGATAGTCTTTTGGTGTCATAATGTTGGTACTGCGAAATTTCTTTGCGGAATTCCCAACCGCCTTTGGAGTTTTGATCTTTCACTAATTTTGCGAGTTCAGTCTTTTCTATTCGCGGGTCGAGCTTATTTACTCCGGATCCCGGAGTAAGAAAGCGCTTTTTGTGTTTTGCTAGAGATACAGAAATGGAGATCGCTTGGAGTATCGATGCCAAGAATACGAGATCTATGATAACCCGAGATCCAAAAACGGTATGTTCAGCAACAGCTGTACCTGACTTAATTGATGTATAACCCGTCGCCCCGTATATGTCTGACCAGTCTATAAAAGGCAGCGCTTTTACAAGTTCGACTCCAAAAAAACCTGTCCAGGCAAAATAGTTATTGCTTTCGGACTTGTTGGCAATGAAGGCGGTAAAATCGCTTAGAATGTGGATTTGTCTCATCCCGAGAGGGAGTACCAAAACGAGGAACAAGAGTGCGAGCAAAGCCTCGTCTCTTAAATCCTGTTGAGTTCCGATTCTAAGGGATGGCGCTTCAGTTTCTGTGCTACGAAGCAGTTCGTCTCTATCGGCTTCAATCCACGACCACCTTCGAGCCGTTGCTATAGCCGAGAGGACCGCCCACGAAACACAAGCTAAGGCGATTAATGGTGGGGCAAACCATGCGAATAGCGATGCTGAAAGCAAATTTCCAAACAGTATCGCGTATCTTTTCTGCCAGGTATTTTGAGTTGCGCCAACCGTCGGTGCGACGATAAAAACCAGCCAGCTATCGATTTGACTCAGTCTCCTCCCTAGAGGGTCTAAGAAGGCTGTGCTGCTACGTGCTGCGCCATACAAAGAGTTGAAAACTGAGAAGTCAGTTAAGCGCGGTGCACTGATCAACCCAAGTAAGCCAGCACAAACGCATGCTACAATTACGAGACCGAACCATCCTGGAATTCGAAAGTGTCCATGATTTATGTGCCCAAGAATAGCGGCAAATGCGACGAACGCGCAGAAGAGAAGAAAGACTGCAGCTCCAAAGCCAGTTATATGACGATGCGGAAGAAAGTTAGGATCGAGTTCCTCCTCATTTTGCTCGAACTTTTCCAGATAATGACGCGTGCTTCTTCCGGGCAATTGCCGCTGTTCAACAGCCCGTTTGGCGAAACTGTGAAATGATACGCTCATACTAATGAAGATAACGAGCAAAATAGTTAGTTGGACAGTGACCGCCAAACCTTCATGATAAATGGAGTCTAAGTATACCGACGCCGAAAGGGCGAGAACCAGCCCCAATAGGTTAGTTGTGGCTATTTCCCAATCCAACGAGCGGTACTCGCGGTGAAGCTGGAAATCATCCATTTCGGACTCGACCACACCATTTGCCCCAAAGATGTATCTGTCAGCCATTCCCGCACCCGTTGCATATGGTTAACGATTACGAGAAGTTCAGAGAAATGGCCAGCCCTAAATTCGCCCTACCAAACGCCCTTAGACACACCCGTCCAGACATAACCGCCGAGCGTCGGGGCGAAGTATTGCTTTGATGGCATATCCACGGAGTGGGGCTTGAGCTCGCCGGCGAGGGCATCTTCCATCGCCTGTATCACGATCTCGCGGCTGCCCGCCGCAATGCGCCAGAGATAGGTATGGAAAGTGTCGCGCGGGTCGACCTCAACCTGAGACTGATAAAGGATGTCGCCGGTGTCCACGCCCTCATCGATGAGGTGGACCGTCGCGCCGAAATTTTCCGGCTCGCCATTCGCCAGCGCGAAATACCCGCCATACATGCCGCGATACGCCGGGTTGATCCCGGAATGATAATTTATGAAGGGCACATCCAGACAGCCCAGCGTCAGGCGGGAGATCATGCGCGTGGAGACCACAAAGATCGCTTTCGGATTGATCTCTTTCAGGGCGCGCCGGCATTCATTGCCGTTCACGCTTGGCACGAGGATTGGCTCGATATCTGCGGCCGGTTCTGGCTGGAGCTGGTGAGCGGCGATCATCTCTTCGATCAGCTCGCTTGCGCCGCGCTTTGTCAGTTTGATGGGAACCCGCGCGGCCTGCATACTCATCGCCTTGATCGGGCCCAGCATATGGCGCCGGCGCTTCCAGAACACATGCTCTGGCTCAGGCGTCTCGACAATCACCGGGAATGCGCCAAAGTGATCTCGCAGGGCGTTAATCATAATCCAGGCATGCGGCCCGCCTGATGTAATGGCGACAAGGCCTTTGGGGGAATGCGCGTCCATCATTTCGCCTCCTAAGGGGAATACTCCCGCCATGGATGCAAAATGCGTGCGACGTTCGCTCAGGTCAGCACTTTTTTAAGGTTAATAGGGGCGCTCGCTCGCGCGGTTTCCAGCCGGGCTGTAATTGCAGACCCAGAATTGCGCCTGATCACCGCATGTGGCACGCGCGCAGCCAACTTCGGTCGTCGTTTTCCACACAACCTGCGTATAGTGGCCGCAAACGCCGGAGCAGGAAGTGGCCGCGTAATTATAGAATTGCTCTTCACTCGCCCAGGCCTCAACAACTTCCGTCGCTGTGACGTCGCGCATCCGCGTAGGCGCGCTGGGGGAGCCTATGCCTGAGGCGAAGAAGAGATTCTCGCCATGCTTCTGTTCATACACACCCGAGAACGGGCGGTGGCCGGAGCTGCAAGTGGTTGCGGCTTTGTGATCGGCCCATTCCTGCGCATAGCTCGCAAGCTCAGCCGACCATGTCAGAGGAGGGACCCCCTTGCGGGCGCGCACAACATTATGTGCTTCCAGCAAGCCGCCGCCGGCAGAGGCATCATTTACGTCGCCAGATGCAGACGGGGCCGGCGATCCGTCAGCTCCAACAGCGCCGCCAATGCCGGGTATATTGCTGCATGCAGCGAGCGCGAGCGCAGCGGCTGCGCCTGTCATCGAGCGTTTCATAACTATTCCCCCAATAAAACTGATCTTCCATCAGCATATTGGGGCAGTATTAAAAAGTAAAAAGAAGGTAGTTTGGCAGGTTTACTAGCTGACTTTCCGAACTGCTTCAGCAACGCTTTCGACGGTTTCGCCCATCAGGGCCTCGTCTTCGGCTTCTACCATGACACGGATCAGCGGCTCGGTACCAGATTTGCGGATCACAAGGCGCCCCGTACCGTTCAACTGTTTTTCGGCATTGGCGATCGCGGTTTTGACTTTCGCGTTTGTGAGCGGATCCCCGCTTTCATAGCGAACATTGACGAGCTTCTGAGGGACGGGCTCAAATACGCGCGCAACACTGGAGAGCGGTTGATCGCGCTCGACCATGACAGCGAGCGCCTGCAGAGCAGCGATCAGGCCGTCTCCGGTCGTTGCAAAATCAGAGAGGACGACGTGGCCGGATTGCTCGCCGCCAACATTAAACCCGCCTTCGCGCATACGCTCGACAACGTAACGATCGCCGACTTTTGTGCGTTCAAGATTCAGCTTGATAGATTTCAGGTAATTCTCTAGCCCAAGGTTTGACATAACGGTCGTGACAACGCCGCCGCCATTGAGGCGTTTCTGCTTTTTCCAATGCGCCGCAATCAAGCCGATAAGCTGGTCACCATCAACGATGGCACCTGTTTCATCTACGATAATGCAACGGTCTGCGTCACCGTCGAGCGCAATACCAATGTCTGCGCGGTGATTGGCAACGGCTTTTACAAGAGCGCCCGTATCCGTCGATCCGCATTCCTGATTAATGTTGAAGCCATTCGGAGCGACGCCGATCGGAAACACTTCCGCGCCAAGTTCGTAGAGTGCGGCGGGCGCAACTTTGTACGCAGCACCATTTGCGCAATCGACGACGACACGCAGGCCTGACAAGCGCATCTGACGCGGGAAGGCGCGTTTAACAACCTCAATGTAGCGAGCCTGGCTATCGTCGACGCGCTTTACGCGGCCAAGTGCTTTCGGCTTTGCAAGGTGAGCCCCCAGTTCTCCGTCCATCAGGGCTTCGATGTCTAGTTCAATTTCGTCAGAGAGTTTGTAGCCATCCGGCCCGAATAGCTTGATGCCATTGTCCTCGAATGCGTTATGCGAGGCAGAGATCATTACGCCGAGATCAGCCCGCAGACTGCGCGTCATCATCGCGACACCAGGCGTCGGTAGGGGGCCAAACAGCGTTACGTCCATGCCGACTGATGTGAAACCCGCCACCAGCGCAGGTTCTATCATATATCCAGACAGGCGGGTGTCTTTTCCGATCACAACTTTGTGGCGGTGGCCACTTTCGGTGGTGAAATAACGGCCAGCTGCCATACCGAGCCGCATTGCGATCTCCGGTGTCATTGGCGGTTTGTTAGCGGTTCCGCGTATTCCATCGGTGCCGAAATATTTCCGTGCCATGCGTTGCCCTCCGCGTATTGGTAATTGCGACGCCATATCCGAGATGCCACAATTCGGCTGGCGTTTACAGGTGTTGGGTACATACCTTTTGTCAACAATGTCTTGCGCTCTCTGGCGTTCCTCGCTCTGATCGTAAACATGGCGAAGCGACCCGTTATTATTGATTGTGATCCCGGTATTGATGATGCCGTTATGCTCGCGCTGGCATTTTCTGCGCGCGATGAACTAGATATTCTGGCGATCACGACCGTGGCAGGAAATGTTCCACTGGAATTGACAGCGCGCAATGCCAGGATCCTGCGCGAGCTGGCCGGCCGCGAGGATGTCCGAGTCTATGCGGGCTGTGCAAGGCCATTGGTGCGCGAACCGAAATCAGCCGAGGAGTTCCATGGGATATCCGGGTTGGAAGGGCTTGAGATATTTGATCCGAAACTCGGGCTCGCCGAGGGGCACTCAGTCGATGCCATCATCGGCACAGTCCAATCGTCGACGCATCCCGTCAAGCTCGTGGCCACAGGCCCGCTCACAAACATTGCGCTGGCCTTTGCGCTTGCGCCAGATATCGGGGCACGCATCGATGAGCTCGTGATTATGGGCGGCGCGGACGCAGCGGGCGGAAACATCACAGGTACCGCTGAGTATAATTTTTGGGCAGACCCTCATGCTGCCAAACTTGTTTTTGATTTCCAAAGATCCGACAAGGGCGGCTTTCCTGTGACCGTCATCAGTCTCGATTTTACCCATACGGTTCGAAACGAAATCTCACGCATTGAAGCTGCGCGGAAATCCGGTGGGCGTTTGTCTCCCCATGTCGCGACATTTATGGAGTCAATGAACAGGCTTGAGCAAAAATATGCAAAAAAGGAAACAGGCCCGCTCCATGATCCGTGTACCATTGCTTATGTGCTCGCGCCCGACTTGTTCGAGTTTAGATCAGGATCTGTTGAGGTTGTCAGTGAGCAGGGTGATTATTTTGGGCACTCAAAGTTCGTGGAAGGCGCGGGCGAGATAAAATGGGCCGTGAATAATAAAGGTGTAGAAACGAGCGACGCCATCTATCAACTCCTGAACGCACGGATAGGTGCCTATGTCTAATTCTGTATCGCTGACAGTCGTGGGATCTGTGAATCTCGACATTGTTGCAACAGGAACTGCATTGCCATCTCCCGGCGAAACAGTGACGGGTGCGACGCTCCAACGCCACCCCGGAGGCAAAGGCGCAAACATGGCGCTTGCCGCGCAGCGGCTGGGGGCAGACGTTTCGCTGGTCGCGCGCGTCGGCGAAGATGCGTTTGCAGACGAGGCTCTGAGATTGCTTTGGGAAAGCGGTGCAAACTTGATTGATGTGAAGACCGTCCCCCATCTGCCGACGGGTGTTGCGCTGATTGCCGTGTCTCATGCGGGCGAGAACCAGATCATTGTGGCCTCGGGCGCAAATGATGCGTTGTTGCCGGAACACATGCCGGCGATTGAAACCAGCGCCGTTTTGTGTGTTCTCGAAGCGCCGATCGGCGCTGTCATGCATGCAGCAGAAACGGCTAAGGGTTTTTTCGCCGTCAATCTTGCGCCCGCCTTGCCAGTGCCAACCGAGTTAATCGATCGCGCCGATCTCATTATCGTCAATGAAGGCGAAGCTGAATTTTACGGTGAACAGTTAAAGTCAGCGGGCAGGCTGGTGGCAATCACGCTTGGCGGCGATGGGGCAGCCCTTTACCGGGCCGGTGAGAAGATCGCAGACGCTAAACCACCCAAGGTCGACGTCGTTGATACAACAGGCGCGGGAGATACGTTTTCTGCCGCGCTGACTATTGCGCTATGTTCAGGCAAAGACCTGCAAGCTGCGCTTCGATTTGCGGTAACGGCCAGCGCGCTCGCCGTTACGAAAGCCGGCGCGCAGCCATCGCTTCCTCTGCTCGCTGATGTCGAGCGTTTGCTCTGATGGTGTTCCTCGTTTCTGCCATTTTAGTGTATGAGGCTAAGGCATGAGACGAATTTTATTTGCCATCATTTTCATTGTATCTGCTTGCGCACAGCAGTCGCAGCCAGATCCAAATTGCCGAACCATCGTCCATGCGGATTATCCTTTCGCAGTTTGCAGTTTCGGCGCGGGCGCAGACATACGTCTCCATCACACGCATCCTGATGGCGAGATCATTGGCCAGTTTGACCGCCTCACCGAAAGTGTTGAGACAGATGGCGGCGACGTCATCTTTGCGATGAATGCCGGCATGTACCTTGAAGATCGTTCCCCAGTTGGTTTGTATAAGGAAAGCGGGGAGGAGGTTGCACCCATTGTTACGCGCGCCGGCCCGGGCAATTTCGGCATGCTGCCGAATGGTGTATTTTCGATCGGTGAAGACGGCCGGCCACGGGTGACCGAAACACTTGCCTATCTCGAAATCGCGGACACCCAGGCAAGCGCGACACAGTCAGGCCCAATGCTTGTCATTAATGGCGAGCTGCACCCGCGGTTTAATCCGGAGGGGACAAGCCGTAAACGCCGAAACGGTGTTGGTGTCAGCGCTGATGGTGAGACTGTGTATTTTGCGATTTCAGATGGATTTGTGACGTTTCATGAGTTTGCCACGTTGTTCCGTGACAGACTGCAAACGCCGAATGCGCTATTTCTTGATGGATCGATTTCGCGGCTTTACGCGCCTGAAATTGACCGGAAGGAGGACGGCATCGATATGGGACCCATCGTATCTGTGGTCAGGTAGGTTCGCTTGTATTGCCCACCGTGTTACAGAGTATCGCGATGACGACTATGGCGGCCCCTGCAATATTTGTTGCAGAACACAGGAATCCGGGTAGGCTATATTTTCTTGTAGGGGATGGTCGAAATCTCCTTCTTTAGCACTTTGCTTTGGATGTATGTCCGCGCGCACGGCGCTGCGTGCCGAGGACGTGCTTCCCGCGCGGTGCAAGTGAGGTGAAATGAAATTATATGGACTGAAAAACTGCGACACCTGCAAGAAAGCGCTGAAGGCTTTGGAAGCGGCCGGTAAGCGGGTGACATTCATAGACATACGAACTGAAACGGATTTGCCGGTAAAAGTCCCCACCTGGCTTGTCGAAGCAGGCGCAGACAAACTCGTCAATCGCCGCTCAACGACGTGGCGGGGTCTGTCGGATGCTGACAAGGAAGGTGACCCGCTCCCGATCCTCATCGAACATCCGACGCTGATCAAGCGCCCGGTTATCGAGCGTGGCAAATCACTTTTTGTCGGCTGGGGCAAAGACGTGTCTGAACAACTGACCTAAGCGAGAGCGGCAATCCGCGCTTCGAGTTTCGCTTTTGCCGCTGGCCATTCCTCTGGGATCATTGAGAAGTAGGCTGAATGACGCACGCGCCCATCATGCAGGTATTTGTGATTCCGTAGAATGCCTTCGAACTGGCAACCAAGCTTCAGGATTGCCGCGCGCGACCGCGCATTATTGCTGTCAGTTTTCAGCTCAACGCGTTGAGCGCCCCACTCAAAGGCGCGCTTTAAGAGCATCAGTTTGCAACTTGGGTTCACAATGCCGCCGCGAACGTCGGCATGGTACCACGTCCCTCCTATTTCGACGCGCTTGTACTGTTCACTCATAGCGAGGTAGCAAGTTGATCCAACAATTTTGTCTTTGAAGCGAACAACAAAGTGTACATCGGAATCGCTCGCGGGGGTTTCGAAATATCCCGGCCAAAATTGTGTATCGAAATATTCCCCGTCTGCCCGGTAGGTATACCACTTCCAGGTTTCTTCAGAATCAGCTGCTGCCCGCAGTCCGTCTTTATCAGCATCTGTAACAGGCGCTAGAGACACATCCCCGAGTTGCATGGGGGTATCAAGTAAAACTGTCTTGGTCATAAGGGCCGCCTAATCTGCTCGGAGCAGGAGCGCCAAACACAACTTGTTTCCGATTGCGGCATCCTTCAGATAAGCTCACAAGATGGATATCAAAGCTTATAATAAATTCTGCAAATCCCTTCCGCACTCAACCAGCGTTGTGCAATGGGGCGGCGCGCATGTCTGGAAGATTGGCGGGAAAGTTTATGCGGTTGGGCGATGGGAGGAAGAATGCGCGGAGTTGCATGTCTCATTTAAAGTGAGCCCGATCGCTTTTGAAGTCTTAGGCGATCAACCCGGATTGCGCCCAGCGCCGTATCTCGCGTCTCGGGGAATGAAGTGGATCCAGTGGATGTCTGACGAAACACTCAGCGAAGCAGAGCTGAAAGAACATATCCGCATGAGCTATCAGATCGTTGGATCTGGTCTTACCAAAAAGCTTCAGCGGGAGCTGGGCCTGCTCGTTGATTAGCGCCGGCGCCGGGGATTGTAGTACAGATCAACCTCACGATGGCTGAGCTGCGGTGCAATCTTTCCGTCTCTGATCTTGGCGTGCAGGCGTTTGATGTGCTTCTTGCTTGCATTGTTAAACTTCAGCATCGCGCAAAACATCTCTAACACGGTTTCGAGTTTTCGGTTCGTATGCGCTTTGTCGAGCTTCACAATCCAGGCACCGCCAAGATTCAAAAGCCGTTGATCCAAATGACCGATCTTGCGGTTCTGTTCATCGAACAGGCTATAGTCCGCGCCAAGACTGAATAGATTTTCGCGCAGCGTGTAAAACCGCGGGCCGCGTTTCGTTTCAATGAAGAATGTAAAACGCTCTGGCAGCAGTGGCCATTTTCGGGCGCAGCGCTCAACCTGAATTAGCTGTTGGTGCCGCGCAAGGTTCAGTGAGAAAGCTGGAACAGGAATACCGGCGCCGCGTGTAAGTTGCAGCGAGCGCCCGACCATCATTTCCATTGTTCCGCGCCAGCCAAGCGTTTCGGAGAACAACTTAATGACAAGCCGGCGGTCTGCGCCTTCCGTCTCATCCCATAGCTCTTTGCGATAGGCGATAAGGGCTTCTCGCTTACCGTCATCCACTGTCTGACCGATGATCTCCATATCCTTGGTGAATTGATCGGAGGCAGCTTCGTTTTGCGTACGCTTCAGGATGCCAATTTCGGCTGTGTTGAAATCAGTCGCCCACAGGTCGACCTTGAACTTGCGCATGGTCCGCTTTGCGCTGCTTCGATCTTGCGCCTTTGTGACAAATGCTTCGGCCATTGGTGAACCATCTGGCATGATATGATCTCCGTAGAGTGTCTTCTTTGTGGAGGTTCATGTCTGCAACTGGTCAGGATTTGGTTAACGCAGCTGCTTCTTTTGTTAAGGTTCACAATTCGCGCAGAGGGCACTAAACGCAGAGCATGTCTCTCATTGGTCTTATTGGCGGGGTCAGCCCTGAAGCCACGAAAATCTACTATGATTTGTTGAACGCGCATGCGCGTGAGCATCGCGGCGGTCAGCATTCTGCGAAGCTGCTCTACTATATGCTCGATTACGGCGTAATGTTCGGTCACTATCAGTCTGAAAACTGGGACGCGTTCAACGCAGAAGTTATCAGCGGGGCAAAATCACTCAAAGCAGGCGGGGCAGAGGCCATCGCGATTACGTCAGGCACAACACATGTCGCTGCGGACGCTGTCGCAGATGCGACCGGACTGCCCGTTATTCATATGCTTGATAGTCTGACAGATGAGCTGACCGCAAAAAGCATAAACCGCCCGGTGCTTACCGGCACGCCATGGGTCATGAGCGGCGCGTTCTTCGCGCCCGCGCTGGCCGCGCGTTACTCTGGAGCGCCGATTATCCCGAGCGAAGATGAGCGCGCTATGATCGGCCGGATTATTTTTGACGAACTTGTCGAAGGTATTGTGAAAGATCGCTCGCGCGCTGAGTTACAGGAGATGGTTGCGCGCTATCAGTCTGAAGGCGCCGACGGCGTTATCCTTGGATGTACCGAGCTTTGTATGATTTTGAACGAGGGCGACTGCGAAGTCCCCGTTCTCTCCACCACGCATATTCATGCTGCAGCAATCGATAAGTGGATACATGGGTGACGTAATGTTCCGCTCGCCAACTAAAGCAGAGTGGGTTCTGACAGCAGTTGCAACGCTTGTCTTCGCTGCGATAGCAGGTGCGTTCAGCGTTGCGACCGGGCTGTTTCAATTTCGATTGATTGATGACTATGCTGGATTTTTGCGACTTGCAGTTATTGCGCTTCTCATGCCAGCGCTCTTGGAAGAAGTCATCTTTCGCGGACCAATTATTTGGGTTGCGAAGCATCGTAAAAATTGGCTGTTCCCTGCGGCGATAGTCTCGCTCGTTTTGTTTGTTCTATGGCACCCCGTCAACGGGGTTTTCTTAATGGTTGAAGCACGCGAACTATTTACAGATTGGCGGTTTTTATCGGTAGCCGCATTTCTGGGCGTCGTGGCGACCTGGCTGGCGTTACATCTGGCAGTATTGGCTGGGCGGCCCGCAGTTTTTAAGCCGCTCCAGATCTGGCTGATGAAGACATCATTCAGAATTTCAGCGACGCGTTCAGGTGAGTCCAAAAAGGTTGTTTCTTTCCAGCCAGGTCTTTGAACCTCAAAGGCGCGCCCGCGCAGGGCCAAGATACTCAAAGGCGCGCCCGCGTCGCCGCGCCGAATTTTCGCGATAAGTGTCTTTCTGAAAATTGCATCGGGATCGCTCTGCTGGCTCTCATGGCTCGCGGTGAGGAGTGTCTCGTCGCAATAACCGGTTTTGAAATCATAACTGACAACCGATCCCGGTCCGCCTTCATGAAACCGCCAAAATCCATCCTCTATCTTCACGAGCGCGATTTGCAGCGGGCGGTGGGTTGTCACCGAATCTTCAATCGGCAGGGCGTAAAGCTGTGAGCCACCATATCCGACATCAACCAGATAGGACCGGTCCAGCTCGACTTGCAAACTCAGATGATTGCCCAGCGCGCCATCGCCGAGTTTCGCACGCCGAACACCGGCTGAAAGGCGGCGAACGTCAAACCCGATTTCTTGCAGAACCCATTCAAACAAGCCGTTCATCTCGTAACACCACCCGCCGCGGCGGCGTGTCACGATCTTGTCGAATATCGCATTGAGGTCTCTCGTGACACCGCGCCCGGCATACACATCCAGATTTTCAAAAGGTATTGCGCGCACATGCGCAGACATGAGGGCGTTCAGTGTCGCAAGGTCCGCGCGCACGGATCCTTCAAACTTGATGCGATCAAAGTACGAATTGAGGTTTATCGGCATGATGAGATGACCAAACGGTTGTCCGTATTCGGGCTACGTATAAGTCCGCATACGATTGTATTACCATCGACGATAAACTCGGTACTCACGGTTAGATCCGTCGCAATTGTCCAATTAGGTGCGTTTGCACAGGAGGAGCACATGTCAGCCAAAATCATAATTTTCCTAATGGGCGTATACATGGTTGGCGGCGGACTGGCGTTACTAATTTCACCAGCGCGCGTCACCGCTATGGTAGAGGGGATCGGCGATCAGCCAATGCTCAGTTATATCACCGGTGCCATAATGGCTCCATTGGGTGCCGCCATATTGATCGGATTTCACGATTTCTCGACAGTTGAGCGCGGGATTGTAACCGTCATTGGCGCAGGGATGCTGATTGAAGGCTGGTTTCTTATGGCGCTGCCGAAAACCTTTATGTCCTTTGCAAAGCCGTTTCTGGTCGCCAATCCGATGACACAGATAATGGGCGCGTTCACGCTGGTATTAGCAGTTGCGGCGATTTGGTTCGGTTGGCCGCGTTAACAGCGAAGTATTAGGAAGAGCGGGGCGCTCGATCGCGCCGACCCTGCGCCAGCCTCACGATCAGGATAATCACGATCGGCAAGATGAACAGTCCGAAAACAGGCAGGAACTCAAATGGACCGACCTGATGTCGCCACGCATTATAGGCCGCTCCAGTTTTCTGATTCTGAGGGCAGGCCGACACATTTTGCGGCGCTGGGAGGGTTCCGCTCGGGTCGCGGTAACGGTCAGCGACATCGCGCAGCGTGGGGGCACACGCGCCCGCGTCAAACGAATTATTTGCCGCTTTCTCATCGAGCACGCGCGCTTGCGAAACAATTACATCGCCCACCTGACTGAGCGCGAGATAGCTCGTCATCCCGATGGCTGCGATGGCCGCCGCTGTTCCGCCAAGAATCGTGCTCGACAAGTTTCCGCGCAGCCACACCGCGCCAATGCAACAAAGACCGCCCGCAACCAGGCTGGATAGCGCAACATTGTCCATCAATGTGAGCCAGGCGAGCATTTCAGAATAATCGAGCAAATCAGTTTGCGGCATGCCATTCATTCGGTCGAAGTTCAGCCAGATCGCATAACCGTTTGTGATCGTCAGGCATAATGGAACGATCATGAATACCGCAATCGTCCACGAGCCGGTGCGTTTGCGCGCTGCGGCCTGCACCGTCTCATTCTCTGCGCTCAGCGATAGGAACTCATTCAGGCTCATAGAGATTTCGGGAAAATTTGGTTCGCGGTCTGATTGCCAGTTCAGAGCGCGTTGCAGTTCAGCCCCGCGCAGCAGCATGGCAGGGTCGCGCCCGCGGTCTTCCCACATGCGCGCACTTTCCGAGTAGTGTGTGTGATCACGGATCCAACCGAGATTTAGCCGCAGGGCCGGTGCCAGCTCTTTCAGAGCTGAACCAAAAGGCTGGCTGCCATCAAAGAAGATATAGTTCAGCCGGCTGATCTCCTCTGGAGCCGGCGCATCTTCCAGTGGCTCCTTATGCATGATCGGGATGATGCGCTTGTTTTGGCGCACGGCCTCTTCAAATTCCCAATTGCAGGTTTTCGACGCGATCCATCCGGGCGTTAGGACAATCACGATCGTATCAACGGACCGAATGATATCTGCCAGACGGTCCTGCCAATCTGCGGCGGCTTCAATATCGTCGACATCGAGCAGCACTTCGAAGTTTGCCGCTTCGAGGCCATCTGCAAGTTCGCGCGCCAGAGGCCCGGCATCCACCCGCGCATACGATACCATGACGCGCAGGTCTGCGAGCTGATTGTTCATTCTACTGTCCTCCACCAGCCATCACCATAGCGAACGGTGGTATCGCGTCTAGTGTTCTCATCTGAGAGCCTGCGCGAAATCGCCACAAGCCAAAAGGTAGCTGGAATAATCCTGCAAGCTTCAGCTAGGGTGCTGAAAGAAGGAGACTGTCATGGCAAAAAGGATCTTCATCTGGGTCGGGCATCCGCGCGAAAATTCACTTTCCCACGGGATGGCGGATGCGTATGCGAAGGGGGCAACAGAGAATGGCGCTGAAGTTCGCCGCATGAATCTGCACAAGATGGACTTCGATCCCGACCTGACAGAAGGCTATCACGCGCGCAAAGAACATGAGCCCTGCATTGTCGAGTGGCGGGAAAATATTAAATGGGCTGATCATGTTTGCTGGGCGTATCCGGTCTGGTGGGGCGGAATGCCAGCAAAAGCCAAGGGCCTGATTGACCGCGCTTTCTTGCCGGGTTTCGCGATGGCGTATCCAGAAGGGAAAATCTTCTGGGAAAAACTTCTGAAGGGGCGCAGCGCGGACGTCTTGCTCACCTCCGATGCGCCGGCCTGGTTTGACCGGGTTCAGAATGCACGGCCAGCGAAAAATCAGGTGAAGAATACGATACTGAAATTTTCCGGCATCAGCCCGGTGCGCGTGCTTCAGGTTGGCACGGTGAAAACCGCTTCAGAAAAGAAGATCCAAAGATGGTTGAAAACCGCCGAAAAGCGCGGGGCAAAAGCGGCAGGCTAGGCATGGACATTCCAGCCTGATCGTCTACATTCCGGGTTATCCGAGGGGTGCCCATCTGGAATTCGCCAGCCGGGCTGAGACTTACCCTTTGAACCTGATCTGGGTCATGCCAGCGCGAGGGACGGGAAACAGATTATGGCCAATCTCGGCACATTCACAATTGGCAAGAAATTCAACGGCCCTCCTGAATCCGGCAATGGCGGGTATTGCGCAGGTATGCTCGCCAATTTTGCGAACGAGAGCGTGCGAATTCGGCTCTCCGCACCGCCACCGCTGGATACCCCGCTCGCCGTCACCGGGAAGGGAGGCGAGCTTGCGGTCCATCACGGCGAAACACTGGTGATGAGCGCGCGCGCTGGAGAGGTTGCGCAAACAGCGCCTGCGTCGCCGCCTCTGGACCTCGCGCGCACCGGTGTTCGTTCATATCCAAACGCCGAAGAACATGGTCTGCCAACTTGCTTTGTTTGCGGGCCAAGCCGGGACCCATCAGAGGCGCTCTGCATCAAAGCGGGCCGGGTCGAGGGTTATGAAGGCGCAGCCGGTGCCTGGATCGTCGGCGAGCAATTCTGCGATGAAGAGGGATTGCTTCGCCCTGAGATTATCTGGGCGGCGCTGGATTGCCCGAGTGCGTTTGCCCTGCCGGATGAGACCGGATTTGTCCTGCTCGGCGAAATGACGGCGAGAGTTCTTGAGCGGCCACGCGCGGGCGACGAGCTTATCGTCACTGGCTGGCATGATCGCTCAGACGGTAGAAAGCACTGGGCTGGTGCCGCGCTGCATAGCGCGGAGGGCGAACTACTCGCGCAATCTGATACGCTCTGGATTGAGCTGAAGGGGTAACAGCTTACAGCTGGTATTTGGGCGAAACATGGTCTAGTTAAGTTACATCCGAGGGGTGCCCATCTGGAATTCGCCAGCCCGGGCTGAGACTTACCCTTTGAACCTGATCTGGGTCATGCCAGCGCGAGGGACGGAGAGAGATGAACGCGATACGTGTGATATTATCCATAGCAATAACAGCGCTGTTTTTTGCGGCTGCATGCCAGTCAACTGTAAATCAGAAAACTGAGCCTGCACCCTTTTTTGCGCTCTCTGTAGAGAATATTGAGCTGATGTCTGACTGGTACTCAGACACCTTTGGTTTGGACACAGCTCTGGAGGCTACACGTCCTCCGCCCGATGGGCCGGTCGTGCTACTCGTGGGGACGAGTGCCATTGTAGAGCTGCAGCAAAGAACTGACGCTCGCGACCTTCACGATAGAGATGGTCTCCGCCGAAACGCTCATACCGTTTTGGGCGTGTTCAAGGTTGGCCTTCGAGTTGAAGATATTGACCGAACTTTAGCCAAGCTTGAGTCTCAGAACGTTCCGCTGCTTCATGGCATCGTTCAATTGCCAGACTCTGTCGGTTATCGGACATTTGCAGTCCATGACCCAGAAGGAAATGTCGTCCAATTTTTTGGCGAGTAACCGCTTTAGATTTTGAGAAAAATAATGAACAAACCAAATAACCAATCCGACTTCGAAACACCCACCGTCACGACCGGGCCGTTGCCCGCGAGCCGCAAGGTCTACACCCATCCAGCCGATGCGCCGGACATCGCCGTGCCGCACCGCGAGATTGACCTGCACCCGTCTGCGAACGAGCGGCCCGTGCCGGTCTATGATACGTCCGGGCCATATTCTGATCCGTCCGTCACCATCGATGTCGAGAAAGGCTTAGAGCGCCATCGCACAGCCTGGGTGCTGGCGCGCGGCGGCGTGGAAGAATATGAAGGCCGGGACGTGAAACCCGAAGACAATGGCGGCGCGACGGGTAAATATCTCGCCCGCGAATTTCCGATCACGAACAAACCTCTACGCGGCACGGGTGATGGCCCTGTCACGCAATACGAATTTGCGAAAGCCGGCATCATCACCAAAGAGATGATCTATGTCGCCGCGCGCGAAAACCTTGGCCGCCGCGAAGCGCTGGAAAATGCGGAAGAAACGATTGCGCAGGGCGAGAGCTTCGGCGCGGAAATCCCGGCTTATATCACGCCTGAATTCGTCCGCTCGGAAATCGCGCGCGGGCGCGCCATCATCCCGGCAAACATCAACCACCCTGAGCTGGAGCCGCAGATCATTGGCCGCAATTTCCTTGTGAAGATCAATGCGAATATCGGCAACTCCGCTGTCGCGTCTTCGGTTGAGGAAGAGGTGGAGAAAATGGTCTGGGCGACGCGCTGGGGCGCGGACAATGTGATGGATCTTTCCACCGGCCGGAACATTCACAACACGCGCGAATGGATCATCCGCAACTCACCTGTGCCGATCGGGACTGTGCCGATCTATCAGGCGCTGGAGAAAGTGGACGGCGTTGCCGAAGACCTCACCTGGGAGGTTTACCGCGACACGCTGATCGAGCAGGCCGAGCAGGGCGTCGACTATTTCACCATCCATGCCGGTGTGCGCCTTGCCTATATTCACCTCACCGCGGACCGCGTTTGCGGGATTGTCTCGCGCGGCGGATCGATCATGGCGAAGTGGATGCTGACACATCACAAGGAATCCTTCCTATACGAACATTTCGAAGAGATTTGCGACATCATGCGGATGTATGATGTGTCTTTCTCTCTGGGCGATGGCCTGCGGCCCGGTGCGATTGCGGACGCCAATGATGCGGCGCAATTTGCCGAGCTCGAAACCCTCGGTGAGCTGACGAAAATCGCGCATGAGCGCGGCTGCCAGGTGATGATCGAAGGGCCGGGCCATGTGCCGATGCACAAGATCAAAGTGAATATGGACAAGCAGCTGCGCGAATGCGGTGAGGCGCCGTTTTATACGCTCGGGCCGCTGACGACCGATATCGCGCCCGGCTATGATCATATCACCTCCGGCATTGGCGCGGCGATGATTGGCTGGTTCGGCACGGCGATGCTTTGCTATGTCACCCCGAAGGAGCATCTTGGCCTGCCGGATAGGGATGATGTGAAAGTGGGTGTGATCACCTACCGGCTGGCGGCGCATGCGGCCGATCTTGCCAAGGGCCACCCGGCGGCGCAGGTGCGCGATGATGCGCTGTCGCGCGCCCGGTTTGAGTTCCGCTGGGAAGACCAGTTCAATCTCAGCCTTGATCCGGAAACCGCGCGTGATTTCCATGACCAGACCTTGCCGAAAGAGGCGCACAAGGTGGCGCATTTCTGCTCCATGTGCGGGCCGAAATTCTGCTCAATGAAGATCACCGCGGATGTGCGCGAATATGCAGATGGCCTCACAGAGAATGAAAAGGCTGACCTAGAGCGCAAAGCCGAAGAAGCCCGCGCCGGCATGGAAGCGAAATCTGCGGAGTTTGTAGAGAGTGGTGGGCAGATTTATGTAGATCGTAATAGTTGATACAGATCGCATGAATTAAGTGGAAATCACCTACAAGTTTAGTACGAAATCGGTGCTAGACTCTCTTCTTTGCTCTTCCTACCAGATCGCGTGATCGGTGCGCACGGCGCGTGCCATGATGCCAGGGGAGGCAAAAAATGTTCAGTGGACTATTAAGCAATTTAAAGTGGATCTTGCTCGTCGCAGGTATCGGCGGGCCATTTTTCGGCTACACATCGATGCAAGATATGGCGCGCTATGATGCGCTCAAAGAGTCCGGTACACAGGTCGAGGCGTACATTACCGGTGCCACAGAAACCCAGCGAAAGCGGCGCGGCGTTACTCGCGGCTCAAGCTATAGCGTCGATCTGATCTGGCAGGATGCCAGCGGTGGTGAACGAACTGCGACCGACGTTGATATCACATCTGGTTTTGCTGATGAGATGATCGTTAATAATGAGATCGTGATCGATACCGTGCCTATTTTCTATATGGAAGGCGATGCGGACATGGAGCCGGTTGTGGTCTCTGAGCTGCCGCAACAAAAAGAAAGCGCGACCACTATGCGCAATCTGGGGTTTGCAGGCGGTGCCATTGGTATCGTCGGCTTTATTGCAATGATCGCGCTTGGTCGACGTAAGTCACAATAAGGTGCTGCCTGTCGGCTAATTTGTGCGGCCGCGATGTCGCCTAGATTGAGCGCAAAAGCAGGATTGATCTTGACAAACCCGAATATATTCCTATATTACTGCGCATGGATCAGGCGGCTCCTTCGCTCATGCAGCTACGTTGGAAATGGCATATGTTTGCTGTTGCCGCGCTTGCCTTTGCGCGCGTGCTTGCCGGGTTAGAGCGGGCAGGGGCGCGGGGTGTGTGGGCGAAGGCTCATGTGCTCGAGATCATCTCTCTCGCCGCCTACACCGATGTTTGCCGCGCAGCTGAGACCATTCAGCCCGGCGAGCCGGACGCGGATAAAGCGCTGGCGCATCTAAACACGATTGCGCTTGCGCTCCTCGCCATTGCGCTCATTCTTCAGGGAATGAAAGCGCGTCTGGCGGGGCAGGGGATTGCCGCCAGCCGGCGCGCCTGTGAGCACCGCCCCGCGCCAGTCCTGGGGCTGTGCGCGATAACGCGGCAGGTGCCTTACCGCGACAGTGGGTGACGCGCGCAGCATTCCTCAGCAAAACCCCAATCAAATCAAAACTTAAACTTTATGCTGCATCGGCCGAGGCCTTTGCAAGCGCCGGCGCTGGCGGTCATCTTCGTCTTGTCATATTTTGGCGCTACACTTTTCAAACAGACCAGCAGGGGATTTGCCATGATCAGATGTGTTGCCGCCGCGCTTGCTTTCGCCGCCGCCGCCATGCCCGCCGCAGCGCAGGGAAAGACCGGCTATATGACTGCCTCGTGCACGGTGAACGGCGCGCCCGCGCAGATGCAGATGCAATATGAGGCGCTGGGCGGATCGGGCGTCACCTGGGGCTCCGGCCCGAACCCGGACATTACAGGCGTCATCTCCGATGGCTCGGTGACGTATTACTGGAACGGTGTGCTGAGCGGCTCTTTCGGGCAGATCCAGCTATCGGGTGAGAACAATTTCCTGCGCTTTTATGACCCGAACGTTTTGAACCGCGAGACGGTTCTGGAAGTCACGATGACAAGCCCGCAAAGCTTCTACATGGAAGATGTGTACGGCAATTATCCGGGCCAGCATCCGTGTCAGATCACGGCGATGAATTAAGCCGCGGCTTTCTTGGCGAGGCTTTCTCGCGCATCCATTGCCAGCTCCAGCGAACGCGCGCGTGCGGCCTGATCGTGAAACGGCATGGAGAGGATGAGCTCATCTGGTGACAGTTTTTGTATCACCGCGCCGAGCTGCTCTGCGACCTGGCCAGGCGTGCCAACGGCGGTGAACTGCAGCATCTCGGCAAGAGGCGGCTGGATGTGGGCCGGCACTTCAACGCCCTCGCGCGGCTTCGGTGTGAGGCCGCGTTGATTGGTGATCAGGTTGAGAAAGGCCTGCAGCAAGGTGGAGAACTGGAACTTCGCTTCAGCTTCGCTATCAGCTGCAAAGACATTGCACGCGGCCATGAAATAAGGCGAGGCTCTGTGCGGCGAGGGTTTGAAGCTTGCGCGGTAGATCTCCGCGGCCTGAACGATTTGCTGCGGCGCGAAGTGTGAAGCGAAGGCATATGGCAAACCGTAATGCGCCGCCATCTGCGCGCTGAACAGGCTGGAACCAAGTATCCAGACCGGCACATTGGTGCCCTCGCCGGGTATCGCGCGCACTGGCAGGGGAGCGTCCGGTGATGGATCGCCGAGCAAGGCAATCAGCTCCAGCACGTCTTCAGGATAGTTGTGCGCGGCTCGCTGATAGTCTTTGCGCAGCGCGCGGATCACATTCTGGTCCCCGCCCGGCGCGCGGCCGAGTCCAAGGTCAAACCGGTCACCATAAAGCGTGGCAAGCGTTCCGAACTGCTCAGCGATGACAAGCGGGGAGTGATTGGGCAACATGATGCCACCTGCGCCCAGCCGGATCGTGTTTGTGTGGCTGGCAATGTGGCTGATGAGGACTGACGTGGCCGAGCTTGCGACACCGGCAATGTTGTGATGCTCCGCATACCAGACGCGGTTATACTCGAGTGCTTCCCCTTTTTGTGCGAAGGTCAGGCTGTCTTTGAACGACTGCGCCGGCGTGCTGCCTTCCAGCACGTGTGAGAGATCGAGCAGGGAAAATGGAATAGCCATGCAAGTTCATTCGCATGACGCCGTGGTTTTTTCAAATGAATGCAATCTCTGAGTGTAGCCCGAGGCAACTTTGCCAGCTTCTCTCGAGACAGTTCGCCAAAACACAAAAAGACGCGCGCTGTCTCCAGCGAGCGTCTTTCGTGGTGGTCGTTCCTGTTGGGTCACCCCTTACATTCACTTTTCCCACCGGGACGTTTTGGGCTCACTTGAGTAAGACCCTCCATCTCCCTTTAGAGGCCTGTTTCCATACCGCGTTACCGCGCAGGTTCCTCTGCCTCATGGTCTTTCGCCTTCGCGTTTCCGCCCGGCTCTCAACCTGCCGCCAGATCCTGCCGTATTACGGGCGGGTCTTTTGACACCGTGTTTCGGATCGCGCCCCGGTCACGGTTACGGCCACTGGCGCAAAGGTTTGCGTGTCCTTCTGCCAGTACATCGCTTTGCTTTTCTTCGGCGATAATCTTCGGCCCTTTGCGCCTGCGGTCTCCCGCTCTTGCTCTTG
Organism: Hyphomonadaceae bacterium; assembly: GCA_965263325.1. Taxonomy (GTDB): domain Bacteria; phylum Pseudomonadota; class Alphaproteobacteria; order Caulobacterales; family Hyphomonadaceae; genus CBDHGY01. The sequence goes on along the minus strand of CBDHGY010000002.1, from coordinate 1,644,275 downwards.
GCTCGGATCTTCGTCCGACGCGATGTGCTAGGCCTTCGAGGTTTTGCGGGTCTGCTCCCGCCTCTTTCGTTGGCCTACCGAAATGACATCACAAGACGATGAAGGAGTCGAGTCGGATTATGAGAAATTTCGCGCCTTAGGCGAAGTTATACACAGGAATCGAATCGCTCGTTTGCTGTCGAATTATGTTCGTACACGGCAATAGCAAATGCCTTCCGCGAACCGAGAAATAGCGCCTGTTCTGTAGTGATAATTAGGCTTTTAGCATGGCGTAAAGTTCATCTTTGAGCACCATACGCTGCTTTCTCATTTCCTCATTGTTGAAATCATCTGTTGGCTGGATGTTTGTTTCAGCGCGGTGGATCGCGCGGTTTATCTCATGATATTCCTCGGCAAGGCGCGCGAAATGCGCATCTTCGACTTTTAGGGAATGAATCTTGTCGGCAAATTCAGGAAAATCGGCGGCGAGTTCATGCGGTGTGTTGGACATTCGTAAAATCTCTCAAACTGTTTGGAATGTTCCAGAATTAAAGAAACACGATCCTCTGTTGTCACTTGGGGATTATACGTATACGCCGCTTCAATTCGCGGCCCACTGAACTCAGGGCGGGAAACGACGTCTGGAGTCGAAGTATGAGTCATTCTGCAGCCGATTGGAGCAATTACTGGCGCGGTCGCACAGCCGAGGCATCGGGCGCTGCGCTTGTGGGCGCGGGAATCGAAGATGACGCTGAGCTGAAGGCCTTCTGGCAAACTGTGTTTGCGCAAGCAGATCCATCGGCGCGAGTTTTGGATCTCGCATGCGGTGCAGGGTCTGCGCTCAAACAGGCAGAAGTCAGGGGTCTAACGATGCTTGCTGGGGCTGATATCTCAGCAGATGCCCTGTCGGCGCTTGAGGCGTCTATTGCGAATGTGAAGACGTGCGAGTGCTCTGCCGATGATACGCCATTTGAGGGGGGAATTTTCGATTATGTCGTATCACAATTCGGAATTGAGTATGCGGGGCTTGCTGGCGCAGCCAAGGAGGTTGGCCGGTTACTTGCGCCAGGCGGTAGATTTGCAGCGCTGGTTCACATCAAAGGCGGGGGGATCGAGCAGGAAGTCGCTCGTCGCCTGCACGAGGGTGAAGCGATCCGGGAAAGCAACTTCATACCGCTCGCCAAGAATGTATTCACGACAGCGCAGCAGCCGCGCAATGATGAAAATATGGCGCGTGCAAAGCAAGCGGGCGATGCGTTTCAGCCGGCCGAACAAGCGCTTTCAAGGCTCGCATCTGAGAATGGCGGTCTCGCTGCGCATCTCTATCAGGGCACACGCCAAATGTATGAGCGCGTTATGAACTACGAGCTTTCGGATATTCATGGCTGGCTTGATGCGATGCAGGGTGAAATCGATGCCTACATTGGACGTATGTCGGGCATGCTCGAAGCGGCTGCCAGCGAAGATGATGTGCGCACCGCTTTACAAAAATTGGTTCAGGCGGGTTGCGACGTTCAGGCCCCAGAGCGGTTTCAACTTGGCGGCAAGGATGCTGCGTGGGTTGTGAAGGCGGTTAAGAGCTGACGGCCTGGTGAATATCCTTCAGTATGCTGAGTAATTGCTCTGCGCTATCCAGCGGCAGGCAACTCGGGCCGTCGCACAGGGCTTTGTCGGGATCTGTATGGAATTCGAGGAACACGCCATCTGCGCCTGCTGCCACTGCTGACTTCGCGATGATCGGCACGCCGTCCCGGCGCCCACCTGTTGAGGCACCGCTCGTGCGCGGGTCTGCACCCGGCAGCTGGACCGCATGGGTTGCATCGATTGTGACGGGGCAACCAAGCTTGTGCATTTCCGGAATGGCGAGCATGTCGACGGTGAGGTTATTGTAGCCGAATGACGAGCCACGTTCACAAAGGACAACCATCGGGCGAGACGTTACCTCGCCGACTTTTGTGACAATGTTCTTGCAATCCCAAGGCGCGATGAATTGAGCTTTCTTCACGTGCAACAAGCCGCCGGCGGCTTCTGTTGCTTTCGCAGTTGCGACGACGAGATCGGTTTGCCGGCAGAGGAAAGCAGGGATCTGAACAAGGTCTGCGACGGCTGCGACCGGCTCGGCCTGAGCAGGCTCGTGAAGATCCGTACAGATCGGCACATCGAGCTCTGATTTCACCTTTGCAAGCATAGCAAGGCCACCTTCCAGGCCGGGCCCACGATATGATTTGATCGAGGAGCGATTGGCTTTGTCAAAACTCGCTTTAAAAATGTAGGGCAGCCCCAAGCGAGCGCATACGTCTTTCAAATGGCGGCCAACCGTCAGCGCAAGCGTCTCATCTTCCAGGACGTTCAATCCTGCGATCACAGTCAGCGGATGGCCCTCGCCAATGGTGATGTCATGCTTGGGGAATTTCAAAGCCGGCATTTCTTTGTCCTTTAAGAGATTATCTCACGGTGGGCCCGGAGGGACTTGAACCCCCGACCAGACCGTTATGAGCGGTCCGCTCTAACCAACTGAGCTACAGGCCCTCCGTGAGAACGGCCTATATAGAGCCCGCCATGCTGTCGCCGCAATGGGGGATTTTGCTAGAGTCTCAAAATAATCAGGAGAGACCCCATGATTACCTCACTTAAAAAGGGCGTTGCCTCGCTTGCTGTTGTCGCATTTCTGGCTGTACCGTCCGCATGTGCACAGGAGGGCGGTGTGAGCGGTTCATCATATCATCCAAATTCCATTCAGCCCGAAACCACGGTTTCAATCTCAGCGACCGGATCCGTTGAGAAAGCGCCGGATATTGCCATCATGACGACCGGTGTTCAGACCGAAGCGCGCACGGCTGCGGAAGCAGTTGCAAATAATGCCAGCCAGATGGCGCGCGTGTTTGATGCGGTTGAAAAAGCCGGCATCGAAAAGAAAGACATGCAGACATCGAACTTTTCCCTAAACCCGCGATATGACTATTCCAGCCGCGGCGGCACGCAGCGTCTGGTCGGCTACACTGCCAACAATCAGCTTAGCGTGACTGTGCGCGATTTAGAAAAGCTGGGTGAGACCATGGATGCCATCATCGCGGCCGGGTCAAATACGTTCAATGGTCTCCGGTTCGCGCTTGATGATCCTTCCGAGGCGCTCGATGAAGCGCGGCGCGATGCCATGCAGGAAGCGCGTGAGCGCGCTGAGCTCTATGCCGCCGCTGCAGGACTTGAAGTCAAACGCATTGTGACGATTGACGAGGCGGGCGGCTATAATCCGCGCCCTATGCCTATGATGCAGGCACGCGCCATGGATGCGGAAATGTCTGCGACGCCGATTGCGACAGGCGAAGTTGGATATTCGATCACTGTGAACGTGGTGTTTGAGCTGGGTTAGGACAAAATTCCACAACTCTAAAGTACATTGTTCTTGATTTGTTCTTTTCGCCGTGGCAAAGCCTCACCCCATGAGAACGGGACAGAAGCTCAATAAAAATGGCCGTGTGGGACGCGAGCAAGTCGCTGAAACCGCTGAGCGGTTTCAGCACCGGGGGCGCGGCGCGATCTCTAATCAGACTGGCAGGTTTGAACCCGAGACGCGCCACGCCTTTGATGATGGTTGGGATACGATTGAGGAAGATGCAGATAAACTCGAGACAGTCGTCACTGCAGAGACCGCGCGCACGATCATTACCTATAATAAGTCACCGGATATTCCGTTTGATCGCTCCATAAACCCTTACCGCGGTTGCGAGCACGGATGCATATTCTGTTTCGCGCGGCCAACGCATTCTTATCATGGGCTGTCGGCGGGGCTGGATTTTGAAAGCAAGCTCTTTTTCAAACCTAATGGGCCGGAGCTGCTGCGCCGCGAATTGTCGAAGCCGGGATATGTGCCGCGCGTTATCGCGCTTGGAATTAACACCGATGCATTCCAGCCAATTGAGCGAGAGCTGGGTCTGACGCGCGAGCTTCTCACCATTCTGTCAGAGCATAACCACCCGGTGAGCTTGCTGACAAAATCTACGCTGATCCAGAAATACATCGACCTAATTGCACCGATGGCGGAGAAGGGGCTTTGCCGTGTGGGCATTTCCATCACGACGCTTGATCGCAAGCTTGCACGAAAAATGGAGCCGCGCGCGGCAACGCCGCCTAAGCGCCTGGAGACGGTTCGCGTGCTCAGCGATGCCGGTATTCCTGTCACCGTTATGAATGCACCGATAATACCGGCGCTGAATGATGCTGAGATAGAAACTGTGCTTGAAGCGTCAGCTGAAGCAGGTGCCGTGAATGCCGGTTATGTTATTTTGCGCCTACCGTTCGAGCTCAAAGATTTGTTCCATGAATGGCTTGCAGAGCATTATCCGGATAGAGCCGCACGCGTGATCAATATCCTGCGCGAGATGCGCGGCGGGAAAGATTATGATGCCAAATGGTTTGAGCGCCGGCGCGCAAAAGGGGCGTATGCGAACATTGTCGCCAAGCGCTTTTCGAATGCAGCGAAACGCTATGGGCTGAATATTCGCCAGCGCGCGCCGCTGCGAACCGATCTTTTTCGCCCGGTCGAGAGCCCGGGTGGGCAGCTGAATTTAAACCTTTGAGAAAGACTTTTTTCACACTTCATTCACATCTGATCCACGGATTCATCCACAGACCGAATTCGCTGTAAATGCTACAGAATTAGAACTTCCGAAACCAAATCGCGATTCTATCTGCTCAGAGTTGATTATGAGTAGAGTAACTAGGAGCGCGCCCACATGGAGCTGACGCCAAATACAATTATTGAGGGTGAGTGCGTCGACATTCTCTCTCGCCTTCCAGACAATTCTGTCGATCTCGTCTTCGCAGACCCGCCGTATAACCTCCAATTGGGCGGCGGTTTAACACGTCCCGATCACTCGGATGTTGCTGGTGTGACCGATGAATGGGATCGGTTCGATAGTTTCGATGCATACGACCTGTTTACGCATCAATGGCTGACCGAATGCCGCCGTATCCTGAAAGACAATGGCGCGATCTGGGTCATCGGTTCGTATCACAATATTTTTCGCGTCGGCACGATCCTGCAGGATTCGGGGTTTTGGATTCAGAATGATGTGATCTGGCTGAAAACTAATCCTATGCCAAATTTCAAAGGCACTCGCCTCCAAAACGCCCACGAAACTTTGATCTGGGCCGGCAAGAATCAAAAATCAAAAGTCACCTTCAATTATGACGCGCTGAAAGTCTTTAATGGCGACAAACAGATGCGCTCGGATTGGACAATCCCGCTTTGTACGGGTGCAGAGCGTTTGAAGGGCGATGATGGTAAAAAAGTTCACCCAACACAAAAACCAGAGGCTTTGCTTCGCCGCGTTTTGCTCGCCTCCACAAATCCGGGGGACATCGTGCTCGATCCGTTTTCCGGAACTGGTACGACAGCGGCGGTCGCAAAATCTCTCGGGCGACAATATGTCGGGATTGAGCGCGACAAAACTTACATTCAGCATTCGCGCGCCCGGCTCGATGCGGTTGAACCCATTGAGGCGGAAAGTCTTGAGGTCCAGAAATCCAAAAAAGCTCTGCCCCGTGTATCTTTCGGGACGCTGATCGAGCGCGGATTTCTCAAGCCGGGTGATCGCATCTGGTCTCCGAAGCGCCGATACGAGGCGCGCATTCGTGTTGACGGTAGCGTAAAAGCGGGCGCTGCAACGGGCTCCATTCACCGGGTTGGCGCAGAAGTATCAAACCGGCCTGCCTGTAATGGCTGGACATTCTGGCATTATGAGACCGAGAAACGTGACCTTGCGCCAATCGATCTCCTGCGCCGTCGCTATCGTGATGAAATGGGTCTCGTTTAGAGCGCTAGGTTTTCAATAGTCGTAGCGCCTTAGCAAAGACGCTCGGCAGTCCGTCTACCTCTTTGATTGGCGTCCACTCCCCGTCCGGTCGCTTGCCGTCCAGTTCGCCTGAATAGACGTCGAGCGTTAGGGAAAAGTGCGTGAAAACGTGCCGAACCTCGCCGATGTTTTGCCAGTCTTTCGCCGTCGCCGGAAATGCGCGATCTGGATCATAATCTTCACCGCGCCACCCATCGGACGGCAAAGCGAGCATCCCGCCGAGCAGACCCCTTGGTGGCAAACGGGTCAGCCAAATGTCATTCTTATCGGTGAGGATAAACACGCGTCCATGGCGCTTGGGTTTAGGCGTTTTGGCGGGCTTGATCGGGAACCGCTCAGGCTCGCCGCTGGCGCGCCCGGCGCAAAGTGTGGTCACTGGGCACAGCATGCAGTTTGGTTTGGTAGGGGTGCAGAGTGTTGCGCCAAGATCCATCAAGGCTTCCGCAAATGCGCCCGGATGATCTGGCGGAACAAGCGCGCGGACTGTTTCGGCGATGCGCTTTTTCTCGGTTTTCCAATCGCCGGTCATAGCCAGCAAGCGCGAGAAAACTCGCTCGACATTCCCATCGATGGCGGCAGCAGGCTGGCCAAATGCGAGTGCTGCGATGGCACCAGCAGTGTATGGACCAATTCCGGGAAGTTTCCGCAGTTCAGTTTCTGTTTCCGGGAAACTCCCGCACTTTGCGACTTCGCGTGCACATTTCAGCAAGTTGCGTGCGCGGGCATAGTAACCAAGTCCCGCCCACGCGGCCATGACATCTTCGTCTTTTGCTGACGCCAGATCTTCAATCGTCGGCCAGCGCCCAATAAATTTCAGGAAGTAAGGTGTGCCATGCGGGATGGTGGTTTGCTGCATCATGATCTCGCACAGCCAGACATGATAAGGGTTCGGCCGCTCGCCTGCGCGCCTCGCCGCAGGGCCGGTTCGCCACGGCAAATCGCGCGCATGGCTGTCATACCAATCCAATAACAGCGTAGGTAGCACGTCCAAATCTGTGGTTTGTGCAGGCAATCTAGCTTCCATTTGCGGCCTATAGCGTGCAGACTTAGCGCCAATGACAGACAAAACCACTCCTGAGCAAGCCGCGCGTGACGAAGCCTTCGCTCGTGTGCGTCTGCGCCATAGCCGCGCGAAACCGGCACATCCCGGCATGGCGCAGGCCAGCATCGGCCGCGCTGCTGGCAGGCTCGTGCGCAAAAAAGTCAAAGGCAAAGGCAGTGCGGTCTCGCGTCTGCGCGATCAGTGGGAAGAGATTGTCGGACCCCAGCTCGCTAAGCTTTGCCGGCCGGTTAAGATCACGGGCGCGCGTGAAGGCCGGGTCCTGAAATTATCGGTTGTTCGTGCCGCCGCCGCTCTGATTGAGCATTCGCAGGAGCAGATCCGTCAACGCGCATCGGTCGCGGCTGGCGGAGATATCTACAAAGTTGTGATCGGTGATCACTTATTAGGCGTCAAACAGGGGCAGGGTGAGTTATCACTGCCGCCGAAGCCTTTGACCGTTGAAGAGTTGAGCGAATTAGAGCGTTCTGTTGCAGGTATTGATGATCCGGCCCTGAAACAGGCAATTGTTTCCTTGGGTAAGGCCGTGCTAGTCGGGCAAAATGAGTAAATTGGAGATAATTTAATGTTGGGTGTGACACGGCGGTTGATGATCGCGGGAGCCGCGATCCTGCTCACGGCATGCGGCGGAAATGATGTTAAACCGGGTCAAATCCCGCTATCGGCTGAAACGGACATCGTTTACGGCAAGGCGGATGCCCCGCTCACATTAATCGAATATGCAGCAATCACCTGCCCGGGCTGCGGACAGTTCAACAATATAGTTCTCAATGAAATCAAGGAGAAATATGTTGATACCGGCAAGCTAAAGATCATTACGCGTGAAGCTCTGTATATTCCTCCAGCTGAGGTAAATGCGGCGGGTTTTGCCGTTGCGCGCTGCGCCGGGGAAGACAAATATTATGACGTGATTGACGATATGTTTGAAAATCAGGCCGGACTGTTCTCAGTCATTTCGACTGGCGGGACAAATCAGTTCCTGCAAGTTGTTGCGGCGCGTCATGGTCTTGATGCTGATGCCTACGAGTCATGTATTAATGATCCGGAGCTGCGTCAGACATTGGCTGATATTTCGCAAGTGGCTCAAGATCTTGGACTGGGCACACCTGCACTTTTCTTAAACGGGCGAGAACTCAAAGGATCTTCCGCTCGAACGCTCGAGGGGCTGAGCGAACTCCTGGATGCTGAACTGGCAAGACGTGAATAAATCGCGCTGATCTGTTAACCTTGTTAACGTGTTGGAAAGCACTCCTACTCCATTCTTAAGGACTGATTATGACTGTACTCACGATTATACATCGCGCCCTGTTGGCGAGCGCCCTTGGCTTTGTTGTGACCGCTTGTTCACAAGCGGGCGGCGAAACTGGTGCGTCCGCGCAAGCAGAGACTGCCGAGCCTGTGAGCGATCCAGCGCCGCAATACGGTCTGACGGCGCGATTTGTTGAAAAAGGTGTCGAATTTGGGGCTGAAGATGCGCCCGTCACAATGGTTGAGTATGCCTCTTTAACCTGCGGGGCGTGCAAGAATTTCCACGAGACCGTCATGCCAACGATCAAGGAAAACTACGTCAAAACGGGTAAAGTGAAATTCGTGCTGCGCGAGTTTCCGACGCCGCCTATCGAGTATGCACTCGCGGGTTTCGCAACGGCGCGGTGCGCTGGCGAAGAAAATCACATGGCAGTGATTGACGACTTCTTTGCCAGCCAGACGCAAATCTTTGATGCTGCTCGCGCTGGACAAGGTGAAGCGGCGCTCAAGCAACTTGCAGGGCGTCATGGCCTTAACGAAGCAGAATACGATGCGTGTGTCAGCAATCTCGATATTCGCCGCGATATTTCAGCGGCGTATACAGCGGGTCAGGAACAGGGCGTAACGGCAACGCCGACGATCTTCCTGAACGGGAAAAAGCTTGGGCCTGAAGCAAGAACCGCTGAGGGTTTATCAGGTCTGATTGATAATGCTCTCGCCGCATCAGAGACAACAACTGCGCCAGAAGGCGAGCAATAAGCATGAGGGGCCCTCAATGCACATAACCGGCCTAAGCATTGCGGGCTTTAAATCTTTTGTAGATCCAACGGATGTTCCGATTGAACCTGGCTTGACCGGGATTGTCGGTCCGAACGGCTGCGGCAAATCCAATCTTCTTGAAAGTCTGCGCTGGGTTATGGGTGCAAACTCCGCGCGCGCGATGCGCGGCGGAGAGATGGACGATCTCATCTTCTCCGGTTCGGGATCACGCCCCGCGCGTGAAACAGCAGAAGTGCAGCTTTTGCTCAACAATGAAGCGCGCACAGCCCCGCCGGAATACAATGATGCCGATGTCATCGAAATTCTTCGCCGCCTAAAGCGCGGAGCCGGATCGACGTACAAGATCAATGGCCGTACGGTTCGAGCTAAAGACGTCCAGCTTCTGTTTGCTGATGCTTCTACCGGTGCGAATTCGCCGTCGCTTGTCCGGCAGGGCCAAATCTCAGAACTGATTGCGGCGAAACCTCAAAACCGTCGGCGTATTCTGGAAGAGGCAGCAGGTATCTCCGGGCTGAATTCTCGCCGCCATGAAGCTGAGCTGAAGCTACGCGCTGCAGAAACAAATCTTGAGCGTCTGAGTGAGGTGTCGGCGGAGGTTGAACGCCAGCTGGAAAGCTTGAAGCGTCAGGCCCGCAAGGCACGCAAGTATAAAGCGCTCTCGCAAGAGATAGATGCGCTTGAAGCCTATTCCGCTCATCTAAAATGGATGCAGGCTCGCGAAGCGCGCGAAACAGCTAAAACGCGGTTCGATGAAGCACAGAAGGCTGTCGAGGACCTTGCAAGCATTGATGCTCAGAAAGAGGCTGAGCGTATGCGCGCGAATGAAAAACTCGCGCCGCTGCGCGAGGCGGAAAGCCTGGCAGCTGCCAAACTCGGCCAGGTCCGTATTCAGCTCGCGCGTCTCGAAGCAGAGCGAAAAGCGGCCGCAGAAGCGCTTGCACGTTTGCAAGCCGAAGCCGGCCGTCTCGATCAGGATGTGGCGCGGGAACAGGCAATTAAAGCTGAAGCGGAAGAAGCTGCTGAGCGCGCACAACGTGAACTCGATGCTCTACCAACTCTGGATGAAAGCGTATCTGAAGCACAGGAAACTGCAGCGAAAGAAAAACTTGAGGCTTCGCGCGAAACGCTTCGTCAGGCTCAGCAAACGTCTGATGAACTTGCTTCAAAACTCGCTGATGTCCGCGCCGCTAAAAGGGCTGCGGTCGCAAACGCCGAGAACCAACGACGCCGAAAAGAAAAACTGGAAAACGAGGTCCAGCGTCTAAAATCCAGCCTTGATGGGATTGCTGATACGGCTGCGCTCGACTCCGCGCTGTTAGCTGCTCGTGAGGCAGCTTCAAATGCCGAAATCGCGCTGCATGATGCCGAGCGCGCAGTCGAGGCGGCAGAGACGGAGCTTGCTGAGCGACGCGAGACGGAAGAGAGCCTTGCTGCGCCGCGGGCTGAAGCTGCTGGCACGGTGAGCGCGCTTGAGGCAGAAATCAAAGGTCTTGAGCGTCTTCTTCGCAAAGCAGATTCGTCTGATGCACCGCCCGTGCTTGAACGGATCCGCACTAAGGATGGTTACGAAAAAGCGATTGCTGTTGCGCTTGGCGACGACGTGCAAGCCCCAACGGATCGTTCTGCGCCGATGCATTGGGCGGGCGCTGATGCGCGGCCTGAGGAGCTGCCCGCAGGGTGTCAGCCACTCATTGATTTTGTCGAAGCACCCAACGAACTTGCTGCGCGCCTGTCGCAATGCGGTGTGGTCGAAGTTCATGAAGGTGAGTATCTCGCTGAGCAGCTAAAACCTGGCCAGCGCCTCGTCTCAAAACAAGGCCACCTCTGGCGTTGGGATGGGTTCCACCGGACCCCGCGCGCACCGGTTTCTGCAGCTGAGCGCCTTGAGCAGCAAGCAAGGCTGCAAGTTGCGCAGTCGGAGATTGAGCCTGCGAAAGAGGCGCTTGATGCGGCTGAAGCTGCGCTCGAGGAGGCGAAAATTGCGCGCAGGCAAGCGGAAGAGCAGGTGCGTGAACTTCGCCAAGGTGTTCAGCCTGCGTCTCGGCACTTGAATGAAACGCGGGCAGCGGCGCAGTCAGCAGAGCAAGCTCTCGAACGTGCAGCGATGAAGCGAGAGTCGAGCAATGAAGCCTTGGCCCGTGTTGATGCTGATTTGCGCGCCGTCATAGAAGCACTCGCTCTGATCGATCCTGACAATGACACCGGTAACGAAGCCGAGCTTGAAACCGAGCTTCAGAATGCAAAAGATGCACTCGGGCAAGCGCGCGAAGCGGAAACTGAAGCCCGCGGATTGCTGAACGATCTGACACGCAACCGCGAACAGGCAATCAAGCGCCGCGACGGGCTGACCCGTGACCTCGAAGACTGGAAGCGCCGTGTGACAGCATCTGATGAGCGTATGAATGCGCTTATGGGGCGTCAAAGCGAAACGAAAGAAAGCCTGACGACCGCGGCGCACCCGGATGCAAACTCTGATGAACTTAATCACCTTCGCAGCGAAGTTGAAAAGTACGAGACCGAGCGAAAAACAGCGGGCGATGATTTTGCCCAAGCCGAGACGGCTTATCGCGCGGCCGAGCAAGCCGCTCGCGAGGCGACAGCCGAAGCAGGTAAAAGCCGTGAGGCACTCGCCGATGCGAAAGTTCGTATCGAAACGGCTGATCTGAAGTTTGAGGAAATCGTTGAATACGCGCAGACGCAGTTCCAGCGTACGCCCGAAGGTCTGTTTACGCTCGCCCTTGCGGGATTAGAGGAAGAAGCGCTCGAGGCCCTCGATCTGAAATCTGCTGAAGATGAGATTGAAGAGAAAAAGCGTGCGCGAAGCGGTCTCGGCGGCGTCAATATGGAAGCTGAAGCCGAAGCGGAAGAGCTTGGCCAGCGCCTTGGCTCTCAGGCCAGCGAGAAAGAAGACCTCGTCGCAGCGATCGCCAAGCTGCGCGAAGGCGTCGATGCCCTGAATTCAGAAGGCCAGAAGCGCCTCATGGATGCGTACGAAAAAGTGAATGAGAATTTCAAACAACTCTTCACAACACTTTTCCGCGGCGGTCAGGCAGAGCTTCGCCTCGTTGAAACCGAAGGCGATCCACTCGCCTCAGGTTTGGAAATCTACGCGCAACCTCCGGGAAAGCGCCTCGGTACGCTCAACCTTATGTCTGGTGGCGAACAGGCTCTGACGGCAACGGCGCTTATCTTTGCTGTGTTCCTCGCCAATCCCGCGCCGATCTGCGTGCTCGACGAGGTGGATGCACCGCTTGATGATGCAAACGTTGATCGTTTCTGCAACATGTTGAACGAGATGCGCGGGCGCACCGAAACTCGGTTTGTTGTCATTACCCACAATCCGGTGACGATGAGCCGGATGGACCGCCTGTTCGGGGTTACGATGCGAGAGAAGGGTGTGTCGAAACTCGTCTCTGTTGATCTCAACGCGGCAGAGGAACTGGTAGCAGCCGAATAAACCTAATTTACTGTCTTTTAGGTGAGTGGATCAATTACTGTTGATCCGACGAAACTCCTTTGCGATTCCATCTTGGAGCATCATCGTGATGGATAGGTTCATCGATTGTGCGAACGACAAAGTTACGTCTTCCATTTTGCGATTCACCAGAATGACATAGAGCTTCGCCTGGTCGTCAATTGGTGCCGCAGCCATTTCAGCGCGAACACCAGCGTCTAGATTTTCTGGATCGCGAACATATCGGTTCATAACTAGTGGAGCGAGCGGGCCGCCCCAAGATTCGAATACGTCGTGCGGCGCGGCAATGATCTGTACTGTTGTTATAAAGGTCGATCCAGATTTCCCTTATAACGCGCATCACCCATTTCGCTCCAATATCGGGCGCCATGCATCCGCCGCCATTCTGGTGCTTCCATCGAACCGCTTTAGAGCTTCTGCATTCAGGATTTGTTTGAATGCGCGGATTTTTTCTGGTTTGGCATCGCGTGCGAACATATAAGCAAACCGTGGGGACTTTGCTGACGTATTTGGGAACGAACACGCCTTCCTTGGTCTGATACAGCGCCATCTGAGTTTTGCGCTGCTTTAAACTTGTAAGGTGGAGGAGCGATGGCATCTGGAAATATTTCGGCAGCGCGCTCGACAGCCGCAGCTTCTTTATCATTTTGGGGCTCCGGCCAGGAATGGACAGGTGCGCTGCAAGAAGTGAAAAACAAAAGGGCAAGCAATAAACTAATGACGTGAGGCATTATTCGGCATCCTGTTGGAAGACGACATCACCACGAACTATGGTCATGACAACTTCAGCCTCCAAATTTCGGATTCCGGAATGCTCATCAGATCGCGGTCGAACACCGTGAAGTCGGCTGCCTTGCCGGGTGCCGAGCGTGTCTTCTGAAAAACTCGCATATGCGGGCGCTGAGGTGAACATGGCAAGTGCTCTTGCCGCGTAACGGCTTGCTCTGGATGCCAATCTTCATTGTTAAAGCCATCGAGACTTTTGCGAGCCACCGCGGCGTAGAACTCAATCAGGGGTGAGCCAACTTCCACCGGTGCATCAGAGCCACCAACTATAATCCCGCCCGCATCCAGAATATCGCGCCAGGCATAGGCTCCTATTAGCCGATCTTTGCCAAGGCGATCTGGTGCAAAGAACAGATCACCAATCGCATGGCTTGGCTGCATCGAGGCGATGAGGCCAGATTTTGCCATTCGCTCAACGTCTTCTGCTGCAAGGATTTGCGTATGTTCAATCCGCCAGCGCAGGTCTTCTGCGTTTGGAATGTCTTCGGCTATTTCGATGAGGCGGCGATTGGCTTTGTCTCCAATGGCGTGAATGGCAAGCTGTGTTCCATTCGCCTGCGCTTGGCTGACCATGTCCCTGAGTTCTGCCTCACTCCATCAAACTAAGACCGGACGTTGTACCGGGGCGGTCAGAGTAGGGCTCAGAGCAACTCGTGCCCCGCGAGACCCGAGCGCGCCGTCGAGATAAAGCTTGATCGCCCGATTGGTGACTTTCGGGCTGATCGCTTCTGTACCCATCGCTTGAGTAAATCCCCATGAGGCGTTAGCTTTCCAAGCGCATTATACACCCGGATCGGAAGCTTTCCGTTTTGCTTGTCCAGGTCAGCAAGTGCTCTCGCGCTTGCCGTCTTCATCCACGCTCATATTGTGAACACCCGTCCAGCCGCGGGAGGCATAAACTTGCGCGCCGACTTCCAGCGCCTCTGCGATGTCCGAGTCTGTCGGTAGGCTTTTAAACAGTGCCATCACCGGAGCAGCCGCATAATCGATCAGCATGCCGGTTGCTTTGCCTGTGTCATCTCGTTCGATGCTTCCGCCTTCGGGGTCTGGTGTCGCATCATCAATGCCGCCCGCGAGGAGTGCCGCAGTGTTGGCAACAACAGCATGCCCGTCAGCGCGCTCAAGCACGACTGGGTGATCCGGGCTAACCGCATCAAGATCGGCGGCTGTCGGCATGCGTCCTTCCGGCCAGCCCGTTTCGATCCAGCCGCGCCCGTAAAGGGGGCGGCCCGGCTCTCGGCCTTCGAGCTCGGCTTCAAGACGCGTAACCAATTCAGTTATAGAAGCTGTGCCTTCCAAATTGAACATGAGTTCGCGCTGACCAATGCCGAGCAAGTGTGCGTGACCATCTACAAAGCCGGGGTAGAGGTGGCCGCCATTCAGATCGACCAGGGTGACTTCGTCATCTGACCAATCCTGAGAAGCGGGCGGCGCAAGAGAGAGTATATTGCCAGCTGCATCAATAGCGATCGCGTCCGCGGTTGATGCACCGTTGATTCCAGTATGGATCGTGCCGCCGGTAAATACTGTTATTTTCATATCGGGCCCGGTTGCAGCAGGCTTGGGCAGACTCTCTTTAGCTTTTGGCTCAGAAGCACCGCATCCTACCAGTGCCAGCGCCAGCATACCGATCATGAAATTGCGCATATCACCCCTCCAGGTCTCTATGACCTCTCCTTTAAGAGTGCGAGGTCGCAAACGCAAAAAAGCGCGCCTCAGCCCCGAGACGCGCTTAATACTCTACAAAACCTGTGCTTGCGCTTAGGCAGCTGCTTCAGCGGCTTTCTTCTCAAGATCGCGTTTAATCTTAGCCGCCTTGGTTGAAAGCTGGTCCGCTTTCGCCTTGGCGAGGAATTGGTCGAGACCGCCGAGCTTGTCCACAGTACGCAGGGCTTTGGCGGCGATGCGCATCTTGAAGTTCTGGTTCAGAGTTTCTGAATGAAGCGTAACGTTCACCAGATTTGGCAGGAAACGGCGCTTCGTACGGCGTACGGAGTGGCTGACATTATTGCCCGTAATAGGCCGGGTACCGGTGAGTTCACACACACGTGACATGGGTCTGCTCGCTAAAAAGACGATTTTTGAATTTCGAAGAGCGGGCGTTACGCGTTTCGCGCCTGCTCGTCAACCACAAAGCCCAGCAAATGTGGGCAATACTTAATGATATGACGGGTTGTGACACACAATTTGATCTTGGCAAGAACATGGCTACCCTATTCAGCCCGTGTTGGAGTCATTAGGTTAAGAGGGCTGGTCGGGCAGAGAAAAAACCCGCCGCCCTGAGGAGGCCAAAACCATATGAAACGTTCCATTATCGCTGCCAGCTCAGCCATTGCACTTGGCATTGCGGCGACAGCTGAAACCCCAACTGAGACCCCGCAGAACTTGCTCGAACAGGTGCGCGCCGGCGAAACCATGCGAATGGTCTATGAGCTGGAAGCTAAGGCCTGGGTTTTATTTCTTCCGGTAACGGCGAAGGCAACGTTCGATACGAAGCTGAATGGCCGCGACTATGCCATTACTTCGAAAGTGAAGACGACGGGTCTTGCTGACATATTTGTAAACTATGATCTGGGCCTGCAGGCATCCGGTTATATTCGTCCCAATCATCTGAAGACCTACGGATACGTCTCCCAGAACAATGACGGCAAAAAGAACCGCCGCGTTGAGATGGTCTACGATACCAAGAACACTGACTTCACGATGACCGCAACACCCGCATTCGGTGATCTTGGAGAGCCGCCGGCCACAGCTGCGCAAGCACTTGATGCAAATGATCCCCTCACCGCGCTCATCACGTTTGCGCTCGAGCCGCGCACCGATGCGGAAAGCCCTTGCGGCGAACCGATCAAAACGTTTGGTGGCAAGGAACTCTCGCATCTTCACCTTGAATATGCTGGTATGGCCAAGGTGAAGTCGAAGGCCTGGAAAGGCCAAGCGGTCGAATGCCATGTTACGCTGGAACGTGTAGCGGGCTTTAAGAAGGGCTCATCCAGCAATAATATTTCCGGTATTGATGGACCAATCCGCATGTGGCTGGCCCCGCTGGAGAATGGTGCTCACGTTCCGGTTCGGATCGAAGCCGATACGGATAAGATTGGTAAAATTGTCCTGCAGGCGAGCAAGCTCCGCTTTGAGCCGATTGTCACAGAAGAGGCGAGCAATCAGGCCCGCGGCGGGTAACACGCTTTTATGCCCAGTGAGCTTTTAAAGCTGCGTTGGATTAATTTCTGGCCGCGGCTTTTCTGGTTGGCACGTAAATCGCAATTCTCGCGCCGATATGGTGAAAAAAATTGCGAATATGTGCATTGCCGCTTTGTTGGTGCTGGCGGCAATTGTTTGGGTTACTGGCATTGGCGACGCCGATTTCGCTGCGCAGCCGCTTTCTGGATCAAACATACCGACGCTCAATTAGTCCCTTGCCCTTAACAGCTGCGCGCGCCAAATACGCAGCGCAATGACCATCCTCAAGGCCGTGCTGGGCCCCACCAATACTGGTAAGACGCATTACGCGATCGAACGCATGGCGGCGCATTCCTCTGGAATGATCGGTTTGCCCCTTCGCCTGCTTGCGCGGGAAGTTTATGACCGAATGGTCGAACGAAAGGGCGAGGCGTCGTGCGCGCTGATCACCGGCGAAGAGCGGATCGAACCGGAAACAGCACGCTATTTCATTTGCACCGTCGAATCGATGCCCGTGCAAAAGACGGTCGAGTTTTTAGCCATCGACGAAATCCAGCTCGCTGAGGATGAGGACCGCGGACATATTTATACTGACCGCATTCTGAATGCGCGCGGCACGGCCGAAACGCTGCTTCTTGGGGCCGATACAATGAGCGGCGTGCTGCGTGAGCTTGATCTCGACTTCGAAAGCGATGTGCGCGAGCGCTTCTCTGAGCTGACCTATGGCGGCCGGATGAAGCTGACAAAGCTACCGAAACGCACGGCTATTGTCGCTTTCTCGGCTGACGATGTTTATGCGATTGCAGAGCTGCTTCGCCGTCAGAAGGGCGGCGCGGCAGTCGTGATGGGCGCGCTCAGTCCGCGTACCCGCAATGCGCAAGTTGCGCTCTACCAGCAAGGCGAGGTGGACTATCTCGTCGCGACCGATGCCATAGGCATGGGATTAAACCTCGATGTTGACCGCGTCGCCTTTGCGGCACGCTTCAAATATGATGGTCGTCGCCGGCGCGCGCTTACTGCCGCCGAGGCGGGGCAGATTGCCGGACGCGCCGGGCGCTTTCGCGACAATGGTGAGTTTGGGGAAACAGCCGATTGCCTGCCTTTTGAAGAAGAGGACATCAAGCGGATCGAGGAGCATAATTTTGAGCCGGTCGATACGCTGCAATGGCGAAGCTCTGATCTTCATTTTGCGTCTATCAAGTCTTTGATTGCAAGCCTGTCGAAGCCGTCGGGTCATCCCTGCCTGCGCCAGAACCCGCATGCGCTGGATGAGTGGGTGCTAAGAAGGATGGCTGAGGATGAAGCGATTGGACCAGACGTGCGCGGCGAGCAAAATATTCGCCGGCTTTGGGATCTTGCGCGCCTTCCTGATTTTCGAAAGGCAGGGTTTGAAGGCCATGGCCGTCTCGTTCTTGGTCTTGCTGAAACCCTGAAAGATCCAGGTGCCCGCCTCGGTGATGAGGCGATGGAAAAGCGACTGGACGCGCTTGCGCTGACAACGGGGGATATTGCGCAATTACAGCAGCGGCTCGCCATGATCCGCACATGGACATATATTTCCTTTCGCGATGATTGGCTCGCGAATCCAAAAAAATGGCGAAGTCGAACTCGCGAGATTGAAGATTCCCTATCAGATGCGCTACATGAAGCGCTAACACATCGCTTTGTCGATCGGCGCACCACTGCGCTTTTGGCCAAGCTAAAAAGTGACGAGGTCTTGGAAGGTGAAATGAGCGATAGCGGAGACGTTACGGTCGATGGTCATGTCGTGGGCAAACTGGTCGGATTGAAGTTCGAACCTGCCTCACGTTCTCAATCATTAGAAGGCAAAGCGGTTCGCGGCGCTGCGGAAGCGGCGGTGAAGCCTATTCTTGCGCAAAAACTGGCGCTCATCGCGAAAGCCGACGACCGTGCTTTGAGACTGGCACAAGATGGAACTATCAGCTTTGACCCAACGGGAAACCCCGCTTCAAACCCGCCGCCGATCGCGAAATTGGTAAAAGGGCCAGACTGGCTGTCACCCAAAATTGAGCTGATAGGTGGCCAGGAGGCCGAGGATTCGGGCAAGGCTTCTGCAGTTCAGCGGATTGAAGCCTGGCTTGCGGAAGATTTCAAAAAGCGCTTGCCCTCGCACTATGCGATGAAGTTTTCTGACAGCGCGAAATCACTCGAAGGCCTTGCCCGAGGTATTGCATTTCGTGTGATGGAGTCTGGTGCCGCAGTCGACCTTAGAAACGAAGACCCGTCGCATCGATTAACGCAGGATCAACGTGTATCATTAAAGACCATCGGAGTTCGTTCGGGCCGAACCGCTGCACATGTCCCGGATGCTCAAAAACCGGCGGCGCAAAAATTGATTGCTGTCTTCCGAACGGTGTTTGATGAGAAACCAACAGCTGCAGCTCCCGAAGGCGCGGGCAGCTTCGCGCTCGATGGCAGTTGGTCTGAAGAAGCGCTAGCGGCGAACGGATATTTGAGGTTTGGCTCGCGAGCTGTGCGCGCGGATCTGGCGGAGCGCCTTGCTTGGGAAATTTCGAAGCGCAGGAAAGAGGCGGACAAGAACGCCTTCGCCTTGCCAGCAGAGCTCGCATCAATTGTTTCGTGTCCGGGCGATGATTTCCCTTTGGTCTTGAAAGGGCTCGGTATCGTTCCAGCCGAAAAAGATAAGGAAAGCGGAGCGGTCACGCTTTGGCGCTATGGCTCGCGCCATCGCCCCAATG
This sequence comes from Hyphomonadaceae bacterium, assembly GCA_965263325.1. Taxonomy (GTDB): domain Bacteria; phylum Pseudomonadota; class Alphaproteobacteria; order Caulobacterales; family Hyphomonadaceae; genus CBDHGY01. The sequence goes on along the minus strand of CBDHGY010000002.1, from coordinate 1,625,189 downwards.
ATGGCCCGCCTCGCGGCAAAGGGCCTCGAAAAGGTAAGCCGGGCCCAAAAGACGGGCAGCAAAGACGAGGCAAGGGCGGCGGAGGTCGGCCTCACCGCGGCGCATCGCATGCAGCGATCGCCGCCGAGAAGAGAAAAAATGATCCGGACAATCCTTTTGCTGCGCTTGCCGCGCTGATCCCGGAAAAGCCAAAGCCGAAACCTAAGAAAAAGAAGAAGAAAAAAGCGAAGGCGGCCGCAGCGCCAACATCGACCTATACCTACACGCCCTTCTCATGAACGATGCTGACACTGAAAAGCTTCGCGTTGATATTTGGCTCTGGCGCGCGAGGTTTTATAAGACGCGTGCGCTTGCAGGCGCGCAAATCAAAAAGCGCGGGGTACGAATTACCCGACACGGGCAAACGCGGCGTACCGATAAGCCAGGATCCACAGTTTGCAGCGGTGATGTTGTAACTTTTGGCCGTTCACCGCATATTCGCACCGTGGAAGTGTTGGACTTGGGCGCGCGCCGCGGCCCGGCCAGTGAGGCAGCGGCGTTATATCGGGAAGTGGAAGACGAGTGATGATGAGTTTTCTGAAAGGCTTATTTGGGGCGAATTCGAGTGCTGCGCCCGTTCGTGACATCGATCCACATCTCGCTGCGGCAACGCTCATGGTTGAGGCAGCGCTCGCAGATGGTGTTTATGCGAATATTGAAAGTGACCGGATCGCTATGATCCTCCTGGAGAGCTTCAATTTTGACGCGGACAAAGTTGATAACATGCTGGAGGAAGCCGAGGAACTTGCCGATAGCCTTACCGACACCTATGCCATGACAAGCCGCGCGAAATTGCTGCCAATCACTGAGCGTGTCGGTGTGATCGAGGGCCTATATCTGATTTCTCTGGCTGACGGTGAGCGTTGTGCGTTTGAGGATGCATATATCCGCCATGTCGCTTCCCTTCTTCACGTGGACGATGTCTCGCGCGCGAAAGCCCGTCAAAGCGCTGAAGCCAAGCATGCAGCTGATATTACCTGAAGGCGCAGCCTTTAGCCGCGTTAAAGCTGAGCTTTAATTGACATTTACCGTCGCCAAAGCCATTTCGCCTGCTGGTATGAGCGAACCATCGGAGTAAAGCCGCCTAATGACATATATCGTCGTCGATGCCTGTATTAAGTGCAAATATATGGATTGCGTGGAAGTTTGCCCTGTGGATTGCTTTTACGAGGGCGAGAATATGCTCGTTATCCATCCCGACGAGTGTATCGACTGCGGCGTGTGTGAGCCGGAATGTCCAGTTGAAGCGATCAAACCCGATACGGAAGACACGCCGGACAATAAATGGCTGAAGATCAACACCGAATATGCTAATGTCTGGCCGAATATCACGTTGATGAAAGAACCGCCTGCAGACCGTGAAAAATACGCGGCAGAGACCGGAAAGTTCGAAAAGTACTTTAGCGAAAAACCGGGAGACGGTGATGCTTAGCGAGCGCCAATAGTAAGCGCCTGTTAACTATAATTGACAAAACGTTGCGAAAGCATTGCTTTTGTGTTATCATAAAAAACAGATGATAGAAAATCACTAAACAAAACAAGCCGCTCCGGGAGATTCATGTTCACACCGGGGCGTGTTTTTTTGGTGCTAACAATGTGTGTGTAGAGGACTTAATACAAATGGCGAAGAAAGCGACTGCAAAGGCGACAGTGAAAAAGCCTGCAGCAAAGAAAACCGCAGCGAAAACAACGACGACCAAGCGCGCAGCAACAAAAAAGCCAGCTGCAAAAAAGCCCGCTCCCGCGCGCCGTACTGCAGCGAAGAAGCCTGCTGCTGCTAAAAAAACCACCGCGGCGAAGAAGCCTGCTGCCGCTAAAAAGACGGCAGCTTCCAAGCCAGCGGCTAAGAAAACCCCCGCAAAGAAGCCTGCTGCCGCGAAAAAGTCAGCCGCTCCGAAGAAAGCTGCTCCTGCATCGAAACCTGTGACGGATGCAAAGGCAGATGCCATCAAGGCTGCTGCGAGGAAAGTTGCCGCAAAACGTCCACAAAACGAAGCGCCCAAAAAGGTTGTTCCAAAGCCGCCTGCGCACATAAAGGCGAAAATCACTGCTAAGGCTCGTGCGAAGGATCGGGCGGCAGCGCCAGCGCCAGGCGAAGCCCTCGTGTTCGAGGTGGATCAAAGCATTGTTTATCCTGCTCATGGCGTCGGCAAGATTACCGCGATTGAAAAACAGCAGGTCGCTGGCATGGATCTGGAATTCTACGTTGTCTCGTTCGACCAGGACAAAATGGTGCTGCGTGTGCCAACCAACCGCGCTGAGGCATCTGGTATGCGCGCGCTCGCAGGATCCCAGCTCGTTGAAAACGCTCTAAAAACTCTAACGGGTAAAGCACGTGTCAAGCGTACGATGTGGTCACGCCGCGCTCAGGAGTATGAAGCGAAGATCAATTCTGGCTCGCTTATTTCTATCGCTGAGGTTGTTCGCGACCTGCACCGCGGTGACGATCAGCCCGAGCAGTCTTACTCTGAGCGCCAGCTTTATGAGAGTGCGCTGGACCGGATGGCGCGTGAGCTGTCAGCGGTTGAGAATATCGATCACGCTGCAGCAATGGAGCGTCTGGCTGCTTCGCTCGCGAAGAAAAAGCCTGTTGCGGCCTAGTATCGTAATCTGAAAGCCCGAATTAGGAGCCCCGATCAGCTAGACTGGTCGGGGTTTTTTTAGCCGCTAGAGCGACTTAGAAAAATTTCAAGCATATTTGTGAACCAGTTTCCCCGTATGCACGTAGTAAGTGTATCCAAACACGGATTCCGCCGTTGAAAGGGAAGGACTCTCTTATGGCTGCTTCGTCGAACACTGGTCCTGCAGATCGTCGCTATATGAAAAAAGCGATGAAAGCGCCTATGCTTGAGCAACAACACGAGCTCGATTTAGCGACGCGATGGCGTGATAATGAAGACGAAGCGGCGCTTCACGAACTTACGACAGCCTATATGCGGCTGGTTATTTCAATGGCATCGAAGTTTCGGCACTACGGATTGCCGCTGCCAGACCTCGTACAAGAAGGTAATGTCGGGCTGATGCAGGCGGCGGCGAGATTTGAGCCGTCCCGCGAGGTGAGATTTTCCACCTATGCGAGCTGGTGGATCAGGTCATCCATTCAGGACTATGTGCTGCGGAACTGGTCGATCGTGAGAACCGGAACGACCTCTGCGCAGAAGTCGCTTTTCTTCAATCTTCGCCGTCTTCGAGCGAAAATCGATGATACGGGTGACGGTGTCATGACCCAGGACAATAAGGTCTGGGTGTCAGAACATCTTGGCGTCCCGATGCGCGATGTCGAAAATATGGCAGCCAGGCTTTCTGCAACGGATCGGTCGCTTAATGCTCCCATGAATGTCGACGGCGATGCTCAATGGCAGGATTTGCTTCCAGATGAGTCGGCCTCACCGGATCAGGAAGTCATGGAAGCGCGCGATACCGAGCGCCGAAAGGAATGGATCGCAGAGGCTCTGGAAAGTCTGAATGATCGGGAAACGCTGATTATTCGCAAGCGCCGGCTTTCGGAAGAAACAATGACGTTGGAGTCGCTTGGACTTGAGCTCGGTATTTCCAAAGAGCGGGTTCGGCAAATCGAACACAAAGCCCTCTTAAAATTGAGAAAGTCACTTGAAACGATCGTCGGGGACCCAACCGAGTCCGGCCTTCTGCCTGAATGGTAACGACTCCGCAGTGATGGTTACCGGGCGATAAACCCTGATAGCAAATATCGTCTGTTAATCATAACACGATATAAGAACCTATCGCTTATTTATGCGCGCAGAATTCGTCGTCGACCGAGGCGCACGAAGGGAGTCTTGCGTAGCAGTATTACGGTTTTGGCAGGCTCCAAAAAGTAGAAATTATTTTGGGGTTTTCATAAATGAAGAACGTAATCAAACTTCCGCTTGCGGTTGCTGTTTCTGTAGCGACGTTCACTGGAATTTCTCTTGCTCAAGATTGGTACATATCCGGACAAGTTGCTTGGCTGGATCAGGACGTCTCAACCAATGGCGGCGAGTTCAACGCAGATTTTACAACTGGTAACAGTGGCGGCCTGTTGCCAACTGGTACGGTGCTAGCAGACGAAACATCTCTGCGCTGGCGCACAAAGTTTGAGAACGGCTACTCGACATCGCTGGAAGTTGGTCGCCAGCTGGATAATGTGGTTCGCGTAGACGGCCTTCGGGGTGCACTTGAAGTTGTCTACACCAAAGCGGACGTCGATATGCATTCTGGCGTAACGGCAGGTGGTCTAAATCTCGATGGCGCAGACGTCTCGGTGCTGACAGGTGATCCGGTAGCTTCCGGCGTCACGGTCGGAGAAACTCTTCGAGCCGGTCAGGGATCTATTCAGAACACAGCTGCTTTTGTGAACGTTTATAAGGACTTTGGTTCGGTTTATGGTGTGAAGCCTTATGTCGGCGCAGGTCTTGGTGTTACCGAAGTTCAGGTCAAGTATAATCCATCCAACGTGAACATTGTTAAGGACGATGCGGTCAAGCTCGCCTGGCAGGGTAAAGTCGGCGCCACCTATCAACTCAATGGTCGCTTCGATGTGTTTACCGAAGCAACCTACCGTGCATCACAAGATGTCGATGTGCGTTCAAACCTTCTGCCAGCCAAGCTTGAAGTTGCAAACGAGCAGTTCCAGGTGGGTGTCGGCCTGCGGATGCGTTTCGGTCACTAACGAAAAACGGTTAACTCCCAAATAGACAGCCGCGTGCCTTCGGGTGCGCGGTTGTTTTAATTTTTCGGTAATCATCTCACTAACCTTTTCTTAGGCGACCATCGCTATGAGTGTCTTCGAAGTTTTGTCTCTATAGAGCGAGACGAACAACCTATTGATGCTGGGGTCTGCGCATCAAGGGTGGATGGTTAAATGGCCCCGGAGCGTAGATTCATGAAACTTGTTTTCAAACTTCCGCTATCAGTTGCTGTCGCTGGCGCGACATTTACTGGAATATCCATGGCGCAAGACTGGTATGTCAGCGGCTCGATTTCCTGGAATAATCAGAGTTCGTCTGATACGGAAATCCGCATTGATGACGGTATGGGTGGAACAAATGGCTCTTCCATGGAAGCGCACTTTGATGACGGACTTGGCCTTTCTGCTGAGGTTGGAAGAAAGTTTGACAATGTTGTTCCAGGTTTGCGCGGCGCGCTGGAAGTTTCTTACACAAAAGCCGAAGTCGACAATTTCGAGGTCGAAGACATTGTAAACGGCGGAACGACGACAATGCTTGGTGGCGGCGAGATTGAAAACATCGGTGTCTTCGCGAACGTGTACTATGATTTCGATCTGGCGACGAGCCTGCCCATCAAGCCATATGTTGGAGCGGGTGTCGGTTTAACAACGACAGAAGTTACCTTTAGCTCCACTGCCGGAGGCATCACTTCGACATTCTTCGACGATGACGATGTCCGATTTGCTTATCAGGGTAAGGTGGGTGCGTCTTATGATGTGAATGAGCGAACGGAACTCTTTGCAGAATATACTTATCGTGCATCTGATGACCTTACCTTTGGTAACATTACCGAAGGCGAATACACGGTGGAAAATCAGTCCCATCTTGTAGGTCTAGGCCTGCGTCTGCGCTTCTAAGCCAGATATATGCAATGACAGAATTCGAAGTGGCAGGCTCATTTTAAGGGTCTGCCGTTTCTTTTTCCCAGAAAATCAGCTGGTTGTGCGGCGATTTTCCTTACGTCGCACTAGGCGCAGCTCGCTCGCGTGCTAGAACACAATTTATAACGATCAAGATATCTGAAGTGGCCCTCATATGACCGTGATGAATGATAGTAATGCCCTCGACGGCCTGACTCCAACTGAGATAATCAATGTAAAGAAGGTCTTTGGCATCGATACAAAGATGAAGGTCATGGGCTTTAAGGACCGTACAGAATATGTGCCTGAGCTGGATGAGAGCTATCGCTTTGATCCGCAAACGACGATGGCCATTCTTGCCGGGTTTGAGCATAATCGCCGCGTCATGATTCAGGGGTATCATGGTACCGGTAAGTCGACTCATATTGAGCAAGTCGCTGCCCGCCTGAATTGGCCACTAATTCGAGTAAACCTCGACAGCCATGTCAGCCGGATCGATATGGTAGGTAAGGACGCCATCGTTCTGAAAGACGGCAAACAGATCACCGAGTTCCGTGAGGGTATCTTGCCGTGGGCGCTGCAGCGCCCGGTCGCGATCACTTTTGACGAATATGATGCAGGCCGCCCGGATGTCATGTTCGTAATTCAGCGCGTTCTGGAGGCAAGCGGCAGGTTGACCCTGCTCGACCAGAACCGTGTCATCGCGCCGAACCCATATTTCCGTTTGTTCGCTACCACGAATACGGTTGGCCTCGGTGACACGACTGGTCTTTATCATGGCACTCAGCAGCTCAACCAGGGGCAAATGGACCGTTGGTCGATTGTGACGACCCTTAACTATCTCGAGCACGATGCCGAGGTTGAGATTATTGAGTCAAAAGACACGGGTGTGGATACTGAAACGCTGAGCAAAATGGTTCGCCTAGCAGACCTCACACGCAATGCGTTTATGAACGGTGATCTATCCACTGTTATGTCTCCGCGAACGGTGATCACCTGGGCGGAGAACTATCAGATTTTTGAGGATCTTGGTCACGCTTTCCGCATGACGTTCCTGAACAAGTGCGACGAACTCGAACGACCACTTGTGGCGGAGATGTACCAGCGATGTTTTGCGGAGGAACTGCCCGAAAGCGCCTTGATGGTGAAAGTGGCTTAATGGTTCCCCGCATTTCGGCCGATTAAATCTCGTCCACTCGCGCATCAATTTTGAGTGAGGCCTGCGTCTACCGGTTGCGAAAAAGGCGTTCATCGTCATAAACTTGTCGTCAATTGCTAGACGATGGGCCGTTCTTGATGGTGAAAGTATTTCTGCCAAAAATTTTACTTGCGGGCGCATTGCTCACAACAACATCCACACTTGCAGCATGTAGCGGCGGGGGAGGTGGTGGACCATCCGGAACGCCGCCCACCGCAGTGACCCCTCCGCCGCCACCACCACCGCCGACGACGCGAACTCCGATTTATACGCCCGGCGTATATGAAGCCTCAAGCACGTTCGAAGACCGCTGCCAGACACCGCGCGTCGGGGTTGATATTGAAGGCAACGCCTTCCCGGATCAGCCGGGGTCTACATTGGAAGAGAATTTCTGGCTGCGGTCGTGGACCAACGAAACCTATCTCTGGCCTGATGAAGTTCCCGACAGAAACCCGGGCGACTTTAACAATCGCCTCGATTACTTTGCGATCCTTCGCACAACAGCGACGACGCCATCTGGAGAAGACCGAGACGATTTCCACTTCAGCGAACCAACGGCGGACTTTCTAGAACGGCGGAATTCCGCAGCTTCGGCGAGTTATGGTGCGAGTTTTGTGTCCTTCTCGAGCACCGTGCCGCGAGATTTTCGCGTCCGCTACACTGAACCAAATTCACCCGCATCTACGGTGGTGAACGGAGCGGTCAATCTTCAAAGGGGTGCCCGCATTCTGGAAGTCGACGGCGTTGATCTCATAAATGCTACCTCCCAGTCGGCAATCGATACGCTAAACAACGGATTGTTTCCTGCAGCGGCCGGAGAAACGCATACATTCCTCGTGCAAGATGCCGGAAGCAATACCCCGCGAACCATCACTCTGACATCTCAGAATATATCACCGTCTCCCGTCAATCGAACAACAACAATTGATACGCCAAGCGGTAAAGTCGGGTACGTATTGTTCAACACATTCAGCCCCTTTTCGTCAGAAGAGCAAATCGCGAACGCCATGTCTGACATGCAGGCTGAGGGGGTGAACGATCTTATTCTGGATTTGCGATACAATGGCGGAGGCTTGCTCGCAGTGGCCGGCCAACTCAGCTATATGATTGCAGGCGATGCTGCGACATCCGGAAAAACGTTTGAGCTGCTTCGGTTTCAGGCTGCTGCAGGAAACAGAAATCCGGTAACCGGCGAACTCAACGAGCCGATCCCGTTTTACTCGACCGGTCTTGGTTTTTCATTGCCCGATGGAACACCTCTGCAGAGCCTGGATTTACCGCGCGTGTTTATTCTCTCAACTGAACGCACGTGCAGCGCGAGCGAAGCGGTCATCAATGGCCTTCGCGGAATTGATGTCGAAGTCGTCTTGATAGGTGACACAACTTGCGGAAAGCCTTTTGGGTTTTATCCAACCGATAACTGCGGCGAGACCTATTATACGATCCAGTTCCAGGGCACGAACGAAAAAGGGTTTGGTGACTATACAGATGGCTTTGCGCCGCAGAATGAAAGCTCGATTTTCCCGATCAAACTCGCGGGGTGTCGTGTGAGTGACGACTTCACACGAGAACTTGGCGACCCAGCAGAGCGACTGCTTGCGACCGCGCTTGATTACCGGGAGAATTCCACCTGTCCTTCTTCGTCGGCAACAGCGAGACAAGTTCCTGCCTTGCAGCCAGTGGACAGCGAATTCGTCGACGGCGTCCGCACGGGTGAAGACCCAGTGGAGCGATTTTTCAATGAGCGGCGCGATTTGCGCTTGCCGGAATAATCCATGACGGTTGGCATATCTCTTCGTCTAAAAATTGCTGCGTTGGCCTGGGCAGCTGTGCTCACAAACTGTCAGACGTCCACCTCGCCGCAGCCTGCGGTGCTGGTGCAAACGGATGATGAGACTATGGCGCAACTAAAGTCGGCACTTGCGTTGGCGATGGGGACGTCTCGCGTCGAAATTGGCGCAGCGGAACTCACCAAAGCGCCTGAGATACCGGTGCTGCCGCCCCGTCTTGGCCCGTTCGAAGCACAAAGTCCTGCTATTCCGACGATATTTGAGCTGGCTATTCAAAATGACGATTGCCTGATCATCAAACGTAGTACGGGTGAAGTGTTCGCGGTAGCTGGTATTTCGTGTAAACCGATAGCCGACTAATCAGCTTGGTTTTCGTCAATCCAGGCTTCAACGTCGCCTTTCAGAGTCAGAAGCAGTGGTTTGCCTTTGCGATCGACGGTTTTGCCAGCTTGCACCTTGATCCAACCTTCAGAGATGCAGAACTCTTCGACATTGGTCTTCTCTTCGCCGCGAAATTTTACGCGCACGCCTTTTAGCAATAGCTCCTGATCATAGAACGGGCTATCGGGATCAATGCTCAAGCGGTCAGGGAACGAATTAGTCATGGCAGGCTACCTACGTCAGGAAATGGGTCCACACCAGTCAATTTGACCGATCACATCATCTTTTTCTGTTGGCAGCGACAGCCCTTCGTCAAACAGAAGTTCACCAATATCCGTGCCGTCCAGCCAGATGCGCGCGACCGCTCGCTGGTACTGATCTTCACCCAGCAACTGCAAAGTAGCCGTCTTTCCGGTTCCGATGAGCCGCTTGGCCTGAGCCTCGGCCTGCATACCAAGATCATGCTCTCGCCTGCATTTCGCAGATTGGCCGGTTTCCGGGCTGTCCCAGCCTGCAAGACGAATGCGCTTACCGGCGATCTGATATGTATCGCCGTCGATTGCCAGAATCTGTGATGCCGGCATTTCAAGACAATCGGTGCCGTTTACATCACACGTTCCGGCCCCGCACCCACCAAGTGCTATAATGGATATGTAAAACACGGTCCCGCGCATCAGGCTTCATCGATCTCCTTGATATAGGCTTGAAGTTTACCCATTGCCTCCATCGACGCTCCACGCATGCGATTCAGAATTTCCTGTTTCTCGGTAGCGCCTTCTTCCACACTCCGCATCAATCGCCCAAAGGCATCGAGCCGGTTGCTGCGGATCCAACGCCGAAGCTCCTTGTCTTGAGACCAGACAAATTGATTCATCATACCTGCCGCCACCACTTTGATCCAATCTGTGTCATGGTTGGGCAGAGGGATAACATTGCAGATCTCGTTTTTGCGTGCTTCGTCCTCATACTTGGCCTCTACGTAAGCCATGACAGACGCGCTGAATACGGGCTGAAACATTCGCGCTGTCTGCAATCGGATGAGATCTCCTTCGAATGCTGGAGCAATTTCGAGATTGGCCACAGCGCTCGCTGTACAGTCTACATGTAGCGTCTCGGGCGTGCTCCCAATTGTGCCTTCATCAAGAACGATCTCGTGGGGCTCGATGCGTTGAATGCGTCCCATTCGGATGACTTTTTTCACGCGGCGAAGTTCAGCAAGCTCCGCCTGGCTGATCGTGGCACCATGGAACATTTTGGGTTTGATGTTCTCATCAAGCCGAATGATGCACCCTGCTTTTTCAAGGCGCTCGAACATATCTTCAATACTGGTTGAGGCAGCAATTGCCTCCATTTGATTGGCCTGGTTTCCGATTGAGGCTTCAAAGAATTGTTGCTGGGTTTGCGTCGTGGCCCGGTCCATCAACCAACCGTCGCGCGGCATAATCCATCTGATTTTGTCGGGGTCGCAGCCATTCACCAACAGCCAGGTGACAGCATCCATTCCTGTTTTACCGCCGCCGCAAACAACATAGTCTTTGAAGTGATGAGCGATCTTCGGCAGATCATTGAGGGGGCGGAGCGTTGCGTCAGGATGGACGTCAAAATTCGGTGTGTGGGTCGAAGGAACAGTGGTCTTGAGCCAGGTTGAGTCGACGCGTTTCTTGCGCGCCTTAATTTTCTTGCTTTCGCCCCCCAGCATAGAGTTGGCGATTCCAGTATCCCAGTCCCATTCATGCATTGGAAAATACTGTACGCGACCGCTCGTCAGGAACCGCCGGCGCATCACATCATCATAATAGGCGAGGATTTCCGGGCCAGTGGCGAGTTCTTCCAGCCCTCGATTTAGCCCGAGCAAATCAATCAGGCCGCTGCCCAGCTCTTTTGAACTCACACCATATGTTGCTGAAGGTTGATGCAGCGTCACGAATGAATAGGCGTCGTTCCAGTGCCCGCCCGGCTTATGATGTGCATCTACAATGGCAATGTCTGCGTCAGATTCACTGAGAAGCGTGTCAGCAAAGGCCATTCCCATCGCCCCTGCGCCAACGATAAGATAATCTGTTTCGATTGTTTGAGTCGTCATGGCCTGTGTCACTTTTTGCTCAATCTCTGGCATCTGTCATAAAGCCGCTTCCCCGTGCTGGCTAGGCGCGCTAAGTCAGAACCACGATGACCAAGACTGAAGACGCCCCTTACGATCTTTTCAAGGCCGCCCTAACGGCAACCACCAAGGCGATGAGCGCCGAGCGGGATGGCGAAGTCAGTTTCGGAAATGATGGACCGCGGGTTTCTGGTGATCGCATCATATTGCCCATGCCGCCCCGAGACCTGCCGCCGGATGTGGCGGCGCGGGTGCGCGGGGAGGCAGATGCGCAAGCCCTACGGTTGGCTCATCATGATCCTGCGGCGCATGCGCTTCATCGCCCTCAGGGGGAAGTTCCAAGAGACGTATACGAAGCTGCTGAAACGGCGCGGATTGAATCGCTCGGCGCAAATGCCATGGCGGGAACAGCTGACAATCTGGATGCTGCGCTTGTGGCGCGTTGCCGTGACCAAGGCCTGACGCGTATGGAAGATCGCCAGGATGCTCCGCTTGCACCGGCGCTGGAATTTTTGCTTCGCGAGAAACTGACAGGCCGCGCACTTCCACCTGAAGCAGAAGCGATTGCTGCAATGTGGCGTGGCACTGTCGAAGAGAAGGCGGGCGGGGCATTAGAGACACTCGTCGAGCAGCTTTCAGATCAAGCAGCGTTTGCCAAAACCGTGCGGGATATGATCCGCGATCTCACATCCGGTGACGATGCCAGCGATGAAGACGGTGACAATGACACCGAGGAGGAACAGGAAGACGAGGGCGGGGAGCAATCATCGCGCGGTGAGGCAGAAGCCTCTGAGGAAACCGAAGGCTCCACTCAAGAACAAATGGAAGCGGGCGCGACAGATGATGTCGAGGGCGAGGAAACCAATATTCAGCTTGAGGCTGACGCCGATCTAGAGGGCGATGATGCGCCAGATGAAGCCGACGAGGGAACAACACCGCAGCGCCCGAATTTCCGAGACGGCGATGATGTGGATCGGTTTGCTTATAAGGTGTTCACCAAGTCACATGATGAGATCGCGAATGCGGCCGATCTCTGCGATGCAGAAGAGCTGACGCGGTTACGCGCCTATCTCGATCACCAATTACAGGGTCTTCAAGGTGCGGTTTCAAAGCTCGCCAACAAATTGCAGCGCCGCCTGATGGCACAACAGAACCGCTCCTGGTCATTCGATCTGGAAGAGGGCGTGCTTGATACGGCGCGCCTCACGCGCGTGATCACCGACCCAACCTCGCCGCTCAGCTTCAAACAGGAAGATGACAGCAATTTCCGCGACACAGTCGTGACGCTGCTTCTTGATAATTCTGGCTCTATGCGTGGTCGACCAATCATGGTTGCCGCCCTTTGCGCTGACATACTTGCGCGCACGCTTGAGCGGTGCGGGGTGAAGGTTGAGATTCTCGGATTTACGACAAAGGCCTGGAAGGGCGGTTTCTCGCGCGAAGATTGGGTGAAGGCAGATAAACCTGCCGGACCGGGGCGTCTCAACGATCTGCGCCACATCATATACAAACCGGCTGACGCACCGTGGCGGCGTGCGCGCAAAAACCTTGGCCTAATGATGCGCGAAGGTTTGCTGAAAGAGAATATTGATGGGGAGGCGCTGCTGTGGGCGCATGATCGTTTGATGGCTCGCGCCGAGCAGCGCAAAATTCTCATGGTCATTTCGGACGGAGCGCCTGTGGATGACTCCACGCTCTCCGTGAATGTTGGCAACTATCTTGAGCGGCATCTGCGCCAGGTGATCGATTTTGTGGAAACCCGCTCGCCGGTCGAACTCATCGCAATTGGCATCGGCCATGATGTGACGCGTTACTATAAGCGCGCGGTAACGATTGTAGATGCTGAACAACTCGGCGGCGCGATGACCGAACAGCTTGCCAGCCTGTTTGATGAAAACGGGCCTGACCCCAGCGCCATGGCGATCCCGCCGCTCACATCCTCCACGGTGAGCGGTGCAAGTGCGGGTGCACCGCGCTATGGCCAACGCACGGCACCCGGCCGGGATGTAAAAACGACGAGCTTGCAAGCCGTAAAAGGAGCAAAGCGTGAGTATTAGAATCGGAGTGTTAGGGCTGGTGTTTCTAACAGCCTGCGCCGCGCCAGCAAATGTACCAGACATAACACCTGAAGTTGGTGCAGATGTCTGGCGATTTGAGGATCACGCGCCGGCCATCAAGCAAGCGTCCTGCGGCGCAGTAGGCGGTCTTCCAGAGGCTGAGATTGCACTCAATGCTGCGCCAGTTGAACTGGGGGGTGAGCTCAGCGGGCTGACATATGTTGGCGGCTGGCATCTTACCAGCGACACGCCGAATTTCGGTGGGTTGTCTGGACTTGAAGTGTTGCCGGACGGCGATCTTCTCTCGGTCTCGGATCAGGGTGCTTTTTTTCGAATTGGATTGTCAGATGGCGCACCTGATGGCACGGGAACTTTTGCGTTAATGCGCAGCGCCGACGGCAAGCTCTTGGACGGAAAGTTACAAACGGACGCTGAAGGACTGGCCTACCGCGTTGGCGTCGCGCTGGTAAGTTTCGAGCGCAATCACCGTATTTTGGGCTTTGCGATAGAGGATTGCGGCGGTGCGGCGCGCGGTGTCGAAATCGCGAAACTACCGGGGGAACAGGCCGGTAAAACACTGGATCCAAACAGGGGCGGGGAAGCACTAAGCATCAGCGCCGAGGGTACGTTGACGTTTGGCTATGAGACCGGTCCCGGAAACGCTACACCGCTTGGAAATGTATACGGCGACGGCCGCGCACGATTTGCGGGTGATGCGATTGGTCCGGCAGGGTTTGCGCAAGTTGGCCGCGACGAGTTAGGTCCGAATATCGCAGAGCTCTTCCGCTCGTATGATCCCATTCGCGGGAACCGGAACGTCATTCGGATTGGAGACTTTTCCGCGCGTCTGGCGCGGCCGATGACGGTGGATAATTTCGAAGGCATCGCCTTACAGGAGCTGCCAAGCGGCCAGTTGCGCATCTGGATTATTTCAGATGACAATTTCAATCCGAAGAACCAGCGCACGCTTTTGATGGCGTTTGATCTTCAATAAAACTAGATTCAAATCGCCTCATTCAGTAGCAGCAAAGCCTCGCGCGCAAACAGGCGCATGTTTTCTTCGCGGTCGGTGAGGCCGGTTTCCACTGTGCGGGAGAGGGTAGTGCCGTGCCCAACCAGCGCGACACACGTATGACCGGCGGCGTCGCCATTGCCATTTCCACTGGGACCAGACGCGCCGGTTTCGCAAAGGCCCCACGTCGCTCGGCAGCGCTCACGGATCGTGCTGGCCATTAAGCGTGCATAAGGCTCAGTTGATGAGCGCATTTCGCCGAGGTCTTCCTTGGTGAGCTGCATCAGTCCGCGAAAGGCCGACGGTGTGTAAATGATACCGCCGCCGCGATAATAAGCTGATGCGCCCGGCGCGGCGAGCAAGGCCGCCGAGATCAACCCGCCGGATGAGGACTCTGAGATCGCGACTGTTTCATTTCGGGCTTTCAGCTTTTCACCAAGTTCAGCGGCGAGGGGAATGAGCGATTGCATGCGATTTCGCCTATGCAACCACTTCTTCTTCGACTTGACCGATGCGTTCCTTACCGAAGAACATCTCATCTCCAACATAGAATGTAGGGATGCCGAATGTTCCGCGCTCAACAGCGGCAGCGGTATTGTCGATTAGCTTCTTTTTGATTTCCGGATCTTGCGTGCGCTCGAGAATGTTTGCGCCGTCAAAGCCTTTTGCGGTGAGTTCAGCAACGAAGACATCCTTATCGTCCATCTTCTTGTTTTCTTCCCAGACGCTCTCGAGGCAGGCCTCAATATACTCCATGAGTTTACCGTCTTGCTGGGCCACGAGTGCGCCGCGCTGAAGCATCACTGTGTTTAGCGGGAAGTGCTCATTCATTTTGAATTTTGTCAGACGGTACCTTTTTATGTAGCGTTGAATTTCAAGCATACCGTACTCATTCTTACCTTTGATGCCTGCGAACGCGACGAATGGTGCCTGATTGCCGGTCTCTTTGAAAATTCCGCCCAGAAGGCATGGAATATAGTTAATTGGTGCGCCGGTCCGCTCTGCGACACCCTTTAGGGCGTGATGCGCGAGGTATCCGTTTGGGCTGGCAAAGTCGAAAATGAAGTCGATTGTTTTGGTCATTTGGGTTTCCTGTTTCGGGGATGAGTTTGAGATGAGTTGGCAGAAATCATGGCGAGGCGCTCGCGTGTCGCTTTGCTCGCAAATGAGGTCGGAAGTATTTCTAGGTCAGTCATTTGCAGCTCGCTGCCATCGTGGGCTTCCACCGTGATTTTTTTGACGGGTTTGCCTGTGGCGCGCTCTCTGATGATGATAGGTGACTCGCCCGTCTGATAGAGGTGGGCATTGCCCCACTGAAACATCGCAATCATCACCGTGCCGAGCGAAGCGCCTTTATCCGTAAGCGAGTAAGCGAAGCGTGTGCCTACATCGCTGACATTTGTTTTTTCGAGAATGCCTTCCTCAACCAGAAAAGACAGCCGGTCTGATAAGAGGTTTTTCGCAAGTCCAATGTTGCGTTCAAATTCGCTGAACCGCGTCGCGCCGTAGAAGGCCTCGCGAATGATTAGCCAAACCCATCGATCTCCAACGATGTTCAGCATGCCAGCGATAGGGCAATAATTGGTATGGACGTTCTTCATTACGGGTCAAAATACTTTGGTTGCGTTTTGAAACCAATATGTTAATTGGTTTTGAATTGCAACCAAATTCAGGAGTGGGACATGAAACCAGTATGTTTAGTGATCGGGGCAGGCGCTGGCATCGGCGGTAATGTGGGCAAGACATTCGCAAGCGAAGGCTACCACGCTGTTCTGTGTCGCCGCTCTGATCAGTGATGGGTTGGAGAAGCTCGTCGGAGAAATCAGATCAAATGGCGGCGAAGCAACGGGGCGATTGCTCAACGCTATCGATGACGGGGCGATTGAAGATCTCGTGACCGATGTCGAGAGCCATATCGGCCCGATTGAGGTAGTGATCTACAATCTCGGTGCCCAAATCGGTAACCGGGATTTGGAAGATACAACATATAAAGCCTTTGAGATGGGCTGGCGGCTTGGCACGTTTGGATTATTTCGTGTTGCTAAAACAGTTTGCCCATTAATGGTTGACCGCGGCAGCGGCGCGATTTTGGTGACCTCTGCCACGGCAGCTGTCCGGGGAAATGCTGGTCAGCACTCACATGCTGCTGCCATGGGTGGTCGGCGCATGCTCTGCCAAACACTGAACGCGCAATACGCCTCAAAAGGCATTCATGTGGCACATATTCTCGTTGACGGAGCGGTGGATGCGCCAGACACACTCGGCAAAATGCTCGGAGCCGAGCAATTTCAACAACTCCGGGAAACGCGCGGTGCGGCTGACGGCCTCTTATTGCCAGAAAAAGTGGCTGAAACCTATTATCATATCGCTCATCAACATCGTTCGGTCTGGACTCATGAGCTGGATTTGCGATCCTATTCAGACGTCGCCTGGTGGAACCACCCCTGAGCGACACAAAGATAATTGGAGGAGGAATCTATGGCTGATGATCAGGGGAGCAGTGTTAAAAGCCCAGACTATGGCAGCTTCCAGATGGATATCTACTATGGCGGCCTGGCGGGAGTCGTCCCAAAATATCCAACGGATTTCAACACCCTTGTTGAGCGAGCAGAAGCTGCGATGCCGCCTTACGTACTCAGCTATGTTCAAGGCGGGTGCGGAGATGAACTTACCCAAGATCGCAATGCAGAGGCGTTTGCCGATTGGGGTATGATCCCGCGTATGATGGTCGATACCTCGCGGCGGGACCTCAGCACACAGCTCTTTGGAAAAACTCTGCCAAATCCGCTCTTCATGGCTCCGGTCGGCGTGAATGGAATTTGTACGCAGGATGGCCACGGCGACATCGCTGCTGCAAAAGCGTCGGCCCTATCAGGTGTGCCATATGTTCATACGACGCTATCGAACGACCCGATGGAGGACGTCAAACCCCATTGCGGCGACGTTCCGGCCTATTTCCAACTCTACACGCCGAAGAATAAGGAGCTTGCCGAGAGCTTGATGTCTCGCGCTGAGAATGCGGGATACGAGGCGATTGTCGTCACTTTGGATACGTGGGTGACGGGTTGGCGACCGCGCGATCTCGCTGCTTCAAATTTTCCGCAGCTACGTGGGCATGTTCTTGAAAACTATTTCTCAGACCCGGTCTTTCAGGGCCTCCTTGAAAAGCCGCCGACGGAAGATCTGGGGGCTGCGATTCTTACCTTCGGCAGCGTGTTTGGCGAAGTTTTGACCTGGGAACACATTTCCTGGCTAAAAGAAGCGACAAATCTCCCCATCGTATTAAAGGGGATTTGCCACGGCGATGATGCCCGCCGCGCTGTCGATGCGGGTGTCGACGCGATTTACTGCTCAAATCACGGGGGCCGTCAGGCAAATGGTGGGATCGCGGCAATCGACATGCTGCCGGGAGTTGTCGAGGGCGCAGGTCAAACGCCTGTTTTGTTCGATTCAGGCATTCGCTCTGGCAGCGACGTCATTAAGGCGATCGCTCTAGGGGCAACAGCTGTCGGGGTTGGGCGGCCGTATACATATGGATTGATGCTCGGCGGGGCTGAAGGCGCAGCGCATGTGCTTAAGTGCATTTTGGCTGAAGCTGATCTCCTAATGGCGGTGAACGGATACCCTTCATTGGCGGCGGTTCGCGAGGAGGGCGCACATCGGTTGCCCCTTTCCTAGCGCTATGATCTTGGCTCGATTATTCGCCGGCCGGGCGCATCAGCGCCGGTAAGATGCTTAGTTGCGGCGGAATAGCGCGCCTGCTCGTTTCGTAAGATCAATAAAAACAGGGTGTTAGATAAAGCTTGGGTGCTTGACCTGCCACGCGGGCGGACATAATTTCCCGCCAACTTTAAGAGGTGGCTCGTCCATCTTGCTCAACCTATTCATGGAGCGGCTCTTCCGATGTCTGAAAACGGCCCGAACGACCTCAGCGAACGAATCGCTGCGGCGCAACGGGTTCAGGCAGAGCGGGAAGGCAAAAAGCCTGACGAGGTTGAGCAGACGGGCACTTCAGCTGGTGCAATGGCGCTTCGCTTTGGCGCGGAGTTCGGAGTGTCAGTTGCGGTCGGGATGGGGCTAGGGCTCCTGATTGATCATTTTGCAGGCACCAAACCCTGGGGCTTGCTGATAATGATGGTGTTTGGCTTTGCGGCCGGCATCCGAAGCGTAATGCGTGCGTACCGCGAGTTGAATGCGGAAGCGGCAAGACTAGTAGAGAATGGCCCTTCTGGGCCGCAAGAAGAAGAGAAGAAGACGTAGCAAATGCTTAGCTTTCTACCTGTCGCTGCCGGACCGATTGATCAATTCCAGATCAATAAGCTGATGGAATGGCTGCCGGGAGGTCTGGACCTGTCCTTCACAAATTCTTCTGCATATATGGTTTTGGGGTCATTGCTCGTTGTCGCCCTGTTCTGGGCCGGTTCTTCCAAGGGGCAAATCGTGCCGACACGCCTGCAATCTGTTGCAGAAATCGGGTATGGATTCGTTGCAGATATGGTTCGCGGCACTGCGGGAGAAGAGGGGCTTAAATTCTTCCCATTCGTATTTACGTTGTTCTTCTTCATTCTGATGGCAAACGTGATCGGTATGGTGCCGTACGCTTTTACAACCACCAGTCATATCGTTGTCACCGGCGCGCTCGCGCTTCTTGTTATCGCGATTGTGATTATTTATGGCCTATGGAAAAACGGTTTGAGCTTCTTTAAGCTTTTCGCGCCTTCCGGTGCACCGCTACCGATTTACTTCATTCTCGTGCCGATTGAAGTGATTTCTTTCATTTCGCGTCCTTTGACATTGGCGCTGCGTTTGTTTGCGAACATGCTTGCTGGCCATATCATGCTGAAATTGTTCGCCGGTTTCGCAGCTGGCCTCGGCGCTATCGCCCTTTCTGGCCAAATGGGTGGTGAAAGCCTCGGCTTTATGGGGCAGCTCGGGCTGGGTGGTGTCGGTCTCTTATCATTTTTAATGACGGTCGCACTGAATGCGCTCGAATTTCTTGTTGCCGGCCTTCAGGCCTACATTTTTGCCATTCTAACATGCGTGTACTTGAATGATGCTTTGCATCCTTCTCACTAGGAGAATTTTCACTGCGGCCATTTAGCCGTTTTTTCGCAACTTGACGCTTTCGTGCAAACAGGGTTCACGGGGCGAGAATTTAAACTGATTTATCCCTGAACAAGGAGTTTCCACGATGGAACCAGGTGAAATCGCTCTTGGGCTTAAGTATGTAGGCGCGGGCCTTGCTACACTCGGCATGATCGGTGCCGCTCTCGGGGTGGGCAATATCTTCGCATCATTCCTTGATGCCGCCATGCGCAACCCATCAGCCGCCCCGCAGCAAACCGGTAACCTATTTATCGGTATGGCGCTCGCGGAAGCCCTCGGTATTCTTGCGTTCCTCGTGTCGGTCCTAATCCTTTTCGTCGTTTAGGCGATAAAGAGACCGACGTGAAGACCGCGCGCGTGAAGGGGAGATAGTCATGTGGCTGCTCGCACTTGCTGCAGAAACCGCCGCTAAAGGTGGGAAGCCACCCTTCCCACCTTTTGAGACTTGGCATTATCCCTCGCAGCTTTTCTGGCTGACGATTACGTTTGGCGGTCTTTACTTGATTTTGTCGCGGGTGATCCTTCCTCGCCTTGGCGGCATAATCGAAAAGCGCGGTGTTACGATCGCCAGTGCGCTTGACGAGGCGGCCAAGTTGAACGATCAGGCCACAGAAGCGCAAAAGGCGCTGGAGCTTCGTCTCGCAGAGGCGCGCACAAGTGCCCGTGAAACTGCTAATGAAGCGCGATCAAAAATCGAAGCTGAAATCGCTGCCGAAACGCGGAAAGTCGACGAGCAGATCGAAGAAAAGCTCGCGGCCGCCGAAGCTAGAATAGCTGAAACCCGTACAAAAGCGCTGTCAAATGTGGGCGAGATAGCTGCAGAAGCAGCCAAAGCTATGACAGGCCGATTTGGCGTTAAAGCGTCTGACGATGCTGTTTCGACAGCTGTGTCCAAGGCGCTAAATTAGGAGCTTTGCGACCCATGAAACGCTTTTCCTTCCTGCTCTGCGCCGTTGCAATCGCTCCAACTGCTTTCGCGGCATCTGAAAAGGCTTCGGGCCCATTTGGATGGCTGATGGATCCAGTCACCAACACTGCATTTGGCGCGTTGTTGGTGTTCCTACTGGTCGTTTGGCGGCTTGGCGGATTCAAAGCAATTTTTGGCGCTCTGGATAAACGTGCAGAGGCAATCTCTTCGGAACTTGAGCAAGCTAAGAATCTGCGTGAAGAGGCGACCAAGGCGCTGGCGTCTGCGGAGCGCGCGCAAGCGGAAGCTGATAAAGAAGCAGAAGCGATTATTGCCCAGGCGAAACTTGATGCCGAAGCCATGATGGTGGAGGCGCGCAACGAGCTGGCGGACCGTTTGAAACGCCGCGAAGCGTCTGCTGAGCAGCGCATCGCCCGTGCGGCGCAGGAAGCAGAAGAAGAAGTTCGCCGCGCGGCGGCAGACGCGGCCACCGCTGCCGCAAAAGAGGTCTTGTCAAAAGACGGGGATTTCTTTGAGACGGCCGCCTTAGAAATCGAAAAAGCGCTTAGCTAGAGTTTTTCCGCTTTTGCCGCTTCTTTCGCCTTCTTCTTGGCATTCTTTTTCGCGTTTAGAATTTCTGGGTCTCGCTTGTCGCGATTAAACACTTTGTGCATTAGCCAGTGCGGTGCCATGCGTTCGATCCAGGGGTGACGGACCAGCACACTTTCCATCCAGTTGCGGCCCCACACTGAATTTGTGCCAAGCAAGACAACTCCGAGGATCCCAAGCGGTAGACCGATCGGCAAAAATGGGGTCGCCCATGCAAGCGGAATTGCGAAAATAATCAGAACCAGGCCAAGCCCCGCCAGCATCTGGCGAAATACGCTTCGGCACCAGGCCCAAACAGAGTTTGAGGCCGCAGAAGATTGTGCTTGTGATGACATATCGCGATCGCTCATACGTTCTATATGCGTTTAAAATCCTAACATTCTAGGGGCTATCAACGCTCTGTGACCAAAGTCGGGCAAAATCCGAACCAATGTTGATCTTCCGTCACAACACCGTCTAACTCACTCTTATGAAACTGACGTCCATACAGATGTTACGCGGATTGGCAGCATTCGCTGTTATGATGAGCCATCTCTACGCTATTGAGCTAAATGCGATTGAGGTGCGGGGCGGCGAAGAAGCAGGGCTTTTAGGGGCAGTCTGGGAAAAGGGGTTCGCAGGCGTCGATCTCTTTTTCGTCATTTCTGGCTTTATCATGGTTTATGTAACGGCTGGGCGAGAGCGCGGCGCAGCCAGCGCAGCTGATTTTGCCATTGCTCGTGCGGCGAGGATTTATCCTCTCTGGTGGCTGTTCATGATCGTCACGGCGCTCTATTTCTTGATGATCCATGGTGTCCCCGGTGATCCGGTGCAATTTGAACGCGCCGGGCACACAGCACCGGTCTACTTGCTGAACTCAGCCTTGTTACTTCCACAAGCTGGGCACCCTGCGCTTGGTATTGGTTGGACGCTGATCCATGAGATGTACTTCTACATAGTCTTTGCTGCATTCCTCTTTGCACCGCAGCGGTGGCTTCCATACCTGCTGGCTGGATGGGCGTTGTTTGTTGTCGCCTGCGATGTCGCTGGGTACTCAAATTACTATCCAACCAATTTGTTTGAACTCGCAAATTATCCGATGACGGTGGAGTTCATCGCTGGAGCCTTCATTGCGATGCTGGTGATGAGTGGGCGGCGCGCATTTGCACTGCCTCTGACTTTAATCGGCGGCGGAGCGTTTATTGTTTCGATGTTCGTCTTCTCCAATGCCGACGCCGCTTACACATTGCGCTGGGGGCGGATTTTGTGGTTCGGCTTGCCTGCGGCCATATTGATTTATGGCATAACCTGTCTTGAGGCGGATGGTGGTTTGCGGCGCGAACACTGGTCACCAAAATTAAGGCAGCGCGCAGGTTGGATCTGGCAGCGCCTGGTCCGGCTCGGCGACATTAGCTTTGCGCTTTATCTTGGGCACATTCTTGCGATCAGCGGGCTAAAGCGCCTGTTTGAGTTCGTAGGTGGTCAGTTAGATGCGGCAGGCGCGCCGTCCTTTTTCTCGAATATTTTTGTTCTGGGTTCGCCGGGCCTCATCGACAATCTGTTTTTTGTGGGGATGAGCATAGTTGCCGCAATCATCCTCGCGGAGCTGACTTATAAATACTTTGAGCGGCCGAGCCTCTCAGTTCTGAGCAGGTGGCGGCGTAGTCTTGTGAGGCCGATCTCAACACCGAGGCGTGGTGAAATCGTGCGAGAGACGGTTTGGTAACGAGCAATGACTGCACGGCTGGGTGTTCAGCGTAGACGCCCCACAGGGCGATTTGCGCGGCTCAGGCTTTCGTTGAACTTTAGCGAGCGCACGCCTCCCAGGCGCGGTCATCATCTGTAAGCTTGTTTGCGACAAATGCGGGTTCATCTGTGGCGAGCAGGACAAGCCCATTGTCGACTAATTCTTGATACTCACTCGCGTCACCGTCAGCGATGTAAGTGTCGTCCAGGCGCTCGCCCGGGCGGCCCAGTGTGCCGAACGCAACTTCTATACCTCTTCGGCTGACAGCTTGAAACGCACGCGGATTGGGGTTTCGCGTGCCCATCCACGCAATCAGATTTTCTGCCTTAATTCCAGCACGCTCCAGTTCTTCCTGATGCTCGCGGCTCCTTACACTGGCGGTGAGCATCAGATCCGGTGCAATGCTAGCGATTTGCCGAGCTTGATCATCATCATAAGAAATCATCACAACATTATTTTCTGCGCCCGCCGCGCGAACTGCCGACACAATGTCACGAAAGCTAGACGTCTCTTTTTTGTCGAGCTCCAAAATCGCGCCATTTTGTTTGGACCAAAGCAAAACATCCGTGAGCTTTGGGGGATTGAAGCGCGTCAGTTGCCCAGAACTATCTCTTAGTCGAAGGCCTGAAACAGTGGCCCAATCGGTATCTGCGACGCCGCCGTCGTAGCCGGTGGTGCGCCGGAGAGATCGGTCATGCATGAGATAGAGAACCCCGTCCTGGCTGGTGGCAACGTCAATCTCGAAGACGCGAATGCCCATATCAAACGCAGCTTGAATCGTTTCGAGCGAATTTTCGGGAAGACCGCGTGCAGGTCCGCCGCGGTGAGCGGCAATTAGCACGCCGCGTTCCTCACGGACGCAATCAAACAAATCTGAAAGGGGAGGGAGCTCGACCGCCGGTGTGTCTGTCGATGGTGTGGGGTCTGCCGGGGGAGCGCTTGACGCTATGTCTGGCGAGGCCTCCGTATCTGAATGATCCGCGCCGGTACAAGCAGCGAGCACGAATCCAAGCGATAAAATGATGTATTTCAGCATTTGTTTGGTCTTCCCCAGCGCGATTCCTTGCGCTCCTCTTAGTCCTTCAATAGACCTTACCGCAACAAGACAATATTGGAGGATTGATAATGCAGGGCATTATGCAGGACTGGCCGCTGACGGTCGATAAAATCATCACGCACGCCAAATTGATCAACCCTGAACGAGAGATTGTTACGCGCCGCGTCAGCGGCGAGATTGTTCGCACCAATTATGGCGAACTCTATGATCTTTCCAAGCGGGTCTCGAATGCATTGAAGGATGACGGCATTCAGCTGGGCGACCGCGTCGCGACCCTTGGATGGAACTCAGGTCGGCACATGGCCGCTTGGTACGGAACCATGGGGATTGGCTCGGTACTGCACACGCTCAATCCACGCCTGCACCCAGAACAGATTGCCTGGATTATCAATCACGCCGAAGACAAGGTGCTGATATTCGACATCACCTTCCTGCCGATTGTCGAGGCGATCAAGGACAACATTCCGACGGTGAAAAAGTTCGTGATTTTCGCAGGTCAGGACGACATGCCGGAGAATTCACTCGGCGCTGTAGCGTTTGACGTTTGGATTGATGGGCGCAGCACGGAATGTACCTGGGGCGACTTCCCGGAAGATACCGCTTGCGGTCTCTGCTACACATCTGGCACCACGGGTGATCCGAAAGGCGTGCTTTATTCACACCGGACGAACGTTCTGCACACGCTGGTAACGATGGGCAAAGATGCGATGGGCATGGGCGCAGAAGACGTCGTCCTTCCGGTTGTGCCAATGTTCCATGCCAATGCTTGGGGGCTCGGCTTTAGTTGCCCGGCAACCGGCGCGAATATGGTGATGCCTGGTGCGCAGATGGATGGTGCTTCGATCTATGAGTTGCTCGATAGTGAAAAAGTCACCATTACGGCTGCTGTACCGACAGTTTGGCTGATGCTGCTGACTTATCTTCAGGAAAACAATCTGAAACTTCCGCACTTGAAAAAGGTAATTATTGGCGGCTCGGCAATTCCTGAGAACATCCTCAGAGCATTTGAAGTCGATTACGAAGTCGATGTCATCCATGCATGGGGTATGACGGAAACATCGCCGCTCGGAACGCTTGGGGCGCTTCCCCCTCATTTGGTCAGCGCCGACATCGATACCCGCATGACGCAAAAACTAAAGCAAGGCAGACCTCCGTTCGGCGTTGAACTGAAGGTCGTAAATGATGAAGGCACCGAGCAACCACGCGACGGCCAGTCGTCCGGCAAACTTCTTGTGCGCGGCGCGGCAATTGCGGGCGGCTACTTCAAAGGCGCTGGCGGTAACGTGCTCGATAGTGATGGTTGGTTCGATACTGGCGATGTTGCGAACATCGATGAGTTCGGCACGATGCAGATTACAGACCGGGCAAAAGACGTGATCAAATCCGGCGGAGAATGGATCAGTTCCATCGATATTGAGAACATAGCGGTCGGTCATCCGGATGTCGCCAATGCTGCGGCGATCGGCATTTATCATCCTAAATGGGATGAGCGCCCATTGCTCATCATTCAGGCTGCTGAGGGCAAGAGTCCCACAAAAGAAGATGTCCTATCTGTACTCGAAGGTAAAATTGCGAAATGGTGGACGCCGGACGATGTCCAGTTCATCGAGGAGATCCCGCTTGGTGCGACAGGTAAAATCAACAAGCTGAAACTGAGAGAACTATTCAAGGACTACAAGCTTCCGACGGCCGAAGCGGTCGATTGAAAGGGGCAGCCCCGTCAGGGCATAAATGACGAAGTTTCAGCTCGCGCAGAAGCGCCGGCCCAAACGGATTTAAGTTCGAGGATCGAGGATAAGATGGATACGGCAGAAATAGACACGCAACACGGTGGATGGCGACAGACGTTTGCCTGGTTTGCCCTCGGAGCTGCGATCTTTAGCGTTCTTTGGTTCACCGCCGCTGCGCTCGGAACGAAATTCGGTCTCTGGGGCTGGCAATTCGGTTTGGGCAGAATGACGATTGGGCTTGGCCCCATCGTGGCCATAGGAACTGTTGGAATTGCGGTACTGGCACTTATCGCGTCACTGATCAAAGCGCCGCGCAAAAGACCGTTTATCCTGTCCTTTGCCGCTCTGCTTGTGGCTGGGGGTATGCTGGGGCGCTTGATGGCACTAGGTGCCGGCGCGGCATCACTTCCGCCCATTCATGATGTTCAGACGAATTGGTCCAATCCAATCATGTTTTCCGATGATTTGATGGCGATCCGTAAGGCATCGGGCGCAATGAACGATGTTACAGCAGCTCCCAAGATAAATCTGCCGACAGATGAGCTGAAAGAGCGGTGGCCAGGCTTTCATGGAACACTTGTTTCAGAAGCTCAGGAAAACATGGAGCAGGATCCGGAAAAGGGCGGGAAAGACAAAAAAGAAAAGCGCTATCCGCACATCGACACGCTTGTGATCGACAAACCTAAACCGGTCGTTCTGGCTGCGGTCAAAGCACTGATCGAAAAGCGCGGCTGGGATATCGTCACAGAGAATGTGAGCCCGTCATCTGAGACTGGCGTGTACGAGGCGACGCACACGTCCGGCTGGTTTGGCTTTAAAGATGATGTGGCCATCCACGTCCTGACCGGCGCAGATGGTACCAGTATCGTTGATATGCGATCTGTAAGCCGGGTTGGTATTTCGGATCTTGGCGCTAACGCGAAGCGCGTTGGCAATTTCATGCAAGATCTTCGCCGGGCAACCGCGCGCTAGCTCATTTGGGATTTGTTCGGACGAACGTTTCCGGCTTACCGAAGCTGAAGGGTTGCTCCGGGTGCTCCTCAGTTTCTGTTGTGAAACTGTTTGCAAGGTTTCCGGTCACGCGCGCGGTCCCATATGGATTGTGAGGTTGGGTTGTCACGGTGTTGTGAGGTTGCCCCGTATAGGTCCGCGTGCCCTGATAGGTCGTTGTTGGGTGTGCTGTGTGCGCGTGCGATCCGTGATGAGAAGAAGACGTGGGCCGCGTGGTGACGTAGCCGTGTGAGCCCGAAGGATAGGTTGTTGTTCCGCTCGAATGGTAAGTTGTGCCAGTGGATCGGTAGGTTGATCCGCTGTGATAGTTCGTTTGCGGCGTGGTCGTTACATAGCGGCTTCCAGAGGGATAGCCCGATGAGTAATAGGGCGTGGTCGGCGTATGCGTCGTGCTTGGCCGCGATGTTACATAGTGGCTACCGGCTGAATATGTTGACCGTGCGGGCGCAGAATGTGTGACCGTTCCCGAGTGATAGGTTTGCCGGGGAGTCGTGTAGGAGCGAGTAGAATTGGTGGGCGGCGCATACTGGTAAGAAGGCGGCGAAACGCTGCGGGTTGTCGTAGCTGCCTCACTGGTCCGAGGGAAGGGCGTGCACTTATACCGCGTTCCACCACTTAGATTGCCGGCCATCATTTCGCTCTTGCGATCGATATATGTTCCTCCGCAGCCATCGCCGCGAACATATGATTCTGCTGCAGCTGGTACAGCCAGACAGGTTGCTGCTGCTCCGATGATCAAAATATTTCTAAGCATAAAATCCACTCCCATTCCGATGGCAAGACATCCGGATTCTCCGATTTTGTTTACCATAGGCAACGAAGCTCTCCGGCGAAAGGGGCTCGCGGAGGAATCAAGCAGGAGGGGAGTCGAGTCTAAGCCGCTCTGCTAACAAGCTCAAAATGGCTGCTGACAGTCGGTTTCTCGTCTGGGCTAACGACGCGTCCCACCTTTATGAGCTCAAGCATATGTCCGAGTACAGACATCGCAGCGGCCGGGTGAAGTCCCTTGTCGACGTCCGCGTACATGACTTTCACCATTTCGATGATCGACGTTTCGCCGTTGCTTAAATGCTGGAGAATGGCTGCTTCGCGCGCGCGCCGGTGTGCGGCGTATGCTTGTATGAATTCATCGACGAATTCTGTGCCTTCCACCGCTGCACCATGTGTTGGCAGCAATTTGTCGAACCGCATGCGGCGGACTTTTTCGAGGCTGCGCATATAATCGCCCATATTACCATCAGGTGGTGCGACGACAGTCGTGGACCAGCCCATAATGTGATCACCGCTGAAGCAGGTATTCTCCTCGCGAAGACCAAAGCAAAGATGATTAACTGTATGGCCGGGGGTTTCGATAACGTCGATTGTCCATCCGGGACCTGAGATAACATCTCCGTCTTTGACTTTCACGTCCGGCATGAAGCCAAGATCGTCCGCGCTGCCAAGCTCGCCTTTGGCGGTGGGGACGCCCGCATTCTTTGCGTAGGTTTTACAGCCGGCCCACTCAGCCATAGGCTGTGCGAGCGGTGAGTGATCAGAGTGACCATGCGTCACGAGCACATGTGTGACTGTCTCGCCTTCGAGCGCCGCTTTCAACGCCTCAAAGTGTTCTTCGTCGTACGGACCAGGATCGATGACAGCGACATCACCCTTGCCAACAATGAAAACGCCGGTGCCGACAAACGTGAAGGGACCGGGATTGTTTGCAACAACGCGGCGGACAAGCGGTGATACCTGTTCAACGCGGCCATATTCAAATTCAAATTCTCGAACGTAAGGGATCGCCATGGCGGAATATACTCTTGGTCTGTTCTTATTGGTTTGCCGATTAGGATTTCTTGTCGATGTATGCAGCTGCGAACGCTTTCGCCATGCGGCGTGTCGCTCTCAATTTATGTCCCAGCTGTAGGGCAATCGGCGGCCCCATGTCCGTTTTATTGGCGTCCACAATGAAAATTTTGCCAGTGGTTCTGTCTCTCAAAACGTCAACACCGCCCCAATCCATGCCGATTTCTTCAGCAAATTTGGAAATTAGGTCAAGTTCTTCCTTGCTGAAGCAAGCGGTTGGACGGTCCAGCACAACGTCGACATTGTCATTCGCAAAACGGCGTTCCAATGGTCTGCGCTTGCGATAAAGGATGGCCGGCTTGCCGCCGCAAATACACGTGCGAAGATCTTCAACGAGGCCGCCGTCAATTTCATTGTCAATCAGCCGCTGATAGGTTTTGCCATCGATTGGATCCTGCGGGCCTTCGATGATGCGTCCATCATGTGCGCCATTGGTTTCAGACTTTTCGACCATCGGGCCGGTGTGCGTGCGAGGATCAACGGCCAGCGAATATCCAGCGGCGCGGTACCAGGCGTCGGCTACCATGGATTTTGATACGTCATTGCATTCGAGATTCACCAATCGAGCGCCCTTTTTCGTCTGCGGAGGGGCGTTCGTCGTCGTGGTGAGATCGTCGAATTGCATTACAATATCGGCTTCGGATATGTCGTTCGTCAGGCGCGCACCTGACACATGCATGACTGGCCAGATGAAATACCATGGCCGTGGCTTATCCGGGTAGAAGGCGATGCGCGGCCGCTTATGACCAGTAATCCGCCGCCAGATCCGCCAGGATTGCGCGAAAAAGTAAAAGCACATCCAGGTGAAAATATCATGCGCCAGCTGCCAGTTCGCAGGAACGCGGTGCCCCGTTTTCTTTACGAGCCAAGCACCGTCCTCGTACTTGAAATCAGATACCCAATTACGCGTGCGTGCCATCCAACCTACGCTCCAACTGATCCGGCGACGTTGCTCGCCAAACCCATATCTCATTCACCGCCCGGAACAATGTCACGAGCCGCCACCTCATACAATCCAACATTTAGGCATTAATGTGATCGGCTGATCACAATGTCAAAGCTGGGCTCTGAGGGCCTCCAGATCATACCCGGCATTTGAAGCAGCGCTAATCACATCATTTGGCGCATCTTCACCAGCTCGTGATAACGCCCAAGCGGTTATAGAGCGGGTTCCCGTACGGCAATAGGCGAGGACTGGCTTTTCTGATTCAGCGATGAGTTCGCCCTGGCGTGCGGCAATTTCCGTTGAGGGTGCACCGGAAAAGGGCAATGCGTGAAACGCCAGACCGAGCGATTCTGCTTTCGCGCGAACTGCGCCCATGGCCGGCTGCTCTGGTCCACCTTCGCCATCTGGGCGATTAGCAATAATCGTTTTGTATCCAGCGGCGGCAATCTCTGCGACATCTTCTTCCGAAATTTGCGGCGCTACGGCAAAATCTTCTGTCACTTTTCGAATATCGGTCATGAATTCCCCGAGTTATGAAGTTACGCGATTGACAGAACCGCGTGCATTGTGAACGTAAGGTGCAAGAGGTTTGGTCTCAAGCTTTTGCGTCTAACAACAGTAAATTGTGAGTAGTGCAACCCGTGAAATCTCTACAGCGTGTTATGTCGAGGGTCCCATGGGGATATGCGCTTAGGCGATTGTTCTTCGCTATTCCAACAATGCTCGCCATTATCACGGTTGCTTTTTTCCTTATGCGCGCGGCCCCAGGCGGCCCTTTCGATGGCGAGCGTAAGCTCCCCAAAGCCGTCGAAGAGGCGATCGCTGCCAAGTATGATTTCGATAAGCCAATTTTCGAGCAATATATCGGGTATCTAGGCGATGTTCTGCAGGGGGATTTTGGCCCGAGTTACAAGCATCTTGGCCGCACAGTGAACGAATTGTTGATGGCCGGTCTGCCGATTTCTATCACGCTTGGCGCACTTTCCATGTTGCTCGCCTTATTCATTGGGACCGCACTCGGGATATTCGCCGGGCTCAGGCAAAACACATCCAGCGATTATGGCGTTATGGGATTCGCCATGTTTGGAATATCCGTGCCGACGTTTGTGACGGGTCCGATATTCATTCTAATATTCTCACTCGGATTGGGAGTATTCGCGGTCAGCGGCATCGGAACATTCCCGAACAATGGGATGAGTTGGCACAATATGACTTTGCCCATCATCACATTGGCCCTGCCGCAAATTGCGATCATTTCCCGGTTGATGCGCGCATCCATGATTGAATCTATGCGATCAGATCACATACGCACCGCACGCGCGAAAGGCCTGTCAGAGCGAAGCGTGATTATGAAACACGCACTTCCAACCGCAATCCTGCCGCTGGTGTCTTATGTCGGCCCGGCCATGGCCCGCGTGATGACGGGCTCTGTTGTGATCGAGCGGATCTTCGCCTTGCCCGGCATGGGTGACTATTTTGTACAAGGCGCGATTGATCGCAATTATACGCTCGTGATGGGGGCCATTATTGTCTATGCGAGCTTTATTATCATCCTGAACATTATTGCTGACCTTCTGTATGCGGTTCTGGACCCGAAGGTGAAGTATGACTGATCCAATGGACATCGGCCGGGTGAAGGAACCCGTTGAGCAAGCGATCGCTGGCGGACGCTCGCTTTGGGAAGATGCCCGCGTGCGCTTGTTCCGTAATCGCGCGGCCGTGCTTTCAATGTGGATCCTCGGTCTGCTTGCGCTGATTGCAGCGTTCGGACCGATGCTCTGGCCGCATTCATATACGGAAATCCAGATTAACGGCACAACAAAGCTTCCGCCGCAATGGGAAGACTGGCTATGGCTTGGAACCGACACACAAGGCCGGGATAATGTTGCAAGACTGATGTACGGCTTGCGGATCTCCATGTTGGTCGGGCTTGTGGCGACGCTGGTCAGTCTAACCATCGGTGTTACCTGGGGATCTGTTGCCGGCTTCATTGGTGGGCGAACTGATCAATTGATGATGCGTTTTGTTGATGTGCTGTACGCTTTGCCTTTCATCTTTTTCGTGATCTTGCTTCTCACCGTTTTTGGCCGAAATATTTTGCTCATCTTTGCCGCCATCGGCGCTGTTCAGTGGCTTACCATGGCCAGGATTGTGCGCGGTCAGACACTTGCGATCAAAGGCAAGGAATTTATCGAGGCTGCGCGCGCGGCAGGCGTGCCGCGGTCAAAAATGATCACGCGTCATGTTATTCCTAACATAATCGGGCCTGTCGCGGTTTACGTGACGCTGACAGTTCCAATCGTGATCTTGGCCGAAAGCTTCCTGTCTTTCCTCGGCCTCGGCGTAAGTGAACCGCAAACGTCTCTCGGGGTGCTTATATCCGATGGTAACAAGGAAATGCGCGAGCGACCATGGCTGCTCTTCTCGTCTGCAGGCACGATGGCGCTGCTATTGCTTTGCCTGAACTTCATTGGCGACGGACTGCGTGACGCGCTCGACCCGAAAGACCGATAGTCTATTTCACGCGCTTGGCCTTAAATACGCGCCCATTATCAAGCTTCATTTTGAAGCTACCAAGAGAGGCTGCTTTAACCACCGCGGTTTGAGGGGGGCGTTTTTTACTTACAAAAATCTTTGTCGTATCTGTCTGCTCCCAAACCTGACCGTTTTCGAGCGTCACGATGACTTTCTTTAGAGGCGTTGTGCGCACACTCACGACAGCCTGCTGGATCTCCTTAATCTCGCCGTCATCGTCGCCGCCGAGTTTCGGTAGCGCGAGTTTTGGAAGCGAGGGAATGGAGAAGCCAAAACTGTCTTTTTTGACCTGTTCAACCTCTTCGCGTGTAACGGTGGCGACTTCGCCGGCTTCTTCTGCTGCTTTCAGCCGTCCAACCGCAGTATCGTAACAGGCAAGACGCTCTTCATTACTTTCTATCTCTGCACAGGCATAAACATCGCCGGTGGAGACTGGTGATTCAGCGAGTGCGGGTAGGGCAAGGGCGAGTATCGCGAAAGACGCAAAATGGGTGCGCATTGTGTTCATTCCTTATACAGCCGCGGCATATCAGACTTTCAATTTGAGCGCGGCACTGTAATCAATGTTGCAAATCTGCGTCCAGACGCAAAGGCATGAGGTGTATAAATTATGATCACAAGACGTAAATCGCTTATCGCGACCGCTTCGGCGATGGCCACATTGATGCTCGCGGCATGCGGCGGGGGCGGAGGAGGGGCCAATAGCGGCGATCTCCCAACGCTGAACCGCGGTATTTCGGCAAAAGTTGATACCCTCGATCCTCACCGGTCCTCCGCGCAGTGGGAAAACATCATTATCGGTGACATGATTATTGGTCTCACGACTCACGCCGAAGACGGCACACCTGTGAATGGTATGGCCGAAAGCTGGACCGTGTCCGATGATGGCCTGATTTGGACGTTTAAGCTTGGCGATTATGTCTGGTCGGATGGCATGCCGGTTACCGCGTATGATTTCGAATTTGCGCTGCGCCGCATTCAAGACCCTGAGCTCGCTTCGCAATATTCATCTCTGCTTTATCTGATCAAGAATGCGAAAGAGGTGAACTTCGGAGAGGCGGATCCAGAATCGCTTGGTGTGCGCGCAATCGATGAAAAAACGCTCGAAATCGAACTGGTCGGTCCTGCGCCTTATCTGCCAGGATTGCTGACCCACTACACAACGTATCCAGTGCCGAAGCACGTGGTTGAAGAACATGGTGTCGACTGGATCAAACCAGAAAACATTGTCACGAATGGGCCGTACAAACTGGTGTTCTGGCAAACAGGTCAACCCATCGTATCTGATCACAATCCGACAGGTTTTGGCGCAGATGATGTTTGTTTCCAGCGTATTGTTTACCACGAGATTGAAACGGCCTCGACTTATGAAGCGATGCTTGAAGCGGGCACGATGGACATTAACAATAATTTCGATCTCAATCGCCGTGACGAGATTGAGAAACGCTTCCCGGGGTGGACGAAAACCACGCCGGCTCTGATCACAACCTACTGGTCGTTTAATCAGCTTGAAGAGCCGTTTGATGATGTGCGCGTTCGCAAGGCGATCGCGATGACGCTCGACCGGGAGTTCATTACAGAGAAAGTTCTGCCGGGATATGTCCCTGCTTACGCGCTCGTGCCTCCGGGAATGGACAATTATGATGTTCCGCGTCCGCAAGCGAGTTGGGCGGAGTGGCCAATGGACCAACGCCTCGAAGAAGCCCGCAAGCTTCTGACCGAAGCAGGATACGGACCGGATAATCCGCTCGAGTTTGATTTCATTTATCGATCAACAAGCGGCAATGATAAGCCGCCGCCTGTCGCGCTTGAGAACTGGAAAGCAATTGCTGATTGGGTGAACCCAACGGTTGAAAAGCAGGACACAAAAGCGCTCTATGCGCGTTTGCGGACCAAGGACTTTATTATGTCCGATGCTGCCTGGGCAGCTGATTATGACGATCCGCAAAACTTCTTGTACCTGCTGGATTCTGAAACGGGCCAGCAGAACTATGGAAGCTACAATAATCCAGAATATGACCGACTGCTTGCCGAAGCGAGCAAGGAGCTTGATCTGAAGAAGCGCGCAGAATTGCTCGCACAGGCTGAGACTATTATGCTGGAAGAAATGCCGGTCGCGCCAATGTGGTTCCAGGTAACGATCAACATGCTGAACCCGGAGCTCACAGGCTATACCGATAACGCTGTTGACCAGCACCGCTCGCGCTTCATGTGCAAGCCAAGCCTAAGCCCGGTTGGTAGTTCGAGCGAGTGACCCAACCAAAAGTCAGCGCACTTTTCACAGTCTATAACAAGGCTGGCTATATTGCGCGGACCATAGCATCGGTCCGCGCACAAATGCCAAATGAGGCCGACATCGAATATGTCTTTGCCGATGACGTCTCAAGCGATGGCTCGCTTAAGATTGTCCGGGAGGCAATGATCGGTGCGCCGCATGTTCAGATCATAGAGAACTCGCAAAATTGCGGTCCATCGGTCCGTTTGAATCAGGCTGCGAATGCCGCCCGCGGCGAATATCTTTATTTTCTGGACTCCGATGATCTTGCTGCGCCGGGCGCTATCGCCGGTATGGTGGAGTTACTGGAGAAAGAAAGCGCTGATTTTATCTACGGTAAAACCGAGAAGCAGGTGCTCGGTGTTGACGAAGATCCCCCTCGGGTCCCGGTAGATGCGCCCTACACCGTCAGCGCAACTCCTCTAGAGACTGTGCTCGGCGGCGGGTTTGTGCGCATGGCATTGATGGCCCGGCGCGACACATTTCTGGAAGCTGGCGGGGCTGATGAGCGCATCTTCGTGCAGGACGAATCCTTGCCATTGCGACTAGGGCTCGTGGCAAAGCGCTTGATCGATTGGCAGGCCAAGATCGTGTTCAGACAACCTGATCCGGGCGGTGCCACGCATGTCTCTTCTAATCGCGATCAATTGCAGCATGATGCATTTTTGGCGGCAGCAAATGTTCTCGGCGAATTGCCTGGAACTCATGCAAATCTCGCCTCCTTGTTGTATGCGCGCGCGGTTTCGCAGCATTGGAAAATGCGTAAACGGCATGGTGCGCGGCCACTCCTGTCGGGAGATTTCTGGCGGTATCAGTTCTCAAAATGGGCAACGAAACCAGATGAAGCAGCCCTGTCGGCGATGCGGGAGGATTTCGCGCAACTCGAAAATGTGAGACGATTATCCTGACCGTGCGGCGTTGGAGATAGAATGAGTGATGAGTTCGAGACTGCAGGTCTTGCTTCTCTCGGAGGTTTGGCGGGATCTGCGCCAGTAGACGATGCGAATCAGGCTGAAGCTGAGAATCGCTGCGCAAACTGCGGCGCGCCCATAAGGGGGCGCTATTGCGATCAGTGCGGACAGTTAGCGAGTGATTTTCACCGCCCGATCTGGACTTTGGTAAAAGATGTGCTGACGGATGCGTTCAGCCTAGATGGGCGAATCGCGCGCACGATCCCGTCTTTGATGCTGCGACCCGGCCACGTAACGCGCGCATATCTTGAGGGGCAAAGAGCACGTTTTGTGCCGCCATTCAGGCTTTTTCTTTTGGCCTCACTTTTGTTCTTTTTTGCTTTATTTTCAATGGGCAGCCGGATTGGTATCGGTAACAATCTGTACATTATGCCCTTGCCGAACGGGGGCTATAGCATTGCCTTCGGCGCTGACGGATTATTCGAGACTGAAGGAACTGAGCTTCCCGAGGAAATTACCGCAGAGTCGTTGCGGAAGATCTTGGAACGCGAAATCGATCAAGACCAGAATACCGAGATTGATGATCAATTCATAGAAACAGCCGTCAAAGCTTACGAAAACCAAAGACTGATCTTCATGGGAATCGAGCGGTGGGCTCCGCGTCTCAGCTTTTTGATCCTGCCGCTTATGACGCTCTTCTTGACCGCAATGTACCTGTGGTATCGTCGCATTTACGTTTACGATCACGTCATTTTATCCCTGCATTTCCAGTCATTTGCCTATCTTCTGGGCGCCGGAAATTTATTCATCGGGCAATACATCGGAGGCAGTATCGCCTGGACGCTGCTTCTGATCCCTATTTACCTCTACCGACAGCTGCGAGAGACCTATAGATCTGGAAGAATAACAAGTGGAATCAGGGTATTATTCCTCTTGGTGCTTTTGGTCGTATGCTTGTCTGCTGTGTCGGTCGGGGCTTCTGTTCTCGGATATCGGGATGTCGGCTAGCACGGGGGTGTGCGCTGCAATTGCAACAGTTAGAAGACTTTAACGATAGAAAAAGGACACACTACATTGACCAAAACTACTTGTTGTATCAGGCATTTCGCAATCCCGAGGTTCGTCGGGCGAAGCCATGCCTCAGAAAATCTGTGATGTGTTCTGAAGGCGTGTAAAATCTGGAGGGTTCCAATTGAATAATAAATCACTGAAAAGTCGGCTTCTCGCCAGCTCGCTGATTGCGGGCGGTGTTGCAGCCATGGTTGCGCCCGGGGCAGTGGCGCAAGAAGATGACGCAGATGCCGTTCAGGAAACTGTTGTTGTTACGGGTTCGCGTATTGCTAAGCAGGACTTCGTGTCTAACAGCCCGATTGCAACGGTTGACGCCGAAGTGTTCGAGCTGACCGGATCGATCAACACTGAGGACGTACTGAACACGCTTCCGCAGGCAATTCCTGGCTTTGACCGTTCGTCAAACAACCCAGGTGACGGTACAGCGACCGCCAACCTTCGCGGTCTCGGATCCGAACGTACACTGGTTCTAATGGATGGTCGCCGGATCATTCCTTCGCGTTCAGATGGTGTGGTTGACCTTAACAACATCCCAGCATCTCTTATTGAGCGTGTGGAAGTCATCACCGGTGGTGCTTCAGCGATTTATGGTTCTGACGCGATCGCCGGCGTTGTTAACTTCATCATGAAGGACGACTTCGAAGGCTTCGAAGCAAACCTCGGTTATGAAGCGACTGTCGATCAGGGCGATGCTGAGTTCTATACGGCCGACATCACCATGGGGTCGAACTTCGACAATGACCGCGGTAACGTTACGCTGAACCTCAGCTACACAAACCGTAAGGACGTTTTCCAGGGCGACCGCGATTTCTCTAATGTTGCGCTCGGTGGTACTGGCGGAGACTTCTTCGAGTTCGGTTCGTCTGGTGTTCCTGACGGTCACTCATTTGACAATTTCGACTTCACTGCACTTGGTCTTGCACCAGATCTGACAAACTGCCCAGAAGGTACAGCATTGAACACTGCTGGTACGGGCTGTGTGGGTCAGGCTATCTTCGCAGGTCCTGATGGCATCCGTCCATGGATCAACAGCGGGCCAAACACAGACCGTTATAACTACGCGCCTGTGAACTACCTGCAGCTTCCACAAGAGCGTTACTCAGCTGTTGCTCTGGCGAACTACGACATCAACGAAAACCTGAATGCGTACAGCCGCTTGAATGTTGCCTTTAACCAGGTTCCACAGCAGTTGGCTCCAACACCAGCGTTTACGTCGATCACGACAGCTGTCGATAACCCATTCTTGTCTGCAACTGCTCAAGCCGCGCTTGCACAGCTTGACACAGATGGTGATGGTTCTGCGACGACCTTCATCGGACGCCGTATGGAAGAAACAGGTGGTCGTGTGTCCAACGATGACCGTTACGCCTACCAGTTCCAGACTGGATTTAAGGGAACGATCCTGAATGACGAAATTGATTTCGACGTCTACTTCCAGACAGGTCAATCTCAAAACAACAATGATCTCGAAGGCGATATCTCGCTCACACGCTATCTCGAAGCTGTGAACGTAACTGCTGATGCTGCTGGCAACCCAGTTTGTGTATCTGGCAACGCAGCATGTCAGCCATTGAACATCTTCGGCCAAGGCAACATCAGCGCAGCATCTGCTGATTATGTCAGAAACCGCATCAACGCTAAGACTGAGTACAACCAAAACGTCTTTGCGCTGAACTTTGCGGGCGACACCGAGTCATTGTTCACGCTTCCAGGTGGAGCCATCGGTTGGGCAGCTGGTTTCGAATATCGTGAAGAAGAGTTCGATTTCCGTCCATCAGATGCTCTCGCTCAGGGCGCACTTCTCGGCTTTAACTCAGCACCTCCAGTAACTGGTGGTTTTGATGTGTACGATATCTATGCAGAATTCTACGCACCAATCCTCGCAGATCGCCCAGGCGCTGAGCTTCTGGCTCTCGAAGGTGCGGTACGTCTGTCTGACTACTCAACAATTGGCCAGGTCGAGACCTACAAAATTGGTGGTGAATACGCGCCAATCGAAGGTCTTCGTTTCCGCGCGCTGTATAACACAGCTGTCCGTGCACCAAACGTAGGTGAACTGTTCTCACCAACATCAAACGGCTTCCCGGGTGCTCAGGATCCTTGCTCAACTTCAAACAATCCAGTTGCTGCAGGCATTGCTGCACTTTGTGAAGCGACAGGTGTCCCAGCGGCTCAGATTGGTGATTCAGGCGACGGACCTGTAAACCCTGCTTTCTATCAGCAGCGGAATGACCAGGTTGAGGGTGTGTTCGGCGGCGTAAATCCGGACCTCGCTCAAGAAGAAGCTGAAACATTCACTGTAGGTGGTGTATGGTCTCCAGCGTTCATCGATGGTCTGACAGTCGCAATCGACTACTACGACATCGAGATCACTGACTATATCACAGTCCTCGGTGGTGGTGCTCAGGGTGTATTCGATCAGTGCTACGGCGCAGCGTTTAACCCAACACTCGATCCGAACAACCAGTTCTGTCAGGCAATTAACCGTGGTGCTTCTGGTGAGTCTAACCCGCTTCTGCCAAACGCAAACTCCGGTTTCCTTCAGACAGCAGGTATCGACGTTCAGGCGGACTACGGATTCGAGATCGATGCGATCCCAGGTAGCTTCACTGCGAACTACACAGCCTTGTTCCTCGACAAGTGGGACTTCCAGGCATCTCCTGCGTCTGCACTGCGGACCTGTGATGGTCAGTTCGGTAACTTCTGTGACGACCCAATCCCAGAATACAAGCACATTGCAGCGCTTGGCTGGGCAAACGGTCCATTCTCGACACAACTGCGTTGGGAGCACATTGGTGAAACTGAGTCAGATGATGGCGGAGCAGATCAGCTAGACTCATTCAACTACTTCAACCTGAACGGTGCTTGGGATATCAATGATAACCTTCGCCTCAGCGGTGGTATCGATAACCTTCTCGACGAAGAGCCACCAATCCTGGGTTCTAACGCTGAGCAGGCCAACACATTCCCAGCGACATACGACGTATTCGGTCGTACGTTCTACGTGAATGCGAAGGTCCGCTTCTAAGCGAACCGCATAATCCAAATCAGAAACGGCGAGCTTTCGGGCTCGCCGTTTTTCTTTGGGGGTATGCTTGGAAAGTGCCTGCGCTCTTGGCGATACGTTCTTAAGCGAGGAATTTATGTCTTCGCCGGCGCGAAGCTTCCTGATTGTGCCATCGACCATTCGCGTTTGAGATGCGTTGCGCCTGGACGGTCGAGCAACTCATTGTTCGCAACGAGCCGGTAAGCTTGATCTGCAGGAACGGCCGTGTCCTCACTGATACGGTGCATGATATGGCGCGGCGTGAGCTCGCTTGGATGGCTGCACCCGGCGGCGGCAACCACTTCTGCAAGCGCGTGTATTGTGTTGCGATGAAAGTGATAAACGCGATCTGCCTTGTCTGGCACGAAGAGGCCGCGCTGGCGGCCTTTGTCTGAAGTGGCGATACCAGTTGGACACGTATTGGTGTGGCAATGAAGCGATTGGATACAGCCGAGCGCAAACATGAAGCCGCGCGCAGAGTTTACGAAATTCGCGCCCAGTGCCATCGAGCTGGCAAGCGCAAACGCGCTGATTTGCTTACCGCTCACGCCGAGGGCGACGTCCTCTTTCAGCCCCGTTCCAACCAGCGCATTGCGCGTGAGCACAAGGCCCTGGCGAAGCGGCGCGCCAATATGATCCAGAAATTCTGCTGGTGCCGCGCCGGTGCCGCCTTCTGAACCGTCGACAACGATAAAGTCGGTCCGAAGCCCTGTTTCCAGCATGGCCTTGCAAAGGGCCAGAACTTCCCACCGGTTACCGACACAAAATTTCAATCCAACTGGCTTGCCCCCAGCCAGTTCACGCAATCGCTGAACGAATTCCATAAGCTCAATCGGAGTAGAGAACGCCGAGTGGTAAGGCGGTGAAATGCAGGTCTGACCTATTTCAATCCCGCGGGCTTCAGCGATCTCTCTTGTGACCTTTGAGCCGGGCAGCACGCCGCCATGGCCCGGCTTCGCGCCTTGGCTAAGTTTGACTTCGATCATCTTCACTTGTTCTAAAGACGCATTTTCTTGGAATTGGACAGGATCAAACGAGCCGTCTTTTGCGCGGCATCCAAAATAGCCAGAGCCGAGTTCCCAAACGAGGTCACCGCCGCCAGCTTTGTGGTAGCGCGAAATTCCGCCTTCGCCAGTGTCGTGGTAAAATCCTCCCTTCGCTGCGCCGCGATTGAGTGACTCAATCGCTTTTGCGCCAAGGCTTCCAAAACTCATGGCTGAAATATTGAAGACAGATGCCGAATAGGGCTTCGCGGTTCCCGGCGCACCGATCCGTGTGCGAAATCCTTCCTTGGCCGGCTCCTTTGCGGCCATCGAATGTGCAAGCCATTCATAAGGCGGCTTGTCGATGTCAACATGGCTGCCGAATGGCTCGACCGAACTCACATTCTTCGCGCGGGCATAAACCAGATTTCGCTCTTCGTGATTGAAGGGCCGACCCTCTGTTTCGCTCTCGACGATATAAGACCGCAGGAATGGACGAAGTGCTCGCATGATCCAGCGCACACGGCCGATAATCGGATAATTGCGCAAGATTGTGTGGCGGGTCTGCAGGGCGTCGTAGAAGCCGGTCGCCGACAGAATGCCGAGCGGGACCGCCGCCGCGATGAGCCAGTGGAATGTTTGCGCTCCCCAAAGAGAGAGCACGAATAGGGCGATTGTCGCCAGAAGAGGAATAAAGCGTGACATGCGCGCCAGACTAGCGGGGGTCGCGCACCTGCGAAAGATGGAGATTTTTTGGGGTGGGGCCGAGTAAAAAGATGATCTCCAATCGGAGGGCAGAGCCGAGATCGGGCTCTCCGGGAAATAACTGAAGTTCGAGCGACGTTCGTGTTCAAGATCTGCGACTTCAACTGCTAGATTCAACAAAGTAGCTGACCCGGCTGCTGTGTTGACCGCGGTTAATCGCTTTCAGCCACCGATTCCCTAAATCACCGCGCTGCCTCCGCATGCTCGTCACAATCGGTTGCTCTATTTGCAATGACTTAAACTCTTGCGCGGCATAAGCAGGGCCGGGCGGGGAGGAATGGGCAGAATAGGCAGTATATATGTGCGGAATAATTGGAATCCTTGGCAATGAACCAGCAGCGCCTCGCGTGATGACGGCGCTCGCGCGTCTGGAGTATCGCGGCTATGACAGTACAGGCATCGCAACGCTGGATGCAGGTGCGCTCTCGCGGCGGCGCGCGGCCGGAAAATTGGCAAACTTGCAGGAAACTCTGCAAACAAGTCCGCTGACCGGCACAACCGGGATTGGTCATACGCGCTGGGCGACTCACGGCGCGGCCACTGAAACGAACGCCCACCCACATGTGTCCGGCCGCGTGGCGTTGGTACACAATGGCATTATTGAAAACTTTCGAGTGCTTCGCGCTGAGCTGGAAGCGCAGGGTTATCTTTTTGACACCGAAACGGATACTGAAACTGTCGCGCATCTGATCACAAGCAATCTCACGGCCGGCATGGATGAGCGTGAAGCGGTTAAGGCTGCATTGGCGCGCTTGGAGGGTGCGTTCGCGCTTGCTGTTCTGTTTGAAGGGCAGCAGGATCTCATGATTGGCGCGCGAAAGGGGTCTCCGCTTGTTATCGGCGTTGCTGAGGGTGAAATGTTCCTTGGATCGGATGCGATTGCCGTTGCGCCGTTCACGAACAAAGTGGTCTACCTCGAAGAGGGTGATTGGTGCGTTCTGACACGCGATACTTATTCAGTATACGACGCATCGGGCGCTCAGGTCACGCGCGCTGTAACGCTGGTTCATGGGGCTGGCGCAAGCGTTGAGAAGGGCAATTACCGCCACTTCATGCAGAAGGAAATTTACGAGCAGCCTGATTCCACCGCGCGCACGATCGGAGCGTATGTCAACGCGCTTGAGCAAACGATTGAGCTTCCCGGTAGTAATGGTGATCGCATCAAGTGGGACGATGTGACAGGCATTCAAATGGTGGCATGCGGGACGGCATACTATTCCTGCGCCGTGGCAGAGTACTGGTTTGAGCAAATCGCAAAGCTGCCGGTTAAAGTCGATATCGCGAGTGAATTCCGTTACCGCCAGCCTGTGCTTCAGCCTGGTACGCTCACCTTGTTTGTTAGCCAATCGGGTGAAACGGCAGATACACTCGCCGCGCTGCGATACTGTAAGGAGGCAGGACTGCGCACCGCAGCCGTGGTCAATGTGCCAACATCATCTATCGCGCGCGAAGTTGATACGGTGCTTCCGACCCTTGCAGGCCCAGAGATTGGTGTTGCCTCTACCAAGGCCTTTACAGCGCAGCTCTGCGCGCTTGCGGCCACCGTCATTGCTGGCGGGCGAGCGAAAGGCACGATCAGCCGAGACGAAGAAATTCATCTGACAGATGCGCTCTCCGAAGTGCCGCGTCTGATCACCGAAGCGCTAAAGCTGGACAATGCGATTTCCAAAACGGCGTATAATCTCTCAAAAGCGAGCGATGTTTTATATCTCGGCCGGGGTGTGCATTATCCGCTGGCGCTGGAAGGCGCGCTTAAGCTGAAAGAGATCAGCTACATTCACGCGGAAGGTTATGCGTCCGGCGAGCTGAAACATGGCCCGATCGCGCTTATTGACGAGAAGACTCCCGTCATCTTTGTCGCGCCGCATGATCCCCTGTTCGACAAGTCACTTTCCAATCTGCAGGAAGTCGCCGCGCGTCATGGCGAAGTGATCTTGATCTCAAACGAAGAAGGGATCGAGGCGGCAGGCGATGCGCCAATGGGCCATATCCTTATGCCAGATTGTGACGACTTTATTGCCCCCATCCTTTACGCCTTACCGATCCAGATGCTTGCTTATCATACAGCGGTGGAGAAAGGCACGGATGTTGACCAACCGCGCAACCTTGCAAAATCTGTAACGGTTGAATGAGTTTCTTCCGTCTCGTTTCAATCGTGTAACCTGAATGACACTTGCAAGTGTTTAACTTTACATGGTGATCAGCTTTCCGCAGTCTTGGCGCTGTAGGAAAGAGGTCCCCATAGTGTTAGCGAGTATTAGAAAGAGTGGCGCAAGCTTAATCGTCTTGAGCGCTGTATTAGTGACAGGATGTTCCGGGGGCGGAGGAGGTGGAGATACAGGCATTTCCTCCCCAAACACGGGAAGTGGCACGACACAGCCGCCGCCCCCTCCACCGCCGCCGCCCCCTCCACCCCCGCCGCCAGCGACATCGGTCAGCTTGGAAATCACGAGCGCCGATCAAGCCTCGCGGTTTTTAAACGCGGCCAGTTTTGGCGCGAGTAGCAGCGATATTCAGCAGCTCACAGGCAAGTCAGCGAGCAGCTGGATTGCCGAGCAAGTGCAACTTCCTGCAACGCGTTTCCTGGATGACGTTCTTGCTCAAAGAGACTCCAATGGCTCCCTTATTAAAGGCATTGATAGCGATCTTTATTGGAACAAGGTGATTCAGGCAGACGATCAGCTACGCCAAAGAATGGCGTTTGCACTCTCACAAATTATCGTTGTTTCAGACTCTGTAGCGGTAAAAAGAGAGCATCAGAATATTTTCACATACTACCGCGAAATTCTCGCTCGGAATGCGCTTGGTAACTATCGTGATCTTCTTGAAGAAATAACTTATGCCCCCGCCATGGCAGAGTGGCTAACTTATATCCATAACCAGAAAGGTGATCCTGAAACAGGCAGAATGCCTGATGAAAACTATGCGCGCGAATTGCTGCAGCTGTTTACGATCGGACTGGTTGAGCTGAACATAGACGGCACTCCAAGGCTTGATGGTTCAGGCCGCGAAATAGAGACCTTTACGAATGAAGATGTTGTTGGTCTGGCGCGAGTGTTTACTGGTATGGCTTACAACAATGACCGATTTGATCGGCCGTTCAATCAGGTGCCTTTCGCGTCAAAACATTCGCCGCTGATTTTCTTTCCGAACGAACATTCTCCGCTCGAAAAACAATTTCTTGGTCTGACGATCCCCGCTGGCACATCTGGTGAGACAAGCATCGATATGGCACTGGATCAAATTTTCGAGCATCCAAATGTCGGCCCGTTCCTTGCGCGCCAATTAATCCAGAGGTTCACGGCCTCAAACCCGGAGCCAGCCTATGTTGCGCGGGTCGCGACGGCATTCAATGAGGGTCGTTTTCAAGCCGCCGATGGTGAGGTGTTTGGTACGGGAGAGCGCGGAGATCTGCTTGCGACGATTGCGGCAGTTCTTTTGGACGAAAGCCTGTTTGACGAAAATAGACGGCCTACTCCCTCGGATGGAAAGATACAGGAACCTGTGCTTCGGTTCGTTCACTGGGCCCGCGCCTTTAACGTTCGAAACGTTGATTCTGCGAACCAAAGGCGTCTGCAGGATACAAGCAGCGCCATCGAAGGATTGGGGCAGCATCCGTTTCGAGCGCCGTCAGTGTTTAATTTCTATCGCCCCGGATACATAGCGCCCGGAACAGAGTCCGGCGCGCGAAATATTACGGCTCCAGAGTTCCAAATTACGAATTCTACCTCACAGTTTGGTACCTTTAACATGCTGTCGGAGTTTGCCTTCGGGGAGGTCCCTTCGCGCAAGGGTCGCCCGGATAATTTCGTTCCAGATTATTCCGAGGAGTTGCCGCTTGCATATGATGTGCCGGCACTCATTGCTCATCTCAACAAAAAGCTTGCAGGCGGGCGATTGAGCGAAGCTGAAGTAGATGAAATTAGCGCCGTGATCACGCTCATGGACGATTCAACAAACCGGGACCGCGAACAAAATGATCGC
The DNA here is from genome assembly GCA_965263325.1 of Hyphomonadaceae bacterium. Classification (GTDB taxonomy): domain Bacteria; phylum Pseudomonadota; class Alphaproteobacteria; order Caulobacterales; family Hyphomonadaceae; genus CBDHGY01. The sequence continues at coordinate 1,580,517 of CBDHGY010000002.1, read as the reverse complement.
TTTGATCGTGTCGCCCTGGCAGTTTCGCTCGTGCTCGCCTCCCCGAATTATGTGCTCCTCCGTCAATTCCCAGACAGTCAGTAAAAGTAATGGCAAATATAAATCGTCGACAGTTCCTCAACTCAATGACAGCGCTTGGCATGGCCGGCAGTGTGGCGGGCGTAAGCGCGCTCAGCAGTCTCAAGGCGCATGCTGCAGATGTGACCGGCTACAAGGCGCTGGTCATGATTTTCTTCAAAGGCGGGCAGGACGGCGCAGATTTTGCGATCCCGTATGATCAGCCATCGTACAATGCGCTGCGGGCAATTCGCAGAGGTGTTGGCGGGCGTTCGCGTCAAAGCCTGATCCCGCTTAATCCGACCAATGCGGGCAGTTTTGGCGGTCAACAACTTGCGTTCCCGTCGCAAATGTCTGCGCTGGCCACCATGTTTGATGCAGGCGAACTCGCCGTTGTGAACGGGGTTGGGCCTCTCATTGAGCCGGTCACGCGATCGGAAATTAGAGGCAATACCGCAGTGTTGCCGGCGCGATTGTTTTCTCACAATGATCAGCAATCGACATGGTTGACGTTCAGCCCGGAGGGCGCGCGCTTTGGTTGGGGCGGAAGATTTGCCGACGCCGCCTCTGCATCACTCGACGAAAAAGCGCGCGCTTTCAGCGTTATCACGGCCGGCTCAAACGATCCGTTCTTAAGCGGAGATACGGTGCAACCCTTCAAAATTTCAGGGTCGAGGGCGCCGTCTCTTAATGTCGTTCGCCAAAGCAAATATATGGGCGGATCTTCCAGTGACCGCGCGGCGAAGAGACGTCTTGAGCAATGGTTGGGCCGAAGCGATTATGGCTTCGAAAATTATTATCTTCAGGATCTCTCAAACTTCTCAGCGTCGTCCGTGGATGTCGTTCGCCGTCTGGAGCAGGGGATGGAATCAGCCACGCCGCTCGCGACGCAGTTCCCATCTGGCAAATTTGGCTCGCAGCTGGAGTCGATTGCGAGCTTGATCAGTATACGGGGCGCGCTCGGTGTATCGCGCCAGATATTCTATGTCTCGGTGGGCGGATACGACACCCACCGCGGTCAGGCCGGGTCCATCGCCGGATTGCAGTCGAGCTTCTCACAGGGCATGGCGGCGTTCCGGTCCGCGATGATCGAGCTCGGGCAATGGTCCAACACGACGGTCTTCACCGCGTCTGATTTCGGACGGACATATATCGGAAATGGTTCGGGCACGGATCATGGCTGGGGCAGCGCGCATGTTGTTATGGGCGGGGCTGTGAATGGCAAACGCTTTTACGGCTCCCTTGCTGAGATCGATCCCGATGGGCCGGACTTCACCTCCAAGAAGGGGCGCCTGATCCCGCAAGTCTCGGTCGAGCAATATGCTGAGCCGCTTGGGCGTTGGTTCGGCCTAAACGATAGTGAGATCAACACAGCGCTGCCGAATTTGCGCAACTTCAACTCCGGCACGATCCCGCTCTTCGGCTAGGCTGCGCATGTCGCTTTACCGGGCTCAGAAGCGGCGCGGCGTTTGGCGGCCTCTTCATGGTCAATTGTTCCGAGCGGATTGAGGGACATATTCTGCGCGGCATGGCAGTCAGAGAAAGGTTCGTGCGAGGGCGGGTCTGGCTCCAGCCGGCCAAGCGCGGTGAGTTCTGCATGTTCCCAACGCGCACGATCAGCGAAGTGATCGATCCAGCTTTGCGCCGGGCGTTTATATTCCGGCGGCCCCGGATAGCGGCGATGATCGGGATACATCTGCCGGAAAATGACCCGCGCGCGCAGCTCCGCATCACACCACTGCGCCATACATTCATGCTGGAACGCGCCCCAGTCATAGGCCGGATCTTCCATCGCGATTTCGCGCAGGCGCAGCATATCCGTACCCCGCGATTTCACCCGGCGCAGCAATTTGCTGATCGCATTGACCAGCCGGTGATCGCCCATCGCTTCGGCGCGCACCGCCACGAGATAGCCCTCTGCCTGGTGGGCGAGGAAATGCGCTTCGGCCTCAGGGGAGAGCACCGCCTGGCGACCGCCAGAGCGCGCCCGGCCAAGCCCTTCCCCGCGCATATAGAGGCCAGAGGAGGTGTGCGCGCTGGGCCCGGGCGGCAGGCGGCTGCGCGCGCGCGGATGATCCGGGTCAATATCGCCGCGGCGAAAGCCGTGGATCTTCGCCCATTTATGGAAGGTCTTGATGTTGATTTGCAGCGCAGTGCAGATGGCTTTGATTTCCTCACCGGCCTGCATGCGGCGGCGGCACTCGGCGATCAGCGCCCGGCGCTGGTCCATTGTACGTTTGATGGTTTGGTGGGGCATGGGTGGTCTCCGTTGGTAACGGCCATGGGGCGGAGCCCCGAGGCGACCCAAAGGTCGCCGAGCTGCGCAGCAGCATAACAAGCAACGCGCAGGCGCAAGCGCCCGAGCGTCAGCGAGGAATAGCGCTGAGCAAAACAAATAATTCGAGGCATCCGCCCCAGCGGCGCTCTCTATTTCCTGTCATCCCGGGATTGCGCAGCAATACCCGGGACCGAGCGTAAAAAGCGCCATCAAAGATGGCTCTGCTTTTCACATGCTGAAAAATGCTGGGTCCCGGATCGCTTCGCGAATCGAAGGCGGTCACGAAGTGAAAACGCGATCCTGTGGATCGCGTTTAGCCGGAGATTGCCCCGGTAGGGGCTGTGTCTTCCGTATTCTAAGATTGAGCGGCAGCGCCGCGTACATCTCGGAATGTGAGTAATATACGACAGCTAAGAACCCGGTCGGATAGATTCTTTGATTCCGCCCCCGCGCCTCAATGAAGACAACACATAGCGAGATTTGAGGTGTGGGATTGAGTGGAATTTATCCTACAGTTTCGTAGTCCTTCCGTGGGTGGGATAAGGCAGCACTCAACCCACCCGACGCGTTGCGGAGCAACGCATGCTTGAATTGATGAGAATTGTGCATATACTATCGATCTCAGGCGATCCTCCAATAAGAGGGGACGTGCTGCAAGAAGGACTGAACTAATTAATCCGCTGAAAAGCGGAGGTGTCCTTTTATGCAGAGAGAATTCATGATCATTATATTTTTCGAACTTTTTGCTGCTGTTTCGGTTGGAATTGGAACAGTTTTGATCGGCGTCGCGGCGGTCATTTCAGCCGGAAGCAGCAGGAAGCCTAAGAACTAACAATAAGTACGACAGTTCTGAGGACGCAGGCCAATACCCACCGTTTTGATGTGGCAAGTTCCGCCGGTGGGTATCGCTGCGCGTTGGTCCACCTTACGCGTTGGGGGCTAACGCACGCTAGTCAGATAACGTCATGAAGATAAAGTGATATCTGTGGCGGGTTACGAATCCCTCTGTGGTTGTATGGATTTGAAAAAAATCAGCGACTTGATAAGCTTTTATTTGCGATGAGGGGCGAATTGAATCACGCTATAAATAGTGCATTAACCCATTACGATCACAAGATGTGGTGTACTATTGAGGGAAAACTTGGGATGAAAGCTGTATTTTCTGCTGTAGAGAATGGTGACGAAGCGGCCTTGTTAGATTTATTAAAGTCAGGCGCTGATCCTAATCAAGTTGATGAGTTTGGGGATTCATTGCTTGTTGCCGCGCTTCGGAATCAAACACATTGGGTTATCGATTTATTATTGAGTCACGGTGCGGACCCGGATTTCTCAATCGAAGACGAACCGAGTGCTAGGCAGCTTGCGCCGTTGTTCTCATACGAATTTGGCTCAGCAAAGTCAGCAGCATAAGTCAGGTTGGAGCCTGTTCATCGATATTGCTCAACAAAAGCACTTCTTCTAAATACTTTTGTTTTTCTGGAATGAAGCCGTCGGCGAGATCGAAAAGCCTTGAGTATAGGAAGTGGTGCGGTTGTTGGCTCTCCGGTAGGCGGTTGCCAGGACAAACTGCGTTTGTCTGCAAGGAAAATTCGTCCCGAACTTCATAACCGTACGAGATCAAAGAAGTAAATCTAACAATTCTTTCAGAGTACTTTTGCGAGAAGCGAAAGATGTGTACTGCTGCGCCGAGTAACGATGCCAATGCTGCCCCGATAAGCCACCCGATACCTGTCCATGCTTCTAATTCCAGAAGGTGAAGAAATACCAATGCAAAGGTAAGAACACTTGATAGGACCGAGGTGAATATTGAAAAAATACTTACATTTTTGGATGTTTTGAGAAGCTTTGTTCGCCGTACGTCTAGTGCTTGAATAGTGGTGCTAACATCACTTCTATGTTGCTGGATGTAACCTAGGATACAATTTATCAATTCACGTTGGCTATCTGGACTCATTACGTCGTACTCGTCCCTTGATAACTTGCCAGGCAACCAAGAGTTTGGATACAAAACTGACGTCACTTCTGAGTCAATTTCATTTAGAGGCATGAGCAGACTATCTGACCTCTAACCAAGCCAGCTCTTTTTTTACACTTTTGATCAGTATTCGGGCATTTTCCTGCACAAACGATCGACTTTTTGAGGTCGTACTTTTTGGCATAGTGCTTGTTAGTTTTCCCTTTTCCTCGACGTTTACCGCCATTTCTCAACTTCAAGGTTAATGTAAACTTCCTCGAGCAGTGATCGGTGTCTATGGATCGCCAATACTCTGGATTCAGAGCTTTGTTATCTGAAACTTTTTCAGGATGTGACCTCAGATATTCGACAATTTCGTCGGCATCTTCAGGATAAAATACCTCTACGCTGGATCCAGATTGGTAGACTTCAAATACAAAACCAGCAAACTTTGCCCGCGTTTCCGCTGGCCAACTTAGATTGACTTTGGTTCCCACTAGATTGATCCCCCAACTGGCACACTGTTCACTTTGATAAATCACTTTTGTTCAAATTGATCAACCTATCGTCGATCAAAGCCCCAATTCCCCTTCACGCAGCTTTTTCACCTCATCTCTGAGGGCCGCGTTCGAAACGTGAATTGCTCCCCCGGAGCAATTCATCCGCTGCGCGGACCGTTTCTCACCTTCAAACTCAAAGACCAAGTTCGCCCTCCCTTAGGCGTTTAACTTCATCGCGGAGGGCTGCCGCCTCCTCGAATTCCAAATCCGCCGCCGCTTCGCGCATGCGCTTTTCAAGGTCGGCGATGACGGCCTGTAGGTTGTGTCCGGATTCACCGGCAAGTGGCAAGGTTTCGACTTTTTCCCGCACAGATTTACCCCGGCCCCGCCGCGACTTGCCGCCTTTCAGGAGGCCGGCGCCAGACTCCTTCACAGAGCGGGAGCTCTCCCCCAGCTCTCCAAGGATGTCTGCGACGTCGCGCTTGATGGTTGTGGGGGTGATGCCGTGCGCCTCATTGTGCGCGATCTGTTTGGCGCGGCGGCGCTCGGTCTCGTCGATGGCGCGCTGCATCGAGCCGGTGACCTTATCGGCATAGAGGACGACGCGCGCCTCGGCATTGCGCGCGGCGCGGCCAATGGTCTGCACAAGGCTCGTCTCTGAGCGCAGGAACCCCTCCTTGTCCGCATCGAGAATGCCGACAAAGCCGCATTCGGGGATGTCCAGCCCCTCGCGCAGCAAATTGATCCCGATCAGGACATCGAACTCGCCGAGGCGGAGATCGCGAATGATTTCAATGCGTTCGATCGTGTCGATGTCGGAATGCATGTAGCGCACGCGCACGCCATGCTCGTGGAGGTATTCGGTCAGGTCCTCGGCCATCTTCTTGGTGAGGGTGGTGATGAGCGAGCGCATGCCGCGGGCAGCGACGTCCTTCACCTCGGCCATGACGTCATCCACCTGGGAGGCATTGTTGAGGGAGACGGGGCGGACCTCTACGGGCGGATCGACGAGGCCGGTGGGGCGGATGACCTGCTCGGTGAAGACGCCGCCGGTCTGCTCCAGCTCCCACGCGCCGGGGGTGGCCGACACGGCGATGGTCTGCGGGCGCATGAGGCGCCACTCGTCAAACTTCAGCGGCCGATTATCCGTACAGGATGGGAGCCTAAACCCATATTCTGCAAGGGTATATTTGCGATTGTAGTCGCCTTTGAACATGGCACCGATTTGCGGAATCGCCTGATGGGATTCGTCGACAAAGAGCAGAGCGTTCTCAGGAATGTATTCAAAAAGTGTGGGAGGTGGTTCGCCCGGTTTGCGGCCGGTGAGGTAGCGTGAGTAGTTTTCGATCCCATTGCAGGAGCCGGTAGCGGCGATCATCTCAAGGTCATACTGGGTACGCTGTTCAATGCGCTGAGCTTCGAGTAGCTTGCCCTGTTGAGTGAGGAAGGCGATGCGATCTTTAAGCTCGGTTTTGATCTTGCCGAGCGCTTGATTCAGCGTTGGCCGGGGTGTGACATAGTGCGAATTGGCGTAGACTTTTATGGCTGGCAAATCGCGCGTACGCTTGCCGGTGAGCGGGTCGAATTCGGTGATGCTCTCAAGCTCATCACCAAAGAATGAGAGCTTCCATGCGCGGTCTTCATAGTGCGTCGGGAAGAGGTCAACCGTATCGCCTTTTACGCGGAAGGTGCCGCGCGTGAACGCTGCATCATTGCGCGTATATTGAAGACCGACGAGCTGCTGAACGACGTCGCGCTGTTCAATCTGCTGACCTTCCTCCAGGCGGAATGTCATTTCTGTATAAGTCTCAACTGAGCCAATACCGTAGATGCATGATACCGAAGCGATGATGATGACGTCATCACGTTCGAGTATAGAACGCGTAGCCGAGTGGCGCATCCGGTCGATGGCTTCGTTGATCGAGCTTTCTTTTTCGATGTAGAGATCCGAGCGCGGTACATAGGCTTCGGGTTGGTAGTAGTCATAATAAGAAACGAAATACTCAACCGCATTTTCCGGAAAGAAAGACTTGAACTCCCCGTAAAGCTGCGCGGCGAGCGTCTTGTTCGGAGCCATGATCAGGGCAGGGCGCTGCGTCGCTTCAATGATCTTCGCCATGGTAAAGGTCTTGCCGGTGCCTGTCGCGCCGAGCAGGACCTGATCGCGCTCGCCCTCTTTGATGCCTTCGACAAGCTCCGGGATAGCGGTGACCTGATCACCGGCAGGTTCATAATCTGAATGAACGACAAATTTCTTGCCGCCTTCAAGTTTTACCCAATCGCGGTCCGGGCGGTGCGGCGTCCAGTTGCTAGACGGCAATCCGCCGATCGCGTCGCGTGCGGCTCCGTCCATATTGAACGGCATGGGTGCTTCAGAAACACCTTTGGAAGGTTGCTTGGCCATGGGTCTGAATATGGAGGCGGGTCGTCAGCGGGTCTAGGGGGCAGGCTTTGAAAACGCTGCGCGGACGTATTGATAACCTGTGTAAAGGGAAAGCGCGGCGGCGAGATAAAGCAGCAGCAGTGACACCGCCGCCCCCACTCCCGCAAGATCGATTGGAATGCCGGTCTCGAACGGCCTCTCGAAAAGCAAGATACCGCCGAGGGCGGTCATCGCGATTCCCGTTTTCCACTTTGCAGCAAGTGAAACAGGAATGCCCCCGGCCACCCGTCCACGCATCGCTGTGACCCACAGATCACGGCTAATGATAATTACAGCTGGAATTAGGAACAGCATGTTCCCTTTCGAGCTGATGACGAGCGCCATTAAGGTCACCCCGACCAATAATTTATCAGCGATCGGATCAAGCCATGCGCCGAAAGCCGTGGCTGCATTGAGGAGACGCGCCGCCAGGCCGTCGAGATAGTCCAGCAGTGCAGCGACAATGAACACGATAATTGGCCACCCCGCCCATAAGGTTTCGGTTCGGCAGACTGGTTTTGGTTGTATTCCGATATCATGACAATTCGGGCCATAATAAATAGCGTTGCCGAACTGCGCCGCCAAAATCGCCCAACCCACCACGAACGCCAAAATACAGCGCAGGATCGTTAGAGCGTTTGGGAGCCATTTCATCAGGCAGTCTCACGCGGGATCTAAATCCCTTTACGCCCGATTTCATAGAACCGTTCGCGGCGTTGGGTCTTGAGCTCTTGCGGAGACAGTTTTTCGAGCTCGGAAAGATCCTTCTCTATGGCTTTTGCCGCAGCTTTGATCGCTTTGTCGGGTGCGCGGTGCGCCCCACCCACGGGCTCTTTGATAATACTGTCGATGATCTTCATCTTCAGAAGGTCTTTCGGCGTGATCTTCATCGCTTCGGCGGCGTCTTTCGCTTTCGCGGTGTCGCGATAGAGGATAGACGCGCAGCCTTCAGGTGAGATGACGGAATAGATCGAGTGCTCCATCATCAGCACTTTGTTTGCTGCGGCGATACCGATCGCACCACCAGACATGCCCTCACCAATGATGAGAGATATGAAAGGGACTTCCAGAGACAGGCCGCGCTGAATGCCGCGCGCAATCGCTTCTGCCTGTCCGCGCTCTTCACCGCCTTTACCGGGATAGGCACCCGCCGTATCCGGGAAGGTGATGACCGGGAGTTTGAATTTCTCTGCGAGGTCCATCAGGCGAACTGCTTTGCGATAGCCTTCTGGATGCGCCATGCCGAAATTATGTTTCAGGCGCGCTTCGGTGGTGCGGCCTTTCTCATGACCAATCACCATGACGGAGCGGCCATTGAAGCTTGCCATTCCGCCGATAATGGCCTCGTCATTTCCGTAGACGCGGTCACCGGCCAGTTCCTGAAAATCAGTGAACATACCTGCAATGAAATCGCTCGTATGCGGACGATCTGGATGACGAGCGACCTGAGTTTTACGCCAGGCCGATAAATCCTTGTAAAGGTCTTTCAGCTGCTTGGCTGATTTCTCTTTGAGTTTTTTCAGGTCTTCGGCGAGCGACGGAGCGTCGCCCTTGTTCTTCTGGACTTCCAGCTCAGCAATGCGCGCCTCAAGCTCTGCAACCGGCTTCTCAAAATCAAGGTATGTTGTCATGGGAGGCAAATTAGCCCGCGTTGAGAGCACGGGAAAGAGTTATTTTGGACGTTTACGATGAAAAATCATCGCCGCGTCACCGCGATATTCGCTGAGTGTGACGGCCTCATAGCCGCATTTCTTCGCGACGTTAATTGACGGTGTGTGCTCTGGATCGATGATACAGCAGGATTGGACGTAGTCAGTTTCAGTATCGAGCCAGTGATGCGCGGCTTCGACCGCCTCAGTCATCAGGCCTTTTCCCCAATGCGGGCTATCAAGCACCCATCCCGCTTCCGGAATGCCAGATATGTCTGGCTGCATGCCACGCTTGAAGTCAGCAAAGCCAACTTCGCCAACAAGTTCTCCGGTTTCTTTCAGGTCAATGAACCAATAGCCATAACCAAGCATTGGCCACATGCCGAAGGTGCGCATAATCATAAACCAGGTGTCTTGCCAGTCGCGCACGCCGCCAACATGTTTGCCGACGTCCTCTTTCGCGCGGATAATCGCGAGCGCCTCGTGGTCACTTGCCTCCGGCCCGCGCAGGATCAAACGCTCTGTTTCGATGCGCGGCGCCGATGCAATCACTTTGGTTCGCCAGCTTTCATTTTGGCGAGCATCGCCCCCATATCCGCGTGGACCTTTTGAATCGCTTTGAGTGGTCGCACCATGACTTTGAAATCGATGATTTTACCATCAGTGTCCCATTCGATCATGTCTATGCCATTGACGTGAATGCCATCCATTTCCGTCTCGAATTCGAGCACGGCCTTGTCCCCGCAATCGAAGACGCGTGTGTATTTGAATTTCTTCTCACCTGTGCCGGACTTTTTCTCACCGCCGAGTGTGCCGCCCGCTGCTGTTAGATACGCCATAGTAATGGCCTTGCCTTCCTGCGGAGTGTGGACAACAGGCGAGCGAAAAACGACATCATCATGCAGGAGCTGCGAAAGCCGCTCCGGTGTCTTGTCCTTCAAGATGTAATCAAACCAGCTTTGCAGATTGGGCTGATAGGTCTTGTCCAGTACCATGAATTCCTCCGCCTTAGGTCAGCGACGCACAGAATTCCTGTATCCTTTTGCAGGCTTCTTTCAGCAATTCGTCTGACGTAGCATAGGATACCCGGAAAGCGGGCGACATGCCAAATGCTTCCCCAAAGACAGCCGCGACCAGCTTCTCTTCGAGCAAGGCTGTCGTGAAGTCTTGATCGGTTTCGATCCTGGTTCCCGCCGGCGAAGTTTTGCCAATAACGCCCGCGCAGTTCGGGTAAACGTAGAACGCTCCTTCTGGAGTTGCGCATTGCAGGCCGTCTGCTTTGTTAAGGCCTTCCACAACCAGGTCCCGGCGCGCTTTGAAAGCGGCATTGCGCGGAACGAGAAAGTCATGAGGACCATTAAGCGCTTCAACTGCTGCCCATTGCGAGATCGAACAGGGGTTAGAGGTTGACTGGCTCATCAGCTTGCGCATTGCAGATATGAGTTTCGCTGGGCCGGCGGCATACCCGATCCGCCAGCCTGTCATGGCGTAGGCTTTTGAAACACCGTTCATAGTGAGGGTTCGCTCATACAGACCGGGTTCGATTTGAGCGATCGTCTTATATTCAAAGTCATCATAGACGAGGTGTTCATACATATCGTCGGTCAAAACCCATACTTGTGGATGACGTAGCAGCACATCGGCAAGCGCGCGGAGTTCAGTTTCGGTATAGGCCGCACCTGTTGGGTTCGACGGTGAATTCAGCACAAGCCACTTTGTATTGGGCGTTATCGCCTCTTCTAACGCTTCAGGTGAGAGTTTGTAATTTGCGTTCGGTCCGCATTGAACAAAGATCGGTGTTGCTCCCGCAATTTTCACGATCGCCGGATACGATACCCAATAGGGTGCGGGAACGATGACTTCATCACCGGGGTTCAGCGTCGTTACGAAGGCATTATAGATGACTGGCTTTCCGCCTGGAGACACGTTCACCTGTGATGGCTCATAAGAAAGATCATTATCTCGCTGAAACTTTGCGCAGATCGCTTCCTTCAGTTCGGGGATGCCATCGGCGGGCGTGTATTTGGTTTTTCCGTCGCGAATGGCCTTTATCGCCGCTTCCTTAATGTGATCAGGTGTATCAAAGTCGGGTTCACCCGCTCCAAGTCCGATCACGTCTTTGCCGGCGCGCTTGAGTTCTGCTGCCTTGGTGCTCGCCGCAATCGTTGCGGATGGTTCCACGCGGTTAATTGCATCTGAAAGAGTGAGATCGATAGCCATTGGAGACAGTCCCTTTGGTTAATATTGCTTCGCTTAAGTCTGCCCGGCGTGCAGCGTCAACTGTGAGGGAGAAATTCCACTACAAAATGTGAATCAGCAACTAAGGTTAATAGTTGAAATTACACCTATCGCTTTGCGGTTTTTCCAACAGTTTCGCTCATACTGGCATCCTTCGTGCACGTCGCTTCGCGTCGTAGGCGAAGAAGGTATAACGTCAAATGTGGTCCGTCATGCAATTAGCAGCGAGATTTCAGCAGGGTATTGATCAGCTCCGCAATGATGCGCAGGAGCTCGCAAGAGACGTGAGCCAATTCTTTGGTTCTATGTCCGATGAAACACGTATCTTGTTTTTCATTATGTTTATTATCACGATCTTCTACCTGATCGTGCGGCGTCCGAACGAAACGAAGGAATCTGGCGGAATGGCCCGTCAGTTCGTTTTCGCGCTCGCGATCGTGTTGATCTTTAGTTACGGCATAAGCGTTGCTCTCGAACATAACGGGCTCGACAAGATCACGCGCGTTTGATCTAGCCAACGCGCAGCAGGACGCCTAAATTCTGTTGCATGGATTCGCAGTCGAATAAGCCTTCTATTCGAGGCGTAGATGTCATCAAGGACAATCTGAAGCGCCTGCCCGGTAAGCCGGGGGTTTACCGCATGTACGGCGCTGACGGCGAAGTGTTATATGTCGGTAAGGCAAAGAGTCTGAAGAATCGCGTCGGATCTTATGCGCGCCTTGGCGGGCATACTCAGAGAATTGCTCGAATGATTTCGCTGACGGCGGAAATGGAATTTGTCGTCACTGAAACCGAAACCGAGGCTCTTCTACTCGAGGCGGCGTTAATCAAGAAGCTCAAGCCGCGATTCAACATTCTGCTTCGAGACGACAAATCATTTCCATACATCCTAATCCGCAGGGATCACGAAGCACCTATGATCAAGAAGTATCGCGGAGCTAAACGTGACCAGGGCGACTATTTTGGGCCGTTCGCGTCAGCTGGTGCTGTGATGCGCACGCTCGACACGTTACAAAAAGCCTTCCTCCTGCGCACATGCGAAGACAGCGTTTTTAATGCCCGCACGCGCCCATGCATGCTTCACCAGATTAAACGATGTGCGGCTCCCTGTGTTGGAGAGATTTCTACCGAGGACTATCAGGCGCTGGCGGATCAGGCGGCGGCGTTTTTGCGCGGTAAAGCTGTTGAGCTGCATGCCGATCTGGCGGCCGACATGGAGGCAGCATCAGCGGAGCTTGACTTCGAAAAGGCTGCGCGGCTGCGAGACCGCATTCGAGCGTTAGCGGTTGTTCGCGCTGGACAGGATGTAAACCCTGACGGGCTCGAAGAAGCCGATGTATTTGCCATCGCAGAAGAAGGAGGCCAAACTTGCGTACAGGTCTTTTTTATACGCGCAGGGCAGAATTGGGGTGCTTCGGTTCACTTTCCGCGCCACGAAAAAGACCAGACAAAAGCTGAAGTGCTGGCCGCGTTTCTTGTACAGTTCTACGATAAGCGCCCGGCACCCAGACTTATTCTGGTAAGCCATCCCCCCGACCAGCAAGATCTGATTGCCGAAGCCTTAGAGCTTCGCGCAGCGCGAAAAGTCGAGATCCGTAAACCCTCGCGAGGGTCTAAACGCGAGCTTATGATGCAGGCTGAGCGAAATGCCTCTGAAGCACTGGCGAGAAAGCTTGCAGAAAGTGCGAGCCAGCAAAGACTGTTAAGTGAATTGGCAAAAGCCTTTGACCTGGACGAAATTCCAAGTCGGATTGAGATTTACGACAACTCTCATATTCAAGGATCAAACGCTGTCGGCGGAATGGTTGTGGCAGGCCCGGATGGTTTCGAGAAGTCTCAGTATCGAAAGTTCAACATCAAGGACAAAGACATCGAGCCCGGCGATGATTATGGAATGATGCGCGAAGTTATGCGCCGGCGATTCACGCGGGCGATGAAGGAGCGCGAAGAAGGTAATCTCTCAACCTGGCCAGATCTCGTTCTCATTGATGGCGGACTTGGACAATTGTCAGCGGTTATGGAAGCGCTGAGTGATATTGGCCTGTCTCACAATGACGTCTCGCTGGTCTCGATCGCAAAAGGGCCTGACAGGAATGCTGGGCGAGAGAAATTCTTCCGGCCTGTGGGTGCGCCTTTTCAGCTGCCGCATAACTCACCTGTGCTTTATTACTTGCAGCGTTTACGGGATGAGGCGCACCGCTGGGCCATCGGTGCACATAGGGCCAAGCGCTCGTCGGATATAAAAAAGTCGCCGCTGGATGAAATCGCGGGAATAGGTCCGGCGCGCAAAAAAGCACTTTTGCATCGATTTGGGTCTGCGAAAGGTGTCGCACGCGCAAAACTTACTGACATTGCGAGCGTTGAGGGCGTAAACCAGGCGCTTGCTGAGCGCATTTATGGACATTTTCACAGCGGCTAAGTGACTTTCCGCAGCGCGAGGTTTTGACACAAGGCGGGTCAGCCATTACCTCCACACCAAGCCTCGCCAATAGTTACAGGTAATACAGAATGGATGACCTTCGCGAGGAAGACTTAGCAGATATTCGTCCGATAGCTGTTACAGAAACTCCCTTGCGAATTGCTCTTCTATCGTACCGTTCCAATCCTCGCGTGGGCGGGCAGGGTATTTTCGTGGATTATGCAGCGCGAGCGCTCGCGCGCCGTGGGCATAAGGTTGATGTGATTTCGGGTCCGCCTTATCCGCATATCCTTCAGGACACATATCCAGAGGGGGCGGGCGTTGATGTAAAGTTTGTGCCGTCGCTCGATCTTTACGCACAACCTAACAATGGTCATTTCTCGCTCCGGCCGCGGCACCTGAAAAGCGCAACGGATACGTATGAGTATTTTGGACATTTGTCCGGAAAATTTGTTGAGCCATACACGTTTATGCGCAGAGCCGCGAAGCTGCTGACGAAAAACAAACTTGGCTCATATGATGTCGTCTTCGACAACCAAACTCTGGCGAACGGATTGTTAGACATCGAACGCGCGGGTTTTCCAGTTGTTGGAGCCATACATCACCCGATCACGCAGGATTTGAAGCTCTCTGTTGAGAGTGAACCAAAATGGCGTCGCCGTATCTTGATCAGGCGCTGGTATACCTTTTTGAAAATGCAAAAGCGCGTCGCGCGTCAGCTGCAAGACATTGTCGTTGTATCAACATCGACCAAGGAAGATATTGCGCGAGATTTCGGGGTCGATCCGGAGCGCGTAACGATTGTTCCTCTTGGCATTGATCAGGATATCTTCAAACCGCGGGCACATGTATCGAAAGACCCAAATCAACTCATTAGCGCTGCCTCCGCAGACGTGCCGCTCAAAGGACAAAAGTTCCTGGTCGAAGCTTATGCCAAACTGCTAGAGGCCCGCCCCGATCTTAAGCTGACTGTGATTGGAAAGCCGCGTGAAGGGCCAACCAAGGATCTCGCTCGAAAGCTCGGTGTGTCAGACAAGATCAAATACATTCATGGCCTTACTCATGAGGAAATGGGTGAAGCATATTGCTCCGCCGCCATTGCCATCACGCCATCGCTTTATGAGGGGTTTGGATTTCCGGCAGCTGAAGCAATGGCGAGCGCAACCCCGGTTGTGGTGACCGATGGCGGCGCATTGCCCGAAGTTGTTGGCGATGCGGGTGTGATCGTGCCCCGCGGAAATGCTGAGGCGCTTGCCGGCGCAATTGGCGCGCTGCTCGATGATGCGCCGCGCCGCAAAGAACTTGGCGAGAAAGGCCGGCTCCGCGCCGCAGAATTGTATCACTGGGACCGCGTCGCAGAACGCTACGAGAAAGTGTTCTTAAGCGCCATTCAGAAACGCGTCTAAATGCTGACGGTTAGGCTGAAACTCCTCGGGTTAAAGCCCGGCGACAGGGTTCTTGATCTTGGTTGCGGGGAAGGGCGGCACTGTCACGGCATTCATATGTTAGGCGGCATCCACGTTGTGGGTCTCGACATTGATATGCCAAGCCTTGAGAAAGCGCGCGACGGGGTCAAAATGTTACCGGAGCGATCGCAAACAGATGATGCCTTAACAGGTTTTATGTCGGGAAGCGCATACGCGTTGCCATTTGCTGACAATACGTTCGATGCAGTCATCTGTTCAGAAGTGCTCGAACACCTGCATGAATACAGAGTTGCGATAAAGGAGATTCGGCGCGTTTTAAAACCAAGTGGAAACTTCGCTGCAACAGTCCCGCATGCCTGGCCAGAAAAAATATGCTGGAAACTCGCTCCGGCACCGGACGGCTATCCTTTGACGCCGGGCGGTCATTTGCGCATTTTTGATGATCGAAAACTTGCTGGCGAAGTTGAGCTTATCGGATTTCGAGAGACGCGCAGTGACCGTCACCATGCACACGGATTGCATTCGCCTTATTGGTGGCTGCAGTGCCTCGTTTGGAAATCCAAAGACAAGAATTGGTTTGTGCGCCAATACCATAAGCTGCTTGTTTGGGACATTATGAAACGCCCGTTGTTTACACGAGCGCTGGAAGCCGTCCTTGGGCCCGTAATGGGCAAATCGGTCTGTCTGTATTTCGAGAATGACGCCTAATGGTCGACATCGACGCCTCTCCACTATCGCATTTAACGGGTGCCACCGCACGTATTCTCGAAATACAGGATAATACGGGTGCAATCCCCTGGTTCCGCGGGTCAGCTTGGGATGCTTGGAACCACGGCGAGTGCGTGATGGCGCTCGGCGTTATGGGCGAACATGCGGCTGCACAGCGGGGACTAGATTGCCTTGCAGCAAGACAGAACGCCGATGGCAGCTGGCTATCTGAATACGGTGCGGTGCTGCCAATGGCGGACGATGAACACGTCGCCCGTGAAGGCGCGCCTGCCTTTCACGATACAAATATGTCAGCCTATTGCGCAGTGGTATTGTGGCATCGTTGGAAGCTAACGGGCGATAGTGATATGGTCCGCCAGTATTGGCCCATGGTGCGCTCTGCGATGAATTTTGTGCTCCGAATGCAGAGACCAGAAGGCGATATATTATGGTCGATTGAAGGACCTTCTATCGGCAAAGATGACGCCTTGCTCGCGGGCAATTGCTCCATATTAAAGTCACTGGCTTGCGCGATCCGTCTAGCCATCTTTAATGAAGATGAGCTTGCCGCGCGAAGATATACGGCCGCGCGCATTGCGCTTCACGATTCGTTGCTTGGTTCACCTGAGGCATTTGACCGGGCAGGGGATGACCGCTCCGGGTTTGCTATGGACTGGTATTATCCGGTCCTTGGCGGAGCGATTGAAGGAGACGCTGCGGCTGCGCATTTAATGTCCCGTTGGTTAGAGTTCGTAGAAGAAAACGCCGGATGCCGATGTGTCTCATTCGAGCCATGGGCGACGATTGCCGAAAGCGCCGAGCTTGTGATGGCATGCCTGCGCGCGGGCATGCGCGCCGAAGCTGAAGCCTTGCTGGACTGGCAAGAACAATGGACTGATGAAACGGGCGCATACTGGATGGGATGGCAGTTTCAGCAGCGTGCTTTGTGGCCCATGGAGCGTCCGAGCTGGACACAAGCTGCGGTAATCCTTGCGACTGATGCACTGCATCAGGTTACACCTGCTGCAAACTTATTGTTGGAGTAAGTTAAAACTTTTTGCAGTCAATCGCTCTCGCTTTACGCGAAAAGCGTTTCTTTCTCTCGCTTTGTGAGATTTGATATGGATCTCCATAACCAGAAAGGAACAATCCGATGGCCATTATGAAATCAGAGCAAATTCTGACAGAGTCTTCAACGTCGTTTGAAGATGCGATTCAGGTTGCGGTTACGCGGTTCAGTAAAACAGTTCGCGGACTGAAATCGGCCAACGTCAACAATATGTCGACCGTCATCAAGAATGGCAAGATTGCGAAGTATCGTGTAAATCTGCAAATGACATTTGAAGTCGATGAGCCGAAGAAGGCGCCAGCGAAAAAGAAAAAGTGAGCGAGATCATGTGAGCGACGGTAAGGTCGACGCATATTTTTTTGAAACAGGAGGGCGCAGTGGCAGTCATTGCGCTCGCCCTGCGCAAGCTCTTGTAAGAACTCGATCGAACGGCCCCGGAAAAAGTCCGATAAGTCTCTCTGGCAATTGCTAATTTACGGCTACGGCGTATCATGCCTCCAAAAGGTTTGGAGGAGCCAAAATATGACGACAGGCGGAATTAATTTCGGCGATATTCTGGATGCGCTGGCACCCTACAAAAAAGATAGCGATATTGCGCTGATCCATGGATCGCGCGAAATCAGCTGGCCGGAAATGGATCGCCGCTCCAACAATATTGCGCGTGCTCTGATTTCACGCGGAATACAGGCGGGCGATAAAGTTGGTTTCTATCTCCGCAATGAGCCTGAATACATGGAAGGCTTGGCTGCTTGCTGGAAAGGCCGGCTCACGCATGTCAATGTGAACTACCGCTATATAGATAATGAGCTGGTTTACATCTTTGATAATTCTGATGCCACGGTTGCGTTTTACAGCGCTGATTTCCGAGAAAATGTCGAGCGCATTCGAACACAGCTGCCAGACGTAAAAGTCTGGGTTCAGATCGGCGGCAGTGATGTGCCGGAATTTGCTGTTGGATATGAAACACTGGCAGGAGAAGGCGATGGATCGCCGCTAGATCTGCAACGCTCGCCCGACGACATGTTGTTTCTATATACCGGCGGCACAACAGGAATGCCCAAAGGGGTGATGTGGACGCACCAGATTTGGCGAGAGGCCAACCGGTCCCGGGTAGAGCTGCAGTTTGGATCCTATCCGGAAACAGCAGAAGATCATGCACGCCTGGCAGCAGAATTTGGCAAAGACACGATCCAGCTGCCAGCGTGCCCGCTCATGCACGGGACAGGACTGTTTACAGCGATGGGTGCAATGCTGAATGGCGGCACCGTCGTCACGATGGAAAATAGCGCGAAGTTCGATCCGGTTGCGATGTGGGAAACCGTTGAACGTCACCGTGTGAACAGTATGGCGATTGTTGGCGATGCATTCGCAAAACCATTGCTGGAAGTGTTGGAAGAGACCCCTGGCAAGTATGATCTTTCTTGTGTCCTGATCATGCTGTCTTCCGGTGTCATGTGGAGCATGGAAGTAAAACGCGGATTACTGAAACATCTGCCACAAGTTGCCTTGATGGACAGTTTTGGGGCGTCTGAATCCGTAGGCTTTGGGATGTCTGTCATGACGGCAGAGGGCGAAATCCAGACCGCCAAATTCGAAATCGGCCCCCACTGTAAAGTTTTTGCAGAGGATGGCCGCGAGATTTCACCTGGCAGCGATGAGCCAGGCTTTATTGCGCGTGGCGGCGCTGTTCCGCTTGGATACTATAAGGACGAAGCAAAGACCGCAAAAACATTTAAGACGATAAACGGTGTGCGCTATGCGATCCCCGGCGATTGGTGCACAGTTGCAGCTGATGGAACGCTCACGCTGTTAGGGCGCGGGTCGATCTGTATCAATTCTGCTGGCGAGAAAATATATCCGGAAGAAGTCGAAGAGGCGCTAAAGGCCCATGACCTTGTGAATGATGCGCTTGTTGTGGGGGTTCCTGATGAAAAATGGGGCCAGGCGGTAACAGCGGTTGTTGCACCAGAGACGATGGATGCAATTGATGAAGATACGCTCCGCAGTTTCGTTCAGACGCGGCTTGCAAGATACAAGGCCCCAAAACGGATCTTGTTTAAGCAGGACCTCGGCCGAGCGCCGAACGGAAAGGCCGATTACGCCAGTATCAAAACATTTGCGCTGGAAACGTTAGGAATTGCCGCAAAATAGAGGCTTCCTCTCAACTCCCTATTAGGCATGGACTGATATTTTTGCAGCATGACGTCAGCTGCAATCTCAAACCAGAATGAATCCCTGAGCGTTGGGGACGATGCCTCTATTGCGCAGTTTCTCGGACTAAAGTTCCAGCCAATGACGACGGCGCAGGCCGCGGCGAAGATTGCGCGCGAGGCGTCCTACATTAAGCCCTTTTCTTACGTAGTAACGCCGAACGTTGATCATATGGTTCGCCTGGACCGGGAAGGGGCGCTGAGGCCGATTTACGAATCCGCTGATCTTATCCTGAACGATAGTCGCATTCTCGAAGTCTTGGCCAAACGCGATGGATTGGTGTTTCCCGCTTCACCGGGTGCGGACGTTGTGGAGTTTTTATTCCGCCACCGAATAGATCCGGCAGAACCAGTCGTCATAATTGGATGCAGTGAGGAAGACGTTCAAACGATTTCGGAACAATTTGGTCTGAAGGAGGTACGCTGGTACGATGCACCAATGGGGCTGCGGACCGATCCAAGAGCGGTTGTTGAATGCGCGGCATTCATGGCAGACAACCCTGCGCGGTTTCATTTCATTTGCGTGGGTTCACCGCAGCAGGAAATGGTCGCCTGGGCGGCGCATCAGCGCGGCGACGTATTCGGGACTGGCATTTGCTGCGGTGCGAGCCTCGATTTCCTCTCTGGAAAAACGGTGCGTGCGCCGAAGTGGATGCGCCGTGTGCGGCTGGAGTGGCTGCACCGCCTGATTAGCGAGCCGCGCCGTATGTGGAAGCGCTATCTCGTCAACGGTCCTGCGATTTTAGAAATCTGGCGACGACACAAACAGGCTAAAGCGGTCTAAAACTCTTAATCTGTGAGATCGACACTCAAACTCTGTAACTGATCATTTTAGAAGATTCAGCGAAACAGCGCAGCTCTTCGAGAGCCGCCAATTCCATTTTCCTGATAAGGCCCAAAATGCCTGTCCTGCTTGGATAGCTTTGGGAAATTCTTGAATAGCTGCGCGGTAGTCAACGAAGCGTGACTCTGAACGTGATGATAGTCCACCATGATCCAAAATTGCACTTGCGATTGCGAAAATAAAAATCGCAGATGCCAGAAAATCGATCCAGCACCCGCCGTTTCAGCAGATGTTGCAAATACTTTGAGTGCGAGTGATGCCAATACCAACGCCGCAAAGAGTGCGCTCATCAAACTTCGTACTATTACAACTCGCCCCCACGATGAATGTGTCCTTTATCTCCTTTCGCCCCTTTAGGGGCAGCGAAATGCAAACGAAGTCTCGTCAGGCAAGCGAGATGGCTGACCTCCAGCAAAAATGGCGGGTTCGCAGCAGCTGTCTTATTTGCGCCTCAAGCGGACACAGCATGCCGAGACTCTCGATCTTATGTCTTCAAAGCACCCGCCTGAGCCGATCGGAACCTTTGATCACAGAATGGCATCCAGTTTGGTCTGGCTTTAAATTGTATTAGCTCGCGCTGTTGCTCGGTCAAAACCTTCGAAAAGGCCCATGCCGGCCATCATCGCCGTAAGGAAAATGAGCACTGGCACGCCACCAAACGATAGGGCCGAGATCGCCGGTCCCGGGCAGAGGCCGACAAGGCCCCAGCCGATCCCAAACAGGACGGCGCCAAGGGCGAGGCGCGTATCGATCTGGCGATTGCCTGGCACCTGAAACCGCTCGGCGAAGACCGGTTTCTCCCTCGTCCAGGCAATGCGATAACCAATCGCGGTCACGATGAGCGCGCCGCCCATGACGAACGCGAGAGATGGGTCCCAGTTTCCGAACAAATCAAGGAAAGCGAGCACTTTCGCTGGATTGACCATTTCACTGATGGTGAGTCCGAGGCCGAAGATCAGACCGGCGAGCAAAGCTGCGATATTGCGTCCCATGACTTAAGCTCCCAATACTGATTTTGCGATCGTGACGGTCGCCATGCCGGCGCCCATAAACAGCGCTACCGACACCATTGAGCGAGGCGATAGGCGCGACAGACCACAGACGCCGTGACCACTGGTGCAACCAGACCCAAGCCGTGTTCCGAAACCAACCAGCAACCCCCCTCCAATGATGAGCGACCAGTTTTGCGTGATCTCAAAGGGTGGCTGAGCCCCCTGTGCGAGTGCCCAAAGAGCCGGTGCTGCGACCAGGCCTGCGACGAAAAGAATGCGCCAAAGCTTGTCACCACGCTCGGCGAAAGCCGTGCCGGAGAAGACGCCGCTGATCCCTGCGATCCGTCCGTTCAGCGCCATTAACAGTACGGCGGACACTCCGATCAGGGCACCACCAATTGATGCGCTGATGGGGGTAAAATTCTCCATGGGGTAGGCCTCCCTTAATTGATTTACAATATTGTATTGACATATCTGTATAATGTATTTTATTAATAGGCAAGCACGAGATTTTAATTATGACCGAAATCGACAAAGCCCCCTCCCAGCCGATCAACGCGCGCATTGACGACATTGCGCCCGACTTCATCGCCCGCAGCACGCAGGGCGAGGTCAAATTGTCAGACTATCGCGGGCGCTGGCTGCTCTTCTTCTCGCACCCTGCGGACTTCACGCCGGTCTGCACCTCGGAATTCGTGGCGCTGCAAAAAGCGAAACCGCAATTCGATGCGCTGAGCTGCGATCTGCTGGGCCTTTCTGTTGACAGCCTCTATGCTCACATCGCCTGGGTTAAAGACATTGAGGCGCGCTTCGACGTTAAGATCACATTCCCGATCATTGAAGACATCTCGATGGTGGTCAGTCGCGTCTACGGCATGATCCACGAGAGCTCTGCGACGACAGCGGCGGTGCGATCGGTCTTCTTCATTGATCCAGAGGGATATGTCCGCGCACTGATCCACTATCCCATGAATGTCGGACGGTCGGTCGACGAGCTTCTGCGCGTCCTGCAGGCCTTGCAAACCTCCGATTCCTGTCAACTTGCGACGCCGGAAGGTTGGACACCTGGCGATGAAGCTGTTCTGCCGCCACCGCTCGATCAGGCCGAAGCCGACAAACGATCGGCCATGAATGGAGGTGCCTGGTACCTCACTCACGCAGAGGCGAGCCAATGACGCCGCTTTCTAAAGATCTTGCCCCGCTGGCAGTGGAAGCGACCGAGCTTTTGAAAGCGCTGGCGCATCCTGAGCGGCTTATGATTTGCTGCCAACTGCGGGATACGGAACTGTCAGTCGGCGACATTGAAACGACGCTCGGCATCAAACAGCCGCGTCTTTCGCGCGAGCTCTCAAAGCTGCGCGAAACCGGGCTCGTCACGACCCGCAAGGAATCAAAGCTCGTCTTCTACACGCTGAGCGACAAGCCGCGGGTTCGGGAGATGGTCGACGCCATCTGCGCCGTCATGCTCGGCAAAGCAGCGCCGAGCCCTACAAACCCGGCCACCTCTCCCAAACTCAAACCCAATCGCCCCGGCGGCTACGGCGTTTTCGCCCGCGCGGGGACTTAAGCAAAGCCATGGAGCCCAAGATGCAAAGCCCAGTCGTTACCGGTTTCTTCGACGAAGCCACTTATACAATCAGCTATGTCGTCGCCGATCCAGAGACGAAATGTTGTGCAATCATCGACTCGCTGCTGGATTATGATCAGGCATCTGGTCGCACAACGACCACATCCGCAGACACACTAATCAGTTTCGTCCGCGAGAACGGACTGACCTGTGAGTGGATCATCGACACCCATGTCCATGCAGACCATTTGACAGCTGCGCCCTATATCCGCGAACAGCTCGGCGGCAAAACTGCGATTGGAGACAAGATACCCGTTGTCCAACGCGTCTTCGGCGAGATTTTCAATGAGGGACAAAGTTTCCATACCGATGGCAGCCAGTTTGACCACCTCTTCAAGCCCAGTGAGCCCTACCGTGTCGGTAATATCGAGGCACGCGCACTTGCGACGCCCGGCCATACGCCGGCCTGCATGACCCACCTCATCGGCGATGCCATGTTTGTCGGCGATACGATCTTCATGCCGGATTTCGGCACAGCGCGCTGCGACTTTCCGGGCGGCGATGCTGGAACGCTCTACGACTCGATTCAGATGCTGTTCGATTTCCCGGACGAGACCCGCATGTTCCTCTGCCACGACTACAAGGCGCCTGGCCGCGATGAATATGTCTGGGAGACAACGATCGGCGAACAGAAGCGCTCCAACATCCATGTGAAGGATGGCGCGTCGCGCGAAGATTTCATCAAGATGCGTACCGAGCGTGATGCGACGCTCGCCATGCCGAATCTGATCCTGCCATCGGTTCAGGTGAATATGCGCGCGGGCGACATGCCGCCGCCGGAAGACAATGGGATCCGGTACATGAAAGTGCCAATCAACGCGCTCTAGAGGCTGACTGTTATGGACAAAGTGAAACAGTTAACCTCGCTCCTGTCTGTGGCAGGCCAATTAAGCCCAAGCGACATGGCAAGCGTGAAAGCCGCCGGCTTTGGCGCAGTGATTATCAACCGCCCGGATGATGAAGCGCGAAACCAACCGAGCTATAGAGAGATTAAAGAAGCTGCTGAGGCAGCCGGCTTAAATACCTACTTCCTCCCGATCTCTGGCGGGAATTTCAGTGACGACACTATCGCCGAGTTTGGTCGCATTCTGGATTCTGCATCATCACCGATGCTTGCCTATTGCCGAACGGGCACGCGTTCCACGACCCTTTGGGCCTTATCCGAAGCTGGAAAGAGCCCAGTAGATGCAATCCTGAATATCGCAAAAGAGGCAGGCTACGACCTGTCCAAAATGAAACAGCGTCTCGAAGAACGACGCGCGTCGGAAGAAGAACAATCTCTGGGAGGAGACAAAACCATGAAACACCAAATTGTTATCGTCGGCGGAGGCTCCGCTGGAATTGCCACGGCTGCATCGCTTCTGAAGCGCAAGAAGAGCCTCGATATTGCCATCATCGAACCGCGTGAGGAGCACTATTATCAACCTGGCTGGACAATGGTTGGAGGTGGTATTTTCGAAGCCGAAGCCACCTGTCGCAGCATGAAGGATCTAATGCCTTCGCAAGTGAAATGGATCAAAGCAGCGGTTGCGACTTTCCAGCCTGACGACAATACAGTTACGCTGGAGGATGGCGAAACGGTGCATTATGAAACGCTCGTAGTCGCTCCGGGCCTGCAACTGGATTTTGATAATGTTGAAGGGCTTTCCGAAACCCTTGGCCAGAATGGCGTTACATCGAATTACCGCTATGATCTCGCACCATACACATGGGACCTGGTGACGAACCTGAAGTCCGGTACGGCGATTTTCACCCAGCCGCCTATGCCGATAAAGTGTGCAGGTGCGCCGCAGAAGGCGATGTATCTATCCGCCAACCACTGGGAACGCTCTGGTGTTTTGAAAGATATTGACGTCAAGTTTTGTAATTCTGGCGGCGCTATCTTCGGTGTCGCGGCCTTTGTTCCTGCGTTGATGGAGTATGTGAAGCGCTACAATGCTGAACTCTATTTTGGCGAAACCCTCATCAAAGTTGATGGCCCGGCAAAAACGGCATGGTTCGAAAAAGCTGATGACGATGGAAATAAAGTAATTGTTGAGCGCAAGTTCGACATGCTGCATGTAACACCGCCACAATCTGCGCCAGACTTTATCAAGACAAGCCCCCTTGCCAATGAAGCTGGATGGGTTGATGTCGACCAGCACACGCTTCAGCACAACAGGTATTCGAATATCTTTGGTTTAGGCGACGCAGGCTCAACACCGAACGCCAAGACAATGGCGGCGGCGCGGAAACAGGCGCCCATCGTCGCGTCGAACATCATCTTCCAAATGGAAAATAAGAACGCTCATGCAAACTATGACGGATATGGTGCATGTCCGCTTACTGTTGAACGTGGGAAAGTCGTTCTGGCGGAGTTCGGATATGGCGGCAAACTCTTACCGTCTTTACCGACCTGGATGCTTAAAGGCACCAAGCCAACGCGGCTAGCCTGGTTCCTGAAAGATAGTCTGCTGCCGAGCGTCTATTGGAACCAAATGCTGAAAGGCAAAGAGTTCCTTGCCAAGCCGGAAATCACATTGAGCTAAGCGGTTATTACGGGCGTTTCGAACAGGGCAAATTGCGGGGTTACGATGACTTCCAGACTCTCAAGATATTTTCCCATTCTCGACTGGGGCCCGAAATATCGGGGCGAAACTTTCGTCAACGACATAGTGGCCGCGGTGATCGTGACGATCATGCTGATACCGCAATCGCTCGCTTATGCGATGCTTGCGGGTCTGCCACCTGAGATCGGGCTTTACGCTTCCATCCTGCCGCTAATCGTCTACGCGATCTTCGGTTCGAGCCGACAGCTCGCCGTCGGCCCTGTGGCGATCCTGTCCCTGATGACGGCCGCCGCGGCAGGTAAGATCGCCGCCCAAGGCAGCGCTGAGTATATTCAGGCCGCCATTATTCTCGCGCTCCTATCAGGCCTGATCCTCCTCGCCATGGGTCTCTTCCGCATGGGGTTTCTCGCAAACTTCCTCAGCCATCCGGTCGTCTCGGCATTTATCACGGCGTCAGGTATCATCATCGCCGCTTCGCAGATGAAGCACATTCTTGGCGTCGATGCCGGCGGGCATAATCTGTTTGAGATGGTCGTCTCGCTCTTTGAGGAGCTGCCCGAATTGAATTTCCCCACGCTCTATATCGGGGGTGCCTCGCTCGTCTTCCTGTTCTGGGTGCGTAAACAGTTCAAACCGCTGCTCAAGGCGATCGGACTCGGTGACAAAGCCGCGACCATAATTGCCCGCGCCGGACCGGTTTTTGCCGTTGTGGTGGGTATTCTCGTTGTCGCTGGTATGGGACTCGACGCGCAAGGCGTAAAAATTCTTGGCGATGTACCCAAAAGCCTACCTCAGATCGGACTTCCCGCATTCAATGCTGACATCTGGATGCAGCTGCTTGGCTCGGCAGCGCTAATCAGCCTGATTGGGTTCGTAGAGTCGGTATCCGTTGGTCAGACTTTCGCCGCAAAAAACCGGACCCGGATCGATCCTAACCAGGAATTGATCGGCCTCGGGGCGGCAAGTTTTTCGGCGGGGGTTTCTTCAGGCTATCCGGTTACTGGGGGACTTTCCCGTTCTGCGGTGAACTTCGATGCGGGCGCTGAAACGCCTGCGGCTGGCGCATTCACCGCGATCGGTATCGCGCTTGCCACGGTCTTTCTGACGCCATTTCTGTATTACCTGCCGCAAGCAGTGCTCGCTGCGACCATCATCGTTGCTGTCCTCTCGCTGGTCGACATCCCGGAAATCGTAAAGGTCTGGAAGTATTCCAAGTCCGACTTCGCCGCCATGGCGGCAACTATTTTCGTCACACTTGGTTTTGGTGTGGAGCTTGGCGTCACGGCCGGCGTTGTCCTGTCTCTGCTCCTGCACCTCTATAATACCAGTCACCCCCACTTCGCGCTCGTCGGCCAGCTGCCCGGCACGCACCATTTCCGAAATGTGAACCGTCATCCTGTGGTCATCTCAGATACAGTCCTGACCGTTCGAATCGATGAGAGCCTCTACTTCGCCAATGCTCGTTTCCTGGAAGACACCGTCTATTGCATGCTCTCCAACCGTCCGGACATGAAGCATCTGATCCTGATGTGCCCGGCGGTGAACCAAATAGACGCCAGTGCACTAGAGAGCCTTGAGGCCATCAACCATCGCCTAAAAGACGCCGGCGTCACGCTTCACCTGTCAGAGGTAAAGGGCCCGGTCATGGACCGGTTGAAGCGCGCGCATTTCCTGGATGAGCTGACCGGCAAGGTCTTCCTCAACCAGTATGAAGCCATGCTTGAATTGGACGAAGACTGTGTGAAATCAGCTTTCAGCCGCGATCCCATAACCACCCAGCCCGGCACCGACCCATGCCCGTCTCTGCGTCATGCAGGCCTGGAACCCGCCAACGCAGGGAGCCAGCAAATCGAATGACTCCTTCCCCGTCAATTTTAAACAGGTAACACTTTATGTTTGAAGCTCTCGATGCTGTCTTGCTTGCTCGCATCCAATTTGCGTTCACAGTCAGTTTTCACATTATCTTTCCCGCCTTCTCGATTGGACTTGCCTCCTATCTCATGGTTTTGGAGGGACTTTGGCTGAAGACCGAGAACCCGGTCTATCTACGCCTGTTCAAATACTGGCGGAAAATCTTCGCTGTCGCGTTCGGTATGGGCGTCGTCTCCGGCATTGTTATGTCATACCAGTTCGGCACAAACTGGAGTGTGTTTTCGGACAAGACGGGGCCTGTGATCGGTCCGCTTATGGCTTACGAAGTGCTGACGGCTTTCTTCCTCGAAGCTGGCTTTCTCGGAGTCATGCTGTTTGGCATGGGAAGAGTGTCCAACACGCTGCATTTTGTTGCGACCATTATGGTCGCATTTGGCACGCTCCTTTCGGCGACGTGGATCCTGTCGGTGAACAGCTGGATGCAGACACCTGCGGGCTTTGGCATCAATGAGGTTGGCCAGTTCGTGCCGGAAAACTGGATCGAGATCATCTTCAATCCATCTTTTCCGTACCGGCTCGTGCACATGGTTCTCGCCGCCTATCTGACCACCGCCTTTGTGGTCGGCGCCGTCGGTGCGCTACACCTCCTGCGCAACCGTCAGAACCCGGAGGCGCGCAAGATGTTCTCCATGGCGATGTGGATGGCGGCGATTGTAGCACCGCTGCAAGTGGTCGCCGGGGACTTCCACGGCATCAATACCTATGAGCACCAGCCTGTCAAAGTCATGGCTATGGAAGGCCACTATGAGAGCCACCCAGAAGGTGCCCCGCTTTATCTCTTCGGCATCCCGAATGAAGAAGAGCAGCGTCTCGACTACGCCATCGGTATTCCGAAGCTCTCATCCCTCATCATCAAGCATGATCTGAATGCACCGATGAAAGGTTTGGACACAGTGCCGGACGAACTCCAGCCTCCTGTTCCAATCGTCTTCTGGAGTTTCCGGATCATGGTTGGAATTGGCATGCTGATGGTGCTGGTCGGTTTCATCAGCCTGTTCCTGCGCTGGCGACGCAAGCTCTATGATGCGCCATTCTTTCATCGCGCGGCTATGCTGATGGGACCCTCTGGGTTCGTGGCCGTGCTCGCCGGCTGGATCACGACGGAAGTCGGCCGACAACCTTACACGGTCTACGGCCACTTGATGACATCGGACTCGATCGCACCGGTGGAAGCGCCCGCGGTCGCAGCCTCCCTAATCGCCTTCATCGTAGTCTACTTTGCGTTGTTCGGCGCAGGCACACTTTACATTCTGAAGATGATGAACAAGACGCCGGGAGAGGTGAGACCGCTTCCGGAAACCCCCACTCGCACCGCCGGGACGACGCAGCTTGCTGCCAAGCGACCTGACCTTCTGCCCACTGAATAGGAGCCGCTACAATGTTTGATCTCCCCACCATCTGGGCCGGCCTCCTCGCGCTCGCCATCTTCATCTATGTCGTGTTGGATGGTTTCGACCTCGGGATCGGGATTGTGTTCCCGTTCCTGAAATCCGATAGCGACCGCGATATCGCCATGAACTCCGTCGCGCCTGTCTGGGACGGCAATGAAACATGGCTTGTTCTCGGCGGCGGCGGCCTTATGGCCGCGTTTCCGCTCGCTTATGCCGTGGTTATGCCTGCGCTCTATGCCCCCTTCATCATCATGATCCTCGCATTGGTCTTCCGAGGGGTCGCGTTTGAGTATCGCTGGCGTGACAAGGCTCATGAGAAGATCTGGGACCGATCCTTCTTCTATGGCTCCCTGATCGCTACCTTCTGTCAGGGCATTGTGCTCGGAGCGTTCGTCCAGGGCATCGAAGTCGACGGCCGCGCCTATGGCGGCGGCTGGTGGGACTGGCTCACACCGTTTACCGTCACATGCGGGATCGCGCTGGTTGCTGGTTATGCCTTGCTCGGCACAACTTGGCTCATCCTGAAAACCGAAGGGGAGCTCCGCGAGACGGCGTATCGCTATGCGAAAATTGCCGCACTCGCGACGCTCGGTTTTGTCGGTATTGTGAGTTTATGGACACCGTTCCTCTCGCCAGAAATTGCCGAGCGCTGGTTTACCTTCCCGCAGCTTCTTTTCGTGCTGCCTGTGCCGACGCTGACAGCAATCCTTGCGGCGACTTTAGGCTGGGGTCTCATTAAGAAGAAAGATCAGGTGGCGTTCCCGGCCTCGATAGGACTCTTTGCCCTTTGCTTTGCAGGCCTCGGCATTGGCATCACGCCCTATATTGTGCCGCGTGCGATCACTATTCAGGAAGCAGCTGCTCCGGATTCGAGCCTGATCTTTATGTTGGTCGGAGCAATCATCCTGCTTCCTATTATCATTGGTTACACCGTCTTCACCTATTGGATATTCCGCGGAAAAGTCGACCCGGATGAGGGGTATCACTGATGCGC
Organism: Hyphomonadaceae bacterium; assembly: GCA_965263325.1. Classification (GTDB taxonomy): domain Bacteria; phylum Pseudomonadota; class Alphaproteobacteria; order Caulobacterales; family Hyphomonadaceae; genus CBDHGY01. The sequence continues at coordinate 1,551,257 of CBDHGY010000002.1, read as the reverse complement.
GAAGAAGACCGCCGCCTCATTAAAAAAACCGGCTCGAAAGAGGTCGCCTGGTTCATCGCCCTCTGGGCTCTGGGCGTTGCGGTCATCCTGACCGTTGGCGGTCTGATCAAGCTGGTGCTTTGAGCTCTAATGTCAACCGACGACGTGTGACACGTCATACCCTCCCAGAAAGGACAAATCATGTCTCTCAGAATAGGCGACACCGCCCCAAACTTCACCATCGCGACGACAAAAGGTGAGATCACTTTCCATGACTGGATCAGCGATAGCTGGGTCTTCTTCTTCAGTCACCCGGCTGACTTCACTCCGGTCTGCACGACGGAAATGGGTCGCACCTCGCAGCTTGCTGAGAAATTTGCAGAGCGCAATACAAAACCACTTGGTCTTTCAACCGATACAGTTGAAGAGCACGTGAAATGGATCGACGATGTCAATGACACGCAAAACACCACTTTGGAGTTTCCTATTGTCGCTGACGCTGATCACAAAGTGGCTCAGCTCTATGACATGATCCACCCCGGCGAGAGCGAAACCGCCGCAGTCCGATCGGTCTTCATCATCGACCCGAACAAGAAGATCCGTCTGACCATGACCTATCCGATGAGCGTTGGCCGGAATTTTGATGAAATTCTTCGTGTCATCGATGCGCTTCAGACCAGCGACGAGCATGGGATTGCAACACCTGCGGACTGGCTACCAGGTGGCAAAGTCATCATCCCGCCATCCGTGACGAATGATGAGGCTCGCAAGGCGTTCCCTCAAGGCTGGGACGAACTGCGCCCATATTTGCGGTTCACCGAAATTAATTAGCAGAGCGATGCCAAGCCAACTCAATTGAGATTGGCTTGGTTTGAGGATGATAGAATGACGATTGCCAAACCAATTACTGCTGCGTTTCGCCACAAATGCGGCGTTTGCAATAAGGGGTATGTGTTCAAATCTCGGATGCAGTTTAAAGAAAAGTGTGATGTTTGCGGGCAGGACTTCACCAATGCCGATACGGCAGATGGACCTGCCTACTTCGTCGGCTTTGCGATGCTGATCTTTACAATGCCCTTTGCTGTCGTTTTGTCGATTGCCGATCTTTCACTTGTTCAGAAGCTATTTGGGTACACGCTACTTTTCGCTTTTACCGCTGGTCTAATTTGGGTTCTGTTACCAATCGTGAAAACCCTGTTTTTGAATCTTCAGATATTTCATCGTGCGGGACAGGCAGTGTTTGATGAGGAGATGTGACCCAATCATATTCCAAGTCAAAGAATGCGCCCCAGATCGGGGGGTTATGTATATAATCCGTCTCGCCTTCTTCTATCTTGACCTCCACAAGCCGGGAGCAATTGGAAAATCGTAGACCGACACTAATAGACGGGACCAGATTGCAATTGGTCTGGAGGTTTCATTTCCGAAAATCGGGCACTGGTCTTTAGCAAACTTTGCTAAATTTCACAGCGCGACGATGACCTTCTCCTAATTTACGGCTGGTTTTTCGACCGTTGCTGCCGTTCACACCCAACAATCATAGGGACGATTTTCGCCAAGAGCGGTCGAACGATCTCGCTTCCGCAATGTCGGGAAAGATCGAAAACGGTCGTCTGGGCTGTTGAAGGGCAGGAAAGGACATCAAAAGATCACGTCTTCGTTCGTGCAGCCTTCCACTCAGCCTCAAGACATTCTTTCGCTATTTGTTCCACACCGTTTTTTGTTTGAGGATCAAATTGAACCTCCTCTAAGCTATGTGGAAGTTCACCGGGTAAATAATATTCAAGTTCTGCTTGCCTCGTATTCGGAGCTTGATCTGGCCAGCCATCAAGAGTTTTTGGATCTTTGCCATACTTAGCGAGCAAACGCGCTTTGAGTTCATCGAGTTGTTCGACGTTGATCTTTCCAGAATCAAAATACTTCAGGCGTTTCAGCACATTATGTTGGTCATCGACTTCCACGAAGACTTTTTGAAAATCGATTTCAGGATGAATAGGCTTGCCACCCCAAATCCAGGTTTTTTTAAAGTATCGCATCGAGTTCCATTTACCCAAGGGTCTCAGGTCAGAAATGATGGTGGGCAATACTGGGATCGAACCAGTGACCCCTGCAATGTCAATGCAGTGCTCTACCGCTGAGCTAATCGCCCCATCCATTCGAATGCGCTGTAATGATAGATGCGCTCTCGCGCGTCAAGCATGTAATGTGGCTTAGGCCGCCATCACCCGGTCAACTTCTTCGACAATCTCTCTGAGGTGGAACGGCTTTGAGAGAACTTTCGCCCCCGCAGGTGTTGGCGAAGATGAGGACAATGCAACAGCAGCAAACCCGGTGATAAACACGATTTTCATGGCTGGATCGAGTTCTGCGCCGCGCCGTGCCAGCTCAATGCCGTCAAGACCCGGCATGACGATGTCGGTCAGCAGCAGATCGAACACTTCGCGTTCTAAAGCTTCAAGCGCTGTTTCACCGTCTTCATAGGCTTGAACTTCATGTCCAGCACGTTTGAGCGCCATCGAAAGGAACTGACGCATGCTGTCATCGTCTTCTGCCAATAAGATCTTTGTCACGAGAGGCCCTCTCACCGTATTGTGCCAACTAAGGTACTTTAGACTATAGTATCGGTAAATCAGATATGAATGATTAAGATATTTCTGTCGAAGTCTCGCTTGACTAAGAAGAATAAACCAGACCCATTAATATTATGACAGATTTTGTTGCATCTGAAGCACATTCTCCGATTTGCCCGCCAGCATTGCGACGCATTGAGCCTTCAGGGCTGGCCGCACCAATATTGTTTACCTCACCGCACAGCGGGAATGTGTATCCCGATCATATGCGAGAAAACCTTCAAGTTGGAATTGAAGACCTCGCCCGCACCGAAGACGCCTTTGTCGACGAGCTGTTCGAGAGTGCACCAAGGGCAGGAGCCTCAATGATTTCAGCGGTTTATGCGAGATCCTATGTTGATCTCAACCGTGACTCTCGTGAATTGGACCCAGCAATGATCGATGGTAAACCGCCGCGGGCTTGCTCGATTGCCACACCGCGCGTGGAGGCAGGGCTCGGGTGTTTGCCGCGTGTTGGGGCGAGCGGGAGAGAAATCTATAAATCCCGGCTGCGGCCAGAAGATGTGGATAACCGTTTAAACCAGGTCCATGATTCGTATCATTCTGAAGTTCGAAAACAACTTTTTGCCTACCGCGAGGCATGGGGAGAGGCATTTTTGCTCGACTGCCATTCTATGCCATCGACCCAGCCAGGCCGGCGAATCTTGCCGGATATTGTCCTCGGAGATCGCTTCGGATCGGCGTGCAGCTCGAAGATGATTGGCCTCGTTGAGCGAGTCCTCCGGCAGATGGGATACAGCGTTGCGCGAAATGCGCCTTATGCTGGTGGTTATACCACCCGCCTATATGGGCGTCCCAGATCTGGAATAAATGCGCTTCAGATCGAGATAAATCGAAAGCTCTATATGAATGAGCGGGCGGTAGTGAAGTCAAAAAACTTTGAAATTATTCAAAGGGATATGTCTAATCTTTCATTCGACTTGGCGGAGTTCGCCCGGTCCCAGACGAGTATGAAATTCGCCGCCGAATAGAAGACTGATCGCTCAAAAAAAACGGCCGGAACCACGTGGGCACCGGCCGGATAAAGGTAAGGGAGGAAACGCCTTGCTCGGCGCCGCACCGAAGTGCTGAAAGTAATTTATGTTGCGGCGCACAATATTGCAAGTGGATGCTTGCTGTAAGATCGGTGTGTGCCTCAATTGTCGCGGCTTCCGTTGCGTAAACATCAGGCGGCATGTGCTTTGCTCATTGTTGATCCGACTATCCAAAAACGGGACTCAACGGCCCGTTCAAACATAATCGGAGCGAACAATGGCCGACGAAACAGATCTTCACGTAGGTAAGCGCCTGCGTCGCCGCCGCCGACTTCTCGGCATGACCCAGCAGGACCTTGCTGGTATGGTTGGGGTTCGTTTTCAGCAAATCCAAAAATATGAGTGCGGAGCGAACCGGATCACATCCTCTCGCCTCTATGAACTTTCAAAGGCGCTGAACGTATCCGTTCAATACTTCTTTGATGGTATGATTGATCCATCGAATACCAATTTGCCAGCTAACGATGCTGACTCTATAGAAGGCGATATTCTCTCACAAAAAGAGACGCTGGAGCTGGTGCGCGCATATTACCGGCTTGGGGAGCGCCCACGGAAGCGCTTGCTTGAGCTTGCAAAGGCGCTTGAAACGAACCCGGCAGATTCCGGCGCAGCCTGAAACGACCCTTCGAATGATTGATCTTTGATTGTGCTGGGCTGTATGGGTCCGGGATGATTGATTCAGATTTTCAGGAAAATGCGCTCGCTGTATCGCGAGAGCTCGCCAATGCCGCCTGGCAAGCAATTGCTCCGCACTGGCGCAATCTAAGAGTTATTGAAAATAAACTTGAAGGCCAGACGCAAACGAGCCGCGGTCATTTTGACCCGGTCACTGAGGCTGACAAACAAGCCGAACTTGCGATGAGAGCTGTGCTCGCGAAGCTTCGCCCTGAGGATGGTATTCGCGGTGAGGAGTTTGAAGACAAACCCTCTCACTCCGGCTGGACATGGGTGCTCGATCCTGTGGACGGTACTCGGGCATTTGTCGCTGGCTTGCCGCTTTGGACCACCTTGATCGGACTCTGCAATTCTGAAGAAGAGCCGATCATTGGTGTTATAGATCAGCCTGTGCTCGGTGAGCGATATATTGGCTGGCCGGGCGGTGCCGCATTAGAAAAAGATGGTCAGCATACAGAGATTTCTGTTTCGAACTGCGGCGATCTTCGCGAAGCTGTGATCGCCACTACTGATCCCTTTATTATGACGCCGCCGGAACAAGGCGCTTGGACGCATCTTCGTGCAACGGCGCGTATCATTCGCTATGGCTGCGATGCATACGCCTATGCAAGGCTTGCGGCTGGTACGATAGACCTGGTTGCCGAGGCAGGTCTTGCGCCTCATGACATGGCAGCGCTCATCCCGGTCGTTCGCGGCGCGGGCGGGCTTGCCTGCGACTGGCGCGGAAACCCAGCCCAGATCGATAATGGACAGCTGGTGTGCGCGAGCTCAAGAGAGGTGCTGGATCAGGCCCTGATTTCCCTAAGGCGAAGCGCGGATTAGACTCGCCAGCGCCTCCGACATCTGTATCAATACAGAAAAAGGAGGACATGATTAATGGCAATTGATTTCACAATTCCCGATGACGCAAAGGAAGTACGTGAACGCGTGCGGCAGTGGGTGCAGGATGAATGTATCCCAGCAGAAAAGGAGCTCGCCGACGGAGGGGATTATCCGGAAATTCTTTCTGAGCTGAGAAAGAAGGCGCGCGCGCAAGGTCTTTGGTGTCCGTTCATTCCCAAAGAGCATGGCGGCATGGGTCTTGGGCCGCTCGCCAATGCACTTGTTCAGATGGAACTTGGACAGAGCCATCTGGGCGCGCTGAGTATGAATACGCAGGGGCCTGATGACGCCACGATGATGACGCTGCTCGCTCATGGCACAGATTATCAAAAGGAGAAATTTCTCAAGCCATTGCTGAATGGTGAGAAGCGTATTTGTTATTCGATGACAGAAAAAGCTGCTGGCGCAGACGCAACAGGAATGCAGACAACAGCTGAAAAAGACGGGAATGGAAATTACGTTCTCAATGGTGAGAAATGGTATTCAAGTTCAGCAAATGTCGCTGATATCGCGCTTGTGATGGCGAAGACGAATCCCGACGCGCCGCGGCATCAGCGTTTCTCAACATTCCTCGTTGAACTGCCAAATCCCGGCTACAATATCCTTCGCAATATTCCGACAATGGCAATTCACAAACCCTATCAGGAACAGATGGGTGCGGCGCACTGCGAGATCGAAATCAACAATCTCGTTGTTCCCGAAGAGAATTTGCTTGGTGGGGAAGGCGGTGGTTTTTCAATGGGCCAGCACCGCCTCGCATATGGCCGCCTTCGTCACGGCATGCACAATGTTGCAATGGCGCAGCGCGCACTTGATCTTGCGACCGAGCATGTCACGCAGCGAACAACCTTCGGGAAAGGCCTCGAGGATCGACAGGGCGTTCAGTTCATGTTGGCGGAGTGTGCAAGCCAGCTCTACATCGCGCGCCTAATGCTGATGCATATCGCCTACAAGGCGGAGAATGGCATGGATCTGCGTCAGGAGAACGGCATCGCAAAAGTCTTCCTCGCCAATATGGTGCACAAAGTAGTCGATACCGCTTTGCAGTTACATGGCGCGCTTGGCTACTCAACCGATACGCCGCTTGCCGCCTGGTACACCCATATCCGCTCGCAGCGCCTCGTTGATGGGCCAGATGAGGTACACAAATGGATCACGGGTAAGAATGTCATCCGCGCCTTTAAGGCCGATGGCACAACTGCGGCAGCTGCTGGCGGCGATCTACTATAGTGGAGAGATAAAATGGACTGGAAAATGCTCGCAGATGAGCTGAGCAACTTACTAAAGCTTCGTTCAATTCCTTTCGGCATGAAGATGTTCGATACGGTTGCTGAGATGGAAGCTGTGCCGCGTATTCGCCGGCCCGATGCGATTCACACGCTTGATCAAATTGTCGGACAGGCGGCGCGCCTCGGCCGAACGGTAGGGATCACCAGCGAAGATCTCGTTGGTTCGCAATGCCGCGCGGTCGTGGGACTTGGCAACGCAAAAGACAAAGAATGGCGATCCGGCCAGCATATGAAAGGTGTGTGGTTTGCCGATGATGACGGCGCAGCCGAACACCAAGCCTCCATGCATTGCGTCGAAGATGGTATTTACGAAGCGCTTGCGGTATCGCCACTCGCGGCCGGACGCCTGGATCCTCCAGATATTGCGCTTTTCTATGCCACGCCCGGGGCGATGATGTATTTCATCAATGGCATGCAGTGGGAGGGGTATAAGCGGTTTGACTGGTCTGTGGTTGGAGAGTCGGCATGTGCAGACAGTTGGGGCAGGGCGCTAAAGCTGCGCGAGCCGTCGCTGTCTATCCCTTGCTTCGCTGAGCGGAGATATGGCGGTGTCCTCGATGATGAGATGTTGATGGCGCTGCCGCCAGATCAGTTGGAAAAAGCGATTAAGGGCATGAAGGCGTTAGCCAAGAATGGTTTCCGTTACCCGTTTGCACAGTACGGCATTCAGAATGATGTCCGGGCTGGTATGGCAGTGAGCTATTAGTGCGGATGATTAAGAGGTCGGGTGCCTCGATCGCACAGCCATGGAAATTAGCCAAACTCAGCTTTTGAAAGCGTCCAGAAATCGCGTTTGTAAGTTCGGGCGTACCACTCCATCGCGAGGCTAATTTCATTGCTGAACTGCTTCTCAATCTCTGCGTTTTCCGCAATCTCTTGATCAGGATTGTAGGCAAGAAACTTGTCTTCCTTGGCGTTGCGGTTCAAATCCGCTTCGAGCGACAACGGCGCGTTTGAGCTTCGAAATCCAAAAAATTGCGCTGCCGACATCAAACTGGCTTCGGGGAAATTCATAAGTTCCGATTTGTCGAAGTTTACAAACTGATCATCAGAGAGCTGGCTGCGTAACCGTGCGAAGATTTCTTGCTGCGCTGAAAAGCAAGCCACGAGAAGACGTAGCATTTGTTGTTGCGTGTCCGGCTTCGTGCGCCCGATATGCGCGATGATTTTGCCGTAGTCTAGGTAAGACCGACTGATATGGTTCAGAAGATTCAGTGAATAGGCAACGCGGTCACGTCCTCCGCGCAAATTGGCAATCAAAAAAGAGCGGCACTTCAGTTCCAGGAATATGATCTTTGTCCGTGGAGCGTGAGCGACCAATTTTTCGAGGATCGGGTTTGTCCAGTTTGAAGGCTTCACAAACGCGCCATGCTGAGTGTGCGGAAATTTCTGATATTGAGAAAAAATGACAGGTAAGATCCGCGCGAGATCCTGAGTGTTTTGTTTCTCAGGGGGGCGCATCGCTAGGGCGTCAGATATTTCGACAAGCGCATTTGGTTCGCGGTAAGAGGCAACGCGGTAGTGCTGTCCCATAAGTCTCGCCAACAGAGTTGATCCGCAAAAGGACATGTGTGCGATAATAAGATTATCGCGCACCGGCCCGGCATACTCTCGATGCCATGAAATGGCATGGGCAAAGGAAATGGTTTCTTGTTTTGCGCTTACAGAAAGAAGCGTGCGGCCATCGTGGAATGCAGCATTTTTTAGCTTCGAGGGTGATGTGCGAATGAAGGTAAGCTGCTCAGTGAATACGTCGCACGCCGCTAAAAACCAGGATGGATCTTCTAACAAATGCAACGCAACCCCCAGCCGGACAATCGGCAGTTTCGCTACACTTGTAGATATTCTTTTATGTTTTGCAACAAATAATTATTGATTAACAGAAATTAATTATTACGTTTGTCACCTAACTGTTGGTTCCTGAGCTCAATATGCGGCGCGCAATCACCATCGCCTGAACCTCGCCAGCCCCTTCAAAAATATTCAGGATCCGGGCATCCTGCAGCACGCGGCTGATTGGATATTCGAGCGCGAACCCATTCCCGCCGTGAATCTGCAGTGCGTTATCAGCTGCCGCCCACGCCGCACGCGCCGCCAGCAGTTTCGCCATGCCGGCTTCAAGGTCACAGCGCTTGCCGCTGTCTTTCTGTCGCGCCGAGAAATAAGTCAGCTGGCGAATCCCGACAAGTTCGGCCGCCATCATAACGAGCTTATTGGAAACCCGCGGAAACTCAAAAATCGGCCTACCAAACTGGCTCCGATCAAGTGCGTATTGCAAGCCAAGTTCGAAAGCGTTTTGTGCGACGCCAACAGCTCGTGCGGCGGTTTGTATGCGCGCGCTTTCGAACGTCGCCATCAAATGTTTGAAGCCAAGCCCTTCCTCGCCGCCGAGTAGGTTATCTGCGCTGACTTCAAACTCGTCAAAACCGATCTCGTACTCTTTCATGCCGCGGTAACCCAGCACTTCAATCTCACCGCCGGTCATGCCGTCAGCTGGAAACGGGGTGGCATCGTCTCCGCGCGGCTTCTCTGCGAGGAACATGGATAGCCCAGAGAAATTGTTAGTCTCCGGATCTGTTCGCGCGAGCAATGTCATGAGATCTGCGCGTACGGGATGCGTGATCCATGTTTTGTTGCCAGAGATCTTGTAGGTATCGCCATCTTTGACCGCACGCGTGCGGAGCGCTCCAAGATCAGAACCCGTGTTTGGCTCAGTAAACACAGCTGTCGGCAAAATTTCAGCGCTGGAAATTTTTGGAAGCCATTTTTGCTTTTGGTCGTCAGTGCCGCCGATAAGAATGAGCTCAGCAGCAATCTCAGATCGTGTTCCGAGTGATCCGACCCCAATATAGCCGCGGGAAAGTTCTTCCGACACAACGCACATCGCAATCTTGTCCATGCCGAACCCACCAAACTCCTCTGGTATGGTCAGTCCGAAAACGCCGAGTTCTCCCATCTCTTCGACGACTGGCATGGGGATGTATTCATTCTTCAAATGCCATTCATGCGCATGCGGAACGACCTTGTCGTTTGCAAATTTCCGAAACTGATCACGAACCATATTCATGGTTTCGTCCAGCCCGGTGTTCTCAGCGGTTGCCCGCGAAAGACTGTCGGGTAACAGCGCCGCTGCCGCTGCCAACGATGCAGGGGTCATTCCCATTTCTATTAATCGGGAAACAGCGGTGTCTTCTTTGAAGTCTGTCCAGTCATCAGTCAGGCCAAACTCGTAGGGGCGGATCGTCTCGCCCTGGTTCATCGGAATGCCAAAGCAGAGATCTGAAAGATAACGGCTGAATAAGATCTGCGACAGAAGCGCTTCAATCTCACCGAAATTTTCTTCCGCATCGAGGCGCTTTGCCCAGTTTGCCGTTTCGCGAAGCGTTTCTACATAAGTCGCAAGCCAGGCCAAACCGTGCGCAAGATGTTGATGCTCGGTGAGCGCTTTACGATCTGGATTGCCATCAACAACAAGGCTGCGGGATGCCGCAGATTTTGCCGCTTCAAGATACGCCTCAGCAGCGATCATTGCGCCGGACATCGTCTCAACGAGGTCATCCAGAATGAGTGATTTTGTTCCGATTGTTCCTGCTGTGTCAGGCATCTGCCAACTCCTTCAGCGTGTGAAGAAATACAATATCGCAAGGAACGGAAAATGCGAGAGCGCGGCACTGCGCCCTGCGGTCGCTGACATAGGGTTAGTTGGGCAGTGGAGCGCAATAATTGGTTAATAAAATCATGGTTTTTGTTAACGAACTCATAGTTGATGAATAGTTAAAACACAGGCAAAAACAATTACAGAAACTCAGGCGCAAGAAGCGCTTTCATCCTTACAATTTGGTTCTGACTTAGGAGGGGCACTCTCATGAACCCATACGCACGCTTTGGACTCGTGTCCAATACGGTATCTGCAGCAATTCTCGTCGGTGGGCTGGCAACTTTTGGACTGCCGGTATTTGATGCAGTCACAAAAGTCGCAGGCGGCTCGGGGCCAGCCATGTGGGGTGCGCTAGGCGGCGCCATCACAGTGCTGGTTGTTTTCTGGCTCGCAATGACAGAGGCGATATTCCCAACGCTTTTCCGCTTTAATTTAATCCGCAAACTCGTTCTCGGGAAATATTATGTGGAAGGCACCTGGCTGCAAGCGGAGAAAGACGAGCATACAGGGCGGATGTCGGTGATCGACATACAACCGGACGGCAAAAGCTTCATTTTTTCCGGTTACTCACTCAATCAGGATCTTGAGATCGAAAGTAACACGCTGATCGAATTCTCAAAATTCGAGTGGCCGTTCATGACATACAAGTATCGCAATTCTCTATCTGACGGCGCTGACGGCCGCCGCGAGGGAGTTGGTGAGATTCAATTCGAAATGAACAGGTCTAGCGCCCGTCGCTACAATGGTTTTCTTCAATATGTTCGCGGAATGAGCCGTATGAAGATTGAAGGCTCTAAACTCACGTCACAGTCTGAGGTAAAACGTCTACGCTCGCTGGACGGACGCCAGAAGATCTTTAGCAAATATTGGGAGCTTTTCTTCGAGCGCACTCTGCGTAAGGACACATTCGTTCCAGCACACGCAGCACCCGTTATGGCTAAGCCGCAACCCGTTCCTTCCGTCCCGGCACCGCAGCCCGTTGTGACCGAGCCTGCACCTATGGTTGAAGAAGTGGTGGAAGCCGAGCCGGCTGCGACCGAGCGCCGCGAAAACAAACCAGAATCGCAATCAGATGCAGAACCTGCAGTCATTCCGCGTCGCCGGGCGAGCGATTGGCGTCAGGACCCTCAAAAAGTTGATGAAAAAGTCAAAGCAAAGAAAGATAAAACGAACGCAGAGCGTAAGGATGCAGATCCAAAAGTAGAAGATGTGTTCGACGACTTCGACGACTTCCGCGAAGACGATAAAGATGACGGCACGAAGCCCGCTTCATCGGGAGCCTCTGGGTTCCGCTCTCGTCGCCGCCGATAGGATCAAGCCAACCTCGACCTGGCTCCATCTACCTGCCGAGAAATACTGGGTCGTTGCACGACTTGATCCCCTTCTCGGAGCAACAACTTAGTCATCGGTACGTTTGCCAGGCTCGCAAACGGCCTCCCAGAATGGGGGGCCGTTTTTCTAATGGGTGCGATACCAACCGGTGAGAGATAAACGCGCGGCTGATGCGTGTGGTTCAACAATGCTCACCCTGTGCAGTACCGGGACCTGGAACAAGCTCAGCGTGTTGAAACTCGGAACAAATGACTTTTGAACAGAGCTGGATGAACGGGATTTCAAAAACTGTAACAGTCCGCCCCAACCAGATTTCCAGTCCGGGTTGAGACTCAGGACATAGGCGAATTTTCGGTTCTTTGACGCTACATTGTCATCATGGGCTGTAAGAAAATGTCCAGTTTCGTATCGTGTCGCCTGCATATCACAAAATTCAGCTTTCAGCCCCGTTAGCTCATTGAGCAGGTCAAGAACATTGTCGCTGTTCATGAATTCATACATGCCTTTTATCGGTCCGGAAGGCAGGCCAGCACCGGTTGCGATGTCCGCGACGGGGTAATTCTTGTACATGTATTGGAATTGCGATCGGCTGCGCTCCCGAGCACCGTCTGTCAGAAGTTTTAGCTTCTCGGAGCTAAGCGCAGAAAGCTGTTCCGGCGCAATGTCGAAATGTTGTTCGCCTTCATTCAGCACGAGCCGCCAGGGGATTTCGCTGTAAGCGTCAAAAAGGGATTTCGCACTGTCCGTATCGAGAAAATTGCTGATTTGGATACGTTGGTCGACGGCGAACGCCTTTTTTAGGGCGTCGCGGTCAATCGCATCGGAGAGCCTCAATTTGTAGCTCCGGTGACGTCTTCAATTGCAATGTCGTAATGGCGATTGCAAAATTGGCAATCGATGCTGAGTGAGCCGTTTTCTTCAACAAGCTCTCGTAATTCATTGTCCGGCATAGATTTCAGCGTTGCAACAAGCCGTTCCTCATTGCACGTGCAGGCATCACGAACATCGTACGGTTGTTCCATATGAACACCGGTTTCGTGAAACAGGCGAAAGAGCAATTGATCAGCTGGCAAGTCCGGGTCGGCGAGTTCGCCATCTGTCAAAGTTGCGAAGAGCGCCTTTGCTTCATCCCATGAATCATCCGTCTCGCCGCGCGCGTCGTCGCCAGCGATTTGTTGTACGAGCATTCCACCCGCGCGCCAAGCCGTCGGCTGACCCGGAACTTCCAATTCGGCAACAGACAACCCAACGCGGGAAGGTATCTGCTCACTATTCTTAAAGTAAACTTCAGCGCATTCTGCTAGTGTGCCTTTGGTCAGCGGCACAATGCCCTGATAAGGCTGCGTTCCCGCCGTGTCGGGAACCATGATGAGCGCGAGACGTCCTGTCTTTCCGAAAAGCTGTGGCATGTGAGGGCGTTCGCCGCGATTGATGCGATCGAGATTTGCCCATCGGTCTTCATCGAAACGGGCATAGCCGCGCAGGCCACCATCCGTCCGATATTCCCCTACTAACATTGAAACAGGACCATCGCCTTCTGCTTGAACGAGAAGTCGGCCTTCAAACTTCAAGCTTGAGCCAACCAAGGCGGCAAGTGTTACGGCTTCGCCCAAAACACGAGCGAGCGTCGGCGGGTAGTCGTGACGATTTAATATTCCGTCGAGGCTGAGCGCACCCAGCTTGGCGATCCGTCCGCGTACCGGGCGTTCGGCAATTTGAAAATTGGCGACAAAGTCGCTGGTGTGGGCTGTGTCTTTCATGGCTCACCCATGTGGCAGCGGGGCGGTCCAAGTGCAAGAGGTAGAGGGGCGTAGCAACGGGGAGAACGGCCAGTCTTTGAGGTTCCTATGGTTGTCCGCCAGAGATTGAGCTCACGATTTTATCGACTTCATGGGCGTAGTCTGCGGGCAGGAGCTTTTTGATTTCTGCAACATCAAGCTGATCTTGGCGCATGAAGCTGAGCTTCAACCGAGCAAACTTCGCTTCTGCTCTGAGTGCTGCGCGCTCTGACCTCGATAAATTCGTATCCTTCGCCTGCTGCTCCAGCGCGATGATGAAAACAGTCAGGTTCCAGCCGAGCGCCAATTTTTCATCGATTTCACGCGCGTGATTGGCTGCCGACTCCCAATCATTCTGTAACAAATAAATGAAACCGATATTCTCAGTAGAATAGAGCCTCGTAATTTCACCTTCGCCGAGTTCTGCACGCAAGTCAGCAGCATAATTCAAAAGCGAGCGAGCGATTGATAGTTCGTCAGCATTATTGTCGAAGAATGGTTTTCCATTAGCTTTTTCCGGAAGCGGCAAGCCTTTTAATTTCGTGATCAATTCCGGAAGTCTGCGGGTGACAGTTTGGTCGCGGGTTTCAGCGCTCTTTAGGGCAACCAGCGTTGTTCCTGTTCCGTGAACGGCATACCGAAGCTGAGCGCTAATTTCATCTCCTTTGCGCTCGCGTAATATCGTTTCAAGCGCTTCGAGAAACGATTTGAAGGCTTCGGAAGGATAGCCTCCTTTTCTCTGACATTCGGCTTTGGCAAGGAGTGTTTGTGGTGATGCGACAATCAAAGCTGCTGCAACTCGTGCTTTGTCGACGGCTTCTTTGCAGCCTTTGTCCCACCCCAAACTATCATCATTGTTTTCGTCGGCTTGCTGGTAATAAAAGTGCGCGAGCGCCGAATTGCCGAAGCCTTTAATCCGCTGACTGTTCGATTTTTCCACGACGTCTTCTAACGCCGTAAGTGCAACCTCGTTGGGTCCATTCCGCCAGTAGGTTAGGACGCCATTTAGTAAGAGAGCCTGATCTTCATTTAAGACATTTTCCTCAGGAACGCGTTTATGCTCTTCGAGGATTTGTTGAATCAGGTAGGCACCGTTATTGGACATGCCATTTCCAAGAGCGCTATTTTCCGCTGTTTGGATGGCTTTGTTTCTTAGGTCTATAAATGAGGGAAGGTCGGCACCACTTTTTCGCGCATCAAGAACCCGGTCTATGCTTCTCGGCAAATTCTCCAGATCGCGCTGTTCATTCAAGTCCTTCCGCAAGGCGAGCAATTGGGCATTGATTGTTTGTCGATTGGAAATTGAGGTTGATCGACTGATGGCAACTTGGGCTTCAGCCTCGGCAATGCTTTGCTGATATGTGCTCGACAGGTTGTTGAGTTTGAACCATGACATCAACACACCCGCGCCGACGACCAACGCGGTCACAATCAGAGCCGTCATCATATACCGAACGATTTTGTTGAACTGGCGCTGTTCTTTTTGAACTTCGTTCCAGATGTCAGTCAGAGTTTTTTGTGGTCCCGTCATCTTATCCCCCAAACTATCGGCTTCGGCGTTGCTTAAGAAGCACTCGAATGGCCATATCGTGCTTCTGCTCAATAACCATTGCCTGGGTCAGCAGTGTTGTGAGCTTGTCTTGGCGCAAATACCAATATCGCATCATACTTGCGACGGCGATATTCAATGAAAAATGCGCAAGGTTCAGGATGGTCTCAAAGTTGACGAATTGGAGCGTCGGCATTGATCCAATGCCGGGGTTTCTGAGCATAAGCACGAGCGACATACTGCCCAAGGTAAGGGTTACCGCGAGCGCAATGACCAAATAAACAACTGATCTGCGACGCGCCCGCTTTAGTTCGATCAAATAGGACTCGTAGTCCCCCTGTACGCCGAACACTAGAAGTCCCCTCTTATGTTCCTGTTTTTATTTATAGCACTCACAGACACATTGTGAAGACAAAAGCAAAATCGATAAGATTTTCGTGTTGCACGTTATTTATTGATGTAGTTAACTCGTCTCTGGAGAGCGCGTTTTCATAACGATTTTCTAGGGGACAAAAAGGGATGCAACCTACCATTCGTGGACTAAAATATACGCTTGCAGCGTCAATGATACTCGGTGTGGGTGCCTGCCAAACGGAACCGGACAAGCCACCTGTGTTGATCGGAACTGTGCCTGCTACGCAAACTGATTGCGGTGATATGCAAGCATTCGCGATTCCAACCAGTACTAGCGTAGAAGACACAGCAGAGACGTGTGAACGGGCGTCTCGAGAGCTCGATAGCAGGAAAATGGCTAGCATCGCGGCGATGAATGCCGCTCGGCTTTACGCTGATGTGGCAGAAACATCGACCGTAGAATCAAAAAAGGTAACGCTCGGAAAGGTCTTGCGTTTGCTCGATGCGTCCGAGGTTAACGCGGCGGACAGCTCCCTTGGTGATGCCGAGTTGGAGAAGAAGTTCAGCTCAGATCGCAAAGTCATACGTGCTGATGCATTGTTGAGCGCGGGGCTGCTTATTGATGGCGTTACAAATTGCGGGGGCGAAGAGCCTTGCCTCGAAAAAGGCATCAAAGCCTATGGGAAAGTTTCAGATCCATCAGCGGGCCTCGTAATCAAATGGGCAAAGGCAAAAAGTGCATTTGCAGTAAAACGCAATTCGAGTGCAGGCGTTGAAACGGCGATAAACGAGCTTAAACAGCTGGGCATAAGCGATAGCGTTAAAGCGTCCAAAGCTAGAGCGGCGATCGTCGATATTGCATTAGAACATTGCAGCACAATGATGACGTCCACTGTGTCGAGATGCGAAGCGACGTTTCTCTCGGAAGCGCGGGAAGTGGCATACGGCGATCCCAATCTAAGAGGGCAGTATGCAGGCCTCAGTCTGAAGTACGCGGATGCCCTCTCGTACGATGCGAACCGAAACACGACCGACACGCTGCAGAAATCGGAAGATTTGTGCCAAGCGGCGAATGCATATTTGGATAGCGTGCGTATTGATGGACTCGAAGATTTCGAAAAGGCCCATGCTTATGAATGGCGAGCGGATGCGCTCGCCTTCCTGCATGACAGTCCAAGTTCAACCTGCAAGCCGGATGGTGTCAGTGCCGGGCTGCAACAAGCAGCGTTGGACTCATATTTGTCCGCACGTGCGAACCGAAACAATTCAGCGCGTGGAATGAAGTCTACCTCGGTCACGACCTTTGCAAAGCTCTTAAATACCGCAGGTCTAAGCAATCCGGGCAATTTGACGGTCGCAAAGCTGTTTGGCGAAGTCGGGAATGTTACAGCTACGACGACAAGCACGGCTCAACGTGAGCAGGATATGCTTGAACTGCTCACATCGATCAAGCGCAGCCCGAATGTGTCTGATCTGCGTCAAGCGAAAAACCGCTTCGGTGAGTTTCCGCACCCGCACCTGGAGCTCGGCAAGTTCCTAATCAGGACATCTAATTCAAGTACGACCAGCGAGGTGAAATCACTTTTTGCTGAAGCCAATCGTCTCGCCAGCCCGGGAAATAAATACCCGGAAGTAGCGGCTGAAGCGAATTATCTGCTTAGCGTTATTGAAATGCGCGCGATTGATTCAACAAATCCAGTTCAAACCGGTGAAGCAGTTCGGACAGCCGAACGCGCAGTGGAATTCGATCCTTCCAAAGTCTCTTACTTGAATCAGGCTTGCAAAGCGCACCTGCAGTATCAACGCAAAGAGTTTGGCGGCGACAGAGCTTGCAATCGAGTTCAATCGGTTGGTGAGGGTGCCATTCTCAAAGCAATGACCAAGTATCGCAAAGCGCAAATCGCTCGTAAGGGAGGCTCGCAGACGAATTCGCATTTCAGAGAGGCGGAAGAGGCATTCGAACAAATCGCTGTGTCGGGTAGTTTCGTAGGTGCTGATGGTATTGCCTACGACAGCCGGCAGGTGGTGGAGCTCGGCCGCGTTCTTTCTTTGAACTGCGGTATAGATCTCGGCGGAACGGGAGAAGCACCAACTCAAGACGCATTGGAAGCTAAGATGCTTTTCGAGCTACTTGGTTTGAATGATTGTGATGGTAAGGATTTGAGGTAAGGCAATGAGTGATAGAGACGGAAAGCCTACAAGTACATCGCTGATATTTCCGGCGCAGGCAACAACACAAGGCGAGCTCGCAGAGCTAAAGGCCGAAGTCAAGAAAGCAAAGGGCCGTACCGCGAGATATGGGCTCCTATCAGTCGTTCTCGGTGCCTTCGCAGTTTCAGGATTGGTGGGGTCAATCCTAATGGCGTGGCACTCGGAAACTCTTTCGGAGCAGGCAAAAGAAGATGCCCAGGAGCCGTACGTTGAGTTGGAAAAGAAGTTTGCCCAAGTGAGCGAGGATTTGGAAGACGCCAAAGCGGAGATCGATAAGCTCGAACAGCAAAATGCACACTTTCAAACGTACCGCGATATCGCGAATACCATGCGAAAGATCAGCCAAGTTGAAGAGCGGATAGAGAATTATCGAGAACTCGCGCAGACTCAAGCGCAAGAAGCCTTCCTAGAGCCTAGGAAGCCGATTGAACCTTGGGATTTCGATAAGGATGAAGTCACGTCAGACAGTTGGCGCAGTATTGTTGCTCAAAAACTGACAGCCGAGCTTCTTGCTCGCGAAGTCAACGAAGAAGAGATCGCTAAAAAAGTGACGCAAGCGCTAAATCAAAGCACGCGCGTGAAAGTGCCTTGCACGAGATCAAATCCATTCGATCCTGACCCAAACAAGAATTGCAAGTAATTCGAATTTCTGGAGATTTCCCATGACAGATAAACCGCCACCCGTGATGGAAGGACTGTTCCTCGGCAAACTCAAAGAGGTTGAGGAAAAGGAAGTTGATGTTTTCGGTGGCGTCGGTGACCAGACGCCCAATGATTGGTCGGTGCAGGAAGCCTTCCTTGCAATATTACTGGCCGCAATGAACGCCGACAATGAAGTCGTTTGGCAGGAAAAAGAGTACATTCAGGCTTTGGTGCGCCGCAGCAAAACGATGAAGGAGTACATAAATTCTCCAGAAGCTCTGACGGCGATCAATATATCGGTCGAAGATCGCATGAAAAGCCGAACAGACTATCTCGGCGAAGCAGTCCGCGCGATGCCGAGGGATAGTCACAAAGCCATGTTTGCGCATTGCGTCGACATCGTTTTTGCTGATGGACATATGGATGATAAGGAACGAGATTTCCTCGATAGATTGTTGGAAGTTATGGAAATAACGCCCGACGAAGCAAAAACTATTGTGGATGTAATCTACGAAAAAAGCCGATACTGATTGAGTTTTGGCACTCGGTATGCAATGCGATAATTAATCGCAGCGTTCGCTGTTAATTAGAGTTTTGTAAATGTATCGAACAGCATATAACGTCCTGATGTCCGAACGTTTATACAAGATATTGGGTGCGAGCCCCTCATGCTCCGATGAGGAACTCCGATCTGTTTACAGGAAGCTCGTTCGCACGGCGCATCCAGATGTTTGCGGCTCAACGCCTGATAACGTTCGCCGTTTTTTGGAAATTCAGGAAGCCTACAACCAAATTGTAGAACTTCGCCGGGGCAAACCGGCTAAACGACCAACGGGTCAGAGAAATACACGACCTTCACCCGCTTACGCAAAGCCATCTGCAAGAGCCTCTACCCCAAATTCCGAGCCGGATGATTTTATTGAAGAAATGTTCGATACGCTTTGCAAAGATCTGAATTCCCTCGCATCCGGGTTCAAATCGATCTTCAAGCGCCGCTAGTCGGAATTCCTAGCGCAAAGCATCGAAACACCATTTCAGGATCGCCTTTTGGGCGTGCAAGCGATTTTCGGCCTCATCAAATACCAGTGACGCTGGTCCATCAATTACGCTGGCGGTGACTTCTTCTCCCCGGTGCGCTGGCAGGCAATGCAGGAATTTTGCGCCAGCATTCGCCGCGCCCATAAGTTCGTCCGTCACCGCAAAGGGCGCTAAGTCGGCAAGACGCGTATCCGCATCCTTGTCTCCCATCGATACGAAGGTGTCTGCGATGATGACATCTGCGCCTTTTACGGCTGCCTGCGCTGTATCAAACATATCGATCCGGCCCTGCAACTCGCGGGCAATTTCCAGATCGCGTTGCGGCGGGGCGTATGCCTTGGGTGTTCCGACTGCCAGGGAGAACCCAAATTTTGGTGCGGCATGCATCAGGCTGGCGCAGACATTGTTTCCATCACCGACCCAGGCAAGGCGTGCGCCGTTGAGCGTAACACCGTGCTCTTCCAAAGTTTGGAGATCAGCCATGATCTGGCATGGATGCGAGCGGTCTGTCAGACCGTTTATAACCGGCACGCTTGCGGCTTCTGCAAATGCGAGAACGTCATTGTGATTATTTGCGCGGATCATAACGCCGTCGACATATCGGCTGAGCACGCGGGCAGTGTCTTCTATCGTTTCTCCGCGGCCGAGCTGCATATCATTGGACGTCGCTGTAATAGAACTGCCGCCAAGTTGGCGCATGGCCATATCGAAACTGAAGCGTGTGCGCGTTGACGATTTCTCAAAAATCATCGCAAGCGTCCGGCCGTCTAGAGGTGCGCCATCATCGGCCTTGCCCTTTGGCCAGCCAGCACGGGCTTTCTTGGTGCGGTGGGCTTCATCAAGAATGGCGAGCAAATCTGATGCTTCAACTTGCCAGAGATCAAGAAAGTGTCTGATAGCCATGGGCCGCCCCGCGAAAAACCAAAGCGTTTCCTTACTGGGATTGGATATCAATTTCTAGCCGAAGACAGATTTCAATTGACCTCGTATGCGGTCGCAGTTTCCATGACCAAAAGAAAGAAGGAGGAAAATTTCATGCAACCATTTGAGATCGTCACATTATATGTTGGTTTAAACGTCTTGCTGATGGCATTCTTGAAAATGAACTGTGGGCGCGTGCGGGTCGCAACCAAAGTTGATTATGGTGCTGGCGATGATGATCGCATGGTGCGGGCAATGCGGGTGCAAGGAAACGCCGTTGAAGACGTTCCCATCACCTTAATTGGGCTGCTGGCATTGGCATCTCTTTCAGCACCAAACCTGTTGCTGCATGTACTCGGCGGAACATTTACGGCGGCGCGAATTCTTCACGCTATTGGCCTCGGTAGCAAAGGAGGTTTTTCTCTGGGGCGCTTTTTAGGAACTTTAGGCTCGCTGCTTTGCCTTTTAGGAACGGCAGGGGCGTGCATCTATTTCGCGCTTACCTGATCAAGAAACGCCTCGATCGCTGCAAGGGGTTTACCTGAATTGAAACGCCAATCTGCATGTGCAACACCTTCTAGTGTGATAAGCTCAGCAGGACCGCCAGCGGTGCGAATGGCGTCCACGAGTGCAGGGGCATGGCTGTAGGGCACAACGTGATCGATTGTCCCGTGCAGTACACGGATCGGTGGACTATCAGCGCGAATGTAAGTTGCAGGCGTCGCTTCGACTAGAGCCTTATGCTTGAGCTTTGGGGGACCACCGAGAAGGGCCTCGACGCTTCGTTTTCCAAGCCAACCTTTTTTATGTATCCCGGAAAGATCGGTTGGCGGATAAAGTGCAACAACGGCTTTGACGTCACTGCTGACGCCCATGTCACCAAGCTCGCCTTCAAGTTTGCCTGGGCCGGAGAGCGCGGCGACGCAGGCCAAATGAGCTCCTGCTGACCCGCCCGCAGCAATGATCCTATCTGGGTCAAAACCGAGTTTTACTGCATTGGCGCGTAACCACCGGATCGCAGCTTTGACCTCATACATTTGTGCCGGCCAGCTCGCCTTGTCGCTCAGCGAATACGTTATGCTGACTAAGCCGTATCCTCTTTGAATTTGGCGGACAAAAGCGGGTTCAATAATTCTGCGCGTGCCAATTGCCCAGCCGCCGCCGTGTACAAATAAGATAACAGGTGCAAGTTCGCGTGTTTGCTTTGGTCGATACACATCAAGCTTCATGTTTCTGCCATGGCTGACAGCATAAATGTGCGTCTCCCGCTTCAAACCTCTAATGAGGATGTTCAAAAGCGTGTACAGCCTGAAGCTAAACAGGCAGCTGAGATTCAAAATACGGTGGACGAGCCACATCAGGCGGCGTCCATGTCCCACTCGCCAATAGACTGATCCATAATTGTTACCGCTTCGCGCACGTCTTCGTCTGAAATTATCAGCGGCGGTGCAAGTCGAAGCACATTATTGCCAGCAACGCCGACAAGCAGCTTCTTTTCACGGCAAAGCCCCTGCAAGGATTTTGGCATCGCTTTCATCTGCAATCCGACGAGGAGGCCCTTGCCCGTTACTGCCTCGACTTTATCGGGATGTGAGTCCGCAAGTGATTTCAAACCCTGGGTTACGGTTCCCGATACGCGGCGAACTTCAGCCAAAAATTCTTCGTCAGAGATGATATCCCAGACTGCGTTGCCAACCGCCATGGCGAGTGGATTGCCGCCATATGTTGAGCCATGCGAGCCGGGCTGCATGTGAATGCCGACCGGTTCTGTGACCAGGCATGCGCCAAACGGGAAACCTGCGCCAACACCTTTTGCGACGCACATGATGTCCGGGGCAGCATTCTCTGCCCATTCATGTGCGAAGAGTTTCCCAGTTCGTCCCATACCGCATTGCACCTCATCAAAGATCAGCAATGTACCGGTTTCATCGCACAGCTTGCGCAGTTCGGTCAGGCAGTTTTCAGGCATTGCGCGCACGCCGCCTTCGCCTTGTACGGGTTCCACGAAGACCGCGCAGGTTTTGTCCGTAACGGCTTCTTTCAGCGCGTCATGGTCGCCCCATTCGATTTGTTTAAAGCCTGGCAGGGCAGGGCCGAAGCCTTCGAGATATTTCGGATTGCCGCCCGCATTGATCGCGCCAAGTGAGCGACCGTGAAACGCGCCAGTAAAGGTTATGATTTCAATGCGTTCTTCCTGACCGTTTTTATAGTGATATTTTCGCGCGGATTTAATCGCACATTCAACCGCCTCGGTCCCGGAATTGGTGAAGAATACCCGGTCCGCAAACGTTCGATCGCACATCTTTCGCGCGAGTTCTTCGGCGGCAGGCACGCGAAACATGTTGGATGTGTGCCATAGTTTGCTTGCCTGATCTTGCAATACACTCACAAGTGCAGGATGTGCGTGACCAAGCGCGGTCACAGCAATGCCGGCGACAAAGTCCAAATAGGGTTCGCCGCTTTCAGTCATCATGCGGACGCCTTCACCGCGCACGAAAACTTCCTCCGGCGGGCGGTAAACAGGCATTATATTTTGCCGTGGGTCGCTCATGAAACAGCCTCTCCTCAACACGTGAAACAAAGGCCGACGTTTGCCAGCGCCGCCTATTATGTCAACACATATAACCGGTCTTTTGGTTTAACTGCGATCTGGTTTGTGCGGCACATCTTTATAAGCGTCCCGGAAATGGGCGATGAATTGCTGGAACGCTTCAACAGCCTCCTCGCGACCTTTGTCGAGAATGTGTGTCACCCATTCGAGCCACATCATGCTGAATTCCAAATTCGCGACAGCTTCGTCGATCTCATCGGGATCTTTGCTGTCGGTCCACAAATCCAGCCATTGCCGATCTTTGAAGTACTCAAAGAATGTTCGCGCTTCTAAGTCTTTTTGATCGGACCAGTCGAGATCAGGCCGGATACCATCGACCGATAAGCCAAACCCGCTGTTTGGAAAGTCACTCATCGAGATGGCTTTTTTTCGATTCTTGAACCAAATATTCATATGGTGATCGCTGCTGACAGTGAGCTCGCCGTTCAGTTGTTTGATCTGTATCATTCCGTCATTGTAGTGCCCCAACACGATGCCGCGCACGGTGGCCTTATTCAGATAGATAAAGCTGCCGCCCGCAATAATGTTGTCGGCAATGGTTGTGCCTTGCACGATGAGTGTCTTGCCACCGTCGCCGTCTAGATTCAGCAGGCTGCCATGTATGGTGAGATCGGAGAGAAAAACATGACACCATGGCGTGCTCGGATCGCCGCGCGTTGGGTCTATGGAATAATCACCGTCAAATTCGGCGGGCTGCTCATAAACAAGGATATGCCTCGATAGTGTTCTCGGCTCTATTGCAGCCACGATCTCAGGATAGCGCTCCTTGAATTCGTCAGTGGTTAAAGTGATCGGCATAGTTGTAACGGCTAAGCAAATGGAGACGTTGGTGCAAGCATTTGTGAACCGCTTGTGTTTGTTTCGCGTAACCATGGGGGAACACAGGAGACCAGAATGCGCCTGCTAGTAATGTTAGTCGGACTTATTGCCATGCCAATAACTGCCAATGCGACGGAAGAACCACCACATGATGTCTTGCTTGACGATGGCAAGTTTGAAATCCGCCAATATGAAAACATGATCGTTGCTGAAGTTGAGGTGACGGGCGACATGCGGCGAGCTGGAAATTCAGGGTTCCGCCCTTTGGCGGGATATATTTTCGGCGACAACACATCACAAGCGTCCATTGAGATGACAGCACCGGTCACCCGGCAAAAATCTCAAAAGATCGATATGACAGCACCGGTTACGCGCATTGCCAACCCAAATGATACGTGGACAGTTGCATTTGCTATGCCGAGCCAATGGACAATGGAGACGTTGCCAGTGCCTAACAACAAGGACGTGACTCTTCGCGAGGAGCCAGGTCAGCTTATGGCGACCGTACGGTTCTCAGGCCGCGCGACCGAAACTGATTTTCAGGATAAAGAAGCCTTGCTTGTTGGTTGGATTACCGAGAACGGCTATTCCGTTATCGGCCAATCTCGATATGCGGGCTACAATGCGCCCATGGTGCCCGGACCACTGCGACGCAATGAAGTGATGATCCCAGTTGAGAAATAGATCGCGGGCAAGACAGATCGCGGACCTGACAAGCTAGCCCGCGACCTGATGTTCTAGTGAAGCGGTTTAAGCGACAGGCTCAGAGCGCTTTTCTGGATGTGTCCAAGCAAATTGCTGAAACGCTGTGTCCACAGGCGTATTTGCAAAATGGTTCGAATAGTTGGAAATCACTTTGTGTGCCTGGCCAACAATGATCGCCAGAATGTGCTCAGTGGTATAACCTGCTGCGAGAAAGGTTTGCGTATCTGAGTCGGACAAGTCTCCGCGCTGCCGGGTCATTTTTGCTGTAAAGCTGCGAAGCGCTTCCAGTTTAGGATCAGCGAGTGGCTTTCCTTCACGCAGCGCTTCGATGTCTGCATCTGAGACCCCGGCGTTTTTCGCAATCATCGTGTGTGCGGGTACACAGTAATGACAGTTGTTCTCGAAGTTGATGGTAAGCCAAACAACATTCTGTTCGACTTTCGTCAAATTGGTCGCGCCAAACAGATCTCCAATAGCCTTGTAGGCTTTCAGGGCAGACGGTCTTTCTGCGAGAACGGAATACAGATTGGGAACAAAGCCCATCGTTTTCTGCGCATTGGTTAAAAGTTCAGCGCTTTCCGCTGGTGCTGTTTCGGCAGCGTGCTGAGTGAAATTTGTCATGGCGGTAATTCCTTTTTCTTGCTGCACTGGTCAGATAAGAAACAAGCTGTGCCTAACAATGCACGGTTCCGTGAACATTCTTGAGTGTAGATTATGCGATGACTGAGCTTTGCTTAAGCTTTAAGTTTGTAGCCCGTCTTGAACATCATCCACACGCCCACACAGCATAGGAAGGCAAGAGCACCGCTCACACCTGCACCGATAGCGATGTCCGAATTTGCTTTGTCGAGGAAGCCGTATCGGAAGCCGTCGATGAGGTAGAAGAACGGGTCAAAGAACGCGATGTTCTTAAGTACATCCGGTAATCGATTGATGTCATAAAAAGTGCCCGACAGAAACGTTAGAGGCACGATGACGAAATTCGTGATTGTGGCGTTATTATCAAACTTGTCTGCCCAGATGCCGGTCATTGCGCCGATCGCGCCAAGCATCACCGCCGCGCACGTCCCGAACCAGATTACTGCCCAGAGATTTTTTATGGGTAGGCTCGCTAACCCCGACAAATGAATAACGGTTCCCGCCGCAAGTGCCACTGCTATGCCTCGGGTCGCCGCGCCGGTAACAAATCCAATGGTTAGCTCCAGCGGGCTCAGCGGCGGCATCATATAATCCACGTGCGTTCCCTGAACTTTGGAAATGACCAATGATGACGATGTGTTCGCAAACGCATTGGTGAGGATCGCCATGACCAAAAGTCCTGGCGCGAGGAAATCGTTGAAGGCGATACCTGCAAAATCACCCTCACGGATGGTCCCATCACCTGCACCGCGTGCGAGCTGAAAGACGATGATATAAAGGAGTGTTGTGACGAGCGGCGCGATCAGGGTTTGACGCCAAACATTCATGAACCGGCCGACTTCACGCTTGTACAAAGTCCAGAGGCCAAGACCATTAATGGCTCCGTATTGACGCGGTTCTGAGATTTTTGGGATCGAGGATTGCTCTGACATGTCG
This sequence comes from Hyphomonadaceae bacterium, assembly GCA_965263325.1. Taxonomy (GTDB): domain Bacteria; phylum Pseudomonadota; class Alphaproteobacteria; order Caulobacterales; family Hyphomonadaceae; genus CBDHGY01. The sequence goes on along the minus strand of CBDHGY010000002.1, from coordinate 1,525,575 downwards.
GCCCATATACGGGGCGTCGGAAGCGCTGGCGAGTAAGAATTCTTAACCAATCTTAAAGCGGCGTTAACCTTTTGCCTGATTTCTGCCCATATCAGGCGATTATAGACACCATGAACGGTAGAATACTGATTATGCGACACACCATATGTAGAATCACTTGTGGATTTTCCCCACAGCATATTGTGTCCCATTTTGCCTGTGATACGACATGTTGAGTGCTGAGGGGGCAGGATTGGCTGCCCAAAACAACATATTGATTTCGCGTTACAGGCGAGGGGAGTTATAAAACATGGCTTGGACAGAAGACCGAGTAGAAGTTCTCAAAAAACTCTGGGCAGAGGGCCACAGTGCCAGCCAGATCGCAAAACAGCTCGGCGGTGTCACGCGCAATGCTGTTATCGGCAAAGTGCACCGTCTTGGTCTTTCAGGGCGTGCAACGCCGTCGCGTCCAGTGAAGCGCCCGCCGCGTTTGGCGCGTCCTAAGCCGAAGGTATTACCAGATGGAACGGTAAAGGTTCCGGCATCTGCAAAAGCCGACCAGCTTCGTCCGTCAGAGAAGAATGCCATGCTCGCAGCTTTGCCGCCGTTAGAGCAGGAAGATGGCAATGCCGCCACCATTCTGACCATTCGTGACAGCATGTGTAAGTGGCCGATCGGAGATCCGGCGGATCCAAATTTTGCTTTCTGCGGGCGGAAGGCGACAGAAGGCCCATACTGCGCTGAACACGCCGCGGTTGCATTCCAGCCGCCAAAGAAACGCGAGCGGCGCAAGAGCGAGTATAGCTACGTGCGCAAGATTGCCGGATAAGGCATTCGTTTCGGAATAATGCCCAAATAAGGGGATGAGTTCTTGGGCTCATCCCTTTTTTTGTTCATTTATTCTAAGAACACTCCCGGTCATAAAATTGTTCATTGCTTGCTCATACAGAAGGTAATATCGGTAGGGTTGCATTTTGTGAAAACAAGCAACGGAGCTCTCGGTAAATATAATTATTGATTATCAATAATTATTTGTTGACAGTCGGCGAGGTGCTGCGTATCCGTCACTTTATGGCGAAATGAATTGGGAGCGCGGTGTATGCGTCTCAGCTATATCTGCATTTCAGCGTTGGTGCTGACAGGGTGTGCGTCCACAACTTCGAGGCTCGCCGGGGACAAGTTGGAGTTTTTCCCGCTTTCGCCGGATGCCCCTGAAGCATGGGCCGCCGCTGGCGTTGCTGGCGAAGCGCCAGACGGAAATTGGCTTGCTCAGTTTGACGATACAACGATGGAAGCGCTGGTCGCTGAAGCGCTTCAGGCGAATCCAAATCTCAAAGCAAGCGCGGCCACAGTCCGGGCATCTCGCGCTGCGCTGCGGTCAACGGATGCGCGCCGCGGGCCGCAACTCACCGGCTCGGCGTCAGCAGGTGGGACGAGTAACAGTGTAGAAATCCAAGGCAACCGAGATCGCATAACGGACTCAACCTTTGGTCTTGGGCTCGATGCAAGTTGGGAGGTTGATCTCTGGGGGCGCCTGGAATCGGGCGTTAGCGCTGCAGAGCAAGATCTTGTGGCAAGCGAAGCTGACCTTGAGGCTGCACGCTTATCGATTGCTGCGCAGACCGCCACTTCCTGGATCAATCTGAATCAGTCGCTCGCGCAGGAGCGCGTCGCGGTCGAAACGTTCACCGCAAGGGAACGCACACAGCGCCTTACAGAACGTCGGTTCGAGCGCGGCCTTTCAACGGCGCTGGATGTCCGTCTCGCGCGCAGTGCAGTTGCGGGGGCCGAAGCCAGCATCGCGGCGCGCCGCCAGCAATCTGGTAATGCGGCAAGAGCGTTAGAGATTTTGCTCGGGCGCTATCCAAATGCCGAAATTGATGCCACCGCGACATTGCCTGTTCTTGAGCCTTTAAAAGCTCAAGGCAACCCCGTTATGTTGCTGTCGCGTAGACCCGATGTGGCCGCAGCAGAAGCCCGGATCAATGCTGCTGGCTTGCGCGCTGAGCAGGCGCGGCTCGCGCTATTGCCGAGCTTTCGCATTACAGGCTCAGCCAGCAACACAGAAATAAATTTCGAGGATGTGTTTGATCCTGAGCGTTTATCGGCGCGAATTATAGGGTCGCTCGCGCAGCCTTTGTTTGACGGTGGAACGCTGAAAGCTGAGAGAGATGCGGCGATTGCGCGAGCCGAAGCTGCGGTGGCGCGTTATGCCGACACCGTTCTTACCTCCTGGCGAGAAGTAGAGGATGCCATTGCGGCTGATTTTCTTTTGTCTCAACAGGAAGAAGCTCAACAGCGCGCTCTGGAAGAAGCGCGTTACGCGGAAGATCTAGCAGAGCGCCAGTATTCCAATGGATTGGTTTCGATTTTCAATCTGATTGATGCGCAGACGCGTAGACTAACAGCAGAGAGCAATTTGATTTCTGCGCGTGCTGAGCGTGCGATTAACCGGGTCAGATACCACCAAGCCCTCGGTGGGGGATTATCTGAGCCAGATATTATTGATGTCGAATTTGTCGACGAAAGCCAAGACCAATGATCAAAAAAGCCCTCCCATTCCTCGCTCCAGTTATCATCGTGGTCGTCGCGATATTTGGCGTCCTCGCTTACTTGCAAAGCATCGCTCCGAAGCCAGAGAAAGCAGAAGACGATCCAAAGGGATTAACCGTTTTTGCTGAACGCGCCTGGACATCTGATTTGCAAATAACTGTGAAGGTACAGGGGGAGGTTCGTCCTCGCCGCCAGATTGTTGTTGCGCCGCAAATTTCTGGCCGCGTGTCCTATGTTGCGCCGAACTTCATTGAAGGCGGCGCTGTTCGAAAAGGCCAAGTCCTGATTCAGCTAGAGGCGGCCGATTACGAGCTTGCCGTTGTGCGTGCACAGTCGAGTGTCGCAAGTGCCGAGCAACGTCTTCTTCGCGAGCAGGCTGAAGCGGAAATCGCTCTGCAGGATCTCGAAGAACTTGGGCTTGAAAACGCCACTCCGCTGGCGCGCCGGGAGCCGCAACTTGCAGAGGCGCGCGCGTCTCTTGAGGCTGCAAAAGCGCAGCTGAAAGATGCAGAGCTCGCTCTAAAACGAACAGCGGTTTATTCCCCTTTTGCTGGGCGCGTGCTCAGTCAGTCGGGTGATGTTGGCCAATTCGTTTCACCTGGTCAGTCACTCGGGAATATTTTTGACACCGATGTTGTAGAAGTCTCGCTTCCCATTACAGATGAAGAGCTGGGCCGTTTAGGTCTGCCGCTTGCGTTTAACGAAACGCGGCAAAACCCTGGCCCCGAAGTTGTGTTCACCGGGAATGTGGGCGGGCAAGAGCGCAACTGGACGGGTCGTATCACTCGGACGGGCGCGACTGTAAATTCGCAGACGCGTCTCATCAGCGCGATTGGCGAGCTGCGAGATCCTTATGGCGTCGGCGCTGATAATGGCGCGCCGATGGCTCCGGGTCTGTTTGTGGAAGCAAGTATCAAGGGTGATAATTTGCCGGGCCTCATCAAGGCTCCGAGAGCGGCCCTTCGAAGCGACGACCGCGTCTTTGTTGGATTGCCAGCAGAGCACACATTGGAAATCAGGCCCGTTGAAGTTGTGTATTCGGATCCGAGCGGCGTCTATGTTTCGAATGGATTGGAATCTGGCGAGCTCGTGATCGTTTCGCCCATCCAGGCCGCGTTCGAAGGTATGAATTTGGAAGTTTATGAAAGAACCCCAGACGGTGAACTCATTGCTCCACCGCCGCGCGAGTCATCCAAGGATGACGACGAGGCGGATAAATGATGATGCAGCGATTGTCGCCAAAGGTGAATCAGACAGCGAAGGTGGCACACAATGAAGGGTTTAGTTTCCTGGTTTGCCCGCAACTCGGTTGCTGCAAATCTCTTGATGATCGTCGCTTTTATTGGCGGTATCGTTAGCTACAATCGGATGGAACAAAAAATGTTCCCCGTTGTGCCGGTTGCGGGTGCATCGGTTTCGGTGACGTGGCAGGGTGCTTCCCCGCAGGATGTCGAAGAACAAATTATTACGCGAATTGAGGCGGTTGTAGCAGATATTGATGGTCTGGACCGGATTACGTCGATCGCCAACGAAGGGTTTGGTGTCGTCAATATTCGCGGCCGCGATGACATCGACATGATCGAGTTTCTCGACGAAATCAAACTGCGCGTCGATCAAATCAATAACTTGCCCCAAGCGGCCTTCCGCCCGCAGGTAACAAGGTGGGAGCAGCGCAACTGGTATATGGGTATGGTGCTGCACGGCGACACCGATGCGCGCACGATGAAACGACTGGCAAAACGCGTCAGAGATGATGTGGCAGCGATCACGGGCGGCCAGCTTGCGGTCGTGAATGCTGTGCTCGATGAGGAGGTTTCAGTAGAGGTCTCCGAAGATGCTCTGCGCCGTTATGGTTTGTCATTCTCTGATGTCGCCAACGCCATTCGGGTGTCATCCATAAACTCATCTGGGGGGCGGATTGAATCGGCGACAGGTGACGTCTCAATCACCTCTCGGAATCTCGCAGACACTGAGGCGCAATTTGAGAATATCATTATTCGCCAGTCAACGGATCAGGGGATCATTCGCGTCGGGGACGTTGCGGAGGTAATTGATGGCTCGATTGATGCGAACCTACACGCCACCTTCGATAAAGATCGCTCGGCATTTGTCATGGTTCCATCACCGGACAAGATGCAGATCGTTCAGTACACAGATGCGATCAAGGCTTATATCGAAAAGGCAAACAATCCGGATAACGGTATTCTGCCTGAGGCTCTGAAAATCGATATGCTCTGGGATGACTCCGTCACCTTCAAAGCTCGGATGAACCTTATCGCGAGTTCAGCCATGCTTGGCGCGGCGCTCGTGCTACTCGTGCTGATCCTGTTCTTGCATCCGGTCGTTGCGCTTTGGGTGACCATTGGGATTATCACCGCCTTTGCGGGCGGGATCATGCTTCTGCCGTATCTCGGTGTGTCGTGGAACGTCCTGTCGACCTTTGCTGTTTTGCTCGTAATCGGCGTTGTGGTCGATGATGCGATTATCGTCGGCGAGAATATTCACAAGGAAGTGGAGAGCGGCCGGCGCGAGGGCGTGGACGCTGCAATAGTCGGCACTCATCTGGTTATGAAGCCTGTTATCTTTGGCGTTCTGACTACGATTATCGCATTCGCACCCTGGTTGTTCATTACAGGCCCGACACGTTCATTCACACAGCAGATCTCTCTGGTGGTTGTTGCCGCGCTGATCTTCTCGATCATTGAGTGTATGCTGATTTTGCCGGCGCACTTGAAGCATCTGAAACATCAGCAAAATCAGAAACTCAGCATATTGGGAAGGTTCCAGCGACGGATTGCCGACAGTCTGGTTTGGTTTGCAAACAATATTTACAAGCCGTTTCTCGAACTCGCGATCAGGTTCCGTTACGCGACAGTCGCGTTCTTCTTTTCGTTCTTTTTCCTAGCGACTCAGGTCGCGGGTCTCGGAATTGTTCCGTTCAAATTCATGCCCGAAATTGAGGGTGATCTGATCCAGGTCACAATTGATCTGCCGGACGGAACACCGTTTAGCCGTACTATGCAAATACGCGATCGTCTGGAAGATAGCGTCGGGTTGCTGACCGAAGAGATGAAGGACAGGTATCCAGAATTGGAAGATGGACTGATCGATGGATCGTCTATCGTTGCGACAGATGCTCGTATTCAGGCGTGGGTTGGAATGGTGGCTCCAGAAAGCCGTCCTGAAACGATTAAGACAAGAGATGTTTCTGCGCGGTTCCGTGAAATTATGGGTCCTATTCAGGACGCCGAAGAGGTTACATTTGACTTTACTCTGAACGATGAAGAGAGCGGTATTCGCTTTGCGCTCAATCACGAATCTGATTTGGATCGGCTTCGCGAGGCGGCCGCCTTTGTGAAGGCGCATTTGGCAACGTATGGATCGGCCTACGATATCGGCGATAATTTGTCGTCGGCGGCTGATGAAATTCAGATATCGATGCGGCCTGGCGCAGAGGCGCTCGGCGTCACCCTCTCGGATGTATCACGCCAGCTTCGACAGGCATATTTCGGTGAAGAAGTTCAAAGATTGCCTCGAGATGGTGAAGATGTCCGTGTGATGGTCCGCCTACCTAAGGAAGCGCGGAAAAGCCTCGACAGCATCGAGAACCTGCGCGTGCGGACGCCTGATGGCCGGGAAATCCCAATCGAACAGGTAGCCGAATTCCATTTTGCCCCGGGCATCAATCGTATCGTGCGGCGTAACCGGATGCGTTCCGTCACCGTTAGAGCGGAAGTTCGCGGTGATGGTGGGCGCGGCGAGATTATGAAGGCGATGGAAGAGACAGGTTTCTGGGATGACTTCGAGCGCCAGTTCCCGGACGTCGAGCGCGCGAGTGCAGGCGGATTCGAAGCGCAACAAGAGTTCTTCGCTGAGCTTCTGCTTCTTGGCGGGGCGGCGGTCGGTGCGATGTATATTCTTCTCGCCATCGCGTTCTCCTCCTACGTTCAACCCTTCCTGCTGATGACTGCGTTGCCGTTCGCCTATTGCGGCGCAGTATTTGGTCATTGGATATTCGGGGTCGATATGGCGATGTTCTCGATCTTCGGGATCGTTGCGGCAGCTGGCGTTGTGATCAATGACAATTTGGTGCTCGTCGACTTCGTAAATCGAAGGCGGTCCGAAGGGGCCGGGGCCGTGCAAGCGCTTGTTGATGCAGGTGTCTCTCGCTTCCGCCCGATCTTGCTCACATCGGTTACGACCTTCGTTGGAGTTCTGCCCCTTATCGCTGAACGCTCCGTGCAGGCGCAATTCCTGAAGCCAATGGTAATCTCGCTGGGCTGCGCCGTGGCATTTGCCCTGTTCGTTTCTTTGCTACTTGTGCCTGCGATGTATGCGGTCGGCGTTGAAGTCGGTCGTTTCTGCAAGTGGCTTTACAATGGCGAACCGCGCCAATCCATCGGTGAGACTTATACCGGTGAAGTTCCGAATGAATTGCTTGGTGGGGGTGGTTCATCGAAGCCGGACAGCGCCAATTGGGATGGTGTTAACGCGCCGGCGGAGTAGCGCGTTGGCAGGCATCAACAAATCGCTTATTGGTGGGCAATGAAATCTCGTCTTGTTAGAGGTGAGAGCGAAAATAGGGAGGCATGATTATGCTGAAAAGACTATTCCTGGGCGCGTCCGCATTGGCGGTAATCGCTGCCTGTTCGGCGAGCAATGATGCGGAAGACGCCGCGGCTGAAGTCGTCACTGTCGAAGGAGAGACGCCGAAAACTGAGGCGCGTGTCGTCGAAACGACTGCGCGTGACTATTGGGGCGACTTTGGAATCGACCAAACGGCGATGGATACGTCCATCAAGCCAGGCGATAATTTCTACCAATATGGAAATGGGGCGTGGCTGGACTCGTTTGAAATGCCAGCTGATCGCACACGTTATGGGTCTTTCTCTTTGCTTGCTGAAAAGTCCGAACAGCGCGTGCGTTTTATCATCGAAGACCTTGCCGCTGAAAAACCAAGCACCGATACGGTCGAAGGAAAAGTCGCCGCGTACTTTAACGCCTATATGGATGAAGAAGCGATCGAGGCGGCCGGGCTTACACCTGCGCAACCATTTCTTGACCGCATTGCAGCGATTGAGACGCGCGAAGATCTTGCTGAAGTGTTTGCTGCGCCTGGCTTTGCGTCCCCGATTGGTGGTTGGGTCGATATCGATTCCAAGCAAACGGATCGATACGTTTTTTATATGAACACTGGCGGGCTCGGGCTGCCGAACAAGGACTACTATTTCGATACCGATGAAAAGACGTCGGAAATTCGAGAAGCTTATGTCGATTACTTGACCACACTCCTTGAGCAGGCCGGATATGAAGACCCTGCTGCTGCCGCGGGCCTAGTAATGTCGATTGAAACTGAACTTGCAGGTTCACATTGGGACCGGGCGCTCGGTCGTAACCGCAATCTGACATATAATCTTGTCAGCGTTGACGAGTTAAAATCAATGGGTGCAGGTTTTCCTGTGGGCGTATTGCTCGACGGGTACGGGCTGTCTGGCGAGAGCGAATTCGTCGTTCGTCAGGTTTTGCCAACAGCAGAAGAGTTCGCCGCTGAAGGTATTAATGAAGAGGACCAAGCGACTTTCGGCAAAGGCATTGCTGGGCAGTTTGAAACCATGCAAGGTGCGCCGCTTGAGAGCTGGAAAGCTTACCTGACAGCGCACTTCCTTTCAGATCATTCTTCTGTTTTACCAAAAGCTTTCGATGAAGCGACATTCGAGTTTTACGGCAAAACGCTGCGAGGGCAGGAAGAGCAACGTGATCGTTGGAAGCGGGCTGTCGGATCCATAAATGGATCACTGGGCGAAGCGGTTGGAAAAGTTTATGTTGATCGGCATTTCCCACCAGAGCATAAAATTGCGATGGACGAGCTGGTCGGAAATCTTCGCACTGCAATGGCACAAAACCTTGATGGTCTCGATTGGATGGGAGAAGACACAAAAGTCGAAGCGCGCGCGAAGCTTGCGGCGTTCGAGCCGCTCATCGGCTATCCCGAGAATTTCGAAACCTATGAAGGTATGGCGATCACCGAAGAAAGCGCTTTTGCAAATCGTATTTCGATCAATGACTGGGCCTATAAGGACATGCTCTCAAAACTTGGCGGTCCGATCGATCGAACAGAGTGGTTCATGACGCCCCAGCAGGTAAATGCTTACTACTCGCCAAACCGAAATCAGATCGTGTTCCCAGCGGCAATCCTGCAGCCACCTTTCTTTAATGCTGATGCTGATCCCGCTGTGAACTACGGTGCGATCGGCGGTGTTATCGGCCACGAAATGGGACACGGGTTTGACGATCAAGGGTCAAAATCTGACGGTACCGGTCTGCTGCGTGACTGGTGGACGGCAGATGACAAGGCGAACTTCAAAGCGCGAACATCGGCGCTTGCAGCGCAGTACGATCAGTTCTGCCCATTTGAAGAAGAGCCTGAAGTATGTGTCGACGGAAACAATTCGCTTGGCGAAAATATCGGTGATCTTGGCGGACTATCCATGGCTTACACCGCATACAAACTATCGCTGAACGGCGAAGAGGCCCCAGTGCTGAACGGGCTAACCGGTGACCAGCGCTTCTTCTTGGCCTGGGCGCAAGTTTGGCGGAACATGTACCGCGACGAGGCGCTGCGACAGCAAATCGTAGGGGGTAGCCCACACTCTCCGCCGCGCTACCGTGTAAACGGCGTCGTGCGAAATCTAGATGCCTGGTACGAAGCCTTTGGTGTTGAGCCGGGCGATGCGATGTACCTCCCTCCAGAAGAGCGCATTGGGATCTGGTAGAAATCTAGCCTAATTCATTCTGGTCCGGCTTTGCATATTGCTCAGCCGGATCATTTTCATAAAGCACATGTTCGAGGTAAAGCCCGACTGGCGGCGCGACTGGGCCGCAGGCTGTGCGATCTCTTGCTTCCAGTATCTCTGCAATCCAGCTGGGGGGGTATTTTCCTCGTCCGACCTCCACCAGTGAACCGGTCATCGAACGAACCTGTTTGTGAAGGAATGAGCGCGCGCCGAACTTCAACTCTATTCGGTCGCCTGCGCGGGACATATCAATTGAACCAAGCGTGCGCACCGGGCTATCCGCCTGGCAAAGCGTGTCCCGAAAAGTTGTAAAATCGTGGCGGCCGATAAGGTGTTTGGCACCTGCTTGCATGGCGGTGAGATCAAGCGGTGAGCCAACCCGCCAGCTGCGTCCTCGGTCAAGCGCAAGATCGGCGCGGCGATTGTCAATGATGTATCTGTAGCGCCGGCTTGTTGCATGGAAGCGGGCATGAAAATCGTCTTCAACAAATTTTGCTGCAAGGATGGCAATGGGGGCGGGGCGAAGATGCGCGTTAAGGGCGTCGGCGACTTTGTGCTCTGGGATATCGCGGAGAAGATCAAAATGCGCGACTTGTCCGCGTGCATGTACACCGGCGTCTGTTCTACCAGCCCCTTGCACCGTCGTCTCCTGGTGGTTCAGTTCGTATGCGGCCTTTTCCAGATCGCCTTGAACGGTTGGCACGTCCGGTTGTCGCTGCCATCCAAAAAATGGACTTCCATCATACTCGATTAGAAGTCGAACGCGCTTCATGTCAGAACGCTGGCTTCAGGAATTGGCGTGCCTCGCAGAAACTCTTCGGCCTCCATGGGCTTGCCGCCGGGTTTTTGTAATTTCAGGATGCGAATAGTGCCAGCCCCGCAAGCGACGCGGAGATCATTCCCCAGCACTTTGCCAGGGGTTTCCTGAGGGGTGCCGCGGAGCAGTTCGCTCATGAGTATTTTGAGACGAATTGGCTCATCAGTTTCGCTGGGTTGCCAGTAACAAAATGCTCCGGGAAACGGAGAGAGGCCGCGGATCTGACAATCAATGCTTCGGGCACCATCGCTCCAGTTAATGCGCTGATCGTCGGCGCCGAGTTTGTTTGCGTAGGTGATGCCGTCTTCGTTCTGGGGCTCTGCGGAAAGTGAACCATCGGCGAGACCCGCTAGCGCGCGGGGCATCAGCTCTGCGCCGAGCGCCGCGAGCCGGTCATGTATGCTGCCCGCTGTATCTGAGCCTGTTATAGGTGTCTTTGCGGTGAGCAGAACGGGCCCAGTGTCGAGCCCGGCTTCCATCATCATGGCTTGCACGCCGGTCTCGGTGTCGCCTGCCATAATTGCGCGCTGGATCGGTGCTGCGCCGCGCCAGCGTGGCAGCAATGAGCCGTGAAGATTAATGCACCCCAGCCGCGGTGCATCGAGAACTGCCTGAGGCAGAATCAATCCGTACGCGACCACAATGGCGGCGTCTAAATCCAGCGCAGCAAAGTTCGCTTTTTCTTCGTCCGACTTCAGAGACTTTGGCGTGCGAACAGGGATGTTCAGCTTCTCTGCGAAAGTGTGAACGGGGGTGGGGCGAAGCTTCTTGCCGCGCCCGGCACGTTTTGGAGGTTGTGAGTAAGTGCACAAAATATCATGGCCCGCATCAATCAGCGTCTTGAATGTGGGAACAGCAAAATCCGGCGAGCCCATGAAGGCCAGTCGCAAAGGCGTCATGCGGCGTCAGCACTTTTCTGGCGTTTCGCTTTTTTGACTTTATCGATCGCGCGTTGCCGTTTCAGTCGAGAGAGATAGTCGATGAAAACCACGCCTTCGAGATGATCCATTTCATGCTGAATGCAAACCGCGTACAGCTCGGTTGCAACTTCTTCAACTTCTTCACCATCATAATTCAGATAGCGAATGCGGCATTCGGTTGGGCGTTCGACTTCTTCATATATGTCCGGAACAGAAAGGCAGCCTTCTTCATATGGCGCTTTTTCATCCGTAAGCGGAAGAATTTCGGGGTTCACAAAATATCTTGGCTGTGGTTCCTCATCGTCCTTGGCAAGATCCATTACGATCACACGAAGTGGGACGCCAATTTGAATTGCCGCAAGACCGATGCCCGGCGCATCATACATTGTCTCCAGCATGTCATCCATGAGAGCGCGGATTTCATCTGTCACGCCGCCCTCGACGGGCTTTGAGACTTCCTTCAGACGCGGGTCTGGGACGGTAATTATTTCGCGAATAGCCATTCCGAGTACGTATGAAGCCTTGGCCAAAACGTCAATGGGGAAGGGCGGTTCAAGCCGCTTCGTCGGCTTTGTTCTGCGGTTGTAGATCAAGTTCCAGCGCGCGAGGCTCGTGCTCCAGTTTTTCCATAACAGGAATAGCTTTGGACGGCTTGGCGACTTCCAATTCCTCAAATTTCCGCGCTTTTGGCAAAACGTTTCGTTGCAGAGATCCAATAAACGCATCGTAGCCGTTGACGGCGCCTTTCAAGCCTTTGCCCATTTTCTCGACATGGCTCGTCATTGTAACCAACGCATCATACAGCTGCTCGCCGAGCGCAGCAGCTTCGCGGGCGTTCTCCGCCATCTTCTCTTGTCGCCAGACATAGGACACTGTTTTTGCAAGTCCGATGAGCGTTGAAGGCGTCGTTACGATCACACCTTTGGAATAGGCATCTTCCAGCAAGCCCGGTGCGTGTTCGAGCGCTGCTGCGAAAAAATTCTCGCCGGGAATGAACATGGCGACAAAGTCTACCCGCTCGCTGAGGTTTGCTTGATAAGCCTTAGAGGCGAGCGCTCGCACATGGCGCTGGACATTTGCTGCGTGTGTTTTCAACAGGGCCGCCCGTTCGGCAGGATCGCTCGTGTCTGAGGCTTTTAGATAAGCTTCAATTGACACTTTGGCGTCGACAACAATCTGGCGCTCTCCTGGCAGATGGATAACGGCGTCCGGTCTCTGGCGACCTGTTTCGGTCTGGTCATTTACCTGCTCATTGAAATCGCAGTGTGATGAAAGCCCGGCTTGCTCCATCACATTTCGAAGTGTCATCTCTCCCCAACGCCCGCCGCCTTTCGGTGCTGATAAAGCCGTAACGAGCTGCGCGGTCGCTTTCGAATTATGCTGCAAGCTTTCGGCAATATGCTTCACCTGCTGCTGCAGGGCAGTTTTGTCTTCGGTGCGCACTTTCTCAATCGCATCAACGCGCTTTTTGAAAGCTTCAAAATTCTCGCCAATCGGCTTGTACATTTGTTTGAAGCGGTCATCGGCGCGTTCGAGAAAATCTCTTTGGGATTGTCGCACGGCATTGTGCGCGATTTCATTGAACCGCTTTTCGTCTTCTTCGCGCCGGGCCTCTGCTGCCGCAAGTTTTAACTCTGCGTCCCGGGTGCGCGATTGCTCGGCCTCCAGCTTTTGCTCGAACCGGCCGAGTTCCATTTCAACTTCGCCGCGCTTTTCGGCTTCATTTTCGAGTTCGAGCGCGAGCTTTTCATTTGATTGACGCGCTTCGCTGCGCAACCAGATTGCTGCCGCTGAAATCAGACACAGTGAAATAATCAAAACCACATGCACCCAATCGAGCGCCAATGATCCAATAATGATGACAGGTTCCATACCGGGCAGTCCTAATTTGATTCGCCGAAAATAAGCCTTTTCGGCGCTAGAACATATGTGGAACATTTTTCTTGAAAAAGAACAACAAAAAATTGATGCGCGAAGCTCGAAAACCCGCCAGAGAAATCTAAGTCATCTTTAGATAGCACGGATGGCGCGCAGGAGAGACCTTACGCACAACCGTCGCTTATCGATACGTTATTAAATAACATCCTACGGGGAAATTTCAAGGAGATTTTTTGGTGAGAAAGTCAATTCCAACAATTGCTGGCGTTGCCGTCGTATTAGCGGCTTGCTCAAGCTTGACCTGGCCCACGGGCTCGGATGAGGCGGAAACGGCCGAAGAGGTGGTTGCTGAAGTCGAGGAAGAGGTCACAGAAACAGCCGAAAAATCTGCAGATCTGTGCGTAGATGCTGGTCCGCAAACGCCGCGTGATATTTCGTCGAAAGTGGGCCTGAATCTGACGGACTTTCCGATGGCTCCCGAGCCCGCGCAAATGAACCTCTGCAATATTCACACGCATACGAACGCAGAGCACAAAGGCCCGGATTTCAGTGTATTTGTCGACGCCACGGACAATGGCGGATACGCATGTAACGCGACAGACGACCTAACCGCAGCAGAGCTTGCCCCCGCACCTGGCGCTTATAAAGGTGTCGTCCCGGGTCAAACCATTGAAGTGCACTGGGTGCACACCTCGTGCGCTGCGACCCCGGGTGAAGGTCTGGGGGCTTGTGTGCCTGAAGGATGCACAGATCCATTGCTCCGCGTGGAAGCGCAAACTTTCCTTGTGGTGAATGATCCGAATGCGGCCGACTTTATGAATTACGCTTACGGCGGAAACACAGTGAACGGCAAACATCAAGCACGCGCAATCCCAGTGTCGACGGGCTCGCCGGTTCTCTTTCGTGGGTCAACGACAGGTCCAAGCTATGATCAGTCAACATGCTCGCCTGCCCAGGTCACCTGGAGTGTACGTCCAAAGTGCATGAAGCTCGACATCAACTCTCTACACCGCTGGGCCGAAAGCGGGAACGTGTTCAATGAGACGAAATCCCATGGAGTTCGTCAGCTGGTTACCGCACCAGAGCTCTTGTCCCCGATCGAGTAACATCCCCCATTTTTACTCGATCATTCCAAAGCCGGGCACTGCAAAGTGTCCGGCTTTTTTATGTTCTGTATTGATGTAACGGCGCGCATTTTCTTTGTTACGTTATAGCCTAAGTCTATCACGCACATAGTGAGTTCGAATTATTCTTATGAATAATCCGCACCACTTACTGGTGTGCGGTGCCAAAAAAACTGAGCGGCGCAAATACAGAATTATGCCCTGGAAGAGGGCTACTTATAAGGGAAAGTATCCATGAATAAATTCATGCAAATGGGATTGGCAGGTCTTGCCGGAGTATCGCTTGTGGCTTGCGCGAGCATCGCAACAGCAGAGAGCGCCGCGCCAGCAATCACCGAGCAGGCTGTCATCGACGCTCAGACCACATGGGGCAACGGCATTGTCGCAATCGCCAGCACGCACAGCTCTGGCGGTGACTACAAAGCCCGCGCGACAGAGCACATCAACGACCTCTACGCTTACGGCGAAACCGATGTTATGTTCAAGCCAACGCTCGCAGCAGATGACCAGTTCCGCGAAACCTTCGATGAAGCGCTCAGCTATTTCATCGGCACACCGGGCACAGAAGACTCAGGCTTTGCGATCAAAGGCTGGACGAATGTGCGCTGGGAAAGCAACGGCATCTACACAGATGGCGACTCTGCAACCGCGATGGGCAACTACTACTTCACCGGCCCAGACGGCAATGAAACAAAAGTCGAGTATTCCTTCGGCTACGTTCTGGACGATGAGGGCGATCTGAAGATCAACCTTCACCACTCATCCCTGCCATACTCAGCCGGATAAACCGGACTGTAAAAAAACAAGCGAGGCGGCTGGCGGCCATACGCCAGCGGCTTCCATGATCCGCCGGGCCTGCATTCCTTCCCCTCTCACCTAGAGCGCACGGCCCGGCGGATTTATTTTGTGTTGTAGAAACTTCAATTGCGCCCCGCGCGAAAATTCCATAGCCTCCCCGAGAGGTGGCGCGCATGAGCAAGTGGAACAACAAGATTTTTATCTCCCGCGCCGGTCCGGATGCTGAGGCTTCGACCTGGGCGAAAAACGTGCTTGAGGCGCATGGCTTTGAGTGCGTCGTGCAGGAACGCGACTTCAAAGCCGGTGAGAGTTTTCTGCGCAATATGCGTGAGGCGTTCGAGCAGTGCGATACAATGCTCGCCATCATGTCACCGGACTATTGGGCCTCAAAATAGTGCATGAAAGAATGGGATGCTGGTTTTGCTGTGGCGCAGGGCGACGGCGGCAAGCTCATCCCTGTGATGCTCCGCGACTCGCGCCCGCCCAAACTGTTTGTAGATTTGGCGTATCTCAATCTTTTGGGTCTCGCGGAAGGGGACCGAGGCGCCGCGCTTCGGAATGCTGTGAAAGGCGCGCTGCAGGAAGATCGCAGTCTCCCGGATATGATGCCCCGCATGGCCGCGCCCATCACGAATTCCCGCTTCATCACGAAAAACTTCACCGGCCGCGATGATGAGCTTGCCAGTCTGAACCAGGCGCTCTGGGAAGAGCGGGAGGCGGTCGCGCTTACACCCCCCGCCGCTGTGTCGGGCCTTGGCGGGGTCGGGAAGTCTGCCATTGCGCGCGAATATGCCCGCCGCCACCAGCATAGATATGCCGGCACATGGCTTGTGCGCAGTGAGCTGCAATCTGAAATGCTCGAGGATCTCGCAGCGCTTGCGGTCAAGCTGGACGAAACGCTTCGCGGCGAAAATGATATCGAGGGGCTGGCGGATAAGGCGTTTGAGCTCGCTACGATTGAGGCGCAGAAAGCAGAGCGCCCTTTCCTCTTTGTGTTTGATAATGTGGAACAGGAAAGCGACATGCCGGAAGCCGCGCGCGCTAAGGGCTTTCACACCATTGCGACCAGCCGCTGGGAGGCGTGGGTAGATGCGCGGCAAGTCGAGATCGAGAAACTTCCGCGCCGAGCGGCGGCAAACCTTATGTTGTCTATTACCGATAGGCAGGCTGAAGAAGAGGGTTTTGAGGAATTGATGGAGGCCTTCGATGGCCTCACTCTCGCAATTGTTCAGGCGGGGGCGTATCTCCGCGAGAACAGGCTGGAGAGTTTTTCGAACTATCTGGATAAACTAACGGACCGGCTGGGAAAGAAAGCCATCGGCGCTAAGAATTCGGATGATGATCTCGTCTCAGCGACCTTTATTCCTTCTATCGAAAAGGCGGAAGAAGATGCACCGGGAGCATACGGGCTTCTCATGTCCACCGCCTTTTATGCGCCGGATGATATTCCCTTGGCGATTTTGGCGGATAACGTGGAAAGCGACGAAACCAGAGCCGCCGCAAATGCTTTGCTGCGCTATTCACTCGTCACGCAAGGCACGCGTTCAGAGGCACACGGCTCATCGCTTAGCCTGCACCGCCTTTTGCAGGACGTGCTGCGCGCTGAGCTTGAGGAAGAGGCCAGCGAGGGTTTGTTGAAAGTTTCGGCGATGCGTCTTCAGCGTTCACTGCCGTCAGAAAACCCTTATAACAATCCGCCCGTCTGGCCTTTTGTGGCTCCTCTAGTGCCGCATATTGTGGCGCTCGATAAATTGGACAAATGGGGGGTCGGGTCGGATCCCCTAAACTTTGCACTTAGTAGAGCCGCGACGCTATATGAATCGCGCGCAAATTATGATTTGGCTGAGCCGCTGTTCCGCCGTGCGCTGGAAATTAATGAAGCAAGCTATGGCCCGGACCATCTGACTGTTGCTATTCGCCTAAACAATCTGGCGGGATTGCTGACGGAGACTGGGCGGGCGGGAGACGCCTTGCCACTGGCGCGGCGCGCACATGCGATCTTGACAGCGAGCTTGCCAGAAGGCCATCCGCAACGGACTCAAATTGAGCGCGATCTACCGATGTTTGAACAAATGGCGGCTGCGGAAAAAAGCGCGCAGAAACAGGCGCAAGACATTTCACCTGAGTCCAAAACCGAAGTCATCCCAGATTCGAAACCTCAATCTCGCTCGGGCAGGGGGCGAATAGGGCTCGTATTGCTCTTGCTTGCAGGCATAGTAGGCGCGGGGGCATGGGTGATGCGAGACAGCTTACTCCAATTATTGAACTAAGCATCTCACCTCCCCATGACCTCTCCGCCCTGAGTGCGACGTCGCATGAATGGTTTTATTGGAGTTTTTCGGGTGCGCTGAACCCAGCCTCAGGCGGAGAGTCTAAACATTGAACCTGAAGTGCATAACGTCCCCATCCTGCACGATATACTCCTTGCCTTCCGCGCGCATTTTGCCGGCATCCTTCGCGCCCGCCTCGCCATTATGCGCGACATAGTCTTCATAAGTGATCGTCTCGGCGCGGATGAAGCCCTTCTCAAAATCCCCGTGGATGACGCCCGCCGCCTGCGGCGCGGTCCACCCCTTGCGGATCGTCCAGGCGCGCGCCTCTTTCGGCCCACAGGTGAAATAGGTTTGCAGGCCGAGCAAATCATACCCGGTATGGATCAGCCGGTTGAGGCCGGGCTCCTCAAGGCCAAGGCTTTCCAAAAATTCTGAACGTTCTTCGCCGTCTAGCAGCGCCATCTCCGCTTCGATCTGCGCCGAGATCACGACGCAGGCCGCGCCTTCTTCTGCCGCATGCGCCTCCACGCGCGCGGAAAACTCATTGCCGGTGCCAGCCGATTCCTCGTCAACATTCGCGACATACAGCACGGGTTTTGACGTCAAAAGCTGAAGCATATTCCAGGCTTTTTCGTCATCCTTGGAAACCTCCGCGCGCCGGGCAGGGCGGCCATTTTCGAGCTCGGCGAGGGCAAGGTCCAGCAGGGAAACCTGGGCTTTCGCCTCCTTGTCACCTGAGTTCGCTTTTTTGATCAAGTTCGCCTTGCGCTTTTCAAGGCTGTCCAAATCGGCGATCATCAGCTCGGTCTCAACAACCTCAAGATCGGCGATGGGATCGACTTTTCCAGACACATGCGTGATGTCGGAATCCTCAAAACAGCGCAAAACATACACAATCGCGTCGGTTTCGCGGATATTCGCGAGGAATTGGTTGCCAAGGCCTTCGCCCTTCGACGCCCCCTCGACGAGGCCGGCAATGTCGACAAAGTTCATCCGCGCCGGAATAATCTCCTTGGAGCTCGCGATGTCAGCCAATTTTGCGAGGCGCCGTTCTGGCACAGCCACCTCACCAACATTCGGCTCAATTGTACAGAATGGATAATTGGCGGCCTGCGCCGCAGCAGTTTGAGTTAAGGCATTGAAAAGGGTAGACTTTCCAACATTGGGCAAGCCGACAATTCCGCATTTGAAACCCATTTGGGGATCTCCAATTTCGTCTAATTATCGGGCGCAATACTCGCTTTCGTAGGCGAAAAACAGCGATTTTATCGCTTTTCAGCGGAATTGGGTGGTCAATCCCGATCAAAATTGTAAGCTTCGCAATGAATTTGGGAGTCGTCTCCATGGCCTATGACGTTTTTGTCGTTTCCGCGCTCGAAGATCGCGACATGGCGAATCTGGTCGTTCGACGGCTGAGAGCCTTAAAATTCAAATGCTGGTTTGATAAAAAACAAACAGACACGACCTTTGACCAGAAGGACGCCCGCCACGCGCTCAATTCGCAATCCATGCTCGTGCTATGGTCTGAGAACGCCGTGAAGTCTGACTGGGTGCGCGCCGCAGCGTCGGTTGGGAATTCGCGTCCCGGTGTGTTGATCGAAACAGCGCTGGATGACGTCATCCCTTACGAACCATTTTCGATCAACAAGCGCTACAGCCTTGCCGGCATGACAACGCGAACGACAGTTGAAGGCTTCTACGAAGTTGTTGAAGAGCTTGGCCGCCGGGATGGCCGCGTGCATCTTCGCGAATGGCTTATGCTCGGCAAGAATGATGCGAGTGAGAAACTCGCCTGGCTCGAGAACCACCCGGCCGATCCGCTTGCAATAGCCGAGATGAAAAAGCGCGAAAAAGAACTCGGCGTAAAACCGGCACCATCAAAAGAAGCCGAAGGAGCCGCTGCGCTCGCCGCATCAACCCTGAAAGCTGGCGCCGGACAGAGCGGTGAGACGGATGCATCGCAGGGCAAAGGACCTGCGGAACGATCAGCAAAGGTGACTACGGAATCAGCTGCAACGAGTGCGGCGGCTGCCAGCGCTGCCTCGAGCGAGCGCGCTGAAGGAGATGTAATCGGTTCGGGATACGGCGAAGGCGTCGGCAAAGTTCCGGGCACACCGGGAGCGCCCTACAAGCCGGGCCGGAAAGGGCCTGCGGGCGTCTACGCACCGTCTCCAGAAACCGAAGTGTCAGAGCCTGCTAAAGTTGCAGCGATTGGTTCGGCAGGGATTGGGCGCTGGATGGTTCCGGGGATTCTGGCATCCATCGCGCTGATGTTTTTGTTCGGCTGGATTGTGCGCAGCACACCAGCGCAGACAATGCAGATCTCAGGAAACGGGATTAGCCTCGCAGCCAATACGAAGATCGCGGCGTCCTGCCCAGCCGGTTATATTTCATCGAAATCATTGGCCTCGACGCCAGACAAAGATGCGAAAGAGGCCGACGACGAGTGACCTAGTAGCCCACTCATCTGACATGGCCTTTTCTGGCCTGCGGGGAAGTTAGGCGCCTCGCAGGTCTAGAGAATTGTAGACTAGCCTAAGCATAGAGCTTAGATTTGCAGCAACCTTAAGGAGAAAAGGTTTGTTGCAGATCGCCGCTCGAGTTTCCGTATATTGTGTTCTGAGCATAATGTTTCTCGTTGAAGCACGCGGTCAGTCGCGTTCATTAGATGAGGCTCTAGAAAAAATCGGGCCGCCACGAAGTTTGGAAATTTCGGCGGAAGAATACAAGAAACTAGACAAATTTCGAGGCGAAGCAGACCCGGCCAAAATGATGCTGCGGTTAGACAAAGCACGTGAAGAATTGGCGTCACTGCAGTCAAGACAAGATTTATTGCGTATCGAAGTCGAAGAATTAAGAGCGCGGGTCGATGCGACAAGCGAAGAGCTAATTGCCAAGGCCACGGCTTTTGGCGAGATGCTCGGACAGTTTCGACTAGCGGCAACACGAGTTGTCAAAAAACTGGATAGGTCTTTCATCAGCTTCGAATATCCTGGCCGCAGCACCATTCTTAATGAAATCGCGTCTGCGAGAACGCTGCCGACGCCTGCTGATTTAATGACGCTCCCTCGAGCGATTATTCAGGAAATGGAAGCCCAAGGTGAGGTGAAGCGTATTGAGGCAACTGTAACTTTTGAGAACGCAGATGACCGGACACGACTAGTAGAGCTTCTGCGTATTGGAGCATTTACAGCTGTAACGGTTGAAGATGTCGCCTTTGTTGTTGTTCGTAAAGTTCAAACCGAAAGTGAGAACAGTTTTTTTCTAACCCGATATTCGGATCAACCGGGTGAGCCTTACCGCTCCATGATGGTGCGTCTACTAAATGCCGATCCAGATCAAATCGTCCGTGTGCCGATCGATCGGTCGAGTGGTGTGCTTTTGATGTTGAAAGGCTCCCTAAGTGGAAAATTATGATTGGCGCGGGTCGTGTTTCGGGGCTGGTGCGAGGCGTAAGACTTCCGTTTGAAACCGCTCATCCTCGCCAGCCGCTAAAAAGGGTAGAGCCCGCGCGCACGCGTCGATGAGGTCTTCCAGCCACTTTTGATCGGCCTTAGGAAAATCAGCCAGCACATAAGGCATTACCTTGGACTTATCGCCCGGATGCCCGACGCCGAGCCTTATGCGCCGGAAGTCATTTCCGAGATGCGAGATCAGTGATTTGATCCCGTTATTGCCCGAATGCCCGCCGCCAGTTTTGACGCGAATGCGCCCCGGAGCGAGATCAATCTCGTCATGAAAAACAATGACGTCTTCGCCGGTGAGTTTGTAAAAGCGCGCGGCTTCGCCAACGCTGCGCCCAGTTTCATTATAGAAGGTTGCAGGCTTGATCAGCAGCGCTTTCACACGCGCGCCGTCGCCTTCAATCCAGCCTTCTGCGGTTTGGCCGCCGAATTTTGCTTTCCACGGACCAAAGCCATGATGGCGCGCGATCTCGTCGAGCGCCATAAAACCGATATTGTGACGGTTGCCTGAGTATTTCTCGCCGGGGTTTCCCTGGCCTGCAATGATCAGCATGGGAGCTTCACCTTCGGATTGCGTCTGCGACCACCCAAATAGGCGGGCAATCGCAGATCGCAAGCGCTCGAAGATTAGCTGTCTCCGCCTTCAGCTTTTGCTTCGCCTTCCGCTGCAGCTTCTGCACCTTCAGCCGCTTCGCCTTCGCCCGCATCATCGGACTCAACTGCGCCGCCGCGGCCAGCAATCGTGGCAATTGTAAAGTCGCGGTCAGTGATGGTGGGTGTGGCACCATCTGGCAGGGCGATGTCTGAAATTTTGACATTGTCGCCGATTTCAAGTTCTGAGATATCCGCCGTGAGGGACTCCGGAATCGCACCAGCTTTCACGTTCAGCTCAACAGCAAAGCGCACAACGTTCAGGTTGCCGCCCTTCTTGATGCCTGGGCAGACTTCTTCGCCGATAAAGTTCACCGCGACTTCCACCTGAATGATCTGGTTTTCGTCAACGCGGAACAGGTCAACATGTTGCGGTTGGTCAGAGACCGGGTGCATCTGAACGGCTTGCGGGATCACGAGCTGTTTTTTGCCTTCATGAATGAGGTCAACCGTAGAAGAGAGGAACTGGCCTGTGTTGATGGCTTTCAGCACTTCATTCTTGCGCAGTGTGATCGCGACCGGATCTTGCCCGCCGCCATAAAGCACGCCTGGTACGAGGCCGTTGCGGCGTGCCTCACGCGCTCCGCCTTTGCCGGTGCGCGGACGCACGTCGACGTTGAGTTCAATACGATCTGGCATAATATGTCCTTTCGCCCTGGAGTCCGCCTGCGTTTCGCGGGTGACAACCTGACACGTACGGCCTTGCGCCGCCGTTTCATCAAGCGGGCGCTATAAGGGAAAGGGGGAATAAGGGCAAGGGGGACAGGGTTAAGCAGAGCATCGTGGGAACAAATGCTGGAAATCCTCAAATTCACGATATCGGCCGGAGAATTTCTCTAAATCCTATGTACGCTACTTTCACCGATGTAATTGCAAATGCGCTCGTAGCCTCGTTGCAGAGTTCGACCCATCACGGCAAGGCTTACCGGCGGAACTCGATATCCGAGATACCGGTCAATTATATACTTGCGGGCCCGTGCCTTCAAATTGTCCCCAAATTGAGCATCTTGGTACGACTTGACCAAAGTGACATGCTTTGGGTCTGAGGGATCAAGCGTATCAAGAGCCGCCCTTAAAACGGGGGCTTCAAGAAAGTCTCGCCATGGATAATGATGAGCGTGCTCCAACAGCTCAAAAGCCTGCTCTTTGGTAAACGCCAACTTTCGGTTCTGTAGGTCCGTTTCCATCCTGCCGAAAACATTCGTGAACATCGGCGGAAGAAAACCAAAGCGGTAGAATGTTTCAACATTCACGCCGCGTTTCTGGCCTTCAACTTTGATGCGCCGCTTCGCTGAATCGCATCGAATAGCATCCAGGAAGAACGTCCCAGCTTCATGAGGCGAAAGCTCATAATACGCCGCAAGGTGACGGTCGTAATTGGAAAGATAGTAATCGGCAGATTTGGTCTTGTTTGGTTCCTCTTCGAGAAGCTTTTGAAAAAATCGCCCACTCTCTGAAACACAGTGCTTTCTGTGTGCTTCAACAAATTCACCGTCACTCGTTCCAATCGCTGCAAAATTGGTCGTCGCGAAGTCGACGTCCAAATACTCACAGCAACGCTGCAACAGTAATTTGGTGCCCTCATAATAGTGTTTGTCTGGGTCGGCGTCAGCCAACTTCAATATTCGCCGCACTGTCAGAAGAAAAGCAGGGTGGTCCTCAACAGACGACCTCTCAACCACGTGATTGAAATCATGCCACGGTGCGAGGGTCCAGCTGATGACTTGACCATATCCGCCCGGAAAACGGCAAGCGTGAAAGTTTAAGAGAAACAGCGCGTCCTCAGCTGAAAATGCATATTCCAGTTCCTTAAACCAGTCTTGGGCCCAACGTTGTCGGTTCCAGATGTGATCGCAATTCATGGTGTGTTTTCCAGACTCCCAGCCGAGATAGTCGAGCATTTCGAGTATCGCCCAGCGAAACCCTAATTGCTCTGGCGAGCCTGAAATTAGGTTAGTGCCGCTTGCAATTTCACCTGGCTTCGGTTGGGAAAGGTGAATATCTCTGTCGGCTTCAGGGGGTGACCCGAAATAAGCGTCCAAAACTGGGTCGCCAGTATTTAATAGCGCGACGTGTAAGGGCACCCTTATTAAATGAGTGAGCTCGCTATCTGATCGCAGCAGCGCGGGATTGTCGCGGTATATGGATGACACTGTAAGCCTTCAACCATCAAAAACTCAGAATACAGAATTGATGTTAATGCTCGGCAAAAAACCTAGAAATAATTCCTATGCTATCTTGACCTTTTCATGCCGATTTATTAGCTCTCAAGGTATGAGAACAAATAGCGAACAAATGTCAGAAAAAATCCGCCGAGTGGGGCTGCGTTTCCGCCGTCTTGCGCGCCGGGCAGTGCAATGTGTTCGCAATGTTCTGAAACGCGTGCAGGGCGGGGTTGGGATCCCTCGCCATATGGAAGAGGCTAGCATTTGCCCCCCGGCCATCACTGCGCGCTGTCACACTGAGAAGGCCGAGATCAAACGCGGCCTGCCGGGCGGAAAGCAAAAGAGGGTGCCGCGTACCGCGCCGCCGCTACCTGCTTTCCAAATTTCGATCATTCGGCAAAACCGGGCGTTGTCGCCCTTTATGTCTAATGTGCTTGATGATCGCCGCGCCTTGACGGGGCCGCGCCCGGTGCGCGGTGTTTGCAGTAGGCTTTAAGTCCGCTGGCGTAGAACAATCAGCTTTTTTCTCTGCTTGGAAACATTCCGGGTGGAGGCAAACCTGCTGGCGAAATTAAAAGCCCGTAACCAGTCTGGTCATGTCCCTAAATTCTATTGACCCCAACATGTTACGCCTGTAATGTGTTACACATGTCACGTCCCAATGCATCCGAACTCGCCCTGCTGAAGTATCTTTGGTCGGGCTCGCCGCGATCTGCGCGAGAGATCCACGAAGCTGTTGGCCCGAGCCAGGGCTGGAAAGCCTCGACCACACGCACCGTACTCAATCGAATGGAAACGAAAGGTTGGGTGTCCCGGGATGATAGCGGCGGTCTTGCCGTTTACACGCCGGAACTTGAACGCGTTGCCACGCTCGGAGCCATGGTGCGCCATCTTGCGCGCAGCGTGCTCGATATGGACGGGGCGCTGCCTGCGGCGATGTTCGCCGACAGCCCGCACCTCAGCGAGGAAGAACTCGAAGAGCTGAACGCGATCATAAACGCCTCTGACAAGGGAGAATAGGGGATGAGCCTGGGACTATTCATCGGAGTATCTCTGATTTGGACGGGGATGCTCGCGGGAGCGGCTGAGCTGTTGTCGCGTTATTCAGGGGCCCATTTTGCGCGTACCATTTGGCGCGGCGCGGCCTTCCTGATGGTCTTGCCCTGGTTGACCGCAGGCGCGGCTTATCTCTGGCCGAGCGCGATGGGCGAGTTGCCAATACCTGCAATGCCCGACTTTGGTCTCGCCGCAGTTGATGCAGGGTTACCAGATGCCGCCGCGCCGGGCGATGCCTTTCCGATCACACTGACGACGGCTTTGATTGCGCTTCTTGCGGCCGGTTGGGTGCTGCGTTTCATCTGCGCACTAAGAGCTCAAAGGCGTTTACAGTCGCTGAAATCAACTGCGCAGCCTGTCACTGATGCGGATTTGATGCGCGTGAGTGAGCAATGGGCAGAGCGTTCCGGCATCAAAAGCTCTCCTGCCATAATGTCGCTCGAACATGCAGCCTCGCCATTTACCGCGGGTATCCAGCAAAGCCGCATATATCTGCCGGTGCATTTGGTCGGATCGGGCCACGAAGACATGATTATCGCGCATGAGAGTATTCACATCGCCCGCCACGATCATATCACGCGCCCGTTTGAGCGCATCGTTGCTGATCTTCTCTGGTTCTCGCCCTTCGCATGGCTGGCGCGCAGGCGGCTCGATTTCTACCGAGAGGCCAGCTGCGATGCGCGCACGATTGCCCTAACGGGATCGCCTAAGGCATATGCTCAGGCCTTGGTGGATGTTGCCCGCCAGCAAGCGTCTCGTGAGCCGCTTCCCGTAGCAGCCTTTATCCTCAAAGATCGCGGCAGCCTAAAGCGCCGCGTGAGTTCGGTCATGAATACGCAAGGGCCAAGCCCTTCTCGTTTGGGATGGATCGCGGGTTTAGCAGCTTTGCTTGCAGTGCCGTTGGCGCTGGCGCAAGGCATCAAGGCGAACGGGCCGTCTGATGTGTTTACGCATCCGATTGTGGCGACGGGGAAAATCGTTAGCCCATACGGGGTCCGCAAGGATCCATACACTGAAAAAGATAGCTGGCACGCGGGCATCGATATTGCGGGCGAGATGAAGCAGGTCATCATGACCCCGGCATCTGGCAAAGTGATCTTCGCCGATTACAAAAAAGGTTATGGCAAAAAGATCGTCATCGAGCTGGCAGACAAGCGCCGGATTTCGTTCGGCCATCTTTACAAGATCAAGGTGAAAAAAGGTGATTTGGTTGAGGCTGGTCAGATTATCGGCCTCATGGGGTCAACCGGCCCTGACCGAAAGCCGCACGTGCATTTTGAGGTTCTGAAGCCCGGTGAGGGCGAGATTCACGGCAAGCCTGCCTATAAACAATATGATCCTCAACGCTTTGATATCGACTTCATCGGCAACTGATCAATAATCAGGCACTTACAAAAAACCCGCCTCAGCATTGTGCAGAGGCGGGTTTTCTCTTTGCAGACAGTTAATGAATCCTGCCCGCTTTGTGGTGGTTTCGCATAGTTCGCACTGAGCGGAAGTAACAGAGAGGGCTCAATATGGGTATGAATGTTTCGCGCATGGTGCGCACCGGGGCGCTTGCCCTGACAAGTCTCGCGGCGTCGGCGGCCGCTTTTGCGCAGGAGGCGACGCTAGAAGAGCGTATCGCTGCGCTGGAAGGCGCATCCAGCGCTTATGTAGATAACAGTTATCTCTTCCTGATTGGCGGGTTCCTGGTCATGTTCATGGCGGCAGGTTTCCTGTGTCTGGAAGCAGGTATGGTTCGCAAGAAAAACGCGGCCATGCAGTCGATGAAGAACATCGCTTTGTTCTCGATTGCCGGCATCATGTTCTACTTCGTGGGATACAATACAGCTTATCCAGGAGATAGTTGGCTTCTGGGTGAATGGGTTGGTAACAACTTTGTGCCTGCAGACTTTGGCGCACTTGGTGAAAGCCACGGCGACTACGCACTCGCATCAGACTGGTTCTTCCAGATGGTGTTCGTTGCAACAGCCGCGTCCATCGTATCTGGCACGGTGGCGGAGCGCGTAAAGCTCCTGCCATTCCTTCTGTTTACCGTCGTGCTGACCGGGTTCATCTATCCGGTAGTAGCTTCATGGCAGTGGGGCGAAGGCGCACTTTACGATATGGGCTTCTCTGACTTTGCTGGATCGACACTTGTTCACTCGACAGGTGGCTGGGCCGCGCTGATGGGCGCGATCATTATCGGACCGCGCGCTGGCAAGTATTTTGGCAAGCAGACGAACCCAATGCCTGGGTCAAATATCCCGCTCGCAGGCCTGGGTACATTTATCCTTTGGTTTGGCTGGTTCGGCTTTAACGGTGCATCACAGCTCGCGGCTGGAACGATTGAAGACATCAACTCTGTGTCTCAAATCTTTGCAAACACCAACCTCGCGGCTTGCGGCGGTGTTCTTGCGGCGATGTTGCTGACCGGTCTGCTCTACAAAGGTAAGATTGACGCAACGATGGCATTCAACGGTGCAATTGGTGGACTGGTCGCAATCACCGCTGAGCCGCTCACACCGAGCGCGCCAATGGCGATGATTATCGGTGCTATCGGTGGTGTCCTGGTTGTTCTGACCGTTCCGTTGCTCGACAAGTTGAAGATCGATGATGTGGTCGGTGCGATCCCTGCACACCTCGTTGCGGGTATTTGGGGAACCATGGCTGTTCCGCTCACAAACTCCGGAACGAATTTCGGCGTCCAGGCCGTGGGCGTTCTGGCGTGTGCAGTCTTTGTATCGATTGCCTCTGCTGTCGTATGGTTGGCGCTTAAGTTCACACTCGGTGTGCGTGTCAGCGATGAAGACCAGATGGAAGGCCTCGACAGATCCGAGGTTGGCATCGAAGCTTATCCGGAGTTCGGCTAGCCCCGGGTCCGGGCCGGCAGGCCTGAAAGATGCCCTCTCAAGGGCCTGCCGGAACTCTTTAATACCTCGGCGATTGTGACGAACGTACAGGTCGCCGAAGGTGCGCGAGTAGATTAATTTAGTCGCCTTTTGAACAAGAGGTGTTCTCAGGTCAGGTAGAGTAAAAACCCTCTGGCATTTTGCCGGAGGGTTTTGTTTATCCTGTGGTAATGGGCTAGCCTGTCTAAAGATTACCAGAACAATGGGAGGGCATTCATGAAAGGCCTGGAAAACAAGACCGCGATCGTGACTGGCGCAGCCAGCGGCATTGGGCGCGCCGCGGCGAAAGGCCTTGCTGCGGCTGGGGCGAACGTCTTCGCAACCGACATTGAGAAGGATGGACTAGATCAAACTGCCGAAGCAATCGTGCGAGATGGCGGCAAAGTGGCGACCGCTTTACAGAATGTCGCAGACGAGGCGCGTTGGGAAAGCGTCGTTGCGGAAGCGTCGGAAGCTTTTGGCAAGACGCCGCAAGTGCTCGTCAACAATGCCGGCATCGCTGTTGCTGGCCCAATTACAGATATGAGCCTCGCAGACTGGCGCCGTCAGATGGAGGTAAATGTCGACAGCGTTTTTCTCGGCACGCGGGCCTTGATGCGTGCACTTGGCGAGGGCGGCCCGGGCGGCTCCATTATTAACATCTCTTCCGTTGCGGGCCTGCGAGGAGCAGCAGGAGCCAGCCCATATTCAACGTCGAAAGGCGCGGTGCGTTTGTTCTCAAAATCTGCGGCCATTGAATGCGCGCAAATGGGCTTTGGCATTCGCGTGAACTCCGTTCACCCTGGCATTATCGATACACCGATCTGGACGAAATCCATTACTAATATGATGGAAGCTGGTGCGGACGAGGAAACCATCGCACAACTCACAGCAGAGACCGGCGCGAATATGTTGGATCCGAACGCCATCGCGCAAATGAACACGCCAATGCAACGTGCTGGCTTGCCTGAAGAAGTGGCTGACATGATCGTTTATCTTGCGTCTGATGCGGCGAGTTTTGTGACCGGTCAGGAATTTGTCGTTGATGGCGGTATGACGGCCCGGTCTTGAGTGGCATGGGCGGGTATTCATTCAGTTCACCCAGGTGCTATATCACCAAAATGCTGGCATGGGCATTTGCTTCGCCACCGGGCGGATGTCTATTTTGAGAATCGAAAAATGCTGATCTGCTCGAGATAGATTTGGGGTAGATAAATTAGGAAGGAAAAATGTCGTCAGACTACGAACAAATTTCGAACGTGCTGGCGAAATACTGCTTCGCCACCGATCGCGGCACAGCAGAAGAAATTGCTGCTTTCTTCTGGGAAGATGCCGCTGTGAATTTTGATGGCCGTATCAATACCGGTATCGAAGAGATCACAATGGGATTTCAGAAGTGGATTAGCAAACTGCGCGATCCTGTCGAAGGTCTGCGCCACAATCTTTATACCCCTGCAATTGAAATTGACAGCGATACGGCGACCAGCGAAGCGTATTATGATGCTGATGGTCATTCGAAGAACAAGGGCAAGCTGATTCAGCTGCGCGGGGTGTACCGTGACCGATTAGAGAAGCGCCGCGGCGAGTGGCGTTTCATTTACCGCGAAGTTCAAATTTGGCGGTCTATCTTAGATCACGCAAGCGAATAGGCTGTTGAGCTATGGGACAGCAATTGTGACGACAATTGCGAATATCGCAAACCCTATAGAGAGCGCAGCAAGCTTATAGAGTTTGTCAGCCAATGATTGGAGGAACCTGCCAAAGCTCAGGCCAAATAGGCTTTCAAAGGGGTTGTTGCGCATGGAAATTTCTCCCAATCCTATGGTCTTGTATCAAGGAGAAGTTTGGGGAGTTTTAATTTTTCCTGCGAGCGAAAGCTTAGTCGAAGAGTTTCGAGACGCTTTCCTCATTTGCGATACGGCGGATCGCTTCACCGAGAAGAGGGGCCATGGGCAGTATGCGTACCGATTTTGATTTTCGGGCATCATCACCAGGCTGAATTGTGTCGCACGTGACGAGCTCATCCAGAACAGACTTTTCCACGCGCCCAACAGCATTATTGGACAGCACACCATGGGTAACATAAGCGCTCACATTGGTGGCACCTTGTTCTTTCAGCGCCGCGGCCGCGTTGCACAATGTGCCGCCACTGTCGCAGATGTCATCGATCATGATGCATCGGTGCCCGTCCACTTCGCCAATAATATTCATCACTTCCGATTTACCAGCCTCTGGTCGGCGCTTATCAACAATCGCCAGATCTGCACCTATCCGCTTGGCAAGCGCACGCGCGCGCACCACGCCGCCAACATCGGGTGAAACGACGACCATTTTATCGCCATTGAAACGCTCTTTGATGTCTTTCTCGATTACCGGAACTGCAAACAGATTATCCGTCGGTACATCAAAGAAGCCTTGGATTTGCCCGGCGTGGAGATCAACCGTGAGAACACGGTCAGCGCCGGCCGTACAGATGAGATTTGCGACGAGCTTGGCCGAGATGGGCGTCCGTCCGTCCGTCTTTCGGTCTTGCCGAGCATAGCCGAAATAGGGGATCACCGCGGTGATGCGTTTTGCTGATGCGCGCTTTAACGCATCCATGCAGATCAGCAATTGCATCAGATTGTCATTGGCAGGGTAAGATGTTGACTGGATGATAAAGACATCTTCGCCGCGTACATTTTCGTTGATACGAACAAAAATTTCCTGATCAGAGAAGGTCTTGACCTCTGTGTCAGTTAGGGGCGCATCAAGGTAGTCCGCGATGTCTTCAGCCAAAGGACGGTTCGCGTTACAGGTGAGTAGCTTCATCAGTGTTGAACTCCAGCCCGGAAAGTTGTCACGCTATTGTAACAATCGAGCGCGAGTCGCAACCGCCCATTTGATGGAATCGTGTGTGAAAAACGCCAGTAGCGGCTTTTAAGAAACAGGTGCGCGCCGACGTGCGATCCAGTTTGCCAGTTTAATCCCCATCCAGCCGAAGAGAATGAGTATGAGAGCGACAGTCGCGCGAACATGGACCGCGGAAATCACGGGCCGCGTTATAAACACCTCAGTGTGAACTAAGGACGCAAATTTGTACGGTGCGCCTTCGATCATTGCTGGATCGGTGTTCATATCCAGAAGGTCCCGCAGAGAGCGGTAGCGAACGATCGCGACGCGGTCGATCTCATTGCCTTGCTTGCCAAGCATCAGCCCAGCGCGATTACCCACATAGACTGGAAAGCTTCCGCGTCTGATGAGCGCCGGAATGACGTGACTTGCATAGGTCGCGTCAGCAGCTTCTGCTTCAGGGCCTTTCTTAACGCGTTCCAAATTGATGGCATAAAACTCTTTACCGTCGTCTCGGCGGATCATGTCTTCCATATTCTCAAGAAAATCAGAGCTTGGAAGCGCGCCGCTCGCGTTGCGGTGCAGTGTTTCAATTCGCTCAATAAGAGCTCGGCCTTCGGCTTCCGTGAGCGGCTTGCCATTTCCGCCGTACCAAAACCAGAATACCGCATAGACGAGGACCAGCACCGCAGCCCAAATAATCCTAAAAGTGCTCACGCGCACCTCCTATCCTGTCAGCATAATCACCGATGCATTCCTGCCATAATCCGGTTCGCCGCGATGGTTGCGGCGGCGATTGGAGAAGTAGACATCTTCCATAGCGCAGGTGTCATGATCGATCACGTCTACCCAGCCGAGGTTCAACTTCATAAGCCGGTTTTTCACAAAGGTCTGAATGTTGAAGTGTAACCGGTCCCCACTGCCAGGATGGAACAGGTTTTCTGCCCATGGGGCACCTGCCAGAACCGTGTCGCGATATTCCGGGCCAACCTCGTAAGAGGCTTGCCCGATGCAGGGCCCGATCGCGGCCCGGATATTTTTCGGCTTCGCGCCGTTCTGAACCATAGCTTCAACGGTGTTTTCTGCGACGCCGTGAAGTGCACCCTTCCATCCGGCATGCGCCGCACCGACGAGGCCCGCTTTTACATCGGCGAACAGGATCGGTACACAATCGGCCGTCAGGATACAAAGCGCAAGGCCGCGCGCATCGGTAACCATTGCGTCACCTTCAGGGCGCTCCTCCAGAGGACCGCGCAGCGTGATCACGTCTGGCGAGTGGACTTGAAATACAGATTGCATGTGTGCTGCGCCCATCACCTCCTGGACGCGCCACCGGTTCTGCTCTACCGCGCCCGGATCATCATCTGATCCCTCGCCGACATTCAAACTGGCATAGAGACCTTTGGAGACGCCCCCGCGCCTCCCAAAAAATCCATGGCGAATACCTTTCAGCTCATTAAGCTTGGCGGACTGGTGAACGGGAATTTCTGTCATGATGAACCTTATTTAGAAACCCGCCGGCATCGGCAAGCCTGGTGTTGAGAGACAGATCACTTTGAAACGCTCACCCATTTCGCTTGGATCAACGAGCTTGCGGGCACCTTTATAGAGGTCTTCCGCGCCATTTGGGTTTGCGTCAATGAGCGCTTGCATACGCTCCTCAACGCCGAGACGCATTAGGAAGCCGCCCTGGCTGATTGGTCCGGCCACGTCCAGTCCAGCTTTTTCTGCAAGGGAATGCAAACGCGCGAAATCGACATCGACTGTAAGATCAGTTCCTCCGGGCTCAGCAAGCGGATGGAGCTGCTGCCCGTTTTTGTAGGCGCGGAGTGTGTCGCCGGGCGAGCCATCAACCGTGCCATAATCAATGAAAAGCGCACGGAAAATGCCGCCTGCCTCGCGGCGGCGTTTTAATTGATCTACCAGCAATTCCAAACCGGGCTGAAGTTCGGCGGTGCCAGTCGTGTTTGCCGGTGTGTTGGGCGCGCGATCAGCAGACATACCAAAAGTTAGTGCGCCATGTTCATCGACACCGACTACGCGCTCTCTCCATTCCCCGTTTGACATGACAAACTGGCGCGCAGGCAAGCAGTCGAGATACTCATTGGCAAGGATGATCGAATGGCCCGCCGGGATGTCGCTGAGCTCGGACGCAAATCGGGGGGAGACCTCTCCCAGCTGTTCAGTTTGAGCATTGCGGAGTGCAGGGCTCGGCTCGATCAAGTTTAGAGACAGTGCACTGTAAAACGGCGCGCCGCGAACAGCTCGGATTGCATCAGCCATCAACGTACCACGTCCCGGGCCGAACTCGATCAGGTTCACGTTGCTCGGTGAGCCCATTGCCTGCCATTCATGCGCGGCCCACAAGCCGAGCAGCTCTCCGAATATCTGGCTGATTTCGGGTGCGGTTATGAAGTCTGTCCCCAGACCTGGGCGCACGGCATAGTACCCTTCTTCCGGATCATGCAGGCAAAGCTGCATGTATACTGAAACGGGCAGGGGCCCGTTTGCGCGGATCATTTCGATCAAGCGTTTTTTGAGACTCACGCTTTCGCCGCACCGGATCCGGTCGCAGGGCGGCGAAGCGCATACCAGACGAGCGCAATACCGATCAGCGGCATGAGGGCTGAGAGCACCATTCCCTGTGTCAGCCATCCTGTGCCAAACAAGAAGCCGATATGCGGGTCGGGCATTCTAAAGTTTTCGGCGATGGATCGCCCGACGCCATACATTAATACAAACAGTCCTGTGCAGAGCCAGGGACGTTTGAGCCAGCCGAACTTGTAAGCTCCAATGCTGAGAATGATGACCGGCAGCAAGCCTTCCAGGCCTGCTTCATAAAGCTGGCTGGCATGACGCGGTGTTTCGGCTGCACATGTTTGACCGGGATCAGTACAATAAACCCACTCACCTTTGCTCCAGCTATAGGCGGGAGGAGTGCCTTCACCCGCATTCCCTTCCGGAAAAATTACACCGAGAGAGCTTGTTGTGTGACGTCCATAAAGTTCTGCATTCGTAAAGTTCGCAAGCCGGCCAAATAAGATGCCGATTGGGGCAACAATCGCCGCCATGTCGGCAATATTTGGAAGTTTTGCACTGTTGCCCTGTTTTCGAGTCACGAAAAAAATCGCAAGGCAAACGCCAATAAAGCCGCCATGAAAAGACATACCGCCTTCCCACACCTTCAAGATTGATAGCGGATTGCTGATCCAGGCCCCGTTTGTGTAAAACAGGATGTAGCCAAGCCGGCCGCCCAGAATGATCCCCAGCATGATCCAGAAAATCAGATCATCGACCTGTTCTTTCGTCGCTGGGCTTTCCCCGCCAAAGAGCGCGGGTTTCTTGATCATTTGCTGAACGTACCACCAGCCGAGAGCGATCCCTGTGATGTACGCCAGCGCATACCAACGGATCGGAAATCCGCCTTCGCCAAAGGGGTTTGGAAGCGTAAAAATAGCCGGGCTGAACTCTGGAAAGCTCAGCGCCCCTGCGGCAAACTCTGCAATCATGGGTCTTTATCCTGTCTGGCCCGGTGCCTATCTGTTAGGCTGAAACTGTAACAATTTTTAAGGACTAGCCGTATGGCCAAGGGAAATCCACTGCTCGATGATATCGCTGGGTTAATGACAGGCGCAATGGGCGCGGCCAGATCAGCGGGAGATGAGGCGAAAACCGCTATGCAGGCAAGGGTTCGCGCCATGATTACGGATATGGACCTTGCGGAGCGAGACGAAGTGGAAGCCCTGAAAACGCTTGCCCGAACCGCACTTGAAAGGGTTGAGGCGCTAGAAGCCAGAATGGCGGAACTAGAGGCCAGGCTTGGGGAAAAAAGCTGATCGCTGTGGACATGCTGCGCGAACACGCTTGTCATGCTTTCAGTGAGTGGTAGCGTCTGACTTAAGAACCGCCAAAACATATGGAGGTATTCCCCCTATGGCTCTTGATTTCATGAGTGATATTGCCATCGACGCAGATCCTCTTGCCGTCATCGAAAGCTCGCTGGAGGTCGCTGGCTGGCCGCACGAGCGAGATGAAGAGACGGCAATTCAGTGTGTTGTTCCAACGCGCTGGGGCGATATGGGAGGATTGTTCGTGTGGCGCGACAATCCAGTTGCGGTGCATTTTTCCCTGACATTAGACATTAAAGCGCAAGCCGCACGGGCCGAACGCGTGTCTGAGCTCGTCATGATGATTAATGAGCGGCTTTGGCTTGGCCACTTTGATTATTGGCCAGATGAGGGCGTCATCCTTTATCGCCACACGCTTCCATTGATTGGCCGCGATGAGCCGACGGAAGGTGAAGTGAGCGCCGTGATGTCAGCGGCTGCAGATGCCGCAGATAAATTCATTCCAGCGTTTAACTTCCTGATTTGGGCCGGCAAAAGTGCGCGCGAATCCATGGAAGGTGCGCTCTTCGAAACCCATGGGGAAGCCTGAGTCCATCGCATTGATTGGTGCAGGGCGAATGGGCTCTGCACTTGCCGAAGGGTGGCTGCGAACGAAAGATCGTCCGGCGCTGAGCGTGATTGATCCGGTGCCGTCTGAGCGGGTCCTCGGTTGGGAACGGGCGGCGATTGCCTCCATCAATCCTGAGCCCCATGAAATCGATGTGGTCGTGGTCGCTGTAAAGCCGCAAGTTTTTGGCAATGTTGTTGACGAGATCCGGACTTGGATCAGTCCTAAAACGCTCGTCATTTCCATCATGGCGGCCATAACGCTTCGCAGTTTGCAGGATCGTCTCGGAACGCAGCGTATCGTGCGCGTAATGCCGAACACACCCGGATCGATCGGACAGGGCGTCACCTTATTTTCTGTCCCGCCAGATTTGATAGGCTCCGACGTTACGGCCGCGCGCCAATTGCTTGAGCCGCTCGGGCGTGTTGAAGGCCCGATGAGCGAAGATCACCTGATTGCGGCAACAACCGTATCCGGGTGCGGCCCAGCCTATGTATACCTGCTTGCTGAAGTCATGGCTGCCGCCGGCGTTGCGCAAGGGCTCGATCCTGAGCTTGCCCAACGTATTGCAAGGCAGACGGTCATTGGCGGTGCTTCGTTGATGGGAAGTTCCGGAGAGCCACCCTCCGCG
Organism: Hyphomonadaceae bacterium; assembly: GCA_965263325.1. Classification (GTDB taxonomy): domain Bacteria; phylum Pseudomonadota; class Alphaproteobacteria; order Caulobacterales; family Hyphomonadaceae; genus CBDHGY01. The sequence continues at coordinate 1,490,312 of CBDHGY010000002.1, read as the reverse complement.
CTGCGCGAAGCTGTGACGTCTCCGGGTGGGGTCACAAAAGCTGCCCTAGATGTCTTGATGCAGCCCGATGCGATGCCATCTCTATTTGAGAAAGCCTTGAAGGCCGCGGCAGCGCGCGACCGGGAGCTTTCCGAGGAGAGCTGACCCATGGCCAAAGCCAGAGAGACGATTGTCCGTAAAGGTGTTGAAGCGGCGCTAAAGCTTGCTGGCGAAAATCCGTGGGCGGAGCTTACGCTCGCTGACATCGCAAAAGAGGCTGGATTAGAGTTGTCCGAGTTTCACGGCGTCGCAGATAAACGCGATATTGCCGCAGCGGTGGAGCCGATGCTGGACAAAGCGATGTCAGCTGAGGCCGCGGATATGGAAAACCCGCCGCGAGAGCGCCTGTTTGATGTGATCATGCTGCGCTTCGAGCAAATGGAAGAAAACCGTGCAGGGCTGCTTAGTTTGCAGCACTGGCGTGAACGCAATCCTGCCCGTCTCGCAAGGCTTGCAAAAGCGCGATTGAATTCGGCGCGGTGGGCGCTTGCCTCGGCCGGACTGGATGCGCAAGGCGATTTGCCCATGGGCCTGCGCGCGGCGGGGCTGGCTTATATTCTCGCGCGGACAGAACGCGCATGGCGCAAGGAGACGTCTGCTGATTTTTCGCGCACGATGGCTGAGCTGGATAAGCAGCTACGCGAAGCCGATGAGCGCGCCGGCTGGATTTCGAAATATGCGCCGTGGGCACGGGGCGGCTCGCGGGACGAGGCGGCGGCTGAGTAAGCGCTTTGCCATTTTCACGATCGGCTCGGAAATCAGTATCTCAAGCCGCTCTTCCTGGCTTCTTCCCATACCCATGTTTTCGCAAAAGCCCGCGGAATTGATGATAAGTCAGGCCGAGCGCCTCCGCTGCTTTGCCTTGATGGCCGCCAAATTCTGAAAGCGCGGCATCGATCAGTTTCATTTCAAAGCCGTGTGTGAGCGCCTCAAAATTCCCAAGCTGCACCTCTGCAGGCGGCAGAGGTTTTAGAACTGAAGAGGACGTTTCCGTTGCAGGTTTCTTTTGTGCGCCCGGCCGAAAGGGCGAGGCAAATGGATCGAGCGCCGCCTCGTCAAACCGAACCGGCTCGACTAGGGAAATGGCCAAAGAGCGATGTGTCGTGCGTTCGGCAAAATTCCGGAGCTCACGCACATTGCCCGGCCAATGATAAGCGTTCATTGCGGCAATCGCGGAAGGGGCAAAGCCTGGGAAATCTTCGAGGATTTCGCGGCAAAGACGGCGCGCAAAATAGTCCGCAAGAAGGCTGATGTCTTCCTGGCGCGCACGCAGCGGGGGCAGGGTGATCACGTCAAAGGCCAGCCGGTCGAGCAGGTCTGCACGAAACTCACCGCGCTCCACCATGCTGGGTAGATCGACATTGGTCGCAGCGACGACGCGGACATTTGTTGTCAGCACTTTTTCTCCGCCAAGTCGCTGGAACTCGCCATATTCGATGACGCGCAGCAGCTTTTCCTGCACGGAGCGTGAGGCCGTTGCGATTTCGTCGAGGAAGATTGTGCCACCATCGGCAAGTTCAAACCGGCCCGCGCGGCGCTCAGTAGCGCCTGTAAAGGCTCCGCGTTCATGGCCGAACAGCTCGCTATCAAGCAACTCAGTCGAAAGCGCGGCGCAATTAACTTTCACGAACGGGCCTTCCCATCGCTTTGACAGAAAGTGCATCCGCTCGCTGATGAGCTCTTTGCCTGTGCCGCGTTCACCAATGATCAGGATCGGGCGTTCTAGCGGCGCAATGCGGCTGACATGCTCCAGCGCGCCGAGCCAGGCGGGGCTTTCTCCAATCAACTGAGGTGCGGGGCGGGGCTGCAACATATCGTCAATATAGCATATGAATAAGCGAAATCTACTATTTATAATTCGTAATTATGACTAAATTGATGAATCAGAATCCACCGCTAAGTTATTATAACCAAAAAAATCAACGTATTAGATAATTACCAAAAAACTGGCACGGTCCTTGAAATCTATGAAGCGCTCACGGCCTGTGAGGGGCCACACTCAATGGAGACCAGAAATGAACGACCGCTATGACTACAGAGATCCAGAAGAAGGCCGCATCGGTCGCTGGCTTGCCAGCCGTCCGGCAGAGAGCTGGATGTTTTTCGCAGTCGGCATTTTTCTTGGCGGTTTCTTTTTCTAGAGACCACCCAAGAGCTGAGTTTCCCCAAACGGACCCCAAACACGATTTAAGGATACCAACAAAATGGGACTGTTTTCCCGCTTCGGTGACATCATCAACTCCAACATCAATGCGATGCTGGATAAAGCCGAGAACCCAGAAAAAATTGCACGCCTGATGATTCAGGAAATGGAAGATACACTTGTCGAAGTGCGCACCGCAGCGGCGCGTGCCATGGCTGACAAGAAAGAAATGGAACGTGAGATCAAGCACTATACTTCGGTGCGCGATGATTGGACGGAAAAGGCCGAACTCGCCATTGAGAAAGATCGCGAAGATCTTGCGCGCGGTGCGCTCCTCGCCAAGCAGCGCGCTGAAACGGAAATTGCCCGCCGCCAGGAAGCCATGGAAATGGCTGAAGAAGCCTTCGCCAAGCGTCAGGATGATCTCGGCAAGCTTCAGGCAAAGCTGGATGAGGCCAAAGCCAAGCACCGTGCGCTGATGATGCGCCGAGAGGCGGCTGAGCAACGCATCCGCGTTCGTGAGCAAACCTATGACAGCCGCGTTGACGATGCGCTTGCGAAATATGCAAACGTGGAGCGCAAAGTCGACGAAATGGAGGCTTATGCTGAGATGATCAAAGGCCGCGAGCCAAGCCTTGAGGCAGAATTCGCAGCCTTGGAGCGTGACGAAACAATCGAGAAAGAGCTTGAGGCGCTAAAAAAGAAACGCGGCAAGCCCGGTAAATCGAGTTCAAGCGAAGAGTGGGAGGCATAGGACCAATGTTGACACCAATCATTTTCCTCCTGTTGTTCATGGGTGCCATCACAGCACCTGGACTAATCGCCCTGCATTTGGCTGACCGAAAAGCCGCCAAAGCGAGCCAAGAGGACTAAGCTGCTATGCCGCCTGAGTTTATTGTTGCCATCGTGATCGTCAGCGTCGTGTCGATATTCATCGTGTTACCTGCGATGACATTCCACTACATTTCCCAGTGGCGGAAACAAAAAACGCTGATGCCGAATGATGAGCAAATGCTCGAAGATCTCTGGCGCTCCGCCAAGGCTATGGAACGCCGGATCGGAACGCTGGAACGCCTTATAAATGATGCGGATGAGCAGGCCGAGCGGGCAACACCCCGCTCTCGCCCATCCCCAGATGACTATTCTTAAGAAAGGACAGATAGAAATGTCTCGTCGTAGAAGACACCGCAGCTACTTTGATGAAGATCGCGAATTTGCGCGCTCTCCCAACCCCACGCGATTTTATCGCTCTCGCCGAGAGAAAGTTATCGGCGGTGTTTGCGGAGGACTTGCTGAGCGTTTTGGCTGGGATCCCGTCCTTGTTCGAATTGCCGCGATAATCTTGTTCTTCATGTCTGGAATTTTCCCGATCGGCTTGATCTATGTCATGGCAATGATCCTCACGCCTTACGCTCCGCGGGGGTATGCACCGGACCTGGATCCTGAAGAAGACGCGTTCTGGCGCGGTGTGTCAGACCGCCCGCGCGCAACTTTCTCCCAGATGAAATATACATTCATGGATCTGGAAGATCGGCTGCAACGTATGGAGCGTAAAGTGACGTCTGATGAGTGGCGTCTTCGCAAAGAATTTCGTGACCTTGAGCGTCACTAGGTATAAACATTAGGTTCTGAGAAAAGGGGAATCGGCATGAAAAAGGGGACGGTAAAAAAGCTCGCGGCAGTTGCTGCTATTGCTTTACTGGTCACCGGATCAGGCGCAGTTATCGCAAATTCAGGCGGCTTCGCAGTGGAAGCAAGCGGCATGAAAATCAGCCTTGATCTTCGCTCACCAGCAGGTGTCAAACTACTCTTCCAACGGGCGGACTAAGGGTCCACGTGCCGCTCGTAAGGATGGCCTCGTCCATGCCGCACCTCTCCCGCGGTATGGACGAGGTTTTTTTGTGTTTCGAAAAAAAATGACAAGCATGCTTGACATGTAAAGGTTCCTTGTCTATGTAAAGGTCACTTGTCATTCTTGAAAAGGGATCAGTGATGCAACAGGGACAGAAATCGAGAGGGTGGAAGCGATACCTGCGCTGCGACAAACCCAGTATAAGTGTTTATGTCGGGGCGCTCGTCGTGCTTGCCATGGGGGCAGCGGCGACGGGCAGCGCAAGCTCAGAAAGCCTGTCGGTCGAGGCAAGCGGCATAAAGATCAGTCTGCAGCTCGCATCGCCCGAAGGAACAAAAGTAATTTTCCAACGCGCTGAACAAACGCGCCGTTAGGATCAAATATCCGAAAGGAAATTCACATGCAGAAAGTCACGCACAAAGAGGCGCGCAAGAGATATATGCGCCTGTTCTGGCCGGCAATGGTCTTTTACGTTATCACGGTTATCGGCGGCGCTCAATTGAGAAATCAATATGAGACAACACCCTTATGGCTCGGCATATCGATCGCTCTGGCTATTACAGTGCCGTTGATTGCCGTTCTCATTCTTATGCTCAGATATTTCGACGAAACTGATGAATATACGCGTCTAAAACAGTTAAAGGCTTTCGCTTATGGGGCCTGCCTCACCGTTGGAGCCATATTCTTTGTTGGCTTTTTGCAAATGTTTGACGTGATCACGCATGTTGACGTGTTTTGGTTTGGCCCCGGTTTCTTCCTCGCCTACGGACTGGCTTACTGGGCAATGGGTGGGAAGGATTGTATATGATGAACCATCTCAAGAAACTCCGCGCCGAAAAGGGGTGGAGTCAGGCCGCGCTCGCAGATGAACTTGGTGTGTCGCGCCAGTCGATCAATGCGATTGAAACGGGAAAATATGATCCGTCCTTGCCGCTCGCGTTTGCCATTGCGCGCGTCTTCGACATGAAGATCGAAGAGATCTTTATAGACGAACCGGCTTAAACACCGCGCTTGATCGCCCGCAAAAGGAGACGCATGGGCGCAATCGCTTCCAGCGTCTTTTGCGTTGCAGGGGCCGGTTCGCCAAACATCTGAGCGGCGATGATGTCGGCAAGCCAGGGTGCCCAGGTGAAGCCGCGCGTGCCGAGACCCGTCATTACGAATAACCCGTCTTTCAAAGGCGCGTGTGCTTTGACGGTTTGACCCTTTGCGAACGGTGCAAATAGAGCTTGCGACGTTTTGTAATCAGGTAGCGCCCCAGCAATCGGGAGACGGTCTGCTGTTGTCGCGCGGATCGAGGCGCGGGAGGTCTGCTTACGTTGGCGTGCCTCTCGCGCCATCCAGGGCGCAAGCGCTTCTAGTTTTGAATTGTTCTCCTCGCGCGCACCGCTGCTAATTTCTGCATCGCCTGAAGCTTCGAATGTTGCGCCCCAAAGCCGCTCTGTTCCTGTTGTGATGGCATAGTGCCCGGAAGCAATAGCCGCCGGATTTGTGCGAGTGGCACCCCCGAGATGTTCGATTTGTCCGCGTTTCGGTTTGAGGCTGAGCCATGGCGCAACTTCATTAGCTGCCATGCCGCTTGCGATTATGAGAGCATCAAATTCCTCATTTCTTCGGCTCACCTCGCGCGGCGGCTTTCCGAGCTTGAACGTAATCCCTGGGATTGAAGCAAGGTGATTGATCACCTCTCGCGGGCGAATAATTACGGCATTCTTGTGCAGCATGCCGTCGCCAGCGATTGCTTCCAGGTCTTCAAGCGGGAAAGGTGGATCGCTGAGGACTTTCTGAAACCTTGCCGCGTCTCTTTCATCGCGGGGCAACTGACGAACCTCGCCAAACTCGGCACCGGGCACACCGGAATAGAATTGCCGCGCATGCAGATAGGCATCGATCAGCAGGCGTGCGGTCGTGTTGTCGTCTGCATCAAGACGCGGCATCACAAGGGCGAGCGGATTACCGCTTGCGCCGCTTGCGAGCTCGCTTGCCGGATCGAAAATTGTTACTTCTACGCCTCTACGCGCTAAAGCTTCAGCCATGCAGAGGCCAGCAATTCCTGCGCCGTGAACCGCAACACGCTTCGGGGGCGCGATCATTGGACGGATGCCATAATGATCCCAGAGTATCCTTGGTTCCTGTTCGTAAACTGCCTCCAGACGTTCGCGTTTTCGGCCATGTCCCGGTTTTTTGGATACTGTGAAGCCTGCCTCGCTTTGTCCGCGGCGCACATGACCTGCGACGGTATACGTACCAACTTTTGCACCTTGCGCCGATCGCTCTGCGATCATCGGATACAGCGACGCGTCCCACATCTCGGTATTTTTTGCCGGGCTGAAGCCATCAAGAAACCAGGCGTCGGCGACAAAGCGCGAGGCTGGCAAGGCGCTCGCAATTTCATCAATATGCAATGTGAGCGTGATGCCGTCTTCCGGCCAATCGATCCGGCGAATGCCCCGCGCGCGGTGCGGCCACTTGGCGAGGAGCTGTTCTGTGAGTTTTGAAAGCTCGGGCCAATTCTCGAGCGCCCGGACGGCCTCTTCGCGGTCAAGAGGAAATCCTTCAAAGCTCACAAAATGCAGATGGGCGGCAGCGCTTGGACGATGCTTTTGCCAAAGGCTCCAAGCAGCCAGGAAGTTTAACCCGGTGCCAAAACCTAGCTCGGCGATCACGAACCTCTCACGCCTCTCCCAGCGCTCAGGCAGACCGCAAGCTTTCAAAAACACCTCACGCGTTTCCTCCAATCCGCTGCCAAGCGCGTAATAGATGTCGCCATGGGCCGCGGCTTCCGGCGTACCATCTTCGCGCCAATTTAGCTTGGGGTGGGGGGGTAAACGGCTCATCCTTGCGCCGCTATCAGATACTGATGGTTTGCTCCAGCAGGAAGGTGTCGCTGAATTGTTCGGTTATTCAATTCGGCTGCGGAATTGCACGCTGAATGTCGGATCCGGATTGCCGAACTGCATTGATCCTGACGGGTTCACGCATACAAAAGTGACATTTGGATCATATCCCAAGGCTGGCGAATAAGTGCAGGAAGCGAAGTCTGCCGGTTTGGTTGCCCCATTGGCGAAGGCAAGGTTCGTCGCGGAATTAAAGCTTAATCCCGAGGAGGTCTCGTTGAATATAACAGCGTCTGTTTCCGGCCCCGCATCGTCGAAGTCGCCATTATAGAATGTGAGTTCGTTGCTGACAGGGATGATCAAATTAATTGAGCCTGCGTCGACTGATCCCTCGCCAGCATTTGTAACAGAGAGTGTCGTTACCACGTCATTCTCTGGTAGCGAGTATAGGTTCAGTGTGTCTGGATCATACACATCCACAGACATGACAACTTGCAAATCCGGCAATCCTGGAATCGCGGTATAGTTCAGCGAAAATTCCGATGTGATATCATATGAGGTTGCGCCGGTTTTTCGCGTTGCTGTCGTTGAAATGATGTCGCCCGTTGAAACATTTTCTGCTGCTGTAAAACTGCCGGTGAAATTCAGATTACCGCCCGCATGATTACCCGTATCTATGAATCCCAGAAACGTTTCCCCTTCGCCATAACCCGTGCTGTCGGCGGCGCTGTTTCTGAAGAATTCAATTCTATAGCCTTCTGTATTTGAGGGGGCATCCAGATTAAAGTCATAGTCGACGGTTGTGGTCGCATCGGCAATAACTAGATTTATGACAGGGAAATTGAGGAGGTCATTCGGGCCAGTATCGCTGTCGCCAGAGTCGTTCACGGTGGCACCATTATCATTCAGATCAATACCAAGTCCGGTATTGGAATAAATGCTATTAGCGAGGTAGGGCACAGACCCCGTGCCAAATTGATTGATTGCTGTGATACCAGGACCGCCATTATTCGCGATGACGTTGCCACCGGCCGCTGTTCCGTCTCCGATTGTCAGATTGCTACCATCCGCGAGATAGACCCCGCCACTTGAGTTGCCGACATCCGTTGTCCCATCTGCGCCGACACCAATATAGTTACCGATTACAGACACGTTTGATTGCCAACGCAGGTCAACGCCATAATCACCGCTGCCGCCAAAAATGTTCCGGTCACCCGCATCGGTCCCGCCAATCACAAAATCGGTGACAGTCGCGCCGCGGACCGCGATGTTCGATAATGTGTTCGCGATGGGGCTTAGGCCTGTCCGGTCCACGCCAAAATAATTCCCGATAACGCCAATCTCTGCGCCCGTCGGTGTGATGGTGTTGTTGTTGTTTGCATGAAGCCCGCGCCCGCCATTGCCCGATATAAGATTGTTCTGAATGGTGCCCCAGCTCGACGTTCCTCCCGCCGCGTAGATGCCTTCCGAGCCATTTGCGATGGCGGCGCTGCCAGCCGGGTTTGTGCCGATGAAGTTGCCCTGAATGCTCAGATCCAGGTTGCCAAACAGGTATACCCCGCGGCCCGTATTGCCGCTAATAACGTTGCCTTCGCCTGCGACGGTGCCGCCAAGTGTGGTGTTATCACCGCGCTGATAAACGCCATTGCTAGAGTTTCCATCGGCTGTGCCATCTGGGTTTAGGCCGATATAATTACACTGCACCGTCGTGCCTGTAGTGGCGTCCTGAACGTCGATGCCATCGGTGCCGGATGTGAGCGACAGGCCCGAAATTGATATATTGTCACCGTCGACTCTCAAAACGTCAAATGATCCGCCGGCTTCCAGTTCGATCAATAGCGTGTGTGGTGTACCCGCCCATAAATCACCGCAGCTCGCGCCGCTTTGCGTCGTACCGTCGATCGAGATGCCATCATCAGTAAGATCGGGCAAAGCTGAGGCTAACGTAATGACATGAGGTCCAGCTCCAGAAATGTCGAATGTGATGGCATCGTCGCCAGCGTTCGCATTGGCGTGATTGATCGCATAGCGCAGTGTTCCATAGGTATTCGTGTCGCTCACGCTTGTCACGACGAGCGGTGAGTTCACCGCCGCTTCTGTTTCCGCAAATTCTGATGTGATGTCATAAGTCGATGGACTCGAAAGGCGCGTCGCCGTTGCAGATATTAGGTCGCCCGGGCTGACAGTGACGGCTGCTGTGAATGTGCCGGTAAAATTCAGGTTACCGCCGCCATGCGCAACTTCCGCCGCGCCGAGATACGTCTCGCCTTCGCCATAGCCAGTGCTATCAGCAGCGCTGTTTCTAAAGAACTCAACCCGGTAACCGTCGGTGTTCGTTGGGACGTCCAGATTGATGTCATAGTCGACCGACGTTGAGCCATCGGCGGTAATACTATTGATGATAGGATAGTTGAGAAGATCATTTCCGCCTGTATCGCCATCACCGCTATCATTGGCTGTGACGCCATTTCCAAGATCGCTGTTTCCGCCGAGATCAATTCCCAGTCCAGCATTGTCGTAAATGCTATTGCCTAGAATAGCCGCATCAATGAATCCGTAAGGTGCAACGATACCATCTCCGCCAGAGTTTGCGATGATGTTGCCTTCACCTGCAGCTGTGCCACCAATCTGGGTGCTTGGTGAGCCAAACACCGAAATTCCTGCGCGCCCCGTTCCTACAGGTGTTGTTCCATCTGCGCCAATGCCGATATGATTTCCTCGGATCCTCACATTCGCAGATGAGCCGATAATATTTATCCCATCTGATCCGCTATGCCCGATAACATTCCGCCCCGAAGACGTACCATCGCCGATCTCGATACCGTCTACATCACGCAAAAAAATAGCTTGTGAAGACGAGCCTAAATTGCTCGTACCGTCAGCCCCGACGCCGAGATAATTTCCTAAAATATCTACATTGTCTGACCCGTCCACATGGATTCCCCGATTTCCTGCACCAATGATGTTCCTATTGGTCGTCGTGGTTCCACCAATTGTGATATTGGAGGACGAATTAGCAACAAAGATTGCGTCGTCTCCGTTGGCGCGCGCGGCCGTTCCGGTTTCGTTGAGTCCAATGACATTCCCTGCGATTGTGCCGCCCGTGACGTTATCAAAGTAGATTCCTTCGTCGTCCGCATCGTCGCTATTTCCGGAAATCAGAGAGTTGCGAACTGTGGCATTTGAGGCAAAGCCGACATACACCCCAGCAAGCGAAAACCCTGCCTTGCCATTTGCATCTGTCGTTGTTCCATCTGGATCAACGCCGATATAGGAGCAGTCCAACGTCAAGCCGGTGTTCGCAGTTGAAAGCACACCATTGGCATCGAAACCGGTAATGGACAAACCGCTCAGTGATACATTGTCTCCGCTAACGTAGGCACCGTATTGGTTGAGCCCGGCTGCGGATCCATCAAGATGGATCATTAGATTGTGAGGTGTGCCTGTGCTCAGCTGCCCGCAACTCGCGCCGCTTTGTGTTGTCGCGTCGATGCTGATTCCATCATCTGTTATATCTGGAAGTCCAGAACTCAGCACGATCGTGTGTGGTCCGGTCCCTGAGATATCGAATGTAATCGCATCGTCGCTAGCGTTGGCGTTTGCATGATTGATGGCATAGCGCAGCGTGCCGATTGTGTTTGTGTCAGCTGTTGAGGTGACAATAAGCGGGTCCGCCGCAGGGGTCGATGAGTAGCTGACCGTCATTGTTTGGCTTGATCCGCCACATGTGTTGGTGCCAACACCGCCCCAATTCGCATTCGTGATCAGTGGGCGGAGGGTATAGTTTGTCGTGTTACATCGGCAGACGACCGAAGACGAACCGACCGTAAGTTCCATACTGTTGCCGCATGTTCCCACGGCCCAATTATTGCCATCGCAGCTCGCAGTCACAGCTCCGCCAGTGCGCAAGGCGTCCATAAGCGACTGAGCCGTGGCGGCGACGGAGCAGGTCCGGCCTGTTGTGTCGTTAGATCCGCTAACGGTAAGACTTTGAATGCCGCTCGTAGGTGCGTTCGAGCGAAAGGACTCCCAGTTCGCATATTGCGTTGAGCCCGGTGTGTTGCCGTAAGTTGTTCCGCCAACGAAGTCTTCTGAGTAAGTCGTTTGCGCCGAAGCGCTCACCGCTGATCCCAGGGCAATCCAGGCGGCAATGAGGGTCGCCGAAACTCTGGACACAAAACGAAGCGAATGCGCATTCATCTTCATTTGTTCGTTCCGATACGCATAGACGAGTTAACGGCGTTAATCCGCTTTCTGTGGGGATCCCGAATTTACTACCGTTTATAGTACGGAGAATTTTGTTAACATCTTGCAAACGCGGGGGGCGTGCTAACGATCGCGCATAAGCCGCGCCTTCTGGCGATCCCAGTCGCGCTTTTTCTCAACATTGCGTTTGTCCGGCGCTTTGCGGCCAGTCGCGACACCGATCAGCAGTTTCGCGCGCCCTTGCTCATTAAAGTAAAGCTTCAGCGGCACGATGGTGCGCCCGGCACGCTCAACCGAGGCGGATAGCTTGCCCAGCTCCCGCTTCGAAACCAGCAGTTTCCGTTTCCGGCGCGGCTCGTGATTGAACCGGTTCGCGCCGTCATAGGTCGCGATGTCTGCATTGATCAGCCAGAGCTCGCCGCCATCAACGCCGACATAGCTTTCCGCAATATTCGCCTTGCCGTTTCGCAAGGATTTCACCTCAGACCCGACCAGCATGATGCCGGCTTCGAGCGTGTCTTCCACGGCATAGTCACGGCGCGCGCGCCGGTTTTCGGCAACGAGTCCGTCTGTGCGCCCCTTGGTCTGGTTCTTCTTGGCCATTGATTTTGGTCCAGTTTGCGAACGGAGAGATGTAGGCAAGCGCATGCGTCTCCGCAACCCATGGGAAGGAAGGGAATACTGGAGAATTCGTTGGAGACATGCGCTCATCCTGAGTTTCCTCATCGAGGGTGACGCCAGGAGCTTAGCTGCTATCGAGATAACCAATGGCGGTAATGGGTTTAGCTGAGGAAGCCTGATAATCTTCAATTTCATGCAGCGGCGCAAGAGATACAACTCCCACCCGTTCAAAACATTCCCGCTTCACTTTCGCCGCGAGGACGCAAAGCATGGCAAGCGCGCCGACAATCGCGCGGCAATGGGCGAGGGAGGTTTTGTCTTGTTTTGAAAGCGGCGCGCTGCGGCTCTCAAGCGCTCCAATCTGCCCGATCAGTGTGAACAGCGCAAAGCGCGACCAAACCCCCAGCATCTCGGCTTTTTCTATTGCGCGGCGTGGGTCGCGGTACTGGGCGAGCGTCATAGTTTTCGCGAACAGATAGGCCATCGCCCACAGCCCGCACCACTGATTGAGCAGCGCTTTTGACGGAGAAATAAGTTCGTCATTTGTTCTCATTCGAGATAGATAGGTTGAGCGGGGTGAGGTGTCAAGATAAAATAGGAATAAATTCTATGGCTGTGCCCACTGTCAACGGCGGGTAATCGCCAGGAGTGGACGTATCAAATCGTCTATCGATTGTCCGCGATGATTGCGATCCGACGTTTAAAAGTGTGCAAAGTGGTGTTGATGCCAAAAGCCATACCCGCCCTACTCCTTTTTTCGTTAGCAACGTGTACCAATTACTCCACCCACCAAGGCCGCGCCATCGGTGTTTCGAAATCCTTCGGCAGCACTTCATTTAGCCCAACATTTGCGATCACCGGTCCATCATCTGTCATCGTGATCCAAACTAATTGATCAAACTCCCCGTAAGCGGGACCACGTAGGTTGCTAGTTCCGCCGGTTGTGGCGAGTGAAATCTTGTCATGCGTGTGCGGCCCAACCCGTCCACCAGCGTAGTGATAGGTGTGGCGGTGACCGGCAAAAGCGGTGTAGTCACGGCCAGAAATCAGCGCTTCCAGCCCCGTCCAATCTACTGTTTCAGCTTCCTTAATTGGCCATGGCCCTTCAACTGGATAGTTGCTGAGATCCCGATCAGCCCACTCCCCGCCGGGAATACGCGGTGGGTATTCCCAGCCATTACGCCAGAACGGTTTGTGCACGAATACGAATGTCCAACGCACCTCAGTGTTCGCTTCAAGCACACGTTTCGCATATGCAAATTGTGCATCACGATCAGCGCGGCGTGCATCATTGTCATGCCATTCGGCGTGGCCTGGCCCACCGGTTTTATCTGGTCCCTCGGGATGTATATCAAGAAGCTCACTGTTCAGGACGAGGAAAAGCACATCTTTATATAGAAAGTGATAGTAACTTGCCCCGAAGCGGGTGCGCCAGGCTTCTTCCATTTCTTCGTTCATATAGTCGTGATTGCCAGCGACATAGAAAAAAGGTGCATCGAGCGTTTCGATGTGACCGTCAAACTCTTCCCATTCTTTTGCTATCTGGTCGGCATCTTCAGTATAGCCTTCAATCAAATCGCCAACGCTCATAACGAATGCTGGCTGCATCAGGTCGACTTTCTCCATCGACGGTCCAAACACGCCTTCGCGTTCACCGCCTGTCCGGTCTGTGATTACGGCGAAGGCAAACTTCTCCGGATCGTCTTGAAAATCTAACGAAGTCCATGGTTTTGCGTCTGGAGAATGATGGCTATGCAGGTCGGGAGCGATCGCGCTATTTTGTGTGGTCGCGCAAGCGGCTAGACCAAAAAATACCAGCGCAGAAAGCGCGTGTGTCCAGCGCTGTGGTGGTTGGATAAATGCTAGAAAGTTTTCTCGTCTTCGCATATCAGCGCCCCCTGAGGTGTGAATAGCCTTAGTATACTCGCCCTCAATGACGGCGGCATGAAGTCGAGTGCACAGTTTGTTACGAGCCAATGTGCGAGTACTTGAGGGGATGGAGCCTAGCCGCTCGTTGCAATGTCCAATACGGCTGCAGTAACGAAGATTTCAGTCAGTTACCGAAACGACTTAGATGACTGGTAAAGGCCAATTCCAGCCTGTCGATCTGGAATTTTTGCGGCCGAATAAATGACGCCGCGCAAATGTTACGAAAAGTTCACTACACTTGTAACGCACCACTGTTACAAGTGTAGCGCGCCTGCTATTGGGCGTTCGACACACCAATTGAGGAAACACCAGATGTCCAAGCTTAAACTGATCTCTTGCGTCGGGGCTCTTGCAGGTCTCAGCGCCTTTGCCGTCGCGCATGCGGGCTCTCCAGCTGACTATTTCAACAAGTATGATGCGAATGCAGACGGCGTTGTAACCGAGGCGGAATTTGTTTCTGTCAAAACGTCCAGCGGCAAAGTCACCGCGGCCGAAGCCACGGAAAAATTCACGAAGATCGCTGGAACAGATGGCCAGATGACGCTCGCAGAACTCGAAACAGCGATGGAGTCGGCCAAAAAAGTCAAAGCGAAAGACAAAGGCGACTGCAATAAGAACAAAGATCGCGCTGCATAGAACTACCGAAATTCGACTACCCTCTACCTCGGCGCCGGCTCCCCCCGGTGCCTCTTTTTTTGCCGCCGAGAAATCCTGTGCTATGAGTTCCGGATGTGGAACCGCGCCCTCATTTTGTTCATTAGCGTCGCCATGCTTTTCGTGAGCGGGGCAGAAGCGATGAGCGGGCATTGTGCGAAATCAGCCCAGCAGGCTGCCGCACCAGAGATGAGCCATCACTGTGCTGAGATGATGGGTCTTGTGATGCCCTCAGATTCTGGCATGGATACAGAAGCGGATGCGGCGTGTTGCTGCGTTATTACGACGGTGCCGATTACATTCACCCATCTCGAAGCTGCGCCTTACCGCGCGAGCCATACGGCCTGGATGCGGCCGCTGAACACATTCGGTCCATCCGCGCCGGACAAAGTTGCCATACCTCCTCCCAGGGGTTGAACGCGTTTCAAACGAGCGTTCAATTCAAAACAAAGGAGAAGGTTTTGTCCTTCAGAAAAACATGCGCTGTTTTCGGCGCGAGCTTGGCCGGTGCGGGAGCAATATCGCTCGCTGATGCACGCCCGGTCTCTTATCCCGATGGCTGGACGGTGATGCAGCGGAACAATGGTGACTTTTCATCGCTGCACAATCATTGGTCGCCAACCGCATCCGACTCGATTGGTTTGTATACCGAGCGAAACTGGGGAGAGGATTTCCAGTTCACCGGCCTGCAATACAACCGGTTGCTAAAGCGTTGGAACGGCCCTGGAAGCCAAGCCAATGCTTACTTGAAACTCGGAGCCGGGCAGGCCGATCCATTCGGTCCTGAGGGGCCAGAATTCTCGACCTTGGCTGAATTTGCAGCCGATTGGGAAACGCGGCGTTGGTTCACATCATATAGCGGCCGCGCCATCGATTGGGGTGATAACCAATCTATGCGCCATGCTGCCCGTATAGGTGTTGCGCCGTATATTGGCGACTATGGCGATCTTCACACTTGGTTCATGCTCCAGGTTGAAAATCATCCCGATACGGATGAACCCCTTCGAACAACTCCGCTTGTCCGGTTTTTCTATGACGTACAGCTCATAGAAATCGGTTATACTGCTGAAACAGAGGAGATCCTGTTTAACTGGATCGTCCGCTTTTAGGAATTTAAGAACATGATGAAATCAATTTTTACTGCAGCTGCAATCACTCTCTTCGGTGCGTCATCATTCGCTCAAGAAACAGCTGAAACGCAAAGCTGTGAAGCGATTGCACCAAACATCAATACCGAAACGATTGTCGTACAGGTCAATGGTATGGTCTGTGATTTTTGCGCGCGGGCGGTCGAGAAAGTATTCTCCAAACGCGATGAGGTCGATGACGTTGTGGTTGATCTGGACGCCAGCACGATCACAGTCAAAACAAGCGGCTGCATCAAGCTGGATGACGAGACCATCGAAAAGCTGGTCAAAAAATCTGGCTACGCGTTTGTCTCGCTTGAGCGAAACAAAGACGCATGAGTCAACAGATTGACGAGGTAAAGCCGCCGTCTGTTTGGCCAGCGGTCATTGCTTTATTCACTTCAACCGGAACGCTGGTCTGCTGCGCGTTGCCCGCGTTGCTCGTAACCATCGGCATGGGAGCGGTGTGGGCAAATGTGATCGAAACCGTTCCGGGCATCACAGTACTCGGGAAGAACAAGGATCTGGTGTTTGCGATAACAGGCCTTGTGCTTGCTGCGTCAGGTGCGTGGCAATGGTATGCGCGGTCATTGCCTTGCCCGGCAGACCCGGTAAAGGCGCGTGCCTGCATGCGCCTTCGAAAGATAAGCTGGTGGCTCTGGGGGATCGCGGTGGCCGCGTTCCTGATCGGCGGATTCTTTGCATACTTTGCCGCCGATATTTTCTTTTAAACAAGTAAGAAGGGCCTCAGTGATGAGGCCCTTTTTTTATCCGGCTTTCTTCTCGTCGCGAACTTTCAAATCGTATTCGCGAACCTTGCGATAAAGCGTTGAACGTCCGATGCCGAGGCGGCGACTGACTTCGCTCATATGGCCATCATAATGATCGATCGCGAGTTGGAGCACGTCGCGCTCAACATCAACAAGCTCGCGCATTTCACCATCTTCGCCGAAGATCGCGACGGGGCCATTGATGCCTGCATCTGTTGCCGGAACATATTCCGCATCATTAGCGGGCATCAAAGTCGGTGCAGGATCGCTAAGCGTTGGCTGCAGGCCGCTGATTTGCGGGAAGTCTTCGGGTCGAAGCTCGTTACCTTCACACAATACAACAGCGCGGAAAATCGCATTTTCAAGCTGGCGTACATTGCCCGGCCAGTCATTGGCATTCAGCATGTTAAGTGTTGTCTTTGATACGCCGCTTATTTTCGTACCTTCGCTCGCATTGAAGCGGGTGATGAAATGATCGACGAGCGCTGGAATGTCTTCCTTGCGTTGGCGCAGGCTCGGCATATCAATCGGGAACACGTTGAGGCGGTAGAACAGGTCTTCTCGGAACGTACCTGCTTCAACCTGCTGGGCAAGGTTTCGGTTGGTTGCAGAGATGATGCGTACATCCACTTTGGTTGGGCGGCGAGAGCCGACGGCATCCACTTCGCCTTCTTGCAGCGCGCGAAGTAGCTTGACCTGCATGTCGAGCGGAAGTTCGCCAATCTCATCAAGGAAAAGGGTGCCACCATCGGCTTCCACGAACTTACCGAGCGACTTTCCGACAGCGCCCGTAAAGGCACCTTTTTCGTGTCCGAAGAGGATCGACTCAACGAGGTTCTCAGGAATAGCGCCGCAGTTCACAGCAACGAACGGTTTGCCGGAGCGATCAGACGCACCCTGAATACAACGTGCAAGAACCTCCTTACCGACACCGCTTTCACCGAGGATCAGGATCGGAATATTCGAAGATGCTGCGCGCTTTCCGAGGCGTACGACCTGGGTCATCGCAGGTGCGCTTGCAATCATATCGTCGAATTGCATCTCGCCATCTGTCTTGCGCTTCAGGCGTTTAACTTCGCCTTTCAGTCCAGTCATCTTCAAGGCATTACGTATGGAAACCACGACGCGTTCTGGATTTGCTGGTTTCACGATGAAGTCAACAGCGCCAGCGCGCATCGTCGAAACGATCGTGTCGATACCTCCGGTTCCGGTTAGCACGATAACTGGCAAGTCATCGCGCCGCTCAAGCAAGCGCTCAAGTGTTTCCATGCCTGAAAGGCCCGGCATGATCAGATCAAGGAGAACAACGTCGATGCCTTCGCGGGCATCTGAGGCAAGGTTAAAGCCGCTTTCTCCGTCCGGCGCTGTGCGACATGCAAACCCCGCTTTTTCAACAGCCGCCTGAAGCAGGCGGCGGTGCGTTGGGTCATCGTCAATAATCAGTACCGTTTTGGCCATTTATCCATCACCTTGATTCGTCATGGCGGGCCTTAACTGACCCGCTTTGTTACGGCCCGGTTTGGCACAAAGGGGTGGAATTACGGTTAGGATGACATTGGAAATTTGATCGAAATTTCGAAATGCGACGCTCTGTACAATGAAAAAGACTTGGAATTTAGACACTTACATCGCACATAAAGAGTAGAAATGTTCTAACCTTGGAGGGCGCACGCGATGGGCTCGCGTATTCTGTTCCAGACACTCATCTTATTGGCCCCGTTCGCGATATATGGGCTTTATCGAATTGCATTGGCAGAAGCCGCTGCTGAAGGCAAAAAGCCGTGGCCTGTTCAGCGGTTATTCCTGATTGGCTTCGTGCTTACCTCGCTTGCCTTTGCCGGGTCCTATTTCTTTAATGAGCGCGTTTGCCGTGAAGACAGCCGGATGATTGACGGCAAAATCGTACAAGGGGAAATCATTCCATGCGAGCGCGATGTGTCCGACATCGGCATTCCTGCCAATGACGATCCAGGTGCCCGCAGCGCTCCTGATGAGCCAGCAGGCGGAGGCAATGAATAGTCTCGCTAACGCTGGCTGGTTAACGGCACCTCATACCAGAAAAATTATGTCGGCGTTGGAAACTTTGCGCCCGGGTAGTGCAAGGTTTGTCGGTGGATGCGTCAGGAACTCACTGATGGGCCGCGACGTTGATGATATCGATATCGCAACGCAGCTGCTGCCCGAACAAGTCATGTCTGCGATGGAGACGGCGGGCATTCGCGTTATTCCGACGGGTATTGAGCACGGCACGGTCACCGCGATCTGCGATTCCACACCGTTTGAAATCACGACACTTCGGCGCGACGTTGAAACAGACGGACGGCGCGCCGTAGTGGCGTTTACCGAGAACTGGCGAGAAGACGCGATGCGGCGCGATTTTCGTTTTAATGCTCTATATGCAGAATCAGACGGAACTCTTCACGACCCCTCTGGCGGCGGCCTTGAAGACGCCGAGCATGGGCGCGTCATTTTTATTGGCGATGCCGATGAAAGACTAAGAGAAGACTATTTGCGGATCTTGCGGTTCTTCCGCTTTAATGCCTGGTATGGGGCGGGCCTTGATGAAGACGGTCTTGCAGCCTGCGAGCGGCAGAGGGAGGGCCTTCGCCAGATTGCCGCTGAGCGTATCTGGAAGGAATTCAAGAAACTCCTGGCGGCACCTGCACCGACAAGTGCGGTGCGCGCGATGGGGGAAATCGGTGTGTTGAAGCTCGTTCTTCCATGGAGCAATGATTGGTCGCCTATCGGCCCGGTTGCCGCGCGGACCTGCGATCCGATGCAGCGATTAATGGCTTTGCTGCCGAAAAACGTGGAAACCGTTTCTATGATGGCGTCTAAGTTACGTTTATCCAACCGAGAACGGGAACGACTCGAGATTTGGGCGGAATTTAGCAGTGACGTGGATCCCGGAATGAGCGACGCACTTTCGCGGGCCTTCATTTATCATCATGGGATTCAAGCTTATGAAGACGCCATCGCTCTGCACCCGCTTACAAAGGCAGACGATATTGCCAATGCGAAAGCGGTCATCCAGAGCTGGGACAATCCGCGCTTTCCTCTTCGCGGCGATGACGCGCTTGCGCTCGGGATGAAAGGGGAGAAAATTGGTCAAGCCTTGCGGTCAGTCGAACTTCTTTGGATCGAGAGCGAATTTACGATGAAGCGCGACGAGCTGCTCAACCACTTAAGACAGCAAGTTTAGCTCGGCCGAGTGTTTGAAATCGCGGCATAGTCGGGATGGTTTTCTGGAAACTTGCCTTTTATGCCTGCGTAATAAGACATGATCTGAGGCAAGTCTGCTTCATAATCACCGGTAGGATAAAACACACCGACGACGCCGCCGCTCTTTGTACCATAGTCAAGCGCGCTGAGCACGATCGGCACCTTTGCAGCAACGGCGATATGATAAAATCCCGTCTTCCACTCCTTTACCGACCCGCGCGTGCCTTCTGGGGGAACGAGCAAAGCCATCTTCTCGCTCTTGTTGAACGCTTCAGCCATTTGGTCGACAAGGCTGGTCGACTTTGTCCGATCAACCGGCACGCAGCCAATCATCTTGATGAGCCATCCAAATGGGCCTGTTGTGAGGCTTTTCTTTCCCATCCATTTAATCGAGGCGCGGTAATAGGATCCCATCGATAGCATCGCGAGACCATCCCAATTTGAGGTGTGCGGCGCGGCAACAAGCACGAACTTGTCTATGTCGCGCGGCCAGTCACCTCTGAGCTTCCAACCGAACAGGCCGAGATAAGACCGCCCAACGAGCCGCGTAAACTCCATAAAGATACCGCGGTAGGGGAGGGGCCGTGCCGTGTCGCTGGCTACAGCGTGGTGACGCGCAGAATGCTTACTCATGTCTCTTATTGCCGAGCGTAGACGCTTTTGGCCAGAACTAATGTCCGTCAAAGTCGAGCAGAGTGAAGACATCCACACCTTCTGCCCGTAATTTATCAGCGCCGCCAAGTTCCGGCAGGTCGACAACGAAAGCGGCTGCAACAACATTTGCGTTGCTGCGCCGCAACAATTTCAGCCCAGCGCCCGCTGTTCCCCCTGTTGCGATGAGGTCATCAATCAGAAGAACATTCTCGCCCGGCGCTACCGAATCGACATGCATGTGCAATTCGTCCGTACCATATTCCAGCGCATAAGGTTCCGAGATGGACGCACTCGGTAATTTGCCAGGTTTGCGCAGCGGAACAAAGCCTGCACCAAGCTCCAAGGCGACGCCAACGCCAAATATAAATCCGCGCGCTTCAATGCCCACGACTTTAGAAATGCCTGACCCACGATAGGGATCGGCCAGCTGGCGTGTGGCTTCTTTTAGCGCGCCAGCATGCTGAATGAGTGTCGTAACATCACGGAACATGATCCCCGGTTTTGGGTAATCAGGAATAGTGCGGATAACAGATTTCAAGTCCATGAGCGATGTGTTGCCAAGGATTGCTTCGCGCGTCCAGTGTGGGGTGACTATTCGCCTGGAGGCGGCGCGGAATCGCCGCGATTCCGAACCTTATCGATTAATCCCCCAACGGAGAACCGCCCGCCTGATTCTTTTTCCGCGCTCCGTTCTTTGTTCCGAAGCGACGAAATGCGGTCCCGGATTTTGCTCATCCGGCCAGGCGCAGATCCATCCGAAGCAGATTGTGCGGATGTCGTTGCTTCTGCAGATTGAGCGTCACCAGACTCCGCCCCTTTCCGTGTTGGCAATTGCAGGCGCTTTTTCTTCTCTCTGCGTATGACATTGCCATCTTCGTCCAACTTGCGCCGACCAAAGGGCGAGCGCGGATCGGTATAACGATCATATTGCATCGAATAGTATTCATGCGCGGTATGGGTCAGTGGTTTTGGTGTCAGCGGCATGCCATAGGTGCGCAGGCGTTCGACGACCTGGTCGCGTAAATGTAGTCCCGGAAAGGCATCATTCTGGAAACTGTGTTCTTTCATCCAGTCGCGAACATACCAGCTGCGAGTCGACCGCGCTTCGTGCGGTGACACGCCTTTATGCTCTTCCCACATATACAATGTTGCGATCGCATCGATTGCGGCATGGATGGCATCGTTCACATCATTATTGATGTCCGCGCCGCTAATGATGCCTTCCCGGATCAGCTCTTTTCGAGCGCTGAGTTCCAGATAGGACGCATTAATAACAGCGAGCGCTTTGCGATTGGTTTCGATCAAGCCGGAATTCACCCCGTCCATTTGTGGATGAGAGATCGGGAGGAGGGCGCTTGGGCCCGGCAATTCATTATGCGCAACCATCGATAACTCTGTGATGATCCGCTGAACGTTGATCCGGTATTCGTGACCGACGCCCTCTAGCGCGGCGCGTGTCATATCCATGCGCGCATCGCGTTCACGCCAGAGGATCCAGGCGATTGCGAGGGCGGAAGCAACCAGTATAACCATGCCGCCTGACATGAAGGCTGCGAATTGATCGTTAGACATTCTGTTACGATCCCCTTTGCGTTTCACCTATCTAACAAATGACAGACGGGGCCGCCACCGATGAGTTCATTTTGGGCGATGCTTGTTAACTAAATCGGCCCGAAACACCAGCATTTTGGAGGAAAACCGGCGAATTTCGTGCTTTAGCCTCTCCATTAGTTAACGTTATTCTCCTCGCTTTGCCGGTTCATGTGTCGGCAAGCCAACCGGCGACGCCAGGTTCATCAGCGTCAAATGCGGGAATAGATTCGGTTTCCTGTCTGGCAAGGGCTTCCCACTCGAGAAACTCTTCTTGCTGTAGCAGATGATCGCAATAGACCTGAGCGGCGTCGCTCAAGGTTATGTGGTAGCTGCGAAACCGGGCTGCGACGGGCGTATAAAAAGCATCCGCAATGGACCAGTCTCCAAACAAAAACGGTCCGCCAGAGCGGGAAAGGTGCGCCTGCCACATATTCTGAAGCCCGGTAATTTCTTCAGCCGCTGCCGCAGAAAGGCTCGGCCTGGGGCGGTCACGCCTGAGGTTCATGGGCAGCTGCGTGCGAATTCCAAAAAAGGCTGCGTGCATGGCGGCCGCAGCGCTTCGAGCCCTGGCGCGCAAAAGCTCATCTTCAGGCCAAAGGTGGGGAGCATGCTCAGCGGCGTATTCAGAGATCGCTAGCGAGTCGCTTATCGGTTCGCCGTCGATGTGAAGCACAGGTACAAGGCCCGAAGGAGAGATTGTTTTGATTTTCTCACGAAATTCTTCAGTGAGCAGGGGGATCATTGTTGTTTCAAACGACAGGCCGGAGCGTTTGAGCGCGAGCCAAGGCCTTAATGACCAGGTCGAATAATTTCGATTACCGATATAAAGGTGCAGATCGCTCATTTTACAGGACCCTTCCAGCAACCGCATCGAGCTTGCTCAGCAGTTCCGGATCGCGTGCGTCCGGTGATGTGATGAGGGCAAAATCAAGACAGGTTTCGATGCCTTGAGGCGAGGGCGTGCGGTCAATCGCTGAGAGCGTGTTCGCCAGATTGATGATGGCCGTTTTTGCCAGAGCCGTATTCCCTGCCATCACTTCAAGCACATTGGCGACGCTCACAGCCTCTGTCTCTTCGCGCCAGCAATCATAGTCGGTGACCATGGCGAGTGTTGCGTAAGGCAGCTCAGCTTCGCGCGCGAGTTTCGCTTCGGGCATATTGGTCATGCCAATCACATCGCAGCCCCATTGGCGATACAGTTTGGACTCTGCGAGCGTTGAGAATTGTGGTCCCTCCATTGCGAGATACGTTCCGCCGCGGTGAACGGTGCCGCCTGCTGCGACCATGGCGTCTCCCGCAAGAGCTGACAGGCGCTCACATACAGGATGCGCTACCGATACATGCGCAACCATGCCGGGGCCAAAGAAGGATTTCTCTCGCGCGAAGGTGCGATCAATAAAATTGTCCACCATGACGAACTGGCCCGGCGCATAGTCTTCCTGCAATGAGCCACAAGCGGACACGGAGAGGATATCCGTCACGCCTGCGCGTTTGAGCGCGTCGATATTGGCGCGGTAAGGCACGGTGGTTGGAGTGAGCCTGTGGCCCCTTCCGTGACGCGGTAAAAAGACGAGCTCGACCTTCCCGATGCGCCCGCGCAAGAGCGTATCCGATGGATCTCCCCAAGGTGTCTCAATCCGCTCTTCGCGGCGATCTTCCAGACCGTCCAGCTCGTACAGGCCCGATCCACCAATAATACCAAGGGTCCATTGGGTCATATGTTTCGTCCATTCCTGAATCAAAAAAGCCGTCCCGAACAGGACGGCTTTTTCTAACTAAGTGCAAGTGATCTAGTGATCAACTTTCTTCCAGATCTGCTTGTAGCTCGCATAGAGCAGGCCGCAGAGGATAAGCAGATAGATCATCACTGGCAGCCCGAGCGATTTGCGGTTCACCTGTTTCGGCTCGCCCGCCCATTGGAGGAATTGCGCAACGTCATAAGACATTTGTTTTACAGATGGATACGTCCCATCGAGATAGACCACCTGGGTTGTGCACTCGCTGTAGAATACCTCATCCAGGATCGCCATTTTCTCTGGCTTGCTGAGCGAAACATGCTCGCCGCCCTCAGGGTGTTCTGCGGCATGGATCATTTCCTTGCCCTGTTTGTGCAGGGCCTTGCAGTCTACGCCGTCGCCGCCTGCAGGTTCATTGAGCTGCGGTGGCATGGCGAGGAAGCCGCCATAGGGCGGGTGGCGTGGATCGCCGTCCCATGAGCCGGATGTGTCGCCAGCCATGTAAGGGTTGTAATACTGGTTAGGAACCTGCGTCAGGACACCTTCGTGACCATATCCATCGTCCAATGTGAACTCCAGATCTGTGACCTCGAATGGCTCATAGACGCCGGTATCTGGATTGGTGAAGTCGACTGAGCGCGTTACTTCTTTCGCCTCCGATGGATCCGGATAGCTTTTCATAAGTCGGTAGACATAGCTCGCGCCGCCATGGCGGGCTTTCGTAATCACCGAAAGATCGGGCGGAGCTGCGCCATTGTTTAAGGCAGCGGCTTTTTGCTCGTTCGGATAAGGGTCTTTGAAGAAATCTGACGGCAAGGCCGGACGGAAATCTTCATCGCCATTTTCGTCTATGAACGCCACCTGCTTTTGCGCGGCAAACGCTTTAACAAGTGGGTTGTCATTGGCGTTTGGATAGTCCGGGTCATAAAACGGGCCGCCCTTCTCGCCGAGGTTGCGATAAGACAAAAGCTTCAGGCCATGACAGGCAGCGCAGACCTCATTGTAAACCTGGAAGCCGCGCTGCACGCTGTCTTCCTCAAATTGTCCAAGCGGGCCAGCAAACGGCCAACCACCTTCTGGTGGTTCTGCGTGTTTGCCGCCGCCTGCCGCAGAAGCGGTTGCAGCGAAAGTGAGGCCAATTAATCCGGCAGCAAGCGATCTTAACGTCATCATATCTATCTCGTGAGCCTTTATTCAGCTGGCACAGGTGCGGCGGCTTGCTTGCCGAGCACGGATTTGTGGATTGATGGGGGCTCTTCTTTTGGTGTTTCCCTGAGACCAAGGAACATCAGGATGAAGAAGTACGCGAAATAGTAAGCCGTCAGTATCTGAGCGAGGTGAACCATCCGGAACGCCGGCGCCTTCACAACAACGGGTTGGTTTGCAACCGCATTTGGCGGTAAGTCATTTTTGCGGAATGCGTCAGCGTCCGTCCAGTTTTCGAAAGTGCGCTTACCATTGTCCTGGATCAGTGTTTTGTACGTCACAACGAACTGGTCTTCCGCCATCTTCTTGCGGGCGATATCGACATTTTCTGCAAGACCATTCTCAAATTCGATCGCTTCTTCTTCTGTCGCAAAAGCGGATGTCGCCGTTGGCCCATACTCAGAATAAGAAATCTCGATTTTGTCCTTGCCCATTGGGATCAGGGGATTGTCCGGGTTGGCTGCGCCGCACCAGGACAGAAGCAAGCCGCAGATGACAAAGCCAAAGAAGAACTGGCGTGCCACTGGGCGATAGCGCATGGATTTGACTTTAGATGTATCCATCCAAGGCAGCAGGAACAGCATGGCGATTGACGCAAACATTGCGATAACGCCGAGCAGTTTCGCGTCGATCGGGCCGATATCAAACGTGATGGCGCGCAAAATGGCGTAGAACGGCAAGAGATACCATTCCGGCACGATGTGCGCTGGTGTCACGAGTGGATCCGCTTCGATGTAATTGTCAGCATGCCCAAGAACGTTCGGCATGTAGAAGACAAACACCGCGAAAATCACGAGGAATACAGCGATCGCGAAACCGTCTTTTACGGTGTAATAAGGGTGGAAAGGAACGGTGTCTTTTTCGACATCCTGAACTTCAACACCTGTCGGATTGTTGTTGCCTGGGACGTGCAGCGCCCAGATGTGCAGGATGACGACACCCGCAATGACGAACGGCAGCAGATAGTGCAGCGAGAAGAAACGCTGCAGCGTTGCATTACCAATGGATGGTCCGCCCATCAGCCACGTCTGGATCGGCTCACCAATCAATGGGAGCGCACCGATCAGGCCGGTGATCACGTTCGCGCCATGTAGAGACATCTGGCCCCAGGGTAGCATGTAGCCAAGGAAAGCGGTCACAATCATGAGGAGGAAGATCACGCAGCCAAGCAACCACAGCACTTCGCGCGGTGCCTTGTAAGAACCATAGTAAAGCCCGCGGAACATATGAATGTAGACTGCAAGGAAGAAGAAGGACGCGCCATTGGCGTGTACATAGCGCAAGAGCCATCCGTAAGGTACGTCGCGCATAATCCGCTCCACCGAGGCAAATGCGCCGTCGACAGATGCTTCATAATGCATTGCCAGAACAATACCGGTGACAATCTGGATCGCCAGGCAGATCGCGAGGATGCCGCCAAATGTGTACCAGTAGTTCAGGTTCTTGGGTGTCGGGAAATCGACGAAACTGTCATGCGCAAGGCGGATAATCGGCAAGCGCGTATCCAGCCATTTTGTAAAGCCAGTCTTCGGTTCGTAGGTCGACTCATGTCCACTCATGGGTGCGTGGCCTTTCTACAGTGAAATCTTGATGACGCTGGCCGAGACGTACTCATACGTCGGGATCGGCAAATTCGTTGGAGCCGGTCCTTTTCGGATGCGACCGGATGTGTCGTAGTGCGAGCCATGGCAGGGGCAGTACCAACCGCCATAATCGCCCGTATTGTTGCCAGGTCCAACGGGAACGCAGCCTAGATGCGTGCAAGAGCCAGATGTGACGAGGATCGCGGGGTTCAGCTCGCCGTTCTGCATAGGGCGCAGCCGGTCGGCATCTGTTTCCGGATCTGGAAAACCTGTTACATCTACGTTTGTGGCTTCAGCGATTTCAGCCGCTGTGCGGTGTCGCACGAAGAAAGGCTTACCACCGATCAGCACGCGAACTTCCGAACCAACAGCAATCTTGTCGATTGGGACTTCGAGAGATGATGCGGCCTTCGTGTCAGCCGCTGGCAGCATTTGTCCGACAACGGGAACGGCGCAAGCGGCAACGCCCGCACCAGCCGTTGCGATGGCGGCTATGTGTATAAGATCGCGGCGTTCTTCGTCGATTTGCTCGCCGTCAGTATGAGTCGAATCCGTCACGTGTTTTGCCTTGTAGCTATAGTTGGGCGGTAAATAACACTTGCAAGCCTGCTTCGTCTTGCGGCGGAGTGCCGCAAATGGCGAGATATCACAGCGCTTTTTATGACTTCACGCGCTCAGATATGAAGGATTCGTAAACGTGCCATGCCTCTGCGCGGCTTGCGCGTATAGGTTGTCGCACCTGAGCAAGGCTGGCGGTATCAACGGCGCGCGATGAGTTTTCCGAGTTTAGGGGGCGTCATTCGGTGCCAATCCGGAGAATTCAATCAGTGCGGGGATGAGCGTTTTCGGCTGCGCCACAAGATCCTCATACGTAATCGCCAAGAGCCGTTCGCCGAGCCGCTCTGACCAATCCTGCATAAGTTTGTTGTGCGCGTTGAGGTAGCTAAGCGCCGTTGGGATGGTGCCGGACCACGCATTGCCGCTGGTGAAATATGTCCGAAATGCCGACAATGCCGCAGCTTCTGGGCTTCGGCGGATCCAGACGAACCGCGCCGAAGGCATCGATGTTGCCAGAACTCCGACAAAAAGATGCAGCATCGCCGCTTTGTCGGTTACCCGCATTGTGCCGCCGGCGCGTTTTCCAGCGAGATTTCGGTAGGCTGTGCCCATGATTTGCCAGAGCGACGGCCCAAATGTCTTCTTCGCCGTAGCAAAATCGCGTGGTTGCAAGTGGCGAACTGGCCAAGTGGCGACGCGGCTAATCAGACTTTCACCGAGCGGATAAATATCTGGATGCGCAGAAAGAATGTGCTCAGTCAGTGTGGTGCCTGTTCTTGGCGCTCCGACAATGAAGATGGGCGCTGGTCCTGTGCCACGAGTTGCCGGTTCAGCTTGCGGGATATCATCGGTAAAGTCGGCGCAGGCTGATTGGAGGTGCTTCATTGCGCGCGGATCAAATGGGCGCACGCGCAACAGTTCAGAGTTTGCTTTGTCCCAGGTTTCAAAGGCGAGGGCGTGCTCGCCCAAATCATCATAAGCTTTGCCGAGCGCAAAGAGCGCCGCGATTTTCGCCCCGCCAGATTGGGAGCTTACCAGCGCCCGGATCGCGGAAACATCGTTCGGGCGATCGGCGAAACTCCGGAACGCGCCAATCTGCACCCAGGCATCAGCGAGATCAGGCTTTACGTTAAGCGCAGCCCGAAGCGCGTGTTCAGCTTCATCAAACCGGCCAAAACGAGAGGCAAGTACGCCGGTCATATACAAGACAGCAGGATCTGAAGAGCGCTGCTCCAGCATCTGCTGACAAAGTGCGAGCGCGTGCCCGGCCTCGCCAATCCGGGAGAGTTTGTCGATATATAACAGGCTTCGCCGCGGATCAGCTGGTGCGTGCGCGCCATGAAGACGGGCCGCTTCAGCAGCGCCATCTTCATCGCCTAACTGCTCACAAAGCTGCATGACTTCCGCCCAGCGGTCTCCGAGTGGGGGTTGCTGCTTGATCGCTCCGCGCAGCAGATCCAGCGCGCTGAACTCTTGCCCGCGTTGAATCCGGCTCCGGGCGGCTGCGATCAAATCTGTCGGGGGTGAGGTCATTCGGCGGTGTGTCTCTGGTTGCGACAAAAGGCAAGTTGCCATGGTGGCTTTGCCGTGGCCAGAGTCAGCGCCATGACAGACACAGCTTTAGCCGACCAAAAATCCCGCGCCTCGACTTGGTTTCGCGAATTGCAGGATAAGATCCTCGCAGATTTTGAAGCGCTGGAAGCCGAGCATGGCGCGCCGCTTTATTTAGGTCCTGCGGCGACATTTGAGATCACCGATTGGAAACGCGGCGATGGCTCTGAAGATCTTGGTGGGGGCCGCATGGCGATCCTTCGCGGGCGGGTCATCGAAAAGGCCGGCGTTCATACATCCGAAGTCTACGGCGAATTCTCAGAAGCTTTTCGCGCGCAGATTCCCGGGGCAGATGACTCGGACGGACGCTTCTGGGCGGCGGGCATTTCCCTGATTGTGCACCCTCGCAACCCGCGCATGCCGACCGTGCACATGAACACCCGCATGCTGGTGACCTCGGAAAGCTGGTTTGGCGGTGGGGCAGACCTGACGCCTTTGCTGGAAGATCAGCGCCGCGCAGACACGCCAGATGCGCAGGCGTTTCATGCCGCTTTAAAAGCCGCGTGCGACAAGCATGATCCGGCTTATTACCCGGATATGCGCGACTATTGCGACCGCTACTTCCATCTCGCGCACCGCGATGAGCCGCGCGGCATTGGCGGCATTTTTTATGACCGCCACAATACCGGAGACTGGGAGGCAGATTTCCAGTTCACCAAAGATGTCGGCGAAGCTTTCCGCGAAGCGTATATGCCTATCGCGCGCAAGCGCGTGACGCAAGGTTGGACTGATGACGACCGCGAGGCGCAGCTCATCCAGCGCGGGCGATATGTCGAGTTCAATCTGCTCTATGATCGCGGCACAATTTTTGGTCTCAAAACTGGCGGCAATGTGAAATCGATCCTCTCTTCAATGCCGCCTTTGGTGAAGTGGCCTTAGCCGTCGTGGCGTTCATTCGGGAATGCCGGTGATGTGCAGAAGGCGTGGCAGCGCCAGCGCAAACACCTCCGCCAAGGCGGAGCATAGAGCACTCACGTTCAAGAAGCGCTTATGAGCTATCGATTGCGGGCGGTGGATTTTGGCCGCGGCGCGCGATGAAGGCGTGGCCCGGCATTTGTTCCGCGGGGGCGCAGCCGTGTCGCTTCCTGCCAGTAAGCTTACCTGCTGCCATCAGCCGCGCCTGCAAGCGGCGGAGTTGCTCGCGCGCGCATTCCTCGGAAAGGTCGATCAAGAGGGTGGGGCGGTAGATGTAAGTATACCCGGCGGCGGCGGGCTTTGGTGGCAATACAGAAAATGTTCGTGGGCGGAGCGTGTTCGCCTCTCGGGCTTTTTGCCCGCGCGTGTTCGTTTCGGGCATGCGCGCGCGGGCCGGAAGGATCACAGATGCTGCGAGCGCGATCAGCGCCTTTCTCACATTGCGCTCTGCGGCGCGCGTCATTTCCCGAATTTTGTGGACGAGGGCGCGCGCTGAGCGCCGTTGCAAAAGCGCCTATGCCGCAATCACCAGTGTGTAGGCGGCGCGCCAAAGATATGCGCTGCGGTCGGTCTGCTGATCTAACATGCGCAGGAGTATACCCCGGGCGCAGCGGGGGGCGGATAGATTCGGCGATTTTATTTTTTTGCCTAAGCTTTACAGGCGTTTGGGAGCTGGCAGGTGTCGGATAAGTTGAGGTTTTTGATGTGCGATCGTGTCAGCGGTTGCCAATAAAAGTCGTTCCGTCTGAACGTCGCGCACTAAATCTCAGTTAGGCGGGTGACTTGAATAGAAAAATTCTATTTGATGATGCTCAGGCAGGAAAAGGAACTACGGGATATGCGATTTGTTTTAAACACATGCATTGCGTTATTTGTTCTGGGCGGTCTTTTTGCATTGCCAGCGTTTGCTCAGGGCAGCGCTGATTTTCCAAACGCGAAAGCGCCGCCTCCTGTCTATGCGAGTGATGGGAAAGGTGGAACGTATATCCCGAACTGGTACCATCAAAACGTGCCGGGACGGTCTGTTTGGTCGACTTCCAAGTCTCCGAAGCCCGGCGATCCGCATCTGGTACAAATAAACAAGGTCGATACTGGCGCTTATACAATCGATTCCTTTTTTGACGAATTCCTCAAAGAAGCGGGATTGACCAATGTGAATCGCACACGGGCGGTTGATGCTGAATCCTTCAAAGCCGTATTCGGTCCGATGGTTGCGGTTGTGATCGGAGATGCGAAGGTCTCAGGAAAGCCGGTTAAATTTTTCGCTGACTTCCACGGTCCAGATCAGGGAAACATCAGCGCAACTGTGGTGTATTCATCCGAGGACATTTTTAATTCCTGGGACGGAATACTCGTTCACCTTGTTCGAAATGGATACATCACAAATCCTCAGGCGTTCACCAATCGGGCAGTTATGAAAACGGGAACTGATCGCCAACTCGCAGATTTTTATGTTGGCATGGTCAACCGCAAGATAATGTCTGATTTTGGCGCATACATGTCTCTCACAGAAATGTCGAACAAGACCATGCGCAATGCATCGGTCATTGCAGGCTGCGGCATGGCGGATGAATGCGAAGTCGTATACGATAGCGATGGCGTTGCGCGCGAAAGCTATCCCTACTAGTTGCAAATAAAATTCCAGAACACGTAGTGCTGCAGGTGATCAGGCTTTCGCGGAGATTGAGCCGTGGCACTGCTTATACTTTTTGCCAGAGCCACACGGGCAGGGGGCGTTGCGCGGCGTCTTCGACCAGTCATCCTCTGCCTGATGCAGCTGCGGTCCGGGCGGTGGCACAGGGTCAGGCCGGTGCGACGGGGTCATCTCATTCACGCCGGTGTCTGGATCGAGATGCGTCTCGACCATCTGAGTTGGGGGAGCCGGGCGCTGGGCTGCCTGTTGCTGCTCGATTTGCGCGAGCATCAAGATGCGCGTCACCGATGTGCGCACATCGCCAAGCAGATTTGAGAAGAGCTGGA
The DNA here is from genome assembly GCA_965263325.1 of Hyphomonadaceae bacterium. Lineage (GTDB taxonomy): Bacteria > Pseudomonadota > Alphaproteobacteria > Caulobacterales > Hyphomonadaceae > CBDHGY01. Next base: position 1,459,076 of record CBDHGY010000002.1, on the reverse strand, counting down.
AGGCTTCTTCCTTAAACTCGTTCAGCGGATCGCGCTGGCCATAGCCGCGCAGATGGATAACAGAGCGCAGCTGATCAATCTGCTGGAGGTGCTGGCGCCAGTGATTGTCCATCATTTCCAGCAGAACGCGTTTTTCGACGCGGCGCATCGCGTCACCGCCTACATTCTCGGTTTTGGCACGGTAAGCGGTTTCTGCTGCATCGGTAATGCGCTGCAGGATTTCAGCATCTGCAACGCCTTCCTCTTTCGCCCAGTCATGGACAGGAAGTTCGAGGCCAATGTCCGCTTTCAGCGCCGCATCGAGACCGTCCATATCCCACTGCTCTGCATAAGCGCGCTCTGGCATGTAAAGTGAGACAAAGCCCGCGATAAGATCTTCGCGCATTTCATCGATGATATTGGTGACGCTTTCGGCATGCATGAAGTCGCGGCGCTGCTCAAAGATCACTTTGCGCTGATCATTGATGACATCGTCATACTTCAGAACGTTTTTGCGGATTTCGAAATTGCGCTGTTCGATTTTGCGCTGCGAGGTTTCCATCGCCTTGTTCATCCAAGGGTGCGTGATGGCTTCGTCTTCTTTAATCCCGAGACGGCGCATAACTGTATCAAGGCGTTCTGCCGCAAAGATCCGCATGAGATCGTCTTCGACTGAGATGTAGAATTTGGATTTTCCGGGGTCGCCCTGACGACCCGTTCGCCCGCGCAACTGATTGTCGATACGGCGGCTTTCGTGGCGTTCAGTCGCGAGGACATACAGTCCGCCAGCGTCCAGCGCCTGTTTTTTGCGGATTTCGATTTCGGCCTTCAATTGCGAGCGGATCATTGTGATCTCGCTCTCGCTGAGTTCTTTGCCGCCATTCTTTTCCATCCGGCTGGCGACCTCAGCTTCGACAGCCATGTCGAGATTGCCGCCCAGCTGAATGTCTGTTCCGCGTCCCGCCATATTGGTCGCGACGGTCACTGAGCCCGGCACGCCGGCCTGCGAAATAATGAACGCCTCTTTTTCGTGGTGGCGCGCATTCAGCACCTGGTGCGGAATCTTTGCAGTGCCAAGCAAGGTCGAAAGAAGCTCCGACTTCTCGATGGAGGCCGTTCCGAGCAGGACTGGTTGGCCGCGGCCCTGGCATTCTTTTACTTCGTCAATGATTGCCTGATATTTCGCTTTTGCCGTTCGGTAGACAACATCATCATCATCGATGCGCTGGATCGGTTTATTGGTCGGAAGATCAATCACGCTGAGCTTATAGATGTCTTCGAACTCAGCCGCCTCAGTGAGCGCCGTACCGGTCATGCCAGCAAGTTTGTCGTACAGACGGAAATAATTTTGGAATGTGATGGATGCGAGCGTCTGGTTTTCGGGCTTGATGTCAACGCCTTCTTTCGCCTCGATCGCCTGGTGCAGGCCTTCCGAGAGGCGCCGCCCTTCCATCATCCGGCCTGTAAACTCGTCGATCAGTTTCACTTCATTGTCTTTAACAATGTAGTCCTTGTCGCGCGTGAACATTTTGTGCGCGCGCAGTGCCTGATTTGAGTGGTGGACAATCGAGATGTTCGCTGGTTCCCACAACGACCCTTCCAGGAGACCGGCATGCTTGAGCATCGTCTCCATCTTCTCCATGCCGTCTTCGGAGAATGTAACCGAGCGTTGTTTCTCATCCAGCTCATAATCTTCTTCGGTCAGCTGAGGGATGAGCGTATTGACGGTGGTGTAAAGCTCAGAGCGGTCATCTGTCGGGCCAGAGATGATCAGCGGTGTTCGCGCTTCATCGATCAGGATCGAGTCAACTTCATCGATGATCGCAAATGCATGACCACGCTGGGTCATCTCAGCCAGCGAATACTTCATATTATCGCGCAGATAATCGAAGCCGAATTCATTATTCGTTCCGTATGTGATGTCCGCGGCGTAGGCTTCGCGGCGATCAGCATCGTTCATGCGCCCGCCGCCGGGCTGGTCGCCGATAATGACGCCCGTCGACATACCGAGGAAGCCGTAAAGCTGGCCCATCCATTCTGCGTCGCGTTTGGCGAGGTAATCGTTCACGGTCACGACATGAACGCCTTTTCCGGTGAGCGCGTTCAAATAAACGGGAAGGGTGGCCACAAGTGTCTTGCCTTCCCCCGTCCGCATTTCGGCGATGTCACCTTGATGCAACACCATGCCGCCCATTAGCTGAACGTCGAAATGCCGCATCCCGAGCGAGCGTTTTGAGGCTTCGCGTACCACCGCAAAGGCTTCTTCCAGCAGGCTGTCGACGCTTGCTCCATCCGACAAGCGCTTACGAAACTCGTCTGTTTTGGCCCGCAGCGCCGTGTCAGACAGCGCTTCGATCATGGGTTCGAGCGAATTAATGCGGTTCACACGAGCGCGAAGCGGTTTCAGACTACGCTCATTGGCGGAACCGAAAAGCTTGCGGGCAATGGATAACATAGGCGATCTCTAACTCATCTACTCGGGCTGTTGAGGCCCACTAGGATGGTCCTATAAGTTTCAAACTCTGTTAATCTGCCAAAGACACACACCGCTGCTAAAAACCAGCGCTTTGGGCCTCGACCGGCGTAAGCCGAAGACTTAAGAACGCGCTGGGCGAGTGTCAATCTGGCTCGGGGCTTCGAGATGCAGGAGAACGAAATGAAACGCACTGTAATTACGCCGCTACTGCTATCAATTTTGTTCGCAGGTGCGTTATCTGCTTGTGCGCCAACCCCGGAACAGAGCGCTGTTAATCTTCGTGTCGACTCGGCCAAAGCGACCACGGTCAACGGCGAGACCATTTATGTGTCAGATGTCGAACTGGAAGCGGCCGCTCAGAACATTATCGAGCCTGGTGAGCCCTTCACAGCCGAACATCCCGGTTTCCAGACAGTGCTCGACCAGCTAATCGACCAAAAACTAATGGCTCAGGAGGCGCGCCGCCTTGGGCTCGATACGGGCGATGACGCACAGCGCCGCCTGCTGGCCGCCGAAGAGCGTATTCTCGGCAATATTCTGGTTGAGAGCCTTGTCGCAAAAGAAGTGACGGAGCCCGCGATCCAGCGCATGTATGATGAGCAGGTGAAACTTCAGCAGCTCGACGATGAGGTGCGCATTCGCCACATTCTGGTTGAAGATGAAACAACCGCTGAAAAAGTGATCGCTGACCTTAAAGCGGGCGGTGATTTTGCGGCAATCGCATTCGAATACTCCACGGATAAAGACACACGGCTTGAGGGCGGTGATCTCGGATTTGTCGCGCCGAATTTGCTTGATGAGCCATTCCCGTCAACGATCGCAAACACGCAGGTCGGAGCCTATTCTCAACCTTTCCAAACCGATCGCGGATGGCACATCCTGCAAGTTGACGAGCGCCGGGTGCCTGCGCCGAAAACACTTGATCAGATGCGTCCTGAAATTGTTCGTTTCCTGACATTTCGAGAGATTTCCAAAATCCTCCGTGCACTGCGCGCTGATGCACGGTTGAGCACGGGGCGTGGAAGTCAGCCATTGCCAGACCTTGGTGACCGCGAACCTCGCATCGCTCCGCCGGAGCCAGCAGTTGATCCGGTCGATCAGGAAAAAGATACGTCTCTATGAACTTAAAGCCTTCGCCATTTGCGCCGGAGCGATTTCCGATATTGCCGAACATTGGCGGTCTGCGCGCCGCCACTGCATCGCGCGGGTTTTATGCCGGGCGCGGGTTAGAGAGAGACGATGTGTTTCTCTTTACCTTTGCAGAAGGCACCACCGCAGCTGGCGTGTTTACGCGCTCGGTAACTGCTTCTGCCGATGTGCAGTGGTGCCGCGAAGCATTGGCAAATGGCGGAGCGGGAAGGGCGCGCGCGCTCATCGTCAATTCCGGAAACTCGAATGCTTTCACCGGAAGCAAGGGTGTCCTGAAAAATGAGGCAACGCTCAAATCGCTGGTCGGCGCGCTCGGTGTGGAAAAAAAGTCGTGTTTCCTGGCAGCCACCGGCGTGATTGGTGAGCCTTTGCCGGATCCGAATTATGTCGGCTCGATCGTTCCGCAGCTCGTAGAAAATCTGAGCGCGCCCAATTGGGAAGCCTGCGCGCGCGCTTTCATGACGACTGACACCTATCCCAAAGGCGCACACACAAGCACAATGCTCGGCGGTGCCCGGGTCAATTTTTCCGGTATTGCGAAAGGCTCTGGAATGATCGCGCCGAACATGTCCACCATGCTGGCATATGTGTTCACCGACGCAGCAATCGCACCAGATCTCATGCAGAATATTTTGCGCCGCGTAGCGGACCGAACATTCAACTGCGCGACGGTCGACGGTGATACATCGACTTCAGATATGCTGATGGTTTTTGCAACAGGGGCGGCAAAAATGCCGCTCATTGAGCGCGATGACGATCCCGACTTGCCGGACTTCGAAGCGGCATTGGATGAGGTCTGTCTCGATCTTGCGCAACAACTTGTCAAAGACGGGGAAGGGGCTTCGAAATTTGCCACGATACACGTGACGGGCGCGGTATCTGATCAATCGGCAAAAGTAATAGCGTGCGCGATTGCAAACTCGCCGCTTGTGAAAACTGCTATGGCCGGAGGCGATGCCAATTGGGGGCGGATCGTTATGGCGGTCGGCAAGTCGCTCGAGCCGATCGATCAGACGAAACTGGCCATATGGTTTGACGATGTGCAGGTTGCTGAAGCGGGAGGGCGCGCCGAAAATTACAGCGAAGATGCTGCAAGTGCTGTTTTTGCAAAGCCTGAATTTACCGTCCGGGTGGATGTCGGAAGGGGCAGGGGTAACGCCAAGATTTATACGTGCGATCTCACGCATGGCTATGTCGAGATCAATGGAGCTTACCGGACGTGACGCGCGTTTTAGTTGTCGTTGCAGCAGCCTTGGTTAACGAAAAAGGCGAAGTCCTGCTGGCGCAACGCCCGGAAGGCAAAGCCATGGCGGGATTATGGGAATTTCCCGGCGGTAAAATCGAAGAAAACGAGTGCCCAGAAGCTGCGCTGTGCCGTGAGCTGTTAGAAGAGCTCGGCATCACCGTTAACCCTGACGACCTTAAACCGATCAATTTTGCGTCTCATGCTTATGAAGATTTTCACCTTTTGATGCCACTGTTCGCGTGTCATCGATGGGGTGGAAAGCTACACGCTCGTGAAGGCCAGTCCTTCGCTTGGGTAGAACCTGCTTCTTTGCATGACTATCCAGCGCCTGCAGCGGACATCCCGTTGTTTGACTCGTTGGGTCGGTATTTTGGGAGCAGCAATGAGAGCGCTGTTTGATCAGTTTAAACAGTTCGCCCGCGAAGAGGGCGGCGCTGCTGCGATTGAGTACGCCCTTATTTTGAGTGTTATGACGCTCGCAATTATTGCTGCGATCAGCAGCGTTGGCGATGCAACAAAAGCAACTTTTGATAAAGTTGATAATGCCTGGAACCCTTAAGGTTCACCCGGTTTTTCTTTCAACGATATTTCTTTGGACCCAACGGCGCTCGCGAGGCTTTGCTTTGCGCTGCCCGGCTTTAGGGGTTTTGGTTGGCCCGGCGCAGGCGCCCAGCCTGAAAGCCAGATGATCTCGAAACTCGCGCGCAATCGCCCGTCATCATCTGCGAACTGATCTGCGTAAATCTCATACATGCGTGCGAGAATTCGCCGGGAAAGAGGAGGGCGAGCGCTGCCTGCAAATGCTGCGCTTTCAGCCATTCCTTTGATGTCTTTAATTAGATCAAATGGCGTATCGTATCGCACGGTTACCCGGTCGACATCTGCAACGGGCAAGGCAAAGCCTGCGCGCTGCAACAGGCCTGCCATGTCCTGCAATCCCGGCAGAGGGGCGATGCGCTGAGCTGCCCCACCGAGAATCTCGACTTCAGCCTGCATAAGGCTTGTGCGAAGTTCCTTCAGGGTACCTGCGCCGAACAGGCAGCCAACAAATAAACCGTCAGGTTTCAGAATACGCCTAATCTGAACCAGCGTTCCCGGAAGGTCATTGACCGCGTGAAGTGAAAGTATGCTCGTGACGAGGTCAAGCGCGTGATCCGCAAACGGCAAACGCTCCTCACTAGCGACAAGGGCCGGTTTGGGGCAGGCGGCGGCCATTGCGAGAGAAAGGTCTGCCGAAACAAGCTTTGTGACCTTGCCGTTCGTCACCAGTGTTTCAGCAACCGTCCCTGTATGGCTTCCAAGATCCAGCGCCAGATCAAACGACTGCGGAGTATCGGCCAGGCGCTCGAGCAATTCTTCGGCTGCACGTGTTTTCAAAAAAGAATATTTCGGGTAGTTAACGACAGATTTTTCGCGCAAATGGCGAACGTGCTGGCGGTTAAAAACCTTTGGTGGGGCGGGGCGGGACATGACCCTTCATATGGACTGGATGTTTGATGTCTCCAAGCGAGCGGTTGAAAAAGCTACGGGAACCCTGTGGCCAACCCGTTCAATTGTGACCAATCGCCCAGCGGGCAATGGTGCCTGTCTGACACCTGAAGATTTTCGCGCACTTGAGTTTATTGCTGGCCCCGTCTGTGAGCGCTGCGGTTGTCCGCAGGAGGTCAGCAGTGGGCACGGCGCGGTTTGCGCAGCCTGTCTGGCGAGCGAGCCGGTATGGGACAGAGCCCGCGCAGCGCTCGTCTATGATGATCATTCGGCGCGGCCAATCCTTGCATTGAAGCGAGCGGGACGGCGAGATGGTCTGTCGACAATGGCGCGTTGGATGCACCGGGCCGGTAGTGATGTGCTCATGCAAGCCGACATGGTAACAGCCGTGCCGTTGCACAGGGCGAGATTGGCGCAGCGCGGCTACAATCAGGCGATCTGGCTGGGAGCGGCCCTCGGGCGCTGCAGCGACTTGCCGTTTCACTCGGGCTTGCTGCGGCGCAAAAGAAACACAAAAAGCCAGGGCGGGCTCAGCGCGCGTGCCCGATTGCGGAATGTCGCCGGGGCCTTCGAAATTGTCGAAAAGCGCCGAATGGATGTTCAAGATCGCAACATAGTTCTCGTGGATGATGTGTTGACGACAGGGGCTACAGTTTCTGCGTGTGTGTCGGCACTGAAAAAAGCCGGAGCGGCGCGCGTCGACATCGTGACAGTTGCCCGCGTTGTGCATGAACGAGACACGACTATATAGTCCTCTGATAAATTGGAGTGTCTCGATGGCCAAAGTGACGGTTTATTACCGCGATTTCTGTCCGTACTGCACGCGAGCGATTACGCTGCTGCGGAACAAGGGCGCTGACTTTGAAAAGGTGAATGCGGGTATGAACGCCGAAAAAAAGCGTGAAATGGTCCAGCGGTCGAACGGCGGAACGACCTTTCCGCAGATCTTTATCAATGATGCGCACATTGGCGGTTGTGATGACATGATGGCGCTTGAGCGCGCCGGTAAACTCGACGTCTTGCTGGCTACATGATCCGGTACGCGCTCATATGTTCTGATTGCGACGCTGAGTTCGAGGCGTGGTTCAGCAATTCTGCTGGCTATGATGATCAGAAAAAGCGCGGCCTTGTTGAGTGCGCGGTATGCGGCAGTGCTGACGTCAGCAAAGCGATTATGGCCCCATCGGTAAAGCGAACGGACAAGGCCCGCAGTCAGGATGCGCGCGCTGCAGCGAAAACCTTCATTTCCCGCGCCAAGCGGCACATCTCAGAAAATTTCGACTATGTCGGTGACAAATTTGCCGATGAAGCGCGTGCGATTCATGACGGGAGTTCTGAACAGCGTCCGATTTGGGGTCAAACGACGCCGGAAGAATCTGCTGCGCTGGAAGAAGATGGTATTGAGGCGCTTCCGCTTCCAGAGCCTCTCACACCCGAAATACCCAAAGACGATAACGAGCTGAATTAAGGCGACGGATAATCGCCCGGCGCACGTTACACTCCTCACACACAGAGCGTGGAGGAGCTTTAAAGATGTCATCTCAAGACGCCGCGATTGCCGTGACACGCTTTGGAATTGGCGCTCGAATGGGTGAGATCGAGGACGTCGGCAATGATGCACGCGGCTGGCTGGAAGCGCAGTTGTCGGCACCGCATAAGGCAAGGATCAACAGCTCTGATCTGAAATCAACCGATGACATCGCAGCGCAATTCATCGCTGCCCGCCGCGAAATGAGAAACGTTCGCCGATCCGGGGCTGAAGCAAATGATAATCGCCGGAAGCTTCGCCGCTCATTGACGCAAAACCTCATTACGGAAATCGAGGCTCGCAATTCGCACGCGATGAAAACGCAGCACGGGTTTCTGGAGCGCTGGGTGAGGTTTTGGAGCAATCATTTCACTGTTTCGTCTCGCAAATTCGAAACACTTGGACTTGTCGGCGCATTTGAACGCGAAGCGATCCGCGAAAACGCATTCGGTTCTTTTGAGACTTTGCTCTTTGCATCCACATTCCATGCCGCGATGTTGCTTTACCTCGACAACCATCGATCCATTGGCCCTTCAACGCGGATTGCCAAGCGCCGCAAGGTCGGCCTGAATGAAAATCTCGCGCGCGAAGTTCTGGAACTTCACACGCTCGGCGTTGGCGGTGGGTATGCGCAAGATGACGTCGAAGCCTTCGCGAAGGCGCTGACGGGGTGGACAATTGCTGGCCCGCCCCTGCGCTCGTCCGGGTTTGGGAAAGTGATCTTTGAACCGCGTATTCACGAGCCCGGCGATCAGACCGTTTTAGGCACACGTTACCGTCAGGACGGCGCGGGGCAGGCAAAAGCGGTTTTGTCAGATCTCGCAAAGCACCCCTCAACGGCTGAGCATATTGCTACGAAACTCGCCCGGCATTTTGTATCTGATAAACCGCCGGCCTCTGTGATCGAAAAGATCAAACTTATTTTTCTAAAAACAGATGGCGACCTCAAAGAATTGGCGCGCGCGATTATCCATTTGGATGAGGCATGGCTGCCGGAGTCGCAGAAACTGAAAACACCCGAAGAACTGCTGATATCGTCAGCGAGGGCGCTTGGTGAAGTCCCGGTATACGGCCAGGTTCGCGACTTACGAAAAATCTATCAGTCTCTTGGCCAGGCTCCGTTTGCTGCGCCCGCCCCCGAAGGCTGGCCGGACAAGGCGGATGACTGGGCGGGCCCCGATGCGATCAAAAAACGATTGGAGTGGGCCAACCGCGCTGGGCAGCGCGGTCAGTCCCATATGAATGCGAGTGCTTTTTTAGACGGCGCGCTAGGACCGCTTGCAAGCACCGACACGAAACTTTGGATCTCACGCGCCGAAAGCAATGCGCAGGGCCTGACGCTTGCGCTGATGAGCCCGGAATTCCAGCGGAGGTAATTGAAGATGACACGCCGAACACTGAAACTTTCTCGCCGGTCTGCCTTGCTCGGAATAGGCGCACTTACCTTGGCTTCAACGCGAACGGCATTTGGTCAAAGCGCAGCGCATAATAAGAAACTGATTGTCATCATTCTTCGCGGCGCGCTCGACGGCTTGGCCGCGGTTCCGAAACTCGATGACCGTCATATACGCGCTCTTCGGAAAGACCTTATTCCCGAAAACGCAAATCCCCTTAAAGACGGATTTGCTTTGCATCCGTCACTTGCGACACTGCACGATCTGTTTCGTGCGGGTGAAGCCTCCGTGCTGCATGCGGTTGCCGGGCCTTACCGCGACCGCTCGCATTTCCTCGCCCAAGACCTGCTTGAAGCGGGAACGACAGAGGATGTAACGAGCGATGGATGGTTGAACCGGGCGCTGCAATTTGCTCCCCAGCCGCTTAGCGCCGTTTCAATCGGTCCCTCTGCGCCGCTTATCTTGCGCGGTGCTGCGCGTGCAGCAACGTGGTCACCCCCAGCCCTTTCGGAAGCAGATGATGACACGATTGCGCGTCTGATGCGGCTCTACGAGAGCGACGAGTTACTCGGCCCGGCATTGCAGGAAGCCGTTGCGCTCGGCGATATCGCGGGCGGTAATATGCAGGCAAACCGGCGCGGTAATCCAGCGGTACAATCGCTGACTGCCGCAGGGCGGCTGCTGTCGACGGATGGTGGTCCCGACATTGCTGTCGTTCCGGTGAATGGCTGGGATACACATGCAAACCAGCCAGGTGTGCTGGCCAACCGTCTCGGCCAACTTGATCAAGGCATCGCGGCCCTCAAGAAGGAGCTTGGCGAGGTTTGGCAAACAACAGCGATTGCGATCGTCACAGAGTTTGGCCGTACTGTTCGCCAGAATGGGACCCGTGGATCCGATCATGGGACAGCCGGCGCAGCTTTTTTGCTCGGAGGAGCAATATCGGGCGGCAAGATGCTTGGCGATTGGCCAGGATTGGGCCCCAGCGACTTATATGAAGCGCGTGATCTTCGCGCTGCCAGTGATCTGCGCAGCCTTTTCAAAACTCTGCTTGAGCGGCAATTTGGGTTTGAGCCGGCTGCATTGGCTCGGCAGGTCTTCCCGAATAGTGAAACGGTGCGTTCCATATCGATCTGATTGCCTAATTCTTTCGCGAAATTGCCTGTTCACGCGGATTTCATATCCCCGTGTCAAAAAGCGCGCGTCTTGCTGCTTGACGTTCACACCAGAGCAGCGATAACAAAAAGTGTCAAAACCAAGGAAAGCTCAATGGCGACGGCAGATTACACGCACGGTGAAATGGATATTTCGGAGCAGTCGAAAACCTGGTCCAATTTCATGAAGGGATCTCTGTGGTTCGGCGCGATCGTAATGATGATTGTAGCCTATGCGACCTTCACACTGACGATGGGAATGCCATGGCTGGTGGCGCTGGTCTTGATTGCTGGCGCAGCTATTGTGGGCGGTCTTGCGATGAACATGGGCGGCGCTTGGGTGGCGAGTGTGATCGGCCTGGCTGCGCTTGCTGTTGTCGTGCAGATTATCATCGGCATCTCGGCTTGGCTGCTCTGAGACGTTTCACTTTTTGCGTGAGACCTTGCTGAATACTCACATCAGATTCGGACGGATACTCGCCCTATAGGCGAACTTTTGCTTGTTTTGGGGCAAAGCGCATTTTTTTGACGGCCCCTAGTATTTATCGTTTTTCGACATATGTTGTCAGCTTCAGGGAGGCCGCAAATGTCTGATACACCCCTTCAACTCACGAACCTGACAAAAAGGTTCGGGTCGTTTACCGCTGTCGACGATTTAACCCTGTTGGTTCCGAAGGGATCGATCGTCGGGTTTCTCGGGCCAAATGGTGCTGGCAAGTCGACCAGCCTTCGCATGGCATTGGGCGTAATGCCGCCGGACCAGGGTGAGATCGAGCTTTTCGGTGAGAAGCCGAATGTCACGGTGCTGAACCGTGTTGGATTTCTTCCGGAAGAACGCGGCCTTTATAAGAAAATGAATCCGCGTTCGATCATTGCTTATTTCGCGCGCCTTAAGGGCATGTCGAAGTCAAAGGCTTATCGCCGCGCAGATCAATTGCTCGAAACCGCGGGCCTTGCTGGTTTCGGAAAAGAGCGGATTTCAAAGCTCTCGAAAGGTATGGCGCAAAAGGTACAGATCCTGTCATCGCTCGCCCACCGACCTGATTTCCTTATTCTCGACGAACCCTTTTCCGGGCTCGACCCCGTCAATCAGCAGGGTCTCGAAGAGCTGATACGCGAGGAGCATCAGAGAGGCGTGACCATCATGTTCTCAACACATGTTATGGAACACGCTGAGCGCCTCTGCGATTCCATCATCATGATGGCGCGGGGCCGTAAAGTTTTCGATGGCACGCTGCAGGACGCCTACGATGCGCTGGGACGTGCGGCGAAAGTAACCGTCGACGGCACGTTTGATCTCGGTGCCGCTCTTCAATCGACGCCTTTCGAGGCCCGCCGGGACGGCGAGGAAGGCGAGTGGCGCGTAGAGCTGCCAAATGGCCAGGATGCGGGCGACTTGTTGAGAACGACCATTAGCGCGGGCGTTCCCATCAAAGCTTTTGCACCGGAAGAGGCCCGCTTGCGGGATGTGTTTGTGTCGCTCGTTAGTGAGGCGGAAGCTGCTGATCTTGATGCGTCCTACAAAGGTGCTGGAGCCTTTCAGTCCGGAGCTCAAACAGGGGAGGCAGCCTGATGCGGTCTATCTATCTCGTCGCGCGCCGGGACTATCTTGGTTACGTGACCTCAATTGGTTTCTGGATTGGTATGTTGCTCACGCCGCTCCTTATGGGGCTTGGGGCGATGGCCCCGAGCCTTATTCAAAGCGCAACGTCAGCGAAGTATTATGCAGTCATTGAGCAGGGCGATACGTTCACGCAAGAACTCGAAAAACAGCTCAGGGGCAGTTTTCTCGATACATCGAACGCCCGCACCTTCCGTGTGGAAATTCCAATCTCGTCCAGCGACGATATTTCCGAATTCATGCTCTCAGGCGAGCGCGTTGATGGAAAAGAAGGGCCGCTTGAAGTTTCGTCGATAATTTACGTTTCAGCTGATGGTCGCACTGTCGAGCATTGGGAAAAAACGGCGGGTGCCGGCATTTCGAATGGAAAGATCAGAGACACGATCGAAGTATTGGCGCAGCGCCAGGTCTTCTCAGAACAAGGGGTTGATCTGGATATCCTCAAACAGGCTGAGCGTGCCGAAGCCAAACTTCAGCAAAAAGTTCCGCGCGCAGCAGAGGAGGGCGTTAGCACAGATCGAACGATGCAAGATGATATTCCGCGCGTGGTATCGATCATTATCGCCTTCTTCCTCTGGATCATGATCTTTTCGGTAGTGAATTATCTCCTCATGGGCACGATCGAAGAGCGCTCAAATAAGATCTTCGATACTTTGCTGACATCGGTGAAGCTGCCGCAATTGCTCGCAGGCAAATTGCTCGCGGTCCTTGGTGTATCTGTGACGCTGACCAGTTTCTGGCTCGTCGGCGGGACGCTGTTTACGACTTATGTGTCCTCTAGCCTGTCGCCAGAGCTGGTAGGCGGGATCCTGTCTGCCGTGTCCGAAGCCATCCAACCGAGCATTGCAATACCGGCGCTCATCAGTTTCGTGCTCGGTTATTTGATGTACGGCGCGCTATTCCTGGCGGTTGGGTCATTGTGTGACACCGTGCAAGAGGCTCAGACACTCATGACGCCGCTGATCATCCTCTTGATGGCACCGCTGGCGATTGGTGCAATCTCGATCGAGAACCCGGACTCGTCGCTCGTTCAGATGATGACGTGGGTACCATTCTTCACGCCCTTCCTGCTCATCTTGCGGATGCCAATCGATCCACCGATGTGGGAAGTCGTTGCTCAAATGGGACTTATGGTTCTGTCCACGATCATTATCCTCTGGATCGCAACCCGGGTTTACCGCGCAGGGGCGGTGAACGGGGCGGGCATGTCGGATGTCGGTACGTGGTTCCGGAATTTGATACCGGGGATGAAAGCCAAATCTGCAGGCCCAATCGATTAGTCATTCGTTCAGCACATAAGAAAAAGCCCCGCCTCATTGGCGGGGCTTTCCTTCACTGCCCTTTCCCTTTCGGGAAACACTTTATTTGCTGATCAGGCCTTCGCGCTGGGCGCGTTTGCGAGCCAGTTTCCGAGCGCGGCGAACAGCTTCAGCCTTTTGGCGAGCGCGCTTCTCAGATGGCTTTTCGAAGTAGTTGCGAGACTTCATTTCGCGGAAAAGACCTTCGCGCTGCATTTTTTTCTTCAGCGCGCGTAGGGCCTGATCCACATTATTGTCGCGGACGATAATCTGTACGATGAGACATTCTCCATGGGTTGGCGCGCTTATGGCACGCCGTTAGCATCTATTTAAATTCCAAAACGCGCCTATATCATGGGCGGTTAGCTATGCCTAGCCCCAATAACCACGCAAGAATCTGCAGGTCTGAAATGGCAAAAATCCCGAGTATTGAGCTCAAGAACCGCTGGCTTGAAGCCCTCCTGCCGCATGTGGCATTTGACGGTTGGACACGAGAATCAGCTGAAATCGCCGCAAAAGAAGCTGGATTGAGCAAGCAAGAGCAAGCACTTGCTGCTCCCGGCGGTATCCTGGATCTTCTCAATCACTTTTTTGATCGGGCCGAAGGCGCGCTCTTGGCAGGTCTCGACGAAGCCGATCTCTCTGATCTTGGCGTGCGCGGCTCGGTGGCGCTCGGTGTGCGACTGTGGCTCGATGCGCTTGATCCGCACCGCGAGCCAGTTCGCCGCGCCGCGCAGCGCGCATTTCTGCCATGGCGAACGGGGCCTGCAGCGGGACGGGCATGGTCGGTTGCCGATGCGATCTGGTCCGGAATTGGAGACACCAGCACGGACTATAATAAGTACTCCAAACGCGGGATCTTAGCGGCGAGTTTGCCACCCATCGTTTTTGCATGGACGGATGGTGCAGATGGCGATGAGCTCGACGAAATCATCCTGAAGCATCTTACCCGCGCGATGAAAGTTGGCCAGACCGGTGGTAAGATCTTTAAGCCTTTGCTTGCGCCATTTGCGCAGCGCTAAACGTCTAGCTGCCCGCCGAGGGCCAGACGTCCGCCATCTAGCGTAAGTGTTTCACCTGTGATGATCGCTGCTTGCGGTGATGTCAGGTAGAGCGCAGCGTCCGCGATCTCGTCTCCCAGCGCGGCGCGGCCAAGAGGCGTCCGTGTTTTGATCCAGGGTTCATCGCTTTCGGCGCGCGGGCGCAGCGCCGTGATGGCATTACAGCGCACGCGTGACCCGGCGAGTTCAATCGCGCCTGCCCGCATAACGCCCAGCAATGCTGTTTGGGTTACCGACGCGCTGAATTGCCCGGGATTGGAGACCCGGCCCGAAAGGCTGAGGACGAAGGTAAATGTTCCGTGCTGGCGAACCCGGTCGATGGTCGGGGAAGGGTCTTCGCGCTGCTCAGCAAAATGCTCTGAGAAAATTCGCAGGGCGAGAATGGCACCGCGCGTTGTTTTCGCCAGAGATTTATCGAACCGGTCCATCTCCATTTCCGTGAGCGAGTCAGGTTTGGGGATGGGCGGGATTAGCAGGATGTTATCAACCCGGCCAAAAGCTTCCAAAGTTGCGGCGAGACAATTTCGTAAGCCCAGTTTTGTATGAAGGTCGCCCTGATGGGTCATCACGCCATCGGAAAGTTTTGTGGTAAGCTTCTCTAATCGTTCGGCACCTGGGTCAGCAATCATCAGCTTGTGACCGGACTCATCGAAGCGCCGCGCGATCGCGCCGCCGACTTCGCGGCCTAGACCGAGTATGGTTGTGACAGGCGCTGCCATATGTGCCTCAGTTTGAAGACGGATTGGTTTGGCGCTTCTCGCGCACAGTCTCGGATATTATGCCAACGCGGTCATGGACGCGGTGCGTCGACATCAGGATTTCCAAGAGTAAGCGCAGCAGCATGTAAATGGAAAGTAAAACGGCGGGTCCGCCAAAAATCTGTATAAGGCCGGGCAGAGGGCTGCCGCCAAAAAACGTACCAAAACCCAACAAGACGATCGCAATGGCGGCAATCAGAAATGCCAGCCCGATCAGGTTCACAAGAGCTTTGGCCAACCCCAGCGGCATCGCTCGATCCTGATTCAATAGTTCTCTCATGCCAAGCCCTCCCAAAATTACAAAATTTTGTCTTAGGGCCGGGAATGGCATCCTGCAATCAATCGATGCGGTCGCCTTCTAAGCGAAGGTCTGGCTAACTGGCCTTCTTCAGGTCGAGGATCTCCTGTTTTATTCGGAGCTTTTCTTGTTTGAGTTGCCTGAGTTGAAGGCTGTCGGCCGCCGGTCGTTTCATTTCTTCGTGGATCTTTAGATCGAGTTTTTGATGACGGTTTGTCAGCTCGGCAATGCGACCCTGAAGCGACATGGGCAGTCTCCTTCTCTTGTGCCTGGAAGCGATGTGGCTTCCATGTCACATTAAACCATAACGAGTGCGTCTCGTCACGAGAATCAGGAGTCTTTCTGTGGAAATTACCGATCTTGCCCAATATCGCGTCGGCTTGCTTTCATTGCAAACATAGCCTGATCCGCGGCTGCAATGAGCGCAGATGCACTAATTCCATTCGTCCATTCTGAGACACCGTATGATGCTCCGATCTGTACTGGCGGCAACGATTCGTCCTGGGCGTCCTTAACGACAAGCGCGGCTATTTTTGCAGCGAGGTCTCGCGCCTTGTTTTCGCAGTCCCCAACCTCCGCGTGTGTCAAAACGACCCCGAACTCGTCGCCGCCAAGGCGTCCGACCAAATCTGTTTCGCGCGTGTGTGTGTTGAGAATCTCTCCCACTTTGATGAGCGCCGCGTCGCCGGCTTGATGTCCAAAGCGATCATTCACCAATTTGAATCTGTCGAGATCGATGAAAACCAGGCTGAGCGGCGTGCCGTATCGTCCACCGATCGCGATTTCCCGTGCGAGTTCGCGCTCAAATGCGCGGCGATTGAACACAGGAACGAGCGTGTCCATGTCAGCTTCGGTCTCAGCTGAGACCAACTGATCGCGAAGCTGTTCGACCTCAGCCTGCAGGTCCGCGACTTCGTCGCTAAGGGCGCGAATCGCAGCTGCGGCGCGCTTTCCCACAAGAGCGAGGTCGATGCCCAGGAGTTCGATAAGGGCGTCAGAAGGGCGTTTAGAGCCGGACATTCCACTATTTCTACCGATCAAGCGAGCTTAGACCAGCCAATTCACTTGACCGGCGAACGAAGATTCATAGTGTGCTCGGTTTATTACGGGGAGGGCATCCATGCCCGCATCTAATTCAAGTCAGCCGCCCGTTGTGGGCGTGATCATGGGCAGCCAATCTGATTGGCCCGTCATGAAAAAGGCAGCAGGCATTCTTGATGAACTCGGTGTTGGCTTTGAAGCGAAGATTGTTTCGGCGCACCGCACCCCTGATCGCCTGGTTGATTATGCGACGTCTGCGAAGAGCAGAGGATTGCAGGTCATCATAGCAGGGGCAGGCGGAGCAGCGCATTTACCGGGTATGGCGGCATCTATGACACCGCTGCCGGTCCTCGGCGTGCCGATACAGTCAAGGGCACTCTCTGGCATGGATAGTTTGCTTTCAATCGTTCAAATGCCGAAAGGCGTGCCCGTCGGGACGCTGGCCATTGGTGAAGCTGGGGCAATCAATGCGGGTTTGATGGCGGCGTCCATTATCGCCCTGCAAGATGACGCGGTTGCTGAAAAACTTGCAGCTTACCGCGCCGCGCAAACTGCAGCCGTTGCAGAGACGCCTGAAGGATGACCGCTCTGCCTCCCGGCTCAACGATTGGAATTCTGGGCGGCGGGCAGCTGGGGCGAATGCTCGCCGGTGCAGCAACCAAGCTAGGCTATGATGTCTGTGTGCTGACCCCTGAAAACGACAGTCCTGCTGGGCGCGTCGCAAAACATGTCATTCATGGCGAATACACAGATGAGGCGGCCTTGTCTGAACTCGTCGGCTGGTGCGATGCGATCACATATGAGTTTGAGAATGTGCCGGTTGAAAGCGCCCAATGGCTTATCAATACAGGAGCTGCGGTGCGGCCGGGCGCGAAGTCATTAGAAATGGCGCAGGATCGTTTGACGGAAAAACGTTTCTTGCAGGGCATCGGAATACCAACCGTCGAGATTGCTGAGATCAATGCGCCAGGCGAGATCGATGCAGCAATCAAATCCATGGGCGGCGCAGGCATTCTGAAGCGTCGGCGCGATGGCTATGATGGTAAGGGGCAGGCGCGTCTCGTTGCTGGTGATGACTACGAAAAAGCCTGGAAAGCGCTGGGGCAAGCACCCTGCATACTTGAGGCGATGGCTCCGTTTGAGCGCGAAATTTCCGGCATTGTTGCCCGCGGACTTGATGGTCAGACGGCAGCGTTTGAACCTTCCGAAAACATTCACGTAAATGGTATTCTACGCAGTTCAATTGTGCCCGCTGAGATTTCAGACGATGTTCGCAAGCGGGCAATTGCCGGCGCGACGGCGCTCGCCGCCGCTCTTGATCATGTTGGGGTGCTGGCACTCGAGTATTTCGTATTGCCGGATGGCGAGCTGCTCGCAAACGAGTATGCCCCGCGCGTGCATAATTCAGGACACTGGACCCCAGAGGCCTGCGAGACCAGCCAGTTTGAACAGCACATACGCGCGGTTGCCGGCCTGCCTCTGGGCGCGCCGACCCGTCATTTTGCTGCCCGCATGGAAAACCTGCTCGGCGATGAAGCGATCGCGGCAGCAGGCGAACAGGGCGTCACGCTTTATGGCAAACGCGAAGCCCGGTCCGGCCGTAAGATGGGTCACAAAGTGACGGTGTTTTAGGCTTCAACTGTAAACGTCAGCCCCGCATTTGCCTCTAAACGCGTGCGAAGTTTTGCGCCCATGGCCGGCGCTGGTGTGTAAACGCCGCCTGACGTTTCCGAACAATCATTTGCGATGCAAAGCGCGGCTTCAGCAATCATTTTTGAGGTTGAGCCATAGCCCGGGTCCTTGTCACCTTTCACACTGACGATCACTTTGCCGCCATCGGCCGCATAACCGACAAACATCGCATCATAGTGGCCATTCTCGCGCTCTTCTTTCGTAGGGCCTTCGCCGGGTTTTGGCGCATCATCGCCGCCGAGCAGGTCTGCGCTGGCGACAAATTTCGCCATTTCCTCACCGGCATCACCCGGGCCGGTCAGCATCATTTCGTCATAGACAAAGTCTTCGCCATATGGGTGTCCCATCAAAGCATTTGAGCGGTGAACGTTTTTTGTATTGATCGGCGCCATGATGAACGGTGCTTCCCACGAGCCGATGTCCTCGTCGAATTGTGGTTTGTTGCCTGCCGGTTGCTCCGGGCCCTGAAAGCCGTTTGCGAGGGAGAATGGGTTTGCGAGGACCATGAGCAGGTCCGGATTGTCCTTGAGCGCCGCCATTGTTGCGCCGAGGCTGGCGGCGGTGCCGCCGGAGAATTTTCCTTCCATTGCGCGCATGCGCCCCTTGATGCGTGGCACCGGTCCGCCCAGTTTTTCCTTTGCTGTTTCCTGACAGAACTGAACGCCGAGATCGAACGGGATCGAGTCGAAGCCGCAGGAAAATACAATGCGCGCGCCGGTTTCTTTGGCTTTATCGTCATACTTGCCGATCATTTCGTGCATCCAGCCGGGCTCGCCGCAGAGATCGACATAGTCCGTTCCGGTTTCCGCGCACGCTGCAACAAGCGGCTCACCGTAAAGCTGGTAGGGACCGACCGTGGTGCAGATGCATTTTGCGCGCTCGGCCATGGCTTTGACTTGGGCAGGATCAGCAGCGTCCGCGACGACAAGTGCAACATCTTCGGAAATGCCCATTTCCGCGCGCACAGCCGCGAGCTTTTCTTCGCTGCGCCCGGCCATCGCCCATTTTACATCACCACCAGCGCCGTATTGTTTCTGCATATATTCGGCGACGAGCCGGCCAGTATAGCCGCTGGCACCATAGATAATGACGTCAAATTCAGCGTTGGTTTTCATTGGGGGTCCTCCTGAAGGCATGTTAACGGCTTAATGGACTGAGACAGCTTGCGACGCAATTGCCGCGCTCTGCCAATTTCGCAAATCATGCCTATATCTAGGTCATGGCGGAAGAAACGGAACCTCGCGACAAGGAACGCAATCGGCTGACCGCGCGGATCGCGCGAACGGCGAAGGTTGGGACGAACCTCTCAGGCGTCGGTATCTCTTATGCGGCGAACTCTCTGTTCGGCGGCGATAAAGGCGATGAACGGATTGCAAAATCGCTGGCCGCAGCGCTCGGCAAATCCAAGGGCCCGTTGATGAAGGTCGCCCAAATGGTCTCGACCATTCCGGATTTTCTTCCCGAAGAATATGCTGAAGAATTGGCCCAGCTTCAGCAGCAGGCCCCGGCGATGGGCTGGCCGTTTGTCAAGCGCCGCATGCGCGCCGAGCTTGGAGCCGGCTGGCAGGAGAAGTTTGCAGAGTTTGGCAAGGAAGCCTCGCATGCCGCTTCGCTCGGGCAGGTTCATTCAGCAACGCTGCATGACGGCCGGAAGGTGGCCTGTAAGCTGCAATATCCTGACATGACAAGCGCGGTTGAAAGCGATGTTAGCCAGCTAAAAACACTGCTTGGTTTGTTTAAACGCCTCGATGGATCGATCGATCCGAGTGAGATGGTGGTCGAGATTACCGACCGCCTTCGCGAAGAACTCGATTACGAACGCGAGGCCAAGCATATGGCGCTTTACGCCGATATGTTGAGCCAAAAGTCATTTGTGAAAACACCAGAACCGGTTGCGGAACTCTCAACGGATCGCCTGCTGACGATGACGTGGGTATCGGGTGACAAGCTCGATAAGTTTGAAGATGCTAGCCAAGAGATCCGGAACGGTATCGCGCAGAATCTGTTCTGGACGTGGTGGTATCCGATGATGTCATACGCGGTTATTCACGGCGATCCGCATCTTGGGAATTATCAAGTCACTGATGAGGGAAGAGGGCTTAATCTTCTCGACTTTGGGTGTGTGCGGATCTTTCCGCCGAAGTTTGTAAAAGGGGTTGTGGATCTATATCGCGCGCGGCTAGCAAAAGACTACGACGCCTCGCATGCTGCTTATGTGGCCTGGGGATTTGGCGATCTGGATAAGGATCTCGTCGAGGTCTTGAATATCTGGGCTGATTTCATCTTTGCGCCTTTGCTGGATGACCGCGTGCGCACAATCGCTGACGGCGTCGCGCCTAGCGCCTATGGCCGTAAGGAAGCCTTTGAAGTGCGCACACAGCTAAAAGAAAAAGGCCCGATCAAAATGCCGCGCGAATTTGTTTTCATGGACCGCGCCGCCATCGGACTTGGCGCGGCGTATATTCGTCTGGGTGCAGAGCTCAATTTCCACAAATTATTCGAAGAGAGCATCGACGGCTTTACCGAAGATGCGATTACAGAACGCCAATCAGAAGCGCTGGCGAAAGCGGGGCTGGCGGTGTAGACCGCGCACATGACGTTGAACGGTCCTTATAATTCTCCGCTTGTGCTTGGCGTGCGGCCTTGGGGCTGTCTGTTCTTTTCTTTTTGGGCGTTCTTTATCGTCAGCTATGCGTTGCAGGGGTTCCTCGTATTAGTCGATCCGGTTTTCATGCAGGCCGTTTTCGATGGTAATACTGAAGAGGGATTGCGCGGTACCTGGACCGTAATTCTTTTTGGCTACGCTGCCACGATTTTTCTGACAATGGTCTGGGCTGAGCATATCGGGGCGGGGCCATTCGCTGCCTCAATGAAAAGCGATACCGAATGGATTGTCATCGGCGCGATTGGTGGCCCGCTCATTCTTAATCTTGCCACTCTGGTGATGGGGTTCGTCATGGCAGGGAGCGAGGGTGATTGGCAGTTGCGAGATAGCGAAGATGCAAGAGCCTTTTCAGATGCAGCGACCGCTGGCTGGGCATTTATCTTTGCCGTAATTCTCGCTGCGCCCGTTCTGGAAGAGATCGCATATCGAGGCATCGGGCTGGGGTGTCTGCTGTCGCGCGGTTGGAATGCCTGGGGATCATCATTCATTGTCACCCTCCTGTTTACGTTGGCGCATTTGCACCTCACGCCCGCTGCACTGGTGCCAATCTTCGTAACTGGATTGTTTTTCGCCTATTTGCGCATACGAACTGGATCCCTGGCACCTTCAATTGTCGCTCACATCGCGGCAAATGCGTCGATCTTGTTTCTATAGGGTCTTGAGGATTCGCAATTGCCTGCCGGTAGGTTAGCTCACTAGATCTATGCCCATGACAGATTCGGATACCAAATCTCGGATTGACGCGGCGCACACGTCCGCACCATCTGGCGGGCCGCTAACGCCCTATGAGGGGCGGCGGCCAGACGCGCCTGACTGGTTCGTGAAAGCCATAGAGACGCCTTATGAAGTAGGCGAAACCGATGTGCGGGGGTGCGCGATTAGGTGGCAGCGCTGGGGCGATGTCACGAAACCCGGTCTTCTTTTTGTTCATGGAAATGGCGCGCATGCGCATTGGTGGGATTTTATCGCACCATATTTCATGGAGGATTATCACTGCGTCGCGTTTTCCTTTTCTGGCATGGGCGAAAGTGATTGGCGCGAGACCTACAATCAAGCCGTGTTCGCAGATGAAATACTAGGCGTTGCCGAAGGCGCAGGCCTCTTCGGTCATGCTGAAAGGCCTATTCTGGCGGCTCATTCGTTTGGCGGCTTTATAGCGCGTCTCGCGCTCGCTGATCATAGTGAAAAATTCAAACACGCTGTGATCATCGACAGCTACATTCCTATGCCCGGCGAAGAACATTTCGGGCCGCCGCCGCGCACGAATCGTAACCGCATTTATGATGACTTGCCGACAGCGCTTGGGCGGTTTCGGCTCGCGCCCCCTCAACCTTGCGAAAATCACTTCATTCTTGATTACATCGCCCGCTGGAGCCTCAAGAAATTTGACGGCGGGTATACTTGGAGGTTTGATCCCAGCATTTGGCAAGGAGTTCGCGAGCAAATCGACCACGCAGAAAATCTTCGCCAAATTTCATGCGCGATGACGTTCCTCAACGGTGCTGAGTCGGTCTTGGTCTCGGATAAACTCATCCCGTTCATTCAAGAAAATACAATGAGCGATACGCCTGTAATTTTTCTTCCGCACGCTCAGCATCACGTTTGGCTGGATCAGCCGATCGCCTTTGTCAGTGCGTTGAAGGCAATCCTCGCGCGCGCCTGATCAGCGCCCGCCCGCCATGGGCGAAACATAGCCCGCATCATGCGCGGCTGGCAGTGGGCCTCCAGATTTCAGCGCGTCGAGCACTTGCTGAAAACCCGTTTCATACTGGAAGCCAAGTTCGCGCGTAATGTGGGTGCCATCATATACACGGCCCAGACTTTTCGGCAGGTGCCATCCAGCTTGCTTATAAAGTGCAGGTGCTTCGGGAAACAATTCGCTGATTAGTCCGGCCGCATCCGCTTTCAGTCTCCCAGTGTGATGTCTCTGAAATGGGGTGGGCGCAGAAACAAGGTAAAGTCCAAACCCAATCTCGCTGGCTTTTGTGAGCGCGGTGAGATGAGCGCGCGCCATATCTTCGACAGTGGCGCGGCGGTTGAGAAACTCATTTGCTTTCATATTGGGGCCGCTGAGCTGTCTGTGCGTATCATCTTCTTCTGGGAAAAAGCGCGAGGTCCGCAGCACAATAACTGGCAGACCCCGATCAATATGATGTTGGCGGCAAAGTGCCTCAGCGGCAAGCTTAGTCGCGCCGTAGATGTTTCGTGGTTCGATAGGCGCGTGGTCTTCGTCGATCCAAATCGCCTCGTCGCTTTGCTCGTTTCGAATTGCCTGGCTGATCATCAATGACGTTGTTGAGGTAAACACAAGAAGAGTGCCCGGCCGGTCACTTGCCGCTTCGAGCAAATTCAGCGTTCCAGTGATGTTGGTGTCGATGAAGGCTTGTTGCGGATAGCGCGCAATATCTGGTTTGTGCAGGGCCGCCGCGTGTATTACTGCGCCGAAATTATGCTCGTCGAAGGCTTTATCGATCGCTGCTTTATCGGCAATGCTTGCAACAATATCAGTCCATTCCGACGGCACGGTATCAAGTCCCACTGGCTCATAACCGGCCGCACGCAGCATCGGCACAAGATAGCGCCCGAGCCAACCTGTTGATCCTGTGACGAGTACTTTCATGTGAGGCGTCTTATCGAAAGTGAGGATGGGTTCAAGGCCGCCTTTGATGGTTGGGTCAGGAACAACTCTATTGCGCCGGAAAACGTCGAGCTCTTATGTTGATATCAATAGCAAGGAAGGCGAATCATATGGTTCAATCAACCGTCAATTATCAAGGGAATTTACACTGCACAGCCCGCCATGGTCCGTCGGGAGCGGAGTTTGAGACCGATGCGCCAAAAGACAATAATGGACGGGGTGAGAGCTTCTCGCCAACCGATCTCGTCGCCGCCGCTCTTGGAACTTGCATGCTTACCGTCATGGGAATCCGCTCACGAGCGCTAGGCGTTGATTTAGAGGGCTCAGAAGCCAGTGTAGACAAGACGATGGTTGCCGATCCTGCTCGGCGCGTCGGTGAGCTCGCCGTGCGGATAAGCATTCCGGTCGTGGTCTCAGAAGATATCCGCAATCAGCTCGAACATGCCGCGCATACTTGCCCGGTCGCCAAGAGCCTGCATCCTGACATAAAAGTGCCAGTTGTTTTTGAGTGGGGCTGAACCTCGCCATGCCATGCGTTTCAGTTTAAGATTGCGATGGATAGTGAAGGGGTTTGACTATGAGAATAGCGATTATTTGTGCAGCATTTGCTTTGGCCGCATGCGGAGGTGCCGAGGACGAGACGTTGCCTGAGCCAGATGCAACGGCCGAGCGATCAGAGACGCCCGAGATCATTGAGAATGCAGAAGAAGTGCCGGTTGAGCCGGAAGCGGTAGCGCCTGAACTTACGAAGCTGTCTGGCAAGAATTGTTACTTTTCCCAAACTGAGCAGGTGACAGAAGCTCTGGAAGTTACATTTGCCGAAGATGGCGGCATCGCTGGCTTTCACTATGGAACCATCCATGATGATGCCAATGCGTATTATGCGGCGTTCGATGTTGACCTTTCCAATGGACAGGCAATGCCTGACGGAAGCGTGCAGTTTGATTCCGTGATCGAAGTCGATGGCGATACACAAACGGAGACGGCCGTTTGGACCTTCACAGAAGAGCTTGCGACGACAAGTGTTAATCAGCTCAGCGCCGCAGATTGTGAAGGTCTGATGGACCGAGTCCGACCGCCGATTGAATAGGCGCTCGCTTGTTCGGCTTTCGATATATGTAGCACTTAGAAGTTAGTCGAATTCGACAAACCGGCCCTGTTTATTGGCATTTTTTGAGCGGAGCCGCGTCAAAACAAGCTTCGCCATTGCGTAACGCAGCGCGCGACCGTATCTGGTGAGCGCAATGGCAGAGAGCTTTTCTTCAAATCGATTGATGATGAACCGCCTGCGCCAATTGATGGCGGAAGGCGGGGAGGTGCAAGCGCGCCTCAACGGAACGGTACGCCTGATCGCCAATACAATGGTTGCCGATGTTTGCTCTATTTACTTGCGTACGGCAAAGAACGAACTCGAACTGGTCGCAACTGAAGGTCTGAAGCAGTCAGCAGCGGGACGCACCCGCATGCGGATGGATGAGGGCCTCGTTGGCCGCATCGCACAAACCGCTGAACCTCTCGCCATTCAGGACGCGCCGCGCCATCCTGATTTTTCCTATCGCCCGGAAACGGGTGAAGACCCGTTTCACGCCTTCCTTGGCGTTCCTATTCTTAGGGGCGGCCGTGTGAGCGGTGTCCTCGTTGTGCAAAACCGCACAGAGCGAACCTATGGTGAAGATGAAGTCGAGTCGCTCGAAACCATCGCCATGGTACTGGCAGAAATTGTTGCCGCTGAAGCCTTGGGATCAGTTCTGGAAGAACGCCCCACCCGCCGGGCAACACTCATCGGCCGGATACTGAGTGAGGGCCTCGCCATGGGCCCTGTTCGGCTCCATGACCCGGTTGTTCCTGCAGCAAAATTCTTCGCTGCAGATCCTGAAAAGGAACTCCGCCGTCTCGACGCGGCTTTGGAAGCCCTTCGCGCTTCAGTCGATCAGATGCTCGCAGCCGATCCGGGCGCGCTTTTGGGCGAGCCGCGCGATGTGCTCGAAACTTACCGCATGTTGGCCAATGATCCGAGCTGGGCAGAGCGATTGCGAGATGGTGTCAGGGGCGGATTGTCGGCTGAGGCGTCAATTGATCGAACCCGCCGCGAGCACCGCGCGCGCCTTGAAAGTGCCCGCGATGTATATTTGCGAGAGCGATTGTACGATCTCGAAGATCTAGACAATAGACTGCTTCGTATCCTGGGCGGTAACTCTGCGACGCAATATGCGGATGGATCAAAAGGCGCGATCCTCGTTGCGCGCCGACTCGGACCAGCGGAACTGCTTGAGTATCGCAATGCTGGTCTTGCTGCGATCGCACTTGAGGAATCTTCGGCAACGTCTCATGCCGCAATCGTGGCACGCGCGCTCGGGATCCCGGCGATTGGTAGTCTTGAGAGCCTGACCACCGATATCGAGACTGGCGATAAAATCATCATCGATGCGGAAGAAGGCATTGTGCATTTGCGCCCTGAGCAGGCTGTTCGAGACGCTTACAAAACGCGGATGACTTTGCGCAAGCAGCGACAGGCTGCCTTTAAGCGCCTTAGAAAATCGCCAGCACGCACAAAGGACGGCGTCGATGTTTCACTCATGCTGAATGCGGGCTTGAGACTGGATCTCGATAATCTGGAAGTCACTGGCGCTGAAGGTGTAGGTCTGTTTCGAACAGAATTTCAGTTTCTGGTCGCCGAACGCATTCCGCAGCTGAGCGAGCAGATCAATTTTTATAAGCGGGTATATGAAACCGCAGGCAACAAACCCGTTATTTTCCGAACGCTCGATTTCGGCGCCGATAAAATTATGCCGAGCGTCAGTCTGGTTCGTGAAGAAAATCCAGCTTTGGGGCTTCGATCACTTCGATTTGCACTTGACCATAAAGGTGTCTTTCGCCGCCAGATGCGGGCGCTTATTCGCGCAGCGGATGGGAAGCCGCTCTCGGTTATGTTCCCGATGGTGACGACAGCTGCAGAGTTTTTTGAAGCCAAGGCCCTGCTTCACAAAGAGCTCGCATGGAACCGCCGGCGCGGCCATCCCATGCCAGAGCAATTGCAGATCGGTGCCATGCTTGAAGTGCCGGCATTTGCGTTTGCGCTCGAAGAAATTGCCAGCGAGGTGGACTTCATCTCGATTGGTACCAATGATCTGATGCAGTTTTTCTTTGCCGCGGATCGGATGACGCCAACGATTTCGGATCGCTATGATATCCTCTCGCGGCCCGCGATAAAAATGTTAGCCATGGTCCATGATGTGTGTGAGCAACATGGCATCGAGGTATCTATTTGTGGTGCCGCAGCTGGGTCACCGATTGAAGCGCTCGCGCTGGTTGCGATCGGGTATAAGAAGCTCTCCATGCCGGCGGGCGGAATTGGGCCGGTCAAAAGAATGGTCCGTTCGTTAAAACTGGAGCCTTTCCAGAAGGATTTCAGAAATATAATTATTAACAAAAACAGCTCATTTCGTAACGATTTGTTAGCGCTCGCACGCGATCATCAAGTGTTACTTGGAAATGGGTAGCCGTCGGCACTGCGATTAAGGCAAATTTGCTGTCATAATCTGGTTCCAATTGTTGCGCAGAGCAATAAAGTCAGCAGCGTTCTGGAACACTGATTGCTTTGTCCATTGAACAAAAAATGGCTCGAACATTTCCGGGACAAAATTAGGTAGATTGGTCATGATTGACGACGAAACTCCGCACGAAATGATCAAGAACGGACCTGAGGGTGCCGCTTCGGGACACACCGATGCGTTGAATGACAATCATGCCGCAAAGGTTACTGTTGGCATGAGCCTGCAGGCGATGCGTGAATATAAAAAGCTAAGCCTCGAAGACGTCGCTGCCCAAACTCAAATTTCGAAGGAAAAAATCGACAATATCGAGAAAATGAACTTCGATAAGCCGTCTGTATTTTTACGCGGGGCTGTAAAAAATTATGCCCAGATGCTCGGGCTGCCAGCCGACGCATATGCGAAAGAGTATATCGAGGCGATCGAGGGCAAGCTTCTCGGGGATCAACCCAAAACTGTCATTGAAGACGCGCCGACGATTAACGTCGCCCAGATTAATCGATTTGCTAAGCCTAAACAAAAAACCGCCATCACGGTTAGCGCGCCTATGTTTGGCGGCGCGATCGCCGCGGTCATGGCCGTCGGTGTCATTGTTTGGGGCTTGACGGGCACTGAACCACCAGCGCCGGCTGTATCGAAATCGGTTCTCGCCATCACGACCCCCCAAAGCGGCGGTGACCAAAGCCTGATGTCCGAAATTGGCGCGTCCGAAGCGGCAACAGCAGAGACTGTCGATCTTTCCATCACCGCCTTAAGAGCCGCCTGGATCGAAGTGCGTGGGGCGGACGGGACGATTTTCCGCTCCCGTAAAATGGCAGCTGGCGAGACCTATTTTCCTCGTCTTGGTTCCGGTTGGACGGTGACAGCCAGAGATGGCAGCGCGTTCGAATGGCGCGTTGAGGAGGTTGCGATTGGCAAGCTCAGCGAAGAGCCTGTGGAAGTGTTTGCCGTCAGTGTGGATCAGGCGGCCCGCCAGGCAGCTGACATTCTGGCACCCCCAGCAGTTGCGGGCATAAATGAGCCAGAAACCGTCCGATAAGCGTCACCGCGCCGCCTTTACGAGGCCGGCTTCAGGTCCCATTTGGAGGTCTCACTCTTTGTGTGCGAGGTCGCATTAGCATGAGCGTTAATCCCATCCGCCCCTGGCGCAGCATTGAGCGCCGAAAATCCCGCCAGATTCGCGTCGGGAACGTGCTTGTTGGCGGTGATGCGCCGATCGCGGTCCAAACGATGACTAACACGCCAACGGAAGACGCCGGTGCCACAATCGATCAGATCGAGCGCGCGGCTGAAGCGGGCGCAGACATTGTTCGCGTCTCATGTCCCACGACCGATGCAACCGCTGCCATGTCGGAAATTTGCGCGAAATCTTCCGTGCCGATCGTTGCCGACATCCATTTCCACTATAAGCGCGGAATAGAAGCCGCAGATGCGGGCGCAGCGTGCCTCCGCATCAATCCCGGTAATATCGGATCTGAGGACCGCGTAAAAGAAGTCGTCGCGGCTGCGCGCGCCAATGGTTGTTCTATGCGCATTGGCGTAAATGGCGGAAGCCTGGAGCGGCACTTGCTGGAGAAATATGGCGAGCCATGCCCGGAAGCGATGGTCGAAAGCGCGCTCGACCATGCGCGCATTCTCGATGATCTCGGCTTTCATGAGTATAAGATCTCGGTGAAGGCCTCTGACATGTTCCTGACGGTCGCGGCCTATCAGCAATTGTCGGAAGCAACCGACGCGCCGCTGCATCTCGGCATCACCGAAGCGGGCGGCCAGCGCACCGGCACGGTCAAATCATCCATTGGCATGGGCTCTCTGCTCTGGGCGGGAATAGGCGACACGATCCGTGTCTCGCTTTCGGCGGATCCGGTGGAGGAAGTAAAAGTCGGGTTTGAAATGCTCAAATCCCTCGGGCTTCGCACGCGCGGGGTCAACATCGTGGCGTGCCCCAGCTGCGCGCGTCAGGGGTTTGACGTCATCTCAACTGTGCAGACCTTGGAAGAGCGCTTGGCGCACATCTCCCAGCCGATTTCTCTGTCGATCATTGGTTGCGTTGTGAACGGGCCGGGCGAGGCGGCGATGACCGATCTTGGCTTTACCGGCGGCGGCGCGGAAGCCGGCATGATGTATCATGCAGGCAAAGCATCTCATAAAGTTTCTAATGCCGACATGATCGAAGAGATTGTCTCGGAGGTAGAAGCTAAGGCTGCTGAGATGAGCGCCGCCAAAGCAGCGGCGGAGTAGTTCTGAGAAGACGACACTCACTTGTTGAGGTTGAAGGGCGCGACTTCGACAGAGGAGGACAGCATAAATTCTGGTCAAAGTGTCTGAGTTCGCGACAATGCCGTCATAGAACTAGACACACGAAATCAACAGTTTCGTGAAATCGATTGCTTCTAACTTTTTGCTAGACAATCTGGAGTTTTCTCACAAAGGTCGAACGCATGAGAAACTTGGTTTTTGTGTTCACTTTTTTGATCCTCGTATCTGTGCTTTTCGGGCACGCCCAAGATCAGCCTAGTAAAAGTGAGCCATCAGATGGCTTTAATGTCTTCGTCGATCAAATGCGAAACTATAATCCGTTAGATGTTACACCATTGGACTATGAGGTCCTCGGATCATCCGAACTTAAGCAAGTTAATCTCAACGGTGAATTGTTCGACTATCGTTTGACGGTTGATAAGATTGGCATTGTAGATGCGCTGGCCGTTTTGCCAGACGCCGACATAGTTTCTTTCAGTTACTCTGCTGATGTAGAGAACCAAAACATAGAGAGGCCCGTCGTATTTGCATTTAATGGTGGGCCCGGAAGTGCTTCGATATGGTTACATGCTGGTGCTTGGGGCCCAATTCGTTTCGAGCGCAATGGAGGTCCGACAGAATTTAGTGAAGCACCTTACGAATTTGAACCAAATCCCGGCTTCTTAATTGACGTCGCTGATCTTGTTTTTGTTGACCCGGTAAATACCGGGCTTTCAAAATCCCGCGATCTGAAGGATGTGCAGGAGTTTTCTTCGCTTAGGCGCGATGCTCGCGCGAATTGTATTTTTGTGGGGAACTGGCTCAAATCGCGAGGAAACAGCAATCGTGAAGTGTACTTTGCCGGAGAAAGTTACGGTTCCTTACGCGTTGCTGCAATGGCAGCACATCCAATTTGTCGACGTCAGAAACTGAATATTCGCGGATTAGTGTTTGTATCTGGACTGATGGATATGCATGCCCGAGCAAGTAAAAGTGACCGGTACATCGAAGATTTCCCGACGATCGCTGCTGCTCGCTGGTTTCATAGACACGTTGATCGAACGAAGCACGAAGGTAACTTTAGTAAATATCTTGATGATGCTCGGTCAGTTGCCATCGACACAATTGGTGTTGCTATGATCCGAAGCGCGTTCGCAATGAAAGAAGAAACAGATGCCAAGCTGCGAGAAGCGTGCACCTTCATCGATGCTGAGCCAAAAGATCCGCAGGTTTGTTTTTCAAAATACACGCTTGGTGAACCAATTTTATTTGATGCAAGCAAGTCTGATCAGCTGAATGACGTTGAGGCAACTTTACAATGTGCTTATGACGCTCGTTTTACTTGCGGACCAAAAAACAAGGGCTTTGGATACCCGGGCGGCTTAGACAAACTTGGGAAAGAATTAGTAGCTCATCTTCGACCTTACATCACTCAAGAAACAGGCTTTGATATTGGGCCCACTTACAAGTGGAAGGGACCTAGAGCGTCTACGGTAAATTGGGATATGGGTTTTTGGGGAGTCAATAGAGGTGCGGGAACAAATATGGCGCAGGTGCTCTCCAGCATCCCCTATTTGGAGGCTCAAACCACAGATGGCCGAGGACCAATAAAGTTACTTAGCGTATCTGGGTACTACGACTTGGTTACCCCGTTCTTTGGAATTGAAAGGGCTTTCAAAGACGCACGCCTGACAGTAAAACAAATTAACTACGAGGCGGGACATATGATGTACTTTGACCGCGATATCGGAGCGCAGTTAGCAAATGATGTGCGAGAATTTATAAAATAAAACTAATATGTCACGGACAAATTCTAGCCAATTGGGGTTTGATGCAATGGTCACTATGTGCCGCTACTGAGATGGCGACTACTTCATATTAAATGTCTCAGAAAGGCCAAATCCAGCCGGACAAACGCTAAATCCCAATATCCGACTTACGCCCCAGCCCCGCCTTGGAATGACAATCTTGTGAACGGGTTGGGCGGCGCGCGGAAACATGTCTAAGTGTTGCTCATGTTCATGACTCTCATTCGCGGCATTCTTCGCCTCTTCAAATACACAGTGATGCTGTTTGCCGGCTTTATCGGCCTGCTCATGCTGACCAATTGCACCATGCTCGGCCTCAACTATGCGAGCCTTGAGACGGAAAACAAACCCGCCGCTTACCCGCCGATTACCTCCGCCGACCTTGCAGACTGGGAAGCGAGCAAGCCCGCGCTCAAGCAACAGTTTCAGGATATCGTTTACGGCCCATGGCCGGGCGGCGTTCCAGTGGAATTGGTGTCGCGCGAGACGGTTCAGGAAGATTACCTAGAGGGTCGCGGCATGCTCGAAAAGCTGATTGTGAAAGTTGGCGCGGGCGATGACGCGCGCGAATTCATGATTGGACTTGCAACTCCAAACACACCAAACGCACCGCTGATAATTTCGCAAACCTTCTCGGGGACATGCGGTGTGTTCTCGGGTGAGCTTTGCGGCGACGGCGTGCCCAGCGGTCTCGTCTACAGCATCGCGACCGGAATCTTCGGCCCATACATCATGCAGGCACCGGTCGATCAGTATCTCGATGCCGGGTATGCGTATGCAAGTTATGAGGCAGGCAATCTTGTGCCTGATCGTGCGGGCACGGCTTCTGCAGCCATGGCGCAAATGGATGGCGGTGAGGCGCTCCCGACCAGTGCGATCATGGCTTGGGCCTATGGCTTTAGCGCGGCGATTGACGTGCTCGAGGAGGATCCGAAAATAGATCCTGCGCGCATTGCTGTCCTCGGCCATTCGCGTCATGGCAAAGCCGCGCTTGTCGCTGGCGCTTTTGATCGGCGAATTGCTGCGGTCCTCTCGCATCAGTCCGGCTATGGCGGAGCCGCCTCGTCTCGTGCGACAATTGGCGAAGGAATTGATAAGATGCTGAACGGCGCGCCGGTGATGCCATTTGTGAAACTTCCGGGATATCCGCATTGGTTCGCGCCTGAGTTTCAGGATTATGCCGACAGGCTGGATGAGCTGCCCGTCGATCAGCACCAACTGATTGCGCTGAACGCGCCGACGCCGGTTTTTCTTGGCAATGGCCGCCGCGATGTCTGGTCTGATCCAAATTCAACCTATCGGATGGCAGAAGCGGCTGACCGGGTATATGAGCTCTACGGAACTGACGGGCTCGACCAGGCGGGTATGCAGGACTATAATCCGCGCGCAGACATTGCCTTCTTCATGCGCCGCGGCGGGCACGGTGTTCACCAGTCTGACGTAGATGCGTTTCTCGCTTTCCTTGATGCGCACTTCGACGTCGGCGCTTTTCTCGCGCAATAGCTGGCGCTGTTCTGAAAGCCTGATAGATTGCCCCAAACACTGATTTGGGAGGATCAAACATGCAACCGGAGTTTTCAGAAATTCAGGAGAATTTACGCCAAGCGTTTATGGATCAGTTTAACAGCGGTCTTGTCGAGCAATGGCAGGCATTTCTTTTACCCGTACTTGTGCTCATTTGCTGGACATTATTCATGATGCTGTGGATGTTCGCGGTCCGCTTGCCGGCCATGCAAAAAGCTCAAATCGATCCAAATGATGCACGCCATACCAGCGACGAAGCGATGAAGGCGCTGCCATCCAATGTTCGCGCTGTGTCTGACAATTTTAATCACCTTCACGAACAGCCAACCATTTTCTATGCACTTATGATCTATGTGGCGCTTACGGGCGGCATGTCTCAAACAGCCTTGTATGCCGCTTGGGCATATGTTGGCCTGAGGATTTTACATTCATTGGTTCAGGTCTTGTCGTCCAATGTGTCGCTGCGTTTCTTTGTGTTCCTTGCCTCAGCGATTGCGCTGATCGTGCTGGCTGGTACACAGGTGGCGAGGCTGGTTAGCTGACACACTAGCGCTTCGCTGCAAAACGCCCTACATCGCGCTGCATGGCTAAAATACCTGAAGTAAGATTGACGCAGGTGATCGACCGGTTCGAAGAAATCGAGGCTCGGATGGGCGTCGCGACCGACACTGATGAGATCGTCGCGCTTTCAAAAGAACACTCTGACTTGAAGCCTGTTGCTGAGAAAGCAGCAGAGCTGACGGCCGTGTGGACGGGTATATCAGAAGCTGAAGCCATGATTGACGGCGACGATGCCGAAATGGCCGAACTTGCCAAAGAAGAACTACAAGATCTGAAAGTGCGTTTGCCAGAGCTTGAGGCGGAAGTTCAACTGCTGCTTCTGCCGAAAGATCTCGATGATAAGGCAGCGATTGTTCTCGAGATTCGTTCTGGTACGGGCGGTGATGAAGCCGCAATTTTTGCGGGCGATCTTTTCCGCATGTATTCGCGCTATGCTCAGCTGCAAGGATGGAAGCTTGAAATACAGGATGCATCCGAAGGCGATGTTGGTGGCTACAAGGAGATCATCGCTTCCGTTGATGGCGAAGGTGTCTTCGGACGGCTAAAGTGGGAGTCGGGGGTGCACCGCGTGCAGCGTGTTCCAGCAACCGAAACTCAAGGCCGCGTTCATACGTCGGCGGCGACCGTTGCAGTGTTGCCGGCGCCGAAGGATATCGAGATCGAAGTAAAGCCATCCGACATTCGCATCGATACCTACCGGGCGTCGGGATCTGGCGGGCAGCACGTCAATAAAACAGATTCCGCGGTTCGGATCACACACTTGCCAACCGGTATTGTTGCTCAGTCGTCGGAGAAGTCGCAACACGTAAACCGAGACAAGGCGATGCAACAGCTCAAGATCCGCCTTTATGAGCGCGAACGCGAAGCGCAGGCAGCGGCGCGCGCCGAAGCGCGTCAGGAACAAGTTGGCTCAGGGGACCGTTCGCAAAAAGTCCGGACTTACAACTACCCTGAAAACCGCGTCACCGATCACCGGATTGGCCTTACACTTTATGCGTTGGACAAGATTATTGCAGGCGACAAACTTGAAGACGTTGTGACCGCGCTCATTGCCGATGATCAGGCGCGTCGTCTGGCGGAGTGGGAAGAGCAGGGGTGACGCAAACGCTCGGTGATGTGTTGACCGAAGCTGCGCGCGCGCTCCGAGCCGCTGGAATTGTCGACCCAAGACGTGAAGCCCGGCTGCTCGCACAGCATGGGCTGGGCCTTAGCGCTTCCGAAGTCATTACGCGAGAACGCGACGAAGTAGGCAGGGGAGACGATTATCAACGCTTTCAGGTAATGGTTACGCGGCGCGCGGCGCGCGTACCCTTGCAACATATTTTGGGCACGGTCGAATTTTTCGGATTGGAACTTCTATCGGATGCGCGTGCATTGATCCCGCGCCCAGATAGTGAAGTGGTCGTCGAAGCGGCGCTGGATATGCTACCCGAAAATTTCAGCGGTGTTATTGCAGATCTCGGAACCGGTTCGGGGTGTTTGTTGCTCGCGTGCCTCTCACAACGTTCACATGCGCGCGGCATAGGCATTGATGCGTCAGCTGATGCGATACGCCTTGCACAGGAAAATGCAGCCAGAACGGGATTAGGTGAGCGGTCGGAATTCTTGCATACAGATTGGGTGAACTGGACCGGATGGGCTGATGCAGATCTTATTATCTCCAATCCGCCTTATATCGAAACGGAAATAATATGCAGTCTCCAGATTGAAGTGCGCGAGCATGATCCCATATCCGCTCTAGACGGGGGCGACGATGGATTGGCAGCTTATCGCGCCATTTTCGCCTCAGCCGAGAATATGAACCCCACCACTTCGCTTGTGCTGGAGATTGGTTACGACCAGTCAGAATCGGTGCCTATTCTCGCGGAGCGGCATGGGTTCGAACTTAAGTCTCTGAAACGGGACCTGGGCGGCAATCCACGCGCATTAACATTCCAGCAAGGTATAAGAAAATAACACTTGGCGAGCGCGCCCAATGCGGCTAATACTCGTATAGCGATGTTGATCAGGCTGGTACCGTCCATCGCTAATCGTGTTTCGCAATAACTTGGAACAAATCGCTCAAGGTAAGGGCACTTAGCGAAAATAGGCCTGCAAACTCAGGCAATATGATCAGGATTTATAGATATGAATCGTCCACGCGGCCGAGGTCGGCGCAATAAGAACAATAATAATAACAAGGACAATACGAATCCGAACAAGCATTACGATTCGAATGGACCAGACGTGCGTATCCGCGGTTCGGCAAAGCAAGTTCTTGATAAGTATCAACAGTATGCCAGCGATGCTTTGCGAGGCGGCGACCGAATTGCTGCGGAAGGGTATTTCCAGCACGCAGAGCACTATCAAAGAATCGTCTATGAGATTGACGCAGCTGTCGCAAAACAGCGCGAAGAAAGAGAAGCGCGCAATGCTGAGAGAGATGCAAAGCGCCGTGAAGAACGCGAAGCACGCGGCGAATCAGAAGAGGTGGAAGCGGTAGATGCCGCCGGTGCCGAGGCTGAAGCTGGACGCGAAGACGCTCCTGAAACTGCGGAAAAGGAAGAAAAGCCAAAGCGCCGCAAAACATATAAAAAGAAAGAAAAAGCTGAAGCAAACGGCGCACTTGATGAAGATGACGGTGTGTTGAAAACCGTTGCTCGCGGGCGCAAGAAAAAACCAGCAAAAGACGAAGCTGAAGCAGCAGCTGAGTAATTATACCTACTTGCGCCGTGAAGGCGCGATCCCCATCTCATCTCCATAAACACCGCGTTGCTGCTTAGCGGGGCGCAGGTTTCCAACACTAACTGATCTGCCTTTTGACAGGGGATGAGAGATGAATATTGATACGTACACCGAGCGTGCGCGCTCAATCCTGCAATCAGCGCAAACCATCGCGCTTGCATCTGACCACCAGAAACTAACGCCGGACCACATCCTCAAAGCGTTGCTCGAGGATCGCGATCAACTTGCGGCCAACTTGGTCCGCGCAGTTGGCGGAAAACCCGAACTTGTTTTGCAGTCGGTCGAAGATGAACTGCGCAAGCTTCCTAAAGTAACCGGCGGCAATGGTGGCCTGTCACTTTCGAGTGACGGCGCAAAACTCTTTGCCGATGCTGAAACAAGCGCGAAGAAAGCGGGCGACGCATATGTTACCGTCGAACGCCTGCTTATTGCCGTCGCGCGCGGCAAGTCGAACGCCGCGCAAGCATTAAGCGCTGTCGGCGCAAGTGCGAAAAACCTAGAAGCCGCTGTCGTTCAACTTCGCCAGGGCCGAACAGCTGATACCGAAACCGCTGAGCAGGGTTATGAAGCGCTGAAGAAATACACCCGGGACTTTACCCAGGATGCGCGTGACGGAAAGCTTGATCCCGTTATTGGGCGCGACGAAGAAATCCGACGAACGATGCAGGTGCTCTCGCGGCGCTCAAAAAACAATCCCGTTCTGATTGGTGAGCCTGGCGTGGGTAAAACCGCGATCGCCGAGGGTTTGGCGCTGCGCCTCGTTAACGGCGATGTGCCTGAGAGTTTGAAGGGTAAGCGACTGCTGGCGCTCGATATGGGCGCGCTCATCGCTGGTGCGAAATTCCGCGGTGAATTTGAAGAACGTCTGAAGGCGGTTCTGAAAGAAGTCGAGCAATCGGATGGCGGCGTTATCCTTTTCATCGATGAAATGCATACGCTGGTCGGTGCTGGAAAAACTGATGGCGCGATGGATGCCTCCAACCTCTTAAAACCGGCGCTCGCGCGCGGTGATCTTCATTGTGTTGGTGCAACCACGCTCGACGAATACCGGAAATATGTCGAAGGAGATGCGGCGCTCGCGCGGCGGTTCCTAGCTGTCTATGTTGACGAGCCAAACGTTGAGGACACAATATCGATCCTTCGCGGGTTGAAAGGCCGTTACGAAGCGCATCACGGAGTGCGCGTTTCAGATGCCGCGATTGTGTCAGCGGCCACGTTGTCAAACCGCTACATCACAGACCGCTTCTTACCGGACAAAGCGATTGATCTCATGGATGAGGCCGCTTCTCGCCTCCGCATGCAAGTCGACTCCAAACCAGAGGAGCTTGACGAGATTGATCGGCGTCTCATGCAAATCCGAATCGAAGCTGAAGCGCTCAAAAAGGAAAAGGACAAATCGTCCAAAGAGCGCTTGCAGGACATCGAAAAGGAAATTGGTGAGCTGCAGGCAAAGTCGAGCGAGCTGACGGCGGCCTGGTCGGCTGAGAAGCAAAAGCTTCAAGGTGCAGCATCAGCCAAAGAGAAACTTGACCGGGCATTTGCAGATATGGCCGAAGCCGAGCGTACCGGCGATCTCACCAAGGCGTCCGAGCTGAAATATGGGACCATTCCGCAGCTGGAAGCCGAAATCGCCGCGGTCGAAAGCGGGGATACGCCGTCGGGCGGCCTCGTATCTGAAGTTGTCCAGCCGGATCACATCGCGCAAGTCGTTTCAAAGTGGACAGGCGTACCCGTTGAGAAAATGATGGAGGGTGAGCGCGAAAAATTGCTCGCCATGGAAGATGTTCTGCGCGAGCGCGTTGTTGGCCAGAATGAAGCTTTGAGCGCTGTTTCGAACGCGGTTCGGCGTGCGCGCGCAGGCCTGCAGGACCCGAACCGTCCAATTGGTTCATTCTTATTCGTCGGACCGACGGGCGTCGGAAAGACTGAACTCACAAAAGCGCTTGCAGAGTTCATGTTCGATGATGATACCGCGATCCTGCGGCTCGATATGTCAGAATATTCGGAGAAACATTCTGTGGCGCGTTTGATCGGTGCGCCGCCGGGATATGTTGGCTATGATCAAGGCGGCGTGCTGACGGAAAGCGTGCGCCGCAGGCCCTATCAAGTCGTCCTTTTTGA
Source organism: Hyphomonadaceae bacterium (assembly GCA_965263325.1). GTDB lineage: Bacteria > Pseudomonadota > Alphaproteobacteria > Caulobacterales > Hyphomonadaceae > CBDHGY01. The sequence continues at coordinate 1,421,063 of CBDHGY010000002.1, read as the reverse complement.
TGAGGTTGAGAAAGCGCATCCGGATTTGTTCAACACCTTGTTGCAAGTTCTGGATGACGGCCGTCTTACAGATGGGCAGGGACGCACGGTCGATTTTAAGAATACCATCATTATCATGACGTCAAATCTTGGATCTGATGCGCTTGCATCAGGCGACGAAGGCGAGATCACGCCTGCTCAGCGCAGCGCTGTTGACGATGCAATCCGAGGACATTTCCGCCCCGAATTTATCAACCGGATAGATGAGACTGTTCTATTCAAACGCCTCGGCCGCGCAGAGATTGACAGGATTGTCGACATTCAGGTCGATCGTCTGGCGATCCTACTCAAGACGCGTAAGCTATCGCTTGAGATGACGGAGGCTGCGCGCAGCTGGCTTGCAGCGCGTGGATACGATCCCGTATATGGCGCACGTCCGTTGAAACGTGTCATCCAGAAAGAGCTCCAAGACCCTCTTGCGCGCCTGTTGTTGGAAGGCCGCATCGGTGATGGCGAAAGCGTTAGTATTGATGTTGAAGGTGATAGCCTCGCCATCAATGGTGTTCCGAATGAGTTCGCCAAAGGTGCAGCGGCGCTGAACTAATATCGCATAGCGACTATCCCGATTTTCATGGTGCCGAATTTCTCTAACATTTTCGGCACCTACAGCGATCATTACGGAGCCGAAAACGAACTTCATTTGAGTGTCACTTAATCGCCATCAGGGCGTTGAGGAAAGCACGGATACGGCGCGCGTAGCTTCGACCAAGGGCTACGTATTTCAATCCAAAAGGACCAGACCAAATGATCCGTGTTTCCTCCCTCGCAATCGTTTGCGCGTTTGCAATTTCACTTTCTGCGGCTGCAGACAGTTCGAAATATGAGCGTGTTGATGCTGAGTTTACATACGACGCATCTTTGCTTGAAACAGACGCTGGAGCAGAGAAAGTGTTCAGCAAGATTGTTCGCAAAACAGCCAATGCCTGCAAAATCCGTGCGCCCTTTACCGGTCGTGCATTGGTAGATGACGTTTGTCAGAAAGACTTGATCTTCCAAGCTGTAAAACAGATCAGCAATGAGCGCCTGAGTACGGTTTACGCAGCTTCAAACATGAAAATCGAAGAGCCTGCGCGCGTACTCGATTTTGCTAGCCTGTAAAGGTTTAGCACCAAGCGGTCGCCGGGTTTTCCTCCTCCCCGGTGACCGCTATTTTTTATATGCGGCTTGTCACCATGCCGGGCGATGATCACGGTATGTACAACACCGCGTCACGCAGAAAGATTATTAAAGCTGCCTCACCTAACTTGCGCAAAATGAGAAGATGTGTTGCTTTCATCCTTAAAGGGAAAGTGTAGGGCACATCATGAAAAAGATCGTAGCTTCCATTTTGGCGGCAGCGTGTACCGTTTTTGCGGCGCATGCTCAAACGCCTGCTGAGACATTTGGTACAATCGCAGAAACCTGGGACGCGGAAATTTCTCCAGATGGGAAACATCTGGCACTTGGGTGTTCTCCGCAAGGGGTGCCAGCGATTTGCATCTACACGCTTGATAGTGATGCGCGTCCTCGCCTGATTAAAGTGGATGCAAATGTGCGGTTGGAGTACTTCTTTTGGCCAAACGCAGACTACTTGATTTATGCGATCGAAATGTTCGACACCGTGAAAACGTCTTCAGGCCTTAGAGATTATAACTTCAAACGTTTGGTTGCTTACAACTTGGAGACAGGCAATTCGGAGATTCTACTTAAAAACCGACAGAACTATGTCAGTCTGACGAATGTGAGTTCCTTGCTGGAAGGACAGAAAGATTACATTCAAATCGATACAGGCGCACAGTCCTTCAAAGTAAATTTGAAAAATGGAAAAGGTAAGAGAGAAGAAATTTCTCAACGTGGCAGCCGTTATTTTTGGCGTGATCAAACGGGAGAGAAAATTGCTGAATTTGAATGGTATGACGATACCGTAAAAATATTCAGCTGGCTGGATAAACGAAATCTGGTTCTCGAGCTAGATGACGTTGAAGTTCTTCCTTTCGATATCGAAGGGTTGGGTGATGGACAAAAGAGCGTCATGCTTGATTTTAAAGAACCGAGTCGACAGGGCTTGCACGAACTCTCGCTCATCGACGGTTCGTTACAACCAGTGAGTTTTGACGGTGAAAAATTAGGTAACGTCGAAACGGTTGAAGATAGATTTACCAATACTGTCGTTGGCTATGGTTACACGAAGGATTTGCCTCAGCGACAATATCTCGATGAGACTTTCGCTAAAGTGGCTAAGGATGCAAAGGCAGCACTGAATGCTGATAGTGTCGTGCTTTCATCATGGACGAAGAATCGACAGATATTCGTAGTGCGCGCCAGAGATATCGGGACCCCTGAACAATTCTATATTTACGATACCGCTGTTCCCTCGATTTCACCAATTGGTAGCGAGGCCCCCTGGCTTGGGAAGGAGCAGTTGAGCAGCGTATTCTCGATAACTTATGATGCAAGCGATGGGCTTGAAATTCCGGCATATCTGACCTTGCCACCTGGTAAAACAAAAGCTGATGGTCCTTTTCCGCTAGTCCTGCTTCCGCATGGCGGACCGGAGTCTCGAGATACAGCAGAATACGATTGGCTGGCTCAAGCTCTCGCTTCTCAGGGATATGTTGTGCTGCAGCCTAATTTTCGCGGCTCTGCCGGGTATGGCGTTGAATTTCGGAATGCCGGGTTTGGTGAGTTCGGTGGCAAGATGGTGACGGACGTAATCAACGGTGCGAACTATCTCGTCTCGCAAGGTATCGCGAAACCGGGTGGATATTGCTCAATGGGGTGGTCATATGGCGGGTACTCGTCACTTATGATCGGGTTACTTGATGCTCAAAATGCAAAATGCCTCATCTCGATCAACGGCGTGACCAATCCCGCCGAGATTGCAGAAGGTGGGCGCGCGACATTTGCTTATTGGGAACAATATATGGGTGACATTTACAAAACGAGCCGAAGTGCAAAGCGTGAGATATCCCCGCTTGATCGTGCGTCTGAATATCGTCAGCCGATCTTACTCATTCACGGAAAGGAAGACACGACCGTTGAGTATGATCAGTCTCGCGCTTTGGCCAATAAGGTTCCGTCTGCGCGGCTTGTGACCATGCCGGGCGATGATCACGGGATGTACAACACCGCGTCACGCAGAAAAATAATCGAAGAGAGCCTCGCCTTTTTGGCGGAGCATCTGCCAATAGATTAGGTTTCAGCGGATGAGGCCGTTAGGGCGCTTCACCCATCCGCGCTGCAGTGGCCGGTCCAGCCGCTGAGATCGCTGCATATTCTACGGTCGCGCCAAGGCCCCGGCGCACTTTATCGATATCGCGGCGATGCGTGTCGAACTGTTTGAGAACCGCTGGCTTGGCTGCCAGTTTACGGCCGGTCGGAAGTTGGAGTTTCATTGGGTCAACGTGAAACCCATTATGGATCACTTCATAGTGCAGGTGTGGCCCCGTTGAGTGGCCGGTCGATCCGACAAATCCGACAAGGTCTCCCTGTTTCACTTTTGCGCCGATATAGAGCTGGCGGCTATAGCCGGACATGTGTGCGTAAGCTGTCTTGTACCCATTTGCATGGCGGATCAGGACGTGGCGACCGTATCCACCATTCCGACCTATTTTTTCAACGACACCGTCGCCAGCCGCATAGATCCGCGAGCTCATCGGTGCTTTAAAATCGACGCCCTTGTGGGGCTGATACTTGCCGGTGATGGGATGTGTGCGCATGCCATAATTCGAGCTGATGCGCGCGCCTGGAACAGGATTGCGCATTAGGAAGCGCTCAGCACTATCCCCGTCGGTATCGAAGAAGTCGGTGACGCCTGTATCATGCGGTGTGTAGCGATAGAAGCCGCGGTGAATGGCGTCGCCCTCAAGCGCGGCGTACACAACATCGCCTTTTTTGATGAGCTCGCCGCGTTCATCTTCCCAAGCTTCATAGACCATATCGAAGCTGTCACCTTTGGCGAGCGCGCGAGGTACTTTCGGGTTATATGCAAACACTGAGAGGAATTTTGCGACCTGCTTTTTTTCTGCGCCGGCGCGCTGCATGTCGTTGCTGAGTGAAGAGTTAATGGTTCCAGCTACTCGCCGGTAGGAGAGTGTAAGTCGCGGTGAAAGTTCCGCGCTGAAATACGCTCCATTGGCCTGCCGTTTTGCGATAACGCTCTTTCCGAGCGATGTTCGCATCGTTACGGCTTTAAGAGTTCTTCCGGTATCGGCAGATGGACCGGATGCAAGATGAACATTCAGGTGAAGGCCTGATTTCAAGTTCTTTTTAGATACGAAGCCTTCAGCTTCTAATGAGGCGAGCGCTGCTTCTGCTTGTTCGCGGTCAGCTCCAAGAACTTCCATCACTTCGAGCGCGCTTACTGATTTTGTTACGATGCCAGTGCGTTCAATCGTGGGTGCCGGAGCGGCTAAGTCATTAAGATCGAGCGGCGCTTCGACGAGCGATGTGATCGGGGCAGATGTCAGCTGCGCGCCGAGCGGAGCGGCGTGCCGCGGAGAAAATGCCAATAGAAGACATAATCCCATCAATCCGCAGAGGGCTGCTGCAGTGTTGCCTGCGTAACGTACGAGTTTGCTGTGTTCAGGCTGAAGCAATGCCTCTGCCTCATGCCGGCGAGCGTCCACCATTTCACCGTTCCCTTTTCCGTCGCTGCGAACAGCGATCGATTATCTTCGTTATGCGCGGCACCGATCTACAGTCAGTTTGTCCACGCGAAAAGCTACACTTCTCCACTCCGACCAGCGCTAGATGTCTGGATGAGAACGAAAAAGCAAGTAACGCGCCAGTCACGATTTTTTCGGCGATGACTCTGGGTCACACTAAAATTCGCCTAATAGAAGAAAGCCGCTGACGCGTCTTGCGCAGCGGCTTTCCGGAAATGGCTGTACTAAAATGGCTCTGCGAGCGTCCGATCCCCTTGAATACTGTTATAACTACAAGTATTCGCGCATTGCAATATTATACAATATTGTAGCTTTTCGAGACAATTTTTTTAGTTAACCTGGCTGCCAGAAACTGTAGTAGCCACTTCGATTCGTGCGCCGCGCGATTGCCTGATCTGATCAATCTCACGCCGCTTTGCCAAGAATTCAGGCAGCATACCCTCAGTATTCGCTAGCTTGCGTCCCGTAGGTAGATTTAGCGACATGGCGTTCACATGGCGTCCATTTACGATGACTTCATAGTGGAGGTGCGGCCCTGTTGATGCTCCCGTAGAGCCAACATAGCCGATTATGTCACCTTGCCGCACCCTGCTGCCTTTTCTTATTCCACGACCATACCGCGAAAGATGAGCGTAAGCCGTCTTATAACCATTTGCATGACGAATACGGACATACTTCCCATAGCCGCCATACCTGCTGGAGCGTTCGATCACGCCATGCCCTGCCGCATAGACAGGCGTTCCTCTTGGGGCCGCAAAGTCGGTACCTTTGTGCATGCGAGAATAGCCGCTGATTGGATGCCGGCGGCGTCCAAAGCTAGATGAAAGGCGGGCACCGTTGATCGGTGTTTTCATCAAGAAGCGCGTGGCTGACTCGCCATTCTCGTCATACCATGCGGGAATACCGTCATCGGACGGGGTATGCCAGTAGTACTGCTTGGTTTTCCTGTGACCGTCGAGCGCGGCGTAAATAATCTCGCCGGTCTTTACCGGTCTGCCACGTTCATCCTGCCAGATGGGGAAAACCATTTCGAATGTGTCGCCCGGCTGAATTTCGCGCTGGAAGTCAATGTCAAAAGCAAAAGCCGAGGCAAATCCGGCAATATGCTCGTCTTTTGAACCAAGCGATAGGGCGGTCTGATAGAGGCTGTATTCAATAGAACCAGCAACGCGTTTGTAGCTCGGGGTTAGTTTCGGCTCCAGAAGCGCGGTGAGAAATTCGTCTCCCTTTCGTTTAACGAATACTTGCCTGCCGGGTTCGGGACGAAGTGAAAGTGCTTCAATACGGTTTTCGCCAGACTCATCGGTTTTGAGGAATGCATTAACTTCAAGACCGACTTGAAGACGTTTGGGATCTACCGAGCCCGTGTCGAAAACCGCTTGCATCGCCGCGTGTGCGTCGCCGCGGTTTGCGCCGGATTTAATGAGGGCTTGTTGAAGTGTGCCGCCGCGGCGCAGCTTTGCTGCCACCGCTTTTAAAACTATAGGTTTCTCTGAATTTGCAAGATCAAGAATTCCAATGTCGGGAAGGGAGGGTGTCTCTACGAGTATTGATTCTGAAGTGGCAGTTGGCGGGTGGTTGGTGCTGCTGAGAGCAAAAGCGCTCGCAATAAGGCCTAAGAGAACAAAAACGCCAATTCCAATTCTGGCCGAGGATGGATACTCTTTAGGTGTGGGCGTGCCAGCGGGACCTGCCATAAACTCTACCTCGATTACTCAACCCAGCCCGCATCACTCCATTTATACAGGCTTCATTCACATATATTGAGCCTGATGGTGGTTAAAATATCTACAGGATCAAGCAGAAACTCGCATATAATGAGAGCGTAATCATTAAACCGAGCAAAAATTTTGGAAACGATAGCCGAAAACAATAAGCGAAGACCGCTGCGATGGCTTGCTGCGGCACTGGTGCTGTTGTTGGTATCTATTGCGCTATTTGCGGCCGCAGCTTGGGTTTTTCGAATGAGTTTCGCTGAATCCTACCTCGCGCGATATTGCGATCAACGCGGGCTGGAGTGCCAGGCAGAATTTAAGCAGATAGGTTTAAATTCTGCTGAGATCGACGAGCTTATCATTTTATCGAATGGGCGCGAAGTTCTTCGCACAGGGGCGATTAATGCATCGTACTCTTGGCCGCGTTTTCTGTCTCCGGCAGTCGAGTCCGTTACGATCAATCAACCTGTTCTAAACGCTGGTTTTGATGGCACGCGCCTTGATCTTGGCGGCCTTGATAAGCTCGCAAGCGGCGAAGACGGCGGCGGTGACCCAATTAATGTAACGATTAAAGATGGCCGCATCGTGCTGGTTACACCTGCCGGCGAACTTTCAGGCATGGTGAATGTATCCGGCGCGCTGCCGCAATCGGGTGAAGCGCTGATCAAAATTAGCCCCGCGCAGTTGCAATCTGGAACTGACCGGCTGGTTTGGACAAAGGGCGAAGCAACTCTCGCCATCGCCGAGGGGCGTGTCACGGGAACAGCTGAAGTGGAGATAGACCAAGCGCTGCTTGGTGAATTGAATGTGCAAGCCGCGGTCTTTGAAGCGACGCTTGCGGGCGAAGAAGATGCGCCGGTCATACAATGGAATGGCACGGCGGAAAATTTAGGGCTGGGTGATCGCCGCTTAACCGGCGTTAAAACACATGGTGAGGCTTATTTATCTGACCTGCCCGACGGCGGTATTGATAAGGCGATGCAATCGCTTCAACGGATTGCTGGTGAAGTCACCGCTGAAACTGTCAATCTGGGCGGCATTGCAAGCGAAGCGATGTCCCTGAACTCAGATTTGTCTCGGGCCGGCTCAAACATATCGGGGCCAATCGCATTCACCGCAAAATCCGTTTCGACGCTTACCGGGCTGGCACAGCAGGCGAGTGCTTCCGGGCGACTGGAGCTCAATTCAAATGATCCCGGCTCACTCGAATTTTCAGGATCAGGGGTTCTTAAAGCAGCGGCGATTTATGCACCGCGCCGGCGCGCTTGGCTGGAAGGTGTTGGACTGCCTGAGCCATTTTCCGCTCATGGAGCCGCGCTGCATACTGCATTGGACAATGCGCTCGCTTCTTTTGATTCCGGCGCAGATATCGAATTTTCCAGAAAAGGAGATCGTTGGCGGCTAACGGCCTCCCGGCCCACTGCGTTAACAGCAGCAAGCGGTATGACCATCAGCATCGAGCCGTCGACAACACCGCAATGGCTGCAGCTTTCGAATAATGGTTTGTTGGTCAGCGGAGAGGTCGTGGCCTCGGGGGGCGGCGGTCCGACCTTGCGATCGACGCTGAATTCTGCGGCGGCCACGCCAGACCAGCTTAGCATTGATGCGGCGGTACTTGAGCTTGAGCCATGGACTGAAATGGGCCGAACACTCAGCGTAAAACTGCGTCCATTTCAGATGGAATCGGCGAGCGGGCAGCTGCGCGTTGGTACAAAAGGGGATGTGATGATCGCCGGCGCGTTTCCGGGAGTGGCGCTGAAGGACACAACGCTATCGGGCGGGTTTGAGGCGACACGCGGCGCGGAAGGATGGCGGATACAAACTGGCCAGTCGGCTTGCCTTGATTTGAAAACAGATGGGGCGGGGTCTGACGCGCTTTCGCTCGACCCGGTCGCATTGAAAATTTGCCCTGAAGACGGCCGATTTGTGCGTTCAGAAAATGGCAAGCCAACTGGCACATTGGCGCTCGGCGATATACGCTTGCCTTTCAAAACGCGTGATTCTCAGGGCGCACTTAATTTTACAGACAGCGTGATGGATTGGCAGCTCGGGAAATCACTCCGTGCGGAAATCAAATCACGTGCGCTCCTCGCTCCCATCACATTGGGTGAGCGACAGCTAAAGATTGATGCGCGTGATCCGCTCCTGACATTAGAAACAGGCGATGGGCCATTTCAGTTCGCAGCAAGTCTCGGGAACTCAACATTTGACGGCGACTTAATTCCGGCAAAAGTCTCTTCCGCGGGCTTCGAGTTTGCAGGAAGTGTTCCAGAAACCGGTTTTACCGGTGAGCTGCGGTCCAATGATGTGCGAATAGAGGACTACCGCGACGACCCGATCTACACGCCGATACGCGCAGACCTTTCGGCCACAATCAAAGATGGCCGGATCGTCATGACAGGTCCGCTGCGTCTCCAACGTTCTGGTTGGACGATTGCAGAAGCCCGAATGGATTTGGGACTATCAGATCTGAGCGGAACGGCATCGCTTTCGGGCCGAGAGCTGCAGTTTGAGCCGGGCCGCCTGCAACCTCACGATTTATCTGACTTGCTTAGACCTGTGTTGCCGAATGCGCGCGGAACCATGAAAGGCAATGCGGACTTTACTATTACACACGGTGATCTTGCCGGCACCGGGAATGTGTCGTTTAGCGACTTGAGTTTTGATACGTTCCGGCTTGGTACGATCAGTGGTGTGAGTGGCAGCGTAAGTTTCTCCGACATATTGGACCTGACGACTCTGCCAGACCAAATCGTCAGTGTCGGGATGATTGATCCAGGTGTGCCTTTGCAGAACGGCCGCATCGCGTTTCAGCTTGTCGATGGCCGTTTGCTGCAGCTGCAGGGAGCGCGTTGGCCTTTTGCAGGCGGTGAGCTGGTCGTTGCGCCGACGAGTTGGGAAGTTGGCGGCAAAACAGAATTGGTAACGATCACGGCTGAAAAGTTAGAGCTTAACCAGCTTACCGAAGCTTTGTCGCTAAAGGAAATAAAGGCGCAGGGCACTGTCAGTGGTTCCTTTCCGCTCGAAATTATTGGGCCAGACGCCTTCCTCCGGGGGGCGGTTCTGACCGCAGATGAGCGGGGAGGTAAGTTGGGTTATACTGGGTCAGGTTTAGACAGTGCAAAGGGTTATGGGGAGTTCACAGATCATGCGGTGGATGCAATCAAGGCTCTGGATTTTGAAGTGCTGGAATTGCGTGCGGACGGAAATATCGCGGGCGAAATTATTGTTGGCTTGAAACTTCTTGGGCGGAACGCAGATGTGCTGTCAGGTCAGCCTTTCGAATATAACATAAATGTAACCTCTGAACTTGCCCAATTGATCAGGAGCGCACGCACATCTCTCTCAAGTACGGTCATTATTGACCAGGTCAAAGAGCAAATACTTGAGAATGCTGGCGTTTCAGTAGAGAGTGAATAAAGGGACGTGCGCTTGTTCAATTGACGTTCAGGCCGCTTTGCCCAACATGAGGGTAACATTTTGGAGCCGAGCTCTATGAAGAAACTAACGATACTTGCGTGCGCAGCTGGATTGCTCGTTGCCGCGTGTAACCCGACGATCAAGATCGAGCCGTCGGATAAGCCAATCAAGATTGATCTCAACGTGAAGATTGATCAGGAAATCCGCGTAAAACTCGACAAGGATGTCGAGGAATTGATCGCGGACAATCCGGATCTGTTCTAAGGAGGGGATGAGATGAACAAGTTATTTAATATTCGGGCATGGATTGCTGCATTCGCGCTCGCTCTGTCGTCGATAGTTATTGCGCCTGCAGCGTTTGCTGGAGATCCACAAGTAGATGCTGCGAAAGAGCGCGGCATCGTAGGGGAGCAGCTCGACGGCTATCTTGGCTTTGTGACACGCGACGGCGCGGAACCTTCGCTCGTTCGAAAAGTTGATGAGATCAACGCGAAACGCCGCGGGCTCTATCAGAAGCTGGCCAATGAATCAGGCGCGTCACCCGCTCAGGTGGCGATGGTCACTGGCATCAAGCAGATTGAAAAGGCAGCGCCCGGCGACATGGTCGTCGATACGACCGGATTTTGGGTGCGCGCAGAAGACGCAAAGCTGCCGCAGTAATGAGCGTTCATGGCTGGATCGCACTGGGGCTGGGCATATTGCTCAGCTTCGCCGTTTGGGGCGTGCTGCTCTATCTCAGCCATTACAGCGCCAAGCACGGTTATGATGATATCGACCGGCCAGATGAATAATTGCCCATTCTAGGCGTTTGGTAGGCGCGGAACTTCTACGAATCGTATAGTGAGTGTCGCAAATATAACACGCACCATCGGCCTGAAGGACCACACGGACCCATGATTGATCCATCTCATTTGACAGCTTTTGTTGCGTCGCGTCTTTGCCATGACCTTGTTTCCCCGGTGTCTTCTGCGATGTCGGCACTTGAAATGATGGATGAGCCGGGAGGTGAGGAGATGCATGAGCAAGCCGAAGCGCTTGTGAAAAAGGGCCTTTCGGACGCAGCGGCAAAACTGGAATTCTTGCGCTACGCATTCGGCTCGCAAGGCCTCAATTCCGGCATGGCTGATGTTCACAAAGCCAAATCGATCACCGAGAACTTTGTGGCGACCTACAAACCGTCAATCGAATGGGACATTGAGACAGCGCATTTTGGCTACTCTCAAGTGCGCTTGATGATGAACATGGTGCTGATCGCAGTTGACTGCGTGCCTTGGGGCGGTGTGATCTCTGTGAAAATCCGCGATGAGGGCGGCAGCATGGCGATAACGGTCGATGCCAAAGGGAAACGAACTCAGTTGAAGGATTTGACGGTCAACGGTCTGGCTGGAAACGCGCCCGAAGACGGATGGTGCGGTAAATCCGTCCAGCCTGTATTTGCGCAGATGATGGCAAAAGATCTTGGATCTGGCGGTATCGAAGCGACACAAATCAGCGATGAACACATCCAGATTTCCGCGGGCGGCATCCGAGCCAGCGGCTAAACGCTGCCGACGGCGTTTTTCGTAAGCAAAGTGTTAACACAATTCGTGTGATCTTTAACCAGTAGAGACACACTGAGTGGATTTGTGACATGAAACGCTGCCTGATCGTCGATGACTCTCGGGTGGTTCGCAAAGTTGCGAGCCGCATCATCCAAGATCTCCAATTCGAAGTCGTAGAAGCCGGTGATGGCGCTGAGGCGCTGGAGCATTGCCGTACGCAAATGCCCGACGCTGTTCTGCTTGATTGGAACATGCCGGTCATGAATGGTCTTGATTTCCTGCGATCGCTGCGGCGCGAAGAAGGCGGCAAAGATCCTGTCGTCGTCTTTTGCTCGACGGAAAACGACGCTGAGCACATTGGTGAAGCCGTGCGCTCTGGCGCAAACGAGTTTGTGATGAAACCGTTTGACGCCGACATTATCAAAAGCAAATTTAGCGAAGCTGGCCTGATTTAGGGAAGCTTCTGTTAACAGAAAGCGCCTAGATCTTCAGACATTGTTTTGGGGAACAGGCGAGGGAGTCACCTCTTGGACGTCGACACGTTTAACGAATTTGCGGATCTGGCACTAAAAGGTTCCGGCCAGCATATCCCGCCAGCCAAAAGTTATTTGGTCGAAGCAAGGCTTTCGCCGCTTATCCGCAGAGAAGGTTTTTCTTCCGCAGATGAGCTAGCTGCCTGCCTGAAAGCGCGGCCTAATAAAGTTCTTGAGGCAGAAATTATCGCTTCGCTGACAACAAAAACCACGCGGTTTTTCTTTGAGCGCGAAGCAATCGAATTTGTCGTTGATACCGTATTGCCCGCGCGAAAAGAGGCGGGCGCTCAGAGATTGCGCGTGCTGTGCGCGGGCGGATCAAGCGGGCAGGAAGCGTATTCGCTTGCCATGCTGCTTGATGAGACCCCAAGCACCGTTTTTGGCGATACGCCGATCGATATCGTTTCAGTCGATCTTTGCGAAGATACAACTCAGCGGGCTCGGACAGGTCATTATGGTCACTTTGAGGTTCAGCGCGGTCTATCGATTCAACGTCTATTGAAATACTTCAAGCGCCAGGAAGATGGCGGTTGGCAAATTTCAGACGATATGCGTTTGCAGATCGGGTTTCGCGTGCACAACCTTCTTCATCCGATCGAAGGGCTGGGCGAGTTTGATGCAATTTTCTGCCGCGGCGTGCTTTCAGGATTGGCGCGGCCTGTTCGTTCAGAAGTCGCAAACAATCTCATCTCCGCGGTTCAACCCGGCGGCGCACTGATCCTTAGCGAAGATGAAAAGCTCCCTGTTGTCACTGACAGATTTAATGCCGTCGAAACGCTGAGACATGCGTTTGTTAACAAGCCCGAAGAAGAAGATGCTGTCGCTGCGTAGCGGATATCGCGCAGGTATTTGACGCCAGTGATCCTGCAGCGTAACTGACACGCGCTGGAGGAAATCATGTCTCAGAAAACACCGCGAAATTTCTTTAAGCCGCTTGCCATTGGGGCTCCCGCGCCGATGCGCGACTTACCGGTTCGTTTGGAACGCATGATCCACTTCGTGCCACCGCATCTGGATAAAGTGCGCGCGAAAGTTCCCGGCATTGCTGAGAGCGCTGACGTCGTTCTTGGTAATCTCGAAGATGCAATTCCCGCAGATGCAAAAGATGCAGCGCGTGCTGGTGTGATCGAAATGGCGTCGATGGTTGACTGGCAAGCCTCTGGCACGGGGTTCTGGTCCCGGGTTAATCCGCTGAACTCACCCTGGTTCCAGGAGGACGTCTCAGAGCTTGTCCTGAAAGCCGGGCACCAGCTAGACGTGATTATGTTACCGAAAGTCGAAGGGCCCTGGGACATCCACTTTGCTGACCAATACGTTGCGCAACTTGAAGCCAAAGCGGGTTTGTCACGTCCGATCCTGTTTCACGCCATTCTTGAGACCGCAGAAGGGGTCGCGCGCGTTGAGGAGATTGCGCTTGCCTCCCCGCGAATGCAGGGAATATCGCTCGGGCCCGCTGATCTTGCAGCAGACCGGAAAATGAAAACGACGCGCGTTGGCGGCGGGCATCCCTTTTACCGTGTGATCGAGGATCCGGTCGGCGGCGATCTGGAAGCGCCGCGCGCTTCCGCCCAGCAGGACCCTTGGCACTACACGATTGCCCGAATGGTGGATGCCTGCCGCATGGCGGGTATTAACGCATTCTACGGTCCATTCGGTGATATTGCAGACCTTGCCGCCTGCGAGCAGCAATTCCGCAATGCTTTTTTGCTCGGCTGTTCGGGCACATGGAGCTTGCATCCAAACCAGATTGCTATTGCGAAGAAAGTGTTCTCACCCGATCCGGAAGAAGTGAAGTTCGCGCGAAAGATACTTGCAGCAATGCCGGATGGAACGGGCGTCGCAATGATCGACGGCAAGATGCAGGATGACGCGACGTGGAAACAAGCCAAAGTCATCGCAGACCTCGCCGACCTTGTCGCCGAAAAAGATCCTGAGCTGGCCGAAGCTTACGCAGGATAAATTTTCACTCAAGGCCCGGCGAGTAGGTTAGCGCGCCGGCCGGTTTTTCATCTGCGAATGCCAGCCACTGAACGTATTTGCTATCCAGATCGCGGTAGGAAATTCGCCCGTCAGCCACGAAACCGAAACGGTGATAGTAGCCAGGGTCACCGATAAGAACGCAGCCCTTTGCGCGGAGATCTTTGATCTCACTCAGACCAGCTTCAATCAGGGCTTTACCAATGCCCTGTTTCTGATGCTCCGGCCATACTGATACGGGCCCGAGCCCATACCAGTGGTCGTTAGCGCCGTCCAAAAATACTGGCGAGAACGCAATATGACCGATAATGACCTCATCTTTGACGGCAACAAGGGAAACAGTCAGGTCGCCATCATCTCGCAACTGGTTGACGCATTCAGGCTCACTGCCGTCGCTGAACGGCATCGGCTTAAACGCCGCTTCCGTTACCTCGTATATGCGGGCTTCATCGCCGCGCTGCTCTTTGCGAATTTGCATGACGTCCTCCCCCAGCTTTCCGAGTATCTGGTATTGCTGAATTTCACCTATCTGTCTTCTGATACTTCTATGCTTGCCAGCGTTACCGGGCAGGTCTAAGGCGCGCCAGCTATGCAGCATTTTGATACCACTCTTGATCTTGCCAGATCGCGCATGCCCGATGCGCCGACGATTTGTTTTCGTCCTGCGCGATTGAAAGCAGCGGCAGCCTGGTTTTGCGATAAGTTTCCCGGCGCGCCTTATTATGCAGTGAAGGCGAACCCGGCGGCGCATGTTTTAACCACGCTCGCATCGGCAGGTATCAAGACATTTGATGTCGCTTCAATCGGTGAGATTCGGCAAGTTGCAGCAAATGTTCCCGATGCGATGCTGGCATTCATGCACCCAGTCAAGAATCGCCGCGCAATTTCCGAGGCGTACTCTGAATTTGGCATAAAAGCGTTTGTGCTCGACAGCTCCCTGGAGCTCACCAAGATCATGGAAGCAACGGGCAATGCCAAGGATCTTGATCTGGTCGTTCGTCTTTCGGTCGATAATTCCGGATCAATCATGCCGCTGGCTGGAAAGTTCGGCATCGGCGGCGAAGACGCTGCTGGGTTAATCACGCGCGTACGTCCTCAGGCGCGCCGTTTAGGCATATCGTTTCATGTTGGCAGTCAGGCGATGGATCCGAGCGCCTGGGCACGCGCCATTAGCGACGTTGCAGAGTTGGCCTCGCAAGCGAAGATCACCCCCGACATCATCAATGTGGGCGGCGGTTTTCCATCTCATTACCCGGGCCTTGAGCCACCTCCGATGAATGCGTTTGTCGATGCAATTTCGTCCGCTCTTGAGCAGAATGAGTTTTCAAATTGCGAGATCTGGGGTGAGCCCGGACGAGCACTTGTCGCTGAATGTGAAAGCCTGCTGACACGGATTGAGCTTGCTAAGCCGGGGCGTCTTTATCTCAATGATGGCGGTTTCGGTGCGCTCTACGACGCGGTGAATGTGCGCTGGAGTTTTCCTATTCGCGCGATCAAGCAAAACGGCGCGCCATCGACCACGCTCATCCCTTATCGGCTGCATGGCCCCACCTGTGACCCGGAGGATAGATGGCCAGAGGCAACGATGCTACCAGATAATCTGGAAGAAGGTGATTGGCTCGAATTTGGCCAGATGGGAGCTTATGGCTCGACGATGGCGAGCCGGTTTAATGGCTTTGGCGCGATTGAATATGCGGAAGTGATGGATGCGCCATTCGATGCGGCATACGAATAATCTCAGATTCTAGACGCGATCTTCCGCAGCGTACTCCACCAAATCTATTTCATCTTCCCATTTCGCAATTGTTGTTGCGACCGCAAGATCGCCTGTCACATTCGTCAAAGTTCTCATCATGTCGAGGAGTCGGTCGAAGGGAAGAATGAAGGCGATGATGAGAACAGCTTGTTCAAGCGGTACACCGATCTGTTCCAGAACAATCGTTGACAATAGCAAGCCTGCACTCGGGATTCCTGCGGCACCAATCGAGGAAAGCGTCGCGGTGAGCGCGACCATAGCATACATCGTAAGGGTCATATCGATGTTTAGGGCTTGCGCCGCAAACAGCCCGATCAATCCCAAATAGATGGCTGTGCCATCCATATTGATCGTCGCGCCGAGTGGCAGGACGCTTGAGGCGATGGACTTATCGACCCCGAGATTTTGCGTTGCGCATGTGATTGTCACAGGCAGGGTCGAACTCGAAGACGCGGTCGAGAATGCAACCGACTGGGCGTCTGTCACGCCGCGGAAGAAGGGGATCACGCGCTGCTTCAAAACGGTTTTGATCAAGCCGCCATATACGAAAATGATCTGGATGATGCAGGCGAGATAAAGCGCAAATGCCAACATCCCTAAATTCGCAAGCACGGCAAATCCCTTGGTTGCAATCACCCATGCCATAAGCGCGAACACTCCGAACGGTGCAAACTCCATTAGATAAATTGTTGTACGCATCACGTGTTCAGAGATTGTATTCGCCGCATTTGCGATCGGCCCCTCTGCGCCGAAGGTGAACAGAATAAGAAGCCCGAGCAGGATCGAAAGAATGATCAGTGTGATCGGGTTCACGCCCCACGTGATGATCGACAGAAGAATTAAACCGGAAAAGGTCGCAAACGTCAGAAGCGAACCGCGCGCAGCCATAAGCGCCAGGACGATCAGTCCAGCGATTACGGCGAGTTCCATGGTCACACCGGCAAACAGGTTGGGCCCCGTTGTAAAGGGGCGTTGCAAGTTTCCGAGGACGTCGATTTGAAGGTAACGAGAAAGGAAGCCAGCCGCTTCTGCTTTATCAAGCTTTCCGCTCACCGCTGCTTTGCTTGCTTCGTCGACGGCGGTGAAACTAGACGCGTCTAGGCCTGCGCCCATTGGGATGAACGTGCCGATCAGCAGTCCGAGGCTGACAGCAAAGATTGTCGTGCCGGAATAAAGCAGCATGGCTTTGATGCCGATGGAGCCGAGCTTTGCCGGGTCGCCGAGCGCAAGCACGCCGGCAATCAACGATGTTACGATCAGAGGGACAATCAGATATTTGATCGCGGCGACAAAGGCCTGCCCAAAAGGGTAAATGTAATCGACGATGAGCTGTGAGGTCGCGCCAGATGGGTCACCATATTTCGCGGCCGCTCCGACGACCAGGCCGAGGATGAGAAACGCCACGACGCGTTTCCACAGATCAATCCTGAACCACCAATCCATGTCTTCCTCCCACTCGCCGCGCGAGCTCTACACGTCATTATTACGTTTCGAATGACACCACTTCTGTCAGTTATATTCGGATTTGGAAAGGGGTAAGACCAAATGCTATTTAACTCGCCGCGCGCGCAGCGTTACTGCCGTCGATCGACACCATGTTGACCTGCCCAAACCCAAATCGCGCGAGCGTTTCCACCAGCGCGCTGCGCCGGGCCGGGTCATCGGTAATATAGCCCTTGCCGCCGGTAGATTTATCTTTGTCTGCTGACATCACGCGCAGCGTCTGGCGGGCAATCGCTTCGCCGCTATCTATATAGGCGATCTCGCGCGGAGCGGTTTTGATGAGTTCATCCCGCACTAATGGAAAGTGTGTACAAGCAAGCACAACCGTATCAATCTGATCGCCGCCCGGCGCGTCGAACATCTCGCGCTGCGCATCCGCAAAGTGTTCCAGTGGAACAATTTCCCCGCGCGCATGGCGCTCAGCGAGTTTGACGAGTTCGACGCTGCCATGTTTGATCACCAGAGCATCTGAGGCGAAACTTGCAATCAAATCATCCGTATACGCACGGCGAATTGTGCCGGGTGTTGCGAGAAGTCCAATAACCCCGCGCCGGCTAAGCTGGGCGGCGGGTTTGATAGCAGGCACAGTGCCGACAACAGGGCAGGGCAGCGCCGCGCGGACATTCGGCAGAGCAAGAGTGGAAGCAGTGTTGCAGGCAATCACAAACACATCTGGGCGCACGGCATCGTACAATGCTGAGGCCACCAGGGGTAAGCGTTTGCGCAACGCGTCGTCGGATTTGTCACCATATGGGAAAAACCCGGTATCGGCGGAGTAATCTACGGCGAGGTCCGGGGCGAGGGCCAAGATCTCACGAGCAACGGTGAGCCCGCCAACGCCGCTATCAAAGACGAGCACACGCCCGCCCGGCGGTATGTGGACAGGAGTGAGCGGCGGAATATCAGTCATGGCGCTTATATGATGATCCGAATCTGACGCGATTATGACGATCATAAAGTGGCGGTTCGTAATTCTTGGAAAGAGCCATTCAACAATCTTATCACGCGGCGACGTCACGATTGGCGCAAAAAATCACCACTTCACCCTAAGTCTGCGTCGATGTGCGCGCAAAAATATTGCTACTGATTCGCTCACACCTCTTGTGATTTTGCGCGATCTTCTTCTTAAGTGGTCGGTATGAAAATTTTCGTCTCAAAAGAATCCGAGGCCAAGGAAACGCGCGTGGCTGCCACACCGGAAACGGTGAAAAAGCTCACCGGGCTTGGTCATTCTGTTTTGATCGCGCCGGGGGCAGGCGTGTTCGCGGGCTTCTCAGACGCCGCCTATACCGAAGCCGGTGCGCAGATTAACGGCGATCCGGCAGGCGCGGACATCATCTTTAAAGTCCGCCGCCCGAACCCGGAAGAGACTGCCTCAATTCCTGAAGGGGCGAGCGTTATCGCCTTGATGGAGCCGTCAGATTTTGAAGCTGCCCCGTTTAATGCGAGAAACTTGTCAGCGCTTTCCATGGAGTTCACGCCCCGGATCACGCGCGCGCAATCCATGGATGCGCTGTCTTCTCAATCAAATCTGGCAGGCTACCGAACGGTGATCGAAGCAAGCCAGATTTTCGGGCGCGCCTTGCCAATGATGATGACAGCGGCGGGTACGATTGCACCTGCGAAAGTGTTCGTGATGGGCGCGGGTGTTGCTGGTTTGCAAGCGATCGCGACGGCGCGCCGTCTTGGCGGGGTTGTGACGGCAACTGATGTGCGACCGGCAGCGAAGGAGCAAGTCGCCTCGCTTGGCGCAAAATTCATTGCGGTTGAGGATGAAGAATTCAAAGCTGCAGAAACCGCCGGCGGCTATGCCAAGCAAATGTCTGCAGAATACCAAAAGAAGCAAGCCGAGCTCACTGCCAGCCACATTGCCAAGCAGGACATCGTGATCACGACTGCGCTCATTCCCGGGCGGGCGGCACCTGTGCTGGTCACTGAAGAGATGGTGAAGACGATGCGGCCTGGGTCGGTCATTCTCGATATGGCGGTCGCGCAGGGCGGCAACTGTCCGCTGTCGAAGCCCGATGAAGTGGTCGATGTTGATGGGGTGAAAGTTGCCGGCTTCTCTAACCTGCCGGCGCGGCTGCCCGCTGATGCCTCGTCGCTTTACGCGAAAAACCTGCTCGCCTTCTTGCCGCTGATCACAGCCGAGGATGGCAGCCTCTCACTTGAGACAGATGATGAGATCGTCACTGCGATGTTGCTGACGCGCGGCGGTGAGACGGTCAATGAAAGGATTTCCTCATGAAGCGTTTCATCCTGGTGGCAGGCCTTACCGCGCTCGCGCTGCCTGCGCATGCAGCCGCTGCGAGCGGGATCAGCCCAACGGTGTTCCTCGCGGCGATTTTCGCGCTCGCCTGTTTCGTCGGGTATTATGTTGTCTGGTCGGTCACGCCTGCCTTGCACACGCCGTTGATGGCGGTGACGAATGCAATCTCCTCGGTGATTGTTGTCGGTGCTCTGTTTGCTGCCGCCGCTGCCGGGCTTGGAAGTGAAGGTTGGTTTGCCAAAACGCTTGGCGGGATTGCGATCGGTCTTGCGAGTGTGAACATATTCGGCGGCTTCCTCGTCACCCAGCGCATGCTAGCGATGTACAAGAAGAAGGGAGACTAGGGCTCATGGAACAATTCCAATCGACCTGGGCACCGCTGCTCTATCTTGCCGCGGGTATCCTCTTCATCCTCGCGCTGCGCGGTCTCTCGTCTCCGGCGACGTCCCGCGCGGGTAACCGCAATGGCATGATCGGCATGGCGATCGCTGTCGCCACAACGCTCGCGCTTCTGTGGGATCAACTTGATGGCGCGACGTGGGGCATCATCATTGCAGGCGTTGTGATCGGCGGCGGCATCGGCGCTTACATTGCGCGCAAAATTCCGATGACAGCGATGCCGCAGCTCGTGGCCGCCTTCCATTCACTTGTGGGGATGGCAGCCGTTCTGGTTGCGGCAGCAGCGCTCTATGCGCCAGAGAGTTTCGGCATTTGGGAGTTTTTCTGTACCAATCCGAACGGCCCCAATTTGGACCAATGCTACGGCATTCCGCACGTTTCCATTATAGAGCTCAGCCTCGGCTCAGCCATTGGCGCGCTCACCTTCACGGGCTCTGTCATCGCTTTCGCGAAACTCAACGGGAATATGTCGGGCGCGCCAATTCTTCTGCCTGCGCGGCACCTGATTAACATCGCGCTTGCATTGGGGATCGTTCTGCTGATTGGGCTTATGATCGATAGCCGCGGCACCGAGCCGTGGATCTTCTGGGCTCTGACAGCGCTGGCACTCGTTCTTGGCGTAACTTTAATCATTCCGATTGGCGGGGCGGATATGCCTGTCGTCGTTTCTATGCTAAACTCCTACTCAGGATGGGCCGCTGCCGCGCTTGGATTTACGCTTGGAAATTTTGCCCTGATCATCACTGGCGCGCTCGTCGGCTCATCCGGTGCAATCCTGTCCTACATCATGTGCAAGGGGATGAACCGCAGCTTCATCTCGGTGATCCTTGGCGGCTTCGGCGCAGACGATGGTGACGGCGCAGCCGCGGCTGGCGCGCAGGCCGACCGGCCTTACAAACGCGGCTCGGCAGAAGATGCCGCCTTCATCATGAAGAATGCCTCGAAAGTGATCATCGTGCCGGGCTACGGCATGGCGGTCGCGCAGGCCCAGCACGCCCTGAAAGAAATGGCGGACAAGCTGAAGGAGGAGGGGGTTGATGTCGCTTATGCGATCCACCCCGTTGCGGGGCGTATGCCGGGGCATATGAATGTTCTCCTGGCTGAGGCGCAGGTGCCGTATGATGAAGTGTTCGAGCTGGAAGACATCAACTCCGATTTCCGCAATGCGGAGGTTGCGTTCGTCATCGGCGCGAATGATGTCACGAACCCGGCGGCAAAAACAGACAAGACCAGCCCGATCTATGGCATGCCGGTTCTCGATGTTGAGAATGCCGGCACGGTGCTCTTCATCAAGCGCTCGATGGGCTCTGGCTATGCCGGTATCCAGAATGAGCTCTTCTTCCGTGACAACACGATGATGCTCCTGTCAGACGCGAAGAAGATGGTCGAGGAAATCGTAAAATCTCTTTGATCAGAATTACAGCAGGGTAAGTCTTGGGGCGGATGCCCCGAGCGTTAGCGAGCGCGCAGCGCATACAAGCAACGCGCAGGCGCAGCGGCCCGGCTTTAGCCGGAATGGCCGCGAGCAAAAAAGAAAAAACGGGTTCTGGGAAAGCGGTAAGAGGTGGTGGCCTAACCACTGTCAATAAAGGTTGGTGAATAGGCTATTGCAATCATGGTCCGCGCTGTACCAGGCGTAAAATCCGTGTACGGATAACCCGGTACGGAGCGCCCAGCCAGTTTCCGCATCAAATGCCGCGCAAATAGCGCAAGCGCGAGGAACAGGCACCGGATGACGCTGAGATGCTCCAGCGCGGCAATCTCTTTTTCGTCTTGCGGCGGCACATCCTGGTGCGCCTCGATCAGCTCAGTGCCGAGGTCATGCGCCGCCGTGCGAGCGACCAGTTCGAGGTGATGCGCCATCTCCCACGCGCCGCGCCCATGCGTTCGCTCCAGCCGCACGACCGCCCGGCCGAGCGCCACCAACACAAAGCCGAGCGCCTGCCACTTCAGGCGCAGCGCCGCGTAGGATAAACAAGAGCGTGTCACCTCAGTCATGCGCAGCATTATGAAGCCGCCGAAAACCCGGTCGGATAGATTTTGCTGATTTGTTTTTAGAGCGTTGGTTTTGTGTGGGTTATTTTTGGGAAGGTGTCGGATTGAGCGAAATCTATCCGACAGCTAATGAGCTGATAGGGGCGCAAAAGCTGTCGTTAGACATTGGGGTTCATCGGTCTCGAATTGACCTTTTGCGGTCTGCTGAGCGTATCAGAAAGAATGTATACATCCCATCGAAACCAGGCACTTAACACCTCCGTTGCAACATGGTGGGTTCGCGCCGCGGATAAGGTGCCGGCGGGCGCGGCGGCGTTTTTTGGCACCGCTATGAAAAGAGGTTTGGTTTAATGAGGGGAAAGTGCAGGATTTCCACCACGGGGGCGATGGGGTTCTCGCGCTTAGCCGCCAAGTTTTCGGACGCCTTCAGGATCGCGCGCTCGTGGGTTGCCATGAAGGATGCGAGCGCGAAGGCTTCACGATCTTCTTCGGCGGTCACCAAGCTTGCCAGTTCCTCATACTGGGGCAGGCCCTTGCTGCGGATGCCATCGGCCATCGCAGCGAATTTGACCGTCCAGGGCATCTCCCGCAACATCGCCGATGTCGAAACGCCCCGAGGGCGCGAGGCGGGGTCTTCGTCCAGCGAAAGCCGGAGCTTGGCAAGGACAGGCCGCATGATAGCCTTGCCCTCCGACTCCAGTTGAAGGAGTGAGCCTAGAACATAACGCTGCTCACTATCCCCGGCATGGGGCAAGAGCGCCTCGAAAAAGGCCTCGCCAAATTGCTCGCCATGGTAGACGTCGAGTAACGCCTCGCGGAATCTTTGACTGACAATGGTCGTCCTATCCCCTTATGCCGAGGCCGCGGTCATGAAGTACTTCTTGAGCCGCTCGGTGATGTGCCAGGTCATTTTTGATCCCTTGGATGCGAATACGACCTCGCCGGGGCCAAACGTTTCTTCTACGCCGTCAGCGTTGGTAATGGTCAGCGAACCTGCGATGATCGTCATCATTTCGTTCACGGGATAGCTTTCGATGTCGAGCTTACAGGGCGGGCATTCCCAAATGCCGGCCGAAACGGAGCCATCTTGGGCGCGGTAGAAGGGGGTAGTCGTCTCGTCCGTCTCATCGGTGGTGAAACAGGGTTTCGGGATCAAATTGGAAGGGACTTTGCCCTCCGCAGTTTCCGGAAGAATTTTAAAGGTATTTACGGTCATTTGATCAATCCTTTGCGTTTTTTGGAGCGGCGCTCCGTCCAATCTCAGTTTTAGTACAGTCTTTTCTCATCGTTATATTTCATCATCTTTTCGTAGAACTCGAGCGGCTCGGGCATGGCAGCATGGGTTTTCACGGCGGCTGCATAGGATGGCAGGCCGTCGATCGTCGGCCAGTCATCAGGCGTCCACATTTTCGAACGGATCATGGACTTCCCGCAGTGGAACATCGCCTCCTCAACGTGGACCAGAAGCGCCATGGTCGGGAGCTTACCATTCACCGCCATCATAGCGAGGATGTCGTCGTCCTGAACGATCTGCGCTGACCCGCTCACGCGCACGACTTCGTTGCGTCTGGGGACAACAAACATCAGCCCAACCCGAGGATTCTCGATGATGTTATGGAATGTATCGCCGCGATTGTTGCCCAGCCGATCCGGAATTGCGAGCGTCTTCTGGTCGAGGATTTTCACGAACCCGGCCGGGTCACCCTTCGGCGACACATCGACCTGGCCCCTGAGGTTCACGGTCGCAATCGTGATGAACGGAGAGCGTTCGATCCAGGCGCGGCAAAGGTCGTCAATGTGATCGATAACCTTTCGCTCCTGGTTATCGAATTTTTCGCCAAGTAGCCGCTGGACGTCTTCCGAGGTCGAAATCGGTTTCTTCGATTCATACATGCCGCGCTCCGGTTCTATTTATAAGGTCAGTCTCCATCGGTGAGCTAAGCGGGTCGCCAGACCCGGTACTCAACGCCAGAACCTGGATAGATGCGCCCTTCGCCAATGAAGAAAGTGGTATTGACCCAGCTGTAGCGTTCGTCGCCCGTTTCGATTCGGGGATTGGTATAGAAATACTGGTCTTCGAACGCCGTTTCACCACCGCTCCCGGTCGCTGCCTGAACCGCAGCATTCATTTCGAGAAGGCCAGTGTACTGCATATACAGGAACGCGCCGTCGTGGGTCTCGACTTCCACTCTGACGTCCGGTCTGAGAAAGCCATCGGGGCCGATCAGGGCCCATTCTCCGCCGCCGACGACTGTCCCACTAAGGCGGTCGCCCGTTACGGTTCCTCCGGTTACCCGGTAGACCATGCGGGTTCCGATGGGCACCGAACCGACCGGCGTAGGAGGTGCCAATGTCGCGTTGAAGGTAAATTCCTGAATGAGTTTCATCTTAGTCCCTCGTGCTATAGCGGGTTGAGTGCGTGTTGTTCCATCTGCGGTATTCGATGATTTCGCCATTGATGGTCATGGTGAAGTTGGTCTCGGTCCTCGTTTCCTCCAATATTTCGATTTTGCTTTCGTTATACCAACGTCATCCTGACGGGCAGGGATTTGATGCCCCCAACGAAGTTCGCCTGAACGTATTTCGGCTCCGCCATCAGGTCGATGGCGTCCACCTTCGCAGCAAGCGCACGCAAGAACGTGTCGATCTCCAGCCGTGCCAAGTGCATGCCCAGGCACATATGAGCACCGTGACCGAAGGCGGCATGACGCGTGCGACGATCGCGGTCGATATCGAAACTGTGAGGGTTCTCAAACACGTCCTCGTCGCGGCTGCCCGATGGATACCATAAGATCAGGGACTGGCCCTCGCGGATCGTCTTGCCGCCGAGTTCGGTGTCCTTGTTCGCGGTGCGGATGAAGTGGCGAACGGATGAGGCATAGCGGATGGCCTCTTCGGTGATCAGCGGCGCGGTTTCGTCCGGCGCCTGCTTCAGCCGATCAAATAGCGCCGGATCGCGCGCTAACTGGTGCACCGCTTCAGACAGAGAGTAACTTGTTGTGTCGTGCCCAGCGGTTGCAACGATAATGTAATAGCCAAGCTTGCCCATATCATCGAGCGGCGCGCCGTCGATCTCAGCATTGGCAATGATGGAGGCCACATCATCGCTCGGGTTTTCAATCTTGTCTTTTGTCAGTGCGGTGAAATAAGCGAAGAGGTCATTGATGGTTTCGGCAAGTGCCGCATCGGCGGTCACGCCCTGTTCTACCTCGCGGCCAATGTCGGGGTCCTCCGGCCCGAACAGCTCCTGGGTGAGCCGTAGCATCATGCCATAGTCATTTTCGGGCACGCCAAGTACAGCCATGATGACGCGCAGCGGATACTCCAGCGCCACGTCGCGAGCGAAGTCACAAGTGCCGGCCTTCTGCTCCAACACCCGCATACCGCCCTCGACCGATCCGGAGATACGCGACTTAAGCTTGTCCAAATTCTTGGGCATGAACCAGGATTGGGTCAGCAGGCGAAGCTTCATGTGTTCCGGCGCGTCATAGGTAACCAGTGAGCGGATGCGGTTCAGCGACCCATTGTTCTGGGCTCTAATCTTGGCCTCCTGTTCAGACGTGGAAATGATCAATCGCGGTTCGTTCAGGAAATCGCCTGTGCGCCGTTCGACGTCGAAGATGTCAGCATGTTTTGTGACGTGCCAAAGATCGGGATACCCCTCTGCGGTGCAAAGGTGCACGGGGTCTTCAGCCCGAAGACGCGTAAACACGTCATGGATGGCGTTCACGTCTGCCCAATTAGCTGTGGGGTACAAAAAGGAAGCGTCTACCATCATCATTGGGTCCCTCTATTTATGAGCCGCATCCACCATTGGATACCTATCGGACTCGGAAAAGCCATTTGAATATGAGACGGTTGCTCCATATCTAATCATCGTCAAGTATAGTGTGGCCTCCACGCTCGAATACGAGACAGAGGATGTTCAAATGTTCCAAAAAAGCCGCAAAGCAGGACAGATCGCGCGAACCCGATTATGGATTGAAGAGGCCTTGATTGCTGAGGCTGGCAACAAACCATTTAGTGAAATCACTATAACCCGCATTTGCGAAAAGGCCGGTGTCGGGAGACAGACATTTTATCGGCACTTTAAAAATAAAGAGGAGGTTATCCGCTCCCGCATGCGGAAGATTTTCAATGAATATATGGTTAGTCTTCAAGACAATTTGATTGCCTCACAAGATCTCGATTTTATAAACTTGCAGACACTCCAATTCTGGAAATGCAACGCAAATTTGTTTCGCCTTGTTAACGACACTGCTGTTCAGGTCGTGGTGTTTTCGGAGTTGGACGCATTGATGGAACGTATCGTCGAGGCAAATTTGGCGTATCGCGATACTGACCCCTTTCTCCGAACGTTTCGGCTCTGGGGGATGAAAGGGATTTTGTTGGCCTGGGCCGAAGACGGCATGCGGCAGTCACCAGAAGAGATAAATGCGGTTCTAAGATCAGTGAACGGTCGTAATCAGAGCTTTGCACGGACGGAATCCTAAACTTCCTGTCGCGCTCGTTTCGGCTGCTTATGGGATAACAGAGCCATTTCGGCCCCCAATCATTAACGTGCGTTAACTGGTGGTTAACGCAATGGTCGCAAACCGTTAACTGTTGTAGGCTCAGCTATCCACGTCAGAAGTGCGGGTAAAATCCATGGCAGTAAGCGATCAGGTTCCTTTTATTATCGCCGCAGGGGCATCGGCCCTGTCACTGGCGAGTTTGCTGTGGGCGATGCGCGTCTCAGATGGCGCGCGCGGGGCCGCGAAAAAATATAAGGAGCGCTCCTCAGAGCTGGAGGAGCAGGTTGCGCGGGCTGACAGCGTGTTTGGCGCGCATCCGGGCGTGATCCTCGTCTGGGAAGGCGAGGCGCTAGATGTGGCCGGTGATGATGTTCCCCCGCCGCAGATTTATGGCTCTCCGGTCGCTTTGGCCGATCTCCTCCGATTTACCGATGACGCGATCTCGCCGGACCCGGCGGTGCGGATCATTGAGGGGCTTGCAGATCTTGAAGCGCGCGATGCGGTCGGGCAGGACACGACGCTGCGCATTCGCCTGAAAGAGCTGCGCGAGAATGGCCAGCCTTTCTCGCTCAAAATTATTGGGAATGGTGGATCCTTCCTTGACGCGGATGGCCGCACCGCTGGCGCGCGTGCGGTTGTCTGGGTCACGAATGCGACGGTGAAAGGCATCGAAGAGAGCGCCGCGCGCGGGCGCCTCGAAGAAGCGCGCCAGGTGATCTCCCGCGACCCGACGGCGTTCCTCGATATGCTGCGTAAAGCGCCGTTCCCGGCCTGGCGCGTGTCTGGTGTCGGTAAGCTGCAATGGGCGAACCAGGCCTATCTTTCAGCAGTTGAAGCGCCGGATCTCCAGTATGTGCTGGAGCGCCAGATCATGCTCGACAGCGAGTCCGCTGAGCAGGCGCGCAAGACGATCAGTGAAGGCAGCGAAATCGATGACACCCGCCACATGACCATCGATAGCGGGCGGCGCGCTATGCGTATACTGACCTTCCCGCTTTCGGGCGGGGCTGGCGCGATGGCGCTGGATGTCACCGCACAAGAGGATGCGCACAAAGAGCTCGAGCGCGTTGTCAAAGCACATGATGAGACGCTGAATCATGTTGCCGATGCGGTTGCGATTTTTGGCCCTGACCGGAAACTGAATTTCCATAACCGGGCGTTCTCCGATATGTGGGGGCTGGACGAGGCGTTCCTGCTGGATCACCCAGAGCATGGCATTGTGCTTGATCGCCTCCGCGAGAAACGCAAGCTGCCCACCCAGCACAATTATGCAGAATGGCGCGCCGACCAGCTCGACTATGCTGATATCTCAGGCATCGCCGAGGACAAATGGGTGCTGCCTGATAATCGCACCGTCTCTGTGACGCGCCAGCGCCATCCGATGGGCGGGCTGCTTATTCTGTTCAAGGACATCACCGGCGAGCTTGATCTGCAAACGCGCTACAATGCGCTTATCAAGACGCAGTCTGCAACGCTCGATAATCTGCATGAAGCCTGCGTGGTGTTCGGCGCAGATGCGCGCCTGAAACTTTACAATGAAGCCTTTGTGCGCCTGTGGGATCTGAGCGCGGGCAAGCTGATGGATAAACCTGACTTTGACCAGATTGTCGAAGATTGCGTGCCGCTCTTCCATGATCTGTCAATCTGGCAGGCAATCAAGGGCCATGTCACCGATCCATCCTCTGAGGCACGCCAGCAGACAACCGGCGAGATGAAACGCTCAGATGGTTCAACGCTGACCTATCTCACGCACCCTCTGCCGGATGGGAATACGTTGATTGCTTTCGCGGATGTCTCTGCAACGCGCCGGGTTGAGAGTGCGCTGAGGGAGCGTGCAGAAGCGTTTGAAGCTGCAGACCGATTGAAGACAGAGTTTGTTCAGAATGTCAGCTACCAGCTGCGTTCACCGCTCACGACCATCCTTGGCTATGCCGAGTTCCTGGAAAGCCAGCGCCATGGGGATCTCTCCGACCGCCAGCTTGATCATGTGCGCTCGATCCTTGCTGCATCTGATCACCTCTCCAAACTGATCGAGAACATTCTCGATCTTGCGATGATTGAAGCAGGCCGGATGGATCTTGATTTGTCAGATGTTGGTCTTGAAAGCGTGATTGAAGACAGCGTTGAGCTGGTCGTCTCGAAAGCCGCGGATACGCAAGTGGCCGTGCGCGCCGATGTTGCCGGGCACCTCGGTGTGATCCGCGCTGATGAGCGACGCATCCGCCAGATCCTGTTCAACCTGATTTCAAACGCTCTGCGCTTTACCGAGCCGGGAGGCGAGGTGATCGTTTCAGCTGAGCGCGCAGATGATATGGTGCGCCTGTCAGTCAAAGATGATGGCAAGGGCATGGACGCTGAGCGCCAGGCTCAGAGCTTTGACAGCTTCACCAGCGGTGACCAGCGCGGGGCCGGGCTTGGCCTTTCGCTCGTGCGCCACTTTACCGAGCTTCATGGCGGGCGCGTCGCGCTGCGCTCAGTTGAAGGCGGGGGCACCGAAGTGTCTTGCTGGTTGCCAGTGCGGGCGAGCGATAAGGGCATCACGCCCGATCCCCTGCTCACGGAAGCTGCGGCTTAGGCAGCAGATAGCAGGCGCAACACAGCTCAGGCCGAATGGCGAGAATTCGCCAGAAATGGTCGGATCACTATTGCTGCCGAATGACTGAGCTGCTCCTAAACGGTCACTCCGACTCTTCCATTGAAGCGAGCAGGCTATTTGCCGAGCCAAGAGCAGTCATCGTGTCTCCAGAGCTAAACGTAATTGTACATTTGTCCTGATTTCGATCCTGAACGTCACGAAGGCGTGCGATGTACGCACAATTGATGTGTTCGTCCACGTTTCGATCGAGATTGTGAATCTTGACGAATTTCATTGGCGTGTCTTTCTAGGAAGTTCCAAATAAGTCGTTGGAATTAATTGGTAAGAAAACTTTCAAGTATTTTCAATTTCGGCACGAGCGCTCGTTTAAAATATTCAACGAGAGCGTCTCACGCATTTACCTCGAAGTCGTTCGTACGGGTGATTGCAATTCCAACCATCTCCACTGAAGTTCAAGTGTGCAAATTCTGGGACATCGATTTTCTTGCATTTGTTATTAGCGGCCATGTAGCCTCGTTCGCATTCCCATCCCGTTTTGGAAGAGCTATCCGACAAGTATCCATTGTCCGGAACAACTATGCGGATACATTTTTCGTTGCGCTCAACAAAACCGCGTTCGCATGTCCATAAGGAACGATATCTATATCCTGAAAGGTATGCGTTCTCCGGAACTATTATCGCCTCGCAAGTTTTATCAATTCTCGTAAAACCTCTGTTGCAGTTCCAACTGTCACCTGAGGCTTCAAGGTACCCGTTTTGCGGGACAATCACAGCATTGCATGCTTCGTCCTTACGCTTGTATCCGTATTCGCATTCCCATCCACGGCCCCATGTTAGGTCATTTAGATACGCATTCTTAGGAACTGCAATGACTTCACACGTATCCTCCTTCTGAAGGTAACCTTCGTTGCAAACCCAGCCGGTTCCATATTTTCGGGGACCCGAATTCTCCGGTCCAATCGCTTCAAGCGACTGCCCAGATGCAAGCGGCGGCATAAATACAAACAGAAACGCCGCTGCGAGGATAAATCGGATCATGTTGAAATTCCCCCATCGAGTTGCTCGCGCTCAAACTTTTCCTTGTCGCGCGCGAGGGCATCTTTGAGTTCTTTCGGATCAATATCCAAAAAGTGAGTGGCTCCCGACCGTCCCTTTTCTGGGCGAACAATCATGGTCGTAGCTATTCTTCTGTAAGCAAGGAAGGAGGCGATATCCAACGGCTCTTCTTCAGTTTCAATGGTGTATTCTCCGGCGGGCCATTCGCCTTTGGTGCTTTTCAATGAGAAGCTATAGTGAAATGAAACCTTCATTTTCGTAATCCGGTTTTTCATTGTTATGTTGCTTTCTGCGGTATTGCAGCGACATGGCAAACATGCTCGCCAGCTTAGGATCGACAATTCAAACAAAGACAGCTTCGAGTGTCGCCGCTGACTGTAATAAAATGTATGGATGTAGAATGTTCGGAAACGATCCCAGTAGGATTATCCTATGGCGTGCTCACTACGAACTACAAAAGTGTAGGCATATTATCAAGATTGAGACTGAATAAGCTTACAAAGCGCAGGCCGATCAGTCCCGCATTGTACATAGTGACTAATTTGGAAATTACATCCAGCACAATCACTTTTATTTGCAGCGCCTATGTTTTTGATAACTCTATACAGGTAACTACCGCCAACGCTCGACAATCAGTATTTAGACCAGCGCCTAAATATCTCGATGACTGAAACGATATTATTCCAATCACTTCCCTCCCTATGCGTATGTCTACATCTGGCGAAATTTTGCAGCGTGCCTTTAAAATTCTGACGTATCCCGGGACACCGAGAGCCGTCATTGACCGAAATCACTACGGCGGAAATAATGGGCCAAATTCGCTCATAAATATCAAAACCATGACGGTGAATGCGCTTAGGAAAATCGCCCCTCAAGGGTATCGCCACAACCCTTCGAGCTGCGCAGCCACTTCCGCCGGGCGTTCGGCAATCGCCCAGTGCCCCGCGCCGCGCACCATATGCAGCGGGAACATCCACCGATCCGAGAAACGCTGCGCAACCGACAGGTCAACATAAGGATCGTTTTCTCCCCAGATGAGTTTTCCGCGCTTCGGCAGATTGGTGAGTTCACTTTCCCAGTCTCCGGAGAAACGGAGGCCGCGCGCTGAGCGATAAAGTTTCAGGATGCATTGGCGCATGGTCTTGTCGATATGGGCAGCTTCATGAGTTGCCATCTCCGCAGGCATTCCAGCCTCTGCAAGCGCGGTTGCCATGCGTTCCGGGTTGCGCAAGCCGAGCATAACGAACTCGCCCACCAGCGGCGTTGCCCAAAGCCGTGCCATCCGGTGACCGCGATACTCGCTATCAATTACGGCGTTTGAGACCGCCCAGCTTGCGACAAGATCTGGCCGCAGCGCGCAGGCGCGCAAGGTGAGGAGGGCGCCCCAATCATGTCCGAAAATATGGATGGGGCCGGCGCTATTGTTTGCCGCCGCTTCCATCTCCGATATCAGCCAGTCGGCATAAGCGTCCTTCGTGGCCGCAAAGCCATCAGGGCGCGGACTGCCAAAGCCGGGAAGGGCAGGGGCGGAATAGTCCGCAGGCTTCAGGCCAAGCGATGAAATCAACGGTCCCCACACATGCGGTGTGTCCGGCACGCCATGAATGAACAGGATATGTGTCATGTCCGAGGCAATATCGCACTCTTTCCGCTTCGTCACGCCTTGCTGGACGGGCTTACTTTAGGGCATATCTTCCTCAGACACTTTGGAGGAAAGCCCCATGAAAACAGCCATCACAGAAATGTTCGGCATCGAGCACCCGATTATTCAGGGCGGCATGCACTATGTTGGCTTTGCAGAAATGGCGGCAGCTGTCTCGAATGCGGGCGGGCTTGGCACGATCACCGCGCTGACACAGAAAACACCGGGTGATCTCGCCAATGAAATCGCCAAGGCTCAGGATATGACCGACAAGCCGCTCTGCGTGAACGTCACGTTCCTGCCAACGGTAAATGCGCCTGACTATCCGGCGATCATCAAAGTCATCATCGATAGCGGCGTGAAGGCCGTCGAGACGGCGGGCAACAATCCGTCTGCTGTTCTGCCGGCGCTGAAAGATGCCGGGATCAAGGTCATCCATAAATGTACGGCGGTGCGCCACGCGCTGAAAGCACAATCGATTGGCTGTGATGCGGTGTCGGTTGACGGGTTTGAGTGCGGGGGTCACCCGGGCGAGGATGACATTCCAAACATGATCCTGCTGCCGCGCGCGGCCGATGAGCTCGAGATCCCGTTTGTCTCTTCAGGTGGCCAGGCCGATGGTCGCTCACTTGTCGCGTCGCTCGCCATGGGCGCAGACGGCATGAATATGGGCACACGTTTTATCGCGACGAAAGAAGCGCCGGTGCATGAGAATGTAAAGCAAGCGATTGTTGCTGCATCAGAGCTTGATACACGCCTCGTCATGCGCCCGCTCCGCAACACAGAGCGCGTGCTGACCAATGCGGCGGTTGAGCGCCTGCTGGAGAAAGAAAAATCCCTCGGCGCGGACCTGAAATTCGAAGACATCATTGAAGAGGTTGCGGGCGTTTATCCGCGCATCATGATGGAAGGCGATATGGATGCCGGTGCTTGGTCGTGCGGTATGGTTGCCGGTCTCATCAATGATATCCCGACCTGCCAGGAACTTATCGACCGGATCATGAAAGAAGCCGACGACATCATCAATTCGCGTCTGGCGGGTTTCCTGAAAGGTGCACCTGTTCCGGCATAACGAAAAAAATTTAGGCCAATGCATGCGTTTATTCTCGGTTTTAATATGTATTGCATGGTGTATGAGCGATGGAGCTCTGGCGCAGCAGAGCTCTGCGCAGCTCGGTGATATCGAACAGAATTCGAGCGGCAAACCTTGCTCGACTTACTCCGAAGCGCGTGCCGAATTGGTGGAGAAGTGGAAGCGGTCTCCGGGAACCAAAGAGTTGGGCGACTTGCAGGCTCAATGCGAAATGGTGTTCGATGTTAAGCCAAGCGGGAAGGTTGATAACATAGATGGCAGTTGTATCGCCGATGAGAATTCAGATTTGACCGTTGACTATCTCAAAGCGAGCATTCGTGCGATGGGCAGAGTCACCTTTGCTCCCAAAATTATTAACGGAGAAAAACAGTGGCGATGCGATGTAGTGTATCCCATTGAGTTTTCGTTGGAGTAAGCTGAAAAAAATGACAGACATTTCCGGAAAAACGGCGTTCGTCACCGGCGGCGGCGGGGGGCTCGGTATCGGCATGGCGCGGGCGCTGGCCAATCGCGGCGCGAACGTAATGCTGGCCGATATCAATGAAGAGGCGGTTGCAGCGGCAGCAGAAAAACTCCGTGCAGAAACCAATGCCGAGATCAGCAGCGTCGTTTGCGATGTCGCTAAGGTTGAGGCTATTCGTCGTGCAGCGGACGAGACAATCGACCGGTTCGGAAAAGTGCACATCGTCGTGAACAATGCTGGCGTTGCCATTGGTGGTGAAACCGGCGCTATCCCAATTGAGGACTGGCGCTGGATCGTCGACATCAACTTGATGGGCGTCGTTTACGGAACCGAGGTGTTTACCCCGCTGATTAAATCACACGGTGAAGGCGGGCATTTCGTCAACACGGCCAGCATCGCGGGACACGCCGCGCCGCCTGGAATGGCCCCCTATACGGCAACGAAGTTTGCGGTTGTGGGCTATAGCGAGGCGGTTGCAGCCGAACTTGCTGAGCATAAGATTGGCGTCAGTTGCCTGTGTCCCGGCTGGGTGAAGACCAACATTCACAATACCGGGTTTGAACGCCCGTCAGGCGCTATGACGGTGGAAGAAGCAAAACAAACCCCGCAATATCAGTTTTTGATGCACGTAATTGATGCTGGTATCGATCCGGTCGCGGTCGGCGAATGGGTCGCAGATTGCGTCGAGGCGAACCGCATGCACATCTTCACGCATTCTGATATGAAGCAAGCCTTCGATGCGCGGCTGACGCGGCTTCAGGCGGACTATCAGGCAATCGTCGATGACGGCCGGTTTGATTGAGGTCTCTAGCAAGAGCGCTAAATACCTATCTGATATGTCTCAGAACCCGACAAAAATTCCCAACAGCGCACTTTTGCTCGGCCTTGCTGGCACACTACCGTTTATGTGGGGTGTCATCAGCACATGGTATCCAGGCGTGAACGCCTATGTGCCGGACTGGCTTGGGCCGCGCTTTTACGGCCCTTATGTGCAGGTGGCCTATGGATCGATCATACTCAGTTTCATGTCTGGCGTTCTATGGGGGTTTGCGACCAGGGCCGGCGAGCGACAGGCTTTATGTTACGCGCTCTCGGTTGTGCCAGCGCTCTGGGTTTTCTTTGCGGTTGGTGGCGGGAATGTCTCCGCAACCTACGCACTTATTACCGGTTTCGTTTTTCTGCTGACGCTAGACAAATTGTTTTCAAATTGGGGGCTCGCGCCAGCATGGTGGATGCGGCTGCGCCTGACGCTTACGATCATCGTTGTGAGTTGTTTGATGTTGGGGCTGAGCTAAGTCATGCAGCGGTAGAGCCGATCATAATTGCGACAAAGAGTGCTGCGAGCGCCGCCAAACCGCCAAGCAGGATTCGAACCCATCGCGCTTGGAACCGGTGCCAGAGAAGCGCGATCCCGGCAAACATACAGGTAAAGTCCAGCAGTCCGCCCCAGAATCCATAATGATCTCGGTCCCAATAGGATAAGGGGGAGTGAAAGCGCCAGTCGCTGACCGGCCAGAAATGGCGATGCGCATCATCGGCATGCACCGGAAAATCGAGGCCCGCATGGATCACCATTGCACCTGCCAACACGCTAAGCACCGTCCATCTGCGCCAGAGACCAATCGCCAGCAATAGAAGCGCAAGGGGGACGGAATTCGTGATCGCGCCGAGTATCTGCCAGGGTTCCTGCCAATAAGTAACCTGCCAGAGGTCTTCATTCATCCGTCCGGTCGCAAGCGCCCAAACACTCATAACATAGATCGAAAAGTCGGGAATGAGGGCACCGGCGATGATGGCGCGGTTGCGCGAGGGGGCATTTTCTCTAGAAAGCGCCGCGCTTGCGACAATGATATGGCTGGCTGTGTTCATGCGCCGGCACTCTTAAAGTTTCAGGACATCAAGACAACATTCATCTCGACTTCCCATATGATTCGCTGCTGGTTTGAGAAGATGTTGAGGTCTCTCGCGTCAGCACTCACCACATATTGTAGGACCCAAAAATATTTATATTCACTATTTGTTCTTGCGGAACAAATGTGGTACAAAATGCGCAATGAGGCGAAGCGGCAGCCGATCTTTCTTGCCGTAGACGATTGAAAAAAGGATAAGACTCATGCCCAAACCAGCGCTGAAACTCGTGGATAAGGAAGCAAACGTGGACAAGCAGAAAGCTCTTGAGACAGCGCTAGGAAATATTGAGCGGTCATTTGGCAAAGGCTCAATCATGCGTTTGGGTGACAAGACGACGATGGATATTGAAGCGGTCTCAACCGGCTCGCTTGGTCTCGACATCGCGCTTGGCATTGGCGGTCTGCCAAAAGGGCGGATCATTGAGATTTATGGACCAGAATCGTCTGGTAAAACCACGCTCTCGCTCCACTCGGTCGCGGAAGCTCAGAAGAATGGCGGCGTATGCGCCTTTATTGATGCTGAACATGCGCTTGATCCCGTCTATGCGGGAAAGCTCGGTGTGGATCTGGATGATCTATTGATCTCTCAGCCAGATACCGGTGAACAGGCGCTGGAGATCGCAGACACTCTGGTGCGCTCAGGTGCGGTAGATTTGCTGGTCATTGACAGTGTGGCAGCCCTCACGCCGCGCGCAGAACTCGAAGGTGAAATGGGTGACAGCCTGCCGGGCCTTCAAGCACGGTTGATGAGCCAGGCGCTACGTAAGCTCACAGGATCCATATCGAAATCAAATACGATGGTGATCTTTATCAACCAGATCCGGATGAAGATTGGCGTGATGTTTGGCTCACCTGAGACAACAACAGGCGGCAATGCGCTAAAATTCTATTCTTCTGTACGTCTTGATATTCGCCGGATCGGACAGCTGAAAGACCGCGACGAAGTTGTTGGCAACCAGACCCGCGTGAAAGTCGTGAAGAATAAGGTTGCTCCGCCTTTCCGTCAGGTCGAGTTCGATATCATTTACGGCGAAGGTATTTCGAAAATGGGCGAGCTCATCGATCTCGGCGTAAAAGGCGATATCGTTGAGAAATCCGGTTCCTGGTACTCCTACGGCGACCAGCGCCTTGGACAGGGCAAAGAAAAGACCCGTCAATTCCTCAAAGAAAACCCCACCATTGCTGCAGAAATCGAAGAAAAGATCCGCCGGAATGCTGGTCTTCTCGCCGATGAAATGCTGACTGGCGCGCAGGAAGATGATGGGGAAGAAGACCTGCCAGAAGCTGCCGAAGGGTAACCCTCACCCCTCCCATTGCGCGAGGCCACTTTGCCCGCGGCTTGGCGCAGCCCCGAAGCAGCTTTATATGGTGTCGGTCTGGTGTGTTTCCTCGCATGCCAGGCCGATTTCGTACTATCCAAAGCAGCCGAAGGCAGTCTGAATCACATGATAAGCGTCAACCAGCTTCGCGAAAGCTTTCTGTCTTATTTCGAGAAGAACGGGCATAAGCGCCGCCCATCTGCTCCACTTGTGCCGGAAAACGATCCCACGCTGCTTTTTGTCAATGCGGGCATGGTGCCGTTCAAGAATATTTTTACCGGGGCCGAGACCCCATTTGCCCCGCGCGCGACAACGTCGCAAAAGTGCGTTCGGGCAGGCGGTAAACATAATGACCTCGACAATGTCGGGTATACCGCTCGTCACCACACATTCTTCGAGATGCTCGGCAATTTTTCATTTGGTGATTACTTCAAAGACGAAGCAATCGCATTTGGCTGGGAATATGTGACGAAAGAGCTGGGACTGTCGCCAGAAAAACTTCTCGTCACGGTATTTTCCGAAGATGAACAAGCCGCTGAAATCTGGAAGAAAGTCTCTGGATTTTCAGACAGCAAGATTATTCGCATTCCAACATCTGATAATTTCTGGTCGATGGGCGATACGGGTCCTTGCGGGCCGTGTTCGGAAATATTCTATGATCACGGCGAAGGAATTCCTGGCGGCCCACCTGGCAGCCCGGATGAAGATGGCGATCGCTTTATCGAGATCTGGAATCTCGTCTTCATGCAGTTTGAGCAGATCGCGAAAGGCAAACGAGAGGATCTGCCAAAACCAAGCATTGATACCGGTATGGGGCTGGAACGCGTTGCCGCGCTTTTGCAAGGCAAGCACAACAACTACGAAACAGATTTGTTCCTGAGCCTCATCGCGGCGGAAGAAGATGTCTATGGTTTGAAAACAAGCGATGAAAATATCGCATCATTCCGCGTGATTGCGGACCATTTGAGAACAAGCGCTTTTCTCATCGCGGATGGCGTTTTGCCGTCAAATGAAGGACGGGGATATGTGCTGCGCCGCATTATGCGCCGCGCTATGCGTCACGGTCATTTGCTTGGCGGGCGCGAGCCGCTCATGCATAAGTTAACCCCCGCTCTCGTAGCGGAAATGGGAGACGCCTATCCCGAGCTTTCGCGCGCACAAACCGCCATCGAATCTGCGCTTGAGCAAGAAGAGACGCGGTTCCGCCGCACGCTCGCAAACGGGCTTGGTCTTCTGGAGGAAGCTGCCGCTGGCCTGCCGGACGGCGGAGAGCTGCCGGGCGACGTCGCCTTCACTTTGAATGATACCTACGGGTTTCCGCTTGATCTCACGCAGGATATTTTGCGCGGCCGGGGGATGACGGTGGATACGGCTGGTTACGAAACTGCGCTCGAAGAACAGAGAGAAAGATCCCGGCAGGGCGGGTTCGCGTCAGGCGACGCAGCGACAGACACGGTCTGGTTTGATATTCATTCGGCGCACGGGGATACCGCCTTTACCGGGTATGAGGGGACACGCGGCGCAGGCAAGTTATTGGCGATTGTTCAGAATGGGGCATCAACAGATACAGGCAAGGCCGGGCCCGCCGAACTCGTATTTGACCAAACGCCGTTTTACGCGGAAAGCGGCGGCCAGGCTGGCGATCACGGCGATATCGTTTTTGAAAACGGGGTGCGTTTTACGGTTTCAGATGTTCAGAAACGCGCCGGCGGCCTTCACGTGCATATCGGCGAGCTGAGTGCCGTGGTCGAAACGGGGGCGACAGCTGAACTGCATGCGCGCCGCGACCGCCGCAAGCGCATAATGGCCAATCACTCTGCAACACACTTGCTTCATGCCGCGCTGCGCAGTGTGCTTGGAGAGCATGTCACGCAAAAAGGTAGTCTGGTTGAGGAAGACCGTTTGCGGTTTGACTTCTCTCACGGCGCGCCCGTTACGGCCGCCGAGATTGAGGCCATCGAGGATCAGGTGAATGCCGTGATCCGTCAGAACGCAGAAGTGGGCATCAAGTCCATGGCACCGGACAAAGCTATCGAGGCTGGAGCACTCGCGCTCTTTGGCGAAAAATACGGAGATGAGGTGCGGGTGCTGAGCATGGGCGCTGACCTTGGTGAAGGAGGTACGCCTTACTCTGTGGAGCTTTGCGGCGGTACGCATGTTGAGCGTACCGGCGATATTGCCGTATTCGCGATTATGTCTGAAGGGGGCGTTTCAGCAGGTGTCCGCCGTATTGAAGCAGCAACCGGCGGGGAAGCGTTACGCTTCATGAAAGCGCGCGCTCAAGTGGCGCTCGATTTGTCTGAGCAGCTTAAAGTTCCGCTGAAAGACGTCGGCAAAAAAGTCGCGGCGATCAATGATGAGCGCCGGCATTTAGAGCGCGAACTCGCCGAGACAAAAAAGAAGCTTGCCATGGGCGGCGCTGCAGGTGCGCCGTCTGGTCCTGAAGAGATCGGGGGCATCAAACTCATCGCCCGCGTTGCCGAAGGCGTTGGCGGTAAAGATCTTCGCGGTCTTGTGGATGAAGCAAAAACGCAGCTTGGCTCTGGTATCGCGGTGTTCGTCGGCGTGAATGATGGCAAGGCAGCCGTGTCGGTCGGCGTCACGAAGGACCTGACAGACAAATATTCTGCTGTGGATCTCGTGCGCGTTGCCAGCGCAGCGGTTGGCGGAAAAGGCGGCGGTGGGCGCCCGGACATGGCGCAAGCCGGTGGTCCTGATGGCTCGAAAGCCGAAGATGCCCTGAACGCTGTTCGCGCAGCGCTTGAAGCTTAGGCCTAAATTCCAGCGGTTGGACGAAACTCTAGAACGATCCCGTTAATACACCAGCGCTCGCCCGTCGGGGCGGGGCCATCCTTAAACACATGCCCCTGATGCAGGCCGCAAACGGCGCAGTGGCATTCCGTGCGCGGTAAGATCATTTTGAAATCGCGCTTAGTCCCAATGACGTCCTCGCTTGCTGGTTGAAAGAAACTCGGCCAACCCGTTCCGGAATCGAATTTGTGATCTGAATGCCAAAGCAGGGTGCCACAGCCCTTGCAGTGAAATCCTCCCTCACGTTTTTCTTCGTTCAGCGGAGAGGTAAAGGCCCGCTCAGTGCCTTCTTTCACGCCGACATGATATTCTTCTGGAGTGAGCAATTCGCGCCACTCAGCATCGGTTCGTTCGATTTTCGTTATGCTCATGGGCTAAATGTATGCACAAGCAGCGCGAGATCAAGCTTTTGCAGCGCGGCGTTGATCAATGGCATCGGCGAATCCGTGGTTCACATCTCGGTGACCGGCTTCGTCTGCGCGCACAGCAATGATCACATCGCGCAAGGTTGCACCTTCGCCGAGCTCCCAATAGTCAATCGCGAGCTGCGGTGCCGGAACATTTTCGTGTCGGCCTGCATCGACTTCTGCCAAATATTGCGTGTAGCTGATCACCGCCTCTTCTTCAAAATACCCGACAACACGGTGCGCTGTTCGGGGAGCAAAAAGGTAGAGGAAAAAGAAGGCGTTGTAGAACAAGAACTGGACAATCATGATCAGAGCTCGTTCGAGCCAACTCGGCTTTGCGATTTCGATGAATGTCATAAGATGCATGCGTTCATTCTCGGCCTCGTCCAGCAGCGTGCGGATCCAGCCGTCATCGTCTTTCATGCGACGCAGCGCGCGAAGATGCTGAAGTAAGCCGCCAACCATGCCGGGCACTGCAGCGACAGTTTCCAACACGACTGCCCGGTGGCCATAGCGCTTGGCAAAGAATGTGTCCGCAACAAAGCGAAGCATTTTAACAAAACCAAAGGCCACTTTGTCGCTGATCGTCTTAGGTTTGACGTGTACGTCCAGCTCAATTCCTGGATCAGAAAAGGCCATCTTCAAATCTCCTCGTTGTCTGAGGACGAGTTGGGATGGCCTTGGAATGGTTTTAATTTGCAAGACTGACGCGCGGCAGCCTGACGCAATATTTAGCCGTAAAGAATGGAAATGGTCTCAGCGACACAGGCTGGGCGATCCTGGCCTTCGATCTCGATCGTGCACTCTGAAATCATTTGTTTTCCGCCGGCTTTTTCATTTACTTCTTTGCACGTCTGGCGCATCCGAAGCTTCGATCCAACAGGAACCATATTTGTAAATCTCACCTTGTTGGCCCCGTAATTGATGCCGCGTGAAACACCATTGACGCGGATCACTTCTGGTCCAAGCATGGGCAACAGTGACAGGGTTAGATAGCCATGCACGATTGGCGACCCGAGCTCTTTCGTGGCGCGCTCGACGTCCACATGGATCCACTGATGATCGCCTGTCGCTTCGGCAAACATGTTCACCCGGTCTTGGTCAATTGTGTGCCAGTCAGAGACGCCGACTTCCTGTCCGACAAGCGATTCTAGATCGGCGTACTCTACGATGCGTGGGTCTGCCATAAGTGTGTCTCCTCATTTTCTTATTGTTGTTTGTGCCGTGCCGATGATGCGGCGGCAAGGGCTTTCGCAGGGGAAGCTGACGTTACACGATCCGGCTGTCCTTGTTGCCCCAGTAACGATCGCGGATAAGTCGCTTGTAGAGCTTTCCGGTGGGATGTCGTGGCAGCTCCGGATCGAAATCAATGCTTTTCGGACATTTCAGTTTCGAAAGATTGTCGAGGCAGAATGCCATTAACTCCTCGGCAAGCTCGTCGCTATGCGCTTCACCGGGCATCGGTTGCACAACCGCCTTTACCGACTCGCCGAATTCAGGGTCGGGTACACCGATCACCGCACAATCAGCGACTTTCGGGTGTGTGATCAAGATATTCTCTGTTTCCTGCGGATAGATATTAACGCCGCCAGAGATGATCATGAAAGCTTTTCGGTCTGTCAGGTAGAGGTAGCCCTCTTCGTCAAGCTTGCCGACATCGCCCAATGACGACCATTCGGGGTGTTTCGGGTTTAGCGCGGCTTTGTTCTTTTCCGGAGCGTTGTGATAGTTGGGCGGATTGGTGCCGCCAAAATAAATCTGGCCTTCCTCACCGATCGGGACCTCGTCGCCGTCCTCGTTGCAGATGTGAACTTCGCCGTAGATCGCCTGACCAACAGTGCCCTTATGGCTCAACCATTGCTCGGAATTGGCCCATGTCATTCCGTTGCCTTCCGAGCCAGCGTAATATTCTTCGATGATCGGTCCCCACCAATCGATCATCTGCTCTTTTACCGGGATCGGGCACGGCGCTGCAGCATGAATGCAGAATTGAAGCGAAGACATATCATATTTGCTGCGGACATCTTCCGGCAGCTTAAGCATCTTAACGAACATGGTCGGGACGGTCTGCGTGTGAGTGACCTTGTATTTATCCACCCATTTCAAAAATTCTTCTGCATCGAACTTCTCCATGATGATGAGAGTGGATCCAATCGCCGTAAACCTCATGCACCAGCGCAGCGGCGCAGCATGATAGAGTGGGGCGGGAGAAAGATATACGCTGTCAGAGCTTGCTTTCGCCAGCGCTGTTACGATCATTCCAAGAACGTTTTCCTGATCAATTGCTGGATCTTCTGGTAAGTTCGGTCGTACGCCTTTTGGCCGGCCTGTTGTGCCAGAGGAATAGAGCATGTCACTTCCGGCGCGTTCATCTGGAATCGGCGTAACAGGAAAAGCCGATTGCAACGTTTCCATAGCATTGAAGCCGTTGATCTCGCCATCGATTGACCAGTAATCGGTAAGGCTCGTGACCGCTTTCACCTCCTTGGCGACATCACCCTTGCTTGCCCCGGCAATTAAGATTTTTGCGCCGCTATCTTCCACGAGGTATTGGACTTCTGGCGCGGTCAGGCGCGAGGAGACGCAAACAAAATACAGTCCAGCGCGTTGAGCGGCCCAGCAAATTTCGAAGTATCGCGGGCTGTTTTCAGCAAACAGCGCAATCGTATCTCCAACTTTAAGACCGGCATCTCGAAAAGCATGCGCAATCTGGTTTGTACGCTCTTCGAGTTGGGAAAAGGTGATAACTTCGCCGCTGCCAGCCATGATATAGGCCGCTTTATCAGGGTGGCTTTTTGCGAAATGACTGGGATGCATGGACTGATTTCTCCCGAAATTGTTTGTTTTATCGTTCTGGGAATAGTCATAACGCGTGCATCCGCGGCGTCTACACCCTCGGTAAATCCCTTATCGCCAAATCGCGCGATGCAGGGTTTAATGGAATTCGTTGGAGTGGAGGGTTTACATGGCGGTCGCAGCGGGAACTGAAGTCGTCGTCAAGGATGCGATAGTGTTTCTTGCTGCAGCTGGGATTGTTGTACCCTTGTTCCGGCGCATGAAGATTCCTGTAATCATTGGCTTTGTCCTAGCAGGCATCGCGCTTGGTCCATTTGGATTTGGCCGTTTCGCAGAAACCTTTCCCTGGATCAGTTATCTGACGCTTGAGGATACCGAAGCCATTGCCCCTTTTGCCGAGCTGGGGGTTCTGTTCTTACTGTTTCTGCTGGGACTTGAGTTGTCATTTCAGCGCCTTTGGCAGCTGCGGCGCATCGTGTTCGGTGCGGGCGCGGTTCAAGTAGGCCTTAGCGCCGGCGGTATCGGTTTGGCAGCTTATTATCTCGGTTTTCCTGCCATCGTCGCTGCCGTCATCGGGCTGGCATTCGCGCTCTCTTCAACGGCAATTGTGATGCAGTTGATGATTGAAGACAGGCGTGTTGCAACGCCCGTCGGACGCGCATCACTGGGCGTACTTTTATTTCAGGACATTATGGTCGCGCCAATCCTGATTTTTGTTGCGTTCGCCTCTGTCACGGAAGGGGGCAGTTTATTTGAGCAAATTTCCCGCGCTTTTGCAGAGGGGTTTGTCGCCATCCTCGTAATTGTGCTGATCGGGCGATACGCCCTGAAACATGTTTTCCATCTCGCGGCTCAAGCCGGTGGGCGAGATTTCCTAATGGCACTCACGCTTTTATCCATAGTAGGAGCAGCCGTGATCACGGCGAGCGCCGGTCTGTCGCTCGCACTGGGCGCCTTCATGGCGGGCTTACTGCTTGGCGAGACTGAATTTAAGCACCAGACGGAAGTTGATCTGGAACCTTTCAAAGGATTGTTGCTTGGCCTGTTCTTTATGACGGTCGGTATGGGGCTCGATTTTGAACTGATTTTTCAGCAGTGGCAGAGTGTATTATTAGGTCTCGCTGGTTTGCTTTTGTTAAAAATCGTCGTCGCTTATGTCGCCTGCAGGCTTGGCGGTGCCGGCAACGCGCCCAGCATTGAAACAGCATTCCTGATCGCCTCGGCGGGTGAATTTGCCTTTATTATTCTTTCCGCTGCCGTTGCTAGCAACTTGCTCGACGCGCAGCAGAGCGCGCTATTGGCGGCAATTGCCGGGTCATCCATGATCCTGACGCCGCTGCTTGGTCGGTTCGGCGCTATGATTGCTAAGCTTGTCGCAAAAAGGGATGTAAGGCCAATTACAGCGGAGGATTTTTCCGATCATCAAGGCCACGTAATTATCGCGGGATTTGGCCGGGTTGGGCGGTCCATTGCGCGTATTCTCGAAGCTGAACAGGCAGACTTCGTGGCGCTAGATATGAATGCTGCGCGCGTTGCGGCCGGGCGCAAAGACGGATTTCTCCTGTTTGTCGGAGATGCGTCGCGCCCGGAAATCTTGAAACGGCTTGGCGGCGAGAAAGCGGCCCAATTTGTTGTGACGGTCGATGATCCGCGCTCGGCCGTGCAGATGGTGATGGCTATGCGCGTGCTCTGCCCGGATGCACCCATTCTTGCGCGCGCCCGCGACGCCGAACATGCGAGTGAGTTAACAGAAGCAGGTGCCAGCTTCGTGATACCCGATGCCATTGAAGCCGGGCTGCAACTCGCGGGCCGGGCGCTACTGGAATTTGGCTATGATGGTGAAACAACCCGAGACCGGATCGAAGTTGCACGCGAGGATGCTTACGCAATGGCATCTGAACGCTGAGGCTCTCGTGTTCGCAATTTCAAACCTGGTTGACCGGCTTCTTCAGGATGACGCGCGAGATAATCCATTTTGGCTTCGTGCGAGCCGTTGTGATTGCCATCCGGCGACCAGCCTGGCGGGTTGTACAAACGTCTGACCCAGCGGTCTGGGCGAAATCCATCACGGGCCATGTCTTTTGCCAAGGCCACATATTCGTGCACCGCGACCCAAAAAGGGTTACGGCTTTCAAGCGGTGCGACGAGCCCGTAATCAGGTTTGTCTGACTCTAGCTCAGGTACGAATGTCCCGAACATTTTGTCCCAGATAATCCAGACGCCCGCATAATTGGCATCCAGATACCGCGGATTTCTGCCATGGTGGACGCGGTGATGAGACGGGGTGTTCCAGACAGCTTCAAACCATTTCGGCATCTTGTCGATGGCTTCAGTGTGAATCCAAAACTGATAGATCAGATTGATCCCGCCGACGACCGCGATCACCGATGGATGCCAACCGGCGAGCACCATAGGTAAGCCGATTATAAACAAGCCATTGATCGGACCCGTCCAGGGTTGGCGCAGCGCTGTCGTCAAATTGTAATAATTCGAAGAGTGGTGGACGACAT
Organism: Hyphomonadaceae bacterium; assembly: GCA_965263325.1. Lineage (GTDB taxonomy): Bacteria > Pseudomonadota > Alphaproteobacteria > Caulobacterales > Hyphomonadaceae > CBDHGY01. The sequence continues at coordinate 1,376,153 of CBDHGY010000002.1, read as the reverse complement.
GATTAGCCCAGAGCCATCGCATGCGGTGCATGAAGCGGTGTTTCCAATAGTAGATAAAATCATATGCCACGAATGCCGCGAGCAATGACCACCAGGTAATCGGCATCGTATAGATGCGATACTCCCACACAATCAGCGAAACACTGAAAAGCACAAACGCAGCCAAAAATGGTGTAATGACACTTCCAAGACCCATTGCCATTGAGACGATCGCATCGGAGGTTTGATAAGTGCCTTTGGCGCGATGCGTGCGCACAGCCCACCATTCCCAGGCAACGCACAAAACGAAGAGGGGGGCTGCGATGATTGTAGGATCGATAACGTCAATCATTAGCGGCTAGGTTCTCATGCTGAACCATTGATTTGTCAATTTCCTATCACCCGCATAGGGTTGCCGATAAGGCCAGATAGATTGTTTGATCGGAGGTGCCGGGTGGACCACAATTATGTCATTCACAAATCAGAACGCGTCTATGACGGGTTCCTGAAAGTCGACAAAGTCAGTGTCTCTTACTCAAGATTTGAGGGTGGAATGACCGGCCCGCACACGCGTGAGGTGTTAGAACGCGGGGACAGTGCTGCTGTTCTTTTGTTGGACCGTGAGCGCGATGTGATCATTTTGGTTGAGCAATTCAGGTTGCCAGCAGAACGTCGCGGTCAGCCCTGGATCAAAGAACTCATCGCAGGCGTGGTCCGGGAAGATGAGACGCCGGAAGACTCGATCCGCCGCGAGTGTATAGAAGAAACCGGATATAAAATATCCAAGCTTGAACCCATCGCGACGATGCTTGCGTCTCCCGGTGGAATGAGCGAGCGAATATTCATCTATTTTGCCGAAGCATCTGAGGTAGACCGTATCAATGACGGGGGTGGAATTGAGGAAGAGGGCGAGGACATCAAAGTGTCTGAAGTGCCGCGGGCTGAATTTCTTGATCAAGTGCTCAGTCGTGAGATTACCGATGCAAAAACGATCATCGCCGGATACTGGTTGAAAGTACACGGCTGACAGATACGAAAGTAGAGTAGGGGGCGCTAATGTCAGAATTTCGAAAACCAAGACGATTGAACTGCTTTGTCGCAATGCCGTTCGGCGTCAAAACCGTTGAAGGAAAACAAGTCGACTTTAACAGTGTCGTCTATGAGAAAGTGTTCAAACACGTCTTTGATGATGAGCGATTGAGTCCGCATTCCGTGGCGCCTCAGCGAGTAGATTTTATGCCCGAGTCCGGATTTATCAGCACCAAGATGTGGGAAGCTTTGGCTTATGCTGATGTTTGCCTGATCGACATTTCTGGCGACAATCCAAACGTATATTATGAGATGGGCGTTCGCCATGCTCTGCACCGTCAAGGATCATTGATTGTGCGTCTGGAGTCGCAGAAACCGCCGCCATTTGACATCAAAGACATCGAGATCGTTTCGTACTCCATCGACTCCGAAGAAAAGATCAAACAAGCGATCCAGACGATTTCTGACAAGCTTCGCTCGAAGCTAAAGGCTTGGGATGTGGACAGTCCTGTGCACCTTCATGTCGACAATATTCGCGTGCGCGTACCTCAACAAAGCAAGAAGTCTCGAGCACCGCGCACCGAATACCGGGTGATAGAAATGCCCGATAAATCAGTCGGCGTTATACCAGGTGATATGATGGACATTAATGATGTCGATGCCTGGGTAAATTCTGAGAATACACTAATGCAAATGGCCCGCGTGATCGATCGATCCATTTCGGGGCTTATCCGCTATCACGGCGCACGAAAGAACGAGCGCAACGAAATCACGCGAGACACGATTGCGATTGAGCTAAAAAAGAAAATGAAAGGCGCTCGCTCCGTGCCACTTGGAACTGTCTTGGACACTGTGCCGGGAGAGCTGGAAAATCAAAACGTAAAGCGGATCTTACACGTTGCGTCTGTGACTGGAACACCCGGCGAAGGAATTTCACTTACAAGTGATGTGGGTGCTTGTGTTGAAGCGGCCTTAAGCCGTGTAGATGTTTACAACTCTCGGACTACTGTGCGGAAAAGCAAAAGGCTGCGTAGCGTCTTGTTTCCACTCATTGGAACCGGAATGGCAAACCAGAATGTCGAGTCGGTGATAGATCAGCTTATCTCCGCAGCGGCCGACTATCTTGCAAAGCACAAAAAAAGTGAACTCGATAAGGTCTGGTTTTCCGCCTATACCGAGCTCGACGAGGGGATGTGCCGAAGGTCAATGGACACTCTGCCTGGCCTCGAAAGAATTTGACGTCCGTTACGTCAGCGGCGCGAGGCCTAACGACACAAATAAGGAGACCCTCTATGGCTGAGATGAAGGCATTTGAAACCATCAAACTGGAAAGCGAGGGTGCCATCGCGGTTCTGATGCTGCACCGGCCCGACAGTATGAACGCGTTCACCGGCAAAATGATGTACGAGATGATTGAAGCGTTCGATATCACAGACGCAGATGATAGCATCCGTGCGGTGATCGTCACTGGGTCGGGCGAGCGAGCATTTTGTGCAGGAGCTGATCTTTCTGAGGGCGCAAAGACGTTTGACTATGAAGCGCGCGCTGAGAGCGGCGAGGCGGGGCGAACGTCTCAAATTGACCGCCAGAGAGATGGCGGCGGGAGGGTCACCCTTCGCATATTCAATTCGCTGAAACCCGTTATCGGCGCAATCAACGGTGCCGCTGTAGGCATCGGCATCACGATGACCTTACCGATGGACATCAGGATTGCTTCGGACAACGCGAAGATTGGGTTTGTGTTTAATCGCCGCGGCATCAATCCGGAGGCTGCGTCGAGCTGGTTTCTTCCGCGTCTCGTTGGTATCTCTCAGGCGTTGGAATGGTGTTACTCAGGTAAGGTCTTTAAGGCTGACGAAGCGCTGCGCGGCGGGCTTGTTCGGTCGGTCCATCCGCAAGCTGAACTTATGAAAGTCGCGCGCGAGATTGCGCAGGAAATCGCCGATAATACCGCAGCCGTTTCGACATCGCTGACACGCCACATGATGTGGCGCATGCTCGGTGCATCCCATCCGATGGACGCGCATATCGTCGATAGTGCGGCCATATACACGCGCGGCCAGACCGAAGACGCCAAAGAGGGGGTCATGAGTTTCCTCGAAAAGCGCCAGCCTACATATCCGGTTAAAGTCTCAGACGGCATGCCGAATTTCTTTCCCTGGTGGGAAGAGCCAGAGTTTAAGTGGATCGGTCCTGAATAAGTAATGGGTGCCGAAAGGATGCAGCCTTGCCGCGCAGCAGTCATCGGAAGGCGCTGCCGGCGGGAACGGTCTGGAAGCCGTCCGCGGATGATCTGATCAAGAACCGACGAGCGCTATCGCGGCGGCATTCCGATTTTTCAGATGCATATAAAGCGTATACGGAAGATTAGACTTTTGTGGTTTCATCGTCCGGTCGATCGGCTTTGAGATTCCAGACCGGCGTGCCGCGCGCCATCCAGATGATCAAAATTCCCATTCCAAGCGCTGGTACGAATGCGATGCGTTGTGGCTCGCTTGGATATAGATCGGCGAGAAAACCCATGATTGCGGCACCGATGGGCATCCCTGCCATGAAGCCGAGCTGATAGATTGAAAGCGCCCGGGCGAGTTGATCTTTCGGCGCAGCATCTTGGACGATTGAGCGGCTCATCGCGATTGATATGCCGGCCGCTATCCCCCAAACGAATACGATCACAAGGAAAGCCCAGTGCGGCGGGGTTGCGAGAAGCGCCAAAATAAGCATCGAGCCGATAAATTGTGCGATAAGCAGAACACGCCCCTGTCGCTTGATGTATTTGAATCCGGAAAGCGCGACCGAAGCGACGAAGGCACCAAGCCAAAATGTCACAAACATATCACGGAGGCCATCTGCATCGAGCTGATAAACATCTCTGTTGATTTTAGGCAGGACAACCAAAAACGATCCCATGACAAATACACCGACGCCCAACATTAATAGGGACATGCCCCATAAACGCGGGTCCGCGCGCACCGTTTTGAACCCCTCTACAATATCTCCGAAGGCTGCGCTTTTTCCAGAGCGCCCTGTTTTTACTTTCCGGCCGCGCGCAATCATCAGCGCAAAAATTGCTCCTGCCGCCACTACCAGTCCCTGAGCGATGAGCAGCCGCCAGCTTGCAATTGGACCAACCATCGCGCCGCCGAGCCAGCTCGGGAGCGCCGTTGCCTTATCAGCGTAACCGGCGAGTATGAGCCCGGCGATCTGCGCAACGAATTGCGCCATTGTTGCCAAGGTCACGCCGAGCTGCAGCGATATACCGGAACCTGTTCTGATACGTCGTTCTACGACTTCGTTTACGATGGCATCTCTGGCGGGCATCATAAATGCGCCTACCATGCCGAGCGCAAGCCCATAGATAATCATATAACTGTAAGCGAGGTTGCCGTTCATGAGTGCAAACCCAAGGCTTAGCGGAGGCAGGGCAGCGAGTAAGTGAAGTACGATTAATAGTTTTCGTCCGTCGGCGCGTTCTGCAACGACACCGCCAAACAAAAGAAAAATCACTGATGGGACCGCGAGTGCAAAATTTGCGATGCCAAGCGCTGTTCCATCAAGCCCGAGATGTTGTTCGCTGAGCACGAGGTGTGGCAGCAATACCATCTGCAGGCCGAAAGACATGAACCACGTAAATTGAACGCAAAGATAAGCTGGTAATTCGCGTCTTACGCGACCGCGTATCCGTTTTACGAACTCAGACCTCGACGCCATCAGCAAACTTGCGCCCGCACCCGCACCCATAGCAGAACTCACCCCGGAAACAGGGGATGTTAACTCGCTCCTTCCAGCTGGCTCCTCCGGCTGAACTGTTGCTGGTTCGTCACTCATGCAAGCCCTGACACTCTACCCCAAAACGCGAAAACTACCGTGATTTATACAGATTAACAGTGGCGATATGAGATGATTGTCATATTCATCTGGCATGGTAGCTTTAGAAGCAAAGTATATTTTGGGGGTTCCCTTATGCGTACGATCCGGATTGTCTTAAGTTGGCTGCTTGCTCTCTTGCTTATTGCAGCCTTTGTTCAATCGAACCTCTATCCACTCGGTTCGCCTGATGCGGTATCTGGTCAGATCAAGCTATGGGATAAACCGGGCGAAAACATCGTGTTTCAGACCCTTGCGAATAATTCCGGATATGCGCTCTTTGAACCCGCCGGCCGGTTCGTGACCGGTATCGTTGAACTTACAGCTGCTTTCTTTCTGCTCTTGCCTTGGACCCGGCGCTTTGGGGCGATCATCGCGAGTGTTGTGATGGCTGCTGCGACAGCGCTTCACATGTCGAGCTGGCTTGGCCGGGAGGTGCCCCTTTCGCTGGATGTTCCGGGTGAAACCGATGGCGGGCTATTGTTTATGCTGGCGATTACGATGCTTGTCGCGAGCTTCCTCTTGGTGATCATCCATCCGGGTAAACGTGAGCGTGCGTATTAACATTTCCTTGCGGCAATAATATCAAATATTAACCCCTTTCAGACAGTCTTACGCCCAAATATCAATGGATGTTCGCATGTCTGAGCTGTCAGAATTTATTGAAAGACCCCTGATCGGAAGGGCGCGTCAGGCGTTGTTCAAGCGCCTGATAAGTATTGTCGCGATGCCATCTTCGACGTTGCCGCCATCTGATCGCTCTATGGCCGGTGATATTCTTCTTGATATGCTTTTCCACGCCGAAGATGACATTCGTAAAGATTGCTCGACGCGCCTTCGAAACATTCGTGAAGCACCGCGGCGCCTGCTGCGCTATCTCGGTCAATGCGGGATCGACATTGCCAAACCGCTGTTGGAAGAAAACGAGGGTTATGACGCTTCAGACCTTCGCCAGCTTGTCGGACTGACCACGATTGAGCACCACTTTGTCATCGCAGGGCGCAAGGAAGTTCCGGCAACGGTCGGTGACGCACTGGTCGCAACTGATGAACCGCATGTCATTCGCAAGCTGCTATTGAATCGCGGCGCTGTACTATCTGAACAGGCGCTTGACCGAATCCTGATCTGCTCGCGCAAACACGAAGATCTGACAGAGTTGCTTATTGAGCGACCAGAACTTGAGCCCTCGCAAGCGATGGTCATGTTTTGGTGGGCAGATGGCCCGACCCGTCGTTTGATTTTGCAAAGGCACGCAGCTGATCGCGGTGAGATGATCCAGCGGTGCGCGGAAATCTTCCCAATCATGGCCGAGGAAGGTTGGAAAGATGAGATTGCGCGAAAAGGTCTTCAAATGATTGAGCGCCGCCAACGAAACCGAGCGGCGATTGAAAAAAGCGAATTTGCAAGCCTCGAAGACGCTGTTTCGCACGCTGCCATGGTGGGAATGAGCCCGGAACTCGCAACTGAAATCGGTTATCTTGCAGGTGTTAAACCTGTGACGATTGCCAAGATTCTAAGTGACAATGGCGGTGAAGGGCTTGCGGTGCTTTGTAAAGCAACCGGCCTCAAGCGTCCGTATTTAAGAGAGCTCTGGAAAGCATTAAAGCGGCCTATTGAATTGTCGGAGGGAGAGGTCCACCCACAATTTGAGTATGTGTCAGAGTCGTATGAATTGCTGAGCGTCGCGAAGGCTCAGACGACTTTGAGATATTGGAACTGGTCGCTCTCGACGTCCTTCTCGCAAGAGATGATTTCGGGCGATATGCTGAAGGGCGAATTTGCGAATGACGAAGATCACTTCTCCGCATCACAGCGCACAGCGCAGCTCGTATTTGGCAGCTAGTGCAGTGTTAAGATGAGCAGCTGCCGCCGCCAAGTACGCAAAAGGTTGCGCACCATGGGTGGTTTAGCGATACCGGATCTTGCGTGGCTTCTGCTAAGGTCGAACCGAGTTCAAAGGCCTCGTTATAGGCAAGAAGCGTACAAGCGGTAACGGTTGCGCGGCCAACGCCCTTTCTGCGGACAATCATGCGCTGGTCTGCGCACATTATATCAGCCGGGCTTTTGTTCAGTATACGCCAACATTCGGTTGTGATCTCTGGCGGGTGATCGTTCGGAATCATTTCCGGAAACAAAACCAGTTGTTTCGGATCAGAAGGATCGAGCAGCAGGCCAAGCCGAGCGGCGAGTGCGCCGTAGGCCTTGCGAGACTCAGTGTCGTTCTCAGTGAGGATTTGCCGTCCTGCAATCGCGACTGTGAAGTCATGTTCAGCAAACCATGATAAACCCGCTAAAGCCTCATCAAAGCTTCCCTGACCACGTTCCGCGTCGTGTAAGTCTCTTGAATGGTGGTCGAGGCTTACCCGTAGCGTGATTTGTTCGCCGAAGCGTTTATTTAGGTCGAGTAAGCCAGACTGCACGCGGCGGCGCATCATGGGTTTCATTGCATTGGTTAGCACCAACAGTGAATGCCCGCGCTCGAGAACGCTCTCCATGATTGCCAAGATCTCTGGGGCCATAAACGGCTCACCGCCTGTAATGCCGATCTCTTTGGAGCCTTCGCTTAATGCATCTATTTCATCAAGGTATGGATCGACATCGGCCTTGGTTAAATAAACCAGGCGATCATTACGTGGTGAACTTTCGATATAGCAATTCGCGCATTCAATATTGCAAAGCGTACCCGTGTTCAGCCACAGCGTCTTCAAGCCTGTCCAAGCGACATGGGCGCGAGGCTCACCCTTCGCTGTAACAAGGGGGTCGCTAAATGTCTCGAGAGGTAGATCTGTTCCATCCATGGTGGGTGAACATAAAGAGCTTTGCTCGCATGCCTAGTGTGCACACGTAAATTTGACCCGTTCGCGCGTCTAGTATGCGTTTTCTAGACTTTTCAAATATGACCGTGATCATCGAATAAACACATTGGAGTGCCGGACTCATGGCTAACAAGAAAACGACAAAGACAAACTTCGCTGATCTCGAAGCCCAGACACGCGACGTCGCGTACAAGATCTGGCTTGCCGGCGTTGGCGCGTATGGCCGCGCATTTGAAGGTGCTGCTCAGGGCGCTGCAAAAGTTGCCGAAGGATCAACAGAGATGTTTGACGACCTCGTAAAGCGCGGTGCCAAAATCGAAACCGAGATGAAAACACGCCTCTCCAAGAATGAGACACTTTCACGAGCAACTGATACTGTTTCTAAAGCTGCAGAAGTTGTTAGCGACTTTCAGGAGAAAGCAACTGAGCGGCTTGAGTTGCGTATGGAGCGCATGCGCTCGCTTCTAGGTCTGCCGCGTGTTGGCGACGCAACGTCTGAGTTGCACTCAAAGATTGATCGCCTCGAAGACGAAATTGCACAAATGAGCGTGAAGAAAACGGCGAAAGCGAAATCAGACCTGAAATCTCTGAAAGCTCGCCTGTCTCGTTTGTCTGAAGAGATCGCTGTTGCAGAGGGTAAAGCAAAAGCCAAGCCTGCAAAGAAAGCTGCTGCAAAGCGTAAAGCGACAACCAAGAAAACGGTTGCGAAGAAAACTGCTGCAAAAAAGACAGCTGCTAAGAAAACAGTTGCAAAGCGCACGGCAGCAAAAAAGCCTGCAGCGAAAAAAGCGACAGCTTAAGCTGATACGAAATTAGTAGATTACCGAGCCTCGCACTTCCTCCCCCTATTCGCGGGGCTCGTCACTTGAAGCGAAGTCCATTCAGGGCTTCGCTTTTTTGTGCTATCTGGTTGCGACTTTGGCTTCGTAGAACTGCGTCATCTGATCCATCAAGTCGATGCCGCGGATACCCATATGTGGAACGACCAGACACATGATTTGATAAACTGTGCGATGGATTAAGTCTCCCGCATGGGACGTGTCACCGCGGATCGCCTCTTGCGTCAGCCATAGTGTAAGCGTTGCAATAATCTGTTCAGAGATGACAGACCGCAAGCGTGGATCTAGTCGGAGATCGCCTGATGTTTCGAGCTCGGCGAGCACACCTTCCATTGCGGTTTCTTTTTCTTTCAACAGCGCGCGAAAGCGGACGGCAAGATCTGGATACCTTGAGAGCAGCTCGGCGATGTTTCGATAAAAAAAGCGAAAGTCGTAAATTTCTTCTAGAATAATATAGATATAGACCCAATTGTCTTCCATCGAAGCAACAGTGCCGCGCGATCCGCGCAAGATGATCTGCATTTCTTCTTCGAATTGATCGAAAAGTGCCCGAATGATCGCGTCTTTACCTTTAAAGTGGTAATAAAGATTGCCGGGTGAGAGCTCGACAGCATTGGCGATATCAACTGCGGTTTGTGAGGCTTCGCCTTCGCGGTTGAAGAGATCAAGGCTGGTGTTCAGGATGCGATCGCGCGTTTTCATCGTGGCCCATATTGGCGCACATTCCTGACCATTCTGCAAATATTTGCCGAAAATTCAGTCGCTTCGAGTATCGTGAGCGGTCACTACGTTAAGCAAACTGCGGAGCAATCTTTACGTTTTTGACCCAGCCGATCTTTTCAAACGCCAGAATGATCGTGCCGTTATAGTCCACGATCCGGTTCCAGATACCCTTACGAGGCAGATGCAAGGCGCTCGCAGGTTCGTCATGGTGATGATCATGAAAGGCCTCGCCGCCCGTTAGAATTGCCAGCACATAGTCGAACCATAGAGGGGTCTTTAGATGCCCGAACACATTAATGCCCAGCGTGGTGGCGTGAAATTGGATCGCACGGCCAAGTACAACAAAGCCATGAATGATCGCTGTCAACATCAGCGATCCACCTGATAGCGCAACAATCAAATAGATCAGACCCGGAACGACCATGTGAACGATAACCGTGAAGAGATTATAGCGCGTATCAATGAAGCGAACGATGCGGTTTTTCTTCAGCCATGTCGCCATTGGACGATCCATGTCCCTGCGATCGCGAAACAGAATCCATCCGACCCACGCCCACCGCTTAGACTCAAACGGATTGTGCGGGTCACCGGGCTGGTCCGAAAATCTGTGATGCTGGGAATGGTAGTTCACCCAGTCCTTTAGCCTGCCTTGCATGGCGAGGACGCAGTTCATGACAACGATGAAGGATGCAGGCGCTTTGAACTCGCCAGCTCTGTGTTGAATAATTCGATGCATTGGGCCGATACCAGCATTACACAAGAAAATGGTCAGCGCCATCGCGCCCAGTCCGACCCAGAGATACCAAAGCTTCACCGTCAATCCATCCAGCGCCAATCCCAAAACCAGCAAGGTGATGAGCAGAGCAATGCCAAGGGCTGGATAGCCGAATGCCGAAAAAGCGCTTCCGAAATTGAATGTCGACCAATTCTTGGGAATTGCGCGTGAACGAGGGATCATATGTGAGGTCTTTCTGTCATCTCAAAGTAATTTTGATGAAGGTATTAGCAGGTTCGGTCGCATGACCGAAACCTGAAAATTCGCATAAATTGTCTCGATTCCGCTATTTCTTTAGCTTGGCAAGAACAGAAAACGGGTTGCTGTCCGGAGTCGCGCGCTGGGGTTTTTTCCCCGACTTTCGCTGTTGCGGTTTTGAAGCTGAGGACTGAATCGAAGGCGACCCGCTGATTTCTGGCGCAGATTTCATGCTTAGGCCGATGCGTTTGCGATCGACGTCAATCTCAGTCACGCAGACATTCACCACGTCGCCCGTTTTCACTACATCTCTCGGATCGTTGATGAACGTGTCTGAAAGCTGCGAAATGTGCACGAGGCCGTCTTGGTGAACACCAATATCCACAAACGCACCAAATGCGGTGATGTTCGTAACAACGCCTTCGAGCCGCATGCCGGGCTTTAGATCGGTTATGTCGTTCACGCCGTCCTTGAAGGCGGCGGTCTTAAACTCAGGCCGCGGATCACGGCCCGGTTTTTCGAGCTCTTTCAGAATATCGGTGATCGTTGGGACACCGAATGTCTCATCGGCAAAGTCTTTGGGGTTGAGCGAAGACAGGAATGTCTTGTCGCCAATCAGAGATTTTACGGTTCGGCCCGTGGATTTGGCAATTTTCTGAACGACTGGGTAAGCCTCTGGGTGAACAGCTGAGCTATCAAGTGGGTTCTTTCCGTCTATGATCCTCAGAAAACCCGCAGACTGTTCGAAGCTTTTTGCGCCCATACGCGGGACTTTCTTCAATCTTGCGCGTGAGTCGAAACGGCCGTTTTCATCTCGAAACGCTACAATGTTCTGCGCCAGAGTTTTGTTCAGTCCAGCAACGCGCGCCAGCAAAGGCGCAGACGCCGTGTTTACGTCAACGCCAACCGCGTTCACGCAATCCTCCACAACACCGTCGAGAGAATTTGATAGGGCAGTCTGATCAACATCGTGCTGGTATTGTCCAACGCCGATTGCTTTCGCTTCGATTTTGACGAGTTCAGCGAGTGGGTCTTGCAGTCGGCGCGCAATCGAAACGGCACCGCGAAGGCTTACATCTAGGTCAGGAAACTCATCAGCCGCCAGTTCCGAGGCTGAATATACAGATGCGCCAGCTTCAGAAACAATGATGCTCGTCAGCTTAAGATCAGGCATTTTCTTGCAGAGGTCCGATACGAGTTTATCGGTCTCGCGGCTAGCGGTTCCGTTCCCGATGCTAACAAGGTCGACGCCGTGCTTTGCGGCGAGCGAGGCAAGCGTAGCCAGCGAGCCGTTCCAATCCTTGCGGGGCTCATGGGGATAAATGGTTTTTGTTTCGAGTAGTTTTCCAGTCGGATCGACGATGGCCACTTTGCAGCCGGTGCGAATGCCGGGGTCAATGCCCATCACGGTTTTTTGCCCGGCTGGCGCGGCGAGCAACAAATCGTGTAGATTTTGCGCAAAGATCTTGATCGCTTCATCGTCGGCTTGCTTTTTCAATCGCGCAATCGAATCCGTTGCGCTCGATTTTCTAAGCTTTGATGACCAGGCTTTTTCCGCGGTCTCAATCAACCACTTATCCGCAGACGTACCATTGTTTGCTATCCCGAATGCCTGGCAGATTTTATGAATCGCCTGGCGCGGCGTATTCGCGCGCTGCTCCGGCAAATCCACGCCAACTTTCAAGATGCCTTCTTTCTCACCTCGCAGCATTGCGAGCGCACGGTGCGAGGGCATTTTTTCCAGCGGCTCTGAAAAGTCCACATAGTCGCGGTATTTTGCAGCCTCGGCGTCTTTTCCTTTTACCAGCTTTGCGCCGAGTTCTCCCGATGTCCAGACCATCTCACGGACAGGCGCGACAATTTTCGGCGCTTCGGCCATGCGCTCTATGATAATGTCCTGTGCGCCGCTGAGAGCCGCTTGGACATCTTCAACACCTTTCTTTTTGTCGACGAATGATTTTGCGATTTCAGCCGGATCGGCGCTGCGCGCGAGCAATTTTTCCGCAAGCGGTTCGAGACCTTGCTCCTTTGCGACGGTCGCCTTTGTTCTGCGTTTCCGTTTGAACGGGCGATAGAGATCTTCCAGTTCAACCTTTGTCATTGCTGCAGCTATTTCAGCTTCCAATTTGGGTGAGAGTTTTCCTTGCTCGGAAATTGACTTCAAGACAGCTTGTTTGCGGGTGTCGAGCTCGGTCAGATATGTGTAACGCTCTGCAAGCTTGCGGAGCTGGGTGTCATCCAAGCCGCCCGTTCGCTCTTTTCGGTAGCGGGCGATAAATGGGATTGTGGCACCTTCATCAATCAATTCAGTTGTCGCGGCGACCTGCGCCTCGCGCACGCCCAGTTCGGCAGCTATCAGGCGCGAAATTGGAGTTGCGATGGAATTTGAGTGGGAGATGACCGGAGCTGCTGACATAGAAGATTTACACTTTCGAACATGGGTGTTTGGAGGCCGGAACTTGCGGTCAGTATGGTTTACAAAGCCTTATGATTTGGCCTGCCAGCTGATGGATGGTCTAACGAGGGATGTCACATTGGTTTGACTGGACACCGGGAACGAGCGCGTCATTTATAGCAACCATGAAGTTATTTTTAGTTTTGATCGCAATCGGGCAGTTTGCGGCTGCCGGGCTGCCGCGCGCGCTTGGGCTTGGCCAGGGCCTGGAGGTCAGGGCGGTCACGGGTGGAATCCCTCCTGAACTGCCGCTTGGTCTATTCTTTCTGATTATCTGGAATTTGATCTTCATGGGATACCTTGTGCACGCGCTGACGGCGTTCCAGAGAAAGTCTTTTGCAGATGATACGGTTGCGTTACCCTTGGCCGCCGCGGGGGCGCTGAACATCGTCTGGATGCTTAGTGCGCAATTCATCGGTTCCCTGTGGCTCGATCTCATACTGCTATTTCCAGTGATGGCAGCAGCTTGGGAAGCTTCGCGCCGGCTCGATTTGCTCGGAGGATTCGATGGGACCTTGCCGCGTCTATTGATTTGCGCGGTGACAGGTCTGCTCTCAGGCTGGATTACCACAGCGGTTTCGATTTCCATTCCAGATGCTATCCGCGAGTTACTTGGGCACCATGCCAGCGATTATGTCTGGCGATATCTCTGGCTTACCTTTGGCTGCGCTGCGTTGATGGCATTTGCATTTACGCGGTGGGTCAGCCGCTCACTTTGGTTTTTCGTAGGGCTTGGATGGGGGATTGCCGGTATCGCAGCTAATAATCTCCTTCGGCTCGATATGCCGCTGCTTGGATATATGGCTATTTTTCTAGGTGGCTTGATCCTCTATCGGCGCTTAGTAAAAGGTGCGCGCGGCGCGGCCGCTTAGAGACCAGGAAAGCATCATGCCAGAGAATTTATCGCCCACTGAGTTGTGGGAAACTTACGGTAGTACGATCATAGGATTTGGAACGAAGGCGCTCGGAGCGCTTGTCGTTTTGATTATCGGCTTGCGCGTCGCCAAATGGCTTTCAGGACTTGTCCGAAAACTTGCATTAAGAAATGAAGAAATCGACGACACGCTTGGCAATTTCTTCGCGTCTCTTGTGCGCTGGTTCATTACAGCTGCAGTCTTTATTGCCGTTCTGCAGATATTTGGCGTTCAGGCCACCAGCTTTGTTGCAATACTGGGTGCGCTTACACTTGCTATCGGGCTTTCAATGCAAGGCGCTCTCGGCAACATTGCGAGCGGTGTCATGATAATGTTGTTTCGCCCGTACAAGCTCGGTGACTATGTTGAAGCCGCTGGAGCCGCTGGCACTGTCAAAGATATAAACCTGTTCCAAACCGTTCTCGCAACGCCTGATAATGTGAAGATTTTGGTGCCAAACAGTCAGGCAATTTCTGGCGTGATTACGAATTACTCAGGCTACGAAAAGCGCCGCGTCGATCTCGTATTCAGCATCGACTACGATGATGATATGGACAATGCGGTTCAACTCATTCGCCGAATGGTGGACGCCGACGAGCGCGTGCTCAGCTATCCAGAGACCTTTGTCAAAGTTACCATGCTTGGGGCGAGCTCTGTCGACATAACACTTCGTGCTTGGGTAAATTCGGTGGACTATTGGGATGTGAAATTTGACTTCACCAGCAATGGAAAAAAATTACTCGATCAGGCGGGGATCACAATTCCTTATCCGCATCAGGTGATTGTACAAAAGCAGACGGGCTGACGGCTGCGTATTTCTTTGAAGCGCATTGCGGGTTAAAACCCCTGCATGACAGAAACGCCTGCAGCTCAAACCAACACGCCGTCGAAAAGCGATGGCAAGCGGTCGATACTGATGCGCCTTTTCGGAATAAAGGTGTGGGGTGCAATCAAGCTCGTCATTATTTGTATCTTTGTTGGATTTATCGTCCTCGCTTCGCAGTTTGACCCCCGTGATCCACAAGTCGATGTTGCAGCGGCGAGCTGGAATATTGCGAAACAGGCCTGGGCCGCAGCAGGTTGGGCGGCGGTCAACTTCTGGAAGCCTGCCGTAACGGGAGCGACTGTGGTCATGCCCATATGGCTTATTTGGAGACTGGTCAGCTTGCCGTTTCGCAAATAAGAAACGGGTATGTCGTCACCTTCTTCCTTCCGCATCGCTGTCAATCAGGACAAACTTGATCACATACACAAACGGCTCGCCGAATATCGTTGGTTTCCAGCGCCGTCCGACGATGATTGGCAGTACGGGATGAAGACTGAAGTCTTGAAAGAAATCGTCGATTACTGGCTCATGGAATATGATTGGCGCGCCGCTGAGGATCAGCTCAATCGCTATCCGCATTTCAAAGCAAGCGTGGACGATCTGGATATCCATTTTGTGCACGTGGTTGGCGAAGCTGAGGGCAAGCGCCCACTGTTAATCTCCCACGGTTGGCCGGGATCGGTGTTTGAATTTTGGGAGTGTATTGACCGGCTCGCCTATCCCTCTCGTCACGGCGGAAACGCAACTGACGCGTTTGATCTCATAATCCCGTCATTGCCGGGTTATGGCTGGAGCCAAAAACCAGCAAAACCGCTCGGCCAGAAAGCGACTGCCGCACTCTGGGACAAGCTCATGGTGGAGGTACTTGGGTACGAAACATACTTGGCTCAGGGCGGTGACTGGGGGTCGGTTGTCACGAGTTGGCTGGGGGTTAATCATGGAAGTGGGAAGGGTGGATGCCGTGCCATTCACTTGAATATGATCGGGCTGCGCCCAACACCAGCCACGCCGCAATCTGATGATGAGATCAGATGGTTGACCGATACACAGGCGAAAATGGCGCTTGGGGGATCGTATTTTCAGCAACAAGCGACCAAGCCGCAAACGCTCGCAATCGGAATGATGGATTCACCGATGGGTCAAGCCGCATGGATTCTGGAGAAATTCCATGCATGGTCTGATCTTGGGGAAGATGGGGATTTGCTTACGACTTATACCAAAGATGCTTTGATTACGAATTTGATGATCTATCTCGTCAATGATGCGTTTGCGACATCCGTCTGGTATTACAATGCCTTATTCGATGAAGGTGGGAATGCGCTGCCTGCGAATGCACGCTGCGAGACTCCCACGGCTTTTGCAAACTTTAAGAAGGAAGCGCTCTACACGCCGCCCCCGCGTAGCTGGGTGGATCGCGCCTATAATCTCACACGTTGGAGTGACTTTGACAAAGGTGGGCATTTTGCTGCCATGGAGCAACCTGAATTTTTCTGTGCTGATCTCGTTGCCTGGGGACGCGAAAATTCAGCTGGAAACTGAGCAGCTCTTGACGCCAATGGGGACCCTCGTCACGGTTGGCCGGATGCGACTCTATTGAGGGGGTGAGGTATTGGATACGGCAACGAAAACCGGGATCTGGATTATCGCAACCGGCGTGATCATTGTCTTGTTGAAGTTGGGGGAAAATGTCCTTGCTCCTTTCGCTTTAGCCGTTTTCGTCTTCTTTGTAATAGAAGGCCTGGCGCAGGAAATTGACGAGCGATCGGAGACGCTAAAGCGCGGTATGTCACGCGCGATTGCGGTTCTTCTTATTGCCGCGCTTTTTTCCCTGTTCATTTTCCTCATGGTGCGAGGGATCCTGCAATTTGCAGATCAGGCAGATGTTTATGAACGGCGTCTCAATGCTCTGAGCGCTGAGATTGGCGGGCTCTTCGGGATGCAAAAAACGCCGACTGTGATGGGCTTGTTGCAGGGTGATGCGGGGCAACAGCTTGGCTCACTGATGCGCGGCGCTGCCGGAACGCTTAGTGAGAGCTTCTTCCTCGTGCTGATTTATACCGCTTTTCTCTATGTTGCTCATCCGACTTGGACGACAAAATTCGATCAGATATTTCGAGGCTCGGAGAACAGAGACAAAATTCGCGAAATGGGCGATGATTCTCGCCGCGGCATCGAGGCGTATCTCTGGACGCAGACAGTTATTTCGACGCTGATTACGCTTCTAACCTATGTGACGCTGACAGTTCTCGGCGTGCAAAACGCATTATTCCTCTCGGGGCTGATTTTTGTTTTGAATTATATCCCAACCATCGGCTCCATCGTGGCGGCTTTTATCCCGCTCCTTTTTGCGCTTGCCCAAGGCGACGCGTCATGGCCGGCTTGGCTGCCCGAAAATTCCTACATTAACGCGGCAATAGTATTTACAGCGGTGAGTTTCTGGCAGTTTACCATCGGGAATTTCCTTCAACCCCGCATGATGGGCGACAGTCTAAACCTGTCCGCACTTGTTGTTCTGCTCGCACTCGCGATCTGGGGGGAGATCTGGGGAATTACAGGAATGTTCTTGTCTGCACCACTCACGGTTATAATGATGAATGGCTTTGCTCAGCATCCCTCCACGCGCTGGCTGGCGATCCTTCTGTCGCAGAATGGGGATCCTGAAGCAAGCAAGGAGCTTCAAGAGCTTGAAAATGCTAAGAAAGCTGACGAGGTGTCAGAAGTAATGGACAGCAATGTATGAATTGTTAACAATACATTAGATTCGAAGGACCGCTGGTATTTCAGGATTAAAATTAAAGAGGGGGCGCTTACATACTCGCCGAACAAGTTAATTCCAGATAATTGAATGGGGCCCTCCGCGTGCGTCCCCCCACCCAGCCTGCGGAAATGGCCTCTAGACCCCGGTGAACATGTCCCCGTTCACCGGGGTCGTTGGTTTCAGCAGATAGTGATTTACACGAATTTGGGGGAAGTCTTACGCTCAATGAGTTGTAGCGGTGATGGCAACAGTTTAGATTTCTCCTCAGACAAGAGAATCGGAGAGCGCCAATGGCGGGTCCTGCGGAACAACTGGTATCGCGTGCGGCAAATTTCTTTGCGCAATTAAACGCGCAAGCTGCCGGCGAGGCGCTTACGGACGAATTACAGGCCGAAATAGAATCTCTGGGCGAAAGTCTATGGGATTGGGCGCAGAGCATTGCATCTGGCGAGTCTGCTGTGCGTGTCAGGCGAACCGCAAGCGGAAGTGTTCTTGAGGCAACGTCCCGAGACATGCCATTCTTGGTCGATAGCATTCTCGCAGAATGCGCGGCGCAATCGCTGAACATCCGCGCGCTGCTTCATCCCATTGTTTCGCGAGATGACGGGGAGCGAAGATCTATCATCCAGGTCCATCTACCGGAGTTGGATGAACATGAAGGCGCAGCAATTGCTCTCGGTGCACGAAGGACGTTTGAAGATGTCGCCGCATCGGTCGACGATTACGACGCTATGAGAGCGCTTATGCGTGAAGAGATCGGGCAGATCAGCGGTCTTTCGCATTTACCCGCCGAAACGCAATCTGAAGCAATTGCCTTTCTGAATTGGCTGGCGGAAGAACACTTCGTATTCCTTGGTGCGAGGACTTATACATTCCTCATTGATGATGCTGGTGCTTTGCTCCGCGAGGAACCCGATATCGTTGAGGGAAGTAGTCTTGGCGTTCTTCGAGACCTGACAAGTAATGTGCTCAGCCGCGATAGCGAGCCATGTGTGATCACATCTTCTGCTGCGCAGTATTTACAGGAACCAGACCCTCTCATAATCGCCAAGTCGACGATGATAAGCCGCGTCCATCGCAGGGTAAATGCGGACTATATCGGTGTGAAGCATTATGATGCAGAGGGTCAGGTGATTGGGGAAACCCGTTTTGTGGGCTTGTTTACTGCCGAGGCGTATGACGAGCCCGTTCGCACAATTCCTGTCGTGCGCCAAAGGTTTGCGGAAGTACTCGAAGCGGCGGGCGGCGGAGAAAGTCGACACAGCGCTAAAGCGTTGTCTCACATATTAGAGACTTGGCCGCGTGATGAATTATTTCAGGTTTCGGCAGAGGAATTGCTACCGATGGCGCGGGGAGCGCTCGCGCTTGTGGGGCGTCCTCGAACGCGCGTATTTCTGAGACGAGATCGATTTGATCGGTATTTCTATGCGTTGGCATATATACCGCGCGACGCTTATGACACATCGCTGCGTGAGAAAATCACAGACGTTCTGGAGCGTGCCTGCGATGGGCGAATGCTCCGGTTCCAGCCACGTTTCAGCGAAGGATTGATGATCCAGGTGTATTTTGTCTTGGTGCCGGGGGAGGGCGCAGGCGAACTCGATTATCAAGCAATTGAAGGCGAAATCGTTGACCTCGCACGCACGTGGGAAGACGCCTTCCGTGCGGCCGTTATCGCGTCCGACTTTGAAGGTGATTTGCTTTATGGCGCACAGTGTTTTCGAGGCGCTTTTAATGCCGCCTACAGAGAGGCGTTCACCCCAGAGGAAGCCTTACGTGACGTCTCAGAGATGGCGTCGCTGCACAAAGACAATCTAATCCGAATGCGCGCTTATCGCATGCCAGGAGATGACGCCGATAAAATTCGCGCAAAGATCTATGCGCGCGGAAAATCGATACCCCTATCAGCTTGCGTACCTGTCTTTGAGAATATGGGGCTGTTTGTTGCCTTCGAAACAGGTTACCCGATCGAGCCAGATAGAAAGCCAGTTCCTGACGCGCCAAAAACGTACTGGGTTCATGATCTGTCAATGCGATCATCGGATGGCACACCCATAGATATTGATCAGATTGGGCAAGTATTTGCGGATGCTTTTGTCGCGGTGTGGACCGATGAAGCTGAAAATGATGGCTTCAATCAACTAATCTTTACTTCGGGCGCAAATTGGCGCGAAGCGGCGTTGCTTCGGACACTTTGTGCATATCGGTCACAAACTGGAATGGATCCCGCAAAGCCGGTGCAGATCAGCGCGCTGATCAATCATCCGGAAATTGCTCGCTTGCTGTTGAATTTGTTTGCGGCGCGATTTGATCCTAGTGCCAAATTAACTTTGGACGAACGCAAACAAAACGCGCGGGCATTAAAGGCGGAAATTATCGAGGCGCTGAACAGCGTTGCGTCCCTAGATGAAGATCGGGTGTTGCAACGGCTAACCGACCTGATCAATGCGGTGCAGCGCACAAACTACTATCACACACACACACCTAAAACCGCGCCATCAGGATTCATCGCGATCAAAATAGCAAGCGAGAAGCTCGAACACCTGCCAGCGCCAAAACCCTTCCGTGAGATTTTTACATCAAGCCCAAGAGTGGACGGTGTCCATTGCCGGTTTGGACGAATTGCACGCGGCGGTCTCAGGTGGTCAGACCGGCGCTATGACTTCCGCACAGAAGTTCTCGGTCTCGTCAAAGCCCAGCAAGTCAAGAATGCTGTGATTGTTCCTGTCGGATCCAAGGGCGGGTTCTTTCCGAAACAGTTGCCGAGCGGCGGCGGACGAGATGAATTTATTCAGGCGGGCATTCTGGCCTACAGGGAATTCATCACCGCGCTATTGTCTATAACTGATAATATCGTCGGCACTGATATTCAGCACCCTGAGGAAACAGTCATCTGGGATGGCGAAGACCCATATCTCGTTGTCGCGGCTGACAAAGGAACTGCGACGTTTTCTGATATAGCAAATGAGATCAGTGTTGCGCATGACTTCTGGCTGGGTGACGCCTTTGCATCCGGTGGCTCAGCAGGGTACGATCACAAGAAGATGGGGATCACCGCTCGCGGCGGGTGGGAAGCGGTCAAACGCCATTTCAGGGAAATAGGAAAAGATATTCAATCTGAGCCGTTCACCGTAATCGGTGTTGGGGATATGTCCGGCGATGTGTTTGGCAATGGTATGCTGTTGTCTCGTCAAATTAAGTTGCAGGCCGCGTTTAATCATCTGCACATCTTTATTGATCCGAACCCGGAAGATACTGAAGCGGCTTGGAAAGAACGGAACCGGATGTTTGAGCTTCCTCGTTCTAGCTGGGAAGACTATAATCCCAATTTGATTTCTGCTGGCGGTGGTGTGTTTAGCCGATCAGCGAAATCGATCGAGCTCACAAAAGAGATCAAAGCACTTACGGGCGTTAACGAGAAAGCGCTGACGCCAGATGAGCTCATAAATGCGTTGTTGAAAACAGAATGTGAACTGCTCTGGTTCGGCGGGATCGGGACCTACATCAAAGCAGAGCACGAAACGCACTCACAAGTCGGCGACCGTGCGAATGATTCCTTGCGCGTGGATGGACGACACCTGCAGGCAAAGGTCATTGGTGAAGGTGCAAATCTCGGCGTTACCCAAGCTGGCCGGATTGAGTTTGCGCAAAAAGGTGGCCGAATAAATACCGATGCCATCGATAATTCAGCGGGTGTCGACAGTTCTGACCATGAAGTGAATATTAAGATCCTTTGCGCTGAAGCCATACGCCGCGGCGATCTGAAAGCCGAGGATCGAAATGAATTGCTGGCGTCAATGACTGAAGACGTGGCCATTCACGTGCTGCGTCACAATTACGATCAAACGGGAGCACTTTCGCTCGCGGAATCCCTTGGTGTTGAAGACCATGAGTCGCATGAAAGGCTGATGACCTGGCTTGAAGGCGAGGGCGTGCTTGACCGCGAGGTTGAAGGATTGCCGTCAAGTGAAGTTATGCGTGATCGTGCATCGCTCGGGATGCCTCTTACACGGCCAGAAATGTCGGTCTTGCTGGCTTGGTCAAAAATTGTGTTGTTCGATGAGATCGTCGCAAGCGATTTGCCCAACGACCCTCACTTCCAGGCAACGCTTCGGGACTACTTTCCTGAGGCTATTCGAAAATTCGAAGGTGCGCAGGAGACCCACCGTCTTCGCAGCGAAATCATTGCGACTGTTTTGTCAAACAGATTGCTCGATACGGCCGGCCCGGCATTTTTGATGCGCCTCAGAGAGTTTAGCGGCGCTGGAGGAGCTGCGATCACGCGGGCGTTTGAGATCTGTAGATCGGCTACGAATGCAGCTGAAATCCTCGATGAGATCACTGCGCTGGACAACAATGTGCCAAGCGACCTCCAGTTGGAAATGCGTCATGATCTGACCTATGCGCTCTCTCGAGGAACGGTCATGGCGCTTGGTGACGAGCGACCAATTGCCGAACAGCTCAAGGAGATCAAACCAGCTTTTGCAGAGCTCACTGCGTCGCTCCCAAAAACACTAAAGCCCTGGTTGGCAAGGCGCGTCTTGCTTAGAGCAAAAACGCTGGAGAAACACGGCGCACCCGAAAAGCTTGCAAAACGGGTCGCGTCACTGCAGGCGCTGGCGTTTGGTCCGCAAATTTTGATGATTGCTCGAGAGGCGAACCGGCCTGTGCAAGACGCAGCGTCCGCGTTTTTTACACTTGGAGAAACGCTTCAGCTGGACCGTCTCTGCGTAACGGCAGAAGAGAGTATGGGGCAGTTGGATTACTGGGCTCGGCGAGCAACCAAACGGCAAGTTGCAGAGCTCACTAACCTCCAACGAAGCGCCGCCATTTCAGCGCTTTCTACCTCGAGAAATATTTCCGGCGGGCATGCGGCAAGTGCGTGGTTAATCGAGCGAGAAGCCGAAGTAAGCGCCTTCCGCGAAGAACTCAGTATGATCGATACCGCGCGCGATTGGTCATTCGCGAAGTTTTCATTACTCGCAGATGCGGCCCGAACGGTGTTGACTTCGACACTTTGATTGCGAGCGCGTTAGTAAAGATCTTCGCGCCGGTCTCGGAAAAACCCCCAAGCGGCGCGATCCGTTGCGATGGCGTCTAGATCAAATTCGGCGAGCGCGTATCCTTCTTCGCTGCGATCGAGTTCGGCAAGAATTTCTCCGGTATGATCAGCGATGAAGCTTGTGCCGTAGAAGCTCTGGCCTTGCTCTGTGCCCACCCGGTTCGCCGCGGCGACTGGCACGACATTGCTGACGGCATGTCCAATCATTGCGCGTCGCCAGCGCGCTGCGGTATCGAGGGATGCATCTTGTGGCTCGGCTCCAATCGCCGTCGGATATAGCAGTAACTCCGCGCCAGCCAGCGAAAGCGACCGTGCGCATTCGGGGAACCACTGATCCCAGCATATTCCGGCTCCTATGCGAGCATCTCCAACATCAAACACCTGAAAGCCAGTGTCGCCTGGCCTAAAGTAAAATTTTTCCTGATATCCCGGACCATCCGGAATATGAGACTTGCGGTATAGTCCAAGCGGCTTGCCATTGGAGCCAATCCAGACAAGCGAGTTGAAATAGTGTGGTCCCTGCTTTTCGAAAATCGAAATTGGCATGGTGATTTCAAGCGTTTTGCAAATGGGTTGAAAGTGTAGAACCGCCGGGTGTTCGGACCATGGGTAAGCGCGAGAGAAATTCGCCTCGTCCTGCGTTTTGCAAAAGTATGTGCCAGAAAAAAGCTCCGGCGTCAGAACAATGGTTGCGCCTTCTTTCGCCGCACTGTGCGTGAACGCTTCTATCTTCTCATGGTTCTGATGAGGATTTTCCGAAAATGCCGCTTGTACAATTGCGAGCCTGATTGTGCGTGTCATCTGACGGCCTCCAGCGCTGCCGCATGAGGAACTTCGCGTGTCATACAATGAAAAGCACCGCCGCCTGAAAGGATGTTTTTGGCGCTCAATGGTATGATCTCCCGATCAGGAAGTATGTTTTCAAATGCCGCAATAGCGTGACTTGAAAATTCGGGCTCGAATATTGGCACAAAGACAGCGCCATTTGTCATCAGGAAATTTAGATGACTGGCAGGTGCGATGGTTCCGGCATGAGCAATTTTTCCGGGAGATGGCACAGTGCTCACCTTCAAACCGGACGCTCGCAGGCCACTCTCAATATCAGTGAATAAAGCCGCATTTGGATCGTCCTCGCCGCTGGCTGTTTGGCAGATAACATGGCCAGGTTCCACAAAACGCGCCAGATTGTCGACGTGACCATCCGTATGATCATTGATTAGTCCGCGATTCAGCCAAATGATATTGGAAACACCTAAAGCCTTTTTCAATGCGTGTTCGGCGATCTCTTCTGTCCAGTTCGGATTGCGGATCCCATCCAGAAGGCATTGCCGGGTCGTTATGAGATTACCTGCGCCATCAACGTCAATCGCGCCGCCTTCAAGAACAAAATCATTTGAATAGATTGGCAATTTTAGTTTGTGAGCGATTGCCTCGCTTGTCTCGGCGTCTCCTGGCATGACAAATTTTCCGCCCCAACCATCGAACCGGAAGGTGAGTGCGCCTGGCGATTTGTTCACGCTAGCGATGATTGGGCCTGTGTCCCGCAGCCAGATATCGCCGAGAGGGATTTGGTGGATTTTGGCGATCGAGCCGCACTGCGTTTCAGCGCTTTCGGCTGCCTCTGCAGAACCGGCAGCAATATGAACGGGTGCAAAGGCGGATAATGCATGAACAAAGAGCGCGATCTCTCCCCGAGCAAGATGAAACGCATCTCCCCACTCTTCAGGCAAGGTTGGCCAACCCACCCAGACGGCCGATTGCACCTCCCATTCAGGAGGGATGTAAATGTGCGACGTCGCGTTCATTTGAGGCGCTTTACAGTGGACCGCCCAAAAGAAAAAGGGCGGCAAGCATTCTGCTCGCCGCCCTTGGAATTTGCAGTACTCTACTAAACTAGAATTCGTATTTCACACCAAGCTGGATCTGGTAGAGGCCCTGTGTGAGAGTCTCGAGATTTTCTGGTGTCACGTTCAGATTGTCGTAAACATACTGTCCGTCAACGATTTGCGCAGAAACGGGTGAGCGCTCATACTCATAACGTGTCCGCGTCACACGCCCCCAGTCACTGTTGATCAAGTTCCCAACATTCTCGATATCCAGGAACAGGAAGCCTTTATGGCCTTCCATAACACCCGGTAGCTCCTGTTGGAGGCGCATGTTCACGATCGTTGACCAACGAGACTGGTCGCCATTTCGTTCAGCAACACCGCCGCGGTACTGGTTCAGCTCTGATTGCTGAATGTACTGGAAGAACTGATCGATTTCAGCCTGATTTCCGCCAAATGAGTCCGCTGAGAAGAGTGGATCGTTCGGGCCTGATGGAACGTAAAGCAGGTGACCTGCATCATCTACACGGCTCTCACGCGCACAGCGGCCACCGCCTACGTCAAACACACAATTGTTGTTCTCGTTGAAGGTGTAGCTGTATGGCTGACCTGAGCGACGGATTGCAAAAAGAGAAGCCTTGGATGCGTAGCCATCGAAGAATTCTTTTTCCCAAGCGAAGCGTACGCGGAACTGGTGTTCAACTTCGTAGTTGGACGTTCCTGTCGATGGGTTTTGCAGGTCAAGCCGCGCAGAGTCTGAGTAGTTCGACGTTGCTGTTGACGACGTGCCGTAGCCGACGTCTTCGATATCCTGATTGGTGTAGCTCAGGAACAAGTCCATGTCGCCCCAATTGGTTTCCCAATTCTTGTCGGCAGAGATCGCCCAAACGGTACCACCGCCTTGGCTTGTGTTACCTACAATTAGGTCTTCCGGGAAACTACAATCGTAGATGCCGCGCTGGCCATCTGGTGCGAGTGCAACTGGGCGCTCACAGCTTCCATTGTACCAGTAAACTGCATTCTCGAAGTCCTGGAACAGGACGTCTGCAGAGAATGTCCAGTCTTCACCAAGGTACGGCACATCCATGTTGTACGCCGCGCCGAGATTAACTTTGAGAACGGTTGGGATTTCAAAGTCTGGGCGAAGTGCGTTCACGGAACCGTCGGGTGCTTCATTCGCAAGCGCATCAAGCTGTGCCTGCGGGATGAATTGGCCGGTTGCAGCGTCTGGCGTTGTAGGAACATTAACGGTGCCAAATGCGCTCGTGCCATCCGAGATAACACCGTCATTTGAATAGCCGTTCGAAATCCAAACACCTGGTGCGCCGCCGGAGAAGCGCCCGATACCGCCGCGAACAAGCAGATCGTCTGTGGCTTCCCAAGTCACAGCCAAGCGAGGCAGCAACACGTCGAGACCTTCGAGGTCAGTTGTATTCGTAAAGCCGTTACGTGTGATGAAGTTCTGGTTTTCACGAATAGAGCCTTCCGAGGAATAGCTGTCATAGCGAAGGCCTGCATCAATCGTGACGGTTGGTGTTGGCTCCCAAGTGTCCTGAACGTAGAACGAATTGATTGCATAACCCCAGATCGCACGAAGATCATTTTCATCGTTTGTGACGGCGTTATCGTAAAGGAGGCCCTGCGCGGTTGCGTTTTGCAAGTTTGTGATACCCTGCGTTACGAGTGCGCCGTTGGCGTCAAAAACAGGATCAAAAACATATGAACCTTCTGAGTTTTGAGCGAAAAGGTTGTTCACATCAACTTCTTCACGCTCGAAACCGAACTTCCAAGTGTGATCGCCGGTCACGTATTCTGCCAGCAATTTGATTGTCAGGAATTCCTGATCGAGTTCGTTCCCGTGGCGGAAACGGTCTGGGCCGATAACCAAGTAAGCATCATCGCCATTTGCATCGACTTCGTCACCGTCTGCGTCGAGGAAGTTGTCCGCGTCATTCAAACGAATACCAAATGATGGGAATTCCGCACCGTTCAGTGAGTCCTGACCCGTTGCTTGTGTTGTTGAAGCAATCTTAACCTGAGTTGAGAAATTTGGTGTCCAGTCTGAGAACAGGTGACCAATGTAGCTCTCAACTTCTTCTGAGCGGTTGTACCAAGCAGAAGATGCACCGAGGCGATCTCCAGATGTCAGGAAGTTGTTCCCGTTCTGCTCACGGATCTGAGCACCATCGGTTTTCAAGTAGGTGAACTTTGCACGGTGATCGTTGTTGATGTTCCAGTCGATATTGGCGAGAATTTTCTCGTCTTCCACTGGTGATGTGCTGAAGCCGCCAATATCAAAACCCCAAGTGTTTTGAATGATTGAAGCGACATTGTCGGCCTGGGCTTGTGTAATGTTTTCACCAGAGTTCAGACCAGGCGCATTCGTTACGAATGCAGTTTCTTCGTAGAGATCGTAAGATGCGAAGAAGAACAGCTTGTCTTTGATGATCGGTCCGCCAAGCGTGAAACCATATGTTGTTTCTTCAAATTCTTGGTCGCCAAAATCTGTGTCACCAGATTCGTCGCCAGCTAGGCTATCGTCGGAGAAGTAGTAATAAGCAGAACCGCTCCAGTCGTTTGTACCCGATTTGGTAACAACGTTGGTCGTACCACCCGTAAAGCCGTTATATTCAACATCCATTGGAGCTGACAGAACGGTAATGGATTCAATCGCGTCGAATGAGATTGGAGAGCGCTGAGTTGGGAAACCGTTTGCATTAAGACCGAAGCGGTCGTTAAGTGCGACACCGTCTACAGTAACTGAGTTAAAGCGGTTGTTCACACCAGCAATTGAAAGTTCTTTCGAACCACCTGACTGCTGGTTGACGCTTGCGAACGGATCAAGAAGCGCGGCATCAGTAATGTCGCGGTTGATCGACGCCAATTCACCAAGCGCTTCGAGGCCGAGTGTTGTCTGCAAACCATCGCTGGCAAAACCAGATTGTGTGCGCGTGCCTGAAACAACGACTGTATCCATCGTGCGTTCGCCCTGAACGGTGATGTTAGCGTTGTAGGTATTGTCTAGCGCGATGTAGATGTCGTTGATTTCAGTCGGAGCAAATTCGCCGCCTGAAACTGCGATTGTGTAAGGTCCACCAACGCGCAGACCGCGTGCGGAGAACGTACCGCTGGCATTGGTTGTTGCCATCGACGTGGTGCCAGATGGTGTGTGCGTAATAACAACACTTGCGCCTGAAACAGGGCTGCCTGTTTCAGTTGTTACATTCCCTCGAATGGAAGATGTTGTTACCTGAGCATCGGCCTGCTGTACGATCGCCGCGGATGCGATAGCTGACAGCGCTACGCCGCCGGCAAGTTTCTTAAAGTTCATGATTTGCAAATCCCCTGCAAGAACGTCGGGGTCTACTGAACAATTCGCCGAAAAAGCGATTAGCCCCGAATGAGGCGGCAACTACTATCGTGGTGTAACATGTGAAAGACGAGTATTTCACGGAAATGTGACGGCGTTCGATGTGCTCTATCGGCAACACGAGCGATTGTGTCGCGTTGCCGAAAGGGAATACATGACAGGCGGTTCGTCAGCCTATGCTTGAAGCCCGCGCTTGATTTCCTGCAGGCCAATGCGCTCCGGATTAAACGCCTGTTTTAACGCCGGAATTGTTTTCATGGGCTGAGCGTCACCGCACATAAATACATCCACTGCAGCGAAGCGGTGCTCCGGCCAAGTATGAATTGAGATGTGACTCTCAGCCAAAACGATCACACCGGACACACCATTGTTCGGTGTAAAGATGTGGAAATCTGAGCTGAGAACCGTCGCGCCAGCCGACTCAGCTGCAGCGATCAGTGAGTTCTCGATATGCTCTGGGTCGTCCAATCGCTCAGCATCGATCAAATCGATGATGAGATGCGTACCTGCATATGTTTGGCCATCGCGATGAATAAAGAAATCTAGCCGTTCATCGCTCTGGTCTGCCGCGCCTGATCCTAGGACCAGCGCGGCCGGTCCCTGTTCGTCGATTTGCTCTTCTACCGGGACGTCGCTCCGGCATGTGGTTAGGTGATCCATAATCTGTAGACCCTCAAACAGGTTCGGCTGATCCCCAGCCGCAGGGATATGTTGTGGATTGGCCGCTAGAACATGAATTCTAGCGCAAAAGCAAGGGGCTTTATTCCCTGCGCGCGCTGGCCTAGCTTGAGTGCACTTTCCACGAGGTTAAAGATGGGCACCAATCTCAGTCATACCAGCAGAAAATACACCCTTATTACGATTGCTGTATTAGGTGGTTTGCTGGCCGTGCGCGTGTTCGGCGTGCTCGCGACCCCGCTCAATCTTGGCCCGGATGAGGCCCAATACTGGCGTTGGGGCCAAAGTTTTGATTGGGGATATTACTCCAAGCCGCCGATGATCGCCTGGGTAATTGGGACCATGACGGCGCTGTTCGGGGATGGTGAATGGGCCGTTAGAATCGCATCTCCGTTCTTTCATACGCTTGCGGCGGCGTTCCTGTTTTTATTGGGGCGTAACATGTTCTCGGCTCAAGTCGGCATGTTTGCAGCGCTGGGATATGCGCTTATGCCGGGCGTGATTCTTTCGTCAGGCATAATTTCGACAGATGGGGTGTTGTTACCCTTCTTTGCGATTGGTTTGTTTGCGCTGTGGAGTCTTCGCGAGGGTGGGGACTGGCGCTATGCTATATGTCTTGGCGCAGCCGTTGGTATTGGGTTCCTATCGAAATATGCGATGCTTTATTTCGCGATGGGGATCGTCCTCACGATTCTGATCGATGCGCCAACGCGTAAGGCGATGATATCCAACAATGGCGTGATTGCGCTCGCAGTTACGACTGGCATCTTTGGTCCGCATATCCTCTGGAATGCAAACAATGGCTTCCAGACGGTCAAGCATACAGCAGATAATGCCAATCTTGGCGCTGAGCTGTTCAATTTCGAAAATGCGATTGATTTCATCGCAAATCAAATGAGCGTCTTTGGGCCGGTCGGCTTTCTCACGCTCCTAATTGGTATGTTTGTCCTTCGCGGTCAGGCAGGGGCAACCCAGTACCAGAAAGAACGCTGGCTGCTCTGCTTTATCTTGCCCGTCCTTATCATCATCTTCGTCCAATCAATCGTCTCGCGCGCGCACGCCAATTGGGCGGCGACGGCGTATCCTGCAGCCAGCGTGCTGGTTGCCGCTTGGCTGACACGCGCAGCGGCTAATCGATCGATGTGGCTCGTGATCGCTGCAATCACTTTTATGATCGCGTTTGCCGTACCGGGCGTATCGCCTTGGGTGAAGTTGGTTCTGGGGTTGGCGCTCGGCGGAGCGATATTGGTGTCCGGCGTGCTTGCGAACTACAAACCCGTCGGATTGTTATGGGCGGCGATTGGCATTCACGCCGCCATTGCCGCATTGTTTACCGTCGTTGCGGTTGGCCCTGTGGGTGTTTCCGAACGGCTCGGGCTCGCAAATGCATTCAAGCGAACGCGCGGTTGGGAAGAGACGACCGATGTACTTGCGCGCGCGGCGTCTGATATTGGCGCGACAGCGCTTCTCGTCGATGAGCGCGAAGTGTGGCATGGGCTCGATTATTACGGCCGCGATACCTTCCCCGTTCCCATCTATAACTGGCGGCGGTATGGCGGCATTAAGAGCTTTGCCGACACGGAATTGCTCACAGATGAGACCGATGATGTCGTACTGATCGCGAGTATCCGGAGCCGGTTCCGCCCTCGGATCAGAGGTGACTTTGAGCAGATTGAGGAGATCGGCTACCGCAGCATACCGCTTGGCGGCGACAAGGAACGCCGATTTAAGCTCTACCGTGCTTCAGGCTTTCAGCCACAAGATCGCTCTCAGAAATGGGAAGATCTGTACCGCGATCAAACGGAAGACTAATTCGAAGCGAGCTCTTTTGCCCAGACTTCTTGTACGCGCTTGTCGCGTCCGCACCGTCCACGATAAATGCGGTATCTGACCGGATTTTCTTTATAATAATTTTGATGATAATCTTCCGCTGGCCAGAAAGTATCGGCGTCGAGAATTGGCGTAACGACAGGATCGGCAAGAATACCGCTCTCATCTAAATTTGCTTTTGACGCTTCGGCGATTTCTCGCTCGTCGCCTGGTTTCGCAAAAATTGCTGTCTTATAACTATGGCCACGATCGCAGAATTGACCACCCGCATCGGTTGGATCGACGTGCCGCCAGAAATACTCAACGAGTTCCGAGTACGACACGACGCTTGGGTCGTAGATAACTTTGACTGCCTCGTAGTGGCCTGTGTTTTCTTTTGAAACTTGCTTGTAAGTCGGATTGGGCACTGAGCCGCCGGTATAGCCTGAAATCGTGTCGACCACCCCGTCGACTTTATCGAAATCGCTCTCAACACACCAAAAGCAGCCGCCAGCAAAAATAGCTTCTTCAACTTGGGTCGGTTTTGCATCTAGCGGGATCGTATCTTCGGCATTGGCCGTTGATAAAAATGCGATCGTGCCCGCGATAAGCGCTGCGGCGATGGAGAGGAATACGTTTACAGAAAACTTCATGGGGGATTTCACACTAATCCAGAAACTGTGGAGGATACCTGTTCACTATATATGCAAATTAGGGCGTCCCATAAGGGACTTCACGCGTCTGTTACGGAAAGTTGTAAAACGAGTGTTAGTTCTGGGATTACAAATCATCCACCTGCGCCGAGGACACGCACATTTACCTGAGCGGATCGCCCGGACTGGTCGAAAGCTTTAACTTTGTAAAAGCCCGGGCGTTCAGGAAGCCAGACCGGTTGGCCTTCATCATCCAAATCACAGGGTGTTCCATCTACAAACCAAGTGAGTTTTCCATCTCCGCGGCCAGCAAACACAAATGGCCGGGCCGGTTTGCCGTTGACTTCACCGGCCCATAGCTCTGCGCCTAGTGGCGGGAATAGTATCTCAGGGGGCGGACTTTCTTCTGCGAATTTTGAAAGAGATGAACTTGTTTGATCCCGCGCTGGCGATGCGAGCCGTTCACCGCCGCCGTCCTGCCCACCAAGACGCAGTGCTGCGCGGTCGGCGATCTCAAATAGGATCGGAAGTGCTGTGTTGCGTCCTGTTTTGCCAGGGCGCGGCGTGCCGTCTGCGCGGCCGACCCAAACGACAAATGCCAGATCGCCCGCGACGCCGGCCGCCCATGCGTCTCTGTACCCGTAGGACGTGCCTGTCTTAAACGCGATTTGCGGAGCGTTTTCAGTCAAGCGCCCTGGTATTCGTCCTTCTGGCGTGGGAGCGTTTCGCAGAATTTCGAGGACTTTCCCCGCTGAGTCCGGACTAACCAATCGTCGACCTGCGCGGTTGAGGTTTATATCTTCGTCATCCGATAACCAGACAAGCGGTTTCGCTCGTCCACCATCAGCAAGAGCAGCATACAGCATGACGATTTCACGCGCAGTCATGCCAGCCCCGCCCAGCGCAAGTGTGAGACCTGGCTCCTTCTTTGCAGAACCATAGATGCGCGGCGCAGCCCCTGATAATGCCAGCTGAGCTGCAAATCGCTCGGGTCCAACCTTATCAAGTGTCAGCACGGCCGGGACATTGAGCGAATGCTGTAGTGCCTCGCGTATCGACACATCACCTCTGAAGGACCGGTCGAAATTTTCCGGCCGGTAGTTGGAGAAGCGTTTTGGCAGATCGGCGATGGTTGTGCTTGGGGCTGCGATACCGTCATCAAAGGCCATTGCGTAGATGAATGGTTTGAGCGTCGAACCTGGCGAACGAGCTTGAGCTGTTAGATCCAGCCATCCTCCTGCGCGGTCTCGGTCGGCCGACCCAATTGCAGCGCGGACCCCGCGCGTTGGAACGTCAACGACCATTATTGAGACTTGAACATCGGGCCCGAGTGTTTCAGCGTGTCGTTTTGCGAGCGATTGCAAATCGTTTTGCAGAGAGGCGTCGATTGAAGATTGAGCATCCTTGCCATTTGCCGCTCGGCGCGCTTTGGCACTTACTTGCCAGGCCTTATCCGGGAAACCGTGCCGGCCGGGAAGGGGGGCGCTGAGGGTCTCCGCCAATCGGCGATCATTGAGCCAGCCATGGCGATGTAGCTTGTGAGCGATCACCGCGCGTCCAGCGATTGCGCCATCAGGTCGTCGGTCAGGCCGGCGGACTTCCGGACTTTGAGGAAGCGCGATAAGCAAGGCAATCTGATCATCTGATAACCGGTCGGGTTCGCGGCCAAAATAACGCCAACTCGCAGCCCGGATACCTTCCAGATTCCCTCCATAGGGCGCGAGTGTGAGATACATTTCAAGGATTTCCCGCTTGGACAGTCTCCGCTCGATTTGCCAGGCGCGAAGCATTTCGATGAACTTAGATCGGAAGTTTCTCGGACGCGGCTCAAGCAAACGCGCGGTCTGCATCGTAATAGTTGAGGCACCAGAGACAATTTCGCCGGAGGTGATGTTTGAGCGCGCAGCCCTCAGGACTCCAACGAAATCGACACCACCATGATGATAAAATCGTTGATCTTCGACTTCGAGCAACGCCTCGATAAACACAGGATCAATATCATCAAGATTTGCCTGAAATCGCCACCGGCCCTCTGCGGTTGGGAATGCCCTCAGCGGCTTACCATTTCGGTCAGTCACCATCGCGGATAGGGCAGCTCCGCGCTCGAGAGGAGGTGGGAAAGTCAGATCAAGCGCAAACAGTCCGGCGACAAGGATTGCCGCCGAAGCTGCGATGCGTCTCAACCAGATCATTACTTCACGCCGCCCGGACCGCCCGAACGAGGGGCGATTGTAATACGGCTCGCGCGCGTGCGTGCATTAACCTCTGGTCGGTACATGTCTTCGGCCTGCACACCGGGGATCGCGTACTCACCGGGCGTAACAGCTCTAACAACGTAAGCGAGCGTTTTCGGGCTGTCTGTCAGATCCATCGCGGCAATGAATTGATCATCGCGCGCTTCAGTTACGCGGCCAGACGTAAGGCTGCCAATCCAGGCGAATGCGCCATCCTCTCGGCGATTGCGCTGGGCGTCGCGCGGCTTCAGGATGGTCTCGATTTCAAAGCCAGCTGGCAATAGATCAGCCACGATTACCGGATTGGTTCTATTCTCCTCAGGCGTGACGCGCAGCACGACAACATATTGCTCACCTTGAACAAGATTGCCG
This sequence comes from Hyphomonadaceae bacterium, assembly GCA_965263325.1. Lineage (GTDB taxonomy): Bacteria > Pseudomonadota > Alphaproteobacteria > Caulobacterales > Hyphomonadaceae > CBDHGY01. The sequence continues at coordinate 1,342,970 of CBDHGY010000002.1, read as the reverse complement.
AGGTCAACTGAGCCGCCGTTCAGCGTATGGATGGACTTGCGCGCGCTCAACTTGTTGGAAACGGGCGGCGGCGCATCTTTTGGTGCGCCGCGGACGAGGACAGTCCGGAATACGGGTGAGTTTCCGCGGAGGGTAAATTCCACGCCGGAGCTCACCTGATCTTCGCTCAGTAAATAACTGCGCTCATTATCATTACCGCGGCCAATGCCGTCTACCTTGAGAGAAATTGCTTCATTGCCATCGGTCAGGCCATTTGCGGCAAGTAGCATAAAGGCTTTTTCCTGCGTCGTGAGGCGGTCAGGATCGCGTGCATCTTCTCCCAATTTTTCGGACAAGCGCGTCACATGCTCACTCATATTGCTTTCTGCGGCGAGGGCGAGAATAGCCGCAACATCGCGCGTGGGGGTCTGATAATAGTCGCCGTCATTTTTGTAGCCGAGCACTTCTTCCGCCGCATTGAAGGCGGATACAGCGCGCGACCTGTCACCCATTTGAGCAAGCGCCGCGCCCAATTGCGCGCGGGCAAGCGGTGACCTGATCGAGCTTAGCTCGCGGTCATGCATGTAGCGAAGACGCGCGATATCTGCTTCGCCTGATTTAGCGAGGACATACATCGCAAAGGGGCTGGAACGTTGAAGCAGCTTCTCTGTCGTATCTGAATGCCAGCGGCTTTCCCATACATCGGTGTCATAGCCATATATCCGCCACGCATCCCCGGACGTGATATTCCGAAGCGATGAATAGGCGCGCTTCAGCGCTTCATCCGGCACAACATAACCTTGCTGTTTGGCGCGAACGAGAAAATCGGTTGTGTAAGCGCCAAGCCAAGGTGAAGCGTACCTATCGCCTTCTCGCCAAAGACCAAACGCGCCATCAGAGCTTTGGCGGTTCAAGATTGTATTGACGGCTTCTTGCACACGGGTGCGTGCACCATCCTGACGATCTCCTTCAGCGCCCATGGCAATAAGCTGCTCAGAATAGAGCAATGGCATAGCAACGCTTACCGTCTGTTCTGTGCATCCATAAGGATAGCGCGAAAGAGAAGCGTAAAGTGCGGATGGATCGACGGGTAAAGTTGAGTAACTAACCGCGACGCTTGATGATCCAGTTACCAAGCCATCGAGCATTTCGGCGCTAACGGTATAGGTGTCACCGGGCTCCATCAGCTGTTTCTCAACGCGGGTCAGAGGCAGATAGGGGGACCGGGTCTGGATCTGATATTGATGATCGACAGCGTAGTTGTTCGGGCCTTCCACGCTGAGCCGGAGACGCGAGATACCTTCTTCCGCCGACTCCACACGGATGGCTGAGTCCGCCCGCTCACCTTTTTCAAGCGTGCGGGAGATATTGCCGGCCGCTACGGAGACAGGTCCTTCGCCGGTGATCACAGCATCAAATGTACCGCTCTCAAGCTCAACATTATCAATGCTTGCAGTAATGAAGGACTCGTCGCCCGGGGCAAGGAAGCGCGGCATGATAAGGTCTGCGGGTACAGGGTCGCGGACAGTCATTGGCTTCGATGCGCTGCCTACCCCCGTTTCCGACCAGGCGACAGCCATTATGCGCAACTCGCCGTTAAAGTCGGGCAGGTCAAATCGTACCTGTCCCTTGCCGCCGCGGCCAACATCTACCAGTCCCTCGAACAGAGCAACGGTTTTGGTGGGGACGACAGAAAGGCCTTCACCGCCGAGCTGGTCGCCGCCTGTGCGCACTTCCGCGGGCGCGCCCATGTTCGGATCGAGCAGGCGCCCGTAATCATCATAAAGAGCAACACCGAGCGCTTTTTTTCCAAAAAAGTACTTTGCAGCATCTGGTGACTGGAATTTCGTCAGCTGCAGAATGCCTTCATCTACCGCCGCAACGGTCATGTATACGGGTTCACGAGGACCATTCTCGATATTGACCGTGATGAGCTGTTCCGTTCGTGGGCGAACAATATCTGGCGTATCAATCGTGACATCGAAAGTGCGTTTTGAAACGTCCGTCTCAACATATGAGACCCCCACCGCCCGGCGTGGTTTTGCCGCTAGAATTGGATCGCGAGGAGAATAGACACTGACCATGACATACGCGCCCTCTCCCCATTCATCAGTGACGGGCAGGGACACGCGCGCGCCATCGGCGCTTACGGTGCGGGTTTGGACCGAGAGAATTCGGTCGGTCGCAACCACGATCTGCGCTTCACCATCATAAGGAGGGATGATCTCAATCTCTGCATTGCGCCCGGCGCGGGGTGGCTCTGCAGGCGCATTCACCTGAACACGGTCAGGGGCCTCGACACCGTCATGGCCAACACGTCCGCCCCATCCGGCATAGAATGAACGCGATGCAGTTGTGCCATCGTCGGCTTCAATGGTCAGGCGATGTTCGCCCCAACCAAGACCTTCTACTTTAATCTCTGATGTGCCACCGCTAGGTGTGCGAACAACGCCTTGATTAAGTGTGCGAACGGTCCGTGATTTGCGCCAGTTCCAGCGATCTCCTGAGCGATACCAGTCATAGTGGTAATCGATTTCTATAACTTTCCATTTCAGACGTTCGCTGGTGCCTTTTCCGTCTGCCGCAACAGCCGCGATTTCGAACGTTGCTGCTTCACCTTCCTGAGGGCGACCTTCAAAAGTTGGTTTGATGCCAACATACAAATCACGCGGGCGATAAGGGATACGAACACTTTCGCTAACGGCTCGGCCGCCTGGTTCCAAAACGCTGACAACGGCGTTTACCCGAAGGGGGCGATCGGCATCAGAGCCTGAATTGCCGACGTCAATTGGAACGATCGCTTTGCCCGATCCGTCTGCTGTTACATCCTTCAGATCAATGATGCGTTCGCGGAACGTTGAGTTGTGCTCGCCAAACGTAAAGCCTTCAAAGGCTTCAAAGGGATTGGGGGCTGCCTCGATGCGTGCCTGCGATTTGACTGTCAGGCCTGCTCCGGGCGCGCCATAAAGGAACTGCGCATCAACCTCAACATCGCGGATTTCGCGCGCGCGCATAGGTACGTCTTCTTCCGTTTCGAGACCAACGCGAATGCGTTGTGGAACGAAATCCTCAACGGACCAATTCACCGTTCCGGCTATTCCGCCGCCATCAATCTCAACAACAGCGCGCCAGTTTCCGCGCGCAGCTGAGCGGGACAGCTCATAATCCTGCACAATCGCGCTGCCCTTAGGGTCATCGAAGCGAATTTTCGCTGCCTCAAGTCCGTTAGGGCGATAGATGATCAGTGAACCGCTGCGATCTTTGATAGCATTGGCAGAGTCATCGCGGAGCAGCCCTGAAATATGCACTGTCTCGCCTGGACGATAAATGCCGCGTTCTGTGTAAAGATAGGCATCGACGTCACCCGGTGTGCGCCGCCCACCCACTTCCTCAGACGACAAGTCAACCGCTGCGCGGGTCAGATCGAGAATGCCGAGATCACCATCTGCACCATATGCCATGACCAGTTTGGGTGCACTGTTGCCTGTGCCCGACATAATCGGTCGATCGAATGTGATCCGTCCTTCGGTGTCAGTCTGCCCTTCAGCAAGTATTTCGTTGTTTCTTGCGACCAGTTGTACGTTTGCGCTCGGCAAAGCCCGGCCAGTCAACAGGCTGCGGAGTGTGATGTCGAGCCCGTGCTCACCGCGATAAGCGGTCAGTGCCAAATCCGTCATCATGATCCAGCGATTGGCGCTTGCAGCGGGGCCATCACGAGAACTCAACTCGCGCGCATCAGAGACGTTCACATAGTAAGCACCAGGTTCGAGTTCACCGATGACATCCCCCAGTGGAAACACCGTTACTATGGGTGAATTTTGGATACGATCGATGTCCATAACGCCTGACCAGATTTCAGTCGAAACATCATTGGGGTTATCGTCGCCATAGGAATAAGAGTAACTGCCCTGTGCGGCTGTATCTCCTTGGCTGATACGTTTTTTGAACAGGGCACGATCATTGATGCGGCTAACTTCCACCCGCACCTGATCAACATTAACTGTCTCAATGGGAAGGCCATCTGCTTCAAGCCGCGGCAGAATAACGCCGGAACCTTTAAAACCGACATATGGCGGGCGATCTTCGAAATCGATCGAAACTTCTTCTTCAGCTTCGAGTGCGCGCCCATCATCAGCTGGCAGGCCGGACTTCAGGACTGCTGTGCGTGTCTGACCAAATGACAAGCCGCCGACACAAAGTTCTCGGCCTTCAACAACAATGGCAGGTGGCTCGGTTCCTCGGAACTCGACGAATGGTGCGTAGTCAACATCTGGATCGAGCGCTGACGAGAAAACGAGGCAGGCTTTCGGGGTTTCTTCGGAAACATCAATCCGGTAGCGAAAAAAGGTGAAGTCGGATTCAGCGTTGGCGGCTGCCGCTTGCCGTTCGCGCTCACGTCTGAGAATTGCTGCCTGATCGCGCCGGGATCTTTCAACAATATCGCCTTTTTGCTTAGCGATGTCGACGGCGGCTTGTTGTTCATTCCCGCTATCTCCACCTCCTCCGCATGCAGCAAGTGTGGCAAACATTGCGGCGGCGGCGAGCCCATGGGCCCAGCGGCGGAGAACGGACATGATCATATTTCCTTCCTGTTGTCCCCAGACATTGCACAGGATTCTAGCTCCCACGCTATCGAGGCGTGAGTGTGGCAGATTAAAGAATATTTAGAAACAGCTATGGCAAAAAAATGCCGTGAATTTAGTGAGGTCTAGAAGCGGTTCCGGCGGCTGCGCTCACCATCCGGCAGTCCCAAACGTTCTCGAACCTCATCTGGATCAAGCTCGTCTTTTTTCTGCTTTGGATCCCTTTTTAGCGAAGCGAGCACAACTTCATCGCTATCTTTTTCGCTGTATCCCGCAGCCATTGCATGAATGACTTCACTGAACTCTTCAACGCTGACCATGAAATCAAGATTCGGATCAAATCGTGCAGGGTTTAGGAGCGACTCGTCGCGCGTTGGCAGATTGTTCGCCCAGTCTTGTTGCTCAAGCGGTGTAAGCTCGCCGTCGCCATTCGAATCAGCCGCCACAAAAGCATCGCGAATTCCGGCTTCCAGTTCCTCAAGAGAGACCCGCCCATTCAAATCCGCATCAAAACTCGCCATCAAACCGCCGCCCGGAGCCAGTCGTTCGGCACCAACTTCCGCAATGCGTTCTTTCTTTACTTCGCCTTGACCGGGCAAGCGGACGAGATCGTCTTCCTGATCAGCTAATGCCGGGGCGGCGATCAGCGAGAAAAGGGCGGCTGATACGAGCAAACGGTGATTCATGAGGACCTCAATATACTGCGAGAAAATAGAGCCTAATACCGAATTGTATTTTTGCCACATAACAATGCAGTCATCTAGTCGCGGAGAGTCAGTTTCCATTCTTACGCGAACCTGCTAAGGGGCGGCCAAATCAAACATATAAAGGTTCGTTGATATGTCTAATGACTACGCCGTCGCCGATATCTCACTTGCAGATTTCGGTCGAAAAGAGCTCGATATTGCTGAAACTGAAATGCCGGGTCTGATGGCGTGCCGTGAGGAGTTTGGCTCCAGCAAGCCGCTTGCGGGAGCGCGGATCGTCGGCTCGCTTCACATGACGATCCAAACAGGTGTCCTGATAGAGACGCTCACAACGCTTGGCGCAGATGTGCGCTGGGCGTCCTGCAATATATTTTCGACGCAGGATCATGCCGCTGCCGCAATCGCCAAAGCAGGCGTTCCCGTTTTCGCGGTGAAGGGTCAAACCCTCGAAGAGCATTGGGATTACCTCGACAAATCATTCCAGTTTCCGGACGGACCAAATATCATTCTGGATGATGGCGGCGACGCGACGCTGTACATTATTCTGGGTGCACGCGTGGAAAACGGTGAGCCTGAGCTGATCGAAGGAGAGCCGGGCTCGGAAGAAGAAGAGGTCATCTTCAAGCAAATCAAGAAACGTATGGCCGAAAGCCCAGGCTGGTTCACAAAGATGCGCGAACAGATTGTCGGTGTTTCAGAAGAAACCACCACGGGGGTTCACCGTCTTTATGAACTCCAGCATTCGGGCCGTCTGCCATTCCCTGCGATCAATGTGAATGATTCTGTTACCAAGTCGAAATTCGACAACAAATATGGGTGTAAAGAATCGCTCGTCGATGGAATTCGCCGCGCAACCGATACGATGATGGCAGGCAAGACAGCAGTTGTGCTTGGTTATGGCGATGTGGGTAAAGGCTCAGCAGCATCACTGCGCGGTGCTGGCGCGCGTGTTAAAGTTACCGAAGTTGATCCGATCTGTGCGCTACAAGCAGCGATGGACGGCTTCGAAGTGACCACACTGGAAGATACCGTTTCTGATGCCGACATCTTCATCACGACCACCGGCAACAAGGATGTCATCCGTCTTGAGCATATGCGTGAGATGAAAGACATGGCCATCGTCGGCAACATTGGGCATTTTGACAATGAAATTCAGGTTGCGTCGCTGAAGAACTTTGAATGGACCAATATCAAAGACCAAGTTGATATGATTACGTTCCCCAAAGGCAATCGTATGATTCTGCTCTCGGAAGGGCGTTTGTTGAACTTGGGGAATGCGACTGGTCACCCGTCATTCGTGATGTCTGCTTCCTTTACCAATCAGGTGCTCGCGCAAATCGAACTTTGGGAGGACTCAAAAGCGGCCGTGAAGCAGTATGAGAACGAAGTCTACATGCTGCCGAAGCATCTCGATGAGAAAGTGGCGCGTCTGCACCTCGAAAAAATCGGTGTGAAGCTAACCGAGATGAGCCAGGATCAAGCAGACTATATTGGTGTGAAACCGGAAGGCCCATACAAGCCGGAGCATTATCGCTACTAAGCCCGCTCAAAGTCATGATTACGCACCCACAATCGCTTGGCGCTTGTGGGTGTTTTTTTATGCCGAGGATCTTTCACGTCAGGGATCGCAGCGGCGCGAGAAGTATGAACGTTCCGGAGAAATCTCTTAACGAAGTGTGAAGGGTTTCGTCGTCAGCTGGCACAATGAACGATCTCCTGACACCTCTCGCGCAATCGCTAGAATTTGAAAAAGCCTGCAGGGTGCTGGATTTGCCTGTTCGGCGGTTTGAAAACGCGCTCGGCTCTTGTCTCGTCCAGACGCGAAAACTGCCAGTCTTCGGGAACATGAATTTGATTTCGCGAGGTCCAGTTCTGAAAGAAACAGGTCAAACGCGAAGCTTCCTTTCTGAGGTGAGGCATCAGCTCAGAGGGCGGTTTGTTGTAAATGCCGGGGCGGGACGCGATAAAGTAGGTGGGATAAAGTTTGCAAAAGGGGCAGACCTTGCCATCCTGGATGTAAAGCCAGAAGACGAAGCACGAGCGTCCCTTCATCAGAAGTGGCGCAACCAATTGAAAAAAGCTGAGAAGTCTCCGCTCGTCGTTATCAATCAAGCGCTGAATCCGAATAAGCATATGTGGTTTCTTGAGGCCGAGCATAAGCAACAAAAATCGCAGGGCTATAAGAACTATCCTGCGCCGTTTTTGCTCGCGTTCGCGGCGGCGAATAAAGGCAAGGCGCGTTTGTTTTCGGCCGTGAATGCTGGAAAGCCCGTTGCCGCGATGCTGGTCTTCAATCACGGGCGAATGGCGACCTATCAGGCAGGGGTAACAACGCCCGAAGGCCGCGCGCATTGTGCACACAATCTCATTTTGTGGAACATCATCTGCGAACTGAAGAAGCGCAATGTAGAACAGCTTGATCTCGGCCGGGCCGACCTGTCACCCGGGTTGCGGCGATTTAAACTTGGCGTGGGTGCAAGGGTCGAAACGCTTCAAGGAAGTTTCTTGTTTCCGAATTTATTCCAAAGCCGAGAAAAGGCACGGCCCGCGTCAAACGCGGCCCACCAAGAAGCGCTTGGTTAGAACTCATTTAGCTTAGCATAACGATCCCGGTGATAGCCGGCTCCGCCATACAAATGCTCAGTGATCCTTGCGCGCTTCAGATAAAGACCAGCATCTGCAGCATCGGTCATGCCGATGCCGCCATGTAGCTGTACCATTTCATTCGATACAAGATGTGCAAGATCGCTCGCACGGGCCTTGGCAAGGCTGGCAAGCTCAGGAATGTCATTCGCGCCTTTATCGACGGCGGACAGCGCATGCGCCACGCAAGATCGCGTAAGTTCCAGCTCAGTGAACATTTTCGCCATTCGGTGCTGAAGTGCCTGGAAGCTGCCAATCAGCTGACCGAATTGCTTACGCTGCTGCATATATTCCAGCGTTTGCTCAAATGCTGCCGCACACAGCCCCAGCATTTCTGAAGACAGCGCGATACGAGCGCGATCAAGGACGGGATCAAGAACATCCCAGCCCTGATCTATTCCCCCGAGCATTTGCGCCTCACTTATCGCAACATCTTCCAGCGTGATGTGTGCCGCTCCATGACTATCCAAAGTGCTGAGTTCTTGAACGCTCACACCGGATGCGTCCCGAGGCACCAAAAACAGGGTTATCCCATGCGTGTGCCCTGGCTCTCCGGATGTACGTGCCGCAACGATCAGCATGTCAGCGTGATGGCCGTCTGGTACGAACCGCTTGGCACCATTGAGCGTATATCCCTGGCCGTTGCTGGTCGCTTCCGTTGCGATATTCGCTGGCGCATGATGTGCGCCCTCATCAAGCGCCAATGCGAAGGTAGCTTCGCCGCCAGCAATTTTCGGTAGCCACTCAGATTGTTGTGCCGCAGTTCCGCCGAGTTGAAGCGCAGATGCTGCGATACAGGCGGTCTGGAGAAGGGGCGTTGCCGCGAGCGTGCGGCCTTGCGCTTCCAATATTTGTCCGAGACCTACAAGACCGAAATGCTCGCCGCCTGGCTCATCTGGAATAATAACGCCGAAGAATCCGAGCTCAGCCAGCTTTTGGCGAGCGGCTGGATCCACACCATTTTTCCCTTCATCACGGAGCGCTCGCAAGTGCGTCACCGGTAATTCATCGCGCATAAAGGCGAGACCTGTCTCGCGAAGCATTTCCTGATCTTCTGTGAGCACGAATGTCATCTGAGAACTCCTCCAATCTTCCGCTCGTCTTAGCGGAAAAGAGTGGGGCTCCCAAGACCTGCCTTTGCGTTAGTCTCTCTGACCGATTGCCTGAGCAATTCGCGCGCTGCGCTGGCGGCGGTTTCTTGTGGCGGCGGCGTGGGCAGTGTTCCAAAGACGCGTGTAGATTGGCACTTTATTTCGCAGCGCTTCTCGTGCGTGCAGCGTTGAAAGAGCTTCTTCGCGTCTGGCAAGATAGGTTCGAAGTCCAATCCGGATCGGGAAGGCGATAGCAACGCCTATTGCGCCGCCGATTGTGAACCGCCCGAAGTCGGCGCGCTCGAACGGAAACCCCTGACTGTTCAGCAAGCGCTGGATTTTCGTGAGCAGAAAGTCGACGTTGCCGCTGAAGACCGCATTGTATTCAGTCCAAACAAAAGATGCCATCAGAATGACAAGCAGGATAATCTCGCCAAACAGGGATTTCACACCCTTGTCCAAACCGGCGAGCGTAACAGCGCCGCAAACAACCGCGCCCGCGATCAGGAGATTTTGTGCGTAATCTCCTTTACCGAAAACAAGCACACCTGACACTATCGCTGATAAGGCAATTGTGCGGTAGAAAAGGTTTTCGTCCATCCGTTTGAACGCAACGGGCGGAACAATACCAAGACAAAATGTGAGGAACCAAACGCCTAGAAACTGAGCAATCATTTCTTATTCCAAGTATTGAAACTCCATTATGGCCAGAAAAAGATTTAAAAGTCGTTTCGAATGTGAGTTGCACGGCGAATTCTTGCGCTGAGGCGGCGCTGCGAGCGCTGCACCATTCGCCATGGCGCAAACAGTCGATCGCCAAAGACCGCCGCTTCAGGAAGTGACCGGCGGCGGCGAAACTCGCGCAGTTCGTTTAGTCGGCGAAGCTTCTTAAAAAGAATTGGCTTTAACGGCTTGCTGGCAAGTATCCCTGCGATCCCACCGGCAGTGAGCGCGCCGAAGTGTTCCGTGCGAATAGCGAGGCCGTGTTTGTAGAACATCCCATCGAGGTGGATGAGTGTCGGCGAAAGCCCGCGGCCTTCGAATAAACCTCCGGCATCTACTTTCAATATAATGATGAGCGATATGAGTGCGAGCGCTATAGCGGGCTCGAGCGCCAAGAGTTTGACGCCTTCACGACGTGACACCATTGCTGCGGTTGCGCACGTGACTGCTCCAGCCAAAAATATCGCGAACCCTGTCGCCCAGTGCGCTGTTGAAGCTACGAATGCGAAGAATACTGCGATGGCGAAATTGCGCGCATAATAGGGTGACGTGCTTGTTCCCGTCACCATCGCTGGCACGGTTAAGACCGTAAACAGGATCAGCATTGCTGGAAGCGTTGTCCCAAACATCTTTTATCCTCACAAGAGGATAAAGGATAACGTCGTTCGGTTTGACTAAGGGTAAGGCGCGCCTGCGCAATTTTGCAGACTTTGTTATCCCTACTGGTGTTCGCGTAGCCCGAGCACCCGTTTGGCAACAACATTGAGGTTAATCTCAGAAGTGCCGCCTTCGATCGAGTTGCCTTTTGCGCGAAGCATGGAGCGAGGCGCTTTTAGTTCTGCTTCCCCATAGCCCTCACCATCCCATCCCAGGCCTTCCATACCGAGGGCCTCTACGATGAGCTCTGTGCGTTCCTGGTTCATCTTGGCAACTGCAACTTTCAGGATAGAGGCTGTGTGCCCGACTTCCTGGCCTGCTTTGGCTTGTTCTTGACTGCGGGCGACGGTGAAACCAAACGCTTTTTGGGTCATTTTGTTTTCCGCTATTCGCATACGAAGGTCTGGGTCCGCCAGCCGGCCTTCGCTATCGGTGCCGATGTGAATTTTGCCATACTCTTCGGCCGTCAGGATGCCTGAACCACCGGTTCCTCCGAAACCGCCCGCTGAAATTGATGCGCGTTCAAACTGTAGAAGGCGTTTGGCGATTTTCCATCCGCCATTAACATCCCCGACGAGCTGATCCTTTGGCACTTTAACGTCCGTAAAGAACGTCTCGCAAAATGGGGAAGAGCCAGAAATCAACTGGATCGGTCGCGCCTCAACGCCTTCGCTTTCCATGTCGAAGAGGATGAAACTGATGCCCTCGTGTTTTACACTTGTGTCGGTGCGCACAAGGCAGAAAATCCAGTCGGCCTGGTCGGCATAAGACGTCCAGACTTTCTGCCCATTGATCAGATAGTGATCGCCTTTGTCCTCGCACTTTGTCTGCAATCCTGCCAGGTCAGACCCCGCGCCGGGCTCCGAATATCCCTGGCACCAGCGTGTCTTGCCCTTTACGATATCAGGCAGGAAGCGCTTCTTTTGGTCTTCATTTCCGAATTCGAGCAAAGCAGGACCGAACATCCAAAGCCCAAAAGAGAAGAGAGCAGGGCGCGCTTTGATGCGCCGGAGTTCCTGTTTCAGTATCCGGTCCTGTTCCTTATTGAGCCCAGCGCCGCCATACTCTCTTGGCCAGGTTGGCGCAGTGTATCCGCGTTCGCCCATTGCTTCGAGCCACGGCTTTGAAGCCGGGTTCTTGAAGGTTTCACGCTTGCCGCCCCAGACGATTTCATCGTCTTTCATGGGTGTACGCATTTCTGGCGGGCAATTGGCTTCCAGCCACTCACGAATTTCTGAACGAAAGGCTTCGGGGTCGGCGGCGTGATCAAAAGGCATGGGTGAGTCCTTTGTATTTCGGGATGTTTCAATGAGACCAGTTTAAGCGGGTGAAGCGTTTTGGCCAAGCATGACCCCGCGACATCTCGCCTGAAAACAGCCAATACATTGACGAAACTTTATAATCGGATCAACACAAGAGTAAGCTCAGTCGCGCAAGATCAGATCGAATATGTGGTACGTTACTTTAAATCCCTGGATGTCGCTGGTTATAGCAATCATATTTGAGATTGCCGCGACCCTTATGTTGAAACAGTCCGATGGGTTCCAGCAAACCGATTGGGCCATCGGTTCGATTATTTGTTACATAATCTGTTTCTGGTTCTTTGCGCCGGCCCTAAAAGCCCTGCCAGTGGGGGTGGCATACGCGATCTGGTCAGGCGTTGGCATCGCTGCGGTCGCCGTATTTAGCTGGTTCGTATTTGACCAGCATCTATCTGGAATCCAAATCTTCTTTATCTCACTTATTCTCGCCGGAGCGATTGGGCTCAACCTCAACACGAGTATCAAAGAACCTACCGCCGTTGAGGTTGAGCAAGATCCGTCTTAGCCCAGCGCGTACGAAAATTCTTCGCGTTCAATCTTTCCGTCCTGATTGACGAAATACTGACCGACTTCCTGCATCTGGACGCGCTCTCCTGAATTCTTGTCGGTCACGTCCATTTGGAAGACGAGAGAAATTTTGTTTTCGCCGTGAACATAGGGGCCATCGATTTTCATATCGTGGACTTCATTGTTGCTCGACCACCAATCGTTCTTACCTTCAATGGCTTCGAGGCCGACAAATTCATTGCTGTCCATGCCCGGCATGGGTGCCGCTTCCGCTGAAACGCAGTCGGCGGAGTACATTTGCGTGCGAAACTCCTTATCGGTTCCATTCTGGCACGCGTCTATCAGTTGTTGTCCGAGTTGCATCAGTTCTTGTGGGGTTGCCATGTTGTCTTTCCTCCATTCTTTGAGAAACTTTCATAGCACCAATTTGTAACAGGCTAAAATCTGCCGAAGGGCGATTTGTCTGGGCCTGTTTCGACGCCGAGTAAATTGACGATGTGAACAAGGGTGAGCACCACGCAAAATCCGGCGACAATCATAATCATGCGCCAAGGCATCCGGCGCGGGTTCATATCATCCCAAGGGCGGCTTGCCTTCCAATTTGCGAAGACGGTGAGTGACAGAAAGCTGGTCAGCGCTGTGAGCGTGAGAATCCAATCGAGGGAGAGCAATTTGAAGGCTTTCATCCAGTTGTGCAGCGGTGAGACCGTGCGGTGTCTTTGCCCAGAAATGGGGTGTGCGCGCCAGCCCGTAAAGAGCCCTAACGGTGGCGATACTAAGGAGCGGCCAGTATAGCGGTAATGTCGCAACAGTCTTCAGGCGCTCCGCTCCAGCGATATTCGGAGACACAAAAGCGGCCAGAACATTCACGCCATAACCGCTCAGAAGCAGTGCGATCCCCGCCGCGCCAAGTTCCAGGTCTGGCAAGAATACGCATAGCGAAAGCCATATTGCCATGGGCCCGGCCAGCATAGCTGAAAGGATCGCGCCACCGAGCGTCAACTGCATCGCTAGCCATCCCATAATCCCGATTTCTCTCAGGCTTTGAAGGGGTGTGCGCATCAGAACCAGCCAAGACTGGATAAACCCTTTGATCCAGCGTGAGCGCTGAGCCATCCAGACCTGGAATGTTTCGGGAGCTTCTTCCAAAGTTGGCGGAGAAATGACACCGACACGTTTTCCCATACGTGCAAGGCGTAGCCCCAGGTCGGCGTCTTCGGTCACGTTCCAGGCATCCCAACCACCCGCAGCTTCGAGAGCGTCGCGCCGGAAGTGATTGCTCGTTCCGCCCAGCGGTATGGGACAGCCGGATCGTGCCAACGCGGGAAGCAGCAATCCAAATTGGATGTCATACTCAAGTCCCCATTGTGAGGCGATCCAACTTTCTGATGAGTTATGCGCCGTTAACGGGGCTTGTAGACAAGCGACTTCAGGAGAACTCGCTTTGAACCTTGTCGCCGCGCAGCGAAGTTGATCCGGATGAGGCCGATCTTCTGCATCGAAGATCGTCACGTAGTCGCCGGCGCAAAATTCCAGGCCATAATTTAGAGCGCGAGGTTTTGTCTGAGGCGTGCCGGCCGCCAAACGATGTATGTGAACATGGCCGGGAATGGTGAGTGCTTCCAAAGCAGCAAGCGTCGCAGTGTCGCTCTCTTCCAAAAGCAGATGAATGTCGAGGCGGTGGGTTGGATAGCTCAACCGTGTTAGCGCTGAGATCAACCCGGGAACACTCGGTGCTTCGTCGTATAGAGCTACGAGAACCGAGTAGGACGGTAACGCAGTGTCTGGAAGCATTTGGCGTGGCGTCGAGGACTGCGATCGCAACGCGATTGTCACAAGACATGCGCGCCAAACAATCATAATGGCAAAGAATATGTATGCTCCCCAGTATACGATCTGCGGCGCTTGCAGCGTCAGATAGACGAGCGATACCAAACTGATGACGCCGCAAATCTTTTGAGCGCTGGTTAAGCCATCTCTTGCGGACAAACGTGGCGATCGGTCAGCAAGTCCATTCGCTGCTCGTTCCAAATGAGCTTCTGAGCCCAAATAGCTAAATCCATCAGCCCCCATCTTACGTTCTTACCCAATTAGAGGCAGGGCGTTTAGCAATTTAGAGTGGAATTGATCAGTTGGATGATTCTTTGATCAAAGCTGCCCGCCTCAACATTATCGCTTGAGAATGTGATCTGCCAGTCTTGCACCGCTAACCCAGGCGGACTCAACGCGTGGCCCGATAAACCAATCTCCGCAGGCACCGATCTTTTTAGCATCGTCGCGTCCAAAGAAATGAGTCTGATCATTCCCTTCGATCATGGCATAGAGCCATCTATGCGCCGCGCTAAAGATGGGTTCAGGCGCATCAGACATTGCCCGAAAATTTCGTATTAGCTTTGCGGCGATCTCATCTTTGTCTTCATCCACATGCTCGCGGCTCCAATCAGGTGATGCGTGAAGCACCCATGCTTCGTCTTTTCCGCGGCCCGGTTTCGAAGTGTTACGGGCAATCCAGCTCAACGGGGCTCCTGAAATGCGAGCGCCGTCAAATCCAGCTGCGAGCGGTTCGTCATAGGCTAACAACACGGCCCAGCAGGGCGCGGACCGAACAGTGTCAGCTTCGGCGGCCATCATTGGGGCGATGGGTTGCAAGAGATCGACGGCTTGTTCCGCAGGCACTGCAACAATGATCCACTCAAAAGGCCCTTCGGCGCTCTGGTCCTCGAAGTTGATATTCCACTCGCCTGCAATGCCATTGATCGTGCGCGCCCGTCGTGCCCACTGAACAGTGAGATTTTCCGCCATATGCCGGATAACGCCGTTCATGCCCGGCACGCCGACATATCTTGGTTCTGATTTTTCCGAGGACGAAGCTGTTCCGGAGCCAAGGTCTAGAAAGGTGCCATGCCATTCAGAAACTGCGCCAGCTTTCATCCAGTCGGTGACAGCAGATCTGAAGCCATCGTCTCTCGCAGTAAAGAACTGGGCACCGTGATCCCAGCGAATTTCGCCTATTGGCGTTTGCATTCGCCTCGTCGACATGCGCCCACCCGGGCCTCGGCCTTTATCAAAGACGCGCACTTCGCGACCTGCCTTAACAAGCTCTTGGGCGCACGACAGCCCCGCCATACCCGCTCCAATAATCGCAATTGTCATGCTGTTTTTCGCCGAAGTTGAGTCATGTCCCTGCCATCATTGAGTCATCTGCGAGTCATCCACCTTATCTATGCTGTTCATTATGCGATTCGAGGCTTTTCCTCCCGAACGATTTGTTCTATATTTGTTCCAAACGCCATAGGTGCCCCATGAGTAAGACACATATTGTCTGGTTCAAAAGAGACCTTCGCGTGCACGATCACGCGCCCTTAGCGGCCGCTTGTGCGTCGGGCGAGCCAGTTCTGGCCTTATATATATTCGAACCAGAATTATGGTCAGGTCCGGATGGCTCAGCGCGGCGACTAACGTTCTTAAGAGAGTCGTTATCGGAACTTGCCGATGCTTTGCGAGAGCGTGGGGCAGAGTTGGTCATCCGCACAGGCGATGCGGTTGAAATTTTCTCCCAGCTTCACCGAGACCACGGAATTAAGGCCATTCATATGCACCGCGAAAGTAGAAGCGGGCATGAGGGCAAGCGGATTGAGGCTGTTCGGCGTTGGGCATTGCGAGCTGGTGTCTCCCTTCGCGAGCAGAGCAGCGATGGGCTGCTAAAGCCTGCGTCCCTGCGAAGCGAATGGCGAAAAAGATGGCACGGGTTCATGACTGCGCCGCGCCGAATGGCTCCGGAGTTTATTTTCTCAGCTTCGGCGCGATCAGAAGACATTGCAGATATCGAGCTGGCTCACCTTCAGGAGAGCGATGATTGTCCAGCGCCTCCTGGGGGCCGATCTCACGGCGTTCGTTTGCTACGGCGCGCTTTTGTTGCAGGTGACGCACATACGTATCGCGATGTTGTGCGGGCGCTGAAACAGCATATTGGCTTGGGAACGATTTCGGTGCGCGAGGCAGTGCAGGCGGCGATGCGCGCGGAACGTATTGGATCGCCGGAGGAAAGTACCACTTACGCTAAAACGCTGATCGACCGGCTAAGAGACGATTGTGAACGCCAATACCGGATGGAAGAGCGACGAACCGCAAATCCGTTTGACGCTCGCCTGCCGGCTGCCATGCGAGCCGAGCCTGAAGCTGCGCTGCGCCGATCTGCGTCTGCGTCGAAGAAGAAATCGCGCGGGAACCTGCGTCTTGTGCGTCCTGAGGACCAGCTAAGCTTTGATTTTAACGGTCCACGCCGGGCGTCTTAAGAGGGTCTGGCGCGCCGTTCTCCTTAACCATGACTAGATGCCCTTAGGGCAATCAAAATAGCGGCAAAAAAGTTTGCCGCTCAAGGTCTTGAATATGTTCGATTTTCAAAAAAACTTAGTTGTTTTTCGATATGGACATATTGAAAAACAATAACACCTAAGCTATCTAGATTGTGTCGGCGGCAAAGACCTCCCAGAGCCTCACCGACAAGAAACTGAAAACTCAAACGACTACTCAAGAAAGGCATATTTACCATGACACCGATCGCCCGCAGCCCCGAGCCGATCATCTACCCAACAAAACTGGTTAAGCCAGCAGATTTGATCGAAGCAGCAGGTGCGCTTCCGAAACCCAAAAATGATAACGGACGGTCTGTCAGCCTTCTTGAACGTCGCCGCAAGCGCCAATCTCGCAGATCATAATCCTTCCCCCTCTTCGGGTTAGACGCTCTCACTCCCCTCCAACTCTGCCCGAAGTCAACCGCCCCGCACCGCACGCGGGGCGGTTTTTTATTCGCCGATGTGCTTTTCTATAAATTTGGACGTTGCTTTGAGGGTGGCTAACCGCGTCTCACCGTCGGACAACCAGTGGTCTTCACCTTTCAATTTGATGAGTTCGACAGATTTATCTGCGCGTTACAGTTTATTTATTCGGCTGTGGGGTCGTGCGCAGATACGGCTTTATTTCCGTGTGCCCCTTCGGGAAGAGCTTCTTGATTTCTTCCGGATCCGTGATCGAAGGAACGATAATCACATCTTCGCCGTCCTGCCAGTTCACAGGGGTTGCGACTTTATAATTGTCTGTGAGTTGCATACTATCGATCACGCGAAGGATCTCATCGAAATTGCGACCTGCGCTCGGTGGGTACACAATTGACGCGCGAATTTTCTTGTTGGGATCGATGACGTATACTGCGCGGACAGTCACTTTCGCGTCCGCATTCGGGTGGATCATATTGTACAGCGTCGCGACCTTTTTCTCTGGATCTGCAATCAGCGGAAAGTCTACAGAAGCGTTTTGAGTTTCTTCGATATCCTTGATCCACGCCTTGTGGTCTTCGATGCTATCTACCGAGACAACAATGGCCTTTGCCCCGCGCTGCGCGAGTTTTTCTTTCAGATTCGCGGTATAGCCGAGTTCCGTTGTGCATACGGGCGTAAAGTCAGCCGGATGGGAGAAGAAAACGACCCAGTCATCGCCAGCCCATTCGTGAAAGCTGATCGGGCCTTCTGTTGTGTCAGCCTGAAAGTCTGGAGCGGTGTCGCCAAGAAGAAGTGCCATGGAAATTGCCTTTTATCGACTTGAATTACAAACGTAATTGGGGCTTATCCTCTGACGGCTCAAGGCGGGCTGTCTGAAGCGGATTATAAGAAAATCTAAGCTGTTCTTTAGAAGGGCGAGAAATGAAGCGTCTGATCCTGATGCGCCATGCCAAAACCGAGCCTTGGAGCGAGGGCTTGGACGACTTTGCGCGTGCCTTGCTGCCGCGCGGCTTTTCAGACGCGCAGCTTGTTGCAGAGGAAATCAAGCAACGGGACTGGTCGCCAAATCTCATCCTCGTCTCGACTGCCAGGCGCGCCCGGGAAACCTGCTCTGAAGTGGCCAAGATCATTGAAGATGAACGCGTCCGCCCGATGGAGGCGCTATATCTTTGCGGCATGCGCGGGCTTAATGACGCCGTACGCAGTGCAGAGCAGGAAACTGCGGTCATGCTTATCGGTCATAATCCGGGGTTGCATGATTTTGCCTGCGAAATTTTCAGGGAAGGTGGAACGCGCAATCATCCCGCATCGCTGCGCTTGCATGAAAAATTCCCGACCGGGTGCGCGGCATTATTTGAAGCAGAAGAAGACGGCGCTTTCCAGCCAGAGCGTTTTGCGCTTGTCGATGTAATTCGCGCAAAAGATTTGCGAGACGAATAGAGCTGATTGTGTGATTTGCGCGCGCGGATCGCTGCGCTTGCGGCCTGATATCGCGAACGTTTTGCAATGGGTTCGAAGCGTCACCGCGCGTGTTTTTTCAGAAAATCTTTTAGATCATCATAGATGCCAGATTGATTGGCGTAGGAACTGAAATTCTTAGCCTCCGCGAGCCATTCTCCGGTTGACGCCCTGACTTCATCAAAAGCTTCACCAAAATGCTCATCGGTCAGCAGAGAATAATTGTCCGGCGACAGGCTGGTATCAATGGCGTAATCCACAGCCGTTTCGACGAGTGCGGCAAGGTCTGCGCCCGAAAAACCAGATGTGTGGTCAACAATCGCCTGCAAATTCAGGCTCTCTGACACCGGCCTGTCCAAGAGCAGCTGCTTCAAGATAAACTCGCGTGCAATTTTATCTGGTGGCGGAACAAACAGCATGCGATCAAATCGGCCCGGCCGGCGAAACGCGCTGTCGAGTGACCAGGGAATATTCGTGGCTCCGAGAAACAGAATGCCCTCGTTACGCCCATCAAAACTATCCATTTCCGTTAGAAGCGTAGAGACCACCGTATTTACATTTTGCCGACTGTCGAATTGGCGGCGCTGGGCAAGCGCCTCAATTTCATCAAAGAACAAAACGGCGGGGCGGTCGGCGCGGGCGCGATCAAAAAGCTCGGCAATACGTTCTTCGGCAACACCGATATAGCGATCAAGGATGTCTGCGGCGCGCACTTCGGTGAAGGTTGCTTTGCATTCGTGAGCAACCGCGCGCGCAATCATTGTTTTGCCGCAACCTGGCGGACCGTACAACAATACACCTCCGCCAGCTTTGCGCTTGTATTTTGCAAACAGGCTTGGGTTTTCGAAAGGGCGGATAATTTTTCTGCGTACCTGGTTTTTCACCTTTTCCAGACCGCCGATGTCATCAAAACTGACGACCTGGCCGTGGACCCGCTCCGCCGGGCGCGGATCCTCGCCGGGGTGAAGCGAGACAACGTTGCTGGTATCTACAGTCGCTTCCTCCTCAGCCCGCCATTTTTGAGCAAGCGCAAAGGCTTCTGTTTTGTCGAGCAGGGCGGCTGCACGTTCGCGCGCTTCCCTGTCCGGAGCAATACGAGGGCTGGTTGCTGTAAGCGCCTCCACAATTACACCGCTGTCGGAGGACGCTTCGAGCAACGTCATCAGGGCACCAAACGGTCCGGGTGCGCCGGGTGAGGCCTGAATGAGATCGACCATGGCTTTTACTTCAGGTGGTAGCATGATAACTCCAGTTCGCCGGGATCAATATCCACCAGACACGGTTGTGGTTTTTCGATCTTCATCCGCATTACCAACACCAAATATATAGTACATGGATAGAGCCCAACCGCAGGCAAGAAATACCGTTGTCAGGATCAGCGATGTTTCAAGAGGAATTGGCTCATAATTGTCATTAAGTGATCCGGCATAAATCAACGTGCCCGCCATCGTAGCCGCGACAATCCCGCCAAGAATATTGGCGGCCACATTACCTGCAGAATGCCGGACATTCGACAGCAACATTTGTAACAAATGCCCTGCGAGAAAAGGTGGAAACAGCACCAGCCAGCTTGCCCAGTGCACTTTCTTCATGGCCATATCCCGCGGGTTCGCCGCGCGCGCCGAATTTGCGAGGTCCCTCGCATCTGATAGATTAAACGCCTTGAGCGCTCCGATTGCGGCGGTTCTGAGAGCTTCGGCATTCGACATGTCCTGGCTGAGAACTTCCATGGAAAGTCTGCGCGCAGCGATGACATTTCGCCCTTCAGCGTGTGCCATGGCAAGGCGCATTTTCGTATCAATGCTGTCCGGCGCAGTCTCAAGCAGGGCTTCATATCGCTCCGCAGCTTTCTCAGGTGAGCCAAAAGCCTCTTCCCAAAGCGCTTCGAGCCAAAGCGACTGATAGGCTTCTTGTGGGAAGCTCGCTGAAAATTGCTGGATGCGCTGTTTCGCGTCATCCTGTCGTCCGAGGCTCATTTGCAGGGCAATCTGCATGCTGTGCGCGTCCGGATCATTCGGATCAATCCGCAGCCAAGAGCTTATGACATCCTGCGCCGACCTATAATCTCGCTCAACCATATGGGCGTTGCTAAGCAAAGCGAGGGCTTCGGTGTCTTGGGGGTCGTCCATGAGAACTTGCTTGGCGGCGCGCACTGCGCCCTCGGGATTTCCGGCTTCGAGCTGTGCCCGGCCTGCTGCGAGAGTTCCGTCCATGCTGTCAAATTAGTCTGCAGCGCTGTTCAGGGGAAGGGGGTAAAACGAGCAAGCGGAGAGTTTGGCTGTGACCTGCGCTGCTTCGCCGTCAGCCTGCGAGAACTCTCGGCAGCTTGAACACGACGTCTTCACGCGTCACCGTTACTTCTTTGACCGTTACCTCAAACCGTTGAGCACACGCATCGATGAGCCCTTGAACGAGGTCTTCCGGAGCGCTTGCGCCAGCGGTGAGGCCAAGCGTCTCGACGTTGCCAAACCAATCCCAGTTTACATCCTCCGCGCTCGCAACAAGTTCAGCCGCGCGAGAACCAGCGCGCAAAGCCACTTCAACGAGGCGCTTGGAATTGGACGATGTTTCTGCGCCGATCACCAGCGTTAGGTCGGATTCTGCCCCCATAGCCTTAACTGCGTTCTGCCGGTTCGTCGTCGCGTAGCAAATGTCTTCCTTGTGCGGTGATGCAATGCTGGGAAAGCGCTTTTGCAGAATCGAAACGATCTCAGCTGTATCATCCACTGATAGCGTGGTTTGGGTTACAAAGGCGAGACGCTCCGGGTCGCGCGGGGTGAAATCATGGGCATCTTCGACGGTTTCGATGAGATGCATCGAGCCATCTGGGGTTTGCCCCATTGTGCCGATGACTTCTGGATGTCCGGCGTGACCTATCAGTATAATTTCGCGGCCATTCTTCGCATGGCGCTCCGCCTCCACATGAACCTTAGAAACAAGTGGGCAGGTTGCGTCGACATAGATCATTTCTCGCCGTTCAGCTTCTGCGGGAACCGACTTCGGCACACCGTGGGCTGAAAACACTACAGGACGATCAGTTGGGCATTCATCAAGTTCGTCGACAAAAACAGCCCCCAGTGCCTCTAATCGCTGCACAACATGTGCATTATGGACGATTTCGTGTCGTACATAGACGGGAGGTCCCCATTTGCCGAGGGCTTCCTCTACGATCTGAATGGCTCGGTCGACGCCTGCGCAAAAGCCTCGCGGCGCAGCTAACAGGATTGTTAAAGGGCGCGTTTTCTCGGTCACAGGCAGTGATTCTCCACAGGTAGCGTGTTGCGTGCGCCGCCGGGCGCCATTACGAGGGTTGTAACTGTATTTGGTGGCATCACGCCAGACATGCGAAGGACAAAGCGACACATGCGTATCCCCGCTCTTATTGCAGCTGCAACATTCCTGTTGGGCTCTTGTACCTCGACCCCTGTATCAGATGCGTTCGATACGCGACGAAATGCGGGTCCGTGTCCTTCTGCCGGATCGATTTACGGCGTCGACCGGGTCGTGAAGTTCGCCGAAGAAAACTCTGGTCGCTATAGCGAGATTACATATACGGGTGAAATCATTGGCGTAGAATTGTTCTGTCGTTACGCCGACGGCGATCCCATCATCGCTGAGATCGATATTGATTTCGCGTTCGGCAAAGGTCCGCAGGCAACGGCCGACGAGCATGAATATACGTATTTCGTGGCAGTTACCCGGCGCAATAGACGTGTGCTGCAGAAAGAGCGCTTCTCTGTCAGGGCGGACTTCGACGGGCAGAAGGTCACCGGAACACGTCAGGTGATCGATACAATTCGCATTCCTCGGGTCGACGAAACCATTTCTGGCGCAAACTTTGAAATTCTCGTCGGGTTCGAACTCACAGATGCTCAGCTTGAATTCAACCGTGCTGGCAAACGCTACCGTCTGGACGCTGGCGAAGAATAAGGCTTCCGATTGATGACCGATCTGGCAAGCGCGCTAAGCGAAGCGTGCGCTGAAGCATTTGAACAACTTGGATTTGATCGCAAATGGGGCGCTGTGCGTCGCTCGGACCGACCTGAACTCGCCGATTATCAATGTAATGGCGCAATGGGGTCTGCTAAGCAGGCCGGCAAGGTTCCGCGCGATGTTGCCGCTGATATTGCGGCGAAGATATCCAATCACCCCTCGATCGCCTCAGTTGATGTAGCAGGCCCTGGCTTTCTTAACGTTAAGGTCTCGAGCGAGGCCTTGTCAGAGCGCGCAGAGTTTATCCGCACCGATGAGAAGTGCGGTGCAACGCCGGCGCCGGACCCGCAGGTCACCATTATTGATTTTGGAGGGCCGAATGTCGCAAAGCCCATGCATGTCGGGCATTTGCGATCCGCCGTCATCGGCGATGCTTTGCAGCGGCTCCTAAAGTTTCTGGGAGACGATGTCATTAGCGACACCCATCTCGGCGACTGGGGTCTGCAGATGGGGCATTTGGTGACAGAACTCTATGATGAGCAGCCAGACCTAATCTACTTTGATGAGAGTTTCGCCGGGCCTTATCCCGAAGAACCGCCTGTTACGATTGATGATCTTGCGCGGCTTTATCCGGCAGCATCGGCGAAAGCGAAGGCAGATGATGCGCGCAACGAACGCAGTCAGCTGGCCGTCGCGCAATTGCAGGAAGGCCGGCCGGGCTACCGCGCGCTGCTCAAGCACTTTATTGATGTCTCAGTTGCAGCGCTGAAGGTCGATTATGGGTTTCTGAATGTTTCCTTCGATCTCTGGAAGGGCGAGAGTGATGTCGATCATTTGATCCCTGGCGTGATCGACGACTTCAGATCGAAAGGTCTTTCCGCCGAGGATGATGGTGCCATTATTGTCGATGTTGCGAAGGAAGGCGAAAACGTTCCGGTCGAAAAAGATGGAAAAGTGCGCATGAAAAATGCGATGCCGCCCATCATGCTCGTCAATTCGCGCGGCGGAACGGGCTATCACACGACCGATCTCGCAACGATCAAGGATCGCATGACAATGAAGCCGGCCCCGGAGCGAATGCTCTATGTGGTCGATGCGCGCCAGGCACTTCACTTCACGCAAGTTTACCGCGCCGCTGATAAGGTCGGTTACATCCTCGAAGACAAGCTCGAACATATTGGGTTTGGCACAGTGAATGGAACGGACGGCAAGCCATTCAAAACGCGCGAGGGCGGCGTGCTTCGTCTCGCCGATCTTAACGCCATGGCACTTTCTGAGGCCGAAAAGAAAATCGATGAAGCAGGCAAACTGCCAGAAGATATGAGCGAGAGCGAACGGGCCGGCGTTGCTGCCGATGTCGCACTCGCCGCGCTTCGCTTCGCCGACCTGCAGAATACAAGAACAACGAATTATGTGTTTGATCTTGATCGCTTTACAAGTTTTGAGGGCAAGACTGGGCCTTACCTTCTTTATGCATCTGTACGGATTAAATCGCTTCTCAGGCGAGCTGCAGATGAAAATCTCCCCAAAGGCGCGATTAAAGTGGAAAGCGAAACAGAGAGATCGTTGGTTCTTGCACTCGATGGATTTGGCAGCGCGCTCCTGCAAGCGCGGGCAAAACGCATGCCTCACATTCTTTGCGAGCACATCTACAATCTCGCGCAGGCCTTCTCTGCATTCTACGGCGCGCATCCGATTGCAGCCGAGAAAGATGAAAGCTTGCGGGGATCCAGACTATCCCTGTGTGAGGCGGTCCTTCGTCAGTTGGAAACCGGACTTGGGCTCTTGGGGATAAAAGTGCCCGAGCGGATGTAAGAGTTTCGGGCGGCGCTCATCAATGCTGCAACCGCGGAAATTGTTAAAAATTCATCGCTCTGGGCGTCAAACTTGACCCATTTCTGAAGCAATCATTGCAATTTGGTCGAAATTTATGAGCGCGCATTAGGGTTTGCGTAAATACTTCTTAACCAAGTTTTGAGAAGAGAACGCTGACGAAAACACTGTACCTGCGTATCAAAAAAGGATGTCGCCAATGTCTACTATGCCGATCTCTGATATCTCCTATGACGAGCCAGAAGGCGAGGTCCACGACGAAGTATGGACGTCGATTGCAAAGGAAGCTGTCACCACGCCGCCAAATTGCCTGCACGGCTTTACACACAACGTCATCGAGCCAGAGCTTGAAGCAGAAGACGAGATTTCCGAGTCCGTAGAATTCGAAGTTTCCTGTAAGCATTGTGGCTCTGATCAATTCTATATCGGCGGTTTTGTTGTTGAGCTGGAAGCAGGAAAGTCGTTATTCGGCAAAAGAAAATATGAAGCTGTGCTCGCTCCGCCGCATCGCCTGAAATGCGCAGATTGCGGCCACATCGAAACACTGCTGGATCCTAATCTCCACGGCTATGAAGCGACTGTCGGTGAAGAATCCACATGCCACACCGGAACACCTGGCGAAGACGAGGAAGAGTTTACAGAAGACGCGCTCAGCGTTCACATCAGCTTTTCATACTCTGACAGCGAAGAGAACGAAGACGATCTGCGCGCTGAAGCCGCTCAGGTTGTGAAGCCGGTTTCCAACCTGTTCGACGAAGTTACCATAGCTGGATATGATGACGAGGACGATGCTGTTCTCGAATACACACACGAGTTGGCATAATTTCTCGCCAGACTGTTATATAACTTGAACAATTCTGCACCCGGCGATAAGCCGGGTGTATGACGTGTGCTGTTGCAACCAATACGAGTGTTCGGGGCAAGTTAAGCAACGACGTCCCGCTCGCGCCATATTCTTGGTTCCGAGTGGGCGGACCAGCAGACACACTTTTTATTCCGGCAGATGAAGATGATCTGTCGGATTTTTTATCACAGCAGCAAAAAGACATATCTGTCAGCATAATCGGTGCGGCGTCGAACATGATTATCCGCGACGGCGGTATTGAAGGTGTCGTTGTTCGATTGGCCGGCGGGTATTGGGGCCAGATAGACGTGTTGCCCGATCACCAATTCCATGCGCGCGCGGGGGCTCTGGATTTGTCGATCGCGAGACGCGCGGCGCAAGAGGGCGTGCATGGCTTGTCATTTCTGTCCGGAATTCCGGGGACGATCGGCGGCGCGGTGCGCACCAATGCCGGGTGTTATGGCCGGGAACTGAAAGATGTCTTGGTCAGTGTCCATGGGTTTGCCCGCGATGGTTCACCCGTCACGGTTACCCGTGATGAGATCAAGTTTTCTTATCGCCATACCGATTTCCCCCCGGATGTGCTGATTACCAGTCTTATGCTACAAGGTGACGGTCCGGGTGATGCCGCCATTCTGAAAGAAGAAATCAAAGAGCATCAAGCGCGCCGAGCAGAAACCCAGCCCATCCGGGAAAAGACAGGCGGATCGACCTTCGCAAATCCTGATCCTCCCGGAACACCAAAAGCGCGCTCAAGCTGGAAACTGATCGACAAAGCCGGCTGCCGGGGGCTTCGCGTTGGCGGTGCGATGGTATCGGAAAAGCACTGCAACTTCCTCATCAACACCGGCGAAGCGACCGCTGCTGATATCGAAGCACTTGGCGAGCTCGTGCGCGCACGCGTGCTTGATGTGACCGGTGTAGACTTGCGCTGGGAAATCCGCCGCGTGGGGCGGGTTAAGTAGGGCTTACACCCTTTTATCGTAGACTTCACCGCTGCGCTCTGCGCTGCGCTGGGCCATTAGCTCTCCATAGGCTTGTGTTTGCTGGGACTGTGCAAGCGCAGCGACTTTCCGATCTTGAGCTGAGGGTTCGGCTGGGGCGAGGGCAGCGGCAATAACAATCTGCATCTTGTCAATCGTCGCTTCCGGATCGCCGTCGACCGGAGACACATCGATCGGCACTTCGCCGCCAATCGCATACTGTTTTCCATCTGGTCCAGATTGGAACGTATAGCTGGGGGTTCCGGCATATTGACCGCCAACATTCGCGTGGGCTTCTTCATGCGCGCGAACTTCGCGGTCGCGGTCCTTCAGCTGCTCGACAACTTCTTTTTCGCCATCTGTCAGCTCACCTGGCGCGGCTTTGTCTTCACCGCTCTTCTTGATGTCTTTGCTGTCCGGCGCGCCTTGTACAGATTTTATCGGAGCGGCTTCAGATTGGCCAATACCTTCGCCGGCCTGGCGCTGGGCGGCAAGCTGTTCCTGTCTCTCCCGGATGAGAGAGCCTGCGGCTTCCCAGCCGGATCTAACGGAGGTTTCGACGGCATACATGGCTGGCAGTATAGGAGAGAACTGTAAACGCTTGCCTAGCCGGCAAGGCGCAATCGCGAATGAGTTAATAAGAAACGGGAAACCATAAATCTTCGCGCCTGCAGAGGCGCCTCCGCCAAGCGAGGCTTGGGGGAGCTTTTTTATTTTGTTCGGTGCTGTTCTTCGCTCGCGCTCAGGCACCTGCGCCTGCGCTTTGCTTGTATGCCCTTCGGGCTCACTTCGTTCGGGGCATCCGCCCCACCATTTATTACCCGCTATCAAGAAAAGGCGGGGCAGAGGGGCGCGGGCGTATCACCGCTTGAGAAAAGGCTGCCAGCTTGCCTGCCAGCGCGGCCGTATCGCGCTCGCTGCCTCAAGATCAGCTTTCAACTGCCGGATCAACAGCGCGAGCGCTCCGAGCAATTTGTGAACGGTGCTGAGATAGGCAATCGTGGTTTCGTCTTCGCGCGAGCGGGCTTTGCCGCTTGTCTGCGCGGCGATGTCACCAGAAAGCTGCACCAGCCCGGCATAGAGCGCAGCCTCTAGCAGCTCGGCTTTGCGCACCCCGGCCTCCGCGTGCATTTTATGCGCTAGCGAGATCTCCCGGGCGAGCGCGACCAGCATCATGCCCAGCACTTGCCATTTCAAAGCAAGCCTCTGGAGCGCCGTAGCGGGGGTGGGGGCGGTCTTCATGCGAATGAATATAGGAATATATTCAGTATATGCAACAGGCCTGAAGAAATTGTAACATTGGCGGTTAAGGGCGCATTGCAGACATTAGAATTTACGCTCATCCGGGCATTCCTGGCCCGTTCCCGCCTTCGAAAGGGCAGGTAGCTGTTCTCTGCCCGGTTGTTGAGATGGCGACCGACCTCCTGGCGACGTTCGTTTCCGATCTCTTTCATCGCCGCCCGGTATGACGCCAATCGGTCAGTCACGACGACTTCAGGATTACCATACCGCTTCATGGCTTTTTTTAGGAATCTCAATGCTGACTTGCGATCCCGGCGTTTAGTCACGTAGCTTTCCAGCACGTCGCCTTCGTGATCGACCGCGCGCCAAAGGTAATGTTTCCTGCCGTTGATCGTCACGAAGACCTCATCCAGATGCCATCGCCATTATGGACTTTGGCGCATCGATTGCGATCTTTTCTCCCTGATCTCTGAGGCGAAGATCGGTCCAAACCAGTTCCACCAGTATCGCACGCCTTCATGGCTGACATCGATCCCGCGTTCATGCAACAGATCTTCGACGTTTCGCAACGAAAGTGGAAATCGGACGTACAGCATAACCGCCAAACGGATGATTTCGGGGGACGTGTTGAAGTAGCGGAATGGATTTTTCGACATACAGTCGATCCTAAATCCAGGGCAGGGGGACCTTAAGCGGATTTAGTCTAACAGTTCCCGAGCCGGTCTTTCATAGTATGTGTTGTCATAGAAAAAAATAGAAAACGCATCCAAAAAAATCCAGTTACAGATTGTCAGGCGCTGAACCATAATCGGGCTCGCGCGATTAATCGCGAAGCCGCTTTCGTCCAAGAATTCTGATCACGATATTTCGGCCAAAGCGCATTATTGGATAAAGTGCCGCTGCTCGACGTTCAGACCGGAACACCCAGCCAGAAATTCGGCTGAACATGTTCTTTTTGCCGCTCAGCATAGCAAGGACGTGAATGCTATCCTTGCCGTGATAGTATTTGCCAGACAGTTTCAGCAACATTCCTTCGTCAAGATCAAATCCAGCCTCAACCGCCTCTTGGTATGCTACGCCGCCGTTCCTCGCATCCAATAGAGAAATTGATCCAACATTTTCTCGCAACCGAACGAGTTTAACATAGGCGCTGCAAAATGGGCATTCTCCATCATAAAGAAGCCAATTCTCTTCAGTCGGTCCAGTTTGATCGATATCTGTCATGGCTCAATGCAAACAATATGATATGTCGCCTTTGAAGACTGGTCGGAATCTGGCGGTACGTTCAAGGAGTAACGAAATGGGTTTGTCCAGATTAGAGTCAGCATTCTCTTTAGCCCCCGTTCTAAACGTTCGTGTTTCGCCATTTCGGGTGTAGGTAACCACTAAATCGTTCGCTTTCAACTGGCTGACCGCCCGACGGAATTCGAAATAGGTTATGTAAACGGGCAATGGTGTGTCCGTATCCGTGAAGCG
This sequence comes from Hyphomonadaceae bacterium, assembly GCA_965263325.1. GTDB lineage: Bacteria > Pseudomonadota > Alphaproteobacteria > Caulobacterales > Hyphomonadaceae > CBDHGY01. Next base: position 1,314,211 of record CBDHGY010000002.1, on the reverse strand, counting down.
GCGCGGATGTTCAGCGAGGGCAGCAATTTCAGTGTAATTGGCATCGATTACCTCGACCAGATCATCCTGAAACTCGAACAGACGTAGTGTCGGCATGAAAAAGTGATTTCCGGTTTCGCCTTCAGTTCTCAAGTTGCTATACATCGAAACCGAATTCTGGGTCTTGAACCCGATATAGGGGGAGAGCGAGTTAAGGCCTGTGATGATGGCGAATATCCAGAGCCACCCAGGCTTTATCGACCACATGCGAGCAGCGGATTGTCCATCAAACGGCCCATGAATCAATTGGGTTCTGAACACAGCAATCAAGATTAGCGCACTTAAACTGACAGCACAGACTACCCAATTCAGTAGTCGGATTGAGTATCTTACCAACTCGTGCTCAGAATAGAAAACTGATTGGAAAATAACCAGCGCTATTGTGACGACAAGGTAAATCCGGAAACCCAGGATAATACGTTTAAATGTTGTTGTGCCCATCCAACCCAATATGAGTGGCAAAGTTTCTTGGATCGGTCGAATTGCTACAAGTGCATATAAAACAAGTGCGATTGAAGCAAATGGCCAATGCTCCATGTAACCAAGCAATAGGTGAAATGGCACGCCGACATAAAACGCCATCAAGCGTGTTTTGCGAAACGTCAACATGATTGGAAGGATGGCCTCCGCAATCATGAAAACAACAAAGAGAAATGGCACACTGAAGAGTGGCGCAAACAGTGCGCCTATCGGGTCGGTTTCGATGAAATCAGTATACATCGTTTGCATGCAACTGACGTCTAGATCGAAGAAGTCATGATTCAATTTTGAAAGGAAAATTGAATAGTACATCAACACGAACATTGCCGTTACAACCGGAAGAAACGTTTGAAGCGTTTTTTCTCGCGCTTCTTCTCCTAATGGCTCCTGACGAAACGTGCCGATGCCCGAAACTTTCAAGGCTGCAGCAATCAGCGTAAAGCTGATGAAGGTATCAAGCAGCACATGATTTATGATAAACGGCCACTGGGTCATGTGATAGGTAGTGGTCGCAATGACGGACATGAGAAAAAGGCGAAAATTTCCTGGCATTGCAAGAACGGCCATGCCGAGAAGAAACGCGCTCCAACCCAACGGATCCAAAGAAACTCTCCAGTCCGGAATAAATGCCAACTGGAACAAACTTTGACCGGCCCAAAGGAATGAAAACAAAGCCAGCCCATCCAAAGTCAAATGATTCGGTCTAGCCTGTGGCCGCTTTAAAAATTCAAACATTCCCTTACCCCTGCGTTTGGATAGATCCATGCCTAATCGGATACTTGCATTGAAATCAGGAAACTGTCTGCTCTCGATCGCGTGTATTCTTTGTGGAGGACTCGCCTCCAACACGTACCCGTTCACGCAATCGCATTGTTTGTAGGTGAGCACGCCGCGGACGATCCATCAATAATGTCAGGCAGCGTTGGTCACTCCCATTTGCGAATTCGCTCAATGAGCGAGTGCAAAGTTTCGCAATAGGCTTTTGTGACGTTTAACAAAGTCTGATTCAGCACAAGAAAAATTGCGTTGCGCAACTTTATGTGTAACTGCGTTGAGCGAAATTTTTATATGGGACTTGATGCATGACGTTTAGCTACTAACGGATTGAACGCGATCACGTACGATACTTAGGGAGTGAATTTGTTCAACCATCGAATATACCAGAACAGCGACCGGTAAAACGAACCATCGCCAATTGAATCAAGATTAGTCTCCATAGTGCGTGAGCGAAACGCCGATAAACTATTTTTCGAGAAGCAGCATGTCTGAAAAAATCCTACCTCGTTCGGCTGAGATGTCCGGTGGACCCGGATTTCGAGTCCGTGCGGAATTTGAGCGACCTTCTAAGGAAGTAATTGACGACCTGGCAACTCATCCCACCGCTGATATCTCAGATACGCTGAACCGAATGTTTACCATGAGCTCAGATCTGCAGAGAATGGTTGGCGAAGGTCCGCTTGCAGGGCCGGCTGTGACCGTGAAAGTTTTTCCAGGCGACAATCTAATGTTGCATAAGTCACTTGATGTCGTACAGAAAGGCGACGTGATTGTCGTTGATACCAGCGGCAGTCACCGCAATGCAGTGATTGGCGATATGGTCGCGCACAAAGCCAAATATCGCGGCGCTGCAGGTTGTGTAATCGATGGCATGGTACGCGACCTGGATGGCATGCGGGAATCCGGTTTGAAAATTTTTGCCAAAGGTGTCACAGCATTTGGTCCGCTTCATAGAGGGCCGGGTGAAGTAAACTATCCGATCGTTTGCGGAGGCATTGTTGTAAATCCCGGCGATATAATTATCGGTGACGACGATGGAGTGGTTGTTGTTCCTCGAACCCATGCCAAACTAACTGCAGATAGTCTATCAGCGCAGTCCGAACGTCTCAGCGAATACATTGAAAATGTAAAGCAAGGTATATTTTCTACAGAATGGGTTGATCAGCAACTAAATAATTCTGGTTGCGACATTGAGTGATTTAAGTGGACGGTGCCTCTGTTTTGTTCTCCCGATTGCAGAAGAAAACCCAAAAACTACGGCGCATGGAGCATGAACGTGCCCGTCGTCGCATCCGTTCAATCCGTCAGGAATTCTATGCAGACTTATGGAATGAAACTGCGCGGAGGCTGCAGTTTGAGTATCAGCGTATCGCGCCAAACAAACATCGCATCTCCAATAACACTTCATCGATTGAGATAACCGGCGGGCAAGTTCCGCTCGATGATGCAAGCACTGCAGAACGCATTGGAAACAAGTCTCACATGTATGCTGTGTACCGCGACATTGGAATTTCGGTGCCACCGTACAAAGTGTTTTCAAAAAGAGCCGATCATATTGCAGCAGAGTTCATGAATGCGAGCGCAACTGCCTGTGTGTTGAAACCAGCAAGAGATACCGGCGGCGGTCAAGGTGTGACAATGGGAATAGACACACCAACAAAGCTATCCCGAGCGATCCGCCATTCAGCTACCTACTGCGATGAGTTGATCATCGAAAGCGAGGTTGAGGGCGCAGCGTATAGATTGCTCTACCTTGATGGCGAGTTACTCGACATTGTACGGCGGAATCCGCCTTGCATTCTAGGAGACGGCAAGAGATCTATTCGTGAACTTGTTCGAGAGGAGAATTCTCTGCGGCGCAAAGCGTCACCCATATCAGCTCTTAGTTTGCTGACAATTGACGACGATATGGTCAATACGCTTGACAGGGCGGGCCTGCAAGTTGGAGCGGTTCCAAGGCTAGACGAAAGCATTCAAGTAAAAGGCGCGTGTAATCAGAACGCCAAGCGCGAAAACCAACACTCGCGCTCCACACTTCACCCGCAAACAGAAATGCAAATTCAGACGATTATCGATCATTTCGAAGTTAGGCTTGCTGGAATTGATCTAGTCTGCAAGGACATTTCTGCGCCAATGGACCCAAAGAATGGATATATATTTGAGGTCAATACATATCCCGGACTGCATCATCATTTCCTCGCGATCCGCGATCAGAAACCGAATTTCATAACAGACAAAGTTGTTTCCCTCTTGATGAGCAATCATGCGTAAACCGGCCACCCACCTTGACATGTCCACGCCTGTGATCCTGTTGGGTGGACGCGAAAATGCGCTCTCGGCAACGCGAACATTTGGGCGCTTGGGGGCGCGTGTCATGGTAATCGGCCATAAAGGAGATTTTGCACTTCGCTCGCGCTATTGTAACCGTGGGTATGAAATGTCGCCAGATGATTGTTTCGACCAAGCGTGTCGAGCTCAATTGCTCGAAAACAGTGACACAGCGTGGTCGGGTAGCGTGGTGTTTCCTTGCAGTGACGAGGCCATCGAATTCGTAGCTAATTATGATGCCGCATTACGCGAACGCTATATTTTGGAAGCTGCGACGCCGCGTCAAAGACTGTTGTTTCTAGACAAACGCGCGACGTTGAAACTTGCAGCTGAGGCTGGAATTCCTGCGCCAAAATACTGGGATATATCGACGCCATCGGATATTGAAAATATACCAGAAGACATTGTTTTCCCCGTCCTTGTAAAGCCGGTAAATTCTGCAGCGTTCACGGCAATATTCAAACAGAAACTTTTCATTGTCTACGATGATGAAACTCTGAAAGAAAAAGCCGTGCTTGCACTGGCGCACCAACTCGACGTTATGATTGTTGAGATGATTCCCGGGCCGGACACCTTGCTAAGCAGTTACTATACCTACATTACGAGTTCGGGCGAACGACTGTATGATTTCACCAAGAAAATTATTCGTAGGCATCCCGAAAATCAGGGCGCGGCTTGTTGTCATGAAACAGAAGAACTACCTGCAACCGCAAAACAGGGCTTGAAATTCTTCGAATTCGCAAAGCTGCGTGGAATGGGAAACATTGAGTTTAAGAAAGACGAGCGTGATGGCCAGCTCAAAATCATTGAGGTAAACGCGCGCTTTACCGCTGCGCTGGAGCACGCTGCGCGCGCCGAGGCACCGCTTGACTTGATCGCCTATGCCTATCTGACCAATCAAAGACCGCCAGAAATTAAAAGTGTGCGTAACGGTATCCGTTATTGGTATCCCTTGCGAGACTTTGCAGCCGCGCGGCGACTTCGCAAAGCAGGTAGACTTTCTTGGATTGGCTGGTTGTCGGATGTGCTACCGAAAAAAAGCGTCAGTCCCTACTTTGCTTGGGATGATCTGGGGCCTGTTCAGATGGCTCTGAGCAATGTCTTTAGAAGACTACTAAAGCGCTGAGATGAGAGTTTCGGAAACACAGATTCAGACGTTCACAAATGCCGTCCTGGAAGCAATCGGTGTTGTGGCTCTACAGCGAGCAAGCGTTGTGAGGAATATCGTTTGGAATGAGCTCGATGGGCGGAAGAATTTTGGGTTGCAGCGTTTGCCGACATATGTCGCGCGTCTCCAGGCGGGAGGAATAAACCCCTCCGCGCATCCGAAAGTTAAGCAGCTTGCCGGTGCTAGTGCCAACATCGATGGCGATAATGGGTTCGGTCAATACGCCGGCGAGGTTGCTATGGCGGAGGCAATAGTATCTGCCAGAGAGTTTGGCATAGGCATTAGCACGGTAAGGGATAGCAATTTCTTTGGAAGTGGGGCTTACTTTGTAAACCAGGCCTGCGAAGTTGGAATGATCGGCTTTGCTATGAGTAACTCGTTTCCAAAAGTCGCCGCGCACGAAGGCAAGCGACCGGTCCTTGGGACTAATCCTTTTGCGTTTGGGGTGCCAATGTCGGATGGAAACGCATTGGTTGCAGACTTTGCCACAAGCGCGCTGGCGGGGTCTACTATCCGTGAATATCTGGATCGACGAGAACCATTTCCGCCGGGCAGCATTGCTGCAAAGACCAGCGAAGACGGACTGGTCCTAGCAACGTTTGGCGGATCTAAAGGATTTTCTATGGCCCTGTTGGTCGAGATACTGAGCGGTGTTCTTTCCGGCGCGGGCGTGAGCGACGGCGTGAACTCCATGTACAGGAATTTATCGAAGCCTGGTGAAAATGGGCATGCTTTGATCGCCATCAATATTGCAGCGTGGGGCCCACCGGAAATCTTTCTTGCGCGCATGGAGTCGTTTAGGCAGCACATTATCGGTTCTGATACTACGCGCCTTCCCGGCGAAAATAGGATCAAGCTGAGAACTCGACACAGAAAGACTGGTGTGGACATTTCTGAAAAAATGATCGCAGCTCTAGACGACGTCGCAGAGTCTTTGGAGTTGACCAAATTGCAGAGTTGCTAACTGCGTTACCGTATCTTTGATATTTTGCCAGGAGTCAAAACCAAATTCTGGTCACTGGTGCTGTCAGTCTAATGCGAACCGGTTTCCAGCGTCGTTTGGGTAGCGTAGCTTTCCAGCACCTCACCTTCGTGATCGACTGTGTGCCATAGATAATGCTGGACACCGTTGATCTTCACGAAGACCTCGTCGAGGTGCCATTACCACTGAGTATGCGGTCGCATGTATGAGGCGCACTTTGATCGGATCTTCCCGGCGAAGATCGGTCCAAACCGATCCACCCAGAGCCTCACACTTTCATGGCAGATGTCGATCCCGCGCTCTTAGAGCAGGTCTTCCACGTTTCGAAGCGAGAGCGGAAATCTGACATACATCATGACCGCAAGCTGGATGATTTCAGGTGACGTTTTGAAGTAGCGGAAGGGGTTGTTTGTCATTCCGCGAGGCTAGGGCAGGGCAGTAGCCGCGTCAAAATCGGCAGGTTCCGCTGACGATACCCCGTTCTAAGACCGACCGTCGCTTCGTCTCTTTGCTACACAACCAACCCCAGACATCCATACAAGGTCGCCGGCGTTCATCGAACGACGAATTCAAGGTCATTGTGGGGCAATGATCTATTTGCTTGAATTGAAATTTCCGACCTGCCGAGTGCGGGACAATAACATTTTTCAATGTCTGCAATTGGGAAACTCTTCCACTCACAGACGACTTCTTTCCGTCCGCCATTGGCGAAAAACGTCCCTACGATAGTTGGGTGTGAGCGGCAGAAACGGGCGCAGAAGAAGCCATAAGGAAATTCTTGGTTTTGGGCTCGAGAGGGCTATTTGGAAATTTTGGTCGTGCGGTCGGTCCGACACGAATGTGTCTCCCACACCCAGTTTCACAGTATCAGTTTAAGCAGTAAAAAAAATTTGAGCATTTCGAACGAGGCCACCGCCTCTTAATCGACGGAGCTGATAATCAGTCGATTGTTTTTGCGGGTAACTTCTACCGGGCGAGACAATTCCAAAAAGCTCACAAACGCATCAATGTCGTGAATGCCAAAGCGACCTGAAATCTTCTGCTCGCCAATATCTGGATCACTGATTTCCAGTTTTTGCTGATTGTATCGATTAAATTGTTCGGCAACATCAAACAAAGGTGTTCTGGAAAAGTCGAAGCGCTTCTGGCGCCAAGCGAGATTTGCTTCGATGTCAGCATCGCGAAAAATGTCAGGTTGGGCGGCAGACAGGTGCCAAAACGCTTGTTCACCGGCGACTAAAACAATCTCCGACGTCGTATCATTTTCCTTGTAGAAAGCGACGCTGCCTTCAAGAACGTCCAGACGTGTTACGTCTTCAGCTGACTGTACGGAAAAGACAGTTCCAATTGCGCGAGCCTGCACGCCCGATGCTGAAACAATGAATGGGCGATCCTCATCGGAGGTGACGGTAAATACAGCATCGCCTGAGAAAAGTTCAACCAGACGCGCGTTGTCGTCATATTTGACGCTAAGCTTGGTCTCGCTGTTAAGCTGGATTGTGCCGCCATCAATCAAAGCGATGTCTTTCAGTTCTGCGAAGTCTGTCTGTGCTTCGGTCGTCCATATAGGGACAACATTGCGGGGCGTTGAAAACACAACAAAGGCAAGTGCGAAACATGCCGCCAGAGCCATCGCGGCAGATGAAATCCCCGCATAGAGCTTTGTTCTTGGCTTCAAGGTGAATACTTTTTTCGGTTGCGCAACCTCGATGTCCGCAAGCCGTTCCGCAGTGAGGCTACCATACAGATTAGACATGTCCAAAAATGCGGCGACATGTTCAGGCGAGGTTTTGAGCCAGCTTACAAAGGAAGCGCGTTCCTCGGGCTTTAAGTCGCCGGAATCGGCGCGAACCAACCAGTCGGTTGCTTGTTTATAGATGTCCTCAGACGGGAGTTTAGTCATTTAGATTTCTCCGCATGTTCCCTTACATGGGCAAGTGCACGCGTCAGGTATTTGTGTACTGTATGTATTGAGATATTCAGTATTTCAGCAATTTCGGCGTGGGAGTATTGGTCTCTTTTTCGTAAGATCAGCACATCGCGGTATAATTTTGGCATTGCTTGTAGGGCGTTATCGAGTTTGCTGAGCTCGGACCTTGCCTCGATACGGCGATCAAATGCATCGCCGTCACCGTCCCCGCCAGATTTTGAAAGCGAGTCCAGATCTAGCATGTCTGGCGATTGTTTTGTTTTTCGATAGTGGTCGTTGGCGAGGTTTGTGGCGATCTTATAGAGATACCCTACAGGATTCTCGATCAATTCTGCGTTCGGTACTTGCGTAAGTCGCACATATGCCTCCTGAGCAATATCATGTGCATCTTCAGAGATGCTGACACGACGCCTCAAATATCGGGTCAATTCAGCGTGCAGATTTGCTGTACTCTCAGCAAGCTTTCTACCTGCGGCATCCCCAGCGGGCTTTTTCAATTTGCTCACTGTGAAACGCTCCTGCACACCATTCCCAACCTTAAAGATGCGCAAAATCGCTCAATTGGGTACTATTATTGGGCTACTATTTATACTGGAGTGACTTTTCCACTTTCGAGCGAGGCTTGTGAGCACCTTGTGAGATGAATGTTTTGTGAAACCCGACAGCGATAACTGTTCGCGCCCGACTAAAGACGGTATCCAGCGGGGGCCTCTGGTGACGGAGATGCGCGTATGGCATTTGGCGTTCTTGTAAATTGGCCGTGCAGAATGCTGTTGATTTTCGTGGTGTTCGCAAATGCATTGGTAGCTGAGGCAGATACGGCTACCCGCTTTGATATTCGTCTGTCTGCGAGTATGGATCTCGATGACGCGCTCCGCCAGCTTTCCGATCAAACAGGAACGCCAATTTTGATGTTCCAGGAAGACGTGGCTGGCAAATCATCTATAGATTTGGTTGGCACATACTCTCTGAACGATGCTTTGGTACATCTAACCCGTAAAACGGGCTTGTCATTTCAGCAACTCCCGAATGGATCGATTGTTGTATTCAAACCGCAAGTAGCAATCGATTCAGGTGAGGACGAGCAACAGCAATTTTCGTCGGAACGACCGATCGATGTCGACGCGCCACGTATCCTCAGCCCCGTTTTTGTGCGCGGTTTTAAAGGTGCGATTGACCGGGCGACCGATATCGAACGCAGCTCTGTTCAGATTATCAGCGCATCAAGCGCCGAAGACATTGGGCAGTTTCCAGAGCAGAACATTTCAGAAGCCTTGCAACGCTTGCCAGGCATTCAGCTCTCACGGGTGAATGGTGAGGGTACTGAAATCAGCATTCGGGGGCTGCCGCCAGAATTTACTCGGGTCGAAATTGACGGACGAAACACAACGGTGAATGCTGATCGCTCAGATCCGCAACGAAGTAGTGTGCTTAGCGTATTCGCATCTGATCTCTTCGACACCGTCCGAGTAGTGAAAACACCGAACGCAGCAGACACAGAAGGTGCGATATCCGGCACTATCCGCCTTAACACACCCGATCCGCTCGACTTGGAGGAAGATGTCCGCTCCCTAAAGTTCAGAGCAAGAGCATCTAAGCACCGGGATCTGGAACCTTATGTATCGGGCGTTGTCTCGAGCGCTGTCATGGATGATCGGCTTGGGTTTCTGCTGGCGGGCTCATATGAAGTACGCGATCGCGAATTAAGCCGGGCACAGAACAATTTAGGTTGGATGCCTGTTACTGATTTCGCGTCCAATCTCTCAGATTTACCGTCACCGGATACTGTTTTCTTACCCAGACGTATTCGTCAGGAAGTGCGCGGTGGTGACACAGAGAGACTTAATCTCAATGGGAAAGTCCAGCTGGAGCTGTCGGATGAAATAAACCTGCACGTCGGCGCAAATTGGGTGAAAGATGAACGCTCAGAAGCACGCTCACGCATTCAGTTTCGGGTTGATGCGGCCGATGTGTTGTCGGCAGGCGACGTGTCTCGTGATGGGACCGTTCGGTCTGCTGAGTTCGGCAATGTGCAGACCGACTCGCTCCAATTCGTTCGTCTCACCGATGTGCAATCTCTCGGGCTTTCAACAGGATTGCGGTGGGAAAATGACATCGCGCTGCTGGAAGGCCGTTTGTCCATTGTAGAATCCACCGAAACACTGGACGAAGTGACGACGTCGTTCCGCGATACAGGTGGGATGTTGTCATATTCGAGCGTGCAAGACAGTACGCTGCCGAACCTGTCGAGCCCGTTGCTCGCACAGCCCTTATCAGCATTGGCAGTCCGCCGATTGCAGGATGAAACGCGTATCATAGACGTTAATGAAAACTCGTTTCAGCTCGATGGCGCTTGGCAATTAAACGCTGCGCACACGACCTCTCTTAAAACCGGTTTGCGGGTTTCCCGATCTAACTTTTCTCGCCGGCAAGGGTTCTTGCAGTATCAGCTTGATGGGCTGACATATGCCGATGGCCGCCCATTCCTTTTGGATACTCCATTTGCTGAAGGATATGGTAGCGACACCTTGCTGAGAACTTGGCCAGCTATCGACCCGGTAAGTCTAAGAGAGGGACTGGAAACCGATGGAAGCTTCTCATTTAACGACGCTGATGTTTACACGATCGATGAGAGTATCAGTGCTGCTTATATTATGCTCGACACGAACCTTAAGACGAACACTGGATGGAATGTGCAATTTAATGGCGGGATGCGCCTTGTTTATACAGACAGCTCAGGAAGTGGACGCACCCGCATAATTAGCAGTGATGGTGGTGAAGTTGTTTTTATAGATGACGGTCCTGAGCGTTCGGCAAATTACTTCGACATGCTGCCATCGTTTAATCTCAAACTGGATCCTGCGGGTTCGTCAAAGTGGGAGTTTCGGGGCGCGCTCAGTCGGTCGCTTTCCCGGCCTGACATTGAAAGCATCGCTCCTACCACAACCATTAATCTAGATTCCCTCGTTGTTACGAGAGGAGCGCCAGATCTGGACCCATATCATGCCTGGCAAATTGATGCAGGTGTGCGCTATTTCTTCAGACAAGAAGATAAGGGGTATTTTGCTGCAGATATTTTTTACAAAAATCTGGATGATTATATTTTCCCGGTTACGCGTTCTGGCAGATCATTTGCGTTTCAAGAATTAGCGATCCCCGAATTTACTGGAACGCTGAGGTCTTTCGAGGCAGGTGGCGACGCATATGTGCAAGGGTTTGAACTTGCGCTGCACAAACCCTTCACAAACTGGCCGGGCCTGCTTTCGAATGCGGGTTTGCTGGCAAATTATACATATACAGACAGCAAGCTTGAAAACCTGTCCGGTGTCGATTTCAAACTTCCGGGAACCTCGAAACATACGTTGAATGCCGTTGGTTATTATGAGACGGACCGATTTTCTGCGCGGATTGCCTATAACTTTCGCGACGAATTTATTGCCGAAATCGGCGATGAGGATGGAACGAATACTGTTTTCAATGATGCGCAAGGTCGGCTTGATTTTTCACTGAGATATCGCGCTGCCGATCACGTGAACTTTATGTTCGATATTCAAAACCTCACCGGCGAAAGCAATTTCCTTTATTATGACACGCCTACAAGACTTGAGGATTTCACACTGGAAGCTCCGCTCTATAGCGCAGGAGTCTCTTACAAATTTTGATGAGTTTTACAGTTCCGGGAAAAACGGATTGTAACGGCCATTTTGCAATCATGAAGATTTCATGAATGCGTACCCACTTTGTAGCGCTTCTACCCTCCTTCTAAGTGATGCTGCCTAAAATGAAGAGGTAGCGATACTCAGTTCCAAAGGGGAAAATTTGAAATGAAAAGACCAAGTGTGTTGCTGCTTCAGGCGACCCTCCTAAGCTTCGCTAGCTTGGCGACAGCTTCAACCGCAATCGCTCAGTCCGCGCCAACCAATACGAGCGAAGACGAGGTTACTGGAGGTGAAGACGGACGTGTTCTTGATGCAGTTGTCGTCCAAGGTTACAGAGATTCTCTCGCCTCGTCGCTCAATCGAAAACGTAATGCCGATCAGGTAATTGATGTCATTACCGCCGAGTCGATTGGTCAGTTTCCGGACCAGAACCTTGCCGAAGCCATTGGCCGTGTACCTGGCGTTCAGATCACGCGAAACAACGGTGAAGGCGAAAGCGTAAATATTCGCGGATTGTCAGCGAATTTCACACGCGTGGAAATTGACGGTCGCTCATCGAATGTCACGATCGACAGCGCTGATCCGGAGCGCTCAAGCACACTTTCGATTTTTGCCTCTGATCTCTACAACACGATTGAAGTTATCAAATCACCGACAGCAGCGGATATCGAAGGCGGCGTTGGCGGCATTGTGCGTCTGAAAACGCCTGAGCCGCTTGATATTGGCAAGCGCTCATTTGGTTTTGACGCCAGCATCGCAACGGCTGATCAGCGCGATGATGACGAGCCGGCTTTCTTTGGTTTTTACTCCGATGTTGTGAATGACAAATTTGGTTACATGGTCTCGGTCTCTTACGAGGAGCGAGATCAGTCACTGGATAAAATCCAGTCTAATCAGGGTTGGGTGCAGATAGATGCAGGCGATATTTCCGATACATCGGCTGTGGAGGGCGCGTTTTTTCCTGGCCGTATCCGCCTTGAGGAACGTTTGCAAAGCGCTGAAAAACTAAATTTGAATGCTAAATTGCAGTTGCAGGCCAGCGAGAATTTAATGCTCAGTCTCGATGGATTGCTGACACAAGAGACGCGTGAGCGCGAGCAGTCTCGTATCCAAAGTCAATTCAGCCGCACCAACGGCATCAGTGAAGCGACAGCTGATTCCTCATCAGGTACACTGCTCTCTGGTACGTTTAACCGCGTCCGTGTCGAGCCAGTTCAATTCGCCCGTGACACAGATATTGAGACAAGCGGTTTGTCTGCAAAGTTTGAATGGACACCGGACGATTGGGAAGTTGGCGGCGAGCTAAACGTCTCGCAACAAGAAGAGGACTTCATCGAAACACGCGTTTCATCGCGGGAGAATCGCGCCGTTGGATTTTCAATTGTCGACGATCCAGAATTTCCAGTCATCAGTTTCGAAACAGGTGCTTTCGAGCTGGCAGACTGGGACGTGCGAAATCTCAACCAGCAACGCCGCGTCATTTCTATTGAAGAGCACAGCGCACGCTTTGATGCAGAACGGTTTGTCGATTTCGGTGCAGTAACGTCAGTCCAGGGCGGGCTACGATTTGCATCAACAGAGTTCGACCGAAAGCAGGGGCAAATCAATAGTCCTGATGCGGGCAATCTGACATATGCTGACGGCACTGATGGGTTTGTCACAACCGGAGGATTTGCGGATGGTTTTGGTAGTGATGGCTTGCTGCGGGTCTGGCCAAGCATCGATCCTGTCGCGCTTTACAGTCAGTTCCCCGGCTCGGGTGATTTCTTTGATGCAGCAAATGCGGATGAGAATCTCTACGATCTGACAGAGGATGTTTTTGCTGGCTATGCAATGGCGAAATTCGACGAGGTTGGTTTGGGTAGTTGGAGCGCCCGCGGAAACCTTGGCGTCCGGGTTGTGCAGACGAGTTACGAGGGTAATGGCGCTCTGGATCTTGCCGGCGACGCGATCGACGATTTCGGTAATATCGGAACGCAGACCATGGATCGTGATTACACCGATGTGTTGCCTTCGTTTAATTTAGTACTTGTTCCTGATGCGAATGAAGACTTCCAGATTCGCGGCGCGATTACGCGGGCAATGAGCCGTCCAAATGTATCCGACATTCAGCCAGGCCTTGTATTGCGCGTTGACGCAATCAACACGGATGATGCTGGCGCACAAACGGGTGCAGAAGCGTCGATCGAGGTTGGCAATCCGGAACTGGATCCATTCCGTGCCTGGCAGTATGATCTCGGGTTTGAATGGTACTTTGGTGACAATTCACAAAGTGCGCTGACGGGTGCCTTCTTCTATAAGGATGTTGAGAACTTTGTGACATCGACCGATGACACTGCAACGATTGCAGCGTTCGTATCATCCACGGTTGATCAGGCTGCTCTGGCTACAGCGCTTCAAACCGCGGGCGTAACATCTCCGGTGACCTATGATGGTGATCTCGCCATTAATGGCGGTACTGCGGAAGTTTCCGGCTTTGAGCTTGGCTTCCAGACACCATTCTACTTCCTGCCTGAATTTTGGTCTGATTTCGGAGTGTTCGCGAACTACACCTACACAGACTCAGAGTTCACAACGGCTGACGGAACGACATTGCCATTCCCGGGTGCATCGGAAAACACGGTGAACCTCACAGGATATTATGAAAAAGGAGGCTTTACGGGCCGTCTCTCCTGGATCTACCGCGATGAGTTCCTGATCGAGGGAAGTAGCGATACCAATGTCGTCTTCAATGACTCTGATAGCCGTGTAGATCTCGCGCTTCGCTACTACTTTGACAACGGGCTGCGTCTGTCATTTGACGCTCTGAACCTCACTGAGCAACAGAATTTCAAATTCTATGATGTGAGCAATCGGATCGAAGACATCGAAGTTGAGGGCCGGATCTATCAATTCAGCCTTGGATACAAATTCTAGGTTCCCCTGGCGGGGTCGCGTCGTCAGAAGCGCGGCCTCGCACCTTTTATAGGAGAGTTTAATGCGTGCACGTCTCCTCGCCGCTCTGCTTGTTTTGTTCGTGCCGGCATATAGTTTCGCACATGAAGGCACCGCGCATTCGCTCCCGCCATGGCAGGCCGCGACTGACTGGCCTGACCGGATTGTAACGACGTTTAATGGCGATCCTACTACGTCTTTTGCCGTAACATGGCGCACAGATAACAGCGTCGGGCGCACCATTGCACAAATTGCAAAAGCGACGCCGGAAACGCGCTTTGATCTTCTGGCAAAAACGGTGCGCGCAAAGACCGAAAGTGTTGATCTAGAAGTGATGGAAACGCCTGAGGGCGTGCGTCATTCGCTTGAAAACGTTGGCATGGGCACAACGCATTATCATTCGGTGACCTTCGCTGATCTAGAGCCCAACACACTATACGCTTGGCGGGTGCAGGGCGACCGAGGAAATTGGAGCGAATGGATCCAGACGCGAACAGCTAAACAACAAGGCCCAATCTCTTTCGTCTATTTTGGTGATTCTCAGAATGGTGTGCGGCCTAACTGGTCCCGCGTTATTCGGATGGCCAATCAGGCAGTCCCCGACGCAGCGTTTTTCCTGCACGCTGGCGACCTCGTATCGAAAGGTGACAGCGATTATAATTGGGCAGAATGGTTCGAGGCCGGCAGGTTTATCCACGCGCAAACACCGGTTATTCCTGTCCCCGGAAATCACGAAAACATGGCCGTTTGGCCTGAAGGCGAAAATGGTAAGCGTGTGCGCGTTCGAACCCCGCTTTGGGCTCCGCAATTCACGCTCCCGGTGGTCAAGTCTCTAGAGCCGTCACTCCACGAAAATGTATATGATGTCCGTTACAATCAGGACTTGCACGTTTTTGTCATTGATTCCGCTCGCCCGCAATTTGCTGATCAGGCCGCATGGCTGGATGAAGTGCTTGCGGCATCAGATGCGAAATGGAAAGTTGTATCGATGCATCATCCGTATTTTGCGCCGGCTGAATTTGATCGCAGAAAGGATGATGCATTGCGTCGAAAAGCCTTTCGTCCAATCATTGAAAAACACAATGTAGATCTGGTGCTGACCGGTCACATTCACACATACGCCAGGTTTTCAGAACAGCAGGAACCACATGCCGCCCGGGCAACGCGGGGTACTCGCGATGATGTGAAAACCGTTTATGTAATTTCTGCCTCTGGTGCCAAGAACACAGACATCTTCGATCAGAGAACAGTCTCCGAGACAGTCGGAGATGGAAAGCCAGACTTTCGAAGTGTGAGCCTGGACCGCGTGGCAGGCAACACGCCAATGTTTCAGGTGTTCCGGATCAACGGCGACACGCTGCACTATGAGGCACGCACTGCCATAAACAGCGTTTATGATCGTTTCACGCTGACAAAAAATGCAGAGGGAAAAAAACGTCTCTCCGAAGGTGCGGAGGCCTATGGCGAAACCCGTCTCTTTTCCAATACTGGCCCCTACCGCGAATGGTACGATTTACGATGAAATCAAATTTAAAAGTGCTCGGTCTTGTCATCGCAAGCGCGATGCTTACTCCAGCGATATCTGCACATGAAGACCATGCTCATTTGGCACCGTGGGAGGAAGCCACGGTTTGGCCGGACCGGATTGTCGTCAATCCCGGTGAAGATCCGAGCACTAGTTTTTCAGTGACATGGCGTGCGCATGCCAGCGTATCATCTGCGATTGCTGAGTTTGTAGAAGCCAGTGGAGATTCACGTTTCGACACGGCTGCAACGAGCTTCAACGCCAAAATTGAGCAGGTCAATCTGGAAAAGATTCGAACCGCGTATGACCGGATCGGTACTGCTAACTATGGCCGCGGCATGATCAATCAGTTTTCGGTGACCTTTAAGAATCTGAAGCCCAATACGCTATATGCCTATCGTGTGCGTGGCGCACGGGGCCATTGGAGTGAGTGGTATCAAACCCGAACCGCGCCTGCGACCGGGCGGGTATCGTTTCTCTATTTCGGTGATGCGCAATATGGTATCCGATCTCATGCATCGCGGATATTCCGCCAGGCACTACTCGAAAATCCGAGAGCAAATTTCATCATCCATGCGGGTGATCTCGTCAATAAGGGTGAGCGCGACACTGAATGGGCCGAATGGTATGCTGCAAAAGGTTTCATTACAGGCATGATCCCTATTATTCCGGTCGCTGGAAACCATGAATATCTCTCGACGAAAGAGGGCGGATCAAAGGATGGTAAAGCGGTCCTAACAGATCTTTGGCGGCCACAATTTACGTTGCCGATCGAGAACGCACTTCCTGCTCCACTTCATGAAACAGTGTTTGATCTGCGCTATGGAGATAACGTTCATGTGTTTGTGCTCGATTCTTCCAGCCCGCTTTGGCAACAGCAGATGGACTGGCTCAGAACTAAAGCGACGGCGTCAACTGCTGATTGGAAGATTGTTGCCCTTCACCACTCTCCCTTCCGGCCAGGTATTCAGGGCTATGCCAATAATCCACAACGGGGCGACTGGCACCGTGACCGCCAGCAAGCATTTCTGAATGCGATTGAGAATGTTGGAATTGACCTTGTGCTTGCCGGACATAATCACAGCTACACGCGCGCCAATCTCGGAACCGGGGCTTTACCAGGATTGCCAAAAGTAGAAGCACGCACTCTGGTGGGCGGCGAACAGAAAGTTGAAACGGTTGTGGTCGTTTCGATTTCAGGGGCCATGAGTGGGAATATGACGATGGAACACTTCGGGAAAAACGAAGCAAAATTCGGCCAGACACTTGCTCTTCAGAGACTGGCAAACAACACCCCGACTTATCAAACGATTTCGATTGATGGTGACCGGCTAGAGTATCGCTCATTCATAGCGACGGGTGTACTGTATGATGGTTTTACATTGGTCGGAACGGGGGACGCCCCCAACGCGCTCGTAAACCATCCGGTCGTTGGCACCACAAACCGCCAGTTCAACAACACCGGTCCATATTCTGACAAAAACGATTTGCGCTAGTACCGGGTAGGTGTTGTCTGTCTGGTTCGAGTCCGTCTCTAGCGCTTCGCCGCATTTAGGTGGTCCATCTCGTCGAAAAATGAAAAGCGACACCTGGATAGTTTACAAGTAGCTACTCTAGAAAATCCCGATCAGGCGTGTCACTCCGCATGAGATCTCATGCAGAAGTATTGGTACTCAATTGGGTGCTGCCCATTTGGAATAGGTTTATGTCTCCTTCTGGGATAACACCCAGCCCCTCTCACCACTAAGTAAAAAAGCCAGACGGTCTGTAAGCCGGGTTCTGTCCTCCGCCTTCTGCAGGAGGGGCAGCCATTCATCTGGGATGACCGTCGCCGGTCACCTCACGCGACACACCCGGGGCGCAAGCCGAAGACAGCCTATGCGCGCCCCCTATTTGGTCTTGCTCCAGGCGGGGTTTACCTTGCCAGCGATGTTGCCACCGCCGCGGTGCGCTCTTACCGCACCCTTTCACCCTTACCCTCGGTTTGAGGGCGGTTTGCTTTCTGTGGCACTTTCCCTCGGCTCGCGCCGGGCGGGCGTTACCCGCCGCCACGTCTCCATGGAGCCCGGACTTTCCTCCGATACCGGGTTACCCCGATAACAGCGACTGCCCGACCGTCTGACCGGCGGGGTATAGTCGAGAAATATTCTGCGCGCCAGCCCGATGTGCGCACGCTTGAAAATTGACGCGGTGCCGGGCGTGCGTACACTTATGTCTTAGGAAGGAAATGAGAGATGAAATACCTGCTACTTGCCGTTTTGCTGGCTGTGTCGACAGGCTGTTCGACGCTCAGCGATCGCGCGCCTGCCGCCGCTGCGGAATTCAACGAGGTATCTACAATCACAAGCGTATTGATAACGCAGAAAGATGCGTGGAATGCCGGCGACATCGATGCCTTCATGGAGGGCTATTGGCGCTCACCGGAGTTGCGATTTGCCTCTGGCGGAAAGGTCACAAAAGGCTGGCAGGAAACACTTGATCGCTACAAGGGGAACTATACCGATCGTGCCAAAATGGGCGTGCTTGATTTCACCGAGTTGGAAGTTGTTCCGCTCGCGCGCGGCGCAGCCGTCGTTCATGGACGCTGGAAACTTACCCGCGAAAGCGACGCGCCGCATGGGCTCTTCACGCTTGTGTTCCGAAAAATAGACGACCGCTGGCGCATCGTATCTGATACGACAACCTCGGGAGGCTCTTGAGGCATGCGTTTACGTCAACTTGTGATCGCTGCGCGCGATGGAGAAAAAGTCGCCGATGATTTGGCGTTTGTTCTTGGATTAGGTGAGGCATATCCTGACCCGGGCGTTGCGACCTTTGGGTTAGAGAACGCCGTTTTTGCCATTGGCGATCAGTTTCTGGAAGTCATCTGGCCCGTCGCAGAAACCGCGCCGGCTGAGCGTTTCCTCCAGCGCAATGACGGGGATGGCGGGTATATGGTCATCCTGCAGACTGATGATCTCGGCGCGCTTCGCGCCCGCGCGGACGAGACAGGAATTCGCCGCGTCTGGAACACGGACGTTGAGCAGATTTCTGCGACGCATTTTCACCCTGCCGATATTGGTGGGGCCATTCTCTCGGTCGATACACCTGTGCCGCCGGAAAGCTGGCTATGGGGCGGGCGAGGTTGGGAAGAGCGCTCCGTACCGGGAAAGCTCACTGGCGCTCAGTTTGTGAGCACGGATGCAGACAGACTTCGGCAGCGATGGTCGAGCTTTCTGGACTGCCCAGTTGAGGGGGATGATGTGATGCTCTCCGATGCAGCACTGTCGATGGTATCAGGGGCAACGAACGCGCTGAGCAGATTTGATATTTCAATCTCTGATCCGGATGCAGCGCTGGCGCGGGCAAACGCTCGCGGACTGCCGACTGATGCCCAGACTGTTACTATCGGCGGCACATATCTTTGTTTGTCCGCGCTTTCCTGAATTTCACTTTTTTGACCTTTGTTCCTGCATAGATGTGGCGAGGCGGCACAAATAGTGCGAGATGGATGAGGTTATGAGAGATCAAATCCGCCAAACCGTCTTCGGGCGCTACCTCGTGATCCCGATCTGGGATGCGATCTGGCGCCTATCTCAGCCGGAAGTGCGTATGGTGACAGGCGGAATTGCATTCTATGCGCTTTTTTCGATTTTTCCGTTGGCTTATCTGACCACAGCTTTGCTCTTCACGCTGTTGCCAGCTGAGTGGAGCGGCCAGCTTGCACTCGCGATCAACCAGATTGTTGCGAGCAATATCATGCCACTCGATAGCGGAGACCTAAACAGCGTTGCTTCTCTGGCACCTCAGTCTTTTACGCTTGGAATTATTGTGACGCTTGTGCTCGTAATCTGGGCCGCGATGGCGGTAACGAAAGCAACGATCACCGGCATCCGAATGATCGCCGGGTCAAAGAAACGCTCTGGTGTGATCAGGTTCCAGGGCATTTCCCTGATGATGGCCGGCCTGCTGATACTGCTCGTCTGGTCGCTGGGGGCAGCGCAGATCATTCTTACGATCATTCGCAATCAGGAGGGCGGGCCAGCTATACAGTTTGCGCAGCGATTTGCTGCAATCGCAGACACAATCTGGGTGTCGAAATGGCTTGCGAGCTTTCTCGTGTTTTTCCTTTTGATCTGGGGATCTCTTCAAGGGCGGATACGCGGCTGGCCAATGGCCTTTGGTGCCGCGGTGAGTGCCAGCGCCTGGATGCTCATTACATACGGGTTCCAGATTTATCTTGCCTATTCCGTGCTCGACACGATTTACGGCGCGCTGGCGTCAATCATACTGGGTTTCATTTGGTTGTCGCTATCGATCAGTGCGCTCCTTATTGGCGCGGCGCTTGCGGCAGAATGGGATGAACTTTACTCGGAAGATCACCCGAATGTCGAAGACGCGTAGGCTTTTGCCACAGCAGAGATCATCCGAAGGGTCGTTAAATCTGCATGCCCCGTCACCCGGTCTTGCACCCACCGCCGCTGAAACGCCTTAACGACAAGACCAGTGGTTTCATCAAACGAGCCCGTTTCTTTGATGCCGTAACCGATCGAGCGCAGCTCCGCTTGGAGACGTGTGACAGGTTCACCGCTATCGCCTGGCAGAAGCCCCGTGCCAATGAGCAATGTTTCGTTTTCAATACCGGTATCGATTGCGGGCCAGATGCCGAGACCATTTTCGGCAAGCGTCTTCCACGGGAAGTGTTCGCCCGGGTCTTCCTTACGTGCAGGCGCGATATCTGAGTGGCCGACAATCCGCGTGTGCGGAATGATGTGGCTCGCGCGCAGATAATCACAAAGTGCGATAACCGATTGAATTTGTGTTTCAGGGTAAGGCGGTAAGGAGCCATCAGCGAGAGGTACATTGTGCCCGCCATTGACGATTTCAATTCCGATGGAACATGAATTGATGTCGCCGTCGCCTTGCCAACCGCCGACGCCCGCATGCCATGCACGCTTATCTTCGCCAACAAGTTGGGAGACCTCTCCGTCTTCCCAGACCATGAAATGCGCGGAGACTTTCGATTCTGGGTCGCACATACGCTCAAGCGCAGCGTCGCCGGATTCCATTCCCGTATAGTGCAGAACGATCATGTTTACGTCGCCGGTGCGTTCATTGAAATTCGGTGAGGCGGTGAATGTGATGTTCATGATTGGGTTCCTCTAACCTTTGTTCCAAGCGCAGCTTCCGGCATCTTCTTGTTGGGACGAATAAGAATGACAAACACCCCGCTTAGGGAAATGACGGCACCGACAATCAGTTGCAAACTGAGCTGTTCGCCCAGCAAGACAACCGAAAGCACCACGCCCCAGATAGGGGTCATGAGCGTGAGCGGCGAGAGGAAGGAAATATCGTATTTCTTAATAAGAAAATAAAAACCGCCGTGACCGAACACGCTTACCCCCAGAATGGCAAACGCCGTTGCTGCCCAGACAAGCCAGCCACCACCCACCCAACTCGACCATCCGCCGGTTTCGGTGAGGCCTGAAAACGCAAAAAGCGGCAAAAAGCTGAAAAGGCCGATCCAGGCTTGCATTTGCAGCGCGCTGATCGGTGCCATCTGTTTCATGAGGATGCCGCCAATTGAGCCGACAAATGCGGCAATGACGATGTAAAAAAGCCCAAAGCTGAAAGAGAAAGAAGTTGGGTCAACAGCGATGAGGATGGCTCCGGCAAATGCCAGCATGATACCGAGCCCGCGCCGCCAACCCACCACTTCGCCCAGAAAAGCCATGCTCATGAGGGTTGAGAAAGGCACGCCGAGCTGCCCGACAACGGCTGCCGAGCTTGCTTCTGCATTGGCAAGTCCAATGAACAGAAACGCGAAGTGAACGGCCCCGATACACATCGATATCGCAAACAGTGTTTTCAGATTGGACGGAATAGGGCGAAGAAAATAGACAAGGACAAGCGCGATGCCCGCAAAGCGCAGCCCTGCAAAAAATACCGGCGGCACGCCCATGTCAAAGACGACCCATCGCGTAATAACGATGTTCAGTCCCCAAACCAGGCAAATGGCCGAGAGCAGCATGAAGTCTCTAAAGTTCATGGGAGGTCGCGTAGCAGGGTTTGAGGTGACGCGTTAGTGACAATCAGATGTCGCTGGAGAAATGCGCATTCTTTTTGGGGACTAAGATATGACCGGTAATCGCCAGAAACCGTCATTGTCAGAATTTCGGCCACTGTCTTACTTGGGGCGAAAAGGACCGTCCATCGCGGTGCAGCCGGACCTGTGACTGCCTTGTTCCTAAGTCATTTGGGCGATAGTGCCCGTCCAGTCTTTGAGGTGGTAGATATGAGTTATGAGCCCGTCCTCTAGGGTCGGGATGTCGATGAACATGGCCTGAAAGCGCCTGCCGGTGGCCGGCTGGAAATCATTCGCCCCTCCCAACAGCGCTTAGCCCCCTATTCCATGGATTGTTTGAACGACGCCCTGCCGCCTGCCCAGATGGGCAGGTTGTCCGTGTCATCTAGCCACGCTTGTTCTTGCGGCGTGTTTTCGCGCCCGAATTCCAGGTTCCTTTGTGGATAGCGCCCAAATCGCTTCAGTACCTGACGGTGTTGATCGATGGCTGGCTTGTTGCGCTCTTCGAAGAGTTTGAATTCCGGGTAGGATTGGATCGACAGGTCGACAAACTCGACGGCGCGGTCGAGGTCTTCGAGGGCTTCCGAATGCGCCAGGGCCCATGGCAAGAGATAAAGCAGCGCCGCCGGTAGGCTGAGGGTTTCCTCGCGCATGTCCTGACCCATCAGGTTGTGCACCAATTGCCGGCCAATCAGATCATAGGAGAAGGCCTCTGGGGTGCCGCGAAAACACGAGCGGGACAATTGGTCGGCGAGCAGCACCTTTGCGACCTTGCCTTCTACGCTGTTCCAATCTTGCCCAGTCAGGCTCGGCGGGTCGGCCTTCAGTTCACGCACAACCGGTGCGAAGGGCTGGCAAAACACGTCAAGTGTCTGACCGCTTTGAAACCAGATCAGCATCAAGGGCCGCACAGTCTCGTCTTGGTTCAGGCTGTCACGGATTTCCGGCTTCGCGGTATCGCAGCCGCACATGTAGTTGAGCACACTACGCGGCGAGCGGGGGTTTTCGACCGCCTGAATAACATCGGGGCGCTGGCGAAAACTCTCGGGTGTCAATTCATCGGCGAGCATTCGTTTTCCTTCTAACGATCATCAGGCAGACGTACGGCCGGTCGTGCGCTGTTCTCTGATTGCGGGCACGGATTGAGAATGGCAGGCGGGCGTGGTGTCCCGCCTGCTTGGGCCCTGTCCGTTGGCCGGGCTATGTCGCGATGAGTCTATTGCCCGATCGAGTCCGGGCCAATGTCGTCAAAGCCGGTGAACATGCCGTTGTCGTTGGCGAGGCCCTCGGTCGGGACGGGCTGGATCACGTCCCAATGCTCGATGATCATTCCGTCTTCCATGCGGAACAGGTCGTAGAAGGCGTTGGTCGTGCCGTTCCATTGGCCTTCGCTGACGGTCAGGACGAAGTTGCCCTCGCCCAGCACCGCGTGGATCTCGGTGTATTGGAACATGTTGTTCTGCGCGGTCAGCGTCTCGACGGCCGCCATGATCCCCTCCAGCCCGTCCGCGATCATCGGGTTGTGCTGGGCGTAGCTTTCGGCGCTGATGTAGTCGGTGATCCGTGCGGGGTCGTGGCCCATCAGAACATCCTGGACCAAGGCAACAGCAAGGGCCTTGTTCGCCTCGGTCTGGTCCAGATCGGTGACTTCGATCGGGCCATCGGTCTGCGTCCGGCCGCTGACCGTTTCCGAGACCAGGGGCTGCAGCGCATCCCAGTGTTCGGCGACCCTGCCGTTTTCGTCCACGCGGATGATGTCGAACGCCACCATTTCAGGGGCCCCGAATGGCTCAGCATTGCGCCAGATATTGTGCATGAAGACGTAGTCGCCGTCCTGGAACATACGGACGTTCTCAGCCGTTGTTCCGGCTGCTTCCAGCACCGGCAGTAGCTCGATGAACGGCTCCAGCCCGGTCGCAATAAACGGGTTGTGCTGGATGTAATCCGGGTTCGCCAGCTCGCGCATGGTGTCGGCGTCGCCTTGCGACACAGCGCCCAGAAACGTGCCCACGATTTCCTTCTTGGAGATGGTCGTCTCGCTTTGCTCCACAGTTGCGCAGGATGCAACGACAGCCGCGGCGGCGGCAGCCAGGATGGGTTTGATCATTGGAAAAGTCCTTTCAGGATGAGGTTTGTTCTGGAGTTCGGAAGGGGCGGGTGTGCCAGGCATTCAGGCGTCGACACCGCCAAGTGTGGCGTCGAGTTGCAGCTCTTTCAGGAGGGCATCCTGGCGCGGCTGGCTGTAGGCGTTGATCTTATCGACGCCCCAGGTAATTCCGACGACCGTGCGCGTGGGGCGCTTGCCCGGTGCGGCATCTGCCAGCGACAGGTAGGTGTTCACCACCAGTTGTGGGTCGGGGGCCTGATCGCTGGCCAGCATCTGGGCAAAACCCGCGATCATCGCGTCAGGTACCTGCCCAAGGTCGCCATAGGACGCCAGCACATCCGCGCGAGCGGGCGGCTTGCCAGCGGCAAGCAGGTTCGACGGGAACGGGCCGGGCTCGACCAGTGCCACGTCGATGCCGAAGGGGGCCACCTCGTATCGCAGGCTTTGGCTGTAGGCTTCGAGCGCATGTTTCGTGGCGCAGTATGTTCCGAAGAAGGGAACAGATACACGCCCGGCCAGGGAACTTGTGTTGATAATCAGGCCGCTGCCCGCCGCGCGCATCGACGGCAGCACTGCCTGCATCGCGCGGATGGCCCCGAAATAGTTGGTGTCCATCTGTTCCGCGGCCTGCGCTACGGAATAGGCCTCGGTCATGCCGATATACATGATGCCTGCGTTGTTGATCAGGATGTCGATGGGGCCATTTGCGAGGATGCGGTCAAAACCCACAGCGACAGAAGCATCGCTGGTTACGTCCATCTCAGCGATGGTGATGCATGGGGAGTAGCCCTCTAGTTCTGCCCTATTGGCCGCATTGCGCCCAGCGGTATCGCGCATCGTCCCCAAGACGCGGTCGCCACGGTCCGCGAAGGCGCGAACGGCAGCCGCACCAAAGCCGCTACTGGCCCCTGTGATGACCACTGTTTTTCCCGACTCTGCCATGTTTCACCCTCTTGGTTGCGATACGAGTTACCAGTTGGTATAAATACCTGACGCACACCGTCAAGACTTAATATACCTATTGGTACAATAATGAGTGAAGATGATTCGAAACGCCCGCGGGGCCGCCCTCGGACAATGGACTCCAAGGCTGTCCTCGACGTCGCCATGGGGGCTTACTGGCGCAGCGATCCAGCAGATGTGTCAGTAAACGCCATTTGCCAGATGGCGGGCATATCCAAGCCGTCGCTCTATCGAGAGTTCGGCAGCGAGGACGGCTTCAGCCGCGCGGTTCTCGACAGTTATGCCGAGCGCGTTCTTTCCGACGTGTTCGCGATCCTGCAAAGCGGAAAGGGATTGCAGGACACGCTGGACGTCCTGATCGACTTTGCAAGCGCAGATCCGCGTATGGAGACAGGCTGTCTGTTCTACAAGATGCGCGCGGGCAAACACCGGCTCGGACCTCTGACCCTGGCACGGGTGGAGGAAATTGAAGCCATGGCGCACGCGGCCTATAAAGGCTTCCTTCAGTCGTTTTGTGATGGCGAGGACTGGGCACCCGGCCTGCCGGTCGCTGCTGCAGCTAGGTATCTGAGCGAGCAGTTCGCCCTCGCCATCACTCAACGGGCATCAGGCGAAGCCCCCGCTCGGGTTCGCGAGATGATGACCTTGAGCCTGTCAGCGTTGAACTGCCCATGATCAAATCCCCCACGCTCGATGCTGTCAACGAAATGGCCCGACACTGTGCCGCCGAGCTCGCCACGCTGCGTGATGCTATCGGCACGGTTGCACACCGTCTCGAATGACGCGTTTTACGCCATTGCTTATGCAGATGCTGACCGTCCGAATAGGGCCAATTCTAGCCTTGCTGCGCTATTCTACGGTCCAGCCATGGGCTGTGCGGCGGGCTTCCAAGATTACGCCGTCGCCATCAGAATGAGCGGTAACTTTTGGTTCCGATGGCTTGCCGGAGATCATCCGGTAGATCACAGCTACGGCTGCCAGCAAAATTCCTGTCATGGCAAGCGCGACTGCCAGTATTCCGGCGGCCACGACCACCATTCCGCCCATGATCACCTTCAGGACCATGGCAAAGCCGGCACGAATGCTCGCAAGCCATTCTCTGGCTGCGAAGCTTGTGCGAGGGGCGGTCGATTCACTCGTCATCTTTAGTCTCTTGTAACCATAACATGTGTCGCAATAAAGGCGAGGTCAATCCGCCTGTACGAGCATTCCGCGTTCCACGCGGATTCTTGCATAGGCGGACGTAATGGCTGCGGCGCGCTCATGCGCTTGATCTTCATCTGTTATGCCATTCGAATTTGCCATAATCCTATCGGGGTGATTGTCGGCCATCAGGCGGCGGTATGCAGCTTTTATATCAGCAAATTCAGCGTCATGGCGTACGCCAAGTACTGAATAAGGATCTTCTGGATCCGGGCCGAGGTGGCTGGCCTTGATGCGGGCAAAAGTCGAATCAAGGAATCCGAAGGCCTGTGAAACCGTTTCCAGATATTCCAGTTCTTCGACGGTCACGACGCCATCTGCTGTTGCAATCTGAAACAATCCGTCAAGGACACCTTCCAGGAGGCAGGGTCTATGCTTGTATTTTTTGCCAATGCGGCGCGCATAGCTCTCATAGCCGCGCACGGTCTGGCGGGCCAGATTGAAGACACGCCGAACCGCGTCGGCATCTTCTGGCGCAGCTTTGAAGACGCGCGCAAACACCATAATTTCGTCGTCGGTCACTTCGCCATCGGCCATCGCCATTTTCGCGCCAAGCCCCACCACGGCTGACGTGAACCCGACATCATTCGGATCTGGCTGGCAGTCGAGATCTTCCGGAAGACTGGCAATGTCCTTCGGAGGATCAAACAAGCTTCGACCTGCTTCCAGGAGTTGTGACCAAATGCTCATATACAACCTATAGCAGATGCCAGGAGAATTACGAGAAAACTGTTTGTGAAGCTCTTCTATTAATTCCGCTTAATCCGGTGATCTTAAAATATTCTGCATCGTATAGGTTATCACACTGGATATTGTTCTGGTGGTTTAGCTTCGAAGGAAAACTCCCATGAAACGTTTTGCGATTGCACTATCTGCAGCTGCATTGATTGCTGTGCCTGCGATGGCGTCCTGCAACGGATCAAAGTCAAAAACAGCGTCTGCCGAAACCACGCGTCACGTAACGACCCCGCAGTCTGCCGATATCGTTGATACCGCAGCAGCAGCAGGCTCATTCAATACACTTCTGGCAGCAGCCGACGCAGCCGGCCTGGTTGGAGCGCTGAAAGGCGACGGTCCACTTACTGTGTTTGCCCCAACAGATGCCGCATTTGCTGCACTGCCAGCAGGAACGGTCGAAAGCCTCCTTCTCCCTGAGAACAAGGACCAGCTCGCAGCAATCCTGAAATTGCATGTCATCGCCGGATCTGCAGTGACCTCCGATCAATTGGTTGGTAAGCAAATTACAGCCGAAACCCTGAACGGTGCAGTCTCAATTGATGGGACATCAGGCGTGACGGTAAACGGTGCGAACGTTGTGACAGCAGATGTCACTGCATCTAACGGCGTCATTCACGTGATTGATCAAGTTCTGTTGCCAGCTAGCTAACCCCCAGCGACTGGCAATCCTGAGGCCTCGCCCAAAGTGTCCCCTGGGCGAGGCCGTTTTTCTAAGTCTGATCTGCGAGCTGTGATTTGAGCTCTGCCATTTCAGTTTTGAGTTCCCGCACAATTTGCAGAACCTCATCAATCTCGCGGTGAACCACTTCCGTTTCCTCCTCAATATCATCAAGTTCATCGAGAATTTCAGCCTGCTGGTTCGTTTGCTGCGCCATCAGTTCGGCGCGCATAGCGTTTTGCTCTTGCTGCAGAGCGTCCACAATCAATGCGATAAAGAGGTTTAGAACCGCGAAGCTGGCAAGGAAGATGAAGGAGAGAAAAAATATCCACGCATAGGGATACCCATCATCGAGCACTTTCTGAACGACTTCGAACCGCCAGCCATCCAAAGTCATGACCTGAAACATAGTGTACGCCGAGGATGGCAGATCACCAAAGAGTTGCGCGACTTCTGGATTGTCGGATTGACCGAACATGTAGGTCGCCATCACAGCGCCAACATAGACAAATAGCGCGAGAATGGCGACGACTGCGCCCATGTCGGGAAGCGCTTTTAGAAGCGCTTCGGTAATCCGTCGAAGTACCGGTACAAATTGCAGCAGTCTTAGAATTCTCAAGACGCGCATTGCCCGCAAAATTGTGAACTCGTGGCTTCCGGGAACAAAACTCGACGGGATCATCGCGACCCCAACGATGAGGAAGTCAAAAATGTTCCATCCCGATCTGAAGAAATGATGCCGATATGCGACAAGCTTCAGCAGGATCTCAGCGGCGAAAATATAAGTGATCGCATGATCAATTGTGTCCAACGTGCTCACCAGCGCCGGATCCATATGCTCGTGATAGGTTAGGATCCCGAGAATAATCGCATTGATAATGATGAGCGTAATAACGGAGTAACGGAACCAGTCCGTTTCGATAATACGCTCCAGCATGGAAGCCGCATGGTCGCGGTCCAGGGGGGAGGGTGCCGGCGGTTCCTGACTCATTGATTTTACCCCTTCGGAAATACTGGGGCCGTTTTAAGGGATTTACTTCTGCTGACCAGAGCTGGTTCAGCTTCAGTTTGCCAATAACCTGTTGTTCAAATCCTGGCCGAATACGTCAAAAGCGATTGACTTTTTCCATATTTCAAGAATTCTGGAAATATGGAAAAACAAACTGCTCTACGCCGTCTCTCCGCCTTGTCGCATGCCGGTCGCCTTGATGTCTTTCGTTGCCTTGTGCGCGCTGCGCCAGACGGATTGCCTGCTGGCATTCTGGCTGACCGTGTGAATACACCGGCCAATACGCTCTCGGCGCAGCTCAACATTCTCTCTGTTGCAAAGCTCGTATCGAGCGAGCGCCACGGCCGCTCGATCACTTACCGGGCGGATCTAGGCGCACTCAATTCGCTCGTCCTCTATCTGATCGAAGATTGCTGTGATGCCCGCGACGAGGTCTGCGAACCCATTTTGCAGGCACTTCAATCGTCGAGTTGCTGATCAGATGTTGAGGGAGGGAATAACCGCACTGGTCGCGATCGTTTTGGCAGGCAGCGTTCATGCCGACGAGCAGGGGTGGCGACTTGCTGAAGCCGTACATGCCCCAGAATGGCTCAAGCTTAAGGGGGAGAGCCGTGTCCGCTACGAGTCGCTTGATGGCCAGTTCAGGGCCGGCCGGGATGGCAGTGATCAATTGCTCCTTTTTCGGACCTTGCTCCAAGCCGAGATCGATTCCGGCGCGTTTGCCGCTGGTTTTGAGCTGCAAGATAGCCGGACCTATCTTGGCGATGAAGGCACGCCGCTATCGAGTTCGATTTCGAACCCACTCGATTTTCTGCAGGCTTATGTTCGGCTTGACGAATTACCCGGCGCGCTCGGCGAGGGATCGTCCAGTCGTTTGAAGATTGGACGCCAGACCGTGTCTATTGGATCAAAGCGGCAGATTGAGCGGGTCGACTTTGCCAATGTCATCAAGAGCTATACCGGTGCTCACTTTGTGTCGACATCTGAGCGCGGCGACGAGTTGCACCTTCTATACGTCGTGCCAACCGCGCGCTTTCCAAACACTCGGCCAGCCATCGATGATAATGAGCTATCTGGTGATGAGGAACAATGGGGCCGGCGCATTTGGGCCCTGCATTATCGCCGATCTGAGCTGCTTCCCAACGCAGCGCCCGGTCTCTGGGGCGAAGTGTTCGTATACGGATTGGAAGAAGAAGATACGTCCGATTTTCAAACGCCTGACCGCTCATATCTTGCGCCGGGGTTTCGGCTGTATCGCAAGCCAAAGCCAGGCCAATGGGACATTGATCTTGAAGGCGCGCTTCGTAAGGGGACGCGTTATGCATCCAGCGATCCGGCCGATACCAACAGTTTAAGCGTCAATGCATCAATGGTGCACGCCGAATTTGGATATACTTGGGACGCTCCGTGGCAGCCGCGGCTTGCTTTTGAATACTATTGGGCAAGCGGTGATGACGATCCAAATGATGATGCCTTCGATCAGCATGAGCGCCTGTTCGGTGCGCGCCGGTCAGATCTGAATAATACTTCAATCCATGGTCCGCTCACGCCAGCCAATCTAAATGCACCCGGGTTTCGCGCTGAGATAAAACCGAATGAGCGATGGGATGCGCGTTTCTACTATCATGCAGCTTTTCTGGCATCTGAGACTGACAGCTGGGTGATTGCCCGTCTGCGTGACCCAAGCGGGCAATCAGGTGATTTCATTGGTCACGTGCTTGATAGCCGCGCGCGGTATTGGGTCGTTCCCGATAATTTGCGATTCGAAGTTGGAGCGTCTGCGCTCATCGCTGGCGAGTTCGCAAACAATGTGCCGGGAAGTCCGCAAAACGATCAGACTTTGTTTGGTTATGCACAGATGACATGGAGTTTTTAGAACAAGTCTGCCGGCCTCATTCGACCAGGAAGTGGGCAAGCACAGCAGACACAGGCTTGCTGCGCTCTGACTGCCATGCCTCCGCGCGCACGCTTGCCATCCGCCGGCCAAGCTTTGTGATTGTTGCGCGGGCATATAGATCTTCGGCCTTGCCCTGGCGCAGATAATCTACAGTGAGGTTGATCGTGCGGGGCGGGCGTTCCAGCTCTGTCGCAAGAAACAGCTGCGCCATAGCGGTGACTTCGAGAAAGGTTGCAATCGCGCCGCCATGCAAGGCGCGGATTGTGATGTTGCCGATCAGATTTTCTCGAAAGGGCAGGATGGCGGTCATTTCATCGCCCATTACTTCGCAGCGCATGCCCAGCGTCTCGACCATCGGCATGCGGTGTATGAAATTTTGGAGTTCCTCGCCCCGGTTCATAGTTTTCCCTTTTGATCGACTGGGCGCGGTGTGGTGATGGCAAATGCGCCCTGCGCTGTCGCAATCGTTTTATCTTTGCTTTCGTGATAGGCCCA
Organism: Hyphomonadaceae bacterium; assembly: GCA_965263325.1. GTDB lineage: Bacteria > Pseudomonadota > Alphaproteobacteria > Caulobacterales > Hyphomonadaceae > CBDHGY01. Next base: position 1,283,255 of record CBDHGY010000002.1, on the reverse strand, counting down.
GGCGCGGGTGAAGGCGACAGATTTGGTGACGTGATAGCACTCTGCTTCACCAATCACGTCGAGCCCTTTTTCCGCCGGGCGCATATAGTCAATCCTAAGGTCAAGCGTGGCGACAAACCGAAACTCCTCCATTGTGACCATGCAAGACATACCGCACAGATTGTCGAGAAACGTCGAAATGACGCCGCCATGAATGACGCCAGTTTCCGGATCTCCGATCAGTTTCTCATCATAAGGTTGCAGCCCCCAAACACGTCCTCGCTCGACTTTTGTTGGTCGAAAACCAACTGTGCTGCCCCAAGGGTTTATGTTTTCAATTTGACCGAGATTCTCGCGCATGAGCGCAATTCGTTTATCCAGATCAGTGAGGGCATCGGACATGCATGGGCCTCTTCGAATTTGACGATTAACGCTCACTTGATACGCTCAATTCAGGAGGAAACAAGTCATGGCGATCGATGCTGGAAGTAACGTAAAGGTATGTATCGTTGGGGCAGGATGCTCCGGATTTACGATGGCTAAGCGTCTAAAAGATTATGGCATTGCCTATGATTGTTTCGAGGCATCAGACGATATTGGCGGAAATTGGTATTTCAATAATCCCAATGGGATGTCGTCATGTTATCAGTCTTTGCACATAGATACGTCGAAGTATCGATTGGCGTTTGAGGACTTTCCTGTGCCAGAGCATTGGCCCGATTTTCCGCACCATTCGCAACTGCTGCAGTACTTCCATGATTACGTGGATCATTTCGAATTACGCGATTCCATCACGTTCAATACGCGTGTTGAACACTGTGAGCGGCGAGAGGACGGCCCTTGGCGGGTCAAGACGTCGAACGGTGAGTCCCACGATTACGATGCTCTGATCATTGCAAATGGTCATCATTGGGATCCGCGCTGGCCGGACTATCCTGGCGAGTTTGATGGGTATCAGGTGCACTCGCATAATTACCGCGATCCGTTCGCTGAATTTGATTTTCGCGGCAAGCGCGCCTTGGTTGTCGGGGCTGGCAATTCATCGATGGATATCTGCTCTGAGCTCAGCCAGCGACCACTTTGCGAAAAGCTCTTTGTTTCTATGCGCCGCGGGGTTTGGGTGCTGCCAAAATATATTGATGGACAACCGTCTGATAAAGTGGCGTTGCCGTCCTGGATTCCAGCAAAGTTTGGTCGCCGTCTGGCGCGCAAGAAAATAAAAAAGCTGGTCGGAAATATGGAAGATTTTGGTCTTCCAGAACCAGATCATGAGCCGTTAGAGGGGCACCCATCCGTTTCTGGAGAATTCTTGTTGCGCGTTGGCTCTGGTGACATTCATCCCAAGGGCGCGATCGAGAGATTGGACGGCGATGGGGTTGTCTTTGTTGACGGATCGCGGGAGCAAATTGATGCGATTGTCTGGGCCACAGGGTACAATATTCGTTTTCCCTTTCTGAAGAATGATGACCTAGCGCCTGACGAGAATAACAAGTTTCCCTTGTTCAAGCGGATGGTGAAACCAGGTTATGAGAATCTGTTCTTCTTGGGGCTCGCTCAACCGTTGCCAACGCTAGTGAATTTCGCCGAGCAGCAATCGAAACTTGTCGCTGCGGCGGTTACGGGTCGTTACGCATTTCCCGACCGGCAAGAGATGGCCCACATTATCGCTGCGGATGAGCTGGCGCACAATGGACACTTCTACGATTCTGCGCGCCATTCGATGCAGGTTGATTTTGCGAAATATTGCGCCGACCTGCTGAAGGAAATCAAAAAAGGCAAGAAGCGTGCGCAAGTCTCTGCTTGATGACAACCATTGCGTTCTGACGGACCACGTTAGACGAAAAGATATCTTTGGGATGAACTAATTTGTCAGCCGAATATCGCCTATGAATGCCTGTTCGAGCTCCTGAAATACAATCTCTAATTCCGAGGTCGTATCCACGCCCTCATAGAACCGATTTTCAGTTGAGCAATCACGATAGTGAGGCAATGCTTCAGAATTACCAGGAAGAAGCACAGTCCAGATTTCAATGTCTTGCCCCTTGATGTCATCGCAAAGCGCGGAAAGGTGATTGTAGAATTCGTTTGTTGGATGATTCCACTTGTAGTGCGGGTCCTGCTCCATCTCCCAGCCTGATAAGGAAGACAGACCGTCCGTAATAAACAAAATAACCTTGCGGCGTTTCTTTGCCGAATTTGCAGGATAATTCGGTATGTTCCACATTCCGCTCCAATTCGGCGAAACAAGTCTCCAGGCCCAAGCAAGCCCAACATCCATGCGTCCCGTTCCATCCCTGTCTAGGTCATCTGCTGCATCAATCAATAGGCTTACATTATTAGTTGGGCCGACGATGGGATGAGGGCAAGCTGGCAGCGTATGTCCAGGAAGGTTTGCAAGTCCGCCTGTGACGCCAGCGATAGAAGCGTCAAATCGATCGCTTGTGGGGCGGTCATCGTCAAGCGCCCAATCACGGCTTCCGATCATTTCTTCCCGAGGCTCATAGCACCCCTCCCAACCGCTGGGTGCTGGGCCGCTTAACCATTCTGCACGCCCAATTGAAACGCGGTCCTGAAATGGCAGAAGGGTGACAAAGAAATTGTCCTCTCCGGTGTATTGGGAAATTCCGTTCAGCGACGTTTCGAGGACGTCCTGAGCATCGTTCCAGACAGACCCCATGGAGTTTGTTGCATCGATTGCAATCACAATTTCTGCGCCCGTGTCTACACCGCCTGAGGCTGTGGCTTTGACCGAAAAATGCATCGTGCCCTTATCGATAACCTGCATGAACACTGTTTCGACCCGGCCAGATGCAGTCACGATGATTTCGCCGTCTGATCCTCGTACCGCATCAAACTTAAGCTCATCGACTGAAAAATCTTCAGACAAATTTGTTTTAAAGACCTTTTTTAGCTGGGGCTTGAGATTGTCGGATTCTTCATCCATCAAATGCACCCCATACAACGCGGCCGAGTCGGCTGCGGCCTGGGCTGAGGAATGGACGGTTTGTAGTCGTCCATAGTCTATACCAAAGCCAATGATGACCATGATTGACATAAATGCGAGCGCAAACACGATCGCGACAGATCCTGCAGTATCAGTGACGAATCTTTTCATTTCTAATGTGCCCCGCCCACGGCTTGTCTCTCTCTTAAATCAAAAACCCAGAGATTCGATTACACCAGGCAACGAAACTGATCGCATTTTGTTTTGGTTGTTTTAAAACTTTTACCGCTTGTCTTGGCACCTCTCTTTTGCGGGTGGGTAGGACTTTCCTTGCGTGAGATGCTTCCTGTCAGTCGGCAGCTTGATTACATCCCCAACACCGAGCAGGATAAGGCGATAACAAGTGGTAGCAGGAGCATTCGAATGCGGCGCTTTTTGTGGATATTGTGCGGACTTTTTCTCGCTGCATGTTCGGTCACGCCGCCGCCTGTGCCACCGCCCGTTTACTATCCGCCGGTAGATTATGGTCCGCCGGGCGATGTACGGAATCCAACACAGGGACCGTTCCAACCCAATGCGGAACTTTTTGTTTGCCCGGGGCGCGTATCAAATGCGCCGCCAGCTGATGCGACTGACCGCGTAATTGGGTTCAGCCCGGTTATTATTGTCGCTGATAAGATTGTCATGTCATCTGTGCCTGCGAATGATGTCTGTCTGTCGTCGGGATACGGACAGCGAAATGGCCGATTGCACAAAGGGTCAGATTATGCACCTCGCCCCCGCGGGGAAGAGCGCGCTATCTATACAGCTGCTCCCGGAAGAGTACGGGAAGCGGGCTATGCAAGAGGCTTGGGTAATCAGGTATTGATTGATCATGGACATGGAATTTATTCAAGATATGCGCATTTGAAGTCAATCGAACCCTGGGTGGAAGTCGGCGCAGAAATCGGTTTCGGTCACGTTCTTGGTTGGATGGGCGCAAGCGGCAACACAACCGGCGTTCACCTTCACTACGAAATACTGACGGGCGACATTAACAATCCAAAGGGATCATTCGGATTGACATCGAGTGACCCGCTGGCCTTTCCGCCATGGGCAGGATTGGATAATAGTCTCTTATAGTCCACGCAGGGGAGGTGAAGATATGCGGATCTTGATAGCACTCATTACCGGATTGGCGTTCGCAGCGTGCGCACAGCAAAGCCCGATGCCGGATTCAGCACCAAAGGCATTAGGAGCTATTGCAGATCGTGCTGCGCCGCCGACGGACCAGCAAATCCAGGACTTCGCAGGACTTGCTGACTATGTCGGTTTGACACTGGCCGGAAAGCCAACCGCTGATTCCGATGAACAGATTGCGGATGTTCAGCAGTGGGAGTGGGCACTTGGAGGAAAGGCCATTCTTATCCGCCATGCACTGGAAGATGGCTCTTATGGCGGCGAGACGTACATTTACAAGGATGCCAAGAGCGGTGAACTTGTCTATGTTTATATCACCAATGCGGGTTTCCACACGGTCGGCAAAATGACGGCGACACAAGATGGATGGGTCGCGGAAGAGACTGTCACCGGGCATGCAGACATAACAAAGGTTCGTTCAACGGCTGTCATCCTTGACGACAAATCAACCAGGATGACGTCAGAGTATTTGAAGTCTGGTAAGTGGGTGCCGGGTCACGCTTTTGAATATAAAGTCACCGATGCTGCATTGCCGGCGCTGAAGTCTGAATAGGCTGTCGACGCCGTGCGCATGCTCGATCCAGCCAACATATCCCGAGCGTTTCGCGATCCCGTAACGTGGGCCGCACTCATCATTGATCTCATCCCGATCTATGCGGTTCTTGTGCTCGGTTGGGGAGCGGTGCCGCTGGTTTTCTTATATTGGCTGGAGAACCTCGTTATCGGAGTCATGACGATCGCGCGGATGATTGCGTCTGGCCTTGGAAAAGGTGGGCGCGGCATCGCGCAGATTGCCTTTATGGTTCCATTTTTTACCATTCATTACGGCATGTTTTGTTTTGGCCATGGCATCGGTTTGCTTGCCTTGCAGTCAAAGGACTTCGCCGCGCTCGGCTCAGAATCTGTCTCCGAAAATTATTCGGGAATTGTGCAGCATGCGAGCGCATCTGGTCCCAACATGCTCACCTTCATTGCGATCATTTTCATCTTCAATGTGTTCCTGTTCTTCTGGGATTACATTGGAAAGCAACAATTTCTCCGCGCGGAGCCGTCAGAAGAAATGTTCGCGCCTTATGGCCGAATCGTCTTGCTGCATGTTGCGCTGTTTGCCGGTATGTTTGCGCTGATCAGCTTTGGTGAGCCCATGCTTGGGGTTCTTTCATTAATCATACTGCGAGCGCTCTGGGGCGTGTTTATATCGGTCCACCGGCGTTTGCGGCTGGATGAAAAAGTTGACGGGGCGTCATAAATCAGCGCAGAGTGTCTCCGAGGGTTAGCATAATAATAATGGCGACCCGGGCGAGAGGCATGAATGGCAACTACACTTGGCTTAGAATCTGAAGGCAAACGCGCACGTGCAAAAGCGGCCAACAGAAAAGCGATCCTTGAAGCAGCCAGAGGCGTATTCGCGCGTATCGGTTATGAGGCAACAACCGTTCGAGATATCATTCGCGAAACGGAATTGGCTGCCGGAACTTTCTACAATTACTTCAAATCCAAAGAAGAAGTGTTTGAAGCGATTTCGACTGACAGCGTGCGCCGGTTTCGTCCATTGCTCGAAGAGGTACGCGACAACGCTCAAAATTTTGAGGAATATATTCGCGGCGCTTACGGAGCATACTTTAAGTTCTTGAAAGAGGAAAATGACGAAGCGATCAGGCACGGCGCACCACATATCGCCCTTATCGGCGTTCGCGTGGATACGCCAGAAATGCAAACCGTTTTCGACGAAATTCGCATGAACCTGGAACGTGTTGCGATTGGCGGTGAAACCAGATCGATTGATGCGGAATATCTCACGGCTGCGGCGATTGGTATTGCTCGCGAGCTTGGGGATCATATGTTACAGCGGCGTCCGATCAATGTAGAATATGCGACAGAATTCGCTGCCGCGATGTTGCTGGCGGGGATAGGTGGTTTATCTCGTGTGAAGAAAGAATAGGTTCGTCGGGGTCGACTTTATGAGTTTGCAGGGATTTATCGCGCGCACAATGCTGAAACTGCCAGAAAGCTGGCTGATCAAGCTTTCAGGTGGACAACCGCACACAATAGATGGACGAACGCTGGACCCGCAATTGCAATTCCTGATGCATCAGGGGCGGAACAACCCGCCTATGAGTGAGCTTGGTCCAGAAGGCGCGCGAAAAGCAGCTAACGATGCTATCGCAATGGTGGCTGGTCGCCTTGAACCGGGTGTTGCGATTTCGAATAGAACGATCCCTGGTCAGGACGGTCACCAAATTCCTATTAGGGTTTATAAGCCAGAGGATCAGGATCCAAAGGCCCCTTTGATGGTCTACTATCATCAGGGCGGCGGCGTCATCGGAAACTTGGATTGGCCTGATGTGCTATGCACTCTCATTTCCAAGATGGCGCGATGTCCAATTGTATCTGTCGATTATCGGCTCGCCCCTCAGCATAAATTTCCGGCTGGGTTGGAGGACTGCATTACTGCTTATGAGTGGGGATTGCGCAACGCCGAGTCGCTTGGTTCTCCATCAGGTATGGCGGCAATAGGCGGGGATTCTATGGGCGGAAATTTCTCTGCGATCATTGCTCAAGAAATGATGCGTCAGCAAAAACCAGCACCTGAGCTACAATTACTTATCTATCCGGCAACCGAAATTGAAGGTGACTACCCATCCCGCACTTTGCATGGTGAGACGTTTTCTTTGAGCACTGACCTTATGAACTGGTTCATGGATCAGTATTTGCCGGAAGAGGTAGACCGCGGTGATCTGAGAATATCGCCTTCGAGGCAAACGGATCTAACAGGTTTGCCACCCGCGATCGTTGTGACAGCAGGTTTCGATCCGCTCGTTGATGAGGGGGACGAGTATGCAAAGCGCCTCGCCGACGCTGGTGTCAATGTCATACACAAGCGCTATGATAGGTTGGCGCACGGATTTACGGCATTTACCGGTTTTTCCAGAGCTGCAGCTGCGGCCTGCCAAGAAATCGCACAGATGGTGAGCGATATGTATGAGAAGCGCGGATCGTGAAGGCGTTCGTTTGCGAAAAAATCACAGAAGATCTGTCCGGAGTGGCCGTCAAGGATTTGCCGATTCCCGAACCTGGACCGGCCGAGGTTCGGATCAGAGTCCGCGCCGTGAGCATAAACTTCCCCGACATTCTTCTGTGCCAGGGGAAGTATCAGTTAAAGCTTGAGCCGCCTTTCACACCCGGAATGGATCTTGCGGGAGACGTGGATGCTCTTGGCCAAGGCGTCGATGCGTTTTCAATCGGCGATGCCGTGGCGGGCGGCGCGCGCTTTGGCGGTTTTGCCGAATATGCAATCGTTAGTGCGAATGGGTTGCAAGCAAAACCTGAAAAGATGAGTTATTCTGAAGCGGCTGCTTATCCGGCCGCTTATCTGACAGCCTATGTCGCGCTGGTTCGCCGAGCGAATTTGCAGGAAGGCGAGACTTTGCTGGTTCATGGCGCCAGCGGCGGAGTTGGTTTGGCCGCCGTCGATGTTGGGAAATTGCTCGGCGCAAATGTTATTGCGACATCCGCTTCAGATGCCAAGCTCGAAAAAGTGATTGAGCACGGCGCTGACTACGCGCTCAATGTAACGCAAGGTTTCAAAGACCGCGTTAAAGCGCTCACGGGCGGGCGCGGCGCAGACGTTGTCTTTGATCCGGTGGGCGGCGACGTATTCGACGAGTCCACCCGGTGTACGGCCTTTAATGGGCGCTTATTAGTTATAGGATTTACATCCGGGCGCATTGCCAGTGTTGCGACGAATATTCCGCTCATCAAAGGTTTTTCTGTTGTTGGCGTTCGGGCCGGGGAATATGGACGCCAGCTTCCCGAAAAAGGCGCAGAAAATCAGGCCGCAATTTGGGCGTGGGCTCATCAGGGGCGAACCCGTCCGCGCGTGCACGCTGAGCTGCCGCTGGATCAAACCCTGAATGGGCTGCGCATGTTGCAAAACCGGGAAGTTGTTGGAAAAGTGATTATTCGCCCAGATTTGCAGGGCTTATAGTTTCGGTAGCGATTTGTTTCCATTCTGGAAACCGGTTTGCGCCAATATGGCTTTCAAACTTGCTAAATCGGGCTGAAACTACATGACAAAATCTCTCCCGCTTGTCGCTGCAACCATGTTGCTTCCGGCATGTGGCACCATTCAAGGGGCTGCATCCGATGCACGCGTTGTCGGCAGCACTGCTGTTCAAATGGTTCGCGATATTCCTGACATTGAACTTCCGGCATTGCCTGAGTTAGACGCGTCTCCCTTTTCGGAGGTGACCGAAGAGGTTCGCATTTACTGCGACGCAATCAATGCTCGGTGGAAAGCCGGTAAGGAACAAGTGGCAATTGGCGAGCAATTACTTGCCGAGGGGCAATCCCGGATTGAGCAGGGACAGGCAAATGTTCGAGATGGCGACCGGCGCATCGCAACCGGTGAGCTTATGTTAGAAGAGGCCCGTAGGGAGCTCAGTCTCAAAGCCGGCCGGGTCAAACCGGAGGCTCGCGACTTCGCACAGCTGAGCGATCCCGATCTGATCAAATCAATCCGTGTGAAGATGGAACAAGCGCTACGTAGATTGGAGCGCGGAGGCCAGAAGGTTGAGTTCGGCGCAGCTGAAATCGAACTTGGTCACGAGCGTATGGCAGACGGCATTGATCGGCTGAAGCAAGGACATGCCTTGCTGGCCGAGGATGAAGGCCGCTGCCGAAATGTCGAAACAGGAACCGTCCATGTCGGCGACGTTGTTTTAGAGGCCGACGGCGAATCTCAGTGAACTGACGGCACACTCGACCGGGCTGACTAAACTGTTCGCTTCGCCCGATCTTTTGCATTGGTTGCCATAATGGCATCTTTGGCGGCCTGCCATTCTGCGTCGCTCCAAGCAGCGAGCGCTGCGAAGTTTCCGCCGCTTGCATTATACATGGCACCGTCGATGGCGATGGTCTGTCCGTTTACGTATTCTGCGCCCGGACTCATCAAAAAAGCGGCCAGATTCACGAGCTCGTGCATTTTTCCGATCCGGCCCATCGGGTTTTCTATGCCGCGTTCTGAGCCCATATCCTCGGTTTTCTCGGCTTGTGGAGCAAGGCGTTTGGTCATGCCTTCGGTGGGGAAGGGGCCGGGGGCGATTGCGTTAAAGCGCAAACCATAGCGTCCCCATTCCACGGCGAGGCTTTGCGTCATAACATTGACGCCTGCTTTTGACATGGCAGACGGCACAACAAAAGGGCCGCCATTCCAAATCCAAGTTGTGAGTATGGAACAAACATTTCCGCGCTCGCCTGCCTTGATCCAGCGTGTGCCGATGTCATGTGTCATGGCAAAGGACCCGCGAAATACGATGCTGGAAATTGCATCGAATCCGCGGATCGACAGGTCTTCCGTGCGCGAGATGAAATTTCCAGCAGCGTTGTTGACGAGGCCCGTCAAGGCACCGTGCTTGGCCCAAATTTCATCGTTCATATCGCTGATAGCTTCCGCCACACGAATATCGCAGGCGTGTGGCACAACTTTGCCGCCATGCTTTTCCATCAGTTCGCCGGCGGTCTCGTCGCATACGCCGCCGCGCCGCCCACATATATGGACCTCTGCACCAAGCTTTAAAAAGCCTTCGGCCATTTCCTTGCCGAGCCCGGTGCCACCGCCGGTTACGAGGATGCGTTCGCCGTTCATAAGGCCGTCGCGAAACATGAGCTGTGAAATATCCATAAATTCCTCCTTATTTTGCTGACATATAAAGCGCGCGCTTAGGCTTTAAAGTCTGCCTGACTTTGGGGCAGGGTAGCTGCACTATGAACAAATTGAAAATTGTTCATCTGGGCCTCATGAGGTTACGTACAGACTACAACTTATCTCGCTTTCTGGAGGAAGCCCATGCGCCGCACATTCTCTTCGTTCATCTTAGCCACCTGTCTCGTGGGCGCCGCTCACGCAGATCCGCACAATGTTTTTGGCGTTTGGGCGACAGAAGCTGGAACCTCTCACGTGGAAATCGCTGATTGCGGCGATGCTTCGCCTTGCGGCACCGTGGTTTGGATTGATGCTGGTGCGCTCGAGCCAGGTGTTACGCCGGAAACAGCGGTGGACGCGAATGGTGACAACGTCCTCGGTCTTAAAATGCTCTATGGCTTTTCAAAGAAACGGAAAGACTGGCGATCCGGCACGATCTATGACCCCGAAGCAGGGAAGACCTATGGATCGCAAATCAAACTGCGTGATGATGGCAAACTTCAAGTCAAAGGTTGTGTCGGACCTTTTTGCCAGACACAGGTATGGGAAAAAGTGTATGCCTCTGAAGCTGCGGCTGAAAGTTAGCGCATTATCCCATTATAAAGGCATTGAGCTTGTTGCCATCAGGATCGCGAAAATATCCGGCATAGAAGCCGTCATCTCCGCGTTGTCCGGGAGCGCCTTCGTCCGAACCTCCATTAGCAAGCGCGATGTCGTATAGTCTTTGGACCTGATCTTTATCCTTTGCTTGCAGCGCAACCATGACACCGTTTCCGACACTTGCTGGTTTGCCATCAAAAGGCACGGTAAGGCCTATGCCGGGTGCGCCGTCGGCAGTGCCCCAGGCGATGAAAGTCTCAAAGTCCATCATTCGTCCAACGTCAAATTCCTTAAAAATGGCATCGTAAAACTTCGCACCGCGTTGAAGGTCTTTTGTTCCTAAAGTCACATAACCGATCATGCTTGTCCTCCTTGTGGTTTGAGAACATTACATGAACAAAGTCGAGGAGTCGAGTCAGACTTGCGAGAGATTTTTCGCTAGGGTGTTCGCATGTGCGGATATACTCCCCGCGCCAAGGCACACCACCATGCCACCTGGCACCGCCAGTGCTTTGATGGTTTGAGGCAGGTCGTCGAGAGAGGCAATTGCGCGCGCATCCTTGTGGCCATGATCGATCATGGACTTTACGAGCGCGTTTGCATGAACGCCTTCGATTGGCGCTTCGCCAGCTTCGAAGACGGGGGTGATAATCGCATGATCGGCGTCGTCAAAGCAGGTTGAGAAATCTTCGAAGAGGTCGTTCAAACGTGAATATCTGTGCGGTTGGGCAACTGCGATTAGTTGGCCGGTGCCGACCATTGCACGCGCGGCTTTCAACACAGCGGCGATTTCCACGGGGTGGTGGCCATAGTCGTCTATGATTTTTGTGCCGTTCCATTCGCCAACCGATGTAAAACGCCTTTTCACGCCACCAAACCCCGCGAGCGCTGTTTTTACTTGATCGTCTGTTGCGCCGAGTTCGAGCGCGACCGTGATTGCGGCGAGTGCGTTCTGAACATTGTGGTTGCCTGCCATGGGGAGCGTCAGATTTTCGATTGTACGCGGATGGTTTCCATAGTCTATTTCGACTGAAAAGTGTGAGCCTTCCAAGTCTGTTTTGAGATCGATTGCGCGCACATCGGCCTGGCGATTGAAGCCATAAGTAATACGGCGGCGGTCTGTAACCCGCGCGGCCAGTGCCTGAACTTCGGGATGATCCGTGCACAGAACTGCGAAGCCGTAAAATGGCGTATTCTCGATAAACGTATCGAAGGCAGCGCGGAGGTTATCCATCGTGCCATAATGTTCCATATGCTCCGGGTCGATATTGGTAACGATGGCCGCGGTGGGGCGCAGCTTTGCAAATGTTCCGTCGGATTCGTCGGCCTCGACCACCATCCAGTCGCCTTCGCCCGCTTTCGCGTTTGAGCCATAGGCATTGACGATCCCGCCATTGATCACGGTTGGGTCAATTCCGCAGCCATCAAGCAGGGCTGCGACCATAGACGTCGTGGTGGTTTTGCCATGTGTGCCCGCGATGGCGACGGTCCATTTTAGACGGATGATCTCGGCGAGCATATCAGCGCGGCGCACAACGGGGATGCCTGCAACGCGTGCCGCGTCTACTTCCGGATTGCCCGCTTTGATAGCGGACGAAATGATGACCGTACTCGCACCTTCAACATTCTTGCCCTCGTGACCGATGAAGATCTTAGCGCCTTTTTCGCGCAGGCGTTGGACGTTTGCACTGTCTTTAATGTCAGAACCCTGAACTTTATAGCCCATGGTCAGCATCACTTCGGCAATACCAGACATACCGATGCCACCAATGCCTACAATGTGCGCCGGGCCGAGTTCGAAAGGGGAGGGAGGTTTCATTTTCTTAATCCTGAGTCATCGGAACTTGGCTAATTTCGTGCATGATGATTTGATCATTTGATTGATAGATCAACGCTTGGATTTGAGGGATGTTTGAGCCACTCGACAGAGAGTGGTGCTCTGTCCAAAGACAAACTGTACGGCTCTCTGGGACAACCGTTTTTGCAAGATTCGGATATTGCTTTCGGAATGATGTGAGATCTCTTGGAATAGATTGAAGAGTGGTGCACCGATATCCCAGAGCTTTTAACATGTCTTTTGCTTTGTCTGGCACTGTGCTCTCGCCAATATTTTCACGTGTCCAGTTTAGCATCTGGCTCATCGGAATTTGTCCGTCATTCTGATTTACAAAATACGCCGCATGGTCAGCCCGCGAAGCGTCGGCGGCAGGAGGCGCATCTGTTTGCACGCCGCATGAAGCGCAAAACAGCAATAGGTAAATAATGGCTGCTCGCGTCATCTGATGGCCGCTCGTTCGGCAATGTCTGCAAGATCCTGCGCCGCTGACACCGATCCTGCGCTAGCCGCCAGTGCTGCGCGTTCTCGAAGATTGTCGTCGTTTTCGAGCGTTACGCGGAGGAGTTCCCCCAGTAGATTCGGATAGAGATTATCCTCGGCGACAATATCCGCAGCGCCGATTTCCGCGAGCGAAAGCGCATTGGCGGTCTGGTGATCATCCATCGCGATCTTCAGCGGGATTAGAATGGAGGGCCTGCCCACCGCCGCAATCTCACTCACGGTCCCGGCACCAGAACGCGCGATCACAAGATGCGCGGCCGCAAGGCGCTCAGACATATTATCGAAAAAGGTCTCAACTTCAGCTTCGATATTTGCGCGCGCGTAGATTTGCACGACATCCGTAACTTGTTCTTCTCGCACTTGCTGCATTATGGAGAGGCGCGCTTTCAGGTCATCGGGAAGATGGTTGGCAATTGCCAGCGGGATGGCTTCGCCCAAAATGCGAGAGCCTTGAGAGCCGCCGGTGATGAGGAGTGTCAGCTTGCCATCTGTCAGTGGGTATCCCCGTGAGCGGACCGCCGCAATCGGCGCGCGGACAGGGTTTCCGACAGGTTGGTGGTTGGAACCGCTCGGGAGTTTATCGAGCCGCTGGAATCCACTAGCGACAACTTTAGCGGATTTCGCAAACCGCCGGTTTACGCGGCCGAGCACCGCGTTCTGTTCATGGATAATGATTGGGACGCCCATTGCGCGGCCAGCTGATAGAGCCGGATAAGCAGGATATCCGCCAAATCCGGCAATGAGCGCCGGCTTGCGCAGGCTCATCAGCTTTTTGGCAAACATTACCCCGCGATTCATCGACCGAAGCGCGCCAGGCAGTTTCCATGGTTTTCGAAAATTTGGTGAGGCTGCTGAAACCGTTTCCTTCCAGTCCGCCGGAAACTGCTGCGCGTATCGCATACCGCGCACATCGCTGAGCAAACCTACTTGCCAGCCGCGCGCGCGCATTTCAGTTGCAAACGCTGACGCAGGGAACATGTGCCCGCCTGTGCCGCCTGCGCCGATGATCACCAGCGGCTTTTCTGATCCCTCAGCCATAAGGCCTCCTGTAGCTCATTCTGACGCCCGCTCGCCGGATCAGGGCGAGACCCAGACCTAGCGTTAAGGCGATTCCGATCAGAGATGAGCCACCGGATGAGACGAATGGCAAAGTCATCCCCTTCGGAGGGAGAAGACCTACATTTACACCGATGTTTATGACAGCCTGAAGGCCGAAAAGTGCAAACAATCCGGTCGCGGCTGCGCGGGGGTAGGGATCATCATGGCGTGCCGCCGCCATAATTCCGCGTAATGTTATGAACGCAATAAGCGCCATGAGCGCGAGCGCGGCAACATAACCAAACTCTTCACTCATCACTGCGTAGATGAAGTCCGTATGCGCGTCCGGCAGAGAGGATTTGATCGTGCCTTCGCCAGGGCCCGCACCGGGAATGCCGCCGCGCGCAATCGCTTCGCGGGCCTTGTCGACCTGATAGGTGTCGTAAGCAGCAGGGTTGATAAAACTGTTCACCCGCTGTCGCACATGCGGAAGCGTTGCATAGAGTACACCGGCCAGTGCGGAACCGCCACCAAAGAACCCTGCAGCCCATTTCCAGGACAAACCTGAAACAAAGAATGTTATAAAGAATGCTGCCGTTAAAAGGGCTGTTTGCCCGACATCTGGTTGTAGGAGCAACAATCCGATTGTCACCGCGAAGATAACAAAAGCGACTGTCGCAAACGGTCCTTCCGGAAAGAGTTTGCGTTGAGCAAGCAACCACCCGGTCAGAACAATCACAGCAGGTTTGATCAATTCGCTCGGTTGAAGGGAGAAGCCAAGAATTCTGAGCCAGCGCTGTGCGCCTTTTGCTTCATGACCGTTAAACAGGATCCACGCCATCAGGATGAAAGCGCCGAGAAAGACAAGCCCGGCAAAACGCCGTGCCCACTGCTTGTCGAGAATGCTTACGCCCACAAGTATAATTGCCGCGCCAGCTGCGAAGACAAAATGCCGGGTAACAAAATGCATCCGGTCAAAGCCTATGCGCTCGGCCTCAGTGGGGCCCGCAGCGAGCGAGAGCACAAGTCCAACGCCGAGCAGCGCGAATGAGGCAAGCATTAACGGCCAGTCGAGCGTACGTCTCCACTCAGCCAGAGCGGAACGATCTGACCGGGCAGGGTAATTTGATGTTGAAAGAACGCTCAAGCGGTCTCCATCAGTTCCGATGACGAATCAGCTCCAATCATATCGGATACAATTGCTTTGAAAGCGTTACCGCGCGCTTCAAAGTCGCGGAATTGATCAAAGCTCGCGCATGCAGGCGAGAGGAGAACGACCGGATCAGGTTCACCCGACGCCTTCGCATCGGCCCATGCCATTTGCACAGCCGTTTCGATTGTGCCGCATTTCGCGACGGGCGCTTTGCCTTTGAGCGTTCGCGTGAAGGCATCTTGAGCCTCGCCGATCAAATACGCTTTGGCAACCCGCGGGAAGAGTGGTTCTAGCTCACCAATCCCCTCGCTCTTGGCGCGGCCACCCGCAATCCAGTACACGCGCGGATAGGCTTTGAGTGCCTGCTCAGCCGCTTGCGCGTTTGTTGCTTTGGAGTCGTTTACAAATCTTACACTCTCGAGCGAGCCGCATTGTTCGAGGCGGTGCGGAAGACCGGGGAACGTCAAGATGGCTTCCATGATTGTATTCGTTTCAACGCCGAGGGCACGGCATGCTGCATATGCTGCCGCTGCGTTTTGATGGTTATGACGTCCTGGCAGAGAAAAAGCTTGGCGAAGGTCCCCGGCTTTCACAGCTTTGCCGGAGAGCGAGTCAAACAGGCGGCCCTCGACTGCGCTGACGCCGCGCCCAAGTGCATACTCTGATGAAACCTGCGCGACGCGCTGAGGTCCATTCGACGTAAGTGACATCGCGATAGACTGCGTCTGCAAATCGTCGAACCCGACAACCGCCCAATTTCGAGGGGTCTGATTGTCAAAGATCCTCTTTTTTGCGGCGACGTATCCTTCCATGCTTCCATGACGATCGAGATGATCCGGTGAGATGTTCAGGAAAACAGCAACGTCGCAATGCAGGCTCTTCACAAGGTCTAGCTGATAAGATGAAAGTTCGAGCACGTAGATCGCATTGGCGTGCAGAGCATCCATGTCCAGCACGCCTGTGCCGATATTGCCGCCAATGCGCGCGTCGCGTCCGGCATGTTTCAGGATATGACCAATCAATGCCGTGGTTGTCGACTTACCGTTCGTGCCAGTAATGCCGATAATCTTAGGTCGCCCGCGTTCCGGCAGCGCCTGAACAGCGCGGGCAAAAAGCTCCATATCGCCAACGATTGGCACCCCGGTCATTTCAGCCATGCGGACAATGCGGTGCGGCTTTGGAAATTTGTACGGAACTCCGGGGGAAAGAACCAGCGCGGCAAAAGTCTGCCAGTCGCGCTTGTTTATATCGCTGAGCGTAATCCCGGCTTCTTCTGCTTTGTCGCGTGAGGCCTCATTGTCGTCCCATGCATGCACACGCGCGCCGCCAGCCACGAGAGCTTTGGCCGCACTGAGGCCTGTTCGGCCCAGTCCGAAAACGGCGACATCGCGCCCAGCATATTCGGTGACAGGGATCATCGCTTACCGGTCACCTCAGTTTCAACGTTGCAAGGCCAGCAAGGGCAAACAATGTCGACATAATCCAGAAACGGGCAACGACGCGTGTCTCCGGCCAGTTCTTCTTCTGGAAGTGGTGATGAAGCGGGGCCATCCGGAAAATGCGCTTGCCTTCTCCGGTCAGCTTTCGCGTGAGTTTGAAGTAGCTGACTTGCATCATGACGCTAAGGGCTTCGATCACAAACAGACCGCCGATGATAACAAGCGCAAATTCATGTTTTGTGGCAACGGCGACAACACCGAGCAATCCGCCAAGCCCGAGTGAGCCCGTGTCCCCCATGAAGACCATTGCAGGAAAGGCATTGTACCAGAGAAACGCCATCCCGGCGCCAATCATAGCGGCAAGGACGACGGCTATTTCTCCTGTGCCTGGCGAGAACTGAATGCCGAGATAATCAGAGAAAAGGAAGTTACCCGTCAGATAAGCGATGAACGCGTAGGCGGCTGCGGCGAACATCATCGGAACGATGGCAAGCCCGTCTAGTCCGTCAGTAAAATTCACCGCATTCGCTGAGCCGACGATCACGATCATCGCGAAGGGAATAAAGAGCAAACCCAACTTCAAAAAGATATCATTGAAAAATGGTACCGAAACATGTCCGGCCTGATAAAGTGGATCCGGTTCTGCTGATGTCGTCGGTGCAAGTTCAGCAATCTGCTTTGAGATATCTGTCAATGGTCCCCAGTCGGCATATCCAAGTGTGGTATGCGCGCCGTGCAAAGCCATGATAAATGCTGCTGCGAGGGCGGCGACGACAAATTCGACCAGTAACCGCATTTTTGCAGAAACGCCTGCATCGGTTTGCTTTGTGACTTTCGCATAGTCATCAAAGAAGCCAAGCAAAGCGAATGTCGCCGTGACAAACAAGATTGGCCAGATGTAGGGGTTGGAGAGTTTTGCCCAAAGCAAAACGCCTGTGAATAGGCCAAGCCAGATAATAAAGCCGCCCATAGTTGGCGTGCCTTGCTTTTCCAGTTGAGCTTCAAGCGATAAGTCGCGAATTGGCTGACCTTTGCCTTGACGCGCGCGCAGCATGTTGATGATTGCGTTGCCAAACAGCACGGAAATGAAGAACGCTGTCGCAAGCGCCGCTCCCGCCCGAAAGGTCGAGAAATTCAAGAGGCGTAGGACGCCGTCGTCAGCGGCGAAAAATTCATACAGCATTGGTCACCCCTGCGTTGCTTTCTGCACCGCGTTCCATCACATTCTGGCTCGCCGCGCTCCATTCACGCAGTCTATTTGCCACTGTCCCCATACCGGAGGCGTTCGACCCTTTAATCAAGAGCGCGTCACCATCAGAAAGGTGAGATTTCAACAGTTCCAGCCAATCAATTGCCTTGACGGCAAAGTGTTGCTGAATCGTACCGGGCAGCGCGTCTGACAGATGTTTCATATTCGCGCCTGCGAGGAATACGGCCTGCGGCGAAAGTTCCGTTACGTGAGTTGCCAGCGCTGCGTGCTCGGCGTTTGATTCATCACCGATTTCTAGCATTTCTCCGAGCGCGAGAATGCGGCGCTTATCGCCTGTGCGCCGGGAAAGCGCGTTCATCGCAGCGCGCATCGATTCGGGGTTCGCATTATACGAATCGTCGATCAACGTCACCGTCCCGCCATCTGGTAGGCGCAGCGATTCGACCGTGCCTCGGCCGGGCGGCGGACCAAACCCGTTCAGCGCATCGCAAGCCGATTGCGCAGAAATTCCTGTGAGCGTCGCAGCGAGCAGAGCGCACGCGGCATTGAAGGCCCAGTGGTGGCCGATCGCGGCCAGCGAAACAGTTACAGTCTCTCCCTGAATGTTGATCTCGACCTGCGTCCCTTCATCGGAAACATCAACCGACACGATCTGCGCGTCTGCGCCATCGGTCTCGCCGAACGTCAATATATTCGCACTTGGGCAGAGAAGCAGGGCCCGTTCTTTCAGGTCCATAAAGAAGTTGTCGTCGGCGGGCAGGATGGCGTGTCCGTTCATTTCAAGACCCGCGAATATGTCTGCCTTTTCCTGCGCAACAGCTTCCAGAGTGCCGAGCCCTTCGAGATGCGCGCCGGCAATCTTGGTGACCATGCCGAGGTTCGGGCGCACCATTTTCGAGCGCGGCGCAATCTCTCCCGGTGTCGACATGCCGATTTCAAAGATAGCGCGCTCTGTCTCTTCCGGCATGCGGGCGAGGGTGAGCGGAACGCCCCAATGGTTGTTGAAAGATTTGACGGACCAATGTGCGGGCCCGGCTGCGCGAAAAATCTGGGCGAGCATTTCTTTCACGCTTGTCTTGCCGACGGACCCAGTAACCGCTGCACGAATTGCGCTGGAACGCGCACGCGCGGCAATGCCAAGTGCTTCAAGTGCTTCGAGCACATCGTCAGTAACGACCTGTTTGTGCTCATCTATTTGCCGGGATGTCAGCGCACCGCTGGCACCTGCTTCGAACGCACCTTCGACGAAGTCATGTCCGTCACGCACATCCTTGAGTGCAACGAACAACTCACCGGGCTGCAAGGAACGCGTATCAATTGAGATGCCGGTTGCATCGAAAGCTGCCGTTGCCTTCCCGCCAGTGGCTGCTTCAATGTCAGCCGAGGTCCATAGAGGCTTTGTCATGCCGCTGCCTCCAGGGCTGCTTCCTGATCGGAAAATGGAATGACGGTGTCGCCAATGATCTGGCCGGTCTCGTGCCCTTTGCCAGCAATAAGGAGGGTATCGCCTTGTTTGAGTTTAGAAATCGCAGACTTTATCGCTTCGCCGCGGTCAGCAATTTCCATGGCACCGGGGCATTTATCCAGAATTGCTTTCCGGATGGATTCAGGGTCTTCTGATCGTGGATTGTCGTCGGTAACAATGACCTGATCTGCGAGTCTTGCCGCAATCTCACCCATTAGGGGCCGTTTCAGTGCGTCGCGATCACCGCCGCACCCAAAAACAAGCGTGAGGTTACCGGCTGTATGGGGGCGAGCAGCGCGTAAGAGGACATTCAACCCGTCTGGTGTATGAGCGTAGTCCACGAAAATGCCAGCGCCGCTCGCTGTCTCTGTAACGAATTCCAATCTGCCTTTGACTGGATTTAAATGTCGAAGCCCGTCTGCGACCGCGTCAAACGGCAGGCCGAGCGAAAGCGCTAGTCCTGCCGCCGTCAGGGCGTTGAGTGCCTGAAACTCTCCGATCAAGGGAAGGTCGAGGCGGGCTTCTTCGCTGCGCCACTTTAGGAACAGCGTTTGGTAAGTATTGTGAGGCATGAGCTCGGCGATTTTAAGATCGTCCCCGCGCCAACCAACAGACAGAATATCAAGACCTGCAGATTTTGCCGCATCCTCAAAAGCGGCGCGATGATCGCTATCGGCGTTGATTATGGCCGGCACGCCGCGCGGCGCGAGCTCCGTAAACAGGCGCAATTTGGCATTCAAATATGCGTCCATCGTTTCGTGATAATCGAGGTGGTCTTGTGTGAAATTCGTAAACGCCACTGCGGCGAGCTCAACGCCGTCCATCCGGTGTTGCTCAAGCCCATGACTGGACGCCTCCATCGCAACATGACTGACCCCTTGGTCGGAAAGCAGCTTCAGCGTTTCGTGGATTGTTATGGGATCAGGGGTTGTGTGGCCGACATCGATTTTACCTTCAGGCCCAACAGCGCCGAGCGTTCCCATGCTCGCGGCTTTTAGTCCCGAATGCGTCAAAATCTGGCGCAAGAAATCGACAGTCGAACTTTTACCATTTGTGCCCGTGATCGCGACCATATTCTCCGGTTGCGCGCCATAGTACTTTGCTGCGGCGTTTGCGAGTGCCAGACGAGGCTCTTTTTGTTCGATGAATGGAACTGGCTTGTCGCCCTCATAAGGCTGGCAAAGCACAGCGGCCGCGCCGTTCGCCAGCGCGCTCGGTATGAACTTTCGTCCATCATGCACAGTGCCGGGCAAAGCTGCGAACAACATACCGGGCTGAACTCGGCGGCTGTCGGCGGTCATGCCGGTAATTTCAGCGTCGGCGTACTCGTTGCTTACGCCGTCAAATAACTCAGTTAATCTCACAGGCTGCTCCTCTTGTCTGAGACAGAGCGAACATCTGACCCTTGCGAGACAGCGTGATCTTCAAATATCGGCGTTACGCCCAATAGCGGTGCAATACGCTCGATCACCCGTCCGGCAGTCGGGGCGGCATTCCACGCTGCGGTCACACCACCTGTCGCTCCGGCTTTTGGCTCATCAAGCACGACCAATACGACATATTCTGGGCTATCTGCTGGAAACAGTGCCGCAAATGAGTTGATGTTGAGCGTATCGGAGTAACCGCCAGGGATCGGTTTTTCCGCAGTTCCAGTTTTTCCGGCGACCCGGTAGCCCGCCACTTCAGCCCGCTCACCCGTACCGTTTATAACGGCATCACGCAGCATTGCGGTAACGATAGCGGCTGTTGGAGCTGACATCACTCGGCGCGGCGCTTCTGCTTCCTCGCCAAGAATTAATGTTGGCGGAACGATTTCACCGCCATTTGCGATCGCTGAAAACGCTGACGTGAACGCCATCGGGCTGACCGACATTCCATGCCCATAACTAATGGTCGCTGTAGACAACTCCGTCCAGCTTTGCGGGAGGAGCGGCGCGGCTGAGCCTGATAGCTCAATTGGTGCCCGCTCCATCAATCCAAGCCGGTTAAAGAACTCTTTTTGACGGCGCGCGCCGATGCGCTCAGCGATTTTCACAGTACCGATATTCGAACTCTCAGAGATGATCGTGGTAACGCTCGCTCGGCCATAGATCGGATGTGTATCGTTGATCGTGAATCCCGCAATTGTGAGCGGCTGGCGCACATCAAAACTGTCTGACGGCATAATAGCACCGGTCTCAATGCCAGCCGCGATCGTCAATGGCTTGAACACGGAGCCGAGCTCATAGACTGCCCCAACCGCGCGGTCGAGCCGGGCAGGGTCGCTTGCCGGAATATCGCGCGCACGATTTGGGTCGAGAGGCGGCCAGCTGGCAATTGCATGAACCTCTCCGGTACGGGCCGAAAGAACCACACCGGCAGCACCGATTGCGTCGAACTCGGCCGCCGCATCCGCGAGTTCCGCCTCGAGCATGAACTGCACACCGCTATCTATGGTGAGCTGTAGTGGCTCGCCGCCTTCAGCGAGGCGTTCCTCTTGCGCATATTCGAGGCCGCCAAGCCCTTCGCCGTCATTCCCAACATAACCAAGAAGATGGCCTGCGAGTGTTCCGCGCGGATAGGCGCGGCTGGACTCTTTGCGGAAGCCAAGCCCCTCAAGCCCAAGATTAAATACTGCCTCACGTTGGCGCGGCGTAAGACCACGCTTGATCCACGCAAACGCGCGCTCGCGGTTTGATAGCCGGGCCTCAAGTTTTTCACGATTGAGCTCGGGAAAGACAGAGACAAGCGCCGAAGCCGTTTCGCTTGGGTCCCAAATCGCGCGCGGGTCCGCAAACAGGGAATACACATCTACCGAAGTTGCAAGCAGCTCACCGTTGCGATCGACAATATCGGCACGCCTGACGGTATCGGAAAATGCCGCCGCAACTCCACCCGTTTCGCTCGGCGCTTGTACCGCGACGAGCGCGCCTTTTACCGCGACAATCCCAAACACCAAAGCCATCGCGCCAGCTACCATATGCGCACGCAAGGTTCCGGGATCCCGGGCTTCTCGTCTCAGGCGTTGAATCATTTGGCCGCCCCCTCCGTTTTGGAGGCAGGGCCGATAAGTTCCGAAATATCTGATGCGCGGGCAAATTGCTCAGCGCCAGCCGGCCCCATACCGAGAACTTCACGCGCATAAGCTTCAATTTTCTCTCGGTTACTCATGTGCGCGAGATCAGCAATCAGCAACACTTTTTGCCGCTTAGCTTCGGCAATCTTGGCGTCTAGCTGGCGAATTTCTTCTTGTGCGCCGCGCGCGCCATATTTGGCCGTATACAGACTAATGATCAAAAAAGCGATCACACCAAGGCCAAAGAGGAAGCTTGTTTTGCTCATGCAGCAATCTCCAAAGCTGACAAGGGCGGCAAATCGATCCCGGTGCTTACGGGAGTGACCCAGGCGGGCGCATTGGTTCGGATGGCATATCGCAGCCGAGCAGAACGTGAGCGAGGATTTTCAGTAAGCTCCTCGAGATCTGGCTCAATTGACTTTTTTGACGGCATTTCAAAGCTGGGGGCAGCACCCGCTTTGCGTTCTGGCATATGCCTCGATCCGCCGCCGCCGAGCCCCGATCGGGCACGGAGAAACATTTTCACCATCCGGTCTTCCAGAGAGTGGAATGTCACAAGAACAAGCCGGCCGCCTTGTTTCAAGATTTTCTCAGCTGCCAGCAGCGCGCGCGCCAGCTGACCCAGTTCGTCATTTACGTACATACGAATTGCCTGAAAGGAGCGCGTCGCAGGGTGAGTGCGCGCGCCTCTGCGCCCCCCAAGAGCCGCTTCAATCGTCTCCGCGAGATCCAGTGTCGTTAAAAAAGGTGATCTTCCGCGCCGGGCACAAATCGCACTGGCAACTCGGCGCGATTGCTTTTCTTCGCCGAGCCGGAAGATCAAATTTGCCAGGTCTTTTTCGGGTAGCTGCGCTATTACGTCCGCAGCGCTTGGGCCGGCGCGGCCCATACGCATATCGAGAGGACCATCACGCATGAATGAAAATCCGCGGTCGGCCTCATCGAGTTGAAAGGATGAAACGCCAAGATCGAGAACAACACCCTCAACTCCGGCAAACCCGGCGTCTCGCGAAAGCGTGTCGAGATCACCAAATCGGCCGAGCAGAGGAATAAGGCGAGGTTGTTTCTGAGCGATGCTTTCAGCGCGCGTTATGGCGTCCAGATCGCGGTCAATTGCAAGAACTTTGCAGTCAGCAGCATCAAGAAGCGCGCGCGTGTAACCACCGCCGCCGTAAGTGCCATCAATCAGCACATCGCCATCTTTTGGCGACATGTAAGCTATCACTTGCGGAAGCATGACCGGATAATGCCCCATTATGCAGCCTCCTCACCGTCGAGTTCGCCGGCGGCAACAAGTTCGTTGAATGCCTTGTCAAAGGCTTCCTGATGAGCGGCAGCATCATTGACCATTTGCTCATCATGCTCCGCAAAGGTTTCCGCCGCCCAAACACGAAAACGATCATCTGCGCCCGCAAAGACAACATCTTTTGTAATTCCAGCTGCCTGCAATAGCTTGTCTGGAAGCCTGATCCGGCCCGCATCATCCATCTTTGGGCGGGCTGATCTCGTAAAGAAGGCGTGCTGGAATGCGCGGCCAGCTCCGGACTGCGGGTTCATTCGGCGAATTAGTTTCTGGTTCTTTTTGATCAGCGCTGTGCCGCCTGCCTCGAGGAACCCGGACCCATCTGTCGCAGGATAGACATAGATCTCTTGTTCCCCGCCGAGAGCGGCGCGGAATGCGGCCGGAATAGATATGCGGCCTTTTGCGTCGAGCGCATTTTCGTAGGTGGAAAAAAACACCAGCCCGTAATCCCTCGAATCTAAGCCTCCCTGGGCAGGCTTCTATCGGAATTGGGAATATATGGGAAGAGACGGGATGTATTGGGCCGAAATTTGATTCGACTTGTCCACAGGTGATTCTCAATAGAATATTAAACGAACATATGGGGAAAATATGAGAACATTTTCAGCCTCAACTGGGATTGTATGGTCGAGCGCCTTGAATTGACGGGGTTTTGCGCAGGCGCAGTCATTGCGTCACTTTTGTGAAATTTCCGTCACGCGATATGACGTGTACGGAGTTTCGAAAATTAGAACGACCCTGACAGACCAAATGTCAGAAAGTCACCGAAGCCGCGTTCTCGAAATTCTCGTTCAGTGAGCGTCCCGGTTCTATTGGGAGAAAAGATCAAGCGCTCAGTTTCGTCGCCAGCGTCAAGCAGGTTTCCGAATTCTATAAAGCCGGTCATTCCGAAAATGTCTTTGTGCTCAACGAACACGAAAAGGAAGGGATTTGTTCGGTCTCGAACACGGATTTGATCAAGGGTGAAGTCGCCTTCTTCTTGATCATTGTTGAGAAAAAACCCCCAAGCCCAGTCTGTGTTCGGAATATCATGGCGCAGATTAATTTCCCAACGATAGATGCCGGAATCGTCGCGCCGTCGTTCTTCGCCCGTCAGCGGATCGGTGATGGTGAAGTCCTGAATGTTGCCCTCAGTTTCAATCTGGACCCCTTTTAATCCCATTGGATCAAGGAGCCAGGTTCCCGATGCTTCCAATCTGAGCCGCGACGCTGAATTGATATTGCCAATGCCATCACTCAGAAATTCGCTTGTATCGCCATCTCCATCTACATCGCTTTCATCCGGGAATGGAATGCGCGTCACCAGATCTTCAAATTCTTCGCCTACAAGTGTGATACTCCCCGCGCCCCATTTTCCGAAGTCCCGCTCAGCTTGCAGTTCAAGTCGCCAGGATTTTTGAGGAGATAGGTCAGGGTTTGCATCTCTGTCCTGATTGTTGTCGAGGTCCGTTGAAGCAATAAAGTCGAAGAAGTTCAGCTGGCCAACACGGCGCTCAATGCGTCCTGTCAGTGTCAGATTTTCTACCGGATCATAGGACGCGGAGAAAAAGCCCTTTGGAATTGTGAAAGTTTGCGAGGCATTCACAGCGCCAGACTGCGTGATCTCTGATACTTCCAGACCGAGAGAGGTTTGGGTTGTAAGTTTCTCGCTGAGAGTGCGTCCGTGCGTGATCGCAATATCGCCGCGAAATTCTTCTACGGTGGCGGTAGGGTCTGTATTCAGGTCCGGACCAAGCGGGCCTAAATCGAATGCCTCGAACTCATCTGCGTCGCTCTCTAGCAGATTGCGCGCGCCTTCCAGAGCGATTTGCCAGTCCCGGCCATCTTGAGGGGCCCAGCTATACTCCCCTCTCAGTATGTTTTCAGTTTCGTCGATGGTCTGATTGAAAACGGATTTTTCCGCGTTTGATCCGTCGAACGCGACAGAAAAGAGGCGGTCGTAAACGGGGCTGTGTTCGAACCGGTAGAGGCCGATCAACTTCAGGCGGCCGCTACCGAGACCAAACTCATAATCGCCGCCGATTTCCGTGTTCCATTCATCTTCGCCGCTTTCGAACAGTCGATAGATTTCAGGCCCCCCGCTTACCGGTTGCCGCAGCGACACTTCTTTACCATCGGCTTCGAACAGGGTGTAACTCGCATTCAAATTGGCGATATTTCCGTTCGTGCCGCGCCAGTTAAGCGCGCCGTTTAGGCTCGGATTGAGACCCGTGCGGCGGAAAGCTTCCTCACGGGTTTCAAGTAAAGTGCCATCACCATCGAATAAATCTTCTGTTCCTGCTGCACCAAACGCGAATGGATCGCTTTCAAGGCCGATCGTCCATTCAAAATTTCCGGCTTTGCCGGATGCCGAAATTTCACCGGCGTCAAAATACGCCGGAGCGATTTCCCGAAGCCGGCCTTCCCAGCGCCAGGTGCCTGTTATGTTTTCTGAAGCTTCAGCAATGATGTTTGCAACCTCGCCGGAAAGGCCGGGAATATCGAGCGAAGCGCCGTCCACAATTTCAATACGCTCAACATTCTCAGCGGAGATTCGTGATAAAGCGTTGCGTGCACCGTTTGACTTGCCGGAGATACGCTGGCCGTTGATCAGCACATTTCCGCTGGCCTGTCCGAACCCGCGTGAGCCGTCATCGTCACCACTAATCGAAAATCCAGGAATCTGACGCACCATATCGAGCGCCGTTCGCGGTGCAAAACGTTCAAAGTCAGACGGAGTAAATGTGCGTTGCGCGGCCTTGCCGGCGGCGACATCCTGCGCAATCGCGGCAGGCGCAATTAACGTAGCCAGAGCCAGCGACATGTATGATCGTCGTATTTTGATGTCGAGAGCCCTCTACTTTGACAATAACGACTCACCTAACGAGTTACACGTGTAGCGTCTACCACCAATTTTCAGATGGTAGCCCTTTCGTAAGAAGTACGGCGCAGATGATCAAACATCCGCCCAAAATGAATCGTTTTTTGGGGACAGGGTGGTGCGCAAATATCATGCAGGATGCGAGGAGCGTTCAAAATGAAAAGGGTTGCAGTGGTTTATGGCGGCTGGTCGTCAGAACGCGAAGTTTCATTGGTGTCCGGCACCAAAATGCTCGAAGCGGCAATCGCAGCTGGGTATGATGCTGTCGGGCTCGACCTGCAGAAGAACACATTTACAGAGCAGATAAGAGATGCTGCACCTGATGTGATCCTCAATGGATTGCACGGGCCGTGGGGCGAAGACGGCTGTGTGCAAGGCTTATTTGAACTTCTGGCGATTCCATACTCACATTCGGGCGTCCGCGCGTCGGCGATGGCGATGGATAAGATCGTTTCGAAATCGATATTTGCTGGGCATGGCTTGGAGGTGGCGAAAGATCGCCGCGTCAGTCGTGCCGAAGCGGCTTCAAAGCACGTATTGGAACCGCCCTACGTCATCAAACCTGTCGCCGAAGGATCGAGTTTTGGCGTGCTCATCGTCCGAGAAGGTGCCAACAGCCCGCCTCTAGAAATAACCGGGCCGAATTGGCGTTATGGTGATGACTTGATGGCGGAAGAGTTCATCCCTGGCCGCGAACTGACCGTCGGCGTCATGGGTGACCGGTCTTTGGCGGTTACCGAGATAACAACGTTAAGAGAGTATTACGATTTTGATGCCAAATATAAGGATGGAGGATCTCGCCACGTTGTCCCGGCTGATCTACCGAGTGGAGTGACCGAAGCGGCAATGACTGCCGCCCTTAAAGCTCATCAGGCACTTGGTTGCAGGGGCGCAACGAGGTCAGACTTCCGATATGATGAGGAATCCGGCCGGCTTGTGATTTTGGAAACAAATACGCAGCCCGGTATGACGCCGACGTCGCTCGTCCCAGAGCAGGCGGCGTTCCTTGGCATATCTTTTGAGGAATTGGTTGCCTGGATGATTGAGGACGCGTCGTGCCAAAGATGAGTTATGACGATGACGAATTTGAGGAAAAGCCAGACGTAAGCGTCTCATCTGTTATCTTTGGATTGATGATGGTGACAGCGCTTATTGTGGCTGCGGCTGCTTGGATGGGCGGTTCTCTGTCGAAAGTCGAAATGCGCTTCGCTAATGCTGTCGATGGAGCCGCGCGCACTGTTGGATTATCGGTCGATAGCGTATCGGTCGTTGGCGTCGAGGGTGAACTGGCAGAGGCGGTTCGTTTGGCTGCTATGGTAGAGCCGGGCGAAAACATGTTTCGAGCTGATCCGCATCTCATAAAGCGCCGCGTGGAAGCCACGCGCCGCGTTGTGAATGTGAGCGTATACCGGCTTTGGCCAGACCAGATCCAGATTTACGCCTATCCTGCAGAGCCTGTTGCGCTCTGGAGTAACGGTGATCGGTGGGCAGTTGTCGACAGCCTTGGACGCGAAATGACAGGCCTTCCAGCTGAGCACTATGTCAGCCTGCCGAAGCTGAATGGAAACGGCGGCTCAGAAGCTGCGCCAGATCTTGCGCGCGCCCTCGCAGGCGTTCCCGATTTAGCTGCGCGGCTCCAATTGGCAACACGAATTGAAGATCGCCGTTGGAATCTCGTTTTTGATAATGGGGCGGTCGTTCGCCTGCCGGTGGATGCGAAGATGCCCCAGGCTGTTCAGCGCCTTGCAAGTTTGCAGCAGCGCTCTGCACTGCTCGACAGGCCTGTTATCTCGATTGATCTTCGCGTTGCGGACCGTGTTTTCATAAAGCCTGTTGTACAGACCGTAAGCAGTGAAAAGTCGGAGGCAGCCTGACGTGTCTTCGCTTGAGCAGAAACTTCAGGCACGCGGAGCCTACAAGACCGGCGGGACGATCGCTGCGCTTGATATTGGCTGCTCAAAAGTTACTTGCATGATCGCCGCCCGTGACCTTGCGGGGCCCGAAGGGTTTCGTTTGTGCGGAGGAGGGCGTCAGCAATCAAAAGGATTTACCGGCGGCGCGATCACCGACATGAACGGGCTTGAGCGCGCAATACGTCTCGCCGTTGAAGACGCGGAGCGTCACGCTGGCGAGCAGATTGATAGCGTTGTTCTTGGCATTACAGGTCCAAAAGTGCGGTGCCGGCTGGTGACCGCGACATTGACCATCGGTGGACGTGAAATCACGGCGCGCGATTCCAAAAGACTGTTAGCCCAGGCGATTATCAAGGCTGAAGAAAAAGGCATGGATATTCTAACCGCGCACCCGGTTGCCTGGCGCGTTGATGAGCAAGAGGGCGTGCGTCATCCCGAAGGCATGCACTGTATCGAACTCGCAGTCTTGCTGAGCGTGGTTTCTGCGCCGCGATCCATTGTCAGAAATTTGATTGAATGCGTTGGCCGCGCTCATCTTGGTGTTGAGCGACTGGTGCCGTCAGCAATCGCGAGTGGATCTGGGACACTTATTGACGATGAACGTGAAAATGGTGCGATTTGCATCGATATGGGGGCTGGCGTGACTGCGGTTTCTGTATTTCTGAACAATTCGCCTGCCTGGCTGGGGCTGGTTCCAGTCGGCGGTCAGCATGTCACCGGGGATATAGCGCAAGGCATCGGGACCACATTTGCAGCCGCAGAACGGCTAAAGACAATAAGTGGGACAGCCGATTATCTCGCACCCGGAATGGAAGAGCCCATTGAAGTGCCGAAGCTTGGTGATGATGGCCGATTGCACGGCGAAAAAATGCAGAAGGGCGAGCTCGCAAGAATCATCGGTCCGCGCATTGAAGAGATCTTCGAGCTTGTAGATCGCATGTTAAAAGGCTCAGATGTGCGGAAAGTGTTGCCGAGACGCGCCGTTCTGACTGGCGGGGCATCGCAACTGTCGGGAGTCCGGGACGTTGCGCAGCGAACATTACAAATGCCAATAAGGTTAGGACGCCCCGTCTCGTCTGCAATTTTAGGCGAAATGTTGGGAACTCCGGCTTTTTCAACCTCGGCAGGTCTGCTATCTTATCAATTGTCAGGTAATTCTGATGCCGCGTTTGGTAGCGCGGCAAATGGAGGTTTGGCCGGCGAAGGCGGTCCCGGCGGTAAAGTTAACAAGGCCTTTCGGTGGCTGAAAGAAAATTTCTAAACCGATTAGCCTGAACTTAACCGGTTTTTAGGGCAATCGGGCGCATTTTGATCCCGCAAGCTATCTCCGGCCTTTGTAGAGTAAGGACGCGTATTAATGTCAGTAGAAGTTCAGCCCAGAATTGTGGTGTTTGGTGTCGGCGGAGCCGGCGGAAACGCGGTCAACAATATGATCGAGGCCAAATTGCAGGGCGTTGAATTCATCGTCGCCAACACAGATTCACAGGCGCTTGAGCGAGCTAAGACCGATTATCGTATCCAGCTCGGGACAGAGACGACACAGGGCCTCGGAGCCGGGGCGCGGCCAGATATTGGCGCTGCGGCGGCAGAAGAGTCTGCTTCGGAAATCAAGGAAGCGCTTCACGGTGCCCACATGGTCTTTGTTGCTGCTGGCATGGGCGGCGGAACCGGAACGGGCGCTGCGCCTGTCGTGGCGCGCCTTGCCCGCGAAGCCGGGATCCTAACCGTTGGTGTTGTCACAAAGCCGTTCGGGTTTGAGGGCACACGGCGCATGAGTGTTGCCGAAGTCGGTGTGGAGAACATTCGTGAGAACGTCGATACATTGATTGTTGTTCCGAACCAAAATCTGTTCCGCATCGCGAATGAGCGGACCACGTTCGCCGACGCGTTCCGGATGGCCGATGATGTCCTGTATTCCGGTGTGCGCGGGATTACAGATCTTATGGTGATGCCAGGTTTAATAAATCTCGACTTTGCAGACGTTCGCGTCATCATGGCGGGTATGGGCTCGGCCATGATGGGGATGGGCGAGGCGAGCGGAGAGGCTCGCGCGCTCGAAGCTGCTCGCACAGCGATCGATAATCCGTTGCTGGATGATGTAACGCTCAAAGGTGCGAAAGGCGTCCTGATCAACATCACTGGCGGCTATGACATGACTCTCTTTGAAGTCGATGAGGCAGCGAATGAAGTTCGCTCACAAATCGATCCAAATGCAAACATAATTCTCGGCTCGGCTTTTGATCCGGAAATGGAAGGCACCATTCGTGTGTCAGTCGTTGCGGCAGGGCTTGAGAGCCAAGCCCATGTTGGAAAACGTCCGCACACGGAAGCAGCCATTGCGGCCATCACGGCATCTGTCGCAAAGCCGGTAAATGATGACACGCCGCCAAAAGCCGAAGACGCAGATGAGCGACCAATGATTATCACGCATGGCGGTGAAACAGATGTGCGGGAAGATTTCCCCGATCGCGATTTGCCAGCTGCGCATATGCCAGCGGCAGAAGGCGATGAGCAGATCGCAGCAGACACCGCGTTTGGGAATATGTCGGTCGAGCCAGATCCAGTTGCTGCTGATGACATCGCCGGTGGTTTTGAGAATCTGTTCGGCTGGCGGCGCGGCGCGTCAGATCCGGAAGCAGGCGAGGCTGCCGAAACCAGCCCTGCGCAGCCGGAGACGGCTATTATTTCTTCCCCGGATGACCATCCAGAGCCGGCTCCTTTTGATGATGAAGATCTGGAAATTCCGGCTTTCCTCCGCCGATCGGCCAATCACTGATATCTTTCCGTGCCCAGCGCCTCTGCCCCCCAGCGCGCGCCGCGCTGTCGGCAGGGTTGGTATGGTGTGTGAGGGGGCGGAATAGGGGCTCTCAAATTAACAGGGCGCATTAGCTCGTATCGATCAGCGGGACCAATCGAGAGGGTGCGCGCGGCACGGTCGCTATCACTGGTGCGCAAAATCCAGAGGCGGCGAGCTTTGCAATCTTCTCAGCAAATAGCCGCTTCAGTCGCTGTACAAACAGGATCATGGCGACGAAACACATGGCGGCCGCTTGTAGCTTGCGCACATGAATATCATCCGTTCCCGAACAATCATAAGCGGCCGTTTCACATGTGAGTTTGGCGGCTTCTGCGGCAAGCCACAGCTCAAACATGTGCGCGCATTCCAGCGCGCGGCGCGGGTTCTTTTCCGAAAGGCGCAGGAGACACCGGGCAAACGCAAGCGCCATCCGCGCGGTGGTGAGCCATCTGGCCCCCAGAGCTTTCAGGCGGCAGCGCGGTGTTTGGTTCTGTTTCATACCGGTGAGTATGGCGCAGCCGCAAACCCGGTCGGATAGATTTTGCGAAATTAATTTTAGGGCGTTGATCTGGCTCATATTTATTTTTCGGAAGTGTCGGATAAGCCGAAATCTATCCGACAGCTGAGCGTCTTACTCTGGCGGAAGCAGACAGTTCGCAAGGCCCTCAATCCGGCAAGATTTGGCCCTTTCCAGTCATCCAAGTAATTCCACTGAATGTCTGCTGCCGGCGTCAAAGCGAACATTAGCCGTAGGCAATTCTATCGAGCCGAAGTCTAGAAATAGGTGTTCTGCGCGTCGCCATCATAATCTCGAATTTCGCTCCAGTTTCCATCACGGACCTTAACAGCCCATTCCGGATCCTGGAGAAGGGCGCGTCCGACGGCGACGAGATCAAACTCGCCTTTCTCAAGCCGTTCAACCACTTCAGAAATATCGCGTTTCTCCGATCCCTCGCCGCCGAATGAGCCGAGGAAGTCCGAATTCAGTCCAACTGATCCAACGGAGATGGTTGGCAATCCTGATAGCTTTTTGGCCCAACCCGCCAGATTCAGGCCGTCTGCGCCGTCTACATCAGGAAATTCAGCTTCCCAGATTCGACGCTGTGAGCAATGGATGCAATCAACGCCCGCATCCACAAACACCTGAAGCTGGCGTTCCAGTTCGTCCGGATTTGCGGAGGGCTTGGCGCTATAATCGCCCTGCTTCCATTGCGATATTCTGATGATCAGCGGAAGATCGCCGATGGCATCCCGGCAGCGGCGAATGATCTCCGCTGCAAACTCGGCGCGGGCTTCAATCGATCCGCCAAATCGACCGGAGCGTTGATTGGTCTTTGACCACAGAAACTGGTCGATTAAATAAGCGTGCGCGCCGTGCAATTCGACGCAATCAAATCCAAGCGCCCTCGCGTGGCCTGCCGAATCTGCAAACGCCTGCGCCATGTCCAAGACGTCGGCTTCAGAAGGCGGGTCCTGAACCGGTTTTCCGGACACAGACAGCCCAGACGGACCGTCGGAGGCAACATCCGGGCTCGGTCCCTGACCCGGTTTGCGGACCATGCCCATATGCCATATCTGAGGGGCGATACTGCCACCCGCATCGTGAACGGCATTTGCCACCCGCCTCCAACCCTCCAGCGCTTCGGGCGCGTGAAAATTGGGAACGGCTGTGTCGCCGGACGCGGCCGGTCGGCGAATGGTCGTTCCCTCCGTAATGATTAGCCCAATGTCCGCTTCGGCTCGGCGGCGATAATAAGCGACGTTCTCCTCGTTCGGTACGCCCCCTGGCGAGTGGGATCGCGTCATCGGCGCCATCACGATGCGGTTCTTCAGGGACATCCCCTTGAGCGAAAGCGGCTCAAAAAGAGGCGCGACGGTATCAGCAGTCGCAATCATCTGTGATCATCTCCAAATGTACGGGTGGTCGGATCGAAACAGAAGATTTCATGTGATCACCGACCGGGCTAGGGTCAATCTTCCCGATCAGACTCGGACTCTTTTGGACATCTTGTGTTAAGCGTGTCCTCTGGAGCATTAGTGACACGCTGTCCGAAAAGGTCCGGGGGAATTCGGGTGCGCTGACCCTTTTGGCGCTGGCTTTTCTATTCAAAAATCGACGAGATAAGGACCCGTGGGTCGAACGAAACTTTTGGAGGATAAAATGGAAACCATGGAAATCGCAGGTGATGTCGACCCAAAGTTTCGTGCAGTCGCAGAGGCGTTTGAAAATAACTTCAAGAACGGTCTCGAAATCGGGGCATCGCTCTGCCTTTTTCACAAAGGCGAAAAGAAAGTCGACATCTGGGGCGGTTACATGGACGAGGCCAGGACGCGTCCGTGGGAAGAAAACACGCTGGTGAATGTCTGGTCCACGACCAAAGGGGTTATGGCATTCTGTGTCGCTCGGCTCGCGGACCAGGGCAAACTCGATCTGCAGGAAAAAGTCTCCAAATACTGGCCGGAGTTCGGGGCCAACGGCAAAGAGAATATTACAGTAGCGCAGCTCTTCTCACACCAGGCTGGATTGTGCGGTCCTAGTCGCCCGGTGTCTCGGGATGAGTTTGTTCAAACAGATCTGATGGCAGAGCTGCTCGCGGCTGATAAGCCCGCCTGGGAACCTGGTACAGCGTCTGGTTATCATGCGCTCACGATCGGTCCTCTGGCCGATGGTTTGTTTAAGAAAATTATTGGCAAGACGCTTGGCGAATATTTTCGCGATGAGATTGCAGAGCCGTTCGGGCTGGATCTGCATCTTGGACTGTCGGGATCAGAAGATTATCGCGTGGCGGATCTGATCCATGATGGCGGGCCGCAAGGGGGCGGACGGGAGACCTGGAACGAGTTTCAGAAACTAGTCTATGACAACACACCTGTGCATGTCCCAATTGCGATGCGGCGCGATTGGCGCGCTCAAGGGACGCCATCTGCAGGCGCGCAAGCGAATGCACGATCTGTGGCGACACTGTATGGAGCGTTGGCGACGGATCGGCGGTTGAACGGAACCGAGATTATCAGTGAAGCGGGCTTGAAGGCCGGCACCACCATCCAGATCGAGGGGGAGGACCTGGTGATACGCTTTCCGCTATCTTGGGCGATCGGCTACGCGATCAACACATCGCAGATGCTACTCGGTCCGACTGCAGAGACGTTTGGGCATAGCGGATGGGGTGGATCCTTCGGCTTTGCGGATCCGGTCAAAGGTATCGGAGTCGGCTATGCGATGAACTATATGACGGAACCAGGTCTTGAACCGGACCCTCGCATGGTCACGCTGTACGCTGCAATCTACGAAAGCTTGGCGTAATCTGAGGACTCCGTTCTGGAGCTGATTCAAATCCGCATAAATTCGAACCGGGAGGTCTTGTCTTGTCCGAGATTACGCCATTGACGCTAACCGCAGACAATACGGCGGTGAAGGATCTGAAAGAGCGTCTGCTTCGAACGCGTTGGCCCGAGCCGGAAACGGTCGAGGATTGGAGCCAAGGAACTCCTGTGTCCTATGCGAAGGAACTCGCTGACTATTGGCGAACGCAATACAACTGGTCAGAGCGTTTGGCGAAGCTGGCGCGGTTCGAACACTTCACCACCGATATTGACGGACTTGATATTCATTTTCTGCATAAAAAGAGCGAGGTTCCGGGCGCACGACCGCTGATACTCACGCATGGGTGGCCGGGATCGGTCTTCGAATTCTTCGAAGTGATCGAACCGCTGGTGGATCCCGTATCGAATGGAGGACGGGTCGAGGATGCGTTCCATGTCGTTTGTCCATCTCTGCCTGGGTTCGGATTTTCAGGAAAACCCACCGGATCTGGATGGGGCGTGATGAAGATCGCTGCCACCTGGAACACTCTCATGCAGCGGCTCGGATACGAGCGTTATTTTGCTCAAGGCGGAGATTGGGGCGCAGTGATGACGGCAGCGATCGGGCATCAAAATCTCGGTCAATGCGCGGGGCTTCATCTCAACATGCTGGTGGCGATGCCCCCGCCAGAGATCTTCGCGAATCCAAGCGAAGACGATCAGCGGGCATTGGTCGCCGCGCAAGCTCATCAAGAACAAGGCATGGGTTACGCGATACAGCAGCGCACGCGGCCACAGACTACCGGGTATGGTTTGGTCGATTCACCGGTCGCGCAGCTTACCTGGATTGTCGACAAATTTTGCGCGTGGACGGACAATGATGGTCACCCCGAGAGTGCCGTCAGCCGTGATGAAATGCTGGACACGGTTACACTATATTGGATGACGGCGAGCGGCTCTTCTTCGGCCAAGCTTTATTGGGAGAGTTTTGGGAACCCATTTGGGGGCGAAGAATTGAAGGTCGAGATTCCTGCAGGCTATTCCAAGTTTCCGAGGGAAATTGTGCCGGCGCCCAAGTCCTGGGCGGAGCCATTCTTTGACAATCTGGTCTATTATGGCGAGCCCGGCAAAGGCGGACACTTTGCAGCGCTTGAGCAGCCCGAATTGTTCGTCAAAGAATTGCGTGCCTGCTTTGCGAAAATGTCCCTTTAGGGGCTGATGATCTCGGACTCATAGCCCTTGAACAATGGGATTTCACTGCCAATAAACTTCTTCTGATCCTCAACGACTTTCTCAACTGCCGCTCGACCCGCTTCTGATTTGCCCAATGCGCGAAAGTGATCTTCGCTTTGATACCAGACTTCAGCGATGCCGTCATATTGCGGACGTGATGATGACACCGATGAATCGCTTTTGGGGGAAGCCGTGTGATGCAGCTGGATGTATTTGACGATACCTAGCGCCACCGCATGCTGTTGTATCAGGTTGGCGTGGATTTCCGTCCAGTGGCTCATGAATTCATCGAATGTCAGGTCTTCCCGTCGGTGAATGGCGGTGAGCGTCTTGAACATCAGTTCGCTAGGCATCTTCTGTTTGTTTCTCGTACACGAACTCAGGCGACTCGAAGTCGAGCGTCGGAAGCACGTCTTTTTCCGTCCAATAATCCTGGCTGAGTTGCCATTCCTCTTTATCCCCGCATTTTGGCAGTTCGTGCAAATGTCGCTGTAAGAGACCGGGATTAAATATCTTCGGATTAATCAACGGCTCGAGCTCCATGCCTTGATCTTCTGGGCGCAAGGCCACTTCAACCTTTGAGGCACCAGTCTTTTCCATGTGGTTCAGGAGATTGGTGACAACATCGACGACCAGATCGACTTTAAGCGTATAACTGGCGGCGCGCAGATAGCTGATGAACATGGCGGCCATGTTTGGCACGCCCGTATACATGAAGCCGCGATAAGTGACGACGTCGGCAAAATCGACGGCCTCACCATCTACACTCACCTCAATATCGCCCATGACATTTATGCTGAACCCGGTCGCCGTGACGACGATATCCGCTTCAAGGTGACGGCCAGATTTCAAGTGAATGCCTGTTTCGTCGAAGCGATCGATATGGTCCGTGACGATCTCCGCTTCTCCATCGCGAATGGCTTTGAGTAGGTCACCGTCCGGGACGACGGCGATCCGTTGATGCCAGGGGCGGTATTTAGGAGTGAAATGCTCGTCGATCTGTTTTTGCGTCAAATACTCCCGAAGCGGCGCGAGAAGGTCTTCTTTGGCTTCGTCGGGATGGGTGAGGGTTTTTTGAAGGAAACGCCCCTGATCATAGACATATTTGCGACGCACGATTTCATGGATCGTATGTTCATCAATTTCGATCTCGCGCAGCATGTTGGCCAGGCGGTTGCGATTCTCGGCCGGCACGAAATAAGTCGGAGAACGCTGCAACATGGTGAGTGACTT
Source organism: Hyphomonadaceae bacterium (assembly GCA_965263325.1). Classification (GTDB taxonomy): domain Bacteria; phylum Pseudomonadota; class Alphaproteobacteria; order Caulobacterales; family Hyphomonadaceae; genus CBDHGY01. The sequence goes on along the minus strand of CBDHGY010000002.1, from coordinate 1,246,509 downwards.
GCAGTCGCCGGCAAGCGCTGGCACGAGAGTCGCCGCGGTCGCACCGGAGCCGATGACGATCACGCGTTTGTCCTTGTAGTCGAGATCCTCTGGCCAGGTTTGAGGATGCACGACAGTTCCTTCAAACTTGTCGAAGTCCGGCCAGTCCGGCTGATAGCCTTTCGCGTGACGGTAATAGCCAGGGCACATCCAGAGGAAATTCCCGGTAAAGTGTTGCACCTGCTTCCCGGTATCCACCAGCAGGGTCCACAAATTTGATTTACTGTCCCACTCTGCCGACTGGACGCGGTGCCCATATCGGAAATTCTGCCCGAGATCATGTTCCTCGATCACTTCGCCGAGATAGCGAAGAATTGCTTCTCGCGACGCGATTGGGTTCCCGATCCATGGCTTGAATCGATACCCGAATGTGTAGAGATCGCTATCTGAGCGAATGCCGGGATAGGTGTGGCAATGCCAGGTGCCGCCAAAATTCTCCATCGCGTCTAGGACGACATAGGATTTGTTAGGGCACTCTTGCTGCAGGCCGCGCGCTGCGCCGATGCCGGCGATGCCCGCTCCGATGACGAGCACATCAAAATGCTCAGTGGCCGCCTCTGGTTTGGTGACTGCATCTTCGATCTTACTCGCGGACATAAGGCTTTCCTCGCATGTGTGGCGACTTTCAGTGCATCGCGCTTTACATTTTCTGCACTTGAAGTTTTCATAGGATGGGCGGCTAAACTAGGGTCGGCACGCCCGATCGAAACCGGACTCTTTTAGACAAATACACTAGGTATCGAGCTTGCGCAGCTCGCGCTTCTGCCCAGAGGTGCCATAAATCATCCCAGCGAATTGCTTCGCCTTTTCGGTGTCGCCATGCAGTGGATGTACGTTCAGCAACCCATTGGACAAATATCCGCCATCGATCACATGCGCTTCGCCCGTGACAAAAGCGCTTTCATCACTTGCAAGATAAAGCACACCGTTCGCGACATGCTCGGGTTCTCCGCGATCTGGCCAGGGTTGGATCGTTTCCGCGACTGTCTTCGCAACCTCTTCTCGACCTTGATGCATCAACGGTGTGAAGATAATGCCCGGACAAACGCAATTTACTCGAATGCGATGTTCAGCAAGTTCCAACGCGCAATTGCGCGTCAAGCTGACAACCGCTGCTTTCGCAGCAGCATAGGCAGTCGGAATCACGCCGCTGGCGAGACCGGCAATGGATGAGGTATTAATAATTGACCCACCACCGCGTTTCTTCATGTGCCTCGCGGCGTGTTTAACGCCTAGGAAGACACCGCGTGTCATGACGGCAAAGGTTTTGTCCCAATGATCGACATCGACCTCAGTGATCGGGCCGATGGCACCGGCAATGCCAGCATTGTTGAAAGCGATGTCCAGTCCTCCAAACTTGGTTTGGGCGTCCAGCATCAGGGCCTCCACCTCCGCCTCATTTGATACGTCGACCCGGCGAAACAAAAACTGCCCATCGAAACCCAGTGATTGAAGGCGCGCATGGGCATTGGCCGTAACCTCCTCATTGAGGTCCCCGATAACCACCATAGCGCCGTGAGACATGAATTTCTCTGCTGTGGCAAGTCCAATACCGCTGGCTCCGCCCGTGATCACGGCGACTTTGTCTTTCAAGCGTTCAGCGCTCATAATTTCCTCCTAGATAGCGCACCTTTTTGGCGCGTCTTTGTTACATTCGCCGTCCGTCCGAGACAGACCATCCGCCATCCACCGGCATCGCAATCCCAGTGATAAAAGAGGCGTCGTCGCTTAGCAGAAACGCAATGGCAGCGGCTTGTTCTGCAGGTAATCCGAACCGGTTCATGACCGTACGCGAGCGCACCAGGTTACGAGCGCGTTGAACGCCTTCTTCATCCAAATAATCGCGCATCTGATCAAAGATCGGCGTCTCAACAGGGCCGGGACAGAGGGCGTTCACGCGAATATTGGCGGGTGCGTAATCCATCGCGGCGTGCTGCGTCAAGCTGATCACGGCTGCTTTGGTCATACCATAAGGGGAATGGTTGCGATTGGGGCGGATACCAGCCATCGAAGAGACGTTTACAATCGAACCGCCGCGACCCTCCATAGCAGCATAAGCGAGCTTCATACCGTACCAGACGGGTCGCAGATTGATATCAATTATAGTCTCGAATTCCTCTGGATTGACCTGGTCGAAACGCTTCATATAGCCGCCAAAACCCGCATTATTGACCAATCCATCGAGCTGGCCGAAACGCGTGCTTGCGATTTCAAAAGCCTGATCCAGAGTCGCGAATTCTGCGACGCTGCCACACACGGTTTCGCAGCTGACACCCCGGGCTGATACATCCGCCTTCAGGTCCGTCAACACCTCTTCTGACAGATCATTCGCGATGATATTGGCACCTTCCTCCGCCAGCCGAATAGCAGCGGCGCGTCCGATGCCTTGACCCGCGCCAGTGATAAACACGCATTTTCCCTCATGTCTCTTGCCGTTCACATTCATCGGCTAGGTCCTCCGCAATTCGCATCTGTCTATGAACCTAGCGGACAGAAAAGGCGCATGTGGAGGTCCAATCGCCTAAATCTAAAGGGGACTTTTTCTCCCAAAATGAGCAGAAATTCAAACAGCGCCAAGCGACTGAGATTGTGTAAGTTTAATAAATCAGCTACGATAAACAGCGCCGAAAGAGAGCAAAAGCGTCCACACCGGCGGAGGAAACAAATATAGGCTGAGCGATGGAAACTGATCGCCAAACCAAGATCGGCATGCCCCTGCAAGACATTCTGACATGGCTTGGTGTGGATTGGGCGTTGAACGAGAAGACGAAGAAGTTATTTGCGGCATATGACATCAATCCCGCGACGGATGATCCAAAGCGTGTGATTCCCGCCGACGATTGCTGGCGTCTATTCACTGAGCATGCGGCGCTTGTAGATGACGAGTTGCACAACGCTCTGGCTGACCGTTTGAGAGCGGGCGGAACCAATCTAATTGTTGCACGGATGTTGCTCTGTGACACCGTACATGAAGCGATAAATGCTTATTCTGATGCCTGGCGCATTGTCAGTTCGGATATGCGTATCTCAGTGGCGCGCCGTGCCTCGGGCCTGTCTCTTAGGTGGAGTATTAGTGGACCGAAATCAGAATTCCACCCGCTCCTATTGGAGACCACAGCAGCTACCTTTTACGCAATCTTCTGCTGGATGGCGGATGACTGGTTGAAAGTACTTCGAACCGCCTCGATGAAGTCTAGAGACACGTCGGGCTCGACACTGCTGGATCTGATGGCGGCCCCCGTCATTTACAAAGGGGATGATGTCGAGATCGTTTTTTCGCCAGAAGTTGCAGAGGTGCCGGTCGTAAACTCAGAAATTGAGGAATGGCGCGACGGCGTGCATTCCACACTAAAGAGTCTTGTCGCTAGCCGAGCTTCGCCCAAATCTGGCGGCGTCATCGCAGAACGGGTCAAAACGCTCCTTCAGGCGGGACATGATCAAACAGAGATTGCAGAGGCATTCAAAATGTCGACCAAAACATTGGCACGACGCTTAAGTTTGGAAGGGTGTTCGTTCCGAGATCTCGCAAATGAAGTTAAATGTCAGCGCGCCACCAGTCTCATTCATGCGGGTCTTACTGTTGAGTCGATTAGCGAACAACTTGGTTATGAAGACACACGAAGCTTCCGGCGTGCTTTCCGGCGCTGGATGGGCGCGAGCCCGTCGCAATACCGGGCAAGTTTGTTCTCCTAACTCAGACAAACAAGCGAAGTTGCTGTCCAAAAATGTCCGGTTCGGTTCGGGTGCGCCGACCCTTTTTTGTTGGCGATTTCTATTGAAACCTAACTCCAACAAAAAAACCGATTGGGCGAATACAGCCTGCAGGAAAAACAGTTGGAGGAAGCATGTCACACTCGTTCAAAGCCCACCGGATTTCGGCACTTCGTTTCGGAGCAGCGTCCGCTATCGCGATAGCACTTTCTGCCACCCCCGTACTCGCGCAAAGCGATTCTGATGCCGACGCAGCCGATGATACGTCCGTTTTGCCAAAGGTTTTAGTAACCGCTCAAAAGCGCGTTGAGGATTCGAATTCGGTCCCGATGTCGATCAGCGTTGCAACAGCAGATCAACTCGCAGCCTCAGGCGTCACGCAACCGAAAGACCTGGTTAAGATCTCGCCGTCCTTCAATTATTCAGACTCAATTTTGGGGACGCCGATCTATACGCTACGCGGTGTAGGATTTGCCGATATTACACTCGGAGGTCGCCCAACCGTCAGCGTTTATGTTGATGAAGCCCCGATCCCATTTGCAATCCAGACTCGCGGCGCGCAGCTGGATTTGGAGCGGGTTGAGATTCTAAAAGGTCCCCAAGGGACGCTTTTTGGACAGAACTCAACCGGTGGCGCGATCAACTATATTGCAGCTAAACCGACAGATGAGTTCCAAGCCGGCGCTCATTTCAGCTTTGGCACATTCAATGCGGTGGATATTGGCGGTTTTGTCAGCGGCCCGTTGTCCGACACCGTGTCAGCGCGTCTCGCGGTCGAGCGCTCAACGATGGACGATTGGCAAGACAGTTTCACGACGAATGCGACCAATGGCTCTGTCGATTTCACCAATTTTCGTTTGAGTTTGGCCTGGGAGCCAACTGCCAATTTCTCGTCTCTTTTGACCGTTGGTGGGTTCAAGGACAATTCAGATACAACTGCAGGTCAGCTGATAGAAGTCCGCCCCAATATTCCGGCTGCGGCTCCTCTACTGCCTCCGGGTTTATTGAATTACCCCGTGGCACCTGAGAACGCTGAGGCAGCGGACTTCACGCCAGGCGAAGACTATGAACGGAACAATGAGTACCTCTATGCGAATCTTAGGATGGATTATGATTTTACCAACGGAGTAACGCTCACATCGCTCACGTCTTTTGGCGATTATGAGGAAGACCGACTCGTCGATACCGACGCCACCACCTTCCGAAACCTCTCCGTGGCGACCTCCGGCAGCATTGATTCCTTCTCACAAGAGCTTCGTTTAAGCTCAACGATTGGTGAGCGCGGCAGCTGGATTGTCGGCGTCAATTATGCTGAGGATGAAGCGTTGGAAACCGGGCGCTTAGACCTTACGGAGAGTACGCCCGCATTCACGTTCGTGGGGTTTGATCCGAGTTTGCCCTTGTATGCGGGGGCTGACGATATCAACAATCAAGAAAGTACAACGAGCGCGATTTTCGCCAATGTCGATTATGATTTGACGGACACTGTGAGCATTTATGGCGGCGTGCGGTACACAGATGTCCAGATCGATCATGAGGGTTGTTCTGCTGATCTTGGAGACGGCGTTGCCGCTCAAAACTTCACGGTACTTTGGAACTTCTTCCGCGGCGCATTCATGCTGTCGCCCATCGACCCTATCCAGCCGGGTGGTTGTGTCACCGTGGACGAGACATTTACACCGGTCTTCGTTCAGGATGAACTGAACGAGGATAATGTTTCCTGGCGTGCGGGCCTCGATTGGAGCCCCAATCCTAATGTGCTGCTCTACGCCAATGTCAGTCAAGGTTTCAAGGCGGGAAGCTTCCCGACCATTTCTGCTAGCGCACGGAGCCAATTATTGCCGGCCACTCAGGAAGAAGTGTTAGCATATGAAGTCGGATTCAAATCCACTTTGCTCGACAATACCCTGCAGCTCAACGGAGCGATCTTCCAGTATGATTACACCGACAAACAGGTTTTAGGTCAGGTAGAGGATCCTGTATTCAGCACACTGCTGCGATTGATAAATATCCCTGAATCTGACGTTCTAGGTGCGGAACTGGACGCACTTTGGGTACCTGTTGAAGGTCTAACCTTGAAAGGTGGTGTATCCTATATCGACTCAGAGATTGGCGATTTCACCGGTTTCGGCCCGTTTGGAGATCCGACCGATTTCAGTGGCGAGCCCTTCCCGCAAACGCCGGAATGGCACTTTGTCGGTGATGCGAATTATGAATGGGATGTCTCTCCATCGCTCAAAGGATTTGCAGGCGGCGGGATCACTTATCAGTCCTCCACAAATAATTCGCTGGGCCAGGAACCAATTCTAGAAATCAATGAGCGCACGCTCTTCGATTTGCGGGCTGGCATCGCCGCAAGCGATGACAAGTGGCGACTGTCGGTTTGGGGCGAGAATGTCACTGACGAATATTATTGGACAGCGACACAGCCCAATCTTGATACCACGGTGCGCTATGCGGCGCTGCCGGCCACCTATGGGATCAGACTGGACGTTCGTTTCGACTAGTTGGGTCGTCGGATGAAAGGAGCCGATCGTGGAAGCGATGGAAATCTCAGGACGCGCCGATCCAAAATTTCGACGCGTCGCTGAGGTCTTCGAGAAAAACTTCGTCGATGGTCTGGAGATAGGCGCATCCTTCTGCCTTTTTCAGAACGGCGAAAAGAAAGTCGACATATGGGGCGGCCATATGAATGCCGCTAAAACCCGCCTTTGGGAAAAGGACACATTGGTCAATGTCTGGTCGACCACCAAAGGCGTGATGGCGTTTTGCGTCGCACGCCTAGTCGATCAAGGCGCGCTGGATTTGCGGGAAAAGGTCTCACACTACTGGCCTGCCTTCGGTGCGAACGGCAAACAGGACATCACAGTTGCGCAGCTCTTTTCGCACCAGGCGGGCTTATGCGGACCCAGTCGGAAGATCACATCCAAGGAGTGCGTGAATACAGATTTCCTCGCTGCCTTTCTCGCCTCAGAGACCCCGCAATGGGAGCCCGGTACGCGCTCGGGTTATCACGCATTCACGCTTGGACCTCTTGCCGACGGCTTGTTCCAGAAAGTGATCGGAAAAACGGTCGGTGCGTATTTCGATGAGGAGATTACAAAGCCGCACGGACTTGATTTTCACATGGGGTTACCCGCGTCAGAAGATGATCGGGTCGCGGAGCTGAAGCATGATGGTGGATTGCAGTCGGGCGGACCTGATAGCTGGAATGAATTCCAGACACGCGCTCACGGGAATACGCCGACTGGAGTCGAGATCGCAATGACGCGAGATTGGCGCGCGCAGGGTACGCCGTCTGCGGGTGGACAAGGAAATGCCAGAAGCGTTGCAACGCTTTACAGCGCGCTCGCGACCGATCGTCGGCTCCAAGGGGTTGAGATCGTTAGCCAAGCAGGCTTAGGCGCTGTTACCCAGATTCAAATTGAGAACAAGGACCTTGTCATAGGTCTGCCCGTCTCCTGGGGCTCAGGATTCGTTATCAACACATCAAAGCTCATTTTTGGTCCCAACCCGGAAGCATTCGGACATAGCGGCTGGGGCGGATCGTTCGGATTTGCCGACCCCGCAACCGGGATTGCCGCAGGGTACACCATGAACCTGATGATTGAACCCCAACGCGCAGCGGACCCGCGCGTCGTACGGCTGATCAAAGCGATTTATGCGAGCGCGGCATGATCTATCCCAGCAATCTCAAACCCACGATCGAAAACACTAAGGGAACACATCATGGACATAGAAAAACTGGCTGAAGTCGGGCTCATGTCCAGGTACTTTGCCGAGGAGAAACCCGATCAGATCGCGATCAGAGATGCCTCCAGCTCGCGGACGTTCTTGAAGCTTCACGAGAACGCCAATCGTCTCGCCAATGCGCTTCGCACACGCGGTCTGGAGCCTGGCGATGCTGTCGCAATCCTGACCAGCAATCGTTGTGAGTTCGTAGAAGTCCTGCTCGCAACACTCCGGTCCGGTTTGAGACTGACGCCCGTTAACTGGCATCTGTCGCAGACCGAAGCGGATTACATCATCAATGATTGTGAAGCAAAGGCGCTGTTTGTGGAAGCACGATTTCTCGATCAGGATTGGGTGACCTCAAGCCATGCTGATCGCTTGTGCGTTTCGATTGGCGCAACGGATAGCGGGGTGGTGGACTATGCCGATTTTGTAGCCAGTTCGATCGCCGACGAAATCCCAGATCCCGAGCACGGTACATTCCTCATGTATACGTCAGGCACGACCGGCAAACCGAAGGGAGTCCTGCGTAAACGACCGGACGTCATGCAGCCACAATGGACGGAGACGTTCGCGGATTACGCGCATGAGACAGACGTGCAATTGTGTTGCGGCCCGGTCTATCACGCGGCGCCCCTCTATTTCGATGTGCGTTGGCCACTGGTCTCCGGCGCTGAAATAATCCTGCTCGACAAGTGGGATACCGAAGGCGTCTTGAAATTGATCGAAACGCATCACGTAACGCATATGCATATGGTGCCGATCATGTTCCAGCGCCTACTCGCATTGCCGGAAGACGTCCGCGTCAGATATAACCTCAGCAGCCTGAAACGGGTCATCCATGGCGCTGCACCATGTCCGCCAGAAACGAAAAAGCAAATGATCGCATGGCTTGGACCGGTCATCTTCGAATATTATGCGGGCTCCGAGGGCGGTGCCGGGATCGTGATCTCTTCGGAAGAATGGCTGGCCAAGCCCGGAAGCGTCGGTCGAATAGAAGACCCGGACGTGGTCATCATTGTAGACGAAAATGGCGAACGGCTTGGAGCCAATCAGGACGGCGAGATCTATCACAGAATCGACGAGGAAAACCCGTTCGAGTACTTCAAGGCCCCAGAGAAAACAGCGGCGCAGCACAAAGGCGGCTATTTCACATTGGGCGATGTGGGACGGATTGATGAAGATGGTTTCCTGTTTCTGACGGGACGTACGGCCGAGTGCATCATATCTGGCGGTGTCAACATCTATCCGAGCGAGATCGATCAGGTGCTTGTCGGACACCCTGATATCGCCGACGTCTGCACGATCGGCATTCCGAACAAGGAATGGGGCGAAGAGGTGCGCGCCGTGGTTGAGCTAAATCAGGACGTGCCGGCAACTGAAGAATTAAGGCGCTCGATCATCAGCTTCGCGACCGAGAATTTGTCCAAGTTCAAATGCCCTCGCTCGATCGATTTCGTCGATGAATTACCGCGACTCCCAAGCGGTAAAATACCGAGAGAAAAAGTGCGCGCCCCTTATTGGGAAGCGGCTGACAGCAAAATCTGAATAATCTCAGGTAACCTAGTTACCCAAAGCAGCCCGAATGACTGTTTTCGAGCGCTTCAGCCTTTCAAGTGGCTCGTTGATCCGTCTATTCTTGGCGAATTTCAGCCGCTCATACTTCTTCCCGGAACGGCAGGGTATTGTTCTTCGCCTAACCTTAGGCGCGCTTCACCCCATGCTGTTCCAGCCGCCATCTCAAGGTTTCGATGCGGTCCTGACCAAAGAATGGCTCACCGCGCACGACCATGGTCGGTACGCCCCAATGACCTGCGGCGTCAAGGTCTGCCTGATTGCGCTCGATTTCGCTCATATGGTCGCCGCTCTCGATTGCCTTTTCCATCTCGGCGAGATCAAGCCCAGCGGCCGCGGTAGCTTTGTGGATGTGGTCGCCCTGATCCCACTGGTCAACGCCGCCGAAAATCGTGTGTGAGACTTCCTTAGCGAACGCAATGCCTTTGCCACGTCTTTGTGCCTCAATGCCAAGTTTTGATAGGCGGAGAATGCGCGATTGGTCTTCGTCCACTTCGAATGTTTCAAGGTTTTGCGCAACGGGATCGGGATTTGGCCACCGAATACTCATTCCGAGAAAGTCTGCTCGGCGAAAACTGTCCATAACGATGTATGCAGCCGGCTTTCTGTTCGAGGCGTCAAATAGCGCCGCCTTGGCTCTGACGGCGATCGGTAAAACAACGCGAAGATTTACAGATACCTCAAAATCATTGCTGAGTTTTTCAAGATCGGGTGTGACCAGATAAGAATACGGGCTTCTGAACGACCAATATACGTCGATGGGTTCCATGTGTTTTCTCCTACAGATGTTTCAAGCTTTTTGCCCATTCGATCAGCAACTTGCTGACCTCATCAGAGCGCTCTTGCTGTGTCCAGTGACCGCAGCCCTCTAACAGGTGGAACCCTTTTAGATTCGGCAGGTGGGGTTTCATGATCTCGAGCGGATCGCCCTGAAAGAAGCGAAGTACCGGATCGCGCGTGCCTCCTATGAAGAGGCTCGGCTGATGGATGCGTAGATCGGGCTGCGCGCGAAGAAAGGCGTGATCTTCAGCATCGTTCCGATAACGATTCAGCGGGCCGCGAAAGCCGGAGTTTCTAAATTCTGCCGCGTAGTAAGCGACATCCTCGTCGCTTAACCACGGGAGCGGTAGTGATGGCTCCGGCATTTTGGTGAGTAATACGTCGCCGTGCCTTTTGTTGAAAGGAGCTGCACCCTCCGGGAGATCTCCAGATATGCTATAGTAAAATAAACGAATAGAGCGAGCAGGGTCAGCTTCAAGCTCCGCTTCAGCAACACCTTCTTCCTGAAAGTAGACCTGGTAAAAGAACAGGCCATTTTGGGTGAATACTTTGTCGTACAGGTCTAGCGCGGGGTGTTCACCTGGCGGGGAGTAGGGCACAGACAACCCAGCGACTGCGCGAAACTGCTTAGGAAATAAAAGCGCAGAGTTCCAGGCAATCGGAGCGCCCCAATCATGGCCGACGATGATGGCGGGCAAATCCGGCGCGAGTGCGGCGGCAATTCCTGCCATGTCAGCTGTGTGCTTTGCCATTGTGTACGCTTCGACGTCATAAGGCTTGTCGGTGCCGCCATAACCGCGCACATCGGGCGCAGCGGCGGTAAACCCGGCATTCGCGAACGCCTCTATTTGGTGACGCCAGGAATACCAGCTTTCTGGAAATCCGTGCACAAAAAGAACGAGCGGGCCTTCACCCGCCGTCGCGACGCGGTGCTTTAGTCCGTTTGCGTTAACGTACTGGAACTCGACCACTACGCTTTCCCCGGTGTTGCGAAAGGGTGACCTGCTGAGAGCCCGCCGCAAACCGAGATCGCCTGCCCATTCACATAAGAGCTGTCATCGCTCGCAAGGAAAAGCGCTGTTTTGGCGATCTCGTCAGGCAATCCGTACCGTCTGAGCGGGTTAAGCTGACCCAGCTTATCCTGCGAGCCGCGATCACGCGCGATATCGAATATTGGTTTGGTCATGCCCGTTTCGATGAGACCCGGGCAGATCGCGTTTATGCGTATTCCTGTATTGTAAAACTGGTAGCTGAGGGTTTGAGCGAGACTGATCACGCCGGCCTTCGAGGCAGCATAGGCTGGTCCGCCAGCATTAGATCTTAGGCCCGCGACCGAGGCAGTCATGATCATTGAGCCTTTGGATTGTTTGATCATATGCGGGGCCGCTTTTTGCGCCATAAGGAAAGGGCCCAGCGTATTCACACGAAGCACCTCCATAAACTGTTCAGAAGGCGTATCGATGACACCGGTGAGACCGCCGGAAATACCAGCATTTGCGAAGGTCACATCAAGCTCGCCAAATTTGGAGAGGGCAAGATCCACGAGCGCTGCCACATCCGCCTCTGTTCCCGCGTCGGCGGTTTGTGTGATGAGCGTGTCGCTCGCATTTGCTTCCGCAGCGGTTTGCGCAAGACCCTCTTCATTCACGTCAGAGGCGACGACTTTTGCGCCTTCAGCGACAAAAAGGATCGTCGCTGCACGGCCAATACCGCTGCCCGCACCGGTGATAATTGCGGTTTTCCCTTCTAAGCGACCCATTTATTCCTCCTTGTTTGATTACACTCTAAACGCCAATACCATTGGTGCAATTGCCGCCGCGACGGAATACCGCCACGTTACGATTTGAACCATCGCCAACACCCCTTATGTTCATTTTGAGCAAAACGAAGGTCACCCATGTTTACTGGTCTCGTCACAGATGTTGGTACGATCCGAAAAGCGGAACACCGCAATGGTCTCACGAGGTTCGAGGTTGAGAGCAGCTATGCGCTCAGCGATATCGAAATGGGGGCTTCAATCATGCACTCTGGAGTTTGCTTGACGGTAGTTGATATGGGGGAGGCTGAGCGCGGAGCGTGGTTCGCTGTCGAAGCTGTGCCGGAGACGTTAGAAAAAACGGTGCTGGGCGATTGGCAAGAAGGCTCAAAGGTCAATTTGGAGAAAAGCCTGAAGCTTGGCGATGAGCTCGGTGGGCATTTTGTGTTTGGTCATGTCGATGGCGTCGGTGAGGTGGTCAGCATCGAACCTGAGGGCCAAAGCTATCGCCTCACCATTCGCCCGCCGGCGGAGATTGCGAAGTATTTTGCGACGAAAGGCTCTGCGGCAATCAACGGCGTTTCGCTCACTGTGGCGGATGCACTGCCCGATGGTGACTTCCAGCTGGCGATTATCCCGCACACCTGGGAGGTCACCACGCTTTCAGAATTGAACCAAGGTTCAAAAGTAAATCTTGAGATCGATATGCTGGCACGCTACGTCGCCCGGATGATCGGGCATGATGCCCCTGAAGGACACACGCCGCCCGGAGCACATGATGGCTGAAGACTTTTCCCAAGCAATCTCGTCCATCGATGAAATTATCGAGGATGCCCGCAATGGCCGGATGTATATCCTCGTCGATGCGGAAGACCGCGAGAATGAAGGCGACCTCATCATCCCGGCAACATTTGCGACGCCTGACCAGGTAAACTTTATGGCCAAATACGGCCGCGGTCTGATCTGTCTTGCGATGACGGGTGAGCGGGCAAGGACGTTAAACCTTGATATGATGGCGCGCGACAATCGTGAGAGTATGCAGACTGCCTTCACAGTCTCGATTGAAGCCAAAGACGGGGTGACGACAGGCATCTCAGCTGCGGACCGCGCACGCACTGTCGCGGTCGCAATCGATCCGACACTTGATCACAATGACATCGTTTCGCCAGGGCATGTTTTCCCGCTTGTTGCGCGTGATGGTGGGACGCTTGTGCGTGCGGGTCATACCGAGGCCGCCGTCGATATCTCGCGAATGGCGGGGCTTTATCCGGCGGGCGTCATTTGTGAGATCATGAATGATGATGGCACAATGGCGCGGCTGCCGGACTTAATAGCCTTTGCGCAGCTGCACGGGTTGAAAATTGGCACCATCGCGGACCTAATCGAGTATCGCCGCGAGAACGACCGGTATCTGGAAAGGCGCGTCGAGGCGCCTCTGGAAAGTGAGTATGGCGACGGCTTCAAAACGGTTGTGTTCCGCAATGATTTGGATGGCTCAGAACACGTAGCCATCGTGCATGGCGTGATCGGACCGAATGAGACCACGATTGTGCGTGTCCACCGCACCGATGTTCTCGCAGATATTATGGGTGAACGCGGTCCACGCCAGGGGCTTGTCGAGAAGGCGATGAAGATCATCTCACAAGCTGACGAGCCAGGAGTAATCGTATTTGTAAATACGATGCGTCCAAACGCGCTGGCAGAACGCCTCGGATTAAAAACTGAAAATCCCCGTGATCCTACAACGCCGCTTAGAGAGTATGGGGTTGGTGCCCAAATTCTACGCGAACTCGGAGTAGGCAAAATGATCTTCCTCTCGGATGCGCAGCCGACCCGACTTGCAGGGCTTGACGGATACGGCCTGAGCATAGAGGGGTGGCGTCCGCTAAACGAAGAGAGCAATGATTGATGACTGACCGCGTACTCGTGGCGATTTCCCGCTACTACAAAGATATTGCTGATGAGCTTGAAGCCGGTGCGTTGGAAGTGCTCGAAGCTGCACGCGCAGAAGTGACGACCATGGAAGTTCCGGGAGCGTTTGAGCTGCCGGGTATCGCCGCGATGGCGGCTGATAGCGGTAAGTTTGACGGCACAATTGCACTTGGGTGTATTATCCGCGGCGAGACCTCTCACTATGACTATGTGTGCGGTGAAAGTGCGCGCGGTCTAATGGATTTGATTGTGCAGCGACGACAAGCGATCGGTAACGGCATTCTGACCTGCGAGAATCATGAGCAGGCTTGGGTTCGCGCAGACCGGAAGCAGAAAAACAAAGGCAAAGATGCGGCCGAAGCGTGCCTTGCCATGATTAAGTTTCGCAAAGAGCTAATCCGTTAGTGACTGCGATGACGAGCGAACCGAAAGTTCCCTTTGAAGTCACTCGCGCGCGGCGCGCTGGCGCAAGGTTGGCAGCCGTGCAAGCGCTCTATCAAATGGAGCAGACCGGCGCCTCTGCAAACGCGACGATACGAGATTTTATGGACGACCGCCTTGGAATGGGCCCTGACGAGGAACCGATCGAGGAAGCTGATCCAGATATGTTCAAAGCTGTCGTGAATGGTGTTGTTGAACATCAGGAGCGTATCGATGAAGCAATTCGTTTGCGCCTTGCTGAAGGCTGGAAGCTGACGCGCCTAGATGCTACAACGCGAGCGATCCTGCGCGCAGGGGCAGCGGAATTCATCATCCATGAGCATCTCTCAAATGCCGTGATCATGGATGAGTATGTGTCGCTCGCGCATGACTTTTTCGATGGCTCTGAACCGAAATTCGTGAATGGCGTGCTCGAGAAAATGGGCAAGGATTTGCGGGGCTAGTCCGCGAAACTCACCCCATCCGCTTTGCCAACTGCTGCGAGCGCAAACGCATATTCCAGCGCCGTTTCCTTCAGGCCTTCGAAGCGTCCAGATGCGCCGCCATGGCCGGCTTCCATATTGATACGTAGGAAATAGGGACCGCCGTTTGGTGCGCGGTGGCGAAGGCGCGCCGCCCATTTTGATGGCTCCCAGTACGTCACACGCGGATCAGATAGACCGCCCGTTATCAGCATGGCTGGATAGTTCTGATCGGAGACCTGATCATAAGGCGAGTAAGCAAGGATCGTATCGTAATCTTCAGCGCTGGTGAGCGGATTGCCCCATTCAGGCCATTCCGGCGGCGTTAGCGGCAGCGTATCATCCGACATCGTATTAATCACGTCTACAAACGGCACGGCTGCGATCACGCCTGCAAATAATTCTGGATCCTGATTAACCGCAGCACCCATGAGTAGGCCGCCTGCAGATCCTCCGAGACCGACGATGTTGCCGCGCGATGTATATTTCTGATCGACAAGATAATTACCGGCGTCGACATAATCGTTGAAGGTGTTTTCCTTCTTCTTCAGCTTTCCATCGAGATACCATTGATAACCTTTTGCCATTGATCCGCGGGGGTGGACGATGACCCACATCATATCGCGATTTGCGAGGGCGAGCGGTGTGGTGCGGAAACGTGCTGAAATCGTAACGCCGTATGAACCGTAACCATATAGCAACATTGGAGCCGTCCCATCGACGGGCGTGTCTTTGTGCCGAAGGATTGTAACGGGGATCATTTCGCCATCGCGGGCTGGAGCCATGATGCGCTCAACCACATAGTCGTCGCGGTTGTGGCCTGATGGAACTTCCTGCTCTTTGCGTAGCACCCGTTCCTTGGTGACAATGTTGTAGTCGTACTCGGTTTCTGGCGTGGACGGAGACGAATAATCGAAACGGATCGTGTCAGTGTCATATTCGAAACCGGTTGAGACGCTCATATCGTAGGCTGGTTCGTCAAACGCGATTGTATGTTCGTTGCCGCTGGTTCGTTCACGAACGATTGCACGTGGAACGCCATCAACGCGTTTAGTGTAGATCAGGTGTTCTTTGAGCGGATCAACGCTGAGGATCAGCTCTCCCGGTTGGTGCGGAACAAGATCTGTCCAGTTTTCCTTGCCCGGCGCAGAGACCGGCGTTGTCATGATTTTGAAATCAACCGCGTCATCTATATTGGTTTGGATAACGAAGTTGTCCCCCCAATGTTCGACGTAGTATTCTGTGTTTTCAACGCGGGGTGCAATGATTTGCGGTTTTGGGTCTGGATCATCGGCGCGAAAGAAATGTGTCTCAGTCGTGACCTGATCATTCGCTGAGATGAAAATGTATTCGCCAGACTGGCTTTTGCTAACGCCGGTAAACTTGCCGGGATCTGCCTCTCGGTAAATTTCCGTAGATCCCTCTGAGCCCAACGCATAGCGATGGATCGCCACCGGACGGCCATTTTCGTCTCGTTCAGTCCAGTAGACGGCATCGGAGTTCGCGTTCCAGACAAAGTTGCCGGCGGTGCCGTCAACAACATCTGGCAAATCCTCGCCGGTCTCGATATCGCGGAACTTGATCTGGTAGATTTCAGAGCCTTGTTCATCGACTGCGTACCCAACGAGCTGATGGTTCGGTGAAACGCCGAGTGCACCAAAGCTGAAATAGGCTTTGTCTTTGCCCATCTCGTCGCCATCAAGCAGGATTTCGTGCTCAGCATCTTCATTATAAACGTCAGCTGCCGCGCGGCGCGCATAGATGGGATACTCACCGCCTTCGCGAAATTTCGAATAATAGGCGTAGGGGCCATAAACATTGGCGAGTGAGCTATCGTCTTCCTTTATTCGCCCGCGCATTTCTGCGAAGAGCTCATCGGTGAGCGCTTGAACTGGCTCTTCCAGGACGGCTTTCGTGTATGCGTTTTCAGCTTCCAGATATTCGCGAATATCTTCGCGCAGGACCGTTGGATCCTTCATCACGTCCTGCCAATTATCATCTTTCATCCAGAAGTAATGGTCAGTGCGCGTGCGCCCGACTTGATCGATTGTCTTGGCTTCTCGTTTGGCAACAGGTGGCTGAATAGTGTTCACAGGCGATTGGCTCGCTTCTTCTAGTGTGGATGTGTCGGCGGATTTGGGCTCAGTGCCGCACGCGGTCAACAGTGCGATGGCTGCAGCGCCGGCGAGGATAGTCTGGATGCGCATCTGGTATGCTCTCCTTAGAATTAGCTTTGATAGCAACGGAGCAGGGCGCGGCTTATTTGTCTAGTGGCAGAGTGACCTAACTCGGTTTTGCTTGGTCATATGGGCTGTCGAGTGAGAATGTTGGAATAACAACGGTTAGATTTTCATCATGTTCGTTCTCGAGGTGATAGCTACCACCCATCACTCCGGATGGTGCGGAAAGCGGGCAACCGGACGTATATTTGAAGGCATCTCCCGGTTTTAGCACTGGTTGCTGGCCGACAACGCCTTCGCCTTCCACTTCCTGTCTTCGCCCCTTTGCATCAACGATTTGCCAATAGCGACGAAGAACTTGCCAAGTTTGCTCGGTTCCGTTTTCAATCTCAACGGTATACGCCCAGACATATTCTCCTCTTGCCGGTCGAGATTCGTCATGCATGAAGCGAGGTTGCACGCGAACAGAAATGCCGTCTGTTACGGCTTCGTAGGAGGGCGTCTGTCTATTTCCCAGCATCTTCCGAGGGTTGCTCCAATTACTCTACAGGCTGTTAAGAGCGCCCAATAAATCGGCCTCTAGATCACTCACGTCCTCTAGACCGACCGACAAACGGATCCAGGAATCATCAAGGCCCATTTCGCTGCGCTCCTCAGCGTTTAAAGACCTATGTGTTGTGGTTGCGGGGTGGCAAGCAAGCGATTTGCTATCACCTAAATTATTTGAAATATCCACGATGCTCAAATTGTTCAGGAAATTAAATGCCTTTTCCTGGCCGCCTTTCACTGACAGCGCAATCAAGGTTCCGCCTGCGGTCATCTGTTTTGCGTGAATATTAAAGTGCGGATGATCCGTACGGTGGGGGTAACGAACTGCTGCGATTGCCGGATGCTCTGCGATTGCGTCCGCCAACTGCGACGCAGTTGCTGATGCCGCCTTTACCCGAAGCTCCAGTGTTTCAAGGCCTTTTAGAACGACCCAAGCATTAAATGGGGAGGGAGCCGGGCCGGTATGCTTCAGATAGTCGTCGTAAAGGGACTCAACGTCGTCATTCCGCCCTAGGATCGCACCCGCCATCACGCGACCTTGTCCGTCCATGTGTTTGGTGGCTGAGTACACAACCACGTCTGCCCCAAGTTCGAGAGGTTTTTGAAGGATCGGGGTGGCAAACACGTTATCCACAACTAATAGAGCGCCAGCCTGCTGGCAAAGCTGAGCAACGGCCGCGATATCGACCCCGTCGAGCATTGGGTTTGCAGGGCTCTCGATGAGGACAAGCCGGGTTGGCTTCGACAGCGCTTGTTCCCAGGCCGCTAGATCATCACCGCGAACAAATTCGGTTTCGACGCCATAGCGCGGCAGCAAATTTGCACAAATCCATCGGCACGACCCGAATAATGCCGTTGCAGCGACCACGCGGTCTCCCTGGCGAATGGGAGCTGTCACTGCTGCGGAAATCGCGCCCATACCAGACCCTGTGATTCGGCATGTCTCCGCACCTTCGATCAGTGCGAGACGTTCTTGCAGCATTGTTACAGTTGGATTGCCGTAACGGGAATAAACATATCCAGGTTCATCCCCCCGCATGCGAGCAGCGGCCTGCTCAGCATTATCGTAAGTGAAGCCGGAATTCAGATACATGGCCTCGGATGTTTCCATGTTGGGAGACCGCTTCACGCCGCCGCGCACTGCTTTGGTGGCAGGCTTCCAGTCTTTCTTAGAATCGCCGCTTGATGCATCCGCCATGCGCGTCGCCTTTGCTTTCTGAACGGTCCGCTCTAAGCCTGTCACATAGAGGGAATCAAGTCATGGACCGAAACCAAGGTGTCTTACCGGATCATGCCATCCGCGCATTGTTTAGCAATGGCGGCATCTCCACCTCCGTCGAAATTGGCCCCCGTCAAATACAGCCCGCCAGTGTCGACTTGAGATTAGGTGAATATGCGTACCGGGTGCGGGCAAGTTTTCTACCAGGGCGTGGACGCACGGTGGATCAAGTGCTGGATGCATCGCCAAACATGCAAATGCACCGAGTGAACTTACAACGCGGGGCGGTTCTTGAGACGGGATGTGTATACATCGTTCCGCTTCTGGAGACGCTTGCTCTGCCAAAAGGCATATCGGGCCGGGCAAATCCGAAGAGTTCGACGGGACGCATCGATGTTTTTACCCGTGTTGTTGCAAATGGAAGTGAAGCTTTTGATGAAGTTCCAGCGGGATATGTTGGTCCACTTTATCTGGAGATTAGTCCGCGTACATTCTCTATTCTCGCCCGTACAGGAGACACGCTTGCGCAACTGCGGCTGCGGGAAAGCGATCCTGCCGAAACCTATGAGAAAGTGGTTTCAATTGATTTGGAGCGCGCAGATGGCGGTCCTGTCGGGTGGCGGGCGAAGCGTCATGCTGGCGTGATCGATTTGCGCAATATCGGCGGGCACGATCCGATAGAGTTTTGGGAACCCGTTCATCCGATGCGAGGTCAGATCGTTCTTAATCCTGACGAATTCTATATTCTGGCGTCTCGGGAAGCGGTTGAGGTGCCGATTGGCGAGGCCGCAGAAATGGCTCCTATTGCTCCTGAGCTTGGTGAATTTCGCGCCCACTATGCCGGCTTCTTTGATCCAGGTTTTGGGACAAATGCAGGCGGCAGTCGCGCCGTGCTCGAGGTGCGCTCAAGGGATGTCCCGTTCATATTGGAGCATGGCCAGCCGGTCGCGAAATTGGTTTATGAGCCGATGGCGTCGCTTCCAGATGCTCCGTATGGCGGTTCGGGTAGCAACTATCAGGGGCAGGGATTGAAGCTGTCAAAGCACTTTCGATAAACACTGAATATCTGTTCA
Organism: Hyphomonadaceae bacterium; assembly: GCA_965263325.1. Taxonomy (GTDB): domain Bacteria; phylum Pseudomonadota; class Alphaproteobacteria; order Caulobacterales; family Hyphomonadaceae; genus CBDHGY01. Next base: position 1,227,061 of record CBDHGY010000002.1, on the reverse strand, counting down.
TCTGTACACATACAAAATATTCGAATTCTTGCGACGGACTATCCGTTGTCCATCGTTGAACTTGGCATGCACCAAAAACGGAGGAGAGCATGTTCAAGTTTATAACCGCATTATCCATTTCGGCTGTACTGATTGCCCCGGCTGCGATGGCCTATCCAGACCGCCCAAAGCCTGCGACGAAGGCAGAGCGCGTCGATAACCGTCTTGATCGGTTAGAGCGCCGCGGCGTGATTAAACAGGGATCTCGCGCGGATAAAGTCGAAGACCGTCTTGACCGTTTCGAAGACCGGATTGATCGGCGCGAGAACCGGCGGGACGAGGCGATTGACTTTGGACCCCGCGATGTTCGGGAAGATCGATTGGACCGTCTTGAGGATCGCCAGGATCGCCGCGAGAACCGAAGAGATCGCCGAGCAGGCTAATTTGGTTCACTTGCATCAAAGCAAATCCCGCAGCGCGTGAGCGCTGCGGGGTGAGGTGGTTCCATCTGTTAACCGACTACTCGTCGTCAGAAATATCCTCTTTGACGTCTTTGGCGGTCTCAGCCACAGCATCACCCGCCGCGCCAACATCTTTTCCAATTCCTTCGATTGTATTGCATGCCGCCAGTGCCGGCAGGCTTGCGAGCGCAAAAAAAGCAATCACCAATTTCTTCATCTTCACAGCTCCTCGATGAGATCTCTGCCTAGATCATGGGCTGTTCTGGCCTGATCGGCAAGTCAAACTCCATTCGTTCAAGGCCGCGACCCAACAATGATCGACTGCCTTCCGGTTGTGCTGGTCGGACAAGGGGGGAGGCCGCTACCGCCAAGAAGTTCATCAGCGTTGGGGTCGCATGCCTGGCCAGCAGAGGCGTATCCTCGAGGTTTTGGTCCCGGTTTGCCGAAAACTTCGTCGCGAACTTCATAGGCGACATGTGTTACACCATTGCCAACGGCTGAAACGTCTTTTCCAACACCTGCGAGCGTGTTGCATCCGCTCAGCAGACCTGTGCAGGCCGCGACAATACTCAGCTTTATCCACATTTTCTTTCCCTTTCCATCGATCAAGACTCGCCTGTTACGTGTGCTCTTCTTGCGCAAACAGTGCAACCCTATTCCCTTTCTTGGCGACTCCTTGCTAAACGCAGGCCATGAAGTCAGCCGTTATTGTTTTTCCCGGATCCAATTGTGACCGAGATGCCCAAACCGCCCTTAAGCAGGTCAGTGGGATTGAGCCTCTCATGGTCTGGCACAAGGATGGCGAAATTCCGGCAGATACCGATCTTGTGATGGTGCCCGGCGGGTTCAGCTATGGTGACTATTTGCGATGTGGGGCGATGGCGGCCAATTCGCCTGTGATCTCCCAGCTCAAGGCTCACGCAGAACGCGGCGGCTATGTTTTAGGTGTTTGCAATGGGTTTCAGATATTATGCGAGACCGGCCTTTTGCCGGGAGCATTGATACGTAACGCTGGTCTGGAATTCGTCTGCAAACCGCAGCCACTGAAAATTGAAAGCGCAAATTCGGCTTTCACCTCCGCCTATGCTGGCTCCGAGGAAGTGATGATTCCAATCGCGCATCATGACGGAAATTACGTCGCTGATGAGCCAACGCTTGATAATCTTGAAGGCAGCGGCCGCGTTGTTTTCAGATATGATGGTAATCCAAATGGTTCCGCGAGAGATATTGCAGGCATTGTATCGGAGAATGGCCGCGTCCTGGGGATGATGCCGCACCCAGAGCGTGCTATTGGCGGGCATGAAGGCGGCGATGGTGGACTTGGTTTGTTTGAGAGCCTCATGGCGGCGGTCTAATCAACGCGCGGGCGGACGTCGCAGCGCAAACCAGAAATCCCCGTCAAATGGAGAGACTTCCCAACTCAGCGGGTCCCATTCGGTATCACCGCCAAAGTGGCAGCTATCATAAGCTCGCGGGCGCGCTTTGAAGCCAAGCGAGTCTGCGGTCGCAATATCAAGATTTGGCGGCAACACACGCAGCATGATGCGCGCTGCTTTTGCGTGCCGCGCACACTTTTTCGCTTGCGCGAGCAGTGTCGCGAGATGATGTTCGCTTCCCGGTCGAAAAACGAGGTCTTCTATATCAAGTGTAACGACGCTGAGCTTGTCATCCTTGGAAATGCTTGTCGCGAGCATCGCAGCAATTCCCTGATCATCGTCAATTGAAAACAAGTGAGTTGGCACGACCCGGTCTGGATCTTTAAGGCGGTAACGCCACACCTCAGCTGTGCGAGCTCCTATGATTTTTCCCGATTTTTCCAGTTGTGAGTCCAAGGCGTCAATGGCACTGGCATCTTTGGCCTCGAAAGGATCTAGTTGTCGAACCGATTGTGCGAGCGGGATCGAACCGCCTTTGGGGCGCGTAACAAACCACTCTCGCCTCGACAAAGCTTTCTGAAGATGTGCGTTTCTTGCCAATCTGCGCAATGCAGCTGACGCCAAGACGCTTCCCCATCGCAATCGCTTCTTCAGGTACTGGCGACCACTCGCTTTCCAAATCGCGGCTAGTCCGAAACGCTTATAGAAAATGCTCGAGTAAGCATTGTTGTGCAGGGTATACGTCGCATCGAAGCGTGTGTGCTTAAAACCGTGGCGGATAAGTCTGGGACCATGGCCTGGGCTCGATAAATCGCTGACGAATGTATGAGCTGCTACGACAAATCCATCCGTGCCTGTGCCGTGAAGCCGGTGACCCGCTCCACCCAAAAATGCTGCAACTTTTCCGTCGGTTTCGACGACATAACCAGATGGCGAGTCTGCTTGTTCGGGATTTTCGAAAAGCACCCAATGCCACCCAGCATGAGAACGACTTGCGAAGCCATTCATGCTCGTCAAGCGGATGATGGCTGGAATATCTTTTGGCTCGACGGGTCTGACCTTCATCCGGGGTCCATAACGAATTTGTCACAAAACGCTATACGCGATTTTGTTGCTGAAACCACTTCAGATCAGGCTACAGGAATCGTGCCACCCGCCCATTTGGACATCTCGCCATGTCCCTCAATCATACGATCGATAGTTGCAGGATCAGGTTCCAGCGATGTTTCTCTCCTCACACGTGTTCCGCCGAGCACAATGCTCGTGTGTCTAGGGAACATGTATAGTGATGTCAGTGTGGGAGCGCTCGCAATATAGGAATAATCGATGTCTTCCTGAGGGAGCAGATGCGTGAGTTGACCACGAACAGGATAGACATTCGTATCTAGGAACAGATTTCCTGCGCCCAAGCCGGTACAGTTGATTATGGTTTCTTCGCGCAGCGCGAGCACCTCAGCCGTCGTTTCAAACCGCTGCGTATAAATCTTCCCGCCGCGCACTCTGAAATCGGCCATGATTTGTTTGAGATAAATCGTTGGGTCAACCAGAACAGCGGGGTGTGCTTCGCGAACCCGCCGGCCCAGAAACCCATTTTGGCTGGTATCTGAACCGCGCTCGGCGAGGAAGCGATGTGCAACACGCTTCACACCGTAACCCCTGCGACCAACAAAAGGCTCCCAGCCATCATGGCTGAGCCGCGCCACACGGGCATCGACATCATCCGGCACGAGGATCAGCGCACCTGCGATATCTGACGTAGTGTTCGGCGTGACTTTATCTGTGTAAATGGTGACGTCGTGCCCCCAGCCTGCAAGGATAAGGCCTGTCGTAAGTCCCATAACGCCGGCACCTAAAATGGCGATCGCGCCGGGATCGCGCGCATGTGCCATCTCTGCCGCAATTTGCCCGCAACCCCATGAGAGCGAAACGCCATCTCCCGCATGTCCATAATTGTGGATAAGGTGTTTTTCACCAAATTGTTCCGCTTCCAGCCTGAAGCCGCCGCTTCGGTACGGGCGAAGTCCAACGACGGTTTTAATAATGCGGTCTCTCTGAACAAGAACGGGCGGAACGGGGGTCAGGTGCTTCAACACGGCATTAGGATTTTCGCGGACGGGCGGTCGGCTGGCGCAAGCTGTCAACGCGGTGCCGCTCAGTCCAAGGAGAAAGTCTCTGCGTTCCATCTGGGATTCTCGAATTGCCGTTTTGGGTATTTCTATCAAAAAGATAGACCGGGACAACAAGCGCTGGCGAATCCCGCGCTTCCCGGCTAAAGCCCGCGCATGACTGATACATCTGCCATTGTCGCCGCTATGACGGCCATTCAGGGCGAGGCGGAAGCCGCTGAGCACGGTATTAATGCTGAAGAATGGGAGCGCCTTCACACGCGTCTTGGCCGCAAACCTAATCTCGTTGAGCTCGGTATCTATTCGGTGATGTGGTCAGAGCATTGCTCTTATAAGTCCTCTCGCCGGCATCTCTCGAAATTCCCAACCAAGAATGAGCACGTCATTCAGGGCCCCGGCGAGAATGCCGGCGTCATCGATATTGGTGACGGGCAAGCGGCGATCTTCAAGATGGAGAGCCATAACCACCCGTCTTACATTGAGCCCTATCAAGGGGCCGCGACCGGCGTCGGCGGTATCCTGCGCGATGTGTTTACGATGGGGGCGCGCCCGATTGCGCTCGTTAACGCACTTCGCTTTGGCTCACCGGACCATCCGAAAACGCGCAGCCTCGTGGCAGGCGTCGTTGCGGGGATTGGGGGATATGGAAACTGCGTTGGCGTGCCGACGGTCGCTGGCGAGACGCAATTCCACGAAGGCTATAATGGCAATATTCTCGTCAATGCGATGGCGGTTGGCCTCGCGGATCAGGACAAAATTTTCTACGCGCGCGGGGCGACGCCCGGAAATCCAATCTTTTATGTTGGCTCGAAGACGGGCCGCGACGGAATCCACGGCGCGACAATGGCGTCTGCCGAATTCTCCGAAGGCGATGAAGAAAAGCGCCCGACGGTTCAGGTCGGCGACCCTTTCACAGAGAAGCTGCTGATCGAGGCGTGTCTTGAATTGATGGCGACGGATGCGATCCAGGCCATTCAGGATATGGGCGCGGCGGGCCTCACATCTTCATCCGTTGAGATGGCTGATAGCGGCGGTGAGAATGGCGAAGGCATCGGCGTCACCATGGATCTCGACAAGGTCCCGCAGCGCGAAGAGGGGATGACCGCCTATGAGATCATGCTGTCAGAATCCCAAGAGCGGATGCTGATGGTGCTTTATCCAGATAAGATTGATCTCGCGAAAACGATCTTTGAGAAATATGACCTTGATGCCGAAGTCATTGGCGAAACAACCGACACCGGCCATTTAAAATTGATCCAGCATGGCGAAGTGGTGTGCGATATTCCTGTCTCGCCGTTGGCTGATGATGCGCCGAATTATGACCGCCCATGGGTTGAGCCACAGCCGCGCGCGCCGCTGGATATGTCCAAATATCCTGAGCCGGAAGATTATGGTGAGGTTCTGCTGAAGCTGATGTCGTCGCCGGATATGGCGTCGAAGCGCTGGATCTGGGAGCAATATGATCGCCATGTGATGGGTGACACGGTCGATAGTTCGCAATCCATGGGTGACGCAGCCATCGTTCGTATTCACGGCACCAACAAGGCGCTGGCCATCACATCCGATTGCAATCCGCGCTATGTGGCGGCTGATCCATATGAGGGCGGCAAGCAGGCGGTGGCGGAAGCTTATCGCAATCTCTCCGCCGTTGGCGCAAAACCGATTGCGATTACGGATAATCTGAATTTCGGAAACCCTGAACGTCCGGAAGTGATGGGCCAGTTTGTGAAAGCAGTCGAAGGCATGGCGGAAGCTTGCCGCGTGCTCGATTTCCCGGTCGTGTCGGGGAATGTCTCCCTTTATAATGAAACCGACGGCGTCGGTATTCCGCCCACACCGGTGGTTGGCGGGGTTGGCCTGATTGAGGACGTCTCCAAGATTGCGACGCTGAAGGGCGCGCAGCCGGGGGATGCGTTGATCTTAATTGGCGAGACAAAAGGCCATCTTGGCGCGTCGCTTTATGCACGGGAGATTTTGGGACTGACAGGCGAGGAGCTCGGCCCGCCGCCACCGGTGGATTTGGAAACTGAAAAACGAAATGCCGATTTCGTTCGGTCCCTAATTGAGCAAGGCCTCGTCAACGCCGTGCATGATGTCAGCGATGGCGGCGTTGCGTGCGCGGCTGCAGAGATGGCGCTGGCGAGTGGAGTTGGCGTTAGTATTGAAGACGCGATCGATTTTTTTGCGAGCGACCGACTTGGCGGACGACAGGTCGGTGACTCCACATACATTGATTATAAAGGTGCAATTGTTGGTATGTTCGCCGAAGACAATGCAAGGCTATTATTGGCGATGTCCGATGAGCAGTGGGAAAAGGCTCAATCGACGACGGCTCAAAATGTTCCATGTTCGGCAATCGGTTTGTTCATTCACGATCAGATAGATATTGTTATTGGCGAAAAGGATGGGGAGTTTTACCCTCTCGAACTCCCCCTCTCCAAACTCCGCGAGGCGCATGAAGGTTGGTTGCCAAACTATATGGACGCTGTGAATTAAAACAGACGTGTCAGCAGATTCGGGCGCAACCGATTGAGAGCTTCGCCAGTCTCATCCGTGATGAAATAAAGCAACATCGCCTGTCCATTGTCCGCCCAGTAGAAGTGCCGGTCATCGCCGACGGCCTTTTCAATTTCTTCCAGTATTGCAAAGACGGCAAGGGTGTCCGCCCAATCATTGTTGATTTCGACAGGTTGCTTGCGTGTTTCTCCGCCTTTGATGGCATAGGTGATGTGGGCTGTGCCACTCGAGCCAGCGATGGCATCATCCGAAAGTGTTGTGAACACCTCCTCGCCCGTCAGGCGCTCAATGTTCTGCAGAACCGTCACATAGCTTCCGGGATCGCCAATGCATTCTGTGTCCCAGTTCCACCCCTTTCCAGTAAACCAGCGTCCCCATGGCTCTGCCTCTACCTCAATCGCATAAATGAACAGCAAACACTGATACGGATCACGCTCATATTCTTCGCGAGGATAGCACTCCAGCAACTCATCAATAGTTCGCCCGGGTAATAGGGGCAGACCTGCAGCTGCAAAATCTCCGACCTGCTTTTCCAGCGGCACACGCTCAAATACAGAACTCAGTTTTCCCTGAAGGTCTTGTGCGTCACCCGGTTGAGGCGGCGCGGTATCTGGCATGCCGGCTTTGAGTGACTCACGGGCGATTTTACTGGCAGGCTCCTCAGAAGGGTCTTTCAACACAGTTTCGCGCCAGTCTTGAACAATTCGGTATCCTGCGAACAACAGGACAGCCATCGCAAAGATAAACAGCGCAACTGTATCCGGGTCGCTTTGGTCGCGCTCCATCAACAGCGGCAGCAAGACCGCTCCGACCAAAACGGCGACGACGACCCAGAGGACTGTAATAAAACGGCGGTGCGACATGCCGCCTTAACTAGGCGGATTCCCCGCTGCGAGGAAATCCATCTTTCCAAGCTGAACGCCTTGCTTGCGGAGAAGAGCGTACGCCATCGAGGCGTGGAACATCATATTTGGAATGATGAAGGTCATGAGAAATTGGCGCTTCGTCATTTTCAGTTCGCCAGAGGGAATTTCCATTGTGATCTCACCCTCGGGGTCTTTGTCGAGGTCGGCATCATCCTGTTGCATGATATCCGCCAGCGCCGTTTCGCACCGCGCGGCAAGAGCTGCAAAGGTCTGTTCGTCATCTTCTCTTGAGTCAGGGTCTCCGCCTGCCAGGCGGATGCCGCCTCTGCGCACGATGTCGGTCGCGATGTAAACCTGGCGCTTCATTTCAAACATATCCGGAAAAAGGCGCGCTTCCAGGAAATTTATCTCTTCCGTTTCAGTGGCCTTGGCATGCGCTTCGGCTTTACGCATGCAATGCGCGAGCGAACCGAGGATCTGAGTAGCAGCGGTTTTTAGTGTAAATGAAATTGTATCCGGCATGGCGGGAAGCCCCTTATTCTTGGTCGATTAGCATGTAGGGTGAGAGCGGCCACTTCGCCAGCTTGACGTTACGCATTTGGCGATGTTCTTTATGAGCATGGCTATGACACGCGAAACTTTAGAATCCCTCTTAACTGAGGCCTTCCCAGATGCCGAGATCACGCTGACGGATCTCGCTGGCGATGACAATCACTGGCAGGCAGATATCGTCTCACCGCAATTTGCTGGGGTGCCGCGCGTGAAACAGCACCAAATGGTCTATGCGGCGCTGAAGGGAAAAGTCGGCAATGATGGCGACGAGCTGCATGCGCTGGCGCTGAAAACACGCGCACCCGGTTAAGAAAACCAATGGCCGGCTTCCTATTTTTGATCGGTGGGATTCTCGTCGTTTGTCTGGCGGGCTTTGTAGCGATGGCAGTTGTGTTTGCGATCCCCGGAAACATGCCAGATACGCCCGCTGCGAAACGGCTTATGCGTTTCCTGACTGGCATTATTTTAAGCGCGCCGATCTGGGGGATAATTTGTGTTGTCGGATATTTTAGAGGATGGTTGTTCGGTGGCGGTTATGGTCAGCTGCTCTGGTTGGCGCTGACCCTTATCCCCATGATCTGCGTACTCGTGTTCTTTTCGGCGGCTGACCGGGTACGGCGTGCGGCAGGTGATGCCTAGCTGGAACGGGTTTGGCGTATGGCCGTTTTGCTGCAGAAAAACTCTTTTATACTCCCCAGTGAGCGGCCGTTTGCCCTTACCGAGAAAGGGCCTCGAATTTAAATTGATGTCTCTATAAGTGCAGCGATCGCCTTTGCACTTTGTTCGCCTACGCTCATGAGTTCTTCTTTTGGTACTCCTGATTTCGCGCGTGCTGAAAAGGCAATCAGCGTATTGGAGGCGATATGTGCAGCCATTTCGATTTGGGACTCAGATGTATCTGGCGCGCAAAGCTTAATCTTCGTACGCATCAGGTCATCAAGCGCTTCAACTGATATACGCAGGCGCTCCCTAACAGTAGGTAGATCTGCGCTACTTGGCGCGGTGCCATAAACAAGGCATCCCGGTTCGACCGCATCATCCCGGTAATAGATCTCCAACATTTTGGCGTAGAAGTTCGTAAGAGCTTTTTGTAGATTTGGCTCATGCGTGAGCGCCGGAACGGCCGTTTTGATCACCTCGTGACCGAACGCATCAAGCGCCCCCATATACATGGCGAGCTTGTCGCCGAATGCCCGGTAGAGGCTTGGGCGGCTAAGCCCTGTCGCTTCGGACAAATCATCTAAAGATACGGCGGCAAATCCTTTTGCCCTGAACAGCTCAACAATCGCCTGCATGGCGGCTTCTGTATTGATGGTCGCAGGGCGACCGCGTTTACGAGGCGTTTCAGACATTTATGTACTAGTTCGCATTTAATTGTTGACGAAGCTCTAATTTTGTTCGAAACGGTACGAAATTACAAGATTAAGGAGCGTGCTATGCTGATCCAGTCTCTCGTTTATCCCGGTTTCACAACTCTCGATCTCATTGGTGCGCTTCAGCCGCTTGCGCAAATTCCCGGTACGACAACGGAGGTGGTCGCACGCGAGCCTGGCGGTAATCCGACAGATACCGGCGCAACGATTTTGGCCGACAAGACCTTCGACACTGCATCATCGTCGCCGGACGTTATCCTTGTGCCGGGCGGAGGCACGCCGTCGATTGATGTGCTTGAAGATGAGGCGACAATGCAGTTCCTGGCGAAACAAGGCGAAACGGCCGGGTGGGTTGTCGCGGTTTGTACGGGGTCGCTACTGCTTGGAAAAGCGGGCTTGCTAAAGGGATACAAGGCCGCAAGCCATTGGGCCGTGATTGACACGCTCGGTGCATTTGGCGCGACACCCGTTCACGAGCGCGTTGTGATCGATCGCAACCGTTGCACGGGTGGGGGCGTGACGGCGGGTGTCGATATCGGCCTTACAGTAGCTGGTAAATTGGCGGGTGAAGAGAGTGCGCGGGTTATCGAATTGGTGCTGGAATACAATCCCGCGCCGCCTTTCGGTACAGGCCATCCGACTCTTGCCGATCAAGCTACGTTAGAACTCGCGACAGCGGGTGCAAACGCCGTCATGTCGCCAGAACGTATTCGCCAAATAGCGGCGAGTTAATAGCAGGATGCTCGCCCGCGTTCTGCGGCATATTTGTACTGGCCGACCTTCCAGCTTCCCTGCGCGATGTTCTGCGCAGAAAAGTTTTGTTGCCCGCCATCATTGTTGTACAGCGCGACCATATTGCCCTGAAGCTGCCACTGGCCAGCACCGCGCGACGTGCCAGCTGCGCCCGCCCAACCATCATTGGATTGGGTTTGGGAGTTGTATCCGCCGCCTACGGAGACAGAGCCCTCGGAACTACGATAAAATACGCCGCCCGGACATAGGTGAATATAGCCCGACGCCCCGCCGCGCGCTTCAGAAAATATGCTGGGCGAGTAAATCCAAAAGATGCGGGTGCCTTCAAGGCCGGTGCCGCCATAGCCTTGAGATCCGTATCCACCCGGCGCGGCAGGCTGCTGCGATTGCGAAGATCCGAAGACGCCGCCTTGCATCATGTCGGTGATCTTCGCCCCGGAATATCGTACCGGGCCGCCATCTGCATTTATAAATGGCTCTTCGCCTTCCACGCCGAAATTGCCATATTCATCGAATTGGTAGGCACCTGGCGGCAGGCCGTTCATATACATTTGAAAAGCCATGTCCTGAGGCACGGGCTCCCCATTAAGCGTGTAGCCAGTGGCTCCTTGAGCGTCAGCGGTCGACACCCCCAAGATTAGCCCGATCGCAAGTGTAGCAAGAACGCGTTTTACATATGCTGGCATCTCTAGTCCCCGGACATTATCAGCTTCAATCGTAGCTTTGATGATATCCATGGCAAGGGATGTGCTGCAATTGCTAATCTATTAAGATACAGCAATATCCGCTGCGAGCTGTTTCGCTTGCTTGCGCCAGGACGGTTTGATTTCAAGCTCAGCTGCGTCTTTCCTGGTGAGGAATGCCAGCTGCTCGAACGTTCGGATGCCGTCAGCATGAAGCTGAGCTTCGCGTTTTGGGCCGATGCCTTTGATCCGCGTTAAGTCATCGCCGACGATATCATGAATGACGCGTTTAGCGGTTCGAGTGATTGCGCGGCGCGTTAATCCGGCATCATCGACAAGGTGTTCAACATTCTCGGCAAGACGCTCGCGCGCTGTCGCAAAATGACGACCCATGACAACGATATGAGCTTCACTGAAGGCAAAGGACTCATTTTCTTCCAGTCGGTGCAATACATCGCTCTCAATCTCTTTGCCTTCCTCAACGAGCCAGTCGAGAAAGCGAAAGGCCTTTCCTTTCGCAGTTTCGAACACGCTGCGAGAGTTTTCAAGCAAGCGGTCACAAAGACCGATATTAGCAAGGAGCAGCTTGCGCGCGAGCGTGGGAGGAGTGTGCGCCTTGCGGCTGGACGATTTCGTGGCCATGGGTCGAACCTAATCTGCAAGTTTGCATCATAGCGAAGGTGCGAAGATCAGGCGCTCCGTAAAAATACCTATTCCTAAAGCCGGGTCGAAAATAATCGTGTTTCATGCTCAGGCTTGACTTCGAGTTGCCATAGCGTCATAGCCCGCCTTCACTCTGTGGCAGGGCCAGCCAGCCCGCAACCACGGAGCCTCTAAACCAAAGCCGGGGCGGATCGAAAGACCACCGCTCCATAACCAAGCTAGTGAGGTAATCATGGCTAAGAAACTGCTGGGGCAGATGAAGCTCCAGATTCCGGCCGGTCAGGCCAACCCATCACCGCCTGTGGGGCCAGCGCTCGGTCAGCGCGGCATTAATATTATGGAATTCTGTAAGGCGTTTAACGCCAAAACGGGCGATCAGCCTCCCGGCACGCCCCTGCCGGTCGTAATCGACTATTATCAGGATAAGTCCTTCACATTTGTCGTGAAGACAGCACCTGCGTCTTACTACCTGAAAAAGGCTGCGAAGCTGAAAAAGGGTGCGAATAATCCGGGCCGCGAAACTGCCGGATCGGTCACGATGGATGATTGCCGCAAAATTGCTGAAGAAAAGATGGTGGACCTTAATGCGAATGACATTGAGCAGGCCGCCAAGATTATCGCCGGATCTGCCCGTTCCATGGGCCTTGAAGTGACGGGGAGCTAAGACATGTCAGGTAAAAGATACCGCGCAGCTCTGGCTGCAACCGACCGGAACAAGCCGCACACGATTGCTGAGGCGATCGCATCGGTGAAAGCAAACGCCAAGGCGAAATTCGATGAGACCATCGAAATCGCTGTGAATCTCGGGGTTGATCCAAAGCACGCAGACCAGATGGTCCGCGGCGTCGTCAACCTTCCTTCAGGCACTGGTAAAGACGTTCGCGTGGCAGTGTTCGCCAAAGAAGGAAAAGCTGACGAAGCGAAAGAGGCTGGAGCAGACATTGTCGGCGCAGAAGACCTCATGGAGAAGATCCAAGGTGGTTTCACAGAGTTCGACCGCGTGATCGCAACGCCGGATATGATGTCCGTCGTTGGCCGTCTCGGTAAGATTTTGGGACCTAAGGGTCTAATGCCGAACCCGAAAGTAGGGACTGTTACGCCAAACGTTGCTCAGGCTGTAAAAGATGCCAAAGGCGGCGCGGTTGAATTCCGCGTTGAAAAAGCCGGCGTTATCCATGCTGGTGTTGGCAAAGCAAGTTTCAGCGAAGAAGCGCTCGAGAAGAACGTCACCGCCTTCATGAATGCGTTGATCAAAGCGAAGCCCTCCGGTGCCAAAGGCACATACGTCAAGAAAGTATCGCTTTCCTCGACAATGGGCCCCGGCGTTCTAATCGACACGGCGTCAGCTATTCCGGCGAGCTAGTTTAATATTCTGCTTGAATTTAGCGCAGGCCGCATGGAGTGGTCTGCGCTTTTTCTTTTTTGCTTGTTCTTATTGCTTTTCGATGTGTAAATGATGGCAAAGCAATGGAGGCGAAAGATGAAACTATTCATGGCTGCTACTGCAGTTCTGCTTATGGGCGCTTGTGCAAGCTCTACTGAGAATTCCGGTGTGCTTAACGGAAGTGCATTGGCAGAAAAGACTGTCGAAACGAATGAAGATGGTGAAGAGATCATTTGTAAACGCGAAAAAGAAACGGGATCTCGTGTACGCGTAAAAGAAGTTTGTGGAACCGCTGAGGAGTGGGAGCGCATGCGAGAGGCAAACCGCAAAGGCGTGAACGATCTTACCGGTAATCGTTCTGCCTCAAATAGCCAATAGAATCGCGGCCGAGCAAAAGGCCTGAAGATTCCTTTAAAATAGGGCTTGAACCCTGAGGGATTCCGGGCTACTTAGCCCAGCTTAACGGGAGTTCTCCGGTGCGAATCGGCGGCCTCCCGTTTTCCTGTCCGAGACCATAGGTGGAGCAATTGGGCTCCTTAATTTCTATGTAGATTGGGTGAGGTGGTGATTGGGTGCGTTGTTTTTACAAGGTTTTCCCGGTTTCGCGTCAACCCTTGGCAGGCGCTGAAGGATAGGCGGAGACGCAAATCTGACAGCAGACACTAAGGGTTGCCCGGATGGTCCGGGCCGCCTCAACTGGAGATCCGTTATGGACAAAGCTGGAAAGTATGAGGCCCGCAAGCAGCTCGAAGAGATCTTCGAGAAGGCTGGCGCTGTGGTCGTCACGCATTATTCAGGCTTAAGCGTTTCGGAAATGACAGGCTTGCGTGCCAAACTTCGTGAAGGTGGCGGGCAGCTTAAAGTGGTCAAAAACCGCGTTGCTATCAAGGCTCTCGAGGCTGTTGGTGAAGGCGTTGGTTCTGATCTCTTCCAGGGTCCTGTGGCCATTGCCTTTGCTGAAGACCCAACAGTCCCAGCAAAAGCAGCGACCGAATTTGCGAAAGACAATGAGAAGCTGAAGCTCGTCGGTGCCATCATGGATGGCGAAGTGATGGACGCGGCGGGCGTGAACGTCCTCGCAACCATGCCATCACGCGAAGAGATGATCGCGACTGTTGTTGCTCGTCTTATGGGTCAGGCCAGCCAGATCGCACAACGTGTCAACGCACCAGGTCAGCAACTGGCTGGTGCGATCGACGCAATCCGCGAGCAGGCAGCTTCCTAGGAACCAAACGCTTAAACTTACTAACCCCAATCAATTACGTATTTTAGAAAGACATTATCATGGCAGATATTGCAAAGCTCGGCGAAGAGCTTCTCGGCCTCACAATCCTCGAAGCCAAAGAGCTCAACGATTTTCTCGAAGAGCGCGGCATTAAAGCAGCGGCAGCAGTTGCGGTTGCTGGCCCAGCAGCAGGCGGCGGCGACGCCGGCGCAGCTGAAGAGAAGACCGAATTTGACGTTATTCTCGTTTCTGGCGGCGACAAGAAGATCGGCGTTATTAAAGTCGTTCGCGAAGTTGTTTCCGGTCTTGGCCTGAAGGAAGCGAAAGAGCTGGTCGAAGGTGCGCCAAAGCCAATCAAAGAAGGCGTCTCAAAAGACGAAGCGGAAGAGCTCAAGAAGAAGTTCGAAGACGCTGGCGCGACTGTCGAGATCAAGTAGGTCTCTGGCGCAGGCCGATCGCCTGCGCCGCAAAAATTCGGGGTCGTAGTCGCGCGAGATGCGACCCTAATAAAATCAGCGCGGTAGGGCGAGGTATCGCTCTGCCGCGTCCTCGCGTTAAGGCGATACGCGCCTGACCGGCACGCCCGGCAGCGCAAAAAAGGGATACATGATGGCTCTCTCCTTCACGGAAAAGAAACGCATCCGCAAATCCTTCGGGAAAATTCCCGAAGCCATCGAAATGCCAAACCTGATCGAGGTTCAGCGCGCCTCATATGAACACTTCCTGCAGATGAACGTCCCGCAGGCCGAGCGGACCGAAGACGGTCTGGACGGTGTGTTCAGAAGTGTGTTCCCGATCAAGGATTTTGCTGAACGTTCGGTGCTTGAATATGTCAGCTACGAATTCGAGCAGCCAAAATTCGATACTGAAGAATGTATGCAGCGCGACCTGACTTACGCCGCGCCTCTGAAAGTGCGTCTTCAGCTCATCGTATTTGATGTCGATGAGGAGACCGAAGCGCGGTCAGTTCGCGAAGTAAAAGAGCAGGAAGTCTATCTCGGCGATATCCCGCTGATGACGAACAAGGGCACGTTCATCATCAATGGCACGGAGCGCGTCATCGTTTCACAGATGCACCGTAGCCCCGGTGTGTTCTTTGATCATGACAAAGGTAAAACGCATTCCTCCGGCAAGCTTCTCTTTGCGGCGCGGATTATCCCTTATCGCGGGTCTTGGCTCGACTTTGAGTTTGACGCGAAAGACATTCTGAACGTGCGCATTGACCGAAAGCGAAAGCTGCCAGCGACAACGCTTCTGTATGCGCTTGGTCATACCACCGATCAGATCCTTGAGCATTTCTATACGCGCTCGATTTATCGTCTGGACAAGAAAGGGTGGATCGTAGGGTTCCGCCCAGACGCCTGGAAGGGTGTTAAGCCGGAATACGATCTCGTTGATGCAAAGACCAAGAAAGTGATCGCACCGGCCGGCAAGAAGATCACTGTGCTCGGTCTGAAAAAGATCAAGGAAGGCGGCACAGACGAATTGCTGGTGCCAACCGAGGCTATTATCGGTAAGTTTCTTGGCGCGGATGTCGTCAACATGCAGACCGGTGAAATCTACGGTGAGGCAACCGACGAAATCACGGAAGAGATGGCGGCAGAATTCCGGGATCAGGGCATTAAGACCTTTGAGGCGCTCGATATCGACTCGACCGGCCGCGGCCCATGGCTGCGCAATACGCTGGCTGCCGATAAGAACGAGTCACGATTCGAGGCGCTCTCAGACATTTACCGCGTCATGCGTCCTGGCGAGCCGCCAACCGAAGAGGCAGCTGATGCCCTATTCGGTCAGCTCTTTTTCGATCCAGAGCGTTATAATCTTTCGGCGGTTGGCCGCGTAAAAATGAACATGCGTTTGTCGGTTGCCGTGCCTGGCTACAACAAGGCTGAGGACGATTACAAAATCTTGCGCGAGGATGATATTCTCGGTGTGATGACTGTCTTGCTGGATCTGAAGGACGGCAATGGTGAAGTCGATGACATCGATAATCTCGGTAACCGCCGGGTGCGATCTGTCGGCGAGCTCATGGAGAACAACTACCGCATCGGTCTCGTGCGTATGGAGCGTGCGATTAAGGAGCGTATGTCCTCTGTCGATATCGACACCGTCATGCCGCATGATTTGATCAATGCGAAGCCTGTTGTTGCGTCGGTCCGCGAATTCTTCGGTTCTTCGCAGCTCTCGCAATTCATGGACCAAACCAACCCGCTCTCAGAGATTACGCACAAGCGTCGTCTCTCGGCGCTTGGTCCGGGCGGCTTGACGCGCGAGCGTGCGGGCTTTGAGGTGCGCGACGTGCACCCAACCCACTACGGCCGAATTTGTCCGATTGAGACGCCGGAAGGCCCGAACATTGGCCTGATCAACTCGCTCGCCACGCATGCGCGCATCAACAAGTATGGCTTCATCGAAAGCCCCTACCGAAAGGTTGAGAACGGTGCGCTGACAGAAGAGGTCGTATATCTCTCCGCTATGGAGGAACAGCTCTACGCTATTGCTCAGGCAAATACCGAAGTCGATGCCAAGGGCAAGCTCGCAAACGAGTTCGTGAATGCGCGTATTTCGGGTGAAGCGACTGTCGTGCCGGTTGAGCAGGTTCAGTATATGGATGTGTCGCCAAAGCAGGTTGTTTCTGTTGCTGCTTCACTCATTCCGTTCCTTGAGAATGATGATGCGAACCGTGCGCTGATGGGGTCAAACATGCAGCGCCAAGCGGTGCCGCTTGTGAAATCTGAGGCACCTTTTGTTGGCACAGGCATGGAGTCAGTTGTGGCGCGGGATTCGCGCGCAGCTGTTGTTGCCTCCCGAGCAGGGGTGATCGAGCAGGTCGATGCGACACGAATTGTTGTGCGCGCAACTGATGATCTCGACGCGGATCGATCAGGTGTTGATATTTATCGGCTCGCCAAATTCCGCCGTTCCAACCAGAATAGCTGCATCAACCAGCGCCCAATTGTTCAAGTGGGTGACCGCGTTGCTAAGGGTGACATCATTGCAGACGGTCCGTCTACAGATTTGGGCGAGCTAGCGCTTGGCCGGAACGTGCTTGTCGCGTTCATGCCTTGGAATGGCTATAACTTCGAAGATTCGATTCTGATCTCTGAGCGGATCGTGAAGGACGATGTCTTCACATCGATCCACCTCGAAGAGTTTGAAATCGCTGCGCGCGATACCAAGCTGGGCCCGGAAGAGATCACGCGAGACATTCCAAACGTCGGTGAGGAAGCTTTGCGGAACCTCGACGAGGCCGGCATTGTGGCAGTTGGTGCTGAGGTGAAGGCCGGGGATATTCTTGTCGGCAAAGTGACACCAAAAGGTGAGAGCCCGATGACGCCAGAGGAGAAACTCCTCCGCGCCATCTTTGGTGAAAAAGCATCTGACGTTCGCGATACCTCTTTGCGTGTGCCTCCGGGTGATGCGGGAACGGTTGTCGAAGTGCGCGTATTTAATCGCCACGGCATCGACAAAGATCAGCGCGCGCTACAAATCGAGCGTGAGCAGATCGAGCAGTTGCAAGAGGATAAAGAGGACGAGCAATCCATCCTTGAGCGCAACACTTATGTTCGTCTGCGCGATCATCTCGTCGGCAAGGAAGCGGCTGCCGGACCAAAGGGTATGCAGCCGGGCCGTATCACGGCGTCGATGCTGGACGATCTTGGTCAATACGATCTCTGGAACATCGCACTGAAGTCAGAAAAGGCTCAAGGCGAACTCGATCAGTTGCGTGCGCAGTTTGACCGCTCGATCGCGGATCTTGAGGCGCGCTTTAACGACAAGGTCGATAAGGTTCAGCGCGGCGATGATCTGCCACCTGGTGTGATGAAGGTTGTGAAAGTCTTCATCGCTGTGAAGCGCAAGCTGCAGCCTGGCGACAAGATGGCCGGGCGTCACGGCAACAAGGGTGTGATTTCGAAAATCAACCCGGTCGAAGATATGCCGTTCCTCGAAGATGGCACAGCTGTTGATATCGTTCTCAATCCGCTCGGTGTTCCATCGCGGATGAATGTTGGTCAGATCCTCGAAACCCACCTTGGGTGGGCATGCCGGGGTATGGGTCGTGTCATCGACGATGCGCTTGATGAATGGCACGCGAACAATGACGCGGATGCATTGCGAAAGCAGTTGCAGCATGCGTATGGCGATGCCGTCGAGTTACCAGACGGCGACGAGGAAATCGTCGAGCTTGCTGGTAACCTCACCAATGGTGTGCCGATCGCTACGCCTGTGTTTGATGGCGCGCGTGAGGCCGATATTGTTGAGATGCTCGAGCGAGCAGGTTTGCATAGCTCGGGTCAGGTGACATTATTTGACGGTCGAACCGGCGTGGCGTTCAACCGCCCCGTTACGGTCGGATACAAATACCTGCTCAAACTGCACCATCTCGTGGATGAAAAAATCCATGCACGCTCGACGGGTCCATACTCGCTCGTCACGCAGCAACCACTCGGCGGTAAAGCCCAATTTGGTGGCCAGCGCTTTGGTGAAATGGAGGTCTGGGCCCTTGAAGCTTACGGTGCAGCCTACACGTTACAAGAGATGCTAACCGTTAAATCCGATGACACGGCTGGCCGTGCGAAAGTCTATGAGGCGATCGTGCGCGGAGACGATACGTTCGAGGCCGGTGTCCCTGAAAGCTTCAACGTTCTGGTCAAAGAGATGCGTTCTCTCGGCCTGAACGTAGAACTCATCGAAGAAGAGCGACCAGAAGATCCGCCCGTCGCAGCAGAATAGTGAAGTAAGGTGGGGCGGCCTAAGCGGCCCCGCTTGTAAACCGATTACTGAATTTAATAAGGGCTGACTGCCTATCAGCCTAAACTCCGAGGAGCCGGCACATGCGCCAAGACGTCGCCAGCATTTTCAACCCGAACGCCCCAGCCCCTACGTTTGAGGCGATCCGCATCACGATTGCCAGCCCGGAGAAGATCCGCAGCTGGTCATCTGGTGAAATCAAGAAGCCCGAGACCATCAACTACCGGACGTTCAAACCTGAGCGCGACGGCTTGTTCTGCGCGCGAATTTTTGGACCGGTCAAAGACTATGAGTGTCTCTGCGGCAAATACAAACGCATTAAGTATCGCGGGATTACCTGCGAGAAATGCGGTGTGGAAGTTACACTCGCGCGCGTTCGGCGTGAGCGCATGGGGCACATTGATCTCGCAGCACCCGTTGCGCACATCTGGTTCCTGAAGTCGCTTCCGTCCCGGATTGCGGCCCTTCTGGATATGACACTGAAGGACGTGGAGCGCGTGCTCTACTTCGAAAGCTATGTCGTCACCGAACCTGGCTTGACTCCGCTAGAAGAAAAGCAGCTCCTCACCGAAGAGGAGCACATGGATGCTCAGGACGATTACGGTGAGGATAGCTTTACCGCGATGATCGGTGCTGAGGCCATCCGCGAAATGCTCAAGGCTTTGGATCTCGGCCCGCTCGCCGACACACTTCGTAAGGATTTGGCAGAAGCCACCTCTGAGCTGAAGCGCAAGAAGTATTCAAAGCAGCTGAAAGTAGTCGAGGCATTCCTCGCTTCTGGTGCACGCCCAGAGTGGATGATCATGACGATCGTTCCAGTGATCCCGCCTGATCTTCGTCCGCTTGTGCCACTCGATGGTGGCCGGTTCGCAACGTCTGATCTCAACGATCTTTATCGCCGCGTGATCAACCGTAACAACCGATTGAAGCGCCTCATGGAGCTGCGCGCGCCGGACATTATCATTCGGAACGAGAAGCGAATGCTTCAGGAATCCGTTGATGCATTGTTCGACAATGGTCGCCGCGGCCGCGTCATCACGGGCACGAATAAGCGTCCGTTGAAGTCGCTGTCCGATATGCTGAAGGGCAAGCAGGGCCGCTTCCGTCAGAACCTGCTTGGTAAGCGCGTAGATTATTCTGGTCGTTCGGTCATCGTGGTTGGACCGAAACTGAAGCTACATGAGTGCGGGTTGCCGAAAAAGATGGCGCTCGAACTGTTCAAGCCGTTTATCTATGCGCGCCTGGACGCTAAAGGTCTTGCCGGAACAGTTAAAGCTGCGAAGAAGCTGGTTGAAAAAGAAAAGCCGGAAGTCTGGGATATCCTCGAAGAGGTGATCCGCGAGCACCCGGTTCTCTTGAACCGCGCGCCAACACTTCACCGTCTAGGCATTCAGGCGTTCGAGCCAAAGCTGATCGAAGGCAAAGCCATCAATCTGCACCCGCTTGTTTGCGCGGCCTTCAACGCTGACTTTGATGGCGACCAAATGGCGGTGCACGTGCCGCTCTCGCTCGAGGCTCAGCTTGAGGCGCGTGTTCTGATGATGTCAACGAACAACATCCTGTCACCTGCGAACGGTAAGCCGATTATCGTTCCGTCTCAGGATATCGTGCTTGGTCTTTACTACCTCACGCTCGATAAAGAGGGTGAGCCTGGCGAAGGCTTGCTCGTGTCCGGTATGGATGAGCTTGACCATGCGCTCGACAATAAAGTCGTGACACTGCACTCAAAAATCAGGGCGCGTTACGAAGGCATTGATGCGGACGGCAACCCTTATGTCGACGTTATCGAAACAACACCGGGCCGCTTCAAGATCGCAGACCTTCTGCCGCGTATGAAGGGTATAGGTCCTGAGCTTGTAAATCGTCTCATGACCAAGAAGAACATCGGCAAGATGATTGATGAGGTCTATCGCCTCTGCGGTCAGAAAGCGACGGTGATTTTCTGTGACAAGATCATGGGGCTTGGATTTGCTGAAGCTTGTAAAGCGGGTATTTCGTTCGGTAAGGACGATATGAAAATCCCAGCGGCCAAGGCTATTCTTGTGGAAGAAACCCGTAAGCTCGCCGCAGAGTACGAACGTCAATATGCTGATGGTCTCATCACCCGCGGCGAGAAGTATAACAAGGTTGTTGATGCCTGGTCGACCTGCACGGATAAAGTGGCGGACGCCATGATGGACGCCGCCGGCGAAAAGCAACTCGGCGAAGATGGCCGTGAGATGGAAACGAACTCTGTCTTTATGATGGCCGACTCAGGTGCTCGTGGTTCGAAGAACCAGATGAAACAGCTGGCCGGTATGCGAGGCCTTATGGCTAAGCCGTCTGGTGAGATCATCGAGACACCGATTACCTCTAACTTTAAAGAGGGGCTGTCGGTTCTTGAGTACTTTAACTCCACGCACGGCGCGCGGAAGGGTCTTGCGGATACCGCTCTAAAAACGGCGAACTCCGGTTATCTGACGCGTCGTCTTGTTGATGTGGCGCAAGACTGCATCATCACGGAGGAAGATTGCGGCACAGAGCGTAGCATTACGATCACGCCAGTTATGGATGGTGCAGACACAATCGTATCTCTGTCTGAACGAATTCTTGGGCGTACGATTGCTGAAACGATCAAGCATCCTGAAACGGGTGAAGTCGTTGCGCCATCAGGAGCGCTCATCGATGAGAATCTCGCTCAAATCATTGAGGATTCTGGTGTAGATGAAATCCAGGCGCGCTCGCCGCTGACCTGTGAGGCTAATTGGGGCATTTGTGTCGCCTGCTATGGCCGAGACCTCGCGCGAGGAACTGTCGTCAACAAAGGTGAAGCTGTTGGTGTTATTGCGGCCCAGTCAATCGGTGAACCGGGCACTCAGCTAACGATGCGGACCTTCCACATTGGTGGAACGGCATCTGTTAATGAACAGTCTTCCATTGAAGCGAACTTCGAAGGCAAGGTGAAATTCAATGAGCCAACCTTCGTTAAGAACAAGGATGGCAAACTGGTTGTTACTGGGCGCCATATGGAAGTCGAGATTCTCGATGGAAATGGAAAAGTACGTCAGTCGTTCAAGCCTGCCTATGGTACGCGCCTTTCAACCGAAGAAGGCAAAATCGTAAAACCGGGCGATCGCCTTGCGGACTGGGATCCATTTGCTCAGCCAATCGTGTCTGAAGTTGGCGGTACGGTACGCTTGGTGGATGTGATCGACGGCGTCACGGCCCGCGAAGAGACAGACGACAATACAGGTCTGTCTGATCGTGTGATCACCGATTGGCGTTCAACAACCCGTGCAGCCGGTGTTCAGCCTGCTGTTGAGGTCGTCGACAAGAAAGGTGAAATCGTCAAACTGCCGTCTGGAGCAGAGGCTCGCTATCTTCTATCAGTTGGCGCGATCCTGTCGCAAGCTGATGGCGACGAAATTCAGCCCGGTGACTCACTTGCCCGTATCACAACGGGCGGTGCGAAGACGAAAGACATCACCGGTGGTCTGCCGCGTGTGGCTGAACTCTTCGAGGCGCGTCGTCCGAAGGATCACGCGATCATCGCCGAGATGGATGGTAAAGTCCTTTTCGACCGCGAGTACAAAAACAAGCGGAAGATCAAGATCGTCCCGGAAGATGAAACGATTGAGCCGGCCGAACACCTCGTTCCAAAAGGCAAGCACTTGCTCGTTCAGGATGGCGACACGATCAAACGTGGTGACTACCTTATGGATGGTAACCCGGCGCCGCAGGATATCCTGACAGTCATGGGTATTGAGGCGCTTGCTGACTACCTCATCGAGGAAGTCCAGAAAGTGTATCGCTTGCAAGGTGTTCCGATTAACGACAAGCACATTGAGGTGATTGTTCGCCAAATGCTTCAGAAAGTGGAAGTGACCGATCCGGGCACAACTGCCTTCTTGAAGGGCGAGCACGTCGATGCGGTAGACTTCGAGGCGGCAAATGCTGCGGTCCGCAAGTCACGTAAGAAAGACCAGCGCGAAGCGGTCGCTCACCCAGTGCTGCTCGGCATTACCAAGGCATCCCTGCAAACGCGCAGCTTCATCTCGGCGGCGTCGTTCCAGGAAACGACACGCGTGCTCACCGAAGCGGCTGTTCAGGGTAAAGTCGATACGCTGGAAGGCCTGAAAGAGAACGTTATTGTTGGCCGTCTGATTCCGGCGGGTACAGGCGGCTCTCTGCGTGGCTATCGCCGTATTGCAGCAGGACGCGATACACGTCTTCGGAACAAGCGTGCGAAAGCGATGGCGGAGCAGCAAAAAGCGCTCGAAGCGACAGCTTTGCCTGCGCCAGCTCCGGCTCCTGCGACAGAGCCTGAACCAGCCCCAGATGCTGCGGAATAACCGCCGCATGGGAAATTAATAACTCCATCGCCGGTCTCGTCAGCCAATAATGCTTGACGAGGCAGGTGATGGGGGACTAAGACGCGCCATCGCTGCGGTCAGGGCCTGACCAAAGCAATCAGATGCGACTTAGAATTTAAGTGCTGAGCGGCCTCGAAAGAGAGTGCCGCTTGGTTTGTTATTGTTTTAGAGACCTGCGGGAGACATTTGTCCCCCGCGCAAAATGTGAGAGACCCGTCGATGCCGACGATCAACCAGCTGATCCGCAAGCCGCGCAAGCCGAAGCCTGTGCGCAACAAGGTGCCCGCGCTTAAGGGCAACCCACAACGCCGCGGCGTTTGTACCCGTGTGTATACCACGACACCGAAGAAACCTAACTCAGCTTTGCGGAAAGTTGCGAAAGTCCGTCTCACCACCGGAATTGAGGCGCTCGCTTACATTCCAGGCGAAGGCCACAATCTGCAGGAACACTCTGTCGTGCTCATTCGCGGCGGCCGTGTAAAAGACCTTCCAGGTGTACGTTACCACATCCTTCGCGGCGTTCTGGATACCCAGGGCGTGAAAGACCGTAAACAACGTCGTTCTCATTACGGCGTGAAGAAACCGAAATAGGGTAGAGAGATATGTCCCGCCGCCACGCAGCCGAGAAACGCCAAGTCCTTCCGGATCCGAAATTTAAGGATACGGTTCTGTCTAAATTCATGAACCAGATTATGCTCGACGGTAAAAAGTCGACAGCAGAACGCATCGTATATGGTGCACTCGACCTGGTTGAGCAGCGTGCGAAAAAAGACCCGGTCGGTGTTTTCCATGAAGCACTTGAGGCCATCTCTCCTGCGGTTGAAGTCCGTTCACGCCGCGTCGGTGGTGCGACTTATCAGGTGCCAGTTGAAGTTCGTCCTGAGCGCCGTCAGGCGCTTGCGATCCGCTGGCTCGCTGCGGCTGCGCGCGGCCGGAATGAAAACACGATGCGCGAGCGCCTTGCTGGTGAACTCATGGACGCATCACAGGGACGCGGCACGGCCGTTAAGAAACGTGAAGACACGCACAAGATGGCGGAAGCCAACCGCGCGTTCTCACATTATCGCTGGTAATTTGGGGCGAATGCCCTCAACCGACCCTTCGTAACCCAAACTCACACATAGAGGTTTGACCCATGGCCCGCGAATACCCGCTGGAGCGTTATCGTAACTTTGGCATCATGGCACACATCGATGCCGGCAAAACGACGACATCAGAACGTATCCTTTACTACACTGGTAAGTCTCACAAGATCGGTGAAGTCCATGATGGCGCGGCCACAATGGATCACATGGAGCAGGAGCAAGAACGCGGCATCACGATCACATCTGCTGCGACGACGACCTTCTGGGAGCGCACGGATGATGGCCAAACGGCCCAGACGGAAAAGCACCGCCTGAACATTATTGATACGCCCGGGCACGTGGACTTCACGATTGAAGTTGAGCGCTCGCTTGCTGTTCTTGACGGCGCAGTATGTGTGCTTGATGCGAATGCGGGTGTAGAGCCCCAGACGGAAACAGTTTGGCGTCAGGCCGACCGGTATCACGTGCCGCGGATCGTGTTCGTGAACAAGATGGACAAGATCGGCGCGGATTTCTTCAATTGTGTGAGCATGATTAAAGAGCGCACGGGCACCCAGCCTTTGCCGATCCAGTGTCCAATCGGCGCTGAGTCTGAGCTTGAGGGCCATGTTGACCTGATCACCATGCAGGAATGGGTCTGGGCTGGCGAGGATCTCGGCGCGAGCTGGGAACTTCGTGAGATCCGCCCTGAGCTAAAAGATAAGTGCGAAGAGATGCGCGCAGAATTGGTTGAGCTTGCGGTTGAGCAAGACGAAGCGGCCATGGAAGCCTATCTCGAAGGCACCGAGCCGGATGTGGATACGCTGCGTAAGCTTATCCGTAAGGGAACGCTGGATATGGCATTTGTGCCGGTTCTCGGTGGGTCAGCGTTTAAGAACAAAGGCGTTCAGCCAATGCTCAACGCGGTGCTCGATTACCTGCCGAGCCCGCTGGATGTGCCTGCTTATAAAGGCTTTAAGCCGGGCGACGAAACTGAAACGCGTGACATCGAGCGGTCTGCTTCCGATGACGAGCCGTTTTCCGGCCTTGCGTTTAAAATCTGGAACGACCCGTTTGTTGGCTCGCTGACATTTGTGCGTATTTACTCAGGTGTTCTCACCAAGGGTGGCTCTGTGCTGAACGCGACCAAAGGCAAACCTGAGCGCGTTGGCCGCATGATGATCATGCACTCGAATGATCGCGAAGAAATCGAAGAGGCATATGCGGGCGACATTATCGCGCTCGCGGGCCTGAAGGGCACCACGACGGGCGACACGCTTGCTGACAAGCAGCAGCCGGTTGTTCTCGAAACCATGAACTTCCCGGATCCGGTGATTGAGATTGCGGTCGAGCCGAAATCAAAAGCCGACCAGGAAAAAATGTCCGTTGGCCTCCAGCGCCTTGCCGCTGAGGACCCGTCTTTCCGTGTCGAGACAGATCTCGAATCTGGCCAGACGATTATGAAGGGCATGGGCGAGCTTCACCTCGACATCCTCGTTGATCGTCTCAAGCGCGAGTTTAAAGTCGAAGCGAATATCGGTCAGCCGCAAGTGGCTTACCGGGAAAGCCTCGGACGCGGCGCCGAAATCAACTACACCCATAAGAAACAATCAGGTGGCTCTGGTCAGTTCGCGGAAGTGAAAATCCAGTTCGAGCCACTTGAGCCAGGCTCAGGGTTTGAGTTTGAAAGCCAGATTGTTGGCGGCGCGGTGCCAAAGGAATACATCCCGGGTGTTGAGAAAGGCCTCAATTCTGCCAAGGAAAACGGCCTGCTGGCTGGTTATCCGATGACCGACTTCAAAGCGACGCTGATCGACGGAAAGTTCCACGATGTGGACTCCTCTGTTCTAGCGTTCGAGATTGCCGCGCGCGCGGCTTTCCGCGAACTCAAAGGCCCGGGCGATCCGCGTTTGATGGAACCTGTGATGAAGGTCGAAGTTGTGACGCCTGAAGATTATATGGGTGACATTATCGGTGACCTGAACTCTCGCCGGGGGCAGATCCAAGGCTCAGAGCCACGCGGAACGGTCACAGCGATCAACGCGTTTGTGCCACTGGTGAATATGTTTGGATACGTATCAAATCTGCGCGGTATGTCTCAAGGGCGTGCGCAGTTCACGATGCAGTTCGACCACTATGCTGAAGTGCCGAAGGCTGAAGCACAGAAAATTATTCAAGAGCTTGCTGGCTAAGCTCGCGAACCTAGTAAGACGAAGGAGGGCCTCATGGCCAAGGAGAAGTTTGAGCGTACTAAGCCGCACGTAAACATTGGCACGATTGGCCATGTTGACCACGGCAAGACGACGTTGACGGCAGCGATTACGATGGTTCTGGCCGAAGCAACCGGCGCAGAGAAGAAGTCCTATGAGGACATTGATAACGCGCCAGAAGAAAAAGCGCGCGGGATCACGATCAATACCTCACACGTTGAGTATGAGACCGAGAACCGCCACTATGCGCACGTCGACTGCCCAGGCCACGCAGACTATGTTAAGAACATGATCACGGGCGCGGCCCAGATGGACGGCGCGATCCTGGTTGTGAACGCAGCTGACGGCCCGATGCCACAAACCCGCGAGCACATTCTGCTGGCGAAACAGGTTGGCGTGCCGGCGATGGTTGTGTTCATGAACAAGGTTGACCAGGTCGACGATGAGGAACTCCTCGAGCTCGTTGAAATGGAAATCCGTGAGCTTCTCTCCTCTTACGAATTCCCGGGCGATGATATTCCGATCACGGCGGGCTCAGCGCTGGCCGCTGTTGAGGGCCGCGATGACAATATCGGCAAGGAGAAGATCCTTGAGCTGATGGGCACTGTGGATGAGTATATTCCAACCCCTGAGCGCCCGCTCGACAAGCCGTTCCTGATGCCAGTGGAAGACGTGTTCTCCATTTCAGGCCGCGGTACAGTTGTGACCGGCCGTGTGGAGCAGGGTGTCCTGAAAGTTGGCGACGAGATCGAAATCGTTGGTATTCGCGAGACACAGAAAACCACCTGCACAGGTGTTGAGATGTTCCGCAAACTGCTCGATCAGGGCGAGGCGGGTGACAATATCGGCGCGCTGATCCGCGGGATCGACCGCGACGGCGTTGAGCGCGGTCAGGTGCTGTGTGCGCCAGGCTCGATCACACCGCACACAACGTTCGAAGCAGAAGCTTACATTCTGACGAAAGAAGAAGGCGGTCGCCACACCCCGTTCTTCTCGAACTACCGTCCGCAATTCTACTTCCGGACAACGGACGTGACGGGTGTTGTGACACTGCCATCTGGCACCGAAATGGTGATGCCAGGCGATAACGTCAAAATGGATGTTGAGCTGATCCAGCCTATCGCGATGGATGCTGGTCTTCGCTTCGCGATCCGCGAAGGTGGCCGCACCGTTGGCGCGGGTGTTGTGTCCAGCATCAAGAAGTAAGCTTCGGGCAGAAGCTCACGCTTCGCCGCTTATCTCAATTGAAGAAGCCCGCTCACCTGAGCGGGCTTTTTGTTTCAGAGTTTTGATGAACTTAAAATCGGCGTTTCGCAACGTCGGACTTATGCGCGTAGATCATGAAGGTCTTACCTTCGGCGTCGTAGCGCTCGACATTGTTTGTCATGGTGCGCTCACCGCTTTGACGCGAACCATCAACCGGCGAGGTGTATTCGTACTCGAATTTTACGCGCTGCTTTACATCACGCGCGGAGTGTCCATGCATTTCAGCAGCGATCGGTGCCATAAGGCAGTCCATGTAAGCCAGTTTCCCTGTTGCCTTTTCGACAACTTCTGAATTGCTGTCTTTTACAAAACAGTCGACGCTCGCGGATGTCACGATTGCTGGTGTTTCGATGTAGTTCATACTTTTGTCGACTTGCGACACAGCTGCGCCGATTACGGCAACAACAGCGATCCCGCCATACATTTTGAGCTGCATTGAGTTCCTCCCGTCCTGGCGAGAAGACTACCATCCGGACCTTAATATGCGTTCCGGTGGGTTGCGGAAATTTCGCGAAAATTTTCGCGTTTATTTCGCGCGTTCAATATCGAGTTCGTTGCGCTCGATCCAAGTATCACCATCATCATAAGATACCTCGCGCCCGGATGTGATGGCCTTCCGAGAGAGAATATAGCTCTGGCGAAGCAGGGCTGGCTTGTTATCATCTTCGCCAGTTTCCTGAGTTTGAAACGCGAGGAAGTTCGGGCCGAGTCGTTGCAAGCTGATCAGCTTTGCGCCCGCAAACGAGCTTCCATCCTCCGAGATGCAATATTCGTTTGTGGAATTCGCTTGCGGTTCATCCGGGTACTGAATAGCAATGTTCAGACAGTTCAGCTTCACAGTGACACCGGCTCTCACATCCAGCGTGACCAGATCCCCGCTGCCATAGTCAAGATAGGTCAGCGCGCCAGCATAATCTGCGCCGCCAAGGCCGGTGAGGTCAGATGATTTCAGCCGGGGCGTTTCGTCCTTATGCGGCCCGTCGCCTTTGGCTCCTGAAAGAGAGCCGCATGCGCTGAGCAAAAGTGCCGCCGCGCCCAGTCCTAATCGTGATACCTGCATGATCCACCCCATCCATTTTAATCCAGATGACCATTTGTTTGCCTGATAGACCGCGCGCCGTCAAAGGTCGCCGGCAGGTTATGAGGCCAGCGCCCCCATCCGCCAATGCGGTCGCATTGTCGGCAAGTGTCGATATTTTAAGGATCGGTGAGCGGGGAGAGTTTGAAGCGCCCCGGCAGCTAACTGGTATCGATGATGGATACGGGCGGGCGGGGCGCATCTGCGCGCAATGCCCTGTTCGCAGGCGCAGGCTCTGAGCTGGCAAGCTGCGCGAGCCGCCCGCGAAACCGGCTTTGCAAATACCGAACGAAATGCGCGAGCAAACCAGCACATGCAGCGCGCCATACATCTGGCGGGCGGGATATCCATCGTCCGAGTTTAGCTGAACCGCCGTGATCTCGCAGGCGAGGTCACTTGCGGCAAAGGTCAGCCACATCTCGAACATGACCCCGGTTTCGAGCGCGCGGCGGGGATCTTTCTCAGAAAGGCGCAGGAGTCACCGGGCAAACGCAAGCGCCATTTACGCGGTGCGAAGCCAGCGGGCCCCGCTTTCGGCAAGGGGGCGCATCGGCGTCTGTTTATGGTTCATGCGCAGCAGTATGGACGGGCGAGAGACCCGGTCGGATAGATTTTACGAAAAATCTCTGACCGCGCTGATTTGACGAGATAAAAGTTTCCGCAGGTGTCGGATAAGCCGAAATCTATCCGACAGATGAAGGGTAGGAACTGGCCCTGAATTGCCAATGGCTTAGATCAGAGGAGTGTCGTACATCGCGCTTCGAAACACTCTTTAGGCTTAGTTTTTTTCGTCCATCCTCATATCCTTGAAACGCTGTTGTAGTGACGGAGGAGCTGACGGGCCTGGAACCATGGTCATATCTGCAAAATTCAACTCGTCACCATTCTCACTGTAAACTTTTATTTTCGCTACGGGTTTGTCTGTCCGGCGATCAGCCATGAATGACGGTGCTCCTTCTTTTTCAAATAGCCATTTGTTCCCCCACTGTTGCAGCGCAAGCATTACGACCCAAAGATCGCGGCCAGACTCTGCCAGCTGATAGACGGAGCGTCGGGCATCACTCTCATCTGCTGTGCGGAACATGAGGCCTCGCGCAACAAGCATCTCTAATCTTGAGGCTAACGTATTTCGGGGAATCTCAAGACGCGAAACAAACTCATCAAATGCCGTTACACCAAACATCGCTTCTCTCACGATTACGAAGGTCCATGCATCGCCGAGGGCCCCCATTGCGCGAGCGATTCCACAGGGTATGTCGTCGAAATTTTTTCTGCGCATAATCATACCTCAGATTATAAGTTGCATAATTGAACTTAATTATATAAGTCTAATAATTAAACCTATATGATAAGCGGAGAAATTCAATGAAAATAACGTCAGAGCGTGTCGAATTGAAATCGCGGGATGTTGCTTTGCACGTTCGCAAACGCGTGGGCACCGATGCGCAGAAAACCCCTCTTATTCTATTGCATGGCTGGCCAGCTTCCTCCCGTGGTTGGGAACGAGTTGTCCGCTCAATGTCACCTGAGCGAACCATTATTTTTCCAGATTTGCGGGGGCTGGGGCTCAGCGAAAGGAAAGGAGCTGTAGAACACTTCGCAAAGCATGAGATTGCCAAGGACATAATCGCATTGATCGATGTGTTGGGATACGACAATTTTTATATAGGCGGGCAAGACTGGGGCGGGACTGCTGCACAAGAGATTGCGCTCTTAACACCAGAGCGCGCCAAAGCTCTTATTGTCATGAACATCAACCTCATCAACAATCTTGAAGGAAATATTGCAGGGCTCCAAGCTCAAATGGCGTCGCCTCTGAATCCGCGGTGGTATATGGCGTTTCAATCTGCGCAAGGCCTTGCAGAAGCCATGATTCCAGGTTCAGAAGACGCATGGGTTCGCTATTTCTTCGCTAATGGCGCTGGCGAGGATGCATCTTTCCCGGAAGATCTGCTCGCAGGTTACGTAAATGACTATCGCCGTGAAGGAACAGCACGAAGCGGCGCTAACTTTTATCGCGCAATGCCATTGGATACAGAACGGTGGATGAGCTTGGCGGGTGTAAAGTTCTCACAACCATCGCTTTTGATTTATGGCGATCAGGATCCTTTCCTCATACCTGAATTCTACCAAAATTATGAAGACTGCTTCGAGAATGTTCGTCGCGTCGATCTACCTGGGGGACATTTCATACAGGACGAGCGGCCGAAGGAGGTAGGGCAGGAGGTTGAGCGGTTTATTAGTAAACTGAACAATATGCAGTAATCGGCTGAGTAGGTGAGTGCTTGTTTCAGAAGAAAACTGCATTTTACCGAACTGGGCGTCTTAAAACCATCCCACCTCAGACACCGACCCAAACCATTTCGATGACCACTTCTGGCGAATTGCAGCCGTAATAAGTTCTTTCCACAGGGGTTTACTCATATCCTGCGGGGCGCCGAATTCGCCGACGATCTGTGCCGAAGCCCTGTTCTGCGTCGCTTTCCTGGGCCTCGTAGACGATGACGCGGCAGGTTTGGTGATCCACGCCGCCGCAGAGCGGGTTTGACCGCACGATTTTGCAGGTGCCATGAAGCCGGTCGCAGCCGCCATGCGAATGGGCAAATTCATCGTAATCGGATGGGCCAGCGCTCGCGCATGCAGCAAGGAAGAAAACACCAATGCTGATAAGGACTTTAGGCATGATTTTTCTCCTTCGGCGCGACTGCAGACTAACACCCTTTCTGAATCTACACAAAACCGTCAAAAACCCTGTTGACGCGAGTGATTCCATCCCTTAGAGACGCGGCTTCGATGGATTGGCAGTACCCTCTTATCCGGGTAGACGCGGTCCCCCGAAACCGACATTTGAAGAGCTAACCAACGCTATAGCGCGGCGATTGCTGCTGCTTTAGCTAATTTTGTGTGATTGGACCAAAGATTATGGACCGCCAGAATATCCGGATCCGGCTGAAAGCCTTTGACCATCGCGCGCTCGATATGTCTGCGAAGGAGATCGTCTCGACCGCCAAGCGCACTGGCGCTGAAGTTCGTGGACCGATCCCTCTGCCGACCCGAATTGAGCGCTTTACCGTGAACCGTTCACCGCACGTGAACAAGAAATCACGCGAGCAATTTGAGATCCGCACACACAAGCGCATGCTCGATATCGTCAACCCAACCCCGCAAACGGTGGACGCGCTGATGAAGCTCGACCTGTCTGCGGGTGTTGGCATTGAAATCAAACTTGAGGGAGCCCGCTAATGGCCTCGCTGGTTGAACAATCCAAACGTTCCGGCGTGCTGGCGCGCAAGCTCGGCATGACCCGTATTTTTGACGATGGCGGCCTGCATGTGCCTGTCACCGTTCTGGCGCTTGAAGACTGCCAAGTTGTTGGTCTGCGCACAGATGAAGACCGCGCAGTGAAAACCAAAAAGGGCGGCGACGTTACGCGCAATGATGGCTACAACGCGGTCATTATGGGCGCAGGCGATCGCAAGGCAAAGCGCGTCTCCAAGCCGATGCGCGCTGTCTATGCAAAAGCCGGTGTTGCGCCAAAGGCGAAAGTCCGTGAATTCCGTGTTGACGCAGATCAACTTCCAGAGGTCGGTTCCACAGTAGGAGCCGACCATTTTGTTGCGGGTCAGAAGGTTGACGTCGCCGGCGTAACCGTCGGGCGCGGCTTTGCGGGTGCGATGAAGCGCTGGAACTTTGGCGGTCTGCGCGCCTCCCACGGTGTCTCAATCTCTCACCGCTCGCACGGTTCGACAGGTCAGTGCCAGGATCCTGGCCGTGTTTTCAAAGGCAAGAAGATGGCGGGCCATTATGGCTCTGCGCGCCGCACGGTTCAGAACCTCGAAGTGGTGCGTACAGACGTAGACCGCGGTCTGATCCTCGTTAAAGGCTCAATTCCGGGCCATGATGGATCATGGGTTGAGGTGCGCGATGCGGTTAAGACGGCGCGTCCGGATGAGGCTCCTGCTCCGGGTGCTTACAAGGCTCCGGAAAAAGCGGCGGCTCCAAAGGAAGATGATGCGCCTGCAGCTTCTGGCGATGCGCCGAAGATTGAAGGCACGGCTGCAGATACGATTGTGCTGGTCGACGGCATCGGGCCGAAAGCTGAAGAAAGCCTCAAGGAAAAAGGCCTCGGCACGCTTTCCGGGTTTGTGAACGCATCTGACGAAGAGCGCGGTGCAGTTCTCGAAGAGCTCGGCCTGACTGAGAAGGCCAAAAACGAAGACTGGGTTGGTCAGGCAAAAGACATTCTTGCTGGCGGTGAGCCGCAAGCGCAGGTCGACAAAGACCTTCTCAAAAAGCTGCTGGCAGAGGGCGGTGAATAATGGAACTCGCGGTCAAAACTCTTGAAGGCAAGGACGCTGGTAAAGCGAAGCTCGACGACGGTGTGTTCGGCGTTGAGGAAATTCGCGGCGACATCCTTCATCGCATGGTGCGCTGGCAACTTGCCAAGCGCCAGGCGGGTACGCACAAAACGCAGACACGTTCAGAAGTGTCAGTAACAACCAAAAAGTTCATTCGTCAGAAGGGTTCTGGCGGCGCGCGTCACGGCTCTCGTAATGCGCCGATCTTTGTTGGCGGCGGCGTGGCGCACGGCCCGCGGGTTCGCTCACATGCGCATGGTATGCCAAAGCGTCTTCGTAAGCTGGCTCTCGCGCACGCTTTGTCGTCAAAGGCTAAAGACGGTTCGCTCATCGTTCTTGACGAGGCGAAGCTCGACAAGCCGGGCACGAAAGATCTTCGCGGCAAGCTGGAAGCGCTGGGTCTCACAAATGCGTTGATCATTGATGGTCAAAGCGTTGATGAGAATTTCGCCAAGTCTGCCCGCAACATTCCGAATGTGGATGTTCTGCCGGTTGCTGGATTGAATGTTTATGATGTTCTTCGCCGCGACACGCTGGTTTTGACAAAAGACGCTGTTGAGGGTGTGCATGCGCGCTTTGAGGGTCGCTCACTCGCGCCGTCACCATTCTCAAAAGACAACTTCATTGACGACATTCAGCTGGTTGACGGGATCGGGCCGAAGTCAGCGCGAGAGCTTCGCAAAGAAGGTTTCGGCACGCTGACATCATTCGTCGAAAATGATCCGGCGGCTGTTCTTGAGAAGCTGGGTCTCACTGCTCGCGCTGAGCGCGAAGAGTGGGTGGCTCAGTGTAAAGAGATGATCGCTGGTGAGCCGCCGCGCTCAAAGGTCGATAAAGAATATGCTGCTCGCATTCTCGCGAAGCGCGCGAAGGAGGGCAAATAGATGGCCACCGAAATTCGTAATTATCACTACGACATTATCCGCGCGCCGATCATCACTGAAAAGTCGACGATCATGAATGCTGAAAACCAGTATGTGTTTGAGGTCGCGATGGACGCTGAAAAGCCTGCCATCAAAGAAGCGATTGAGGCGCTTTACAAGGTCGAGGTGACTAAGGTTCGCACAATTGTTCGCAAGGGTAAGACCAAGCGTTTTCGTGGTCGCCCAGGTCGTCAGAACGACATGAAAAAAGCCATCGTGACGCTGAAAGACGCCATCGAATTCGATGTGACGCAGACGGTATAGGGCAGGGAAGTTTAAGACATGGCACTTAAGAAGTTTAATCCTACCTCACCCGGTCGCCGCCAGCTTGTTCTGGTTGATCGCTCGGATTTGCACAAAGGTCGCCCGGTTAAGGCGCTGACCGAAGGCAAGACGAAAAAAGGTGGTCGCAACAATAAAGGCCGCATCACGGCGCGCCGTATTGGTGGTGGTGCAAAACAACTTTACCGCAAGATCGATTTCAAGCGAAACAAGTTTGACATGCCGGCGAAAGTTGAGCGTTTGGAGTATGATCCGAACCGCACAGCCTTCATCGCGCTCATCAAATATGAAGACGGCGAGCTGGCTTATATTATTGCGCCGCAGCGTCTTGCGGTTGGTGACACGGTTATTTCGTCTGCAACGGCCGACATCAAGCCGGGCAACACGCTTCCGCTTAAGAACATTCCGGTCGGAACAATCATTCACAACATCGAGCTGAAGCCTAAAAAAGGTGCTCAGATGGTTCGCGCAGCTGGTGCTTACGCGCAGCTCGTTGGCCGCGATGGTGGGTATGCTCAGATCAAGTTGACATCTGGTGAGCTTCGCATGGTGCTCGATAGCTGTCTTGCAACGGTCGGCGCGGTTTCTAACCCGGACAATATGAACCAAAACCTCGGTAAAGCGGGTCGCAAGCGTCACAAGGGCAAGCGTCCATCTGTTCGCGGTGTGGTTATGAACCCATTCGATCACCCACACGGTGGTGGTGAAGGTAAGTCGTCAGGCGGCCGTCACCCAGTGACACCTTGGGGTAAGAAAACCCGCGGTCCTAAGACCCGCAAAAACAAGTCGACGGATCGTTTGATCATCCGCCGTCGTAACGCGAAACGCTAGGGAGCGAAGAGAAGATGCCACGTTCCGTTTGGAAAGGTCCTTTTGTTGACGGCTACCTGCTGAAGAAGGCGGAAGCTGCCAAAGCGGCTGAGAAGCGCACAGTGATCAAAACCTGGTCGCGTCGCTCAACCATTCTGCCGCAGTTCGTTGGTCTGAATTTTCAGGTCCACAATGGAAATAAATTTGTGCCGGTCACAATCTCTGAGGAGATGGTGGGTCACAAGCTGGGTGAGTTCGCGCCGACGCGCACTTACTATGGCCACGGCGCTGACAAAAAAGCGAAGAGGAAGTAGGCCCCATGGGTAAGCCAAAATCCCCTCCGAAGCAGGCAAGCAATGAGGCGCGCGCGGTCCTGCGTATGCTTCGTGTGAGCCCGCAAAAGCTGAATCTGCTGGCGCAGCAAATTCGCGGACTTCCGGTTGAGAGGGCGGTCAATGAGATGACCTTCTCCCGTAAGCGCCACGCGAAAGATGTGTTGAAGTTGCTCAATAGCGCGATCGCAAATGCTGAAAATAATCACGAGCTCGACATCGATAACCTCGTTGTGGCTCAGGCCCATGTTGGCAAGAACCTTGTGATGAAACGTCTCCGCGCCCGCGCGCGTGGCCGAGCGGCGCGCATTCACAAACCTTTCTCGCAGATGACCATTGTTCTGCGCGACACAAGCATTGAAGCGGAGGCCGCATAATGGGTCAGAAAGTAAACCCGATTGGTTTCCGTTTAGGAATTAACCGCACCGCTGACAGCCGCTGGTATGCCGATAGCGCCGACTATGGCCGCCTGCTGCATGAGGATCTGAAGATCCGCGGCTATGTTCAGTCAAAGCTGAAGCAAGCGGGGATCTCTAAGATCATCATCGAGCGCCCGCACAAGAAATGCATGATCACGGTTCACACTGCGCGTCCGGGTCTCGTCATCGGTAAGAAGGGCGCTGATATCGAAACGCTTCGCAAGAAGCTCTCAACAATGACGGAAGATGAAGTCCGCCTGAACCTTGTTGAGATCCGTAAGCCAGAGATTGATGCGAACCTTGTAGCAGACGATATCGCGCGCCAGCTTGAGCGCCGCGCATCATTCCGCCGCGCTATGAAGCGGTCGATCCAGTCTGCGATGCGTCTCGGCGCTGAGGGTGTTCGTGTCATGGTGTCTGGCCGTCTTGGCGGCGCAGAGATCGCGCGGACAGAGCAGTATGCGGAAGGTTCTGTGCCACTGCACACGCTGCGCGCGGACATCGATTATGGTACGGCCCGCGCGAAAACAACGTACGGGATTATCGGCATCAAGGTCTGGGTCTACAAAGGCGAGATCATGGAGCATGATCCAATGGCGCAGGACAAGCGGCTGGAGTCTTCCGGTCAGGCACGTGCTCGCCGCGCGGACAATCGCGGACCGGCTTCCGGCCCGCAGCCAGGTCAGGGAGCATAAAAGATGCTGTCACCAAAACGCACCAAGTATCGTAAAGCCTTCAAAGGCAAGATCCACGGCAACTCAAAGGGTGGTTACTCTTTGGCATTCGGAACTTATGGATTGAAAGCGCTTCAGCCGCAGCGTGTTACCGCTCGCCAGATCGAAGCAACCCGCCGTGCGATTACGCGCCAGATGAAGCGTCAGGGTAAAGTATGGATCCGCGTATTCCCGGATCTTCCTGTGTCTTCAAAGCCAATCGAAGTTCGGATGGGTAAAGGTAAAGGCTCAGTTGATTACTGGGCAGCGCGTGTCGCGCCAGGCCGCATCCTGTTCGAGATTGATGGCGTCAGCGAAGAGATCGCCCGTGAAGCGCTTCGCCTGGGTGCTGCCAAGCTTCCTGTGAAGTGCAAGATCGTCAAGCGTATTGAGGGGATCTAGTCATGGCTAAGGAAAAAGTAGCTGAGCGCCGTAAGCTCATCCAGGGAATGGATGATGGCAAGCTCAAGGAAGAGCTAACCAAGCTGAAGAAAGAACAGTTCAACCTGCGCTTTCAACAAGCAACGGGAACGCTTGAAAAAGCTGCGCGTATTCGCGTGGTTCGCCGCGATATTGCTCGCATCAAAACAATTATGGCTGAGCGCAAACGCGCCGCAGCCAGCGCGTAAAAGGAGATAATAAAAGATGCCTAAGCGCGTAATGACAGGAACGGTTGTTTCAACAAAGCAGGATAAGACGGCAATTGTGCTGGTCGAGCGCCGCTTTCTGCACCCGCTTCTGAAGAAAACAGTTCGTCGTACAAAGCGTTACCATGCGCATGATGAAACAAACTCAGCCAAGTTGGGCGACAAGGTTAGCATTATTGAATGCCCGCCAAAGTCCAAGCTCAAGCGCTGGGAACTGATGACCGGAGGCGCTGACTAATGATCCAGATGCAGTCAAATCTGCGGGTCGCTGACAATTCCGGCGCGCGCCGCGTCCAGTGCATCAAGGTGCTGGGCGGTGCTGGTCGCCGATATGCGTCCGTAGGAGACACGATTGTTGTGTCGATCAAGGAAGCGATCCCAACGGGCCGCGTAAAAAAGGGCGAAGTGCGCAAGGCCGTGGTCGTGCGGGTTGCGAAAGACATCAAGCGCGCGGACGGTTCGGTTATTCGGTTTGATACCAACGCTGCGGTGATCATCAATAATAATGGTGAGCCGCTCGGAACGCGTATCTTTGGACCAGTTCCACGTGAACTGCGCGCAAAGAACCACATGAAAATTATCTCGCTCGCGCCGGAGGTTTTGTAGTTATGGCTGCTAAGATCAAACGCGGTGACAAAGTTGTCGTCCTCACCGGACGCGACAAGGGTATGACCGGCAATGTGTTGCGTATCATCAACCCGAAAGAGAGCGACAAGAAGACTGATGTGAAGGTCGTCGTTCAGGGGGTGAATGTGCGCAAGCGGCACGTCAAGCCTTCACAGGCAGACCCCGAAGGTGGCATCCGCCCATTCGAGGCACCGATTAATATTTCAAACGTTGCGCACGCAGATCCGCGCGACGGCAAGCCGACCCGTGTGGGTTTCAAGATTGACGAGCATGGCCGCAAGACCCGCTATGCCAAACGTTCGGGAGAGTCGATCGATGTCTGATTATGAGCCTCGCCTGAAGAAAAAGTATCGCGAGCAAATTGCGCCCAAGATGCAAGAGACGTTCAAGTACGGCAATCCAATGCAGATGCCAAAGCTGGACAAAGTTGTGATCAATATGGGTGTCGGCGAAGCCGTGTCCGACTCCAAGAAGATCAAAAACGCACTTGCTGAGCTTGAGCGTATTGCAGGTCAAAAGCCTGTCGCGACCAAGGCACGTAAGTCGATTGCGGGCTTTAAGCTTCGCGAAGGTATGACGATTGGTGCGAAGGTTACGCTTCGCCGCGATCGTATGTACGAATTTCTCGATCGTTTGACCACGATTGCGCTGCCGCGCGTGAAGGATTTCCGCGGGCTGAACGGTAAGAGTTTTGATGGCCGTGGCAACTTTGCCATGGGCGTGAAGGAACACATTGTCTTCCCGGAGATCAATTACGATCAGGTGGAAGACATTCGCGGTATGGACATCATTGTCTGCACCACGGCGAAAACAGATGAAGAGGCGAAGGCGTTGCTCACTGAGTGCGGCTTCCCGTTCAGAAACTAGGGGCGCGAAGGAACCAATATGGCCAAGAAAAGCGCAATTGCACGTAACGAAAAACGCCGGAAGCTGGCAGAGCGTTATGCCGCTAAACGCGAACGTTTGAAGGCGGCTGCTCTCGATGAGAGCCTGCCACCGGAAGAGCGTTTCAAGGCTCGCCTGAAGCTTGCCGAGATGCCGCGGAACTCCGCGCCGACCCGTGTGCGTAATCGCTGCGAAGTGTCCGGGCGTCCGCGCGGTTATTATCGCAAAATGAAGATGTCTCGGATCGCCCTGCGCGAGCTGGGCAACCAGGGTATGATCCCCGGTCTGGTGAAATCGAGCTGGTAGAGGAGGCGAATTAACATGAACATTAGTGATCCCCTCGGCGATATGCTCACACGCATCCGGAACGCGCAGATGCGCGGCCGCAGCGCGGTTGTAACCCCAGCATCGAAACTGCGCGCCCGCGTGCTCGATGTGCTTCTCGAAGAAGGTTACATTCGCGGCTTCACCGAAGTCGAGAAAGATGGCTTTAAAGAGCTTGAAATCGAACTGAAATATTATGAAGGCGCTCCTGTCATTCAGGAAGTTGCGCGTGTGTCCAAGCCTGGTCGCCGCGTATATTCTTCCGCGCAGGATATCCCGCTCATTCGTAACGGCCTTGGCATTTCGATCCTGTCCACCTCTCGCGGTGTGATGTCTGATCATGCGGCGCGTACGGCGAATGTCGGCGGCGAAATTCTTTGCCGGGTCTTCTAAGGGAATATTGGAGAAACACTGATGTCACGTATTGGTAGGCTCCCCATTCCGGTTCCGTCAGGTGCGACGGTATCAGTGAAGGGTCAAACGATCGAAGCCAAGGGGCCGAAAGGTAC
Organism: Hyphomonadaceae bacterium; assembly: GCA_965263325.1. Lineage (GTDB taxonomy): Bacteria > Pseudomonadota > Alphaproteobacteria > Caulobacterales > Hyphomonadaceae > CBDHGY01. The sequence continues at coordinate 1,187,552 of CBDHGY010000002.1, read as the reverse complement.
CCAAACCCTTGTTGTATCTGATCTGATCACGCCAGAGCTCAACGATAACGAATTGGTCTTAAAGCCGCGCGCAGATCTGCACAAAGCCGCAGAAGAAAAGCTCGCAGATATCGAGGCTAAGGGTAAAAAGAAGATCACCTATGCTCAGGCACTTGATGGCTCGGCGCGCGCTCAGTGGGGAACGTCCCGTGCGCGTGCAGCTAACATGATCACTGGCGTCACCGAAGGGTACTCACGGCGCCTTGAACTGCACGGCGTTGGTTACCGCGCGCAAATGCAGGGCAAGGACCTCAAGCTCTCTCTGGGCTTCAGCCATGATGTGGTCTACAAGGCTCCTGAAGGCATTGAGATCAAATGTGAAAAGCCCACAGAGATCCTCGTCTCTGGCGCTGACAAGCAGGTTGTCGGTCAGGTAGCTGCAGAGATCCGTAAATATCGCAAGCCGGAGCCGTATAAAGGCAAGGGTGTTCGCTATCAGGGCGAATATGTCCGCCGCAAAGAAGGCAAGAAGAAGTAATGAAAACCGCTCGTCAAAAAATGCAGCGCCGCGCTCAGCGCACACGTACGCGCCTCAAAAAGCTGGCGAATGGCCGGCCGCGCCTGTCAGTTGCACGCTCGCATAAAAACATCTCCGCCCAGATCATCGATGATGAAAAGGGTGTGACACTCGCATCCGCTTCAACGCTGGAAACAGACTTTCGCAAAAACTCTAAAGGCGGCAACACGTCTGCTGCTGCAGAGGTTGGGAAGATGCTTGCAGAGCGCGCGAAAAAAGCTGGCGTTGAAGACGTCGTTTTTGATCGCGGCGGTTATTTGTTCCATGGCCGGGTGAAAGCTCTGGCAGATGCTGCCCGCGAGGGCGGTCTGAAGTTCTAGGAGATTCAGGATGGCTGAAGAAAAAGGCAGAGGACGCGGACGTCGCCGGGATCGCGATGAAGAGCAGAGCGATCTGATCGACAAGCTGGTTGGCATCAACCGTGTCGCGAAAACAGTGAAGGGCGGTAAGAATTTCGGTTTTGCAGCTCTGGTTGTTGTCGGTGACCAAAAAGGCCGCGCGGGATTTGGTAAAGGTAAAGCCCGCGAGGTGCCTGAGGCGATCCGCAAAGCAACCGAAGAAGCCAAGCGCAACATGGTTCGCGTGCCGCTTCGTGAAGGCCGTACACTTCACCATGATGGCAAAGGTCGTCACGGTGCAGGTAAGGTCGTGCTTCGCGCAGCGCCTCCTGGGACTGGTGTGATCGCGGGTGGTCCGATGCGCGCGGTTATGGAAGTACTCGGCGTGCAGGATGTTGTCGGCAAGTCGATTGGTTCGTCCAACCCGTACAATATGGTTCGCGCCACATTCGATGCACTAAAAGAGCAGGCAAGCCCACGTTCTGTTGCATCAAAGCGTGGTATGAAAGTTCAGGATGTTGTTGGTCGCCGCGCAGACGGTGCGTCTGAAGCCGGCATGGCAGAAGCGACGTCTTAAGGGATAAGAAGGCAGATACGACATGGCCAAGAAAACCATCACCGTCCGTCAAACTGGCAGCCCGATTCGCCGCAAGCAAACTCAGCGTGATACGCTGGTTGGCCTCGGCCTGAATAAAGTTGGTCGCACACGCACTCTGGAAGATACGCCAGCTGTGCGCGGCATGATCAATAAAGTCGCTCACATGGTCGAAATTGTAGAAGATTAGAGAAAACCGCGCGGCCATTTCCGTGCTGGAGACTGAGATATGAAACTCAACGAACTAAAACCAGCCCCAGGTTCTACTAAGCAGCGTAAGCGCATTGGCCGCGGTGTAGGGTCCGGTAAGGGCAAAACGGGCGGACGCGGCGTTAAGGGCCAGAAGTCTCGTTCGGGTGTGGCGCTGAATGGCTTTGAAGGCGGGCAGATGCCGATCTATATGCGTTTGCCAAAGCGTGGGTTCACCTCACGAAATCGCAAGGACTATACTGAGGTCAATATTGGCCGCGTTGCAAAAGCGATTGACGCTGGGAAGCTGGATGCGTCCAATATCACTGAAGAAACGCTGGTTGAAGCGGGCCTCGTTCGCCGTATTCGCGACGGTGTGCGCCTACTTGCAAAAGGTGACGCACCTAAGAATGCAAAAATTACCGTGACGGGCGCATCGAAAGCTGCAATTGAAGCTGTTGAAAAAGCAGGCGGGAACGTAACTGTGACGGGCAAAGCTGCAACAGCTGACGCGTAAAAAAACGCACCACCCCTTCACAAATCACCTTCCGCCACCGATCTTGGTGGCGGTTTGGGTTTGAGAGTAAGTATGAGGAGGAGCCTTCGTGGCGACAGCATCCCAGCAAATGGCGCGCGGAGCGGGGCTCGGCTCCTTCGGCAAAGCGAAAGATCTCCAAAAGCGTATCCTGTTTACGCTGTTTATTCTCGTCATTTACAGGATCGGTACATTCCTTCCTGTGCCCGGCATTAATCCGGATCAATACGCACAGTTCTTCCAATCCCAGCAGGGCGGCATTCTCGGGACATGGAACGTGCTCGGCGGCGGCGCGCTTGAGCGTATGGGAATTTTTGCGCTTAATGTGATGCCTTACATTACCGCATCGATCATCATTCAGATGATGACATCGGCGTCCCCAGCTCTGGAAAAGCTGAAGAAAGAGGGCGAGTCCGGGCGGAAACAAATCAATCAGTACACCCGGTACCTGACCTTGCTTTTCGCCATCGTTCAGAGCCTCGGAATATCTTTCGGTCTTGCGAATTTCAAACTGGACTCGATTGGCTACGGCTTCTTCATTTTGTCGTCTGTCGTGTCGCTTACGGGTGGTACTATGTTCCTGATGTGGCTCGGTGAGCAGGTCACGGCCCGCGGCGTAGGGAACGGAATTTCGCTCATCATCTTCGCAGGGATTGTGGCTGAGCTGCCAACTGCAATGATCCAGGCGCTCAGGAGTGCGAACGAAACGTCTGCCAACATCACCTTCATCTTCTTGTTCCTGATCATGATGGCAGCGCTGATCTTGTTTATCGTGTTTATTGAGCGCGCACAGCGGCGATTGTTAATCCAGTATCCCAAACGTCAAGCGGCCAATCAGGCTGGAGCTCAAGGTCAGTCCTCCTTCTTGCCAATGAAGCTCAACGTGTCTGGTGTGATCCCGCCAATCTTCGCGATTGCGATCGTCGGTTTACCGCTCACTTTGCTCAACATCACAGGCGGCGGCGCGGCTGCTGTGGCGGATGCGGCAACTCAAGCGGGTGCAGATGGCGCTGTTGCGGCCGGCGCAGCGGGCGGCGGTTTCTTGCAGACTTTGGTCTCTTATGTGGGGCAAAATACGCCGGGTTATATTATTCTTTATGGTGTATTGATTGCCTTCTTTACGTTCTTCTACACGTCGATTGTTTTCAATCCGGAGGAGACGGCAGACAATCTTCGCAAATATGGCGGCTTTATTCCTGGCATACGTCCGGGCAAGAATACCGCTGAATACCTCGACTACGTATTGACCCGCCTGACCGTCATCGGCACGGCATATTTGGTATTCGTCTGTGTCTTGCCTGAGATATTAAGGTTAGAGTATTCCCAGCAAATTCCGTCCTTTTTCAACGGAATGTCGCTCTTGATTATCGTGTCGGTAACTATTGACACCGTCACACAAATCCAGTCGCATCTGGTCGCGCATCAATATGAGAACTTGATCAAGAAGTCGAAACTGGGAGGGCGCAAGAAGTGAACCTGATCCTTTTTGGACCGCCAGCGGCAGGTAAAGGCACGCAGGCCAAACGCCTGGTTTCGGAGCGCGGCTACATCCAGCTATCAACAGGCGACATGTTACGAGCAGCGCGGGCATCCGGTACTGAGCTTGGAAAAAGCGTCGCAAAGATTATGGATGAAGGCGGCCTTGTGACGGATGGTATCGTTATTAGCCTAATCGATGAGCAGCTTACCCTGCATGAAAACGCACCGGGGTTCATTTTTGACGGATTTCCGCGGACAATCGGTCAGGCTGAAGCGCTTGATGAGTTGCTGGAGCGCCGGGGGTCAAAAGTCGACAAAGTCATTCGCATTATGGTGGATGAGGACGCGCTGGTGAACCGCATCACGAAACGCTTTGAGGAAGAAGGCCGAAAGGACGACAACCCCGAAACGTTCAAGACGCGGCTTGCCAAGTACAATGCGGATACGGCTCCGCTCGTTCCTGTTTACGCTGAGCAAGGCAAGCTCACTGAAGTGAACGGTATGGCAAGTATCGACGAGGTTGCGAACGCCATCGATAAAGTTCTGGGGCCAGTGCCTGCAGACGTTGATCCAGGCACGTCATAAGCCGCCTAATCAGGTAGGTTTTCCACCGCTATCTCAAGAGGTTGTGTCTAAAGCCAAACAAACCGCAGAAATTGCGAAATCTCTTATTGACGCAGGGCTTTTGAAGGCCTAAACCCCGGCAATTCGTAAAGAAGCGAGCGTTGTGGGCGCGGGGCAAAATAGCCATCGCGAGATGCAGCGCTTTTCGGCATGGTAAGGAGCAAAGCCCCGTGGCTCGCATAGCAGGTGTAAACATACCCACAAACAAGCGCGTGGAAATCGCGCTGCGCTACATTCACGGCATTGGGCCGGCGATGGCGAAAGAAATTACAGAAAAGGTCGGCATTGAGCCAGCGCGCCGCGTTGCAGACCTGTCGGATGCAGAAGTCATCCAGATCCGTGAAACAATCGACGCTGATTACCTTGTTGAAGGTGATTTGCGCCGTGAAGTTTCCATGAACATCAAACGCCTTATGGACCTTGGTTGTTACCGCGGACTCCGTCACCGCCGTAAGCTTCCTGTTCGCGGTCAGCGCACGCACACGAATGCGCGTACCCGCAAAGGCCCAGCAAAACCGATTGCTGGTAAGAAAAAATAGGAAACTGATATGGCCCGCGATGCATCTCGTGTTCGCAAGCGCGAACGAAAAAATATCACCTCTGGCATTGCTCACGTGAACTCATCATTCAACAATACGATGATCACGATTTCCGATGCTCAGGGAAATGCAATATCCTGGTCCTCAGCTGGAGCGATGGGTTTTAAAGGGTCTCGAAAGTCGACCCCTTATGCGGCTCAGGTCGCTGCGGAAGACGCCGGAAAAAAAGCTCAAGAGCATGGCATCCAGACATTGGAAGTAAATGTTCGCGGCCCGGGGTCAGGACGAGAATCAGCTCTTCGCGCGCTGCAAGCGATTGGAATTACAATCACATCGATCCGTGATTGCACACCAATCCCGCACAATGGCTGCCGCCCACCTAAGCGTCGCCGCGTATAGAAGAAGTTTTTAGCTAACGGTTTTCAATCACACACAAAGGGAGGCACGGGCCGCATGTCCGATATCGCCACCGCACCAGTCAACGATAAGAACTGGAAAGAACTGATCCGTCCAAACCGTCCGGTTATAGAGCCAGGCGCTGACCCACGTCGGAAAGCCAAGCTTGTGATCGAGCCGCTTGAGCGCGGTTTCGGAACAACTCTTGGTAACTCGCTTCGCAGGGTTCTCCTGTCTTCGCTTCAGGGAGCAGCCATCACGTCAGTACAGATTGACGGTGTGGTTCACGAGTTTTCTTCCATTCCAGGTGTTCGTGAGGACGTCACAAATATCGTTTTGAATCTGAAGCAGGTCGCGATTGAGATGATCTCGGAAGGCGAGAAGCGCATGGTGCTGAAAGCGTCCGGTCCCGGTCCGGTTAAGGCCGGTCAGATTGACACGCCGGGCGATGCGAAAATCCTGAACCCGAATCTCGTCCTTTGCCATCTGGATGATGGCGCTGACGTTCGTATGGAATTCACCGTTTCATCCGGCAAAGGCTACGTGCCAGCTGTCCAGAACCGTGCGGAAGATGCAGCGATTGGTCATATCCCAGTTGATGCGATTTACTCGCCAGTTCGCCGCGTCGGTTACGTTGTTGAGGACACCCGCGAAGGCCAAGTTCTTGATTACGATAAGCTGACACTGAACGTTGAGACAGACGGTTCGGTTACGCCGGAAGATGCAGTGGCCTACGCGGCGCGCATTCTTCAGGATCAGCTCCAGCTCTTCATCACCTTCGAAGAGCCAGTTGTCGAAGATAGCTCTTCAAGCGATGATCAGGATCTCGGCTTCAACCCGGTCCTTCTTAAGAAAGTTGACGAGCTCGAGCTTTCGGTTCGCTCAGCCAACTGCCTGAAGAATGATAATATAGTCTATATCGGGGACCTTATCCAGAAATCTGAGGCAGAGATGCTTCGCACGCCAAACTTCGGCCGGAAGTCTCTCAACGAGATCAAGGAAGTTCTGGCAGGTATGGGCTTGCATCTCGGCATGGAAGTACCGGATTGGCCACCTGAGGATATTGAAGGTCTCGCAAAAAAGTACGACGACCATTTGTAGGATCTAAACGGGGCAAAGCGCCCATCGGAGAAAACCCATGCGCCACGGCATTGCACACCGCAAACTGAACCGCACCTCATCGCACCGCAAAGCGATGTTCGCGAATATGGCTGCTTCCCTCATCAAGCACGAGCAGATCGTCACAACGCTGCCAAAAGCAAAAGAGATGAAGCCAATCATGGACAAGCTGGTCACGCTGGCGAAGAAAGGTGATCTTGCGTCTCGCCGCCGCGCGATCGCTCGGATTCGTGACAAAGACGCGGTAAAGAAGCTGTTTGAGGTAATGGGTGATCGTTACGCAGATCGCAATGGTGGCTATACGCGCGTTCTCAAAGCTGGCTACCGCTATGGTGACAATGCGCCGATGGCGGTTATTGAACTCGTCGACCGCGACGAAGACGCGAAAGGCGCAGAAGACCGCGCGCGTCACGAAGCCGAAATGGAGATGGAAGAAGCTTAGAGCTTTCCATCAGTTTTGATTTAAGAAGCCCGGCGGAAATGCCGGGCTTTTTCTTTGCGCTTTTCGCGTTGAGCCTTAGGATATGGGATGGCTGATCTTCCTATCCTTCCCAAGCATCCTGAAAATATGCCTTGGCCAACCGAGCGCTGGCCGGAGGCGGACTTATCCGAAAGCGTTGATGCGGCAGAGCTGAACAAGTTACTAGATCTTGCATTCTCTAATCCAGTATCCATGGGTGAAACGCATGCGTTACTAGTCGTTCAGGGCGGCGCAATCGTCTGTGAACGATACAATGACGGTTATCTGGCGGGCGACACCTATCCGTCATGGTCCAAAGCAAAGTCCATAACGCAGGCGCTAATTGGCATTCTCGTGCGAGATAGCAAGCTCGATGTTCATGCACCCGCTGACGTCCCAGAATGGCAGTCTGCAGATGATCCACGCCGCGAGATAACTCTTGATCATTTGCTGCGTATGTCGAGCGGCCTTAGTTGGAATGAAGACTATGTGGACGCGGGCGTCTCTCACGTGATTGAAATGTTGTTCGGCGAAGGCTCAGAGAATGTCGCTGGCTATGCAATCAATCGCCCTCTAGAGCACGCCCCGGATACGCATTGGCTCTATTCGAGCGGCACCTCCAATATCGTGTCTCAGATCGCCTCGCGCGTGCTGGGTAAATCAGGCGATGCGTTTCGAACTTTTATGTTCGATGAATTGTTTGTTCCCATTGGTATGCGTTCACCACTTCCGAAATTCGATTCTACAGGAACATTTATCGGATCGTCATTCTGTTATTGCACGGCGCGCGATTTTGCGCGGTTTGGTTACCTCTACCTCAGAGACGGCGTTTGGGATGGGAAGCGCATATTGCCCGAAGGTTGGGTCGATTATGCGCGAACACCGACACCACAACCGGAGGGGTGCGAAGACCTCGCTTACGGGGCGCATTGGTGGCTCGGCCTATGCGGGCCGGGGAGTTTCTCTGCAAATGGTTATGAAGGCCAATTCACGATTGTTGTGCCGCAGAAAGATCTTGTCGTAGTGCGACACGGTAAATCCCTCGATGAACCCGGTGAAGAGGTGAAACGCTGGCTCGCACGTGTTGCTGAGTGCTTCTAACGATTTGCCATCTAGCGGCCTTAAACCGATGGTATTTTCTTGGATGCTTAAAAGACTAAGGGAGAGAAGAAGATGCGCGGAAGTATATGCATCGCAGCAATCGCTATTATGGCTTCGGCATGTGCGGGCACTTCGCCTCCACCCGCCCCCCTGGAACCGGCAGTGGAGGATGTTCGCGCTGCTCAAGAAAGCGATCGTAAGCAACGCCATGAGCAGCGGTTTCTTCGCTATGATCTCAATGGGGATGGGCTGATCACATCCTATGAGGCACGGCAATTCAATAGAGCAGAGTTTGCAAAGCTAAGCCCGTCGGAAGATGGGTTGGTGTCTTCACACTGCAGTATCGAAGAGTATGCCGAGCTCTCGAATACGTACGCGCCGCAGCATCCAGAACTCAGAGCCTGTTTCCGGGATGTAGATGGCTCTACTCCAACAATATCGTTCGCCGATTACGATCGTTTGTTCAAGCTAGACGCCGATATGAACAGCGACGAACTAATCTCGCGACAAGAATTCGACGCATATTTTGCATCCGAATAAAAAAAGCCCGGCAAACTTAGCCGGGCTCTTAAGTAAAGTTCGAGTTGAGTGCGTCGGCCGCGGCCTTCACTGTCTGTCTTGATTACTGGATCAAGAAATCTCTACTGCGTGCGGCCAGCTATGAAGCGTCGGCGAGATTCTGGTTCGCAAAATCCCAATTCACCAGATTATCGAGGAAAGACGCCATATAGTTCGGGCGAGAATTCTGATAATCTAGGTAATACGCATGCTCCCAGACATCCATGGTCAGCAGAGGCGTGCAAGCCTTATCTGTAACAGGTGTCTCAGCATTTGGAGTTTTCATAATCTCCAGCTTGCCGCCTTTCAGCACAAGCCAAGCCCACCCTGAGCCGAATTGGCCGCCGCCGGCTGCCTTAAACTGCGTAGCGAATTCTTCGTATGATCCGAAGTCTTCTTTGATCTTGTCAGCGATAGCGCCATGCGGCTCGCCGCCGCCGCCCGGCTTCATCGAGTGCCAGTAAAACGTGTGGTTCCACACTTGAGCGGCATTATTGAAAAGGCCAGCTTTCGAGCTGTCATCGTCAGCGGCGCGGATAACGTCTTCCAGGGACGCGGTCTCAAGGTCGGTGCCTTCAGTCATTTTGTTGAGATTGTTCACATAGGCCTGATGGTGTTTCCCGTAGTGGAAATTGATCGTTTCCTCAGAAATGTGAGGGGCCAGATCACTGCGGCCATAAGGCAGGTCAGGAAGGTCGAAAGCCATGAAGTCGCTCCGTGCAGATAGTTGAATTTGTGGAGGGACTTAGCGCCCCATAACCCCTATATGGGGCAGATGACCGTCAGTGCCACTATCCTGTCCCCGGATCAATGGGAGGCAATCGATACGCGGGTGAAACGCATAGACGAAGATCGTTGGTTGTCGTCGCGTTATGCAGCAGAATCTGAGCGCCGACAGCTGATTGCGCTGTATGCTTTTGTGTATGAACTTGCGCGGGTGCGTACAGTCGTGACGGAACCGGGGTTGGGAGCAATTCGCTTCCAATGGTGGCGAGATGCACTGGATGAAATTGCAAAAGGGCTTGCACCCCGCCAACATGATGTGGTGCGCGCTGTCGCTCAGGTCATGTTACCACTGGATCGCCTGTCTGAGCTCATTGATGGATATGAGGTGGCTTTTGAGGCGCAGGATCGCTCTATAGAGCCTGAGGGGCGATTAATGCTCCTTGCCTGTGAATTACTTGACCAACAAGAAGCGGCAGCCTGGAAAGAGCCCGCTCAACGCCTGGGAACGATATTTTCAATGGCCCGGCGGCTTCCGCTCAATCACGACCATCATGTACCACCGCTCGATCGGTTCCAAATCCCTGTTACACTGCGCCCCGCAGCAGCACATTGTGTGCTCGCGCGGGCCTATATCAAAGGAAAGAAGGAGCCCAGCGCACTAAAGAAGCGCTGGCGGGTGCTTCGAACCGTGATGACTGGGCGGGTCTAACGTGTCTCGACTTCCCTTGGGCAATCCCGGTAGTCTTTCCAACATATCGGGAGGACATGCAGATGCCAGACACTGCCTTTATGCCAGAAGCCGACCTTGCACCCTGGCTCGGGGATCGTGCTTTCGCAGATGCAAAAGCTGAATTCGACGAACAAGGCTTTATCATTTTCGAGAACGTATTGTCTGAAAATGAATTGCAGGACGCGCGTACGGCGCTCGCGCCATATTTAGACGTGGATTTGCGCGGGCGAAACGATTTTGAAGGTCTGAAATCAAACCGCGTATATGCCATGGCAGCAAAATCTCCAGTGTTTGTGGACCTCATGATCCACCCACTCGCACTGGCATTTGCAGAAGCCGAGCTTGGAAAATCTTGCTTGTTGTCTGCGATGCTTGCGATCAAATTACATCCCGGAGAAACAGTTCAGCCCTGGCATTTTGATGATAGCTGCGGCGTTGAGCGCCCGCGCAAAACGACCGGGCTCAGCGCGTTTTGGGCGATCTCGGATGTGACGGAAGAAAACGGCGCAACAGAGCTTATTCCAGGAAGCCATCTGTGGGGTCAGGAGAGCCCTATAGAGGGCGGTATCATGGGGGTGTTCGATGATAAAACCGTTCGGGATGTGAACGATGATCCGGCTTATCGCCCCGACGCCGTAAAGATGGTTATGCCAGCTGGCTCACTTGGTCTTGCTAAAGGCACGCTCTACCACCGCGGCGGCGCGAACACATCAGATGCGCCGCGCACCATTATAACTCCGCAATACTGCGCCGGTTTCATGCGGCAGCTTGAGAACATGGTGCTGGCGGTTCCGCCGGACATTGCTAAGTCTTTACCGCCCCGCGCTCAGGAACTGCTCGGCTATTCCATCCACCCGCCCTTTATGGGCTATGTAGACGGTATTCATCCGAAAAAGACATTCACCGCCACTTGATTGAGCAACCCATGGATGGCTGCTGCTCGCGCGGTCCTTCGCCGGTTTCTGCAATTGTCTTCATCGCGTTCACGAGTTCGCGGGTGCGCTCAGGCGCGTCACTCATTCGCGCGTCATCGAGGCGGCCTCGATATTGAAGTTCCCCTTGGGCGTTTAGGCCAAAGAAATCCGGTGTGCAGACTGCGCCATAGGCTTTGGCGACGGATTGATCCTCATCAACGAGATACGGGAACCGAAAGCCGTATTGCTCTGCAAATTTTACCATATTTGCCGGGCTATCAGCCGGATAGTCTGCGTAGTCATTAGACATGATGGCGAGTACGTTGATGCCGTCCATCATCAGGTCTTTTGTATCTTCTGCAAGGCGCTCCGCCACAGCGATCACATAAGGGCAATGGTTGCAGATGAACATCACGAGCAAGCCTTTATCGCCCAAATGTTCTTTCATCGTGAAGGAATTGCCAGTTGGGTCTTTCAAGACGAAATCCGGTGCTTTCCAACCAAAGTCGCAAATGGGAGTATCAAGTAAGGCCATTGTGTTTTCCTCTATTCAGCGGCTATGCGCTCGCTCGCTTGCGCTGCCCAACTCTCAATATCTCTTAGCGCGCGAGCTGCTTGCGCGGCTTTCTTTGCGCGACCTTTGGCTTTGCCGCGCAGTCGCTTGCCGTTTTCATCTTTTGTCTCGACTGTACCCTCGTCTGGCGGAGGAAAGAGGCCGAAATTAATGTTCATTGGCTGGAAGGTCTGTTTTCCTTCCAGATGCCCGCCGGTGATATGGCCAATAAGCGCCCCCAGCGCGGTCGTTGGCGGCGGCGGGTCAAGCGAAAGGCCCAGGCGCTCAGCGGCCGCAAACCGCCCGGCGAGCAATCCCATGGCCGCACTTTCAACATACCCCTCCACGCCGGTCACTTGCCCGGCAAAGCGCAGACGCGGCATGGATTTCATGCGCAGTTGCTCGTCCAGTAATTTTGGCGAGTTCAAAAATGTGTTTCGGTGTATGCCGCCAAGACGCGCAAACTGTGCGCTTTCCAATCCAGGGATCATCCGAAAAATATCTGTTTGCGCGCCGTACTTTAGTTTGGTCTGAAAGCCGACCATGTTCCAAAGCGTGCCAAGGGCATTGTCCTGTCGTAGCTGTACAATGGCATGACATTTAACATCCGGATTGTTCGGATTTGTAAGGCCAACAGGTTTCATGGGGCCGTAGCGAAGGGTCTCTCGTCCGCGCTCTGCCATAACTTCGATTGGAAGACAGGCCTCGAAATAGGGCGTATCCTTTTCCCAGTCCTTGAACTCGGTTTTTTCGCCCGCAATCAACGCGTCGATAAAGGCGTTGTACTGAGCTTCATCCATCGGACAGTTAATGTAGGCGTTCGTCTCTCCGGAGGGGCCTGGTTTATCGTAGCGCGACTGCTTCCAGGCGACACCGAAGTTGATGGAGTCGTAATGGATGATCGGCGCAATGGCATCGAAGAAAGCGAGATCTTCCTCGCCCGTGTGCGCGCGAATTGCGTCAGCGAGTGCGGCGGATGTCAGTGGTCCGGTTGCGACGATAGTACTATCCCAGTCATCCGGTGGAATACAGCTGACTTCTTCGCGGATGATTGTGACGAGCGGATGTTTTGACAGTTCATCAGTCACAGCCTCGGCGAACCCATCTCTGTCCACCGCGAGCGCAGATCCTGCTGGGACTTGATGCAGCGCAGCTTTTGCCATCTGAATTGAGCCTAATCGGCGCATTTCTTCATGCAAAACACCGACGGCATTCCCTGAATGATCATCAGAACGAAACGAATTCGAACACACCAGCTCGGCAAGCAAATCCGTCTGGTGAGCGTCGGTTGTTTTCACGCCTCGCATCTCATGCAGGACCACAGGTACGCCCATATTCACCGCTTGCCATGCGGCCTCAGATCCGGCCATTCCGCCGCCGATAATGTGAATTGGTTTGATATCGCTCATGGGGTGACAGATGCGGCGCTGAGGCGCTCTGGTCAAGGTCGACGGCGATGGCTAGGTGTTAGTGCATGTTCAAGAAGTTCTCAGGGGCGACCAGGGTGGTCGCGGCGGTTTGGAAACGGATGCGGGTCCATGCTCATTCTGGCTGGCCTTTCGCGCTTCTGTTTATCGCAAGTTCCGCAGGTGCAATTTATGCATGGCACGCAGGTTTTCCGGAAACCGCGAGAGCAAACACTCTGCTGCTGAGCGTTGTCTTGCTCGTCATATGGGAAGTTGCCGTTTTGCGAGAGATGACCGGTGCTGAGAACTACGCGCCCGTACGCACAGAATTGCGCTATGCGACGTCGTTCGTCCTATTCATGATCATCCTGATTTTTGGTGGCGTGATAATCTTGCTGCCCTTGATCATGGCGACAATGGCTCTCTGGGCGCTGGTGAGTTTTGATTTTGAGTCGGCCGAGCCAACCCAGGAAGAGTTGACAGCGTCTTTCGAAGCGTTTCAATCTCACCCCCTGTTTGCCCTTTGTGTGTTGGTTTTTGCCTCTGGGTTGGCAGGTTTTCTTGCTTTTTTCATGCGCGGGCGTGCCTACGCAGCTGCGAGTGTTGCTGAACAACGCATTGTGGCAATGGAAGCTTTTAATTGGACAAGAACACAGAGTATGTTCCTGATGTGGGTTGGCTTGCTCACGCTGCTCCCATTCGCATTGCTATGGTCTATTTCGATTATGCTTTTGCCTACAGCGGCAAGCTCTGCGACAGGCGGGCTAGCGATCGCGAGCATTCTTGTGGCGGTGACTTTTTGGCTGTTAATGCTCGCGCTACAATCGGTGAGTGTTGAGATTTATGAACGCCATCGGCCCAGCCGCGCTTAGACTAGCAGCGATTGGTCGCAGCCCCGCACCCTATGAATTTCGATGCTATACCCTCACCTGATGTTCTTGGAGTACGATGAATGACGTCATCAGCCATTAACGATTATCTTGAGCTTGAGGGCTCTACCACCCGTTTCCTGCAACGGCTAAGCGGGCAAGCTGTCGTTGCTAATGTGCACTTACAGACCGTTTTGAACCGCGGCCAACTGATAGAGCGTATCTCAACGTTGCACGTTGGCGGCAGCGAGCCGATACTTGCAGCGAAATGCTTGCTGAATCTTGCTGACCTTACAGAACACGAAGTCTCACGCCTCACCAACTCAACCGACCCAATTGGCGGTATTTTGCTCGCATCAGGCGGTGAAGATCTTCGGCGTGAAAAGCTCTTATTGAAACGCGTGGCTCGCAATCCGCTCGCAGACTTTTTGTCTGCCAATGCAGTTGCGTATCACGTAAAGTCATTCGAGCTCTGGCAAGAAGACCGTTTCATTGGTGATCTCGAGGAAACTGTGTGCGCAGAGTCATTTGCAAGAGTTGAAACAGGCAAGGTAATACCTTCGGCGAAATCGAAAGCGGTCTAAATCAGCCTGCCCAAACAGTGCCGGCCGTCGATATATTTGCCTTTTGAGTTACCCTCCGACTGCCGTCCGTTCCAACTTCCAATATGTTGTGACAGCAATTGTGCAGACTAGGTGCAGTCCAAATATCGTTCAAATCGACGCCGGCATAATGCGCAAAGATTGTTTTCAGGATTGCACCATGTGCAACGATCAGGACCGAACCGTTTTGCTCCGCGGCGATAATGTCTTCGATGGCTGAGACTCCGCGATCCTGAACCTGCTGAAAAGTTTCGGCGCCTTCAAGATTGTAGTCTGCGGGTCTCTCACGAAATGCTGCCACATGTTCAGCGTGGCTGAGCGCAAGATCGGCATAAAGGAGTTGCTCCATCTCCCCCATAGCGATTTCTTTCAAATCTTCACGAAGATTGAGATCCAATGATAAATTGTGGGTCAGGATTTCTGCTGTATGGCGCGCGCGGACATTGGAACTTGTATAGGCTGCCTTCGGTTGGACAGCGTCGACGATTGGACGTGCGGCCTCCGCTTGCGCGATCCCGTTTTCTGTTAAAACAGAATCGAACTGGCCTTGGACGCGGCCTTCCGCATTGAAATTGGTTTCCCCATGGCGAAACAAGTGAAGTGTCAGCATATGGTCTTAGGCCTTCGCAGTTTTCTTTGCGTGAGTCTTGGAAGCTGGTTTTTTCGCCGCCGTTGTCTTTTTCGTGGGCGCTTTTTTTGCTGCTGGTTTCTTGGTTGCAGGTTTTCTAGTCCCGGCTCGATTGCGCTTGGCGGCTGCGGCGCGACGCTCATCTTGCCTTCGGAAAGTTTCAGCTAAATGGTGTCCGGTATGACTTTTCTTCACCTTTACGATCTCTTCTGGCGTGCCCGCGGCGACAATTTCTCCGCCGCCATCACCGCCTTCAGGGCCGAGGTCGATAATCCAGTCGGCTGTCTTTATTACATCCAGATTGTGTTCAATCACGACAACTGTGTTTCCGTTGTCGACGAGTTCATGCAGCACTTCCAGAAGTTTGTTTACGTCGTCGAAGTGTAATCCTGTTGTTGGCTCATCCAGGATATAGAGTGTGCGGCCCGTTGCACGCTTTGAAAGTTCTTTTGCCAGTTTTACGCGCTGCGCTTCCCCGCCGGATAGCGTCGTGGCTTGTTGGCCAACTTTGATGTAGGAAAGCCCTACACGGTTAAGCGTGTCCATTTTTGATTTGATCGCTGGTACGGCGGAAAAGAACTCCGCAGCTTCTTCGACCGTCATATCCAATACGTCTGCAATAGACTTACCTTTGTAGAGGATGTCGAGCGTTTCGCGGTTGTAGCGTTTGCCGTCACATTCCTCGCACGTGACATAGACATCTGGCAAAAAGTGCATTTCGATCTTGATGACACCGTCACCCTGGCAGGCCTCGCAGCGCCCACCCTTTACATTAAAACTGAAACGTCCTGGTTTGTAGCCGCGTGCTTTCGACTCGGGCAGCCCGGTGAACCAATCGCGGATTGGCCCGAACGCACCGGTATAGGTTGCTGGGTTGGATCGCGGCGTACGCCCAATGGGGGACTGATCAATGTCGATAACTTTATCGAGATGCTGCAAACCGGACAGTGCCTCATAGGGTGCCGGAGGCTTTGTGGCTTTGTTCAATTTGCGCGCAAGCGCTTTGTAAAGCGTTTCGATGACCAGCGTTGACTTCCCTCCGCCAGACACTCCGGTGACGGAGGTGAACGTGCCGAGGGGAATCTCCGCGCTGACGTTTTTTAGATTGTTGCCCCGAGCGCCGGTGACTTTCAGCATTTTGTGCTTTGGTCCAACTTTGCGTCGCTTTGGGATCGCGATTTCTTTGTCTCCGTTTAGATAGGCGGCAGTGAGGCTCGATTTCGTTTTGGTAATTTGGGCCGATGTGCCTTGCGCGACGATCTCGCCGCCATGCACGCCTGCGCGCGGCCCCATGTCGACAACATGATCGGCGGTGAGGATGGCGTCCTCGTCATGCTCGACTACAATGACCGTGTTTCCAAGATCGCGCAGATGCTTCAGCGTTTCCAATAAGCGTTCATTGTCGCGCTGGTGCAGGCCAATGCTGGGTTCATCCAGTACATAGAGAACGCCGGTCAGCCCCGAGCCAATCTGTGAGGCAAGCCGAATGCGCTGACTTTCCCCGCCAGATAGCGTGCCGGAGGAGCGCCCGAGGCCGAGATAGTCAAGGCCGACATCATTCAGGAATTTCAGCCGGTCATTGATCTCTTTCAGAATGCGGCTTGCGATCTCACTCTGCTGCTTGTTTAGCACTTTGTGGACTTTAGAAAACCAATCGCCAGCGTCCCGAATTGATAACTGAGAGACCTCTGCGATATCTGTCATATCAATTTTTACGGCGAGCGCCTCGGGCTTCAGGCGTTTTCCGCCGCACGCCTTGCAGTCCTGCGAGGATTGAAACTTTCCAATCTCTTCGCGCATCCAGGCGCTATCGGTTTCGCGGAAGCGGCGTTCAAGATTTGGGATAACCCCTTCAAAAGTTTTTGTGACTTCATACCGGCGCATGCCATCATCATAGACGAAGTCCACTTCATCCTTTCCAGTTCCGAAAAGGACGATCTGCTGGATTTTTTTAGGAAGCTTATTCCAGGGTTTTTCCAGATCAAATCGGTAATGAACGGAAAGGGCTTGCAAGGTTTGCGTTTGATAAGGTGACGAGGATTTTGACCACGGGGCAATTGCGCCGTTTAGAAGATCAAGATCGCCATCCGGAACAACAAGGTCGGCATCGACTTTCAGCTGTTTGCCCAGGCCATCACAGGTCGGACACGCGCCAAAGGGATTGTTAAAGGAGAACAGCCGCGGTTCTATTTCTGGTATCGTGAAGCCGGATTCTGGGCATGCAAAATTCGCAGAAAAGACTATACGCTCTGCTTCTTCGCCATCTTTTGAATCAGCGTATTCTGCGACTGCGATCCCTTCAGCGAGATCAAGCGCCGTCTCGAAGCTTTCCGCCAGGCGTTGCTCCATACCTTCGCGCACCACAATGCGGTCCACGACAACGTCAATCTCGTGTTTGAATTTCTTGTCGAGCTTGGGAGGATCTTCGAGTTCGTAAAACTCGCCGTCCACTTTCACACGCTGAAAACCGTTCTTAAGTAGCTCTGCAAATTCCTTCCGATATTCACCTTTTCGGCCTCGGACAATTGGTGCGAGTAGGTAGAGACGCGTTTTTTCAGGCAATGTCATAACACGGTCGACCATTTGACTGACGGTTTGACTGTCTATGGGCAGGCCCGTTGCGGGTGAATAAGGCGTGCCAACGCGTGCCCAGAGGAGACGCATATAGTCATAGACCTCAGTTACCGTACCGACGGTTGAGCGCGGGTTTCGGCTCGTGGTTTTTTGCTCGATGGAGATCGCAGGCGACAGGCCTTCAATGCTCTCAACATCGGGCTTTTGCATCAGCTCAAGAAACTGGCGTGCGTAGGCCGAAAGGCTTTCGACATATCGCCGCTGGCCTTCCGCATAGATCGTATCGAAGGCGAGAGAAGATTTTCCCGAGCCTGACAATCCGGTTACAACGACGAGTTCGTTACGCGGAATGTCCACATCCACATTCTTCAGATTATGCTCTTTTGCGCCGCGGACACGGATAATCGGGGATTCTAGTTTGGCCATGGGAACTACCTAATGCAATGGCGGCGATTTGAAAGACAAGCTGCGGAGAGAGTCTAGAATCTCTGTCTCATTTCGTTGACACAATTTGGATATCGGGTAAAGAACAAATGGCGAACATTGCTTTTGTGTGGATAAGCTGCAAACACCTATAGGGCGCGGCTTCAGACAAGAGTAAACATCGCAGATTAGATTCGAAAGCAAAACGGTCGGAGATGAGGTGAAACCATGGCTGGATCAGTGAATAAAGTCATTCTCGTGGGGAATGTCGGGCAAGACCCGGAAGTGCGTCAATTCCAGAATGGTGGACAAGTCTGCAGCTTTTCGCTCGCGACCTCTGAGAATTGGAAAGACAAAAATACTGGCGAACGCCGTGAGAAAACGGAGTGGCACCGCATATCCGTGTTTAATGAAGGTCTTATACGGGTCATTCAGTCTTACGTGAAGAAGGGGTCCAAACTGTATATTGAAGGCCAGCTTGAAACGCGCAAATGGCAGGACCGGGACGGAAATGATCGCTACACAACTGAGGTTGTGCTTCGCGGCTATGGCGGCAATTTGACAATGCTCGATAGCCGCAATGGCGCGAGCGGTGGATATTCACAAGACTCGGTAGCCTATGGCAATCAAGGCGGACCGCGCGCCATGGAAGGCCCGCCGCAGGATTTCAGCCAGGATCTGGACGACGAAATCCCTTTCTAGATAACTGCTCCGGGCCGTGTGTCTCCGGGCTTATCTTGTAACTTATGTGACTAATCCACAACCCGTTTGACCTCAATGGTGAGCGGGTTGTTTTTATTGGATAATTTATCTGAAAATGCAGCGATGACCTTGCGTGAAATCATTGTCTCAAACCCGGCATCCTGCTAGTTAAGTAACAGAAAAATCAGGCGATTCTATCGGGTCGCTGGCAGTCAAATACAGAGCCTTTCATGAGTGACGAAAACACACCTCCGGAGGACCCGGAAACACCTGCTGCGCCGCCGCCAGAAGACGGCGTTGATCCGATCTCGATCGAGGATGAGCTGAAACGCTCTTATCTCGATTACGCGATGTCAGTTATTGTTTCTCGCGCGCTTCCGGATGTCCGTGATGGCCTAAAGCCTGTGCACCGGCGCATTCTCTATGCAATGCAAGTCGGGGGTTACACACATGACAAGGGCTATTGGAAGTCGGCCCGCGTCGTGGGAGACGTTATCGGCAAATATCACCCGCACGGCGACACGGCAGTGTATGATGCGCTCGTGAGAATGGCGCAGCCATTTGCGATGAGTTTGCCGCTGCTCGATGGGCAGGGCAATTTTGGTTCTATTGATAACGATCCGCCAGCTGCGATGCGTTATACCGAAGTGCGCACGGCCACGACAGCAAATTATTTGCTCGCTGATATCGACAAAAATACAGTCGATTTTCAGGAAAACTATGATGGCAAGGAACAAGAACCGACGGTTCTGCCAGCTCAGTTTCCAAACCTGCTTGTCAATGGGGCGGGCGGTATTGCGGTCGGGATGGCAACGAATATTCCACCGCATAATCTCGGTGAAGTGGTTGATGCTACGATTGCTATGATCGACGATCCATTGATCGAGGATGACGCGCTGCTAGAAATTGTACCTGGTCCGGATTTTCCGACTGGGGGCCTTATCATGGGGCATGCGGGATCACGTAAAGCGCTACTTGAAGGGCGCGGCTCGATCATCATGCGGGCGCGCACCGATATTGAAGAGACCAAGCAGGGAAGATTTGCGATCATTGTCACCGAAATTCCGTATCAGGTGAACAAGGCGAATATGGTCGCCAAGATAGGCGAACTCGTTCGCGAGAAAAAGATCGAAGGTATCTCTGATTTGCGCGACGAATCCGATCGCAATGGCATTCGAGTTGTTGTCGAACTCAAGCGTGATGCGAGCCCGGATGTTGTGCTGAACCAGCTATATCGTTTCACACCGTTGCAGACTTCGTTCGGGGCAAACATGTTGGCGCTGAATGGCGGGCGACCGGAAACGATGACGCTTCGCAAAGTCCTCCAGTGCTTCCTCGCTTTTCGGGAAGAAGTTGTTGCGCGGCGCACGAAGTTCGAGCTGAACAAAGCTCGCGACCGCGCGCATGTGTTGGTCGGTCTGGCAATGGCCGTTGCGAATATCGACGAAGTCATCCGCATTATTCGTCATGCGCCAGACCCCGCGGCGGCTCGTGAAGCCTTGCTCTCAAAGGCTTGGCCAATCATGGATATGGGGCCATTGCTGGATCTTATCGCAGACCGGCGTACGCGTTGGGAAGGCGATAAGGAAATTTACCTTTCTGATGAGCAGGCCCGAGCGATCCTCGCGCTCCAACTGTCTCGTCTGACGGGTCTTGGCCGCGACGAGATCGGCAATGAAGCGAAAGGGCTTTCGGAGAAAATTGCAGATTACTTGGACATCCTTCGCAGCCGTGTTCGCGTGATGGATATAATCAAGGCCGAACTCGATGAAGTTAAAACCAAGTTTGCGGTACCACGGCGCTCAGAATTTGCCTTCGGCGGCGTCGATATGGATGACGAAGACCTCATCGAACGGGAGGATATGGTCGTTACTGTCACGCATGGCGGATATGTGAAGCGAACACCTTTGTCGACTTACCGTACACAACACCGCGGCGGCAAAGGCCGGTCCGGCATGTCAATGAAGGACGATGATTTCGTCACGCGTGTTTTCTCAGCGAATACGCACACGGAACTTCTGTTTTTCTCGTCTGCCGGTATGGTTTATAAGCAAAAAGTCTGGCGCTTGCCGCAGGGTGCGCCAAACTCGCGCGGTAAGGCGATGGTAAATATACTGCCGCTGCAACAAGATGAGACAATCACCTCCATTCTACCATTGCCTGATGATGAAAAGGCGCAAGCAGAACTTGATGTCATGTTCGCAACGAGATCTGGGAACGTGCGGCGGAACAAACTGTCTGACTTCGTTCGCGTGAACCGAAACGGCAAGATTGCAATGAAGCTCGACGAGGGCGACGGGATTGTTCGTGTTCGGATTTGTTCTGAAAAAGATGATATTCTCCTCACGACGGCGCTTGGTCAGTGTATCCGCTTTCGCGCAACAGATGTGCGTGTGTTTGCAGGACGCAACTCAACGGGGGTCCGTGGTATTAGGCTGGCAGATGATGACGAAGTTATCGCGATGGGGATTCTCCGTCATGTTGAAGTCAATTCTGAAGAGGCCCGTGCATACATGAAGCACGCATCTGCAATGCGCAGGGCTGCAACTGGTGAAGAAGAGGAATTAGGTGACGATACGGAAGATGTCGCTGATACGGCGATCAGTACGGAACGAATTGCTGAACTTGGAGCCGCTGAACAGTTCATTCTTACCATCGCAGATGATGGTATGGGTAAGCGATCATCTGCTTACGATTACCGAGTAACGGGGCGCGGCGGTAAAGGGCTGGTTGCGCAGAATATATGGGGCCGAGACAAAAAGAGCGGGCCGGTCAAGAAAGTCGCCCAATCCTTCCCGGTGGCTGACACAGATGATGTGATGCTCGTTACTGACGGTGGTCAGATCATTCGAACACCCGTCGAGCAAATTCGCATTGCTGGGCGGGCGACCAGCGGCGTTTGGGTGCTGAGGGCAAATGAGGGAGAACGCGTGGTTTCGGTTGCGCGTCTGGTCGAAAACGAAGAAGACGATGAAGAAGCTGGCGCGACTGAGGGCGGGGACGCTGGAATCTAAAGACTTTTACATGCGTGGAGGTGAAGCATGGAACGCGTTGGGCTGTATCCGGGAACATTCGACCCAATCACCAATGGACACATTGATATCATTGGGCGCGGGTTAAAGCTCGTTGATCGGTTGATTGTGGGTGTTGCCATCAACGAAGCAAAGAAGCCATTGTTTTCATTGGAAGAACGCGTGGAGATGGTGGAAAGGGAGTCGGCAATTTTCACCGGTCCTGGTGTCGGGGTGCTGGAAGTGCGCCCCTTTACGGGCCTTCTCATGCACTTTTGCGAAGAAATTGGAGCAGGTGTAATCGTGCGTGGGCTGCGGGCTGTATCTGACTTTGAGTATGAGTTTCAGATGACCGCAATGAATGAGGTGCTGAACTCCGAAGTTGAAACTGTGTTCCTAATGGCGGATGTTCAACATCAAGCTGTCGCGTCGCGCCTCGTGAAAGAAATTGCGTCGCTGGGCGGTGAAATCGAAGGCTTTGTGCCTGCTAGAGTGAAGCAACAGGTTTTGGAGAAGTTTAAGTAATGCGTATCATTTCTCTCACGGTATTTGCCGTGTTAACGGCTATGGCGGCTAGCGCCGATGAAACGGCAGGTTTTGACTTACCTGCGATCTCGTTTGCAGAAGCAGCAGAAGACACCGAAAACTGGCGAGCAGCCGATCCAGAAAATATCTTCGTTTTCCAAACAACGAAGGGCGAAGTTATGATTGAGGCGCTTCCCGCAGTAGCCCCAAAACATGTTGAGCAGTTCCGCTCAATTATCCGCTCCGGCAAATATTCAGGAACGCCTTTCCACCGCGTTCTCAGAGGATTTATGGCGCAAGGCGGTGATATTCCAGGAGGCAGCGGTCTCCCGGATATTGAAGGGGAGTTTGAGTTTGAGCGTGTGCCTGCTGACCTACCGCTCGATATGGTTGGAGGGAACTCAGGCGGTACAGAAGGTTATTTGAACGGATTCCCAATTCAAACCCAGTCGGCATTTCTGGCAGAAATGAACACATCAGGAACCGTGCTCAGCTGGATGCCTCATTGCGCCGGGGTGGTGTCGACTGCCCGCACAAATGATCCAAATTCTGCAAATAGCCAGTTTTTCTGGATGCGTGGTCGCAAAACACACTTAGACAGAGATTACACCGCTTGGGGGCGGGTCATTGCTGGCTACACAGCTGTGAAGTCGCTGAAAGCTGGCCCTGATGATGACAGCGGTCCAGTTCGCCAACCTGATATTTTGATGAGCGCTCAGGTCGCTGCTGACATGGGTGAAGACGCTCCAAAAGTACTGGTGATGAAAACCGACGGACCGACCTTCAGAGCGATGATTGAAGGTGCCGAGGTCGATGATGTTTGCGAGCTACCCAGTGTTCCAGTGGTTGTGGAGTAAGCACTGCAGCTTTCAGATTTTGATTTTTACTTGCCGGAAGAGCTAATTGCGCTCCGTCCGGCTGTGCCGCGTGACAGTGCGAGGATGCTGGTGGTGCGCGGAAATGGGGCGCTTGAAGATCGCAGGATCAAAGACCTTCCCGAATATTTGCGAGCAGGCGATGTGCTCGTATTCAACGAAACTCGTGTGATCCCGGCAGCCTTAAAAGGCGTGCGACCAGCCCGAGATGAAATTGGCCGAGATGTCGTGGTCGATATCAATCTTGTTGAACGATTAAACGAGGGTACATGGCGCGCACTCGCGCGTCCTGGGAAGCGGTTACAGGTTGGCGACGAGATCTCTATCGCGCCAACATTCTCGGCGAGTGTTTTGCAAAAACACAGAAGCGGTGAGATTGATTTGTCCTTCAATTGTGCCGGCGAGACATTGGATCTCGCACTGAACGAATTTGGTGCAATGCCGCTTCCACCATACATTGCGCGCCGGCGGGCCGCTGACCGCAAAGACCGGACCGATTATCAGACGGTATTTGCAGGACAAGAAGCCAGATCGGTTGCTGCGCCGACCGCGGGATTGCACTTTACACCTGAGCTACTCGCAGCGGTGGAGGCAGCAGGTGCGAGCTGCGGGCACATTACGCTCCATGTCGGCCTCGGAACATTCGCGCCTGTGAAAGACGATCAGCTTGAGCGTCATTCACTTCACGAAGAGTGGCGGCATATGAGCGGCGATACGGCAGATCTTTTGAATGGTGCGCGCGCGGCGAGTGGGCGCATTATCCCTGTAGGGACGACTGCGATGCGAACACTTGAAAGTTGCAGTGATCGGCAGGGGCGTTTCTCAGCGATCACAGGCCCAACGGATATCTTCATCAAGCCCGGTGATCATATCAGCGGGACCGACATGCTGATGACAAACTTCCATTTACCAAAATCAACACTCTTTATGTTGGTGTCCGCGCTTATGGGGACCGACAACATGCAAGCAGCCTATAAGCATGCGGTAGATCAGAAGTACCGTTTTTACTCTTATGGCGATGCGTGTCTATTAATTCCATAGAAAACAATGTGCTACCGGCAATTTTGTGAGGCGAGTTCGTCGACGAATTGATGCTTGTGACTGCAGATGATCTTCGTAGCGAATTCGGAAGCGGCAATTCGCGCAGTATAAAAACTACCTGAAATAGAAAATGTTAGGAGTTCGTAAACCGATGTGATGGTTAACTCCGTCCGTAAGGGACGCCACTGTTCAAGCACCGACGCTCGTTCGCCGGGTGTTTGTATACGAACAAGAAAAAGGGAACGAGAATGCCCAAAATACTCATTATGGAAGATGATGAATTTCAAGCTGAAGCTCTTCAATTCATTTTGGAGGATTTGGGGCATCAAGTAGAAATTTGCCACTCCGCTAAAGATGCCTTAGTGAAGTTACAAGTAAGCAAGTTTGATATTCTGATTACCGATCTTTTGGTCATGGGGCAGGATGACAATAGCGGTGGTATTACTTTGATCAAAGAAATTCGCAGCTCTAAGTTTCCGTTCGTGCGTTCTATGCCGATTATTGCCATTACAGGCAGCGGAAAGTTGATATCGCCTGAAATACTAGGCGAAAGCGCTGAGATCGTGGGGGCAAATCATGTGCTTCTAAAACCAGTAAATATGCTGGATCTTCGTAGAGCCATCGATACGGTTATCGCGAAATAGTTTACCGATCCGTTGCTTTGAAGCTTTAAGATCGGTGCCTTTAAGCTACATCATCAAACACATTTCGAATTTTTAGGGATGTGACTGACGGAGAAGACGGTTTTGTTAGAAGCGGCGCAACAACTTCGCCCATTTCTTCGTCTGAAAACCCTGTATAGCCAGACATATAAATGATTGGCAGATCTGGGTTTAAACCGCGCGCCAGGCGAGCCAGTTCAAACCCACCTATACCACCTGGCATCACAATGTCGGTTAGAATGAGATCAACCTTTAATCCCGCTCGCAGCATGTCCAATGCGGCTTGTCCAGACCGGGCTTGAATGGTTTTATAATTAAGCTCTTTTAGCAATTCGTTCAGCTGTTCCAGCAAAGACTCTTCATCTTCTACAATCAAAATCGTCTCGCCTTTGCCTTCAA
The DNA here is from genome assembly GCA_965263325.1 of Hyphomonadaceae bacterium. Lineage (GTDB taxonomy): Bacteria > Pseudomonadota > Alphaproteobacteria > Caulobacterales > Hyphomonadaceae > CBDHGY01. The sequence continues at coordinate 1,162,423 of CBDHGY010000002.1, read as the reverse complement.
CGATAGGGTCACGCTGAATGGGCGTATCGCTAGAGGATGCTTCCTCGCCTCTCGGAAGGAAAATACGCACCGTCGTACCCGCACCTTCTTCGGTATCAATTCGCATTTCTCCGTCTGATTGGTTTACAAAGCCATATACCATTGAAAGGCCAAGGCCTGTTCCGGCGTGCACATCTTTCGTTGTGAAGAATGGATCCACCGCGCGCGCGGCTACTGTATCTGGCATTCCGGGTCCGTTGTCTGAAACGGATACTTCTATATACCGCTGAATTTCTGAACCATGCGCATCCACGTTTGCAAGTTTTGGGCGGGCAGACGCGGATGCAGGGTTAACCAATCCCGATCCTGCCGGGAGGTCATCCAAAGATTGGAAGTCGATTTTAATCAGATTGCCTTTTTTGCCCGCCAAAATTGCATCTCGACTGTTCATGACGAGGTTGAGGATTGCGTTCTGTAACTGGCCCTGATCACAGTATACATAGAGGCCCTCATCGATTGGCGCAAACTCAACAGTGATTGAGCTCTCGATGACAGGCGTGACCAATTCTTTTAACTCTAGCACGACCTCCTTAAGGGACCTTGCGGTCGATCTAGCAGGTTGTTTCTTGGCAAATGCTAACAAGCGGTCAGTGAGTTCAGAGCCTCGCCGAATAGACTTCATTGCGGCGTTGGCTGACCGCTCCCCGCGCTCGCTCAATTCTTCCCGGCGGATCAGCTCGATGGCATACTGCATGGTGTTGAGCAAATTGTTGAAGTCATGCGCAATGCCGCCAGTCAATTGGCCGAGCGCATCTAGCCGTGATTGCCGTTCCGCGCTTTGTCGATTGCGTTCAGCTTCTGACACATCCTCAAGCACGATGACGGAATGCAATTGCGATGTTTCACTGCGAACCCGCGCAGAAGAAATACGAACATACAAGTCGAGGTCGCGATAGCTGCTGTGGATGAGATGAACTTCGCCATCAATCTTCGCACCAGCAAGAGCTCGTGAAATCGGGTTTGCCGAAAGCTGCAGCGTATGCATGTCTTCCAGATCGAGAAACTCGATATCGCTCGGCCAGATAAACGGCACACTCGTATTCTTTTTGCCGAGCATTTTGAGGCCAGCGCGATTGATCGAAACGACTTCTCTCTCAGAGTTCAAACCGATAACGGCACTTGATACGGTATTTACAACACTATCAAGCAATTCGAGTGACTGCGTAAGTTGTCTCCGTGTTTCGCCAATTTCTGTGATGTCCCGGCTGATGCCCAGGATGAAAGGATTGCCGCCTTGATCTTCGAACCGAACTTTTCGAGTTAGCAGGACGCGCCGTTGACCGGACGGAAACAGAATGCTCTCTTCAACTTCCGAAAATCCTTCCCGCAGTGCGCGCCGGTCTTCCTCGAGAAAAGCGTTTCGCTCGTCTTCTTCGTACTGCTCCAATGTTGTGGTGCCAATAATAGAATCTCTCATTTCCTCGGGATAGACGTTCAGAAACTTCTCGTTGGCTTGGATAATCCGGAACTGATGATCTTTAACAAAGACCATGTCTGGCAAGTGCTCAAACATCAGATCCTGAAATTCTTTCGCCTGGTGTACAGCTTTTTCCGTTTCGGTCAGCCGCGATATATCCTGGCTGATTGAAAGAACAAAACGCTTCCCGGACGAATCTTCAAACCGCGTACGCCTTGTGTAAAATGTGCCCCTATTGCCATTTGGTAGTGCTATTTCGCTGGTTGATTCAGCCGATCCATTCTCAAATGCGATTTGGTCTTGTGTCATGACGCTAGACGCCATTTCTTCGTTCATGAAGTCTACGCCGGTGGTGCCAATCACACTTGATTGTCTTTCTTCAGGAAAAACGCTCATAAAGGCCGGGTTGCCTCTTACGATATTGAGATTTTCATCCCTAACGTAGACAATAGCAGGTATTGTCTCGAGAATCTGGTTTAGAAACTCGCTCGATTGATAGTTGTAACGGCGTGCTTCTGACGCTTCTTTGAGTGCTTCGTCGCGTTCCCAGGTATTCGCATCTTTTTGTAGGAATTCGGAAATGTCATCGCTGGCATACGATTTCAAAAAGGTGGCTGCCATATCCGCGATTGACGTGAGTTTTTCAATGTCGTTTTGATCGAGATTTCGTGGCTTCGTATCGATGATGCAAACTGTACCCACGGCGTGGTCATCAATGAAGACCGGCGCTCCTGCATAGAACCGGATAAATGGCTCGCCCGTGACAAGTTCGGTATCCGCAAATCGTTCGTCCAGCTTTGTGTCGGGAACAATTAGTGGTTCGTTTTGCTGAATTGCGTGGTGGCAAAACGCGATACTGCGAGGTGTTTCGGTCGCTCCCAATCCTTGGCGAGACTTGAACCATTGGCGGCACTCGTCAACAAGTGAGACGAGCGCAATTGGTACCTCAAAATACATCTTGGCAAGTATCGTAATCGTGTCGAGCCGAGCATCTGACGGCGTATCGAGCACTTTCAAGCCGCGCAATACTTCCAGTCGTTCAAATTCAGCCAGGTTTTTCATCGCGACGAGCACCTCAGAAATTCTTGTTAGAGTTGAGGTCTAGCAGTTGATCGTCAACAGTTCGTTTACAAACTTCTCCCTTGAAAAGAGTGGCTTATTTCCAGACGCAGGAAGGTTGATCGATCTGCATTGTGTTGTCAGAATAGATCTGGCCCGAAACCCGGCACAGCTTGCAGCAAGACGCTAAAGCAGGGGCTAGTCAGCTTCGATAGGATTTTCTTCGAGGAACTTTTCGAGCCAATGAATATTATAGTCGCCGTCGATTACGTCGGCCTGGTCTACGAGGCGGCGGTGCAAAGGCAGCGTGGTGTCGACACCTCCGATCACCATTTCATCCAGACAACGCCGCAAGCGCATCAAGCATTCGTTACGTGTTCTGCCATGCACGATGAGTTTGCCGATAAGGGAATCGTAGTGCGGAGGAATTTTGTATCCAGCATACGCTGCACTATCGAGCCGCACCGCAGGACCACCCGGTGGATGGAACTCAGTAATCTTTCCGGGTGAGGGCACGAAGGTTTGCGGATGCTCAGCGTTGATACGGCACTCGATAGAATGGCCAACCAAAAGCACGTCTTCTTGATTAAAGGAGAGTTTTGCGCCGCTGGCTACACGAATTTGTTCGCGCACGAGGTCGATGCCCGTGATCATCTCCGTAACGGGATGCTCCACCTGAATACGTGTGTTCATTTCGATGAAGTAGAATTGTCCGTCTTCATACAAAAACTCGATCGTACCAGCCCCCAGATAACCGAGTTTCTTTACGGCGCGCGCCACGACCATTCCGATGTCATCTCGCTGGGCCTGGTTGAGGGCAGGAGATGGTGCCTCTTCGAATACCTTCTGATTTCGTCGCTGCAGCGAGCAGTCGCGTTCCCATAAGTGGCAGACATTCCCGTGACTATCTGCGATGACCTGAATTTCGATATGGCGTGGGCCTTCAAGAAATTTTTCCAGATAGATCGTGTCGTCACCGAAGGCCGCCTTCGCTTCGGTCTTGGCAGTCTTGACCGCGACATCGAGCTCTTTTTCATTTCGCGCGAGCTTCATGCCGCGCCCGCCGCCGCCAGCAGAAGCTTTAATCAGCACGGGATAGCCGATTTTCTTAGCAGCTTTTTTCGCTTCGCTTAGCGTCGCAACGCCGCCTTCTGAGCCCGGCACGACCGGCACACCAGCATCGATCATGGCTTGCTTAGCAGCGATCTTGTCGCCCATTACAGAGATGTGCTCGGCTTTCGGGCCGATGAAAATTAACCCGTGTGCTTCCACCATTTCAGCAAACTGTGCATTCTCGGAAAGAAAGCCGTAACCTGGATGGATGGCGTCTGCGCCTGTGATCTCGGCTGCGGCCAGAATGCGAGACTTCTTCAAATAGCTTTCGCTTGAAGCGGGCGGTCCGATGCAGACACTTTCATCTGCAAGTGCCACGGCCATCGCATCTGCGTCGGCTTCTGAGTGGACCACGACGGTTGAAATTCCCATTTCCTTACAGGCGCGGTGAATGCGCAAAGCGATCTCACCACGATTGGCAATCAGAACTTTTTCAATCATTTGTCTACTCAATCACCACCAAGGCTTCTCCGAATTCGACAGGCTTGCCATCTTCGATCAATATGGCTTTCACCGTGCCGGCTTTGTCGGATGTCACCGGATTGAAGGTTTTCATTGCCTCAACAAGTAGCAGCGTATCACCTTTAGCGACTTTTGCGCCGACTGTTATGAACGGCTTAGCGCCTGGCTCTGGTGATAGATAGGCTGTGCCGACCATTGGCGATGTAATGGCGTTTTCTGGCGCGGAAACGCTTTCCGGTGCCGCTGTTAGTGCGGCTGCCGCCGGAGCTGCAGCAACTGTGGGCGGTGGAGCAACTGGCGCGGGCGCTGCCACGTGGACAGTTTGAGCCGTGCCACCAACTGGCCGAGAGACGCGAACACGCAATCCGTCATGCTCGACTTCAATCTCCCCGAGGCCTGCATCATCCAGAATATTCGCAAGGTCCCTGACGAGCTTTGTGTCGATCCGGTTTTTTGAACTACTCATGACAGTGTCTCTATCCTTCCCAGTATTTCGCTCAGCGTCTATTGCGCCAATTTCAGAGCGGCCTCAATGGCCAGTTCGTAACCGTGCGCGCCAAGGCCTGCAATGGTGCCGATCGCAGTCGAAGCAACATAATTGCGTTTTCTGAAGCTCTCGCGCTTGGCAAGATTGGAAAGATGCACCTCTATGATTGGGGCGCTGCAGGCACGAAGCGCATCGTGCAGTGCAACAGAGGTATGCGTATATGCGCCAGCATTGATGATGACTGCGCCAGCCTTTTCGGAGGCTTCCTGCACCCAGTCAACCAAATCGCCTTCTTGATTGGTTTGGCGAAATTCAATCGCACGCCCATTTGCGCGGGCGCGCACCGCGGCTTCAATATCAGCGAGAGTTTCGGTGCCGTATACCTCTGGCTCACGGGTGCCGAGAAGGTTGAGGTTTGGCCCGTTTAGAACATATATTGATTTCGTCATTTGCCTGTAGATGTGCGCCGTAACGCGGCGCGGTGCAAGTCTGAAGGAGGCCTAAAATTGCAAATCACGCTAAACGGCGAGGACCGAACGATCAAAGCTGGCACCACTTTACAGCAATTGGTCGCGACGCTTGGCCCCGACCCTCGAGGCATTGCCATAGAGCGCAATCTCGAAATTGTTCCGAAGTCTGAACACGAAAACGTCGTGCTTGAAGATGGAGACAAGCTGGAAGTCGTTCAGTTTGTCGGGGGTGGGTAAGTTGCTTTCCCTAGCGTTGCAATTCTGCTGACGCGACTTTTCTGCTAAACTTCCTCCAATAATACACAAAATTTGGAGGACAGAATGCTAGATCTCATTATTCGTGGTGGAACAGTTGTAGACGGAACGGGGGCACCGTCGCGGCTCGCCGATGTCGCGATCTCTGATGGAAAGATCGTTGAAGTCGCAGATCATGTTGCAGGTGACGCCAAACGTGAAATAAATGCCGACGGTTTGCTTGTAACGCCTGGCTGGGTCGACATTCATACTCATTATGACGGACAAGCAACCTGGGACGATGAGTTGGGCCCATCCGCTTGGCACGGCGTCACCACCTTAGTCATGGGAAATTGCGGGGTCGGATTTGCGCCCGCGAAACCAGACAAGCATGAGTGGCTGATCGGGCTTATGGAGGGCGTTGAGGATATTCCGGGTGCTGCGCTTTCAGAAGGCATTACGTGGGGGTGGGAGAGTTTTGGAGAATACTTGGACAAGCTGGAAACTACGCCGCGCAGCGTCGATGTTGCGACGCACATTCCGCACGGTGCAGTTCGGGCCTATGTTATGGGTGATCGCGGCGCAAATAATGACGCAGCGACTTCCGAAGATATAGCGGCGATGGCTGAGATCGTGGCTGATGGAATCCGTGCTGGAGCACTCGGGTTTTCGACCTCTCGCACCATGCTACACCTTTCAAAGGACGGCGTGCCAGTGCCCGGCACATTTGCTAACCGCGAAGAACTCATTGGAATTGGCCGCGCAATGCTGGAAGCGGGCGGCGGTGTATTTGAGATGGCATCAGATTTAACCCCCGCGGAGGAAGAATTTGCCTGGATGCGGGACCTGTCGCGAGAGACTGGATTGCCTGTTACATACGCACTTTTGCAGAATCCGCTGGATGCAAACAATTGGCGGAACATGCTGGCGATGACGCAGGCCGCAAATGATGATGGTGCCAACGTATATGCGCAGATTGCGATCCGCCCAACAGGCCTGGTGCTCGGGTGGGAGTCGACTGTGCATCCTTTCTCATTTCAGCCGAGCTACGCCGCGATCGCTGCGTTGCCATTCGATGAGCGACTCGCAAAGCTTCGCGACAAGAATGTGCGCAATGCAATCATCTCCGAAGAGCCTGATTATACGCGGTCGCAGACAGCGTCATTGAGAGAGGAAGAAGAAGCTGATCAGGAAGGGTTGCCGGCTGGCAATGCCATTGCCGAAATCTTAGCCTCTGGATTTGATCGCATGTTCCGGCTTGCTGACGAAACTGGAAAATGTGAATACGAGCCTGCTCCCGAGACAAGCGTGGCCGCGCAGGCAAAATCATCAGCGCGGAAACCACGTGAGATCATTTACGATATGATGATGGAAAACGATGGGCGGGGGTATGTCTATCTTCCGCTTCTCAATTACACCGAGTTCAATTTCGATCATATCCACACCATGCTGGAAAGTGATCGCACGGTGCTCAGTCTGTCAGATGGCGGCGCGCACTGCGGGGTGATTTGCGACGCGTCTTTCCCGACCTATCTGCTTACGCATTGGGTGCGCGATCGGGCGCGCGGCGAGCGAATCAGTCTTGAAGCTGCGGTGAAGAGACAGTGCCGCGACACGGCGCGGCTCTATGGCCTGCACGATCGCGGCACGCTAGAGCCCGGAATGCGCGCAGATATCAACATTATTGATTTCGATGCGCTTGAGATCGCGCCGCCGGAGATGGTGTTTGATTTGCCTGCCGGGGGGCGCAGAATGATTCAGACCGCGAACGGTTATCGCCATACCTTCCTGAACGGCGTCGAGACATTTACTGATGGCGTATCGACCGGCGCGAAGCCGGGTACAGTTGTTCGCGGACCGCAGAAAATGGAAGGTGTTGCTGTTGCGGCTGAATAGCTGCATTGCGCAGTGGACACTTGCCGCGCGCAGGGCGCGGGGCTAATCACGCGGCATGACTGAAAACAAATCTTCCGATCCGCTAATAGTTGCGGGTCGAACGTTCAACTCTCGCCTAATCATCGGCACGGGCAAATATGCCTCGTATGCACAGAACCGCGAGGCTGCTGAAGCTGCTGGTGTGGACATGGTGACTGTTGCGCTGCGCCGCGTGAACCTTTCCAATCCCGACGAAGATCGCCTGACCGATCATGTAAAACCGGATGAGTACACTTATCTCCCGAACACTGCTGGATGCTTTACAGCAGATGATGCGGTGCGCACGCTTCGGCTGGCACGAGAGGCCGGGGGGTGGGACCTTGTGAAGCTCGAAGTATTAGCGGATCAGAAAACCCTCTATCCCGATATGGAGGAAACGCTCCGCGCTGCAAAAGATCTGATTTCTGACGGGTTTGAAGTAATGGTTTATTGCTCAGATGACCCAGTGTTCGCGCGCAAACTGGAAGATGTCGGCTGCTGCGCAATCATGCCGCTCGGCTCGCTTATTGGGTCTGGGCTTGGCATCCAAAATCCAGTGAATATCAGGCTCATCGTTGAGCAGTCCAGGGTGCCGGTGATCGTTGATGCTGGAGTTGGCACGGCGTCCGACGCTGCGATCGCGATGGAGCTGGGCTGCGACGGAGTGCTTATGAATACGGCCATTGCAGAAGCAAAAGATCCGATTGGTATGGCGCGGGCGATGAAACACGCAGTCATCGCTGGTCGGGAGGCGTACCTCGCGGGCCGCATGGGCAAGAAGCGTTACGCGGACCCAAGCTCCCCGCTGGCCGGGTTGATCTAGGAGCTCTCTTTGATCAACTTTTCCATGGCTTCGACACTGCCTGGATAGGCCGACGCGCTCACACCGCCGACATGCAAAGTGTCGTTCACAATAAATGTAGGGGTAGAGCCAGCCTGAATTTTCTGGGCGAGACTTCTATTGTCTTCGATCGCTTGCTCGATTGCTTCTGATTTCATGTCCTCGCGCATTTTTTCTACGTCAACGCCAACCGACTCTGCGATACGGTCGATATCCGCATCTGCCAATTTGGAGCGATCCGACATAAGCGCGCGGTGCATCTCGACGTATTTTCCTTGTTTCCCAGCCGCGAGCGCAGCGTATGAAGCTTGAACGCTTTCGGCCGATAAAATTGGAAACTCTTTGAAGACGACGCGCACCTTGCCATCATAATTGGCTGGCGCAGCGTTCACCCATTGCGCGGACGCTTTGCAAGGCGGACATTTATAGTCGAAGAACTCTACAATGGTGACTTCGGCATCGTCAGGACCAATCGAGTAGTCATTTGGATTATTGTAGAGCGCGTCCCGATTTTGAGCCAAAGCGATCTTTGCCGTTTCCTCAGCTTCTTGTTTGATACGTTCATCGAGGACATTCAGCGCTTCAATGATGATTTCTGGATTTTCCAGCAAGTAATCTTTGACGACCGTTTCGATCGCTTCTTTATCCTGTGTATTTACATCTTGAGCGCAGGCGGTGGGAGTAACGGCGAGCGTCGTTATCATTGTGGCCATCGTGATGGATCGAAGCATTTTGTTTGCTCTCCTTGAACGTATTTATCTTTATTGGCCTGTAACGTGAGCCGCGTCCATTACCAGATGTTTGTGAATGCTGACAATTGTGTGAACGCAAGCTTACGCTATCGCCGGTAGCGACGGCGATTCTCTTCTAGACGCGGGTCCGTAATGGCTACGATGTCCCTAGCGCGAATTGAATTTGGCGTACGTGGCTCGAGCTCTTTTAGGGCACGCGCTGCGAAGATGTGTGCACGTTGATAGTCGCCAATGTAATAAGCCGACTCGGCGGTGGCGAGTTCTGCTTCGGGACGACGCTTTAGCTTGTCGAGTGTTGCAGCGAGTTGATTCCAAGCAAACGCATTCTCGGGTTCTGCGATAAGTGCGTCGCGTAAAGCATCTTCTGCTGCGCGCAGGTCACCGGGACCGTTTCGAGCCGTGAGTGACCTTGCCAGGGAGATTTTAATGAGTGGATGATCAAGATAACTTAATGCTGTTTCATAAGCCGGTACGGAGTCATCTGGCCGTCCGCTGTCGAACAGAATATCGCCTTTGAGTTCGTGGAAATATGGGTTGCTAGGTTCTTCATTAATCAGCGCATCGACCTCGGTAAGCGCGACATTAATGTCAGAGTGACGGAAAGCAGAAATTGCGCGCGCATAGCGTGCATCCAGACTGTTATCCGATCTCGGATAAGTTACATAGACTTTGTTTGGTGTATCCAGGAATCCGATAAGTTTCGCGCGCATCATTTCGAACTCGCGCTGAGTTTGATCATCAACGCGTTCGTCTAATAGGCCCGTCTGTTCGGAGACCTGTCGAATCGTACGAATTCGGTCGCGGCTGAGTGGGTGAGACCGGAAGTACTCGAAACGCCGCGCTTCAGATAATGCTTCCTGGTAAGCGTAATTTTCAAAGAAGTCGCTAAGGCCGATAGGCGAAATTCCAACTGTTGATAGATACTTCACGGCCAGCTGATCTGCGGTCGCCTCTTCAGCGCGCGTATGCTTGAAAAACGTGGCTGCGCCAAACTGTGATGAACCGGCAATGAGCGCTGCGCCGGCTTGACCTTCGCCAGCTGCGATTGCGAGCACGCCAAGACCAATGGAGACAAGTGAAACCCGCCCCGCCGCGCCTGCAGCTGCTTGACGCGTAACCGTGTGGCCCGCGCTAATGTGCGCCGTTTCGTGGGCGATTACCCCTAAGAGTTCTTCCGGCTTTTCGGTCGCGATTATAAGCCCAGAATGCAAATGGATACGTTGCCCGCCTGCTACAAACGCGTTGAGCGATGGGTCATTTAGAAGAAAAATTCTGACGTCATCTCGTTGCAAGCCTGCTGCGTCCAAAATCGGATTGGTCCAATTTCGCAAAGTGGCTTCAATCTCAGCATCGCGCAGAAGGCCTTGCGCAAATGCGCTGGCACTCATCAAGAAGCTCAGCGCGGCAATAGCGACAAGTCGAACTGATTTCAAACCCATGTGAATTCCTTCAAACGAAGCGTAGATAAAGACTAAGACTTCGCCGAAAGAAAGGCGATAGGCCTGCTACATCATATAACGTTGATTTAATGAAAAACCGTCGTTTTCGCTTCGCAGGCGATTATTTCCATGGCTTTCAACGCGACCACCAACCTTTTCGCTTTGGACGGGGCGGGGCTTCCGGGGCTGCATCCGCTGCAACGGGTTCAGGCTCTGGTTTGACGTCTACCGTGGCCGGTTCTGGTTGAGGCGCAGTTTCAACAAGTTCTGGCTCTGGTTCGTCTTCTGCGTTGCCAGACGCCGGCTGATCGCTCGCGTCTTCCGCGCTTTTATCGCTAGATGCTGTTTCTTCCTCATCGACTTCGGTGTTCTCCGCCGCTTCTTTTCGTTTTGACGAGCCGCCGCGCCGAGACCGGCGACGCTTTGGCTTTGCAGGTTTCTCATCGGAGTTTTGCTCTGACGTGGTTTCTGTCTCTTCGGCAGTTTCTTCGCCAAGCAACTCGCTTGGTGAAGATGCTACACCGTCTACGTATTCTCCGCCATCTTCTGGGGCAGGTGCGGGCGGACTTGAGGGCGATTCAGGTGCATCGTCACCGGTTAGATTGCTCTCGGTAAGTTCTGCAGACTTCCGGCGACGCCGCCCACCCCTTCGCCCGCGTCGACGGCGCTTGCGCTTGCCTTCGCCATCGTCGTTATCGTCGGTGGCTTCGGTGGCTTCGGCACTGGCCTCTCCGTCTTCAGACTCTGCTTCTGATGTGTCTTCATCATCTGCTCGGGATTCGACTTTTTCGTCTCGGCGTGATCGGCGCCGGCGTTTCGGTTTTGATTTCGCATTTGGATCGCGTTCTGCGTCCAACTCGAAGTCTCCGGGTATCAACGCTTCCGAAGACGCGATCGAGATTGCAAGGCCAGACACCTGCTCAAGTTCGGAGACGGTTTCGCGCTTATTGTTGAGGAGGTAAAGAGCGACCTCAGTAGGCGCGGTGACTTTGACAGATTTCAGCCCGCCCATTGCAACGCGGGCTTCGAGAGCGCGCAGCAATTGCAATGCGGCAGAGCTGACTGACCGGCGGCGACCTGTGCCGTTGCAATACTCGCAAGGATCAGACGTTGCTTGCAGCACACCTGCACGTCGGCGCTGACGCGAAATTTCCATCAAACCGAATTGGGAGATCCGGCCATACTGAACACGCGCCCGGTCGAGGCGAAGGCACTCCTTCAGTTTTTTCTCAACCGCGCGATTATTTTTGTTCTCGTCCATGTCGATAAAATCGATCACAACGAGTCCTGCCAAATCACGAAGGCGCATTTGGCGGCAAGCTTCTTCTGCGGCTTCCAAATTGGTTCGCAGAGCTGTTTGTTCGATATTTCGCTCGCGGGTAGACTTTCCTGAGTTCACGTCAATTGCGACGAGAGCTTCAGTCTGATTTATAACCAGATATCCTCCAGATTTCAGTTTGACTTCCGGGCTGTAAATCTGGTCAAGTTGTTCCTCAACACCTTCGGAAACGAACACTGGTCCAGGTTCTTTCCAGAGTTTTACTTTTTTTGCCTGGCTCGGCATAATCATTTTAGCGAGATCCTTCGCTTCGCGATAAGCCTCCTCGCCCTGGATGAGTACCTCTTCGATTTCCTTGTCGAACATGTCGCGCATCGCCCGATGGACGAGCCCGCCTTCCTCGTGAATGAGGGTTGGTGCCATGGAGTTTAGCGTAACATCGCATATCTGGTTCCATAGCCGGTTCAGATATTCATAGTCGCGCTTAATTTCAGCTTTGGTCCTTTTCGCGCCCGCCGTGCGAACGATTAGGCCCATTCCCTGAGGCACTTCCAATTCTTTTACGACATCCTTCAGTCGTTTTCGATCGTTACCATTGGCGATCTTGCGGGAAATGCCGCCGCCGCGCGGCGTGTTTGGCATCAAGACAGAATAGCGTCCGGCGAGTGAGAGATAGGTCGTGAGCGCTGCACCCTTGTTGCCGCGCTCTTCTTTAACGACTTGAACGAGCAATACCTGGCGGCGTCGAATAACTTCCTGAATTTTGTAACGCTTTTGCATGGAAGGCCGGCGAGAGCGGCGCTTGCGTTCATTCTTGCGGCGCGCAGGTTTTGTTTGTGATTTTTTTGAAGGTGTGTCTTCAGATTCGTCTTCTGTCTCTGCAGAGGCTTCCGCAGCATCGTCGGCGTCCTCATCGTCATCACTGGCTTCTAAGTCGTCTGCGTCGCTGGCAGTGATAGCGTCTTCGATGTCGTCGTCGCTTTCACTATCTTCTGTCTCAGCGGTCGTTTCATCATCTTCATGTGCTGCATCGATGTCCTCTGATGAAGTTTCGTCTTCTTCATCTGCGGCGTCATCCGAAGATGCTTCTGCCTCATCAGCGTCATCGGTGTTGTCATCTCCATCGACGGCGTCTTCGTCGTCGATTTCAAGATCGAATTCATCGTCGTCGAGTGCGGCTTCCTCCGCCGCTTCGCGAAGTAAAGCCTCGCGATCCTCTTTTGGGAGTTGGTAGTAATCCGGATGGATTTCGCTGAAGGCGAGGAAGCCGTGGCGATTCCCGCCATATTCTACGAATGCGGCCTGAAGCGATGGCTCGACACGCGTAATTTTTGCCAGATAAATATTTCCGCGAAGCTGGCGCTTCCCTGCGGTTTCAAAGTCAAAATCGTTTACGCGGCCATTATTCGTTAGCGCCACCCGTGTTTCTTCTGGGTGGACCGCGTCGATCAGCATGAGTTTGCTCATGGAATGAAATCCTGTCGTGCCGCAGCGCAGAGCGCGCAGGATTATTTCCTCGCGCTCGCGGCGTGCGTGTGTTTTGTGGTTTATAAAGTGAACAGTCGTTCACAAGCGGTCCTTTTGAAGGATCGCTGTGAGGGTTTAGGCGACGTGCTCCGTTCTGCATGGTTTTTTCCGGTCATCGAGGCGCGCTGGCAAATAATGCTTCGTCGAGCAGGTTGGCCGTCGCGCCGTGGAAAATCTTGTGGCAGGTCCAAAATGGGCCTGTTGCGATCTAAATGCAAAAATTCACTCCTCAAGGAAAGTGAAATATTGCCTGAGCTGCAAAAAAACTGTCGATTTCGAGTGTTCATAAATCGATGGTTAATCAGCGTGCTGCTATGAAAAAAGTTCGCAAGCACCCGATTTCATTGCAGGAAATGCACCCTAAACATGTTTCGCCTGATTTGCTTATGCTTTGCGGTTGTAGTGCATGCGGCTTATGCTCGCGCTGACATTATCGGTTTGCGATTCGCAGGAGATGCCGAACTGACGCGTATCATTGTTGAAGTTTCCGCTGCGGAAGCTCATCGTGAGCTTTTATCCACTGAAAATGGCCATACTGTAGTTCTGGAGCTGCCAGTATCAAACTTACTTTTGGATGTCACAGAAGGTCCTGCTGGAGGCGGCGTTAATTCGTTTCGCTGGGATGATGGCCGGCTCTACTTTCAGTTGGACGGGCCGATGATGATTGCGCGCGTACTAAATTTGCCGCCTGCAGGCCGGGAACCCAATCACCGGATCGTTATGGACCTTGCACGCGTTTCAGAAGCGCGTTTCGCAGCTACAGCCCGTAAAGACATGCAACAGCTTGCAAGGCTGGAAGCCGCTGGAAAAGGTGTTGAGCCTGCACCGCGGGTGCTCAATCAGCCAACCCGCGTAGATAAACCTGAAAAAAGTGACCGCGTTTACACTATCGTTATTGATCCGGGACACGGCGGAAAGGACCCAGGTGCCAGCCATCATGGCGTCGTGGAGAAGGCCGTCGTCCTGCAAGCATCCCTGACGCTCAAGGAAATCTTGTCTAAAAACAAGCGCTACGACGTTCGGCTAACGCGATCAGATGATCGCTTCATTGAACTCGACGATCGGGTGAAACTCGCCCGTGACTGGGAGGCCGATTTGTTTGTGTCTGTTCATGCCGATGCGGCGGCCAATAGCCGCGCACGAGGCGCGACGGTGTATACTCTATCGACGAAGGGTCAGAAACGCTCCGAAAAAATGGTCTCTCAGAAGAAGTGGGAATTACCCGTTGAGACAGGCAGAGACGAAGAAGTAACAGATATTCTTGGTGACCTCGTTGTTCGCGAAACGAAATCCAACTCCGCCATCTTTGCAGAAAAATTACACACAGAACTGGCCGATGCCGGCCCATTGCTGAGATCGACCCCGCGGTCAGCAAATTTCTATGTCTTACTTGCGCCTGACGTGCCTGCAGTCCTGCTGGAAATGGGGTTTTTGACAAATAAGGCCGATGCACGGCGAATAAGCTCTGCCAAGCAACGCAAGAAAATCATGCGGGCAACGGCGCGCGCGATCGATGATTATTTCTCAAAACAGGATCTGACTTACGCTGCAAACTAAGCAATTCGTGGCATTTTATCTGCCGATTATGCCTTTATCGCGGCTGCGGCGCGCCTTAGTCTAATCACAAACTTCCCGTAAAAGAACGGGCTAGAAGGGCTAAAAAGCTAAAATCCAGAAGGACCTATTATGGCTGAAGTTGAAGCTGCTGAAGGCAGATTTTTAACCTGGACGCTCTTGCGTCGTGTCGTCATTTTTGGCGCGATTGCAGCATTACTAGTTCTTCTGGCAGTTGTAATTTGGTTTGCGGCAATTGCGCGTTCTGCTCCCGGTGTCGCGGCACTTAAGCAATACGAGCCTGATATCACATCCCGGGTATATGCAGGAGACGGCTCCCTCATCGCAGAGTTTGCCGAGGAGCACCGGGTGTTCGTTCCGTATGAGGCCGTTCCGAAGCATGTTATTAACGCTTTCATTTCCGCTGAAGATAAAAAATTCTTCGATCATGGCGGAATTGACTACATGGGTATGACGCGCGGCGTCCTGCGCACGGCTCGAAACAAGATTACTGGCTCGGGTGGTGCCCAGGGCGGCTCAACCATCACTCAGCAGGTCGCTAAAAACATGCTGCTGTCCAGTGAGCAGACCATCGAGCGAAAAGCCAAAGAAGCGATTGTGGCTTGGCGAATGGAGGATCTCTTTTCGAAAGAGAAGATCATGGAGCTCTACCTTAATGAGATTTATCTCGGTTCGGCTTCCGGAAAGCGATCGTTTGGTGTCGGCTCTGCGGCGCTAAACTACTTTGATAAGTCTTTACCAGAGTTGGATTTATCCGAAGCAGCCATTCTGGCATCCCTTCCGAAATTTCCTGGGCGCGTGAACCCCGAACGTAATCCCGAGCGATTGATTGTACGCCGCGACTGGGTACTCGGACGTATGGTGGCGAATGGATACATCTCTCAAGAAGAAGCCGATGCGGCTATAGCCAAACCGCTTACGACCAAGCGCCGTCTGAAGGGTGAGCAGTTTGATGCCGCGGCTTTCTTCAAAGAGGAAATCCGCAAACAAATGGTCGATACATATGGGGAAGACGCGCTCAAAAAGGGTGGGCTTTCAATCCGAACAACCATCGATTCTCGTTTGCAATTGGCGGCTGTTGAAGCTCTGCAAAGCGGGCTCGAGGCCTATGATCGCCGGCATGACTATCGTGGCCCTGTAACAAATATTACGACAGGCGAAGCGTGGCAGGAGCAATTACAGGGCGTTGCGGCTCAGCACCGACAGACTGCGCAGAATACGCCAGGGACCGAAAGAGCGGTTATTCACAAAGGGTGGGAAGTCGCGATGGTAAAGCGTGTTCCGGCCGGCAAAGCTGCCACCGTTCTCACCATTGATGGTTACGAGGTTCCGTTGCCAATTGAGGATGTAGAATGGGCGCAATCGTGGGAAGCTGCGGGTCTGCGGCCGGGACACGTTATATATATCGATGTCGCGCGTGAAGATATTACACCTGAGCCTGAGAGCGCAGAAGAGGGGATTGAGAACAAGCTTCCTCAGAACGTTGAGAAGATTACAAAGCCAGTTGGTGCGGCAACACTGCGTCAGGTGCCGAAAGTTGAAGGGTCCTTGCTTGCGCTCGATCCGCACACAGGGCGTGTCCTTGCGATGGCGGGCGGATACTCCTTTAAGAAAAATGAGTATAACCGTGCCATTCAGGCTGAGCGCCAGCCAGGTTCGGCATTTAAACCTTTCGCATATGTAGCTGCACTTGAGCGAGGGTACACACCGGCCTCAATTATTCAGGACACGCCATATTGTGAGCTCGATGTTTCGACAGATCAGTATTGGTGCCCGAAGAACTACACGGCCGGTCGCTCATATGGACAGGTCACATTGCGCCGCGCGCTCGAGAAGTCTTTCAATCAGGTTACGGCCCGGGTTGCCAATGACATTCGTCTGCAGACCGTTTCCGAGCTCTCTGAACGTCTTGGAATATACGATGAGTTGCCGCCATATACCGCGATGTCATTGGGCGCAGGTGATACGACCATGCTTCGTCTAGCAGAGGCCTATGCGGCACTTGTAAATGGTGGACGCGAGGTGAATGCGACTTTGATTGACCGTATTCAGAACCGGCATGGCGAAACACTGTTTAGACATGACAAGCGAGATTGTTCGGCATGCGAGTTGGCAGATTGGGCGGGCGGCCCGCCCCCGTCACTTGAGGATAACCGCGAACAATTGTTGGATCCTGTCATCGCCTACCAGATGACACATATGCTAGAAGGCGTTGTCCAGCGCGGTACAGGTCGGCGCGCGCTTCGCGTGGGAAAACCGCTTGCAGGTAAAACCGGCACCACAAACGACTATAAGGATGCGTGGTTTATGGGGTTCTCCCCGGATCTTGTCGTGGGTGTTTGGGTCGGCTTTGACACGCCTGAATCTCTCGGCGATGGCGAAGCGGGCGGATCGGTCGCTGCGCCGATCTTTACCGAATTTATGCAAGTGGCGCTTAAGGATACACCGGCTTTGCCGTTCCGAATTCCTCCTGGTGTGCGGCTTGTGGAAATCGATGCGGACACAGGCCAATTGCCGACGGCTGCGTCGACGGATGTTCTTCTGGAGGCTTTTCAGCCGGACAATGCCCCAGGATTTGACTTTGGAAATGAGGACGGTTTCGGTGATATTTTCCGTAGCGGTGGCAATGACGAGTTCGGCCGCGTGTTTGGTCCGCGCGGAACTCAGTCTACAGGTTCTGATGATCCGTTTGCAGAAGACCCTGCTGCCGAACCGTTAGAGGAAATCTTTCCAGCAGGGGCTGAGGAAACCGACTTCCCGGGTGAGACGGAACAGGAGGTCGAGCCAATTGAAGAGGAAGATGAAGAAGGTGTTTTCGGCGACGTTTATTGACGCGGCCGAAAAACATTTGCATGTGATCGGCTGAAATTTTTCTGAAGCGTCAAGGCGTAAATCAACTCATGTCACCTGATCTCAAAACGATGATCGACAAAATCCAGCAGTCAGCTGAGCTGCTGAGGAGGCGTCTTTGACTGGGACGTTGCTGTAAAACGGTTGGATGAACTAACCGCGTTGTCCGAGCGTCCGGACTTTTGGGACAAACCAGAAGACGCACAAAAACTGATGCAGGAGCGCAATCGGCTGGAGAGCGGGATCAATATGGTTCGTCAATTAGAGGCCGACGCGTCAGACAATCTCGAACTGGCTGAGCTTGCCGGTGCGGACGGTGATGAAGACATGATGTCTGAAGTTCGTGCAGCGCTAGAAAAGGCGACCAGACGTGCGGAAGCTGCCGAGTTGCAGGCTCTACTTTCAGGTGAGGCAGATGCGAACGACGCCTTTTTGTCAATTAATGCCGGTGAAGGTGGAACCGAAAGTCAGGATTGGGCTTCAATGCTGCGCCGGATGTACATGCGCTGGGCCGAGGCGAGTGGACATAAAGTCGAGATTATGGAGGAGCGCGAAGGAGAAGAAGCGGGAATCAAATCCTCCACGCTCCAGATCAAGGGTGAGAACGCATATGGTTGGCTGAAATCCGAGGCGGGCACACATCGTCTTGTCCGTATTTCGCCTTTCGATAGTTCTGCGCGCCGTCACACCAGCTTTGCTGCTGTGAGCGTCTCACCCGTGGTTGACGAAGATATAGAGGTTGAGATTGATCCATCCGATGTGCGCACAGATACCTATCGCGCCTCAGGTGCCGGTGGGCAGCACGTGAACAAAACTGACAGCGCCGTGCGCCTCACGCACGAGCCAACCGGTATCGTTGTCGCGTGCCAGAATGATCGATCGCAACACAAGAACAGGGCGAGTGCCTGGAATATGCTCCGATCCCGCCTGTACGAACTCGAATTGCAAAAACGTCAGGACGCGGTCAAAGACAGCCACGATTCAAAAAGTGCTATCGGCTTTGGGCATCAGATTAGATCCTATGTGCTGCAGCCATATCAAATGGTGAAAGATCTGCGTACCGAAGTGGAAACGTCTGACACAGATGGCGTTTTAAACGGTGAAATCGACAGGTTCTTAGCGGCGTCACTTGCTGCGTCAGTTGGATCTGAGCGAGAGGGTTAGAGTTTATGCACATAAACAACGCCGATCCTGAATAAGATCGGCGTCGATAATTCTGACTTTCGAAACAACTAGGAAGGCTTTGCAGCAACACCCGTTGTCGTTGGAGTTGAACTGGCTGCTGCAGGCTTTGAAGCAGGGACTGGGCCGGACTGTTTCAATGGATCGTCGGCGCGTTTGACCTGACCTTCAAAATTTGCATCTCCGTGGATTGAGAGCGACGAGTGAACAATATCACCGTGAACGTCAGCGCCTGTTTCCAGCTCCACTTTTTTGGCACGAACAGCACCTTTGACGTGACCGCGGATAACAACTGTTTCACCGCGCACTTCGCCGATAATTTTGCCTGAGCTACCGATCGTGAGCGACGCAGCCTGAACATCTCCGTCGATTGTGCCGTCAATCTGCATTTCGCCGTCAGATATTACAGATCCGTTGATCTTCATATCTGCTGAAATAATTGAAGGAGCTGTGCGTCCTGCCGGTTTATTGCTTGCTGCCCGGATCGCCTGCTGAGCTGGGTGAATTGGAGGTTCCCCAGCACCTTCTGTGCCTTTATTTGTTTTCGTAAACATGTTTACCCGCCTTCAGAAACTTTGATGGATCATACTGTTTGCCATTGAAATGAACCTCATAATGAAGATGAGGCCCAGTTGAACGTCCTGACGAACCCATAAGTCCGACGAGATCACCCATGGCGACGGTGTCGCCTTTCTCCACTTTAACCGAGTTTAAGTGCGCGTAAAGAGATTTAAAGCCGTAACCATGTTCAACTTCCACGACGCGCCCATATCCAGACTTATATCCTGCATAGACGACCTTGCCAGGGCCGGCGGCGTTTATCGGCGCGTTCCAGCCATGGGCAAGATCTACGCCCCCGTGCCATGTTGCATTCTTTGTAAATGGGTCGGTCCGGACGCCGTAGGGAGACGTAAAGCGTAAGTGTTTGGAAGACGGGGTCGCAAGAGGAAGCTGCGCGACAAGGTCTTCATAGTAGCGCGCTTCCTGCATTCTCGCGGCTACCCTAGCGACGCGCGCATTAAAATCTGCTTCTTCCGGAGTGGTCGCACCGCCAGCCGTTACAGGTAAATTGATCAGAGGGCCGCCAATCTCAGAATTTGTTTCAATTCTGCCGGCACCAACTGCGGTAAGTTTCAAAATTCCTCGCGCCGCTTCTCCGCGTTCAATGGCCAAATCTTCCATCGCATCAAGGGTTGCTTCCTGACCGGCTCGGATTTCATCGATACGCGCACGAACGCCAACGACCTCAAGGGATGCCGTTTCAACTGGTGTTTCGCGGGACTGGCGGGCGTCGGCTTCATCGATCGAAGCCTCTATGAGAAGACCTGCGCCGTCACCCCGCAATGATGTAACCTCAAGATCGCCGCCGCTCTGCAATGACTCCAACATCGCTTCAAGCATTCTGTGGCGATCTTCGAATTGTACGACAGTTTCGTCGAAATCATTGGTGCGTTCTTCGAGCAGGGAACGAGACAGGGCGTCTTTGGCCCGCAACTCTTCAACCCAGCGCTCATATTTCGCGACAGCGTGAGAACCGACGCCGCCATTTGATACACCGGAAGGCGTTAGAATGACGTGCGCTGTAGCGTAGAGCAGCCAAGCGCCGAGCGCCATGCCGCCGCCGGTGAGGATTACTTGCTGCCAGGGGCTGATAGATATGTATCGGACAGTTCCGCCGCTTCGATGATATATTTGTCTTTCAGGGAAGAACCTATCGAAGGTTGCCCTAATCTTACTCCGCAAATTCGCCATTACGCGCTGCCCGATACTGACTGTTTTCTCTTCGATAAGGAAAAATTGAGTTCCCTACCGTCTCCCTCTGCCCAGAGCGTTATAGATAGCCTAATTCTGGTATCGAATGAAAGACCCTTGAGCATCTTTTTTTATGCAGATTTCCTACCAATCTCAGCAGTTCGATTATCTTATTAGAATTACAGTTGCGTGATTGAGAGACAGTTAACAAAAATCAATCTAAGATCGAATCCAAAACGTCTTCCGCATGACCGACAACTTTAACCTTTGGCCAGATTTTTTTCACCTTGCCATCCGGGCCTATCAAGAATGTAGCGCGCTGAATTCCCATATATTTTCGACCATACATGTTCTTCTCAACCCAAACGCCATACGCTTCGCAGACCTTTCCGTCGTCATCGGAACCAAGCTGAATCGTTAAACCATGTTTGTCGACGAATTTGTCGTGCTTTGCGACGGTGTCCTTTGACACGCCGAGAATTTCAGCTCCGGCCTTTGTGAATTCTTCTAAATGTTCCGAAAACGCAATGGCCTCTTTTGTGCATCCTGGTGTGTCGTCCTTGGGATAAAAATAAAGCACGAGATGTTTACCAGCAAAGTCAGCAAGTGCCACATCACCGCCGCCATTGGTTGGCATTTTGAATTTAGGTGCTTTTTTTCCGACTTCTGGGTGCTTGCTCATGTGATCATCCTCTGGTGCGCAACAGATTAGCGTCTTAAACGTTGGTAACGATAGCGTTGCTGTAAGTGTATATGGAGTAGTTCAGTTGGTTCGACAGACCGCTAGTACAATAATTTTGGAGATCATTGGCGGACTTATTCTGCTGGCGCTCCTTGCGGTGGGTGTGTTGGCCTTCATGCTGGCCAATGGCCCGGTCGAGCTGGGTATTTTCCGAGACGATGTTGAGCGCGCTTTAACAAGTTCGCGTGATGGTCGCCCCGTCGAGTTAGAAAAAGTCTATCTCGAATGGTCACCTTCTGAAAAACGAATCACCGTCACGGCCGACGGCGTCACATTCCGAAATAATGAGGGTGACGTTGGCGCATCTGCTAAGCGCGCAGAGATCGTGCTCGACGCAAGTTCGCTCATCTTTGGCAAGATTGAGCCGTTGGAAATGCATCTGAAGGCGGGAGAGCTTTTAGCTGAGCAATCAGAGGGCGGTTGGTCTGTTGCCGGAGAACCGCCATTTCCAATCATTTTGCCGGAGGGTGAGCTGCCAACAACTCCGGTTGAGGTTCTAGAGATGGCAAATCGCGGTCTTCAAGCGTCTCTCGGTACACTGCGCGCTATTAATGAAAACCAGACATTTGAAGCGGTTAGTTTCGAAAACTTCGTTATTGTTGCGCGCAACTCAGCGAATGAAGATGTCGTGCGGGTCAACAATGCCAAGGGCACGCTGAACAGAAACGAAGAAGAAATATCCTTGCTGCTGGCGGCAGATGGTGGGGATGGGTTGCCGGAACGTCTATTGATCGGGCTTTCTGCACCAGCTGACTTTGGCAAAATCGAAGGGCAAGTAGGGCTTGAAGGCTGGAGCTTAGAGGCGCTTACGAAACAATTCGGTCTGCCTAAAGAACTGCTTCGAGGAGACGTTAGCGGATTGTCATTTAACGCAGCCGCGACGACGGGCGGAGGATTACAACAAGCAGGGCTTGAGCTGAAGCCGTCGACGATTGCCGTTAAGACCGAGTCTCAAGCGCTCGATTTTAAGGTGCTTGGTTTCGATGCGAAATACAATGTTGAGACGGACGACATTAACCTCGAATTGACAGCGCTGGAGCACGAACGCGTGTCTGGTCCAGCGATGATAGAACTGTCAGATGTTCTGCATGGTGCCGAAGGTGCCCGTTCATTTGAGATCACGAGCGAAGATCTCGCCCTTGACCTAACGCCCATGTTTGAAAGCGCATGGCAACTCTCAGATGTGAGTGTGACCGGGAAAATTGACATAGAAAAACGCAGGTTGGTTGCCGACACAGCGGCGTTCAAAACAGGTGGGCTGGACTTTCGTGGTGCTGGCAAAGCTGCTCTGCTAGAAAAAAGTGTTGAGACCGATTTGCCATTCGCGCTGGAAGCCACAGCGCGGCTGAAAGGCCCCGCGTCACCTGAAATGGTCTTGAACTACTGGCCAGTAAAATTAGGCAAAGGTGCCAGAGACTTTACGCGAGAGCGAATACTGGAGGCGACGCTAGATGAAGCCGAAGTGATGCTCAATATTCGCCAGGACAGTTTCGCCCAAAAATTCCTTGCCGATGATGCGCTCTTGGCGACGTTTTCTGCAAGCGATGTGAAGATCCAATTTCTGGATGATGTCCCGCCCGTGTTGGTGCCGAATGGGAGTGGCCGACTTACCGGTAACAGTTTTAAAGCTATCGCCAGCGAGGGATCTATTGCGACCGTGGCGCTCACCGATGGCATTTATGAGTTGCCTCAAATGAATCCTAAGGGTGGCGACTTTCGTGTTTATGCGAAAGCCGCAGGCGAAGTGCGGGATATTGTTAAAATCGTTTCGGACTCTCGCCTG
Organism: Hyphomonadaceae bacterium; assembly: GCA_965263325.1. Taxonomy (GTDB): domain Bacteria; phylum Pseudomonadota; class Alphaproteobacteria; order Caulobacterales; family Hyphomonadaceae; genus CBDHGY01. The sequence goes on along the minus strand of CBDHGY010000002.1, from coordinate 1,139,506 downwards.
CAAATTCAAACACGAACCGGGTTTGATCCCGACACCTTGTCTGGTTCGGCAGAAGGCGAGTTAGAGCTGTTTAGGCCCGCGCTGAAGTCAGTGGCTCCGGACGCACTTCGATTTACCGCCAAAGGAAATGCCAAAGGTGCCGGATTGAAGGCCGCAGCGTATGGCATCGACTTAACCGACGCATCGACAAAGATTGAAGTCAATGAAACGTCCATGACGATTTCCGGATTCGGACAATGGGGGGCTATGCCGGTACAGTTTTCTTGGCGCGATGGCTTCAATGACGGAGACGCGCCATCCAGCCTCTCAGCAACTTCTATTATTGATCCAGATGTGATGAATCGGTTCGGCTTCCTAGGCCGAGCCTATTTGACAGGGGAAGCTCCGGTTGAAATTCAAGCGCTAACCGATGGTAGCGAACTCGTCGAAGCCAACGTTGCCATCGATTTGTTTGACGCGCGGCTGGATATTGCTGAACTCGGGTGGGGTAAGCCGGTGGGCAAGCCTGGGCGTGCCAGAATTTCATTTAAGCCATCTGAAGGCACGCCGGTTACAACGGCGTTCTTTGAGTCTGATGACCTTCTTATTGATGGCGATTTCGTTCTGGGAGCGGGGAATAGGCTTCTGTCAGCAAACTTGCGCCGCGCGTTCGTTGATGATGTCGCGGATGTCTTTGGCACAGTCAAGCGAACCGCTAATGGTGGCTTGGACATCAAACTTGAAGGAGAGTTCCTAGATATTTCAGGTGCGATGGGCGGTGTTGGCGGCGGTGACGAATTCGTGCGCGGGGGTGTATCACTTGAGGCCGACGTTCAGAAAATGCGTCTGCGCGAGGGTGTGATTGTCAGCGGGGCGAAAGTTGAGCTGGAGAACACCGATGCCGGCTTGCAAACCTTCCGGGCCAATGGTGAGCTATCGGACAAGTCTGTGATTGATATTGCGTATGAAGGTCGCAACTCACGTGCGCCAAGGCTGGATATTTCGGCGGGAAATGCTGGTTTCATGACAGAAGCTTTCCTCGGTGATGACTTCATATCAGGCGGCACCATGACTGTGTCTGGCACGCTCGGATATGGGGAACTTCCCACCAGGCTCGATATTCAGATCAAGGATGCCAGGCTTCGAAATGCACCCTTTCTGACGCAAATTCTGTCGCTCGCCTCATTGCGCGGATTGGCGGATACTTTGTCTGGCGAGGGCGTGCTATTTTCAAACATTGAGGTGCCGCTCACAATTGCTGGTGAACGATACACGGTGAAAGGTGCGCGTGCGCAAGGGCCTGCGCTTGGGCTCACAGCAAATGGATGGATTCGTACAGATGGACAGGCGCTGCGCGTCGATGGTGTTCTCGTGCCGAGCTTTGGCATCAATTCAGCACTTGGCGGGGTTCCGATTTTGGGAGACTTATTTGTCAGCCGTGAGGGCGAGGGCGTCTTCTCTCTCACCTATGGGGTGCGCGGCTCGCTTGCAGAAGCAAATGTAACAATCAACCCTCTCTCGGCTATCACGCCTGGCGTGTTGCGCCGCGTGTTCGAGAACCCAGCAGATGAGCCGCTTCCCGAGGGCGATCCAAACGTCGCGCCGCCGCCGCCAGTTGCGCCATTGCCGCCGCCGGAAGAGTTTTAGACGGGCTTCACCAGGGCATGACGTTTCTTGCCGGCCGATAGTTTGATTGCGTCCCCGTCGAGATCGGACAGGTTCAACACTGCGCCTTCATCAACGACTTTCTCATCGTTCACCTTGGCAGCGCCCTGTTTGATCATTCGGCGTGCTTCACCGTTTGATTTCGTGAGACCGGCAGCTGTGAATGCGGCGGCGACAAGTATTCCGGCCTCAAGCTCTGCCTGCGAGAATTCTACCGTTGGCATTGCGGCGGCCGAATTGCCCTGTTCGAAGACGGCTTTCGCGGCTGCTTCTGCCTCCTTCGCCGCCGCTTCTCCGTGCAGAAGTGTTGTTGCTGCGTTCGCAAGCGCGATTTTCGCAGAGTTGATCTGAGCACCTTCGAGGGCCTCAAGCTTGGTAATTTCTTCCAACGGCAATTCGGTAAATAGCTTTAGGAAGCGGCCAACATCGGCATCTTCGGTGTTTCTCCAGTATTGCCAGAATTCGTATGGGCTCTTTTTTTCAGCATTTAGCCAAACTGCGCCATCAACCGTCTTGCCCATTTTTGCACCAGATGCAGTTGTAAGCAGATGGCTGGTAAGACCAAATCCCTGTTTGCTATCAGCTTTGTGGATGAGGTCGACGCCGCCGAGGATGTTGCCCCATTGGTCAGACCCGCCCATCTGAAGCATGCAGCCGTGGCGACGCGATAATTCGAGAAAATCATAGGACTGGAGAAGCAGATAATTGAACTCAAGAAACGTATAGGGCTGCTCATTCTTTAGACGGCGCGCCACCGTTTCCTGTTTCACCATTGTGTTCACGGTGAAGTACTTTCCGATATCGCGGAGAAAGTTGATATAGCCAAGCTCATCAAGCCAATCTGCGTTGTTGACCATGATAGCGTCTGTAGGACCATCCCCGAATTTCAAATATGCGCCGTAGGCTTTTTTGATGCCCTCGGCATTCTCCGCGATTTGCTTTTCAGTCAGGATCGGGCGTGACTTCTCTTTGTCCGTTGGGTCGCCGACTTTGGTTGTTCCGCCACCAATCAGAACGATCGGCTTTCCGCCACACTTCTGAAAGTGTCGAAGCATCATGATGCCAACCAAGTGCCCGACATGAGCGCTGTTGCCAGTCGCGTCAATCCCGATATACGCCACAGGCACACCTGTATTGCAGTAGGAATCCAGCTCCGCTTCGTGCGTCGCTTGTTTCATAAACCCGCGATCGCGCATTGTTTGCAGGAATTTCGATGTGTAGGCGCTCATTATAGAATCTCCATAAGTTCGGCGCGTTAGCACGGGAGCCGCTGAGTTTGAACAGCCAAGATGAATTTGAACCGGTCTGGGCCGTTGGATTTATGTCGGGCACATCAATCGACGCGGTTGATGCCGCCCTGATCCTTACCGATGGCGAGCGGGTATTGGAGTTTGGGCCCGCGATTGAACGGCCATATACATCTGGCGAGCGCGCCGTGCTACAAATGGCAACCGATGAAGCCCGCCGATGGAATTGGAAAGGGCCGCAACCTTATCGCGCCTTTGGCGTTGCAGAAGGAGTCATCTTTACAACTCATGACGAGGCTTTCCGGTTGCTCATGGAAAACTGGGACGGTCCCCCCCCCGAGATCGTTGGCATTCACGGACAAACGGTGCTCCATCGGCGACCCGCGCCAGGGGCGATCGGGGCAACGCTTCAACTATGCCCGGCAGCGCGGTTGCAGCAAGCATTTGGTATCCCACTCGTTTATGACTTCCGTAGTGCTGACGTCGCTGCCGGAGGGCAAGGCGCGCCGCTTGCGCCAGCCTATCATAGCGCGTTGCTGGATCGGCTGGGGAGTGGGGCAGCTTGTGTACTAAATCTGGGAGGTGTCGCGAATATCACATCGCGGCCAACAGATGGCGAGCTCATCGCTTTTGATACAGGCCCGGCTAACGGCCCTATTGATGAATGGATTGTTGGGCATGGTCGCGGGCGATATGATGAAGGGGGTAAATTCGCAAGATCGGGGCGCGTTCATGAAGGTTTGCTCGCTCAACTTCTTGAGCATCCATGGTTTTCAGAGCTGCCGCCGAAATCTCTCGATCGATTTGACTTTAATGCGAATATGGCGCGCGGACTTTCTTTTGAAGATGGTGTTGCAACGCTAACGGAATTCTCGGCGCGATCCGTAAGCGCGGGTATTGCCTTGCTACCGGGTGCGCCAGAACAAGTGGTTGCGTGCGGCGGCGGAAGACTGAATCCTGCTCTGATGAAAGCGCTCGGGTCAGCGTTGAGCTGCCCGGTTGTTAGCGCCGAAGACGTGGGGTGGGATGGCAGCGCTATTGAGGCTCAAGCATTCGCGTTTCTGGCCGTTCGCAGTTTGCGTGGTTTGCCAATCAGCTGGCCGAAAACAACAGGCGTTCCCACTCCAATGCAGGGTGGCGTGTTGCTGGGCGTCTAAACGTGAGAATCAGGGTTTCTGACGAACAGTGACCTTATCGGTGGCAGGTGGTTCTTCGGCCATCTTCTGAGCAGACCGCAATTCGCGCTCCAACGCACTCTTTTCGCGGGCTTTGCGAGCTTGCTCGCTCAGTCTCGGCTTCGGCGGATAAACCACCTTCACCTCAGTTTTAGCTTCTTCGGCAGCCAGTTGCGCATCAACATGAGCAATAATCTGCTCCATCTTAGGCGGTGCATCATTGCCAGTGTCTGACAAAAACAATGCAACCACGCCAAAGCCCAGAACAGCGCAGACCGCAAATCTGATATACCTCGACATACAAACGAAATCCTAAACTGTCACAGGAAGGATATGTTCATAAATAGGTAAATTTGCTCCTTGGCAGATGCACAAAACGTGACCGTCTGCGTTAACGCTTTGATTAACCTTCTTCTTCAGTTTGCTGACGCAGCTTTTCTTCGGCTTCTTCCAGTCTGCGGTCGAGGTACATTTCGCAAATCGCAAACAGCTCGTCGCGGCGATTTTCGTAGAAGTGGTTAGCGCCTTGAACCGTCTCACGTTCAATCACTTCACCTTTTTGAACACGCACTTTCAGCAGTGCCCGCTCTACATCGGAGGGCCCTGATATCGCGTCATTATCGCCAGACACAATCAGGCCGGAGGCCGGGCAGGGTGCCAGAAAAGAAAGGTCGTAGTGGTTCGCCGGTGGTGAAATTGCGAAGAAGCCGTCAATTTCCGGGCGGCGCATCAATAATTGTAGCGTGATCCAGGCACCAAAGCTGTAGCCAGCAGTCCAAACATAGCGCGGGCTTTCAACCATTCTCTCCAAGTAATCGAGCACGAAGGCCGCGTCTTCCAACTCACCAACGCCCTGATCGTAAACACCCTGCGAGCGGCCAACACCGCGAGAGTTGTAGCGAAGCACACCAAATCCACGCTCTTCGAACATTTGGTACATTTGGATGGTTATCGGATCCTGCATGGTGCCACCGGCTTTTGGGTGCGGATGCAGGATAAGGGCGATAGGCGCGCCCTCTTCAGGCGGTTCGGTAAACCGGGCTTCGATGCGTCCTTGTGGGCCAGGAATAATGAGTTCAGCCATTTATGAGGGCCTTTTCTAACGTGTATTTGCAGCTGGAACGCGCCGTGTAATCGAAACGGGGCGCAAATTGCAAATTTTTCTGCATTGCCTCAGTTAAAGCATTGATGAGATCAATGACGTCCCAGTGGGGTCGCTTCACATCGCATTTCGGATTATATCCGCCCGGTAATGATCTATGCAGACTATAACGCAACCGCACCGCTGCGGCCTGAGGCGCGAGATGCTATGCTCGCCGCGCTGGATATCGGAGCCAACCCCTCCTCTGTGCACACTGCGGGCCGGGCGGCACGCAAAATGTTGGAGACTGCGCGAGAACAGGTCGGCAACGCGATTGGGTCTCGCGCTCAGGACATCGTCTTCACCAGCGGAGGAACGGAAGCTTCTGCGTTGGCGCTTCACGGTCTTGTCGCCGGATTGCAACAAAAGTGTACATTGCTCGTTTCGGCAATAGAGCATGAAGCGGTGTTAAAAAATGCTGGTACTTCAGGAGTTGTTGTAGAAACGGCTTATGTCGACGCCGATGGAGAGCTTGATTTGCAGCTACTGGCCGTGCGGCTGGCAAACTGGGATCGAGAAACCTCAGGCATTCCCGTTCTTGCGATTATGCTTGCGAATAATGAAACGGGTGTCATCCAGCCTGTGCGGGACGCGGCTGCGCTCGTTCGAGAAGCTGGAGGCATGGTGCATTGCGACGCTGTCCAGGGGCTTGGAAAAATTCCAGTTAATGTTGCGATGCTCGGCATCGATACGCTGGCACTATCAGCACACAAATGCGGCGGACCTCAAGGCGTGGGCGCTTTATGGATCCGCGCTGGTGCACCGGTAAAGCCGGTTTTAGTCGGCGGCGGCCAAGAACGCTCAGTGCGATCAGGTACGGAGAATTTGAGCGGAATTGCGGGGTTTGGAGCGGCAGCAGAAGTGGCGGTCCGTGATCTTACTACTTTCTCTGACCTTACTGCTATGCGCGATGCGATGGAGGCACGCCTCGAGGCAGCAGGCGCGGTAGTTATGGGCAAGAGCGCTCCACGTATCGCCAATACCAGCTGCTTTGCGCGAGCAGGCTTTCGCGCAGAGACGCAGGTGATGGCGATGGACCTCGCGGGCGTGTGTGTCTCGTCGGGCTCTGCTTGTAGCTCCGGAAAGGTAAAGCGATCGCTCGTTCTGGGCGCGATGGGGGTAGCGGATGATCTTGCTGGGGCTGCTATTCGTGTGAGTTTCGGATGGGACAGCCGTCCGGAGGACTTTGAAATGGTTGCGGATGCCTGGATTAGCGCGGCAGAACGGGTTGTTGCCGCCTAACTCTCAGGCAACGCGTTTTCGGGATCAGAGTAATAAACCCGAACAAAAGACTGTCCGACAATTGAATACGCAACGTTATCGGTAGCTATTTCTTCGCCATTGTCGGGGCGTGACCGATTGTAAGCTGATCCAGCCGAGCTGCGATCCGCTACAATGACAACAAAAACTTCTTCATTTCTCGGTTGAACCAGAACTGAAAGCGTAGAGCCTCGGTGTAGCATCTCTTTGGCCCCAAAGCTTCTCATAGGCTCCATATCGGCATTTAGGAAATGGACGTTTGCGCCAAGAACGCGCGCAGGCTCGAAAATAGATCCGGCATTTATCGACGCAATATTGTTGGCCGCCGGCAATTTGTACAAAGCATATGGCACCGCGCCGTCTATGGTGGTGATACAGTTGGATTCGCCATCCAAAGCTCTCCTGCGGAAGGTGATACCCTCCTCGGTTTCGGGGGTCATGTCGATCGCTGCAGTTTGCTGGAAGGTTTCTGTGCATGAAACTTCCGTTGAAAATTCAAGAGCAGCTGCTTCTGGTGGTGGAGGCGGCGTCAGGCAGGCGGCGAGCAGCGCTGTCACGGCAGTGATTGGAAGGAATAGACGTTTCATTTGAGTTATCCAAACAGGGCAATAGCTTAATTAACGGCTTCTTCGACTGCAGCAGCTTCGTCACTTGATTCCAACTCCGATGTTTTGTCTGGATGGAGTGGAGCAGCTGCGTCCAATGGTGTGGCCACCTCTGCTGCCGGTTCGGTGCCGGATGGTTCAATCATGGGGCTTTCGCGAGACGCCGGAGCTACCAAGTCTGCAATTGCTTTTGCTGTATGTACGAGTGCGAGCCGAAGACCTGCCGCTGCTTTTTCCGGTTGTTCATCGGTGAGGGTGTCCACCTTGCTGAAGCTATAGCCGGTTTCGTAGGGCACGACGATAGCAGAGCCACCAAGAAAACCATTCGGCGCAGCGACGTAGGGGCTCGAGACAATCGTAATATTGCCAGGCGAGCCGTAAACTATGCGTTCCGTCATGAGTGTTTTTCCGCTACTCGGATCTTTCATGACGAGGTCTGCCGCTACTGACGGGACCCATCCGGCAGGTGTGATCCTATAGCCAAAATTCAGCACCCGAATATCTAACGCTGCATCGCCGCTGACATTTGAAAGCGCTTCTGTGGAAAACAATTCCGTGTCTTTTCGTTCGCCGCTGGCAAAAGTCAGAGGCATGTCATGCTCTTCCAGGGCATCTTCGAGCGCTTCTTTGAATATGCTATGAGCGTTAAATTCCTGGTCTTCGAGCATGGTACGAAGTTTTGAATTTCGATTAGCGTCGATACCTGCGTCGACGGCAGCAATGATAAGTCCGGCGATTATTCCGCCCCCTGCCGCTGCACCGGGCGAAGCTGTACCTGACGTGACCATTGCGTTTGTTTGCGCGGCGATTTGGTTGTTTAGCGCTGCATAATCTATCGGAGTATCCAATGCGGTCGCTTTGTCCGGCAAAGCGTCTGACATGATTGAGAGTGCTGAAATCGGTGACAATTCAGCGTCGTAAGGCAAAACTGGATTATAATTTATGGGTGTCGCACAAGCTGACAGAAACACAGCGCCAAGCGCCGTGATACAATTGTATAACTTCAACGTAATTTCTCCCCTAGAGGGGGAAGTTGTTCAATATTCTATTTCAAAGAGTCAAGCGCGGGAGAGGGGAATCGGGGCGATATCTGCGAATTATTTCAAGCAATACAAAGCAGCGAAGTCTGCATGAATAGGAGTGGACACTGCAATTTTCGCAGCGAAAATGCCCCATGGATGTCCAGGTCGAGATTTTTTCTGGAAACACTATATAAGGGTGGAAGATTGCAAAGAACGCGAACCTAAGGTCCTAGGATATGATGGAATGCTGCGGCGGTATCGAAGAGCACGATGACGATTGCGAAGTGAAAGTAAAGGACGGCATTGACGAGGAAACCGTCGAAGCCGCCAAGGCACTTGAGGCGGAAAACTATAGCGCAGGCTTCTCGACAGACATCGAAATGGAGCTCGCGCCAAAAGGCCTCAACGAAGACATCGTTCGATTCATTTCTGGTAAAAAGGATGAGCCGGAATGGCTACTAGAATGGCGTCTCAAAGCCTATGAGCGCTGGCTCACAATGGAGGAACCTCGTTGGGCGAAAGTGCACTATCCGGCGATCGATTATCAAAACTATCACTACTACGCGGCACCCAAGGCGGGGGCGAGCTATGAGTCGATAGATGACGTGCCTGAGGAGATTCTCGAAACCTACAAAAAGCTCGGAATTCCGCTTCGTGAAGCTGAGGTCCTGCTCGGCGTAAAAGGAGCTGCCGAAACGGCCGCCGAAGCGCGGGAAACGCCCCGCGTTGCGGTTGATGCAGTTTTTGACTCCGTGTCCGTTGCAACCACGTTTAAAGCCGAACTTGAGAAGGCAGGCGTGATCTTTATGTCCATCTCAGAGGCGGTGAAAGAACATCCAGAGCTGGTAAAAAAATATCTGGGAACGGTGGTGCCGCAATCTGATAATTTCTTTGCGACGCTGAACTGCGCGGTCTTTTCTGACGGAACCTTCGTCTACGTGCCGCCGGGTGTGCGCTGTCCAATGGAACTATCAACTTACTTCCGGATGAACGCTGAAAATACTGGCCAGTTTGAGCGCACACTGATCATTGCAGACAAAGGTTCCTACGTATCTTATCTTGAAGGCTGCACAGCTCCGATGCGCGACGAAAACCAGCTTCACGCTGCTGTTGTCGAGCTGGTCGCTCTGGAAGATGCAGAGATCAAATATTCCACCGTCCAAAACTGGTGGCCGGGTGACGCTGATGGCAAGGGCGGGATTTATAATTTCGTGACCAAGCGCGGCGATTGCCGCGGACCGCGCTCCAAAATTTCGTGGACGCAGGTTGAGACAGGCTCTGCCGTGACTTGGAAGTATCCGTCCTGCATTCTTCGCGGTGATGACAGTATCGGCGAATTTTATTCCATAGCGGTCACCAATGGCCGTCAAATGGCCGATACGGGCACAAAGATGATCCATCTCGGAAAGCGGACAAAATCCCGAGTGATTTCAAAGGGTATAAGCGCCGGCAAGTCCGATCAGACCTATCGCGGCCTTGTAAACGTGAACAAGAATGCAGAAGGCGCGCGCAATTTTACGCAATGTGATAGCCTTTTGATTGGAGATCGCTGCGGCGCTCATACGGTGCCATATGTTGAGAACCGGCGCATGGATGCCCAGTTGGAGCATGAAGCAACAACAACCAAGCTCTCTGAAGACCAGCTCTTTTACGCCCGCCAGCGCGGCATCGGTGAAGAGGAGGCGGTCGCTCTGCTGGTCAACGGTTTTGTACGCGAAGTGCTACAGGAATTGCCGATGGAGTTTGCGGTCGAAGCGCAGAGCTTATTGAAAGTGTCCCTGGAAGGGAGTGTTGGTTAAGAAGCTTGGTGAGGGAGCGGTGTCATGTACAAGTTTGGAGTATTTCTCGAAGAACTGGCGAAACCCATCGCGGGAATTTACCTTTTTACACTCGCTGTCGGATTTGTGATGGTTAGTATGGGGTGGGCGAAAGGATATGGAGATGATTTCGGTCCGTTCGCGTTAGGCGGAGGTGTGCTAGTAGGGGGATTATTTTGGATTTCAGATGCACTGAAGAAGGCAGGCGTAGCGGAACCTCCTAAAGATGACGAAAGCCCCCCGTAAGTCAGTATTCGAAGACACTTATTACTCGGCACACGAATTGCTCTTAACAGGCGAAGTATACCTTTCCTGAGAGAGGCAGTCTTATGTGCCGTGTACTCAGCGCCATTGCGGCGTTAACCTTGATATTCTTTGCAGCGCCTGCGGTTGCTCAGGTGCTACCGACTTCTGTCGATACGACAATGGAAGAGTTACTGGGCGATGATCGCGGTGATTTGCTTCTCGCTTCTGAACACCTCGATCTTGCAAAACTCGACTACTCGCTGGAGAGCCTGAAAGAAATCGACGCCTGGCTGGAAGAGGTTCATAAGGTAAACGCAGCAGAAGCGGGCACAGGCAAAGCTGGTAAATCTCTCACCGAAGATGGCCGCGGTCGGAACACGGTGACGCTTGCTGGGCTTTACCTTGGCGAGACGGTTAAGCGAAATTCGACTCTCCGCTGGGTTTGGGTGCCTTTTGATGAGTTTATTAAAGAGAACCCAGCGTACGCCGAGCATTACGGCGCTGAAGCCGGGCTCGACACTTATATTCTGGTAGGTGAGCAAGGGGCGGCCACACCGATTAATTCCGCTTTGAAGCGCGTTTTGAACGGCGGTGCTGATAGCGTTGCTTATGTGGGGCAATTCCTAGCCGCGCCAGTAGATTTTGAAAAGGCGATTGAGGGCTATGATCCGGGACCTCAGCCCAAAATTGTTGACAGGACGCTGGACGACCTTCCGCTCGATCAGGCTGCTGGGGCGGAACTAAATGATCTGATAGAAGTTCTTGAGTCTATCAAAACGGCTGAACTAACGAATGACTAGCGATTAGTCTAAAATCTGGCGAGTTCCCTCCGGGCGCAACCTTAAATTCTGTACGGTCTATTCCCATATAAAAGGGGTAAATGATCAACTGGTCCCAAAAAACGGAAATGCAGCAATGGAGCCTTGCTCCGTTCATTGGGCTTTTGCCATTTATCGCTTTTTTCTTGTCCACTTTCGCATTGAACACATTCGAAATCCCAGTTCCGAAGGCTATTTTTGCTTTCGCTCCATTGACGATACTTTTTGGGGGAGTGTTTGTCGGTAGCGTGAAATGTCGCCGATGCGAGTATCGATTTGCAACGTTGTCTTGCAATCCAGTCACAAGGGCAAAACACCAATACTATCCGCCCCACAACGGAAGTACGATTTGTCCCCACTGTGGTCAGGATTGGACGGAATCGCGGTTAGGCAACCCATTATGACAAATCGCTGATCAAGCCTGCGCCAAAGTTGCGCTTTAGGCTTCCAATCAGGCCCCGCGCGGCTTACATGCCCTTCATGCTTAAGTTATCTGAACTGTCTGCCACAGTTGGCGAAGATGCCAAGACCATTATCAACGGCCTCAGCCTTGAGGTGCCTGCCGGCGAAGTCCACGCGATCATGGGGCCAAATGGGGCCGGGAAGTCAACGCTTTCCTATATACTAACGGGGCGTGACGGGTATGACGTTACCGGCGGCAGTGCGCTGTTTGAAGGCGAGGATATCCTCGAGCTCGATCCAGAAGAGCGCGCCGCGAAAGGACTATTCCTGTCATTCCAATACCCTGTGGAAATCCCAGGTGTTCCGGTCATGACGTTCGTACGCACGGCCATGAATTCCCAGCGTGCAGCGCGCAGTGAGGACGAAATCTCGGCACCAGATTTCATTAAGAAAGCACGCGAGATCGGCGGCCAACTGAACCTCACCAATGACATGCTGAAGCGCCCCCTCAATGTTGGTTTTTCGGGTGGTGAGAAAAAGCGTCTTGAGATCTTCCAGATGATGATGCTTGAACCACGCTTTGCCATTCTCGACGAAACAGACAGCGGGCTGGATATCGATGCGCTGAAAACGGTGGCCGAGGGCGTCAATACTCTCCGTAGCCCAGAGCGCGGCATGCTTGTGATCACGCACTATCAGCGCCTGCTCGATTATATAAAGCCAGACAAAGTCCACATTCTTGCAGATGGTAAGATCGTCAAAACAGGCGGACCCGATCTTGCGCACCGTCTCGAGGCTGAAGGGTATGACGGTATTTTAGGAGAGGTCGCTTGAAGCCGGCGCTCCGCGATTTGATACCCAATCCAACGGCCGCAGAGCTGGAGCTGATCGCGCGCTACGCGATGTTGCCCGAAGATGCGCGCCGCGAACGCGCGTTTTCTGGTTTTGCGATGAATGGGTTGCCGCACCGGCGAATGGAGCGCTGGAAATGGACGGACTTTAAACAGGCTTTGCCATCCGTTGAAGCGGTAAAATCAAGCGCTGCAGTGGATCCACTCGGAGGCATCGGGGCCGCAAGGTTTATCTTTGACGGTACGGATGTGCAGATCCCGGACTTACCAAAGGGTGTGCGCATTATAGAAAAAGCTGAGCCAATCGCGATTGATGGAGCTGAAGATATGCCATTGATGGCGATGACGGCGGCGCTCTCCGGTACGGCGAAGTTTTCGATGTTGCTCATTGAAGTCACGGAGACGGTCGAACAATCGCTTCACTTTGTATTTTCTGCCGCTGGGAATGAACTTGGCCTTGCGCGTATCAAAATAGTGATCCGAGAAGGGGCAAGCCTCAGCGTGATCGAAAGCCATCTCGGCGGAGCCGGTCTCAACTCTGCGCTGCTTGAGTTCGACGTCAAATCCGAGGCGAGATTACAACGGACCATCTTCCAGGATGCTGCAATTGATCAGGCGCAAGCGATTACCGGTTCAGCTATTCTTGGAGCCAGTGCAGAAATGACGCAGACCATGTTGGCGTTTGGAGCTAAGATTTCTCGCCTTGAGACGCTCATTATCCATGAAGGTAAAGAAGCAAGCGTCACAATGAATACGGCGTATTTGTCTGGTCCGGGCAAACATGTTGATGTGACGACCGAAGTGCGACATACCGATACCGATTGCGAAACGTCCCAGCTAACAAAAGGTGCCGTGCGTGACGGCGGCAAAGGCGTGTTCCAGGGTAAGTTCATCGTGCCGCGTATTGTTGGCCAGCGTACGAACGCAGACATGCAGCACAATGCTTTATTGCTTGAGAATGGGGCAGAGGTATTCGCAAAGCCAGAGCTCGAAATCTACGCGGATGATGTCGAGTGCGCGCACGGTAACACATGCGGGCAAATGGACGACAATGCCTTGTTCTATATGCGTCAGCGCGGAATTTCCGAGGCGACCGCGAAAGCTATGCTAACGGAGGCTTTTGTCGCTGAAGCGCTCGAAACAGCCGACAATGCCGTACAAGACTTATTGCTCGAGACGGCGCGGGCCTGGCTCAAGGCGTAGGCTAACGCGACATCTCTCCCCCATGACTTTTTCGCTAACGATACCCATATCCTGCCCATGACAAAGCGCGCATTCGATATTGACGCCATCCGAGCGGACTTTCCCATTCTCTCGCGAGAGGTAAATGGCAATCCGCTTATTTATCTCGACAACGCAGCGAGTGCGCAAAAGCCGAATGCTGTGCTGGACGCGATGAGTGAGCAAGGGCGTACATCCTTCGCGAATGTTCACCGCGGGTTGCATACCCTGGCAAATGAGACAACTGATGCGTATGAGCGCGCGCGCGAAGATGTTCGCCGTTTTATAAGCGCGCCGTCTCCCGAGAATATTGTCTTCACCAAAGGTGGCACAGAGGCAGTGAATCTCGTTGCGTCTGGGATCACAGGTGAAATAAAGCCGGGCGATGAGATCGTCCTGTCGATCATGGAGCATCACTCAAACATCGTGCCATGGCATTTTCTTCGTGAACGTCATGGCGCGGTTTTAAAGTGGGTGGGACTAGCTGAAGATGGCGCGCTCGATATGGAAGCGCTTGCCGAAACGATTGGACCTCGAACGAAACTGGTAGCGATGACGCACATGTCAAATGTGCTCGGAACAATTACGGATGCGAAAGCCATCACGCAGCTTGCTCATGATGTCGGTGCGCAAGTTCTGTTTGATGGCTGCCAAGCGGGTGTGCATCTCGATATCGATGTTCAGGAGATTGGGTGCGATTTCTACGTGCTTACCGGTCATAAAATCTATGGACCAACAGGTATCGGCGCGCTCTACGGCACGAAAGAGGCGCTTCACCGCTTGCGCCCTTATCAGGGCGGTGGCGAGATGATCGAATTGGTTGAGATGGGCCGCGTCGTTTACAATGAAGCGCCGCACAAATTCGAAGCCGGGACACCGCCAATTCTGCAGGCAATCGGGTTTGGCGCAGCCATTCGCTGGCTCGAACAGTTTGATATGGCTGAAGTCGCCGCTCACGAACACGCCGTATACGAGTGCGCTCGAGAGGGTGTACGCGGTGTAAACGGATTAACCGTTCACGGAGAAGCGGAAGGCAAGGGGGCAGTTCTTTCATTCAGTCTCGAGGGCGCGCATCCGCATGATATTGCGCAAATCGTTGATCGGTACGGCGTTGCAATCCGTGCTGGCCACCATTGCGCGCAGCCGTTGATGACCTATCTCGGCGTAAGTGCTACCGCCCGCGCGAGCTTTGGAATCTATAATACGTTTGAAGAAGTCGGTGCATTTGTTGAAGCGCTAGGCAAAGCGCGCGAGATGCTGGTATAGGGTAGTTGATGGCAGACGATATGTCCTCTCGCGATATGATAGACGTCTCTTCTCCAGAGGAGCCGAAGCCTTCCGCGATTCCGCAGGTAGAGCTCAATCGTATCACTGATGATCTTATTGCTGCCTTCAAGACGGTCTACGATCCGGAAATACCCGTTGATATCTATGAGCTCGGTCTCATCTACAAAGTCGATATCGATGATGATTATAAAGTCGATATTGAAATGACGCTGACTGCGCCAGGGTGCCCAGTTGCGGGCGATATGCCGGGATGGATCGAAAATGCGGCGCGAACAGTTGAGGGGATCTCAGACGTTGAGGTTCGCCTGACGTTTGATCCGCCATGGGAACCTAGCCGAATGTCCGATGAAGCTCGTTTAGCACTGAATATGCTTTAACGTTTTAATTACTTTTGCGCCGCTCCCCTCCAGAATTGTGCGGGAGAATTTCGTAAATTCATATTTAACCAACCTGCTCGATAGTGCGCACGTTCGCCAGAGTAGAGTTAAACAATGTCGCAAGATTTTGATTCATCCATCAATGAGATGCTCCGATTTGCCACCGATGGTTCTAGCCAGGGTGTGGTGCTCGTGGATAATGAAGGTCGAATTATTTACGCCAACAGAGCATTCGAAAAAGCGCTCAGCTATGACAAGCGGGAATTGCTCGGAAAACGTTATAATGAGATTCTGCTGCCTGATGATCTCGCCACCGCGATTAAGGCTTATCAGGAAGTGCTTAACCGAGAGATCCCTTTCGCTGATCTAACCCTAAACTTTATCGACAAAAAAGGCCGCGCCATTCAGCTCAGTAAGATGCTCGGCGCGGTAACACTTTCGAACGGAGCGGTCGGTCTCGTCGCCCAATATCGCCAGGTTGGCCAGGAAAGAGCGCATGCGCGCAAACTTCGTGTCGCTCTCGCAGCGGCGCGCGATGCCACGCGTTTAAAGTCCGAGTTTCTTGCTAATATGAGCCATGAAATTCGCACACCACTTAATGGTGTTATTGGCATGGCCCAAGTGCTTGCGAACGCCGAAATGGCCGAAGATCATAAAGAGTATGTTGGTATCATTCTCGATTCTGGGAAAACTCTGTTGAGCATTGTAAATGACATTTTGGATCTGTCCAAGATCGAAAGCGGCAAGCTCGATATTACACCAATCGAAACAGATATTCGCCACAAACTATCGCGTACGCAGAAAATTCATGAAATCACCGCGCGCGAAAAAGGTATCAACCTGCAATTCTTTTTCGACCCGAGTGTTCCATCTCGTTTGAAAATGGACCCCGTTCGGGTTCGTCAGTGCGTTGATAATTTGGTATCCAACGCAATTAAGTTCACGGCCGAAGGCGATGTGCTCGTTGTGATCTCAAGCCACCCCGAGGGAGACAATGAACATCGGATCACGATCCATGTGTCTGACACTGGGACCGGCATTAAGCCTGAAGCTCAGAAGGCGGTTTTTGAATCCTTCACCCAGGCTGACGGATCAATCACCCGCGAATACGGCGGAACAGGTCTGGGATTGCCAATCGCCCGGAAACTCGCGCGAAAAATGGGCGGAGACCTCACCATGGTGAGCGAATATGGCAAGGGATCAATCTTCACGATGACATTCGTGGCGAAAGGCGAAGAAAGCCTCGAAAAGACCACGCCATTGATGCAAGTGGCCCCAGCGACCGAAACGGAAAAAGCGCCTGTTTTCGCCCCATCTGAGGAGAAGTTTGAGGATGAACCTATCGACATCGATGCGGCGCTGGAACCAGAGGTTGCTCTAGAGCATTCGCCAACACCGATAGCGTCGCCGAAACCTACTATGACCGCGGCAGAGCCAGTTTCCTCTCTCACAGGCCTGAAAGTCTTGCTGGTGGATGACAATAGGGTCAACCGTCAGGTCGGCCGCGCAATGTTACAGATCTATGGTATCAATGTTGATGAAGCTGCAAATGGAATGGAGGCGGTCGAGAAAATGCAGGCGCGGCCTTACAGCATAATTCTTATGGATGTTCACATGCCGAATGTAGATGGTGTCGCTGCGATGAAAAAAATCCGCTCTATGGACTCTTACAATCTGGATACACCCATGATTGCGCTCACCGCCGATGCAATGATTGGAGATAAGGAAAAATATCTCTCTCTTGGGTTCGAAGGATATGCTTCCAAGCCCATAAGTGAACGCGATTTAATCGCCGAGATTAATCGCGTTATGGCTCGGATACCGGCTCAGGCGGCTGGGCACCTCGCCGCGGCAAGCTGATTGCAGGAAACGTTGGAACATTGAAATCGTCTGAGTGCGATTTTATATTACTGGCATGGCTAGACGACCCAGACCAAAACTTGTGACCCTAACAGATCCAGCGGCTTCGCGCGTCGCGGAGATCATGGCTGATAAGGGAGCAGGATTCTTACGCGTGGGTGTTAAGAATGGCGGCTGCGCAGGAATGGAATACCTGATGGAGTACGTTGATACGCCAGAACAATTTGACGAAATCGTTGAGGATAATGGCGTTAAAATCGTTGTTGACGCAAAGGCAGTGTTATTTTTGCTCGGCGCGGTTGTTGATTACGAAGTGACACCGCTTCACGAAAAGTTTGTCTTCAACAATCCTAATCAGACCGATGCCTGCGGTTGCGGCGAAAGCGTGACCATCATACCGGCAGAAGCTTGATCTAGCGCCTGCCGATAAAGAGTGTTGAGCTAGTTACCTTCCGTTAGTTACGGGGCAGCTTCTAGCAAATGACTTAAACGCATCGTTTTGCTCAGGGAACGTGAATGTCGTTTCGCCTCGACCGTCCAACTTCCAGTTTACCGTATCGCCGCGAACAGCAGCGTTAAAGAATTTACGGCCTGTTGTGCCGCGCCGAGAGACTGCGACTTTGGTGGTCGGTAAATAGGTCCAAACATCTCGGTTGGGTTCTTTGTCACCGATTGTCATCGTCGCTTTTTTCCTCTTGGACCGTTTGGTGGTCTGATCAAGCCGATCGGATACCAGTCCAGGGATAAGGCTTACACCAGCAACGAGCTTGTCAGTTGTGCAACTCAGCATAATGCCAGTCTGTGTCTCTGATTCCGCAATAATACTCATGACCTTGCCGTCGTCAGTCTTGGCTCTAACTTCCCAAGAATAGTTAGCAGCCTGAGCGGGTACCGCGATTGCAAGACTGGTAAATGCGGCAGCAATAGTGAATTTCATCTTTCTCTCTCCATCAGATTGTTCGCCCCCGAACGATCCTGATATTTATCGATAAACATAAATTACACATCGAGTAAAGCGAAATTTATGTTACATTTGTCGTTACGACGCTGTTATAATCATCCGGTGATTTGAGGATTTCTCAGGGTCCACTGATTAGGCTGCAGAGTGAACATCAGATTTTGGTTTTGCGCTTTCGCCTTTTGCGGGGTCGGGAATAAGTTCAGCGCGTTCTGGCGTGTTTATCCCGCGTGCTTCTGCAACCAAAACTGCGGTTTGGGCTTCGACACGCTCGGTCAATTCTGTGAGAAATTCGTTTTTTGCGAGACCGGGCTGGATCGGTTCAAGAAATTCAATCACCGCCTTGCCCGGGGTTTTATCGATTTCTTCCTGCTGCCAGAAACAGCCCAAATTAGTTGCAACTGGAATAACCGGCACATTCATCGCCTTTGCCATGTGCCAGACCCCAGCCTTATACCGGAAATGTGTGCCGACTGGGGCGAGATGGCCTTCTGGATAAATCAGGACGCGGCGGCCCTCCGCTTTCGCGACCGCCATGCCCTCAGCAAGCGATGCAGCTTTGCGATCTCCCCCGCCGCAGGAATCAATCACAATTGCGCCGAGCTTCCGAAGAATTCCTCCGACGAGTGGGAACTTTTCCAGATGATCTCCTGTCACAAATGCAAGGTTGTTCACCTCTGGATAAATCAAAAACCCATCACCCCAGCTTTGATGCTTGGCGGCAAGAATGAAAGGACCGTCGGGGAGATTGTCGCGCCCCCGCACTTCCTTTCGGATGCCCCCAATCCATCGCAGAGCCTGATTCATGGCTCGCGTATAACTACGAATGACGAAGGTTGTCGGTTTCCGGCCCGGCATCGCAAGAAATGGGAGCGAGGCGATCACATAGATTGCTGAAAGCAGGTAATAGACACCTGTAAAGACTATGCCGCGGATCATGATAACGACCTCCGTACGTCCTTGAAAAATTCGCTAAAGGTTACTTTTGAAGAAGAATAGCCAAGATGGCGCGCGTGAAAGTATCGATATGATCAGACATATCCCCTGGCAGTCGCGAATAAATTTTGTTGTTTCCAGACTGCAGTAACACGCCCAAAATCATTCCAGACATTACAGCAGGATCGCACTTTGGTATTTCGCCTTTGTCGATCAGGTCTTGGATTAGCGCTTCTGTTACTGAAACGGGATCATCATCTCGTCGAACGTCGTGCGGTATGAACCTGTCAATTGAAACGAGGTGAAAAGAAAAGAGGAGCCAGTCCTCGTCGGCAAGTTTACAATACGCAGAAACCGCGCGTCTGATGCGCTCTTCGAGACTGCCACCTTCCATCCACGCGTCGACCATCATTCGTGAGAGGCGGTTGTGAGTCTCCATGAATAAAGCAAGAGCAAGCTCATCCTTGCCTTTATAATGACGGTATAGCGCCCCTTCGGAGACGCCAGCCTCTTCAGCAATTTCCCGTGTGGTGGCTGCATCTACACCCTCATTTACGAACAGCTTGAGTGCCGCCCGTTCAATTTTTGGGCGAGCGTTTCGAGCCCTTGGGCGTTTTGACGGTTCAGCAGACATCGGCATGAAAACCTCCTTGGTTCGAATACAATATAGTTGTAGGACAAAATTATTGCAAGTGATCGCTCGCTAACTTTTTATTCGAGCTCTTTTCCTCATTGATTTCAGGTGGGTAGGAAATTCCTCGCTATCTACAAGCAGGGTTGCTATTGCCGAATAAACGCGCAGATGAAGTAGATGAAGACGTTATGCAACTGGCCGAAAATCGTTTTGACTTGTTACGGTTACTCTTCGCCAGCACCGTGTTTCTATATCACCTAATTCTGCTTGGAATGTCGACAGGGCAGGCAGTTGAGGGCGTTTTTGCCGAACTCGCACTGGTATCTGTGCAAGGCTTTTTTGTGGTGTCAGGCGCGCTTGTTTATGGATCATTACAGCGGTCCGAAAGTCTCGGAAGCTACGCTGAAAAGCGCATGCGCAGGTTATATCCCGCCTACGCTGTTATTGTTCTCGTGCCAGCGATTTATGCATTGTTCAAAACTGCGGCTTTTTTCGATGTCGTGCGTTATCTCGGCGCGAATTTGATTTTCCTGAACTTCCTGGAACCTAATCTTCCGGGTCTGTTCCAGAACCAAGCTTATACGGCTGTGAATGGTGCACTGTGGACCCTGAAGATCGAAGTCATGTTTTACATCGCATTGCCGGTCATCAGCTGGGTGCTTACAAAGTCTGGCCGAGCGGCGGTGTTCACACTGCTAATTATTTATATCGGTGCAGAGGCCTGGCGTGGTTACTTTGAGTGGTTGGCATACAATCCCATTGAAGTTTCGGGGGCGTCTCAAAAATTGTTCCTGCAGCTTTCTCGTCAGCTTCCTGGCCAATTGAGTTTCTTCATTTCTGGTATCGTGCTTTGGATGTTCCGCCATGAACTGCAAAAGAGATGGTTTATATCGGGCGTGGCGGGGATGGCTCTGATCATTGTCTCTTACTTTAGTGTATTTGAGCCGCTGCGCGCGGCTGGTCTCGCGCTCGCCATCGCCTCAATCGCCTATGCTCCGGGGCCGAAGCTCAATGCCGCTCGCTACGGAGATATTTCTTATGGAGTTTACATTACACACTTTCCCATCGTCCAGGCGCTTGTTGCCGTAGGTTTGTTCCAGCTGAGCCCCGCACTCGGCGCTTTGGTTGCTGCCCTGTTGGTTGTTGGATCAAGCTTTGTTCTCTGGCGTGTAATCGAGCGTCCGATGCTTCGGCGAGACAGTCATTATCGTAGGGCGGAATCCGGTAAGAAGTGATGCGAATTGCGCGTCTGTCTGAGCCGTGGCAATGGATGGGTACGCATTTGGAAAGGGCATTCGGTCATGTCGGAATATGAAACTCTAGAATTCGATGTCAGCCCTGATGGTGTTGCGGTAATTTTACTGAACAGACTTGATCAGCGAAACGCTTTTAATGCGGAAATGATCGACGAACTCATCGATGTATTCGAGACTTTAGAAGGAGCCGATGGGGTTCGCCTGCTAATTTTGCGGGGTGCTGGGAAAGTCTTTTCCGCGGGAGCTGATCTTGCGTGGATGAAACGTGCAGCGAGTTATACAAAAGAAGACAATGAGCGCGATGCATTCAAGCTCGCAGAGATGTTGCGAAAACTTGCTGAGCTCCCAATGCCGACGCTGGCTTTGGTTCATGGCGCAGCGATGGGCGGCGGCGCAGGGCTTGTGTCCGCTTGCGATGTTGTTGTTGCCCGCAAGAACACGAAGTTCAGCTTCTCCGAAATTCGCTTAGGCCTGACACCCGCAACGATTTCTCCTTATGTGATCGCTGCCATTGGGCCGCGATGGGCAAAGGCGCTCTTCGTGACCGGGGAAACTTTTGATGGCGATTATGCTGAGCGTATGGGCCTTGTTCACTACGTCGTAGAAAGCGAAACTGAAATGACAGAAATGGAAGAGTATCTTGCGTCTCTTATTTTCCAGGGAGCGCCAGGTGCAATTGCCGATTCTAAGCGACTGATCCTAGATCTAGCCGGAGATCCGATCAATCCTCATTTGAGCCATGAGACGGCCAAACGCATCGCTGAGCGGCGTTCATCAGAGGAAGGCAAAGAAGGGATCTCAGCTTTCCTAGAAAAGCGAAAACCGACATGGGCTAAAGATGCATCTTGAAGACGCCTAAGTCTCGGCTTCCTCCGGCCTGTTTTGATTTTTAAAGCAAGCGGTGTGAACCAATTGCGTCAAATCCTCACCGGTCGCCGCGAAGCCTTGCGCGGTTATGTCGTTCGTGGGGCACTATCAGCTGGGGTCTTCGAGTTTGTCGCGTTCGGCATAAAACAGGCTTGGGCCTGTATTTTTGGTGGTTTGTTGCTTGCGGTCATCCTGGTGACGCATTGGTGGTATCCGGAAAGTTTTGGTCTTAGCCGTAATGACTTTCTCGTTATCGCGGCCTTGTGCATTCAGATAGCCCTGCTTGTTAGCGGTCTTGAGACGCTCGAGGAAGCGAGGATCATCCTTGTCTTCCATATCGTCGGCACGATTATGGAAATTTTCAAAACGTCTGTTGGAAGTTGGACATATATTGGCGACGGCTACTTGCGTATCGGCGATGTGCCGCTGTTTTCCGGTTTTATGTACGCCGCTGTGGGGTCTTATCTTGCTCGTGTTTGGCGTATTTTCGAGTTTCAGTTTGTTCGATTTCCACCTTTATGGTCGCAAGGCGTGCTTGCCGCTGCAATCTACGTGAATTTTTTCACTCATCACTTCACCATCGACATCCGCAATGCATTGTTCCTGATTTCTTTCGTCATGTACGGGCCGTGCATTGTGAGGTTCCGGTCAGATCGTGTTTATCGCGCAATGCCGCTTGCGGTCGGTTTCGGCCTCGTTGCAGTGTTCATCTGGCTTGCTGAAAATATAGGAACTTTTGCGCGTACATGGGCGTATCCGGGGCAGGTCGCCGAATGGACGATTGTATCACCGCATAAACTGGGGGCCTGGTATCTTCTGATGATTATTAGCTTTGTGCTCGTTGCGACCATCCACTCGCCCAAACGGCGTACGGCACACGAATTGCTTCCCCAACAAGGCGAATATTAATCATGCCCCAAATTGGGAACGCTAAGAAATGGCTAACCACATTTTGACCGACTGGACGGCGGAGACTGCATCCGCATTCACAAAACATCCGATCCTCACTGACCATAATCTGCACACACGTAAGATGTTTTCAGACGATGGCTTAGCGGAATTGCTCGATCGATATCCCCGGGATGGTTTTAATCTTTATACGATGGACAATGCTGAATCCGGCGCAAAAGAGAGTTTTCGCCGCGGCGTTGTCGGTGATCTGAACGGAGAAGAAATCCTGGAGGCGGTCAAGCGCGGAATGCTCTGGCTAAATCTGCGCAGAGTGAACGATCATTGCTCCCTATATGAGCGGCTTTGCGATGAAATGTTCGGGGAGTTAGACGCCCGCACGCCTGGCATAAAGACATTCAAGCGTGATGTCGGTGTCCTCATCTCGAGCCCAAAAGCTCGAGTGTTTTACCATTTGGATATTCCGCTCGTGTCGCTCTGGCAAATTAAGGGTGAGAAGACGATGTACGTCTATCCGACAGGAGCGCCTTATGCCCGCGATGAACAGGTCGAGGGGGTTGTACTTGGTGAAACCGAGGAAGAGATAGATTACGATCCGGCGTTCGATGAAGCCGCAGAGGTTTACAAATTAACGCCTGGAAAAATGGCAAGCTGGCCTCAAACCGCACCTCACCGCATAGACAATGGTGACTGCGTAAATGTCTCCTTGTCATGCGAGTTTATGACGTTGCCCGCAATAGTTCATGCGAACGCCCTCTATACAAATGGAATTCTGCGCCGCCGATTTGGTAAGGCACCGTCGATCGAAAATGATGGTCGCGCACGAAAGTATGCCAAAGCCGCATATGCGAGAGCGCATAAGTTGGTAGGGTCTCGTTCATCCTTCAAAACTATAGTGAAACCTAGTTTTACAGTTGACCTGAATGCGAGAAATGCTGTGCGGGATCTGCCTGCCGCATAATTGACTCAAATCAGGTCCAATAGCTTGGCCCTGATATGCTGCTTCTGCTTGTGATCGCGTTTCCCTTGTCGACATCTGTTGGCCCAGTCGATGCTGCGCTGGAGAAAGCAGAAGCACCTAACACGATGCGCGCCGCGTTCACGGTTGAGCTTTCCAGCCAGTCAGCGACTCGGATATTTGATTATGATCCTCGTCTTCCAGAGGAACAGCGATGGTTGTTGATATCAGCGCGCGGTGAAGATAGCGATTTGGATCAGGTGGCGGCCCATTGGGGGGCTGAGGCGTCTCCAGATGCGCGCCTTTTTCCAGATGATTTGCGAGCAAGCCTTGGCCATAGCGTTCACGCTGAAGATTTGGGCATGGCGTGGCGGATTAATTTCAAGCATGAGCCGTCGCTCAATGATGGCAAGTACGATATCTGGGCGGCCGAGCGGATGCGAGCAACGGCTTGGCTCGATCCGGTCGGCGATCAGTTTGTGCGGATCGACTATACACTGCCGAACCCTGTCAAAGGCCCGGACGGCGGCAAAATTCAACGCTATAACCAATCATATTATCTAGAGGCAGAACCTCGCTACGGCATGAGTTTTGTGTCTGCCTTCACGATTGATCTTGAAGCCCGAGCCGCCCTGAAGACATTCCGCCGATCTTATTCGGCGCGCGTGCTACAGGCTGAATTCTTCTTTTCCAGCAAGAAGGCTGAGCAAGCCTTTGTGGAAATGAGGCAAGACGGCACTGGCGGGAATCAGCTTCCGCGTTAAATTCCGTTTCATGACCATTCACATTGTGAAACTCTGCGTTGGTGCGGAAACGATTGATGATCTCGTCAGTTGGCAGAATCGTCTGATGCGTTCGAGCCCCACACCATATCATCATACGAGGATGATGCCGAAGCGAGCGCAGGAAGTTCTCTCCGGTGGTTCCATGTATTGGGTAATTAAGCGCGCTATCCGTGTGCGCCAACGGATCATTTCTATCAATGAGATGGCCGATGAGGAGGGGCGCAAATTTTGTGAGCTGGTGTTTGATCCCGAAATTCACCGGACCTACGCCCAGCCGAAACGTCCGTTTCAGGGGTGGCGGTATCTGAAGCTAGACGCTGCGCCGCGTGATCTTACCGAGTGGAGAAGCAGCCGGTTGATATTCCGATTGAACTCGATACGGCTCTGAAGAAAGCGATGGTGTGGTAGGCGTCAGCGCGTCGCTTGCCTATAAAGCGGCCCGGTAAAGCGCTTCAAATGCTTCCGGTGTGACAGGTCTTGGATTGAAGCCATTGATAAGGTCTGCCGCTGCGTCTTCCACCAAAGTGGGGATCAAGTCTTCATCGCCGCCAAGATCGCGAATGGATTTATCAATCCCGATATCGCTGCGCAGTTTCAGCGATGCATCGATGGCGGCGTTGCCATTGGCTGGCACGGACGCATCGAGCAATCGCGCAATTTGAGCATATTTTTCTGACCGCTCCGGCATATTGTATTCCATGACATGCGGATACATTGTTGCCAGTGTTTGTCCGTGAGCAGCATGCAGCCGTGCTGAAAGCGCGTGGCCCGTGCCATGAACGGTGCCGAGAAAAGCAACATTAAATGCCATAGCGGCCATTGAAGACCCGAGAAGCATCTGAGCCCGTGCCTCTTCGTCGCTTCCGTCAGCCACAACGCGGCGAAGATTGCCAGCGACTTTCTCGATCGCGTCGAGTGCCAACCGATCTGAATAGGAATTCGCGACGATCGAGACGAAAGCTTCTGTTGCGTGAGTTAGAACATCGAAGCCGCATGTTGCTGTCGGATAAACCGGAAGTCCGATGGTCAAATCAGGATCCAGAACAGCAATCTCCGGAATGATGCTTGGGTGGCTGACATAAGTCTTGCGACCAATTGAGGAGATTGTGATCACGCACGCCCCGTTAGTCTCTGAGCCTGTGCCAGCAGTCGTGGGAACAGCTATGATCGGCAACCGAGCTGCAGCAGGTGGCTGGGTTGCTTGCATGTGTTCTACGGTGTCGCCATTTTCCGCTAGGAGCGCAATCGCTTTCCCGCAATCAAGGGAAGACCCACCGCCAATTGGGATGACACAAGCGTCGCCGAGACTTGCCAATGTCTTTGCGCCGCTTTCGACATTTTCATTTGTCGGGTTGGGCTCTACACCATCGAACACGCCGACATTGATATTCGCCACTTTCAACGCATCTATGACGGGAGATAACACGCCTGACGCATGCAGGTTTTTGTCAGTCACAATTAGGGCTGAACCGAGACCCATTGCTTCTAAGTGTTCGCTGATTTGAAGGCTCGTTCCCTTTCCGAAAATCAGTCGTGGGCTCGGCGGCACCACAAAATTTTGGCCAGATAGCATTGGGGCTCCTCCTATATTTTCCGAGAGTGTCGCCAACGCGCGTTAGGGAAGGCAAGACAATATCATCATGCGCGCGCGTCGATCACGCCGGCCTGCCTCCAAACGTCTTTTGGCCAGCGGCGGTGTTGCCAAAACCATTGATCCGGATGTTCGCGCACGCGCGCCTCAATAAAGTGGGTGATAGCCTGAACAGTTGCGCGCAGATCCGCTTCGCTGTCGCCCGTGTTCGCCGGTATGATGGACTCATGAATTGTCACCCGGAAGCGGGCCGGCCCGGTGCGCACAGTTGAAACGGGTACAATCGGCACGTTGTATTTGATGGCAAGGCGCGCGGGTCCAGGCGCTGTCATTGCCTCATGACCAAAAAAAGGAATTGGCAAGCCCTCATTGAATTTTTGGTCATTCATGAGTGCAACTGCGCGTCCCTTGGAAAGCGCACGCATTAGCTCGCGAGTGCCAAGCCCCTTGGGTGCGAGCACTCCAATACCGTAATCGTGCCGCACCTTGTTGAGCCGGCGATCAATGTGAGGATTATTGAGGGCGCGATAAGTGACAAGGCAATCCACGGGGCGGCGACAAATCACTGCTGCCATCACCTCCCAGTTTGCGAAGTGGCCTGAGATCATCACCGCACCTTTTTCAGATGCTTCAATTGCGTCTAAGCGCTCTGCGCCGACGACTTCAACACGTTCACCCTTATAAGGATGGATTTTTGGAAGATGGGGCAGCTCACCCGCTGTGCGACCAACGCCTTCCCAGCTTTTCAAGGCGGTTTCTTTTACCTTCTCTTCGCTCCAGTCGGGAAAAGCGAGCCGAAGGTTGCGAAGAGCAGTTTTGTGTTGGCTAAGGCGCGGGCCAATTTTCTTCAAAAGCCATCCTGTAAAATTGCTCGCGCGATCAGCGCCGAGCATTTTCATCGGCCACCAATAGATAACATCCCAACCAATCGTTTCGATGCGCCACATGAGTCGCTGCTTCCAGGTGGAGCGGTTATCAATATCCTTTGGCCGAATATATTGATCGCGGTCGACGCTGGTGCTCATATGCTCAGCCTCTCAAGGATCGGAGCGAATATATCACTAAGTATTTCTTCACTCTCGAACACTGTTTCAATCGGCCATGGGGTGATGCCGGTTTGTTGTGGATCTTTCAAGCGAACAAAGTCTTTTTCAGTCGTGATCAGTTTCGCGCCGCGCTCGGCTGCGAGTGCGTGTAAGTACTTCAGATCTCCTTCTGAGTAAGTATGATGATCTGCATACGGAATGCTCTCACTGATTTCGCCGCCATGGGAAATCAATGCATCAAAGAACTTGGCAGGTCGGCCAATGCCCGCAAACGCGACAAGACGGCCGCGCGGCGGAGGGAAGAGCGGCTGGATATGAGCTCGCAAAATTGGTTTTGTGGTTTTCAGTATCTCCGGACAAGTGCCGGAGCCAACCAGGACAATCGATTGCGCGCGTGCTTCTGCTGCAGCCACGGGTTCGCGCAGGGGACCTTTGGGGATGACGTGTCCATTTCCGAAGGGCGCGGCGCTATCAATAACAAGCATCGAATGATCCTTGTAGAGTTGGGGATTCTGAAATCCATCATCCATGAGGATAAGTTCAACGCCGTCCTCTACCATTGCTTTCCCGGCGGCAGCTCTGTTTGCACCGATCCAGCTTTCTCCTTTTCGTCCGAGCATAAGTGGCTCGTCGCCAACCTCGGCGGCGGAGTGAAACTCGGCGTTCACTTTCAACGGCCCTTTCAAGGAACCCTTATAGCCTCGTGATAAACTGGCGGCGCGAATGCCTTTTGCAGCGAACCAGCTCCGTAGAGCAGCAACCAGAGGGCTTTTGCCAGTGCCGCCAATAGTGACATTGCCGACGCAAATAACTGGCACAGCGCACCTATAGGATTCCGTCTTCCGAAGTCGTCGCGCGCCAGCCCAGGCATAAATATTTGCAAGCGGAGTCAACATGGCGCGCACGAATGGTGCTGCTTCTCGCGAGTAAGGGTCGAGACCGTGTGACCAGAAGTGTGGCGGATTCATGAGCCTGACTCTAGCAGCTCCAACAAAGCGCTTAAAGTTTTTCGCATCGGAATGTTGGCTTCCTGTAACCAATCAGTCAGTGCAGCTTCGTTCACATGCGCGGGTTCGGGTATTAGATTGGCGAGTTCATTCGCATCTTCGGCAAAGCGCACCGCGCCTATTGCTCCGAGTGTTTTCATCATATCGGCGAAGTTGAACGTATCTGGCCCAGTAATCACCGTTTTGCCGAGCTTGAACGCCTCTAATGGGTTGTGTCCGCCCACACCCGGCGTGTGCCCTCCACCCAGATAAATTGCGTCGGCCAATCGAAACCACATTCCCATCTCGCCAAGCGTGTCAGCGAGCAGGATATCCGTTTCGGTAGAAATAGCATCTCGCCGCGAACGCCGAGAGCATGTGAGGCCTCGGGAAAGGATCTCATTTTCGATGGTATCTCCGCGTTCGGGATGGCGCGGGGCAATGATCAATACGTGCGGTTCAGCGAGCAGTCGCTGCGCGTCCATCGCAATGGATTCTTCTCCCTCATGGGTCGATGCCGCAAGCAGGCATTTGCGATCCGATAGCAAACCAACTTTCATTCGATTGAATTCGGCTTCATCAAAGCTTGGCGGCGGTAATGAGGACTTCAGGTTGCCGGGCGAAGTGACTTCTCTCTCGAGCAGGGTGCTAAGCCCGGTGGCCGTTTGATCGTCTGCTGCGAGAATGACATCAAAGCCAGCAAATACTCTTTTTGCCAGACTTTTCCAGCGCCGCCATCCACGCAATGATTTTTCGGTCATCCGCGCATTTATCAATGCAAGACGAACACCTTTCTTGTTCGCGCGAAGCAGTAGATTGGGCCAGATTTCACCTTCTGCAAATATTCCAAGGGAAGGTGCCCAATGGCGGACGAAACGCTCAGCAGCGCCGACCGTATCGATAGGTGCCATCTGATGAAATGAGCGGTCGGGGAGGTTCTCTACAATCATCTGAGCGGACGTTTGAGTCTGGCTGGTAAATAGTAAGTGCAAATCTGGTGCTTCGTTGACCAAGCGTTTTCCAACCTCGAGGAGAATTAAGCTCTCACCGACGCTCGCACCGTGTAGCCAAACAATCCGTCCAGGCGGTCGAACTGGTAACTTTCTGGCGCGGCGTTCATTCAAGCGTGCGCCGTCTTCCTTACCTTTTTTTACGCGCCGAGACAGTGTGCCGCCAAGAAAGATGGCAACAATTCGAGAAAACAATCGGTAGAGGGTCAGGCCGACTGTCATCCTTTGTTCAATTGCTCCAAGGATGCGCGCCTTTCCAACCCTTCCGCGGCTGGTGACAGTATATCAGCGCCGACCAGTTTCTCTGCCCGGGCTGTCGCCTCATTGAGACGGGTCTCTAACAATGCGCGAATAGCTTCAGCATCATTTCCGCGCTCTGCATAAATTGGTTCGCCGAATACGATAGCCCCTTTGGTGAACGGAAACGGGATTATGAATCGATCCCAGGTGCTGAGGCGTTTTGATGGACTAGCTGCAAGGGCATAGGGAAGGATTGGAGCGCTTGCACGCTGCGCCAATAGAACCGGTCCAGCTTGCGCGCGCTGCATTGGGCCGCGTGGACCGTCGGGTGTGATACACACAGCGCCCCCAGACTTTAGCCGACGAATTGCTTCAGCGACGGCTTTCACACCGCCCTTGTCTTTGCGTTTTCGTTTATGGTTTGACGAACCGCGAATGGCTTCAAGTCCCAGATGGCGGATCGCACGAGCGACAGGCTCAGCGTCTGGCGATAATGAAATCAGCATTGCGCTTGGTGCGCGCCGTCCTGGCCACTGGCGCATCCGCTTTGTCCAACCGCTCGGCAGTAGCAGGATCCGAGAATGCCATCCAGCGACGATGACGCCGTTGGCGTCAGCCCAAACCTCCTTGGCGCGCTTATCACCTTCTATCGTCCACCGCATGGTGCGTGTGACGAGCGCCATATATGCCCAGATCATCCACCCCAGAAGGGCAGACACGGGACCGGATCTCAGAAGTGACTTCATCTGTGTTGTGTAGCGCGCACTGCGGGCCATGGCGAGAGCGTGGCTCAGACGCACCTGACATTTAGCTTGGTTCAGTAGGCATTACGGAAGTGTAATTTTGGGCGTCAGACAGTGGGAGACATAGCTTGATACGGTTCAAGGGGGGGCTTAAGTGGGCTGAGATGGTCAAATTGCGTCCCAAAAAGTATCGTAAGAGGCATGTTGCAGCGGATTTGAATGATCCTGCTGGACGGCGGCGTGCCAACCGGGAGCTCGTATGGGGTGATCACGGATTTTTGCGTGCACGGTTTCGCAATCTGCATCAGATTTCCGACGAGATGTGGCGGGGCAACCAGCCCGGACCAAAGGATGTGGAGCGATATGCAGCTGAACTAGGTATCAAAACGATCATCAATCTGCGCGGCGAGAGCACGAAGGGTTACTATTTGCTCGAGAAAGAGGCTTGCGAGCGGCACGGGGTTGTTTTGATCGACTATCAAATGTTCAGCCGCGATACGCCGACCAAGGAAAAAATCTTCGGGGCCCGCGATCTGTTTGACGAAATCGCGTATCCAGCGTTCATGCATTGTAAATCCGGCGCAGACCGGGCAGGCATAATGTCGTTTCTTTACATGATGTTGCGTGCAAAAGTACCGCTCGAGGAAGCCGCTGAGCAGATCAGCTTCAAATACCTCCACGTGAAACAGGGAAAGACCGGTGTGCTCGACGCATTTGTCGATGCCTACCGTGTCTTCAATGCCACGACGCCAAAACCATTCCTGGATTGGGTTGCAGAAGATTATGACCGTCTGGCTGTCAAACAAGCCTTTATTGATAGCGGTGCGGGTAAGTTGCGGCTTGATCAGATTTTGCGCCGCGAATAGGTTGGATTACAACTTTATGGCTGGCCACACCCGGAAATCTATGCTCCGTTCCGCGCGAGATTCGAAGTTTGAAGGGGAATTCTCATGAAATATGCGATTGCAGCCTCGATGATGGCACTTGGTTTAGCAGCCTGCGGCGGCGGCGGAGGTGCGAAATCCGAAATGGTAAAAGCCTGTATGGATGAAGGTGGCACAACGAAAGAAGTCTGCGAGTGTCAGGCTGGTGCTCTCATTGATGCGATTGGTGAAGACAAAGCCAAAGAAATGGTGGCGTTGGGTAAGAAAGATGAAGCTGCAGCGGCAGAAATGATGATGAAGCTCGCAACAGATGACCCGACTGCTGCTATGAAAATGGGCGAAGCCATGATGGCTTGCGGCACCTAGGCTGTAGCGCTTATTTATATAATTGAAGATCGCTTTAACGATGTTTCGTAATAGCGTGGTACTTATGGCAGCGGGCTTTCTCGCTGCCTGCAGTGGCGGCGACCCGTTTGATAATTCACCGCCGACAGCGCCGCCTGAAGCTGTGATTTCTGAGCCATCCGGCGGCAGTGTTTCAGCACCTCTCGCAGACGCTGAGATAGAAAGCCGCGCACAAAGTCTTATTGATTTGTGCGTCGTAGAGGGTGCAAGCACTGATGTTTGTACCTGTCAGATCAAGGTTGTGGGTGGCGGTCTTCCCGCAGATGACTTTGTACGGCTGATCGACCTTGCCGAGATTGGTGATGAGTCATCGGCCAAATCAATGCTCGCGAACTTCATGATCAACAACCCGGACATTGCGGCACGTATGTCAAAAGACATGCTCGAGTGTGCCCGGTAAACTCAAAACAGAGGATTATCTCATGACTATTTTCAAAAACCGAACCCGGATTGGTGCGGCAGTATTGTCAGTTGCGCTTCTGGCGGCGTGCGGCGGCGGTGATAAAAATGACGAAGCAGCCGCAGCAAGTGAGGAAGATAATACTGAAATCGTTGAGGTTGAAGCTGATGCGGGTGAAGTAAAGGTCGACGTTGCTCCAAGCACTCAAAAGCTCATCGATCTTTGCCTTGAAGACGGTGGTACCGAACAGATTTGCGGCTGCACAATTCAGGCGATGGAAGATGCGATCGGGGCTGAAGAGCTCGCAACCGTTGCGGAGCTTGCGGAAGAAGACGCAGATGCTGCGAGCCTTTATGTTGAAGACATAATCGGCAACAAGCTTGAAGTCGCGACAAAAATGTCAACGAGTGTAAATGAGTGCATGGGCGGCTAAGCGCATAAGAATAAGCAATTTTTTGAAGGCGGCGCGTCTACTATTGATCCGCCGTCTTTGTTCACACAGCTGGATTATTGAACCCCAGCTTGATCCATGGCTTGATCCGCAATACCGAGCGGCGCTAGCCTTAATTTAAAGCGGGGCCAGAACGGCCAATTGTGAAAAGGGGAACCTCCGTGAAGTTTTTTATCATCAACACTTTCCGCACTGTGCTATACATCGCCTACTTTGCGACGATTGCGTATGGCATCGTTACGGGGCTCTACAATAATGGCGATATAAGCCGCGCATTTTTTGGCGAACTCGGCATGAATTTTTCCGACGGAATGGCGCAATTTCTCGATGTCGTGATCGGCGGCGGGGTTGGGTTCCTCATCGCGAACGTGATTGGAGGTTTGCTTTTGACCATTCTCGATATTCGCGATGACATTAATGACCGTCTGCCAGACGCTCGGCGCGACGACTAAAATCAAAAACAGACTTGCTATATGCGTCGCCGCCTTTCAGGCTGGCGGCGTATTGCATTATAGAGGGCTGAAGACATGAATGATATGCAAGTTGCCGGTGTTTACATCGCCGTAAATATAATTCTTCTGGTTTATCTCGCGCTCCGCGTGGTCGGTAATCGGCGCCGGGGCAGGGTTCCGATTGGCGATGGCGGGGATGAACGTCTCGCACTCGCCATTCGCGTGCATGGTAATGCATCGGAGAATATTCCACTCGCCATGATCGGACTGGTTGCGATGGTATCAATGCAGGCGGGGGCAATGCTAATTCATATATGCGGCGGAGCCTTTACTTTGGGGCGGTTGATTCATGCTTTCGGATTTTCAAAAGGTATCCTGTTGGGCCGGCAATTCGGCATGCTCTTGACATGGCTGTCCATGCTCGCGATTGCGGGAGTGATTTTGTGGAAAGCCTTTAGCCCCGTTGTATAATTCACCGGGCTGGTCCATCTAGCGCGCATGCCTGAATTTAAAACCCCGCCAGAAGATATACTAAGCCAATTAATCGATGACTGCCTTGCCGCAGGTGCGAGCGCTGCGGATGCGCGCATTGGTGCAAGCGAAGGCGTCAGCGTTTCTGTGCACGAAGGGAAACTTGAAAGCATTGAGCGTGATGAAAGCGCTGGTGTGTCCCTGAGGTGTTTATATGGCCAGCGCCAAGCACATGTTTCAGGAACCGATCTTTCGACGGATGCCCTAAAGACGCTCGCAGAGCGTTGTATTGCTATGGCCAAAGTCGCACCAGAAGACCCCTATGCTGGGCTTGCCGATCCTTCCGAGCTGGCGACCGAAATTCCAGAACTTGACCATTCGAGTGATGGTGAACGATCTGCGAAAATTCTCGAAGCCGAAGCATTGGAAGCCGAGGCGGCGGCGCTTGACGTTGAGGGAGTATCAAAGGTTGCTGGCTGCGGAAATGGATGGGGCCGAAGTTCGAGCTGGGTTGCCGCGTCAAACGGGTTCACCGCTTCTCGAACGGGCGGCTATGCAGGCCTCAGCCTGACTGCTGTCGCCGCAGATGAGAGCGGGGCAATGGAACGCGATTATGATAGTTGGTCTGTGCGAAGATTGGAGGATAGGCCCCCACCGGCGGAAATTGGCAAAACCGCTGGAGAGCGCGCTGTCAGGCGCATTGGTCCTCGAAAAATCGAAACGCAAACGGCAGCTGTCATATATGACCGCCGTGTTTCCGCGTCTTTGATAGGGCCGTTTTTATCTGCGATTTCAGGAACAAGTATCGCCCGCGGTGTCTCGTTTCTTAAAGACAAGCTTGGCGAGCAGGTGTTTTCGTCTGGCATAAATATCATCGACGATCCGTTGCGTCCGCGCGGAATGGGATCTCGCGGTTATGATGGCGAAGGCCGGCCGGTTCAGGTTACCAACCTCATCGACAATGGTCGCCTAACAACGTGGATGCTGAACGGCCCTTCCGCCCGCCAGCTTGGGCTCTCTCCAAATGGCTTTGCAAGCTCTGGCTTTGGCGACCCTCCAGGTATCTCAACGTCGAATGTCACGCTTCCAGCTGGCAATCGGTCTGTGGAGGAAATGATGATGAGCGCTGGAAAGGGACTGCTCGTCACCGATATGTTCGGTCCTTCGATCAACCCGAATACAGGCGACTATTCCGTAGGTGTGGCAGGTTTCTGGTTTGAGGGCGGCGCGATCCAGCACCCAGTCAGTGAAGTGACGATTGCTGGAGATTTGCCTGGAATGTTTGCGCGCCTTGAGCCGGCAAGCGATCTCATCTTCAAGAATCGTATCAACGCACCCTCAATACTCGTTGAAGGGATGAGCCTTGCAGGAAGCTGATCTTGCAATTGATCTAGCTCTCATGCGAGGGGCGGCGAAATTCGCCGGCGATCTTGCGCTTGAAATGAAACGAAGCGGTGACGCTCGCCATTGGCATAAATCGCCGGGGAACCCCATCACTGAAGCTGATCTAGCGGTGAACCGCTACATATCGAACACTTTGCGCACGGCGCGCCCAGACTATGGTTGGCTTTCTGAAGAGACTTCGGACTTTTTATATGAACGCTCGAAAAAGCGGGTATGGGTTGTCGACCCGATAGACGGAACGCGGGCTTACATCCGTGAGGCGGACCCCTACTGGTGTGTGGCTGTATCCCTCGTCGAGGAGGGGCGCGGTGTTGCAAGTGCTGTTTTTGCCCCTGAGCTTGATATGCTTTTTGAGGCGAGTTTGGGGGGCGGTGCCTTCTTGAATGGCGTGCGCCTGTCGGTATCGGATTGTAAAGAGATGCCCGGCTGCAGGATGATCACCAATAAGGGCATGCTCACCCACCCATTTTGGAAAAAACCCTGGCCAGATATGAAATTGGCCGAACCAAAGCCGAATGCCACTATTTTGAGGCTTGCCTTTGTCGCGGCGGGGTCACATGACGCTGCGGTTGCGCTGGTCCGGAAGTCTGACTGGGATGTTGCCGCGGGTGCTCTGCTTGTGACCGAAGCGGGTGGGCAAGCCACGACGCATCTTGGCGAATCATTCGTATTCAATCGGCCTGATCCTGCACAGCGGTCCGTCGTTGCTAGTGCTACACCGCAACTACATCAGGCCTTGCTGGCGAAGATGGCGCGAGTCGAGTTGCCAAATCCGGCAGATTCAGGTGATAGGGCGCTAACGATACATTCCAAGGAGGCCCGCGAAATGAGCGACGCACCAAAAGAATCCGAGCAATTGCTGCACATCGTGATTGGCGGCGAGCTCAAAGACGTAACTGGCGTCGAGTTCGAAGACCTCAGCGCTATCGATTTTGTCGGCGCATATCCGAATTATTCCGAAGCCTATAATGCCTGGAAATCGGCTGCGCAGCGCACGGTGGATAATGCCGAGATGCGCTATTTTATCCTACATGCGCACAAATTGCTCGACCCGGAAACAGGGTCTCACCATCACGTATAGACGTACCCATGCGACGTCGCAGACAAGAAGGCTGAGGTCCCGATACCTAAGCCATGTTGTTCATACTGTTGAGGACTGAGTTTCGGTTTCTGGTTTCCAGAGATCACGCTGAAGAGTGCGTCCCATCAACAGGAAGTGCAGGGCTGCCCAAAGGAAAAACAGCGCGCCAATTGAAATCCCAAATCGGACACCAGTTGTACGCGCTGGAACGCAATACTCTCGGTTTTTAGCGACTTGCTCTTGAATTTTTTCAGGCGCGATCTTCACAAAATCATCCGGCAAAGTGCGTTCACCTGCTTCGACTTTTTTAAGCATGCGAGTTTCGCGTTGAACCGACTTTAAGAACTTCTCTGTGCTACCGCAGTCGCGAAGAGATACCGGAGCTGCCGACTGTTCAAGCTGCCATTTCGTGCCCTGGTCGATGAACCAACCAATAACAGGTGGGCCAAAACCATAACCGATTAGGTTCACAACAAACAACATGAGGGCAGCTGCCGTGGCACGCATGCGTGGTTCGACAAGCTTTTGCGTGATCGAGAACATCGGGCTGAGGTAGGTATAGCGCATGATTGCTGCGAGCGAGAGGATCGGAATTGCAATCCAGATTGCAGCGGCCCCGCTAGAGAAGCTGAGTGTGTTGTACCCAATGATCATCAGGGGGACACAGAGGGTTAAGCCGAGCGCGGGTAGCCAGCTGTCAGAATTGGGATGTCGTTCGCGTAGCCGATCAGCAAGAATCCCGCATCCAAAGGTTCCAATGCCCGCAGCAATGCCCAGAACTAGGCCAAAAATCAAAGCGGCATCACGTAGATCCAGACCATGCGCACGCATCCAGAATGGGGCAACGAATTGCCCAATGCCATACCCAACGAATGATGCCAGCGCGCCGCCAAACGAAACATGCCAGAATGTGGCATTTCTTGATAGAATCTTGAACACCTTCGTCGGCGGGGGCATGCGCCGAGCCGCGGCTGCTGCTGCACCGCCAGGGTCGGAATATCCGCGCGGCGGTTCCTTGATGGTCATTTTGAATATGATGGCGACGAGGACACCGGGAATGCCCATCCAGATAAACGCGGCGCGCCAGTCCAGGCCTTCTGAGGTTGCGATATAAGCGCCCCCGAGAGCAGCTAGCATCGAGCCGATCGGGATACCAAGCGCGAACAGACCCAAGGCGGATGCGCGCTTCTCTGGCGGGAAGTAATCAGAAATCAGGGAGTGAGACGGCGGCGAACACCCGGCCTCGCCAATGCCAACACCCACGCGAGCTAGCGCGAACTGCACTGTGTTTTGCGCCATGCCGCAAGCTACAGTCATCGCGCTCCATGCCGCGCACGCGATCGATATGATCCAAGTGCGATTTTTTCGTTCGGCGAGCATCGCGAAAGGAATTCCGAGCAGGGTGTAAAGAACCGCAAATGCAAGGCCCGAGAGGAGGCCAATCTGCATGTCGGTTAATCCGAATTCCAAGCGGATCTCTTCGCCCAAGACGCTGATCAGTGTTCGATCAATAAAGTTGAAAGTGTAGACGACGATCAGTGCAAACAGGACGTAGGTTCGGTAGCCTTTCGAACCATAACCGTCTGTTGTTTCCGTTTGCTCTGCGGGAGTGGTGGTTGTGTCGCTCATGCCTCTACCTCCGCTACGATATCGCGTCTAAACGTTCGTGTGCACATAAAGTAAGCGAACACCGATATTGCAAAGAACATCACGGTCGCCGCCATCGAGCCTTTTAGGCCGTCCCGCGAGGCCTCACAAAATGCAGCTTCGAGTTCAGTCACGCCTACTAGATCGGTACCTTTGCAAATTGAGGCGCTCACAGTTGCGGCTTGTTCTGGCGATATTCCTGCAGCGCTCAGATTCATGTTTGCGAATATTGTGCTGATTGCGCCAGAGAATGTTGGTCCGAGGCCATTGCCAATCAAAGAAACAAGGATGAGAAGTATCGCCACGGCTGTTGCGCGGCTTTCGGCACCGACAACGCTTTGTGCGATCATGAACTGAGAGCTCAAATACATGTAGTGAAAAAACGCACCGGCTGCCCAAAGCCAAAAAACCAAAGTCAAATTGCTAGCGTACACGGCGGTTACGTAAAGCGGGATCGCAATTGCGAGCCCGATGGCTGGAATATAGGCGATCCAGTTTGCGGACTTTCTTGAATAACGTTCCATTAAATAGCCACCGGCGAATGTGCCGATTGCAGCAATTATCGCCCAGGGTGCGCCATACTTCGTGGATGCATCACCGACCCCTAAGCCATGAACGCGTTGCAAGTAAGAATTCTGGAAAGCGAACAGGGCATATCCTACAAAAGCGACAAAGGCAGCGGCAATTGCAGCCCACCAGAAACTCGGCTTCCCGCTTAGCTCTTTCATCGTTTCTGAGAAGCCGGATTTTTCGACTTTTTTGGTTCCAGGAGGATCGGTAAATCCTCTTGGCGGTTCTTTCACAGTGGACCATAGCAGCAAACCGATGAGGACGCCTGGCAGGCCAACAATGACAAATGCGATCCGCCAGCCTTTTGTGTTTTCCCAATCAATCCCACTGAAAAGCCCGCCAAGGCCGGTTCCGTTTAGCCATGCTCCAAAGTCTGCCCCATTGAGCGCAGCAATTTGTCCGCCAAACAAAAATGCCAAAGTGGTGCCCACCGTAACGCCCGTGCTGTAGACCCCTAAAGCCCCGGCGCGACTTTTTGCAGGGAAGTAATCTGCGATGACCGAGTTGGCTGGCGGCGTACATCCCGCCTCGCCAATCGCGACACCCACACGGAAGAGAAGCAGCATCAGAAAACCGGCGGCCAGACCGCAAAGCGCCGTCATGATTGACCATAAGACAATACAGATTGTCATAATCCAAATGCGGTTTGAGCGGTCTGCCCACATCGCTATGGGAAGTCCCATTACCGCATAAAATATAGCGAATGGCGGGCCATTGAGCAGGCCGACATCCCAATCTGACAAGTTGAAATCATTTTTGATTTCTTCGCTAACAACGCCCATCAGTGAGCGGTCAATGAAGTTCAGAATGTATACGAGAAGAAGGGCTCCAAGAACATAGGCACGATAATGCCGCGTCCCATACCCAGTTATATGACCCTGGGCCGCGCCATGATCGTCTATGGTATCACTCATACTGAATTTCCTCCCGCGACCCGTTTGTTGTTATTCAGATGCATTTTCTCGACCACGCTAACGTGCCCGCGCATAAGCGCAAGTCACTTCGCTGCGGAAGGGATCAGATTAGTCCGGATGATTTAAAAGATGTCACACCATTTCGCCCTGCGATCAGGTGATCGTGAACTGTAATCTCCAGCGGGGAGAGCGCATCGATGATTTCTCGCGTCATCTCGATATCAGCGCGCGAAGGGGTTGGGTCGCCGGAGGGATGGTTGTGTACAAGGATGAGCGCTGAGGCCGACAGCTCTAGAGCGCGCCGGGCAATTTCGCGCGGATAGACCGGAGCTTGATCCACCGTGCCGACATTCATGAGTTCATCCACGATCAATTGGTTCTTGCGATCGAGGAACAAGACGCGAAACTGTTCGCGCGGCTCATGTTGAAGTTCAGTCTGGACGTAAGTGAGAAGGGTCGTCCAACTGGATATGATGGGGCGGGCTTTGATTTGCTCTTGCGTTGCCCGGCTGGTCAATTCGCTCACGGTTTTGATGTAGGCTGCAACCGTCTCACCTATACCTTTCACCTGCATTAGCTGGTGCACGTCAGCAGCCAGCACTGCGCTTAATGAGCCGAAGCGAGCAAGCAGCGCTTTGGCAATGGGCTTTACATCGCGGCGTGGGATAAAGGCGAAGAGCAGAGTTTCCAGAAGCTCGTAATCGTCAAGTGCGCTTGCGCCGCGCGCGAGCAACTTCGTTCGGAGCCGGTCGCGGTGACCTTGCCAATGAGGAGCTGGATCTGGAGGTGTTCCCATGCATGCCACTTAGCGGGGCAAAGGCGGGCTTTGCAACCAAGCCGAAAACTTATTCGCGTCCGATTGTGTGCGGCGTGTCGAGACCAGCAGGGGATTTGGTAAAGATCTCGACGCCGTCTTCTGTGACGCCCACAGAATGCTCAAATTGCGCTGAGAGTTTCCGGTCGCGCGTGACCGCCGTCCAGCCGTCAGGCAATAGCACATGATCAGGCTTGCCCACATTCAGCATAGGTTCAATCGTGAAAAACATGCCCGGTACAAGCTCAGGGCTGGCAAGGTAGGCCTGTTCGGCCTGAGCACTAATTTTGAAGTTGGGCCAGGCATGGACGACATTCGGCTCATCATGGAACAAGCGGCCAAGACCATGACCGCAAAAGTCTTCAACGACTGAGAAGCGCTGTTTGCGGGCAATTGCTGTTATTGCCTTTGCAATGTCAGCGACGCGGTTGCCAGGTTTCACTGCGGCAATACCAGCCATCATGGACTCATATGTCGTGTCCATCAGGCGTTCGGCGAGCCGTTTGGGTTCGCCTGCTTTGTACATGCGGGAATGATCTCCATGCCAGCCATTAAGTATGAGGGTCACATCAATATTGAGTATATCGCCGTCTTTCAGCACCCGTTCGGACGGAATTCCGTGGCAGATCACATGATTAAGCGAGATGCAGGATGCATGGCGATACCCGCGGTAACCAATCGTGGCTGAAAGCGCGCCGTTGTCATTCACGAACGTATTGACGAGCTGATCGAGGTAAGCGGTTGAAATGCCAGGTTTCACCTCGGGCACAAGCATGTCGAGGCATTCCGCGACCAGTTTTCCGGCCTCTCGCATGCCCTCAAAGCCTTCTGCGCCATAAGTTCTGATCTCGCCAGTGCGCATTGGCAGTATGAGGTCCGTATCAATCTTTGTATCCATAATCTTCATATGACATCGGTTTATGAACAATTCCACTCCTCTTACGTCTCAGCGCTTTTTGTGTATCTTAAAAGGTGGGAGGATTGATAATGCCATATGACGCTACAGAGCCGTTTACACGGTTTACACCGCGCCCGATGTCTCCTGCCATCGGAGCTGAACTGATCGGGGCAGATCTCGCCGCCGTTGATGACGCGCTAATCCAGGAAGTCCGCCGAGCACTTTTGCAATACAAAGTCGTATTTTTCCGAGATCAGGACATAAGCCGCTCGCAGCATCTCGAATTCGCGAGAGGATTTGGTGAGTTGGAAATTCATCCGGCAACGCCAAAGGATCAGCCGGATCCGGAGATATTGCGCATTGCGCACGGTCCAAAATCGCGTGGATCTGAAAACAATTGGCACAGCGATGTGACTTGGCGACCTGAACCTTCACTAGGCTCGATCCTTAGAGCGATCGAGCTGCCGGAAGTTGGCGGGGATACACTCTTTTCCAATATGGTGTTGGCATATGAGCGTCTGGATGATGAGCTGAAAGAAAAACTTTGCAAGTTAACCGCGGTGCACGACATCGCTCGTGTTTTTGCAAAAAGGCTCAACAAGGAGGCTTCCACGCTTCACGACAAATATCCACCGGTTGAGCATCCAGTTATTCGCACACATCCCGAAACAGGTGAGCGCCTAATTTACGTGAACATTGCATTTACGGACCATATTAAGGGCATGGACCGTGAAGAATCCGATGAGCTACTCATGTTCCTCTATCAGCAGGCTTGGCTCCCAGAATATCAATGCCGATTCCGCTGGGCTCCAGGTTCGCTTGCCTTCTGGGACAATAGAGCTTGTCAGCACTATGCTGCGTCTGACTATTTTCCTGAGATTAGGATTATGGAACGCGCAACGGTAAAAGGTGATCGTCCGTACTTCACACCATAAATTTAAGAGAATCTCTCAAGATCGGGCCCCAGAAATAAGGTCCTCAAAGGAATATATGACCAAGCGAAATTTGATTGCTGCAGGAATGGCAGCGCTGATCGTCAGCGCTTGCGCGGGCTTTGCGGCTCCCGATGCACAACTTACAACACCTGCAGAAGCAGATGCCCAACCGATTGAACTTGATAAAGAAAGGCTCGAAGCACTCGAACACCGCATGAAGCAGTTTGTGCTTGATGGGCAGCTTTACGGTATTCACACGCGGCTTGTTCAAGGTGGTGAGATAGTCTCCGAAACGCAATTTGGATTGCGTGATGTAATCGCAAAGAAGCCGATCGAGGACGATACGATTTATCGTATTTATTCGATGTCGAAGCCCATAACCGGCGTTGCCATGATGCAGCTATATGAGCAGGGCAAATGGAAGCTGGATGATCCTGTGACAAAATTCTTGCCTGAACTCGGCAATTTGCAGGTTCTTGCTGGGCAAGATGAGACCGGGGAATGGCAATTTGAACCTCTGGATCGCTCCCCCACTTTAGCGGAACTCATGAGCCACACAGCTGGTTATGGCTATGGCTTGTCAGGTGATGATCCCGTGAACGCAGCCTTTAGGGGCAAGGAAATTCTTCGCTCACCAGATTTGAAAACCCTGGTGAATAGAGTTGCCGAAACACCGATGCTCTTTCAACCGGGTGAGAGATGGGAATATTCCATTGCCGTTGATTTACAGGGCGCAATTATCGAGCGCATTTCTGGAAAGACATTAGGGGAATATTTCGACGAACACATTTTCGTCCCGCTCGGTATGAAGGATACTGCCTTTTATGTCCCCGAACAAAAGTATGACCGACTTAGTCAGGTGTTTGGATATGATCCTGAGACGGGGCAGATGGTGCCAGTTCCGTTTGAAACGGTGATGTTTAAGAAAGACACCATCGCGTTTGAGTCTGGGGGTGGCGGGCTTGTTTCAACCATGGATGATTATGCAGTCTTTTGTCAGGCAATGCTCAATGGTGGAAACTATAATGGGCAAAGACTATTGAAGCCAGAAACTGTGAAAATGATGCGGTCCAATCGTCTGGCGGATGAAATGGATATGTGGTCGACCGGTTCGCTCGATGAGGAGGTGTATGACGGTCTAGGCTTTGGACTCGGTTTCGGTGTTATAGACGAGCCCGAAAAGCGAGGCGTCGAATACGGAAAGGGAACATTTTTCTGGGGTGGGGCGGCAAAAACCTGGTTCTGGATCGATCCCGTGAATGATCTTTACTTTATTGGTATGGTTCAGCTGTTCGAAAGCAATGCGCCCGAGAAGACTGATTTTCGCGAGATTTCGGCCAAGCTCGTCTACAATGAACTTCCGGAATGAGCGGCGATCCAACAGCTGCTGTTCTCCTAATCGGCGATGAGCTTCTTTCAGGGCGCACGCGTGACATAAACCTCAAGAACATTGCAGACTATCTGCGACCGCTTGGCATACCCGTAAAAGAATGTCGGATTGTCAGTGATGATCAAGATGACATCGTTTATGCAATTAATGAGCTTCGCAGCGCTCATACATATGTCTTCACAACTGGGGGGATCGGGCCGACGCACGACGACATCACGGCCGATGCCGTCGCCGCCGCTTTTGGGGTACCCATCGATCATCATCCCGAGGTTATGACATTTCTGGCAGAGCGTTACGCGGAAATGGGAACTGAGTTTACGAGCGCGC
This sequence comes from Hyphomonadaceae bacterium, assembly GCA_965263325.1. GTDB lineage: Bacteria > Pseudomonadota > Alphaproteobacteria > Caulobacterales > Hyphomonadaceae > CBDHGY01. The sequence continues at coordinate 1,096,571 of CBDHGY010000002.1, read as the reverse complement.
GTCAACGAATGGCGAGAATTCCCGAGGGCGCAAGCTTGATCAAAAATCCCGTTTCCGGCGCACCGGGCTTTCAGACTGGCAATGTGTTTACCTTGGCGGGGGTCCCGCAAATCGCGCGAGCCATGCTCGAGGATGTTGGCCATCGATTGGAGGGCGGGGCACGGCTTTACCAGCTGACCGTACAAGGCAAAGGACTGCGCGAGGGGGATATTGCTGAGCCGCTGGGCGCGCTTGCCGAGAAATACAACACTGTATCGTTTGGCTCTTATCCCTGGTTTCGCAGCCTTGAGGATAACGGGGTAAGTCTTGTCGCGAGCGGCACAGATGAAAGCATGCTTGCGGCCGTAGAATCAGATCTGTTCGAAATTGTTCGTTTAGGCGGTGCCGATCCGGTAACGCTTAAAGGAGAGGGAAGTTGACAATGTCGCTGACTGGAACGCGCATCTTGTGGGTGCTTGTCCTAGTGCAGGTTCTCATCTGGATCGGATTTGTGTCCGTAATGCGAGCATATGATTTCACACTGATCGATGAAATGTGGAAGCCAGATGAAATCGCGGCTTATTTGGGTACGCTTTCTGAAGAGCAAAAGCGTGCACACATTTGGACAACGGCGAGCCTCGATGTTCTGTATCCAATTGTTTATGGGTGTTTTTTTACAGGCATGGCGCTGCTATTCTTTGGACGCCCCGGCCGCTGGTTAGCATTGCCCGGTATTTGTGCGGTCCCCGTTGATCTTACTGAAGGCGTCATTCAAGTTATGGCGCTCAGCGGCAACTCAGAAGTGGTTGTCCATAAAGCGTGGGTCACGCCCTGGAAGCTCGGATTGTTTATTGCTGCGAGCCTTATAACTTTAGCCGCTGTTTTCGTTGCACTCCGGCGAAAATTCCGATCCAGCTCAGCAAGTTAACAGTGTTCTTGCAAAAAACTGGGAAATGAACACGCCCAACGCTTGCAAGCTGGCGCGCTTGCGGTTATTTCCCGCTTCTTCCTGCTGGGGCGTCGCCAAGTGGTAAGGCACCGGTTTTTGGTATCGGCATTCCCAGGTTCGAATCCTGGCGCCCCAGCCAGCAGGCTTGATTGCGATTTTGTAATAAAGTAACATGCACGAAGTTTGGAGAAGTATCCGCTTTACGCGAAAATTTCACCGCATCTGCACATCGCGTGTTGCGTATGTGCCGCGTCAGGCTAAGAATTGTGTCGCAGCGGTAATCTTGGTTGAATCGTATTTACCGGATTGCTAGCGTCGTCTAATCATCGTTAAACAACGCTGATTAACGGCAGACAATGAGAGAGTGGTGAACACTCCAATTGCTCAGGGGAGATGCATGGGACGGCGGTGTCCTGGTGTTTCACTTGTTTTATTGATCGGGGCTCGTGTGTGTTGCCTCATTTAAGCCAGCTCGTATGGTGCGACTGGAAATATGGATTTTTTCGCGTGCGATTCCCGCACGCCCCCTTCGTAGAGAGTGAGAGGCGGACACTATGAAAATTGGTCTCAACCCAGCAAGAGGCGCGTTCATTGCGGCTCTGGTATTCGGAGCTTCGGCTCTGCCAGCGCAGGCGCAGTTGCGTTCAGCGCTTGATACTGGTGAAAATGCGACGCGTCAGGCTGAGCGGACTCAAGTGCGCATCAACCAACTTGATGATGAGCGCCAGGAGATGGTCCGCGAGTATCGCACCATCCTGCAAAAGACAGATGCATCGAAGCTCTTTGTTGCTCAGCAGGAAAAAGTTGTCGAAAGTCAGCGTCGCGAACTTGTGTCGCTTGAAGAACAGCTCGGGCGAGTGGATGAAATCACAGCGCAGATGGTTCCAATGATGGTCACCATGGTTGATGACCTGAAGAACTTTGTCGACAAAGACCTTCCGTTCAGAATTGCTGAGCGCAAAGAATCTCTTGCGGGCCTTGATGTGATTATGGATCGCGCGGACATCCCGCCGGCTGAAAAATACCGCCTGATCATTGAAGCCTATCAAAACGAGATGCAGTACGGTTCAACAGTTGATACTTGGGAAGAGGAAAGCACGGTAAATCCGAACGACCCGAGCACCGAGACAACAACAGTGACGATGTTCCAGTATGGCCGCGTTGCGCTGCTGATGATGTCTGCCGACGAACGCAAAGCCTACCGCTACGACCGTAGTGCGGCAGAAGGTGATAAGTGGCAGGAAGTTAGCGGCAGCTACATCGCGGACATCAAACAAGCCGTAAAAGTCGTGAAAAAGCTGACAGGTGAAGAGGTTCTCTACGCGCCGGTTACGTTGTTCGATTCGCTGGCTGAAGCGCAGTAACCCAGGGATTAGAAGGTATATTTCAATGTCAAAGAAAATTCTCTCTTTAAAAGCTCTGGGAGCCGCAGCGGTTCTTGGTCTTAGTTCCATGGTGGTAGCTGCACCTGTTCAAGCGCAATCGCTGAGCACGGTTCTTGATGCGATCCGCCGTGATTCCACGCAAATGTCTCAGGAAGACCAGCAGCGTCTTCAGCAATTCCAGCGAGACCGGGATAATCAAGCGGCTGAACTTGGCCGCGCTCGTACCGAACTAAACGCGTCTGAAGCACGCGGGCGTGAATTGGCGGCTGAGTTCGATACAAATGAAGCGCAGCTCAGCGAGCTTGCAACTCAGCTGGAAACAGAAGCCGGTGACTTCGGCGAATTGCTCGGCCAGTTCCGTCAAGCCGCTGAAGAAACACGTCCAATCATCGACGACTCTCTGTCGAGCTTCAATTATCCAGGACGAACAGAAGCCCTGTCACGCGTTGCCACAGCACGTACATTGCCAACCCGTCAGGATTTGGACTCTCTGCCAAAAGCCATTCTTCAGGAAATGGTCGCTCAATCTGAAGTGAAAACTTTCATGGCTGAGGTCGCAAATGCTGGCGACGGCGACACCAATGCTGAGATGGAATTAATGCGGATCGGTGTCTTCACAGCAGCAACCACAGACGGCGGCAGATTCGTCAACGTGAAAGAAGTTGATACGCCAGCTGGCAAGAAAAAGCTTCTCACCATGTACAAAAAGCAGCCAACAGGTGCTTTCAAATCAGGTATGGCGAAACTTATCCGAGCAGATGCTGGTGACGTTGTTCGGGCACCAATCGATCCGCAACGCGGTAAACTGCTCGAAACATTCGGTCTTACTCAAAAATCACTGAATGACCGGATCGCAGACGGTGGTCCGATCGGCAAGATCATTATCGCCTTGCTTGCAATCGGCGCAGCGCTTGCGTTCTACAAGATCTTCACACTGTTCACGATGGGTGGTGCAATGCGTAGAACGGCGAAGACCAAAAAAGCCGGTACAGGCAACCCGCTTGCACGTGTGTTCGATACTTATGAGAACCACCGCTCGCAGGACATCGAAACTCTTGAGCTAAAACTCGATGAGCAGATCCTTCGCGAGTCGCCACGTATCGAGCGCTTTAATGACATCATCAAAGTGCTTGCCGCGGTTGCTCCGCTTCTCGGACTGCTTGGTACCGTTATCGGTATGATCCAGACCTTTACGTCGATCACCATCTACGGAACCGGTGATCCTCGGACCATGGCGGGCGGTATTTCAACCGCACTTATGACCACGGTTATGGGTCTGATCGCTGCTATTCCGCTACTCCTGCTACACGCTGTGTCGTCTTCAATGGCGCGCGGTAATCAGCAGATCCTCGACGAGCAGGCCGCTGGTCTGGTTGCGGACAAAGCCGAAGGAGGGGCGGCTTAACGGCCGCCTGGAAAGGAAACCAAAAAGGTATGACTGAATGAGTAGTCTCCTTGGAATTCCTGAGCTGCAAGCCTTCCTGACCCGTGGGGGTCCGGTGCTTCTATGGATCATGTTCGCAACCTTTGCGATGTGGGCATTGATCTTGGAGCGGGAAATGTATTTCCGTTTCGCACACAAGGCAGTAGCAGATGAAGCGATTGAGGAGTGGCGTTCGCGCTCCGATCGTAAGTCGATTATGGCGCACTGGGTTAAAGACAAGCTTGTCTCTGAAGTGCGAATGAAAGCTGAGCAAAACGTGACCTTAACCAAAGCGCTCGTCGCTTTGGCACCTTTGCTCGGATTGCTCGGCACCGTGACCGGAATGGTGACAGTGTTTGACGTTATGGCCGTGACAGACGGCGCAGATGCCAAAGCGATGTCGGAAGGCGTGTCTCAGGCAACGATCCCGACAATGGCGGGCATGGTTGCGTCGATTTCCGGCATCATTTTCACGTCAAGCATGGATCAGCGCGTGAAGCGCGCCATCCAGACGGTTGAAGACCAGATGGAGGTTGGCTGATGCGCGGACGAATAAAACGACAAGCCGAAGAAACAGATGTTGATCTGACGCCAATGCTGGACGTTGTGTTCATCCTGCTCATCTTCTTCATTGTGACGTCGACCTTCCTGCAGGAGAAAGCCCTGCTGGTTGAGCCGCCGCCACCTTCAAACCAAAACCAGATTGAGCCGCCAGATCCTGTTCCAACTATCCTCATTCGTGTGGATGAATCGAGCACGATTACGGTAAACCGTCGTCTGACGAACCTGTCTAGCGTTCGCGGTAATATCGAAAGATTGCGCGCGGAAACACCTGGCATGCCTGTGATCATTCAGGCGCACCCGAATGCTAAAAACGGTGTGCTTCTCTCGATTCGGGACCAGGCGGCTGGCGCGCAGGTTGAGCAGGTAAACATCGTTCTGGACGCAGAGGAGTAAGAGTATGGCTAGACGGAAACGCCAACCAACAGCGAACTCCGGCGGTGCAGATGATGTAAACCTGACACCTATGCTCGATGTCGTGTTTATCCTGCTGATTTTCTTTATCGTAACGGCACAATTCATTGTTGAGCCAGGTGCGTTGATCGAACGTCAGGATGTTGAAAATGATGTTAAGGTGAAGCAGCTCGGTGTGCTTGTAGCGATCGATGCTGAGTCGAAATATCACATCAACAAGGAAGAAGTGGATCTCGCAGAGCTCGGCTTCATGATCCGGGAGATGCGTAAGGATAGCCCGCAGGGTGAAATTGTTGTACAAACAGACAAGAACTCTGAAGCGCGGGCTCTGGTCGATGTGCTTGAAGTGATTTCAGGTATCGAAGGCTATCGCCCGGTCCACATCGCGACTGAGTCAGAATTTTAAGGAGGCCTAGGAAATGTTTTCAAATGCAATCGCGCGTTTGGGGCTAGGGGCGCCAGCAGCAGCTGCTGTTACGTTCGGCCTGTTCACTTTCATGTGGGTCGTCATCAGTGGCTATGATGCACCCGGCGAAGCAGATGCCTTGCCGGAGCTCGAGTCGATCACACCGCAAAGACAGGAAAGCGAAATTCGGTCTCGCCAGCGTGCAAAACCGAAAAAGCTGGATTCTGCCGATAAGCCACCACCGCCGCCAAAGCTTCAAACGACGAAGTCTGACATTGATCTTCCTACACCGGAAATCAAAGGGGCTGCACCAACTGAGTTGAAAGTGGAGCGTGTTCAGTCCTTGGCGATTGATCCGATCGCGATTTCAGATCGCGACGCGCAACCTATTCGGCCACCAGTTGCAGAGTATCCTGAACGTGCGCTTCAGCGCGAAAAGGAAGGTAGCTGCGACGTTAAGTTCAATGTGGATACGCGCGGCAAACCGAAAGACATCGTGGCGACCTGTACCGATGATGTGTTCAAGCGTGCAGCGGAGCGAGCCGTCTCTCGGGTGGAGTTCGCGCCGAAGATTGTTCGCGGAAAGCCGGCAGAACGCCGGAATGTGATTTACCCGCTCGAGTTTACCCTCGACCAATAATACTTATCGAGTAGATCAAAAATTTGATGCGGGGAGACCATGAGGTCTCCCCGTTTTTCATTTCTGCCATAGAAAACTGACAGATTCGGATTGACGCGACGTAATATATGTTATTATATAACATATATAGAGAGAGGAGTGACCGTCATGAAGTTTCGAAGAAGCACACAAGCTGGAACTATAGGAGAGTCCCGTTCGGTTGGAATTCAGTCGAAATTGCAATTCGGAGGCAGTCGTCTGATATCCGGCGCAATGCCTGCGGCCGCTATGACCTTTGGCCTTTTCACATTTATGTACACGGCGATCGGTAGCTATGATGCGCCAAAAGAGTTTGAGCCCCTGCCGGAACTCTCGCGCATTACACCGCACGTTAAAACTCCTATTGAGTCATCAACTTATGAGCCTGCGCTACCTATCGAAGCTTCTGCGCCGCCGCCGCGCCCTGCGCCTTATGAGATTGATCAAGTAGAGGCTTTTATCCCGCAAACTCATGACTTTGGACGCGTGCCAGAGCGGATCGAGTATGGCCAGCTTCTTCCAACCCATATGAGGAGCGTGACGCGGCAAAAGCAGTTACAACCCATTTCGGGACCAGCTGCCGTTTACCCGGACCGGTTGCTCGAGCGCGGAATCCAAGGGAGCTGCGAAGTTAGGTTTAACGTATCAGTCCGCGGAGAACCTTATAATATTCGACCTGATTGTACGCATCCAGGCTTTGCTTCCTCAGCAAAACGCGCTGTTTCAGCATCGCGGTTCTCGCCAGAGATTATCGACGGTCAGCCCGTCGAGCGAAGTAATGTTGTTTATCCAATCACCTACAATTTGGCTGAGTGAGCCTATTTGCCCTTAAGGCGCGAAAAACGGGTCATTGCGCAAACATCACAGAGAGTTGAAAACACATCAAAACTGCGAAAAATTGCCAAAGAGTCTGATTATCACAGAGATATGATCTTGAACCGAAGGCCATTCTCCGGTTCATTGGTACTCAAGCGGAATTACCGCAAACGAGGAGTGAAACCCATGAGCATGAAATTGTTCATTAAAGGCGCGGCAACAGCTGGCTTTTTTGCGGTATTCGGTGCCGCGGCATCTGCACAGGCGTGCGATGTTACTGAATTCCGGTCGAAACCCGCGGAAATATATCTCAAAGCGGAAACCGAGCACCTTCAAAATAACAATAACCAGAAAGCCGCCGAGCTTTTACAGCAACTACGCGCGATTCCAGATTTGAATTGTTATGAGCGAAATGCCGCCACGCAGCTTTCTGCGGGTATTAATATCGCCCTCGGTCGCTACGACGCGGCGGTTCGTGATCTTGAGGCCGTTGCAAATTCTGGCGTGCCAGCCGATCAGCGCCTGAAAATTTACTACAATATTGGCCAACTATATCTTCAGGCCGATAACAAGGCTAAAGCGCGCGACGCTTTCAACAAGTGGATCCAACTCGGCGGGCGCCCGACGCGTGATGACAATTGGCGGATGGCCGTCTTGAACGAGAAGCTAGGCGATCAGCGCACGGCTGTGACCTATGCTGAGAAGGTCCTTGAGGCCGATGGTTCCAACGCCAAGAAAGAAGTGTTCCAATTTCTTTTGTATCTCTATGAGAAAACCAACCAACTTGGAAAGCAAGCACAATTGCTCGAAAGAATGGTGGTACTCGATCCTACGGACAAACGGATCTGGGAAGCAATTTCCGGTAACTATTATAAATCAAAGGACGAGCGAAAAGCGTTTGAAGTTCAAAAAGCGATGTATCATGCCGGGCTTCTGTCCACAGAGGCAGAGCTAAAAAGGGTCGTGAATTTCTACAACCGGTTCAATGCGCCATACCAGGCTGCGAAGATTCTCGAAAAAGAAATGAACCAGAACCGGATTTCGTCTAGTCTCGCTAATCTCGAACTGCTCGCTAATTTGTATCAGGTCGCACGTGAACATAAGCGCGCGATCCCCGTTATCGAAAAAGCCGCCGCCAATGGCGGGGGTGCGCCGATGCTTGAGCGTCTCGGCAGGTCCCATGCTGACCTGCAGCAATGGGATGAAGCTGAGAAAGCGCTGCGGCGTGCGATTGATATGGGGGGTGCCAAGGACAAAGGCCTCGCTTGGGTTCTCATTGGCCAATCTCGCTATGAAAAGGGTGATCGCCCCGGCGCGCGAGAAGCGTTCCGAAATGCGGGTAATCGCGGTGGCCGCGGATGGCTCGCCTTCATGGAATCTGAAGATGCAACAGCCGTTGCGCTTCGCCGGTTCCAGGCGCAGCAGCCAGTTATCGAACTCACCAACGAAAAAGACCGTTGTGATCAACTGAAAGTCCTCGATCCAGATGATCTGCCAGAAGGTTGTAAGACCGTTGAAGAGCGCCTGGTGGCCGCGCAGGAAGCTCTGGCAGAAGTCGAGAAGACACTCTGATTTTCTGATTTCCAGTATTCGATTAGCCCCGGCAAATTTGCCGGGGCTTTTGTTTTCTGCGACGTCGCCGTGTACGTGATACCTGAAGTGAGACCTCATGGCAGAGTTCCAGTTTGAGATTTCCGCGCGTTCGGGCGCAGCGCGTGCCGGCAAACTCGTTACGCCGCGCGGTGAAATCCGCACGCCCGCCTTCATGCCTGTGGGCACGGCCGGAACCGTCAAAGCGCTCTATATGGACCAGGTGGAGAGCGCGGGTGCCGATATCATTCTAGGTAACACTTATCACCTGATGCTTCGCCCTGGTGCTGAGCGCGTCGCACGGCTTGGCGGTTTGCATAAGTTTGCGGGATGGCAAGGGCCGATGCTGACCGACAGTGGCGGATTTCAGGTTTGGTCGCTTGCGCAGCTCAGAAAAATGGATGCAGATGGCGTAACGTTTCAAAGCCATATCGATGGATCAAAGCACCGATTAACTCCGGCACGAAGCATAGAGATTCAAGCTGATTTGCTCGGCGCTGATATATCGATGCAGCTGGATGAGTGTACCGATTTTCCTTGTTCTCATGAGGAGGCCGAACGCAGCCTTGAGCTCTCGCTGGAGTGGGGGCAGCGCTCGGTAGACTCTTTTGGTGAGCGCTCCGCGCAAACCCTTTTCGGTATTGTTCAGGGCTCGAATTTCGAGGACCTGCGCGAGCAATCTGCGAAAGGCGTTGTCTCGCAGGGCTTTGGCGGGTACGCGCTTGGAGGTTTGGCGGTCGGAGAAGGGCATGAACAAATGTGCCGCACAATCGACATGACGGTCCCGCATTTACCCGAAGATCGCCCGCGCTACGTCATGGGAGTAGGCAAGCCAGTCGATCTTGTCGAGGCGGTTGCTCGCGGAATTGATATGTTTGATTGCGTGCTTCCGACGCGTTCTGGTCGCCATGGTCAGGCCTGGACGTGGGAGGGGCCGCTGAATCTAAAAAACGCAAAATTCAATGAAGACACCTCGCCGCTAGATCCAGCGAGTGCGTGCCCTGCGAGCCGCGATTACAGCAAAGCCTATTTGCATCATCTTTTTAAAGCTGGAGAATATCTCGGGCCGATGCTGCTGAGCTGGCATAACACCGCTTTCTTTCAATCGCTCATGCACAGGCTGCGCAGCGCAATTGCCGACGGCAGTTTCGCGCAGCTACGCGAGGAACTCAGTTCGCGCTGGGCTGATACGGCGTCGTTTCCTCGCGGCGCTTAGCTTCGTTTTCCATTTCTTTTTCTTTGTCGGCGCTAGGGCGGATTCGGCGATACATTGAATTGTCCTCGCCATCTGTTTCGACCCAGCGCGGTGCAGCAGACCCAATGCAACCTTTCGCATGGCCAACACCCTTCAAAAATGCACGGCGTTGGCCGCCAATCTTAAAGGCGCGTGCGTATGACTTTGCGTGTTGTTCTGCTTGCGATAATTTGCGAACGACGCCGCGAAATGGGATCATGCCCGACGCCTCAGACGAGACCGCGTTGAGTGCGGCACCTGCAACGCCATCTGCTGCGCGCCGATCCCATTGTTTCTCTTCGACGCGTGGGGCATCCCAGTCTCTCCCCAAGACTTCATCAAGGTCTCGGATCATCGCGGCAATTTCATAGCAACCAAGCGCGTGAGGAAGGTCGTAAGGATTATCTAGCATTGCCAGCACAGGAGGTATTTCTTTGCGGCGCAAATTGAGGTCCTGCAGGGGGGACATGGCCGCGGTGGTGATACCATCTCTGGTTTGACGAATAGCACTGGTTGCTGCGAATCCGGCACGCGACATCGTCCCGGGCTGTTCAGCCTCGGGCATGTTCGCACTTTTTTGCTCTTGCGCTGCGCCGGGTAAACCCAAAGCAGTCAACACGCTGGCGAGAATAATGAATCGTCTCCGTCCCATGCGCGCATAAAAGAGATTAGATACGGCGATTACAAGGCATTGCGTACACTGCCGCAAAAAAACAGGAAAACACGCACGCATTCATTGACCGGTAAGGCGCAGCGGACTACATAGCGCCGACGTGGAGCCGTTAGCTCAGTCGGTAGAGCATCTGACTTTTAATCAGAGGGTCACAGGTTCGATCCCTGTACGGCTCACGTATTTTCTTTTTTTGGCTATGTAATTGTTTAATTTTTTTCCAAAGTCGGAAGTACTTCTTTCATTCGCCGTGTAATTGCGTCATCACTTGGTTTGCGCCCGAATCTGCGAATTGGAGACAATAATGAATGATGCCGCCAGCGTTTCGGTCGGGGAGCGCCTCGGAGAGGCCGTATACCAGAATTCGGCCTTCAGTTTTGAAGGTATTTTGGAACGCATATTCGCCAAGGCATTCAAGGGATTGGTTTATCCACAGATATGGGAAGACCCGGTCGTGGATATGGAAGCGCTCAATATAGAGCCTGAAGACCACATTATTTGTATTGCTTCTGGTTCCTGCAACACGATGTCTTATCTGACGGGTGGTCCTGCACGAATTACTTCGGTTGATTTGTCCCCCGCTCACGTTGCGCTCGGACGACTGAAAATTGCCGCTGCTCAGAACTTCCCGGATCATGCAGCCTTCTTACAATTTTTTGGCGAAGCCAACCGCAAGGAAAATTTGGAACTCTACAAGAAACACATTGCGCCATACTTAGATGAAGCGTCGCGCGATTGGTGGGAAAAGGGCGGATTGTTTTCCGGCGCGAACATCAAAGCGTTTACAAAGGGCTTTTATCGCAAAGGCCTGCTGGGTAGATTTATTGGTACGGCGCATTTCCTTACTCGCCGACTCGGAACGAATTTACGAAAACTAGGTGACGCGCAAACCCAAGCAGAGCAAGTCGCTTTTTTTGAGAGTGATATCGCTCCGCTTTTCGAGAAACGCTTGGTGAAATTCCTGGCCTCGCGCCGTGCAGCTCTTTTCGGTCTTGGAATTCCGCCGGCGCAGTATGAGGCACTCGCGGGGCCAGACGGCGATATGGTGGCTGTGCTAAGAGAACGCACACGCAAGCTCGCATGTGATTTTCCGCTGAAAGACAACTATTTTGCCTGGCAGGGATTTATGCGGCGCTACGATTCCGCCCCGGACGCATCCTTGCCACCTTATCTACAGAAAGACAATTTCGAGACAGTTCGTGCAAACGCCAATCGGTTACAAGTCATCAATGAGAGTTTTACCGATCATCTTCGCACGCTGCCCGATCGATCGCGAAACGGTTATGTTTTGCTGGATGCGCAAGACTGGATGAATGATGAGCAGCTAAACGAATTATGGAGTGAGATCACGCGCACTGCTGCGCCCGGAGCTCGCGTAATTTTCCGCACGGCGGCCGAGCCATCGCTGCTGCCAGGGCGTGTTCATGATGCCGTGCTGTCACAATGGGATTACAAAGAGCAGCAATCTGCCGAGTGGACACGCAAGGATCGTTCAGCAATTTATGGCGGATTTCATCTGTACGTGAAAGCGGGCTGACATGGCTGAGCAGGCACATGCGAGCTTAATGGATGGCGTCTATAAGTATCAGCGCCATTTTTATGATCTTACTCGAAAATACTATTTGCTCGGGCGCGATCGTTTGCTCGATGATTTGCGTGCACCAGAAGGTGGCACAATCCTAGAAGTTGGATGCGGCACAGGGCGCAATCTGATCAAAGCGGCGAAACGCTATCCGAATGCAATCCTGTTTGGTGTCGATATTTCCGATGAGATGCTGAAGACCGCCAGCGCCAATATTGAGAAGGCGAAATTGTCGGATCGCATCACACTCGCGCAAGGTGATGCGACCGGGTTCTCGGCGCATGACTTGTTTGGGGCGGCGAGTTTTGACCGTGTTTTTATTTCCTATGCACTCTCGATGATTCCAGATTGGAGAAATACGATCAGTCACTCGGCGACTCTGCTTGGCGAAACGGGCTCTTTGCACCTGGTCGATTTCGGACAACAGGAAAGGATGCCCAGCTGGTTCAGGTCTATGTTGTTCGCCTGGCTCTCAAAATTTCATGTGTCTCCGCGAGAGGATATGGAAGCCTATTTGACCAATGTTGCGCGCGACACGGCGAGCGAAGCATCGTTTCAAAATCTGTTTCGAGGTTATGCTGTTCTCGGCAGTCTGTCGCGTGCGCCCGCTTAGGGTGCCGATTAAAAGAACTTAGCCACTTGAATACGGGCCGGAATGCTCGTTTAGCTTTTTTCCATGTTTAATTTATCCGGAAACACGGCCCTGATTACAGGAGCCTCGAGCGGCCTTGGAGCCTCATTCGCTAAAGTCTTGTCCGAAAATGGTGCGCGGGTGGTCATTGCTGCGCGCCGGCTGGACAAATTGGAAGCTCTTGCAGCCGAGATACGATCTGGCGGCGGCGAGGCGCTTCCAATTGCAATGGATGTGACGTCTGCTGAAAGCGTGGAGGCTGGGTTTGCAAAGATACAGACCGAACTTGGTGCGCCAGCAGACATCCTTGTCAACAATGCAGGCCTCAGCCGCGAAGCGTTCTTTACAAAGATGAGTGAAGAAGACTGGGCGACGGTAATCGATACGAATTATACCGCCGTCTGGCGTGTCGCGAAAGCTGCGGCCAACGCGATGACACAAGCGGGCAAAAGCGGGAGTATCATCAATATTGCTTCAATTACCGCATTGCGCCCCAGCCATACACTTGCGGCGTATGCATCGTCAAAAGCCGCGGTTGATCATCTCACCCGTATCATGGCGCTGGAAATGGCGCGGTTCAATGTGCGTGTGAATGCGATCGCGCCGGGCTATTTTTTAACCGACATCAATGAGAGCTTCTTCGAAACCGATGAGGGAGAAAAGATGACACGGCGCATTGCAATGCGCCGTATAGGTGAGGTTAGCGAGCTTGCAGGACCTTTACTGTTATTAGCGTCAGATGCCGGGAGCTATATGACCGGTTCAACAATCGTCGTTGATGGTGGTCACACCCTATCTCCGCTTTAGAAATTACCGTCGCACGGTTCGGCTTCGACTGGGTCCTGTGCAAGCGCTTTCATACCAACAGCAAAGTTCGGATCCGAGCGAATGGCCATTTTGCTTTCGCTCATTTCCGACACGCTGCGTTCGAGGATCGGCCATTGGAAATTAGCATGCGGTGCAAAAAACTGCATAGCTGTTTCGCGATCGCACAGATTTGCGTCGATGCACGCCTGAACAAGATCGAAAAACTCCAGAACGCGCACGAAATCATCGTCGGTTAGATCTCTGCTAAATATGCGCGCGTCGCAGGCACGGCGAGCATACACATAAGAAAGCACTCTCTGGCGAGGGTCTCTTAGGCTTTCACCATTCCAAGTGCTGATCATTTCGAATGACTTCTCAACGGATTGGTCGATTTGTTTTGCGACGTCCGTGCGGTAAGTCGACAAGGCCACAAAGCCACCGATGATCGCAGTCACCATAGCGACCCAAGTCGATGCATTGGTTTGCGCTATGTCGCTTCCGTGATTTTTGCGGTGAGCAAAGTATTTGGAAAAAGCGGTACCAACTTTTCCGCGAGAATCTTCACTGTCACTCATGCGGCTTTGCTCCAGATCGCTTTCATATGTTCATCGGTCTCAGCACCCAGCCCCAGCCAGGCGAGGCGGTCATGCGTTGCGTCGACAATCATGATTTTTTCACCTTCGCGCGTCACCGAAGTGAGCTTGGTATGAATTTCAGACAGGCGCGCGTTTGATCTAAGCAGAAAAACGCCGGGCATTGCCTCTCCAAATGAACCAAGCTGATTGAGCATGTTAACCAATGCGCGATCACTATCGAGCAGCTGAGCAATAATGACGAGATTTGCGAATTTTGCAGCTGGAGTTGCTAGCGTTTCTTTTTGGAATACCGGGCGAAGTTTCGGGGATGACGCTGCAGGGACGAAGCGAGCATTATTTCCTTCAGCTATTTTGCTCCGCGCCTTGATCCGGCCTTCCTTGATGAACTGTCTAACCTGACCAAGTGTATATGGACCGTATACCTCATCGGAGACGAGGACGCGCCAAACGGATGGGTCGACTTTATTCAAGTCGAGAGGTTTTGACCTTGTCATTTATCAAGCCCCTGTTTCCACATTCATATGGTGTCAGGTTAATGAGCGTTGGCAAGGATATGGTTAACGTTCGGCTGTCTCTGATTTTGTTAAGTAACGAATGGCGAAAAAGTGCTCTGCACTGCGGACAACCCGCCCGTATAGATTTCCGGCCTTCACCTTTTCTCCGATAATGGGCATCGGACCATCGGTTTTGAAACTAGCCCCAGTCAGTGAAATATCGATGACCCGGCATTGCAAATTTCGTCCATCTTCGCGCTGTACAATTGCTGGGCCGCCCGCGGCGTAGCGAGAAGCTTTGCGCTCTTCGTCCATTTGTAACGGGCCGCGATTGATCATCCAGGTTAGCTTGTCGGCCAACCTGTCTCGCTTGGTTTGCGTCGTGTGGAAATTCACGGCGAAGCCGGTATTGGTGACGCGGTTTACCGTTGCGGCAACTCGGCCCAGGTGATCAAAGTAACAAACGATATTTGCGCCGACTGGCGGGCGATAATCACTGTCGATGAGGGCTCCCCCACAGGAGATATTGCGGGTTTGAAGACCTTTGTCTTCGCTTACTTCATTCAAGAAGCGACCCTTAATCCGAATGGCGACTCTACGATTACGCCTCCGGTCTTTCTTCTTGCGCGTCACCTGAAACCGGCTGAGCGTTTCTTGTGGTACAGCAGACATAAATGTCTCCGTTTATGCAGGTGTTCGCCCCTCACAAACGTCAAACTTAATTGAATAGGCTTTACAAATGATTATTTTGCCGGATTGCCAAATGCTGAAATGGGCGTCACTTTAATTGGCATGCAAACGCAAATCTTTGATTATATTATCGTTGGAGCTGGCAGCGCGGGATGCGTGTTGGCGAATCGCTTGAGCGCAGATCCGAGTATTAAGGTCTGCCTGATTGAGGCTGGGAAAAAGGATTCCTCCCTGCTCATCCGAATGCCTGCAGGAGTGGGGCAGCTCATTGACGGGGCAGGTGGATACAATTGGGGCTTTCATACCGAACCGCAGCGTCAGATGAATGGCCGCCGCCTTTACTGGCCACGGGGAAAAGGATGGGGCGGCTCGTCTTCCATTAACGGCATGATTTATATTCGCGGTCACGCACGTGACTACGATCAGTGGCGCCAAATGGGACTAACCGGTTGGGGCTTTTCTGATGTGCTGCCATATTTCCGACGCTCAGAAGGCTATGAGGGCGGTGCGACGGAGTTCCATGGCGGCGAAGGGCCGCTATCGGTTACCGATAGCCCAATGGATGGGCCTATTTTCCGCGCTTTCGTCGAGGCCGGAAAAGAAGCGGGTTTTCCCTACACAGCAGATTTCAATGGTGCTCAGCAAGAAGGCGTGGGGCCTTATCAGCGAACAATATTTGAAGGTGAAAGATGGAGCGCATCCTTTGCGTACTTGCGGCCGATCGTCGACGCACGTCCCAATCTGACAGTTGTCTCGACGGGCATGGTAACGAAGATTGTTACTGACAATGGCCGAGCAATTGGGATTCAAGCTGTAACGGGAAAGGGCCGCGAGCCTGTCACCATGCGCGCAGACCAAGAAGTGATCATATGTGCTGGAGCAGTACAGTCGCCTCAGTTGCTTATGTTATCCGGTATTGGCGATCCAGAGACATTGAAACGATTTGGAATTGAAGTGGTCGCCGACCTGCCAGAGGTTGGACAAAACCTTCAGGATCACCTTGATGTTACCGTCATTCATGAAATGACGCAGCCTTTGTCGGTATATTCACGGCAAAAAGGATTACGGAAAATAGCTGTCGGCTTGAAGTATCTCGCGACAAAAAAAGGAGCAGGCGCAGACAACCACCTACAGGCAGGGGCATTCCTTAAGAGCCGTGAAGGTCTCGACCGGCCTGATATTCAACTGCATGTGTTGAATGCGATCATGGTGGATCATGGCCGATCACAAGTGAATAAGGATGGGTATACTGTCCACGCCTGTCAGCTGCGTCCTGAAAGCAAAGGCTTTATTAGTTTGAAGTCTGCCGATCCTTTCGAACACCCATTGATCGATCCAAATTATCTTGCCGAGGAAGAAGACCGGCGAGTGATGCGCGAGGCGGTGAAAATGGTACGGGATATTTGCGGCCAGAATGCCTTGGCACCTTACCGCGGCCCGGAGATGATGCCCGGCGAAAGTGTTAAAACAGATGACGAGATTGATGCCTTTATCCGGCGAACGGCAGAAACGATCTATCATCCAGTCGGCACGGTTAGAATGGGAACTGATGACCGCGCACCGCTCGATGATCAGCTTCGTGTGCGTGGGATCGACGGATTGCGGGTGATTGATGCGTCTGTGATGCCAACTCTTATTGGCGGGAACACCAATGCCCCAACGATCATGATTGCAGAGAAGGCTTCGGACTTGATACTCGGCAAGCCAGCTCTACAGAGAGAGGATGCGCCGCTCGTAGACGCCTAGTCGTTGCTGGCGACAAGCCGGATGCGAGGTTCACGATTGCGCTGAGCCGGCATTGTCAGGGATTGGATCCTGTGACGCCAGATGGTGTGCCCGCGCAGCATAGGTTCCCCGCCGAGGGTTTGGTAAAGCCCAAGAATTTTCTGACCATTTCGGCTGTCCAGTGGGGCCAGCGTCACCTCAATATCGCAGCGAAATCCGCGCAATGACTCGCCCTGTAGGCGAATTAAGCTTGGCGCGCCTTCTCGAGACGTTGCTTCGATTAATGCGGCCATCATAATGCGATCATTTCCCGACCAGAGGCTGTGGAAGTCATGATCTTCCAATTCGCGGCCGAGCAAGCGGCTCATCGCACAGCCGGCGGTGGAGAAAACCCAAGCATTGTCTGTTGTCTTACTCAGTACAAACAAGCGGTCGATCAGACTGGTATGTTCGTTGGCTTGAGGGCCATGAGCTAAGTTATCAGGGTTAGCGGCCATCCGGCGCCACGCATCCACGAGCAGGCGTGTGTTTGGGTGCATCTTGGATACTTGCATAGGTTAACGTGCCTCTTGCGGTCTATTGGACGAATTTGTCTGCAATGTTGTCTGAGACGCATATCGCAATAGTTGCGCCAGTTTCAGCCGGAATACGGGACCGAGATTCGAGCTCATCGGCACATTTTTCCCGTGATGAGCGAGCAGCGGCACAAAACCTGCTTCCTGCTTGGAGAAGTTTCAAGGAGACGAAACATGAGCGTTTCAACGCGGAACACAATGGTTGCGGTAGTGGCCGGTCTAGCATTTACTGGATTGGCATATGCTGGTGGCGGCGCAAAGGGCTCAAACCACGGCGGATGTAACAGTGGGTGTGGTCCAAAGGGGCACAATGTCGTCGTGCCAGGGGCAACTGTTGGCCTGCCGACTGTCAGTCAGGGCGGCATTAAGGGTATGACGAAAGGCCAGCAACAAGTCTTTGTTCCCGGGGTTAACGTCTCAGGTGCCAATGTGCAGGTTGGCTCTCCGACGATAGCTGTCGGCGGTGCAGGCGTTGCATTCGGTGCAACGACTTTCGTTGATACGGGCCTAAATGTCGAAGTCGAGCAGCAATTTGACAATCGTCAGTTCGTGTCATCGGGAGGCTTTTTCAGTGAACCTAATGGGGTTTCGCCGAGTGTTGTGAATGGCCTGAATATCGAAGGAAATGTCGAGACATATTCTGAAACAATTACGGAGCAGGTGCCGACAACTCAAACCAGCTGCGTTGCTCAATCAGGGTATACGACGGCTTGGCGTCCAGTTCAGGCGGTATGTGTTGATGATAAAGGCACACCGCACCCAGCCTCGCGGCCGTCAGCCGATCAGCGCGTAGATGCCAATTTTGAAGGTGAAATCTTCCGCTGCATGGCCGGAACAACCATGCAAGTCATTTTAGGCGATCAAAGCGGACTAGCGGGCGGTACCTCGTCTGCAAGCTTCCAGAAGGCGTCCGGCTTTAGCTGCGCAAAAGGTGAGGCTCTCGTTCATCGCCGCGGCGGGCAACTTGTCTGCCAGGCTCAGATACCGCAGCGTAACTGCAATGAGCGTTCCCTGCTTCGACGCAATGGTCCGGGTATCAAATACGTTCACACTCGCGCGCAGCGAGCTTGCGTGCCAACCACCACGACCGTGATGCAATCTGTCCAGCGACAAGTACAGCGCACGCGAGCAGCAAAGACGGCACCAATGGTGTTTGATGGTGGCGTTGGTCAAAGCGTTCACTAATTCGTAAACGTTTAAAAACAGCGTCTTAGCGTTAATAAATTCGTCCGAGACAGCCTCCCGCCCTGGGCGAGAGGCTGTTTCAACGTATCCAACAGTTGCCATTAAATCACGCACTTGCGAAATCACCGCTGAAACTGGATTGGGCACTTCAGATCGAGCGCAACTTCTCCTATCCGATTTATAAGAAGGTCTACGTGGATTAGTCCTGGGAGGTAAGAACGTGTCCATTAAAAACAAACTAAAATTCGGCGTTGGAATGAGCGCCATGTTTGCAGCATTTGCAGCGCCTGGTTTCGCTCAGGAAACAACTGATGCAGAAGAGCCAGTTGCGACAGAGGCTACAGCTCAAGACGGTGCCCGCCGCTTGAACACAATCAAGGTTGAGGCAACTCGCCGTGAAGGCGTGACCGTACAGGATGTTCCGGTCGCGGTTACAGCGTTCGATACCCAACTGCTGAACGAAGCGAACTTTGACCGCATCGAAGACCTTGAACAGCTGACACCGTCTGTTGGCCTGACACAAACAGAATCATCAGCTTCAGGTACCTCCATTTCTATCCGCGGTATTGGAACAGGCTCCAACAACCCAGGATTTGAGCCCGCCGTTGGTGCTGTGATCGACGGCGTCTTCCGGACCAGAACCGGCGTTGCTTTGGCTGAACTCCCAGAACTGCAGAGCGTCGAAGTCCTTCGTGGCCCACAAGGAACACTTTTCGGCCGGAACACATCAGCCGGTGTTGTTTCCATTAACACGAAGAAGCCATCTCAAGAGGCTGAGCGTGTTGCCGGTGTTCAATTCACCAATCTGAACGGTATCACTACCTCGTTCTCATCGACGGGCGGCATCTCAGACAAAATGTCTGCTCGCATTGATGCGAAATATCGGGAGAGAAATGGTTACATTCAGGATGGAAACTCTGGGCGCTCTTTCAACGATATCCAGCGTTTCTTCGTTAAAGGTCAATTGCTCTATGAAGGTGACAATAACGAGCTGCGCCTGATTGCGGATTATGCAGAGACCAATGAACAGTGCTGTGTCGCTGTCATTCTCGACCAGGGATCAACTGGTCCAGCTGTTTCGATTGGCGGCGCGCTGACACAGGGCACGGCCGGTTTTGCTGTAGAAAATGGTGTTCTTCTGGATCCGTTTGAGCGCACGGTCGCTGTGTCTCCTAACCGAGACTACAATGACTCAGTCGATGAGTGGGGCGTGTCGGCTCAGTATGATCACGATTTCGGCGAAATCAAAATGATGTCGATCACAGCTTATCGCGATTGGCAGGCGTTCCGTAATCAGGACATCGATTTCACAGGCATCGATCGCGCGTACCGCGAAGGCTATACAATTGACGATGAAGTGTTCACTCAGGAAATTCGCTTCAATGGCCAGAACGGTCCTGTCGACTGGCTTGTTGGCGGTTTCTATATGAACGAAAACCTCGAACTGTTCGACCCAATCCGATTTGGTGTTGGCGGTGCGGTTTATACGGACCTGCTTTATAATGGCGCGACAATTGGCGCTCCAGGCGCGCCGAATGGTTTGCAAGTGCATGGAACGCTCGGGCCTGCAACGGCGGTTCCTTCTTTCCTCGCATTGGTTGACCCATCGCTCGCAGGGACGTTCATTCCGGGGCCAAGTCCAGGTGACGGATCTGAGAATAGCTTCAACGTCGAGACCAACGCACTTGCGGTCTTTACGCACAACGAAATCGAGCTTTCCGACCAGCTTATGCTGACTGTTGGCATTCGCTATAACCATGAAACGAAGGACCTCGACGAGACCTTCGTTGCAAACGTAGCAGGGTGCGATTTCCTCGCGGATCAAACTTTGATTGCGCCAGGTGTGACGCTCGGTGCGGCCGCAACACAGGCACTAGGTGCTGTTGCCGGCGCAGTCTGTAACCCGATCGTAAACAATGCGAATAACGGTACGATCACAGACGATCGTACAGATGAGGAAGTCACAGGAACCCTTAAGCTCGCATATGACGTAAATGACGATATCTTGATTTACGGTTCTTATTCTCGCGGCTTTAAGTCAGGCGGGTATAACCTCGACTCCTCGGCGTTCGACGGTGTCCAGTTTGGCGGCGATGGACCTCAAGCTTCTGATCAAGAGTTTGATGCCGAAGTCGTTGACGCTTATGAGCTTGGTTGGAAGACGAGTTTTGCGGATGGTCTCTATACGCTGAACGGCGCTATCTTCTATCAGGAAGTTGAAGGTTTCCAGCTTAACGTCTTCACAGGCGTTAACTTCCGTACCATCAACGTTGGGTATGAAACACAAGGTGTAGAGCTAGAATTCGGGGCGAACCCGGTTGAAGGTCTCGTCATGCAGCTTGGCGCAACATACGCCGATGCTTCCTATACTGAGGATGCGCTTGTGCCGGATGGTACGGGTGGCTTCATCCCTGCGGTTGCTGCAGGTGAACAGGCTTCTAACGTGCCGGAATTCGTGATCACCGGTGCAAGCACGTACACCTTCCCGCTGACAGATGGGCTTGAAGGGTTTGTGCATGGTAACTTCCGTTACAATGACAGCGTGTTTATTACTGATGGCCCGGCCTTGCGTGCGTCGGGGCTCGCAGAAAATGATGCCTACGCGCTCGTAAACGGCCGGATTGGTATCGTTGGAAATGATGGCCAATGGGAGCTTTCCGTCTTTGGTGAGAACATCACCGACGAGGAATACTTCCTTTCAGCTTTCGTTGTGCCTGAGCAAACATCCGTTGCGGCTTATCCGAGTACGCCACGTTTCTATGGTATTGAAGGCAAAGTGCGCTTCTAGACGATACTTTAGTCATTGAATTAAAGCCTCGCCTTGTCTCAAGGCGGGGCTTTTCTTTGCGGAACCGGCAGTTTTCTGGATAAAAAGCGCAAATGGGAATTCAGGTCCGGGTCGAAAAATGGGTTGGCGAAATTCGTGCAGCTGCGTTCAATGGCGATGCGCAGCCATTCGCTTTGTTCCTCGATAGGTACAGTTCTGGAAAGCAATGTGCGCGATTGGGAGACGTTCATGCTGCCCGGTTGAGAAAGATTTCACCAGAGCAGGGCGGTGGTTTCGCTGAGCTTGAGAATGGTGAGAGCGTATTTCTCAGACGGTCTGCTCTCAAAGGCCGAGCAGAAGGGGAACGGTTTAACGTAAAGATTGAAGCCGAGAGCAGGCGGGGGAAAGCGCCTCGCGTGAGTATCACAAGCGATCGCCCGCATATTCCGGATCCGTTTGAAACTTGGCTCAGCGACATCCCCGGTGAGGGAACCGCAGAAATTGTTGAAACATCTCCCGGTGACGAACTCATCGAAGCTGCGTTCGATGAAGCCCTTTCACCGTTTACGGTCTTGCCAGGCGGCGGTTTGGTTCGATTGAGTGAAACGCCAGCACTAGTCGCGATTGATATCGATACCGCGGGCAGAAGTGATCGTGGGCGCTCCTATGACCGCGCTCTAAACGTAAATCTCGAGGCCGCTGAAGAGGCCGCGCGTCAATTAAGTCTCCGAGGGCTTGGAGGATTGGTTGCTATCGATTGCGTTGCCCCTCTTCGCAAGGAGGCTGGGAGAAGTGTCAAGCTCGCATTCTTGAAAGCGTTTCGATCCTATTCAACACGTAAGGCGGAGGCGCTTGCGCCTTCGCCATTTGGCCTGCTCGAGGCGAGCTTAGCGTGGCGATGGTCACCGATTTCGCACGTCCTTTTGGACGATGCGGGGCGGCTGTCACCGCATGCGGAATATCTGAAGTCGCTGAGGTCGTTGGAGCGAGAACTTACCTGCGATCGTGTGGGATCTTATACGCTTGCAATTTCACCGGCGCACCATTCAGTCTGGCAATCGATGCGCGATATAATTGATCATAAGCTGAAAAGCCGCTACGGCGCTCGCTTTACAGTGACGCTGGCTGAAAACGGTGGAAGCGAGGTTCGCAAGATATGAATAAACCCAGCTGCCCCATCTGCGAGTCGCGCCCAAGTGATCCCCAATTTCGACCATTTTGTTCGAAAAGATGCGCTGATGTCGATCTATCTCGCTGGCTTAAAGGTAGCTACGCTATACCCGGCGGGCCGGCCGATCAGGCCGATGAGGCGGTACCTGGCGATCCCAGCGATGATGGATGAAAGCAAGTGTAGACAGGGCTGCACTGCAGCGCTATGAAGCGCGTTCCCAGAGACGGCTCGCCCGGGTAGCTCAGGGGTAGAGCAGCGGATTGAAAATCCGCGTGTCGGTGGTTCAAATCCGCCCCCGGGCACCATTTTCCATTCGTTTTCAAAAGTTGCACGGACCAAAACTGTGAACATTCCAACCCTGTTCACCTGTTGTGTCGCAGTTTCTCAAACTGGGATCAGATGCGAGCTCTGTTAATTATCAATCGAATAGATCGGTAAACGATGTACACAAGTGCCATCAGAAGTGCGATCAAGCCCAATAGGTAAGGCCAGTGCTTGCGGAGCGCTTTTTGCGCAAGTTTTTGTCGCAGAATATTCGTCGCAAATTCGTCTGGGCCAAGTTCAATAATGCCAACTTCATTTGCATAAGATTGATACTCGGCTTTCATCTCTGAAAAAATTTCGGGATGTTGACCAGAGAGGTCTGTTGTCTCACCGGGATCGACGGAAAGATCGAAGAGACGCCATTGATTGTCGCCGCGCGGTCTCGAATTCCGCGTGATCTTCCAATTCGCGCGATACAAAGCAGCGTTCCCGCTAACTTCAACAGCAAAACTATCGTCATCAGCGTAGGTTGTATCGGTCTGACCGGAAAGCATCGCCAAAGCGCTTTGGCCGTAAAAGCTGTTTGGGTTGTAAGCTACGCCTGCAGCGTCGAGCATGGTGGGAACAAGATCGGCAACGTGCACCGGGGCGTCAGCTACGCCAGCCGGAGCAATGCCGGGGCCCGCAATGACAAGTGGCACACGTAGGCCGCCTTCGCCTCCATAAAATTTGTAGAGATCGAAGGGCGCAGATGACACGGAAGCCCATTCGGGACCGATTGCTGTTAGGCTGTCAGGCTGCCCCAAATTTTCAAAAGATGTATCGAAACCTTCAATCCACTTGATGCCTTCGACGACCGTTCCCGCAAAGCCATCCAGCGTGGTCATAGCGGACTCAGCGCCATTGTCCGACGTTATGATAACAATCGTATTGTCTAAGCGTCCGGCAGCGTCGAGGTGATTAAGAAGGCGCCCGATGTGAAAGTCCGCGGCTTCCGTCATTCCAGCATTGACCTGCATTTCTCGGGCCGAAATTTCTTTTTCCCGGGGCGTTAAATCCTCCCATTTTCGATGCCCTTCTGGTGGTGGAGCGAGCTTTGTTGTTGGAGGAACCAGACTGAGATCGATTGCCCTTTGCAAACGTTGACTTCGCATCACGTCCCAGCCGTCATCAAAGACACCTTCATAACTGTCGATATACGAGGTGGGTGCCTGAACCGGGATATGTACCGCTTGAAGCGACAGAAAAGCAAAGAA
This sequence comes from Hyphomonadaceae bacterium, assembly GCA_965263325.1. Taxonomy (GTDB): domain Bacteria; phylum Pseudomonadota; class Alphaproteobacteria; order Caulobacterales; family Hyphomonadaceae; genus CBDHGY01. Next base: position 1,072,743 of record CBDHGY010000002.1, on the reverse strand, counting down.
GGGTTGGGTGGGATTTCCCTCATCGACGTAATCGATCAGTTTGTCGACGAGAGTTTTTGAGGAGTAGAAGTCTTCCGGCAGGCTCGTAGGTTCGCCGTCCTCGAACCAATCAACCTTGTCGTATCCGGGGAGATAATGTTTTTGATCGTAATTGCTGCCCCCGGTGGAATCCATAACGAAAGAGCGATCAAACCCAAATTTATTGGGCAGGTTCGCGCCCGTTGCGCCAATTCCCCATTTGCCTGACACGTAGGTGCGATAGCCTGCTTCTGACAAAAGTGTGCCAATCGTTTCTTGTTCCGCATCCCATGTCATTGAGTAAGCAGGATGAGTGCTCATTTCCTCGCTAACAGTCTCCACCAGGGTGCCCATGCCGACTTGGTGATTGTCCATACCGGTCATGAGCATTGCGCGGCTGGGGCCACAAAACGGGGATGTATAATATCGCGACAGCATCATGCCGCGCCGAGCAAGAGAATCGATATTTGGTGTGCGCGTATCGCTGCCATAGGCACCAAAATCCATAAAGCCGATATCATCGAAAACGACGAGCAGGATATTCGGCCGGGTGTCTTGTGCGCGCGCCGGTAAGACTGCGTAAGCAAGAAAAAGTGCTAGAATAAGAGCCAGACGGACCGTGAAATGAACGATATTGCTCCCTCGGTGCGCCGCCGAAATGCCTAATGGGTTTGTCATTCGGCTACTTTAAACAGGGTGTCGGCGTTGTGCCAGTAGAGTTTGGTTTACTCGTCAGGTGTTGGGGCTCCTCTTTTGTCGCAAGAGTGTTACATATAAAACACGAAACTGACGCAGCAAGGTCAACGAGATTTAGTAAATCACTGATACTTCCGCTCGCGGGCGGCTGAGGAGCAACACTGTGGATGAGCGGCAACTCATTTATGCTCTCGAGCGACGCGTCATGCGTCTGGAGCAGCAGGTTGAACAACTCACGAGTGGGCAAGACGAAGTGCTCGCCAAATTCCGGCAAGCGAGCCGGCCGAACATCCCTGAAAGTGCCATCACTTTGATCGCGGAAGGTCAGAATCCCATAAAGACCATCCGTCAGTGCCGGCTTCTTACCCAGCAGCAGTTGGCTGAGATCTCCGGGGTCGGGGTCAATTATATCTCCCGCATCGAAAATGGCGGAGGATTTGGGTTGCAAACGGCGCAGCGACTTGCTGAAGCGCTGCGTGTCAAAGTAGAAGACCTCTCATAAAGGTAAAAAGTAATGTCTAAGAGTCACTCGCGAGTTCCGAGTCTAATTGCTCTGTTTCTTGTTTCAGCAATGATAGCTGCCTGTTCGCGCTCGCCGGCAGAACCACAAGTCATTTTTCCGGACATGCCAGAGCCTGACACGTTCACGCGTGCATATACGTTGGCGGAATCTCCTGATGGTACGATACGTATGTTCGCCAAGGAAAACGGAGACCTGACAGAACTGTTTGAGAGCGTGAAGGGCAGCGATGGAAAATGGTCCGAACCTGTAAAGATCGATTACCTGCCGCATTCCATTAAACTTTCCGGTCCGGCATTTCATCCTGTTGACGGCACACTCTATTACGCTTCTGATGAGCCGATTGAAGTCCATCAGGGCCGGCGTGAGAGCAATATCTGGAGCGCGCGCCGGGAGAATGGCAAATGGGTTGACCCGGAATTGCTACCGCTCGAGATCAATACGGGAGCCAACGAGAACAGCCCGACGCTTGATGGGCAAGGACGGCTTTACTTCTCCACCAATCATTCACGCGCTGGCGGCGGCGGCCTTGATATCATGCAGGCCGAATTTGACGCGGAAGCTAACAAATGGGTCGTAGAGCCTATGCCGGCTGGCATCAATGATTTCCGCGCTGATGACCATCTGGCTGTTACGCGCGATGGGCAGACGCTATTTTTCTATTCGCATCGGTCTCCAAAATTTGGCGTCGTAGATATCTGGAGGACCCAGCGCGATGCGTCCGGGGTCTGGCAAACCCCTGAACGCCTGGCTGAGCCTGTGAACAGTGAAAGCATCGATTTCGGCGCGGGCATATCTGCAGACGGAGAAACATTCTTCTTTTCGCGCGACGGTGTGCTCATGTCTTATCCGATGAAGAGCATATCAACCGTTCAAGAAGAGTAGGTTGGCGCGCGCGTCTCAATCTACTTATATCGGCGTCGTCATTTTGATCCTCGCCATGTTGTCTGCGAGCTGGATTGCTTATCAACAAGGCGGCCTGAAGGTTCCGATTGCGGGATCGTGTGTGTTGCTTGCTTTTTTGATTGGTTTAAGCGCGATCGATTTTCAGACGGGCTTGCTCCCGAATTGGCTGACACTTCCCCTAATCGGCTTGGGGCTCGTTCAAAACTGGGCAATCGGGAACGATGTTGCCTTCTTTATAATAGGCGGAATTGTGGGGTATCTCGCGGTCTATTTACTGTCTGCTTTTTGGTCGCATTATAGAGGAGAGCAGGGCATCGGTCTTGGCGATGCAAAACTCCTGGCAGCCGCGGGCACGTGGCTTGGTCCCTTGAATCTACCTGGCGTTTTATTGATTGCCTCGACTGCCGGGTTGGCCGTTGTGATTGTGTTGTCGCTATTGAAGAGAGAGGCAGTAAGGTCGCGACAGGCGATTCCCTTCGGACCGTATATTGCGCTCGGAATGTGGACCATTTGGTGTAATACAATTCTGCAAGTTTATTAAATATTGGACGAATTTCACAGGTTTGGCGTAATGAGAACACTTCAAAAAAAGCGCACAACACTCGGAAATTAAATAATAAAATATTGTGTCGTAAATGTGCAATTTATCCGTTATCAAATTGTCACGAAGATGACGGTTCTTTGTTAAACACACCTGCCATACGGCCTCGCAGTTGAGTGAGGTGGGTCTGCTAATCGGGCAGTCTACCCCTCTCGGCATGGCATTCTGACTTAGTGACCTGAGGGGCCTTTTAATCATGAAATTTACCGGTTCAATTCGCATAGTAGCGATGGCAAGTGTCGCCGTTTTGGCGCTTGCTGCCTGCTCTGATACGACGATATCGTCGCCTGGTGCGAGTGCAGTTCCTGCACCGCCACCACCTCCGCCACCACCTCCGCCGCCGCCAGCGACGTCCACGATTGACCTCGTGCCGACAGCAGGCTGCCCGACGGGTTCTTCTGTTCTTACGCTAGACGCAATTGCTGCGGATGGTTTCTCCAGCACAGATGTTTGCGCACTTAGCGGTTCCATCACGAGCGATGTGTCGATCCCAGCAAACACAACCGTCGCTCTTTCTGGCCCGGTTTTCGTAGGTGAAGACGGCGGAACGGCTGCTACACTCACAATCGGCGAAGGTGTCACAATCTTCGGTGCGTCTGCTTCTGGATCAGCAACGGCAACAGACGATTACATCGTTGTTTCTCGCGGATCACAAATCAATGCCGTTGGTACGGCAGCAGCGCCAATTCGCTTCACAGCTCGCGGCGTCATCAATGATGAGCAAGCTGGCACCAGCAATGTAAACCAAGTGACTTCAGAAGGCCTTTGGGGCGGTCTTGTGATCAATGGTTCAGCACCAATCAACGCTTGTGAAGACACAACAGCGGCCGGTGGTTCTGCTGGCTGTCAGAAATCTGGTGAAGGTTCATCTGGCTTCTTCGGCGGCGATCAGGCTGGCGACTCATCTGGTACACTTCAGTACGTGATCGTTGAGTATGCTGGTTCGCGTCTCACAAATGACGACGAGCTTAACGGCATTGCATTCCAGGGTGTTGGTAACGGCACAACCGTTGACCACATTCAGGTGCACAACAATCTTGACGATGGCATCGAGTGGTTCGGTGGCACAGTTGACGTCTCCTTCGCAGCTGTAACGGGTGCGGGCGACGACTCTATTGACTGGACAGACGGTTGGACAGGTTCACTTCAGTTTGCTGCAGTAAACTCAACCAAGCCAACTTCCGGTGACCCGCGCGGTATTGAGGCAGACAACCTATCTGGTAACCCATCTGCAACACCGATTTCTGCGCCAGACGTCTCGAACTTCACACTGGTCGGTTCCGACGGCAACCAACAGGGTATCCTGCTGCGCCGCGGTACTCAGGGTAACATCGTGAATGGTATCGTAACTGGCTACGGTTCTGGTCTTGATATCGATACAACCGAGACATTCACTGCTCTCGACAATGGCGATCTTGTGATCGAAAGCCATTTCTTCGATACACCTGAGAACATCACTCAGGACTCTGATCCAGCGCCAACGCCTCCGGCAAGCGCTAACATTGTATTTGGCAATAACACGCTCGTTGACGGCTTTATTCCGGGTCAGCAAGAGCTGGCAGTAACCGCGTTCGATGCAGGTACAGTTGGTCTCACAACCACGACTTACATCGGTGCATTTGCTCCAACCGAATCTGCAGCATCTAGCTGGGCTGACTTTACCATCCCAGGAACATTGTTTGCAGACACATCAACACCTGCAACCTGCCCAACCGGAACAACAACCGGCGGAACGCTTGACGGCAAAACGATTTGTTCGATTGCTGGCGGAAGTGTTTCAACAGATCTGCGCCTCACTGATGGTGATGAGCTGATCTACGAATTGGCTGGTCCAGTATTCATTGGTGTGGACTCAGGTGCTGACCCTGCAAGCCCAGCGGTTGGTGCGGCAAGTGCAACACTTACGATTGATCCGGGTGTCACAGTCTTCGGTACAGACGATGATGACTATCTCGTGATCACACGCGGCTCGCGCCTTCTGTCTAACGGTACGGCGACAGCACCTGTTGTGATGACATCACGCGCTGCAATCGAAGACCCAACAACAGTTGGTATCGATGCAAAAGGTCTTTGGGGCGGTCTGGTTATCAATGGCCGCGCACCAATCAACGCTTGTGAAGACACAACGGCAGCAGGTGGCACGGTTGGCTGTCAGAAATCTGGTGAGGGTTCATCAGGCTTCTTCGGCGGTGCAACATCGACCGATGATAGCGGCCAGATCTTCTACACCCGCGTTTCTTACGCAGGTATCCGCCTCACCAATGACGACGAGCTTAACGGCATCGCGTTCCAGGGTGTTGGTTCAAACACTGAAGTTCAGTTCGCTCAAGTTCACAACAACCTTGATGATTGCTTCGAATGGTTTGGCGGCAACGTAAGCGCTCAGTACCTCGTAGCAGTTGGTTGCGGCGATGACAGCTTCGACTGGACAGACGGTTGGCAGGGTTCACTGCAGTACGGCATCGTTTACTCTGGCGTAGCTGGAACAGGCGGCGGTATTTCAGGTGACCCACGTGGCATCGAGGGTGACAGCTTGTCTGGCAACCCATCTGCGACACCGCTTTCAACCCCGCGCGTTTCAAACGTGACCATCATCTCTGGCGGTGACCCAGACTCTGACACGGGTGTTGTTCTTCGCCGCGGTATGGCTGGTACGGTCGCAAACGCGATTGTTATCGGTTGGCCGGATGCGGGTCTCGACGTCGATACCCCAGAGACGATCACCAACTTCAACAATGGCGATCTTCAGATCCAGTCATTCTTCCTGTCAGGAAATGGCGACAACCTTGAGAATGATGGTGAAGATCCAACCTTCACAGCTGCGAACAACCTCGTGGAAAGCGCGACGAACTCTATGTCAGGGTTTGCTTTCCGCTCAGGTCGTCCAGGTCTTGTGCCAGGTGCAACAGAAAACGCTGTTCCAGTGTTTGATGTCACCGGTATCGGCAACCTCGAAGCCACAACCTTTATTGGTGCGGTTGAGAATGCTGCTGACACTTGGTACCTCGGTTGGACAGTTGACGCCGAAGGTAACGCAACCTCTAACTAATTGAGGTTTCCTAATCGGGTGGAGCGGCCAGGGGTCGCTCCACTCCTTTGCTTTTTAAGTTTTGCTTGCAAAAGGTGGCCGGGGAAGGGCACCGAACCAACGGGATAGATTACCATGAAACGCAATTTGCCGATCAAAGCGCTGCTGCTCTCCAGTGCTTGCCTTTGTGCGAGCTTGCCAGTTTGGGGCCAGGAAACAGATGCCGACACAGTTGTTGAAACTCCGGCGCAACCTGAAGAAGACGCCGAAGCGCGCCAACAGACCGTTGTTGTTCGCGGCCGCTTCATTCCAAATGAGAAACGTACAACGTCTGAGGTCTCCAGCCTTCTAGACTCCGATGATTTCCAGCTTGCAGGCGATAGCGATGCGGCAGCTGCGCTCGCGCGCGTTGCGGGTATTTCGACCGCCGACAGTAAGTTTGTTTATGTTCGCGGTTTGAACGAGCGTTACTCCTCTGCAACGCTGAACGGATCACCGCTTCCGAGCCCCGCGCCGCTTCGCCGTGTTGCGCCGCTCGACTTGTTCCCAACGGCAGCTTTGGATTCCATCAACGTTCAGAAGACCTTCTCTCCTGAAAAGTCCGCTGAATTTGGCGGTGGTGTGGTAGATATTCGTACCAAAGCCGTGCCGAATGAAGGCTTTTTCGACATTGGTTTCAGTTTTGCTCGTGATGCTGAAACAACGTTGAAAGACGGTCTGTTATACGACGGCTCAAATACAGATTATCTCGGTTATGACGATGGCGCACGGGATCAGCCGTCGCTTGCCAACGGTTTGACACCGGAATTCGGACGTCAGCTTACAGACAACTCTTCCTTGCTTGTTGTGCAGGAGGGTGAGGTCCCGTTCAATGCGGGGGTTAGCCTTGCGGGCGGCCAGCGTTTTGACGTCAACAACGACTTGTCTATTGGTGTTCTTGCGGCAGGGGGCTATTCAAGCAAATGGTCTAACCGCCAAGGCACCCGTGGATTTGCGGTGTTCAGTGAAGATACTATACGCCCATTCTTCCAGCGTGACCGCTTCAGCACAACGCATGATGTCGGCTTGAACGGTCTTGGTGTTATTGGCGTCGATCTTTTCGATGATCACGAATTGACATTTACCGGCCTGATTTCGCGTTCGACTGAAAAGGAAACACGAACAATTTTCGGTGCGACGGCTGACGAAAACCTTGAGCGCGATGACGCTTTGGAATGGTTTGAGCGCCAACTTTGGACACTTCAGGCATCAGGTGAGCATGTTTTCCCTGATTTCATGAACCTTGAAGTCGATTGGCGTGCGTCTTACTCAGAAGCGCTCCGTGATGCGCCGTATCAGGTGTTTACAAGCTACAGCGTAGACGAAGATACGGGTGCTGCTCGCCTGCAGGCGACGGGCTCAGAAAATCAGATCACCTTCAGCCGCGTAGATGACGATACCACAGATTTCGGTATCGATTTTCTGCTTCCAATCGAGCGCTCTGGCGACTGTACGTATTTTTGCGAGATCGACCTGAAAGCCGGTTACGCGTATGTCGAGAATGATCGTTTCGCTAAATCACAAATCTTCGGCATCATCGGTCTGGCAGGAGAGCTTCGCGACTCACGCGTCGACTTCGCTTATGCGGGACTGTTCAATGGCGGCGGTGGTGCGGTTCAGCTGGTTGCGGGTACTGTCGCGCCGCCTGCTTACCTTGGTACGCTCGAAATCGACGCAGGGTATATTGGCCTGGACATGCAGGTCACACCTTATATTCGCGCAGCGATTGGTGGTCGTTATGAGGATGGGATCCAGGCGATCGATACGCTCACGCTCGACGATAATGACCCAATGATCACTGAGATTGCCAACGAACAGTCCGATTTCCTTCCAGCGTTCACGATCACTTGGAACCCAATTGAGGACCTTCAGGTTCGCGCAGGTTACTCTCAGTCGCTGACACGGCCTCAGTTCCGCGAACTTGCGCCAACGCAGTTTGTGAATACTGAGACGGATGAGAACTTCGTCGGTAACCCATTCCTAGTGAACGCGGAGCTCGAGAACTATGATATCCGCGCAGAGTATTATTTTGCGCGCGATCAGTTCCTGACACTCGGTCTGTTCTACAAGGACATCCAGACGCCGGTTGAAGAAGTGAGTATCTTCAGTGCGGATGCTGTTCGGACAGAATTTAGAAATGCGCCGTCTGCTGAGCTTTACGGTGTTGAAGTCGAGTACGAACAGGCGCTTCCTCTTGATCGTTGGCTTGGTTGGGATTTCATGACGGATCGTGACTTCAAGATCAAAACCAACTACACGTGGTCGGACTCTGAAGTTGGGACTGATGGAGTCGTTATTTCCAATAGCAACAACTTCAATCCAACACCGATCATTATTAGCGGTGCGGGCGCAATCCGAGAGGGCCGCCAGCTACAAGGCCAATCAGAGCATCTCTTCAACCTGCAAATGATCTACTCAAATGAAGACGCAGGCTTTGATGCCAACCTTCTGTACAATTTTGCATCAGAGCGTATTCGAACAGCGGGTGCGGGCGGTGTTGGCGGGCGATTCCTGCCAGATGTCCTTGAGCAGCCGCCGCGGACTCTTGATCTTGTTGTTACGAAACTCTTTGAAAGCTATGGCGGTGAATATGAAGTCTCATTCAGCGCTGAAAACATCTTTGGAGAGGGCTATGAAGCTTACCAGGATGACGGCATTACACGAGTTTATGTTGACACATACGACCAAGGCACGATCCTACAGTTCGGTTTGAAAAAGTCGTTCTGATGCCTGTTTGAGTAAATTGACACATTTAGTAGATTATAATTTAAGTCAAAAATCCGCGGCGAGACTTGCTCGCTGCGGATTTACCGTATTCAGGAGAATAGTGTTTTTTTCGCGGGATAAGCGACATGGCTGACTCGGCACTTTTAGCTGCTGCCCAAAAATGGGAGCCATTTCTTCGGCGATGCGTCGTTGGCGTTCTTGCGCTGCTTTTTGGTATCTTGCTGTCCCGAATGGTCTGGGTGTTTGTCGAGCCGGGGGGAGCGGTTTCCCAAACCTCACCATTGCCACGTTATTCTGCTTCGAGCGCTGTTAGTAACAACATCGATGCTGAGACGAGTTTGCTCACCAATCTCAATCCATTTGATATTGATGCCGCTTCAGGTGAGATTGTCATTGAAGAAGCACCTGAAACCGCACTGAATTTGGACTTGTTGGGCTCTCGCGCCGCTACGAATGATCGGTTTGCGTCTGCGATCATTCGTACGCCTGATAATGTCGCTAGTGTCTATAAGCCCGGTGACGAGATCATTTCGGGGGTCACGCTCGAGCAAGTTCTGCCAGATCAGCAAGTCCTATTGAGACGAAACGGCGTCCTGGAATCTCTTCGAAAGCTGGGCCGAAGCGAAGGTCTCGCGGTGATCACGGAAGATGGTGTGCAGCCGCCGACCAGAACGATCCGAAGGGGCTCAATCGTCCACCGGGACATTTCGCGTGGAAGACGGCTTAGCGCTGTTTAACTCAATGAGTATTCAAGGCGTGCGTGATGATGCTGGAATTACAGGTTATAGGCTTTCTGCGCGCGATGATGGAAAATTGATGAGTGATGCAGGACTCCGACCTGGGGATGTTCTAATAGGTTTTGACGGTGATGGCATCGCTGATGTTGTGCCTGCAGATGTAAGAGACCGTCTCGCGAATGGTTCTGAAATTACGCTCACAATTGAGCGAGAAGGAAAAACCGAAATCGTCACTTTGGCGATTGGGAGATGAGTGAATGTGGAAGTCTAGATCAATTGCAGCGGCTCTTTTAGCTGCCGCGTCGCCCTCAGCGTTCGCTGAAACACCGGATGCGGCGTCGACCAAGCACATCTTGAATTTGAGTGACGTTGAGATCACCGCTCTTATTGAGGATGTATCGACGGTGACCGGTTACACATTTATCGTTCACCCAGATGTGCGAACAAAGCGCGTCACCGTATCGTCTAATACGCCAATGAGTTCCGGCGAGGTATTCGACGTCTTTTTGTCAACGCTTCGCGTGAATGGCTTTTCGGCTGTACCTGCTGGCCGAGGTACTTACCGGATTGTGCCGCAGAAAGCTGCCATCGGAGATGCTGGACTTTACGGCAAAGGCCAGAACGCGCTGATCACTGAGATCATCAAACTATCAAACTTCCGCGCCAATGAAGCCGCCAGCATGGTCCGCCCCATGGTCGAGGGGCGCGGGCAAGTACTTGCCAATCCAAATTCCAATACGCTGGTTATCGTCGACTTTGCTTCGAATATGCCTAAGATCAGAGAGCTTGTTGCCGAACTCGATCAAAGCCGAACCGAAACTGTTACGATATCGCTCTCAAACATTCCCGCCCAGGAGCTTGAGCAGATACTGACGCAGCTCAGCGCGAAAAATGGCGAGGACGGGTATGGTAGCAATCTCAGGGCGATCGCATCGCAAACGGGGAATGCCATTGTGCTCAGCGGCACCACAGAAACGGTTGCACGGGCTCAAAAGGTGGCCGAGGAACTCGATTCTTATCAGCGTCAGGAAGACGACCTTCGTGTTATTCAGCTAAACAATGCTGGCGCAGAAGAGCTCGTTCCTATTCTTGACCGGGTCGGCACAGCAATCGCTGCGCGTCGTCGCCCGGGGTCTGAAGCACCGCAGCACATTGTAGATTTTCATGCGCCAACCAACTCGCTGGTGATAAGTGCGGACGCGCCAACTCTACTCGCTATGGAGCGGGTGATCAGTGAATTGGATCAACGCCGCGCGCAGGTATTGGTCGAAGCTATCATCGTCGATATGTCAGATGATGTTGCGCAGGAACTTGGTCTGCAGTTTCTCTTGTCGGGAACCGGAGATGACGCAACTCCGTTCTTGAGCACAAATTATTCTCGTTCAGCGCCCAATCTGCTTGCACTTGCGGGGGCGCTTTCATCCGATACCCCATTCAACACCGGCGACACTGGGGTGAACCCATTCACGACTTCTGCAATCAATTCTCTATTAGGATTAAGCGGCGTTACCGTAGGCGTTGGCGGACAAAGCGGTGATACGCTTTTTGGAGCGATCCTCACAGCTGTTGAGACAGATAATAATTCCCGCGTCCTGTCGAAGCCGTTCAACATGACGCTCGATAACGGCACGTCTTCACTGCTTGTCGGTCAGGACGTTCCAATCGCAACAGGCGAGGTATTGGGCGACGATAACTCTAATCCCTTCCGAACGGTAGATCGGAAAGAAATCGGTATTCAGCTCGATGTGACACCTCGCATCAGTAATGATGACACCGTTCGTCTCGATATTTTCCAGGAAGTTTCGAATATCAATTCGGCGAGTTTCATTGCGACGAGTGATCTGATCATCGATACGCGCAAAATAGAAACAAGCGTGCTTGCTGACAGTGGTGAAATCATTGTCATCGGTGGTTTGATCGAGCAGTCCGAAACACTCAACGTTGAAGGTGTGCCAGGACTATCTAAGATCCCCGGTATTGGAAGACTGTTCCGAACTGAGGGAGACAGGCTGACACGTACAAATTTGATGGTATTTATCAAGCCCACTATTGTGAGGGATAAACAAGCCGCGCGAGACGCAACATCACGGTCATATCGCTATATCCGTGCTGAGGAGCTCTGGGATGGCGAGACCGAGAGCTCATTGGATGATTTCGTGTCAACTGTACTTGGAAGCCCGCCACCTCAATAGTTGGATCAAGGAGCCTATCGGATGACAGGCGTGAATGCTTTCACCTATACCTTTGCAAAGGAAAAAGGGCTGATTGTCTTGTCAGCAGATGAAAGTGTCGTGCTTGGCGTTCGAGAAGATGCCGAGGCCGATGCGCTGATTGAGGCGCGCCGCGCACTAGGACGATCCTTCGATTTGAAACCGCTATCGCCTGCCGAATTCGAGCGGGAACTTTCCGGGGCCTATAGTTCTGGATTACTGAGCGGTGATGAGGCAGAAGCTGCGCTGACTGGCCGCGAAGATCTTGCGAGTCTTGTTGATGGGATACCACAGACCGCTGATGTACTTGGCGGCGGGGACGATGCACCGATCATCCGTCTCATAAACGGGCTGATCTATGAAGCCGTGAAGCGCAAAGCGTCGGACATCCATATCGATCCGTTTGAAGACAAACTCTCGATACGCTATCGGATCGATGGTGATCTGAAAGAAGTGCTCACGCCGTCGCGCCGTCTTGCAGCCCCGCTTGTTTCGCGGATCAAGGTCATGGCGCGTTTGGATATCTCTGAGAAACGTATGCCGCAGGATGGCCGGATATCGCTATCTATTGGTGGTCAAGCGATCGACGCGCGTGTCGCCACCTTGCCAACTCGGTACGGTGAGCGCGTCACAATGCGTCTGCTGGATCAGCGCAATGCGATGTTGGATTTGTCTGAGCTTGGCATGGATCCGACCACATATGAGCGCTTCACGGAGGTTCTGTCGCGCCCGAACGGCGTCGTGCTTGTAACAGGGCCGGTTGGTTCCGGTAAAACAACCACGCTTTATTCAGCGCTTTCACGATTGAATACGGGGCGCGTTAATATCATGACCCTCGAAGATCCCGTGGAATATGGGCTCGCGGGAATTACGCAAACGCAAATGGATCACAAAGTAGGGCTGACATTCGCAACGACGCTTCGATCAGTTCTTCGCCACGATCCTAATGTCGCAATGATCGGTGAAATCCGGGATGCCGAGACAGCCGAGGTGGCATTCGAGTTTGCGTCCATCGGCCGATTAGCGCTTTCTACGCTTCACACCAACAGCTCTGCTGGTGCAGTAACGCGGCTGAGAGACATGGGTGTTGAAAGCTTTCTGATCGCGTCGACGATACGAGCTGTCATGGCGCAGCGTCTCGTGCGCAAATTGTGTGATCATTGCAAGCAACCTGCGCCGCCATCTGAGGCGGAGCTTCGCGAATTGGGACTTTCGGCAAGCCAAGTGCCGACCCTCTATCATCCGCAAGGATGCATGCATTGCGGACACTCTGGATATGATGGGCGGTTGGGCGTTTATGAGCTTCTGGTCGTGAACAAAGAGATTTCCGAGCTCATTCATGCAAACGCAACTGAAACGGAGATTGAGCGTGCTGCCTTTTCCGATCATGATATGCTGTTTGACAACGCGCTTCGCTATGTGTTGACGGGCGATACAAGTCTGTCAGAAGTCTTGCGGGTTTGCCGCAAGGAGGTGAGAGATGGCGGCATTTGAATATGTTGCTGTCGATCCGGACGGTAAACGTACGACCGGTGTTATTTCAGCAGATACCGGCCAAGCAGCCCGGCGGGAATTGCGGTTACGACAACTTACTCCGATTGAAGTTGAGATAATTCGCGGCGACGCGGAGTCAGGGCGCGCGCGTGTTTCTGGAAAACTGACTGACAAACACCGCGCGGTGCTTACGCGCCAACTTGCCGTGCTCTTGCAGTCTGGCATGCAGATAGACCAAGCCATCAGCGCAATTGCGGGCGAGGAAACGAATCCAAGTGCGCGAAAACTGCTGGCTGGAATACACTCGCAAATAGCTGAGGGCGCACGTTTTGCGGATGCACTCGAGACCGCGCCGCGAGCATTTCCACCACTTTACCGCGCCGTTGCGTCGGCTGGCGAGCATTTTGGAAAACTTGATGAGGTGATGGATCACCTCGCTGGCTACCTAGAGAGTTCTTACCGCGTTCGAAAAAAAGTTCAGTCGGCGATGATTTACCCCATCGTGCTGACGATCATGGCGCTCGGCATGGTTGGCGGGTTGATGGTGTTTGTCGTTCCGCGACTGGTCGAGCAGTTTGATCTCTTCGGCGGGACCATGCCATGGCTGACGCGGCAGGTGATCGGTATGTCGAACTTTTTGCAGGGCGCTGGTGGGCTTATTGTGCTTGCCGTGCTTGTTTCCATTCCGCTCCTGTTCCGGTTCCTTAAGAGAGGGCCAGCAGGTCATGTCCTTGATCGCATGATGCTTGGCTTGCCCGTTATTGGGCCGATGATAACCACTGTACAATCGGCAAGGTTTGCGCGCGTTTTCTCGACGCTGTCTTCGTCTGGCGCAACTGTTCTGGAGTCGCTTGGGGCTGCTGGTAAGGCGATGACAAACAAAGTATTCGAAGATGCCGCTATACAGATTAATGAGCGCGTTCAGGAAGGCGGGTCGTTTTCCGGCGCGCTGAAGGCGGCCGGCGTTTTCCCGCCTTTAATGGTTCAAATGGTGAGCATGGGCGAACAGGGTCGCAATCTGTCACTCATGATGGACCGCTCGGCGGAAATGCTCGAGGAAGAATTCGAAACATCAACAGCAACTTTGCTGAGCCTTATGGAACCACTGATCATTGTTGTCATGGGCGGCTTAGTGGCTTTGATCGTTCTATCGATTATGCTTCCCATCATACAACTCAATACACTTGTAATCGGATAAACAGGACATCCAGATATGACCAAACATCCAGCCCAACAAAATGAAGAAGAAAAACGTGCGTCCAGCGAAGCCGGATTTTCGCTCGTCGAATTGATGGTGGTCGTGTTCATTATGGGACTGCTCGCAACGCTAATCGTCGTAAACGTCGCGCCAGTCGGCGACCAATCGCGCGTCACGAAAGCACAGGGTGACATATCCACGATTGAGCAAGCGCTCGAGCAATATAGCTTGGATATGTACACATACCCCGATCAGAGCAATGGACTTGCCGCCCTGAAAACCGCGCCAGCCGGTGTCGATACGGCTCGGTATCGTCCAGGAGGATACATCAAGCGTTTGAGGGACGACCCTTGGGGCAATCCTTATCAGTACGTTCGTCCTGCGCAGCGTTCCGGTGGGCAGTATGATATTTATTCAACGGGCCCCGATGGCGAGGCGGGAAACGATGATGATATAGGAAATTGGGACCTCCAATAATGGATCACCGCGCCAGCGAGTCTGGAATGACATTGGTCGAAGCATTGGTGGCTTTGTTTATTATGGCGCTTGCTTCTGCGATGATCGTTTTGACGATGCCGCCGCGTCCAGCCCCAATTGAAGTCGCAATCTTCCGGCTTGCCGATCTCGCTGAGACGGCGCGCGATGCGGCGCTGGTAAAGGGTAGCTGGACGGGCATCGTAGGCGAGGATGAGCGCTACCAGATTGTCAATTTCAGGGATGGCGCCTGGATACCTTCGAGTGCGCGCCCTGTGCGAATAGAGGGAGAGCTTCAGCTTAAGGATGAGCGCGAACGTGATGATCCGTCGCCGCTGCTGCAATTTGGACCAACCGGAACCGCCCGCGAAGAAACAGTCACCTTGCAGATCGGCATCAATGAACGGAGCCTGACAGTGTCGCGAAGTGGGGAAATCGCTCTTAGTGAGGATCCTTAATGCGACCAGCATCACAATCTGGATTTACGCTTGTCGAGGTGCTTGCGGCGCTTGCGGTTTTTTCTATCGCAGCGATTGGTCTGTCACACTCAGCCGGCGAAACAACGCGCGGGGCCAGTCATGTCGAAGCGCGGTTTCTTGCAAGTATTGTAGCTGACAACCAACTTGTCGAAGCCATTACCGATCCGGCACCTCTTCCACCTGGGGCAGCAACCGGCACAGTACTTCAATTGGGGCGCACATTCAATTGGACTCGGCTTGTGGCACCCACCAACCGTGCAGATGTGGTTTCGGTCACCATAACGGTCGAAGATCCTGAAACCTTGCAAGTGCTAGCGCGCCTTGAGAGTTTGAAACGGGAAGTGCCATGATGAGCTCACGCGAACATCAGGCAGGCTTCAGCCTCATCGAAACCATTGTCGCAGTGTTCATAGTTGCGTTGATTTCCGCCGGGGCCGGCGTGATGTTGACGCAAACCGTTCAGGCGGGAAAGCAGGTTTCCGAGCGCGGCGATACATTGACTGAGTTGCAGATCGCGAATGCGATGCTGCGCGATGATTTTGCATCCATCGCTATCCGGAGGACCAACTCACCCGATCCGTTCGATTTGCCCCAAGTGTTTGAAGGGGTATCTGCGGACGCCGACGCAAGCTTTATGACTTTCGCACGAAATGGGTGGGGGCTGGCTCCAAGCGGTGAAATGCGGAGCGATCTACAACGTGTGGCTTATCGCTTTGAAGAAGGGCAACTGATCCGGTCGGCCTGGTTGCGGCCCGATCCAGATCGGGAAACGCCCATCATTGAGCGTGTGCTACTGAGCGGGCTGACAGACTTTCAAATAAGTTATGGAAAGAATGGCTTTTGGGAAAGTGAATGGAGGCCGCGCGTTGATGGGGCAGATCAAGTTGTCTTACCCGACGCGTTCGAGATCATTTGCGAGTTTGAAAATGGTGATCGGCTTCGCCAGGTTTTTCTATCGGGGGTAAGATCATGACCCCTCGGTGCGACAACTCCGAGCGCGGAGCCGCGCTTCTATCCGTATTGATGATTGTGGTTGCGATGTCTGTGGCTGCGGTAACGGCGCTTGATGCTTTGGCGCGGTCTGTCAGCGTTTCGCGTGCAGGGCAGTTTCGCGCTGAAGCTACATGGGCGATCCGATCTGCCGAAGCGCTGGGAGAATCTTTCTTAACCGAAGTGATCGAGCAGACTGAAGGCCGGATTGGTATGCAAACACCTATGTTAGGTGAGCCGCAAGTTTTCTCTACTCCGCGATTTAATGTAACGGCTATCCTGTCGCCAGCGAGTAACTGCTTCAACCTCAATGCAATTTCTACCGGATCAGAGGGCGACGCCGCTGAAGTTAATAAGCAACAGTATGATAATTACGTGGAGATGCTTCGAGGGGCAGGCATCTTCGAAGGAGAAGCGCAGTCGCTTGCAGACACACTTGCCGACTGGATTGACCGAGATGATATATCTCGGCCCAGCGGTGCAGAATCCAGCTATTATGGAACGCTGGACGTCTCTCATCGCTCTGCTGGTCAGCTGCTTGAAAATACCAGCGAGCTAAACGCGATTGCTGGATATACGCCGGAAATTCAGGCGCGGCTGAAAAATCTTATCTGTGTCTATCCGACAACAATTCAAAACCGCCTTAATATCAATGTCCTGACACCCGATCAGGCTCCGCTCCTGCAGGCATTGTTCAGCAGGGAGATGAGCGTTGATGTGGCGCGGGGGCTGATAACCTCCCGACCAGCCAATGGTTGGCTCAGCATTGAGGAATTTTTAGAGCTGGACGATATCCGCCAGATTGCAGAAAAGGCCAGAATGACGGAGAATATCTCTGTAACCACGCGGCATTATAAAATGAGTGTAAATCTGATTTCGCCTGACCAATCCGCTTATGGTGACTACCTGTTTGAGGCAACACCTCAATCTGGCGTCACCTTGGTATGGCGGCGCGAAGGAGGGCAGAGATGACCCGAATTATTGGCGTAATGCCCACGAACCTGGATGCTCCGCTTGTGTTCTACAAAAAGCGCCCAAAAGGGTTCGTTGTCGCAAGTCAATCGGATGTCGCTGGTGCCCAGCAGTTAATCATTCTCGTGCCCAGTACGGATGTTGGTATCTATGAAGTTCGTCTGCCCACACGAAATGAAGCAGAGGCACGCCGGGCTGCGCCTTATGCAATCGAGGATGAGCTGGCGGTTCCCGCTGAAGACGTCCACTTAGCGCTGGGGCCAAAACCTGCCAATGGTGCGACCCGAGAGCTTCATGCCTGCTCACCAGAAATCATGAGGGCATGGTTGAAACGCATCGAAGAAAATAAGGATCTGCGAGGCGCGCAGCTTGTGGCAGATGCCTCCGTTATTCCCGCCGGACATTTCGCGGTTGATTTGGGTGATCGGATCATTGGCCGAAAACAAGCCAAGCGCTTCTCTCTAGATTCAGCGATGACTGATGATGTCATCAGCGCCATTTTTGTGCCGTCAAAGTCTCAGCTAGCTGTATACGGCGATGATCTTGCTCGGCGACTGGCCGTTACTGGAGCGAGCGATGTTGAACCGACCCAAGCGCTTCTTGGTTGGGCGCATTCTGCAGAACACCTTATAAACCTGCGGCAGGGGAGTTTTGCACTGCGCCGCGGCGGCGACGTCAACTGGGTAGAATGGCGCCTGCCAGCTGCGCTCGCTGCGGCGACGGCGTTTGCCTGGATCTCGACTGTCGCTTTGGAAAATCGCGCCCTGGATCAACTGACAGATCAAATGGCATCTGCTTCCCGTTCGATTTATACCACCGCTTTTCCAAGTGAACCCGTACCGCGAAATATTATCCAGGCACTGCGAGATCCAGGTAGCACGCGTGGAAGTATAGATTTCAGAAGTGCCAGCGCCGTTTTATATGCTGGGGTCGAGGCTATCGGCAGTCCTGGAATTCAATCCCTACGCTATGACGAGGATGGAGGGACGATGCGCGCCCGGATCTCCTATGAGAATTTTGGCGACGAGCAATTGCTGAAAGACCATATTGAGAAAGCTGGAGTGAAAGTACAAATCGGGGAAATGCGCCAGCAAGCTGGCCGGGTTTCCGGCGAGATCAGCATGGAGCTGGCACAATGATGGAATGGTGGGATGCCCGTGAACCGCGTGAAAAATTGCTCATACAGGTATTTGGCGTACTCATCGTGCTTGCGGCTGTTGTCCAATTTTTGCTGATCCCAGTCCTTCAGACCCATACTGAGCGAGAGCTTCGAAACCTTCAGGCAATGCAGACTCTCGATGCTGTGACAAGTTCTGATGCAATAATTAAGCGCGATCAGGCCGCGATTTCTGGTACTACAAGTCAGTCGTCTGTTTCGGAACTTCGAACAGCGGCCTTAACGATCGCTGCACAAAGGGGATTGGCAATCTCCAGAATACAGGGTGGTAATGGGGACGAGGTCATAATGATTATGGACAATGCCAGCCCGCAGATCCTGTATGCTTGGTTGGCTGATATCCAAGTGCAGCATGGCGCGCGCCCGACAAGTATTTCGCTTTCTGGAGATGCGAGCGGCGGTGTTCGTGCCAGCATCGCTTTTAGAGGTGGCAAGAGCTGATGCGTGCAGCAGGCATCTCTTTGTTGATTGTCGCCGGTTTTATTGGCGGGTTGATTTGGCAGACGCCTTTGTCGTTCGCGCTTCGTCAATCTGGCATAGCGTCTTCAGGCGTCTCCTGGACTCAGGCGCGCGGCACAATTTGGCGGGGGCAAGTAACCGACATTGCGGTTCAGCAAAGAAAGGTTGGAGCGCTTGATCTAAGTCTTCGTCCAACCAGCCTGCTGACTGGATCGCTCGCTTATGATGCGCAATGGGCTGGCCCGATGGGACAAGGCGTTGGAAATATATCAGTTAGTGCGAATAGATACTCGGCTGAAAACGTTTCGCTTGCAGTCTCTCTTTCCGACATTCCAGATTTGGTTGAAGAACTGAAACAAGCCGAAGCGACTTTTCGGATGTCCCAGGCAGATATTTCCTGGCAGCGTTATGATGGTTGTGTAGAAGCCAGCGGCTCGCTGCAAACAGATGTTGTGCGTCTTGTGGGGCACCAATTGCAAAAAGACTGGCCGGATCTGACAGGATCATTGTCCTGTGAAGATGGCGACTTGGTGGCCAATCTGACGGGAAGTTCAGCGCTCGGAGAGAAATTTGATGTTGTGTTTTACATGGCAACGTCTGAACCGGTTCGCTACAGCGCGAAGATTAGCGGCGTCACACCCGATATCGAAAACGCGCTCGCGTTTTACGGGTTCAAATTTGAGAATGGGGCCTACACGCTTCATGGGAATAGTATTGGAGGCAACGCGCACTAGAGATGATACGGATTTTTTCTTTAGCAACGATTGGGCTGTTGTGCGCGGCCTGCGCCTCAAGCGTTGAAAGCACGCCGCAGCAGGTTTCAAATTCTACGTCTGGCGAAGTGCGCAAGGGGCTTGGGCCTCAAACGCTTGCGCCTGGCGAGTGCGGTCTATTCCTCTGGACATCGGGAGAGCAGCGTAAATTCGTCTTCTTTAGTAAAGCAGGAACCGAGACAGCTCTTGTGGATCTCGGCGGTGAGGCCGTTAGGATGTCTCAAACAGGTGCTGATGGTGAAATATTCGGCCAGTTCATGACGAACATGCAGTATAAACGGCCCGATGAATCAGATAGACTCGCGGTATACGTTGAGCCGGGAGATGTGCTCGAAAAGGGACAACGGACGGAAACGGCTCGGCTTACGTTCATAGATGAAGAAGGGTGGGAGGTCATTGTTCCTGTTGCCGGTGTTCGTGCGTGTCAGGACGAGGAGTGACTTGGCCAGACCAAGAATCACATAGGTACAGCCGCGCAGTGCTATGAATACGATAGGTTTTTTTGACTGCGGCATAGATGCCGCGTTGTCATACTGTAACGCCTGACCCAAGTAAGGGCCCTGAATAGGAAACCAAGTAGATAGGAGCGCTGGTGCCTGCGTTCGGCGGCATCTCAATGCAATATGGTGACTTGGATAGCCCTGTTCTTGTTTTTCGCGGTTGCCGCCTTCTTGATCCTGAAGCCGTTTATCTTCGGGCAAACCCACCAGAGACGAGCGCTCCGCTTCGCGACACGCGCTGACGAATTAAAAACCGCGCTTGACGCGATCGACCGAGATGAGGCTGCCGGTCTTGTGACGCCGACTGAAGCCGAACGAAGCCGCGTCCGGATTGCCGAAGATTATGAAGCATACGTTGCGAATGGAGATCCATCAGAACTGAAGGAAGGTGCTGCGAACTCTCATGCGTCGCTGGCAGCGGTCAGCGCTGTTGTCGTTTTAGCGGCTACAGCATTTGTAACTTATGCCGTTGCGGGTGCTCCAGGTTTTCGAGACCATCCACTTGATTGGCGTATTGAGAACGATCCGGTTGTTGCAATCGCACACAATGTTGATCGGATGGAAGCGTATCTTGCTGAAAATCCAGAAGATGCGAGAGCGTGGGCAATGGTCGCGCCGATTTACTTTGAATACGGCAGTTGGGGAAAGGCGGCGAATGCTTATCTCAGCGCTGCGAAATACGAAACTTTCACGAACCAGGAAAAATCGAAGTTACTCGTCATGGCTACCCGCGCCATGCTGGGTGAAGCAGAAGGAATGTATACCGAGTCCTCTATACTGGTTGCAGATGCTGCGGCGCGATTTGATCCTCAGAACATTCAGGCACGGTTCTTAAAGGCAGACGCACTCGCACAAGGTGCGCCTCAGGCTGCAGCAGTTGCTGAGTGGGAAGCATTCTTATCAGCATTCCCCAGCGATAGTTCTGGGTTTAGAGCTGCTGCTGTCGATCGACTGCAATCGCTTCGGGCGAAGACTGAGGCCAGTAGCGGCGATAGCGTACGCGGCCCGACACAACAGCAAATGGCTGCAGCGGCCGAGCTGTCCCGAGAAGAGCAAGACCGTATGGTCGAGGGGATGGTATCGCGGCTTGCAGACCGACTGGCTGAAAATCCCGGCGACATTGAGGGGTGGGATCGTCTTATTCGCTCATACGTCGTTATGGGCAGAGTAAGCGATGCACAGGCCGCATTGGAAAGGGCGCAAAACAGTCTAAAACATGACGCAGCGTTGCAAAGTCGTTTAGAGTCTCTCGCAGACGAGCTAAGTTTGGAGCCTTGATCTCGTGACCCCACAAGCCAAACGGAAACAAAAAAGAGCCTTGTTAATCCTGGTGTGCGGGATCGTTGTCGCGATGGCGACCGCTCTTATCCTATATGCAATGAGTAATCAGATTACATTTAACCGGACTCCAACCCAGATCGCTGCAGGAGAGGTTGAGACAGGCGCAAAAATACGCATCGGTGGTCTGGTCGAACAGGGATCAGTGATGCGCGATGGAGACGTCGTGAGTTTCAACATCACTGATGGTGTAAACCGGGTGCCGGCAAGCTATGACGATATTCTGCCAGATCTGTTTCGTGAAGGGCAAGGCGTTGTTGCGGAGGGCACTCTCAATGAGAGCGGTGTGTTTGTCGCGCAAAGAGTGCTCGCCCGGCATGATGAGAATTATATTCCGAAGGAAGTTGCAGACGCGTTGAAAGAGCAGGGGGTTTGGCGCGGAGATGGGACACCGGTGAAGTGAACTACCTCAATGAAATCGGCCATGCGGCGCTGGCGTGTGCCTTTGCGGTGGCCGTCGTCACGAGCCTATTGCCGCTTGTCGGTTATCGGTTACAGGATACGCGGCTCATGCGTGTAGCTGCCCCATTATCGCATCTCCAGTTTGCGCTCGTGGCGATTAGCTTCGCGGCTTTAACCGCTGCGTTCGCGAATTCAGATTTCTCTCTCCGACTTGTTTGGGAAAACAGCCATACCGACAAGCCATTTATCTATAAACTTACAGGCACCTGGGGCAATCATGAGGGGTCAATGTTGCTCTGGGCACTCATTCTGGTTCTCTTCGCGTCGTTGATTGCGCGAACGAAGTCTATGCCGGAAGATACACGAGCGATCGTTCTTGCCGTACAAAGCTGGATATCGGCTGCGTTCCTTTCCTTTATTCTGTTTACATCTAATCCTTTTGCGCGGCTGTTACCGATACCCTTTGATGGGCAGGACCTAAATCCAGTTCTGCAGGACATCGGGCTCGCCATTCATCCGCCACTTCTTTACGTGGGTTATGTTGGTTTCTCAGTAACATTTTCGTTTGCGATCGCAGCGCTGATACTCGGTCGGATAGATCGAGCCTGGGCCAAATGGGTGCGCCCATGGGCGCTCATCGCATGGATGTTTCTCACGCTGGGAATTTCGATGGGATCGTATTGGGCCTACTACGAGCTTGGTTGGGGCGGTTACTGGTTTTGGGACCCGGTTGAAAATGCAAGCTTGCTCCCCTGGATTATCGGCACGGCGCTCTTACACTCTGCGATCGTGGTCGAGAAGCGCGCCGCGCTCAGGGTTTGGACGGTGCTTCTGGCCATCCTCACATTCTCTCTAAGCCTTCTTGGAACATTTCTCGTGCGATCAGGTGTTCTCACGTCGGTTCACGCTTTTGCTACTGATCCAACACGGGGGATGTATATTCTAGCAATCCTGATGCTCTTCATTGGGGGCGGACTTGCGCTTTTCGCCTGGCGCGCTAACAGCCTCAGCACAAAGGGCATGTTTGAACCCATTAGCCGGGAAGGCGCTATTGTTCTGAATAATATTTTCTTGACGGCGATTGCTGGAACCGTGCTGTTCGGGACTCTGTTTCCATTGATGGCGGAGGTGTTCGGATACAAGCTCTCGGTTGGGGCCCCGTTCTTTAATGACTCTGCAACACCCATGATGGTTTTGCTCTCTGTCTTCGTTCCGCTTGGACCATTCCTGCCGTGGAAACACGCAGACGCCCGCGCGATTTTCCAGCGTTTGGCGATTGTGTTCGGCGCTGCGTTCTCGATAGCATTCTTGATTTGGGTGCTTACCGATCCTGCGGGCAGCCTGGCACCGATCGCGCTAGGTGTCGCGTTGTGGCTAATTCTTGGCGCACTTTGGGAACCATTCTGGCGCGCCAAGACTTTTCAAGTAGCACCTATGGAAACACTGAGGCGTCTTCGCAATCTGCCGCTTCGGCTTTGGGGAGCGAGCACCGCGCATGCAGGGCTTGGCATCACCATGCTGGGAGTTGTGCTGGTAACGTCGTATTCAACAGAGCAAATTGAAACGCTATCGCCTTCCGATACGCTCATTACAGGCGGATATGAAGTCACGTTTGAAGGAGTTGAAAAGGCACGTGGCCCCAACTTTGAGTCTGATGTTGCTAAGTTGTCCTATACAAGAAATGGAAGCCTTGCAGGCGTGTTGGAGACTGAGCGACGGTGGTATGAAACCCGTCAAATGCCGACAACGGAAGCGGCGATCGGAACACATGGGTTTTCGCAGATTTACGCTTCTCTCGGTGAGGTCAAAGAAGACGGCTCAGCCGTCATTCGAATGTACTGGAAGCCCTATATTACTCTAATATGGTTGGGCTCCATTGTGATGTTTGCGGGCGGTGTTGTTTCTCTCGCGGATCGGCGGGCGCGCAAAAGACACATCCAGAAAACGTCCTCAACGAATACGGCAGCAGCAACGAGTGCCCCATGAATATGTCGCGCTCATTCTTCACTTTTTGTATTGCCATTGTCTTTGCGCTTGCGGCGGTTGCAGTAACACCAGATGAGCGGCTCGACGATCCTGAACTGGAAGCAAAAGCTCGAGAAATTACCCAAGAGCTTCGCTGTTTGGTTTGTCAGAATGAGTCGATCGATTTTTCGAATGCTGGTCTGGCAAAAGAACTCCGATTGCTCGTTCGTGAGCGTGTGCTGGCCGGCGACACCAAGGAGGAGGTGCTCGACGTGGTAACAGGCATATATGGTGAGTACGTATTGCTGCGTCCGCGCTGGGGGCTGCACACAGCAGTGTTATGGCTTAGTCCTTTGATCTTGCTCGCGGCAGGCTTTCTCGTGGCACATGGCCTGTTCCGCCGGTCAGACAGCTTAGCTGGACGTTCCTCCGCGCATAGTCAGCAAATCGAAGCGTTGGACGAGCATCAAAAGGAACTGCTCGACCGATTGCGCGGCCGGGATGAAGGATCCTAGTTTTCATTCCGTATACGTGCAATTAAGGGCCTGATTTCGTTATTGAGCTGGCCTTCGGTGATCGCGCCAATATACTTTGCTCGGATGACTCCATCTCTGTCGATCAGAAATGTTTCTGGTAGCCCGTAAACGCCATACTGCAAGCTCACAGCGCCGTCTGGGTCGGTGCCAATATAATCAAAGGGATTTCCAAGCGTTTCTAGAAAACGCAACGCTTTTTGTTCGTCATCTTTTTGGTTGAGCCCGGCGACAATTACGCCATCGATATAAGAGAGCGCGCTAATCTGCGGGTGTTCGACTCTGCAGGGTCCGCAATGGGAGGCCCAGACATTCAAAACGAGCACGTCGCTTTTGCCAAATACGTCTGAGGTTAACAGCGGAGTATCGACACCGCTTAAACGCTGGAGATTAAGGTCAGGCGCCTCCCGGCCGATGAGCGCGGAAGGTATTTCATCAGTAGGTTTGTCGTCTGCCATCCGCAGCATGAATACGGCCGAAAGACCAAGAAATAGAACGAGGGGAATAAAAAAGACCCAGCGCATCAGATCGAACGCTTCTCAGGTTCGCTCGCGTCGATGAGCTCTTTCTGGCGGGTCAGTTCTGATATCTTCTTCTCTGCCGAGCGTCCTTTCCAGATGGTGTGCAAGATCAGCGCCGCAATCAACAGGGCGCTGGCAATGTAAGAAAGCGAGATGAAAATTCTGCCATCTGAGAACAAGTCCAATTATCCATCCTCCGCAAAGGCGATTTGCCGCTTGAGCCGTTCGATCTTTTTTGCGCGAATATCATTTTTCATTCGCATGAATAAAAGGACAAAGAACAACGTCGTGTACGCCAATGCCATCAGAGCGAGCGGCCAAAGCATGGATGGGTGTATCGTGCTGCCACTTGCTCTAAAGACGCTGGCAGGTTGGTGAAGTGTGTACCACCAATCCACTGAGAACCTGATGATCGGGATAATAACGACACCTATCAGGGTGAGCGCAGCACAAACCGTTGCTGCTTGGGACTGAGGCTCGATTACATTTCTTAGCAAGATGAGGCCGACATACATTAGGAATAGAATGAGTGTTGACGTCATACGCGCATCCCATTCCCACCAAGTGCCCCAAGTCGGTTGCCCCCAGAGCGCGCCGGTGAGCAATGCGAGGAACGTGAACACAGCGCCAATCGGAGCAGCTGCGCGGGCGGCAACGTCCGCTGTCGGGTGGCGCCAAATCAGTGTGCCTAAGGCGGCGATGGCCATTGATACATAGACAAACTGGCTCATCCATGCCGCTGGCACGTGGACATACATAATGCGCACATAATCGCTTTGTTGATAATCCGCTGGGGATGCAAAAAAGGCAAGGTACAGTCCGGCACCGAACAAAAGTGTCGTAATCAGGATCAAGAACGGCAACACCTTATCTGCGAACGATACGAACCGCAGAGGGTTGCCTTGTCGATTTGTCCAGGCGGCGATCGATTTTACGGCCATGCCGAACTCCATTGTGCGCCATTTGCGGCGCAACCAAACACTAATTGCCCCTCTGCAGAATAACAGATGCGCCCCATGTACATAATACCGAAGAAAGCAGGGAAAGCGCCAGAAGAGCAGATAGTGGTGCTGAAATTGTCGCAGCATCGAGCGTGAATGCAACCGATGCAGACACACCAAAGATCAGGCTCGGGATCAGAAACGGAACTGTAATGATCGTTGTTAGCATTCCAGCACGCGGGATCTGTGCTGTCAGGGCACCGCTAAAAACCGCAAAAAATACAAGTGCAGGAGATCCGATGAAAAGCGCAAGAACACAGCCAAGAATTGCGCTGCCATCCATGTTGAGCATCATTCCGAATAACGGAGAGAGCAAGATCAGCGGCAATGCAAGTGTGAGCCAGGTTGCGAGAGATTTCGCAAGCACAACGCCGTAAATTGGGAGGCACGACATGCGGTAAACCTCGAGTGTGCCGTCTTCAACGTCCGGCTGGAATAGTTTCTCAATGCTGAGAAGAATTGCCAGCAGCGGACCGGTCCATAGAACGGCAGGCCCGACTATTCTAAGCGTTTCTGGGTCAGGTCCTATCCCAAACGGAAAAAGTACAACAAGTGACAAATAGAATGCAGCGCCAATGCCCAGGCTTGTCCCACCTGAAATTGAGATTCCAATTTCCCGCCGCAGAAGAGCTAAGAACGCGCTCATGCTGGTTCGGCCCAACGCTTCTTCGGCACAAACTTATGCAAGTCGAAAGTCTGGGCGTACTTACTCTCTTCCAAGAAAGGTAGGTGCGTTGCGGCAATGATCATTCCGCTATTTTCCAAATGTGTGAAACACAATGTCTCAATTAGGCGGCTTGTCTCAGCATCAAGGCTTGCTGTTGGTTCATCAAGTAGCCAGAGAGGGCGCTCATGCAGTGTGAGACGCGCGAAAGCCGTGCGTTGCTTTTGACCGGCCGATAGCAACCGAATGGGCAGATCCTGAAGGCGCATCAGAGAAAGCCGTTTAAGCGCCTCGCTTAACTTCTCCGGCGCGCCGCCATAGAAACTCGTAAAAAAGGACAGGTTTTGACCAACGGTCTGGTTCACCTTTAGGCCATGTTTATGGCCGAGAAAGTGGCTGTTCTCAGAAATGTCGAAGTGTTGCGCCTTATCTTCTGTGACCAACTCTAACGAGCCGTGAGCTGGACGCGCCAGACCGGCAATTACTTTTAAAAGCGATGTTTTTCCGATTCCGTTTGATCCGCGTAGGATCAAGGCATGCCCGCTCGAAAGTTCAAAGTTGACATTGCTGAGCAGCCGGAAGTTGCCCGCCTGAACTTCAATATTTTCTGCCTTGAGGTGCAATCTAGTCGTCATATTGAGAGCGGAGAAACTTGTGCGGAAAAACGGAACAATTACGATTTGAACTTAGAGTTGTTGATAAGCTTATCTGCGACGTCAGCCATTGTTTCCCCGAGAGCTTGAAATTTTGCCGTCAGAGGAGAGGAAGGTCGCCAGCAAAGGTGTATATCTCGCTCGGCGATTTTATTGTCGATCCTTCGAACCTTTAGGTCAGGGTCTCTTACAGCTTCTGATAACGCATATAAGCTCGGCAGAACGGCGACCCCGCCACCCATGATGGCCATCTGGCGTGTCGCGTCGAGGCTTGTACCTTCGTATTCAGCGCTGATGTATGCCCCCGCCGTATGGGCAATTTCTTCGACAATGAACGACAAACGGTGACCGGCCCCAAGCGTCAACAGCGGACGTCCTTTCAATTCCGAAAGTTTGACCGGCCCGCTTCCCGATGACAGCGGGTCATCATCTGCAGCACATATCCAAAGCTCTTCATGGAAGAGGTAAATCGAGTCCATTTCGGGGTGATCTTCTGGAGTCGAAATAATCGTATCAAGCCTGCCATCTCGAAGAGCCGCTGCGAGATTGATGGTCGACATTTCGTTCACCGATAAGCGTAGATCCGGATGCTGGCCGTGCAATTGCTTGGTGGCGACCGGAAGCAAATAAGGCCCAATCGTCGGGAGCACACCCAGACGGATACGCCCGGCAAGAACGCCGTCACCTTGTTGAGCCATAGATTTCAGTTCTTCCACGTGACGGATAATCAGGCGCGCGCGCGCGACGACGTCCGCGCCGAGGGGCGTCATCACAGCGCCATGTCTGCCGCGCTCTATCAAGGAGACGCCAAGATATGCCTCCATGTCTGCCATTTGGGCTGACAAGCTTGGCTGGCTGACATGCATGCGCTTTGCAGCCTCTCCGAATTTGCCTGTTTCGGCGACAGCAACGAGATATTGGAGCTGTCTGAGCGTTGGTCTCATTTATAGCTTGTTCCTATTCAAGCGATCCAATCAATCGATGTGAATTATAGAAGTAGAACCCTATTTGTGAGTTGTCTAGAACGCTGGAGAAGACGGTGAACGCTTTGCGCAAAACAAATGGGTTGAGGCAATGCTTGGGAGCAACTCAGGGCGCAGGACCGCTCGTGGCGAATTTCGGCGCGATCATCGTCGGAGGGAAAGCCACATGATCCAGGAAACCAATCAGTCAGCGACTTTATCAACTATCAGACTTTCATTTTGCCTGCGACCTACACCAATGAGTGACAGATATAGCTAGCAGGCGCGCAGCGAGCACGGACGGTCCTTCCCCCCCTCCCAACGCCAAATCCGTTCGTGCTCGCTGCACTACATAATTAACCAGCCAGGTGCGTAAGCGCCTGGCTAATTGCGATGTTAGAGGAACCAAAATGAACTACGCATTCAGAAGAGCCCGCGAGTTTTTCAAGTGGGAACCATCTGCAGGATTGCTCCTGATTGCGGCAGCGCTCGCGGCCATGTGGGCAAACAATTCCCTTGCGAGCAGCGTATATGAAGGTTTTTTGGGTACCCCTGTAAGTGTGCAGGTCGGTGACTTTTCAATCGCAAAACCAATGATGCTTTGGATCAATGATGGATTGATGGCGGTGTTCTTTTTCCTCGTTGGTCTCGAAATTAAGCGGGAGCTGTTGCAGGGCGAACTATCTACGTTCGACAAGGCCGCGCTTCCGCTATTTGCCGCGATTGGCGGTATGGTCGGGCCGGCCTTGATCTTCGTCTATATAAATTCGGGAAACCCTGACCTATTGCAGGGTTGGGCAATTCCTGCAGCCACGGACATCGCATTCGCGCTTGGTATTCTGGCGCTTCTTGGGTCGCGGGTTCCGACCTCATTGAAAATTTTACTTCTTGCAATTGCCATCATTGATGATCTCGGTGCCATCATCATTATTGCTCTGTTCTATACGTCGGAACTGTCAGTTCAGGCACTCGGGTACGCGTCAATCGCGATGGCGGCCCTCGTGGCTATTAATCGAGCGGGCGTAAAATCGATTGGTCCGTACGTATTACTTGGTATCGTTATGTGGGTCTGCGTGTTGAAGTCAGGTGTTCATGCAACGCTCGCTGGCGTGCTGACCGCTCTGGCAGTACCGATCAAAGGTGATACCGAGAGCGCGCCGTCGCCGCTTCTGAAGCTCGAACATGGCCTTCATCCGTGGGTGGCCTTCTTCATTGTTCCAGTTTTTGCATTCGCGAACGCAGGCGTTTCGCTGACGGGGATATCTATTGAAAGTGTTCTATCCCCATTGCCGCTGGGAATTGCGGTAGGTCTATTTGTTGGTAAGCAGGTCGGTGTGTTTGGGCTCGCCTTCTTGGCGGTCAAAACCGGCATTGCCAAACTCCCCGAAGGTGCAAGTTGGGCGCAAGTCTATGGTGTGGCTTGTCTCACCGGAATTGGATTTACGATGAGCTTGTTTATCGGAACTCTCGCTTTTGAAGATGTGTCGCTAATGAATGATGTCCGCCTTGGGGTCCTTCTCGGATCATTTGCTTCGGCGATAATGGGTGTGGCGGTGCTGATTCTGGCAGGGAGAAAAGAGAGCACATCGCATGCCCAAACGGGCATGAATCAAGCCAGCGCCTAAGCGGTATAGGAAAAAGCTATGCTGAGGCGCAGTTTGTTCTATTGGAGTTATGAAACAAATTGTCCCATCTTTTCCACAGACCGGAAAGGAACACCCACATGAATATAGTTGCAAAGACCATTTGTGTGATCGCAGTTGCAACATTCTGCGCGGTGGGACTGTTTGCTTCTCCAGTCGAGACAGAAGAAGCCAATATTGCTGATCGCTTCGGCGAAGAAATGGAATTGGCGCAATGTGAACCTGCATCTTCTGATGTCCTGCGTACACCAGAGCTTGCCGAATCAGCACCCTAATCTAGTTACGCAGTTAACTAACTGGATTTTAAGCACTTAACGACACCTTCGTACGACACAAAGGCAAATGTGGCAGGAGCCCAGCCTTGAACGCCTAAACGATAACGCGTGAAAAGGATGAGGCGCATTGGCTGATAACGCTCTCAAGAAAAACCTGAACCTGTTCGATGTCTATGCGATGTCCACCGGGGCTATGTTCAGTTCTGGTCTGTTCCTGCTTCCGGGGATTGCAGCCAGTTATACGGGCGACTCAGTCTACCTTGCTTACTTTGTCGCCGGTTTCCTGATCGTTCCGGCGATGTATTGCATGGCTGAGCTCTCAACTGCCATGCCGAAAGCCGGTGGGACGTATTACTTTCTCGATCGTTCGATGGGACCTTTGATGGGAACAATTGGCGGTCTTGGGTCTTGGGTTGCCGTTGTTTTCAAGAGCGCTTTTGCATTGGTTGGGATGGGAGCCTATCTCAGCCTCTATATCGATGTCCCTTTTACCTTGCTGGCAATTCTGCTCACAATCGCTTTTGGGATCGTGAACGCTGTTGGCGCGAAAGAAACAACAATGCTTCAGCGGATTCTGGTGACCGCGCTTGTCGTTATCTTGATTGCATTCATCATTTTTGGAATCGGGCAAACGAACGGGGTGTCGACGTTTCACCCCAATGAGGGAAATTCGGCCTTTATAGCCTCCGGTCTCGTCGGCTTTGTTTCAACGATTGGCCTCGTTTTCGTTTCGTATGCGGGTCTCACCAAGGTTGCAAGCGTCGCTGAAGAGATTGAAAATCCTGATCGAAATATCCCGCTTGGAATGACACTGTCGCTTATCACAGCAACTATTATTTATACACTTGGCACCATGATCCTGATAAACGTGCTGCCAGAGCAGGAATTACATCAAAGCCTGACGCCCGTTGCCGATGCAGGCAGAAAGTTTCTCGGCTGGGTACCTTTTGACATGGGGGTCATTCTGATTGTGGTTGCCGCTATAGCGGCGTTCGCCTCTACAGGTAATGCCGGTATCATGTCAGCCTCACGGTATCCCTATGCCATGGCAAAAGACGGCCTGATTCCTGAGCAACTTTCCAAGATTGGCCGTTTCGGAACGCCTACGACTTCGATCATGTTGACGGTCCTCATCATGTGCGGAGTATTGCTCACGTTTGATGTAGAGGCGGTCGCTAAACTCGCGAGTGCGTTTCAGCTTTTGTTATTTGGTCTGATTTGTATTGCTGTTATCGTCATGCGCGAAAGCCAAATCGCTTCTTACAAGCCAGGATTCCGAGCTCCGTTCTATCCCTGGCTTCAGGTAGCTGGATTACTGATCGCGTTTTGGCTGATCATCGAGATGGGGATTTTGGCTATAGCCTTTACGGGTATGATGGTAATCGGTTGCGCGCTTTGGTACCAGTTTTACACGGCGGGTAATCTCGAACGCAAAGGCGCTATCTTTCATGTTCACCAGCGCCTTGGTCAGCAGAAATATGAGGGGCTCGAATACGAGCTAATGTCGATCATCCATGACAGAACTCGTGATGAAAACTTATCGTACGAAACCCTTATCGCACGCAGTGCGATGCTCGATTTGCGCTATGGACGATATGACAAAGAACATCTCGGCGATGTGCTATACCAAACGGCCGAGCAGCGTTTCGATTTTCCCGAAGGATTTGATTTCGACAGTATACTGAGAAACGACTGGCGGTTCCGCCCGCTCGAAGATGCTGTGTTCCTTGGCTTTAAAACAGCAACTGATCTAACACAGCCTGAGCTGATTGTTTGCAGATTTGGCCCACAAGCTAAGCTTGAAATTGAAGATGTCGGCAACGCCCACACGCTACTCTTCCTTATCGTCCCGGTTAAACCTGTCGGGCTTGATCTTCGCCTCGCTGGGCACTTAGCTGAAGTCATTCAAAGCGAACACTTTGAGGAGCGTTGGCTTGCTGCAACCGAAGAGCGCGATATGAATGGGATTCTCATGCGCGACGATCACTTTTATCACGGACCCGTAAGTGAAATTCCTGTATTACAGGAGCAAACGGGCAAGAAAGTATCTGATATTCATTTGCCAGCGTCTTGCTTGCTGGCGCTGATAGAGCGTGATGGCGATATTCGCATTGCGACGAGTGAAGAGATCTTGCTGGCGGGGGACAGCGTGGCTGTTATTGGCGAGCCGGAAGATGTTGAGCAATTGTTGCGTGCGCGGCCCGTACCCAAACTTGCGCCACCATCTGCTGTTTGAGGACCTTAATGCCCAGCGAAGCAATCAGCATTTTGGGCTTAAGTGAAACGGCTTTTCGTCTTACCGCATTCTTGCTCGCTTTCGTCTTGTTTTCGGCTTTGGAAATGTGGCGACCTTTGAGGCCCAGGCTTCAGTCGCGCATGCGAAGATGGTCGACGAATGCGGGGATGCTCGCTTTGGCAACCTTGCTCGTACGAGCGCTGGCGACAATTGCGCCGATCTTAGCTGTAACGGCAGGCGCGGCGCTTGCTATAGAATTGGGTTGGGGATTGCTGAACCAGCTATCATTGCCGGTTTGGATCGAAATAGTATTGGCGATTGTTTTGCTTGATTTGGCGATTTGGTTTCAGCATTTGATCAGTCACAAAATTCCATTTCTCTGGCGGCTGCACCGGGTTCACCATGCAGACCGTGATCTAGACGCGTCGAGCGCGCTTAGGTTTCACCCGGTCGAAATCGCCTTATCTGCCATCTACAAGCTCGCGGTCGTTATGTTGCTTGGGCCGGCGATCATTGCAGCGATACTGTTTGAAGTCATCTTGAACGCGAGTGCATTATTTAATCACGCGAACCTTGCAATGCCGAACGGGTTAGACCGCTTGCTTCGCACACTTTTTGTAACCCCTGATATGCACCGGGTGCACCATTCAATTCACAGACAGGAGCACGACACGAATTTCGGCTTTTGTTTATCGATTTGGGACCGACTATTTCGAACATACACGCAGGAGCCATCGGAAGGCCAATTGGGTATGACGATAGGGCTCGAGACTTACCAAGTAGAGGAAACAAAAAACCTCGGCTGGAGCTTGTGGCTACCGATTAAGTAGTTTGCAACGAAGCGGTTAGCTGGCGGGCGGAATGCAACCCAGCATATTCATGACATAATTGTGGAACTAAGAAATCAGCACAAACGCGTTGGTTTCCACTCAATTTGAACCGCTAGGGCGAGATAGCTTCATATAATTTTCACTCAGCTGTTGGGCCGCGTTACAAACGAATCCCTAATCCTCCCCGCATTCAATGGTGAATGCATTAAGGGGTAGTGAAATGCACAGTTTGAAGACAGGATTATTGATAAGTGCCGCGACACTTAGCGGTACATTTGCAATAGCGCAGGAAACAGAAGAGGCGGAAGCGCGTCAGGAAACGATTGTGGTGACTGGTACGCCCATCCGCGACAGTCAGGCAGCTGCGATTGAAGCGAAACGTAACGCAAATAATGTGGTCGACATTCTGGCCGCTGATGCCATTGGCCGTTTTCCGGATCAAAACCTCGCAGATTCACTGGGGCGCGTGCCGGGTCTTGCGATTGAGCGCGATCAGGGCCAAGCGCGTTACATCAATTTCCGCGGCGCGCCGTTCCGCTACACAAAGATCGCATTCGACGGTGTGGATGTGCTTGGCGCAGAAGATGGCCGTATCCCGCGTTTCGACGCCTTTCCATCGGTGATCACTTCCAAGATTGAGATCAATAAGGCGATCACGCCTGACATGCCGGGTGAATCAACAGTTGGTTTCGTGAATATTGAAACGTTCAAACCGTTCGACCGCGAGGGACTCAGCTTTGCAGCTGAGGCGGGCTATGGCAAACAGCAGCTCGGCGACGTGGACATCGAAAAGTTGAATGGCCGCGTCTCTTGGTCGAATGACCAGTTCGGCGTGCTTGTTTTCGGATCACACAATTTGCGCGGACGCATCACGGACAACCGCGAATATGAATACGCCGACACAAATGGCGACGGTCAGGACGATTCAGTTACCAATCTCGACTTCCGTTCTTACCGCGGCGAGCGTGAGGATAACGCCTATGGCGGACGTGTCGAGTTTCGCCCAACTCCGGACAGCACAGTGTTCCTGTCGTCGCTATATTCAGAATTCATCGACCGGGAAGAGCGCAACCAGTTTGACTTCGACTTTGTAAACCCCGCAGACACGGATATTCCGGCACCAATCGCCCTGGGCACTGAGGCTTATTCGAACCTGGTACTGGTTTCTCGTCTTCTTGAAGATGGTCTTTATGAGAACTCAACCTTCACCAATACACTTGGCTATGACGGTGTTCTGGCGGATTGGGACGTCGAAGCACGGCTGAATTATACTGAAACCGAGAATTCGACCTTCCTACCCATTCCATTCAGCCTAGGCGGGGCGATTGGGGCGCAGGTTGATGTCACCGACATTCAAAACCCTGGTCTGATCCCAACGCAGCCCTTCCAGCCTGGCACGTCTGTCGATGTAAACACGTTGGATTATGGCTTTTCCTTCGGTCTGATCTTTGCCGGCGCAACCGACACAGAAGCCACCAAGGCGAAGCTCGATCTTTCACGCGAGTTTGAGTTTTTTGGCAACACGACAGAAGTCAAATTCGGCGGGCAGTTTGATACACGCGAAGCCAATGGCGGGTCCACTCTTGCACAGGATTTTGCCGGGCTTGCGGGTGTTGACCTGAACAGTTTTGTCACGAACCAGGCATGGGACAGCGATTTCAACAATACGATCGGTGGCCGGAACTTCAACCAGCAGGGCATTCGTTCAGCCTGGGCAGCGAATGTGGGCGGCCTCAGTGCCACATTTGACGAAGACTCACTGACTTTGATCGAAGAAGACGTGATGGCTCTCTACGCGATGGCTACGACTGACACAGCATGGGGCAATCTGGTTTATGGCCTGCGCGTTGAGCAGACAGATTTCTCATCGGCTGGTACTTTGCTGAATTCCGATGGTTCGACCTCAGCAATCAACGCCAGCAATGACTACACAAACTGGCTGCCATCAATCCATGCAAATATTGACCTGGACGAATACTGGAAGCTGCGTCTCTCAGCGACGACAAGTATTTCACGCCCGACCTATTCGGAAATTCGTGCTTCGCAAAGCGTTGACCCAATCTCGCTTGAAGTCTCCGGTGGCAACCCCTTCCTAGATCCGGAAGAAGCCTTTGGCTTTGATGCGTCAGTCGAATGGTATTTTGCCCCTGCCAGCATCCTGTCTGTCGGTGCCTATTATCGCAACATAGACAACGTCATCTATCCAGGATCTTCGGTTGTGGATGGTTCGGTCTATGCGCCGGGTCTGATCGCACCGGGTGCCAACACCCAATTCAACTCGTTCTTCAACGGTGATAGCGGCGAGCTCACCGGATTTGAAGTCAATTTCGTCGGCTCTGCGGAAGACTTCCTACCAGAGCCATTTGACGGCCTCGGCTTCAGCGGTAACCTAACCCTAGTTGACAGCTCGTTTGTCGCGCCAACACTTGATGACCAGAAATTCTCACTGCCAGGCACATCCGACACCGTATACAACGCTTCGGTTTTCTACGAAAAATTCGGTGTGTCCGCGCGGATCAATTATCAGTACCGCGATGCCTGGCTCTCAACCACGGAGAATGATAGCCTGACAGAGTTCTGGGACGAGACAGAGCGTGTCGATGCTTCGCTGCGCTACACTCTGCCGGAAGCATTCTACGGAACGAATGTCACTTTTGCCCTGAACGGTAACAATCTCACCGACGAAACAGACGTTCGCTACATCAACACGCCTGCGACGCCGAACCAGGTCGAAGGCTTCGGTCGCCGCTGGGTCGCCAGTGTTCGTATCGACTACTAAGGAGATAAGAATGAAAAGCGTAATTATCGCAACTCTTGCTCTCGCACTTACAGGGTGCGGGGGCAGTTCGGAGCCTAAAGAGACAGAAACAAAGCCTGTCGTGGATGCTAACGAAGCTACCGCGAAAGAAACGGCTGAAGTCGTTTCGGTAGAGATTGTTTCTGCCAGTGTTGAGAAGGAATTTGGGGCAGATGCCTTTAAACTATCATGGCAAACAGAGCCGGCCGGGGCACCTGTAAGGATCGAAGTTTCGTCAGATCCTGATTTCAAATCAGGAGAAGGAAGCCAGGTTGGCGAGTTCACCGACCTGCAGGACATTATGTGGGCTGTAGAAGACGCCGCGCAACGCAACTACTTCATGTTCATTCCCGAGAACGGCGAACCTGTTAAAGCTGCCGCAAGATTGCTTCCGCTTGAAGGCGGACGAAATTTCCGCGACTTGGGTGGCTACGAAACCTCTGATGGTCGCCGCGTAAAATGGGGTCGGGTTTTCCGGTCGGGCGTTATGCATGAACTGACGGACGCTGACTATGACTACCTCAAGCAGCTCGGCATTCGAACTGTATGTGATTATCGCTCTGAAGAAGAGCGCACAAATGAGCCAACAGATTGGCGCGCTGGGGCGATCGATTACAAATTCTTCCCCGATCCGGCATCTTCTGATAACCCGGCTGAAAATCCTATGTTCGCTGCACTGATGAACCCCGATTCCACACCAGATGACGTTCAGGCTGGGATGGCGGCTCAATACTCAGACATCGCTTATGAACAAGCACCCGCTTACACGGCGATGTTCGATGAACTGGCGAAAGGTAATATTCCCCTCGCTTTCAATTGTTCAGCAGGTAAAGATCGCGCCGGCACCAGCGCGGCGTTGATTTTGACAGCCCTTGGCGTGCCGCGCGAACAAGTCGTGCACGACTATTCGCTGTCGGATGACTACGTCGACTATATGGCCGCTTTCATGAATGAAGAGGCACGAAAAGAAGCTGAAGAGGGCAATAGCCCATATGCTTTCTTGTTTGAGCTTCCCGAGGACAAAGTCGCTCCGCTAATGGCGTCTCATCCAGAGTATATCGAGGCGACATTCGCGGATCTTGAAGCTGAGCATGGGTCTGTGATGGCATTCATTCAGAACGAACTTGATGTCACAGACGACGAACTGGTTTCTATACGCGCACAATTGCTCGAATAGACAAATTTGATGCTGCGGGCATTCCTCCTCCTGCTGCTCGCAGCATCAGTCTTCGCTTTTGCAGGTTTTGTAATTGCCATTGACCATCCTTCCACGCGCGGCCCGCTCCGCAGCTACTAGACTGCAGAGACCTTTTACGTCATGCCTTGGGAGCCTGCACTGGAAGCAGTACCGATCGTGAAAACAACCCAGACAGGATTAATCTTTGCAATCTTGTCTGGTTCTTTGGCAGATCATTAATAGGCGGTCTTCTCAAATACTATTGACGCTATGAGAACAGCGCTTCGCAGCCGGTATCTTTCAATAATGCGTTTACGGCACCCTGTTCATTTCCTGTCAGATCAGAATGCGCTTCTCTTAACCAACCAAGACACTTAGCCTGATATTTGAACACGGGTTGAGTCCAGGCTTTTCCATCGATTTCTGTATCAAAGTTATCTTGGCCGTCTGCTATCGCCTTTGCGTTTGCAATCATTACCGGGGTGTACGTTCGTCCGATCTCTGCCAGTAACGGGCGAAGCGCGGTGTGAGCCTCATCGGCGGTGAACCAATCATCGTCACATGGAGTGAGGCCAGACAAGTCTTCCATCAAGTCGACCCACGCCCTTACCCGCTGAGATATTCGAGATGTTATTGCCGCAGAAGTCGGCTCTACAATTGCAAGCTGCGTCAACTGTCCATAGAGCGCAAAATCTGCGGATGAAGGGCGTCCTCCAAGCACGAAGCCCTTGATTGAAATCAGCTCATCCAAGATCGTAATCAGTCTTTCATATGATGCTTCGATCGTCTGGGCCGTAATTTCGTTCGATCCTACAACGTAAAGCCGATCAATTTGGCGCTTGGCAAATTTTGCACCCATTTCATCGACCATTTTCTGCGGTGCAGTGTTCATGCCCCAATAAATCAAGAGCGATTGCGCATTCTTCCAATCAGCCTCGTGAGCCCATCTAAAGTGGAACATGGCTTTGGTGAGCCATTCGTCAGCGTAGTCTTCAATGAGTTCATTTATGAATTTCAAAATCGGATTCGTTGGAATAACGGAGCGGCCCTCATAGTCTACCTCAAGTCGCCTGATGATCGGCGTCGAATCTGTCGCTGTAACAAGGGTGCCGTCTTCACCTTCTGGAAAATAAAACGTTGGAAGCAGTCTCACTTTCGGAGAAGGGTAATTCGCCGGAATTTTGGAGTCGCCCCAATAAACCATAAACGGCAGGTGGCGAAATCTCAAAAGTGCGATCATTTTGCGTGTGTACGGAGAGCCTGGAGCTCCTGTTAATTCGAGCCGTTCCTGACGTTGCATATAATCTCTCTCCCAGATCATCAGCATCATAAATGGCAGGTGCGATGTCAATGTTTTGAGAGTTCCTTACTTGCCGTATTCGGATAATCGTTTTGCTTGGGACGTTACTGCGAGTTCAGCTACGGTGACGCTACGGCAAACAACCAGTTTCGCATCGGCGCAGTTCATTGGCCTGTTTGGGGCAGCCCGCGATACAAACCGCTTGCGTCAGAATCGAAGACGACCTTTCAAAAACTTATGCAAAAGGTTACACGAAATCTGGCTGTGCTATCGGCGGCAGTTTACGCACAAAGTTAAGTGTATTTACCAGGAGAGGCGCAATGCGCGAAGTAAGCCACTTTATTGGCGGCAAACAGGTGTCCGGCACGTCCGGGCGTTTCGGAGATATATACAATCCCAATGTTGGGGAAATTCAAGCACGCGTCGCGCTGGCATCCGACGCTGAAGTTGCGGCCGCAATCGAAAACGCTAAGGCGGCTTTACCTGGCTGGGCTGCGACTAATCCGCAGCGACGTGCCAGAGTGTTGTATGAATTCAAGCGCTTGCTCGAAGCAAATATGGACGAGCTCGCAGAATTGCTTTCGTCCGAACATGGCAAAGTCATCGCAGACTCCAAGGGTGATGTGCAGCGCGGTATTGATGTCGTCGAATTTGCCTGCGGAATCCCGCATCTTCAGAAAGGTGAGTATACCGAAGGTGCAGGGCCAGGCATCGACGTTTACTCCATGCGCCAGCCGCTTGGCGTTGTGGCCGGTATTACCCCATTTAATTTCCCTGCCATGATCCCATGCTGGATGTTCGCGGTGGCGATCGCATGCGGCAACACATTTGTTTTGAAACCTTCTGAGAAAGATCCTTCGGTCCCACTGCGGATGGTGGAGCTGTTTATGGAGGCGGGCGCGCCAGACGGTGTGCTCAATATGGTCAATGGCGATAAGACAGCCGTCGACGCACTCTTGACCCATCCAGACATTAAAGCAGTGAGCTTCGTCGGGTCATCAGACATCGCACAATATGTCTATGCAACTGGCACCGCACATGGCAAGCGCGTGCAGGCTATGGGAGGTGCCAAGAACCATGGCATTATTTTACCAGATGCGAATATGGAACAAGCAGTCAAAGACATTGTCGGTGCCGCTTATGGTTCAGCCGGCGAACGGTGCATGGCGTTGCCTGTCGCAGTGACTGTTGGTCAAAAGACTGGCGACGAATTTGTTGAACGCATGCTCGATGCTGCAAGGGCGCTCAAAGTAGGCGTTTCAACTGATGCGGAAGCGCACTACGGACCGGTTGTTTCTGCAGCGCACAAGGCCAAGGTCGAATCTTATATTCAGATGGGTGTTGATGAGGGTGCAGATCTAAAACTGGATGGACGCGGTCACACGTTGCAAGGCCATGAGAATGGCTATTTCGTTGGGCCGAGTCTGTTCGATCATGTGAAGCCCGGCATGCGGTCTTATGAAGAGGAGATCTTTGGCCCGGTTCTGCAAGTTGTCCGCACTGAGAGTTTGGAAGAAGCCGCCGCATTGCCGAGCAACCACCAATACGGCAATGGCGTTGCCATCTTCACCTCCAATGGCCGCGCAGCCCGCGAGTTTGCCAGCCAGGTCAATGTTGGCATGGTCGGAATTAATGTGCCGATCCCCGTGCCAGTGAGTTACCACACATTCGGCGGCTGGAAACGCTCCGCCTTTGGCGACACCAATCAACATGGACCCGAAGGCGTTCGCTTCTGGACCAAGATCAAGACCGTCACCTCGCGTTGGCCAGAAGGTGACATCGGCGATCAGGCCTTTATTATTCCAACGATGCAATAGGGGGCGGTGCATGCCTTGCTTCGGGATATTCACTGTAGTGACCGGTGGTCACGTTCAATGAGCCGGGTGGTCTAAATGCGCTGAATGCCGCGATCATGAACAAAAAGGTCTGCGGATTCGCCGAAATATTTAATCCGATAATGGTCTGAAATCGGGCCTCAACTCAGTTTTAGAAAGAGAGATATGGGAGTTCGAGTTATGAACCGAGTTGGTTTCATTGGCTTAGGAAATATGGGTTCGGGTATGTGCGCGAATCTTATTCGTTCCGGCTTTGAAGTGTCCGCATTTGATTTGAATACTGATGCCGTTGTAGCTGCAGCGAATGAAGGAGCAAAGGCGGCGACTTCGGTTGCAGAGGCGGCTGAGGCAGCTGATATCCTTGTTACAATGCTGCCGGCTGGCCAGCATGTCAAAGCGGTTTATTTTGGCGATGAAGGTGTCTCGGCTCACGCCCCGAAAGGCGCTTTATTTATCGACTGCTCAACCATTGCTGTAAGCGATGCGAGGGATGTCATACAGCAAGCAATTACCCAAGGTTTCGACATGGTCGATGCACCTGTATCGGGAGGCGTTGCAGCGGCCGCAGGTGGATCGTTGACCTTCATGGTAGGTGGGACTGAAGGTGCTTTTCGGCGCGCGCATCCGGTCCTTGAAGCGATGGGGGAGAAGATTGTTCATGCTGGAAATGCTGGTAACGGGCAGGTTGCCAAGATCGCGAACAATATGCTGCTTGGAATATCAATGATCGCAACTTGCGAAGCGTTTAACCTGGCTGAAAAATTGGGGCTTGATGCCCAGACCTTTTTTGATATTGCGTCCAGCGCGTCTGGGCAAAACTGGTCGATGACGTCCTATTGCCCAGCACCAGGTCCAGTGCCAAACGCGCCATCAAACAATGACTATGTGCCGGGTTTTGCTGTTGATATGATGCTTAAGGATCTACGCCTTGCAAGCGAAGCGTCCGAGACGATCGGCGCTGACACAACGCTCGGCGATCTTGCCACGAGAACGTATCAAAGCCTCTCAAGTAAGGGCCATGGCGGTAAAGACTTCTCCGTCATCATGAAACTTTTGAAGAATGAACTTTAGTGCTTCTGATTAAGCTCTAGCCGCACGCTGCCGTTTAATGCGAGTGCCGTATTAATAAGGCTGTGTAATACCTTCGAGGGCAAAGCGGTTGAAAATCTTCAATTGTGCGACCGCCGAAAGTGTAGCTTTGATTGCTAACCTAGAGACGTCTACCTATATTTCTTCATTAAAATTGACGAAAAAACTGGCGGTCTGGGGAGGATTCGAACCCCCGACCCCTTGGTTCGTAGCCAAGTACTCTATCCAACTGAGCTACCAGACCTTGCCAGTGAGAGCGGACACATATCCCTCACCGCAGGCGCGTGCAAGATAAATTTGTGCATTTTTCACTGCCTTTGTCGAAATGGCTGTCGCTGAAACGTCATTTAGGTGAGGCGCGGCAATGGGTGCGGCGCTATATTTGCCAAATCTGCAGCTAAAAGATGAAATACGTTCTCAGCATAAAAGAAGCCGATGAGGATCTCGTTGCACGAAATTACCCTGAACAGGCCGGTACATACTGGGAATGGCTGCTTGAGAAAGCCGCCAAAATATCAGTCTTATTTACTCGCTTCATAAACGCCGCGTGCGATAGCGCGTGAAAGAGCGCTAGCTGCTAGCTCTCCAAATCGCATGATTGACATAGGTTCAGGCAAAGGTAGCGGCGTTTTAGCCGTCGATAGAACGAACACGGCGTCGCCATCAAATGGAGCAAAAACTGGGCGGATGGCTCGAGAAAATCCTGACAG
Source organism: Hyphomonadaceae bacterium (assembly GCA_965263325.1). GTDB lineage: Bacteria > Pseudomonadota > Alphaproteobacteria > Caulobacterales > Hyphomonadaceae > CBDHGY01. The sequence continues at coordinate 1,030,814 of CBDHGY010000002.1, read as the reverse complement.
TGCCATGTCGGCAACCCGCTGAGCCTGATATGGTGTTAGCTCGGCGTCAGTTGCGATACATGCGATCGTAGTATTTTGACCCGGTTGAGCATCGAGCTTTGTACCGCGAAGGTCATCGGCGAGAGTTGCGGCGGGCTCTAGTGGTCTTCTGCCTCCAAATTCGCTGCCTTCTTCAAAGGGCCAAGCCCAGAAAACATCAGTTTCTGGGATCATGGTGGACCCAAAACAGTTTACCGCGGCGAGGGCTGCGACCGTTATCCCATCATGAGTTACGTAACTCGCTGTTCCGAGGCCGCCGGGCCGGTTGCCGGCATTTGCACCCAAGCCCGCGCCGACTTTGCCAATCTCATAGGTTAAAGAGGCCTTGTCGTAGGCCGTCATGCCGAGTTCGCGATAAGGTGGTTCGCGGCCCCAATCCTTGTCACCGCCATTCGCAAGATCGTACAAGATGGCGCTGGGTACGATCGGTGACTTCGGTACGCCGTCTGATGCTGTTAAGCCGTAGCCTCGCCCATCGGCGCCGAGGGCGGCTGCGACACCATCAGCGGCCGCAAGACCATATGATGAGCCACCTGATAATACGACCGCGTCGACGGCTTCAACCAATGTTCCGGCTTTTAATAGGTCTGTTTCCCGTGTTCCCGGCCCGCCGCCAGCAACGGCTGAAGCACAAATACAAGGTTCATCGCAGATAATCGCCGTTACGCCGGTCACCACGTCATGATTTTCGGCATTTCCGACCTTAAGGCCTGTGACATCTGTGAGTGAGTTGTTCGCCCCTGGCTTCGCTGGACTCATAAACCGTCTTTCCTCTTTGCTCGCCATCTCATAGAGTCGGTAGAAACAAACACAAAGGGAAAGTTGATTGACGATGAAGTCTCAATGGAAATGGCTGATAGCAACTGCAGCACTTACGCTGACGGCTTGCGGTGGTAACGACCTTCCCGATGTCGAGGAATTGCCTGATCCTGTTTCAATCAAAGAAGCAGCTCCGAAGTCCGCTTCGCCGGAACTTAGTACAGAAGTTGATGAATCCTCTTGGACAAAGGGCGCGATGGTAGCAGCAGCCAACCCTCAAGCGGTTGAAGCTGGGCTTCGCGTCTTGCGTGAAGGTGGCCATGCCGTGGACGCTGCGATCGCAGTGCATGCCGTACTTAGTCTCGTCGAACCGGAGAGTTCAGGTATTGGCGGCGGCGCATTCATGCTCGTTCATGAGCGTGCGAGCGGCGAGACGATTGTTTATGACGGTCGTGAAACTGCCCCTGCCTACGTCACGCCTAACCTGTTTATCAAAGGCAATGAGGTGATGGGCTTTATCGAAGCCTGGCAATCGGGCAAGTCTGTCGGAGTGCCAGGTCAGGTTGCGCTCTACAAGACGGCGCACGATGCGCATGGTAAACTCGACTGGGCCGAACTCTTCACCGACGGCATATTGCTCGCCGAGGAGGGGTTTGTCGTTGCACCGAAAACTGCCGCGGCGCTCGCCAATGAGCGTTTACGCGCAGCAATTCGTATTGATGACAATCCGGAAACTGCGCCGTATTTCTATCCCGGCGGTGAACCGTGGCAGGCCGGTGCAACTGTTCAAAATTTGGCGTTTGGTGACACTTTGCGGCGCATTGCGAATGAAGGCCCCGCGGCATTTTATGAGGGGGAGGTTGCGGAAGCGATTGTGGCGTCAGCCAATGCCGAACCGAACGCTGCATCTATGACAGTGGAAGACTTAGCTGGGTATCAGGTTAAAGTCCGTCCACCGCTTTGCCAAAACCACGGTGATTACAGAATCTGTTCCGCACCGCCGCCTAGCTCCGGAGGTGTCGCGCAAAATATGATATTTGGACTTTACGAGCGTCTCATTCCAGAAACTGACGAGGAGATGAGCGAAGAGGCATTTCTTCAGGCTTTTGTGGATGCCCAGCGTCTCGCTTATGCAGACCGCGATCACTATGTGGCAGATGCCGACTTCGTTTCTGTGCCATCAGAAGATCTCATCGACCCAGATTACCTTGATGCGCGTGCAGCCGATCGCTTTGCACCGGATGGAAAGTCTGCTCCGGGTGATCCCGGCGAGGTTCTCGGGAGAGGATCAATAATCGGTATGTGGGGACGGGACACAACGGAAGACCAACCCGGCACGACACATTTGTCCATTGTCGATAATGACGGCAACGTTGTTTCAATGACAGCAACAATTGAAGCGGCCTTCGGATCATCGCGAATGGTCAATGGTTTTTTACTGAATAACGAGTTGACGGATTTTGCGCGTGATCCGGTAAAGGGCACGCTCCCGGTTGCCAATGCCCCAGCGGCTGGGAAGCGACCGCGCAGTTCAATGTCGCCGACGATTGTATTCGACCAAAACGGCGAAGTTGTAATGGTGACAGGATCTCCCGGCGGAAACTCTATTGTCGCCTATACAGCCAAGACGCTCGTTGGCGCGTTGGCTTGGGGAAAATCCGTTCAGGAAGCTATCAATCTGCCCAACATCGTCGCGCGAGGTGATACGGTTGTTGTTGAGCAAGATGTCGAAGGTGGTCCGGAAGTTGCGCAGACGCTCCGAGAGATGGGCTACGCTGTGCAGGAGCGACCGAATGTCACCTCTGGGCTGCACGTTATACGCGTAACAGAAGATGGGCTTGAGGGCGGTGCTGATCCGCGACGCGACGGCGTGGCCAAAGCACTGGAGTAATGGGCTGTTTTGCGGCTCAGTCGCTTAATGAAAATTTCACCAAATTCTACCCATTTATGTGACAACGCAACTTTAAGTTTACGTAATGAGCATAGAACCCATCCTACAGTCAGACGGCTTCAAAGAGGAAAATCTCGACTTGCTGATGCAGGTCATTAGCTTACTGCCTAATGCCGTGCATATCAAAAACAGCGAGCATGTCTGGATTGAGGTTAACGATGCATTCGCTGAGATGATGGGATTCTCACGAGAAGAACTTATCGGCAAAACAAGCTTCGATGTGATGCCAGCACATTTTGCGGAAGTATCCTGGGCGCAGGATGACGAAGTTTTGAAAACGCGCGGTAGCAATCGGAACGTCAAGCGACTTACCAATCACAAGAACGAGTCTCGGTGGGTTGAAGCCCAAAAGTGTTACTTCCGATCAGCGATCGGCAATGAATATGTCATCGGCGTCCTTACAGACCTAACAGACCTCAAGGCGCGAGAAGAAGAGCTTGTCGAGGCCCGAGAAAAGGCCGTTCACGCTTCGAAATCCCGGGCGAGATTTCTAGCGAATATGGGCGATGATATCAAAGGTCCGATGAAGGACATTTCTGGCCTGCTGAAGACGCTGAAGAAAACGCGCCTCACTCCGTATCAGACGGAAATCTTAAACAAGATGGAGCGCGCTGATGACAAACTATTCCGTATCATCGATGACATTATGGATTACTCAACCATTGATGCGGGTTTGATGAAATTCAAACAGCAGGCGTTTAGTCCGAACCAATTAGTAGAGCATCTGGCATGTTCTCTTGGTGGCTTTGCGCGCGACAAAAGGCTCGATCTAATTGTCTCCACAGATCCCAGTCTACCCGACTATGTGCGCGGGGATACAGCGCGGATCACGCAAGTTATCATGAATGCAGCCGAAAACGCGATAAAGTACACAAAGCGCGGTTATGTTCATATAGGCGTCACTGGTCGCTCAAGTTCCACAGTGTCAGAACTCGTCTTTACCGTGCGCGACACTGGCCCCGGCATTCCAGAAAATACGATCACAGATGTTAGTGGCACCTTCCAGGACGTCTCGCGTGATCCTGAAAGGCAAAACGGCGTTTCAGGCTTGGGATTGTCACTCTGCCGCAAACTCATGCAGCTTATGGGCGGCGCGTTCGAGATCGACTCTCGAATCGGCAAAGGCACTGAAATTAGAATCAAGATCAGGCTACCCATCGAAAACAGACGTGCACCTGAAAAGGCATCTCTAAATATCAGTGCCGCACTGCCGCATTGTAAGATTTTGATCGTAGATGATCACCGCGCAAATTTCGACGCACTTCATTTGAAGTTAAAGCATCTCGGACTGTCGGCAGACTATGCGAAATCGGCGAGGATTGCGGCAAAGAAAATGTCAGGCGCTTTTTCATCCGGATCACCCTATACCCTGATTTTCCTGGATTATCTGATGCCAGATGTCGACGGGCTGCTATTTGCCAACTCCATCGCTCAAAATCCGCACTATTCGAATATTGAGATTATAGCGCTATCATCTGTAAACGACGCCGAAGTCGAGGAGTGTTTTACGTCTTCAAATCTTGCGACATATTTGTGTAAGCCGATAACACAGAACCACCTTGAAACAGCGATTAAAGCGATAGCTGTCCGAGAGACTCTTAAGCTCAGTTAGACTTTCACTTCGCCGGATCCTTGATCCCTCTGGGCGAAAATTTCTCACTGTCGAATTTTTCCAATGAATGGCTACTTGCGCTGTTGAGTGGTGCGCGCTAATTCTATTAGTGTGGTGATTTGGCCGGTCGGCTTGCAGCCACGTTAAACAAGTCGCTAAAAGGCCGCGCGGTGTCTCCAGTCTCGGTTTCACTGCCTGCCTTCGTTCACGCGACAGAATGATTGACGGAGGCTACAGATCACACATGCCGATCAAGATCCCCGATACGCTTCCGGCGCGTGCTGAGCTCGAGAGCGAAGGTGTGGCGGTGATGACGGAAACCGACGCCATCCGCCAGGATATCCGTCCCTTGCAAATCGGACTTCTAAACTTGATGCCAAATAAGCGCCGGACAGAAACACAGCTCGCGCGTTTAATTGGTGCGTCCCCGTTGCAAGTCGAACTCACACTCGTGCGTATATCTGATCACGTGTCTAAGAATACACCAGAAGAGCATCTGCTAAGTTACTATCAAAAGTGGAGCGATATTCGCGACCGTAGATTTGATGGTTTTCTTATCACTGGCGCGCCAATCGAAAAGCTGCCTTTTGAGGACGTCACTTATTGGGCGGAACTTACGGAGATTTTCGATTGGACGCGAACGCATGTCCATTCCACATTTAACATTTGCTGGGGAGCAATGGCGGCGATTTGGTATTTTCACGGCGTACCAAAATACACACTGCCCGAAAAAGCGTTTGGCGTATTCCGACACAAAAACCTGGCTCCAACGTCGCCATTTCTTTCCGGGTTTTCAGATGATTTTCAAGTGCCTGTCTCGCGGTGGACTGAGGTGCGGGCGGGAGACATCGCTGATCGGTCAAGCCTGAAGTTGCTGATGCAAAGTGATGAGACCGGTCCTTGTCTTGTAAGCGATCCTGACGCACGCGCGCTCTATATGTTCAACCATATCGAGTATGACTCATTTTCGCTAAAAGAAGAGTATGAAAGGGATACCGCTGCCGGAAAGCCGATCGCGCTGCCCTATAATTACTTTCCAGCCGACGATCCGTCTGCAGAGCCTCAAAATCGATGGCGCTCGCATGCTCATCTCTTGTTTGGGAACTGGATTAATCAGGTTTACCAAACGGCACCGTTTGACCTCTAGGTGAGAGCAGAGGAATAGTCTCGATTATGAGTTATTCTTTTGCTGCCGAGCCCGATCATATTTCCGAAATCCGTCGCCAATTACAGCGCTGGGTTGCCGAGAAGCTTCCTCGTGAAAAGCGAATAGAGTGGGACCGGCAAGCCAGCTGGGACAGAAATCTGTTTCAAGAGCTGGCGGAAATGGGGCTCATTGGGTTGACCATACCTGAAGAACACGGCGGTAGCGGCGAAGACATTTATGCGGCCGCTGCAGTTATCGATGAGCTTTGCCAGGGCGGAACAAGCATGGCGGGCCCCTACATTCATGCAGCGTTTTATGGTGGACTAAACATTTCCGAAAATGGCTCTGACGCTCAGAAAGCAGAATTGCTTCCGCGAATCGCGAGGGGAGAGGTGTTTCTTTGTTATGGTTTATCTGAACCGAATGTCGGTGGAGATTTGCCGAGCGTCGAGACGAGGGTCGAGAGAAACGGTAATGAACTTGTCATAAGTGGCGCAAAGCGCTGGTGTACCGGCGCAGATTGGTCAGACTACATATATTGTCTGTGTCGTTCGGGCGAACGAGGCCAGCGACATGGGAATCTCACGTTCGTGTTAATTCCCACGAACGCTGCCGGCATAAAAATGCAGCCATTGGAGCATTCGAATTTACGATACACCCACTCCATGGATGTCTATTTTGATGAGGTTCGGCTTCCCGAAAGCGCGATCGTTGGTGGTCCGGAAATGTGGAACAAAGGTTGGCAAGTGCTTGCCGGGCGCGCGCTGGATGTCGAGAAAATCGAAATTACGGCTGTTGCTTACGGGGTTGCACGCGCTGCGCTGGATGAAGCCTGGCAGTATGCGCAGGAACGCGAGCAATTTGGTAAACCTATCGCCAAGCACCAGGCAATCGCGCACAAACTTGTCAGTGCGCGCACCAAATTACAGGCCTGCCGACATATGTTGTATCACGCTGCATGGCTCGCGACCCAGGGGCTTCCCTGTAGCGCCGAGACAGCGATGGCGAAATTGTTTTGCGCCGATATCGGGGTGGAAATCGGTATAGCGTGTCAGCAAGTGATAGGTGCCTACGGCTTGTCGGACGCGTATGATATCGAGCGACATGTGCGTGATTTGTTGGGAATGCCGATTGTCGGTGGGTCCTCAGATATGCAAAAGAATAATCTAGCCAAACTACTGCGACTTTGACTATTCTGAGGGTCTGATGAACTCGGAAAAACCTGATCTTTCATACGCGTCTTCATTTGAGCATCCGTTGAAGCGGAATGTAGTCCGTGCGATTGAGCGTCTTTCAGGTCAGCCCAAAATAAAGAAGCTATATGAGCGCTACTTAGAAGAGCTGAAACATGACACGCCCTTCTTCACTGCGGCGGTCAGATTGCTAGAGCTTGATGTGCATTTCAATGCGTCGAGGCTCGCGAGTATTCCACGCACCGGCCCGCTTGTCGTTGTCGCCAATCACCCTTTTGGTGTGCTGGATGGCTTGGTTATTTGCTGGTTGGTATCTCTCGCGCGCGAACAGGAAGATTTCAAAATTCTGACCAATTCAGCTCTCGATGGAATTCCTGAGGCGCGGCCTTATTTGCTGAAAGTTGATTTCAACGAAACGAAAGAAGCTCTCGCATCAAATTTGCAAATGCGAAAAGATGCCATGGAACTCGTAAAAGGTGGTGGCTGCGTTATCGTGTTTCCGAGCGGCGGCGTCGCAACAGCACCCACACCGTTTTACAAAACGGTTGCAGAAGACGAGTGGAAGCCATTCACCTCCAATCTCATCACTCGAACAGGCGCGTCAGTGACGCCTATCTTCTTTGCTGGGCAGAACTCGCGGCTGTTTCAGATTGCCAGTCATTTGTCGGCGGAGCTTCGTCTCGCGCTTATTTTCCGTGAGGTTAAACGTAAGATGGGAAAGAGTCTCTTCGTTGAAATTGGAGAGACATTGCGTCCGGAAGATTTGAAGGACGCTGGAAAACGCACTGAGCTTATGAATTTTCTACGGGATAAGACATACGGTCTTGCTGGAGAAGATATGGCTGAGCGCTACCGCGTCGCCGGACAAAAGTTTCAAGCAAAAAAGCCCAAGGTATTCCAATGAGCACAGTTGCGGATTTTCGTAAATTTGCGTTGTCTATGCCCTACGCCTTGGAGAAAGCACATTTTGACAGATCAGGATTTCGCGTTGATGCGCCGCGCGGGAAAATATTCGCGACAATGCCATCAGGCGAAACCGAAGCCAATGTGTTCTTAAGTTTCGAAGAACAAGAATTGCTTTGTTTGGCAGAGCCCGGTGTTTTCTTTCCCGTTCCGAACAAATGGGGTGAAAAAGGTGCTACGACCATCCGATTGGCGGCGGCAGACGACGCGACGCTGATGTCAGCAATTAAAATGTCTTGGCGCAGGGCCGCGCCCCCCAAAGTTTTGAAGGAGAGCGAGTTATGAGCGCTGATTCATATCCCCACACATCGACGCTTGAGGCAGCAAAGTTGCTGGACGCTGAACTCCGAGCGCGCGCAGATGAGATGGAAGATGCGCGTAGACTGCCTGCCGACCTCGCCAAAAAAATGGCACGCAGTGGGATATTTCGAATGGTGTTGCCCTCCTATGTTGGCGGTCTTGAGCTTACACCCACGGAACTGGTTGAAACAGTTGAGGTGCTCTCTCGGGCGAATGCGAGTGCGGGTTGGTGCGCGATGATCGCAAGCACGACAGCCTTGAACGCGGCATATATGGAGCGTGCTCATGCAGAGGAAGTATATGGCGATCCGGGCGTTATTACAGGCGGTGTGTTCGCACCTATGGGACGAGCACGAATTGATGGAGGTGGCTATCGTGTTACGGGCCGCTGGCAATGGGGTTCCGGCTCCGCAAATTGCAACTGGCTCTGCGGAGGATGCTTCATCGAAGAAGGCGATGCTCTGCGTATTGGGCCGGACGGCGCGCCAGAAAACCGGATGATGGTCTTTCCGGCGGAGGAGGCTGAACTCATCGATACCTGGCACGTTGCGGGGCTAAAAGGTACTGGCTCGGGGGACATCGCGGTCCAAGATATTTACGTTCCAATGGGGCGGTCTGTTGCTTTGTCTGTGGATAAGCCAGTCGCCGAAGGGCCCCTCTACAAGTTTCCGGCTTTCGGCCTGCTTGCACTTGGTGTGTGCGCTGTGGCGCTGGGCAATGCGCGAGGCGCGCTCGATGCTCTGATTGATCTTGTGCAGAATAAGCGCTCTCAAGGGTCGAAAAAGACGCTCGCCGAACGCCAAATTGTGCAGTCCGATGTGGCCCAACTCGAGGCGCAATGGCGTTCTGCCCGCGCATATCTTTTTGATGAAATAAATCGCACGTGGGACGTCGCACTCGCAGAATCTGAGGTCCCGGTCGCTCGCCGGTCAGATTTACGCCTCGCATGCACGCATATGACCCGCACTGGAGCAGATATTTGCCGCAGCGCCTATGACATTGGTGGCGGAGCCGCGTTGTTTCTTGAAAACGAGCTGCAGCGCCGATTCCGTGATGCGCATGCCGCCACACAGCATATTGTGACGGCTCGAACGACTTATGAGCTAACGGGTAGAATGATCCTCGGATTGCCCACTAATGCCGCGATGATTTGAAGATTTTCAGAACAGTTTGAGAGAAATTGCCGGTTGATTCTCCTTTGGCCGGGAGAATGGCAGCCATGCAGTTATGCATGCAATTGCCTCATTGTCTTCACATTCAACCTAGGGCCTAATACCGTGTAACGCGAGTACGGGACACGACAACCACTGGGGTTTTGGTGCTTAATGATCCGTTAAAGGGCGTCTGTTCATGTCCAGTTGCCCAGATGAATGTGTGTTCATTATGAATGTGCGTTCAGACTTCAATCGTTTTTGAGAATCCTTCTCGAAATCTCTTGCGTGCACCACGTTCATTGCGCATCTCTTACCTGTGACCGGCAACAAAAAGATTGCTGGCGCTTCCGAAGGACAGGCCGGCGCGGGGCCATGCCGCGTTCAGAAAAGAGAGCCTGGAGAGATAAAAATGAAAGACTTTTGTGACGAAGACGGTGCAAAGCGCTTACAGCAAAAAATCAAAGAATATTGGGAAGGCCGCGGCTATGACGTCGATGTCGACCTGGTGAATGCGGGCTTCGTTGCCGCTATGCGTTCAGCCCGCTGCGATGTGCGCAGTGACATGGTGAATGGCATGCCGCGCCGCCGCAAACCCAATGATGCAAATGGCATTCGCCGACCTGCATCAGCTGATCGCAGCGACGCCATTATGGGCATTGGCTAACGCGCGATCTGCTCAATAGCAGCAATCATAGTCGAGTAGTCTTCAACAATAGCGGCTGCGTGAATTAGGTCGCTTGTACCTGGACCGTAACCAAACGGTACGAAAATGAAGGGCAGCCCTGCGTTTTGGGCTGCCTTTTCGTCTGTTTGACTGTCACCGATCATAATAGCTCTCTTGGTATCACCTCCAGCAGCCTCGATCGTCAGCAGGATATGGTCACCGTGAGGTTTTCGCTGAGGCACGCTGTCTGCCCCAAAACAAGCCTCAAATATGTCAGCGATCGCAAGTTCATCCAGCACCTGATCAGCGAGCTTCTTTATTTTGTTTGTGCACACGGCAAGGGTCGCGCCTGCATCTTCCAGCGCCAGTAGCGTGTCATAACAACCGGGAAACAAACGGCTTTCCGCTGTAATGTTTGCCTTATAGTGCGCGATAAACGGTTCCCAAAGACTCTCAATTTGAGCTTCATCTGCCGGATCACCGGTTAGTTTGAAGCCTTCCCGCATCATTGCCTTTGCGCCGGATCCGATGATCCCCCGAATTTGCGTGAGTGTAATCTGCTCGCGGCCGGACCTGCGCAGCACATGATTGGTCGCATTCAAAAGATCTGGCGCGGTATCGACCAGTGTTCCATCCAAATCAAAAACGATTGTCCATCCGTCGAGTGACTTGACCATCGCCATCTCCTGAAAAATTATAGGGAAAAAACCCCTCGCTTCGACTCAAACCTTGGTTTAGGCCAATTCGAAGAGCAGTGCGAGGAGCATGTTTATGACCAATCGAGCGGCGATCATCTTGGCTGCCGGTCAAGGCACGCGGATGAAATCGAGTCTGCCAAAAGTTCTCCACAAGGTCGGTGGCAGAGCTATGGTTGACTGGTCAATTGATCTGGCCAAGCGATCAGGTTGCACGAAGATTGTGGTCGTTGTTTCCAAAACGTCAGATGCGCTTCGCGAACACATTGTCTCCCAGCTCGGAGAAGACGCAATTGCGGTTCAAGATCCGCCGCTTGGCACAGGCCATGCTGTACAAGCGGCCGAAGAAACAATGTCTGGATTTTCGGGCGATTTGGTTGTGCTTTATGGCGATACGCCTTTGATTCCAGCGAAAGCGATCGAGGATCTGTTTGGCGAAATCGAAGCAGGGGCCAGCGTCGGCGTGTTGGGGTTCGAGGCGGTTGATGCGGGGGCGTATGGTCGCCTGATCGTGGGTCAGAGTGGTAATCTTGAGGCGATTGTTGAAGCAAAGGAAGCGACCCCCGACCAACTTGCGGTTAACACCTGCAATTCCGGCGTCATGGCAGCAAGTGCCGAGACCATGTTTAAGCTCCTTGGTAAGGTGACAAATGACAACGCCAAAGGCGAGTACTATTTGACGGACATTGTTCATCTTGCGCGTCAGGCCGGAGGAGCTGCCAAGGCAGTTTTTTGCGACGAATCTGATGTGCTTGGTGTGAATTCCAAAATTGAGCTCGCCGAAGCTGAGGCCGTGTTTCAATCAAAACGCCGCCGAGAATTGCTCGCGAGCGGCGTGACAATGATCGATCCTTCGAGTGTTTGGCTCAGCTTCGATACTGAAGTTGCAGCGGATGTTGAGATCGAGCCGAACGTCGTCTTTGCGCCTGGTGTGAAAGTTGAGCGAGGCGCACGCATTCGCGGTTTCTCTCATTTGGAGGGCGCGCATGTAGGGCCGGATTGCGTCATCGGACCTCAAGCGCGGCTGAGGCCTGGCGCGGTTCTCGAAGGCAGCAACAAAGTTGGTAATTTTGTCGAGGTGAAAAAAACTCGGATGGGTAAAGGCGCAAAAGCGAACCACTTGTCTTATCTCGGTGACGGTAATGTTGGCGCAGATGTAAACATCGGTGCCGGTACAATCTTTTGCAATTATGATGGCTTCTTCAAATATGAGACACGCATAGAAGATGGGGCTTTCATTGGATCTAACAGCGCACTTGTTGCCCCAGTAACAATTGGAGCGGGGGCGTTTGTTGGTTCTGGCAGCGTCGTTACAAAAGACGTCGCTTCAGATGCGCTCGCGGTCGCAAGAGGGCGCCAATCTGAAATAGAAGATTGGGCCACGAAGTTTCGCGCGGCTCAATCGGCAAAAAAAGCAAAAAAGGAATAAAGCGCATGAGCCCAGATAGAGCCAAAGCAAATGCTGCCGCTGCTGCGCTTGATTATATCGAAGAGGGTATGACGGTCGGTCTTGGGACCGGCTCAACAGCCAAGTTCTTTGTTGAGATGCTTGCCGAAGAGGTAGCAGACGGCATGGTTGTTCGCGGCGTTCCAACCAGCGAGCAAACGCGCCGGCTAGCGGAAAGCCATGGAATACCCTTATTGCCGGTTGACCGCGTTGAACGGCTTGAAGTTACTGTCGACGGCGCTGACGAAGTTGATCGTCAAGGACGTTTGATCAAGGGCGGTGGCGCGGCCTTATTGCGCGAGAAGATTATAGCAAACGCCTCTGACCATATGGTGGTCATTGCCGATCCTTCGAAACAAGTCAGCGAGCTTGGCGCTTTTCCTCTTCCCGTGGAGGTTACCCAATTCGGTTTCACGATAACTGCCAAGAAAGTGCATGATGCGCTGGAAGAGTCAGGGATCGCGCGGCCGACGGTTAAGCTTCGTCAAATCGACGGGCGCAATGAGCCCATTATTACGGACGGTAACAACTTTATCCTGGACTGTCATTGCAGTACCATTCCTAACCCCGAACAACTTGCCGTCCTCCTCGCCAATATTCCAGGTGTTGTTGAGCATGGCCTTTTTCTGAACTTGGCGCGGACCGTCATTATCGGGAATGATGAAGGCGCGGCTGTATTCGAATTCTGATCAACATTTTGTGCCCGGCTCTTGTTGCCTTCGTTTACGAGGCGCATATGGACACCGATTGCCAGAGGAGATCGGGAAATGTCTTACGACTATGATTTGTTTGTAATTGGCGGTGGCTCTGGCGGTGTGCGAGCGGCTCGAATTGCAGCGAGTTCTGGTGCAAAAGTTGCGCTCGCGGAAGAGTACAGAATGGGCGGAACCTGCGTTATCCGCGGCTGCGTCCCGAAGAAGTTCATGGTTTATGCCAGCAAGTATGGAAAAGGAATAAAGGCCGCTGAAGGCTATGGGTGGTCTACGAGCGACGTTAAATACGATCACGAAAAGTTTCAAATGGCGCTCGCTGCGGAGGTTACCCGCCTTTCGGGTCTATATATGCAGGGGCAGCAAAATGCGGGCGTCACAGTTTTTGAAGAACGCGCGGAGTTTGTCGATCGACATACACTCAGACTTGTTGGTTCGGGGCGCGAAGTTTCCGCTGAGAAAATTCTAGTCGCCGTTGGTGGACGTCCATGGCGACCCGGTCTCGACGAATTGCCGGGTGTTGAGCACACCATAACATCGAATGACGTTTTCGATCTGACAGAGATTCCCGAGCATATTGTGATCGCGGGCGGGGGGTATATCGCGGTTGAGTTTGCGCACGTTTTTGCAGGTCTCGGCTCAAAGACGACCCTGGTGTATCGCAAAGACAAAGTGCTCCGTGGGTTCGACGAGGATGTTCGAGATGTCGTCATGGAAGATCTGGAAACTGCTGGCGTCAACATCATAACCGACACGATCTTTGAGGAGATTAAGGAGGGCGGATCGCTTTCCAATCAGGTCATCTTAAGCAATGGTCAGGTTCTGGAAGCAGATAAAATTCTCATGGCCGTTGGTCGGCGAGCGAAAACGACGGGTCTGAATTGTGCAGCGGCTGGCTTAGAGCTTCGCGAGAATGGTTCAATTCCGGTCGATGAATACTCACGCACGAACGTCGATAATATCTGGGCAGTCGGCGACGTTACCGACCGTGTGCAGTTAACTCCGGTGGCAATACGCGAAGGTCATGCATTCGCTGATACAGAGTTTCACGGAAACCCGCGCAAGTTTGATCATCATACCATTCCAACAGCTGTGTTTACGCAGCCCGAAGTGGGCACTGTGGGCTTGGCGGAGCATGAAGCGAGAGAAAAATTTGGAGAGGTCGACATCTACAAAACGCGCTTTCGCCCCATGAAACAAGCTTTGTCAGGCGAAACCCAGCGAGTGCTGATGAAATTGATTGTTCGCCAGAGCGACGAGGTCATCGTGGGATGTCATATGGTTGGCGATGACGCTGCAGAGATCATTCAAATGGCTGGAATTGCGATCAAAATGGGAGCAACCAAGCAGGATTTTGATGACACATGCGCCTTGCATCCATCTGTTTCTGAGGAGTTTGTTACGCTCCGAACCAAATGGGTCCCTGAGAATGCCGAATAGCTACCTGTGAGTTGCTATACCTGAGCTTCCATGAGCTGTGTGAGCTCGAGTGAGACAGCGTCCAGCGACTTACGAATACCACCAAGACCGCCACCGCGCCCGTGATGAGAGAGAATGGCGCGCCAAGGTTCGATGGCAGCTTCTTCATCTTCCGGACCTTTAACGGCCATATGGCCGGATTTGGGCAAGGCGTGAGTTAAGAGCGTCTTTGAGAGCTTAAAGCCAGCTTTCGAATCGTGAACGCCGTTTCGTGCGTCTGCCTCAAATTCGCTTTGTTCGGAGCGGCCAACAGCGTTGAATAAGACGGATAAGTCTGGGCGAAGGTCCTCGCTGACTTGCTCGCGGACGACCTTACTAAGCAGGCGCACCCCGCGCAGCGAATAAATATCGGGATGCATTGGCGCAAGAACCCGGTCGGCGGCCTCAAGGGCGCACCGTGTCAGGAAAGTGGCATTTGGGTTGGTATCCAACATGATGAGATCATACGCGCCGCGAAGCTCGTCTATCGTCCTCAAAAAGTTCGCTTTTACCTTTTCAAGAGCGAATGCATCCTGCGCAAATGCATATTTGGAGATTTCAAACTGCCCAGTAATCAAATCCAGGCGTCCATTTTGTGAGTCTTCGGTCAGGATTGGCAGCGCAATTTTTTCTGGTTTTGGAGGATTAAATGGCTCTACTGACAGCTTTGACCAATCATCCGCAGGTGAAGAGGCATTGCCGTAATGCAGCGTTGATTTCTCGAAAAGAGAAATGACAGAGCAATCAATTCCAGAGCGCCGGTCGGCTTGCTCCATTGGGATAAAGGTTTGGGTGAGATTGTATTGAGGGTCAAAATCAATCAGCAGAACACGCCCGCCAGTTCGAGCTTGCCAAGCCCCACTGACTTGAGCGGCAACAGTGGTTTTTCCTACACCGCCCTTGAGGTTCATAATAGAAATTACGGGGCAGCGGCGTTTGTAACGCTGCCTGACGAGTTCGGCGAACTTTGGCAATCCGCCTTCTTCATCTATATTGTGTCGGATAAGCGGTACGATCTCTGTCTTAAACCAGGTCGTAAAACGGGTTCCGTCGACACGAAATGGCAGAATGGGCAGCCCATCTCGCTTTGCGGCTTTAATATCCCTTTTGACTGTTTCTGAACGCATTGCGTCTTTTGAAACGAGGACGACCAGACAAAAGGCGTCGTTCAATTTTTCTTGAGCGTTAGAGCCGATTCCGCCTTCTGGATCATACCAATCAGGTACACCTGCCATACGCAGGGCTTCGTGCACTTTGAGCAGGGCATCTAGATCTGCGGGGCTATGAACAATATGGGCGTGTGACATATCGGAAGGAATTGCTCGTTCGAATCAAGAGGGCATTTTGCAGGAATCGCTACACTGAAGGCCCCTTATTTGGCCATGGCAATGGCATAGAAATGTGGTGAAACTTCTGCAAAACATAACGGGCAGGCAATGAAGGAAAGCCGTTGCCTCGATGATCTCGGTGTGGTTTTAGTCTCGGCCTTAGATTAACGGAGTTTTCCACATGTCTTGGTCCCCATCCACCTGGCGCTCAAAACCCGCCAAGCACATCCCTACGGATTACCCAGACGCTGATCATTTGGCGCGGGTGGAGGAAACCCTGAAAGGATTTCCGCCACTGGTGTTTGCTGGCGAAGTCAGGACATTGAAAGAACGACTTGCTCAAGTTTCCGAAGGAAAGGCTTTTTTGCTTCAGGGCGGCGATTGCGCTGAGAGCTTTAAAGAATTCCACCCAGATAACATCAGAGATACTTTTCGGGTAATTTTGCAAATGGCAGTTGCGCTGACGTTTGGCGCTGCAAAACCGGTCGTAAAAGTTGGCCGTATCGCGGGCCAGTTCGGAAAGCCTCGGTCCAGCCCCGTGGAAGTTCAAGGTAGCATCGAGCTACCTTCTTATAGAGGCGATAATATTAATGGTATGGATTTTACCGCTGAAGAGCGCGTACCGAATCCCGATCGCTTATTGCAGGCATATTCACAGTCGGCCTCCACGCTGAACCTGCTTCGGGCGTTCTCGCGCGGGGGCTACGCTGACCTAGCGAATGTGCACAAATGGATGCTAGGTTTTGTTGACCGCTCGTCACAAGGCGAGCGGTACCGCGAATTAGCGGATAAAATCACCGAAGCTATGGAATTTATGGCCGCCTGCGGTGTTGACAGTTCTTCTGTCCCTCAAATGGCGCAGGTCGAGTTTTATACATCTCATGAAGCTCTGCTACTTGGCTATGAGGAAGCCATGACCCGGATCGATAGCACAACGGGAGATTGGTACGATACCTCGGCGCATATGGTCTGGATCGGTCATCGAACAAAGGATTTAGATCACGCGCATGTGGAGTTCTGCAAAGGCATTCGCAATCCAATTGGTGTGAAAACGGGGCCAGGGTTTGAACCGGATGATCTGCTGCGTTTGCTTGAAACGCTGAACCCGGATAATGAAAAAGGACGTATTGTCCTGATTTCACGTTTTGGATCCGAGGATGTCCGCGATAGCTTACCGCGCCTTGTGCGTGCAGTGCAGCAATCTGGTCGATCTGTTGTATGGTCATGTGATCCGATGCATGGAAACACGCTGAAGACTGGCACTGGGTTTAAGACACGCCCATTTGACCGAATTCTGTCCGAAGTAAGCCAGTTCATCGATGTTGTTTCATCTGAAGGTGCTTATCCGGGCGGCGTGCACCTAGAGATGACGGGGCAGGACGTCACAGAGTGCATCGGCGGCGCGCAGGCTATTAGCGAAGAAGATCTGTCATCCAGATACCACACGCATTGTGATCCGCGCTTAAATGGTCAACAAGCCCTTGAACTTGCATTCATGATCGCCGAAAAGCTGCGCATGCAGAAGTCGTCTAATACATCAGTGAGAAAAGCCGGGTAACGGAATTGGGGACCTCTTATGTTCAAGCGGGGTTTGCCCGCTTGGATGCGGGCATCTGAAATTGTAGATTTGTTGCGGCTCTCCGGGCCGATCGCTGTGTCGCGCGCGTCCGTTATGATGATGGCGCTTACCGACGCGATCATGCTTGGGCAATATGCGCACGGAGAGCTGACTTTCGTCTTGAATTCCTGGCTTCCGATGGGGGTGGCGCTAGGCTTCAGCCTCGGGATACTGCTTGGCGTACAAGTGCTCACATCAGAGCTCATGGGGGTCGGCAAAGAGGAGCAATCTGGAAGAATTTTCCGGCGGGCGCTCATTTGGTCAATCGGCCTTGGGATCGTCGTCACAGCGCTTTGCTATTTTACCGCCGAACCTCTTTTCAGGTTAATGTTTATCGATCTGTCACCCAATGACGAGATTAGCAAAACGCTCACGCCAGCAGAGATCGCCGCCGCTACGGCGTCGGTGACGCAGATACTTGCGATCGGGTTGGCCGGCTTCACGATCTCAACCGTGCTGGGCTACTATCTGGAAGCGCTGCGGCGACCTCTGATCGTGACGGTTGTCATGTGGTTGGGCGTGGTTGTGAACCTCGTGATTGATCTTGCGCTTGTTGCAGGATGGTGGGGACTGCCGCAAATGGGCGCTGAAGGCGTCGCCTGGGCGACGACAGGCTCACGCTGGGCGATCACGCTAGCTCTCTTTGTGGCAGTGATCTTGTTTACGCCTGCTTTTAAGCCATCTGAAGTCGGACCTGAAGGTGAAGCACGCCGGCAGTTAAGCGTCGGCGTTGGTACCGCAATTTCAAACGTAGCAGAGTGGGGCGGGTTTAATCTGACATATATGATCGCGACTTGGATCAGTCTCGCGGTGAACACGGCCTATGGTTATTCTGTCCAGGTTATGGGGATGGCGTTCATGCTGTTTTTGGGGATTGGTACAGCAACAAGTGTACGCGTCGCCGAAGCCTACGGCCGCGGAGAAAGCCGGCAAGTAAAAGAGGCCTCGCGTCTGGGCGTTGCGGCGACTTTAGTGAGCGGCATTGCAATCGGCATTTTGGTAATTTGCTTTAATGACTCTTTGTCCGGAGTTTTCGTCGATAAGGATGACGCCGTTATTGATGGTGTTGAGATTGCGCCGCTAATTTCATCGCTTCTCTTAACCGCCGCGCTTGCGATCCTGTTTGATGGTTTGCAAGCTGTAGCTTCGATGGCGCAGCGTGCGCAAGAGATCGTATGGGTGCCAAGTCTCATTCACATAGGATCATTTTTCGTAATCATGCTGCCGGCGGGATATTATCTCGGTATTACACTCGAACGCGGTGCGCAGGGTATGATAGAAGCCGCCTTCCTCGGTGTGTTCATTGCGGCTGTCCTCCAGGTCATTTCTCTGGAAATGAAGATGGCGCGCCACACTTAAGTGACGCGCCATCTAAAAGCATAAAAGCCTTTATGAAGCTTAGATGTCTTTCAGAGCCGTAGCTGGTTTGAACGCAGCTGATGTCTTTTCCTTAATACGGATCTTCTCACCCGTTGCTGGGTTACGGCCGTCACGTGCGCCGCGTGTTTTGGCACTGAATGTACCAAAGCCAGCAATGGCGACCTGCTCACGGTTTTTAACCGTGCTCGCAATGGTGTCGAAAACTGCGTCCACTGCAGCACCTGCGTCTGCTTGTGATAGACCCGCAGCGTTCGCGACTTCTTTCGAGAGTTCGCCTTTGTTCATTTCTTATCTCCTTTATGCACGGCGTTTCTTCGCCGATTGGCCCGAAGGCATAGTGATTCGTACGCGCTAACTAGCCAGATTCCCAATGTTTATTGGGCTTATACCCAGAATCCAGCCCTCTTCTTTATTGATATTCGATAATTCCTCTGCATTTAGTGAAGGAGGTGGCGCAAATGCCGCGCCCAATTGGCCGGCTTTGTCCATTTCCCAATAGTGGCGGGCAATCGTGCGAACTTGCGCTTTATCGAGTGGCTCACCCATTCTAACGCTCGATTTCACGAGGGATGGATAGATTTCAGCAATAATGATTTTGGTGTCGTTCACATCGCCCAAAGTGAGTGCACGAAACCCTGTCTCGAAGGGCCAGAGCTTAACGGAGGAAAAGTGATTTCGGAGCTGACCGATGCGCGGAATACCCATCAGCGACTGGCTTCCGACTGAGCCGATATAAGCGAGCTGCCAGACGGATTTCGGCGCACCGAGTCCTTGTTCTCTCAGGTACAGTTCAACGATCCGATATTCCGGGAGCGAGAAGTGAAGAGGCTTCTTGGTCGATAGGTCATCTGAGACATGTCTTGGCGACGTTGTTCCCCAGAAGGGCCCCGTTCTGCCGGCAGTCGTAGAATTCAATTCAGCAGCGACGGTGAAACGATTGTTAGAATTGTCATTGCCGTCTTCAATTTTGTTGCAGAGGTGGGTGTGCATCGCTTCCCAAGCCACCCCCTCCAATTGAAACGTCTTGGCCGTGCCAGCTGGATATCCGAGGGAGAAATCGAAGCCCAACAATACGCGCTTGCCATTGTTCGTAAGTTCCGAAAGACGGCGCTTGAGTATCTCAATGGCATCCGTACGTGTGGCAGGATTACAGTACATTGTGCGACCATTATCTGCCGATAGGTCTGCGATCCAGATAGAGTCTTTACCGGTTTTGGGTGTAGATGCGGCGCTCCAATCGACCATAATATAGGCGTCGAACAGACGGGTCATTATTCGATGGGAAGCCCGTGCATCTTAAGGAAGCTAAGTTTGTCCCAATACCCGCGTTGATGCGCGATTAGCCCATCTTTAACAGTAAAGAAGCCACATCCGCGCAAGCCAAGCGGATCCCTCCACTCAAGAATTGCAACATCACCTGCATCATGGATAATGTCCACGATGCAGGTCATGTCTGCTTGGGCGAATTCTGCAGCAAACATCGACCGAATATTGTCGCGGCCTTCAACCGGATCTTGGGTCACCTGATGGTTGACTGCGTTCGGTGCGTATAATTCAGCAAGCGCGTCTGCATCACCGGCGTTGAACGCGCTTACCCAAGTCCGAACAAGTTCTACAGGAGACATAGCGAATACCGATTACGCCAGTTTGACCAGCATTTTTCCTTTGTTGCCGCCAGTGAACAGACCCATGAACGCAGCGGGTGCTTTCTCAATACCGTCCATGACTGTTTCTTCAAACTTCATTTGACCTGACGCGATCCAGCCCGCCATGTCTCTGATGAAGTCCGGCTGCATGTCGATATGGGTTGAAACGATAAAACCTTTGATCTGAAGTTGCTTGCCAACAATCTGGATCACATTGCTTGGTCCGGGCGTAGGTTCGGTGTCATTGTATTGAGAGATCATCCCGCAAATCGCCATGCGCGCGAAAGGACGCGACGCTTCGATCGCTGCCTGAAAGTGATCGCCGCCGACATTGTCAAAATAGACATCGATACCTTTCGGAGCAGCCTCTCGGAGTGCTGCTAGTAAACCTTCGTAGTCCCCAACGGCTTTATAGTCGATCACATGGTCAGCGCCGAGGCTTTTTACGAGAGCACATTTCTCTTCGCCGCCTGCTGAACCGATCACGGTACAGTTCTTAATTTTTGCGATTTGCACCACTGCCGACCCAACCGCGCCAGCTGCACCTGAGACGAATACTGTGTCTCCTTCTTTGAGTTCAGCAATACGCAGGATACCTGCATACGCCGTCAGGCCCGGCATGCCGGCAACTCCAAGAAAGGCGCTTTCTGGAAGACCTGTATCGCCAGGCAGTTTGTTGGCAAGCACCGCCTCTGGCGGTGCAGTAAAGGCTTCCCGCCACCCAGCCATTGAATTAATCAGGTCGCCTTCAGCGTAGTCTGGATGGGCCGATGCGGTAACAACGCCGACTGCACCGCCCTGAAGCGTCTCACCAATCTGAAACGGAGGAACATAGCTTTCTCGGTCGATCATGCGTCCGCGCATGTAAGGATCAACTGACATCCAATGATTGCGCACCTGAATTTGCCCGGCAGATGGCTCCGGACATTCCGTTGAAATCATTTGAAAATCACTGTCTTGAGGCATTCCGACAGGTCGCTTTGCGAGTGCCCATTCACGTGACGTAATAACTGGCATTCTGTTCCTCCAAATTTTGAATGAATCTTCTATTGCAATCCGCCGCCGGGGAAGGAAAGAGGCGGGCCGTAAGATTTCGCAAAGAGTTTTGAACGCCGCAGATGTGACTACAACTTGCCTCGGACACCCATCCGGTGAAAAGACATCGCTGATAGAGTGGAGTAGTATTCCCGTGACAAGTCTTAATACAGGCCTGATCGGTGCAGGCGTCTTTGGCGGTTATCATGCCAATAAGATCGCTGACTCCGTCAGCACTGATTTTGTCGGAGTGTTTGATCCTGACAGCGAGCGCTGTGCTGCATTGGCGCAGAAACACGGTGTGCAGGCTTTTGGTTCACAGAGCGAGCTTTTCGGCGCGGCGGATGCCGTTATCGTTGCTTGTCCGGCAATTTATCATGAAGATGTTGTTAGCGAAGCCTTGGCTCATGGGTGTCATGTGATGGTGGAGAAACCGCTCGCATTGACGGGTGACGGCGCAATGGAGCTGGCAAGCCGGGCAGAGGCCTCAGGCAAGGTATTGCAAGTCGGTCATCAGGAACGCTTTGTTCTGGATGCGATGGGACTGTTTGATATTCCCGAAGCGCCGACGGAGCTGATCGCCGTGCGCGCCGGGCCGCCAGCTCCTGATGGGCGCGCTGGGGACGTATCTGTGATTTGGGATTTGATGATCCATGATCTCGATATGGCCGCCAAGCTGATGGGTGACGACGCGGGTGTGCAATCAATTGGGCGTGTCATTCATTCCGGTCATATAGATGAGGCAACGGTTAAGCTCGCTTTTGCCAATGGGTCTGCTGAACTGACCGCCAGCCGCGCCGCTGATGTTCGCGAGCGAGGCATGAAGCTAACGTATCCCTCAGGCACGATTGAGATCGACTTTTTGACGCGTTCAGTCGAAAACTCCACACCATTTAAAATTCACGCAGATGTCTCAGACGCAATGCCCGATCCGTTAGGGGCGGCAGATGAGGCTTTCTTCGATGCCTGCCTCGGAAAACGAGAATGCGCCATCCCAGGGCGTGAAGCCGCCATCGCTGTTGCGCTTGCTGAGCGCGCCGAACACTCAACTTTCCAACCTGCAGGAGCTTGATTATGCCTGACACAGAAATGCGCCCAAGCCCATTGTTAAATTTGCCCGCGGATGCCCCAATCCAGTTTTTCGATCTGAAGGCCCAACAAGCATCTATCCGCCCGGCGCTTGAGAAACGTTGGGTCGATATTCTAGATCATGGCCGCTACATTGGCGGGCCAGAAGTCGATGAGTGCGAAAAAGGGCTCGCTGAATTTACTGGCTGTGCGGATGCAGTGGCTGTTGGCTCGGGTACCCAAGCTCTCGTGATGCCGCTTCTCGCGATGGGAATGGGGCCAGGCGACGCTGTGTTCATTCCAGGCTTCACATACAATGCAACTGCTAATGCCGTGTTGCTCGCCGGTGCCTATCCCGTGATCGTTGATATTGATCCAGACACATTCAACTTGGATCCGGCCGACCTGCTTAGAAAAGTTGAAGCGGTAAAAGCGAAGGGAAACCTGACTCCGCGCGTGGTCATGCCTGTTGACCTGTACGGACTTCCTGCTGACTACCGCACAATCCAGCAAATTGCTGACCAGTTTGACTTACGTATTATTGCCGATGGCGCGCAAGCTTTTGGCGGCAAGCAAGATGGGAGATGGATTGGTAACATCGCCGAAATCACGGCTACGAGCTTCTACCCGACGAAGACACTGGGCGGATATGGAGACGGCGGCGCAATCCTGTGCCGTGATGCCGATTTTGCAGATCGCATGCGGTCCATTCGCTGGCATGGCACCGGTGACAATCGAAAAGAGTCGATCCGGGTCGGTATAAACGGCCGATGTGATTCAATCCAATGTGCGGTTATTGCAGAGAAGCTTGGCATCTTCCTGGACGAACGCGAGCGCAGAATCGAAACAGCGCGTATTTATGATGAACGCCTGATAGGAACCGTTAGAACGCAGACTGGGTTGCCCGGCGATGAAAGCGGGCATGGGCTTTACACAGTCCGGGTCGCAAATCGGACAGAAGTTCGCACCAAGCTTTCTGATCAAGGAATACCCAGCGGCATTTATTACGATATGGCGATCCACCAGATGCCGGCATTCGCGCACTACACTCCGGAAGGCGGATTGCCTCAGTGTGAGAAAGCCGCCGAAGAGGCATTGTCTTTGCCGATGCATCCATACTTGTCAGAGGCGCAGATCCACCGGATTTGTGACGCACTCCTCGCGGCGCTGTAACACTCGGGTGTGCTCCTCTTCCAATTATTGTGGAAGCGTCTTACGTGACTTCACATGAGTATGCTTTCAATTTACATTGCGCAGCTGAACCCCATCGTGGGTGATATCAATGGCAATCTCGCGCTCGCGCAAACGGCGATCGCTGAAGGAAAACAAGCTGGGGCAGACCTCGTTGTCTTTTCCGAGATGTTCATCCTCGCTTATCCAGCAGAAGACCTTGTGCTGAAACCAAGCGCGGTTCAACTTTCCATGGCTGCAGTGAGAACACTCGCGGCGGAAACCAAAGATGGACCGGCGGTTCTTATGGGTGCACCTTGGTGGCAAGAGCGCGGCAAGCTGTTCAATTCTGCGGTACTACTGGCTGACGGCGAGATAACCGGGCGGTATGATAAGCGTGAGTTGCCCAATTACGGTGTATTTGACGAAAAGCGATTGTTTGCGCCAGGAGAAGGCGACATACCGCTCTTCACTGTGAATGGTGTGTCGTTTGGGGTCGCAATCTGCGAAGATATTTGGTTCCCACGCGTGCCGGCAATGCTTCACGAGGCTGGTGCGGAGATGTTGATCGTCCCCAATGGGTCGCCTTGGCGACGCACTGTGAACGAGGAGCGTCACACGACATTCTCGGCTTGGCGAAAAACTGGCGTGCCGTATCTTTTTGTAAATCAAGTCGGCGGTCAGGACGAGCTTGTGTTTGACGGTGCGAGCTACTCTGTTGATTTTGATGGAACAGAGCACCAATTGCTTGGCGATTTTGAAACCGGCACGGCGCTGGTGTCTTATGATCCCGCCACACATCGTTTCACGCCTGCCCGAAGTGATGCGGAACTAACAGATGGTCTTGAAGCAGAATACCGCGCGGCCGTGCTCGCACTCGGCGACTATGTGAACAAGAATAAGTTTCCGGGTGTTGTGCTCGGTATGTCGGGCGGTATCGATAGCGCGCTTACCGCGGCGATGGCAGTTGATGCGCTTGGTGCGGACCGAGTTTGGTGCGTGATGATGCCTTCGAAATACACAAGTTCAGATAGCCTTGAAGACGCAAAGGCTTGCGCGGAGGCACTCGGCGCGCGCTATGACATAATCAATATTGCACCCGGCGTTGGTGCCTTGGATGACATGCTCAGCCATCAATTTTCCGAAACTCAGCCTGACACCACAGAAGAAAATATTCAGTCACGCCTTCGCGGTCTCACACTCATGGCGCTATCGAATAAGTTCGGACACATGGTGGTTACGACGGGTAACAAATCTGAAATGGCAGTCGGCTATGCAACGCTATATGGCGATATGTGCGGCGGCTACAATGCCCTTAAAGACTTCTACAAGACCGAAGTTTTCGACCTTGCGCGCTTTCGTAACACGATGAAACCGCGCGGAAGCCTTGGGCCCGCTGGCGAGGTAATTCCGGAGCGGATCATCACCAAACCGCCGTCCGCTGAATTGCGCGATGATCAGAAGGATGAAGACAGTTTGCCACCGTATGACGTGCTCGATGATATCCTTCGCGGCCTTGTTGATAAGGAAGAGGATGTTGATGTTATCCTGGCGCGCGGCCATGACGAAGACGTTGTGCGCCGCATCGAGCACTTGCTTTACGTGGCCGAGTATAAGCGCCGCCAAGCACCGCCAGGTGTAAAAGTTGGCGGAAAAAATTTCGGACGCGACCGGCGCTATCCGATCACGAATCGCTTTCGAGACGATTAGCTGTGGGCACCTCTTCGCCGCGTGCTTTTTCTTCGAGGTAGAATTTCATCTGTTCAATGGCGTCGACGCGATCTTGTTCGGTCATGTCGCGTGCGTCCCCGAAGCCAATGATGGGGGTCATAACAATCCCCTCGGTTTCGAGCACTTCATCCAGCTCCAACCAGGCGCGCGTCTTAGTCTCATCATCACATGCGACATTGATCCAGAGTTGATCGTCTTCAATATCGTCAAATGCCGTTTCGATATCGGAAATTCCAACGAGCGCGCCTTCCTCGATTTGATACTCGGTCTGCGCATGCTCCATGATGACCCATCCTTCGCCGAGGTAACGAAGATAAGTCAGTCGATCTCCGGGCTCTAATGTCAGCTTTTTCTCCCAATCATCATCTGTCGGAGCGTCCAGAACCGCGTTTTCGGTAACTGATATTTCGACGCGCTGAGAAACTGTCATAAATTCGAGTTTGTCAGCGTCTACGCGAGCCATGTTCCATTGCTGGAAAGTTGCGTTTTGTGCAACTGGGCAAGCGATGTTTTGAGCAGCGTCTTTGTGCATATGCGCGCGCCCCATCAGAGAAATGTTTTCTCCGAGCACGCTAAAACCCGGTGGGTATTCACCCGGCCATCCGGATGACAAATACCAAATCTCCTCATTGTATGTGGGGATAAATTGCTCCGCGGGTTCAATTGATTCAGATGAGACAGGCAGCGGTTCATCTTGTACTTCGGCGGTTGGCCCGGTTGCGTCGATTGTTTGCTCGTCGGACGGTGTTCCGGCACATGCTGATAATACTAGTCCAGCAACCGCCACGTAGATTTTTCTCATATCTTTCCCCACAATTTGAGTGTTTTCGCGCCGAGGCTTGAACCAAATCATGGCAATCATGGGTTGGCAACACGGGCGATTTGATGTCGAAGGCTCGGTAAACAAACCGAGACTAAAAAATATGACCCAGCCAATTGTTCGTTTTGCCCCGTCACCAACGGGAAAACTGCATGTTGGAAATGTTCGCACAGCCCTGATCAACTGGCTGTTTGCTGCGGCGAATAATGGCACGTTCATTTTGCGAATCGACGACACAGATCGCGAGCGCTCAACAAAGGCATTTGAAGACGGTCTGAAAGCCGATCTGAAGTGGCTCGGTCTCGAATGGGGTGAGACGTTCAATGAGTCCGATAAATTTGCGGACTATGACGCTGCGGCTGAAAAGCTCCGGGCCGCTGGACTGCTTTATGCATGCTACGAAACCGCAGATGAGCTTGAGCGTCAAAGAAAACTCGCGCGCGCAACAGGCAAGCCGCCGATTTATAACCGTGCGGCGCTGAAACTAACAAATGACGAGAAAGCAGCGCTTGAGGCGGAAGGGCGTAAACCTCACTGGCGTTTCAAATTGTCCGGCGAACGAGTTGAGTGGGATGATCTCGTGCGCGGAAAACAGAGCATTGATACGTCGTCACTGTCTGATCCAATTTTGATCAGAGAAGATGGGTCTTACTTATATACTTTGCCGAGCTGTGTGGATGATATCGATGCAAAGATCACACATGTTGTGCGCGGAGAAGATCACGTCACAAATTCAGGTGCACAGATTGAGATTTTTCGAGCTCTCGGCGGGGAAGCGCCATCGATGGCACATACTCCGTTGCTCGTGGGCGCAGACGGAGCTGGTTTGTCAAAGCGTCTTGGGTCGCTCTCAATCGATCAACTTCGCGAAGACGGATTTGAGCCTCTGGCGATTGCTTCTTTGCTCGCCAAAATCGGCACGAGCGATAATGTCGAGGTTCGCGGCTCGCTCGCAGAACTTGCGCAGGAGTTTGATTTTGGAAAGATTGGACGAGCGCCAGCGCGCTTTGACGAAGCAGAGCTCAAAAAACTGAACGCTGATATTCTTCACGACATGCCTTTTGAGGTGGCTCGCCCGCATCTGGAAAAGATCGATCCGCGAATGTCTGAAGATCCGTTGTTCTGGGAAACCGTTCGGGCAAATTGCGATTTGCTTCCTGATGCAGCCAAGTTTGTACCGATCGTGTTTGAAGATATTGAGCCGATCATCGATACCGAAGATCGCAGCTTTATCACACAGGCTGCATCTTTGCTTCCCGAATCCGAGTTTGGTGAAGGGGCCTGGAAAGAGTGGACGAGTGTGCTGAAATCGGAAACAGACCGGAAAGGACGCGGTCTGTTCATGCCCCTCCGCAAAGCGATTACGGGTATGGAACATGGACCAGATATGGGTGCAATGCTCCGATTGATCGGCCGGGAGAAAGTCGTTCAGCGCTTGAGTTAGCGGCTATTTCGTCCAGTCGAGCGGCCCGGCAACAACGTGCGGCAGTCGGACGTGTTGTAGCTTTCCATTATCAAAAATGAAAATTGGATATCCGCTCCCACCCATGTCCATTGATTCTTCCAATGTGTCTCTGGAGACGATAGCGATTTGTTTGCCAGACGGCGAGTAAGCAAGTCCCGTCAAGAGGTATCCGTGCTGATGCAAGCGTTTTGGTTTGCCATTTGAAAGTGGCATGTCGAACAATTGGCCATTAAAAATGAAAGCTATTCTGTCCTTGGAAGGGTGCGCGTCCATCGCCCATATTGCATCTTTCAGGCGCCCGTCATCAATGCGTTTCAGGTTCTCTAGTTTTCTGTCCGCCTCGTAGATCCCGTAACCGGCATCGCCTCCAAGACCGCCCAGAATGAGTTTCCCTTTTCTTGTCCAAGTCGCCGGGCCGTAACCTTTAAACTGTGCGACTATTTCGCCGTCGAGATTGTAGATCTGCGTCGCGGTGAACTTTTCTCGCCGCAAATTGTAAGAAAAATCGCCTTCTTTTTCTGGCGGCCATAATTGAAAGTTCGTCACCGCAATCAATTTTCCATCCGGGCTGATGGCTGGTGCTTCGAGGTCTGAACCAATCGTTTCGCGATCAAAGCACTCCGAAACTGGAGTGGTAAAACCATCTCCATCAGTGATGGCCAAGCGCACAGACAATGGGCTGCAGAAATCGATAAAGGCGAATGTGTCGCCGCTGACAGACGCTGTTATTCCGCTAGACACCGTTCGGTAGCGCCCATTTTTCAAATTGATTGCCATTACGGCGGGTGCTTCCAAGGGTTCAACGTAATTGTAATATAGCGTACCGGGGTATTTCTTGGTCATGGATACGCGGCCAGATTGCCCGCTTGTGTCTACGACCTGAGTGCCACTTACCTCTACCTCAGTCTCGCCGTTTTCAGAACTGCCGCATGCAGCCAGTAAGACCGTCAATAACCCAGCAAACCAAATTCGCATGAAAGTACCCCTTTCGGTCGCATCGCAAACATGCCGACTGTTTTAACGAGAAGTTTCCTTATGCCAACCGACCTTGCAGCGAGTGCTGGAATTACATGTCGCTAATAACGATGGTGCGTTCGCTCAAAGCTGCAATAGCCATTTCAGGTGTATCGGTATGGACGAGCGCGGCGCGAAATTCTTCAGGGGTGAATTTTTCTTCGATGATGTGGTCCATCAATTCGAAGAGAGGGGTCCAAAAACCGTCTTCATCGAGAAAGGCCATGGGTTTTGCGTGAAGGCCGAGGCGGGCCCAGCTCAGCATTTCCACAGCTTCCTCAAGTGTGCCGATACCGCCGGGCAAAACAATGAAAGCATCTGATGCGTCGAACATCATCTGTTTACGCGTGTGCATATCGTCTACGATCTCGTGGGGCACTTCCTCGAAAATTTGTTCTTTCTTGAGCAGGAAACGCGGCATGATGCCCAGCACATCGCCGCCTTCATCATTGGCAGCTTTCGCACACGCCCCCATTAAACCCACACCGCCGCCGCCATAAACGAGGCGAATATCTTTTTGCGCGAGCGTGCGACCGAGTTCTCGCGCAAGCTGGAGGTAACCGGGCTTAACGTCGTTGGACGACCCACAATAAACGCAGATGGACTTTAATTTTGTCATGTCTCTTCAGTCTCGAATCAGTGCCGTAACGCAATATCGATACGCGTTTGTGCCGATGGGTGCCACCATAACGTCCATATTGGCAAAATATGTACTTTTTGTATCGCTGAAGCTAAGGCTTGGTTATTACAAATATTTTCGCTTCAAGGAGCGCATGGCTTGCCAAGACCGGTTGGAGCGAGAAACAAAGATTTCCTGGCAAAACGACAGGCGCTGCTCGGCAAGCTCACCGATTTCGCGCTGAGTTCAGATTTGCGCAGGCCATCATTGCGGCAATTTGCAATTGCTGCCGGTGCATCCGAGCCTACTCTGCGTCACTATTTCAATGACCGACAGGGGGTAGTTCTCGCGGTTATGGAAGAAATAGGTACGCGTGGAGCGTTGATTTGGGATACGATCGCTACACCCGCGAGCGATCAGGAAACCGCAATAATCGAGTATTTCCGAATCTCTGAAGCTGGTATGCGACATGGCGGTTTTGTGCGGGCTCACGCTTTTGGAATTATCGAGGGCGTTGCGGATGATGAGGCAGGGCAAGCCTATTTAGAAAATGTCTTGGAGCCTGCACTGGCGGCAATCGAAAAAAAAATCCAAAATACGCCGGGTGCACCGAAAGACCTCGCTGCCCTGAAGGCTGCCGCATTTGCGGCACTTTCACCGATGCTTGTTATAAGCATGCATCAGGATCTGCTTGGCGGAAACAAGACAGACCCTATTTCTGCAGAGCATCTTTTTGAACATTTGCAAGCATGGCTTGGAAAAGGATTGATGTCATAAGCCGAATGGCGATCATTCTAAGTCGTTAAAAAGCTTGAACTATTTTCGCTTAATCGACGATTTAGCGAGGCCTGACTTCTTCGGGGCTGGCGTGTCTGGTTGATCTGCCCCATATCGGCCTAATGGCGAATCCTCATTCAAATACCCAAGAGCCTGATAATATCGAAAGCGCAGACGGCGGAATCGGCGTTTCCGTTGGTCGGATATTGAAGCTTCTTGCTCGCCCGGAGCTGAAACGATCTCGGCCGGTTATGGTCCTTGCCGTACTGCTGACGCTGGCCGCTGCAATTATAAGCGTTCTGTCCCCATTGATCATCGGAGCATCAATAAACGTCTTTTCCGGGGAAAGTCCTGGAACAACCTCTTACGGAATGATGCTCTTGTGGGCAGGTGTCGGCTTGCAGCTGGCGGCGGCTTTGTTGCCTCAGATCAGAGATATTTTTTTCGCGCCGATTAGTCAGCGGGCGCAACGTTTGGCCTGTGTCGATGCCTATGGGCATGCGCAAAATCTGAGCTTGAATTTCCATCAGACCCGCCGCACGGGAGCCTTAAACCGCGTTATTGAGCGCGGTGCGAGCGCCATTGATTACTTGATCAGATTTCTCGCCTTCAATATCGGCCCGACCATCGTGAAGCTTTTCCTCGCCGCAATAGCGCTATGGATCGCATTTGATTGGCGCTTCTCTCTGATCGCTGTTGGAGCGGTGGTGCTCTATACGATTGCGACCGTAGTGATAACCGAGTGGCGCGTCCGCCAGCGCCGACGAATGAATATCGCCGATACGAATTGGCGCGGCGTCTCGGTCGACTCGCTCACAAACTTTGAAACCGTGAAAGCCTTTGCTGCTGAAGATCGCGAGACCGCGCGCTACAATGAGGCGATGGCAGAGTACAATGATCGCTACGTGGATGCCATTCGGTCCATGTATATTCTGAATGGCGCGCAAGCGACAGTTATGAATTTTGGCCTTGCACTCGCCATGGCTCTGGCGGCCTTTGGAGTCGTTGGTGGTGACATGAAGATCGGTGACATCATGGCGGTTATGCTCATGCTTCAGGGCCTTTACGCTCCGCTCAATATTCTGGGGTGGGCGTGGCGAGAGATCAAACAAGGCGCAGTGGATCTCGAAAAATTATACGGCCTACTTTCCATGAAGCCCGAAGTTGCAGACGCAACCGACGCTCACGAGCTGCGCGATCCAAAAGGCGCAGTTGAATTTGAGAATGTCAGCTTCTCTCATGAGGGGCGGACTGTCGGTATCCTTGATGTGAATTTCAAAGCAGAACCGGGCAAGAAACTCGCTTTTGTTGGGACATCGGGTGCGGGCAAGTCTACCCTGTTAAAGCTGCTATTTCGATTTTACGATGTTCAGGGCGGATCGGTTCGCGTGGATGGACAGGATGTCCGCGAATTGACGCAGAAATCCTTGCGAAGTGCGCTGGGGCTCGTGCCTCAAGATGTCGTTCTGTTCAACGATACGATCCGTGCGAATCTTTCATACGGCAAACCTGAAGCATCGCAGGAAGAGCTAGAGGATGCAGCGCGGCGCGCGCAGCTGCTTAGTTTTATCGAGAATTTACCAGAAGGATGGGAAACCCGTGTCGGTGAGCGGGGGTTGAAGCTCTCCGGCGGAGAGAAGCAGCGCGTTGGGATTGCCCGCGTTATCCTGACCAATCCTGCTATTCTAGTCCTTGATGAGGCGACGAGCGCGCTTGATAGC
The DNA here is from genome assembly GCA_965263325.1 of Hyphomonadaceae bacterium. Lineage (GTDB taxonomy): Bacteria > Pseudomonadota > Alphaproteobacteria > Caulobacterales > Hyphomonadaceae > CBDHGY01. Next base: position 999,330 of record CBDHGY010000002.1, on the reverse strand, counting down.
GCGACCGAGCAAGCAGTTCAGGATGCGCTGGACGAGGCATCTCGGGGGCGCACGACGCTTTCCGTGGCGCACAGATTATCAACGGTGAAAAATGCTGACGAAATCGTTGTGCTTGATGCCGGCAAAGTGATTGAGCGAGGGACGCATCTCGAACTGTTAACGCTTGATGGGGTATATGCCGATATGTGGGAAAGGCAGGCCGCCGACGCTGCGTTAGAACAAGCCGCGGAATAGTGTAGAGACTCGATATGTCATCACGGTCAGACGAATTCAGCACGCGCCGCCCTTGGGCCCGCACCGGCTTTGATATCGAAGGTTGGATCGGTGCGCTTGCTGCGGTTTTGTTTGGTATCTTCGCTGGTGCGTTTTGGTATCCGCTTTTCATCTTGGGTATCGTTGCGGCGGCGATTGTTTTGGCGGCGACACGGCGCGTCGAGCGTACAATGCCCGACGGCGAATTTCGTGTGATCGCACCGTGCGATGGTATCGTAAGCTCCATCGCCCCTGCGTCGCCGCCCAGTGAATTTGAGCTAGGCGGTACAGAGCTTGTCCGCGTTCGAATTTCTTCGTCGCCGCTTTCGGCCAATACAGTTTTTTCGCCAGTCACCGGCGCGGTGACAGCAAGTGCATTTGATGAGGGCGAACCTTCGCGTCTTCTCGCCACGCGGCCGGATCTCGGCGGGTTGGAAATCGCCTATCTCGCCATCGGAGGCGGCAAGGAGGCAGTGGGTCTCAAACTGATATCAGCAGGTTTTGGTCCTCGTTTGGACGTAGAAACCGAAACAGGAGACATGCTGCGCGCTGGTCGCCCATTCGCAAAACGCCGTCTTGGTGGATGGTGCGATGTTTACTTGCCTGAGGGTTTGGATGCCGCCGTTTGGCCAGGGCAATCCATTGTAGGTGGAGAAACCGAGCTTGCTGCGCAGAGCGATAATTGGGTGGTGCGAGATGACGCTACGGCAAGCAAGAAGGCTGAATCGGTAGAGGCAGATGCTAGTCTTGAGCCAGAAATTGGACTTGAGGAACTTGGAACGTCGCACGCAAAGACTGAGACCTCAGAGGATGAACCGGGGACGCCGGAGGATGAGGCGGCCAAATTGTTTGAAAAGCTCCGCCGTGAGGCCCAAGGCATTGAGGATCCGGACTAGTCCTCAGGACCGGTTTCGTTGGCGTTCATCCAACGAAAGAGGGGGCGTAGCGGTAGGATCCAGCCAATGCCTGCGACAATATAGAATAGCATCTGCAGCAGCTGATTCCACTCGGTAATGCGAGATCCCAGCATAGAGGCGCCGACAATCCAAAAGAATAGCCACAGCAACACGACTAGCATTGCGACGAATTTTCGGTCCATGGGCGCGACACTCCCTGCGTCAGTTCGCGGCTTGATCCGGCCGCTTTGAGCTTCACATAGGGCGCATGCAGTTAAGTGTACAACATCCTGAAGGCGTGCGGTGGATTCGCATATGGCTTTTGGTTCTGGGGCTAATGGTCTACGCCATGATCCTGATTGGCGGAGCAACACGCCTGACGGATAGCGGGCTCTCCATCACTGAATGGGATCCCATCAAAGGTTCGTTGCCGCCTTTATCAGATGCGGCTTGGGCTGAGCTGTTCGACAAATACAAGCAGACAGCTGAATACCGGTTTCAGAACTCCGGTATGTCAATGGGCGAGTTCAAGTATATTTTCTGGTGGGAGTGGGGGCATCGTTTGTTTGGACGTCTCATTGGGCTGGTGGCGATTGCAGGGTTCGTCTGGTTCTGGATCAAGAAATGGCTCAATCCACCGCTAACGCGCAGCTTACTTGTACTTATCGCGCTTGGCGGCCTTCAGGGTTTTATCGGCTGGTGGATGGTCGCCAGCGGTATTGGCGAGACAACGCGCGTGGATGTCGCGCCCTATCGGCTCGCCACACATTTTACGTTGGCGCTGATCATTATTGGTTACATTTCATGGATCTGGATGGACATCGGCGGGCGAGAGCGCACGATGAGCGATCAGTCTGGCAAATGGATTGCGTTAACAATACTCTTGCTCGTCAGTCTGCAGATGTTTAGTGGCGCGTTGGTTGCCGGTCTTGATGCCGGGCGCAGTTACACAGACTGGCCTCTCATGAACGGCGAATTTTTCCCAACCGGCTATGCCAACGAACAACTTGGCCTCCGCAGCCTATTTGAAGGGCGCGAAGCGACACAATTCAATCATCGTTTTCTTGCATATTTGATTGTTGCGCGAACCGTCGTTGCATACTTTTTCTTCCGTAATGTTGCGTCCAAGTCAGCGTATTTCGTCCTTGCTGGTCTCGTTGCCGTACAAACCGTGTGGGGTATAGCGACCTTGCTCGGCGCAGCACCTCTCGGCATGGCTTTGGTGCATCAAGGATTGGGCGTCCTTGTGTTTCTCGCGGCGGTGAGGCTGACTTGGCGAACCGTTTAGTTTTGGTCGCTGCGATCAGCATCATTTGTCGTAAGGCCCGTTAGCCCATCGGTCGCAATAAAAACCACTTTGTCTTCTCCGCTTACATCGCCCCCCACAACGATTAATCCGCCGCCATAGCCGCCCGCCAGCGGTTTGCCGAGCGCTGAAACAGAACGCGGTTCTTCGGGCATCGTAACGCTCAGGCCATTGTTCACAAGCAAGCGGCTTTGCTCTCCGCCGCCAGAAAGCAACTGCGCCGGCGACCCGGTTCTTGCTTGAAGGGCACCAGTTTGTTGCAGCGTAATCAGACCTGAATATCCTTCCCTGTCCAGAATAGCCGCATCGGCAACGGTTCCAGAAAAGGGAATTGCGGTTCCGCCGGAGAATTCGCAGGCCGTTATGCTTTCTGCATGCTCCTGCAGGCTGGCATCGTCAATCCAGTCAAACTCGCCGTTTTCGGCTTTTACGGGGAATGTCAGCAATTCCTTGGTCCCCGTTTTCCAATATCCAACACTTAGCAGCCTGCCGTCGTCGCCAGTTGCGGGCGCCAGACATGCGCCAGCGACATCAATCAGGAGGTTTGAGCCAATCTGTACTTCAACCGGGGCGACCAGACCCTCGCCGTAGACATAAGCATGGAGCTCTGCTCGTTCATTTACGCCAAGAAAAATGCTCAGACGCGCACCATCGATGTCGATTTCGTAACCGCTAGTGAGCTGTCGAAGCGAATAAGGTGCAACTTCTGATACTTTTTCACCGTCGAGATCGAACAATTGCAGACCTCCGCCTTGATAGGCAACGGCTAGGAACGGCGATAGTCCGCCAGATAGCGTTATATCAGCTGCGGGTTTTTCGAGCGCATTCGTGCTCCAGACGGCTGAAAGTTCATAGATTTGTCCCGGGCTTGCTTTAGGCGCTTCCACAACGGGCTCAGGCTCGGGTTCTCCCCCAGAACAGGCGGAAACGCCGAATATCAGGCCAAACGCAAGCATTGCGTTGACAACGCGTGCACGGGCGCTTAAGGGGCGCACTTCGAATTTCATGCGAAAACTCCAGTTGAAGGGCTCTAAAGCGAAAGAGCAATGAAAACCTATAACGCACCTCACGACGTAGAGAACAAGTGGATCATCATCGATGCCGAAGGCGTTGTCGTTGGCCGTCTTGCCTCATACGTTGCAAAGCGCCTGCGCGGCAAGCATCGTCCCGACTTTACACCGCACATCGACACCGGCGACCACGTCGTCATTATCAACGCTGAAAAAGCCGTTTTCACCGGCAATAAGCGCAAAGATAAAACTTACTACCGTCACACAGGTCACCCGGGCGGGATCAAGTCGACAACGCCAGAGAAGCTGCTTGATGGCCGTTTCCCGGAGCGCGTTCTGATGCAGGCTGTTAAGCGTATGATGCCCAAAGAAAGCTCGCTAGCGCGTAAGCAGTTTTCCAAGCTTCGCGTTTACGCTGGCTCAGAGCACCCTCACGAAGCACAATCTCCGGAAACCGTTGATTACGCTGCGATGAACCGCAAAAATAAGAAAGCGGCATAATTCATGTCAGATACTGCACAATCCCTCGAAGATCTCGGCACGCTGGAAGGCGCGCCTGAAGGTACGGCAGCTCCAGTCATCACGGCTGAGCCAAAAATCGATGCGCAAGGGCGCGCTTACGGCACGGGCCGCCGGAAAGAGGCGACCGCGCGTGTTTGGATCAAGCCGGGTTCGGGAAAAATCACAATCAATGGCAAGGATCAGGAGCAATACTTCGCGCGCCCGGTTCTTCGCATGATTATCGAGCAGCCATTGCTTGCCGCTGAACGCCGCACCGAATTTGATGTGGTTTGCACGGTTAAAGGTTCAGGTCTTTCCGGACAGGCCGGTGCCATTCGTCACGGCATCTCTCGCGCACTCGTTGCTTACGAACCATCGCTTCGCCCAGTCCTTAAGCCGCATGGCTTCCTGACACGTGACCCGCGCGCGGTTGAACGTAAGAAGTACGGTAAGGCGAAAGCCCGTCGTAGCTTCCAGTTCTCGAAGCGCTAGGCACGAAATAAAAGAGTTTTTTCAGGCGGGCGTTTCGGAAACGGAACGCCCGTTTTGTGTTGAGGAATAAGAGATGTCCAAACCTACAGTGTTCATCGACGGCGAAGCAGGAACGACTGGTCTTCAAATCCGTGAGCGTCTGGCTGGACGCAGTGATCTTGAGTTGATCTCGATTGATCCAGAAAAACGCAAGGATGCAGATGCGCGCTCCAGGATGATGAACTCGGTCGATGTCGTGATCTTGTGTCTTCCAGATCAAGCGGCACGCGACGCTGTAAAATTGGTCAACAATCCCGATGTCTCAATTATCGATGCGAGTTCTGCACACCGGGTCAGCGAAGGTTGGACATATGGCATGCCGGAAATGGCGCAAATCCAGCGCAAAGCGATCCAATCGTCCAAGCGCATCTCCAATCCGGGGTGTTATCCAACCGGCTTCATCGCGATTATGCGCCCCTTGGTTAAATCGGGCTTTGTTCCAAAGGAGTATCCCGTCACTTATAACGGTGTGTCTGGATATTCGGGCGGCGGAAAGGGGATGATCGCCGAGTTTGAAGCCGGCGCAGAGCCTTACCGGGCTTACGCGCTTGGTCAGACCCATAAACATTTACCTGAAATGCGTGCGTATTCGGGTTTGACCCATCCGCCTGTTTTTACACCGGCTGTTGGCGACTATGCCCAAGGCATGATCTGCGAAGTGCCACTCGCCCTTTGGTCTCTGCCCAAGAAACTAAGCTTGGCAAGCTTTCACGATGTTCTAACGACAGCTTATGAAGATAGCCGATTTATCCATGTCCTGCCGCTTTCGGACGCCGAGCGGCTGAGAAATATCGAGCCTGAAGCTCGAAATGGCACCAATCATCTGGATATATTTGTCTGCGGAAATGATGAGCAGGCTCGCCTGATCGCGCGATATGATAATCTTGGAAAAGGGGCATCGGGCGCAGCTGTTCAGAATTTGAACATAGTTTTGGGGCTGGATGAGGAAACCGGTTTGTAAGGGTCCTTGAGCGAATCAAGGGTTCGACACACGAACAAACACCGGTAAGAGTAGAGAATAGAAGACGTTCGAGCGAGTCAAAGAGGCGTAAATCCCATGAAATACATTGCTTTGGTACTCTCGCTTTTGCTCATAACCGGGTGCGCAAACTCTTTTGATAAAGCCAGGCAAGCGGCGGCTGAAGCACCCGAATGGTACGATTCAGCGAAGACAGAGATTGTCGGGGAAGGGTATCCGAATCTTGGCTCAATGCCGGCTTTGTCCGCTGAAGAACTCAGAGGTTCAAACCGATCAATCAGATTATCGCGGAGAGACGTCGCGAAAGCACGTAAATTGTTCTCGACCCATCCGCGCGCGACAACACCCGTGACAACCGATGTTGAAGTTCGTGCGCTGAAAGCTGAGCTCATTGCGAAACTCGCGCGCAGCGGCCCCGCGCCGACAGGCACAGATCGAGATTTATTTTTGAAGCCTTCCGATGTTGACCGCATTAAAGAAAAATTCAAACGCGCAGAAGAGCGCTGACCTAGACGGACCTGAGAGAGCAAAATGGCTCCTGATTTTCACAAAATTCGCCGACTCCCGCCCTACGTCTTTGAGCAGGTAAATCGAAAGAAAGCGGCCCTTCGCGCTGACGGGGCAGATATTATCGATCTCGGCATGGGCAATCCCGATTTGCCGACTCCAAAACACATCGTCGACAAGCTGATCGAAACAGCGCAGCGTCCAAATGTTCATGGTTATTCAGCATCACGCGGAATTCGTGGGCTGCGCCGCGCCGTGTCGGACTATTACAAGCGCCGCTGGGATGTGGAGGTCGACAAGGATCGCGAAGTTATCGTCACGCTCGGATCAAAAGAAGGGTTCGCAAATCTCGCTCAGGCCATTAGTGCACCTGGCGACATCATTCTTGCGCCAGACCCGTCCTATCCGCTTCACCATTTCGGGTTCATTATTGCTGGTGCATCGATCAAGCCGGTTCCTGCGCAAACGCCTGAGCAATATTTATCGAACCTCTCGCGTGCCATCAAATTCTGTAATCCCGCGCCAACGGCTATGGTGCTATGCTACCCCTCAAATCCGACGGCAGCCGTATGCGACCTGGACTTCTACCGAGAAGCCGTGGCGTTTGCGAAAAAACACAACATCTGGATCCTGTCTGATCTTGCTTACAATGAAATCTATTTCGAGGGTCCGACGCCATCTATTCTTCAGGTTGAAGGTGCCAAGGATATTGCCGTGGAGACCACGACGATGTCTAAGACATATTCCATGGCAGGGTGGCGCGTGGGTTTTGTCGCTGGAAATGAGCAACTCGTCTCCGCGCTTGCGCGGGTAAAATCGTATCTCGACTACGGAGCGTATACGCCGATACAGGTCGCCGCCGCTGCCGCGCTTGATGGGCCTCAAGATTGCGTGGATGAAACGCGCGAGATCTATCGTTCCAGACGAGATGTGCTGGTTGAGAGCTTCACGCGCGCTGGGTGGGACGTTCCATCTCCGGCGGCCAGTATGTTCGCCTGGGCTCCGATCCCGGATATATTCCGCGACGCGGGAAGCCTTGATTTTACAATGCAGCTTATCGAGGAAGCGCATGTGGCGGTCGCGCCGGGTACAGGATTTGGTGAGCAGGGCGAAGGATATGTTCGAATAGCACTGGTCGAGAATGAACAGCGTATTCGCCAAGCGGCTCGCAATATCCGCAAATTTATGGAAAAGCGCGGCGTGAGTGCGCAAGCAGCCGCTGAATAATTTAGAAAAGAGAGGATGAGGGCGTGGGGCCTTTGAAATTGGGTATAGCCGGTCTCGGCAATGTTGGATGCGGTTTAATCGATCTTGTTGAGCGCCAAGAGCGGCTTCGGCTTCCGGGGCGTGTTTCCGTAACGGGCGTGACAGCGCGCTCGAAAGGTCGGAATCGCCCAGTCGATATAACGCCCTATGAGTGGTTTGACGACGCAGCAGCGCTTGCTACTCATGACGAAGTGGATGTGTTCGTCGAGTTGATCGGTGGATCAGATGGCCCGGCCAAAGTGGCAGTCGAGGCTGCCTTGCGAGCCGGCAAACCGGTTGTAACTGCGAATAAGGCGCTGATTGCCGAGCACGGATTGGCACTCGCAAAACTCGCCGAAGAGCAAGGCGTCGATTTGCTGTTTGAGGCTGCGGTTGCCGGCGGCATACCAGTTGTTCGTGTTCTGAGGGATTCGCTGTCTGGAATTGAGGTGCGCCGCGTTTCCGGTATTTTGAATGGCACATGCAACTTCCTGACAACCGAGATGCTCAAAGGAAATCGATCCTACGAAGATGTGCTCGATGAGGCACAACGTCTCGGCTATGCAGAGGCAGATCCAACGCTTGACGTGTCGGGAATGGACGCCGCTCACAAGGCGGCCATATTGTCAGCAATTGCATTTTCCGGAGATCTCGATTTCTCACGGGTAAGTGTGTCAGGCGTCGATGAAATCGAACTTCTCGACCTTAAATTGGCAGACCGTCTCGGATACCGGGTCAAATTGATTGCCGAGGGTGTGTTAACGGAAGAGGGCGTTGTGTGCCGCGTGGCTCCGATGGCGCTCGGGATTGACCATCCACTCGCACGCGTAAACGGCTCACTCAATACGGTTCGTATCGAAGGCGATCCGCTGGGAGCTGTTACACTCACCGGACCAGGAGCTGGCGCGGGTCCGACCGCGAGCGCCGTGATGGGGGATGTTGCAAAACTGTTTCGACCTGGAGTGCGTCCGGCATTTGGTCGCAGCGGCTCTGATATGCGCCGTCCATTTGTGTCTGGCGCCGATGATGAGCGTTCGGCATTTTTTCTCCGCGCCCGCCTTGCAGATCAGTCAGGCGCTTTGGCGAGTTTGTCGGAAACGCTTGCAGGCGCAGGGGTGTCTGTAGACAAGCTGCTTCAGGACTCTGCAGATGAGGACGGGGCGGCTCCAATCGCGATTGTCACGCATGTTTGTAGTCGAGCGGAAATTGACAGCGCTGTCTCACGTCTAGCCGAATTGGAGACAAGCGTTGACGCGCCGCGACTAATCCGTATCGAGACCGAAGTCTAAATAGTAACGATTCTGAAATTGCCATTCGCGCAAATAAAGGGGGTTTAATGACCGATAGTATCCTGGTGCCAGGCATCGCTGATGCAATGGTGCGTGTAGGCGAACTTGCAGCGATCGCGGCGTCTCATGAGGTAGGGCGCGGAAATGAAAAGCAAGCGGACCAGGCGGCGGTCGATGCGATGCGCACGGCGCTGAATGCTGTCGAGATGCAAGGTCGTATCGTTATTGGTGAAGGCGAGCGCGACGAAGCTCCAATGCTTTATATTGGTGAAGAAGTCGGCACTGGGTCTGGTCCGGGAATTGATATCGCGTTAGATCCGCTAGAGGGCACGACTCTCACGGCGAAAGCTATGGCAAATGCACTCGCAGTGCTGGCGGTTGCGCCCCGCGGAGGCCTGCTTCATGCTCCAGATACATATATGGATAAGATTGCTATTGGCGGCGGCTATGAGCCGGGAATCATCGATCTCGACGCTTCTCCGTCAGACAATGTTAAAGCGATTGCCAAAGCGAAAGGTGTTGATCCTAAAGACGTGACAGCCTGTGTTCTCGATCGCCCGCGTCATGCTGAAATTCTAAGCGATTTGAGATCATTGGGGTGCCGGGTTGCGCTGATTAGCGATGGAGATGTGGCAGGCGTAATAAACACGACCGATAAAGCGACGGGTATTGATATCTACCTCGGCCAAGGTGGCGCGCCGGAGGGCGTTCTCGCCGCTGCTGCGCTCAAATGTATTGGCGGGCAAATGCAGTCACGGCTTGTTTTCCGTAATGATGATGAACGCGAACGTGCAGCACGGACAGGCATAACGGATTTCGACCGCAAGTATGATCTGCATGAAATGGCATCAAGCGAAACCGTATTTGTCGCCACCGGCGTGACAGATGGCGGGCTCGTTGATGGTGTGCGCTTCGAAAATGGCCACGTATACACGCACACCTTGGTGATGAGCTCTGCTGACGGAATGGTGCGGAAAGTTCTTTCGCGCCGCAATACTTAGCGCGCGCATGTCTGATCCTGCCGGCCGGTATTTGTTGGATGTTGGCCGGTCGTTGTGTGACCGGTACTGGGAACTCAGAAAAGTCGATGAGGGTGCGCTGCGCGCCCTATCTGCGCAACTAGATGGTTCTGACATACTGGCGCGTTTGCTAGTCGGGCGAGGAATTTTGCCGGATGAGGTTGCGGGATTTTTAACGCCGAAGCTTCGAGACACATTTCCTGATCCGTCCAGCTTTGAAGACATGGACAAGGCGGCCGAACTTACGCTGGATGCTCTTTTGTCAGGAAAGCGCGTCGTTTGTTTTGCAGATTACGATGTAGACGGAGGAACTGCGTCAGCGATTTTGACACGGTATTTTCGTGCCTGGGGGCAGGAACTTGGACTCTATGTCCCTGACCGCCTGACCGAGGGATATGGTCCAAGCCCCGAAGCATTCGATCATTTGAAATCTATCGGAACAGAACTCGTTATCACGGTTGATTGCGGAGCGGCCGCGCGAGAAGCTTTAGCCCGTGCCGCAGAAATCGATTTGCCGATCATCGTGCTTGATCATCATCTGATGCAAGGGGCGCTTCCCCCATGCGCAGCGCTTGTGAACCCAAACCGCCCCGATGATAAATCGGGGCAGGGGCACTTGGCCGGTGCAGGCGTAGCATTTGTTTTTGCAGCAGCCATGAACCGGCTTGCCGCGAAGCGCGGCCAAGCACCGGAAAGCGGCGCGCCGGACCTGATGCAATGGCTTGATCTCGCCGCACTCGGAACGCTTTGCGATATGGCCCCGCTGAAAGGGGTGAACCGTGCGTTTGCGAGACAAGGTCTCAAAATCATGAGCGCGGGACAAAATGCAGGAATTCGCGCGCTTGCTGACGTTGCAGGAATTGGCGAGATAAATTCAGTTTATCATGCGACGTTTGTGCTGGGGCCGCGCCTGAACGCAGGCGGGCGTATTGGTGATCCCTGGCTCGCTGCAAAGTTACTGGCAACAGATGATCGTTCAGAAGCAATCGGGCTGGCTGAAAAGCTCCACGCGCTCAACGATCAACGAAAGGCTGTCGAATCACTCATCCTCGAAGAGGCGACAAAGCAGGCTGAAAAGTCGCTTGAAGAGAATTCTAAACAATCTGTAATTGTAGCCGCTGGCGAAGGGTGGCACCCGGGGGTTATCGGGATCATAGCGGGTCGTTTGAAAGACAAATTCCATCTGCCAGCAGTTTGTATTGGTTGGGGAGAAGGGCTTGGCCCTGTGGCAAAAGGGTCCGCGAGATCAGTTCGCGGTGTAAATATTGGCGACGCAATCGCCGCAGCGGCGCGCGACGGTATAATCATATCAGGCGGCGGTCATGCTATGGCTGGCGGATTAAGCGTAGATCCAGCTGATATCCCCGGTTTCGCTCATTGGCTGAATGAGCATGTTGCAGCCTTTCGGTCTGAGCTATCAGCGGCGCGGGGGCTGGATGTCGATGCCGTGATGTCGATTGGAGCTGCGACGACTGAATTCGTGGAAAAAATTGAAGAAATTGGGCCATTTGGCGCGGGAGCGCCGCAACCTGTTTTCGGATTGAAAGACGTTCACATATCTGGCGCGCGGCGCGTTGGCGCAAATCATGTGCGGTTTGCAGCCGAAGACTCGAGCGGACGGATAGACGGTATTGCCTGGCGATGCGCCGATGATCCGCTTGGTGCAGCGCTTATAAACGGCGGAAAACATCATATTGTCGGGCGCTTGAAGGCCGATGAATGGAACGGCCGCCGACGCGTGCAGTTTGAGCTAATGGACGCAGCGCCCGCATAAGGCACAAAACGGCTTGATTAGCCCGTCAGCGACGTATATATCGCCCTTTCCGAAGCAGTGCGCTCCCTTCGTCTATCGGTTAGGACGCCAGGTTTTCAACCTGGAAAGAGGGGTTCGATTCCCCTAGGGAGTGCCATTTCGTCCTCACCCAAAACAATTTTGCATTGAATGTAACTGATAACGTGACAAGTGTGTTACAGCAGCTTAGTGTCGCCCATAAGGGGTATGAGTGTTGATGACGGAACCACTTCGAAACGAAGAGGCTAAACCACAAGAAGAGCCCGTACGGGTGATCGGCCATGTGAAATGGTTTGATATGGTCAAGGGGTTTGGCTTTATTGTGCCGGAGAGCGCTGAAGTGCCAATCGGGGAAGATGTTTTGCTACACATCTCCGTGCTTCGCGAATACGGTGAAACGGCCGCCGATGAGGGCGCTCGGATTGTTTGCGGTGCACTGCGCCGTCAACGCGGGTGGCAGGCTGTGAACATTGTTGAGATGGATCGTCCACGTCGGTCCATCGCAAAAGAAACCGGCGAAGCGCAGGTTTTCGAGCCAGTGGTCGTGAAATGGTTCAATCGAGCGCGCGGATATGGGTTTGTGCAGCGCCCTGGCAATCTTGATGATCTGTTTGTTCATATTGTCGTTCTGCGTCAGGCGGGGATTGAAGAAATTGAGACCGGCGAGAAATTACTCGCTTGCATTGAAAGCGGCTCGAAAGGCGAGCACGTCACTCTTATCAAGAAGCCCTGATGATGCCGCTTGCCCGAACAGCGCAGCTTCGCTAGTTCAGTTTCCATGATCAAATATTTTATAGTCGCTATCACTATTGTTTTCTCGGCATTCGCTTTTGCTCAGGAAGAGCAACCGGTTGTTGTCGAGACCGATTATTCATCGCCGCTTACGATCGAAAGTGGTGAGACCGCGCATGCCTTCACAGTTGAGCTGGCAACCACGCAAGAAGAAATTTCCACGGGTATGATGCATCGGCCGGAAATGGCCGCGGATGTTGGGATGCTGTTCGATCTGGGCGAAGCGCGCATTCCCAACTTTTTCATGCGCAATACTCTGGTTTCGCTCGATCTGCTATTCTTGAGCTCTTCCGGCGAAGTCATGGCAATCGCGCACAATGCTGTACCACTTTCCGAGCGGAATATTTCGCCGGGTGTGAACGTCTCATTTGTGCTGGAAATTAAAGGCGGGCAGTCGAGCATCCTCGGTATAAAGCCGGGAGACACCGTGCGCCACGAGCTCATCGGCAATAATGAGTGACAGGGCTCAGCAGCAACTTCCTCCAGCCGGATTTGCTCCTACAAACTCACGCGGCGCATTTACTCTGCACAATGGACCGACATTCCGAGCAAGCGCTGACGGAGACTTACGCTCAGGGTTCTATGTACTTGATCGTCATTGCAATGGAATGGGTTTCCTGCACGGTGGCATGATGAGCGCTTTTGCGGACAGTTCTCTGGCATGGGCGGTGTGGAGTGAAACGCGCCGATTGTCAGTCACTTTAAAGCTGACAATGGAGTATCTCGATATTGTTAGAAAAGGCGCTTGGGTTGAAGCTCGGCCGGAGCCAGTTCTTGTTTCTGATGGAATTGCGCATGTCAGAACGCCGCTGGTCGCTGCTTCTGGCCGCTGCGTGGCGCAGGCGGATGGGTTATTTCGCCTGATGAAGCGAGTGCCAAAAAGCTGATTGAGGCTTGCGCCAATCGCCGCTCCAGCATATTTGAAGCGTTCCGGAGTGTAGCGCAGCCTGGTAGCGCATCTGGTTTGGGACCAGAGGGTCGGGAGTTCGAATCTCTCCACTCCGACCATTCTTGTTAGGAGGGCTTTGCCCAATGACCGCACGGATTTATCGCCCCTCAAAGTCGGCTATGCAGTCTGGCCGTGCTAAAACCGCTCATTGGGTGCTCGAGCTGCCATCCGATGCCAAGCGTAGCACGGACCCCGTTATGGGCTGGACCAGCGTTAACGATACTGATGGACAGGTGAGGCTAGAATTCGATACGCGCGAGAAAGCGATTGCTTATGCAAAGCGCGAAGGGTTGGATTTTGTGGTGGAAGAAGCGCGAGAAACAAAGCGGTTGGTAAAATCGTATGCCGAGAATTTTGCCACAAATCGTAAGCAGCCCTGGACTCACTGACATACTCATTGGCCCCGTAGCTCAGCTGGATAGAGCACCGGACTTCTAATCCGACGGTCGCAGGTTCGAATCCTGCCGGGGTCGCCATCTCTCTTACATATTATCCAATAATTAAGGCTATCGCCCAGTTTCGACCAAGGTTTTTAGTAAACGGAAAGTCAAATCAGTTTATTCTACCTTAGGGAAAAAGAGGAAGGGTCGTTTATGAGCTTCTCCAAACTGGATCGGGATATCCGCGAAGATTTGTTTCGCCGCGCTTTAGCAGGCGGGCAAATTACAACTCACTACCAGCCATTTGTGAATTCGATTTGCCAGCAGGTAACGGGATTTGAAGCCCTGTCTCGCTGGGAGACTAAAAAATATGGTTGGATATCTCCGGCAGAGTTTTTGCCGCTTGTTGAACAGTGCGATCTGGTTGATGACTTCACAAATTTTGTTTTCCAAAGCGCCTGCCATGCAGCGTCAAACTGGCAAAAAGAGTCACCTAATTTGCGGCTGGCGGTGAATGTATCAACCGCTCAGTTCTTCAGCGATGCGTTTGTGCCGACGCTTGCGCGCGTACTGCGCCGGACAAATTTCAGTGCTCGTAGCCTCGAACTCGAATTTACCGAAGCCACTCTGGTCAGTGACCCTGTGATCAGCGAAACCCGCCTGGCAGAGCTCAGCGATCTTGGCGTGAACATCGTCATAGATGATTTCGGCGGAAACGCATCATCGCTTGGTGTGTTGAAAGCGGCCTCATTTGACCGCGTCAAAATCGACCGCTCTTTTATTGCTGGTTTGGACCGCGATCATGCCGATCAGTCGATCGTCAGTGCGCTTGTCAATTTGTGCACGTCTATGAATCTTTTTGTTACGGCCGTTGGTGTTGAAACACCAAGTCAGGAAGATGTGCTCAGTGAGCTTGGGTGCTACGAAGTGCAGGGCTTTCTACATGCCAGTGCCATGAGCGCGGATAAAGTCGGTCCGTTCCTCCAGCTTCGCAACAGTGCGGCGATGCGTCGTCAGCGCTGCGCCTAGTTCCGTAAGCTTTTTATCAGAGCCGATGTAATCGGATCGCTTGGCGCGTCACCACTCTCAAGCGCAGCGTTGATTTGGCCGGCCATAACCTTGCCGCGTTCGACACCCCATTGATCGAAACTGTTCAGGCCCCAGAGAATGCCAGCCAGATATGTGCGGTGTTCAAACAGGGCCAAAAGGCTGCCAAAGGCTTCTGGACCGAATGATTTACAAACCATCATTGTGGATGGGCGCCCGCCCGCATGGACTTTCTGGCGTGCAACAGGTTCAGGCAGATCGGGCTCTTCTACTTTAACGGTTTCAAAGGACCGCCCGTTCGCAAGCACTTCGGCTTGTGCCAGACAATGTGCGATGAGCGAGCGCTGCCCGGTTTCTTCTGCTCCGTCATCAAGCGCGAGAATGAACTCAGTCGGAACGGCTTGAGCGCCCTGATGCAGCCACTGGTGATAGGAATGCTGGCCAATGGACCCTTCTCCGCCCCACAGCGCGGGAGCAGTTGAGCCATCAATTTCTGATCCATCTGGGGCGACGGTCTTGCCATTCGACTCCATTTCGAGCTGCTGAAGATAAGTCGGCAACAGGCGAAGACGCGATGCATAGGCGAGCGCAACACGCATCGGCTGGCGTCTGACGGTCGAATTCCAGTAATCGAGCAGTGCGAGCGTGATTGCGAGATTGCTCTCAGCTGGCGCGGTTTGAACATGCGTGTCCATCGCGTGGGCACCGGCCGCTATTTTTCTGAACAAATCTGGCCCGAGTGTGATCATGCAGCAGAGACTCGCAGCAGACCACATGGAGAACCGGCCACCAACGCTAAGTGGCATGTCAAAGAGGTGAACGCTTGCGCCGTCAGCCCACGTCTTTGCTCTTTCAGGATTAGCCGTTACCAGCGCAAGGTTTCCGCTAGCATGCGCGCCGAGCCAGCGGCGTGCCCGGCCGAGGTTGTAAAGTGTTTCTTCTGTACCGAATGACTTTGATACGCCGATCACAAGCGTTGTCGCCGGATCAAGTCCGGACAAGGCACGATCCAGATCCAATGGATCCACATTTGCGCAGAACCGCATCGTGATGTTCGTATTTGCAGCGTCTCTGAAGGCATCATAGATGAGGCGCGGTCCGAAATCAGACCCTCCGATGCCGATGTGCACGATAGCTTTGAACGTGTTTCCGCCTGCATGCTCTTCGGCAAAGGCGTAAGCAGGCTTTATGCTATCGCGAACAGCGGCCACTTCGCCCTTTGCTTCTTCATCGGCCCGCAGCGCCCAATGCAGCGCAGGGCGATTTTCGGAAGGATTGACAGTCTCGGCTGCAAACAGACGCGAAATGGCGTTCTTAAGGCCGGCATCCTGCCCAAACGCAAACAATGCCTCGTTCGAACCGGTGTCCAGATATTGTCGTGAGAGGTTTACTGACCATCCACACGCATCGATAAATTTGTCCCTGCGTGCAGCAGC
Source organism: Hyphomonadaceae bacterium (assembly GCA_965263325.1). Taxonomy (GTDB): domain Bacteria; phylum Pseudomonadota; class Alphaproteobacteria; order Caulobacterales; family Hyphomonadaceae; genus CBDHGY01. Next base: position 983,399 of record CBDHGY010000002.1, on the reverse strand, counting down.
TAGCGCTGCGAGCGGCTGGCTTTGAAGGCGCTGAGCGTGAGCCAGAAGCGCCTGAAATGTCTCAGTCTTACCCATGGTCAGCCTGATCGGCTGTTTGTGCGCTAAAAGTCAAGACAGTCCATCAATGCAATCGAGTTCAAAATGGCTTGAAAGCATGGCCGGGCCAGTGTATGCGCCGCGGTTAAAGCTGGTCCTCTGGTACTATTCTGGTGGACCTGCCCGTTTTTGTCGGCAATGCCGGCACCCAACTTAAGGAGTATGGCAGGATGGCCAAGGAGAAGTTTGAGCGTACTAAGCCGCACGTAAACATTGGCACGATTGGCCATGTTGACCACGGCAAGACGACGTTGACGGCAGCGATTACGATGGTTCTGGCCGAAGCAACCGGCGCAGAGAAGAAGTCCTATGAGGACATTGATAACGCGCCAGAAGAAAAAGCGCGCGGGATCACGATCAATACCTCACACGTTGAGTATGAGACCGAGAACCGCCACTATGCGCACGTCGACTGCCCAGGCCACGCAGACTATGTTAAGAACATGATCACGGGCGCGGCCCAGATGGACGGCGCGATCCTGGTTGTGAACGCAGCTGACGGCCCGATGCCACAAACCCGCGAGCACATTCTGCTGGCGAAACAGGTTGGCGTGCCGGCGATGGTTGTGTTCATGAACAAGGTTGACCAGGTCGACGATGAGGAACTCCTCGAGCTCGTTGAAATGGAAATCCGTGAGCTTCTCTCCTCTTACGAATTCCCGGGCGATGATATTCCGATCACGGCGGGCTCAGCGCTGGCCGCTGTTGAGGGCCGCGATGACAATATCGGCAAGGAGAAGATCCTTGAGCTGATGGGCACTGTGGATGAGTATATTCCAACCCCTGAGCGCCCGCTCGACAAGCCGTTCCTGATGCCAGTGGAAGACGTGTTCTCCATTTCAGGCCGCGGTACAGTTGTGACCGGCCGTGTGGAGCAGGGTGTCCTGAAAGTTGGCGACGAGATCGAAATCGTTGGTATTCGCGAGACACAGAAAACCACCTGCACAGGTGTTGAGATGTTCCGCAAACTGCTCGATCAGGGCGAGGCGGGTGACAATATCGGCGCGCTGATCCGCGGGATCGACCGCGACGGCGTTGAGCGCGGTCAGGTGCTGTGTGCGCCAGGCTCGATCACACCGCACACAACGTTCGAAGCAGAAGCTTACATTCTGACGAAAGAAGAAGGCGGTCGCCACACCCCGTTCTTCTCGAACTACCGTCCGCAATTCTACTTCCGGACAACGGACGTGACGGGTGTTGTGACGCTGCCATCTGGCACCGAAATGGTGATGCCAGGCGATAACGTCAAAATGGATGTTGAGCTGATCCAGCCTATCGCGATGGATGCTGGTCTTCGCTTCGCGATCCGCGAAGGTGGCCGCACCGTTGGCGCGGGTGTTGTGTCCAGCATCAAGAAGTAAGCTTCGGGCAGAAGCTCACGCTTCGCCGCTTATCTCAATTGAAGAAGCCCGCTCACCTGAGCGGGCTTTTTGTTGGTAACGAGATTGACCCGGTTATCAGGCGGGGTGTGCAATAACTGCAAGCTGATTGCGCGGATGGTTCCATTCTTCAATTTCCGCAATGGACCAGCCAGCGCTTTCAGCAAAAGCTCTGATTTCAGCTGCGCTATAGACCCAAAGCCGATTTGCGTGCGAGGGCGTGTCGGGATTCTTCGCGCTGTCTCCTTCTACGTAGGTGAAAATCAACGTAGACGATGGTTTGGAGGATGTGCGGAGTTTTGTTAGGCACAGCCGGGTGTCATCGGGCGTCAAATGCGTGATCAGCGATTGCGCCATCGCGAAATCATAACTTCCCAAAGCCGTAACGTCGAAATCGTAATTAATTGCGAAGCGCGGTTGTTTTAATTCTATAATGCCGGCTTCAAACTCATGTTCTAATCCAGCTTGTACAAGTTTTTCTTCGCCTTCCAGTCCGAAATAGTTTCCGGTTTCAAGATAGGGGATCAAATACTGTCCAAGTCGCAGAGACCCGCAAGCGACATCTAGGAATACGTGATTGGGTCTTAAACCCTTTGATACCAGATAGTGATACTGAAGCCGGCCGATCGCGTACCAGGTTTCTGGATCATGGCCGCCAATATAGCTTCGATGACCAACCGCATCGATCCGCTCATCGGGGGGCAACAGCCGAACTTTTTCTTTCATTTCTTCAAGCTCCAGCGCGGTATGGGTGGTCATGCGGGCAAATCCCGCTTTGCTTATCACTAATTTGCGATCGCTGAGAAGCGTGATTTTCCAACGTTCACGGCGATTTAGGGTGCACGGAATCAGCCGCCTCCCTTGCGGCGCGCAGCGTTTTCAGGCAGATGACCAATTCGCCTGAAGGGGTATAGCTCAGTTGGTAGAGCATCGGTCTCCAAAACCGAGGGTCGCGGGTTCGAGTCCTGCTGCCCCTGCCAGGCGGAACACTCATTCTTTCCTATAAGTTCAACCGCTCCGCATGCCAGGCGATATGCTCGGCCATAAAGGTTGAGATGAAATAGTATGAATGATCGTAGCCTTCCTGCATGCGGATCGTTGCACGTTGTCCCGCCGCAGCGCACGCATCCTCCAGAAGTTGCGTCTTCAGCTGAGACTTGAGAAAATTGTCGGCGGTCCCTTGATCAATCAACATGTCTGAAACGCGCGCGCCATCTTCAATCAACGCGCAAGCATCATATTCCCGCCAATTCCTTCTATTCTCACCGATATAACCGGTGAGGGCTTTTTCACCCCAGGGGCAATTAAGCGGTGACACGATCGGGGCAAATGCAGAAACGGATTTATACACATTTGGATTTCGCAGTCCGATCGTGAGCGCTCCATGGCCACCCATGGAATGGCCCGTAATGCCTTGACGGCCAAGGTCGGCAGGGAAATTTTCTGCAACAATGCCGGCAAGTTCTTTTTCGATATAGTCGCGCATCCGGTAGTTCCGGGAGAAGGGTGCCTCGGTTGCGTTGACATAAAAGCCTGCACCGAGCCCGAAATCATACGCACCTTCAGCATCATCCGGAACGCCTTCGCCGCGCGGACTTGTGTCAGGTGCCACGAAGATCATCCCATGCGTGGCACATGCGGCGCGGTATTCCCCTTTTTCCGTCACATTGGCATGCGTACAGGTGAGGCCTGATAAGAACCAAAGCACAGGGAGCATTGTTCCCGCGGGGCGCTCAGGCACAAAGACTGAGAACGTCATGTCTGTTTGGGTAGACGATGAGGCGTGCTTCACAACATGCTGCGCGCCGCCATGCGAACGGTTTATCGAGAGGGTTTCCAAGGTCATTAATATACGACGACGCTTCTGATGCTTTTGCCTTCATGCATAAGATCGAAGGCGTTGTTGATGTCTTCGAGTGCAAAAGTGTGCGTGATCATTGGATCGATCTCAATTTTGCCATCCATATACCAATCGACAATTTTTGGCGTGTCCGTGCGCCCGCGTGCGCCGCCAAATGCGGTTCCTTTCCAAACCCGTCCAGTCACGAGCTGAAACGGCCGTGTTGCGATTTCCGCGCCAGCAGGGGCAACGCCAATAATGATGCTCTCTCCCCATCCCCGGTGACAACATTCAAGCGCTTGACGCATAACGTCGACATTACCCGTACAGTCAAAGGAAAAGTCCGCCCCGCCGTCGGTTAGGTTGACGATATGCTCGACGACATTGCCGACCTCTTTGGCGTTGACAAAATCGGTCATGCCAAATTTTCGGCCCCAGTCTTCTTTTTCAGAATTGATGTCGACCCCGACAATTTTGTCCGCGCCCGCCATGCGCGCACCTTGGATAACGTTTAGGCCGATGCCGCCAAGCCCGAACACAACCACATTAGAACCGGGGGTCACTTTGGCTGTGTTTACTACTGCGCCGACACCAGTCGTCACCCCGCACCCGACATAACAGGCCTTATCGAAGGGCGCGTCATCCCGAATCTTCGCAACGGCAATTTCCGGCAGCACGGTAAAGTTCGAAAATGTCGAACACCCCATATAGTGATAGATTGTCTCGCCTTTATAGCTGAAACGCGACGTCCCATCAGGCATTAGACCTTTTCCCTGTGTCGCGCGAATAGATGAGCAGAGATTTGACTTTTGACTCGTGCATGTTTTGCATTGCCGGCATTCAGGTGTGTAGAGCGGAATGACGTGGTCATCAGGTCTTACCGATGTGACACCGGATCCAACTTCGCGCACGATTCCCGCGCCTTCATGTCCGAGTACAGACGGGAATATTCCTTCGCTGTCGAAGCCATCGAGTGTGTAGGAGTCAGTATGGCAAATACCGGTCGCTTTGATTTCAACCAGAACTTCGCCTTCCTTCGGCCCCTCTAAGTCGAGCTCTACGATTTCGAGCGGTTTCTTCGCTTCGAAGGCGACAGCGGCGCGTGTTTTCATTGATTTCCTCCCGATATTCTTGCATTTGCAAATTTAGTCGTAGCGCCATCACGGTTTCGATTCAATCGATGATGCAGCCCGGCACCGGGTAGAAAATCCTCCGCGCCTTGACCTCTTCTAAAACACAGCCGATGTGACAGTAAAATCGATAGAAAGATCTGCATAATGTCTGCCCAAACCCAAACACGGCAAAAAACGGTGAAAGATATTGCCGCTGCAAAGGGCGGAGAGCCGCTTGTCTGTTTGACCGCTTACACTGCGCCTATGGCCGAGATCCTCGATCCGCATTGTGATGTGCTACTCGTCGGCGACAGTGTCGGAATGGTCGTTCACGGCCTCCCATCGACCGTGGGTGTGACGATGGCAATGATGATCCTGCACGGGCAGGCAGTAATGCGCACGGCGAAGCAGGCCATGGTTGTCGTCGACATGCCTTTCGGATCTTACGAAACCAATTCCGATCAGGCTTTTTTAAATGCTGCGCGCATTATGAAGGAAACTGGTTGTCACGCTGTAAAAATTGAAAGCGGGACCTATGCTGCAGATCAGATTCGACACCTGGTCGCGCGAGGCGTGCCAGTTATGGGGCATGTCGGACTGCGCCCGCAGGCAGTCAATGTGGATGGCGGATTTCGCGCGAAAGGCAGAACCGGTGCTGGATGGTCTCGGGCGCTGGAAGAGGCGAAAGCTGCGGATGAGGCGGGTGCGTTTGCAATCGTCGTGGAAGGCGTTGCAGAAGAGCTTGCTGTGGAAATAACCGAGTCTGTTAGCTGTCCAACCATTGGAATTGGTGCGTCATCCGCCTGCGATGGGCAAATCCTTGTCACGGAGGATATGCTTGGCCTGTTTGATTGGGTTCCAAAATTTGTGCGCAAATATGGCGATCAGAAGGCAGAAATCGCCAAAGCCATAGCAGATTACGCCAAGGACGTGCGCGCACGGGCCTTTCCGTCGACTAAAGAGACCTATCAGTTAAAGAAACCGACATCCTAACGGCTATATCGCGTTGCAGGCAGGACCGGGCAGGGCTAGTGTCGCCCGGAATCAAAAGAGTAGTGGAGTGCGCGGCAGTTGAGCGACGTATTCGAAGAAGTTGAAGAAGGCCTGAGCCAGGATAAATGGACCCAGAGATGGGAAAAGTATGGCTGGGTAGTTTATCTGATAGGCGCGCTTATCGTGGCGGCTGTCGCGGTAAACGAGTACCGAAAGATGAGCGCGAGCAATGCTCAGGAAGCGCGCGTCGAAAAGTTCGAAACAGCGCGCGCTGCGCTAGCCGATGGTGAATATTCGCAAGCCGAAGAGCTGTTTTCTCAGATCGTTACAGACGGGTCTGATCTCGCCCCCCTCGCATCCCATTATCTCGCGCAGACCCGGTTGGAAGGCGGCGGAGATAAAGCCGGGGCTGCAAGCGCGCTTGCGGTTAATGCGGCCAGCGACGACCCTTTTGCCAAGATCGCCGTCTTAAAGGGTGCATATCTCGCCGCGGACTCGCTAACGCTGGCAGAACTAGAACAAAAGCTGGCTGGGGCTCTGGAAGAACAAAGTGCGATCGGCGCGCTCGCCTTGGAGCTGATGGCTGCGAAAGCTTATGAAGAGGGAAATTATGCGAAGGCGCGCGAAGACTTTGCGCTTTTGCAAGTTTTCCCCGGTGCGCCTCCCGGTGTCATCTCTCGTGCTGAAGCGGCCCTAGCTGTAATTCCCATACCCGCAGCGGATCCCGAGCCCGAGCCGGCGACACCTGATCTAGAATCACCCGACTCCGAAATTGAAAATCCTGAAGAAGAGGCCGGCCAATGACCCGACCGACTGTATCAAATCTGACACTTGCATTAGCCGCTCTTGCGCTCGTTTCATGCTCATCTTTGCCGTCGCTTCCGGGCTTGGGGGGCGGCAACTCAGATGAAAAAGAGGCTGAAGATAAGGCTGGCCGCATCGCGATGGTGCTTGAAGATGAGGTTCTTGAGGCGAATCCAGAGTTAGCGGCAACCCCAATTGAGCTGCCAGCCGCCGAACCTGTTGATGCGTGGTCGCAAACCGGCAAGGTTCCCTCGAAAGTAATCGGACATGTTCAGGCCGGCGATGCGTTTGAGATTGCCTGGCGCGTTAATGCCGGAGAAGGCACAGACCGCAAATCGGCGCTTGCTGCCCCACCAGTGACAGACGCTTCGACTGTTTACGTCGTTGATGCAGGCCAAACCATTCGCGCTTTCAATCTTGAGACAGGCGCACGGAATTGGTCACAAGAGCTCTCTTCAGGGCAAAGACGAGACAAAACCGGAAATGGTGCCGGTCTTGCCATTGAGAACGGGACGCTCGTTGTTGCTAGCGGCTTCGGCTTTGTTGCGGCGCTCGATGCCACAAATGGAGCCGAGTTATGGCGCACCGATATGTCTGCGCCGATGACCGGCTCGCCAACGATCAAGAATGGCAAGGTCTTCGCGACATCGAACAATAACGAAGTCTTCGCTTTTGATCTGGCCACGGGGAACGTTCTTTGGTCGGACCAAGCGATTGCTGAAACAGCGCGCGTACTCGGCAGTCCGAGCCCAGCAGCTGTGGAAGACCTGGTGGTTGCGCCGTTTTCGTCAGGCGAGGTGATCGCCTATTTGGCGACAAATGGCCGGCGGCTCTGGACAGATGCCCTCAGCCGCGCTGGTCGCTTCACACCAATTTCGGCGATTAATGATGTGTCGTCGCGCCCTGTTCTGTCGGCAGGTGTGGTTTATGCGGCAAGTCAGTCAGGCTTGTTAACCGGGATTGATGGACGTTCTGGCAATCGCCTTTGGGCGCAACCCGTAGGGTCTGTTCAAGCTCCCGCAGTTGCAGGAGATTATCTTTTTCTATCTAGCACAGAAGCCCAGATTGTAGCGCTTCAGGCCCAAACAGGCGGTGTGTTTTGGGTGACGCAGCTTGAAGAATATGAAAACGCGAAGAAACGTAAAAACAAAATCACATATTCTGGACCGCTCATCGCGTCTAATCGCGTCGTCGTTGCGTCTTCAACCGGGGAACTCATAGCGCTCGATCCGCAAACGGGCACTGAAGTTGCTCGTCTTAATCTTAAGTCTCCGGTCTTTATTGAGCCAATTGCGGCGAGTGGCAAAATTCTCGTCCTTACGGATGATGCGAAGCTAATCGCTATTCGCTAACAGATGTGGTAGGCGGCGTGCTTCGCCAGTATTGGAGCGCGTAATCACATGCCGTTAAAGCTTGCAATTGTCGGACGACCGAATGTCGGTAAGTCCACGCTATTTAACCGGCTTGCGGGAAAACAGCTTGCGCTTGTTGATGATCAACCTGGCGTGACGCGAGACCGAAAAGAAGCGCCGGGAAGTTTGGCGGATCTGCCCTTACTGCTCATCGATACGGCGGGGTACGAAGACGTCAATGACGACTCATTAGAATCTCGCATGCGCGCGCAAACTGAGGTTGCGATTGCCGAAGCCGAGCTCGCCCTGTTCCTGATTGATGCTCGTGCGGGTGTGACGCCCATGGATGAGCGCTTTGCAGAGGTGCTGCGCCGCGCCAATATGCCAGTCGTGCTTGCGGCAAACAAAGCCGAGGGCCGCGCCGGGAGTAACGGCTTGATGGAAGCGTATGCGCTGGGCTTTGGAGAGCCAGTTGGTCTGTCTGCTCAGCATGGCGAAGGCATGGCAGAACTCTATCAAGCTATCCGAGAGGTTCTCGGCGAAGAGGCCTTTGAAGCTGCAATGCTCGATGAAGTGGAAGAGGGAAGTGAGGGGTTCAATCAAGGGATCCTTGAGCGGCTTGAAGCAATTGACGTGGACAATCCTGATCTTTCCGAAGAAGCTCTTAGCGCAGCGCTTCAGGCTGCTGGCATTGATGACAATGCTGAGGCGCAGGCTGCGGAAGAAGCCAAAGCCGCTGCAGCGACGAAGCCCATCCGGTTAGCAATCGTTGGTCGGCCAAACGCTGGAAAATCCACGCTGATTAACCAGCTCCTGCAGTCAGACCGTCTGTTGACCGGACCAGAAGCAGGCATCACGCGGGATTCCGTCACCGTTAAATGGGTTTGGGAAGGGCGCGAAATTCGCCTGGTCGATACGGCCGGTCTGCGAAAACGAGCGAAAGTGCAGGAACGGCTTGAAAAGATGTCGACAGGTGAAACTGTCAGATCGCTGAAGTATGCCGATATTATTGCGCTCGTAATGGATCCTGACGATGCCTTCGAAAAGCAGGACCTGCAAATCGCAGATCTCGCAATTCGTGAAGGACGCGGACTGGTGCTGGTTATTTCAAAATGGGATCTTGTGAGTAATCCGGATGAGCGCGCACGAGAACTTCGTGATAAAGCATCACGGCTTCTTCCAAATGCGGGCGGCGCGGAACTGGTGATGCTTTCCGGACTGACAGGCAAGCGCACTGAGCGCCTAATGCCAGCGGTCACGCGAACCTACGAAAACTGGACGGCGCGCGTAAAAACGGGCGATCTAAATCGCTGGCTTCGTCATACAATTGAGCGCCACCCTCCACCATCTGTTCATGGCAAAAGGATCAAGCCAAGATATATCGCCCAGCTCAAAGCACGTCCGCCGACATTTGTGATGATGGCCTCGCGCGGCAAACAGATGCCCGAGCAATACAAGCGCTATTTGGTCAACGGCATACGGGAGGCATTCGATATGCAAGGTACGCCCATACGCTTGATGGTCCGCCAGCCTAAAAACCCTTTTGCGGACAAGCCTCAAAGAAAACGGTGACGGCAATTCAGAAGTATCTTGTAGCTGTCAGTAGCAATGTGGGAGCGCCGTAACGCTAGCCTCCGGCGACGAGCCCCGTCTCAAATGCAAAGAGGCCGCCCTCATGGGGCGGCCTCCGTGAGCCGGTTTGGCTCTTGGATCTTCGGAAAATCCGGATGTTCGAATTAGCACGCGCGCAGAGGCTGCTCCACGCGGTCACCAACTCTCACAGACCCAATGGCCTCACCTGGTTTCTCACTCGACATTGGATCACCTCCTTTCAACTGTTAAAAACAACGCAGCGCGAATCTTGCTCTGCACCTCTAATTTAAGCGCTTAATTCGTGAAGGGAAGGTGAATCTCTTCCGGCGAGAGAATTAACGACATTCGTACAAACAAAGAGGCAGCGGTGAATTCGCTGCCTCCAAATTGGCTAAGTTCTTGATTTAGTAGGATAGAGCGCCGATCACGAGACCGATAATCGCGCCTGTCGCGACGGATGCGAGTATCGCATCCTGGCGATCATGATCATAAACCCAGTGATATCCATGCGGCGGGTCATAGAGACCATAAGTGTGATAATCGTAGATCACACGGCTGTAATCGTTGAAGATATAATACCCTCCAACATGGTAACGCGGTCGATAGGCATGGCGCGGCGTGTAGTATCTCGGCGCATAATATCTGGGACGCACGTAACGTGGTCGGTGGTGGTGTGAGTAATAGTAGTTCGGTCGGTGATGACGCGGGCGGTGATAGCGATTGTGTCGGTAATTGCGCGGTCTGTGGTGATTGAATTGACCATAATGCCTGTTGCGCGGACGGACATGGTTGTGATGGCGCGGTCTTACATGATTGTTGTGCGCGCGGGGTCTGTGACCTCTGTCTCCGCTCGGCCGGTGTCCTCTATCGCCTCTCGGGCGGTGGCCTCTGGGCGGTGGCCTCTGTCACCTCTCGGTCTATGACCGCGATCTCCTCGCGGACGCTCACCACGCGGCCGATCCCCGCGCGGCCCATCGCCATTGCGCATGTTCGCAATAAAATTATGTCCGCGATCAACCCGTTCGCCTCGGCGATCATTGCCTTGGGCGGTCGCCATCGGAACGGAAATAGTGGCGAGCAGCGCTGCAATCGCTGCCAGTTTTACAGGAGACTTTAATAGCTTCATGGTGCGAGATCCTCTCGCTGGCTGCTTCGGGAATTCGCCCGAACTCTTAGAAAGTATTAATAAAGCCCCATGAATTCTAGCTGAACAAGCTGTACATGTTGATCCAATGGCCCAGTTCGATGGTATTCGACTTTCCGAAGACTTGGTAATTCCTGAATGGGAATTACGCGAGAAATTCATCCGCGCTGGAGGTGCCGGAGGCCAACACGTTAATAAGGTATCATCAAGCGTCCAGTTGCGCTGGAACGTGCGTGCATCGTCTTTACCAGCAGCTATCAAAGCGCGAATTGCGCGAAATCTCGGCGAAAAGCTAACCAAAGACGGGGATATAATCGTCGAGGCAAGCACGCACCGCAGTCAATTGCAAAACCGTGAAACAGCGCGAAAACGCCTTAAAGGCATCGTTGAAGCGGCGATGAGAACACGTAAAAAGCGCATTGCTTCTAGGCCTGGAGCAGGCGCGGTACGCCGCCGCATCAATGCGAAGAAAAAGCGAGGGGAAATAAAGGCGCTTCGCGGCAAAATTACGAAGTTAGACGATTAGCGGGAATTAGCGTTTCAAGAAATCGGGTATATTATCCCCAAATCCTTTGACCCCGTCTTCAGCCGGCTCAAGTGCAAATCTATCTTCGGACTGGTCGCGTTTTCTCGATGGCTTTCGTGCTTCTTTGTCATTGCGAGGCGCTCTATCGCTGTCTCTATTGTGAGGTTTGGAATCGTGCCCTCGGCTGCCGCGACGTTTTCCCTTGTGGTTCCTGTCACTGTCTTGTGGAAGTGAGCTCAGTTCCTCTTCAAGACCTTCCGGCATGTAGGGCTCAGGCTCCTTGCCGATCATCTTCACAACGAATCCCCAGGACTTCTCATCCTCAGGCGTGACGATTGTGTAGCTCTCACCTGTTCGGCCCGCCCGCCCAGTACGCCCGATCCGATGTATGTAATCTTCATCTTTTGGCGGCGGTGCAAAGTTAAACACGTGCGAGACTTCGGGAATGTCGAGCCCGCGGGCCGCCACATCAGATGCGACCAAAAGCTTGAGTTCTCCATCGCGGAATTTGCGCAGCGTTTCAGACCGGTATGCCTGTGGCAGGTCGCCATGAATGGCCGCTGCGTCAAAGCCGTGTTTTGAAAGAGACTTGGTGACGACGTCGACTTCGCGCTTTCGATTGCAAAACACGATCCCGTTCTGGACCTCGCAACTTTCGATGACCCGGCGAAGAGTTGTCCGTTTCGCTTTGGCGTCATTTGTAGAAAGTTTCACGACATGTTGCGTGATCGTTGAGGCGGTCTCGGTCGGGCGAGACACTTCGATACGCATTGGATCTCTCTGAAACTTTTGCGCGAGGTTTGCGATTTCTTTCGGCATGGTGGCTGAAAAAAGCAGTGTTTGGCGCTTAGAAGGGATCAGCTTGCAGATTTTTTCAATGTCCGGAATGAACCCCATGTCCAGCATGCGATCAGCTTCATCAATGATCAGCGATTCCACATTTGTGAGGAGAAGTTTGCCGCGTTCAAACTGATCCATCAGTCGCCCGGGCGTCGCGATGAGAACATCAACGCCTGCTGTGAGTTTTCTGTCCTGATCCTTGAAACTTACTCCGCCAATGAGCAGTGCCATGGAGAGCTTCAGATGCTTTCCGTAGATTTCAAAGTTCTCAGCGACCTGAGCAGCCAGTTCTCGTGTTGGTGCAAGTATCACACAGCGAGGCATTCTCGCGCGGGCGCGCCCCCGGGCCAATCTGTGAATCATAGGAAGCACAAAGGCAGCTGTTTTACCCGTACCCGTCTGGGCGATCCCTGTAACATCACCGCCCGCAATCACATGCGGAATTGCCTGGGCCTGAATTGGCGTCGGCGTATCATAACCGGCATCGTTGACTGCCTTTAGCACATTTGGCCCAAGACCAAGTTCATCAAAAGTCATGCGAATCCAGTTCTTCCCAGCAGCCCCCGCCGCTTTTCGCGCAACATAAGCTTGCCGGAACGTGTGTCAAACCTCTGCAGCAGAAGCGCAACAGGCGTGACATTTTGGTGTCACGCTATAATCGGGCTGGCTTGCAAATCCTACGCGTTACGCAGCTGATTTAGGAGGCTCGCCTACATCTGTCGCGATTGGAAGATAGTCGCCTAGAAGAACCTTGATAAGAAACGCTTCTTCGCAAACTAGATGTCTAGTTCCTGCACGAATTGTGCATTTTCCTGAATAAAGCGGAATCTGTGCTCTGCTTTTTTGCCCATGAGCGTATCAACCAGTTCTGCCGGCTTTAATTCAGTAAGTTCATCAATGCTGTCCGGCAGTGTTATCCGGGCGAGTGTGCGTGTCGCCGGATTCATGGTCGTCTCTTTGAGCTGCGCAGGGTTCATTTCACCGAGGCCTTTGAAGCGCATCATGTCGACTTTCTGGTTCGGTTTGAACTCTGACTGCAATAGAATTTCCCGGTGCTCATCGTCCATCGCGTAGACGGTCTTGCCTTTGCTCGCGAGCTTATAGAGCGGCGGCATAGCAAGGTAGAGCCTGCCTGATTGGATCAGTCCCGGCATCTTTTTGAAGAAGAAAGTGATTAGCAGAGCAGCAATATGCGCGCCGTCTACGTCCGCGTCAGTCATGATAACAATACGTTCGTATCGCAGATCGTCCTCTGAGAAACTTGCGCCGAGCTTTACACCAAGGGCGAGCTGCATATCGCTAATTTCGTTGTTGTTTCTGATCTTATCTTCCGACGCATTTGCAACATTTAGAATTTTGCCGCGGAGTGGAAGGATTGCCTGGGTCTTGCGATCACGTGCCTGTTTCGCAGACCCACCAGCAGAGTCGCCCTCAACGAGGAAGATTTCCGTGCCTTCAGGGCCGCGTTCAGAACAATCGGCGAGCTTGCCGGGTAGACGGAGTTTGGTCGTCGCGGACTTGCGATTGATTTCTTTTTGTTTGCGGCGTCGCTGGCGCTCTTCGGCGCGCTCCATCGCCCATTCAAGGAGCTTGTCGGCTTCTTTCGGGGATGAAACCAGCCAATGATCGAAACGGTCGCGGACCGCATTTTCGACAAGCCGGAAGGCAGCCGTCGTGGAGAGCTTGTCTTTCGTTTGGCCAACGAACTCTGGCCCTTTTATGAAACAGGACAGGAGCAGGCCGGAGTGACCCATAATATCGTCAGCCGTAATTTGTGAGGCTTTTTTCTGACCTGTCAGATCGCCATACGCTCTAAGACCTTTTGTAATGGCTGAACGAAAGCCGGCGACGTGTGTGCCGCCGTCAGGGGTCGGGATGGTGTTACAGTACGAGCGGCAAAACCCGTCTGCTTCGCCAAAGCCTGCGCGTGTCCATGCAATCGCCCATTCAACTTTACCTTCGCCGTTTTCGACCAGCCCAGTGAATGGTAGTTCAGTGATCCCTTTCTTGCCGTCAAAAACTTCTGACAGCTGGTCCGCCAGACCATTTGGATAATGCAGCGTTGCTTTAGCAGGAACTTTTGAGTCTTCAGGTAGCAGACTCGGGTCACAGCTCCATTTCACCTGCACACCGCGATAGAGATACGCTTTCGACCGCGTCATGTTGAACAGACGGGCAGGACGCCACGTCATCTTATCGCCGAAAATGAGGTGGTCGGGTTTGAAACGAACGGTCGTGCCACGTTTGTTTGGCGCAGCCCCGATGGCTTTCACTTTGCCCTGCACGACGCCGCGCTCAAACGCTTGCATGTAGACTTTCTTGTTGCGAGCGACTTCGACTTCCACACGTTCCGACAGTGCGTTTACAACCGAAATACCAACGCCGTGGAGGCCGCCAGCGGTCTCATAGGCCTTGTCAGAAAATTTCCCGCCCGCGTGCAGCGTTGTCATAATTACTTCGAGTGCCGATTTTTTCGGAAACTTCGGGTGCGGATCAATCGGGATGCCGCGTCCATTATCCACAACGGTCAGCCAGCCATCCTTGTCGAGATGCACTTCGATCCGGTTGGCGTAGCCCGCAACCGCTTCATCCATCGAGTTGTCGAGCACTTCTGCAAAGAGATGGTGATAGGCTTTTTCGTCAGTTCCGCCGATATACATGCCCGGACGCATGCGGACGGGTTCCAGGCCTTCGAGTACCTGGATATCCTTTGCGCTGTAGCCAGATTTGTCAGCCGGCATATTGTCGAACAGGTTTTTTTGCGGTTGTGCAGCCATAAAGCGCCTCGTAAATCGACTCGGAAGTGTATTGGAGTGATTTCGTGCCTATTTCCATTAAAGACTCACTAACTCTGCCATCTGGGCTCGAAATTCCCAACCGTCTGGTGAAGGCCGCCATGACGGAAGGTCTCGCACAAGCCAACAACCAAGCGAATGGCACACACGTCAACCTCTATCGCCGGTGGAGCGAAGGCGGTATTGGCCTCCAAATCACCGGAAATGTACTGGTTGATCGGAGAAATCTGGAACGTCCCGGAAATGTGGCGATAGACGGCGTGCAAACGAATGAGGCACGCGCAGCGCTGGCTGATATGGCTCAGGCCGCAAAATCCGCCGGATCACCAGTCATTATGCAGCTTTCGCATGCCGGACGGCAGTCGCCAAAGTCGGTCAATCCACGCCCTTCCGCTCCAAGTGCTGTCAAAGTCAATTTGCCAGGAAGTCAATTTGGCCTGCCGAAAGCGATGAGTGAAAAAGAAGTGCGCGAGACAATTGGCAAGTTCGCTCACGCCGCAGGAATAGCGCGCGAAACGGGCTTTGATGGCATACAAATTCATGCGGCCCATGGATATTTGATCAGCCAATTTCTCTCTCCAATTGCAAATTTGCGAGATGATGAGTGGGGTGGGCCTCTGGAAAACAGAGCGCGATTTCTTGTGGAAACCCTGCGTGCTTGCCGCCTCGCAATTGGTGCAGATTTCACAATGGGCGTGAAACTCAACTCCAGCGACTTTCAGAAGGGCGGCTTCACACATGAAGACTGTTTGAAAGTGATCGATATGTTGAACCGGGAAAAAGTCGATTTCATAGAGGTGAGCGGCGGCAATTACGAGCAACCGAAACTAATGGGTGTAGAATTGCCCGGAGCTTCGGAGGAGAAAGTCCGCGAGAGCACGCGGGCGCGCGAAGCCTATTTCGCAGCTTATGCGCGATCTGTGAAATCGCGCGCCGCTATGCCAGTCATGGCGACGGGTGGTTTTCGAACTTTGGCCGCCATGAACGGTGCGCTGCAAGATGGGGAGGCCGATTTCATCGGTCTTGCGCGACCACTCTGCGCGAACCCCGATTTGCCAAGGGAATTACTGTCAGGAACGCGCGAAGAAGCGCGGCGTTGGGAGAAGTCAGTTCGGCTTGGGCCGACACGCTGGCTTTCCGTCAACTCACCCATCAACCTTATCAAAGGCATCAATGGCTGGGGCCAGATGGGGTGGTTTACAGCGCAGCTTCACCGAATGGGAGACGGGCTGGAGCCTGATACTAAAATTGGTCTGATTAAGGCGCTGCGTATAGCGCTTAAAGACGAAAAGACACGCGCCAAAGCCTACCATGCTGAGCTCGAGAAAGCGTGATCGTCGAGCCGCAATCTCCAGACGAGTGGCGGGCCCTCGCGCAGTCTCTTTTTCAGAAGGGCGATCTTGGCGGGGCTGAGCGGGCATTTCAGAAAAGCTTTGGCGCGGATGGTCCAAAAACAGCCAGTGATTTCTTATCACTCGCTCGCTTTGCCATATTCATGGCGACCTATGATCAAGCGTCTGACTATGCTGAGCGCGCCCTGGAATTGTTGCCTGACAATCCAGAGATTTTGTTGACGAAAGCCCGGATAGCTTTGTTTCAGGGCGATAGAGATGCTGCGCGGCATAGCGTTGAAATTGGCCTCAGGGCAGCGCCGGCTCACCCTATGTTGCTATACCAAGCGCTGGAACTCACCCCTGAGCCTAAGCCTGAGCTGATGAGCGTCGCTGAAATGGTTGCAGGCGAGCAACGGGTCCAGACTTTGAGATTTGGCCTCGCGCGTGCGCTCGACCGCGCCGGTGAGTATGACCGCGCGTGGGCGATGGCTGCAGAAGCCAATACTGCGCAAGCGGGTACACAGCTGCATTGGTCGCGCCGCGATGCTGAAGCGCGGTTACAGGCTGCAATTGATTTGTTCACAGCCGCGCAATCACGGGAGGGTGAACACGAATTGCGCCCCATTTATCTGACGGGGCCGCCCCGGTGCGGTGGGACGTTGATTGAAACACTCATTGCAGCGCAGCCGGCGGTTGGATCTTCGGGCGAACGCGGTGCGCTAATCCCGTGGCTGTTGAAAGCTGCAGACAATTTCCAGCATGACAAATCCGCAGCGGAGCTTTTTCGCGCGCAATGCGCGCAGCTTGCAAGCGCGGATATCGCGGGGCTGCGAGCCGCAGGCGTCATGGAAGATCAGATTACGGACAAAACGCCAGCGAATGCAGAGGTTGCTGGCTTGCTAACGTGTGTCCACCAAAATGCCCGATTTGTGAATATTGAACGTGACGACCGAGATGTCGCCGTTTCGATCTTCTTTCATGAGTTTCCAGACGGATACCCATATAGCACCAGCTTGGAGGCGACGTTTGAGTATCTCGCATTTCGGCGTTCAGCGATGGCTGAATGGAAGCAAGCGGGACTTGCGATATATGATCTACGTTACGAAGATTTTGTGGCAGGGCCAGAACGGGAAGGCGCGAATCTGTTCGAAGCGCTCGGGCTTGATTGGGCAGCTGAGTATCTTTCGCCGAGCGCGCGATCTGCGCCAGCTCGTACGTTTTCGGCCAATGCTGTTCGCGAACCTGTGAACGCCGCGAAGATAGGGGCTTGGAAACGTTATGAAAAACAGCTGCAAAAAGTGATGCTTGATTCGCGCTGATCTGACTTAAATGTCATGCATCAGACGCTTGAGCTCATGAACTCGCCGCAATAAAGCCGATATTTATGACTACGACCTATTCTATGACGAAACACGTATCGAAGTTTTTATTCGCATCTACGGCTGTCGTGATTGCGCTCATCGCGCTCGCGCTTGTGCCAGTTTTTGTGTCTCCGGCAAGCGCGCAGGAAAATTACAGAATTCCTCAAAGCTCAACTGAAATTGACCTCACATTTGCACCGCTCGTGAAAGAGGTCAGCCCTGCTGTTGTGAATATCTACACGAAGAAAACGGTTCGCGGACGAGCATCGCCGTTTGACTCCCGGTTTCGAATGGGCGGCATGCCGCGCGAGCGCGTTCAAAATTCGCTCGGGTCAGGCGTGATCGTTGGCCCTGATGGGGTGGTTGTGACGAACAATCATGTGATCGAAGGAGCCGACGAACTGCTGGTTGTTTTGAGCGATCGCCGCGAATACCTCGCCGAGCTGATCCTGGCGGACGAACGGACGGATTTGGCGGTGTTGCAAATCGATGTCGAAACCCCGTTACCGACCCTGCCATATGCCGATACCCGGACAGCTGAGGTTGGAGATCTTGTCCTTGCGATCGGTAACCCGTTCGGTGTCGGTCAGACGGTTACTAGCGGGATCATTTCTGCAACGGCGCGAACCGATGTCGGCGTTAGTGATTTTGCCTTCTTTTTGCAGACAGATGCCGCAGTGAACCCCGGTAATTCTGGCGGAGCTCTTGTGAATGTGAGCGGTGAGCTTGTCGGCGTAAATACGGCGATCTTTTCGCGCTCTGGCGGATCAAACGGAATTGGGTTCGCGATCCCTTCCGAGATGGTCAAGCGCGTTGTGGATGCAGCCGTGAATGAGGGAACCTTGGTGCGTCCTTGGCTCGGGCTAAAAGGCCAGTCGGTGACGTTCGATATTGCAAAGTCGCAAGGGCTTGATCGGCCTGTGGGTGTGATCGTTACGGAAGTGTTTGATGATGGACCGGCTGACCGCGCAGGTTTGCGGCGCGGCGACATCATCACCGCCGTCGATGGCCGCGAAGTGTATGATGAGCGCGGGCTGAAGTTTTTAGCTGCGACCGAAGCTCCTGGGTCTTATGTAACGTTGGATACGCGCCGCGCTCAGCGTGACCGGGTTGTGCGCGTCCGGCTGCAGCCGCCGCCGGGAACGACAAAAGCGGATTTAAGACTGTTGCAAGGCGCGCATCCCTTCAATGGCGCAGAAGTCGCGCAATTATCTCCTCGCCTCGCGGAAGAAATGGGACGCGATCCTTTCGCGACCGGTATTCTCGTAACGCGGATTATGCGCAGGGGGTATGCTCGCCGGGTTGTTCGGCCAGGAGATCTGATTGTTGGCGTCAATGGGCAGAAGATCAACAGTCTCGACGAGCTAGAGGATTTGCTGAGCGATCAGGAGCGGCGCACATGGCAACTCGAGATCGATCGCAATGGCCGGAAGATCACAGGAAGCGTAAGGCTCTAACACTCTTACAAAGCTTGCCGGTTCACAGTAAACCAGCGTCATGAGTGATCTATTCGCAGCTTCTGGATTATCTGACGGTGCCCCGCGGCCGCTGGCTGATCGTTTGCGTCCGAAAAGCCTTGTTGAGGTGGTCGGGCAGGATCACTTACTTGGAAATGATGGCACGTTGGTGCGCATGCTTGCAGCGGGCAACCTCACATCGATCATATTGTGGGGGCCGCCGGGGGTTGGGAAAACAACGATTGCGCGGTTGCTGGCTGAAGAAACGGATCTCGCCTTTGAGGCAATCAGCGCAGTTTTTTCGGGCGTAAAAGATCTTCGCGCGGCGTTTGATCGCGCTGAGGCTCTTCGCGCTACAGGTCGAGGGACTCTGCTCTTCGTCGACGAAATACATCGCTTCAATCGCGCGCAGCAGGATGGATTTTTGCCCTTTGTTGAAAGCGGGGTTGTGACGTTGGTTGGCGCAACAACAGAAAACCCTAGCTTTGAACTGAACGGTGCCTTGCTGTCGCGGTCGCAGGTGATGGTGCTTAATCGCCTCGGCGACGAAGCTCTCGAAAGACTGTTGCAACGCGCTGAAAAAGAAGTATCGCGCCCGCTACCGCTGGATGCCGCGGCAAGGGCCGCATTGGTAGATATGGCGGACGGAGATGGGCGCTATCTGCTAAACCTCACCGAGCAGGTCTTCTCACTTGTGGGTGAGGGTGAAGAAATGGATGCTGCGGCGCTTGCAAGCGCTCTGCAAAAGCGTGCACCGGCATATGATAAATCCCGAGATGAGCATTACAATCTCATCTCAGCTCTGCATAAATCCGTGCGCGGGTCAGACCCGGACGCCGCGCTTTACTGGTTTGCGCGCATGCTCGAAGGCGGCGAAGATCCGCGTTTCCTCGCGCGGCGCATGGTGGTTATGGCAAGCGAAGATATTGGGCTCGCTGATCCGACAGCCATGATGGTCGCGGGAGAGGCCGCCCGCGCTTTTGAGCGGCTTGGAGAGCCAGAAGGCTTGATCCCATTGGCGCACGCGATTGTCCATCTTGCGACCGCACCGAAATCGAACGCGTCGTATGTGGGCTTAAAGCGCGCTCGAGCGCTGGCGAGAGAGACAGGCTCGCTCATGCCGCCGAAACACATACTCAATGCCCCTACAAGCATGATGAAAGATCAGGGGTATGGCGCAGGCTATGCATATGATCACGATCAGGAAGAGAGCTTTTCCGGGCAAAACTACTTCCCGGATGAAATGGAGCGGCCTTCGCTTTATCAGCCAAAAGGAGCCGGTCGGGAGCGACAGATCGTTGAGCGTATGAAGTATCTTTCTGAACTGCGGGCAAAAAAACAGTGAGCGCCGGGGCAAGCGAGCACATAGTTGATGCTAATAAAGCGCAGCGTTTGCTCGCCGCGCAGTTTCCAGCACTGGCTGCATTCTCCATAACTCCCATCGAAAGCACGGGCACGGATAATCAGATTTACCGTCTTGGCGAGATGTATTGTGCGCGGTTTCCGAAAGCGCCCTGGGCGGCCCAGTCGGCTGAGCGGGAGACTGCGGTGCTCTCTCGGCTCACTGGATTGTCGCTAGATGTGCCAGCTGTGTTTGGTCTCGGCGCGCCGGGAGAGGAGTATCCCTGGGCCTGGTCGGTGATGAGCTGGGTGCCAGGCGAGCCGGTGGGGACGGCCGATCTCCAAGATATGCGCGAAGCAGCAGAATCGCTTGCAGAATTTGTCCTTACCATGCGCCGACAGCGTATAGCTCCAGATTGCGCGGCAGGCGAGGTAAACAATTATCGGGGCATGCCCTTGGAAGTGCGAAACGCGCTATTCAAAGACTCCGCTCATGACCTTGCAGACCTGTTCGACGAACAGGCCATGCTCCGTGTGTGGGAGCTGTGTCTCGGCGCGCCGCCTGCGCCGCAACCGCTATGGCTGCACGGCGATATTCATGGCGGGAACTTGTTGAAACAGAATGGACGTCTAACCGGTGTGATAGATTGGGGTTTGTCCGGTATTGGAGATGCGGCCTGCGATTTGGCAGCAGCCTGGGCGCTATTTGAGACAGGCGCACGCGAGGTGTTCTTGGATGCGATGCGCGCATGCGAAGCTGAGCGTTTGCGCGGCGCAGGGTGGGCGCTCTCCATCGCGGCTATTTTTCTCGCCTACAATAAAGATCGCGACGTGCCCAAAGGCATGTCTAAACGCACAATCGGCCGCGTGCTTGGAGACTTTGCATGACGCGCAATCGCCCAATCCCGCATCTTTCAGACGAAGACAAAGACTATGTCAGATCGCTCGTCATCTTTGAAGACGATGCCGTGCTTGCTTTTAATAAACCATCCGGTTTGCCATCTCAGGTGCGCGGAAACAGGGCGCGCAATCTCGATCATCTGCTTTGGGCGTTTGCAAAATCGAATGGTAAGCGCCCGCGTCTGGTACATCGTCTCGATGCCGGCACGAGCGGCGTCATTGTTGCGGGCCGGACCAAACCTGCAGCGACGGCGCTTGCGACTGCTTTCGAAAAGCGAGCGGTGCAAAAGACCTATGTCGCGGTGGTTGGCGGTTTATTTCCCAGCGAAGACAGCGGCTCGATTGACCTTCCGATAGCACGCATCGAGACAGATCGCGGCGCAACAATTGTTGCAGGCCACAAATCGGGCAAGCCAGCTGTCACGCATTGGCGCGTGCTGGAGCGCTGCGAGGGCAAAGCCTTATTGGAGCTCCGGCCTGAAACCGGACGAATGCATCAGCTGCGGGTGCATCTGGCCCATCTTGGCTGCCCAATTCTTGGCGACCGGATTTACGGTGACGAAGCCAGCGCGCCCCGATTGATGCTACATGCGGCGAAGCTGGAATTGCCGTATCCGGCCGGAGGTGACATTCGGCTAGAGACGCCCGTGCCTGAATCGTTCAAGATTGGAAACCATGAGACTCGTTAAAGTTAGCTTTCCTTCCGCTCAGCTCGAGACAGTCGTCGAGCTTGTTCAGGCAGCCGAGCCCATCGACTGGATCAATGACTCCGGGCACGGAATTTATGAGCAAGCGATTGAGATCGTTGTTTCGCAGAAAAAGTGCCAGGGATTGGTGGACGCGTTGCAAAATTTACTGTCCGCCGGAGAAGACTGGCGGATAACGGTTGTTCCGATCGAAGCAACGCTTCCGCGCCCTGCCAGCGAAGTAGAAAAAACGAGTGAAGAAAAGAAAGAAGAGAAAAAGAAGGAAACAGCTTTTCGCGAAGGGCTCTACCAATCGGTGGAAAAAGGTAGCGGGTTTGACATCGATTTTGCCGTGCTCACGGTTCTGTCGGCAATCGTCGCGGCGATCGGCCTAAATAGCGACAGCGTAGCGATTGTGATTGCAGCGATGGTTATTGCCCCTTTGCTTGGTCCAATTCTTGGTTTCTCAGTTGGCGCTGCACTTGGCGACACAGATTTAATGGTAAAAGCCGGGCGCACGTCCTTGTTTGGGTTCGCAATCGGGTTCGCGTTCGCATTCGTGCTCACCCCCTTCTTTCCGATTAATATCGAAAGCACTGAACTGCTTGGCCGGGCAATTGTTGGTCCAGAGATGATTAGCCTGGCGCTTGCTTCAGGTGCTGCCGCGGCTTTGTCTCTCACAACGGGTGTATCGTCCGCCCTAGTCGGCGTCATGGTTGCCGTTGCGTTGCTGCCTCCATCTGTGGCGTCAGCGATGTTTTTTGGATCGGGCGATATAACGAATGGCCTGAATGCGCTTGTTTTGTTGGCGGTAAATGTTGTCTGTACCATTCTTTCTGCGCAAATCGTGTTTGTCTGGAAAGGCGTCCGACCCCGCACATGGTTAGAACAGAAAGCAGCAGCGAAATCTGTGAAGATTAACTTCGCAGTTTGGGGGATGTTGTTTCTCGGGCTCGCAGTTTTGGTATTTTATTTGAGTTAGGCGTACGCGCACTGGTCTGAGCCTGAAACGCAGCCTATACGACCGAATATGAACGGATTTCTTCTTGTGGCTGCCGGCGGCGGCATTGGTGCAGCGGCGCGCCATGGGCTCAGCGTATCGCTTGGCAAAAGCAGCGGCGTGCTGGCAATCTTCACCGCCAATGTCGTCGGGTCTTTGCTTATGGGTCTTGTGATGGGATGGCTGGCGGGGCGCTCTGGCAACAATGAAAATGCCGTTTGGCTCTTTTTGTGCGTTGGTGTGTTTGGCGGGTTCACAACGTTCTCGTCGTTTTCTCTTCAAGTGGTGCACATGATCGAGCAAGGACAGCTGGCAAAAGCAGCGGTCTATGTTGGCGGCTCGGTGATATGTGCCGTTGGGTTTCTGTTTCTTGGACTTGTCATTGGGCGAAGTGTGTTTGCGGCATGAGTGATCAGGTCATATTGGAAACTGTCTCTGTAAAAGAAGAGGGCGTGCGTCTTGATAAGTGGATCAAGCGCAGACTTCAGATCACGCAGGGCCAGATAGAGAAGCTCTTGCGCACCGGGCAAATTCGTGTCGATGGCGCGCGAGCTAAATCCAATACGCGGCTGGAGGCGGGTCAGGAAGTGCGGCTTCCCCCCGTTCGCGCGCAGGCAAAATCTGAGCGCCGGGATACGTCTGCCAGTGAAGAAGATCGCCGGTTCATGAAAGACCTCGTCCTCTATGAGGATGATGAAATGATTGCCCTCAACAAGCCTGCAGGAATAGCCGTTCAAGGTGGTTCAAAAATGAAGCGCCATATCGATGGTATGCTGGGTGCGCTCAGCGGTAAGGACGGCGCGAAGCCGAAACTCGTCCACCGGCTCGATAAAGATACGTCCGGCGTTTTGCTCGTGGGGAAGACGCCTGCGGCGACGGCCCGATTGGGCGAGTTGTTTCGCGGCAGGGAAATGCAGAAAGTATATTGGGCTGTCACAGTTCGCGTGCCCAATCCGCCGGCTGGGCAAATCCGGAGTTGGATGCGTAAAGGCACGGGCGGGGCGTTGGGCGCTGACCGCGAAATGATGATCCCGGCGCATCAAGGCGAAGATGGTGCGCGTCACGCCGTAACTGATTACGCCGTTATTTCGACTGCTGCCCGCCGCGCAGCCTGGGTCGCGTTGCGCCCGCTTACCGGGCGAACACACCAACTGCGTTTTCATATGTTGGAAATTGAAACATCCATTCTGGGTGACAAAAAATATGCAACGGCGCGCGAAGCACCAAGCGGAGTTGGTCACGGTTTGCATCTTCATGCGCGCGCGCTCATTATTCCGCGAGAGCATGGCAAGCCATTAACGATTGAGGCACCCTTACCGCCGCATATGCGTGAGACATTTGACGCTTTGGGATTTGACGAAAGGGAAGCGGGGCAAGATCCGCAGAGTATGTTTTAATGAGTAGCTTACAAACTGCGCAGGCAGCACTTGACCGCAAAGACTGGATGGCCGCGCGCCAAGCTTTTGACGCGCTAAACGAACCGGAAAAATCATCCTTAAAAGCGCGATATGGCCGCGCGATTGCCCAGCTTGAAATAGGCGAAGTGGATGAGGCTGAGGCAACCTTCGATGCGCTTCTGACAGAACGCCCCAAAAATACGGCTATCCGTTTTATGCGCGGGAAATCCAGACTCATCTCTGGGCGCACTGCCGAGGGCGTTACAGACCTTGAGACGGTCTGGCAGGTGAAACCGGATATCACCACGCTTCGTTTGCTTGCTGGTATCGCCTGGATGCGGGGAGAGTTTATTTCGTTCGAAGCGCGTCTGAACTCAATTGCTCTAAAGCCGGAGTTTGCTGCGGCGGCTGCTGATATATTGAGAGAAGCCGGTCAGCCGGAGGGTGCGCTTGCCCTACTGATAAATGCGCCTGAAGGATTGGAGCGCCACACAATCGAGGCAAGCATTCAGCTGGATCTTGGCAATGCGCCTGCCGCTGAAGCTGCAGCTGTCCGCGCGCTAACGTTGCAGCCGGGATTTCCTGTCGCGGTTGGTCACCTGATCACGGCCTTGCTGATGCAGGGAAAAGCTGCAGATGCGATGGAAGCCGTCAACATTATGCGCCGCGCAGATCCTCTCAATCAACGCTGGCTCGCAGATGAGTCGACCGCGTTGCGGCTGAGCGGTGATCGCCGGTTCAATGAACTCCTTAATCTGAATATGTATGTCCGCGCATTTGAGCTGCCTGTACCGCCGAGCTTTGAGAGTATTGAAACGTTTAACTCAGCGCTTGCTGAGACCTTGGCGAAGTACCAGCCTTATGATGCCCACCCTCTTGGACAGTCCCTGCGCGGCGGCATTCAAACGTCGCGAGGGTTGACGAGCGTCGATGACCCCGTGGTGAAGGCTTACCTCGCAGCGCTGGATGCACCGATACGTCAATATTTGCGATATATCGGAAATGATCCCAGCCACCCGCTCACACGTCGCAATACAGGCAATTACCAGTTTGCTGGGAGCTGGTCCGTCAAGCTCCACGGCGGCGGCAACCATGTGAACCATGTGCACTCGGATGGCTGGATAAGCTCTGCTTACTATGTCTCAGTGCCAGATGAGACAACGGATGAAGCGCGCCGAGCTGGCTGGATCAAATTCGCCGAACCGCCATATCCAACGATACCTCCGAGCCCGCCATTGAAGTGGATCCAGCCAAAGGCCGGCACGCTTGTCCTGTTTCCATCTTATTTGTGGCACGGCACCACGCCAATCGATGAGGGCTCTTCACGCGTGACTGCCCCGTTTGATATCATTCCAGCATGAGTTTGAAGCTTGCCATTTGGGATGTGGATGGAACCATCGTCGACAGCCGCACGACGATTTCTGAATGTATGGACCGCGCGTTTGAGGCCCATGGCTTGCCAGCTCCTGGTTATGAACGAACGCGGAAAATCGTTGGTCTGGACTTGTTCGACGCCATTGCCGAAATCGCAGGGCAGGGCGTAGATTCCGAAAAGGTCCACGATTTATGCCGATCTTACAAGGAAGCCTTTGTGGCGCATCGCTCGCGGCCGGGATTTGTCGAGGCGCTTTATCCTGGTGCGGTCGATGCGATTGAGGCCTTGGCAAATGACAACTGGCTGCTGGCGATTGCGACAGGAAAGTCTCGCCGCGGGCTAGATGCGATCTTCAGCACCCATGATCTCGAAAAATACTTCGATACCATTTGGTGCGCAGATGATGGACCCGGCAAGCCCAGCCCTTTTATGTGCCTGGAAGCGATGTCTGCGGTGGGCGCGGAATCCACGCAAGCCCTGATGATTGGAGACGCAGTGCATGACATGCGCATGGCGCGGTCGGCTGGGATAACGGCGTTTGGCGTTTCGTGGGGTTTTGGAAACCGGTCCGAACTCGAAAATGCCGGTGCCCACGCCGTGTATGAGAGTTTCACAGACCTTAACGCGAAGCTGAAATCTTTCAGACCAATCAAACCTCAAATTTAGAGACGTGTCGTAAATCAGGACATACTGGGGCGGAGGGGTATCTCTCCGCATGATGGCTTGAGAGAATTTATGACCTGGAAGATCGAATTGGCTGCGCTCGCAATAACAGCGGCAAGCGTTGGTGGTTATCTTTATAAGACCGATCCGTTTGAAACCGCGCCAGTGGAGTATCATGCCGCCTTTACCGAGGCAGACTACCACGCCTTCGACCGAGACTTTGCGC
This sequence comes from Hyphomonadaceae bacterium, assembly GCA_965263325.1. GTDB lineage: Bacteria > Pseudomonadota > Alphaproteobacteria > Caulobacterales > Hyphomonadaceae > CBDHGY01. The sequence continues at coordinate 957,185 of CBDHGY010000002.1, read as the reverse complement.
TTGCCGGTGATGTCTGCGAAGTTGGATTGAAGGGATCCTCCGTTTGCTTGTCAGACTTCGACATGAAGAAATTGATAGTGCCCGGTGAAGCCTTTCCGAGCGATGTGCCGCCTTTAGGAGCCGGCATGCGGGTGCTGCTTGCGCTGGATGTGAAAGAGGCGCACCTTCAAACAATCCAGTACGGTCAGACACTGATCTTGATGGATCGTGGCACGCGGCAAGTTGAAGACGTTCTATATCTCAACGCCGCAAGTTATGCAGATGCGCGTACACCGGAGCTCAACGGCGGCTCTGTCGCTATGGCGGCAAACTAACGCCTTGCTTTAAGGAATGAGTGCAGGCTAAGCGGCCGGTCATGACTGATGCTTCGCCAACTGAATTTCCCAGACGATTTTACAAAAGCGCCGAGATCGCAGAGTTGGACTCCGGCTGGACGGTTGAGCTCGACGGGCGCGGACTGAAAACACCGGAGAAAACCGCGCTTATCCTTCCAACTGAAGCGCTAGCCGGCAAAATCGCTGCTGAATGGGAGCGTCAGGACGAACGTATACATATTGCAAGCATGCACCTCACGCGCCTTGCAAATGTTGCCATAGACCGAACACCAAAGACGCGCGACGGCATGGCGGACGAACTCGCGCGATATTGCCAAACGGATCTTTTATGCCATTTGGCCGCGTCGCCCCAGGATCTGCGCGACCTGCAGGAAGCGGCTTGGACGCCCATTCGAATTTGGGCGGGGAAAGCCCTTGGAATTACACTCATTCCTGTAGAAGGGGTAATCGCATCTCCGCAGCCCGATGCCTCCCTCGATGCGGCGCGAACTTGCGCCCTTCGTCTGGACGATTTCAGCTTGACGGGACTGTCTTACGCATGCGGGCTCTTCGGATCGGCTTTGCTTGCATTCGCCGTGCAGCAAGGAGAGATCGATGGATCGGAAGCGTTCAAGCGGACGCTTGTCGATGAGGATTACCAGATTGCGCGCTGGGGGTCTGATGCCGAAGCTGAAGCGCGAAGAGCGGCTCACCAACGTGAAGCAAGTGCCGTAAAAGTCTGGTTCGATAGTCTCGTTAATCGATAAATTCCGTGTGCTGAGCAAAAGCCGCATCTCATGTGCTGCAAGTTTATACTCAATAAAAGCAATGGGTTGCAGGTTTTCAGGGGATATGAACGGAGTCTGAACAGTGGGTTCAGGCTTCGTTGCATCGGGATGCGACATGCTTGCCAACATGATCAAACGTATCATGACCCCTCGAGCTGCAGCCGTTGCCTTTGCTGCGTCTGCACTCGTCGCTATGCCAGCGCTGGCGGACCCCGGCTATGGCAAGCAACACAAACATAAGCCCAATGTATCAGGTGCTTTGCAAGTCGATATTGGAAACGGCCTGTCGGTGACACTTGCCAATGGTGAGTGGAATCACAGCTACCGCGGTCACCGCGGACACGGCCACTACGGTCATCGCGGACACGGGTACTATGGTTACCAGGATCGACGCCGGACAAAAGAGCTGCGCCGGGAAGCTATTCAAGCCTGTAAGAAGGCGGTGCGATGGGAAGCGCGCGATCGCGGTTTCCGTCGGGCATATTTCGAAGATGTTGAACGCGTTCGACAGATCGGACCGAGAGGTTTTGTCGTGCGCGCTGAATTTGAGTTCGAAGGCCGTCGCCGCGACTTTGATCGTGATGTAACCTGCACAGTTCGTCGCGGCCGGGTAGTTAATATTGACAATCTTCCGCGTCCTCGAGGCTATCGCCAGTCCGGTTATGGTTACCACCACAACAATTATGGCGGAAATGATCACCTGAAGGGTGGCAAGCGCCGTAACTACTAATTTCCCCGAAACTGAAAAGGCATTGGCGCGGCTTCCTTATGGAGGCCGCGTTGATGTATGCTGGGGCATCACTTGGGGCCGAGCCAGCATGATCGCGAGAAGACAATTTGTTGGAATGAGCGTTTCTGCGCTTCTATCTGCCTGCGCAAGTTCAACTGCGACGCCCGATAGAAAGGCCAACAATATGTCCCCTAAGCGCATAATAATCATCGGTGCTGGCATGTCCGGCGCAAAGGCGGCTCATGATCTCAGCGCGGCAGGGCATGAGGTGATTGTGCTGGAAGCGCGCAGCCGGATTGGAGGGCGAATTTGGTCGAACCGCGATCTTGGCTTTTCAGTCGATCTCGGTGCGAGCTGGGTTCACGGAATTCGTAAAAATCCGGTGCATGCCCTCGCAAAAGAAGTCGGCGTAGAAATGCAGAAATGGAATTATGATGATCTGAAGTATTTTGGTGAGAACAATCTTTCCATGATGTGGGCATTGGGCAGTTTTTGGGAAGATATCTGGCGACACTTTGAGCGAACTTACAAAGATAATCCCCAAGCCAGTGTTCAAGAAGCGATCGACCGTGCGGTCGCGGCGGGAAAATTCTCCAGACTTTCGAACGACGAGCGCCGTTTGCTGGTGAAGATGGAAGTGGAACAAAGTTATGCGACAGATGCCAAAGATCTCGGCCTTGTAACCTTGATGGAAGGGGGCGAGGAATTTAGCGGCGCGGATGTCGTGTTTCCAGGTGGATATGACGCGCTTGTGAAGCACTTGCTTGCCAGCGTCGATGTCCGTCTTGGAGAAACAGTTTCGCAAATCTCCTATGGCTCTGCTGGCGTTTCGGTTGAAACGCGCAAAGAGAGCCATCCTGCAGATTTCGTGATTGTCACGGTTCCATTGGGTGTTTTGAAAGCGGGCAATATCACTTTCGACCCTCCATTGCCTCAGGAAAAGCAGACGGCGATCGAAGGGCTGGAAATGGGGCTCCTGAATAAGCTCTGCTTGCAGTTCGAAGAACCCTTCTGGCACGATGCGTTGCATTTCATGCCGCCGCCAGACGCGGCGGCGAGCTGGCCTGTCTGGTTCAATTTCAGCGACCTCATGGGGCGGCCTGTCTTGCTTGCAATGAATAGCGGAAACGTCGCGAGGGACATCGAGCATTTTTCAGATGAAGAAACGATTGCGGCCGGCCTTGCTTCTTTGCGTAAGATCTACGGGGAAAAGGTAACACAGCCGGTCGCGTACAAGATCACCAGATGGTCGCAAGATGATCTGGCCTATGGGTCTTACTCACACCTGCCACCCGGCGCGCATCCGGGCATGAATCAGGCGTTGGCGCAGCCGATTGGCCGCCAGATTTATTTCGCTGGAGAAGCGACAGAGCCTCAGCATTACGCAACCGTGCACGGGGCTTTCCTTAGCGGAGAGCGCGCTGCGGCCGAAATCATGGCCGTGAATTCGCCCTAACCACCTTGCGCTTGCGAAAGCAGACTTTATCAAGGCAAAAAACGAAAATGCATAAGTAAAGGCCCGCCCTATGAAAGACGTCATCGAAGCGCTGGAAGCAAAACGTGAGCAGGCCCGCATGGGCGGGGGGCAGGCGCGGATTGATCGCCAGCATGAGAAGGGCAAGCTCACCGCGCGCGAGCGGATTAGCGTTCTCCTCGATGAGGGCAGTTTCGAAGAATATGACATGTTCGTGGAGCACCGCTCGAGCGATTTTGGTATGGAGAAGCAGCGCATTCCCGGCGACGGCGTGGTGACGGGGCAGGGCACGGTCAATGGCCGTCTGGTCTATGTATTCTCGAAAGACTTTACGGTTTTCGGTGGGTCGCTCTCGAAGGCGCAATCTGAGAAGATTGTTAAGGTCCAACAGATGGCGGTGCGCAATGGCGCGCCGGTGATCGGCATTTTCGATGCCGGCGGCGCGCGCATACAGGAAGGCGTCGACAGTCTTGCAGGCTATGCCGATATTTTCATGGAGAATGTGCTCTCGTCCGGCGTTATTCCGCAGATCAGTGTGATCATGGGGCCGTGCGCGGGAGGCGATGTCTACTCTCCGGCGCTGACCGATTTCATCTTCATGGTGAAAGACACCTCTTACATGTACGTCACCGGGCCGGACGTTGTGAAAACCGTGACCAATGAAGAAGTCACGCATGAGACGCTAGGCGGCGCGTCTGTGCATGCGGTGAAATCCGGCGTGGTCGACGGCGCGTTCGAGAACGACATCGAAGCGCTGACGCAAATGCGCCGGCTGATCGATTTCCTGCCCGGCTCTAACCGCGAAGATCCGCCCCAGCGTCCCGTCTTTGATACGATTGAGCGCACCGATGACAGCCTTGATAGTCTTGTCCCGCCCAACCCGAACACGCCTTATGATATGCGCGAGCTGATTGAGAAAGTTGCCGATGAGGGTGACTTCTTCGAAATCTCGCCGAAGTTTGGCGCAAACATTCTCTGCGGTTTTGGGCGCATGGAAGGTGCGACGGTCGGCTTTGTGGCGAACCAGCCAATGACGCTTGCTGGCGTGCTCGACATTGATGCCTCGCGCAAGGCCGCGCGCTTCGTGCGCTTTTGCGATTGTTTCAACATCCCGGTCGTGACGTTTGTCGATGTGCCGGGCTTCATGCCGGGCACCAAGCAGGAATATGGCGGCCTCATCAAACACGGCGCAAAGCTGCTCTTTGCCTATGCCGAGGCGACCGTGCCGAAGGTGACGGTGATTACGCGCAAGGCCTATGGCGGGGCGTATGATGTGATGAGCTCAAAGCATCTGCGCGGGGATGTGAACTATGCCTGGCCGACGGCGGAGATCGCGGTGATGGGCGCGAAGGGCGCGGTGGAGATCATCTTCCGCAAAGACATCGGCGATGATGAGAAGATCGCGGCGCACACGAAAGAGTATGAAGACAATTTCGCCAACCCGTATGTGGCGGCGAAAAAGGGCTATATCGACGACATCATCATGCCGCACTCAACCCGCCGGCGCGTCGCAAAAGCTTTGCGAACTTTGCGGAACAAGGAACTCGAAAACCCTTGGAAAAAGCACGATAATATTCCGCTTTAGGAAGCTTCTAATATTTGATTGGTAGATATTTGGTGCCCGGCAGCGGCTGATTAGCGTTTGATCGCTTGAATTTGATAGATTGAGGCCGACGCGATTATTCGAGGCTCGGGTAAGCAAATTATGGGATCGCCTTCGATTCCATGTTCGAAATTTGCTCAAGGTTCACACAAACTAGGCTTCAGTTTCTTCTCCCAAATCGATTGTGGAGGTTTGAAGCTCAAGAGCACTTGAATGATATCTAATATGGTCAATGGTTATCCACATGGATTTTTGTGATTCTTAGAATGTGAGTTCCGTTTGCAAAAACTATAACCCAACCTTGCTAAACCGATTATGTACAGGCTTCTATCCAATAGAGTCCGGGAAAAAATTGCAATACGAAGTCTTCGAAAAAAACGGAATTGGACTTGGAGTTTTGGAGAAGCATGGTTAGCGATAGCACGGCTGCACATTTATGCCAACCTTTTAGGTCATTTCCTGAATTGCTTGAAAGAAGTAAATTATCGTTTATTGAGAACGAATTGTACAAAAACCGCCAGCAAATTTTCGAGAGGAAAATCAGAATGTTTTTTGCAATTGGGATCCAGATTTCGAAGTTCAAGCTTCTCCAAATAATTGGCAAGCAGCAGGTACGTAGCAATCGTCCACTCAAGTTTCCATTCCTCTCCTATCGCCGCTCGGTGAAAAAAATACGACTCGCAAGATGTTTGCGGGCGGATTTACGAATATCTTGAGCGCGAGCTCCCATTTGGGCAAGGTGTTGTCTTCAAGGATGTCGACTCGAGGCCGATTGAAAAATCGGCGTGAATTTCAAAGACGAACTCGCGAGCACGCTTGAGAATTGTAAAGTCGCGCTACCAAATCGTGCATGTGGAACCACAACCAAAGTGGATTGGCGCAGACGATGGTATCGACAGTTGACGCAAACCTTGCATCAACGAGCGAGCGCGATTATGTGCGCATCGAAGCCGAAGCGGTGCTGCGCCGTATTTAGGACATTCCGGTAAGACGATCCCGGTGTTTTGTTAAGCGGCGCGCAGACCGTGGATGTGTCTACGGCTGCCGGACACGCTCACCGAACTTGATGAGCGCAATGGCATTCAGATCCGCCCAGACCCTGATTTCAAGAACGACATGAACCGGCTCGTCACCGCGCTTAGAAAAATATTGGAATAAGTCGTGTCGGATAGATTCTCCAACTTATCCGACACTATCCAACACCTGCGCTATCCCAACCCTGAAATCACTCGCCTAAAAATTATTTTCGAAAATCTATCCGACCGGGTTTCTGGCGGGGATATGCTGTTCGCAGATGAATGAGATGAAGAAGTGATCTTTGTTTCTTGCGTCACCAAGCTCGATGAACGAAGTTCATCAGAGAGCCCATCTCGGAACCTATCCACCAAGAGGGTCCCGTTCTTTCAGAGATGGGCCCTCAGACCGCCCTTGGCGGTCGAGGGTGACGCCAAGAGGCGAAACCGGAAACCAGAACCATGACCTCAAATAAACCCCACCGTTTCGATAAATTCGCGCGCCGGATGGCGGCCTCTATGCTGGAGGCGATCCGCACCACGCTCGGCGTGTTCACCTCGCCTGACAAAGACCGGTGGCCGGCCGCAAAGCTGTTGGATTATTTGAAAAGCGCCGAAGAGATGGCGCGCGGCATGCTGCGCGAGATTGCGGGTAAAATCACCATTCTGCCGGGCAAAGCTCGCGAGCGGGCAGGGCCAATGCCCATGCCACCGCAGCCATCGCCTGAGCGCGCGCCATATTTTCGGTTGGGGGTTGCGCGAGAAGATACGCCGATAGGTGTTTGGGTCGATGAAGATTGGCCGAACAGAATGCTCCTTGAGCCGCGAGCACAGCGAGCCCGAAGGGCACGAGCAACGCGCAGGCGCAGCATGCCCGGCGACGCAGTCCGGCGAGGAAACGGCATGCGAGCAATATTGATAACACGCCTTCAGGCGTTAGACGATGTGCTTGCCCATCCCGGAAAACATGCCGCTCGTATGGCCCGCGCGCTTTACCGCGCCGCGCATAAGGCGGGTGGACGGCTCATCGCGCGATCTCCGGATGATATGCTGCTTGACCGGGTGAACGCGGCCATCGCTGCGCATCTGTCTGGTGAGGGCGCGGAGGTTTCCCGGCTGCACCGGCTGGTGCTTGAGCCGGGTTAGAAGTTTTTACTTGGCAGCCCCAATGACCGACGGTGCAATCGCAGCGGCGGTTGGCGGCGCTTCAATTAATGCTTGCCTTTACGGCAGAACTCGTAGACAGGGGGGGCTCGAACTTTCGCCGGACGATCAGGCTACGACGACGGGCACCTTTACCAACGCCCAGAAGACGCGACTTAGACACCTCCTAAAAAAGACTCGACGACCCCCGCTCGCAATTTCGCGCGCGGTAAATTCTATTGGAGATGTCATTCATGACCCCAGGAACCGTAAAATTTTTCAATGATCAAAAAGGCTTCGGCTTTATCCAGCCAGAAGATGGCTCAAAGGATGTGTTTGTGCACGTCAGCGCGCTTCAGCGCTGCGGCATGACGTCTTTGAGCGAAGGCGATAAGGTCCAGTTCACAACAGCGATGGATGCCCGCAAAGGCAAGGAATCTGTCGACAAGATCGAAGCGCTTTAAGCTGAATTTTCGATCAGGCGCGGGAATAGCTCCCGCGCCTGATTTTGTTATCCAAGCTCGCGCTCAAACAGCGCCAGCATCCGGCCCCAGGCGCGTTCGGCCTGCTCAGGATTGTGCGCGCGCGAATCGGTTGGCACCCAGCCATGCATCGCGCCTTCATAGACTTCGATATCGGCTGGAATACCTGCATCCGCAAAAGCTTTGATTAGCGTGTCTTTTGCGGCCGGATTTTTCTCGTAGTCATTCTCGGCAATCCCGATGAGCGCACCGCCGGTCAGCTTTGGTATGAGCAGGTGCGGGCTATTTTCGTCCATGACAAGCCGGCCACTATGGAAGGAAACCGGTGCCTTCACTCGGCCCGGAACGGCAGCGCCGGCACGGATGGTCCACGCGCCGGTCATACAGAAGCCGACCGCACCTATTCCACGGGTCGTATCGACGGCGCTTTGCTGATCGAGCCATTCGACAATCGCAGCGCTGTCGGTCGCAATCGTCTCCGGTGTGAAGACGCTAAAATGGGGTTGAACCTTGTCCCAGCCGCCTTCGTCGCGAATGGTCTCGCCATCGCCGAAAAGACGGCCCTGATGCGTGCGGTAGTAAGGATTGGCGGCGAGCACAGCGTAGCCGTCGCCAGCCAGACGCCGCGCCATATCGAAGAACGCCGGCCGCACGCCGTGAATGTCTGGCCAGATGATCACAGCTGCGCTGGCGCCGCTTGCCGGATGAAAGAACCGCCCGTCGACGGTGCCGTCTGGTGTCGCGATGGTGACCTCTGTTTCGGTAAGTGCGGCTTGCTCGGCGACAGTTGCGCACGCGGTTGCAAACACGCCCATCGTTGCCGCTGCGCCTACGGTAAATCCGCGGCGCGTTAAATGCGCGTCGAGTTCGCGCTCAGTGGTTTCATCGCACATCGGGGCAGTCCTCCTTTTTTCCTGTATTGTTGTAGTTAGCCCAAAACCCGTGCGAGGCGAACAGGGATCGAGACATTGTGAGGATACGTTTGGTTGGGGCCGGCTTGACTTTCCTAAGGTCCGGGCGTGACGGTTGCGTGCAGTAATTCAAATTGGAGGCACCCCATGAAAGTCGCAGCGGTCAAAAAGCCTGGCGGGCTTGAAAACATCGTCATTGAAGAGCGAGCAGATCCCGTTGCTGGTCCCGGTGAGATATTGGTGCGTGTCCGAGCCTCGTCGCTGAACTATCACGATTATATCGTCGCGCTTGGAGGTATCCCGACAGATGACGGCCGCATCCTGATGTCGGACGGGGCTGGTGACGTGGTCAGCGTCGGTGAAGGCGTGACCCGGTTTAAAGAAGGCGACAAAGTGCTTGGGCTGTTTTTTCCGAACTGGCTCTCCGGGCCGATAGATAGCCTTGGTTTCGCAGCGGTTCCGGGCGATGGAGCAGACGGGTTTGCTGCCGAACTTGTTGCTATGCCAGCGGATGCTTTCACCCGCATGCCGGACGGCTATTCCTATACCGAAGCCGCGACACTTCCGTGCGCAGCGCTGACAGCCTGGCGCGGCATGTTCGTCGAAGGCAGCGTGAAGCCGGGAGACTGGGTACTCACGCAGGGCACAGGCGGTGTTTCAATCTTCGCGCTGCAGTTTGCCAAGGCTGCGGGCGCGCGCGTGATCGCAACATCTTCGTCCGATGCAAAACTGGAAAAGCTAAAAGCACTCGGCGCAGATCATGTCATCAACTATAAGGATGAGCCTGAATGGGGGCGAAAAGCGATGGAGCTAACGCGCGGACGCGGGGTCGACGAGGTCGTTGAAATTGGGGGCCCCGGGACACTCGCGCAGTCTATCAATGCTTGCCGGGTGGGCGGACATATTTCTCTCATCGGCGTGCTTACCGGCGTCGCAGGTGAGGTGCCGACGGCGGCCTTTTTCTCAAAAAATCTCACCATGTCCGGGATCACCGTCGGATCGCGCACTCATCAGGAGGATATGATCGCCGCGATCGATGCCTCGGGCATCAAACCTGTTCTGGATAGAGATTTTCCATTAGACGAGATCGCCGCAGCGTTCGCTCATCAAGCGAGCCAGCAGCATTTCGGCAAGATTACTGTTTCGATCTGAGCGGCTGCTCACACCCAATACGGACGTAAATGATCGGCCTGTAATAGGTTTGGTTGTAAGCACTTGCGCGCAGAGTGTGCGCTGCACAAATGGCCTTATGGCAGACGATGATTCCCAATTGGAAAACTTGTACCGGCTCGTATATGTGTCGATTGCTGCGCCGGGCCTCAGCGATGAGGATATGCTGACGATCCTCAATACCTCACAGTCGAACAATGAAGAGCGCTATGTGACGGGCTTTCTCGCACACAATGGCGATGGGTTTATGCAAATACTTGAAGGTCCGCAGGACGAAGTTGAGCTGATTTATGGGCGAATATTGGAAGACACACGGCATACGGCCGTTCAGCAGGTGATAGGTGAAACGATTTCCGTCCGGGCCTTTCCGAATTGGTCGATGAACTACCACCGTGTGGATGGACCGCCGGGGTCATCTTTGATGATTGCCCGAAACGATGATGCGGTGGATGGCTTGCTCGACGGGGTTCGGGACCGTGAACTCCTTATCCTGTTTTCCCGTTTTCTCAGGATGAAACGCGCCCGAATTCATTAAGCACCCTCTAACTCTCTTTCTGTATGCTTAACAGAATGTGTTGAGAGTAAAGGGCGTTAAAATGAGTGATGAGCTGGCAAGGCTGACCGCGACAATCACAGAAGATGGTGCAGTAACCGAGGATGAGGCTCGCTCGATAGCGCGCTCTGTTTACGGAGACGGCATCGTAACGCGCGCAGAGGCAGAGCAGCTGTTCTCGATTAATGATCAGATTTCAGGCAGCAATCCGCATTGGGATCGCCTGTTTGTCGAGACGATCAAGGATTTCCTCATTACCGTTGAAGCGCCAGAGGGATGGTGCACCGAAGAAGAGGGCGAATGGTTGATCGAGCAGATTAATCGCGATGCCGAGGTAAAGCTCGACAGTGAGCTGGATCTGCTCGTCTCTGTATTGCGCTTTGCAGAAGGCGCGCCACTTGCGCTGTCGCGTTTTGCTTTGAATTCGGTGTGCGATCACGTTCGCAGTGAAGGGCGCGCGGTGGCGTCTGATATCGAACGACTTCGCTATCTCCTTTATGCCTCGAGCGGTGAGGGCCAGGCTTGGGTCAGTCGATATGAGGCAACCCAGTTGTTCCGTTTGAATGATGACATTTGCAATGCGCCGAACGATCCTGCCTGGAATGATTTGTTTGCCCGAGCTGTCGGAAATCACCTGCTTGCATCAGCCCATCCAAATCCAGTTGGTGAGGCAGAGGCGTTCCGCCGAGAGGCATGGGTGAAGGATACGACGTCGAGCACGGGTGGCTTCATCGGGCGAGTGTTTACGCAGTCCTTCGAGGGCGGCCTTAGCGGTTGGTTCAACAAAGTAACCTTCAGCGAAGAAAAGGCCATGGCGGCTCGCCGCGCAGTTGTTGAGGCAGCGCAGCGCGCGGGAGAGGAGGTCACGGACGATGAATCCTCCTGGTTCCTGAAACGTCTTGGATGGGACAACAAGATCAGCCCTGCCGAGAAAGCACTTATCGAATTCCTGAAGGAAGAAGCTCCAGGATTTGTCCATGGTGTGACGGTCGCTGCAGCTTGAGGCGCGGCCTGATCTGACGTAAAGCTTGCTGTCATGTTGGTGACAGAATTAGGACTGGCCGCGCTGCTGGCGCTTGTAACCAGCACGATCCATTTTCTTGGATTGGTTGGACTTTCAGCATCAATGCGCAAGCGTAAGATTCACCCCGTGAATCTTACCACTCTTTTTGGACAAGGCGCGTCCATTATATTTGTCGTTATGGCGCTGTTATTCCTGCACAGTATCGAGATTTGGATCTATGCACTGACTTATCTCGCACTGGGTGAGTTTGCGGGATCGGTTGAGGAGGCGCTGTACTTTTCGACCACCGCCTTCACAACAGCAGGCATTGGCGATGTGCTGCTGTCTCCAGAATGGCGGATGCTTGGCGCTGCGGAAACAGCGAATGGATTTTTGTTGATTGGATGGTCTACGGCATTCCTGGTCTCGGTTTCAGCGCGTGTGCGGGCTTTCAGCGAGGATGTTAGCCATTTGTCAGAGGACCCTCCGCAGCGTTAATGCGCTGCGCTGTATAGACAATCTCATGCTCGCAGCTTAAGCGAGTGTGCCAAAGATGCTCTTCTATGCAGGCGGGATATGTTCAAAAAAATACTTATTGCAAACCGTGGTGAAATCGCCGTTCGAGTGACCAAAACATGTCGCCGGCTCGGTATCGAAACAGTTGTAGTCTACTCAGATGCCGATGCGGGCTCTATGGCGGTCGAAATGGCCGATGAAGCTATTCATATCGGTCCGTCTGCCGCATCAGAAAGCTATCTCGTTCAGGACAAAATTGTTGAAGCGGTGCGCCAGTCTGGCGCTGAGGCTGTTCACCCTGGCTTCGGATTTCTGTCTGAAAATCCAGAATTCGCAAAGCGGCTTGAGAAAGAGAAGATTGGCTGGATCGGCCCTAACGCTCACGCGATTGAGGCAATGGGCGATAAGATTAGCTCCAAGAAACTGGCTGCCGATGCTGGCGTCTCAACAGTGCCGGGTCATATGGGGCTGATCGAGAGCACCAAAGAAGCGGTCAAGATCTCGAAAGAGATTGGCTATCCGGTGATGATCAAGGCGTCTGCAGGCGGCGGCGGAAAAGGCATTCGAATAGCCAACAATGATAAAGAGGTCGAAGAAGGCTATCCTGCGGTGAAAGCGGAAGCCCAGAACGCCTTTGGTGACGACCGTATTTTCATTGAAAAATTTATTCTTCAGCCGCGCCATATCGAAATCCAGATCATGGGCGATAAGCATGGCAACTGTGTTTACCTGCATGAGCGTGAGTGCTCGATCCAAAGGCGCAATCAGAAGGTCATTGAAGAAGCACCAAGTCCGCTGCTTGATCCGGAAACGCGCCAGAAAATGGGCGAGCAGGCCGTCGCGCTTGCACGGGCGGTAGACTATGACTCCGCTGGAACAGTTGAGTTCGTTGCGTCTGGGAAAGACAAAGGGTTTTACTTCCTGGAAATGAATACACGCCTGCAGGTGGAGCACCCTGTTACAGAAATGATAACCGGGGTTGATCTCGTCGAGCAGATGTTGCGGTCTGCTTATGGCGAGAAACTCAACCTCAAGCAGGACAAGCTAAAGATTAATGGTTGGGCGATAGAAAGCCGCGTTTACGCTGAAGACCCTTACCGGAAGTTTCTGCCGTCGATTGGCCGCCTGAAACATTTTCATCCTCCGGCGGAAGGTGAGCTTGGTAAAGGTACTGTGCGCATGGATAGCGGCGTGCGAGAGGGTGACGAAATCTCCATGTTTTATGATCCGATGATCGCAAAGCTGATCACGCATGGCAAAGACCGCGACACGGCGCTCGACACGCAGGCCGAAGCGCTTGATCGGTTTCACATAGAAGGTATCCAGGATAACATTCCGTTTGTTGCAGCGGTGATGGATGAGCCGCGTTTCCGCTCAGGTGATATCACCACCGCCTACATCAAGGATGAATTCCCGGACGGCTTTCAGGGGACCGAGCCGACCGAGTATCAGACAACCGCTTTGATTTGTGCGGCTGCTTTTGTTCATGCGGTGAACACTGAGCGCGCTTCGCAAGTGACCGGGCGTCTCGCGCCGCCAGATGCTCTGCGCAAAGACTGGGTCGTTATTCTTGGCGATACGCATCATTCGATTGATTTGGAACTCGCTGAGAATGAAGCGACCGTATACATTGATGGTGGGCAGGGACATACTTTCGTGTCGAGTTGGGTGCCGGGCCAAAGCCTTATCTCGGGCGCACTCGACGGTAAGCCTGTTGTGCTTAAGCTGAAGGATTGCGCCGAGGGATATGTGTTCCGACATCGCGGCGTGTCTCTTCGTGCGCTTGTCTGCTCCCCGCGCGTTGCCGAACTGCATGCCAAGCTACCTGAAAAGGAAAAGCCAGATACGTCAAAGCTGATAATATCGCCTATGCCGGGTCTTGTCGTGTCTATCGATGTCGAGAAGGGGCAAACGGTAGAGGAAGGCGAAGCGGTGTGCGTTGTTGAAGCGATGAAAATGCAGAACATTATTCGCGCCGAAGCGACAGGCACTGTGAAAGCGATCAATGTTGCAGCAGGTGACAGCGTGGCGGCTGACGTCGTCATGGTTGAATTTGCGTAGCGGCGAAAAGCGCTGGAGCAATCGGACAAACAGCCTTAATCAACTGTCGCTTTAGCGAAGCGGTGAAGAGCAATGGATATTACAACGCTCCTTTTCAACCCGAATGGCAGAATAGGCCCGCGTACATTTGGACGCGGAGCGATATTGCTGATGGCGGGATGGATGCTCGCTTTGATCCTGATCGCATTCGGACCGCGATTGCTGGCTGCCATTTTGGTTTTGCTAAGCATGGCATCGGCCTATTGTTACCTGTGTGTATATGGCAAGCGCCTACATGATGCGAACATTACCGCATGGGGGTTTGTGCCGTTCTTGGCTGGATTCCTTTTTATATTTTCGGTGATCGTTGGCATTCTTATAAGTCTGTTTACGCCGGCTGGCGCTGAAATGCTTCTGCAATGGGATGAGCTTCAGAGGCGCGGCGATATTGAGGCAGCAGCCGAAATGCAACCAGCCGTTATTCGCGAAATTATCGCGCCGCTTATCGTATCTTTTCTGATGACGAACGCGCTGCTTGCTTACATCGCTGCCCGTCTGCGATCCGATCCCAATGCGAATGTGTATGGTGCTCCATCTGGCGAACCATAGTATTTTGTTGACGGCTTAAGTCGCTGGCAGGTCTGGTGGGGGCGACGCGACCGTTCGTTCCTCAAACACCATCTCAAAAGCTGATCGAAGCGCGCTGTCGACTTCTTCCATCGAAATGATCTGTCCGAGATCGACCAGGCTCGTGACGCCATATCTCGGATCATTGATCCCGCAGGGTGTAATCCCGGCAAAATGTTCCAGATCCGGTTCAACGTTCAGCGAAATGCCGTGATAGCTCACCCAACGTTTCAGCCGGATGCCAATTGCGGCGATCTTGTCTTCTCGGGGCGGCGCACCTGGCCGTGTGCGGTCAACCCATACGCCGACGCGCCCCTCTCGTGTGCTGGCCTTGATGTTGAAGGTAGCTAGGGCCGAAATGATCCAGGTTTCCAAATCGCGCACAAAACACTTCACGTCGCGTCCGCGGCGCGCAACATCCAGCATGACATAAGCCACTCTTTGACCTGGCCCGTGATAGGTGTATTGCCCGCCGCGTCCGGTTTCGTGCACTGGAAATCTGCTGGCGTCTCGCAAGTCTACAGGTTTTGCGCTGGTGCCGGCGGTGTAGAGCGGCGGGTGTTCCAGCAGCCAGATCAGTTCACGCGCAGTGCCCTCCCGAATCGCGCGGGCCCTAGCAATCATCGCTGTCTCTGCGGCGGTATAAGGCACGGGCGCGTCGGAGATCGCCCAGTCAATTTGCGAAATTTCGCTCATTCCTCGCATATAGCGTGCAATTGGGGCTTCACAATCCTTGCAGCGGAGCGTATATCCCGCGCTCGCCTTGAGCTAGAGTGCGGCCGTGGCGGAATTGGTAGACGCGCAGCGTTGAGGTCGCTGTGGGGTAACTCCCGTGGAAGTTCGAGTCTTCTCGGCCGCACCAATTGCAAGCTTATATGAAAGAGCCTCTCGGCGTTAAAGCTTGTTGCTATGTATCTGACAGTCAATTGGTGCTTCGGACATTTTCTTCAGTCGGGCGACGGGTGGATAGCTCAGCCTCCGACTAATACTGGAGCACAAAATCCAGTTTAGTGACGTCCGTTCGTTTATCTTTCCGAACCAGACTAATATTTTTCGGTTATCTTGATTGGGTAGGATGCGCAGTTAGGTTCGTCTAAATAGGGAAAGAGCGTGAATTTCGCTTTCTACTTACGATAATAGGTCAGACGATCAATAGTGGAGAGTGTCGATGGTTAAGAAGAAGAATCGTCGGATACCGCTTTTTCGAGAAGATCAAAACGCCACAGCCGCTCGTAAGAACAGCCTGCTCAGTTCAAAGTTTCTCAATTTTGTGGAGACACGTACGTTAAAGTTTGCGGACCAAAATCGGTTAAACTCTAGTCTTATAAGTGGCCTCTTCTTTGAAGGACTTACCCAGGCATTAAATGAAGAATCAGAGGAGCTTAATCGGTTATCACCGAGCAGCGCACTAAACGTACTGAAGTCTCCACTTTGTGTTTGCGAATTTCGCAGAGATGGCGACAATCACATTGTTCAAGTTGAAGCGCCTTGGTTCCAAAAAGATCAAGCCAAAGACGAGTTCGAGTCGCTCACTCTTTGGTCAGTTAGAGACTTGCACCAACAATTTCGTGATCCAACGACGAATGATGTGTCTGATGATCAACTCATATCGAGTTTAATCGATAGATTTAGTTTGCGGTCTTCCGCCGGCGGCGAGTCCAAAGAGAGCTTTCTATTCCCTCCAGATGTTCAGGCATTGCTTGAGCCCGTCTCGTCAGTCATCTCCCGACATATTTCAGAATTGCGTTCGACTGGTCATTTCAGTTTAAAGACCGATCGTTTTTTCCGATCAGACGTACTTGGGTGGTTGGATGGTGTGGTTTCTAGTTCCAATGATCAGCTATCTGGAGCGAGAGATAAGGAGGTTGACGGGGAGTATGAAGAGATTGGTTTAGTGGAGCTGCCAATAGTTTATGTCGGCAACTTGGTCACTCGGCCAGATATCATTTTCGTTTGCTGCGTATCTTCTGTCGATATTTGGTTTGTCGATGAAACCATTCCCGATGACATTGGCAGAATGCCAGAAATATTCTTCGGTCTTTACCAAGCGCCTTACTTTTCCAATGTGATGGAAACTTCGCAGTTGCATGATTTAGAAGCCATGCTGCAATCAAGCTTGTCGTCTGTCCATGGAAAAAATCTAGCTAGGCGGCGAGGAGGAGCGCTAAAAAGTGCCGCCGGTGAGGCGGGCGATATTGCTAGAAAATGGTTTGGCGAAGGGGTCTCAATTTTATTGGGTGAACAAACATCCGATGCGCATTTACACAACGAAAGCACCCTCGATTTTTGGTCGCGATTTGTAGAAAAACTTTTGTGCCTAAAAGCGGAAGGTGTTTTAGAAACAGAAACGTTTCCGTTCGACCGGGCTTTTATAATAGCCGATTCTGGCGCTTCTCCAGAATCGGTAAATCTCGATAATCCAAAACTTTTGATCCGTGTCCTGGAAGCGGCCCTGGAAAGTACTGCGCCCGCTGACAGGTTTGTTCAACGAACGTCAGTTGAACGTTTGGGCCGAGATATTGAACTTGAGTTTGATGTCACCAGCAAAACGATCGTCTCCAGGACGGAAATGATGGCTTGTCGCGACCGATTGGGAAATTTGGCAGCAAGCAGGATTACTGGTCTTTCCGAGCAATCTTTTGGGCGCGGGCTTAGCCGACTAACTGCTCAATTAGAGGAGCAAGGATCTATCGCAGCAAAGTCTATGGGGCCGTGGACGCAGGCGGCAGATATGGCGCTTGAAGCTATGCTAATTGTCAGAGATGGCGACAAGCCGGCTGAAACGAAGGCAGAGAGAGATCAAATCGAAAATGAAAATGCCGTGCGAAGGTTCTTCTCTAAAGAGGGGATCATGTTCGAATATGAGCAAAGAGTAGATTTGCGCAAAGACTTTCCACTGTTGCACGCAATAAACAAACACTATCTCGACCAATATGCGATGAAGCTGCCACCTGTTCTTCGCGATAACTATCGTGAGTGGAGCCAACAGAGCGCCGGGCAAAGCAAGTCGAAAGTTGTGCTAATTTCATATGAGCCAAGACTCGCGCAAAAGAACCGGCGTCCGGTTAAAGACAGTTCCACAGGTGTGGGTGCCCAGGAACCTTATTATCTCGACCCTTCTGAAAATCGATTTACGCTCATATTGATCGCAGATGAGGATCCCGAAAAGTCCGTTCCTGATCTCAAGTCTGAAAGAGAAGATCTTCGGCTCCTAGTGGAAATGGTAATTCGACAAAGGCTGCGCGATAAATATCGCGAAGTGGACTTCCTCGAAAAACGAGTCGATGTCGTGGAATCACTCGTCAATGGGTTACTTCATAAATTTAAATCATTCGTCGTAGATGACGATAAGCGCGACGAGCTGGAGGCGCAGTGGGAAGGTTATCGGAGCGCCGTTCGGTTTGATACAACCTCGCTTCAATTGATTGGGCCCTTCAGCAGCGAAATAGGTTATTTGGACGCGATTTGGTTTTCAGATTCCGCAATTGCTGAACCAACCTCAAACACCTTGCAGAACAATTCGTTAGAGAAGTTGAAGAGGGATTTTCAGGCGAGGGTCAGTGATTGGGCAACCGACATGCAGGCATCATTGGGCATCGAGAATATCGTAATTCCAAAATTCGAAATTGAACTCAATTCTGTGCCCGATTTGAGGTTAAATCTGCCGCTCGTTGCTGTGCGTGAGTGTATAGACGTTTGTCTAAAGAACGCGGTCGAAGCGGCCGTTATGCCAAATGCTCCCAAGCCTGCAGATGTTAAACTCATTTTGCAGCATAGCTTTGATATTGTTAGAGAGGACTGGTCGCTAGATATCATAATTGAGAACACAACCGCGCCGATAAGCGAGGATGTCTGGGATAAAATGACTGCCGATCAACCAAAACAGGTTGGGCAAAATAGCGCGAAACCCAAATCGACAGGCGTCGGACTATTTGCATGTCGTCAACTCTTAAAAAATGGACTTGGAAACAGGGCAGATATCCACTTCCATCGTCCGGAAATTGACCGCGTCCAAGCTCGTATTCAGCTTCCAGGTGAAGAAGGCGTTCTGACCTCTCAAAATTCAAACGAAAGCACGGATGAATTATCTGACGTCGAAATTCAAGTTCAATCGATTGATGTTCTGATACTTGAGGATGAAGAGGAACACAGAGCCAAAACACTTTCAGAAATTCAGTCTCGTGCGCCGCATCTCAACATAGTGGTTGTTGAAACTTTAGAGCAGTTTGAGGCAACAATTAGACACTCAATGCCGGAGCTTCTGATATCCGATCTAAATGTACCGCGAAGTGATCCCAATATTCAAGGAGAGGCCGTCTATGGACTTACCGCGTTAGAGAGTTTTGCAGAGCGCGCGCGCCAGGACGGTACTTATCCTCCGATTTGGATCGCTTCAGGAGCCAGTTCCAACGAGGCGCGTCGCATCTTAACGGATGGCGGTGGAGACGAGGAAACTGTGCTAGGCGCCGGATACTCTGTTGTGGAGCAAGATCAGGCGAGTGAAATCATTACAGCAAATCAAGCAGTAATCATCGACTATAAAAACTTGGGTATGAACGACGGTGCTAAAGAGCTGGCTAAAAAAATAGCGGATTACTTTGCCGCTAGTCCGACCCACAAGCCAATAGACAACCAAACTATGGATGCTCAGGATAAAGCACGCGCTAAGTACCGATCTATCAAACTAGGGGAATATGAAAAAAAGTACGGTGCTTCCTCATCGGCTGACGCACAAAAACTTATATACGCAGACGCGACTGAACACAGTCCGATTTCGGCGATGCGTGATTGGTTTTCGATGCCACCATTGAAGGACCCGGCTTCAATAAGCAATCGTTCCAAGTCTATCTGGAGCCCCACCTGGCATAAAAGCACCGTACTTCTTCTACCTGAGACCCCGGAGTGGAATAGTGCGAACATTAGGTACTGGTTGCTGAACAACAATGCCGTCATTGCTTCGCAAGGGCGAGGACGACTTGCAAGTCTAATCAGCAAGATCAAAAGGGAAAGTACAGGTCCAATCGCCACGGCCCGACATGATGTTTTTAATTTGGTTTCATCCCCTCCAGAGGAGTTTCAGTCGCTAACCGTTCGATTGCAGAATTTACTGGCGATTTCGCCAGATATTTATGCAGGATTGGATCGATCCATGTTTCTGGAGAGCGATGACGAAGCCTCTAAACGCGAGATAGAACGATCACTCGATGCGGCACGGGCCTCTTTTGATGCAAATGCCACTCGTGAAGCATTTGAGCAAGTCCATCTAAAGCTCATTGCAATGATGGATGCGGCACCAGAAAATGTGCCGCGAATGCAGCTTGTGGTCGGGTCTTTGGTGGCGGCCATGAAGGTGATCGGAGTGATAGAGAATGATTACTAGCGCCTACACGCGCGGCACAATGCTGTGGCTCGATGACAACTTTCTGGATCCCGAATTTCTCGGAGAACAAACGGACTTGGCATCCTGGCAAAAAACGTTTGGAGAAACAGATCACAGAATCTATCGCCTGCTTAATCTAGATCTTGAGCCGGTGACATCTTTGGCAGGTATTCGAGAGGTAGTAGACGATTATTGTCAAGGCGATGACAAGGAAGATCGTTTCATGATGGCGGTTGTTGATCTTAGTGTTCCGGCAGAGAGTCCGTCGCCAGATCTCTTGCCCGAAAACTATACCCCGCAGCATGAACCGCGAATGAGCAACGGGATTCTCGCGGCGGAACTGCTGACAGAGGCAGGAATACCTTTCGTCTTTTTGAGTTCATCAAGTGAGAATTCCCATGAGCTTTCTTTAAGTGGATTGGAACGGATCCCATACTTCAAGAAGATACGTAATGGGCGAGGGGCCGTCATGCCCTCTGAAGCCGCTAGATTTATCCTAGAAGAGTATCGATCGAATATAAGTTGGTTGGATATAAAACCAATTGTTCAGAGGTTTGGTTGTCTTGCTGGCATGTCAGACATGGCATCGAAGTTCGCTCTTTCTTATTTTCCTTTCTTCGGTGCTCATCGAGATTTCGCGGAACGCTGGGAGCTAAAATCAGAATTTGCCGGAGCCACCAACAGAATCGCGCTGCGAACACCAAGAGCACATAGCGAAGAATTTATCCTACAATGCGTTTCTCTAATTGCGGATAGCCAACCTCGCTTGCGTCATCGCATTATCGTCTACTTAGACTCTAAGACACTAAGAGAGAGTGATCTGAATCGAATATCGGATGCTCCCGAAAAGTATATTTTGGTTTTGCGACTGCACGGAGATCAACAGTTAAGAGCGAGAGCCGAATCTGGATCACGCATATCTGAGAAAGAGTTAATTCGAACGTGTCTTTCTCGTTTTCAGCGTTGCCAAACCGTCTTTATTATTCCGCCTGACGAAAGCGCAGATGCGTTACTATTTGAACTAGCAGCAGTTCCGGGCATCTACCATGATGACCTGCCTGTTACTCGACTGCACGATAAGCTGGCTCGTGAGGAACTACTTCGCAGAACAAGTCGGTTTGTATTGCAGAAAATGCTAGTCGAACATGGAAAGTCAAACGCACGTGTTGGATCGACCTATCTTGCCCATCCCGAGCTGCTCGTTGAGCCGGTACATTGGGCATTCTTGCTCGAGGCGACTCAAGTGGCTGAAGAAATTTCTGATCCATTCGAGGTTTCGATGGAATTCTGTAGATCGCTTGACGACTTTTTGGAGCGTGAAGAAAGCGCAGATGCGTCGACAGCGGGTGAGGCACTGGAGAAAGGCAAGCCATTACCCATTGGTTCGCTTCTAAAGATTGGAGATGCCATATTCGAAGCTCAGGAGGAATTTCATCCCGTATGGGTTACGCGCGCACTGGTCACCTGGTTATCAAAGTCATGGAGAACACCCTACGATCTTGTGCCGGAAACCAATCCCCACATCTTGGCTTGGAGCAAACATAGTCTCGACGTCGCATGTCAATTAGCAGAGCGTTTTATAGAGGTGCGACAGACACATGAACGGCTTCTGGAGAATTATTTCAGCGCTGACGTACTAAATAATCTCTTACAAGCATCAACATTTTTACTGAATCCAGCCGTTGCAAAGCTGATTGCTGGTCAAGATGATATTGATTGGTTCGGATTTGAATCGTTGCGTTGGCCTCATGGTGCCTTCCCAGTCCCATCTGCGCTAAACCGGATGCTTCGGGATGTTGGCGGGCGCTATTTCTTTCCGCACCGCAACGAACTTGATATGGCGACATTAATGACTGATGGCCAATCTGCGTTGAGCCGACTTGAGGCAAGAGCGTCATTCTATAAGGAGCGTATCGAGTGGACGAAAAGTATTATTACCGGCTTGCCACTCGGTTGGAGGGAGCCAGTTTCATATCTGTTGTCACTTATTTTGGATCGTTCGTTTGGAAATCAACTTGAAGCTGACAACGAAGAGTTTTGGAAAAATGTGACCTGTTTGCAAAGAAATGCTCTGCGAGTTAGCTACATCTTCAACTCTCTGGCAAAGTTTAAAAAAGACAATGATCACAAGGCTATTGAGAAGGATATAAAGGATCTTAGAAATGCCAAGGGAGCGGGTCTTCTACTTGGACGTATCAGAGGGCGTAGGGCGAGCAGCGTTTCCCATTACTTTGTACCGAATTCGACACTAATGACTGAGCAGCGCGATGCGCTTTGGGAGGGGCTCGATGGATTGAATTATTTACTTTTGTCAGAACAGGCTGACATGAGTCAAAGCTCTATGGTGCGCTCTTTGTTACAGGATTTCTTGACCAAGTTTCAGTCACAGCGTGGTTCCGAATTGTCGGTGGAACAAACCATATTCGATATATTATATTCACCGGAGTTCACAGTAGGCTACGAAGCCGCTGATGCTCTGGAGCAAGATAAAATTGAAGCAGAAAGCAAGTATTTTTATCGTAGTATGAGATCAATAGGTGCCGACCTCGTCATGTCGTTTGCGCAGGCAGGATCGGGATTGAACCACTTTTTACGACCCATCGTATTCGCAGACGGGTATCACTATTTATCTCTAGTGGGAGACTTAAGAAACAATTACAAGGACGTAACGCCGACTTTGACGCCAAAGGTGCGTGCACAGCTTCTGGAATTATTTCTTTTAGGAATAGAGGGGCTTGTGCTCAATTTGAAATGGTTGCTGATGGCGGCTGGCGAGCTCAAGCTTGCGAGTACACTTCCTGAAGGTTGGTTCAAGTTGAGATCACACTTGGAGTCGCCTCTAGACTATGCAAACGAATTTTTGCGGGTGGAGAAAGTCCGCAACGAGGTTTATAGCGTATACACCTTGGGAAACCCCGGAGCTCTTGCTGGCAAATTGTCGTTTAGTCGCATAACATCAGAAGGTCTCGAATTGGAAGTTCTCTGAGCTCTTAAGAAAATATGCAAGCAAAATCTAATTTAGTTCGCAGGATGCTTCGTGAAATGAATGCTCCGCTACTGCACGTCAACGAAGATGTCATGCTCAGGCCGTTTGATGAGAGTAAATATTTGGATGGTTTGTCTGGGTCAAATACACCTCTAACCAAAATAACGTCTCTGACAGATGCGGCGATCTACGTGCTTGAAGAAGTCTGTGAGCGGTTGAAATCCAGCGAGACGTTTCAACAATCTAGCAATAATGACTTTCTATTCCGAGTGATTGCGGCAGCGATCGCAGACTGGACGCTTTTCAAGAAACTGGGGGTGGATACCGCGCCAACTATCACACGATTCATTGTTGAAAATAAGGAAGGGTTCTCAAAACAGCTTCCAGGCGAGAATACGCTTACGACGTTGCACGCCCATATGAGGTCGGCAGCCACTCGGGATTTTCTGATACTGGCACTTGAAACTCTCACCACGAACTCCGTTCATGATGTTTTGAAATCGTGCGATTTAGAAGTGCCCAATCGGCAACCCGAACCAACGCCTATAATCGTCCGTCACTTTCAGCCGAAGAGTCGACCAATTCAATATTGGACCGATAATATGATCGGAGGAAAAGTGGCTTTTATTGTATACTTCTCTCCGCCCTGTACCTTTCGACAATGCCTTGGATGCGCGCTGCCAGATTTGTCTTCCGAGTCCGTTATTCGACCGTATGATTTGATAGAACAAACAGATTACGTATTCCACAGGGCGATTAGCGAAGAAGAGCTTTCAGATATTCGAACTTTGGTGATTTCCAACAATGGAAGCGTTTTAGATGAACCCACTTTTCCGCAGTCTGTTTTGTTGCACGCAGTTCAAGTAGCGTTAGCGAAAATGCCGCGTTTGCATACTGTCTCTCTGGAAACGCGTGCGGAATTTATTTCACCAACAAAACTAGAAGCTGTTGCAAACGCCATCCGGCTGAGCGGTAGAGAAGATGTAAGTTTTGAGATCTCGCTTGGCGTTGAGATTTTTGATGAGAAGCTTCGTAATCGTATTATGAAAAAAGGGCTGTCCAACAGGGCGATGGTAACGGCTGTTGAACAGATCGGAACCGCAAGAGGTAAACTAAGATGTTACTTCATGTATAAAGGGGTTCCTGGCATGTCAGACCTCGAGGCCTTTGCCGATTTAAAGCAAGCGATTGGGTTTTTCGATGAACTTTCTGTCGAGTTTAATACCCCTGTGTTGCTTCATGTTAATCCGACCTATGCAGCTGTCGGTACCGATCTAGAGTTAGCTTTAAAAAGTGGACGATTTACCCCGCCTGACCTGAATTTGCTTGTGGGCTCGCTAAAGCAACTAAGCACCGGTCGCGTGAAGCTTCACTTCGGTCTCAACGATGAGGGACTTGCTGTGGAAGGTGGTTCTTTTCAAAACGCCGCAAATGAGTCTGCAATTGCTGAGTTACAATATTATAACAGGTTTGGTGAATTCGCGGTTGAAGGCTAGGCAAGTTGATCCAATTGGTTATGCTTTTGCCATGTATTCTGGGAGACGCCGATGACCGATACATTACGGCAACTGTATGTAATTTTAAACGATCTCGAGTCTCTCATAGTCCGCCAGCCTGACGAAGGCAGCGGTAGTGAAGTGCTAATCCATTCGAATGAAGTTGGGATTGGAGTAGGGGCAAAAAATTCATCCGGACTTGTGTTTGTTCGCGAGTACTTCAACGAATCTCAGCCAAGTAATACTCCAAGTTTTCGAACCATCTCGGCGATCGCGCTTTCGGTAAAGTTGGATCGGCAAGGTGGCGAATTACCTTCTCCTGAAAATGCGTTTCAATTCCTTACATCCTCAACAATCGTAGCGAATGACGCTTCACCCGATTCCGTTTTGGCACTGGTAATTTTTTTGATCCGAAAGATGGGCGGAGAGTTCGACTCGCTTAAGCTGAATGAATGGATAGAAGCAGCGGAGGTCTGGAAATCACTTGGTAATATTACGGGTAGGCCAGAGCAAAGTTGGTGCGCGCTTCACGCTGCAGGTGTTCATGCTTACTTTGAGTCAACAAGAACCGGTTTGGACGAATACGAAATGGGGCGCGCGTGGTTATCTGCCGCGAGGTTCATAACACACTGTCTCATTAAAGGGTTTGCACCAAATGAAATACCTTTGTCGGCGACTAGTTCAGAACATCGGTCGTTTCTAGCTGCGCTCGAAAGAGAGGAAGTGCTGTATCACTCTTGGTTGGAACATGCCGAGATTATCCAACTACGTCTTCCGCTAAAATCGTCCGCTGATCGATATCGATTAGTTGATGCTCTTATCTTTGAAGAGAATGATCCAACAGGTGCCGCAAAAGTCTTCTATCGTAATGATAAAATTAACGCACCATTGAAGCGCGGATTTGATGTTGCCTTCTCATTTCGCAGATACAGTAAAGCTGGAAATCGATATGTAGTTTCGGCCAATCCAGACGCGGGAGTAACGCTCGAACCTATTTGGAGGGCTTTTGAGGCCGCAGAGTGTGCGGAGTGGCTGAAGCTAGGAGAAGAGCGACCGTCGGACTTGCCGCGAAATCTGCCTGGCGTTGAAGACAATAAATGGAACGAGCCCTGGTGGAATGGAGGTGGAGATTTTCAGTTTCTTGCGGAACCGAGGCATCTGCCCGCACTAAATGGCCAACCCAATATAAAAGGTGGCACTCTTCTGTCATGGAAGGCGCTACGCGAGATCGTATGGGGTGTTTGCAATCCTGTAAAAACTATAAAGGTGCATGCTGGTAGCGGGTCTGTAGTCCCTAATCAATCAGAAGAGCCGTATTCGCTTCAATCGCTTGCCGATCGGCAGGTTGTTGAAGTTGTAAATGGGAAGAAGATTGTATCTTTAAAATGGGCAGGCGTTATTAGTGAGGATTGCTCAGCCACAAGAACACCAACAGTCCAACGCTTCCTCGCTTCACTGACTCAGCCAGACGGCGGCGCTTCGGGTTTGGTACCATCGTCTGGCATCGACCGCGATGGCGACTATGCCACTGTTCCCCTCCGTGGAGGCTTTGCAACCATCACTCAAGACGGCGTTGTGCTATTCGACGATTGGCAAATGCAGCCACTCGAGAAGTCGCTCTTGAAAGCAGTTGTTGGTGCCAGTGCATCTCAAGCAGAAATTCTCGACGAAATAGCCAGCTCAATCACAAAGCTGGAGGCGCGGTACTCTGAAATTGTAAATGCAAATGAGGGAAGTAAAAAAGGAAAGAAGAAGCGGTCATCGTCTCTGAAAAGACTAAACCAAACAGACATCGAAGGATTGATGTCAGCGGTTGTAAAGTTACGCGTTCGTTTGAAGACAGCTGATAGACAATTTGTAAGCGCTCTCGGTGAGAAATATTCAGATTTTAACAAAAGCCCATCTGCCATCAAAATACTGAGCCATTTGGAGGATGCCTGGAATTTGGATATTCGCACTCGAAACTATACGGCTATTGTCGAAGGAATGTTGAGCGATCTTCAAAACCTGCTACGTGCCAGAAGCATCGGAATCGAGCGTCTTTTATTTCAATTGGGCTTTGCTATTACTCCGGCAGCGGTACTCGCTGAACCAACTGGAAATTTTCTCGCCGCGTCTTTGCGAGAACTTGATGTGGTTTCTGCGGGGAGTCATTCCTTTTGGAACATTCAGCTTGAGAGTATATCGCAAGTCTGCGCTGCGTTGGGATTGTCCATCTTGTTATTTCTCTTCATTCGATGGCTGGCTAATTGGCTGGAGTGGAATTCGTTGAGAGATTAACGATGACTGCGCAAGCTAAGAATAATTAGTGGTTTGCTGATTAAGTAAAAAATGTCGGTTTAGTGACATTGTTCCATATTCGTTGGAGTGAACATTGTGGACGGAATTGATACGCCTTTAGAAGATACACTCGCAGATATACTCGTTTCCGACGTCGCCGAGGCGGTCGCAGACGCAGATGTGCGTTGGTTGAGCCGCACGCTAAGCCGATTGCATCCGGCTGATGCGGCTGATGCGCTGGAGCAGCTCTCAGGGGATGATTTCGCAGAAGCGGTGGAGCTGCTTGGCGGGGAACTGCCACCCGAAATTCTGATCGAACTGCGCGATGAATACCGAGAGGATGCCGTTGAGGTACTGCCGGACGCGGCGGTTGCAGTGGCGCTCGATGAGTTGGAATCAGATGATGCGACCACCATCCTCGAGGATCTTGAGGATGGGCGGCGCGAACGCATTTTGGATGATCTTGCCCCCGCCGAGCGGGCGGTGCTTGAGCAAGGCCTGTCCTACGAAGAAGATTCAGCTGGCCGTCTGATGATGCGCGAGTTTATCGCCGCACCTGAGTACTGGAGTGTGGGGCATGTCATTGATCACGCACGGACACACCCGGAAGAGATTCCGGAGCGATTTTACGAGATTTACGTCGTTGATCCGACTTATCACTTAAAAGGATATGTCGAGCTTTCGGCGCTATTTCGAATGCCGCGTGAGACAGAACTTGTCGATATAATGAAGCCCCTGGAATCGAATATTACTGTCGATCTCGATCAGGAAGAGGTTGCTTACCAATTCCAAAAATATTCGCTTGCCTCTGCGCCTGTGAAAGACAAGGCGGGACGGCTGGTGGGCATGATCACCGTGGACGATATGGTCGACGTTATTCAGGAAGAAAACACTGAAGATTTGCTCGCCCTGTCCAATGTGTCATCGGCGGACGGGTCTGACTCCGTCTGGGACTCTGTGAAAGCCCGCGCGCCCTGGCTGGCAATCAATGTGATGACAGCTTTTATCGCTTCAGCTGTTATCTCGATATTCTCCGACACGATCACAGCGATAGTCGCATTGGCGATTTTGCTTCCGCTCGTCTCAGCCATTGGCGGGAATGCGGGCAGTCAGGCACTTGCAGTTACGGTCCGTGCAATTGCTGAAAAAGAGATCGAGGGCTCTGCGTCACGCCGAGCCATACTAAGAGAGTTGCTGACCGGAATAGTCAACGGCGTATTGTTTGCAACTTCTATCGCTGGCGTGACTTGGTTTTGGTTTGGAGACTTTAGCCTATCTCTGGTTTTGTGGTTCGCCATGTTTGCTACATTCGTTTGGGCCGGCCTATCGGGCATTCTTATTCCGCTCGGATTGAAGAAAATGGGCGCGGATCCGGCTGTTGCTTCATCGGTTTTCGTATTAACCTTAACGGATGTGATGGCCTTCTTGAGTTTTCTGGGCCTCGCGACGATCTTTCTCCTATAATCGCCTATTAGGCGAATAGGCCTGCGATTTGCAGGACAAGGCGATAGACAGAACCCGACTGTGCCAATCAGGAGCAGGCGATGCCGCGGCGTATGCGCATATCCCGTCAGGGGATCGAGCTCATAAAGAGCTTTGAGGGATTTAGCTCCCGAACTGTGCGCGTTGATGAAGAGCACTGGGTGATCGGCTTTGGGCATTTGCGGAAAACCAAGGACCCTTACCGCGTCACGCGCGACGAAGCTGAGCAGGTCTTGCGTGAATACGATCTACCGCCTTTTGAGGCCTTGGTGCTAGACCATACATATACACCGCTCCATCAGGGGGCGTTCGATGCGCTTGTCTCATTTGCTTTCAACATTGGCGCAGATGCCTTCTTGAAGTCAGAAGTGTTGGCGCTATTGAATGCAGGTGAAACGATTGCCGCCGCCGAGGCAATGAGCGCTTGGAGAAAAGCGAAAGTTGGCGGCCGGACAATGGTCTTGGATGCATTGGTTCGCCGCCGAGCTGCAGAAAAAGCGATGTTCTTGGGACACCCTTCGGGACCAGCCCCTGCGCCATCTGCGATGGTTCGTCCGGTTTATGATCCCACAGCCAAGATTACCATGCCGCAGGAGCGCGCGGTTGTTATTGAGACGACTGTTCAAGGGGACGAAGCAGTTGCAATCGAACGCGCCGTAGGTGAAGAGCGCCGTGCAGAGCGACAAGCCGCGTTGGCATCTGAAACTTCCAGTCAGAGGTTAACCGAGCGGTTTGAAACTTACTTGGAAGGGGAAGGTGGGCTTGGTGTGCCGGCACCCGCGCCGCGACCCGTGCAAACTCCGCCTATCGAATTCGATAGCAATAATGGTCCGACCCCGGAGGAAATAACGCAGGCCATTTCAGAGCTGGTGAATGGTTCCGGAGAGCAATTGGAATTGCAGGATGTTGAGGATGTGCCAGGCATCGATATTCCGAGTGAGGTCGCAATTGATCCAGCTCCTGCTCAATCAAATCAAGGCGATCGACACAGGCGAACGCTTGCTCCAACAGATGGAGAAGGTAGCTCGGACTCGCTGTTCATAGACGATTTGGAAGAGGTTCAGATTGAGGAAGAAGATATTCAGCGTGCACTTCGGCTACATGAAGAAATGCAATCGGAATCCTATGGCGAGGCAAGTTTTACGCGCTGGGGGCCGTTTGCGCTTTTGTCGCTAATTGGCGCAGCGATGTGTACCTGGGGCTTGTTCTCATATTCCGAGGAGGATTTGCAGGCCCAATCAACGCTGTCTCCAGCGCTACTTTGGATGATCTTTGGCGCTTTGCTATTCTTGGTAATGGCCTATTATTTCTTCCGAGAATTTATCGCAGAAGACTAGATTTCGTTAGGCAAGAATCTTGGCTGTCGCGGGCTGCGGAACGTCAACGCCGCACCGAACTTGAATGGGAGGATCGGTTCCATCGAGCGCCTCTATGGTCGCTTGATAGCCTGCTTCGACGGCTTGATCATAGGCCTTCCAATCACGAAGTTCGATGCCTTCAATCGGGGGCGTGATAACGATATCTGTGAGCTCGCGCCCTGCAACCGGGTTTACATTAATAGTGCCTGCGCGCATCAGAAGACCCGCAATCGGAGGCGCAGAGCGGAAGCCATGTTCCAGTACCCAGCTGAAAAAACCAGGCGGATTTTCAAAATCATCTGATGCCATGCCTTCGCGGGTGCGACCGACATCAGATCCAATGATAAATCCGCGGTGCAGGTCCCGCATGACGTCTGCTGGAAAGTTGTTTAGCACGCCGCCATCAACGAGGATTTCGCCCTCATCTACAACCGGCGGCAAAATTCCTGGCAGGGCAATAGAGGCACGCAGAACATGCCGCAGTATGCCGCTGCGGTGCACTCGGAAGCATCCATCAGTTAGGTTGGTAGATACCGCAAAGTATGGAATTTCGAGATCGCCGATTTCGACGTCCTTAAAGTGTTCGCGCAATCTATTGTCGACGCGGTGCCCCTTCACCATCGATACGACAGGCAATCTCCAATCCCCGAGTGGATTACTTTCGACAAATGCTTTTCGAATGTTCTGGTCGATTTCGTCGTCGCTCCAACCAAGCGCAACGCACGCCGCGATCACTGCGCCCATACTGGTGCCACCGGCAAGATCGATTGGAACGTTTCGCTCGCGCATGGCGCGGACCGCACCTATGTGAGCATAAGCACGCGCGCCGCCGCCAGACAAAACCAATCCAACAGATCGCCCGGACAATGTTCGCGCGAGGCGCCCGCAATCGTCTTCATTCGTGCCTTCCCAATGAAAGACGCGGACAGCGCCAGATGCGTCCATCCATTCCTTTGGCCTTGATGCCTTGCGCCGACCTTGATGATGGAGAAGGACTACGTCGACGAGTTTGTGCGCCATGGCAGGTGAGTTTTGCGCAGGCATGAGAGGGTTTGACGGGCGAGCATCAGCTCGCCCAACGACCCAGATACGATCAGCCTGACGCACAGAAAGTCGATACCAAGATGTGTTACGGATTTCGGAAACCAGTAAAACGTAGTCGTTGTTCGCCTCTAACTCATCGAAATAGGATGTCGGTTTATCATCGCCGCTTTCTTCGTCGACAATCGCGACTTTGAAGCCGCATCGCACCAACTGATCGCGAAGCATTCCTGCTCGTAAATGCATATCGATGGTTGGGGAGGTGGCAACAAGTGTAAACACTTTTGGTTCGGCGCGCGCTGACCGTTTGCCTGATTGGCGCAGGCGCGTCAGAATGAGGCGGATCATTGCTTCCAGAATTTCTGGTTCAGCTTTGATCAGGCGATCGAATCCCTTCCGCGAAATTTCAAGTATTTCGGTATCGCGCAGTGCGTAGACCGAGTTCGAATGCGGCGCGGTATCGGCCACGCCGTCGCCGTCGGCATCGACTGAGCCTGTAAACAGCGACATTTCACCAACAGGTTCTCCAGCCCGGATATGACCCACAAATTCCGAATATCCGCTGGTTGCAGGCCTGAATGCGCCAAGCGATCCTGCGAGCACGAAGTATATCGTATTTGATGTCTCGCCGGCGCGAAAAAGCGCGGTTCCTGCAGGCACTGAATACCAGCGGGCTTCTTTTCCAGCCGCTTTCAAGGCGCGCCGAGGCGCATCTTTCAGGAATGGAATGGACTTTAATGAGGCCGAAAGATCTAGTGCCATGGGTCAAAAATGCCTGCAGTCGCAGCGTTTACCTATTCAAATTTCATCAAATGGTCTCATACAAAGATGACTTTCCGGTGAAGGCCTTTGCAAGCCTGCTTGTTTGACAGGTCCATGTATTTTGAGGCTTGTCACCGAAATGGCCGAAAAAGACTGGATTTCACGCTATTTTACACCGATTGCGACGCCTGGCGCTCGGGACATGAAGGATGACGCCGGTTTGCTGAGCTCACAGCCGTCTTGGCAAATAGCCACAACGGATGCGCTGGTTGAGGGTGTACATTTCCTGCCAAATCAATCGCCCGGCAGTCTTGCCAAGAAACTGGTGCGCGTGAACGTTTCGGACCTTCTGGCAAAAGGTGCAATTCCGCTTGAAGCGCTTCTTACCATAGGATGGCCGGACACTCGGAGCGAAAAGGAACTGTCCGAATTTGCGTCGTCACTTGCCGATGAGTGTGAAAGTTGGGGATTCGGACTTCTTGGCGGCGATACGGTATCTTCGCCGACTTTGTTCCTGTCTCTAACGTTGATCGGCACTCCTAGCTTCGAGCAAGCTCATCCTGTCTGGCAGAGCGGCGCTAAGGTTGG
Organism: Hyphomonadaceae bacterium; assembly: GCA_965263325.1. GTDB lineage: Bacteria > Pseudomonadota > Alphaproteobacteria > Caulobacterales > Hyphomonadaceae > CBDHGY01. Next base: position 925,445 of record CBDHGY010000002.1, on the reverse strand, counting down.
GGACACAATTCTGCTTACTGGGAAAATTGGAGGACTTGCAGGATTGGAAGATGCAAAAGCTGGGCGTGATACTCCCGCCGCGCGTCATTATCTGGAACCACAACTTCCCCCCATCGAATCGGCTGCGTTGGTGAGCCGTTACGCATCAGCGTCAACTGACGTGTCCGATGGCCTGTTTGCAGACTTATCTTCATTGCTAGGCCAATCTGCCTGTGGGGGAGAAATTCGCCTCGAAGATGTACGCCTATGGCGAGAAGCACAAAATGTTGACGCGATATTGGCTCAGTGTAGCGGTGGAGACGACTATCAGATCGTGTGCACCGCATCTCCAGCGAATTCAAAAATGCTCGTAAAATCAGGGGCTTTCTACCCGGTTGGCACGACTACGCAGGCACTAGGGCTGAGTCTTCGTTATTTTGGGCGGCCTGTTAACCTCCCTGAAACCCTCGGATTCGAGCATGGCTGCTAAGCGATTCTCCATATCGCGCCGGGCGAGATAATTATTGCGCTTGCTAAGTGCGTTTGGCAGGGATCGGTTCACAATAGGCGACGGGGCGGCGATGGGCTGTTCCGCGAATAGATAAAATGGGAGGCGATCCTTATGGATCTTTGGATAATATTGGCACTCGTTGCGGGTGTGCTGTCCGTTCTCTACGGATGGATACAGAGTTACGCGATCACAAGTGCATCCGCTGGTAATGAGCGCATGCAGGAAATTGCGAAAGCCATTCAAGAAGGCGCGAATGCTTATTTGAGCCGTCAGTACCGCACAATCGCGATTGTGGGTGTTGCGACGACAATCCTGCTCGCGATCTTATTCAGAAATTGGTACGTCCCGGTTGGCTTTGTCATTGGTGCGGTGCTTTCTGGTGCAGCAGGCTTCATTGGTATGAAGGTTTCTGTTCAGGCGAACGTTCGAACGACAGAAGCCTCACGAAAGAGTCTCGGCGATGGCTTGGCGATGGCCTTTAAATCTGGCGCTGTAACGGGGCTGCTCGTTGTGGGACTCGCGTTGATCGGTATCACTTTCTATTATTGGCTTCTAACCGGCCCGATGGCATTTGATCCAACTAGCCGCAGCGTAATTGATGCGCTGGTTGCACTCGGATTTGGGGCGTCGTTGATTTCCATTTTTGCACGTCTTGGCGGCGGCATCTTTACAAAAGGTGCAGATGTTGGCGGCGACATGGTTGGTAAAATTGAAGCCGGGATTCCCGAAGACGATCCACGCAACGCAGCAACGATTGCTGACAATGTTGGCGATAATGTCGGTGACTGCGCAGGCATGGCGGCAGACCTGTTTGAAACCTATGCGGTGACGATTGTTGCCACCATGGTTCTGAGCGCGATCTACTTTTCGCCAGTGCGTTTGGCAGATCTCGGTGTGGCCGATGCGTATACGTCGCAGATCATGCTTCTACCGCTCGCGATTTGCGCGGTTTGTATCGTTGCGTCGATTATCGGAACTTTCTTCGTTCGTCTCAGCAAAGGTTCGACCAATGTAATGGGAGCGCTTTATAAGGGATTGATCGCGACCGGCGTGATTTCTATCGCTGGTCTCTGGGTAGCAATCAATTTCAGTTTGCCAAACGGAATGGGCGAGATCTCGTCTGCGGGCGCAGCGCTGGGCATTAATGAGTTCGGGACCGACACCGCAGCAAGCGTTACGGGCTGGGATCTGTTCTGGTGCGGGATTGTTGGTCTTGCCGTAACATTCCTGATCGTTTTGATCACCGAATATTATACCGGTACGAATTATCGCCCGGTGCGTAATGTTGCGAAGGCATCGGAGTCTGGACACGGCACTAACGTGATTCAGGGTCTTGCTGTCTCGAATGAGTCGACAGCTCTGCCTGCTATCACGATTATGGCTGGTATCATCCTTACCTATAACCTTGCAGGTCTCTACGGCATTGCGATTGCCACAACGACCATGCTGGCGCTGGCGGGTATTATTGTTGCGCTCGACGCGTTTGGTCCGGTGACGGATAATGCTGGCGGCATCGCCGAGATGGCCGAGCTTGAGTCGAATGTTCGAGATACAACGGACACACTTGATGCGGTTGGGAACACGACCAAAGCTGTCACCAAGGGCTATGCAATTGGTTCAGCCGGTCTAGGTGCGCTCGTTCTATTCGCAGCGTACAATGAAGACTTGAAGTATTTCAGCCAAACCGCCGAACCAGGTAGCTTCTTTGCCAACATAGGTCCGGTCGACTTCACAATTGCGAACCCATACGTAGTGGTTGGTTTGTTGTTCGGCGGGTTGCTTCCATACCTGTTTTCTGGACTGTCAATGATGGCGGTTGGCCGGGCAGCGGAAAAAGTTGTCACGGAAGTACGTCGTCAGTTCCGCGAGATGCCTGGCATCATGACCGGCGAGACAAAACCTGATTATGGCAAGGCCGTCGATATTCTGACGCAAGCAGCGATTAAGGAAATGATCGTGCCGTCCCTGTTGCCGGTGCTATCTCCGATATTCCTCTTCCTCGTGATTTGGTGGATTGGCGGCGCAGCAGCAGCGCTCGCGGCAGTCGGTGCGATGCTCCTCGGCGTGATCGTAACGGGTATCTTCGTTGCAATCTCCATGACGTCCGGCGGCGGTGCCTGGGATAATGCCAAGAAGTACATTGAAGATGGCAATCATGGCGGTAAGGGCTCTGAAGCTCATAAAGCGTCAATCACGGGCGATACCGTTGGTGACCCTTACAAGGATACTTCCGGTCCAGCTGTGAACCCGATGATCAAGATCACGAACATCGTTGCACTTCTTATGCTGGCAGTGCTGGCGGGCGGTCACTAAACGGACAGGAAATCGTTCGGACAATCAAAAGCCCCGGATATCTGTCCGGGGCTTTTTTAGTACCTAATTTTTAGTATGCGGCTTAGCGGCGTTGCCCGGTCGGACTGGTTGGGTCTCGCTCTTGTGGCAGCTGGACTGCGCCAATTGTGCCGAAGATTTGCTCAAGAAGACCGAGCTCGCGCCCGCGTGTCGGTGTTTCAGCCGATGCATAGCGAATGGTCTGGCCGTCATCGACATTGAACAGCCCAATTTCTTGAACCGAGTCATCATCTCCGAACTTGATGGCCGTTACTGTGCGTTCGGATGTTTTAGGCCGGTAGAACGCAAATCGTTCGCGTGTGGATGACAGATAAATCCAAGTGTTGTCGTCAAAGATGCTCTTCGTGGACGGTGAGCCGAGACGTGCAAGAACAGTTGAACGCGTATCAACCCCTGGTTCGATTTCAGCTGGTTCTGCCTCATCAGCGATATAGCCGTGATAATTTCGTGTCGGAGAACAGCCCGCCAGGCTTGCTGTTGCGAGGACTGCGGCAATGAGAGCGCGAGGGATCATGTAGAAACTCCTGTTACCTCGGAATAAGTACGTTATCTCTGACAATTAAGGCAAGTGTGGAGCGCATCAGGTGCCAAATTGGTTATCAAAGTTTTTAGGTCAGGACAGCAACGCGAAGCTGGCACAACCCCTTTATGATGCCACGATGCAGCGCTCATTGCTGAGCTCACTTTACGAAAAGGGGCTTGCTGACGACACATTTGATGGAAGATTCGAGACAGTAACGTTGCATAGCGCTCTGATCATGCGGAATTTGAGAAACCATGGCGAGTTCGGCAAAAAACTGGCGGATGAATTATACAAGCTCGTATTCAACGGATTTGACCATGCCCTTCGTGAACGAGGGGCGGGTGATTCGTCGATCGCTCGGAAGATTCGCGGTCTTGGAGAGCGGTTTTTTGGATTGGCGCGCGCAATTGATGGGGCTCTAGCTGCTTCGGATTGCAGGGAAGCGCTGCGAGGCGTGCTTGTTCGAAACGCAATTGGCGGGATAAATCCTGACCACCTTGCAGCGTATTTGCTGGAGATCGACACGCATTTGGCAAATCTTCCTTTAGAGGCGTTTCAAACAGGGCGGCTCTCATTGCCAGAAATCCTATGAATTAGACAGAATTTACCCATACTAGCGGATTGCTATTAGGAGCGGGCCTCAATAGGTTCGCGCCGAACGAGTGCAGACGGCAATGTTGGTCTAGTAATGACGAATTTGGTGAACCTCGCAATCGACGCAATGGGTGGCGATGATGCCCCGGGCGTTGTGATCGACGGTCTGATTGAGTTTTGTTCATCGCGAGATGGCGTCGCATTTGATTTGCACGGCGATGAGACATTGCTCGGACCACTTGTTGCCTCAAGCGAGGCGCTTCAAGCTCGCACCAAAATTATTCATACGGATACGAAAGTTTCGTCGGCGGACAAACCCAGTCAGGCGCTTCGGCGCGGCAAAGGCTCGAGTATGTGGAACGCTATCAATGCCGTTAAGACGGGCGAAGCATCAGCAGCGGTATCAGCTGGAAACACCGGGGCTCTCATGGCGATTTCTATGCTGGTGCTGCGCAAAATGGACGGCGTATACCGTCCGGGAATGACAGCGCTCTGGCCGAATATGAAAGCTGAGCGCTCTGTTGTGCTGGATGTCGGCGCAAACCTCGAAGCGACAGCATCTCAACTCGTTACTTACGCAATCATGGGTGAAGCCTATGCGCGGGCGATATCTGGAAAAGCAAAACCCACAATCGGGCTTCTTAATATTGGCACTGAAGAAATGAAAGGCCATGATGAAATCAAGGCCGCTGCCGAAATGCTGAAAGACCCTTCTCTGGATTTGGAATACATTGGCTTTGTTGAGGGCAATGACATTTCAGCTGGCGTTGCCGACGTTGTTGTTACGGACGGGTTCACGGGAAATGTCGCACTCAAGACAGGCGAAGGGATCGCCAAACTTGTTGGGCAGTATGTGCGAGAGGCTCTTACGCAATCTATGATCACTAAAGCCGGTGCGCTGATTGCTCAGTCAGGATTAAAATCCCTGAAACAACGGATGAACCCCTCCAACGTAAATGGTGGCGTGTTGCTCGGCCTTAACGGCGTAGTGGTTAAGAGCCACGGCGGAACAGATGCTGAGGGCTTTGCGACGGCGTTGGGCTTGGCAGCTGATCTTGCACAGAGCAATTATATGGCCGAAGTCGCGAGCAATTTGAATCGGTTTAGTCCTCAGAACGAAGTTGCAGCGGAATAAAAACGTTATGACAGAATTGCGTTCATTCATTCGCGGCGTTGGCGGATACCTGCCGCAGCGTATTATGGCGAACGATGAAATGTCGACTATTGTTGATACCAGCGACCAATGGATCCGCGAACGGACAGGTATTCATCAGCGTCACATCGCAGCCGACGGCGAGCTGACGTCCGATCTTGCGGTCGGTGCATCACGCGATGCTTTAAGCCATGCAGGCATTGAAGCATCGGAAGTGGATCTTATCGTGCTGGCAACCACGACACCCGATCAAACGTTTCCGGCGACGGCCACCGCAGTGCAAGCAAAGTTGGGGTGTGGCCCTGGTGCAGCTTTTGATGTTCAGGCGGTATGTTCTGGTTTTCTGTTTGGGCTTGCGACCGCCGACGGGTTCCTGAAGCAGGGTCTGTTCAAGACAGCTTTGGTAATTGGTGCCGAGACGTTTACGCGTATTCTTGATTGGTCCGATCGAGGAACATGTGTCCTGTTCGGAGATGGAGCCGGCGCAGTCGTTCTCCAGTCAGGTGAATCCGATCCCCAAAGCGCTGAAGGGATCATCACCAGCTATATCCGGACAGATGGTACAAAGAGCGATTTGCTCTATGTCGACGGCGGCGTATCTTCCACCGGAACGATCGGCCACGTCCGGATGTCGGGTAACCGCGTTTTCAAGCACGCGGTCACAAACATTTCTTCGGCGATTCAGGCTGTGCTCGATCGTACTGAATTTTCAGCAGATGACATCGATTGGTTCGTCCCTCATCAAGCCAATCAGCGAATTCTGGACGGCGTTGCGAAAAAAATGGGCATCGATGAAAGCAAAGTCGTTTCGACAGTCTCTCAGCACGGAAATACGTCTGCGGCGTCGATTCCGCTTGCATTAAACGCTGCGGTGAAGGACGGTCGTATCAAAGCTGGGGACCTGGTTCTCTCAGAAGCCATGGGTGGAGGCTTTTCTTGGGGCGCATCACTCTTCCGGCTATAAGAGGTTCGTTAATATATTTCGGCCTATTATTAACATTCTAAGGAGGCGACTTTGTCTGATCGCACAATTACACGCGCAGAAATAACGGACGCTCTTGTCAGCCAGGTCGGTCTGACACGCCAGGATTCTTCGGAAATGCTGGATCGAACGCTGGAACTCGTCATTGATGAGCTCGAGAAGGGTCGGTCTGTAAAACTTTCCAGGTTTGGCAATTTTGTCGTTCGAGAAAAAAGTGCGCGTGAAGGCCGAAACCCCAAAACGGGTGAGCAAGCGACGATTTCTGCTCGCAAGGTCGTATCGTTCAGGCCGTCTCCGATGTTGAAAGAACGAGTGGATTCGTAACTCCAGGAGACTGTTTCATGAGCCGCGCCAAATCAGCCACGATGAAATCACCAGATGCGTATCGATCAATAGGTGAGGCGGCGGCTGAAATTGGATTGCAACCTCATGTGCTGCGATATTGGGAAGGTAAATTTCCCCGCCAAATAAAACCCGTAAAGCGCCGCGACGGTCGCCGTATGTTTCGTCCGTCGGATATGGAGGCGCTCAGAGCCATTCAGATCCTTGTTCATGAGCGCGGAATGACGCTGCGTGGGGCAAGGGGCTTGCTGACGGAACAAGGCGTTGAGGCTGTGCTTAACGGGATAGCGACCGTGACATCCTTTACTTCGCAAAAATATGTAGAAGGCCCCGCGCGCCAGTTGCAGAAATCGCTTTCGAATGCGTTTGACGGCAAACAACCCGCAAATGATTCAAATGTTGGGCATGCAAGGCTAAAATCCGTTCTGGATGAGATGAATGATCTTAAGGCCCGGCTTGATGCCGCTCGCCTCAAGTCTGCGGCCTAACGATTAAAAACGACATTGCAGTGACACTTGCGGCTGACTATAACTGCCCAGTCGGAGCGTAGCGCAGCCAGGTAGCGCACTTGTCTGGGGGACAAGGGGTCGTGGGTTCGAATCCCGCCGCTCCGACCATCGGGTACCAATATATTGTCGGACGAATTGAGTGCTTTCATGATTAAGCACAGCTTCCTTTTTTGTATCCCATTTAATTTGACACCGATGTGCGTTTCATGGCGATGATCTCTTAGGGATTGTGACGGAGAATGTTGTGACTTCTTTTTTGCGCAGCGCGGTCGTAGCAACTTTGATTCTCGGGGCTTGTAGCGGCGGTGGCGGAGGAGGTGGCAGCACCGATCCTGCGCCGGTTGTGACCCCTCCACCGCCGCCCCCGCCGCCGGTTCAGGTTGACACCACTTTTGAAACGGCGGAGGCAACATCCCGGTTTTTGTCTCAAGCGACTTTTGGGCCGACAAGTTCAGACATTCAGGGATTGACCGGGACAAGTGCTTCGGAGTGGCTTGTCGCCGAATTTAACAAGCCCGTGACGAGCCCTCTTGATGTTGTGTTCAGCTACGTAAATAACCCCGCCTTCCAGGCCGATGGCGGACTGACCTTTGAGGCAAAATTTGCGCCCGGTCATGCCTTCTGGATAAATTCGATTGAGGCTGATGATCAGTTGCGCCAGCGAACCGCGTTTGCATTGTCTCAGATATTTGTCGTCTCAAATGGTGACATGCTTTTCGACTATCCGACAGTTGTTGGACATTTTCAGGATATTTTGGTCACGAATGCATTCGGCAATTTTCGAGATCTGCTCGAAGAAGTCACCTACGCGCCGGCAATGGGCATATACCTGACCTATTGGCAAAATCAGGCAGAAGATCCGGAGACGGGGCGTATGCCGGATGAGAATTATGCGCGTGAAGTGATGCAGCTCTTTACGATCGGTCTTGAGGAACTCAATGATGATGGAACACCTCGGCTTGGCGCTGATGGTCAACCCATTCCAACTTATGACAACAGTGACGTAACCGGACTGGCCAAAGTGTTCACAGGTCTCAGCCTCGACGCAGACCGGTTTTTCCGCTGGATTGATAATGTGGAACCCGAAGCGCTTTACTCGCCGATGATTGCGTTTCCACAATTTCATTCAACATCAGAGAAGGTCTTTTTGGATACCAGTATTCCTGCGGGAACCAGCGCAGAAGCAAGTATAGATCATGCGCTTGATACCTTGTTCAATCATCCGAACGTCGGCCCGTTCATAGGCCGGCAACTCATTCAACGGATGACGTCCAGTAGTCCGAGCCCGGCCTATGTTGGCCGTGTTGCGGCGGCGTTTAACTCTGGCTCATATACGCTGCCAGACGATACAGTTGTCGGATCAGGATCGCGCGGTGATATGCAGGCGACGATTGCCGCGGTTCTCATGGATCCTGAAGCGCGAATTGATCCATCTTCAGCCCCAAATTCATCTGGTAAAGTTAGAGAGCCGATCTTGCGGTTTGTGCAATGGGCCAGGGCTTTCGATGTTGGCACGATTACGCCGGAGCATACTTATCCAGTATGGGATGCATCACCGCCGGACGCGTTGTCTCAGCATCCTTTCAAGTCTCCCTCGGTGTTTAATTTTTATCGCCCCGGATACGTCGCACCTGGAACGCAATCTGGCGCGGCGGGTATGACGGTGCCGGAACTGCAAATTACAAATGCGAGCTCGGTTGTCGGTTATTCGAACTACATGGCGTACTTCATATATGGGTTCGCAGCTGGCGCAGATGAGCCGGAAAAGAGCTCAAGTTTTATACCGAATTATGCGCAGGAACGACAGCTGGCGAGTGACCCCCAAGCGTTGGTGAATCATTTGGATCTCGTGTTGACTGCCGGCACATTATCGACCTCCACGCGCAATGATGTCATTTCCGTTATCGAGAGTTTTCCTTTGGAGAACGAAAATGATCCGAATTATGATGGCCCGGCTTTGAGGGTCTCAACGGCGATCCTCATGGTGATGACTGCGCCCGATTACATCGTTCAACAATAGGGGAAAGCGATGACACATTTTTCTCGTCGTAACGTCCTGAAGGGATTAAGTGCAGCGACAATCGGCGCAGCCAGTATGGGGAGTTTGCAAACGGCATTGACCGGCTTTCAGTCTGCTCAGGCAGCAGATGTCTCTGGTTACAAAGCGCTGGTTTGCGTTTTTCTGCTCGGCGGGATGGACTCCCATGACGTTATCTTGCCGTACGATCAGGCATCATACGACCGATACGCGGAAATCCGTGCGTCCTTGCTGAACGACTACACGTCTAATCCGGGCGGTTCCTCTCGTGTTCGCAGTCGTCTCCTGCAGCTAAACCCGGACAATCAAGCAGATTTTGGTTCTCGCCAGTTTGCGCTGCCGGAAGAGTTAACCGGGCTGCACACACTGTTTGAGGAAGGCAATGCTGCAATCGTCGGTAATGTTGGTCCGTTGCTTCAGCCTCTCACGCGCTCCGATTGGGAAGCGGAGAATATCCCCGTCCCAAAAAGACTATTCTCACACAATGACCAGCAATCAACCTGGATGGCGAGCGCACCGGAGGGGGCTCAGTTTGGTTGGGGTGGGTTGTTCGCTGACGCGGCGCTTGCGTCGGGTGCAAACACCAATCCTGACTTTACGTCTATTACTAGTCTTGGAAATGAAGTCTTTTTGACAGGTGCAGAATCGCGCCCCTACCAAATTGGCCTTGATGGGGCGAACGAGTTTGACGTTCTACGTTTCTTTGAAGGGCAAGACGTAAACGAAACGCTGCGCCAACATTTTCGTTCAGCAAACCTCTCCACATCCAATTTGATCAAACAGGACATTGCGGGTGCTTTCCGAAACTCGATTGATCTAAATGAGACGTTCAACGAGTCGCTTGAAAATCTAGTACCGTTAACGACAGAGTTTCCTCAGAATTTTTTAGGCCGACAATTAAGAGCCATTGCTGAAACGATCGCTATTCGTGACAATTTGTTTGCGCGCCGGCAGGTGTTTTTCGCCGCAGATGGGGGGTACGATACCCACTCCGCGCAAGCGAGAGACATGCCTCTATTATTGAGTGATCTCGATCAGGCGATCACGGCGTTTTACCGGGCGATGCAGGAGCTCGGCCTTGGTCAGGATGTCACTATCTTCACGGCGTCTGAGTTCGGGCGCACATTGGCGATTAATGGCGATGGAACTGATCACGGCTGGGGCGGTCATCAATTTGTTGTAGGAAATGCCGTCACCGGGAAACAGATTTACGGCGACATCCCGCCATTCGATTTCGATCATGATTTTGATGCGGGCGGCGGGCGTCTCATACCGAGTACGTCGGTTGAACAATTCGCAGAACCACTCGGTCGCTGGTTTGGTTTGACCTCTGCGGAACTAGCGACGGCGCTGCCAAACTTCGGAAACTTCACGTCCAAGCAAACGCTGCAGAAACTGTTGCCGTCATAAGGTAATCTGATCCTGCCATTAAAGCTATCAATTCGGCTTGTGTCGTGCCGACACCACCTTTAGTGCTTTTGGTGGACCCAGCGGTATTCGTTGCTTGTAAACGTAGCGCACTCAACTCATAAAGTCGTGGGAAGGCGCGGGCTGTTGTGCCGCAAAATCACGTTAGCAGGTCTGTTGCGGGAGGCTACCGATGCTAAGAGCTGGAATAATAATCTTTGCAATTCTGATTGGTTTTGGGCCTGCCGATGCCCAGCAATTGTATAGCAATGAGAAGGGCACTGGCGATGCTATGTGCCGAACAATCAGTCAGGAAAAGCTTCAGAGCGATCCATCTTATGCCAGAGAACTCGCTTGGGACCGAATGGTGTTTGGTGAAAATGTACATCCTTGCGGTGTTGCACTAGAACCTTTTGACCCTGGAACGTGGGAGCGAACGCCGCCCCTCAAAGCGCAGGATTCACAAGGGCGCCCCTCGAGCTTTCGTTTGTATGTGCTTGATGAGCGGTTTTCCTGGATGCTCGGTTCAGATCGAAGACTGGAGGCCATCGGAAGCGGAGCGGTCCAGTTCCGAGATATTTTCACGCGGAAACTGTTCCTGAATGAATTCTGCTCTGCAGATTCAGTAATTGGCATTGGGGCAGCTTCGCACGAAGGTGACGTCGATATAAATTTTGCTCTTGCGGACCGCCGTGCCGAAACCATTGTTGGGGAGCTGGCAGGCATTGGCGCACTGTGTGAACGCAACCGGCCACCCCCCCTGTATGAGCTAAATCTCGGTGCACACAAGAATGAGTCCGGCTGCACTTCCCAAACAAATTGTGCGGTTAGTTCTTCACCGCAAAGACGCCTTGTAATTGTCGCGGCTGAAAGTGCGGCTGATGGAGCAAATATCGAAGAGGCTTTGAGAGACGTTCTGGAACGAACTCGAGTTATCAATACGTTTTCCGTCGAAGACTATCACGCCTTTCAAGTTACCAAACACAATGGTTCGGCGGGATAAGATTGGTCATCTGAGCATACTGAAATGTCCAAACAGCCCGAAACCTGTTTCACTCAAAGCAGAGAAGCCCTCAAGCGAGGTCAAGAGCGGAAGTTACCGTTAAGAGTTCGTGCGCTCGGGCTCGCGGTCGGTGTCTGTGCCGCGTCTGTTTGGTTGGGAACTGTCCTCGTCGATCAAGCGCAACACAGCAGTGATCTCGAAATACTTGAGTTCGCATCGCAGCCAAGAGGTGTGCAGCTGGCGTCGCTAAATCCAACCGCAATTAATTTGGTTACGCAAGTCGCGAGCGCTCAGCAATCAGAATCGGTCGATACAGAAGCCAATGAGTTTAGAGATCGGTTTGAGCGGGGTGGGTTGTCTCCCACTATGGTTATCATTCCTGATGGGACATTCTTGATGGGGTCGACCCCTGAAGAAGAGGGACATGTTAAAAACGAAGCCCCGCAGCATGAGGTCACAATTCGCCGGTTTGCCATCAGCAAATATGAAATCACAGAAACGCAGTTTAGTGAATTTTTGCTCGCGACTGAAACACTGCGTCAGGGTGCTTGTGATGTCTACTCCAACGGATCGTGGAGCCGATTGTCAGCGACGGATATCTCAGAATGGCTTTCGTCTGTCGATGAGCCTGCAATTTGCGTGAATTGGAACCAAGCGTCGGCCTTTGCTGAATGGCTCAGTCTAGAAACGGGCCATAGCTATCGCTTACCAAGTGAGGACGAGTGGGAGTATGCCGCTAGAGCAGGTTCTCAGACGGCTTTCAGCTTTGGAGACGAAGCCGAAAGTGGCTGTGTGTTTATGAACGGTGCAGACAGGTCTGCCGAACAAACGTACCGAAAGTTAATTGGCGTGAGCTGCGATGATGGTTACGCGCACCTTGCACCAGTTGGCTCGCTCCTGCCAAACGCGTTTGGATTGCATGACATGCATGGCAATGTCTGGGAATGGACGAGTGACGCCTGGACTGATTCCCACGCGGCCGATCTTCAACCCGGCGATAAGCGCGTCATAAAGGGTGGCTCGTGGTTTAGTTATGCCATGTGGCTTAGGTCAGCGAACCGCAATGCTTGGGAACCCGATATCGGCCGCGCAGATGTAGGTTTCAGAGTTGTGAGAGACGTTGCCTCGGAAGAGTAAAGCCCGCTTGTTCATGCAAATAGCATCGTTGGCTATTCGATCTGCGTAACTTTTATCCTGAATCCAATTGAAGCAATTGATCCTAACTAAAACTCGAGGCTGGTTAATACTTTTCGTATCAGCGTGGATGGTATGGGATGATCGTTATCTTTTAAACGCCGAAACAGTAGCAAACACTACAGAAGCGCGAAATTTCATCTATTAACTTTCAACGATCATAACTTCTTTAGGTTAATCCAGCGATTGGTGGCTTATGGTTACGGTGTCGTCTGGTGTTTCGTAGGATCAAAATCAAGTCCAAAAGAACTCTGTTCGCAATCGGCGCATTTTTTGCGCTGACGGGGCTTATCCATTTTTTTGAACCATTGGACATTGCAGCAACTGCGGGTGCCAATAAATTGCGCACTCAACAGGCATCCGGCGAGTTTGTTGTAGTCGGTATGGATGACTATCTGCAAGGTGAACGAGGGGCGTGGCCCTGGGCGCAGGAAGATATTGCGAATGCTATCCAATTGGTGTTGGACGCTGGCGCAAGCCAGGTGGTTCTGAGCTCAGAGATACCGCTTATTGGGTCAGATGTCAGTGAACGCCTTAAGCAGATCATTCAAGAAAATCCTGACCAGGTGTTTATCGTAGAGCCTGCGCGCGATAACGGCGGCAATAATGTTGGGCGATCTATCAAGGGAAGCGCCTTCGCTTCAAGCGTCACGCCGGTTCATGCACAACCATTTGTGAGATTTTGGGGCGGGGTGGAATATGACTACTTCGCGCTTGATAGTAACAATCGAATTTTGTCGTCAGCTGCTGCAGTCCTTGCTAACCGACAAGGCAACGTAAATGAGTTCTACCCAATAGATTACTCTATCGATGCAAAGACCATCCCATACATTTCTCTAGGGCTTGTGCACACCGTTGACGTAAGCCGGGCGACCCTTGCCGGCAAAAGCGCGATACTTGGCTTTGAGGCACCTCCTAACGCCAAATCAGTTAAGCTACTCGGGCAGGGGAGATATGGTTTGGCGACTCTGATTGCGGTTCAGGCCGAAACTCTGAAACGAGGCCGTCCGGTTATGTTGCCATGGTACATTCCTTGGTTGGCCTGTCTTGTTATCTGCGGAGTAATCTTGCAGTCGCGGCGAGTGCTGCTTCAAATAGCGGTGTTGGTCGCTGCTTTGGTGGGTTCCTTCTTCGCTATGGTTCTGCTGAATAGTTGGGGAATCCGTTTCGAAGTCTCAAATGGTTGGCTAATGATCTCGGCCGCGGCCATTGCTGGGATATCACGCAATTTGCGCGAAAAGACGCGTCTCGAAAATGCCGTACATCCGATCTCAGGTCTACCGTCCACAGACGCACTCCGTACACTCAGTAATTCAGACCTCACTTTGGTGCACCTAAAAATCAGACGCTCTTCCGAGTTGCTCGATATTTTGGATCATGCGCAACAAAAGTTGCTCGCGCAAAAAGTCGCAAACTTGGTAAGTCCAACGACGGAGGTCTGGCACGGCGACAATGGGCGGTTTTATTGGTTCTCAAATGATATTTCGATGGACACCGCAGGACAACATTTTGAGAGCCTGGCGCTTATCTTCCGCAATGGCTTCATGATTGATGAGCTAAATGTTAGCCTGGAAATCGTGTTTGGTATTGATGACCGAAAACAATTTGCCATCTCAGACCGCGTTCACGGCGCGACAATGTCAGCGAAGCAAGCGATAATTAAAGGCGTTCAGTGGCAACTTTACGAGGCTGCTGATCGTTCGGAAGCCACTTGGTCTGTTACTATGTTGAAGGAACTCGACCTGGCAATCGAGCGGGGCCACATCTATGCCGCCTTGCAACCAAAACTGGATCTCAAAACGGGCCAAATAGCTGGCGCTGAAGCTTTGGCGCGTTGGCATCATCCCACGAAAGGCCTCATCCAACCGGATGAGTTTATCGGGCAGGCAGACCATGGTGGAAGACTGCTTGAGCTCACACTATACGTGCTCGACAACGCACTTAGTACCTGTTCGGAAGTCTTTGCTGCCAACCCTCACTTCATACTTTCTGTAAACATCGCCCCGTCGCTTCTGGAGTCACCGAGCTTTCCATATCAAGTCCTCAAAATAGTCGAGAAGCATGGAATAGACGCCACTGGCGTGATGCTTGAGATCACGGAGAGTTCGCAATTCGCGAACGACTCCGCGTGTACAAACACAATGCAGCAGCTTCGAAAGCTAGGGTTCAAATTGTCGATTGATGATTATGGAACAGCGAACAGCACGCTCGAATATCTCCGCAAGATTCCAGCAAGCGAACTGAAGATTGATCGGAAATTTGTGAGCCATATGCTCGATAATGAGTCTGACTATCATATGGTCGCTTCGACCATTCAGCTCGGACATCGGTTGCGGATGCTTGTCGTGGCGGAAGGTGTTGAAGACGACAAGACACTTCATGCCTTGAAGTCGCTAAACTGTGACATTGTACAAGGTTACGTTATCTCGAAACCACTTGAGTCGCCTGGTTTCCTTGAATTTATTGAAGAGCGGCATATCGAAAACAAAAAGCTGATAAGCTTGTAAAAATTTCTTGCAAAATTTCATGTAATCGTGTTTACCATTGGTTATAGGGCAACTTAACCAAGGGAACATCACCATGCGTGGATTTTGGGATTGGCTATTCGGGGGCGGCTGAGGCCTCTTTAATAGTTTAAGAAACCCGCTTGATCGTTGGATCAGGCGGGTTTTTTACTACGCTAAAGGGAGTTTGCGAGACGCGTTTAAGATCCCAGGTTGGGGGTCTAAAATGAGCGCTCTGCCAATGCCGATCGATTTTGTGGTTCACGTGTCGAGTAACCAGGTGGAGATAGCCCCGCGCTTTAAGTATTCGAGGCGGATGTCCTCAGGGAGGCTGTCATAGCCCTCGATTCGGCCAGCACATCTGTCAGTGCCACACCGGCAGTTTTCCAGTACCCAATCTGAGTTTTCAGACATACGATAGTCCCAGCAAATTTCTTCGCCAGCTGAAATTGGATAGATCGCTACGATTTTGGTTTTTTCCCGAACACCGCAGTTTGGTCGGCAAGAGTGATTTATTTTCTCAGCGAGGCGGTTTTCGGCAAACACGTAAGTTTTAGGGCCAATCTGAATGCATCGATCCTTCATGATGGATGGTAGATAAGACTCTCGATCCGCTGAATACGGTACGCCAATGAACTCTGCTATAAGATCTCCTGCCTGAATTGGATGAGTGGCGAAAACACCAAGGCCCTTGCCTGGGACATCACGTATTTCGACGTTCGCGTGATCTGCCGGATGTGGCAAATACCCTTGCTTTGCGGCGGTTGCGAGTGCCCGGACGCGCTCACCTACATGAAGTGGTCCCTTAAAATAGTGCTCGACGACAGATTCGACCGTTTCAGCGTAAACCAGCGCGTGGTCGCTCTGAAGAATGCCGTGAACAACGCATTTATGTACCGCCTCGCTGTGAATGCGACCTGCGCCAGATGAAGCGACCTCTCCAAAGGATGGAATGGCCATATGCTCTGAGATGATATGATCACCGATGGCGCGCAGACCGGTATACATAAAATTGTCGCCGCGAGCTGATGGATGCGCGCCCATGCCGATGGTGAAGAATAGGTGATCATCCGGCTCCAGCCCGAAATGAAAGCGCATCAACCGATAAAATTCAGAGGCCGGACGTAATGTTTCGATGTACTCCCGGCCGGAATAGTAGATCGGGTTTCGAAATTCTTCAGTGTAGAATAGTTCGCGTACAGTGAGCACCCGGCCGATGACAAAAGCTCTCATGTCATTGGATGCTTTGTCTCGGCCTGTTGAGATATAGAGCTGATGTGCTTTTGCTCTGAACCTGGCGTCAAACTCATCGGGCTCCATCCAGCGAAAGTGATCAGGTGGAAGTTCAGTCGCATCAAGTATACCAAGTGGTTGATAGTTTTCGGCGGCGACATACCCCGGTGGTGCGAGGGCCGAGAATGAAAGCGGAGTTGTTGGGTCAAGACGCTGCGCGGCAAATTGATTGTATGGCGGATTGCAAAAGATCTCTCTGAAAAGTCGGGCAACTTCTTGTGCAACACTTTCTGGAGTTTCGCCAAAGGGATAACTTTGTACGCGCAATTCATGAGGCTGGGAGGAGGAGGGCATGTTGGCATCGGATCTATTTTGATTGCTAAGCGGTCTTGGTTGTTCAGTAAAATTCGGCGGTGCGCGCGTAACATTTATATGCTTGTTTGAAGCGAGGCCTGCGATCACGACGCCCGCACGCAGCAGACGATTGATCGCCTCAACGTGCTCGGCCGTGATTTGCTCTCCATACGCAAGCAACGGAATTCCGGGAGGGTACGCATATATTAGCGACGCTGATGTCGAGCCGATACTCTTTTCCAATTCCAGAGTTTGCGTCTCTGAAAAGTATGCCGGCCGCGGATGCAGTACAGGGCCGACTTCTTCCGAGCGTTCGAGTGGTGCGTGATATGCACTTGCCGGTTTACTGTGTTCGTTTATGTGCAACGCGCTTGTTAGTGCCTTTGCCAGTCGCGCCGTTTTCCCAACATGTCTGGGGCCAAACAAAAAGAGTACCCCGTTCGGCCCAGCCATCTCCGCGTCAATATTGAAATTAGAGCTGAGCAGTGCCGCAAGCGCGCTGCCGTTTACCCCAGCGACAAGCGTACTAATGTAAACATGCGTTGGATCAAAGACTGTAAACCCGATTTGCTGAGGGGCCGGGCAAACAAGGTCGTTATTCATGTCAGATACGCGTTTTCGAAACCCACCAGCTTCATCAACTGCGTTCTGCCAAGCTGTTGCCCAATAACCGTCCGCGATCGTGCGCAGCTTCTGTTCGAATAGGAGTAGGAGCGGCCAATTGAGAGAAGTGGACTCACATCCTACCCGGTTAGCCTCATCATATAGGTCCTTGAGCTGAGGGTCGTTGAACAACACGAGCCCGACTTGGCTCGGAGCGCCGCCTTTCTTGTGCGGACTTGTGATGACGATGTCTGCATCTGCGATTGGAAAGTCAGGTAAGTCTTGAGCAAGTCCAAAATTACTTCCCCAGGCACAATCTAGACATAAAAGAATGCCGGCCTCTCGGCAGGCTGAAGAAATGGGTGCCAGATCGGATCCAAATCCTTCATAAGTTGGGTGAGTAAGAAGCACTGCGGCAATGTCATGCCGATAGTTTTTCATACATGCCTGGAAGTGAACTTCGTCGATTGGTCCAACAATTCCATATTCTTTGCTATACGATCGGCGTAAGAATACGTAGCTCAGATCACCTTCTATCAATCCCCCGAAAGCAGATTTGTGGCAGGCAGGGTCCAGTAATACGATTTTTTTTCTGCGCTGCGACCGAGGAACGACATGCCCAAATATTTGCCTCAGGCTGCTCGACGAACCGGCAAGACTTATCCGCGCGAAGCGGGACCGGTATATATCCGCTGCCAACCTTTCCAGATTTTCAATTAACACGTTTCGATTGGTGTGCGTGTCAATGCGACCGGTCGTGAAGTTGCTGCTTGACTGATCGAAGGGGTAGAATACGGACGTCAGATATTTGCCAAACGATCGTTCCACTTGTTGCAAAAATGAAGGGCTAAGGAGCGAAGCCGAGATCTTAGCCAAATGCCCCATCTGCGCAAAGGTATAGGCTAACAAACGATAGGCGACACTCAGACGTGTCATCGAACTTTTCCGCTCAATCCGGACGTATTGACGGGGGTCGCGAATGACCAACGTTTTTCTGAAAAGTGACTTTGGAGAAATATCGATAATGCGGAGTGTCGCTTGGAAGGCTCTGGAGCTTTTCCGAGAATATCTTTATTTGCCGCTTTAAAATTAGATCTTCCACGTGCGTCTTTAATCATTTCCAACTTTCTCAAGGCTTCAGCGTGTGAAAGTTGTGCGCGAGATTGTCTTGCTGTCGACGGCAAATATTTTGTCCAAATAATTAGACCATCGATTTGTTTCGAGACTGCTTTGCGCGTGCGCAAAAATAGTCAAATCATTTGACTATTTTTTCATAACGGTGAAAGCCTGTGCCGGCTCTTTGGGTGGAAGGGGTTATTGAGCATGGCAGATGACCAGTACAAACCAGTTATCGACGCGGAGATCGCCTTAAATTCGGTGAGCGCCGCTGTTGAAATCAGGCGCGGCTATCTTAAGCTTGTTGAGAGCTGCCTTGCACCATTCCCTGTTGCTTTTCAGTATGACCAGAAGAAACGAAATCAGATGATTACGTTATTGAGCCGCGCTGACACTTTATGGGTTTTGCTTCTCATTCACGCAGAGTCATCTTTCGCGCCCGCAAACTTGGCAAAGCAAGCTAGTGACAAAAGAAAGGCGATGCTGGGCAACCACCTCACGAGAGCAGCGATTGCAAAAGGTGTTGCGATATATGAGGCAGACGATCTTGCGGCGGTGACACAACGTCGTCATACAGTGGCAGCCGGCAGGATCGTAGAGGCAGCGCTTTCATATCAGCTCGTCGATTTAGGAGATAAGCCTAATCAAAAGCAGCAGCCCGTAACAGGTACCAAACGTCTAGCGGAATTCCTGCATGCGCTTGGCGATCACGTCTACTGGGTGACTAAAGATTTGGTGGAACCACATTACGGCACGCAGTCGGATGATATTGTTCCAGGTTTCAAAGAGGCGGCCGCAGCATTTGAGCAAGAAGATTTCTCGCGTGTATCTCCGGCAAGGCGCATAACATCGCAGGATGCTGCCTTAGCATTGCTCAGATCGGTTACCTAGAATGCGATCGTTTGACCGCTCAAGGATATGAAGCGGTTTGGGTCGCCAAGCATATCCATGAACTGGAACTCGCGCTCAAGCAATCGGAGCGAAGTCGGTGTTTTGCGCGAATTCGTATCCCATTCCAGTCTTGGGGCAAGCTGATTACGCGTTTCATACAAATTCTCTTTTAGCCAGGCTTCTGAAATACCAAGCTCCTCGGCTTGCTCGACGAACGAAAGTGCGGGACTGTTCACATATTTTCGGATATGCATCAATTTGGTTTCGGTTAAGCCGCTCAATGCGTTGAACCTCTGTGTCAGTTTCGCCTCATCCATGAGGCCTTTTCGATAAAACCAGGCGAGCGCAAACGGGAATGATGCAAGCTCCAATTGGCGATGATCGAATGTGTTCCAGGTGCTTTGGTCAGGGCTGGAAATATATTCAAACGCCAGCGATGTATTCTCATGTTCGCGGCATTGAAAGCTGATCGTCATCATCTTATCGATGCTAAAGTATCGGCAGTGACGTTCATAAATGGGGTGGTTCATCCATTCGTCGCGTGTGCGCAGATTTTCAGTGCTGATTGCGCGGCCAGTGTTCATGTAAGCCAGCGGGGAGACATCATCAAACTCTGCAACAGCTGCATAACCATTGGCGAGTGCATCAGCGATATTCAGGCAGACGATATCTGTTTCGACCGGAAGCAACTCGTGATTGCACACGACCAGACTTGTCGTCAGAAAGTCAAAACCGAATTCTGTGAAATGGGACTGAATGATCCTTCGTTGAATATCTGAGAACTCGAGATCACCAACGGCTGAGCACTCACGATGTTTCGCCCATCTTGCAATCTCGGCAAGCGAAGAGGCGGCGTAAATTGCCCGAATACCCTTCGAATAATTTTTCACTGATTATGCCCCTGAAGTTCGTCCGTAAGCGGAGACTTTATGATCGATCGAGGCGATTGCAATAAAGCAGAGGTGGAGATAGGCAAAAATCAATCAAGGATAGATTATGCCACCTCTGCGGGTCGCTTTTTTGGCGGACGGCCTGTAAATTTTAACAGACTTAGATTTATTTGCTAGTGAAGCGACAAATGGATTGAGCGCGAAGTTTAATGGCGGCCTTTCCTGTCTTTTGAAGGTTGCTCAACTTTGTTCGTTCCACGCTGTTGTCGCTTCGAAAGACTTCCAAAGTAGAAACATCGAAATCACTTGCATTCAGAAATATAGAATAATTCCGTCTACTTTTATTGACGCACAGAATGCTAACTTCACCCGAGCTAGACTTCGTTGCTGTGACGTCTACTTCATGTGAAGACGATGATGCTCGAAGCGTTTGTGGCAACACTGATTGATTGATGAAGATCATCGCATCGGCGATTGGTTTTCTTTTCAGGTGGCCATTTTGTTTCATGAGCAACCCTTTGCCATAAGGGCCCTCATCAACAGCTTTGAACCAAATCAAGCTTTCAAGCTTTCCTGTGGCGATACTCTGAGTAACGACGGAAGCCCACCATAGGCTCGCATAATGCGTGTTCTGTTGATAAGTGCTCGTGTTTGGCCCGCTTCCTAAATTTGTCTGACTGATCGATAGGTCCTTGGGTGTCTCGCCGAATTTGGCCGCTAGCTGTTCGTTAACCTGGGCGACGTCCCTAATCGTCTCGGGAAACTGATCAAGCGCCTCAAGAGAGCGATACTGCCACATATGCCACGAGATGACGTCAACGCTGTTCCAATTTCGGCTGAGCAATTTCTCTGTCCAACTCAGTCCTGACTGGAACCGGCGCGGCTTGTTCGTTGGCCCGTTCACCATTCGTGAGCTTTCTGGTGCAGCGATTTTAGTTTCGGTGCCGAAAACTGAGTTGATTTGGCGGACAATTCGGGCAAGAGCGAGGTGGTAAGCTTCATAGGCTTCGTATGACCGATAGCGGAGGTTGGGTTCATCGACAAAAGCGATTGTATGTAAGGGGAGGTTCTTTCGATGCCGTGCGCGGATATATTTATCTAGAAAATCTGCAGACCCAGAAGTGCTACTTGGTACAGAATCGCGTGTGGTCCGGCTCAGCAGGCCGTATGTTTCATCGATGCCAAGATTGAATAGAGCGCGGTTGTTGGCGTCATCTCGGGCTGCGTGTTTGTCCATGACATCTTCAAAAATGTAGGAATGAACAATTGAAGGCCTTATGTCCGACAGGAGACCTTTGAGTTTTGATGAATAAGGTGCAAATTCGGTATACATGCCGATTTTCGTAGTGTTACCGATCATCTCATCAAAAATATCAAATGTGACTACTCCATCTTTCCACTCGGGTTCAAACCAGTCATTCCTGGTTTGCGAAAATACATTCGGCCCATCGTCGATCCAGAACGAGAATTTTCCGCCGTCAACAATGCTTAGTTTAACTTGCGCCCCCGCGGCATCGAATTGCATGCTCTTATGATTGCGGTATTGCCTGCCAGCAGTGTGCGCAACGGTCGCGATTGTTTCTTCATTTCTTCGAACAGAGATCGCCGTTGAGTCTCGATGGCTTTTCAGTTTCAACACTGCCTTGCGGAGCGGCCCAGTCCAAAATGAATGTCCTTCGCGGAGCTCCATTGAAAAATGCAGTTTTTCAGGTTCGATGACTGTCTTGTATCTGCCCGGAACGCGAACGTTGTACTTCCTGAAACTGTAACCCGGAATAACAAGTCTGTAGTCGCCAGTACCTCGG
This sequence comes from Hyphomonadaceae bacterium, assembly GCA_965263325.1. GTDB lineage: Bacteria > Pseudomonadota > Alphaproteobacteria > Caulobacterales > Hyphomonadaceae > CBDHGY01. The sequence goes on along the minus strand of CBDHGY010000002.1, from coordinate 903,462 downwards.
GCAATCGGCAACGAAATGTTACCACTTGTTTGGTTTGGTTCTATTTCCACACGGGTGAGCAAATTGCCGGTTGGACCGTACCAATATAGACGTTCGCGCTGGCTATCGCTGATCCATGCGGGTTTCCAGCGAAGCTCCACAGAGCTTTCGGTCGTATGCGTCTCTGAAACGCGTACATAAATTGTTGCGCTGCGTAGTCCCTCCCAAACCGTGTCAGGCGTGCTCGTTTGCGCGCGCCCACAGCTCAAAAGAGAGCTAAGGCTGATGAGCAAGGCAAGTGTAAAGACAAGCCGGGTCATCATTCGCTCAGACCATCTGAGCTTTGTCTGCTTCTATGCGTTTGTATAAACCGTCTTGCTGATATGATCGCATTGGTATCTTCTTTTGCGTCGACCAAGAACTTCCGCAATGGCGCGTTTGTTTCAAACTTAAAAAGAATGCAATAGGTGGTTGTCATAACAGCATATGTGATTGACGACGCTATGGCCGCTCCAACGATCCCCCATTTTGGGATCAAAACAAGATTGAGCGCAAGGTTCGTTACTGCGCAAATCGACAGCACGACTGAGATCCAACCCGGCCTGCCGCGGCCAGTAAGATCAAGTTTTACAAATCCTGACACTGCTAAAAATATCATACCCGGTACCAGCCAGAACAACGCTGGAGATGCAGGTAGAAAGTCGCTGCCGAAAGCGAGCCATATCCAAAACTCGCCAGTCAACGCCAGAAAGATGCCGGCCGGAAGCATTACGTAAAAAGTCCAGCGCGCGATATTCTGCGTGGTTTGAACTCTTTTTGCTTCCTTGCTGGAAGAGCCACCAAGCAGCATTCGCGTTGCAACAGTGGTGCCCGCCTCCGAAAAAATGAGTAGCATTTCAGCGCCCACCACTGCGACCGCGTAAAACGCAACTGCCTCAGCGCCCATCAGAATCGACAACAATAATAAATCAGATCTGAATATTATGACCTGGAATACATTGCCCCAATAGGAACGAACACCGAAGCCGACAATGCTTCGCGCGACGCCCATATCTGGTTTTCCGACTTCGCGGTACAGCCGCCAGACGACCAAAATGCTAATCAATGCAACGGCTGCGTATCCAGCAGTCCAGGAAGTGATCGCTGCGGGTAGGTCACGTCGCCAAAGCCAAATGAATAGTAGAAACAGTACGAGTGGGAGTCCGGATTCAATAAGCCTTAACCAGTTAGAAGATGTAACGCGCCCCGATCCGATCAGGTAGTGATGAATTATGAGCCGAACGAAAAAGAAGACTGATGTAGCTGCTGCAAAAAGGGCCCATGGGGCAACCAATTCCTCAAATCCCCGGAAGAGAGCTGGCACGTGACACAGAGTATATACAATGACCGATACGAATATTCCGACAATGGCTGAGATGATTGTGAGTGTCGGGAGAAAAGAGCGTTGCTGTTCATCGCGCGCAGCATGATATGCGGCGGACGTTGGCAAACCAAATCCTACTACCAGAACCACCAATTCTATCAGTGCAACGATTGCATTGAGAACACCGCGCTCAAGCGGACCGAGGATGCGCGCTAATAGTATATTGCGGGCAAGCCGAATGATAATCCCAGCAATTCTGGCGGCAAGCGTCCAAGCCGTGAGCTTTGCGGCATCCAACTTTTCATTTGAGTCGAAAGATGGCTTTGATCCAGGAGCTGTTGAATGATTTGTCATTGCGGCAACCAGACAGCCCGCGCCAGACGCCTGCTGAGCAATCGCACATCTGCATTGTTGCCCCCACCTATGTTAATTCTGGGAAGCTCTAGAGGGTTTGCACCTGATTTGGTAATCGTTCCGGCGTTCGTGCCCACGGCATATTTAAACCCCGTGTCTGCAACCGCGCTTTGCACGCGTTCGTCTGTGTAACCGTTTGGATAACTGAAAATAGGGATTGTATTTATCCCCTCCGAGCGGCACGCTTCTACAGATCCGGAAACAGTTGCACGAATAGACGCCGCGTCGATATAGGTTAGCAATTCGTGACGTCTCGTGTGTGCGCCAAACTGAATTCCGCTCTCCTGCATCTCGCGCGCATGTTCCCAGGCGATAAGATCAGGGGACTCTGAGGGGCACTCATTTAAAAAAAGCGCTTGTGAGAAGTCTTCGATTTGGCCGTACTCAATTTCCTTGAATAATTGGATGATCTCTTCCGGTGTTTTCGAGGTAGACGCCTTTGCGCCTTTAAGCTTGGCGATAACACCAGGTGTCTGTGCCTCTTCGGCAATCGTAACAAGGCGGAATACCCAAGTTTCGATGCTGCTAGGCGCGGTTGCTTTATAGTGTTTTTCTAGAGCGTGCCACCACAAGGGTTTCTTGCCGCCGATATAATCGGACACCAAGAAAATCGTTGCTGGAATTCCATGCTTCTTCAGTATTGGCCATGCGTAATCATAATTATCGCGCCATCCATCATCGAATGTAATCGCAAGCTTGGGGCGTCCAGGTTCTATGGATTTTTGTTCGAATGCGTTCACAAGCTGAGTCAGAGAAAGAATATCAAATCGCACTTTCAGGAAGTTAAGATGCGCGTCAAAATGGCGATCTGAGACATTAAGGGCATGGTTGGCTTCGGCAGCTGCACATTCTTCTTCGGGCAAGATGCGGTGATACATGAGAATGAATGAATGACCGCGCGCGCGCCGAGCCGTTAAGGGGCCGAACGTTAGAGCCTGTTTCGGTAGCTTCAGTAGAGTGTTGAAAATACGCATCAATGACTTACTCGGACCGCGACGGAGCCCAGCGATCAAATCGCTTGCCAGACGTAAATAATACGAACCCGATTGCTAAACCAACTATGTGCAACGCAGCCATAGAGAGTTTTCCAATGCCCGGCAGCGATTTTCCCGTCATCAATGATAAAAACATGGCACCATAAAGTAACGCTTGGGCTGCTGCGACCGCCATGAAGAAAATGTGCTGTGAGGCGAGGATCAGACTAAGTGGAAAAAGAGCGACGATGAATACCGCCGAAAGCCGTCTCAAGAATTTATGAAAAAAGAGAGCGACACTGTAAAATCGGAATCGAAACGGATTAAGCAGCGTGCGCCGTCGGTATAAGCTTGTTAGCCCACGAACCGTAATTCTGATACGTCGTCGCAGATTTTTCTTTTCGCCTGAAACGGCAAATTCATAAGCAATCGCAGTTGGTTGGAAGGCAATCTGTTTTCCCTGAACGACGGATCCGGTCGAGATGTAAAAGTCATCGGTAACGCCCGGCGGGATAGGCTTGAACTGAGACGAGCGTATTGCGAATAGACCACCATCTGCTGACACACATCCTGCAAAATATTCTTCAGACGTTCGGATTGCAGACTCATAAGCGCGAAACAATCGATCGAAACCAGCCGCTGATGAAGTTTGCGACTTTCGCGAAATTATATTGCCGGCAACACAACCGATTTTTTCGCTAGAGAAAGGCGCGAGCAGTTGAGCGAGCGCATCCTCAGCCCAAATTGTGTCAGCATCTGTAAAGACCAGAATGTCTCCCGAGGCTTCTTCAACAGCCTGATTAAGGACGAACCATTTGCCGCTGCGATCAAAATTCAGAATGCGAAGCTCTTGAACATATTCTGCCTGATTGCGCGCAAGATCGCCTGTGCCGTCTGTCGAGCCGTCATCTGCAAGAATGATCTCATACGCACCACCCCATGACTGATTGGCGATCGAGTGTAGTTTGTCGACGATCACGCCCGCTTCATTGTGCGCGCATATTATAATCGACACTTTCGTAATTGCCGGCGTGCCACTGTCGGTATCAACCAGGCGGTTTCGCACGAGCGGGCCAACAATAAGCAGGGCAACAGGATACAATATATAAGTGATAAGTATCACCAAGCTCAGCGCCGCGAACGCATATAGGGCAATCTCGAACACCATCTTGTTAAGCCCTGCGTGTTCGGAAAAATTCAGACAGCACAGCAAAGCCCGCAATATGAAACCGCGCAAGATATAGGCTCGTAAACTTTATTGCGCGAGTGAAAGGCGCGCGGCTCATGCGGCTATTGAGTGTCTGGGCGAGGCTCGGCAGGAACAAGAATAGGCAAAGGAGGCCAGCTGCTGTCCAGTAACCAAAAATTGCTGACACCAGCATCATTATTGGAACGAGAAGGTGGAACACCGCCGTTATTGGAAAGCGCAGCAGCCGGGCACTCGCTCCATGGCGGCGGATCATGGATACATGACTGCTTTGACGCCAAAATTCCTTTCGCGTCCATTCAGTGAACGTTTTTTCGTATCCCCAATGGATGATGCCGATAGGGGGCGCAGAAAACACACGCGCACCGGCTGCTTTCAAACGCATGACAAGATCTTTGTCTTCCGACGTTCTTAGGTCAGTGCTAAAGCCGCCAACTTTTTCGAAAAAGCTTCGTCTTACCGCAATATTGTGGCCGGGCAGGAAATCGATCTCCTGCAATGTTTCGCGGCGAGCATTCGTCCGCATCGCCCATATCCTGGCGAACCAGGGTGCTGACACGGGTACCCCCACGACGAATCCAAGCACATCAGCATCTACTTCAGACTGGACTTGCTCAAACTTATTGATCCAGTCGAGAGGGACTTCCATGTCAGAATCAATAAACAGGATGAAGTCTGCTTTCACATGTGCTGCGCCGCGATTGCGAAGCTCTGCGATCGTCAGTTTCTCCTCGAATTCGAGAACTTCCACGCCCATAGACCGAGCAATATCGGGTGTGCTATCTGTCGACTGATTATCAACCAATGTGACAGGAATAGGTCGCCCGCCAATCGCGGCCTGGATGGTGGCGATGCAGCGCTTAATATTGTCAGCTTCGTTGTAAGCCGGGAGAATTATGTGAAGACTATCCTGCAATTGAATTCTCCGGTTTGTTGGCGATCAGACAAAGTGCGCTGAATATCCAGATAACGTACATTTCCTGTAGGCTGAGCGTAATCATCATAAGCCAAAGGCATGCCAAAGAAATGCCAAGGAATGCTGCCGCGTGCGGACGCATCGGATCTCGTCTCAAAGATGGGTTCCGCACGGCGTTCGAAGCTGAGAGCGCCGAGAGTGCGTGAACGCCTCCAAACAACGCGAAACCGACAAGACCGAGTTCAGCAAAGACTTCGAGGAACGAATTGTGCGCTCGCCGATAAAGCGGAAAAACTTCTTGGCTCGTCATAAACATTTTCGAGTAATTTGATTCCGCAAATGCTTTAGGAAACGACCCGGTTCCATTACCCAGAAATGGATCCTCAGAAATCAACTTAACTCCTACATCGATGTAGGAAAGACGCCGTGCTGTCGAGCGATCGAGGCTGCCGACAGATGTCACGATTTCGATCGAATCTCCACGATCAAATATATCATTGGCTTGAGGGATGATAACAATCACGCCAGCGACTGCTGCAATCGACCCAACAACGACCATCTGTCTCCACTCTGCGAGTTGGCTTCTGAAGCTAACGGCGAAAGATGCGAGCACACCCAAGATGCAGCCGATGAGGCCTGCGCGCGATGCAGTCTTTAATATTGATACGATGATGAGGACCAAAGCGATGAGTGCAAGTAGACGGATGGCTAAGCTGCGGTTGCGAAAGTAAAACGACGCAGCCAGTGGTACGGATGCAACGAGATAAGCTGAATACAGGTTCGGATCGCCCAGAAATCCCGCTTCTCTTCCATTTTCAATATGCGCCGTCTCCAACGGTATCGCCAGAATCGACGAGATAACAGCGCCGGAAACAAATGCGAGCATCAGGAAATCTAACTTCAGCCGATCTTGCAGCAGGATAATAGACACAAACAGACTGATGCTGACGGAAAGTCTCAGAATAATAAGAGCGCTTTGCTCCGGAATTGTATGGCGGATAGATAACCAACTAATAACGGCATAAACCGAGAAGGCGACACCCAAGGCGAGCGCTATTTTTTGATGCGATGCGAGTTTTTGTTCTCGCGCTCCAATCGCCCGTGCAATGGCCCAAAGCATAAGTAAGGGGGCACCAAGTTTGATCATGCCATGGATTTTCAACGGCGAGAGCGGATTATCGCCGCCCGTGAAAAACACTCCAACTAATATTCCGTAGACGGCGAGTTCTGGAAATCGAATGACGACGAGCCCGCCCATAAAGGCAATAATCAGAAATGGAGCAATAAATGGGTAGGGTGTAAAAAGGGCTGCAATACCAACAAAGCTGGCCGCCACCACACCTAGTGCAAGCAATAAGCGTTCTCGCGGAACCGCTGGACTGATGCTACGGGTTGCTTGCACGGCGCGCCTCAATTTGGGGTGTTAAACTCGCGCGGGACGCGAAGACTCTGTCGTATATGTCTGCAATTTCTCGGCCATATCGGCGAAGGTCGTAACGCTCTGACACAGTTTCGAATGCGAGCTGCGATTTTTTTAACCAGTTTTCCGGGTTTGATTGAGATGCAATTTGTAGCGCCTCGGACAATGCAGAAACATCATTTGATGGAACAAGTATTCCGGCCTGATCCTCGCCGATGACGATTGGGAGTTCCCCAACCGCTGTTGCGATCAAAGGAGTTCGATGCGACATTGCCTCCAGTGCGGACAGCGGCAAGCCCTCGGTTCGTGATGGCATCACAAGCCATTTAGCCCTGGCAAGTAAATTTGCTGGGTCAGAAACGAAGCCGAGGAATGATACATCTTCAACGAGATCGTATTCTGATGCTTTGGCGCGAAGCGCGTCCATTAAGGGACCATCTCCCGCAATGCTCACTTTTGCTGACACGCCTTCTGACTTCGCCACGGCTATCGCCTCCAGCAGAATGTCCGGACCTTTTTCTATGCTCAAGCGCCCCAGATAGAGAAAGTCGATGTCGCGCGCATCCCATCCTATTGCGCTTTCAGATAAATCTGGCATGTCCACTGCGTTTGCGACATAGGTGAGCTTGCTCGCCGGAAAATTCTTACCGACATAGAATGAATGGATCAGGTTCGAGGCGCAGATAACATGATCAACGCGCCCACTCTTAATCAACAATGTTTCCAACCTCGAGAACATTCTTGTTTTGAAGCTTTTGTTGGTAAATCCATGCTGTGTGCAAATTAGACGGCTGTTGGGCTCAACCCTGCGAATATAGCTACATGTCATTGTTCCCTTGTATCCGTGCGCATGTAAGAACAAGGGTTCATTATTCGGCTTCAAGCCTGCGATCCATTTTGCATTAGACCTTAGTGCCCCGTAACCATCAGGTAAAACTGTCACGGGAACGTCTTCTGATTTAAGAGTTTCAACGAATGGAATATGACTGCCGGAGGGTTTATCAAAGCAGATCACTTGGTGCTCGTATGTTGTGACGGATTTTATAAGTCCAAGGATCGAGCGCTCGGCACCGTAAAGTCCGCTGCTGCTAATGACGTGTACGACTTGTGTCATAGATGCCCCGATCACCGGCAGTAAATTCTGCGTTCTGCAAAACCCGTGCAAACAGAAACTCAGTTTACAAGCTGCCCTTATCGCCTGACGGGCTTATGTTCAAAGCGATTTTACACGTTACACGTCAATCACTCAGGAGCCGCATTAAAATTTCGCCGTACGGGCGAAAACAGTGTTGAACGATTGCCTTTTTGCCCAAAATCGAGTCGTTAGCACGAAACTTGCTAAAAGACTTTTGGCTATTGCGAAACTATTGCCTTTAACCAAAATATCACCTGCTGCACAGCGAGAAACGGTTTTACGAATGTCATTATCTCACCCGAACCCTTCTGGATCTGGTCTCGACGTAATGGGTGAGCTTCCGACGATTTTGGGCGCGATAACGAGAGCCATTTTCAAAGGATTACCGTTGCTGCCCGCTTTTATTTTGCTATTTGGCGCGATTGGATATTTCGCCTCAACCGTTGCTGAAAAAAAATATGAAGCGCGGGCAGAGATTATCATGCTCAGTAAGCGGCTTGAAGACGATCGTGCCTTGATCACTGGTTCGCAAAGACCAATGATCCTGCCTCCGCAAACTCAGGATTTGATTAGCGAAACGCATATACTCGGATCAATTACCCTTATTGAACAGACTTTAAGCAAGCTATCCGGTATTGCGCTGACAAAAGCAGGTCAGCCAACACTTCGCGGTTCAACAGATGTAGTGGGCACGCCTACAGAAGATACCGTGAGTTTCGTTGAGAGTGCAGAAGCGCTCGAAGAAGCCGTATACGAGATAACTGAGAGTTTGACTGTCACAATCGAGCCTGGCTCAAACATCATATCGATGACGATGGTGCATACCGATCCAGATTTTGCGGTTACTTTTCTTGATAGTCACCTGGAAAGCTACTTCGCCTACCGAGACAATCTTACCCGAGATAACTCACAAGTAGAGTTTCTCACTCGGCGCGTAGAAGATTTGCAACGAGAACTATCGGACGTAAACAGCCAGCGCCGCCAGGCACTAGAGAATTCACGTGCCATCGACCCTTCCGCTGAAGTTGAACTCAATTGGCAAACCATGCGTGATGAACTCGATCGTATAGGTGCCCTCGAGGCGCAGCTTCGCGGTTTGGAGGCAGATTTGCGTTTGCAGAGATCCTCACTCAAGGCATGGGAAGCGGCCGGCCCTTATGACATGCCGATCAGTAGCGGAGGACGCAGTGGCAGTGCGGAACGTCCGGGCGATGGCAACAATTATCTGATCGAATTGCACAAAGCGCTTGCAGATGCGCGCGTACGTTTTACCGACACCTCTGATGTGGTGGTAGAAGCAAGCCGCCAGTTCCAGGAGGCAAAAGCAAGCTTCACGGGTGCCTTGCGCGAAGAAACGGCTGCGCTGGACCAGAATGTCGATGCTTTGCGGGCTGAACTTGCGGCGAAGAAAGCCTCTCTCTCAGGCTTGCGAACGAAGAATGAGAGATTGTCAAAACTTCAAGGTGAACTTGCGGTGTTGGATACTCGCTTGGCAAATATCCAGGCTAATTTTACGCTGGCACTGACGTCGTTAGAAAGTGCGCAAGCGCTGCAATTTTCTGACTCGCGCTTGTCGAACGTTAAAATTCTCCAGCAACCAAGTCTAACCTCACTTGAACCCGTATCGCCAAATATGTGGCTGTTTATCGTATCAGGTGCGGCGCTTGGCTTCTTGTTGTGCATGTTGTTGTCGTTGATCCTTTTTACGCGCGCGAAATAGATCTCGCTCAACACGTTTTGAAGGAACGTAGTTTTGTCTTCTGGGATTAGTTCAATACTTTCTGCCATACTGCTCGTCATTGCTGTGAGATGACCAAATGCCGGTAGAGTTTGTCGAAGACACGCAGCGCATCGAAGCGATGAAGACCTCTTGGTCGGCGCTTGCTGCTGAGGCTTCTTGGCCAAATGTATTTTACGAACCGTGGTACATTTTGAGCGCGGCACAGGCGTTCCAAGAACGTATTACACATTGCTTTGTCTGGAGTGAGCAAGACGCTGATATGCTCATAGGATATGTTCCCTTGCTTGCAAAGGTGAAGACTGGACGTGGACGGCCTCGGACTGTCACAAACTGGCATCATGATTTTTGCTTCTCAGGCCAACCCTTGATTGCGCCCGGCCACGAATATGAGTTCTGGAGAAGTCTGTTTTCCGCGATAGATCGCTCCCCAACGCTTGGTTCCACCCTCCGGCTTCGAGGATTGAAAGGGGCTGGGAGTTCTTTTGAGTCACTGGCAAAAGTGCTCACCGAGTCCAAAAGATGGCACCGCGAATATAGACGGTTTCGCCGAGCGTTCATAAACCACACAATGACATCTGACTCTTATTTTCAATCCTTCCTCACAAAGAAGAAGCGCAAGGAATTTCGCCGCCAACGACGCCGGCTGGAAGACTTGGGTAGTCTTCAGGAAAATTGGCTTTCAGAGAGTGATGATTTGGAAAATTGGCTTGAGGCCTTTTTGCAGTTAGAGAGATCTGGTTGGAAGGGCACTGAGGAAACCGCCATTGCATCAGACGCCACTACATCACACTTCTTTCTTAAAGTTTGCCGGGATGCGTTCGCTCAAGACAAGCTCAGCATCATTAAGCTGCGCTTAGATGACGCGCCTGTCGCCATGATGATAACGTTTCTTGCGCGTCCGTTTGGTAACTTCACCTACAAAATTGCTTATGATGAAGCGTTTGGGAAATATTCTCCCGGCGTGTTGTTGGAGCTGGCTTACCTGCAACGGTTTCTAGGCGGTGATACCACAGCTGGCGGATGGTCAGACTCTTGCGCCTCTGAAGATCATCCGATGATCAATAAGCTGTGGCGCGAACGCATTGAGATCTGCTCGATGAAAGTTTCTCCAAAACGACCTATTGCGAGATTGGCCTCTATCTACGATGATGTACTTTCTCGGTTAGTCGCCAATTTCAAGAACTGAATGCCAAGACCTGTTATGAACACTGCAATACCATCCACCAAGACATCACCAGACACCTTGTTTGAGCTCGAAACGGTTCGAGCCTTCGAACAGTCTTATCCGCTCCGACCGTGCCGAATGCGCCATTTTCTTGCGGATCATGACCTGTTTCGGATAGAGGCGTTGCAAGACTTGGCCGATTCTCTGGACCCAGCGCTTATTGAGTATAACCGGGCCGACATCGATGTTGAGATGGACCCGAATGCAACGCCAACGAACGGCTTATCTATCCGCGATACATTAGGTTCAATCGAGAATTGTTCCTCATGGGCGGTTCTCAAGCAGGTTCAAAAGCATCCTAAATACAGCGCGTTATTAGATGAGTGCCTGACATCAATTGAGCAAGCCGTATTGCCGAAAACAGGAATCTATCAACACCGCGAAGCATTTATATTCATTTCTTCGCCGCGGGCAGTGACGCCCTACCACATGGATCCAGAACACAATATTTTAATGCAAGTGTCTGGAAAAAAGTTCATGCATTTGTTTCCTAAAGGTGATGACCGCTTCTGTAGTCAAGAAGCGCATGAGGCTTTTCATGCGGGTGCACACCGGAACTTAAAATACGATCCGAGTTTTGAAGATGGGGGAGAAGTCTACGAGTTGAACTCAGGTGATGCGCTCTATGTCCCGGTAACTGCGCCCCATTGGGTTGAAAACGGAGACAAAGTTTCTCTATCGTTGAGCGTTACCTGGCGCTCACGCGAGTCCCGAAAAGAAAGCCACCTTCATAAAATAAACCGCACTGTACGAAAGCTGGGGCTTCGCCCCCCCAAACCGGGACGTCGAAAAGTTCGCGACAATTTGCTCGTTGGGATTTATGCTGGCGCAAAGTCGGCAAAGCCAAAAAGAAGTAAGAACTCATCTGAATAATTCCCCAATTAGGCGAGTTAATCTTTCGAATTACACGCAGTGTACGAACTGCTTCGAGAATCTGCAAAAAGCCGTAAAACTTATGCAAAAATGTCGTGCAGAATCCAATAAATTTAAGTACTGGTGCATCAAGTTCAGAGCGATATCACAAAGCTGAGCTATGATTTGGGCAGCGGGATAGACTTAGCAAGTTGGGCGTCATTGGCGTTTTTATCAAAAGCGGTAGTTTGCTTCGATATGCCGACAGGCTGGTCCTTAATTTGCAGTCTAAATTTGTTTGTGTGTGATGGGAGCAGGTTTTGTCGGGTAAGAGAGAATCTCTTAAAGCAGTGTCTGCGGGTGGCAGGCCGGTGGAGGTATATGCGGGGGATTCAACTCTCCTACGGCGGGATACCATCGACTATGATCCGATTGTTTCGTCGCTTCTGAGTGGGACGAAAAATCTCGGCGAAGAACTTGAAGGTCTCGTTCGTGACGAGAGCGCATTGCAAGGAATAGCTTTGCCGAGAGAGTCAAACCGAGCCCTCTCTTATGCCCGGTTCACCAAACCTCTTTTGGACAAACTGTTCGCCGCGTTGGCTTTATTGTTCTTTCTACCGGTTTTCTTGCTGGTCGCCATCGCGATAAAGGCAACGAGCCGTGGACCGATTTTCTTTATTCAGCAAAGAACGGGGTATCTCGGTCGCCGGTTCGCCTTGTACAAATTTCGAACAATGGTTGCGAATGCGGAAGATCTGAAAAAGGAATTGATGGATCGCAATATATTCGATGAGGGCTCACCTGATTTTAAGTTGAAGAATGATCCTAGAATTACGCGCATCGGGGCCTTTCTTCGTAAAACAAGCATTGATGAATTGCCGAATTTAATCAATGTACTTCGTGGGGATATGTCACTTGTTGGGCCGCGGCCAACGTCCTTCAAAGCAACGACATATCGCAAGTCTCACCTCCCACGATTAGCGGCAACACCTGGCCTTACCGGACTGTGGCAGGTTTCTGGCCGCGCGGATGTGGATTTTGACGAACGGTCTGAATTGGACACGCATTACATCCGCAATTTGTCGTTCAAAACCGATCTGCACATATCTTGCAAGACAATTAGCGTCGTTTTTTATCGCCGCGGCGCTTACTAGGACATGTCTTGAATATATCGGAGGCGCGCCACGTTGAGGTATAGGCTTCTTTTGATTTCAGAACGCTAATGCTGGGTACGTAAAATGTCATTTCAGCAAAATGTTCTTATTACAACGAGCTCACGTTTGACGGACGTTTTAACGCAGAAAGAAGTCGATACTTTTCTTCACCAACAAGCCGAGTCAACGCCGTTTGATTCCTGGGCCTGGCTGGCATCGGCAGATGCCGCCCTAAGTGATGAACAAAAGTGCTTCATAGTAAGTCGATCTTCTGATGGAGAGTTACTTGGTTGGTTGCCCTTGCGGATTAGCGAAGAGTCATTCCTTGGACTAAAATTCCCTGTCCTTCGATTTTTGACGGAACCGAAGTCGGATCGTCACAGCGTTTCAATTTCGAATGACTATTCGCACAAATTGAACGAAATGGTGGACGCAGCCAGAAAGAAAATTGCTAAATGGTCTTCCATTCTGCTCGACGAGGTATCAAGCGAACAACTCAGGAATAAGAAATTACTAGGTTGGTTTGTGGCGGTAAAACGTCACACGCCTGTTTTAATGTTCGAGTTTCGTCCGGATGAGAACACGCCCTCGAAAAGCCTTATCGGAAAACGCGGCCGGCGTGCACGAAAAAAACTCGAAAAAATGGATCATACATTTAGAGTATGGCAGCCTGGAGAGGCAGAGTTGGACGATCTCCTCAGCAACATAAGGTCGGTTGAAGGCGCGAGCTGGAAGGGCGATGAAGGCGTTGGCATATTTGGATCAGAAGAGAGGTATAAGTTCTTCCGGTCTGTCGCATCGCACGCGGCGTCAGAAGGCTCACTGATGGTAGGAACAGTGCATGTTGAAGGCAAGCTCGCCTCATACCGTTTTGGCTTTTTGTGGAACAAAGTCTTTTATGACTACAATTTTGCATATTTGCCGGAGTATTCGCATCTCAGTCTCGGCCGCGTTTTGCTCGATGAAATGATTTTGTATGGCAGCGAAAATGGTCTGCGCGGAATTGATGGCTCGCGCGTTGGTTCTACGTACGACAATTTGTTACGCGAGCGCTCGGAACAATACGTCGAGCACTGCCGATTGATGTATTTCCGATGGACGCTCGGCGGCATATTGCTGAGGGCGAAGTTTCTTGTCTTGAAACCGATCAAGCGTTTCTTGAAAAATAAGCTGAATTCATTGCGCTAACTCAGCGCTTCGAGCACGGTGCTGCGAAAAGTCTTGCGAAATATTGGTGAGATCGATAGGAAGCGGTTCGGGAAAAAGCGGTCAGATTGCCATGGCATATTCGCCCTGGCTCACCACATAATCTGGCAATATGCTTTCCGGCGAATTCAGGCCCTGTGGCGGAGTGGTGACGCAGCGGATTGCAAATCCGTGTACACCGGTTCGATTCCGGTCGGGGCCTCCAATCGCATCTGATTTATTAATCCATGGCAGGTTTAGATAGCTTAGTTGGCAGAATCGGGCGGCCTTAAAGTTATAAAAGTCGTGGCTGATCTGGCGGCTATCCATTGGCCGTGACTGCCTGATGCGCAGTGTTTACAGGCGATATTGATTTTTTCTCAACCTCTTAATGGGTCATTAACCATCTCGGGGGATATTCTCCGTGTCTTCACTTGGAGACACCCACCATCACCCAACGCCTCGGCGGGAGTTCGCTCCCGCCATTTTTTTATCAGCGTCGGTTCGCGATAGGTCTAGACACACCATAATGTTCTGGTATGTCGGCAGTCTTTCGACGGTAGTCCGTGATAGCTCAGTTGGTAGAGCAGGCGACTGTTAATCGCCCGGTCGTAGGTTCGAGTCCTACTCACGGAGCCATCGAAATAATAGTTTTCCCGCCTTCAGATGCCTTCGGCACGGTTCGCGTCTAAAAGACGTAAAAGGCCCTCAGCCAAACTCACATTTGGGCGGACACCCAATTCCTGACGTAGTTTTGAATTGTCGCCGTATGATTTTGGGATATCGCCAGCGCGTGCCGGACCGAAAATGAAAGGTTTTTTGTAATCTGTGATCTCAGCAAGCGTTTCAGCGAGCTGACGGATCGACGTCTCGTGACCCGTACACACGTTAATGGCTGCCGCGCTGCTCCCTGTGTTTTGCATGGCAGCGACAAATGATGCGCATACATCGCTCACATATATGAAGTCCCGTGTCTGCGATCCGTCACCGTGAATTGTAATATCTTCTCCGGTGCTGAGGCGATCAGCGAATATAGAGATCACGCCGGAATAAGGAGATTTCGGATCCTGACGCGGTCCATAAACGTTAAATAGCCTAAGCCCCGTGGAAGGTACGCCGTGTACATACCATGCGGGCAGGGCATGGAGCTCACACCCTAATTTATCCGCACCGTAGGCCGTCAGAGGCTTTTTGGGCGCATCCTCGGAAATGGGTGTGTCTGGTTCGGCTCCATAAATGGCGGCGGATGAGGCATAAACTACTGGAATTTGGCCACATTTTCTCGCCGCTTCGAAGACGTTGATTGTTCCTCCCAAATTGGTTTGATGGGTAGAAAGCCAGTCCGTGTTGCTCTTTTCCACAGATGCGATTGCCGCCAGGTGGAAGCAACCATCCATACTGTCCATTGCTGCAGCTAGAGCGCTGGCATCGCAAACATCCCCTTCGATCAATTTTACTTGCTCTGGCAAGTTCTCGAACTTTCCCGTCGAAAGGTCGTCGAACGCAGATACAGAATGGCCAGCGGCCATAAGTGCTTCGCATAGGTGGGAGCCAATAAAGCCCGCCCCGCCTGTTACCAGATACTTAGCCACCTTGATCCTTTATAGAATATCGAGTTTCACGCCATCGGTGCGTCGCTAGTTTAACTCGATTTTAATAGCAACTATCAGACCTGCAGGTATCGCACCAACTCAGCTGCGAGACGATCTAACCCATTGTGATTATAGCAATGCGTGATATTTCGCTGCCGAACGTGACTGGCCTTTTACGGAGCGCCCACAATGGACTTTAGTAAACTGAGACAAACAATGGTCGACACGCAGATTCGCGTGAACGATGTCACAGATTTCGAGGTCGTGGACGCCTTCCTCTATGTGCCTCGAGAAATATTCGTTCCGAAAACAGCCCGTGGAATCGCTTACTCCGAAATAGAGATCCAGACATCTCAAGGGCGAGCTCTCTGGACACCTCGCGACTTTGCGAAACTGCTCAAGGCAGCAGAGCCAAAAAGTAGTGATGTCGCACTGCTGATTGGTGCCGGATCCGGCTATGAGGCTGGGGTTGTTAGCCGCGTCGTTGATACGGCAATTGCGCTAGAGGACAGTGCAGAGCTTGTTGAAAAAATGACCGATCGTTTCAGCGAAGCAGGGCTCGACAGTGCTGTCTCGGTTCAAGGGGAGCTTCGCGCTGGATTGCCTGATCAGGCACCATTTGACCTGATTATTATATGTGGAATGATCGAGACCATGCCAGACGCTTGGGGCGAGCAGCTTTCCGATGGCGGACGCCTCGCGGTTGTCGCGCAGGTTGATCGTGATCTCGGAAAAGGGCGCATCTACACAAAAGCGGGCAATTTATTGTCTTATCGCGACGTATTCGATTGTCGTCCCCCGAAATTCTCAGAATTCGACAAAAAAGAAGAATTCGAGTTTTAGGGCTGTTTCGCACGAGAATTAATGTTCCAGAAAAGTGAACGGTGTTCACTAATCGGTGCCTGAACCTATCTATGGTGAGGTCAAGCAAACCGGAGCGTCGATTAATGTCCAAGAAAATCTCGAGAATGGCCGCTTTGCTTGTCAGTGTGTCAGCCTTCCCATTGGTGTCGATTTCACAGACGCTTCCGGAGGCGTTGCGCCTTGCATATGAGAACAACCCGCAGCTGGAAGCTGAGCGGACGGCGACGAAAATCGCGCAGGAAAATGTTGAAAGTGCAAGGGCTCAATGGCGTTCGCAAGTAAACCTGACTGCGAGCGCGGGCGTCGAGTCAATTGATTCGTCATTCAGCAATCCGTTCTTTGGTCAGGGGCAGTTTGGCGAAAGACCCTCAGTTTCCGCGCAGCTTCAGGCGACAAAGCCAATCTATGCCGGCGGACAAATCAAGGCCGGGGTTCGTCAGGCAAAAGCTGGTTTGAGCGCGGCAACGGAGCAATTGTCTGCTGCGGAACAGGATTTGTTCCTGCAAGCAGTCACGACTTATGTCGACGTTTTGCGAGATCGTGAAACCGTCACGATCCGGCAAAACAATGTTTCAGTCCTCGAGCAGCAGGTGCAAGCTGCGTCAGATAGGTTCGAAGTCGGCGAAATTACACGCACAGATGTATCGTTATCTGAAGCGCGGCTCGAAGGGGCGAAGGCAAATTTGGCCGGCGCTGAAGCCCAGCTTGAGGCGTCTATCGCAGCCTATCTCTTTCTGATCGGTGACGTGCCGGGCCCCTTGGCACCGCCGCCACCTATCCCTCCGCTTCCCGAATCATTGGATGAGGCTGTCAGTGTCGCCCTTGGTGACAGTCCAGATATCAATGCTGCTAGGTTCGCGGAAAAAGCAGCGAATGAGGCGATCAAAGGCGCATATGGTAGATTGAAACCGCAATTGTCGATTGTTGGCACCGCATCGGTTCAAGAAACATTCGACTATGGCGATTTTGATCAGGGGCAGCGCGATACAAGCGTGGGAGCTTTTGCTCAGGCGACAATTCCGCTCTTCGAAGGAGGGCTTGTTCAAAGCCAGGTGCGTTCAGCGAAACTCGAGCGTTCGCGTGCGCGCAGCCAGGTTGACGCATTGCAGCGCCAAATCCGCGCGCAGGTTGCGCAAGCCTATTATCGCTATCAAGCATCTCTGAAATCTATTGAGGCTTCGAAGCGCCAAGAAGATGCCGCAGAAATAGCCTATGAAGGTGCCAAGGAAGAGCTGGCGGTCGGCGTTCGAACGACGCTCGCTGTTCTCGATCAGGAACAAGAATTGTTTGAGGCCCGGCTAAATGTGGTAAGGGCAGAGCGCGATGCCTATGTAGCCGCTCACCAACTCCTTCGCGCAATGGGGGCTTTGTCGCTTGACAGATTGAGCATACCGGCAGAGCCTTACGATCCAAAAGAGTACGAAAGCGAAATAACCGTGCACCCTCTGCCGTTCCTTCGGGGAACACTGGAAGACTAGAAGCAGCAACGCTACGCCGCCAGAGCGAGGCGAAAGTGGCTGAGCAAACAAGTAAGTGGCTGTTAACCAGTGTTGAGTAGCGATAGTTAAGTTCAACGACGGGCAGATTCGCGCGCAATAACAGGTAGATGCCAATGGCTAATGAAGCACACAAAGAGCCAACGATGGAAGAAATCCTGTCTTCCATCCGGAAAATCATTTCGGAAGACGACGCACCTGTCGAAGAGCCAGCGGCACCCGTTGCAAATTTTGGTGGTGTTTCCGCTGAGACCGCTGTGAATGATGATTTTGGAAGCGAAGAACCAGGCGAAACGGACCTTGCTTTCGAAGATGAGTTTCAGGAAGAAGATATTTTCGAAACGGAATCTGAATTCGAGGATGATCTTACTTTCGAAGATGAAACCGAGTTCGACACATCTGCTTCCATCGAAGAAAATCCGTTCGACGAGGTGGCAGATTTCTCAGACCCACCTGAGCCGATGGCCGCTGCAGCGCCAGCACCTTTTGTTGAGCCAGAGCCTCAACCGGATCCTACCCCTGCGCTCGAGCCAGCTCCGGCACCGCTTGCCGCAGCGCCGACTCCAGAACCCACTCCAGCCCCACAGGAGCCAGCCGTGACCCAGACAGCAAGCCTACGTGATACCGCCCTTACAGATGATCGCACTGCGGACGCCGCAGCAGGCGCGCTTGGCAAACTAATTTCGAATATGGATCTTGGCGGTGAGAACACGATTGAGGCGCTTGTTCGCGAACTGCTCAAACCTATGATCAAGGAATGGCTGGATACGCATCTGCAAGGGATCGTTGAAGCAAAGGTCGAAGCGGAAGTCGCACGTATTGCCCGCATGGCCCGCTAGCAAAGCCAGAAACACCTGTTTATATGGAAAGGCGCGCTGGCAACGGCGCGCCTTTTTCTTTTGAGACGAAACGACAAGACTAATGCTCGATCAGCGATTTGACCCGAATGAGGCCGAAGCCCGGATTTACAAGGCGTGGGAAGAGGCTGGCTGCTTTAAGCCCAGCATGGATACGAGCGCTGAGGCGTACTCCATCGTTATCCCGCCGCCAAATGTCACGGGCGTGCTGCATATGGGTCATGCGCTGAACAATACGCTTCAGGATATCCTCATCCGGTTTGAGCGCATGCGGGGAAAGAATGTTCTCTGGCAGGCAGGGACAGACCATGCGGGCATCGCAACGCAAATGGTGGTAGAGCGACAGCTTCAGCAAAATCAACAGCCATCTCGCACAGAACTTGGCCGGGAAAAATTCATTGAGAAAGTCTGGGAGTGGAAACACGAATCTGGCGGGCAGATTCTTAATCAGCTGAAACGCCTCGGCGCCTCATGTGATTGGGAGCGCGAACGCTTCACCCTCGACGAGGGGCTGAACAAGGCTGTGAACAAGGTCTTCGTCCAGCTTTATAACGAAGGGCTCATCTACCGCGCAAAGCGGCTCGTGAACTGGGACCCGCATTTCCAGTCTGCGATCTCAAATCTTGAGGTCGAGAATGTCGAAGTGCCGGGCCATATGTGGCATTTCAAATATCCGCTCGCGGGCGGGGCGACCTATACCTATGTCGAGAAAGACGAAGATGGGAATGTCACGCTGGAAGAAGAGCGCGATTATATTTCCATCGCGACCACGCGGCCGGAAACCATGCTGGGCGACGGCGCAGTCGCGGTGCATCCATCAGATGAGCGTTACGCGCCAATTGTTGGCAAGCTTTGCGAAATTCCGGTTGGGCCGAAAGAGCATCGCCGCCTGATCCCGATCATTACCGATGAATACCCTGATCCCGAATTTGGCTCCGGCGCGGTGAAAATCACCGGCGCGCATGACTTCAATGACTATGAAGTTGCCAAACGCGGCAACATCCCAATGTATTCGCTGATGGATGAGAAAGGCCATATGCGGGCCGATGGACGTTCGTATGCGGAAGAGTCTGGCGCCGCGCAATTGATCGCAGAGGGCAAGAAAGACTGGGACGAAGCGAAAATCGCGGCGATGAACCTCGTGCCGGAAGCCTATCGCGGGCTGGACCGGTTTGAAGCGCGCGAGCGCGTGATTGCGGACATCACCGAAGAGGGACTCGCGGTGATGGTGCCCGCCGATGATCCGCGCGTTCAGACCAAAAAGAAGAAAAAGAAAAAAGGCGGCGATGTCACGCCGACTGAGCCAGTCGGGCTTGTGCCGCTTGTTGAGTCCAAGCCGATCCAGCAACCCTTTGGCGACCGCTCAAAAGTTGTGATCGAGCCGATGCTGACAGACCAGTGGTTCGTTGATGCCGAAACGCTCGCGAAGCCTGCGCTCGAAGCGGTGGCGAGCGGCAAGACGCGCTTTGTGCCGGACAATTGGCGCAAGACCTATGACAATTGGCTTACCGATATTCAGCCCTGGTGTATCTCTCGCCAGCTCTGGTGGGGGCACCGGATTCCTGTTTGGTATGGGCCGAGCTATAAACGCGTACCAGATAAAGATACGAAGCACGCCGTCGCAATCGAGTTAGACTACGAAAGCCAGCCAAAGATATTCGTTGGAACTGACTTTGAGGCAGCTCAACGAGCTGCCTATCGTTACTATCATTCAAGTTCAGATGGAGAGCACTTTATCGCTTCTAGCGGAGAAAAGGTCTATTCAGGAGGGTTCGATCTTATAGAAAATCCGCAGCGAGCGTTGGACGATGACACGATTGAAATTGGTCTCTGGCAAGACCCCGACGTCCTCGACACATGGTTCTCCTCCGGGCTTTGGCCGTTCTCGACTCAAGGCTGGCCGGAAGAGACTGAGGCGCTGAAGACGTTCTATCCAACCTCGGTCCTCGTCACCGCGTTTGACATCATCTTTTTCTGGGTTGCGCGGATGATGATGCAGGGCATCCACATTATGGAAGAAGTCCCGTTCAAGGACGTCTATATCCACGCGCTTGTTCTCGATGAGAACGGCAAGAAGATGTCGAAATCTGTCGGCAACACGATTGATCCACTCGACCTTATTCAGGGGGTAAGTGTTGATGAACTCGTCGACAAGCGCGTACGCGGATTGAAAGATCCAGAGAACGCGCCGCAAATCGCAAAAGACACTAAGAAAGCTTACCCGGACGGCTTTGAAGCCTTCGGCGCAGATGCGCTGCGCTTCACGCTTGGCCGCCTCGCCGGGCAAGGCCGCAACATTCGCCTCTCGGTTCAGGCGGTAGAGGGGAACCGGAATTTCGGCACGAAACTCTGGAACGCTGCGCGCTTTGCTGAAATGAATGAGTGTAAAACACCGGATGGGTTCGATCCGGCTGCTGTGGTCCAGCCAATCAACAAATGGATCATTGGCGAGCTTGCCTGCTGCTCAGATGACGTCACGACCAGTATCGAAGAGTACCGCTTCAATGATGCTTCGGGCGCACTATATAAATTCATCTGGAACCAGCTCTGCGATTGGTATCTCGAACTCGTGAAACCGTTGTTTAATGGCTCAGACGAGACAGCTGCAAATGAAGCGCGCGCGACGCTCAGCTGGGTGCTCGATGAAACATTGAAATTGCTGCACCCATTCACGCCATTTATCACTGAGGAGCTGTGGGAAAAACGCAATCCGGGGCGAACCGAAGCGGTAGGTTATCTCATGCTCCAGCAATGGCCGAGCTATGACATTGCCCGTGAACCAGAGGCGGACAAAGAAGTCGAGTGGGTACAAGATCTTATCTCCGAGGTGCGCTCGCTGAAAGCCGCGCTCGATATTCCAGGCGGTGAGAAAATCCCGCTCGCCTTTGTTGGCGGCGGCGCAGCGATCGAAGACCGTGCAAAACGTTATGATGATATTCTCTCTCGCATGGCGCGGCTTGAAAGCATGGAAGTTGTCGACGAAACGCCGAAAGGTGCGATCACAACCGTTGTGGGCGATACGAGTGTGGCTTTGAAAATTGCGGACATAATTAATGTCGATGATGCAAAAGCCCGGCTCGACAAGGATATCGGCCAGCTTCAAAAAGATGTAAAATCAACCGAAGGAAAGCTCGCAAATCCGAGCTTTGTAGAGCGCGCGCCGCCGGAAATTGTCGACGAGAATCGCGAGCGGATCGTTGAGTGGTCGGCGAAACTGGAAAAACTCTCGGCTGCACGTGAGCGGCTCAATGAGTTATAAGGTTTAACCCATGATTTTTCGACTTTTTCTGATCGGCCTATTTATCGGTTTCGTCATAATCGGATTGATTTATCTTCTTTCGCTCTGGCAAGGTGGCGGCGATGATTGGAGGGATGATGATGACGAACCTGAAGGACCTGGGCCCATGGGCAAAGAGCGCGATTTGCCTCTGGATGAGTCTCGCCCTCGTGAGCTGCATGATATCGACACCGATGAGTAGTTCCGAAACTTCAAGCTGGCGGCTCGCGATCCATGGCGGAGCAGGGGTCATTACGAAAGACTCTATGACGCCTGAAATGGAAGATGCATATCACGCGGCGCTCGAGCGCTCGCTGAAAGCTGGCGGCGATGTGCTTGCGGCGGGAGGAGCCTCGATCGATGCCGTTCAAGCTGCGATTATGGTGATGGAAGATGAACCGCTGTTTAATGCCGGTGTCGGCGCGGTGTTCACAGCGGATGGCGGTCATGAGCTTGATGCCTCGATAATGGACGGGGCAGACCGGAATGCAGGGGCGGTCGCCGGCGTGACGCGGGTGCGCAATCCGATCCTGGCTGCGCGCACGGTTATGGATAAATCGCGCCATGTCATGTTTGCGGGGCAGGGGGCAGATGATTTTGCCGCTTCGCAAGGGCTGGAAATGGTTGAGCCGTCGCATTTTGACACCGAGCGGCGACGCAAATCTCTTCAAGTCGTGCTTTCTAAGCCAATCGCAGAGCTAACGCCTGATGAGCGCCACGGAACTGTTGGTGCGGTCGCGATAGATCAGTCCGGAAATATTGCAGCGGGAACATCGACAGGTGGCATGACGGCGAAGACGCCTGGGAGAATTGGTGACTCACCCCTGATCGGCGCAGCTACCTATGCCCAAAATGGCGTGTGCGCGGTTTCTGCAACGGGACATGGCGAGTATTTCATCCGTGTTGGCGTCGCAAAGACGATTTGTTCTCGCGTTGAGCTTGCCGGAGAAGACATCAAAGCGGCAGCTGAAAATGCGCTATCTCAGGTCGCAGAGCTCGGAGGTGATGGCGGGGTTATATTGCTCAGCGCTAAAGGTGAGGTCGCTTATGCCTTCAATTCGCCGGGCATGTATCGCGGATCAATCGATGCCAGCGGCAGTAAAACGGCGATTTACGGCATCACTGATTAGGTGCCGACAAGCGCTCTAGCATTCGCGTCGATAGGACTTTAAAGACGATAGGCCAGCTAGAATATAATTCCATTAGAGAGCCGATATGACCAAAGATTGGGACAAATCCAACCTGCCTTCCCGCCATGTCACGGAAGGTCCTGCCCGCGCGCCTCATCGCAGTTATTATTACGCAATGGGACTTTCGACCAAGGATATCAAAAAGCCGTTCGTGGGTGTGGCATCGTGTTGGAATGAGGCGGCCCCATGTAACACGGCGCTTATGCGGCAGGCGCATGCGGTCAGCGAAGGTGTAAAAGCAGGAGACGGCACACCGCGCGAATTCTGTACAATCACCGTCACCGACGGCATTGCCATGGGGCATGAAGGCATGCGCTCCTCCCTCGTTAGCCGCGAGACCATAGCTGACTCCGTCGAGTTAACAATGCGTGGGCACTCATATGATGCGCTGGTTGGCGTGGCCGGGTGCGACAAGTCTCTTCCAGGCATGATGATGGCAATGCTGCGCCTCAATGTTCCAAGCGTATTTCTCTATGGTGGCTCAATCCTTCCAGGCCAATTCGAAGGCAAGGACGTTACTGTGCTTGATGTCTTCGAGGCTGTCGGGGCGCATGCCGCGGGCAGCAACGATATGACGGCAGAAAAACTTCATGCGCTCGAAAAAATAGCCTGCCCGGGCGACGGAGCTTGCGGCGGCCAATTCACCGCAAACACTATGGCCTGCGTTTCAGAGGCGATAGGCCTTGCGCTACCGCTCTCTTCTGCATTGCCGGCACCTTACAAAGACCGGGATCAATACGCCGTTGCTTCTGGAGAGGCGGTGATGAAACTGCTCAAGTCGGGTCTTCGTCCCCGCGATATCTGCACGCGAAAAGCATTTGAGAATGCGGCTGTCGTCGTTGCGGCGACAGGCGGGTCAACGAATGCTGCGCTGCATCTTCCTGCAATGGCACATGAATGCGGCGTGGAGTTTGATCTGAAAGATGTTGCGGAAACTTTCCAGCGCACGCCTTATATTGCTGATCTAAAACCGGGCGGAAACTTCGTTGCCAAGGACTTTGGTGAAGCCGGCGGTGTGCCCATGCTGATGAAGACGTTGCTAGATGAAGGGTTCATTCACGGCGACTGTCTAACGGTAACTGGCAAAACCTGGGCCGAATTTCTTGAGGAATTCACCTGGGACCCGGACCAAAAAGTTATCTATCCTGCGTCTGCACCGATAACTCCAAACGGGGGCGTGGTCGGCCTTTGGGGCTCTCTTGCTCCCGATGGTGCGATTGTAAAAGTGGCCGGTTTGGAGAAACTTCAATTCACAGGGCCAGCGCGCGTTTTTGATGGTGAAGAAGCCTGTTTTGAAGCGGTAACAAACCGCGATTATAATGAAGGCGACGTTCTCGTGATCCGCTACGAAGGGCCGATCGGTGGTCCTGGTATGCGAGAGATGCTCTCAACGACGGCCGCAATTTATGGCCAGGGTATGGGCGACAAGGTCGCGCTGATCACGGATGGGCGCTTCTCGGGTGCGACACGCGGATTTTGTATCGGTCATGTCGGTCCCGAGGCCGCAGAGGGCGGGCCGATCGGCCTGATCGAAGATGGCGATATAATTGCGATTGACGCTGAGGCTGGAACGATCGATCTACACTTAACGCCCGCGCAGCTTGAAGATCGGAAACGAAAATGGTCACCGCGAGCGAACAAATATGGTTCTGGCGCACTTGAGAAATTTGCGCGGCTTGTAGGTCCTGCGCATAAGGGGGCAGTAACCCATGCCGGCTTCTCAGGAGAACGCCATGTCTACGCCGACATCTGAAGGACCGAAACTTCCGCCCATAGCTGAAGACATTTTGAAAGCGATGGCTGGTCTTCCAGCTGACTTTAAAGATTTTCCTCGCATCTTTCAGGACGATATACGGCCAGCTTTGCAGGCGAATGAATTTGCGCGCATCAAGGCGGCGGATCGCGCACGTAAAGCGACCTGGATTGGCGGCCTGGTCGGTGTTGGTGGGGTGCTGCTGAGCCTGCTCGCCTTGAAGGTCCCGCAACTTGCCATCGTTGCAGGCATAGCAGGAATGGGCATTGTTGGCGTTGGTCGCCAGCCGCTGTCGGCGATTGCCAAAGAGGCCAAGAGCATGATCGTTGAACCGATTGCTCGACATCTCGCGCTTGATTTTCTTCCGGTGCCGGGAAATGTGGACTCGATTTATGATCACAAACGGGTCGGTCTTGTGCCGGGATGGGACCGTTCAGCGTATGAAGACTTGATCGTTGGCAATCGGAACGGGATCGATTTTGAATTCTTCGAAGCACATTTGGAAGAAAAAAGAACGACGAGAGACAGCAATGGACGCACTCAGACCCGCTGGGTGACTGTGTTTCGCGGACAGTGCATTCGGTTCGATTTTCACAAACGCTTTTTTGGTCAAACGCTGATTACGCGCGATGCGGGTTTTTTCAATTTCATGGGCAACATGACGATGGGAGACCTGGAGCGTGCGCGCCTGGAAAGCCCGGATTTTGAAAAGGCGTTCGAGGTTTACACGTCTGATCAGGTTGAAGCGCGGTTTCTGCTAACACCTGATTTCATGCAGCGGCTCGTAGATCTTGAAGACGTCTTCCATGGCAAAAGGTTGCGCTGTGCGTTTGACGGCGGGGAGATGTTTATTGCGGTTGAGGGCGCGGATTTATTTGAGCCCGGTAGCATGTTCACGCCGCTCGACAATCCCGAGCGAACACGCGATCTTCTCAATGATTTTGCTGTATTGTTCCATCTAATCGATCAGGTGAGTCATGCACGCACCAAACAGGGTGAGACGCGCGGGGATCCGCCTCAGGCGTAAATCCCAACCAAAGCGAATAGTGCGATGGGTAGGGTCATAAGAATTCGGCGTAGCCATTTCCTGTTCATAGTGCACTCCACTAACGTAAGTGTTTGATCACTATTGAGTGCGAACGCGGCGAAAATTTGTCGGAGACTGGGCAAATGATTTGTCTTGCGGCAAAGCTGTGACGCTGACATTCAGGATTGCTTCATGCTGAATCTTCTAACAAACACAGCTTAGGCCATACGCTTGCCGTTTTTGTTATCGAAAAGAAGAACATGAAGCTTAAAACCATTACTCTTTCCGCATTTCTGCTTTCTGTAGCGTCTCCAAGTTTTGCCCTTACGAAAGATGAGGTAAAGCGTTGTAACGCAATGTCTGCGAGCTTTGCAGCGAAGAAAGCTGAAATCACTGCGGCGAAAGCCGAGTTAGATAAAAAAGTAGAATTGGTTGAGGCCGCAGGTGAACGCTGGGAGGCGGCCGAAGAGCTAAAGAATGCATCCGCTCGGAATACGAAAATTGCAGCCGACGCGAAGGCTGATTGGGAGCGGTTGAAAAGCGAAGTCCTGCGCGAACAGATGGGGCTGCAGTCGCGCGTTCAAATGCTAAACAAAGATGTTGCAGCGTTTAACGCGAGTTGTGCAACGGACTGATCACAGATCGAATGTACCAATGACGGGAACATGATCGGATGGCTTCGTCATTTCGCGAGCTTTCCTGAAAATCTCAACACCTGTTAATCGGTCTGCAGCTTGCGGCGAGCACAATAAGTGATCGATCCGAATGCCGTGATCCTTATTGAATGCGCCGCCTTGATAATCCCAAAACGAGTATTGGTGCCCTCTGCCGTCAGTGGCCTCGAACGCCTCCGTTAGACCGAGGTTTCTGAGCCGCTGAAAAGCCGCCCGTGTGGTCGGGAGGTGCAGAGCATCATCAATCCATTTTGCAGGCTCCCAGCAATCTTCTCCTCGCGGGATAACATTATAGTCGCCGCAGAGAACGAAGGCTTCCTCGCTTGCCAAAAGCGCGCGGGCGTGGTCCTCGAGGTGTCCCATCCATTCGAGCTTATAATCATATTTTGGCCCAGGCGCGGGATTGCCATTCGGCAGGTAAAGCCCGCCAACTCGGATCGGTGTGTCGGACATGACCAGAGCTTCAATGTATCGAGCCTGATTGTCGTCTTCATAAGTTGGGAGATTTTTCTGAACATCTTCAATCGGATGCTTTGAGAGCAAAGCGACGCCATTATACGACTTTTGCCCGAGAACGGCGACATTATAACCAAGGCTCTCGATCTCCATGTATGGGAAGGCGTCGGTCTCGCACTTAATCTCCTGCAAGCAGATCACATCGCAATCGATCGCGTCCAACACATCCAGAACCGTCGCCATACGCGCTTTGATCGAGTTCACATTCCAGGTCGCTATTTTCATAAGCGACGGCATAGAATCGTTCTAACGCGATGACTAGCAACGCATAAGAAAAAGGAGGGGATAATGACCGATCTGAAAGTAGTGAAAACAGTTTTCCTGCGAGCACCGCGAGAGCGCATTTGGGATTACCTCACCAAGCCTGAATTGCTGGCGCGCTGGTTATATGAAGCGGAAGCACCGATGCGGGAAGGTCAGCCCTATGCCTTGTTGCGGGAAAACCCGGTGACAGATGATCCGCGGATGTTGTGGGGCAATGTGATCGTTGCAAAAAAGCCCTCAAATCTCGCGTTCACATTTGTCCACCACGGTACACCTGAAGGTTATAAGGGGGTCGTTGAGTTTGATCTTTCAGACTTTGCAGGCGGTACGCAGCTGATCCTCACGCATTCTCACATTGATGTGCCCGATGACTCCCTTTGGAGCGAAATTAGCGGGACGGATGTCGGCTGGGACGAGCATCTCTCGCGCTTACGCTACGCATTTAATTAGGTGCTTGGGAAAAACCGGAAGCGGCGCTCATTGTTATAAAGTCCAATCACGCTTTCCTCGCGCGTGCCGCGCCCGATATTGTGGATGACTTTTGGGGGGGCGCCGTGAGTTGCTTTGTCCGACACGATCCCGATATGAGGAAGGTTGCCAACCCGGCAGGTGATGAGATCGCCAGCCTGCCAGTCTCGCGCAGGCAGTTCTTGGCCGCCGCGCTTTAGGAAGCGTTCGATGTTCGGAACACGGCGATGGTCGATGTTCTTGTCTGGGCGCGACAGGCCCCAGATTTTTGGGTATGCTTGGAAATTATCCCGCATATCCTCATGGATGGCTTTCTGAAGGTCAAAGTCGAACGCGTCACGATAGGCGCGAATGATCACATCCGTGCAGACGCCGCGCGAGCGATCAAAGTCACCGCCCGGATAGTCGAGCGATACGTAAGCAGGATCATAAGAGGTCGTCACGCCGATTTGGGCGCGGGCGGCAGTGAGAAGTTGCTGCGTTTTCCTTGAAGGAAAGCAGGCATGGTTAACCGCTGCCATGTTTTCGGAGTCGCGTCGAATTTTCTCAAGAACTTCCGATAGGCTCTGCGCCTCGCACGCTGCTGCCAGCGGTGTTGCCGCCAGACCGAGTAAAAATCCGCGTCGTTCAATCATTTAACTTAGTTACATGTCAGATGTGGCGAGATTTAGAACCCAAGCATCTCCACGATTTCGTCCTGGCTTGCTCGCTCAGCGTAAAGTGAATTCGCTGGATCGTTTGTGTCCGGAATACCAACGGACATGCCGCACCAGACCATTTCGGTTTCGCCAAGCTTAAAATGCTCTTTCAAGCTCGGGCGAAGAATGCCCCAGCATTCCTGCATGCATGTGCCCCAGCCTCGCTCTTCGGCGAGCAGGCAAAGTGTCTGCAGATACATACCGGCATGGCCCCACTGGCCGTGACCCATGCGTTCATCAATGACAATGAAAACGGCGAACGGCGCTCCGAAGAATTGGAAGTTGCGTGAGAACCATGCAAGACGCCCGGCCTTGTCTTCGCGGGGAATCCCGATGGCTTCGTATAGCATATGGCCGACTT
This sequence comes from Hyphomonadaceae bacterium, assembly GCA_965263325.1. GTDB lineage: Bacteria > Pseudomonadota > Alphaproteobacteria > Caulobacterales > Hyphomonadaceae > CBDHGY01. Next base: position 874,860 of record CBDHGY010000002.1, on the reverse strand, counting down.
TCTTGCGGCGCGCTTCATAGGGGTTCCACAGGCCTTTAGGATAGATATCGCGGTCTGTTGGCTCACCCAGAGGGTTTTTTGAAAGCTTTGCAGCGGCAAGGTCAATAACCGCTTGCTTAGCGTCGCCGGTCACGACAATCGTGCGCCAAGGTTGCAAGTTTCCACCTGATGGGGCTCGCTGTCCGGTTTCGAGCCATTCGCGGATTTCACTTTCCGGTATTGGTGTTTCTAAAAACCCACGTGTCGAAATGCGCTGCTTAACGGCTTGAGTAACGTCCATAAAAATCATCCTGAGTAGTCGAATTATGCTGATAAATGGCGCAGAGAACGCAAGGAAAGGCAAGGGACCTGCCGAGGATATATCGATAAAACGATTTGATCGGTGCCCGCTTTCGAATAAGGCAATTGAATTCAGTTTGGACCGGGGTTCACGATGCGATCAAATACGTTCGAGTTTGAAGGCGAAACTTACACATTCAATATCGAGAATGAAAATGATGCGATTCAGAAATGCCATGCGGCCGGGGAACTGTTCGATTTTAACGAACTGAAAGTCATGGCCGAGTATATCAACGATGGCGATTTCATTGTCGATATCGGTGCGAACGTCGGGAATCATACGATTTATCTGGCCAAACGCTTCTCGAAGTCCACGGTCATGCCTTTCGAGCCAAATCAGCATGCCGAGAAACTGCTGCGCGCGAATATTGCGTCCAATACAGTTGGTAATGTTGTAATGGATGGCATCGGTTTCGGCATTTCTGACGTCGAACGCAAAGCCATGAGTTGGCGCGGCGGACCGAACAATCTGGGTGGTTCAAAGGTGGTCGATCTCATTCCCGAGAACGAGCGAACATCTATGCATCGTAGACATATCGACGAAACAGGTAATTTGCACGAAGTCAAACTTCTCAACGGAGATGAGGTGCTGTTTGAGCGAGCCCCTCAATTTGTGAAGATTGATGTTGAAGGCCATGAGTTTTCGGTGCTGAGGGGGCTCCAGCAAACCATCGCAGCGCACAAGCCAGTGATCTTTATCGAGGTTCAGAATGAAGATATTGAAAATTTTACAGAATGGCTGGAAACCAATCGCTACGAGCAGAAATGGGTTGATACCCATTATGCAAAAGTCACGAATTTTCTCGTGACGCCGATAAATTGGATTTCTTAGCCGATAAACCGACTAAACTGAAAAACTTGTTCCGCAGCCGCAAGCGGCTGTCGCGTTCGGATTGATGATTTTGAAGGCCGAACCGATAAGTTCGTTTGAGAAATCAATCTGAGACCCCGCCAGAAACTCCATACTCATTTCGTCAATCGCGACTTGCGCGCCATCCAGTTCGATGATCGTGTCATCGGAATTCGCCTCTTGCGCGAAATCGAACTTATACGAAAAGCCGGAACAGCCGCCGCCTTCTACAGAGACCCGTAGCATCTCGGCGTCGTCCTGCTTTGCCAGAATCGCATTAATCCGTTTTGCAGCCGAAGGTGTCAGGGTCACAGTGCTCATGACCAATAGATAGGGATGTTTGCTGCAATGGAAAAGAGAGCGATTTATGCGACGGATCCAGCAAACTCTCGCGGGCGCTACTATAGCGAGCCAGATTCAGCCACTCGCACGCCTTTTCAGCGAGACCGGGACCGGATTGTCCATGCCTCTTCGTTTCGGCGACTAAAGCAAAAAACCCAGGTGTTTGTTGCCCATGAAGGCGATCATTACCGCACAAGGCTCACTCATTCGCTTGAAGTTGCTCAAGTGGCAAGATCCATCGCGCGCACCCTGCGCCTTGATGAAGACCTCGCGGAGGCATTGGCACTTTCGCATGATCTCGGTCACCCGCCGTTCGGGCACGCGGGCGAAGACCAGCTCGATGCATGCATGCAGGACTATGATGGGTTCGATCATAACGCGCAGACGCTCCGCGTGGTTACAAAACTTGAGACGCGGTATCCGCTATTTGACGGACTCAATCTCGTTTGGGAAACGCTGGAAGGTCTCGTAAAGCACAATGGGCCATTGCTGACGCCAGATACAACAATTGACAGTCTGCCGGCGGCGTTTCGCGAATTTCCCTATCTTGGTGAGCTGGAGCTAGATCAGTTTGCCGGCCCCGAAGCGCAGGTTGCCGCTGTATCGGATGACATCGCTTACAACAATCATGACATCGATGATGGCATTGCGGCGGGCGTATTCACGATCGAGGAATTGCTGGAACTCCCACTTGTAGGCGATGTATTCCGCAGTGTTAAAATCGAGCACCCGGTGCTTGATATAAAGCGTACAACTTATGAGGCCGTGCGGCGTTTGATAGGCCTCTGGATAGGTGACGTTGTAGAAGAGACAACGAGACGACTTGAAAAGCATAAACCTCAATCGGCCGCCGATATTCGCGCGCTCGACGAACCAGTGGTTGCGTTTTCGGCCGAGTTTGAAAATCAGCAACGCGCTCTTCGTGCTTTTCTGTATGAGCGAATGTACAAACATTACAAAGTCAACCGGATGCGGTCACAGGCTAAACGGATTTTGAAAGAACTATTTGGCGTCTTTTTCAATGAGCCTGAAACCTTGCCACCGCCCTGGCGGCAGGATGCGGTGCAGGCGGACACGCACAGGCGCGCCCGAATCGTCTGTGATTACATAGCCGGAATGACCGACAATTATGCGATTGATGAGCACAAACGCCTCTTCAGTCTCGAAAGCATCATCTGAGCTGCAGTGTTTATTGTGTAGCCGTTCCTTCGGATTCAGGGCTGGTTAACGAAAATGGTTCAGATGTTAACCGAATGAATTTTGTTGCTGAGGGTAAATATGAGCCGTTCGATTGAGAGCGATTACGAATTCGGTGCCTATGATGACGACTATCGCGGTTTCGACATCCGCGATGACGAAACCAATCGTGGACCGTTGATACTAGCCCTGGCGCTTGGAATTTTGATTGTGTTCGGCGCTGTGGTCTGGAACACATATCGTCAGGGTGTGCGTACAGCAGAGAATGGTTTGCCAATAATTACCGCAGCAGAGACGCCTTATAAACGCGCACCTGATGAGCGCGGCGGTGCAGTAACGCCTGATCTCGATGCGCGCATTTATGACCAGATCGATGGGGCAGAGCGCCCTGTGCTAAGCGCTGGAGCTATTGCTCCGGCGGAACAGACTCTGCCGCCGCTTCCCGGCTCAGATGCTCTGAATGGCGGGCCAGACCTTGTAGATAATTCTACCGATACAGTGATCCTTGACCAGGCACGAAAACTTGAAGCCCTTCGAGGCGGTGCAGATTCTCATCAGGGGACCGAGGTCGCTGCTATCGAGCCCATGGCGCCTGTTACTCCGGACGTCGCGCCTTTACCGAAACCGCCTGCTGAGGAAATTCGTTCAGCTCCGCGATTTGCGTTTGATGGAGGCGGCGATTACCTCGTTCAGATATCCGCTTTGCGGTCTCAGGATGCTGCGGAGCGCGCATGGCGTGAGGCGACCCGGAAGTCTCCAGATCTGTTTGAGGGAAGCCAAAAACGCATCCAAAGGGCTGATCTGGGCTCAAAAGGCGTGTTTTACCGGTTGCGCGTTGGGGCGTTTACAGATCGCGCAGATGCGACGGAGTTCTGCAATGCCCTTAAATCTGCCAAACATCAGTGTATCGTAGTGCAGAATTAATGACTGTTCGCGCCTGCATCCTGTCTGTCTCTGGTGAGATATTGACCCCTGAAGAAGCTGCCTTGTTCGCAGAGCAGCAACCTTGGGGCGTGATACTTATGGGGCGGAGCTGCGAAACGCGGGCACAAGTTAGTCGACTTGTCGATGATATCTGGTCAGCTATGGGACGCGCATGCTTGGTCTTTATCGATCAGGAAGGCGGGCGCGTGGCGCGGTTAAAGTCGCCTGAATGGCCAGTGTTCCCGCGTGGGCTAGACTATTCGGAGCTTTATGAGCGTGATGCTGAGGCAGGTCTGGGGGCGGCTTGGCTCGGGCACAGACTGATCGCGCATGAGCTGGCTGAGATGTCGATCCATGCAGATTGCGCCCCTGTTGTCGATCTTCCGGTTCCAGGTGCCCATGATGTAATTGGAGACCGCGCTTTCGGAAGTGATCCGCGCACCGTTGCGGCGCTTGCGCGCGCTGCGCTGCAGGGTTTGTCGGATGGCGGTGTTGCGGGCGTTATCAAACATATTCCAGGACATGGGCGTTCGATGGCCGATAGCCACAAAGAGCTGCCGCGAGTCACTGCCGGTGATAATGAGCTTTCAAAAGATTTCGCCGCTTTTGCTGAATTGACAGACGCGCCCATGGCGATGACGGCGCATATTGCATATGAGGCTTTCGACGCCGACCGCGCCGCCACAGTCAGTCCGGTCATGATAAACGATGTCATTCGTGGCCGCATCGGGTTTGACGGCCTGCTGATGACTGATGACCTAGGGATGCAGGCGCTTGGCGGCACTTTAACAGGCCGTGCTAACGCAGCGATTGCTGCCGGCTGCGATATGCTGCTTCACTGTTCTGGTTTTCTGAAAGATCCTGATGACATTCTTCGCGAAATGCGCGAAGTCGCAGAAGCTGCGCCTGTGCTTGAGGGAAAAGCAGCAAGCCGAGCTGAGCGTGCGGTCGCGATGTCAACGCAGGCAAAACCATTTGAACCCGTTGAGGGATGGGCAAAATTCTATGACTTCTTCCCGCATCTTGTGGAGGCTGCTGCATGAACGCTGACGTTGTTTCAATAACAGCGCTTTCCAGTGAAGCGGAAGAAGTCCTTGCGGCTGATGCCTTCAATGTCGATGTAGAGGGGTTTGAAGGCCCGCTTCATTTGCTGCTAGAACTCGCTCGCCGCCAAAAAATAGACCTATTGCGGATTTCGATGTTGCCGCTTGCTGAGCAGTATCTCGAATTCATAAATGACGCGAAATCCAAGCGAATAGACATCGCAGCAGATTATTTGCTTATGGCAGCGTGGCTTGCTTATATGAAGTCGCGCCTGATGCTGCCGAAGCCTGAGACAGACGGCGATGACGAGACTTCTGGCGAAGATATGGCAGCGCGCCTTGCCTTTCGACTCAAACGTTTGGATGCGATGCGTGAAGCTGGCGAAGCGCTTATGGCCGGGCCGATCCTAAACAATGTCGTCTTCCTGCGCGGGGCTCCGGAGCAGCCCAAGGTTGTTAAAACTACGGAATATGACGCAACACTCTGGCACTTGACGCAGGCCTTCGGTGCGATCCGTACCCGCCGCGTGAAAGAAGCTCCCCACACAGTTTATAAGCAGTTTGTTCTGCCACTCGAGCAAGCGCGCCAATCGCTCAAAAAGGTCGTGCCGCAATTGCGTGAATGGTCGAGCTTATATGCGCTTAGTGAGAAATTGGGAGAAACCGCTGGTGACGATGTTCCGCCGCATTCCGTGCGTGCATCTGTTTTCTCAGCAACCCTGGAGCTGACACGTGACGGTGACGTGGATATCCGCCAGGACGAACATTTCGAGCCGCTTTATTTGCGCGGCATCGACAAAGAGCAGGGGGAGGGCGTATATGATCCCGCTTGAAGTTATGAATGAAGACGAAACAGGGCTCGAAGAAGTCGAGATGAGTGATGATGTTCGCGGCGCGGTAAGAAAGCTGTCATCGGCTTTTCGCCGGTCAGCTCAAGTGCTGGCGAAAGTTGAAGAAGCAGAGATCGAAGTGGCAAAACAGGCCTCATTGGAACTCCGGCCTGTCACGATTGGTGATGGGGCTGAGTCTGAAATCCCGATTTACTCCGGCAATGCCGATGGCGAGCTGATGATGGATGCGCTTCGCCGCGCAGAAGCTGTGCTGTTTGCCGCTGGGCAACCGTTGAGTGCAGAGCAGATCGCTGAGACGCTGCCGAACGGTGTCGAGCCTGCTGAAGTCCTGATGGCGCTAAGAGCTTCCTACGCCAACCGGGGGGTGCGTCTGGTCGAAGTCGCAGGAAAGTGGCGTTTTCAAACCGCCGCAGATCTGGCGTTTCTTTTTGTCGAAGAAAAGCACGTCCAGAAAAAGCTTACACAAGCAGCGCTCGAGACACTTGCCATCATCGCGTATGGCCAACCGGTTACCCGGGCAGAAGTCGAAGCTGTACGCGGCGTGGCCGTGTCTACGTCGACAATCGATGTATTGATGGAAACGGGTTGGATCAAAGTCAAAGGTCGGCGCAAAACGCCAGGGCGACCTGTTACTTATGGGACCACGGAAGGGTTTCTTGAGCATTTTGGCCTTGAGAGTTTAGATGTCTTGCCGGGCAAGGCGGACCTTGAAGCAGAGGGCCTTCTCACCGACGTGCTGCCAGATGGTTTTACCGAGGATGGCATCGAAGTGCCGGAAGGCGGTGAAGACGACATTGCTGACGAAATAACGGAAGACTTGACGGACGAAACCAGCTTTATGACCGACTTTCTTGACGATGAAGATGGCGAGCCGGAAATTGAAGAGTAGCGCCGCAATCTCGCCTTGCTTGGTTTTGGTGTGGTTCAGGTGAATTCGTTGTAATAAGCTCCGAACTAACCGGAAGGACAGAAATCCATGCGATTGATTTGCGTTTCTATTCTGCTTGGAATTGCCGCTTGTGCTGCGCCCGCACCACAGGACGGAAGCGGCGTCGAAACCGCAACCGTCCTTGACACCAGCCCGCCTCAAACGAGCTTTGAATCTATGCCAGAAAGCCCGCCTGAGCCACCAAAGGCCGAAGAAGAAAAAGAACAGCCCACCTATCACATAACCGCGAATGGCGTTGCCGGGTTGCCAGGCTCAGATGGACAGACGTTTGCCATTTTGGATGAATATCTCGCGCATTTGGAGATTAAAGGTCATACAGATCGCCCGTTTTGGGAACTTATGAAGGACGGCAGATACCGCTGGAATACCGGCCGCGGAATGCAGTTTAGAGAGACAAAATACGCGACCAGAGAAGAACTTCTGGAAAAATATGGGTTCTCAGAATAAGTCTCGGTTAGAGTAATCGCCCGGATTTGCATGCCAATATAGTGTCTTGTTATTGAGGCAAAGCGAGATAAGGCTTATCTTTGCGTAGAGTGATATGGTTTAGGAGTCACGGATATGAGCCCGAGTTTACCACAATTGCTGATCGTTTTGGTCGTGGCGCTCTTATTGTTTGGCGGGCGTGGCCGAATTTCTTCCATCATGGGTGATCTCGGAAAGGGCATCAGCAGTTTCCGTAAAGGCCTTAGCGAAGATGAGAAAAAGTCTGTCGAAAAAGAAGATTTGGTCGATGTGACGCCGGAGAAGGATAAGTCAAAGTCGGCGTCCTAAGTTTACCCGGCTGAGAAAGGCACCGGTTTTATGCTGCCCCAGTTCGGATTTCAGGAATTCTTGCTTCTGGCGATCGTTGCGCTGATTGTTGTCGGCCCCGAAGATTTGCCCTTGATGATGCGCAAGCTCGGGCAATGGGTTGGAAAAATGCGCGCGATGGCGCGGGAATTCCAGAACGCTTTTGATGACATAGCAAAGCAGGCCGAGCTTGATGAACTGCGCAAGGAAATCGAGGATCTGAAGCGTGAGAACGTTCTCAAACAGGCTACTGATGAGTTGAAAGATGTCGAAGACAGCATAAACGCGGAGGTCATGCGCGCCGAGCAGGCAGCCTCGCCGCCGAAGCCTGAGCCGGAAGGCGGGGCGGCATGAGCAACGAAATTCCGAATGAACACCGCCCCGAAATCACAAATGATCAAGACGAATTAGAAGCAAGCCGCGCGCCGCTGCTTGATCATCTGAAAGAACTACGCGAGCGCTTGATTTGGTGCCTTAGTGCTTTGATTATTGCGGCCATCAGCTGTTTCTATTTCGCAGAAGACATTTATGCTTGGCTCGCCGCGCCCTACGAAAACATTGCGATGGAGCTTGCAGGCGATGCAGAAGAATCTCGCTTCCGTTTTATCTATACCGCGCCGTTCGAGGTCTTCTTCGCCAAATTACGAATAGCTCTCTTCGCTGGGATCTTTGTGGCGTTTCCGTTCATCGCTTATCATATCTACAAATTCGTCGCGCCGGGCCTCTACAAGAATGAGCGCGGAGCGTTTTGGCCGTTTCTTGTCAGTGCGCCCGCATTGTTCACGGCAGGCGCGGCCTTTGCATATTATGTCCTTTTGCCGCTTCTCGCGCGCTTTGCGCTCTCGATGGAGAGCGAAGATATTGAACATCTTCCAAAAGTCTCTGAATACCTGAGGCTTGTTATGCGCCTCATGATTGCGTTTGGCCTTTCCTTCCAATTGCCAGTTATTCTGACCTTGCTCGGTAAGATAGGGCTCGTCAGTGCGGCGGGTCTGCGCGCCGGGCGCAAATACACCCTGGTGGGCGTCCTGTTTGTGGCGGCAATGATTACGCCGCCAGATTTTATTAGTCAGATCTTGCTCGCCATCCCGGTAATGGCGCTCTACGAGGTCGCGATCCTCTGCGTTGCGATGATCGAGCGAACCCGATCGCGTGAAGATGCTGAGCGCGAGGCGGCCGCGGCAGAGTAAGCGACTGGACCTGCCCTGCGCATCGCCGTAAAGCCCGTCAGCAATTAATAAGGCTCATTCCACTATGTTCGATATCAAAGCCATTCGCGACAATCCTGAGGTGTTTATCGCTGCCTGGAACCGAAAGGAAGCTGGGCTAGGTGACCGGATCGTGCCGGAAATCCTGAAACATGATGAGGCGCTGCGAGATGCGGTGACGTCCAAGCAGGAAGCGGAATCTGCGCGCAATGCAAAGTCCAAGGAGATTGGTAAGGCGAAGGCGTCTGGCGATGAGGCGTTGTTTGAACAGCTTCGCGCCGAAGTCGCTGCGGCGAAAGAGACGATTGAAGCGGCCGGTGAGCAGGAAGCTGCCGCTCAGAAGCTTCGCGACGACATTCTGATGAGTACCCCAAATATCCCGATGCCGGATGTGCCGGAAGGCGAGGATGAAGAGGGCAATGTTGAGCAAAAGACGTTCGGCGAAGTCCCGTCATTTGCTTTTGATGTCAAAGATCACGCTGATCTTGGCGAAGCGCTTGGCATGATGGATTTTGAGACGGCGGCGAAAATGAGCGGCGCGCGTTTTGTGCTTCTGAAAGGCAAGCTCGCCCGGTTGGATCGGGCGCTCGCGGCATTCATGCTGGACGTTCAGACAAAAGAGCATGGATATTTAGAATGCAATCCGCCGCTCCTTGTTCGCCCGGATGCGATGTTAGGAACAGGCCAGCTTCCGAAGTTTGGCGAGGATTCATTTGAGACAACAAACGGTCATTGGTTGATTGCGACATCTGAGATTTCGCTGACCAACATCGTGCGTGAAAGCATCCTCGAAGATGACACGCTGCCTCACAGATTCACAGCGCACACGCCATGCTTCCGCTCTGAAGCGGGAAGTGCAGGGCGAGACACAAAAGGCATGATCCGTCTGCACCAGTTCAACAAGGTGGAACTCGTCTCCATCGTGCGCAGTGAGGAAGAGGGACTTGAAGAGCTCGAGCGCATGACACGCTGCGCCGAGACGATCCTTGAGCGTTTGGAGCTGCCATATCGGCGAATGTTGCTTTGCACTGGCGACATGGGCTTTGGGGCGCGCAAGACGTATGACCTCGAAGTTTGGCTGCCGAGCCAGGATACTTACCGCGAGATCAGCTCGTGCTCTTATTGCGGAGACTTCCAGGCGCGCCGGATGAATGCGCGGTGGCGCCCGGCACCAAGTGAAGACACTCCAAAACCAAAACCTGAATTTGTGCACACACTTAACGGCTCCGGCCTTGCGGTTGGGCGCACGCTGGTTGCGGTGCTTGAAAATTATCAGCAGGAAGACGGCAGCATCCGGGTGCCCGACGTTCTGCAAACATATATGGGCGGGTTGGAGGTGATCTCTTGAGGATCTTGCTCACCAATGATGACGGCATCAATGCGCGCGGTCTAAAAGTGCTTGAAGCAATTGCGGGCGAGCTTAGCGATGAGATCTGGATTGTCGCACCGGAAGTCGAACAATCCGGCCAGTCGCGCGCACTCACGCTGACCTCACCGGTCCGAACACGGCACATAGAAGATCGCACATGGGCAGTTGCAGGCACTCCATCAGATTGCGTATTGCTCGCCATGGAAAACCTCATGGATGGGCCGCCAGACCTCATTTTGTCTGGTGTGAACCGTGGTCAGAATATGGGTGAGGACACAAGTTTTTCGGGAACGGTCGCTGCAGCAATGTTTGGTATGCAGCACGGTGTACGCTCGATTGCGCTCAGCCAAGCCATGAACTTTCAGGCGCGGGGCTCGTGCCCGTGGGAGACGGCTGAAGCATGGGGGGCAAAGGTCTTAAAGCCGTTGATCGGAAATGGGTGGCCAGAAGATGCAATCTTGAACGTCAATTTTCCTGACCGCGCACCAGATGCAGTCGAGGGGGTCCAATATACGCGGCAGGGATTTCGAGATCATCCGCAACTGCGCACCGAAGAGCGTGAAGATTTGCGCGGCAATGCCTATTTCTGGATCGGTTATGGCGGTCAATTATCTGATCCGGAGGAGGGCACGGATTTGCGAGCGATCTATGATGGTTACGTGTCTGTCTCCCCGTTGCACGTTGACCTCACGCACAATCGCTTCCTTGAAAAAATGAGGAATGAATGGGAGGCGTAGTAGCGGATCCGTTTCAAGCCGCACGGCTGATCCTTACGCTGCGGCGCGCAGGTGTTACAGACAATGCTATTCTGGCTGCAATGGAAGATGTTCCTCGCGGCGACTTTGTAAGTGATGCTGTCGCAGATCTCGCATTCAATGACGCAGCGCTACCGATAGAATGCGGTCAAACGGTTCTACGCCCATCTGTCACTGGTCAGATGCTGCAGGTCTCAGATATTCATGCGGACGTAAAAACAGTGCTGCTTGTTGGTTTGGGCAGTGGCTACACAGCAGCTTTACTTGCTCGTTTGGTTGAAAATGTCTTTGCGGTTGAGCGTCATAAGCAATTGTTTGAAGCCGCGAGCAGGACGCTCGGGTCACTCGAAATTCCGAATATTCAGTTGCTTCACGCCGACGGATTGCGCGGTTGGTTAGACGAGGGCCCATTTGATCGGATTATCCTGACAGGGCTCGCGGAGGCTGCACCTGTTGCGCTGTTGCAGCAGCTTTCTCCTGATGGACACCTAATTCAACCGATTTTGGAAGACTTAGGGCAAAAGCTCTGCAGCTATGATTCAGATGGTAAGCTATTGAAATATATAGAAGTTGTTGGTTTTCAGCCTTTGTTGACCGGTATAGTTGGTGATTAACTGAGTTGAGTATGACCTCTTGTTTGCAATGACGGGCGACCATTTATATAGGAGCACGATACTTATTGCGAAAAGCGCGCGAGGATATCCAAACATGATCGCACGATTGGCTGGCCTGATTGGACTGGCACTCACCCTGGCACTCCCCGCCGCAGCTCAAGAAGCTGCAGCTGGGCCATCTTTGCTGGAATTCCTGATCCTGCCGCTCGGCATGATCGCCATCTTCTATTTCCTATTGATCCGTCCGCAACAGAAGCGACAGAAAGCTCATCAGGAAATGATCAATAATGTTAAGCGCGGCGACACAGTTGTGACCTCTGGAGGCCTTGTGGCGAAAGTCATGAAAGTGGGCGATCAGGAGCTAACGATTGAGCTTGCGGACAATGTTCGCGTTCGCATCATTCGAGGAATGATTGCGGATGTGCGTACAAAAGGTGCGCCTGCCGCTGCGAATGACACTAAGCCAAGCTAAGCGAAGGAAACGCTTTAAATGCTTCAGTTCCCACCTTGGAAAATTGCAGTCATTGTCGGCGCGGTGCTGTGTGGCTGCTTGCTTGCTCTGCCCAACATGTTCTCCGACACGGAATTAGGGATTGAACCTGTCCGTCCGCAAACCGAAGATAGCCAAGTCATTTTTGATTGGGAAACGGAGGTCGCAGCGGCAAGGGCGTCAAACTATCCGGGCATTCTACCAAAGCAGAAGGTCAATCTAGGATTGGATTTGCAGGGCGGTGTCTACCTTTTGATCGAACTTGAGGCCGATCAAGTTGCCGAGCGCTACTTGAGCAATTTCTCTCCTGACCTGCGCGACGCTATGACTGGCGAACGAGGGGGTGGGCGGCTGATCGGTCATCGGCGAGAAACCGTCGGAAACAAACTTATATTGACGCTCACCAAGGAAAGCGATTTAGCGCCGGGTGTAATTGATCAAACTGTTTCAGAAGCGCTTGATCGCATTCAGCGCGTAAATCCCATTCTTGAAGGGTCGATCAACCAAGCGCGTATGCTGCGCGTGGATCAGATCAATGATCGCACGTTCGAGATCACACTGACCGAAAACGCAAAAGCGGCCTTGCTGGAAGACGCGCAAGGCAAATCGATGGAGGTCATCCGCCGGCGGATCGATCCGGACGGCGTGCGGGAAATCTCTATCTCACCGCAAGGCAATGATCGGATCATTCTGGAAGCGCCGGGTATCGATGACCCGCAGAGCATTAAGTCCCTGCTGAATCGCGAGGGGCTCATGTATTTCGCGATGTCTCGCTCGCAAGCGGAGGGAGCCCCCAGCTCCACTTGGAAACTGTTACCGTATTTTGGCGATAATGGAGAGCAGCCACTATGGGTGAACGTCAATAACCCCATTGTCACCGGAGATGATATTCGCTCAGCGTCTCAAGGGTTTGACGAGTATCAGCGACCTCAAATCAACTTCAATCTCAAGACCTCCGGGACACAGAGCTTTTCTCAGGCAACGCTCCAGTTTCCGGGCCAGTTGTTCGCGATTGTGCTCGATGGTGAGATCATGTCCGCGCCCCGCATTAATGACCCAATCTTTGGGGCGGGGGTTCGCATTACGGGTGACTTCTCAATGGAAGAAGCCATTCGGTTGTCAGCCATTATTGAAGCAGGTGCGTTACCTGCCAAACTGAATTTCATTGAAGAACGAACGGTAAGTGCGAGCCTCGGCGAAGACTCCATTCGCGCTGGAACATTGGCGTCAATAATCGGGCTTATCCTCGTCGCTATATTTATGATTATCGCTTACGGGCTGATTGGTGTCTTTGCGGTTGTGTCCCTTGCGGCGAACATAATCCTTATCCTTGGAGGCCTGTCATTCCTCGGGGCCACGCTGACGCTGCCGGGTATCGCGGGTATCATTTTGACAATCGGTATGGCTGTGGACGCGAACGTGCTTGTGTTTGAACGTATTCGCGAAGAATACCGGGCAGGCCGGTCTCCTGTAACGGCCGTTCAGGCAGGATATGAGCGTGCGCTTTCGACTATCCTCGATGCAAACATCACAACGTTTATCGCTGCAGGCGTACTTTGGTGGCTGGCTGGATCAGGTCCGGTAAAAGGGTTCGCAACAACTCTTGGACTTGGAATTCTAACCTCCGTGTTCACGGCATTCGTATTCACACGTTTGTTGACGGCCGGTTGGCTGCGCTATTTCCGCCCGAAAAAGCTCTCGGTTTAGAAGGGACAATACCTAAATGCTTCTGTCACTCTGGCCAAAGAAGACCAATGTTGGGTTTATGCGCTGGCGTTTACCAACGGCGATCCTTTCCCTAACGCTCATAGCGGCATCAATTTTCTTGGTTTCGACGCGTGGTCTGAATTTCGGCATCGATTTTATTGGCGGTTCGGTGGTTGAAATCAATAAGCCGGCAAGCGTTGAAAGCGAAGAGGAAGTGCGCGATGCACTCGCTGATCTTGGCCTCGGTCCAATCACAGTGGTTCAAGCGACCGCTGCTGGCGGCACAGGTGAAACGCTGATTGTTCGTATCAAGACTCAGGAGGTCGAGGAGGGTGGTAACGCTGATACCGCTCAGACTGAGGCAACAGACCTCCTGGTCCAAACACTCGTGGATACCTTTGATCTTCGATGGGACGATCCTCTGACCGAAGAGGTCAACGAAGCTGATGATCCCGCAACTGCGGACATTGAAAAATCTGATGTCCTGAGCCGATCGTCAGTTGGTCCTAAAGTATCAGGCGAGCTTCTCTGGAACGGGATCATGGCGCTCGTGGTCGCGCTGGGATTAATGCTCGCTTATATCTGGTTTCGGTTTGAGTGGCAGTTCTCAGTTGGTGCCGTTGCAGCGCTAACTCATGACGTCATTCTAACGATCGGAATGTTTGCTTTGTTTCAGCTCGAGTTTAACCTAACCACGATTGCGGCGCTTCTCACCATTATTGGTTATTCGATGAACGATACAGTTGTGGTGTTCGACCGTGTCCGTGAGGAGATGCGCAAGTATAAGCAAATGGCTATGAAGCAAGTGGTCGATCTGGCGCTAAATGGGACGCTATCACGCACCTTGTTGACATCGGGCACGACGTTGCTCGCGCTTCTGGCTATTTTCTTCCTTGGTGGTTCGGTGCTTCGGGGTATGTCCTTCGCGCTTATCTGGGGTGTTATTATCGGTACCTACTCTTCGATCTTTATTGCGTCCTCAATTCTGCTATCCATGCCGACTGTACGCCGCGAGAAGCTGAAAATTGACGATACGCCTGGTTTTCAGGCTTCGACCTAGCGAAAATCACTGGTTTTCTCGATCACTCAAAGCGACGAATGGTACGTTCGTTCGCTTGGCCTATGTGTCGTGGCTGAAGCTCTCTGCCAGGTTTGGCTTTGTACCTACTTTCGTAGGGTACAACCAAAATGCCTCCTTCGTTAGCTTCCCGAAACGGCGCTGAGCCAAGCGCCGGTTCGGATATGATAGTAAATCGAGGGGAAACGAAATGCTTAATCATCCAGCCGATGAATTCATCATGGCTTTGTCGACAACGGTCAGAGACTATAAGTCCAAGGTGGAAGACTCTCGAGAATTGGAGGATCTTCTAGATATGTCTTCACATATGATCGCGGCGCTTGATGCACTGCGGTCCAGGCAGTTAAGCGCTCATAACTCTGCCGGATCTGAGTAGCAGCTGGGCTTGCTCCAACTCTGAACTAGCGGCACGCGCCCTGGCTGGCGATACTGGCCCCTTGTGAAGCAGCGGTGCAGGCATTGCCGTATGTTTTTCCGTCGCAGCCGCAAATGGGATCGTATTGCATGGTACACATTTGCGGTTTTGGTGAGCAGATTCCAGCTGCATCAGCGAGAGACGTGCAATCACCAGGGAATATTCGGCAATAATCCCCTTCGACTTTACAGGAAATTCCAGCAATTCCGCCGCATAAGCCACCGGTTAGACCAGGATCGGCAAAGGCTTCTTCCTCGGTTTCGGCGCGCGCGGGGATCGACTCCAATTCATGTTCAGCTTTACTGGGCTCGATAGGCGCAAAGAAATGGCAGGCGGTTAGAAAAGATAGGCATACTAATAGGAATGAATTGCGCATAAGCGGTCTCCCCAGAGCAAGTGCTTGAATATTACCAGAATGCCACGAAAAAAGCCCGGCGCAAAATGGCCGGGCTTCTATCGACGATTTTATCGATTAGGCTTTAGCAGCCTCAGAAAGGCGCGCAAAGATGTTTGCGCCATGCTCACCGCCAGATTGGAACGCGGTTTGTGTGGCGGTGTCTGTGATTTCGCCCCATTTCGCGGCAACAGCTTCAGCGGTTAGGTCATCGCCTTGTGCCACGAAAGCGCCCTTTGTTTCGACAATTTGCGCCATAGAGAATGCGCCGGCACCTGCAGAGAGGATCATACCGCTTGGTGCATCTTCCTTTACAAGGTTCATGACGCCCGGTGTTACATATTCGGGTTTTAGCTGTGCTAGCGCCTCTGGTGGCATCAGGCCTTCTGTCATGCGTGTGGCCGCGATCGGACAAACAGCGTTCACCTTGATATTGTTTTTTGCGCCTTCGATTTTCAGCGTATTCATCATGCCGACGACGCCGAGTTTGCCAGCGCCGTAATTGGCCTGACCAAAATTACCGTAGAGGCCGGTCGAGGATGTGGTCACGACAATCCGGCCATAATTTTGTTCTTTCATTATTCCCCAAGCGGCATGAACAGGCTTGAATGTCCCCCGCAAATGAACATCGAGGACAAGATTGATATCGGCCGTCGTCATTTTTGCGAATGATTTGTCGCGCAAAATACCCGCATTTGCGATAATAATATCAATGCGGCCCCATTTCGCCATTGTGTCGTCGATCATTTTCTGAACACCGGCATCATCGGCAACAGAGGACCCATTCGCGAAGGCTTCACTGCCGATCGCCTCGATTTCCTTCACGACTGCCTCAGCTGCTTCCGAATTGCCGCCAGAGCCGTCCATGGCACCACCGAGATCATTCACCACTACTTTTGCGCCTCGGCGCGCAAGCTCGAGTGCATGGCATCGGCCGAGACCGCCGCCCGCTCCAGTGACAATTGCGACTTTTCCGTCAAAGCGAATTTCGGACATCAACTAGCTCCTGATATGAATTTCGATTGTGGCGCGGCTTGCAGCATCGGTTGACGTAGACGTCAACTGTTCTCGCAACGGCAGTCTTGCTCAATGCAGTCGGTCGTGGTCCTTAAGAGTAATCAATTGAGGAGAATAGTTATGCTTGCTTATGTCACTCTCGGCTCGAATAATGTCGAAAAAGCGCTGGAATTTTATGATGCCTTTATGCCGTCCGTCGGTGCAAAACGGTTCTTCGACAATGGCAGACTTTACTTTTACGGCACAGGGCCAGGCCAGCCCATGCTTGCGATTGGTGGCCCTTACGACGAGAAAGATGCAACATGCGGAAATGGTGTCATGCCTGCCATTGCGTGTGAGGATCGTGAAGCTGTTGATAGAGCGTATGCAAAAGCTATCGAGCTAGGTGCCGTATCGGATGGCGAGCCGGGCGAACGCATGCCAAACTTTTACGGCGCATATTTTCGTGATCCGGACGGCCATAAGATCTGCGTTTGTAAACTTGGGTAGAGGCGTCTTTTTTCTTTTAATTACAATAAAGCCTGTTTAGCCTTCCTCAGACGGAGGGCTGAATGGCTGATAATAAGAACACAAAAGACAAAGATAGAGCTTATTGGCGTGCGAATATCAGGCTAGTCTTCATATTGCTGACAATCTGGTTCGTTGTTTCGTTTGGTTTCGGAATTCTTCTGCGCGATGTTTTGGATCAAGTGTCCATTGGCGGTGCGCCGCTTGGGTTTTGGTTTGCGCAGCAGGGGTCGATCTACGTTTTCGTTGTTCTCATATTCTATTATTGTTTCGCCATGAATCGCCTCGATGCGCGTTATCGCGACGAGGAGGACGGTCATGAGTGAGCAAGCCTGGATCTATTTTTGGGTCGTCGCGTCCTTTGGCCTTTACATCGGAATAGCGGTTTGGGCGCGCGCTCAGTCAACCGATGATTTTTATGTCGCCGGGCATGACGTTCACCCCGTTTTGAATGGCATGGCGACAGCCGCTGACTGGATGTCGGCAGCTTCCTTCATTTCGATGGCTGGGATTATTGCCTTCGCAGGGTTTGACGGGTCGGTTTATCTGATGGGGTGGACGGGCGGTTATGTCCTGCTTGCGCTTTTGCTCGCGCCATATCTGCGGCGGTTCAATAAATTCACCGTGCCAGATTTTGTTGGTGACCGATATTATAGTGACACCGCGCGCATTGTCGCCGTTATCTGCGCGTTGTTCGTATCCTTCACTTATATCGTAGGGCAGATGAAGGGGGTTGGTGTCGCTTTCTCAGGCTTTCTAGGGGTTGATTATAAAGTAGGGGTGCTTATCGGCGGCTTGATCGTGCTGTTTTACGCCATGCTTGGCGGCATGAAGGGGATCACCTACACGCAGATCGCTCAGTACTGTGTTCTGATCTTTGCGTATATGGTTCCGGCGATTTTCATCTCGCTCATCGTGACCGGTACGCCCATTCCGCAGCTTGGGTTTGTCGGTGATCATCAGGCCAGTGGGGAGCCGATGATCACCAAGCTCAATAATGTCATCACAGAACTTGGGTTTAGAGAATATACAGATGGCGGCAAATCGATGCTTGATGTTGTCTGTATTACTGCAGCACTCATGCTCGGCACGGCTGGTTTGCCACATGTAATCATAAGGTTTTTTACGGTTCCAAGCGCAAAGGATGCGCGCATGTCTGCTGGATGGGCGCTTGTTTTTATTGCAGTGCTTTATACAACTGCGCCAGCTGTTGCGGGATTTGCACGCTTGAACTTTATCGATACGGTCAACAACTCCACCTATTCGGCGGAAGTAAAAACTGAAAAACAAACGCCAGACTGGTTTAAGGACTGGGAAGATAGTGGTTTGCTCGCCTGGGTCGATAAAAACAGCGATGGCAAGATCCAATATTACGAAGGCAAAGCTTACGCTGAAAAAGGACGCCCCATATTTGCAGAGGAGCGCGGGCCGCATGGCCAGCGGATGTTGACGCTCTGCCCGCAGCCAGAAGATACACCGTGCAATACACTGACACCGTCAACCAATGAGGTATTTGTCGATCGAGATATCATAGTGTTGGCAAACCCATCGATCGCAAATTTGCCGTATTGGGTTATTGGCCTCGTGGTTGCGGGCGGTCTTGCGGCTGCGCTCTCCACCGCTGCAGGTCTGTTGCTTGTGATATCGTCTGCCATTAGCCACGATCTCGGGCGGCGAACCTTGTTCAAGGAAATGAATGACAAAACAGAACTTGTTACGGCGAGGGCGGCAGCGGTCGGTGCGGTCGCAATTGCGATCCTGGCAGGAATGTATCCGCCAGACTACGCCGCCGCGGTTGTGGCATTTGCCTTCGGGCTTGCTGCTGCAAGTTTCTTTCCGGCGATACTGCTAGGCATATTCTGGAAACGGATGAACAAAGAGGGGGCTGTATCCGGCATGGTCGTAGGTCTCGTATTTACTGCGGGTTATATTGCGGCGTTTAAGATCTTTGGTGTGCCGGACACTGCCGAGTATTGGCTATTTGGTATTTCCCCTGAAGGTATCGGAGCTATCGGTTTGCTACTCAATTTAGCAGTCGCGATAACTGTTTGTCTCTTAACCGCACCACCTCCCAAGAATGTGCAGGATATGGTGGAAGCGATACGCGTGCCGCGCTAAGGCTTGTCGAACCGAAATGGCGACGGAGTAAATTTATATGGAATGGGGCTGGGATAATGCGCGGGCATTTTTAGGCATCGCCGTCATTTTTACAATTGCTTGGGGCTTATCCGAAAACAAACGCGCCTTCCCCTGGAAAATTGTGTTGGGAGCGATTGCAATTCAGTTTGCCTTTGCGCTTGTTTTGTTTGGCTTCGACCCTATTCGTGACGGCCTCTTTCAAGCCAATACCGTGGTCGATGCGCTGATAGCTGCGACGACGCACGGTACAGAATTTGTTTTTGGTAAACTCGTTGGCAATGCAGGCAATTGGATTCCGGTTGAGGTGGAAGCGATTGGCCCGGAGGATGCCGGGGTTATATTCGCGGTGCAATTATTGCCGCTCATCATAGTTGTGGCCGCAATATCGGCAATCCTCTGGCATTGGCGCATTTTACGATGGGTCACGAAGGGTTTCGCCTCTATCTTCCGGCGCTTTCTTGGGCTAGGGGGGGCAACATCCCTTGCTGTCTCAGCGAACGTTTTCATGGGTATGACCGAAGCGCCCGTTCTGGTGAAACCGTACATCAAGAAAATGACGAGGTCTGAAATCTTCATTTTGATGACGGCGGGATTCGCGACTGTCGCAGGATCGGTTTTGGTTCTCTACAGCGTTTTCTTACAAAATGTTTTGCCGAATGCCCTCGGTCAGCTGCTGGCGGCATCTTTGATCGCAGCGCCTGCGGCCGTCGCTCTTGCTTTGGTCATGGTGCCTGAGACGGTGAAGTCTGAAGATCGCGCTCACGAACCAGATTTTGAATATGAATCGACGATGGATGCCTTCGCAACGGGCGCTTCGGACGGGCTGAAAATTATTGCCAATATTGTGACGATGCTGATCGCGGCATTAGCAATCTTGTATCTGGTGAATTTGTCACTCGCAGCGCTACCGGATATCGGCGGACAAGCGCTTTCGATCGAGCGAATTCTTGGATGGATATTCTTTCCTATAATGTATGCTGTTGGTGTGCCATTAGACGAAGCGGCAAAGTCTGGTTCTTTGATGGGAGTGAAAACAGTTCTAACCGAATTCATTGCGTTTAAAGACCTGGCGGCCGTACCTGCCGAAGAAATGTCTCAGCGCACACGCATGATCACAGCGCACGCAATTAACGGATTCGCGAATTTCGGATCGATGGGCATTCTGATCGGCGGTTTGAGCATTATCGAACCAGCGCGCCGGACAACATTCCTTGAACTCGCATGGAAGACTTTGGTCGCGGGAACGCTCGCGACATGTCTTTCTGCAGCCGTTGTGGGTGCGTTACCGGAAGCTCTCTTCTTCGGTAGCTAGGCGAAAACGCACACCTTTTCCGTGTGCTCGCCGTATTCTGCCCGTATTTTTCGTGCAAGACTCCGCGCATGTTTGGGAGAGACATAGCACCTTTGCGCTGGCTTATCGCCTTTAACCGCGATGCTCGGCATTGGCAGATTTTGGCGTTATCCGGGCTTTTTCTTCTCTCGCAGACTTATTCAGATTTCGGCGCTACGCCTTGGGCGCTGCCATCAGCGGTCAGCGGTGCTTTACTGGCACAGGCACTAGGAACCTGGCGAGTGGGCGGGCGGTTTCAGTGGAAGTCTGCACTGATTACTTCGCTTTCATTGTCAATCTTGCTTCGGGCATCAGGCCTTTGGATTTGGTTCGCAGCGGGATTGATTGCCATCGGTGCGAAATTTCTTATTCGCTACAACAGGAAACACATTTTCAATCCGGCTTGTATCGCCATCGTATCTTTAAGTTTGCTTCTCGGTACTGAAGCATGGATCTCGCCCAGCCAGTGGGGGACTGCGCCGCTTTTTGCCGCTTTCGCCATAGGTTTTGCTGCGCTCGTTTTATCAAGCGCGAAACGTCTCGACATAGCGCTTGGGTATCTCGGATTTCACGCAGCGGCGCTCTTTGGTTGGGCAATTTACTATGGCGATCCCTTCGCAATTCCGATGCGCCAAATGCAAAACGGTGCGCTGCTGGTCTTTGCCTTTTTCATGATCACCGACCCCCGCTCGACGCCTGACAGCCGGATCGGGCGTATTCTGTTTGCAGCGACCGTCGCCGCAACGGCGAGCTTGCTCGGCTGGGCTACTGGATTGGACGGTGAACCACTTTATGCGCTTGCGCTTATTGCCCCGCTTACAATTTTTATGGACCGCATTTTTCCGGCGCACCGGTTCGAATGGTCTGCTTCCAAATCTCCTACGAAAGGGAATTCTGATGAAACTGAAACACCTCATGGTGGCCGGAGCCTTGGCGCTCCCGTCACTGCTCATTAGCGCGCCGGCGTCGGCCTTTTGCGGCTTTTATGTGGCTAAAGCAGATACGGATCTTTTCAATGATGCGTCGAAAGTTGCGATTGCCCGCGATGGCGAGCGTACCGTTGTAACGATGGCATCTGATTTTCGCGGCGATGTGAGTGAGTTTGCGATGGTCATCCCGGTTGTGGATATTCCCGAACGCGAGCAGCTCAACGTTGCGAACCCGGCTCTGATCGAACATCTAGATGCCTATACAGCGCCGCGGCTGGTTGAGTATTTTGATGAAGATCCTTGCTGGGAAGCCAAACGATATAAAATGGACCGAATGGTCATGTCGGCGCCAGCACCAGAGGCCATGAGTGTTGATCAAGAAGCCGAAGCGCTAGGCGTTACCATTGAGGCTGAATACGAAGTCGGTGAATACGATATTCTCATTCTGTCTGCTGAAGAATCTGACGGCCTCATCACGTGGCTGAATTCCAACGGCTACAAAATTCCGGATGGTGCAGAAAAAGTCGTAAACTCATACCTGAAGCGCGACATGAAATTCTTCGTCGCGAAGGTTAGTCTTGAGCGCCATGATGGCTCGTCCATGCTGCGCCCCATTCAAGTTGCTTATGAAGATGAAGACTTCATGCTGCCAATTCGTCTGGGTACTGTGAACGCCGAAGGCAAGCAGGAGCTGTTCGTCTTTGCCATGACACGCGAAGGACGCGTTGAGACTACGAATTATCGGACCGTGAAACTGCCATCTGATATGGATGTTCCAATTTATGTGAAAGACGAGTTTGGTGATTTTTACCGGGACATGTTTGCTCATCAGGTGAAGAAAGAAAACGGCAAGGCCGTCTTTATGGAATATGCGTGGGATATGTCCTGGTGTGACCCATGCGCGGCCGATCCGCTGAGTGCTTCGCAGCTGCGCGAGCTCGGCGTCATGTGGTTGGACGATGGCCGGCCTGGCGACGTTCAACCAATGCCTCGCCGCGGCCCGCAGCCTGTCGATGTGTTCGTCACAAGATTGCATCTGCGCTATGATGGAAGCACCTTCCCCGAAGACTTAAAATTTCAGGTGACGGGTGATCGGCAAAACTATCAAGGCCGCTATGTGCTTCGTCACCCCTGGCGCGGCGACTACACATCCTGCGAAGCTGCAGGCACCTATGCCAATGGTCTGGTAGAGCGTTGGGACGAGGAAGCCAAAACCCTCGCTAAGCTCACCGGATGGGACATCAATGATATCCGTGAGCGGATGGCCGAAGACGGATATTCTGCAAGCGCGATCAATGTGGAAACAAAGCCATCGAAACCCTGGTGGTCCCGGCTTTGGAGCGACTAGGCGAGTTGACCAAGAGCGCCAGCAAAGGCGTCGATATCATCTTGGGTCGTTGACCAGGAGCAAACGAAGCGATGCGAGCCGCCGGGCCAGGGATAAAACTTGGTACCGGCGGACTGCAACTTGCTTGCGACCCCCTTTGGCAGGTGTACGAACACTTCGTTTCCGTCGGTTGGATAAGCGAGTGTTGTGCCGGGACGGGCGCAAAGTGTATTGGCAAGCTGGCGCGCCATATGGTTGGCATGTGCGGCGAGATCCAGCCATAGACCGTCTTTTAACAATGCCTCGGCTTGCGCTGCGATAAATCGCATTTTGGGCGGCATATGGCCGGAACGTTTTGCGCGCGCTTGTAGCTCGGCGAGCTTTTCGCGGGCGTCGCCAAAGAGGATTATGATCTCACAACCGATTGCGCCGGTTTTTGTTAAGCCAAGCGTCAGCACATCAACTCCGGCTTTCCAGGTCAGGTTTGCGGGTGTTTCACCAGTATGCGCGATTGCATTGGCGAGGCGCGCACCGTCTAGATGAACGCATAGATCATATTGTTTTGCGAGGTGAGCTCTCAGTGAGGTCTCATCGCAAGAGTGCGACGTCCCGCACTCGGTGAGATTGGTAATTGAAAGCACATGCGCCGGGGTTTCATGAACAAAAGAGTGATCGATCCCAGCGATGGCGTCTCTTAAGGATTGCTCATCGATCTTGCCGCCATGTCCAGGAAGTAAATGTAACTTCCCGCCGCCAGAGAAGAACTCAGGTGCGCCGCGTTCATCGCGCTCGATATGTGCTTCTTCGTGGCAAAAGATCGCGCCGGTGGGCGGGCAAAAGCAGGACAATGCCAACGCGTTAGAGGCAGTGCCTGACGCACAAAGCCAGATTTCGATATCTGTTTCGAAGATAGATGAGAGTAGACTTTTGATGCGTGCGGTGAGGTCGTCGCCGCCATAACTCGGCGCATTCCCAGTGTTTGCGCGGGCAAGCGCCTCAATCACCGCCGGGTGGGCTGGCGCAGATGTGTCAGACGAAAAGTCCATTCAAATCTCAATATCTGGCGTTTGCCATAACAAATGCTGCCCGCCATCGACGGCGAGCATCTGCCCTGTGATCGCTTCGGCCTCGATTAAGTAACGCATGGCTTTAACAATCTCGCTCGGATTGGAGCCTTCGCCTGTAAGCGTAGATTTCGCTTCGGCTGCGAACTCCGCTTCTGATTGGTGAACCGCCTTCAGCGTCGGTCCGGGACCGATCGCATTCACTCTGATATTCGGCGCGAGCGCTTGGGCGAGCGTACGTGTTGCTGTCCACAAAGCGGATTTAGAGATCATATAGGTGAAAAATTGAGGATTGAGTTTCCACACCCGCTGATCGATCAAGTTGATAATCAGCCCCTTCATGTCTGCTGGTAGCGCATTTGCAAAGTGCTGAGATAGATGGACTGGCGCTCGCAAATTGGCGTTCATATGAAAGTCCCAGCCTTTGCGTGTGTGATCCTGGGCGCGATCATCAACAAAAGTCGATGCCGAATTGATGAGTAAAGTGAGCGGACCGCCCAACGCTTCGCTTGCCTGACGGACGAGATTTGCGGTGTCCTGCTCAACCGAAAGATCGGCTTTTACGAGCGCAGCAGAGCTTCCCTGTTCACGAATATATGCAGCGGTTTCTTCAGCGCCTGCAGTAGACGAGCGATAATGAACCGCAACGGCGTATCCGTCTTCGCCGAGTGCCTTGGCCATCGCTTGGCCGAGACGCGCGCCCGCTCCTGTGACGAGGGCACGCTTATGAGGCAATTGAACCTGTTCCTTGTACGTAGGCCAGGAAATTCCAACCATCGATCAGGCCGTAGAGGTAAATCGCATACAATAGCAGCAACACGACAGCCGCGAGGCGGCTAATCTTCTGCCGCGGCAGGATAAACAATGCCGCCGTGAGCGCTGCGAGCCCCATGGCCCAATGATCATACTGCACAAATGTTCCGGTTACTTTGATGCCGTTTTCGCCGCCAAAGAACGAAATTAGTCCGCCGGCGCCGAGCACGTTGAAAACGTTCGATCCGATGATGTTGCCAACGAGTATATCGCTGCGTCTGCGAACGGCGGCTGCAATGCCTGCGGTCAATTCTGGCAGGGACGTGCCAACTGCGAGTATTGTTAAGCCAATATACTCGTCACTAATGCCGCCGGCTTTTGCGAGAGCTGCGCCGCCTTCGATCGCAAGGTGCGCGCCGATGGGGAGTCCCACGCCGCCGAGGATAACGAGCGTCAAAGCAAGCGGAGCGCCCATACCTTTGGGAAAATTTTGCTCGTTTCTATGAGGCGACCGGCGAACAGTGGCGAGCATCCAAATGGCGTAAATTAGGAGGACGCCTAGCATGGCCCCGCCGATGACCGGGGTAAGCGGTTGGAAGGCGGTTAGGGTAATCCACCCGGCAGTGATGAGAACCATCCACAGGACTGCAGAGCGCTGACCCTTATTGCCCGTTCGCATTGGAAAAATCAGGGCAGGGACAGCCAACACGAACCAGATATTTGCGATATTCGATCCAACGATATTGCCGAGTGCCATATCGGGATAACCTTGCAATGCCCCGCGCAGTGCGACCCAGATTTCCGGAGCCGAGGTGGCAAGCCCCACGACGAATATGCCGATCACGAGTGCCGGAACGCCAAGCGCGCGTGAAAGCGCCACAGCTCCTCTAACGAGAAAATCACCGGATATCGCGAGCAACAAGATGCCGCCGATCAGCGTCGCAAGCATTATGGGATCGAGGCCTGGCACGATTTAGGTCCCCCCCGGAAAGCTCTAATCCAAGCGCTTGAAGTCTATTAGGTTCAAGATCGCAAAGACAGCAACAGTCACACCGACAGCAATGAGCGCATACATAGGATCAATCCAACATTCGTTCCGATTCTCGACCTGTATCGTGATACGCAGGCTTTGGCGAGGGGGTTTGCAATCATTGTTTGCCGGGTTGAATGCTATATTGCCCGCTTGCAACACTAATTTCCGGGGGAATTTTTTGCTCGGCAAATAATTGCCAAGCCGGAACAAGTTCTCGCCAGAATGCTTTGTCCGCATTGTCGATTAGCGCTGAACTCATCGGCCAATTCATCTTATAGGGGAATATATGAACATGAATTTCGCGCTGTCCGCGTTCAAAAGCTGCTGTCATAAGCGCCCAAATCTCATCCATCGCTGGATCTGTCATCGCATAGCAGCCAATTGAGACGCAGCGACCGTGCACCATTAAATAACTACCAGTATAGCCTTTGGCTCGGTCATAAGCGTTCGGAAAGCCGAGATTAAATGACAAGTGGTAGGATGAGTTTGGGTTCATTTGATCGGAGTGAACTGTGTAAAACCCTTCTGGAGATTTGCCGTCGCCTTCGCGTTTTTTCGGGCCTAGCCCTCCGGAGTAGGAGCAAATCGGATAGCTTCTGAAGGGCTCGAAGGTCCCATCATTCGTTTGGATATGGACGGTAAGTTCGGCTGGAACCTTCGTAACCTGTATGAAAACGGGCGCACCGTAGCTAAGCTGCTTCGCCGTAAGATCACGCTGCAAGTCTGTTTTAACGCGCTCGATTGCTGCGATAGATCGCTTTGATTCCGGTTCATCCCCCAGCGCCGTGGCCGGAAAAATAGCAAAGACAAAAATCAAAATCAGACCGCGCATAATCTCTTTAGTCACGTGAAAGTTGGGTCAGAAAATGGCAATTTTCACTGAAATTGCGGGGGTTGTCTTAAAGCGCGCGCAAGCTGCTTCAGGCATAATTCAAATATAGGCTTTTCTTTGGTGGCCTTATCTTGTCGAAAAAAGGCGTTCCACCCCTAGCGCCTCCGACACACACGAGCGGCCGCTGCTCCCCCTTGGCAGCGGTCGTTTTGGTTTTTCTATCCTACTGTAGCGTCAATCTTGCAGGCCATTCGGCGCATGCTAGAGAAAAAATCATGAGAGTAAGTGTGGTTTTCGTTTTCGTATTGCTTTTGGGGCAAGGCCTCGCAGCTGCGCAAGAATCTACGAGTTCAGACGGGCAAGCTGACGAGCCCCTTGTGCTTTCCAGCATCTACGCCCGGGCGGACCGAGCGTTGGGGGATCCCGGTTTATACCTTCGGCTCGACGAAGAACATCTTGATGAGCGCGCCAAGGATCATCCTGCCGAGGCAATCAATTCTCTGCCGGGCGTCAATATTCAGATGAATTCCGGGCAGGAACACTTGATAGCCCTGCGCTCTCCCGTGCTGACGGGCGGCGCAGGACAGGGCAGCTTCCTGATATTAGAGAACGGAGTGCCGACGCGGTCATCTGCGTTCGGAAATGTCAACGGCTTGTTCGAGCCTGTGCACGAACTCGCTGAGAGTGTGGACGTTGTTGTCGGACCGGGCTCGGCAAAATTTGGTTCAAATGCCGTGCATGGCCTCATAAATTTCGATCTACCAAATCCGAGCGACGCAGAAACACGTTTTGATCTTTCAGCATCGACGCTCGAGCGGCAGAGTTTTCGGGGCGTGTTGAACATCGATGATAAAAGCACCCTTGGCGTGTCGCTCCACAACGATCTTGGCTGGCGCGCAAATACAAGCGTTGGTCAACAGAAACTCTATGTTGCTCACGCATTTGATCTGGCAGATTGGGAAGGGTTGGCCTGGATCAGTGCAACTAATTTGAATCAGGAAACAGCGGACTTTATTCAAGGTCCAAAAGCTTACCGTGACCGCGATATTGCTAAGGGCAATGATGATCCCCTCGCATTTCGCGACGCACAATCTGCAAGAGCAGCGGTTCAGTTTATTCGTGATGGTGAGCGAATTGATGTCCGCGTGACGCCCTATGCGCGGTGGCAAGAAATGGAGTTTCGCCAACACTTCCTTCCGTATCGCGGATTTGAAGAAAATGGGCATTCGGCTTTCGGCCTGCAAACGCGCGCTGATTGGATGGTTGCGCGTGACATCGATGTGCGGTTTGGCTTCGATACCGATTTCGCAAGCGGTTATCTGATTGAAACACAGCCGGAACCCTTTGGCTTACCTGGCGATACACGCTTCCCCGTAGGTCTCCATTACGACTATGATGTCGATACTGATGTATATGCAATTTGGGCCGAGATCGATTGGCGGGCGGCGGAAAGACTTACGATTTTAGCTGGGCTGCGCGGAGAGGTTCAGTTCTACGACTATCGGACCAATATCCCAGCCGGAATAAATGGGCGTTTCAATGTCGCTGAGAACCGAACGGATAATTTTGAACTGTTCACACCTAAACTTGGATTGATTTACGATATAACGGGCTCGAATTCCGTTTTTGCAAACTATGCCAGAGGGCAACGTGCACCTCAGGCGTCTGATCTGTATCGCCTGCAGAGCCAGCAGCTACCTGGTGAAGCGCGCGTTGAAACGCTCGATAGCTTCGAAGCAGGAATTCGCGGCGAAGCATTCGGCGGATCGTTCAATTATCAGATTGCTGCCTACACTGCCGATAAGGACAACTTCTTTTTCCGAGATGCAGAAGGTCTCAACGTGTCCGATGGGTCAACACGCCATCAAGGCATCGATGGAATATGGCGGTGGAGCTGGCGCGACGTATTTGCGCTTGAAGGCAGCGCGAGTTGGTCTGACCAAGTTTACACGTTTGATCGCCCGGCAAATGGCATTGTTGATGGCAATCAGATTGACACAGCGCCCGAGTGGCTCGCAGATGTCGCCTTCGTTTGGGCTCCTCAGAACCCGTTTTCATGGCGGCTGGAAGCGGAGTATGTTGGTGAGTACTTTACCAACCCGGCCAACACGCGCAGCTATCCTGGCCATGTCGTGTTCCATGCAGGAGCGTCATATGCGATTGGTGGGCAAGGAGAGCTTTACGCCCGGATCCGCAACTTATTCGATTTGAAATACGCCGACCGCGCAGACTTTGCGTTCGGAAACGATAGATACTTTCCTGGAGAGCCCTTGAATGTCACTTTGGGCTTCCGCAAAACATTCAATTAATAGGGATAATATGATGAAACTCTTTCATTCTCCGCGTGCACCGAACCCAGAGCGCGTCGTTATGTTTCTAAGGGCAAAAGGGGCTCTGGATAAAGTTCAACTTGAAGAAGTTTCGATCATGAAGGGCGAGCATTTTGGCGACGAATATCGCGCGATCTCGCCATTCGCGAAAGTCCCGGTACTACAATTGGATGATGGCACCGCGATAACGGAAAGCCGTGCCATATGTACCTATTTAGAGGGCGTCTTTCCTGACGTGAATTTGCTCGGCGAAACTCCCTTGGAGCGAGCGCAAATCGAAATGTGGGATCGTCAGCTGGAATTCATGTGGATGCTTCCCTTTGCGACCTGGTTTCGTAACAGCCACCCAGCCATGGCCCCACTGGAAAATCCGCAGCTGCCGGAAGCTGGTCAGAAAGGGGAAAAAGGTGCGAAGGCGTTCGTGAAGCGCCTCGACGCACATCTTGCAGATAATGAATTTATCGCGGCAGGCAGGTTCACC
This sequence comes from Hyphomonadaceae bacterium, assembly GCA_965263325.1. Taxonomy (GTDB): domain Bacteria; phylum Pseudomonadota; class Alphaproteobacteria; order Caulobacterales; family Hyphomonadaceae; genus CBDHGY01. The sequence goes on along the minus strand of CBDHGY010000002.1, from coordinate 845,801 downwards.
AATTCTGACGTATCAGCGTATGTTTTTTGCGGGTTTTCTCGTGTGATGAAGTGGAACCCTGTTGAAGATCACGCAAATCTCGCGCGCTGGCATGCCCAGATGACCGAAAAAGGATTTGCGGGCTAAGCCGTAAACGGGCTCAGGGTGTCTTCGAAAGTTTCTTGATGGTGCCCGAAAAGTTCAGGCACGGGGTATCATTCGCGGTAACGATACCCCTGACAAACACGATAGATCTTCCTGCGCGCAGAACGTCGCCGCGGGCTTCCATGTAATCGCCCACTTTGGGACCGGTGAGAAACTCTGACGTGAAAGCCACGGTAAGGCCGTAACTATCCTGCATGTGATCATGGGCGATACCGAATAAGGCAAAATCTGCGAACGTCATCAGGCATCCGCCATGCATTACGCCAGCACCATTCATATGCTTTTCTTCACAGCGAAACGCGCAGACGGGTCCCTTTTCATCTTTTCGGAAAAAGAATGGCCCAGCGGTTTTCGCCTCGAAGGGCTCGTCGGGCCAATACATCCAGCCATCAAACTCGCCGCCTTCATGGATAGCTTGTGGCATTTGCCGTCTCCTGACCAATAAAACTTGACCCATAACGCGTCGTCACCCTTGGGCAAGACGTTCCGCGGCGCTAACTTGCGAAGAGGAGGAACAGACATGGCGTTTGATACTGAGCTAAGGGCACAATTGGTTGAAACGGTCCGCCGTTTTGTTCAGGAGCGCTGCGTTCCATTGGAAGCGGATGTTTCTGAAAATGACCGGGTTCCCGATGCGATCGTCACTGGAATGAAGGAGCTTGGCCTTTTTGGATTGGCGGTGCCTGAACAATATGGCGGCCTAGAGCTTGATATGGAGACCGAGTGTCTTGTGGCATTCGAACTTGGCAAGACCTCGCCAGCTTTTCGCTCGTATGCCGGCACCAATATTGGCATTGGCTCTCAGGCGCTTGTTCTATTTGGAACAGAGGCGCAGAAAGAACGTTGGTTGCCGGGAATTGCCAGCGGCGATTTGATCGCGAGTTTCGCTCTCACAGAGCCAGAAGCGGGCTCTGATGCGGCGAGTTTGAAGACCAAGGCTGTACGTGATGGCGACCACTATGTGCTCAGCGGAACCAAACGCTACATTACGAATGCAAACAATGCCGATCTCTTCACGGTCATGGCGCGCACGGACCCCGACACCCCGGGCGCAAAGGGAGTCTCAGCTTTTGTGGTTGAGCGGGGCACGCCGGGGGTCACAGTAGGCCCACCTGAAAAAAAGATGGGGCAGCAAGGCGCGCAAATATGCGATGTTATATTTGATGGAGCGCATGTGCCAGTTGAGAACCGTATTGGTGAAGAGGGGCAGGGCTTTAAGGTAGCTATGGGTGTGCTCGATAAAGGGCGCCTCCACATTTCCGCGGTTGCGACCGGTGTTTCAAAACGGCTGATTTCGGAGATGGTCAACTATGCGCTTGAGCGGAAACAGTTTGGCAAACCCATTATGGATCATCAGCTTGTTCAGGCGATGATTGCTGACAGTCAGGCTGAAACTTATGCTGCCGAATGCATGATCATGGATGCCGCGCGCCGGCGCGATGCAGGTGAGAATGTGACCCTGCTGGCGTCGTCAACAAAACTCTTCGCGACTGAGGCATGCGGGCGCGTTGCTGACCGGGCCGTGCAAGTCTTTGGGGGCGCTGGATATGTTTCTGATTATGGTATTGAGCGGTTTTACCGCGATGTACGTATCTTCCGGTTATACGAAGGAACAAGCCAGATTCAGCAGATCATCATTGCACGGGAATTAGCCCGGGCAGCTAAGCGAGGAGAATTGTAATGGCTGATACTGTAAGTGTCGGAGCGGGGTCGCTTGGAATTTCTAAAGAACGGCTCGCGCGCATACCAGATTTTTTTCAATCATATCTGGACAAACAGAAGCTCCCATGTCTCGGAACGTTGGTTTCCGTCGGCGGGGAAGTTGTCCATAAAGCTTGGAGAGGTGTGAAAGATTGGGAAACAGATGAGCCCATCTCGCCTGATACGATTTTCAGAATCTATTCGATGACGAAGCCAATCACATCCGTGGCAGCGATGATCTTGTTCGAGGAGGGAAAATTACGTCTCGATCATGAGGTGTCGAGATATATCCCTGCGTTTAAGGAGGTGATGGTTTGGAGTGGCGGAACATCGGGTGATCCAAAACTAAAAGCACCGGAACGCCCCATCTTGGTTAGAGATCTGTTCACGCATACATCCGGATTGACGTATGGCTTCATGATGGCGCACCCGGTCGATGAGATGTATCGGCGCGAAAAAGTCGGAAACGGGAGTGAAGATCTCGAAGAGTTTTGCAACAAGCTTGCGGCTCTTCCGTTGGTGTTCTCCCCAGGTGAGAAATTCAATTACAGCCACTCCACAGATGTGCTTGGGCGGATTGTTGAAGTTGCCTCGGGTATGGCGCTGGATGAGTTCTTTAAAGCAAGAATTTTTGCTCCATTAGGTATGGTTGACACAGACTTTTTTGTGCCCCCTGAGAAGCTGGGTCGTCTCATGTCCTGTTATCAGCGAGATCCCATCAGCGGTGAGATAACGAAACAAGACGAGGGCGGCGCAGGTAGCCGGGCATACGCAAACAAACCGATTTATCTGAGCGGCGGCGGAGGTCTGGTCTCGACGATGCGAGATTATCATCAGTTTTGCCGCATGCTGCTAAATTATGGCGAGCTTGATGGCCAGCGTATTCTTGCTGCTAAAACCATGGAGTTCATGACGGAAAATCACCTTCCAAACAATAACACGATGCGCGATATGGGTGACGAACTGTTCTCTGAGACACGCATGGAGGGGTCGGGTTTCGGGCTTGGTTGGGCGGTGTTGATGAATCCGGTAGAAGCCATGCAACCGGGTAGTGTCGGCCAATTTAGTTGGGGCGGAATGGCGTCGACATTTTTCTGGATTGATCCAGAAGAAGACTTAATTGGGATCATGATGACGCAGATGATGCCGTCTGGCACGTATCCCATTCGCCCACAGTTTCAACAGCTCGTCTACGCTGCGATTGGTGCCTAATTGTCCTCTCTGAACGCCTTTCGGAATGTTCCAGAAAGCGGTTGAGATATATACTGCAACAGTGTTCTCGAATTCGTGGCAATCATCACATCGACGGGCATGCCGGGAGTGAGCTTGCCAGAGATGCCGACATCTTGAAGGGTTTCCGGCGGCACTTCGATTTCTGCGAGGAAATACGTTTCGCCCGTGCGCTCATCAGAAAATGTGTCTGCTGAAACTGTCAGTACATCGCCTTTGATCTGCGGAATGCCGCTTTGACCAAGTGCCGAGAACGTTACCGTAGCTTGCTGACCGGCTGCGATGATATCGATATCCGTTGGTTTAACGCGCGCTTCAATGATCAGGCGTTCATCTGATGGAACGATGTCAACAATTTCCTGTCCGCTGCCTACAACACCGCCATTGGTCGTGAAGCGCAAATTCACCACACGCCCGTCTATTGGAGACTTCACAACGGTTCGGCTTAAAATATCCTCTGCTGCAATTAGTCTTTCTTCGGCAGCATCAAGCTCAGCGCGAATCTCAGCGAGTTGGGTTGCAAGATCCGATTGGCGCTGAGCTTCCGTTTCGATTTTTTGTACACGCAGCTCGCTGATTTGGCCGCGCAGACGGGCGATAGTGGATTGCGAGGTAGATATTTGTCCAAGCGCTGCAGCTTGTTCGCGCTCCAATCCGATCAACCGAGGTGTCTTTGCATTGTAAACGCCCTTTTCAATAAGGGTGCGCACGCCTGCCATTTCTTCGCGAAGTAAGATTTCTTGCTGACGCAGCGCCAGGATCGATGCTTCCAATCCTTCGATTTCGGCGTAAAGCTGTGCGATGCGTTCGTCCAGAAGGCCCTCACGTGCATTTTTCAGCTCAAGAGACTGCTTCAACAGGTTTTCTTGCCGGCGAACAACGGAAGCAATCCTTGGGTCAACCAGCTCTTCTTGCGTGAAGGGGAATGTGACCGTTTCTTCGCTAAACTGCTCGGCTTCGAGGCGGGCAAGTATGGCGCTGAAGGTTTTGTAGCGGGAAAATGCGATGTTTCGTTCTGCGAGCGCCTGGGTTTCATTGAGGACAAGCAGGGGGTCGTTTGCTTTGACGATTTCACCTTCGCGCACCATGATACGATCGATAATCCCGCCTTCGAGGTGCTGAACTACTTTGCGCCGACCTTCTGGGCTGATCACGCCGCTGGCAATTGCGCCGCCAGAAATTGGCGCGAATGCGGCGAACAGGGCGAATGCAGCAAAGAATGCGAGGCCAACATAAAGCGCAATCTTTGTTGATCCGCCAAGCCCGGGATTTTCGGTGGGCTTTTCCGGCTCTACGCGGATGTCATTTGCGTCATTGTCCGCATTTTCAAAGATGTTTGCGATGTTATGCACTTTCTGGGTCCTGATCTTTTACAGGGGGGACTTGCTGCTGAGCAGAGTGTGCGAGGCGTGCGGACGCGCCATGCTTGTTTTCTTCGACCTTCACCTGACCTGGACGCAGAACAAGGACCATATCGCAAGCATTGGCAACGCCGCGATCATGTGTCGACATAATGACGACCTGCTTTTGCGCGATACACGCTTTCAGAAAGTCACCGAATTTTTTCCGGCAATCATCGTCAAGATGGGCCGTTGGCTCATCAAGCACGAGCACTCGTGGTAACCTGAAAGCCGCGCGAGCAAGACCGATCATTTGTGCCTGCCCGCCGGAAAGGCGAGAGCCTCGAGGTCCAATGACCGTCGCATAGCCGTCTGGAAGCTGGAGGATTAACTCGTGAGCGCCGACGGCCTGAGCCGCAACGATCACATCATTGTCGGTCTCACCCTCAGCAAACCGGGCGATGTTCTGGCTGATGGTTCCGTCGAAAAACTTTGGCGTTTGAGGAAGGTATCCAACGATTTCACCAAATTGCGCCCGGTCCCAGTGACGCACGTCAGCACCATCAATTCGAATGTGACCTTGCGCTGCAAATTCGACACCTGTCAGCACGCGGCAGAGCGTTGTTTTCCCGGTCCCTGATGGACCAATGACGCCGAACAATTTGCCTGGCTCGGCGGTAAATGTGACGTTTGAGAAAAGCGGCTTCTTAGCACCGCGGTGAACATAAGCGAGATTTTCGGCGGTGACACGGCCAGTGGGTGCCGGAAGACGCATTCTCTGCTCTTCGACAGGTGCTGCTTCAGCTAATCGCACGAGCACTTTGTGACTATCGCGCGCCATTTGGAATTGTCGCCATCCGGCGATGGATTGCTCTACAGGTGCCAGCGCGCGAGACATAAGAATAGAGCCAGCAATCATACCGCCCGCAGTCATTTGGCCCCACAGCACAAACAAAGCGCCAAAGCCAAGCGCCCCGACCTGAAGAAGCAAACGAATGAACTTGGAAAACCCTGTCGCTGCTGTCGTCACGTGCGCTGTGGCGAGCTGTCGTGCCTGCGCATCTTCAGCAGCCTTAATATACCGCTCCACCGCAAGTGGGCGCATACCAGCGCTCTCTAAATAATCGGCTCCTTGTATGAACCCTTCAGCAGCTGTGTAGGCTTCGATGTCGCCGAGCTGTGCTTCCTTTGCTGCTTTGCGTGCGCGTTTGTCGGCGACCCATCCGGTGAGGAACAAAATGATCGCACCGACCACTGCCAGCAATCCGATAAGCGGATGCAGATAAAAGATGATCAGCAGGAAGAACGGCGCGAACGGGGCATCAAAAAACGGAATGATGCCATTGCCGCCAACAAAGCTCTGAATGTTTGACAGGTCACGCAGATAGCGGGAATTCTGTGGCCCGCCCTGAAGCGAAAACCGCATGGATGCGTCCATGACATTCGGCGCGTATCTCCGGAATATCCAGGCACCCAAATGCGCGAGTGAACGACCGCGCAAAGCATCGAACAAACCGAGCCCGGCGAGTGCGATAACCGCAAGAACAGATAGATAAACCAAAGTCCACAGTTCGCCAGAGCCCAGGACATTGTCATAAATGTGCAGCATATATAATGGCGACGTCAGCAATAAGATGTTGACCATCATCGACATGAGTAAAACAGGCGTCAGACCCTTACGGCCATCTTGGAAGATGTCGTCGGCCCAAGTCTGCTGAGGCTGTCCTGAAAGATTATGCTTTGAGGTCATAACCACTACTCATACGCCAATCGTGCCCTCTATGCGATCAAGGTCGCTCCAGATTTTACATCTATCCCGGCAAAAGATGCGCAATCTGCCAAAAAACTCAGATTTTTCTATAGAGTAGTTTGGTTAATGCGGCGAAACAATGATCTGTGAAATCTGATTTAGTTTGCCCGCCATCTGGCATAAATCGCCGTTGGCAGGAGGCGATTGCTGTCTTTTTGGGGGATTGCCATTTCACCTTGCTCCAGTGCTCCGCCAAAATCACTTAATCGGTCTGCCATGGATTGTGCGACGGCGAGGTAGGACAACCGGACCGCATAGGCGGTGGTTATAACAAATAAAGGCTGCTGGCTGAGGAGTGCCCGTACGCCGTCCAGAAGCGCAGGGAAGTGCTCTTCAAATCGCCATGTCTCGTTCTTGGGACCGCGGCCAAATTTAGGTGGATCAAGAACAATTGCGTCATAGGTATTTCCTCGGCGATGTTCACGAGCGACGAACTTCATGGCGTCGTCAGCGATCCATCGAACGCGGCGATCCTGCAGCTTCGATAGGCTTTGGTTCTCTTTTCCGTACCCGTTTGACTTGGGGCTTGCATCCAAGTGCACGACTTCCGCGCCCGCCTGTGCGCAAGCTAGCGACATCATTCCTGTGTAACCGAATAGATTCAGGACTTTGACAGGCCGTCTGGCGGCTCGGATTTGATTCTGTGCAAAACGCCAATGGACCGAGTGCTCCTGAAAAATTCCAAGATGACGAAAGGGCGTTCGGCGGACTTCGAACTCTAGATCCTGCCATTTCATCGTCCATTCCTGGGGAGCGGCAGGATTAACGTCCCAACGCCCGCGCTCGTCATTCTCAGACTTGGCATCAAACGTCGCGTTCGCTCGCCAGGTTTCTATCGGTGCGGCCGGTTCCCAAAAAGCCTGAGGGTCCGGTCGATTGATTATCTGACTGCCGAACTGTTCCAGTTTTCTGCCATGACCGCAGTCCAGTAAGGCATAGTCATGCCAGTCATCGGCGACCAATAAATTGGTGGTGACCTTCATTAGCTGAACCCCTTTTGGCGCCATGCTTCATAGGTCATGATGGCTGTAGCTTGAGCGAGGTTGAGACTATCGGCTCCGCCGCGCATTGGAATAAGCGCCAGCCGATCGCATTCTGCTTCGACATCCGGTGGCAACCCGGCCTGCTCATTCCCCATGAGGATCAGCGAGCGTTCGCCGTATATATCATCATCGTGCCGCGTATTGCCGTTTACACTGGCAGCGACCATCTGCATGCCAGCTGCTTTTCTCCATGCGTTGAAATCCGCGAAGGAGGCATTGGCGAAAGCGACATCAAATATTGAGCCCATTGATGCCCGAACCGCTTCAACGGAGTAGGGGTCGCAACATCCTTCAATAAGGACAACACCAGCTATACCTGCACAATCGGCTGTCCGAAGAATTGTGCCAAGATTGCCTGGGTCTCTCACGGTATAGAGACCGAGCCAGATTCCCTTGAGCGGAGTGTCAATTGCCTCGATTGGAATTTGCCTCTGATGGAAAGCGGCAATCACAGATTGCGCATTTTCCTTGCGTGCGACCTTTTGGAGAATTCGGTCAGGAACTTCCACAATTTTAGCGTTCTGTGATTCGGCTTGGGCGAGCAGCTGGCAGACATGTGGCCGATCGAGAACGCTTTTTGAAACCATTACAGTTTCCAATTCCCAACCACTTGAAATACCCTGCGAAATCAGTCGCACGCCCTCAGCAAGGAACAAGCCTGTTTCGGACCGCGCTTTCTTACGCTCGAGGCTACGCAGGCGCTTTACCAGCGGATTTGAAAAACTTGTTATTGTATCACGGTTTGTAGTCGTCATCGCAGCGCTATGTAGTGTAAACCTTGCGCGAGCGTAACCGTTGCGGCATGAGAATCTTGTGTTTGGACCGTCAAACGAAAGGGCAAAGCGTGTTCGTTAGACTGTTAGATTGGCTGCTCGCGTTAGGTGCGTTAGCGGGCCTGGCGCTCGTCGGATGGTGGTCTGTGTATCACTCGCCGCACGATGCCGTGCGATTGCAAGCTGATCTCCAAACGGCTGTTGAGCAAAAGCTGAACCAAGACGGCCATAGCTGGGCAAGTGTAACAATGTACGGCCAACGCGCGGTTCTCACAGGAGCAGCGCCAGCGGAGTCTGCTTTTGAGGCAGCACGTGAGAGTGCGCTCACAGCGGAAGGCGGTGGAGGTCTAATACTCGGCGGCGTTACAGTTGTTCAAAATGCTTCCGAAGCGGCCCCGCCGATTAGCCCGTTCACCTGGAGTGCGGTGAAGCGACCAGATGGTCAGATTATTCTTGCCGGTTATGTGCCGAGTGAAGCGATCCGCCAGAAAATCGTTGAAGATGCCGAACAAATTGCTCCAGGCAAAGTTGATGACCGGATGGAGTTTGGTGCTGGGGCACCTGCGGGGAATTGGCAGGGTGTTGCTCGGCTCGGCGTTCGTCAATTAGGTTTGCTCGATGCGGGTCAGGCGGAATTCGTGGATCGCCGCCTGGCGGTGCGCGGTGTCGCGATGAGTGATGCCGCGAAAGCCGAAGTCATCGCTGACGTCGCCAATATCGTTGCGCCATTTGAGTCGATTGCAGACATTCGGGGGTCATCTCTTTGGTCTGCACGGCATGACAAAGGCACACTGATACTTTCCGGCCGTGTTGCGAACGAAGCAGAGAGAACGGAAATTGTTACGATTGCCTCAAATTATTTTGCCGGCGATTTGATTGACGAAATGGAGGTCTCATCTCACGATCATCAGGACTGGATTGATGGTGTTCGTTTGGGGCTCCCGCACTTCTCGAAATTTGAATCGGGCGAAATGGCGTTCGAGCCAGACGATGGAGGCTTTATTTTCGAAGGTGAAGCTTCGGGAAGCACGCTGGCTTACCTTGCAGAAGACATGAAGAAACTCGACGGCGTTTACGGTGTTAACATTGATGTCGAGACCGTACAGGTTGCAGTAGCTGAGATTGAAGGCATAGATTTCGCCGCCAGCGCCATTGATGCCTGCCAGGCGGCATTTGATGCAGTGCTCCAGAATAACAAAGTTTACTTCGAAAGCGGAAAGGATCTAATCACGCGCGAGAGCGGCGTGACACTGGACAAGATCATGGCTGTTTCAGGCCGCTGCGATGTTGACCTGCTATTCGAACTCGGAGGCCATACAGATAGCGTCGGAAACCGAGCACAAAATATTGCTTTAAGTCAGGATCGGGCGAAAGCAGTTGTCGCCTACATGACGCAATCTGGCATGGATGCGAGCCGTTTAAGCGCAGTCGGGTATGGGCCTGATCAACCAGCAGCTTCAAATGACACACCAGAAGGGCGTGCGCAGAACCGAAGAATTGAGTTCACCGTGAAGGAGCGGAGTGAGTAATATGCAATGGCTAATAGCGCATATGTGGATGGCACTTGCAGCAACCGGCATTCTTGGTTTGCTGTTTGGATGGGCGGTGCGTGGATTAAGACTACGCGGCATGCTCCGAAAAGCGGAAGGAGAACGCAACATTGCGCTTGGAACGCTTTCTGAAAAAGAGGCTGAGCTCGAAGCTCTTTATGCCGCTGGCCGCGCGCCAGTGGAAGGCGACATCACACCGGCGGCGACTGCATCAAATGATCAAGAACTCCGCGTAGAACTTGCTGACCGCGAAGAGAAACTACAAGCACTCAGTGATGAACTTGCTCGTACCAAGGCAGAGTTAAACGAAGTGCGCAGTAATGCTGAGGACTCCGGCCGCGGAGACCTAACAGCGACGGCCGTTGGAGCTGCAGTTGCCGGAATGGCGGCTGGTGCAGCGATGCCAAAAGGCGAAGAGCGCCTGGACGCGAACCTTGATAAAGAAGAAGCGACGCTTGAATGGCGAAATCGCTATTTAGAAAGCAGAGTGCGCAGCCTCGAAGACAAGATCAAGGAAATGGCCGAAGGAGAGACCTCGACTACCGCTGTCTCAGATGCACCCGAAGTCGATACGATTGGCGACGTTACCGAAAGCGGATTACCTTCGCTCGATTCTGATGTCGGGCTTGAGAAACTCAGATGGCAAAATGACTATTTAAAACAACGGTTGAATTATTTTGAGCAACACGGTTCGGTAGCCTCAGGAGGTGCCGCTGCTCTTGTTGGTGCTGCCACAACCAAACTGCCAGAAAGTTCCGATGAACCCAGTGATCCTTCTGATGCGACGGGTGACGAAGAAATCGCGAGCTTGCGTTGGCGTAACCGGTATCTCGAAGGACGGCTCGCCTATTATGAAGGTGATAAGACCATCTCTGATGAAGGCGGCGACGGCGTGGCTGTGCAATCTAAAACGGAAGCTTCGCTTCCAGCCGTCGCTGCGCCGCAATTAGGTGACATTGAAGCTCCACCAAGCGCTGAGCCATCCGTCGAGGAAGAGGATGCAGGCCTGGAGGCAACCGACCTTTCGGAGCGAGCTCCCGATGGTTCAGAAGCTGACACGTCAAATGGAATGAGCGACGGTGCCAGTTCACAAGATCTGGCTGTCACGGCGCGCGGCGTAAAACCAATCGCGCTTGATGGTCCTGTAAACGGTGAGGGGGATGATCTCACGGCGATTGGCGGAATAGGGCCCAAAATCCAGGAAGTGCTTAATGGCTTTGGTATCTACCATTATGATCAAATTGCTTCCTGGACACCGGAAAATGTCGAATGGGTCGATGACCATTTAGCCTTTGAAGGACGGATAGAACGGGAGCAATGGGTTCAGCAGGCTGAGGCGCTCTCGAACGTTGACTAGACGCTTCATCCGCCACGAGTAACGGCTCAGCGTTGTATTGCCGTTGGGTCGATTTGAGGGGTGTATCCGCCCAGCAGCGCGCTGCAGGTCATTCTTGGTGTGAGGCGTTGCGCAATGCCAGGCAATTCGATTTCATTGTCGTACCCGTCAAACGTCCAACGCAAGCCTCGGTCTTGCCACTTTAAGTAAGCGGCACCTTCCACCGCAAACATAGCCGCATCTGGCAATGTGCGAGGATTCACGAGTTCGCGCTTAGCGCCATGATGCTTCCGGATGTATGGCTTCACGTCTTTCAGAATATCTCTGTTCAGATCTTGCGCCGTCACGGCGCTCTGAGAACCTGCACCGGCTTGAGCTGACATCGCAAACGCTCTTGCTCTGTCTCTTCGGCACTCAAAGCAGGGACGATGACCAGCGGCGAGCGCCGTTGCTTCATCCAGAAAGAAAAGCTCGGTGTAGGAGCCCTTGGACATAAGTGATCTACGACGGCCCTTGAAGTCGAGCCTGCAAATAACCCAGCCATTCGTCGTCCAGGTTAGCTTTTTTAGCGTTCTTGTCTCTGCGTCGTGCAAGCAACCGCGGTTTCCCATGAACGCGCCGCGATTGGGCACAGCATGGATGCGCGAGAACGGATCAACCCGGTTCTGAAGTGGCACTGGTAACGGTCACAGGTTCAGGGCTCGGAAGCATGGACGAAAAGAACTCCACCATCCATGGATTGATGATTTCGTAATCCTGGTAATTCAGAGCGTGACCGGCTTGAGATAATTCCCGGATATCAGCCGCCGGGGTGAGTTTTCGCAGTCTTGCGGCTGCTTCAATAGGCACGACTTTGTCCTCTTCGCCAAATACCGCGAGAATAGGGATGGCCGTTTCTGCCACAGAAATGAACACCTCATCCTGATCAGTCATTGGCAGATTTCGGAGGGTTGAGAGCAATGCTGGAAAGTAACCGCGATATTTCATTTGTTCGGTGATATCGCCTTGCAGGCGCTTCATCTCGCTAATGCCCGACTCGTCATACTGATCATCACTCAGCAGTGCTTGCTTTGCAAAAACGCGCCAGACCCAATCTCCGATGACCGGCATCTTTGATACCTGGGTCTGCGTGCTATCAGCATTGCTGAGAGCAAGGCCTGCTGGAACCAGCATGAAGAGTTTTTCAACCCTTTCAGGATGTCTGGCTGTAAACTCTGCTGAAATTAATCCGCCCATCGACATGCCGACCAAGCCGACTGGCTGGTCGACTTCCAGTGCATCTAGCAGTTCTACGATAGAGCGATCGTAGAAGTCGGCGTCATATTTTGTAGAAGGTCGATCGGACCAACCGCGGCCGAAATGATCGAACTGAATCACACGAAATCCATATGCGGCGAGTGATGCTGCGTTTTGTTCAAATATGAAATGCGGAGTTGAGTACCCATGGACCATCAAGATGATGGGTCCATTCTCCGGGCCGCGTTCAACATAGTGAAGTTTGCCATCGGAAAGTTCCGCAAACTTACCCGGTGCAGCGGCGCGTTCGGCATCTGTGAGCGAGATCTCATCTTTGCCGGCCCACCAATACGCTCCGCCTAATCCTGCAGCGATCAGGAAGAGAATGCCCAGAACCCACTTCATGCCAGTATCCTCTCGTTGGATTTTCGTAAAAGAATAAGTGCCGCGCAGCACGTCAACTTAACGCCCTGTCACGATTTGACGCTCCGGTATATAATATTACACTGTCAGCAAATCTATGGGGTCAAAAGATGAGTGATACACAACCGTCAGCAGAGCCTGCACAAACGGCGAAGATCGAAGACGCCAGAGTGATGGCATCTGATCCTTTGCGGGTCTTTTCCCATTCGTCCATCATCTACTGGTGGCCGCTATGGGTTTTTGGTTTTCTGTTTTTCATTTTAAGCACCTTCGGGCTTGGCTCAAACGAAACTGCACAGCGTATTATGGGATTAACTTACGCAGTGATTTTGCTGTTCGTGGTTTTTTCTACGACTGTGCGCTTGCGCGGGGCTAATTCTGTAATTTTTGGGTTGTCGGTTTTAATTGGCATTATTTTGCTCGTAACATCGGGGTATACAGGCCTGCTCACAAATTTTGCAGCTTCTCTTGATGTGAGAATGAGCCCAACATTTTATCTGATCATCGGAACTGGCGTATTTCTGGAATGGGTGCTCATGTTCTGGGGGTTCGACCGCGTGAAATACTGGGAAATCGTACCAGGCCAGATGCATGAAAAGATATTTTGGGGGAGCGGTAATAGATCTGAAAATGGCGCGAACGCGAAATGCCACTACCGCGCAGATGACTTTCTTCGCCATCGCATTCTGGGCTTAAACAGTACTGGTGACCTTGAGATCGTTCTCGGAGATGGGAGCGTCTGGAATCTCAACAATGTCGTGAATGCGAAGAAAAAGTCAAAACGTATCAACGAGCTGATTGTTATGCGACCAATCGACTAAGCAGAATCGCCCGCGAATTGGTCGGTCCAGGCCTGGACCTGCTCATCTTCGATCTTTGAAAACAACATGTCAGGCGGAGAAATCGCGAGGCCATTCGGCAGGGCGTCTAGGAGCCCCGTATCTTCTGGTGATGGGAAATTTCTGTTCTCGGTTGGAATGTTCAGGGCATCCAGTATTTTTGCGGCTGTTTCGGGAATGATCGGCTGTGCAATAATGCCGAAAATTACCGCGAGATTGAGCCCGGTTCGCACCCCAATCGCTGCTGCATCGACATCTTCCTTGTATTTAACCCAAGGAGCTGCTCGCGTGAGGTATTCGTTTCCGGCTGCCCAAATTGCCCGCGTCTCATTTGCCGCTTTCCGGAACTCCATATCCTCATAATTCTGGATGAGATTTCGGAGCCTCGTCGAAAGCTCGTCTGCGATCCATGCCTCGTCTTCACCTGAAGTGCCCGCTGACGGAACCACGCCCTCGAATTTGCTTGCTGTGTATTTTGTGATCCGGTTCACAAAATTACCGAGTACATTTGCCAGATCTGAGTTGATGGCTGCTTGAAACCCCTCCCATGTAAAGGCGGCGTCAGAGCCTTCGGGGGCATTCGCGATAAGATACCAGCGCCAATAATCGGCCGGAAGCAACTCAAGCGCCTGATCCATAAACACGCCGCGCTTCTGGCTGGTTGAAAACTTGCCGCCATACCACGTCACCCAGTTAAACGCTTTCAGTTTATCGACCGTTTTCCAAGGCTTACCGGAACCGAGCAAAGTGGAGGGAAAGCTCACCGTATGGAAGGCGACGTTGTCCTTACCCATGAACTGAACATACTCGGTGTCATTCGCGCCCTTATTCGTTTTCCAGAGCGCTTCCCAGTCGTTACCCGTCGCTTCGCCCCACTCTTGCGTGGCTGCGATATATTCAATTGGCGCATCAAACCAGACATAGAATACCTTGTCTTCAAAGCCTTCGCGCACGCTTCCATCTGGATTGGTGACTGGAACACCCCAGTTGAGGTCGCGTGTAATCGCGCGGTCACGCAGTCCCTCATCGAGCCATTTAAGGGCAATCGAGCGCGCCAGCTGCGGCCACGCTCCACCTTTTTGCTCGATCCACGCGCGGATTGTATCTTGCAGTTTAGATTGCAAAAGGAAGAGGTGGCGCGTGTCACGTACCTCGATATTCCGGCTGCCTGAAACTGCAGAATAGGGATCCTTCAGATCGACAGGGTCTAGCAATCGTCCGCAATTATCGCATTGATCACCGCGTGCCTTTTCATAGCCGCAGTGCGGGCAGGTTCCCTCAACGTATCTGTCCGGAAGGAAGCGGCCATCATCAATCGAGTATACCTGTTTCGAAACGCGCTCTTCGATGAGGCCTGCGGCCTCTAAATCGTGTGCAAATTGCTGCGTAAGCGCATGGTTTGCTGGTTTTGAAGACCGTCCGAACCAGTCGTAAGACAGGAAGAACCCCTCACCAGCTTTTCGCTGAGTTTCGTATTGTTCGTCGCAATATTGCTGAACCGGGACTCCCATTTCCTGAGCTGCAAGTTCGGCAGGTGTGCCATGCTCATCTGTTGCGCAAATGTAGGTGACGTCATGTCCGCGAAGCCGCTGAAACCGACTATACACATCAGCTGGCAGCATGGATCCTGCAAGATTACCGAGATGTTTGATGCCATTAATATATGGCAGGGCTGAAGTAACAAGGATCTTGCGCGTGTCCGACATATGTTCGTCTTCTCAATAAGTTAGATTGGGACCACTTAAGGTGGGTCGGCAAGCTTGAAAAGAACCGAAGGCCAAGAACAATCCAATTGTAGAATAAGAACAAGAACTCCCCAGAGGTTCATAATCAACTGGGGAGTTCAAATTTCGTAGTGCAATATTGATCGCCGTTATTGGATCATGCATTCGCCCGGCTGCTAACTGGTGATTACAGGCGCAGTCGCAAGCGTGACTTCTACCCGCCGCGCCAGGGGCTCCTCGGCTGTATCAGACCGGTTGGTGTCCCGCGCCGCAACAATGTCAGTTTGAACGTCCTGTGCCCAGACGCCTGAGGCGGCAAAGGCTTCAAGTACGCTATCGGTCCGAGCCTCCGATAATAGGAGCATTTCTTCGCTATTTTCGGCATCGGTTGAGATTGCGGAGGTATGAATTTCCGTGATGGCGCAGCTATCGATCATATCTATGGTTGCTTCCAAAGCTGTCAGTGCAGGGGGAGAAACGTCCGTATCTTTGGGGCCAAAAAACACTGTGATTGAGTGCTCGGCGCAGGCCTGCTCATATTTGGGCAATTCCACAGCCTCAGGTGGAAGCGGCGTTTCTTGCGCAAAACCCGATCCGGCGATCATTGCGGCTACGGTAAGGAGTACGCTTGGTTTCATCATAATAGCCCTCATCATTTAGATTGGTCCCTAGTTTGTGAAGGTCAAATGGGGCGAAGAATGGCCAGGCTGGCGGCAAATGAGGCGCTGCAAAGGAAATAGAAAGATATCTTGCGTAATCGAGCGAGCTGAATTACATGCCCAGCTTAATTGAGTGCCCCTATAGCTCAGCTGGTAGAGCATCTGATTTGTAATCAGAGGGTCGGGAGTTCGAGTCTCTCTGGGGGCACCATTTTTCGAGACTAGTGCATTGAATTTATTACGATAAATATGTGCGCGCATTTGTTTGTGTTACAATTTATGTAACAATGAGCTGCAGCTAGCGCAGCCTTGCTAGTTTGCAGTCGATCGCATTTTCGACCTTCGAAAGATTCTGGACCAACTGCTCGAACGTAGATCCGTGCATGCCCTTCGGCTTTGTGATCGGATTTGCACGGTCAAACTCCAAGCCACCGAGTTTAGCGGATATTTTATCCCACTGTCTAAATAGACGAGCATCCTCATGCTCACGTTTGGATTTGTAAGTGAGTTTCGCACAGCAACGACAAATAAAAAAGAAGCGAGAGAGATAGAGGTGACGCCTCGGCTTGTAGCAACATGGGCACCTAAACAAGAGATAGCTCCCGCCCTTGTTTGTGGATCTTTCGAGCAGCTCAATTTTTTGACTGTAGTCATCCATATGACGATTGTGATCGCAAGTCGCGTCGTTTATCGAAAGCGTGTTCCCATCTCGCTGCAAATTCAGATCTAGCTGTACAATTCCATTTGTTGCCCAGATGAGCTTTCCAGCGCGCGGCCCTACTAGCAGTCCGGCATTTTTTAGATCAGACATAGCTAACTGAATCGCTTCTTCGGTTGTACCTTGGTACTTACGATTCCAACCACCACTTCCTTGTCCACCCATCGCACTGTCCTTTGCCAAAAACTTTGCCAAGCTTTGTCGAAAACTCGATTAAGTTACTCTTTGTCATCCACCACCACTCTATTGATTGCCAGACCACCACCACCACCACCGCCCCCCTAAAGGGAGGGGCGGTGGTGGTGGTGACTAATCTGGCTCCACCTCTCCACCCTCATTCTCCACCTCGTCAGGTGGTGGAAAATCCTGTCGTTCAGAGTCTCCAATTCCGCACTTTTCAAGCCGCTCGGGACTAACGCGAACGAAAGGCTGATACTTCGAAGCTTCGCCTTTCTCTTTGGCCTTGAGCAAGACGCCTTGACTAATGAGAGAGTCGATCATTGCTTTAACGCTTTTCTCGATGCCGTCTTCTTGAAGATCCCAACCCAAAAGGTCGGCGATAAGAATTCCCACCCAGTTTTCGGATTTGTGGTGGTAGCGATAGCGCTCGCTGCCCAGTCCTTTGACGATTGCTTCTATCTTTTCCTTATCAGGTTCTACCGCCTGCTGTTCAGATTCAGGCGGATCCCAGGGCTCGATCACGCCAATCGTGTCACTCGGTTCACCTTCACTGCCATTCCCGAGCTCCACCGATAGTTTGCGGTACCAAGTTGGTTTTTGCCGTATGGGAGCCAAATTGCTCTTATCGATCTCGGCCTTGAAGTATTGACGAAGCTCAGCACCTTTCATATCGATCGCCCCTTTCGATGCACCATTCAAAACTCGAACAATACGCGCCGCATCCGTTAAGGCTTTCGCACCTCGGGCGCTGTCAGTGTCAAATCCGGTGCCACCAACGTTTTTGCGCGTGTGGTGAACCATGGCCACTGCCACTTGGTTATCGGATGCAAACTTACTCCAGCGCTTCGCGACCATATCGATCGCCCTATTGTTGTTCTCATCGACCTGATGGCTGGACACGAAGGGGTCGATGATGATGGCACCAATGTCTCGTTCGCCGACCTTGCTCGTTAGATGCTGAAAAAGCGGCTCGTCGAGTTGGGTTTTTTTTTGCTTTTCAATGGCAGTGACCAGCGGGTCATCTAGCCCGGAGTTGATAAAAAGCCGGCCCGAGAGCTCGGCCTGATCAATGTCGTAGTGAAGACAAGTTCCGGCGACGCGCCGCATTATGAGATCCATTGGATCCTCAAGATTGAAATACCAGACTTTGGTCCTCGCGAGCCGCTCAAATTCGCCATTTAACTGGAAGCCTAGTAGATCTCTACCGATAGCCATGGAGACGGCCTCAATAAGGCTCAGCGTCGACTTGCCAATGCCACCAGGACTAACGGTCAGACTGAGATACCCACGGCACAAATAGTCCCGATAAATAAAGGGAAACTTTGGAAAGCTTGTTGGGTCGACGGGTGTCCAAGATATTGGTTCAGGATACTTTCTTGGTGCCGCCTCAGTCTGTGGCCAGTCTTTTCGACGAGCGCCGTCAATCAATTTCTGGATGTTCTCCCGCGTTTGTTCAATGGTATAGTCAGAAAGTCGACGGTGTTTCAGCAGTTCTTGTATGCCCTCGTCATCAATCCCTTTGGTGACAAGGTGGGCCACGGCATCGCGTATGGGATTGTGCCAGTTGCCGGGTTTTACTTCACTTAACAAGCGTGCGAGCTTGCTGCCCGTGACAATCGATTGAGCTGGGTTGGGTGAGGTCGGGATATCGAGCGCAGAAGCGGTGGGAAGTGCGCTTTCAAGAACACTTTTAACAGTCAGATCATCCTCAGAGAACAGCTTTGCTGACGCGCGGATTTCATCAATCGTATAGCGCCCTTGGCGACCGCGCTCCATTTTTACGGTCTCAGGCACGCGTCCTTTGAGTTTCTTCTTCTCATTCGGGTGATTTACCGAGCCAGGCAGCCGCATCATTCGCCGTGGGTCAGCTGTACTGTCAGCGCCTAGCGCTTTGATCATCATCTTCTCGATCGCTTGCACGGTCGCGATGTCGTTGCAAGGCTCTTCTAGCAGCCACCAGAGGTGAAGGCGTTTAAATGGGACGGCACCAGTGGTCACAATCAGATTAGGAGTCAGATCGGCGTCAACCAATTTGGCTAAGGCAGTGGCTGCAGCGGCTTTATCATCTATGTCGAGCTTTAGTGCTGTTACAGCAATTACGTCTTTGTTGGTGCCAGATTTTCCATACGGTAGATCAGATCGCCTGAGGCCGGCTGAAACGTACACTCCTTCTGCAGATGCGGCATGTTCGATGCAGAAATTGATGCAGTCATCAAGCGCGCCAACCGAGAAGAGTTTAGAGTAAAACCGGCCATTCCGAACGTTGACCTCGATTTGCCCGTGGTCGGCCCTTGCGAACAACTCCCGCATGAACTGCGCAATCACATCATGGTTTGAGATTGGGCTCTCTATTAATTCAGTTTCCCGATTACAATCGTGCACATGTTCGGCATCTGATAGAAGATCAATACGCTGGCCCACTACGTGCGGCCATCCTTGATCAGCTCTCGGGTAATATATAGCTGCACACCTCTGCTGCTTTGCTTCCATAATCCGACCACTTCACGCGACCCGTTTCGCGAACATCTACGAGAAGGCCCGCATCGCAAACATGGCTCATGAAAATCCGGCTTCCTCTTTTCCTTAGCTCGCATCGCGTGTCTCCTTTGCAGCAGACACGAACGCCATCACTTCGGTTTCCGGCCACCTTGTAAGGTGTCCGAGTTTGATCGGCTTAGGAAACTGTTCTGCGGCTACCCATCGCCAAATCGATGGCACACTACAACTTAGTAGCGCCGCGCATTCTTTGACGGAAAGCAACTTACCGTCACCTGATATAAAAGACGGCACCTCCTTATCACAGCCAGCCGCCCCCGCCTTAATTGCACAGTCATTTGCCATTTGATCCTCCATACAAGTTCATGAAAATGAATGATGGAGGTCATTTGACAGAAGAGCGTGGAGAAAAATCGGTCGAAAAACTCCCATGACGGGGAGCTAAGAGTGGCTCACGCAACCGCCAAAGCAATTCTTGAGAATGTCGATTATCGGTGGAGTGCGACGCTCAGTGGGCTATGTTTTTGGTGCAAATTTGGCCCTTTTCAGAATTTGCGAGCAACTTTTCTGGGGTGAGTGTATGACCCCGTGTTAAAACTTGCAGCGTCGCAGTCGTAACAGCACGAAGTCAGGTACTAATTTTGGAAATCATCTGAGCTTCGATTTTTCTGGGGCCATCTAATTGGCTTTCAGCTAGCCCGACGGCATCTGCGAGCAAGCGCGCAATCGCAGGATGGCTAAGGTCCGAGTCTTCGTGAATGGAAACATGTCTGATCTTCTTTCCACTGCCGGATAGAATACCGTAGGGATCATCTAATTCGGAGCCCAAGTTGAAGCCAAGATTGATGTGATTGCTATACACGGGAATATGACAGAAGGCGTGCTTTAGCTTGTCTGATAAGCTGTAGACCGATGATAATGCGTGAGTGTGGTACAGTAGCTCATTGCATGTCGGACACGTTTTCAAAACCAACTGTCTAATATCTCTATAAAGAAACTGCATCGCCAGCGGTTTGTCAGACAGAATTCTCTCAAAGTCCGGATGGATGTGGTCGGGATTGATAAGGTTATTGGTCATCGCTTTGCGCTTTCTCTTCACCGAACCATATGCATTTCACATGGGAATAGGAAATAAGAAGTAAGTTTGGCGTATCTACATTAGGGCTCACTGAGACATAACGCGTGTCTGAAGCAATGTCGGCTATTGGCGAAGAATGTCCCTACAAATTTCTAGAGTGTTCGGCTCGAACGGGCGCATAAGCAGCCGTAAGAATTCAAGGATAATCCGGCTGGAATTGGCCCTTTTCGGTCGTCTAGAGCAAAACCTCAAATGGCTTGATACTGCTCAACGACGAACACTGGATAGAACCCAACCTTCCTAGGGGTGCATCAATCTATAAATCAGTCGTGCATCTCGGCGCGTGCTAACAAATTTGGGTTAGAATCGCTCTGGGGCACGGGCCTGATTAGGAAGCTCCGGGTGAAGAATACTTCATGCATGACAATAACATTGACAGATAGTCAGAAGGGTCGACTGTCCGGTCCCCTATTTATGGGCTTGTGATTTGAGGGTTTTCTATTAGCGTTTCCGGTACCGGTGAATGCATGCCGAGAGCCTGACGTGGCCGGACATGATTTTATTGTCTGAGCCATGTATTGATGACGGTTTGAGCCTGGTGAGGTGAACTCCTCGGCATACAGGATTTCGCGCACTCAATGGCGATGTAATATCCAACATCTGCGTGGTACATCACACCGGTTTCAGGGCTGTTTCAAAGAAGACGATCAATAGGAGTTTGGGCGTCTTCACATCACCCAAATTATTTGACGTTGCGACGAGACAATGATGGAGCGTTATCTGCGGACTGGAGGCCTATGGATTCTCTCCAAGATATGCCGTCGGAAGAGACTTTCGTGAAAGGTCCTTATAACGCTCATACAACATATTATGGCGAGAATTCATCGACTGCTCTTCACCATTGATGAAAACGTTCACAGGCCAGCCTGTCACATCGATTGGATCTCCCTCCCAAATGACGACATTGCCCTTCTTTCCGATTTCCAACGAGCCAATCTGATCATCAACGCCATACATTTTAGCAGGATTAATGGTAATAGCCGCAAGTCCCTCGGCATACGGCAAACCGTTAGACACAGCGACCCCGGCTGCCTGCCTTACCGTGTTTTCTCCTCCAGAAGATGTCAGGAAACTCATCTTGACGCCCGCATCATGCAATAGAGCTGCGTTTTTCAATGTAGATCCTGACGTCTTGAAACCTCGTGGCAAATTAGCTTTCGGATTAATCAAAACGGACACATCGGCTTGTGCAATTTCATCCGCGACTTTCCAACCCTCTTTGGCACCCGCAAGAATAAGCTCCAGCTGATATTCTTCCTTGAGACGTAATACGCGTTTGATGCTAGTTGCGTTAAACACATAGACAACTAATGGCATTTCACCGCGAAGCACAGGCAGCAGCGCTTTTGCCTCACGCGGCTCAAGCTCTCCGTCTCTATAGCTTTCAATATAAGCTTTCGGGGACGCGCTATAGCGGTTTAGTTGTTCGAAGGTATCCTCAACAACTTGCCACTCACTGGAGAAATACGCGACGAGCGCAACGTTAGATCGCAGGGGTTTTTCGACATTGTCTGTAAAATCGTAAACAGCAACGCTTCCAGAGAACTTTCCCTCATGTTCGCGTGGCGAAACACCTGCATTGGTGACCCCGTAGGTTCTGGCATGAGCAATCCCAAAAGCATTGGGTTCAAATGAATCTACGATGTCGAAATTTGCGCCCACATAGTCAATTTCAATGCCGCCAAGCTGGCTTAAATTCGCAATTGGCGTAAACAGGCCCGGGGTAACTTTTTTGCCCTCTGCGTTAAAAACGATCGCTCCCTCAGGTGGGCTCAGATCACTACCAATTTGAGTGATGACGCCATCTTCAATAATAACATCGCCATTTTCTATCACGCCCTGGGTGACGGTATGGATCTCACCATTCATGATCGCGACAGTATCCGCCGATGCGAATGAGACATGGCCAAGTAGGAGCACCAAAGCCGACCACGAAACAATTTTGGTCAAGTTAAATCTCATTGCCCTGCTCCTCCTCGGAAACCGTTCCTGCCCAAACCCAGCTCTAGATCAACCCGCGGAGAGAGAGCAGGATCATTCCTGTCAAACAATAGCGCCCCATCGATGAAGACCTGCTCGGCCTTCGCAAACACCGAAAATGGGTTTTGGTTCCAGACAGTAATGTCTGCCATTTTCCCAACTTCAAGCGAACCGGTCACGTCATCCACGCCTATGGTTTTGGCGGAGTTCGAGGTGATCCACTTAATCGCACGTTCTGGCGGAATATCCATGCCGCGACGTAGGCCCGACGCCATTGCCTTTGCCGCTTCCTGATTCAGTATCTGGATACCAGTGGAACTATCGGAGTGAATGACGGCACACCCATTCGGCTGCGCATCGATAAGCGCAGCATTCTCTGGCACCATGTCCAATGCTTCCAGTTTGAAGCCCCACCAGTCAGCCCAGACCGTCCCGCATATGCCTTGCTCCGCCAATAGGTCAGCAATTTTGTATCCCTCAACCGCATGGTGAAACGAAGCTATCTGGAAATCGAATTCCTTGGCGAGTTCCAGAAGAACTGCCATATCATCGGCGCGGTAGCAGTGAATATGTAGCTTGATGTCGCCATCCAGAACGCCCGCCAATGTTTCCATGGTCAAATCCACAGAACCACTTTCGTCCGGGTCATAGGCTTTAGCTTCGTTGAAAGCTTCGCGATAATGCGCGAAAATACCCATACGGGTTTCCGGATAGCCAGGCCGACCTTTTGGGTTCTCACCGCACGCCATTTTCAAACCGTGAGGCGCACCGGGGAATTTCATTTCCATGGCTGTCCGAGACGGCACATTTTTCAAAACGACAGAGCGTCCGCCAAATATGTTACCTGACCCGGGCAGGATCTGGATTGTTGTAACGCCGCCCGCCAAAGCCCGCGTAAATCCGGCATCCTGCGCCCATACAGCGTGCTCTGCCCATACATTTGCGGTGTTTGGCCCCACCATTTCGTTACCGTCGGAAACAGCGCTCAAACTTGGGGAAGGATAAACCCCCAAATGAGAGTGATTATCGACAATACCCGGTGTGACCCACTTGCCATCAAGATCAATGACTCTGGCATCTTTTTCCACGTTTATTTCCCGTGCAGGGCCTACAGCCGCAATCTTGCCATCGACGAAGTAAACAGCCCCATCGTCTATGCGTTCTCCAGTCCCGGTCAGAATTGTACCGCCCGTCAGAATAGTCGGCTCACTTGGGTACGGCTTGTATGAAGACTTGTAGGCCTTTGTCTCCTCAGCCGGTTTAACGTCCACATCTTCCTGCTGTTCACCACAAGCAGAAAGAACCAATACCAAGCCAACACCGAGTATGGTTTTGTAAGAGCGGAGTACATTTCGTAGAGACATTGTTTTGTACCTATTCATGCGTTCTGGTCACAGTCGTTACCTTAACTTTCGTGCAAAGAGCTTAGATGCTGAAACGCACACCAACGTTACGGACAAACTCCCCAAAGGCTAAACCTTCAAGCTAGGCGGGCGCAGATGGAGTGAGTAGGCTCAAGAACCACATCTAATCTGACACTTAACGTGTAGGTGCGCGTCCACTTAAACCCAGAATAAAGAAAACAGCCTGGTCACGAGAACACCAAACTGCTTTCCCTCTTTCTATCTATTTCGCGTCATTAAACGCCTTCAACATAAACGCATACTCCAGTGCGTCTTCCCTAAGGCTATTGAAGCGCCCAGATGACCCCCCATGCCCTCCATCCATTGCGATCGAAAGATAATATGGACCCGCATTAGGAGCTCTATGACGCAAGCGCGCGATCCATTTCGTGGGTTCCCAATAGGTAACTGCTGGATCCGAGAGACCGCCCGTGATCAACATAGGCGGGTAGTTTTTGTCGGACACCTGATCATATGGAGAATAAGCCATCATCGTGTTGAAAGCTTCGGCGCTTGTGATGGGGTTCCCCCATTCTGACCATTCCGGCGGTGTTAGGGGGAGTGTTCCATCTGACATCGTGCTGATCACATCTACAAAAGGTACACCGGCAACAATACCAGCAAACATCTCAGGTTCTTGATTGGAGATAGCGCCCATCAGAAGACCACCGGCAGATCGACCTTGCGCAACGATATGACCGTAGCTTGTATAGTTCTGGTCAATCAAATAGTGACCCGCATCAATGAAGTCGTTAAATGTGTTCTGTTTATTCTCCATACGACCGTCATAGTACCATTTCGTGCCTTTCGTTTGAGATCCGCGCACATGCGCGAAGGCATAAATCACACCACGATCAACAAGGGTTAAGCGACCTTCACTGAAACCAAATTGAACTGTTACACCGTAGGACCCGTAGGCATTCAGGCTCAATGGAGCTGTTCCATCTATGGGTGTATCCTTGTGGCGCAATATAGAAACGGGAATGAGTTCACCATCCCGAGCAGGCGCCATAATGCGTTCTACGATATAGTCTTTTGGGTTATGACCGGAGGGAACGACCTGCTTATCACGAAGCACGCGTTCTCGCGTTACCAGATTATAATCGTATATTTCAGTTGGAGTTGAACCAGATGAATATTCAAATCTGATGATCTGATTGTCATAAGTTGGTCCAAAATCTGTGTCGAGACTGTAAGCAGGTTCATCGAATGCGATCATATGCTCGTCACCGGTAGCCCGATCTCTGATGATCGTTTTGGGAACACCGTTATCCATCACGTTATAAACCAAATGGTCTTTTAACGTCCCAATATATCCTTCCACATACCGGCCAGGGACATGCGGAACGAGGTCTTTCCAGTTCTCTTTTCCAGGTTGATCCAACGGCGCAGAAACAAGTTTGTTATCCAGCGCCCCATCTGCATTTGTATGAATGACAAACTGGTCGCCCCAATGGCTTACAGTGTATTTTACACCGTCCATACGCTCAGCAATGAGTTTGGGGGTCGGATTTTCTTCGTCAGTTCGAAAATATAGAACTTCAGATGAGTCGGTGGCGCTCTCTATTATGAATACATAATCTTTACTCAGAGATGTATAAAAATATAAGAAACTGGTAGGGTCCTTGCGGCGATAAATTTCTGTCGACGTTTTAGTTTTCAAATCATAGCGCGACATTGCAACAGCATTGCTGCTTTCGTCGCGAACGGCCCAGTAGATCGCATCTGATGTTTCATCCCAGATAAACGCTCCTGTAGAACCCTCAATAGTATCCAGAAGGTCCTTTCCGGTTTCTAGGTCACGAATCTTTATCTGACTCGCTCCAGACCCGGAGGTTTCGACTGAATAAGCCATGAGTTTGTGGTCAGGAGAATGGTAACCAAAATAGTCAAAATAGGCCTTTCCTTCGCCCATTTTATCGCCATCGAGAAGAATTTCGAAGTCCGCGTCTTCATTGTAGACGTCTTTAGCGTCGCGGCGCGCCATGACTTCGTATTGCCCCCCTTCGCGGTAAAAAGAGAAATAGGCGTAAGGGCCGTCAACGGTCGCGAGCTTCTGTCGCTCTTCTTGCTGGCGACCACGCAATTCCTGAAAAATTTCCTCGGTCAGCTCTGCCAAAGGGTCTGCTAGCGCAGCTTTGGTGTAGGCGTTTTCGGCTTCAATGTATTCACGAATGTCCGATGGAAGCTTTGACGGCTCATCCGCGACTTCCAGCCAATTCTCTGCCCTTATCCAAGCATAGTGGTCGGTCCGAGTTGTGCCGTGTTGTTTAATGACATTTGGAATGCGTTTAGCGACAGGTGGCTCAACCAAAAGCGAATAAGATCCTGCGGCATCGGGCACAACCTTGGGTGAGGTTATCGGATCGGCACACGAGGCTACGGACGTAATTAATGCAGCGAGCAATAGGGTTTTACCGGGAATATACAAATTCGTTTGGCTCATTTCATTTTCTCCTCCGCGCTAGGAATGTGTTCCCACAACGTGCTTTTTGTGAAAAACTATAGCGAACCAAACGTGCACGAACATTATGCAAGCTTTGATTCTAGGCAACCGAGCCTACCCTTGATCAAAGTTAACTAGCATTCCAATCATTCGGGCCTCGCTTCGACCTCAGCGGTGCATGTCACCAAAAGGCCCAAACACACTTGGCAACAAGCTGTTTACGCAAAATTTGGTAGGCCTAACGTCAAATCCCGCTGGAAAAAAATTTTTACCAGTGGGAAAACAATTTGATTAGAAGTCGAGATCAAAGCCTACAGAAAGCGAGCGCCCGCGGGGGCCGATTGGACGGAACAATTCGCCGATACCTGGTTTCTCATCGAGCACATTGTCCATGCTCATTCTGATCGTGGCCTGTTCAGACACGTCATAAGCAGCCGACCACGTCACCAAATACAATGCATCCAACTCAGGGTGTGATGAAAGCTGATTCGCGATCGCGCGATTTCGGTTTCCACCGTCCACGCGCAGAATGCTGCTTTCATAGGTCAACCCGATGTCGGAACTCCAAGGCCCTTTCCTCCATCCTAGTTGAGCATTTACACCCCACTCAGACGCAGAACTTATGAGGTTTGAACTATCGTCGCCAGCAACACCTTTTTCGTCAATTACAGACGACGGATCGGTGGTTGTTTGGATTGTCAAACCATCAAGATAGCTGAAGGCAAGACTTGTATTAAAGTCACCCCATTTCGTGGTTGGCCATACGTAGCTTAGGGTGCCTTCAAATCCCGAAGTTTTCAATTCACCAACATTGATTTCCAGAGTCTCAATAACTGTCGGAATCCCATCTGCGTCGCGTGGGGCACTCGCACAGAACGCTTCGGTCAACGTAGCATTATCAACGCATTGCGCCAGCACAAAGTCCGGGCTAACAGCACCGATCGCATCAGCTATTGTGATATCGTAATAGTCTAGCGTAACGGTCATACCCCGAATGTTTTCAGGCTGATAGATGAACCCAATTGTAAATGTGTCCCCAACTTCAGGCTGAAGTTCGGGATTCCCTCCGAACACTCGGTCTACAGGGATGAAACTGTCGCCAAAGATTTCTTCAATGTCGTAGGAAGCAGGGTCTGCAACACCAGCTTCTGTGAGCAAAGTCACACAGTTGGCTGCGCGAAATTCTGAACCAAGATTTACGCTTTGAATGCTACATGGGTCCGTGATTGGAAAATTTCCGACAAGTTGTGGAGAATACAGTTCTCCAAGCGTGGGGGCTCGGACTGCTCGCGCGTAACTACCGCGAAGCGATAATGAGCGCGTGGGAGCCCAAACAGTACCAATGTTATATGTCCAATCAGCACCAGTCGGATCGTAGTCGGAATAGCGGAACTGCCCCGTGACGGTAAGCTCATGCAAACCGGCACCCGCATCAGCAAAAATAGGCAGCGCCAATTCACCGAACACCTCTTTGGTCGAAATACCATCTGGGTCTGCGAACGTGTTGCGGCCCAACGAATTGTCGCCTGCACCAACGTCTCCGTCAGCGAACAAATTCACTTTAGTTCCTAACGATGCTTCGCGATACTCGGCACCAATAACATATTCGATTGCGCCGCCAGGCAGTGACCAGCCCAGTGGAGAAAAATCACCCGCAAGGAACCCGTTAAAGACATCTTGCTTGATGGTGCCTTTAGAGACACCCTCTTGCCAAATCCAATCTATCGCAGCCGCATTTATCGTCGTATCGGTTGTAAAGATGTTGAATGGAACACATCCACTACCCGCCCCGGGCGTGAACGTGGGTGAGAAGAAAACTGAATCTGGCTCCAAATCGCTGCGACAAACGATGTTGCCATTGCCGTCATCAATTGCATCAACAGCAGCTGTATAACGATCCGTGAGTCTTTGTGTCGCTGATGTTTCTGTCCAACGACGACCAATATTCGCTGAAATTTCATACCGTAAATGATCGGTTAGATTACCTTCAGCGCCAATGATTGCTTGAAAGGTATCCGCTTCATTGTTTTCGAAAATAGGAACTTCAATATCTGATCTATCGAAATAAATGTCCGGCACCAAAAAGAACTCAGGACCTGAATCAGGGTCTGCGGGGTCAAAGAACTCATTGAACTCTTCAAAAACGTGATCAATCGTCGCATCGGCCAAAGCCGCAGACATAAACGCATTATCTGGTTGAATAAATTCGAACGTGGTACCGAGGGGTATACCTATATTTTCACTCTTGGTACGCGATACATAAATGTCCGCAAAAGGGCGGAACTTATCATTGACGTCATAATGAACGTTAAATGATGCCGTGTGCGCCTCCGTATCGGGTAAGAGGCGCGGATAAATCCCCTGGGCGAGAGGAAAGTTTGATTCCAAACCAGGAACATAAGTAGTTCCATCTCCATTGAGCGGAGAACCGTAAAATTCAAATGGGTCGATTATCGCACCTTGTCGGGAAAATATACTCACGCCATCGTTGGCTGTTTCTTGAATGTACTCCGTAAATGGCTGCCCGTTATCGTCAAAGACAGTCCGTGGAAAAAATGCTTCATTACTTGTAAAGGATCGGTCTGTGCCGTCCAACTTATCAAACTTATTGTACGTGTAGCTAACAGTCGCGTTTCCACGGTCATTATCAAAATTCTGTCCAGCGAGAATTGAGAATTGGGTTTCAGCGGCATCCCAATTCTCTATGGCTGCGCCATACTGGCCAGATAGTGATACGCCTTCATAATCATCCTTTAGAATAAAATTGACGACACCACTCACAGCATCGGCACCATAAACGGCTGAAGAGCCGCCCGTGAGGATGTCTACTCGCTCAATCAAGGCTTGCGGGATGGCGTTAATATCAATCGCCGAGCTGCCACCAGACGGCACAAAACGCTTTCCATCAACAAGAGTAAGCGTCCTAATCGAGCCTAAAAAGCGCAGATTTGGAGATGTAGAACCGTCATCAAATGGACCACCGAACCCGCTCGTGTCGCGAAGGGAGGGAACCCTTTCCAGAGCGTCCTCCAGACCGATACGACCAGAAAGTTTGAGATCGTCAGCGCTTATCGAACTAATTGGACTGGGAGAACTAAGATTCGGGTTTTGAAAACGCGTCCCTGTAACAGTCACAGTATCAAGGGTCGCTTGCGCTTCTTCAGTATTCTCTGGTGCGGCGGGTGCAGTGAAATCTGGTACTTGAGTTTCTTGAGCGGTTGCCCCGAAGCTAAACAGGACCGTAGCAGTTGTTAGTAGAGTTTTTTTCAGCGTGTTGTTTGACATTGACCCCTCCCAAGGCAACGAGAGGCAAATTGGCCCCGAATATATGGTGTTCACGAACTTATTACGTAAGGCCCGAAACGAACACGAACATTGCACGAGCCTGACCTGAACACCCGAACGATGATAGCGTTGCAATTTGGTGCCAGTTAATTCACTTTGTTACAGATGAGCGCCGAATTTGCCTGAACTTCAATTATGCTTACAGCGCGCTAAAGGTCGGATCGCAAAAGTAGCGAGTGCTAAATGAGAATTTTGGTTGTCGAAGATGAACTCGATGTTGCTGACGTCATCCGACGCCTGCTCGAAAAGAACAATTACATCGTCGACGTTCAACATGAGCTCCGCATGGCGAAAGAAGCAATACTAAATGCGCCGTACAGTGCTGTTATTTTGGACAGACACCTTCCTGACGGTGATGGATTAACTCTATTGGAAAAACTTAGAGAAACGCGCCTAGATGAAGAATTACCACCTTTTATAATCCTAACAGCGATTTGTGATGTGCAAGACCGAGTCGAAGGACTGGATGCTGGCGCGGTCGATTACATGATAAAACCATATGAACCTGACGAATTACTGGCGCGATTAAGAGTATGCATGAAACTGAAATCGAATGTTCGACAAAGAAGTTTGTCAGCAGGTAGTTTGGACTACGACTTGGCGACACGAACAGCGAGCATAAACGGCCGAGCGTTGTCAATTCGCAGACGGGAGCTTGCTATACTCGACCTTCTAATAAGGAATCTTGGCCGCATGGTGTCCATGGATGCACTGACAGATGCAGTTTACGGTTTCGACGACATCGAATCCAATGCGCTAACAGCTCATGTGTCGCGACTTAGAAAAACTCTAGACGATTCACAATCGGGTTTAAGAATACGTGTCTCAAGACAAATCGGCTACACGCTCGAGGAACTGTGATGAGGTCTTGGCTTACACGGCTGACATCGAGCCTTGCCGTTAGGATCATATCCCTTGTCGCGATAGTTCAACTTTTTGTATTCGCCTCGCTATACATGGCGCAAGAATACTATGTGAGGGATTTTGTTGAGGATTTTAATCTCGATACCGAATTAACTTTCTACACGTTTTCGACGGCCTACCAAATTGAAGGACGCGACGGCGCATATAACACGCCGCCGCCCTCAGAGCTCTCAAAGTATCAAGACGCTTTCCAACACATTTTGGATCATAATCCAGACTTTTGGCTAATACACAATTGGAAAGGTGACGACATAAGAATCGGAAATCCACGTATAGAAACAAATTCGTGGATTGATATATTGGACGCGAGAAATTCAGCAGAACTCCAGACGAATGCACAAACCAGTTTTTCAGCTGAACCGCCGGTCTCATGCGAGCAAATTCATTATCACGATGAGAATGCCATAGATCCAACTTACAATTTTGTAGAAAAATGTTCGGACGGCTACGTCTCCAGTACCGCGCTCGGAGGCTTGTCAAAAGACTATGTATTTCCTGCCAAATATGCAGAATTGTATGTGTTCAGAGAGATTCAAGACGCTCGACCTTACCTTGCAATTCTCGCGGCGTCGATAATTCTAACACCAGCAATCATCTATTTGATACTTGCTCCCATGCGGCGCACAACCCGAGCGGTGTCAAAAATATCGCAATATAGACAGGGACAACAGCTCCCCAACAAAAATCTACCGACAGAACTAAAAGGCTTAATCGGTGCTATAAATTCCGCACTGAGACGTCTGGATGCGGGCTATGAAAGAGAGCGGCGCTTCAGAGACGCCATTGCACACGAAATGAGGACCCCTCTTACAGTGTTGAAGGGGCAAGTTGACGACGAACCTTTAACCCCGGAAACAAAGAAAAGCCTTTTTGACCAAATCCGAAAAATGGAGTTGAAAATTACCCGGCTGCTCCAGTTTGCCCGGGTTGCTGCAGAGCCGAGTAAGTTAGAAAAACTGAATTTGGTCAGACATGTGCGCAATGCGTGCGTAGAGTGTGACGTTGCGGCCGTAGCTCACGGGGTTGAAATCCAACTAGACGCTGAAGCTAATGAGATTTTCGTTGATGCTACTCCCACCGCTATAATTCTCGTGGTTATGAATGTGTTGAACAACGCCATCCTGCATAGCCGAACTCAAGAGCCGATAGAAGTGAAAGTACTCAAAAGCGGCAAGGTTTCTGTCAGAGATCACGGCAAGGGAATTTCAGACGAGGCAAAGCAAAATCTATTTTCCCCAGATGGCGAGCGTCCAATTAACTCAAGATCGCAAGGGCGAGGGTTAGGGCTTGTTATCAGCTCTGAAGTAATGGGTTTTAGTCGAGGGACCATATCTGTTAGCGACGCAGAAGGTGGTGGAACCGTTTTCACTCTACAATTTCGACTTTCTAATTAAAACGCATGGCGCTCCGCCGCACTCGGACAAAAATTTCACGGAAGGACGCCACTTTCGTGTGCAATGTTCCTGTCTGCTTCAAAACGTAGTCTGCGCCCTCAAATATTATAGGAGGACAAACCATTGCTGCCTTACAAGTTTCGTCAGTTCATGTTTACGAGCGCAGTCGCGTTAACGGTAGCTGGGTGTATTGGGCTGCCTGTGCAGGCAAACCCAATTGAAATCAAAGACGTGGATAACTGGCGACATAACAGTCTATTGGCATTTACGGCCGATGGTCATTGGGTAGCGCAGCTATCTTCTCCGTCGCGGGATTTGCAGGAATTTATCGAGATGGATGCTGAACGCGCAAAAGCGACTTATCCCGATGTTAAGAAAAATTTCGAAAAACAATACGTTCTCACGATTTCAAACAACGCTGGCAAATCCTATCAAGTAACGTCCCACGCAGCCTTTGAGTCAGCACATTTTTCACAAGATGGAAATTGGTTTGGCGTGTTAAGACCGCAAATGCAAAGCGAAGACAACAGCGACTCAGACTCGGAAGATGAAACTGACACCTTCGATTTTGTTCTCGTGAGTTTGCGCGATGGTAAACAACAGAATTTTGAGAATGTTAGCCAAGCAGAATTCGCTGGCAGTTATGCCTTTATGCGTCGTGGACCAGAAAATCCCGCCTTGTTTGCGACGTCTCTTGTCTCCTCCCGCATCACCCAGTTAGGCCCTGCATCACAATTGGCTGTCAATAATCAGCGCACGCATGTTGCTTGGGCGATATCATCTGACGAAGGATTTGGAAACGGGTTGTTCTCTAGTCCCGTGGACTCAATTTCAATCACAACATTAGACCAAAACCGCGCAGAATACTCTGCCGTTTCTTGGTCAGACGATGGTGGTTCGCTCACGGCATTGAAAACACCAATTAGAACACAAGATGATGACAACGAAGCAAAGCCAAACTCGTTGGTTTTGGCGGTTTCAGGTGTCACGTCTAAACAACCAAAAACCTATGAAGTTGGCTCTGCAAGCAACGCATTTCCTAAAGGTTTTGAAGTTTCCATTACTGGCGGCGAAGACGAGTACGGCTACTGGCTTGGTGATGAAGCCGCTGCGTCCTGGTCAGAAGATGGCAAAGCAATACTTCTGCAGCTGAAAAAGAAAAAAGAGGAAGAGCCCGAGGAAGCAGATCAAGAAGAGGATGAATCGGAAGAAAGGATCGTTCCGGATCTGGCATTTTGGCACTGGAAGCAAGACGAGCTGCCAAGTCAGGAAGGTCAAGATGAACAGTGGGAAGAAGACCGGACGTATGCTGCCCTATATTGGGTTGAAGATGCCAAATTTGTTCCTCTCCAGACTGACAAAGACGCTGAAAGTTTCTCTATACGAGGTTTTGAAACTGACAACATAAACAGCGACCACAATTTCATTCTCGGCGTTCAGGCAGAAGACCCTTTAACGCGCCGCCTCAAACAAAATTTTAGTACCCGTCCTGGAAATGTATTTCTCATCAATACAAAAACAGGCGAGAGAAAGAACGTTTTAAGCGACATTGATCAAGCGTATGGCTCGTTTTCTCCCAATGGTCAGTATTTTACTTTTTGGGAAAATGGGCATTTCTCTGTGTATGATGTTGCATCTGACAAAGTCGCAAATATCACTGAAAGGCTCCCTGTTTCATTCATCAATGATGATCTGTCGAATATAGAGCGGACACCTGTTGCTCAGCCGCGCTGGACAGAAGAAAACGGACTGGTCTTAGAAGACAATTGGAACCTTTGGCACGTACATGATTTCTTTGCCGCATCTGGCCCGGTTCAAACAAAATTGACGAATGATGGTTTAGAAAAACGAATTGATTACTCTGTCGTCCCGGTCAAAACTCTTCTTGATTTGAATGACTACGAACCAAATTCCTACTTGCTGCCCGACGATGAACCACTGGAGAACAGCTTTCTCGCTTTTGCGTTTGAAAAACGCACCATGCGCGCGGGATATGTTCGAGTGTCTCTTAAGGATCAAAATGTAACTTGGGTAAAACCGTTAGGAGATAAAGCGATCCCGGGTGACGCAACCCTTGACTCACTCGTTGAGGTTATCAAAACGGAGAATGGCGATAGAATTATTTTATCTGAGCAGGATTTTGATGAAAAGGAAATAAGCCTTTTCGATCCAATTTCAGGAGACAAAAAACAGTTATTGTCTTTGTCTTGGGATAAAGAACCTTCACGGAAAAATATCGGAAAATCTTCAGGCGTCAAAACTATTAACTATTCATGCGATTGGGACGGTGCACCGCAGGAAGTTGCTGAAAAAGAAGGCTCATTGGTACTGCCTGCAAATTACAAAAAGGGCCGTAAATACCCAACCATTGTCGTTGTATATGAAGATCGCGGCAATATTGGCGTCGCATATGGGGCTTACAGATACGCGACACCAGACTTGTGGGCGGACAACCTGATTAATTTGACCAGCCATGGCTATGCTGTATTTTTGGCGGATGTCGCTCATATCGCCAAGAAACCGGGCATATCCGGTTTGCAATGTTTAATGCCTGCTATAGATGCAGCTTTGGAAACCGGCATTGTCGATGAAAACAATATGGGTTTGCATGGACATTCCTGGGGTGGATACCAAACCCTATTTTACACAACCCAGACAAATCGCTTTAAGGCGGCCATCTCTGGAGCGGGGCTCTCCAATCTCATTAGTATGTACGGAACTGTGTACTGGGGAGGCGGAGGTCTTGTTCAAAACGTTCTCCTCGAAGTTGGCCAAGGGCGTATGAAAGATACACTCTGGGAGAATTGGCAGTCCTGGGCAGAAAACTCTCCTCTCTATCATGTAGAAAATGTTGAAACACCCTTATTGATATTGCATAATGACGACGATCCAGCTGTTCCGTTTTCACAAGGAATGGGGCACTTCCTAGCCCTTCAACGCCTTCAAAAACCCGCAGTCCTTTTGCAATATCGCGGCGAAGGCCACGGGCTAAGTGATCGTTACAACCAAATCGACTATCGTCAGCGTTCGCTCGAATTTTGGGACCATCATCTCAAGGGGAAAGACGCGCCAACATGGTGGTCGGAAGGCGTCAAGCCAAGCAACATAGACGACCATCTGGACGAACGTTTCGAAGATGTGCTTGCCGAGGATGAAGAATAAGACAGTCTTGCTGGGTGTCGACAATCTATTGAGATTTCGACACCCACATCAATGGGGTCGAGCGCCGAACTCGCAAAGGGATCATGGACATTGAAGAGATTGGCATCTCTGTTCATTTATGTATAAATAAATGTAGTTACGGACACGAACGCGTCATGAAATTCGATCCTATCATTCGTCTGGCGCAACACGTTTTGCGCGACTGGCTCACCGGGCACAGCTGAGCCCTTTCTCTCGACTACCCTAAGACTAAAGTGAGAGAAAAGATGAACCGTAAAGAATATCTAGAAATGATGCGCGGGGCGGGCAAGCTCGACTACGAAATCTACTTGAACACCGAACGTCTTCTAGCCTGTCAAAAAGAGCCAGAAGATTTGTGCAATCCAGACGAGTTGCAATTCATGATCGTCCATCAGGTTGAAGAATTGTGGATGAAACTGATGGCTACAACCCTTCTCGATATCGATGATGAAATGCGAGCAGGTCGTACGCTGAAGGCACTCACCCTCTTTCGTCGCGTCCATATCTGTCAAGAAATGATGAGCGCCCAACTCGCTCTACTCGAAACCATGTCGCCGAAAGACTACCAGGAAATTCGTCTCTTACTCGGTAATGGCAGCGGCCAAGAGAGCCCTGGTTTTCGTGTCCTTCTAAAAATGCCAGAAGACCTTTGGAACACCTATGTTGATATTTATCTCGACAGTGGAAAACGAACGCTAGAACAGGTGTATGATAGTGGGTACGCGCACGACGAAGCCTATATGATTGCCGAAGCACTCGCTGAGTTTGATGAGCAATTCCAAAAATTCCGAAATGCGCATATGCAACTTATTTATCGCTCTATCGGCGTCGCGGCGCATTCTCTCAAAGGCCGACCAGTTGAAATCCTGAATGCAGGAATTCGGCAGAAGTTTT
The DNA here is from genome assembly GCA_965263325.1 of Hyphomonadaceae bacterium. Lineage (GTDB taxonomy): Bacteria > Pseudomonadota > Alphaproteobacteria > Caulobacterales > Hyphomonadaceae > CBDHGY01. Next base: position 809,892 of record CBDHGY010000002.1, on the reverse strand, counting down.
TCCCGGAACTTTGGAGCGTTCGCGCAGACATGACAGACCGATGGGGGGCCTCTTACGGTGTCAAACGTGACAAACTAGAGCCCAAGCCCGATGCGTGAGCATTTCTATGTTCCGGATCATTATTTTTTGTCTCACTCCGTCGGTTGCCTGCCAAGGCAATCGCCTGAGCGGCTGGAGCACGACTATCTTGCCCAATGGAAGGTAGACGGAGGCGAAGCCTGGCCGAACTGGCTAGATTCGCTGGATACCTTCCGAGAAAAACTTGGCGCTGTACTCGGAAGCCCGGCTCGCAACATCTGTCCCCAGTCAAATGTGTCGAGCAGTTTAACAAAACTGCTCTACTCCCTGCCAAAGAACGATACTAAATCCACGATTCTATGCTCGCTTGAAGATTTTCCAACCACGGGCTTTGTTTTCAAACAAGCTGAACGGATGGGCTTTCATATTAAGTTTGTTCAAGGCAATGTGGCAGATCCCGAAGCCTGGTTTTCGGCGTGGGATGATAGCGTTGGAATAGTTTTTATAACACATGCATTCTCGAATACCTCGAAGCTGGCTCCCGTTGAGGAACTCTGCTCGATTGCTAGGTCTCGCGGCGTGATTAGCATTGTCGATATTGCTCAGTCCACCGGAGCAATTCCAGTGGATATAGATCTCTGGAAACCCGACTTTGTCGTTGGAACCGGCGTGAAGTTTCTCTGTTTTGGTCCAGGGGCCTGCTTCCTCTACGCGTCCGATGAAATGATACATACATGTGCCCCCATCGATGTCGGTTGGTTCTCGCATGAACAACCGTTTGAAATGGATATTTGCAATTTTCAGTACGCCGACTCAGCGATGCGTTTCTTTGGTGGCACACCATCACCAGCCCCCTTCATCTTAGCAAACGCTGCGCTGGAATTATGGGACCGTTTAGGGTTGAAACAGGCCCAAACGCAGATGCAAATTCATCTCGACAGATTGTGTGGGACCATTTCTGACGACGTTCTAGTTTCACCGAAAGCACGCAACGAGCGCGGGGGAACATTCGTTATTAACCCACTTGAACGCGAGCCTCTGCGTACAGATCTAAAATCGAACCAAATTCGATATGATGAACGCAATGAAGGTTTAAGGTTTTCTATACACGGTTACACGACTGAGACGGAAGTAGACTTGTTGGTCCAAATTCTCTCTTCTCATGGGATGTGAAATATTCGTTTGCGCCTGCACACAAGACGTAATGATTGCTTCCGATTTAGTGATTTGACGAAGGCGACAGCTTTGAATATTTTCCGGCTTCAAAACTCTCACCTTATCAATCAGTGTCAGAAGTGATTGCGCCAAATTATTCTGACAAGGCAATCGCCAATTAGCTCCCTCTTGGCCAAGCGCAGCCATATGTTTTTGCCCAGTACTTGCCAATATCGCGCGCATTATCCAGGAAGCGATAGCCTTTTGTTGTTTTGATATTTTCAATTTCCTCGGCGGGAGATGTGTTGTTAAGGATCAGAGTCGGACAATTTTGATTATCTTCGCCGATCATGCTGACGATCTCTTGTCTGGGTTTTTCAATTTCTAAGTATCGTATTTCTAACGCCTCTTTCACGGCGGGGTAATAACTTAACACCCCCCAAACCTCCGCGCATTCTGGGCAATATTCGCGTCTGCCATTATCCACAAAACCTGGTGGCAGTAAAAATAGGACATCCCGTCTCATACAAATACCAGTTCTTTCTCTTGAGATTTCATTAACTGCCCATGGCACCGAACATTAGTAGTTTGGGAGACGCGCATTACCTGAAAGCGGTGACGCGCCAAAAGCGCCCAAATACCACTTACGAATGTGTGCTGTAACCTGGAATTACTTAACACTCAAAAATCCAAATACGACATAAAGTGCTATCGCTCCAACAGCTGCGATCAATGCGTAAGGCAATTGCGTTTTCACATGGTTCATATGCTCTGAACCTGAAGCCACCGAAGCTATAAGGGAAGTGTCCGAAATCGGCGAGCAATGATCTCCAAAAACACCGCCGCCCAAAACAGCTGCAAGCGCGAGCGACGGCGGAATACCAAAACTTTCGGCGAGTGGCATTGCGAGGGGTACGAGAATTCCGTACGTCCCCCAACTTGTGCCTGTCATAAAGCTCATTACGCCGCCGACTATAAAGATCATTGCAGGAACAATAAAAGCGGGTAGGCTACTTTGAGCAATCGATGAAATATAAGTTCCGGTGCCCAACTCTTTTAGTGAAGTCCCAAGAGCAATAGAAAATAGTATAACAGTGATCATTGGAACCATTTCACCGATCCCTTGGAATGTTTTATCTTGCAGTTGTTTATAAGATTGCACACCATCCAATCTTAGCAGTGCCATCAAAACCGCTATAGCGAGAATAATCGCCCAAAAAATGGATCTTACGCCCTCGCCTTGCGTGATATTACCTTGTCCAGTGTATGCCATGAAGGCAAGCGACCCAAGAACCAAAACAAGAAGCGGCAACCACATATAAATTGCTTTGGTTGGTTCAGCGACAACGATCTCTGGTTCAACTCCAGCTTTGAGCTCATCTCGATCAAACGGAAAGAGCTCCTTACCGCTAACCACGAGAATAAATACGCCAATTAGCGTTAGCCAAGAATAGAAATTAAACAAGATTGAGCCAAAAACAACATTTACAGGGTTTTCAAAGCCATATGGTGTTATCAACGAGAGAGCATAAGCACCCCATGCATTTACCAGCACGAGTACGCTGATTGGTGCACATGTGGAGTCGATTATATAGGCCAACCGCTCGCGGGACAGTTTGTAAGCATCATAAAGCGGCCGCCCTAAAACTCCTGAACTAAGCAAACTTACATTTGTGTCCACAAATATAAGGCACCCTGTTGAGGCAATGGCAAATTCTGCCCGGCGGCGCGTTGAAGCGAAGCCCTTTGTAATAAGGGCTTTGGCCATGGCAGCTATCCCGCCACTATCCCGCATCAAAGCGATCAAGCCTCCAATAGCCATACAAAACACAAGCAATGTTGCGTTGCTTTCAACTGTTTGCACAATCCTGTCGGCCGCATGCAAAGTACCTAAAGCGGGATTGAATTCGACCAGAAAAGACTCTGAGATAATCAGTGCACAGATCAAGGCTGCATAGACATTGCGGCTCATGACAGCAATCACGATCGACAGAATCGGAGGTATGAGCGTGAGAATATCCATCTTATCTGTCTATGAAAGTGCCAACATGTTGAGACTATGCATCGTCACTGCGCTGATCACTTAGCGTATCCAAATGCATGAGGCGGTTAATCAGTGGAGACACCAAAAACAGAAGCACACCAAAGCCAACAGCTAGAAGTCCAATTTTCTGATAAACATCCAGCACCAGAGCTTTATCCGAAGCCTCTCCAAGAGCACCAGAACCGGTCGCTTGCGCAATCAAGGATGCCACGAAATTCCCTGCACTCGATGCCAGGAACCATGTGCCCATTATGAGGCCGACCATGGATGGGACAGCCAGACGGGTCATGGCTGACAAGCCGACGGGCGACAAGAACAGCTCCCCAGTAGTGTGCAGCAAGTAAATCAAGAAGATGAACAACACAGGCGTTAAGCCTGCATTTGACGTTGCTCCCCACACAAGGACAAGGAAGCCAAGTCCCAACTGAACAATACCTAGCGCAAACTTTTGAGGCGCAGTCGGTTCCATTTTACGTCTTGCAAGAAACACCCACATGCCAGCAAATACCGGCCCGAGGAAAATTATGTAAAAGGCGTTGAGCGCCTGAAATACCGAAGCCGGCACTTCCGCTCCAAATAGACTGCGATTCACATTCTCATCAGTATAAACATTAAGCGAGGATCCGGCCTGTTCAAACAAAGACCAGAACAAAACCTGGGACACAATCAAAATAAGCGCTGCAAAAATGCGGTCACGCTCTTCAGGTTCTAGTGTGAAAACTGACCGGTAAAGGATGTATCCAACGACCGATGCGCCTGACAAACCCAACAATATGCCAACGGTCTTTTGATCTCGTATGGCCCACCACGCAAAGAGTGTAGCCAATACGATACCAATATAAATCATCCATTTAATCGAAAGGCCGGCAAAACGCTTTGCATTGAGGAGCTCTTCGTCTTTCGCTTCACCCGCACCATGAAGCAAGGGTTTACCCCACACAAAGACTATCAGACCCACAATCATGCCAACACCGGCCAGACCAAACCCGTATTTCCAGCCATGTGTTTCGCCAAGATAACCAGCCCACATTGCACCCAGGAAAGCACCAATGTTGATCCCGACATAAAATAACGTGAAAGCTCCATCCCTGCGTTCGTCTGTTTTCGAATAAAGCTCGCCAACAATTGTGGAAATATTGGCTTTCAAAAAGCCCACGCCCATAACGATGAGTGCAAGCGACAAATAGAAAGCATTCAAGATTAAAGTGTCAGCGGATTCGCCTGGAGCAACAGGCTCGCCCTCTATCGCCATGCCCAAATGCCCAAGGACAAGCAAGACAGCCCCAATGATCACCGCACGTCTCTGACCAAGATACTGATCCGCAAGGACACCCCCCACCACCGGCATTATGTAAACCAGTGTTGTGTAGGCTCCGAAAATGCCGTAAGCCGCATCCTGACTGAACAGAAAGTGCTTTGTGAGGTAGAATATAAGAAGCGCTTTCATGCCGTAGAATGAAAAACGCTCCCACATTTCTGCGAAGAACAGAATATACAAACCCTTTGGGTGGGTCCGCATCTGCCATAGGGCAATCGCCATACCAACGAGCCCGATCGCCGTAAAAGGTATAAGAATATTCAAAACCATCATTCTCGCCCACTCAATACATTCACGCCCGCATAAGCCGGAACGCCAGATTTCACTTGCGCCGCAAACACGCGAAAAGACTTCCCTCTGAGCAAGGTAACCGCATCATGAAACGCCGCTAATTACTTGCTTGCTTTGGATTTGCCTCCGTTGACGACACTCAACGCTAACATGCCGGGAAGACAGTTCCGTGCTAATCTCAACCTGCGGATCACAAAAATTCAGTTATTTATCCCAATTATGCGGAATTAATGCAAAAATACTCCCAATTAAGATCAGGACACCCATCAAGTCTTAGGTGATTTGCAATCTAGGAGTCCAAAAAGGTCCCTCGGATCTTCTGGGTCCGCGCATAAATTAAGGTTTTCAACAAACTCTGTCGCTTTGACTTTTTCATGAACGTATCTGAGAGCGGAAAAGTCCTCCACAGCAAAGCCAACGCTGTCAAAAAGTGTGATTTGTTTATCGTTTGAGCGACCAACTTTGTCGCCGCGCATAACTTCCCACACTTCAGTTACGGGATGGTCACGATCCAATTGCTGTATTTCACCCTCAATTCTGGTCTGCTCTGGATATTCGACAAAAATATCTGAGCGCAACAATATGTCTTTGTGAATCTCTGTTTTGCCAGGGCAGTCACCACCAATGGCGTTAATGTGCAGACCGCTGCCGACCATGTTGTCAGATAGAATCGTCGCGCTTTTTTTATCCGCGGTACACGTAGTAATTATGTCAGCACCTTCGACTGCCTCCTGAGAGGTCTTGCAACTGACGATGTCAAATCCCATCGCCTCTAGGTTCTTGCGAGCTTTCGCCGTTGCCCGTGGCTCTATGTCGTATAAACGAATTGAATTGATCCCGCATAGCTCTCGGAAGCCAATAGCTTGAAACTCGCACTGCGCACCGTTTCCGATCATCGCCATCGTCATTGCCCCCTTCGGCACTAAGTAGGAACCAACCAGCGCTGACGTCGCCGCTGTTCGTAACGCCGTTAACAAGGTCATCTCTGTTAGAAGCAAAGGATAGCCATTATCTTTAGTAGATAAGAAACCAAAAGCCGTCACCGTTTGAAGACCTTCTTTAGTATTCTTCGGGTGGCCGTTCACATATTTGCAGCCATAAAATTCATCATCGGCTGTTGGCATCAACTCAATCACACCATGTTCGCAGTGATTTGCAACGCGCGGAATTTTATCGAAAAGTCTCCAACGCTTAAAATCATACTCAATCTGTTGAGCCAGTTCTTTGATGAAAACATCTGGGCCGATTGAATTGATTAGCCGAACCATATTTTCAACCGAAACAAACGGAACATTCGATGCTTCGGTGATGTTGGAAACGCCCTCTAATGTAGTTCTAAGTTCAAGAACGGACATGACTAATTCCTATTTATATATTTACGATGCGGCGCCCAAGAAGGGAGGCCATAAGCTCAACCATAAGCGTAGCGGTTCTGCCTCGAACATCGAGGAAGGGGTTTAGCTCAGCAATATCGATTGAGGTGACGAGTTCGCTATCACACAGAGTTTCCATAATGAGATGTGCTTCTCGATATGTAATTCCACCGCTAACAGCTGTGCCAACGGCTGGTGCAATCTCAGGGTCAAGAAAGTCTACGTCGAAACTTAAATGAAGCATTCCGTTGTTAGCTCGCACACGCTCGAGAAATGCGTTTAGCGGCTTAAGAACGCCGTGCTCATCGATGGAGCGCATGTCTTGAACGTCAATGCCAAGTCGAGAAATACGAGAGCGTTCTGCTGTGTCGACAGATCGAATCCCCATCATACAAATGTGTTTGTGTTCGATCTTGTGCTTTAAGGTCGGTAACGCGTCCGTTCCATCTTGCCCTGTAAAGTATGCCACCGGTGTGCCGTGTAGGTTTCCCGTTTCGGTGGACTCCAAAGTATGTAAATCAGGGTGCGCATCAAGCCAAAGCACATATTGAGGTCGCCCGATTTCTTCAGCGAATTGCGCGACCCCTGGCACTGTTCCTGCTGCGAGAGAATGATCTCCACCAAGAAAAATCGCAAGATCGTGCTCTCTAATGGCGGCATAGGCTTTTGGTCTTAGCGTCTCGATCCAGGCTTTCGTTTCGGTAAGATTGCGAATTGCACCATTAGGATGCGAAATCTCGTCACCTACTAGCATTTTATATTGGGAGTCAGCATCACCTAAGTCCACGACTTGATAGTCGTATGACGCCACAATTTCCGCAATTCCGGCAAGCCGCAAACTCGCTGGTCCCATGGAGCATCCTGTACGGGACGCACCTGTTTCAACAGGGGCCCCTAGCAAGGCGCAAGTTCTATTCATTTTAAGCAACCTCTAGATTAAAAAGCACGCTTGATCGCGTTTTTCCCATCTAAGGCCAATATTATGGATTATTGTACTTTATTAATGAACAATTATTGAGTATAATTCCGCAAATCGGCAACATTTTTAGTCATTTTGCGCACCATGAATGGATCACCACTTAATGAAACCGATCGAGCGATAATAGCACAATTGCGTTCGAATGCGCGCATGTCATTGAGTGAGCTCGCTCAGACAATAAAAGTTTCTCGAACCACCGCAAAGACACGTTTGCAGCGCTTGGTCGAAACTAAGAGAATTCGGAAGTTTACAATTGAGACAGACGTGCAAACCGATGGCGCGATCGAAGCGGTCACGCTTGTTGAACTTCAGGGTAAAATGTCAGCAAGAGTCGTCGGGTCTCTAGAGAAAATTCCAGAAATTTCGTCAATATACAGTACGAATGGAGCCTGGGACTTGATCCTGAACATTCGGACAGACACTCTACCAAGTTTTGATCGCGTTCTAAGGGAAATTCGAAATGTAGAGGGCGTTCTAAATAGTGAAACATGTATGAGATTACGAAAAATTCGCTAGATCGCAAAATTTCTTCTTTGTACTGATTACTTCGGATTGCTGCCCTTAATCGCTCGGATATCTCACAAATCACTGACGTTTATAACTTATTTATTGGGTAAAATATGACGAATAGCAGCAAACTAGATCACTTAGACAAGAAAATTCTTCGAGTTCTACAAGAGGACGCTTCTCTCTCAGTGCAAGATATTGCCGAAAGAGTAGGTCTGTCTTCGAACCCATGCTGGCGACGCATAAAAAAAATGGAAGACGATGGCATTATCACCAAACGCGTTGCATTGGTAGATACTGACAAACTAGGACTGGGAGTGACCGTTTTTGTTTCGCTTCGGACAAATAATCACAGCAGGGCGTGGCTAGAGACGTTTTCTCGCTCAGTAAACCTAATTCCTGAGGTTGTGGAATGTCATCGACTTGCTGGGAAAGAGGACTACTTGCTTAAGGTGCAGGTGACGAGCATTCCGCATTATGACGGGGTCTACAAGAAAATACTGGATTTGATTCCAGGTTTGACTGACGTTTCATCGACATTTTCTATGGAGCAAGTAAAGCATACGACGGTCGCTCATCTGCCCTAAAAATATACCAATAAAGTGGCAGATACGATGATTAAATTCCAATAAAGGGGCAATGGTCGCTCAATATGGTAAAATAATATTCCAAATGGATGATATAGATCTAACGACGCGCGGTTTGTTGGAGATGTGTCGATGTCCGAGGTCTTAGAAAATTTAGTATGCTCTTCCCATAGGCTCGTAGATAAACGTTGTGAACGCTCAGTCGAGGACCGTCGTTGGGTGAAAGATGCAATTGAGAAAATCAATGCAGAAAGTGTCCGGAGTGGCGATACCGGCCTCCTCCTTCTTAACCTGCCCTTCAAGCACGTAAAAATCTATTTAAAGGATGAGAGCTCTCACCCATCGGGTAGCTTAAAACACCGGCTAGCAAAATCTCTCTTTCTGTGGGGGCTAGCGAGCGGTCGGATTGGCCCTCAAACGATAATAGTAGAATGCTCCTCAGGAAGCACAGCAATCTCAGAGGCCTATTTTGCGCGACTATTGGGACTGAAGTTTATTGCCGTTGTGCCAGAAGCGACGGCAGTTAAAAAGATACGCCTGATAGAAGCGTTCGGCGGCAGTTGCTTGCTTGTACCCGCATGCGAGATCGTAGATCGAGCTCGTGAATTGTCACAACAAGCCAATTGCCATTTCATGGACCAGTTCACTTTTGCTGAGCAAGCGACTGACTGGCGCAGCGAAAACAATATTGCCGCATCGATCTTTAATCAAATGGCATCGGAAGAGTGCCCCGTTCCGGAGTGGTTCGTAGTTGGTGTAGGAACTGGTGGCACTGCTACCACCATGGGACGCTATCTTTCTTACAAACGTCCCGACGCAAACACCAAAATTTGCGTGGTTGATCCGGAAAATTCGGTGCTTTTCGATTTTTACGAGAGCCGAGACAGGGCAATCAAGAATAACACCTGCTCACGTATTGAAGGTATCGGTCGGCCTCGAGCCGAGCCGTCATTCTTTCCAGAGCTGGTTGACCGTATGATTAAAGTACCAGACGCTGCCTCCATTAAAGCTCTGCACTTTTTAGAAGCTCTAACAGGGCGCCGGTTTGGGGGCTCCACAGGCACTAATTTTATTGGCGCATACACGCTTGCAAATGAACTCGAAGAAAGAGGAGAACCTGCTAGCATTGTCACATTGATATGCGACGACGGCGATCGATATGCGGACACTTACTACAATGAGCATTGGCTGAAGTCGCAGAATATCCATTTGGAAAACGCTTTTCAGTTTTAAAACTACCTACTTCTGCGCACCAAAAAAGCACGTGCAGCTGTATCGAAAATGTTCAAACCCGGTTAGTTGACGACCCTCGTCTGAAGTGCCTACCTCCGAGTGAGAAGAGCAAACTGTCGCTAGTGGCCTTCTTAGTCTAACTATTTGCCAGGCGAGTGACGGACGTAGGAATGGCAACGCTCCTTTCAATGGTTCAGTGAAAGAAGGCACTACCATGCTCCCAGGAATGTGAAGATAAAAATGTCAGAGAAGATGTCGACGTTCCGATCTAATAGAGCTGAGCAGTCTGGGCGAGCCTATTGTCCTTCCCCCTTAAAGTTGGGCCAAATTGATCTTAGTGATTATTTTGGTTCAGGAGGGATGGAGGATGGCTCGGAAACGGTGTTCAGATTTCGCCGAAATGGACGCGACCGAGGGATCGACCGGACGTCACGCTCTCTAATGCCGTTGAAAATGCGCGATGTTTTTCAGGTGCATATCGGTCAAAGTACCTCTGGTTGAACGGGCCAACTCCGTGCTCGGCGCTAAAACACCCATGAAACTCTTCCACAGCCGTTTGGATAACCAAGTCGCGAACTGAAATCTCGCGCTGACTGGTCCACTCGGATTCATCGATCTGATCGATAAGATTGAAGTGGATACCCCCGTCTCCGACATGCCCAAAATCGCAGACCCGTATTTCAGGGTAATGCTTAGCGAGTTCGGCTATCATGTGCTCGCGAAAAACAAACACATCTTGGCGTTCAAATGAAAGATCGAATGCGTACAGACGCCCCAATGCTCTTACGCCTTCAGATAGCGCGTGCCGCGTGTGCCAAAACTCTTCGGGGCGACCAAATATGGCGTCGCTTATGCCGTTGCCCTTTTCATCCCAAATTTTTGCAAGACCATCTGTTAAAACAGCCTCGAGTGAACGGTCTTCATCGCCAAGTGGCCAATCACAAGATAGCTCTACGAGCAACACGAGTGTTGGTACGTCACCGTTCGCAAATGCTCGGCGAAGCTCCGGAGCGTTTGCCCAAGCTGCTTCCAGCGCTGATGCCGACATAAATTCACAGGCAGACAGGAGGGATCCAAACGTCTTTTCTAGAGCGATCAGCACATCGCAGAGCGCTGCTGCATCACTCAGCGCAAGCAGGGCTGTCGCTTGGTGTTTTGGAGTCGGCTCTACACTGAGAACACATTCGGTAATAATCCCAAACGCTGCACCCGTGCCGATAAATAGGTGTTTCCAATCCGGACCGACAGCATGTTTTCTCCAATTGGAACCAAGCTTTAAGACCGTGCCTTCCCGATCCCCCAAAACCACCGTGAGCCCTAAAATGTTCTCTCGAACACCGCCGTACCTGAGCAAGCGGCTTCCACCGGTATTGGTTGCGATCATGCCGCCAATACAAGGATCGGCGCTAAGATCTATCGGAAAGAACAATTCGTCTTCCAACAAGCTCTCGTTAATTTCGGATAGCCGGTACCCGGCAGAGCAATAGAGACTTCGATTCATCCGATTGAGCGACCATTTCTCTTTCAAATTCGCTAGGCTGATGATCGCTTGACCGGAAGCTTTGGCTGGAACACTTGCACCGACCAATCCGGTGCGACCTGATTGCGGAGTGAGGTGTATACTGTTTTGAATGCACCACGCGACAAGGTCCGACACGTCCTGTGTCGTGTGCGGACGAGCCACGAACTCAGCTTGACCTTTTTCACCTCTCCAGCCTCTCGTGTAACCCGCAATGATATCTTCGTCGCGCAGCAAGTTGAAACGTTCGGGAATGTTTAAAGGCTGCGTTTCCATAACCTAAGATCCCTCAACTGCTGGACGCGCTACGGTCGCGCGAAGAGAGTTCAAAGATTGGAGGCGATACAGTTCTTGAAAATCTATCACTGGACTTCCCAAAGCTCGCTCAAACTCGATTCGACTTCCATTCGTCGAAACGGCGTTGGTTCCGTCATTCTTCAGATTGGATCGAAAGATCCCAGCCGCACTTACGGGAAGAAAATCCTCATACGTGATCGGCGAGCTGACGATTTCCCCACTTGAAATATGTTCTTCTAAACGGTCTTCTGAAAGATAAAGCTCTGGGTCCGCCCGTTTGAACTCAAACCATCCCAACTCTTGAATTCTCAGGCTCTCCCAGTTGTCCGGAATGATCTGCATTTTGCGTTCGTGGAGCGCGGTGGAATAGAGTGTCATACCTTTAGGTGTGAGCGCACAACCGCGTGCTTCTATTTCCCCAAATCGTGCTGTATGGGTTGATTTTTCAGACGACGAGCCATCGCCTGGAAAGCGTACGACTTCTTCTAAAGCGCGGAACGCAGTTTGCCGAAGAAGGATTGGGCATTTGCGTGCCGGCGGGCCCTCGATTTTTTCTTTCGCAGGCAACCCCTTCTTGATCATGGCAGCTTGTGCCGCATCAATATCCAAGACGCGAGGTGTCAAATGATTGATGTGAGGATTTGGAAAGCAGACCACGTCTGCCAATAATGGGTGTACATCTAAAATGGCATCATAGTGATCCCGGGAACATAACGCCTCTCCTCGCCATCGAAACGTGTCGAGCAATGAAGAAATAAAGGCTTCGCCTTCTTGCGCGGTGAGTCCACCCTGTCGTTCGGCCAGCTCAACATATGAGAGCGTCTTGGGCGATACGATGCGGCGTTTGGCAACTAAGGCTTCTGCATCTCCACGCAATGCGGGCGATCCGATTTCGTCAAGGCGCACCAAAGACGTGAAGAGGCGAAATGAATTGCGCGCTAAGCTTTCGGGGGCGATTGGCCTGAAAGCAGTTGAATGAACCGGGATACCCGCGGGGCCAAGATCGTAGTATCCGACTGGGAACATGCCAAGCAAGGCTAGCGCCCGCCTAATCAGGGACAACTCTGATGGATGAGCAAGACGAATAGCGCCATGACGTTCGTCGCCGATACGAGGTACGTCTGATATTTTTTGGGTCTCTGTCTTTTGCTGCGAGTTGATTTCGGTGACGAGATCGATCAAAGCACCATAAGCTGGCACCTCCAGGCGATACATATTTGAAAGCTTATTCGCGAACGATCGCCTCAGTGTCCAAGGTTGAACGAAATCAGACATGAGTATTCTCTTTGTTTTTGGTAGGTTTGATGGTTGGAGCAGGACACTTCTTCGCGTCCAAATTGCGGGGGCAGTGAACGATTCTTGCCATCGATCCAGCATCTAGAAGCTGGATGGCCATTGGATCGCACTCAACTGTGCTCTCATCCCTCAGCCTCATTCCGCCGACAAACGCGCGAAAAGTGCGGAAGCTTAAACGGGCGAGCATTGCGATTGTGCCATAAGACGCGCTGCGCCCTTCAGTCAAGGAGATGGAGGCCAAGTCATTTATGGACGCGATTTCGTCTGGTTCAGCCATGACGATCGGACCGCCATCGGCTAAATCAACGAGTGATGATAATCTAAACCCTTCTTGTTGGAGTAACTTCAACGCGCCCGCAGCGGTAGGATGTGGAACTCCAATTGCGTCTGAAGCGGCGCGCGGAAGATCTTTGAGATCAAGCTGGAGATCGTCGAACTGCTGCAGAAGAAAAGCAGCCCCATCCCGCGCGAGAAGGACATCAGACTCCTCATACGTCAAACCCAGTCGCGGTGCCCAAACCGCATCAAAAAACGGTGCCCGGTCATACTGGTCGCTATAACCGCGCAATTGCGCGACGACCGAATGGCCGAAAACCTGAGGGTTGCTGGCCATCAGCAAATAGCGAGATCGTGCCAGGAACCGTCCGACGCCGCTGGAGCGGTGATCGGGATGCAGAAAGAGAGAGCCAACCTCAGTCATACCTTGTAGGGTTCGCTTTAAGCGTAGAATGTCGTATCTCTCATCGGCGAGTACCGTTTCGCCTTGCGCGTTTCGCAGCTCAAAGTCGGCGCACATGAATTGGTTGTGACCGATCCCAGTTTTCACGCTTGCGCAACCGACCAGGTCCTCGGTCCCAAGGTGCACCAAGACGAGCATAAAGGTTTGCGAGCTATCAGGTTGGGGGTGTTGAAACGAAGCGATGCTTTTTTCGATCAACTCTTGTATAAATGCGCGGTCTGGTTGCAGGCTGGTAAACCCCGCTCCCGCAAGCCGACTCAACTCGAACATGCCATTGGAGTCATCCAAGGCAATGGGCCGGATAAGGTAGCCACTCGTCACTGCGCCGAAACGATCGTCTTCGCTTGAACGCTTGAGATCAGGCGATCGATTACAGCGCGCAATGTACTCGCAGCGTGTTCGATTTCAGCCGTAGTAACATTGAGAGGGGGGGCTAATCGAACCGTATTATTTCCCGCGACACCAACCAAGAGGCCCGCGTCACGTGCGTGGTTGCGAACATCCATGTTTAAAAGGTCTTCAGACAGTGCGACCCCGGTCAGAAGCCCTTTACCTCTCACGTCTGTTACAAAATCTGGGAAAGCTTCTTGCAGAGCATGAAGTTCCGACCTCAACTGCCCAGCCCGGGCATTCACATCCGACATAAATGATGGATTGGCCAAGTGGCTTAATACTGCGTCACCGACAGCGCAGGCTAAAGCATTTCCGCCATATGTGGTGCCATGGGTCCCTGGCACCATATGGCGCGCTACGGCTTTGGTGGCCAAACACATGCCAAATGGAAAACCGCCTCCAACACCTTTGGCCGTTGCCATGATATCCGGGTCGGCACCCTTGAACCATTGATGAGCAAAGAGTTTACCCGTACGGCCTGCGCCACACTGTACTTCATCATAAATGAGCAGGAGACCGTGCCGATCAGACAGGTTGCGCAGACCGGTTAAAAAGGTTTCGGACCCTGCGCGTAACCCGCCTTCACCCTGAATGGGTTCGACAATGATTGCGGCGACTGTATCGTCAATCAGGGCCTCAACAGACGCAAGATCATTGAAACGCGCATGCGCATACCCGGGAAGTCTGGGTCCAAAGCCTTCTAAATATTTAGGATTTCCTGCGGCATTAACAGACGCATACGTTCTACCGTGGAACGCGCCTTCGAAGCCAATGATGGTCGTACGCTGTGCTTGGCCATTCTTCGCATGATACTTTCGTGCGCTTTTAAGCGCGCATTCTACTGACTCTGTCCCAGAGTTGGTAAAAAAGACTTGGTCGGCAAAAGTCAGTTTACAGTATTTTTCTGCAAGCTCAGCTTGCCCCGGTACGTTAAACATATTGCTGAGATGCCAAATCTTCTTGGCTTGCTTTTGCAAAGCATTCACCAAGTCTGGATGTGCGTGACCAAGTGTGTTGACTGAAATCCCAGAAATGAAGTCCAGAAACCGGTCCCCCGTTTTGGCGGTCAACCAAGTCCCTTCGCCCGAAACGAATTGAAGATCGGGTGGTGAGTAGGATGGGTAGAGATGATCTCGGTTCATAGAAGGCTCCAAATTTTTGCACCAACATTGCGAAACCTATGATCACGTGTAAGGGACAAATTGACAATTATGATGTGAAACTTTACGCAATTTGGTGTGCGCATAGACCAAATTGGGCAAAATGATGAAGAATCTCTCCAAACAAGACCACGCTATGATCGATGTGCTGAAGCGCTCTGGGCGCCTCAGCGTCACCGATCTCGCTAGGGAATTGAACGTCTCGCGCTCGACCGCCCAAAAGCGGTTGGAACGACTGGAGGGCTCCGGCGTAATTGAGTCTTATTCGTGCGTCCTATCCGCAGCTTATCGGCGACAATGGGTCAGCGCGCATGTTCTTGTACAAATCGCCGTCAAACAGATGGATTCAGTCGTATCAGATTTGCAACATGTCAAAGGTGTCGAGGAAGTCCTGTCAGTGAGTGGCGAATTTGATTTGATCGTAGTTATAAGTGCACCGGATGTGCGAACTCTTGAAAGCTATATTGATAGCATCCTTGCGATTGGCGATGTCACACGCACAACGACGTCTATCGTGCTCTCCACGCGCATCAATCGTCGCGTCTAATTTGGAGCGGTTAGCCCAAATCCCTCCCACTCAACCCCTAAGAGGCAGAAGAGGGCGCATTAAGAGACATTAGAATTTGTGGCCAGCAGGGCATTCCTGGCCCAAAATTGTCACTCGAATGAAAAACTAAATGGCGCGGCTCGACCCTAAAATGAACTTACAGGCAAATTAGGTGCTTCCACCGTGATTACGCTCACAGATTGCTTTTCCTTCTATTTACCCAAAGAGTATGCAAGGCACATCACCGAGCTGAGACCCTTGGGTCCCTCACTCATAATGAGAGTCTGGCCCTTCCATAGTTCATAGTTTGCGCTGATAGTTTCGTTTATTTAGAAAGCCCGCCCGAAATGAAGGAAGACAGCCGTGTCTCCGAACTCGCTAGCACCGACGCCGAGATAGAACGGGCCAATGGGCGTGTCGCCGCCAAGATAGAGCGATCCGGCGAAGCCCTGGTCCTCTTCGCGCTCCGCGAACGTCGTCAGATCGAAAGCGCGATCTTCGAAGAGGTCGAAACTGATGTCCGCGTATTCCAGTGTCCCTCCCATATAGATCGGGAAGTTCAGGATTTCCTCTGACTCAGTCAGACGTTTAAATATATCTGCCGTAAAAAGCGTGTACTGATCTGTTGGAATAGAATTCTCCGCAAAAGCTGAAACGCGTCTGAAGCCGCCAAGATTGAGTATCTGGATAGGAACCTCACTATCATCTTCGATGCCTTCAGCCTGTAACCTCAGGTTTACACCGAGCGGTCCGAGGTCATGGGCTGTTGCGATGTATAGATTATATTTTTCTGACCCTTCCTCTGTGTCGAGATCATACATAAACTCTGCGGAAGTAAGCACGCTGACCCCTGAAGTCGGCCAAGTGGTACGGTTCAACGTGTCCACCCCGAAATAGACTGCGCCGCCACCAATCTCATAAGATCGTCCCGGGAGAAGATTGGGAACAGAGGTCACCACTGTATCGATATCGCCGGCGGCGGCCACCCCTTCTACCATGACCACGCCCCAATCGCCGAGTTCACGGCCAAGGCGCAAACGTGCATCAACACGTTGTTCGTAATATTGTCCGAGACGCTCGTCACCAAGGTCAAACAGCACTTCCTCGCCCCGATAGCGCAGGAGCGGACTTACAAATATGCGTCCATCGGAGCCGAGGGGCTGGTCATATTGCAAGGCAATGCCAAGATCTGTGCCGAGTTCAAACGAGACGCTCGCCTCACCACCATAGCTGCCAACTGGCCGCCGGGACAGTCTGGCAAGCAAGCTGTAGCGTGCGTCACCATCAAATGTTGTGGACGCTCGGAAACCGGCCTGAAGCAGGTTCTTGCCAATTTCTCGGGGAGCAATCTTCAGATATTGGCCGTCCTGCGAGCGAGAAAGGTCTACATCTCCAAACGCTCCAAAAGAAGACAGACTGCGCAAGCGGCGATCGATTGTTTCACGATCCGACGGGTCGATAGTCCCCAAGTCTAAGCGATTAAGGATAAGATCGTCATCAACCTCAGAAAGGTTTGCAATGGTCAGAGGGCGCTGATCGACCAGCACTTTGGAGGGATCAATCACACGATCTTTCGCGGGCGCTGCACGGCGGGCAATCTCTTCCAAGCGTGTGCGGTACTTTTCCGCCTCCGCGCGTCCGGATGCCACGCCTTGATCGATCAGGGTAAAGCCCGACGAAGAAAGACCGGTCAGGTCTGGCGTAATTAGAAGATCATCTTTGCCCAGCCGCGCCACATCCTGCTGCCGATTACGGTAAACCGTAATTTCGATGAGCTGGCTTGTCGTGGTTGTTACTGAAGGTGTTCCCGCAATTCGTTTAGGCTCAAATGTCGTGTCGACTGCGATGATAATGTCAGCCCCCATATCCTTTGCAAACTGGACAGGGAGTTGTGCGGCCATCCCACCATCTACATAATATTCGCCATCGATCTGGCGCGGAGCGAAGACACCCGGCACGGCCATGCTAGCCAGGATGGTTTGAACCAAATCGCCTCCCTCAAAGGCGACGGCCTCTCCTGTGGAGAGGTTCATGGCAACCGAACGATACGGCACGCGAAGATCACTCGTGAAATCTGAATTGTTCGGAATGTGGTCAAAGATGTCGCGAAAGGTCGCCTGAAGACCGCTCATGCTCGAGAGACCACCCGGAAGTACTAATCCATCGGGGCCTACGCCAGCGAAATAGTCCGTAAAGTAATCGTCATATCCTTCCTTCTGGCGGAAGGCCTGATCATTACGTAAGACTTTACCTCGGAAAATCTCGCCCCACGGGCGAACACGGTAAATGTCCGCGATTTGCTCAGGACTGTAACCTGCAACATACATGGCACCCGTCACGCTGCCCATGCTCGTGCCCAGCACACAATGGACTGGCACGCCAACTTCTTCCATCACTAGCATAACGCCAATTTGGGTCGAGGTCAGAGCGCCGCCTCCGCTGAGTACGAGCGCCACATCGGGGCCATCTGTATCATCGAAGTCGCACGCCAAAACTGTAGGCGAGAAAGAAAGGGCAAAGACGAAAACCAAGATGGTCCGAAATATAGACCTCATGCGACATGCCCCTTTGCGCCCGGTGTAGGTGCAACTAAATTTGATCATAGCTAAGTTCCATAGATGAGGCGAGCTCTGAAATGGCCAGCTGACATTCATTTGCGGCCAAAACGTCTTTCTTGAGCTGTAAAGTATAGCGCTTTCGATTCTCTAATACGTCTATGTGTGCCCCGAACTGACCAAATTTATCCCAGTTCGTATCAAAACTGAGGATTTTCAGTTCAATTGGGCTATCATCATCTGTCTTAATCGGTTCGTTTAGTTGCAACCATATCTGGCGAGCATTAAGATATGCAGTTGACGGTAAGCTTTCTTAGATTCCTGCTTTCCACCTGACACAATGTCCTGCTGGAAACTTCGGAATTACAGATTTTTGGGGGAGATTTGGAAACAAATGCCCATCACTGAAGAAACTCCAGCCATACCGATGAATTTCTTGGGTTTCATTTATCGAGAATTGGGCGCTGAAGGCTACAATGATCGCGATCTTTTTGAGGGAACGAACCTTCGCCCGGAATTGCTTTCGGACCCGGCATTTCGGACAGACTTTCTAACGTTGAGGCGGTTTGTCGAAAATGCGTTACGCACGACCAAAGACATCCACCTTGGCCCACGCATTGCCTCAAGGTTTGAACCCAATTTTATAGGGCCGCCAGCCTATGCTGCAATGAACGCGGCAACTTTTGGGGACGGTCTGAACATAATTGCGCGTTTCATAAACGTAACATTCCCAATGATCAACTTCAGGTTTAGAGCGCATCTAGGCGGACCTGACAAAGATCTAGCAGAGCTAGAAATTATTCCAAAAACTGCTTTGGGAAACTTATCGTATTTCGTCATTGGCAGTGCTCTAACAGTGCTTAACCGCGTTTTACTTGATATGCTACGTCAGCCAATTGTTGCGCAACGGGTAGAGACTGTCATCAAGCGACCAACAGGGTGGGCAGACATTGCGCAGGAAGTCAGCCGTGTGCCCGTAAAATTCAAGGCGCGGGCGAACAAAATAGTCGTCGCGGCGAAGCTCTTGGATAAAACTTTGCCCGGATCGGACCCGATCAACCATGCCCGTCTCGTCAGCTTTTGTGAACAATTATCAGAGTTTCTGGAAGACCGAACCAATCCAACCTCGCAGGTACGGGCATACTTGGAAACCCAAGAGCATATGAATGCGCGCCTCGCTAATGTGGCAAGAGAGACAGGTTATTCGGAGCGCGGTCTGCGGCGCCAACTAGAGCAAGCGGGCACATCTTTCAGAGCGCTGAAAGATGAGGTCCGCAGAACACGTGCTGAAGAGATGCTTCTCATGACCAACCGCACGATACAATCCATCGCATTCGAACTCGGCTTTGATTCATCTTCAAATTTTTCGCGGAGTTTCAAACGTTGGACGGGAAGTTCCCCTAAAAGCTTTCGCGAAACGAGGCGAGTTTGAGATTCCGGTTGGCCAAAACTGAATAGTTTTTGGCCTAAGGTGAGCTACCCGGATAAAGTGCGGAGCCATAAGTCTTGAGCTTAGAATATACTCTTTCTAGTCGAGGCTCTATCATGTACCGGTTCATTCCTAACGCTTTGATCGCTGCGGCAGCATCGCTGACGCTTGTGCCAGCGGCTTATGCCCAAGACGGCACCGAGGGAACCGTCTCTGAATTTGAAGTCACCTCAATAGAGGCCCCTGTAGAAACGTCTCCACCGAATATTGTGTTCGTTTTATTCGATGATGTCGGCTTTACAGATTTTGGTGCCTATGGTGGCGACTCACGTACCCCCAATATCGATGGGCTTGCAGAAAGAGGTATTCAGCTCGCACGCTTTTATGCGTCGCCTTTCTGCGGTCCCACACGCGCAATGCTTATGACAGGTATGGACAATCATCAGGTCGGTATGGGCACGTTGGTGGAAACCGCTACCAAAGAGATGCGCAAATTTCCTGCTTACTCCATGGCGTGGGATGACGAACAGGAAACTATCGCTAGCCTGCTTTCGAAGGCGGGTTACCAGACTTATGTCACGGGCAAATGGGGCATAGGCGAGGTGGGTGGAAATCTGCCAAACCGTTTCGGCTTCGACCGTTCGTTCGTAATGGACGCGACCGGCGGCGGAAACTATGACGCAAAACCTTACCTTCCAGGCTCACATTCCGTGGAGTGGTTTGAGGATGGTGAGCCCGTCACCCTTCCGGAGGATTGGTACTCTTCGCGCTCGCTCGTGGATAAGATGATCAATTATATCGGTGAGGGTGATCGTAACGACCCGTTCTACGCATTCGTTTCCCTGCAAGCTTTGCATATGCCGATCCAGGTGTCGGCTGAATACACTGATCGCTACGACGGCCAGTTTGATGCTGGCTGGGATGTGATGCGCCAGAAGCGCTTGGAGCGTGTAAAAGAGCTGGGCCTTGTGCCGCAGACAACAACACTCGCACCGCCGCCCGAAAGCCACCGTGCCTGGGAAGATCTGACACCGAAAGAGAAGAAGGTCTCCGCGCGGGAGATGCAGGTAAACGCGGGCATGATGGAAAATGCCGATTTCCACATTGGACGACTGATCGATTATTTGGAGCGCGAGGGTCTCCTGGAAAACACGATCATTATCATCGCCTCGGACAACGGCCCGGAATCTGCCAAGACGACGCTCGATGGCGCGGCAAACTTGGTCCTCAGCGCTGTAAAAATGATTGAGGGATTTGATACATCCTACGAAAATCTCGGGGAACCGAAGAGCCTGACCGCCATCGGTCCTGAATGGGCTTCGGTCTCGGCGACGCCGTTTAATCTCTATAAATTCTACGCCAGCGAGGGCGGCCTGCGCGTGCCACTGGTTGTCGCGGGACCTGGCATCGCAAACTCTGGTGTGGAGCAGGCACCCGTCCACGTAGCAGACATTACACCGACCCTGCTAGACGCCGCAGGCGTCAATTATGATCCGTCGTCATTCTACGGCCGCAGCGTTCTGCCAATGCTGTCTGGCGAAACCGATATGACCCGTGATGCCGACGACAGCTTCGCGTTCGAGGTTAGCGGCAATGCCGCGCTCTATCGCGGAAAATGGAAGATCACCAAGAATGCGCGTCCCATGGGCGACAGCGAGTGGCGTCTTCACGATCTATCTGTCGACCCTGGTGAAACGACCGATCTCTCCGCTCAGAATCCGGAACTTTTCGAGAGCATGCTTGCCGAATACAAGGCCTATTCCGAAGGGGTTGGCGTCTTTGAGCTTGGGCCTGACGATTTTGCCCTGAAGGTGCTTAATCAAAAGCTCGTCAACAAGGTCGTCAACAAATACTGGCCGCACGCAGTAGGCTTCGTTCTGGCTGTGCTGCTTGCCCTGTTTCTGCTCTTTAAACTGGTACGTGCATTGTTTCGGCGCGCTAACGCCTAGTCGGTCCCATGAGAATTACACTCCTGATCAACAAGCAAGATGGAGACGGACATGGAATGGATTGCTAGCGTCGCGATTGGCTTAGCTGTATTGGCGATCGTCTTCTATTTTGCCCTCCCCTCAGTTTTAAGAGTGATGGGGCTTCACAGACATTACACAATTCCAGAATTCGATCTTACTGGGCGCCGCGCCCTTGTGATTTGCACGAGCCATAGCAGACTTGATCCGAAGAATCGCGACACCGGTGCTTTCGGGTCGGAGTTCACGGTCCCCTATTATGCCTTCATCAATACAGGCATGGAGGTCGACATGGCCTCGATCAAAGGGGGCGAGATTCCGCTCCAGCCGGGTTCATGGTCGTGGCCCCTCGCCTGCGACGAAGATAAGCGGTTCATGAACGATCCCGAGGCGATGGGCAAACTGAAAAACTCTAAACCGATCAGCGATATTGATCCTAATTCCTACGACGTGATCTTCATGGCGGGGGGCTGGGGCGCGGCCTATGATCTGGCACAAAGCGAGGACCTCGCAGACTTAGTTACCCGCGCCAATGCTTCTGGAAAAATCCTTGGTTCGGTTTGCCATGGCGCACTCGGATTGGTGAGCGCAAAGGGCCTCGACGGAGATTTACTTGTTAAAGGGCGGCGCGTCACTGGTGTTACGGACAACCAGATAAACACTTTCGGCATAGCGGTGACGCCTAAACATCCGGAAGAGGAATTGAGAAAAGCAGGTGCACTATTTGAGTGTCAGCATGCCTGGCTTGATCCGTTTGCGACCCACACCACGATTGATGGCAATCTTATAACCGGCCAGAACCAGAATAGCGGGTACGAAACAGCTCACCGCATCCTTGAGAGATTGGCGACCCAAAGGAACCTTTAGTGCCTACCCATCATAGGTTGCCGCATCTCAAATGGCGAACACTTGAAAAGGAAGCCGAAGGGCTAATTTATGGAGCTATACTTGTCCTAAGCCTTCTCATGGCAATCGAATCGAATATCGACCGCCCGTTCAGGCCTGCCATAATCCTGTTCGGCTCAGTACTGGCCATGGCGTTGGCTCGCGCCCTTGCGGCTCTGATTTCCCACGCTTTGGAAACCGGAGAGCGGATGTTACGCCTCTCAGCCCTTGGTGCCGCTTGGAAGGGAAGTCATCCCATTCTGTTCGCCGCTATATTACCATCCTTTTTGATGCTAGCATCTGGTTACGGCTTGCTCTCGCTCGAGGCAGCAATTCTCAACTCGCAGCTTTACTGTATACTGATTATGGTGATTTTCGGAGCGCGTGTGGGTTGGGTGATAGGTCATGGACCGTTGTTACCGATTGCTGGAGCCCTCTTTGCAGGGGGATTTGGCACGTTTCTCGCGGTTCTCAAATATGTGCTTCATTAGCTCTGATGAATTGTTTCAGACCTAAGTTTTGATCGGACCGGCAAATGATTTCTTCCATACGCCTTGTGATTAGCGCTCTCTTGTTGGTCGGAGCGGCCGCGATCGTTTTCCTTCTGTTTTGGCCCAGATCCAGCGACGAGCCTCCCTTGGTTTGTCCTTTGAATGCAGACCTTATGGGCGCGTTTGTGGATGTTCCGGGCGGTGGGTTTATCATGGGTGCAGATCCGCTTTATGCTGAGGAAGGTCCGCCGAAAAAAGTATTTGTTTCGCCTTTTAAATTGCAGACCCACGAGGTGACCAATCGTCAATTCTCGGCGTTTGCAGCTGAGACAGGCTATGTCACCGAGGCTGAACGAAATGGCGGGTCAGCTTTGTTCGTAAAGAGCAGAACGCCCGAAAACTTTATGTCCTGGTGGCGGTTGGATCCCTTGGCGAGTTGGAAAAACCCGCGCGGTGAGGGCTCGGATTTAGAAGGTCTCGACCATTATCCTGTCGTCCATATCAGTTTGAACGATGCGCGGGCCTACGCCTCCTGGGCCGGCGGTCGCCTGCCCACGGAGGTGGAGTGGGAATATGCGGCAAGCCTCGGCCTTTTCGAGCCGAATGATCCTCTTTCGGGAATGCGACGCTCCGATGGAACCGCACGCGCGAACATATGGACTGGTTTTTTCCCCGTTCAGGATACTGGTGAGGACGGATTCGAAGGGCTCGCACCGGTCGGATGCTTTGAGCCGGGCAGGACAGGTCTTTACGATATGATCGGAAATGTCTGGGAGTGGACTGAGAGCCCTTATGGACCGAATGTCCCGCGCATCACGATTAAAGGGGGCTCATACCTTTGCAGTGACACCTATTGTCGGCGTTACCGGATTGCTGCTCGGGACAGTATGGAGCCAGATTTTAGCTCATCTCATGTCGGCTTTCGCATCCTCAAAGACCAAGCCGCAGACGATTGAAGGCATGCTCTGCAGGCCTTGGAATTGATGCAGGCTTGAGGACCATGGTTGCTTTAATAAGTGGCCGATACGGAATGGTCTTTGGCCTTTCTGGAACTGTTTAGGCCGCCCCTTAGCCTGATATCTGGTGCTTGCCCGAACGTACATTGAAGTGCGCACGCATACGGGCACAAAAGATCAGAAGGAATTCAAAAATGTCGACAAAATGGTTGGCTCTACTGGCGTTGTTTGCTGTTCCGGGAGCAGCTTTTGCGCAAAGTTCAGAAGCGGAAAATACCTGGCAATACACTGCGACGGCCTATGGCTGGTTTCCCGGTGTATCAACAACCGTGGAAACACCCGTCGGCGACATCGAAGCCGAGGTAGATTTCGACGAGATTCTTGAGACACTCGACATCGCCTTTCTGGGCGCTTTTGAGGCCCGCAAGGGTCGCGTTTCCCTGATCGGCGACCTGCAGTTTTTTGACGTGTCTGCTGAAGCTGGAACCCCCACAGGTGCGCTATTCAGCGAAGCTGAAGTTGACTCTCAAATGTTGCTCTTCAGCACCTACGCTCTCTATGCGCTGGTTGATAATGAGGACACGCGTTTTGAGATCGGTGGCGGTTTGCGCTACACGGATGCAACGGTCGAAACCCTTTTGCGCGGACAGACCGTCACCCCTGACGTATCGTTCGAGCTTGATGGGGGATGGGCTGACGCGCTGATCGCGGCGCGTTTGAACCAACGCTTTAACGAAAAATGGTATGGCGTCGCTTACGCTGATGTGGGCGGTTTTGGTATCGGTGATTCCGCCGATCTGACCTGGCAGGCGTCTGCAGGCCTTGGTTACCGGTTCAATGAAAAGTGGTCGACAGTCGGTGGTTATCGCCACCTCACGATTGAGCGTGAATTTGATCGAGCCGATGTGGAGGCCGACATTTCAGGCCCCTTCCTCGGCGTACAGGTCAAGTTCTAGAGGCTTGAGCGGGGTGGTGTTGTGAAACCGATGAAACAGGGGTCAAATTTGCTGCTGCGAGTCGCGATCGCGTTACCCGCATTGGCGTTCATATTTATCGGTTTCGCTTGGTGGATCTCACCGGATTTCATCGGGTCACTGTTTCGCATGGAGCTATTAGAGGGGGCAGGACTGAGCACGCAGATCGCTGATCTTGCCTCGTTTTTCTTCACCCTTGGCTGCTGCATGCTCGTTGGCTTGCTCAGCCGGAGCCCCGTCTGGTTCCTTCCAGCCATACTGCTCCTCAGCTTCGCGATTCTTGGGCGCTTGATCGCCTGGCTGTTTCACGGTGCCGACCTCATGCTCGATATGATTTTTGTCGAAGTGGTCGTCATTACCCTGCTTCTGTTTGCGTCTAAGTCAATAAAATAGGCCTGAAGACTCAAAGCACCGTTACACTGAAAATTCGAAAGGACTTTACAATGAAACTCGTTCCCATTGCCCTTGCGGCTCTACTCGTCGGTTGTACCACGTCAAGTCATGACGAGCGTGCCTCCTTGCTCGCCGAACCCGTGAATTGCGAGTCGGCCGAGGCCGATATCGCGGCTCTTGAAGCGGCTATGCCGTCACGTCGCGAGCGGGCGTTTTCGGCTGTTCAGACGGTCACCCCGGTCGGTGCGGTCTCAGGGGTTGCAACCGGGTCTTATAGAGACCGTGCGAGCGTTTTGACCGGGCGCACGCAGGGCGAGCTAAACGCCCGTATCGAAGAGATTGAGACGACGTGCGGGATCTCTCGCGAAGACGTTGCTGCAACCGAATAGGGGCCGATTATGACTGATAGACTGCTGCGCAAGAGTACCGCGCTCAGCGTTTTGCTGACACTGGGGCTTTTTGTTATCCCAGCCTGTGCGACTAATTCTGGTTCAACCGCCAGTTCCCAAGAAGCAGGCATTACTCAGCCTGGAGCGACCCAGCAGTACGATGCACCGGAGGCAACAGAGTTTCCGCGCACTGTCATGCTGCCGAACGGGACCTTCACGGTTCATGAGCCGCAGATTGAAGAGCATGCTGGGTTTACAGAACTTACGGCTTGGAGCGCGGCGGTCTATCGACCCAATGAGGGGCAACCAACCTACGGAGCGATTAAGTTCAGTGCAGACATGGTCGTCGACAAGGACAATCGACTCGTTACAATCTTTAACCGCAATATCCTGGAGATGAACTTCTCAGAGCTTGACGACGCTCAGGCGGCAACCCTGAAAACGACGCTCAGTGCCAATATCAAGACCGAGCCGGAGACGATCCCCCTCGACGTCGTCCTCGGCTATGTGGCCGATGAAGCGGCAAAAGACATATCCGTGGAGGTTTCTCTCGCTCCACCAACCATTCTTTATGCCACCAAGCCAACCATGTTGGTTGTGATAGACGGAGATCCGATCAAGGTGGCCGTCGAAGGTGCTCAGGGACTGTCAATTATCGTCAATACAAACTGGGACTTGTTCCATTCCGATGCGACGGATAAGTATTTTCTCCTGCTCGGAGATACTTGGCTAAGCGCCCCGACACTCGATGGTCCTTGGAGCATGACGAAAGCGCCGGAGGGTCTATCCGCACTTCCTGATGAGGATCGCTGGAAAGCCGTAAAGGCGGCGATTCCCGGCGGCTCGATCCCTGCCGAAGAGATGCCCGATATTCTGGTTGCCGCAGCGCCTGCGGAACTGATCGTCACAAAAGGCGGCGCTGAGCTTGAACCAGTCCCGGGGACACGTCTCTCGTTTGTAGCGAATACGTCCAGCGATATTGTATTCAACGCCGACGATCGATTTTATTATTACCTGACTTCAGGCCGCTGGTTCAAGGCGACCTCCCTTAATGGAACATGGTCGAGCGTAACGTCACTGCCAGCAGCATTCCAGAGCATCCCAGCGGGCCATCCACGCGGCCATGTCCGCGCCTCCATCCCGGGAACGGAGGAAGCCGCCCTAGCCGTCGCTCAAGCCCAGATCCCGCAGACTGCCGAAGTGTCCCGCTCAATCGACGCGCCAAAAGTGATCTATGCCGGCGACGCACCT
The DNA here is from genome assembly GCA_965263325.1 of Hyphomonadaceae bacterium. Lineage (GTDB taxonomy): Bacteria > Pseudomonadota > Alphaproteobacteria > Caulobacterales > Hyphomonadaceae > CBDHGY01. The sequence goes on along the minus strand of CBDHGY010000002.1, from coordinate 783,146 downwards.
GAATTTGCGAAAATTGAAGGCGTCAATGTGTATCTGGTTACGAACACTACCTTTGACGTCTTCCGTGTGGACGGGAAATATTATCTCTGTCACGAGGCTGTCTGGTTCGTGGCCGATGATCCGAACGGCCCATGGCAAGTAACGGATACGATCCCGGCAGAGATGTACCAGATCCCGGCCAGTTCACCGGCACACCATGTCACCTATGTGAAGGTGTATGAGTCGACACCGGAGAAAATCTATTTCGGCTACACGCCCGGCTATCACTATAGCTATGTCAGCGGCGGCGTCGTGGTGTACGGTTCAGGGTATTACTGGGGTAGCTATTACAACCCCTACTATTATACCTATTACCCGTCTTATTATTACGCGCCATATCCCTACACTTACGGGCAGGCGAGTATCTATCAGGTCAATACCGGAACTTATGTCCATGGACACTACGCCTATGGACCCTACGGCGGATACGGGCAGAGCAATCGTTACAATCCCAATACCGGGCGCTATGGCGGCAACGCTTATGCCTACGACTATGACACGGCCGTTTACGAGGGCTGGTCGTATAATCCGCGCAATGATATTAGCACGAATACCAGCCAGGCGATCCAATGGTCCGATAGCAACAGCTATGAGGCGTGGGGGGAAACTGTCATTCAGCGCGATGATAATTGGGTCCAGACCGAACGCTACGCCACCGAGGATGGCTTCCGGCGCGAAGCTCAGACTTCAGAGGGCGGTCGGGCCACGCAGGTCGGCAACTACGACAATCGCGCAACGGTCGGCCAGACCTCGGATGGCGACCTCTATGCCGGGGCGAACGGCAATGTCTATCGCCGAACCGAAGACGGCCAGTGGGAAACCAACAGCAACGGGGAATGGTCCAGCGTTGATACAACAGGTGCCCGCGACAGCGTTCAGTCCGCTGCGAATGAGAGAGGTGTAGATGCTTCGTCGATTGGGCAGAGCGACCGTTTCTCTAACGCGCAACGCAACCAATGGCAGGATTACGATCTCCAGCAGCTGGAGCGTGACCGCTCAGCTCGGACCGGTGGACGATCGCGCTATGAGTCATTCAAAGCCGATCGATCGCGAAGCTTTTCCGGCGGGCGGTCGGGGGGGAGAACATTCGGTAGTCGACGTTAGTAAAGGCGATATGGTTTGCGGATGAGGTATTTCTGAAACGAGATACCGCTGCTTCCCAAACCTTTCGACCTACAACTCGAACAGCAGGAAAAACATATGGTATCGATTTTCTCGGGGGGACGAACGCCCTTAATCCTTGCATCTAGCGCAATGTTGCTTGCTGGCTGCGAGAGCATTAGCCTCGCAAAGAGGGCCGCGAATTATGAGCGCACCTTGGACACGTACTCGCAAACCGACACGACCGAGGCCAGCGTCACGAACCGCAGCCATGCCGATGGCCGGGACGCCGAACTGATTTCGGCCTTCTTCGGCCTTGATGACGCTTTACCGAAGCGGATCACAGATCGCGTCGCTTGCGAGGGCGCCGGCGGGGCTGACGGTATGCCAGTTATCTTCTCCCATGAGGTGGATATCGCGACGCTTGAGCCCGGAGACTTTGAGATCACGACTCAATCCGGCGCAATCAATCCTGTCACCTGTCTGACACTCGACCCGGCCAGCGATCCTGGTGAATTGCGCACAGCGCTCCTCGCCGGTTTCTATGGCAGCGCAGAAGATGAGCCTGTCACCGTCGAGATCGTCGGCAATGTGCTTTCGCTCGACGGAACGGTCAATTTCAAGGGGGCCAGCGCGGAAGCTACACCGCTTGAAGCCGGTCCGACCATGGTTTGGGCCGAGATTGTTCCAGAAACTCAGTGGGAGCTCGGCGGCAAGGCCACGAGCTTCCCGTGGGGCGGCGGAAGCCGATGCCCGTTTGGTACCGAGCAAGTCGTGCGTGTTACATGGAGCGGCGGCATCACGAAGCCCGGCGGCGATCCAGCAGATGATAACGAGCGAAAATTGTACAAAGTCACAACCGTCGGCGCTGATGACAAAACGGCCGAAATCACACCTTTCGCGCTCGCAGACCTTAAGGATGGCGATAATAACCATCTGCTTTGCCTTGGCACGACCGATGCTGTGAAATCTGTTTTCTTCCCGGCCGGTCATGTGACCGATCCGCGTGAGGACCTGAATCCCGACACGACAATCTCACTTTTGCAGTAATCTAAATCAAGGAGCTCCAGCATGACCCATACTGTAGACGTCTTCTGGTCGTTTCGCAGTCCATACTCGTATCTCGTGACCCCGGATCTGATGCGTCTGCGTGAGGATTTTGAAGTGGACGTGCAGCTTCGTCCGGTGCTGCCTATCGCTGTACGCACGAAGGAAACTCTGTTCACTGGCGACCAGCGGCGCGTGAAGTACATTATAATTGACGCGTTCCGCCGCGCGGAATTCCTGGGCATGAAGTTTGATCGCCCTTCGCCCGATCCTATCGTTCAGGATATGGCGACGTTCGAAGTAGCCGAGGAACAGCCCTATATCTATCGTCTCACCGGCCTTGGCATTGAAGCGGCGCGGCGTGGGAAAGGGCTGGAATTCGCCTACCATATCTCGCACCTGATCTGGGGCGGTGAGCGCGGCTGGGACGAAGGCGGCAAACTGGCAAAGGCGACAGATGCGGCAGGGCTTGATCTTGCCGAACTTGATGCGGCAATTGCGGCCACTGATCCGATGCCCGAAATCGAGTCCAACCATGCCGCACTGGAAGCGGCCGGTGGCTGGGGCGTCCCCACCATGGTGTTCAACGGCGAGCCCTTCTTTGGACAGGACCGGATGGACACCCTGCGTTGGCGACTAGAGAAGGTTGGCGTACAACGGCGTTAAGCGCCAACGCATTTGTCAGTCGTCAACTAAACCGTCGTCGGCGAGTTTTCGCATACTTGCAATTATCGTGATTTCGTAGGGCTATTTTCGGGCGTTCAGCCGCGCGCAGACAATGTAAGAGCGCCTGAAAAACACTCCAACCGAGACACTGACACAATGTCGGCTTCCTGATCTTAAGCAGCTCAGACGACCGTCTTCAGTAACCTCAGCCGTTCAACTGGATCATTCGTATGTCCGATCTTGGCGAGGAACGTCCCTACAAATTTCTAGAGTGTTCGGCTCAGTTGGGCGCAACAACAGACATAAGATCGAGGGTCTCGGCATGCCGCGCCCGCTCGATGCGCAAATAAAACAGCCGCTGCGAACCCGCTGTTTTGTTGGAAGTCAGCCAGCTAGCTTGCTTGACGAGACTTAGTTTACATTTCGCTGCTCCTAGAATGGTGATAGGAGATGCGGGGCACATTCATCGTGGGGACGAGTTGTAATGGTACGAAATTTCATGAGCGCACTCTTTGCGGTGTTGGTATTGTCAGCGTGTGGTTCCCTCAGTTTGCCTAGTGACCGGGCGCTGGAAAATACTGCACAGAAGAGCAAATTTCCCGCGGTCGATCTTCCCACACTGAGCTTCGCTGACGTCAATCGTGTGGTTGGCAAGACGGGTTGGGTGGAACGTTGTCGAAAAACAGCGCAGGATGCATGGTGGTGCGAAGAAGGAGCAAAAGCTCCGGCCCATGGGCTTCCCATTCCAGCAGAGGCGGCTCCGTTCCAGGCGCAAATTTACCTTCATCCGGAATTCACACCAGAAGATTATATCGCAGACTATTTAGCTGAAGAGGGTATTCAAGATTTGCCCATTTGGAGTGCACGGCACATTTGCGGCGGAGCGCTTATCGCCCCAAACTGGATTGCGACAGCGGCACACTGTTTTAAAGATCCTGAATTGGACGATAAATACGGCGTGCGACTAGGTGTCGGCGACATAAGCGATGATCAAGGGGCGTTGTACCGGGTTCAGGAAGTTATTCGTCGAGACCCAGGCAGTGACACGCGAGAGAATGATATAGCCCTCGTGCGTATAGAAACTGAAAGCAGCGACGGGCGTTCCGTTTCCTACAGTAAGACCGGTAACTTTAAGATAGCTAGCGAACCTATACTGGATGTCGCGATTGTGGACGATCGCCAATGGGTCGTATTTCTAGGTGCCGGGGATGATATCGAAAGTCCATCAGCACATATTTGGAATCCACTACAGTGGAGTGCGAGCGTGTCATTAGATGCTTATGCGGGCGGTCAAATCATCGATAATAGAACCCGATTATTTACAGCAAATAGGTTCGGCGGAAAAATAGTCTCGCTTGATGATCAACTGCCGGAAATCGAATTCAATCATCAACCTCTGTATGAAATGGATATATTTCCGGAAGAGCGCTTATTAATCACCCAAGGAGATATTTCGAAAATTTGGAATATCGATACCGGAGAGCTGTTAAGTGAAATCAAAAGAGAAGGATTACCCGTTCGATTTACTCCGCTGAATGGCGGCAAAACACTTCTCTCTAATGAATCGCCACCGGCTCTTTATGATGTTCAGACGGGTGTTCGTATCATGATCGAAGGTGCCTTCGGGCAAGAATTTGAAAATGTATCACCTGACCGACACAGTTTCGTGCTTCGAGGCGCACGCGGTGACCTTTCTGTTTTTGATGCAAATGGACGTTTGATCACAAAGGTATTGACCGGTGTTATAGAACCGCAAGTCTCAGAGGATGGCTCATACATCCTTTCGATAGCTCAGGATAAGATCATTTTGGTCGAAGTCACGTCCGGTCAGCCGATCGCTCAGTTTCCCACCTACGATTTCGCTGAGCAAGCACGCGCTCATATATACTCAAAAGGTGCCCGAGCATTGGTGCGAATTGACGACTGGGGTCGCGCAGATATTTGGGATGTTGCGAGTATGCAGCGGATAGGGCGAATTTCATTGCAGAATGAATTCATCAACGATGTGAAGATATTCGACGAGTCCAACACCGCCATAATTAGATCCACTAAATTCGAACGTGTGGACGGCGGAATGGTGGAACCCCTAGACGAATTCACATCCGTATGGGATTTGTCCAATGGCAAGCGGCTCGCGACCCTCGAACGCTCCGATCCGGAGGCAATCGCCTATGCACTTTCCCAAAATTGGAAGGTGGCTGAAGGACGTCGCGCAATAATGCATGGAAGCGCAGATGGGGTTACCCGCATTTGGAATCTCAAGACTTGTGTGGATAAAGCTGGGGTCTGCGAGCCGGAGCGCAGACTCAATCATAGTGTGGCAGTGTCAGGCTATCAATTTTTAGAAGATGATGAATTTCTCTTGGTGTTGAACGAAAATGGCAGCGTGCAGGTGTGGGATGTGGCTGCCGGCACCAGAATTGGAGCGGTTTATCATGGCGGCCGGGTCAGAGGTGCACGGCTTCTGGAAAACGGCCAGCGATTGTTGACTTATGGCGATAACGGTTATGTTCGGTTGTGGGATGTCGCAACAGAAACCGAAGTCAATCGAATAGATTTCAATCAGAGCGCGGAGGAAAAGTCAGCAAGGGTTGAGGCGAGGTCCGAACCCCGCAGTCAAACATCTGTGGCGGCGATAGATCTGGATGACACAGGGGCGGGACTTGTGGACGGCGCGTCCGTTCGAATCTTCGGTTGGGGTAAAACAGAACTTCGCGGCATTCAGAACCATAGGTCTCGTGAATTACGAGAAGTGCAGCTAAAAGTCATGGAGAATGATAAATGCCGCGCGCCCGATCGCTGGGGTAATAAGTCAAAGGATATCCATGAACGTGTATTTTGCGCGAGCGATCTCGAGCGAAAATCGTGCCCAGGAGATAGCGGAGGCCCTGTCGTGCAAGGGCCGATAACCGATATGAAGCTTGTCGGCATTGCAAGCTGGGGCGGCAAGTGTGAAGCAGATGGCAAACCTGGAGTATATACCCGCATTGCAAGTCATGCAGACTGGATCCGAAGCGTGATAAACCAACCTTCTGGAGAATAGCAAGCGAGCGCATTTGCATTTCGGCTTTCCTCAGCGCGGCTGGAACGATAGGGTTCATAAGTGGCAGGAGGGGAATTTCTAATGCACAGCAGAACACTCATTAAGCTGGTCTTGTTCATTTGCCTCAGCGGTTGCCAAATCACGTCGACCCAGTCCCAACAGGAGCAACTTCTTCCGCTCACTCTGGCCGAAGTGTCCCGCAATTCGGAGCTGGCCAGCACAATGATCTGCACCGACTCCGATGAGAATTTTTGGGACTGCAGGTCTAGCGGTGGTTATGTCAGCGTGTTGGAAATTGCCCCGAAAGACGTCGCCCCCTTCATTGCACAAATTTATCTGCACCCGGAGTATACGACTGAAAAAGACCTAATAGAACAGGGGGCGATGGGGCGTTCTCGCTGGAGCGTCCGGCACATTTGCGGAGGCGCTCTCATAGCGCCTAATTGGGTTGTTACTGCAGCGCATTGTTTTCCCGACCCCCGCGTCGATACAAAATACGGTGTTCGCTTGGGTATCAATGACATCGCCAATGACCTCGGATATCTGTACAAAGTTGAAAAAGTTGTGCGACGAAACCCTGACGGCAGGACAAGAGACGCCGACATCGCATTGGTCAAGCTCCAACCACGCAATAACGCTCCGAATTTTGTTTCCCAATCCGAAGTGTCCAACTTCGCGCGCTCTGCGCCGAGAGTAATCGCTATTGAGCCCTCCGTTAAAGATGCGTTCCGGCTTGTGCTCACTGAAGATATGACCTTCCACGCTTTCGATCACCAAACCAATAAGCATATGTCCTCCGGTGTGTTTGGAGGATTTGGTTTGCTCGGTGACGGTAAAACAATTCTGGGCACATCGAATGATGGTATTTACCTCACGGATATTTCGGGAGAAATCGAAAACAGGCACATTCCGCTGCCTGATCTGACCCAAGCAGCATTGTTCAAAGACAATCGGCGTATTGTTGCTTATTCGGACTACGAGCAGAAAGTCGTGTTAATCGATGTGCTCGAGGGGCAACGACTGGCAGACTTTGATGTTTCGCTTGAAGACGAATTCAGCGAACTCCACCTCTTAAACGATGAATCACATTTGTTAGTCAGTCGATCGGCTAGCGAGGATATTATATTCGATCTGGCTTCGGGCAAACGTCACATCGTAGAAACACCCCCAAATTCTAAATACCTCGGCACCACTCCTGATGGATCCGGGTTGCTTTTCCATTCCCGTGATACACAGCGTATTTACAAGGTCGACTCTCGAAGTGGGGGGCTAATGAAGTCAGAACTTGTCGGCGAGCTTGGCAATGGCGATGTTGTGGACGGCCAATTTTTTGTTTCGTATTCTGGCACTCAGATTTCAGTTTTTGACAAGGACACGTTCGCCAAAGAAATGGTGATTGACACGAACAGTAGACCAGAATGGTTGCTTGGCGATGACACGCTTTTCTTGTTAGACCAATTTGGTGTGAGCGTACTTCCAAACGCTGGATTGAGCGGCAATTTCAGAATAGCGGTGCCTATCGAAACAACGTTGAACGAAGTAGTTTCCACATCTGGTGCGGCCGCGCTGGTGTACAGCGTAAATGCTCCGGGAAGCGAAACCAGCAACACATCTTCAATCCCAATTCAGCTTTATTATCGCTCTCTGCAAGAAGAAAACGCCCCGTCAATCGAGCTCCAGTTCCCTGAAAGTCACCAAATAGAACATCGGCTTGGTGAACTATCCTGGGTCCAAGCAGGGAAATCTACACTTGTTGCAACTGGTGCCCATCTAGGCCGGAGTTTTGTTTGGAATTTGAGCAACTGCGCAGATTCTGAAGAGGCCTGCATTGCGAGCTTTGCGCTCGACCATACTGTTGCGGTGCGAACGGCGGTGCCAATACCTGACCAAAATAGGCTCATAGCCATTGCGGAAAATGGAGCCGTACAAGTATGGAATTTGGAAACAGGCGATGAAGACTTTCGCGTCTATCACGGCGGTTATGTCAATGGTGCGAAATACGATCCGCAGTCGAACGAAATACTGACATATGGCGGCAACGGCTTTGTCCGGTTCTGGGATGGAGCCTCCGGGAACGAAACGCGGCGATTAGATTTTTCCAAGTTCGAAAGTGAGACTGCTCGCAACGATGTAATCTATGATTTGTCGGCCAGCGACACAGAAGCAATAGAGCAAGACTATCTCACTTATATCCAAATTGATGAAACTGGAGAAGACATTAGGGATGGCGAATCTGTACGCGTGTTCGGCTGGGGTCGTTTTGCAGAGTCTTTGAAGGCAAGCAGGTCAAACAATCTTCGTGAAGCAGGACTAAATGTACTGACTTCAGCGTCTTGCAATACATCAAACTATTGGAACGGTCACAAAGATATTCACGATGGAACGTTTTGTGGGTTCGATTTTGAACGAAAGACCTGTCCAGGAGACAGCGGCGGACCCATCGTTCAAGGGAGTGCATTAGGTGATTTGAAGCTCGTTGGAATCGCCAGCTGGGGCTCCCCAAAATGTGAAGCAGACGGGCGACCAGGTGTGTTTACCAAAGTCGCACATCACGCTGACTGGATCAAAAGTGTTATCGGTCCTGGCGAGGCCGCCGAATGAATTTGCTGCGGGTTTTCCGCAACTAATTCGTTTTACTGCGGTGGCTTTATGACTGATCCAGTGTGATCACAATCTTCGTCCTCAGGATCACAATCAATCAGCTCTTCGGTTGCTGCATCGGCAGTTTCTTCCGGCTCAGCGGGCACATCATTTGTTGCGCAGCCCATAAGCACGAAGCCACACGCCGCTGTCAAAATCAGACTTCTCATAATTATCCCCTCACTTCATAAAAACCATGGTTAAGGACTATCGAATCCAATATCTGAAAGCAACGCAGAATATTCGGGAAACTCTCGCAAAGGTCGCAAGAGCGGGTCTGAGTAAATCATTGCAAGACCTGCATCCCCTGTTTTCCAAGCCGTTTTTAGCGATTCAATGGCTTCTTGTTCTCGGCCGAGTTGAGCGTAAAGCTGTGCCTTCTGATACGATGCCGACACGCCATACTCTTCATCCAATTTCTGAATATATTTTTCGGCGTCTTCATGATCGCCCGAAAGCACTTTGATCACGCCAGAGCACACATATTTTGCATCGCTAAGCGGCTCCTTATCACAGCTCGTACGGGCATTCTCGAAACGGCCCAATTGTGCCTCGGACATGGCGCGCCAATACCAACCCGTGCCGAGTTCTGGACTTATGTTTAGCGCAGTTTCGCTACTCTCTAGCGCGCGTTCAAAGTTACCTGCGAAAAAATCAATCATGGCGCTTGAATTGTGTGTGGAGGCATTTAGCGGATCGAGACTTAAGGCCCTGGCAATCGCGTCATTTGCTTTCTGCTGTTTCCCCACAAAAACAGCGTAAAGGGCATATCTTGAAAGTATGGATGCATTTCCAAATCCAATTTCAAGCGACGTTTCAAACGCTGGATCTGCTTCGGAAATGTTAAGCGCTCCGAAAAACTCCACCCACCCTAATGCAGAGTGGGTTTCTGCGAGTTTAGGTCTCAGATTTGCTGCGCGTTTCGCAGATTGTCGTGCAGACGTGAGGTATTCTTCCGCTTCGGGCGCAAAAACAGTCGTAAGGAATTTCTTGGGAATGGCGACTTTCAGTGGTGTCAGACGCTCGCTAGGTTGATTCATGCGAACAACTTTGGCCATTCAGCGCAGTTTATGAGGCTGCGGCGACCGGTTTGAGATTCTCTCCTTTGAGCCATTCGAGAGTTGAATGCGCTCAAAGCAACTCATATATCTGATTTATGTTTACGAAACGGGAACTCTCTGGTTGGTATGACCAAATCCGTGTTCGTCCTAGATGGTCGGATAAAATCAGCAAAGTTAAGTGGATGGCGTTGCAAGCTATCACTGCGGTAATATTAAGCTCAATCAGCTTGTTAATTTTATCTCGATTTTTAAATCTCGACGCGATCAGTTTGTTTTCTTTTGGCGTTGTTGCCCCTGTCATTATGGTACTGGCGTTAAGTGGGAATTGGGACAGAGATCAGAAAAGCAATTCTAACTAAAGCGTCTTGATTTGTCTCACACAATGCGCACATTGCTTCGTCGAAAATGACAACAATTGGCCCTTAGCGGTCGGTCAACATCGATTGGACGAGTGGCTTAATCCGCCCTAATTCGGTCGCTCTTTCATTGCTAATTCCTAACGGCAGAGCTCATTGATCACGCCCGATCACAGCCTCATACACTTCCGGAGGTAGTTCTCGGACGAACGCATCTTTCAAATCGTCATATGTGCCGACAAACTTAAGTCCTCCACAGTGTTCGTCGTTATTTGGATCAAAAGACAATCTCCTTATTGGAAACGCTCCGGCAACGAATTTTCGCTCGAGCTTGTTTACAAAATCGAACTGATTGACATCAGCGTAAGCCGCCTCAACCGCAGACCTATTGGCATATTGCCGATAAAACTCAGGTGCTGCTTTCCAATATATCAAAAGTGCTGTTGCTGCTTCGCATGCTGGGTTATCCAGCAGAGTTTGAAGCGGTTCGGTTCCGGCATCCCAATTCCATGTGTCCGCAAAAGCATGCAATTCCTCTGAGTTGCTGTTTGTCCGACAGAACTCGAGTGTTTCAGAATGTAATTCAGCGTCAAAACGCTCCCAATCCGCATCGGTGAACTTACCGCTATCAACACGGTCAACGCGCTCGCTGTTAGACAGCTCGCGTATCTCAGCCAACCTCTCTTCGGATACCGCCATTTTCGTGGTCTTTCATAATCGCACCAAAATGAATGTTCTAACCGGATTCAGTTTGCAAGTTTAAACAAGGTGAATTTCAGCAGATCGCGACTGTTTTGGGCGACTTAAACTCGCCCCAAGTCGGCCGCTCAGCGATTTTTACGCAACGACCGCTTTTGGCGAGAAACGTCCCCACAATAGTCGGGTTTGAACGGCAGGACCGGGCGCAATTGGAGACATAAGGATTCAGCATCAATTAGTGCAGCTTTGGCCCATTTAGATCGTTCGTGCAAATTGCTCGACTGTCTCATTGAGGGGCCATTCCGGTCTCCCGGCCAATCAAAGTCGCCGGCATTGAGCTCAAGATCATTTTCCGAGCAATCAGTTTAACTCAACGTCCTCCTTTATAAGCAAATGTAACTTGCCTCCGTAGATTTGTGTTGTCATCGGTGACTAATGCTCACTCGCCAAGATTTTCGCCAGCGCTTTGGGAAGAATTCGCCAATCGTGTTCCCGGTCATACATGTTCTGGATGCTGAACAAGTTGATCGAAACATCAAGCGCGCGATGAAGGCCGGAGCGGCGGGATGTTTTCTCATCAATCATCATTTCAATGGCGATCAACTGATACCGATACTGAAAGTGGCCCGAGAAAATTGGCCGGAATACTGGCTTGGCGTGAATTTTTTAGGCTATTCGCCACCTGAAAGCTTTGCGGCGCTCGGAAGTCTGTCTCGAGGTGGGTGTGAGATTGACGCTTGCTGGGTTGATAATGCCGGTATTGAAACTTCGGTAGGTGCTCAATCTCCAGCCGCGGCATTCGGTACCCAGCGCAAACAATTTGGGTGGTCTGGGCTCTACTTTGGGGGAACTGCCTTCAAATACCAAGCGCATGTTTCAGCCGAAAACAACGAGCGCGTTGCAATATCCGCCGCCCAATTCATGGACGTAGTGACGACGAGCGGCCCAGGCACAGGTGTCGCCGCTGATCCTCAAAAGATCGCGTCCTTCAGAAGCGCATTGGGAGATGTACCCCTCGCTATTGCATCAGGCATCAGCGCCGAAAATGTCCACATCTTTAGGGACGCAGATTGTTTCCTTGTCGCCAGCTCGATCAATCGAACTGGGGATTTCTTCGAAATCGATGAAAACCGCCTCAATCGCCTGATTGATGAAGTGGACAGATTTTAAGCCATCCAACACCGTTAGAGCATTGTTAGATTTCAGGTGTTTGCCTTTAGACAAATTGGCTATGATTCCAGCTAGACTTCTACTTTCGACAATAGGATGCGGTAGCTCACCTTGGCCCTTGTGGGTCTTACGGCTCATGTTCGTTGGAGGGCTTGGACTTGATGCGTAGTGGCCCTCCAGCTCTGCACTACATCGTCGTCCCCTTGGGCCAGAATGCACTTCGGGCGAAATGCAAAATTCTTTTCATTATCGCCGCTAATAGACACAAGTCAGCATCGCAATTCCTAAGAATTTCTTAAGGCTTTTCAATACAATGTTTTAGTAGGATTGCGTTGAAGGTTGGGCAACTGGTTCGATCGTCAATACCGTATGGGACGAGGCATTCGAAGTTCGTGGCAATTCGAAGCGCCAAACAGGTCAGGCGATCGAGCAAGGATTATGATTGATAGAATCTTTGTTCGGCTAGCGGTACTGGCGGCGATTTTCTTCGCAGCCTTTGCTGGCACCGCCGTGGCTGATGATAACTTTCCCGGTACCACGATTTCCGGCAATTCAGGCTCTGTTACCGCATCAAATGTTGTCGCTACGAGTGAAGCCGGCGAACCGACCACTTACGGCGGCGGCTCCCTCAACTCTATCTGGTATAGCTGGACCGCGCCCGCTGATGGTGTTTTGACCTTCGAAACATGCGATGGTTCCACCGATTTTGACACCACTTTACAGTCGTTCACCGGCAGCGCCGTGAATGCTCTTAACCAACAATCAACGAATGACGATTCTTGCGGGACCCAAAGCTCCACCTCACTGATCGTCACGTCAGGTGCGACGTATCATGTTCAGGTCGACGGCTCTGGCAATGCCACTGGCACATTCACACTTAGTTGGGAGTTCGATATTCCTATGGCACCGCCACCGGCGGTAACTTTATCGTCCCAGAATATTACGGGTACTGTTTTTCTAGACTCAAATGCTGATGACGATCCGACTGGAGAGACTGTGACGTTCTCAGGTGTCGAAGTCACTCTTTGGGAGTTTACAGACTCTAACGGCGATGGTGCCGTCATGGACTCCGAACTTTCGAACCCGGTCACAACGAACTCGGCGCTAGACGGCACCTACAGTTTTAGTGGAGTAGCCCCCGGAAGTTACGCCGTCCAATCCGATACCTTTGACAGCGCATTCATCACTTACGCAACGTCCGAGGGAAATCCGAACCAGATCCCCGCCTTTGCAGGCTCTAATAACCCGAAAGAACTTACTCTCGGAAATATGGATGCTGTCGTAGACTTTCCGTATGAGATGCCATTTGTACCAACGCTGCCGAATGGTCAGTGCAGCGCGCAATCCTATCAGTGGTATGATTACTTCGCCCCGACCCCGTCTGGTCAGGGGAGCGAGACGAGTCCGGAATTTGATATTGAAACCGGTGGATGGGCCCTTGACGCAAATGGGTTGCCTGCTCGCCCGGCCACCGATGTTCCGGATACTTCACATCTCAGGCCCTTTGCTTTCCAGCCACCGAATCTTCATTCCAGCAACAATAATTTTGGCGAAGGTGAGGCACTATGGTCCGTGTCTCAGATTAGGGGCGCTCCGGGTAGCGCGGGTAGCATACAATTTACGCTGTCTACATCAGTGCAGCATGGCGTTTGGGCCATCCTTGATGCAGATGGGAATGTGTTGAACCGATATCCTAACCTGCCGACGACGTCCGTGCGCAATAGTGCGGCGTCTGTGCCGCCGAGCGGGCCCCTCACATTCACTTTCCCACCGGATGGGATTGTGTATGCGCATCATTGGCTTGCTGATTATATTGGCGGCTCCGGTAAGGGCGTGCCATCTGAATGTAACAACATCGCTGGTACTGTCTACGAGGATGCGGATGGATCGGATTCATTCGGATCCGAGAGCACTTTCGCATCAATCACAGTTTCTCTTTATCTGGATAGCGGTACGCCAGCAGATTCAAGCGACGATGTTCATATTGCGACCACTCAAACAGACGCCAATGGTGCCTATAGTTTTACGAACCTGGGATACCCCGAGGCAACGACAACTTATCGGGTCGAGGTCGACGATACCTTGGGCGGAAGCGCGACTTATGTTCCCGGGACGCCGTCAGAAGTTTCCGGAGTTTTGGCCTCGCCCTTAACCAATGCCACAGAAATGAATTTTGGTTTTAACGAACTTGATTACTCAGATGCGCCTATTTCGGGCACTTCCTATGGCGAAACGACTCACGCGATTATCTCGGGCATTCAGCTTGGTGCAGCGATTGATGCGGATGCATCTTCCATTGCCAGTGCCGATGCTTCGGGCGATGGTGCAGATGATGACGGTGCCAATTTCCCCACGCTGACACAAGGCGCTAGCGCGACGATTTCGGTACACGTGCAACAACTCGCAGGCAATGATGGCTATCTGCAAGGCTGGATCGATTGGAACGGCGATGACGATTTCGACGATGCGGGCGAGCAGATCGCGGCCAATTTACAGAGCGCGAGCGCCGGAGCCAGCACGATCAATGTACCGGTCAGCGTGCCCATAAGCGCGACAACCAACCAGACCTTCGCCCGCTTCCGCTGGTCGACAACGCAAGGCCTCGACACAACCGCTGCCGCGCCCGACGGCGAGGTTGAGGATTACGCGGTCAGTATTAACGCGCCGCCCACATTCAGCTGCGCGCCAGACTTCGGGCAGGTCTATGGCAATAGCGGCACGATCGGTGTGATGGATCTCAACAGCCAGTCTTTCATTGTCTTAGGCAGCGTGGGTCAGCGCCTGAATGCAAGCGGCTTCCGACCGTCCGACGGATATGTTTATGGCATTGGCGATGATAATACGTTGTACCGCATCGGATCTGATGGCTCGGCGACAGATCGCGGTGTTGTTGCGGGCCTGCCCACAGGTCTGAGTCAGACGGCAAACCAGGGCGATTTCGGCGCGGACGGGCATCTTCATATTCGTTACGGCGACAATGGCACAATCTATCGCGTAAATGTCGATACCGCGACGCTCGACGGAAGCTATACGCTGACCCCGTATATCAACCAAACGGCGGATTTCGCCTATGTGGCAAACCGCAACCTTTTCATTGGTGTCAGAGGTTTCGGAGCAGCGCCGCGAATATACGCTTTCAGCCCTAATACTGGGGCGTCGCAGTCTTTGGGCTTAATCGATCCTGGTTTTTCGGGTGTGTCGTTTGGAGCAGCATTTGCGGACTCCACCGGAGCTTTCTTCGCAGTGAATAATAGTGACGGCACGCTCTACGAATTCAATCCTGATACCGGTGAGGCGGTAGCATTGGGGCGCGGAGCGCCCGCCACGCTGAACGATGGCTTCATGTGCCGTGATACGACGGTTGTGCGCCCGGTTGATCGCTCAGACGGGCCAGCGAACTTCGGGGAGGCGACGCACGCCATCGTGCTTGGTATTCGGATGGGCGACCAACTGGATGGCAATGAAGCTTCAGTCATCAGCGCAGATGCAACCGGAGACGATCTTGACGTTCTTGACGACGAAGACGGCGTGACGTTTCCGGCGCTGAGCCGGGGCGAGAGCGCGACGATTGACGTGGCCGTCACCGGTACAGGCGGCTACCTGCAGGCCTGGATCGACTGGGACGGTGACAACAACTTCACCGGTACCAACGACCAGATTGCGACCAATCTCCGCGATGATGGCACGAATGGTGATGCGATAGCTGGTGACGGTGTGATCAACATAGCCGTCACCGTTCCCGCCACAGCAACCACTAGCCAGACCTTCGCCCGCTTCCGCTGGTCGACAACGCAAGGCCTTGACACAACCGCTGCCGCGTCCGACGGCGAGGTTGAGGATTACGCGGTCAGCATTAACGCGCCGCCGGTCATCGACCTTGACGGTGACGATTCCTCCGGCGCGACAGGTGCGGACTATCAGGACACCTTCACCGAGGGCGGTTCTGCGGTTGCGATCTCCGATATTGGCGATACGGCGCTGACCGACGCGGACGACACGGCACTCAACGACGTCACCATCACGCTTACCAACACGCAGGCTGGCGACGTGTTGCGTATTGCCGGTACGGTTGTCGGCGACGGCGATAGTGGTGGCCTCCTGATCGCCGGCGGCGAAGTCGATTATTTCGTGACCGAATTGTCGAGCGGTGAGCTCCAGATCCTGTTCGATAGCAATATCGCGATCGACCGGCTGCGGGCTGCAATCGCCGAGGTGACGTTCGAGAACACAAGCGAAAACCCGTCGCCCGTTGACCGGATCATCACGGTCGTTGCCAACGACGGTACAGCGGATTCGAACCTCGCCACTGCTACGATCGCCGTCGTGCCTGTAAACGATCCGCCCATCATCGACTTTGATTCCGACGATTCCTCTGGTGCGATCGGTGCAGACTATGCTGATAATTACACTGCAGGCGATGGCGCAATCAGTATGACCGATACCGATGTCTCCATCATCGATGCCGACAATACGACGCTCGTGTCAGGTAGCGATGTAACCTTCACCGGTTTCGTCGACACCGGAAACGAGATCGTAACGATCGGCGGCGAGACCTTCATTGTGGGCACATCCAATGTGCCAACTTTCACCATCGGTAACACCACATTCGAAATTGACAGCGACGGTGGTGACTTCTCAATTTCCGTCGTGAGCGGCACCGGCGAACTCGCCGATTGGGAAGCCCTCTTCGAGAGCATAACCTACGAGAACACCTTCGCCACGCCGACGCCGGGCGACCGCGTGCTGGGCTTTAATGTCGGTGATCCGAATGGCGGTTCGTCTAATGTGGCGACCAGTACGATCAGCGTGAGCGGCCTGGGCGTCCTGACTGCTTCGAAATCCGTCACCGTATACGATGGTAGCGCGACCAATCCGGGCGGTTACGCATTACCTGGCGAAGACGTGATCTATACCTTCACCGTGGCGAATACCGGCTCTGGCCCGGTCGATCTCGATTCAATTGAACTGATTGACCAGCTGCCAGAAGAGATCTTGTTCTTTAATGGAATGACACCTGAATTTGGGGGCTTGGTCGTCGATTGGTCGGAAACCAGTACAGGCCTCACATTCACACCAAGCACCGATCTTTCTTATTCCAACTCCTCCGCCGGTGCACCGGCGAATTTCTCCAACTGCGGCTATACGCCTGTGGCAGGGTATGATGCCAATGTCACCTACGTTTGCTTTAACCCGAAAGGCGCAATGGCGGCGGGTTCGCAATTCACGTTGAGTTTCAGAGCCGGGATAAATTAGAGCGGTTCGTACTTCGGTCGAAGCCTCCCCAGTAGCGCTGTAATTGTGGTATTTATTTGCAGAGATCGCGGCGTCAATTCCCCACCATATTACCGCCGCTTATACTTCGCGGCTCTATGACCGCATCTGGCGAGAAACGACCCTCCGATAGTAGGGGAGTGAGCGTCTCAGTGGGGCGCATTACCAGACATTAGGAATTAGACTGCTTTAGCTCGAAGTAGCCTCTCAGATCACTCGACGGTAAAAACCAAAATCCAATCATTTGATATGCAGTGCACGCACAACGTTACTATGAAAATTTGGCACTAATCGTTCGAGCTCCGTTACAAAACCTGTCACTTGACCGAACTTGTTTTCAAATTGCTGTACCTGAGCAATTTCCAACTCGGTTGGAACTCCAGAATCTCGAACAATTGAAGACGAAGCTCGCAAATCGCTAAGCGAAAACTGCTCGTTGTTACGTTGCCGCGGCACAATCAGCCGAACAAATACGTCGTTTGAGGCGACACCTCCAATTTGTCTAAGCAACCAATTTACGCGGGTCTCTGTTCTTTGCATATCAGTGGGTGCTTTTACTCTAATACTAACTCTGACCCGCCGCGTACTGGCGTTCGCTTCAATGACTAATGGAGACGAATGTTCTGGGACATCAAGGGAGGCTTTTAACGTAGATTCGTCCAAAAACGTTTTCATCTCATCTCTTAGTCTATGCTTCGGATTACGTGCGTGGTCTCGAGATAATTTAATTAGTACCGGATCTCCTATCGTTCCCGACAGCATCAGTGACAAGTGACGAACCTGTTGATGCCAAGCGCTTATGACGTCGTGTAACTCCGCACTATTCTTTCTGATGGGCGCACCATTTCCCACCGCTTCAATGATCTTCGGCCAAGAACTTGGCATTCTGTCGAAACCCTTAACGCCAGCACTTTTGTGACTGAGGAATCGTCTCAGCTCATTTAACAGGAATCGCTGTTCTGGATCGTCAACTTCGTTTTTTGCGATAAGCATATCCGCTTCAGTTAAAACATGCATCCAAGACCAATGGCGCAAATCCAGTGAACCGATCATGTTTCTGTTTACTCCGGCAGGATGATCAAGCTCGTTCGTCGAAAACTCATTTGAAATGGTGATCACGGCCTTGAGATCATTAGCTCTCGCAAGCTTTAAGTACCGCTCCACTTGATCAGAATTCAGCTTTGAATTTCCGATTTTTGCCTCGACTAAAGCGCCCCACGAATTTCCCCGAGTGGTTACTTCGATTAAGCCATCGGGTCTGTTGTGAAGGTCTTCCGGTTCGTTCGAAAATCTAACTTCCGTATAGGTATTTATCTTAGAGCGTTTGCTGACACCGCCCCCTACGTTCTTAAGCAATGCTCGCGCAAATGGGTCTATGTTGGTTAAGCAAGCCAAAAATATTGATGTCGCGCGTTTCTCTCCCGAACCGTCGGAAACAACCGGGAACAATCGAGCGCGTTCCCCTTCGACAAGGTTGCTTGGTAAATCCACGACCCATTCTCCACTTAGCCCGCTTGCAACTTTGACTTATATTCTTCGAAAGGACAACCGGGTGATTTCGGTAGAATCCATTTGGACTTAACGGGGCGCAATTGCAGACATAAGAATAGTCACCGACATCGTCCATTTTACCCCACTAAGGGTCATACGCCGCTCATATATAGACAGCGCGGCGTCTCTGACATTATTAACCGCTCTCACGCGAACCTAGAACGTAAATTCGTTGTTTGTTGATCTGGTTTGTTGGAGAGTGTGCACTCTTTCATTTTGCAAACTGTGCAACAGTTGCAAAACCTGTTGGGCGATTATATTCGCCTGACCTATGACGCACCCAGAACAGACCACCGATATCCGAAATGGCAGTGCCATTGTAGATGCTGCGCTCGAATTGGTGTCGAAACGCGGTTCTCGAGGAGCGACATTCAGAGAGATTGCAGCTCAAAGCGGATGCTCGGTCTCTGCTTTGGTAAGCGGCTTTGGGGATAAATCCTCATTGATGAAGCGCTGCTTCGAACACGCCGTAATGCTCGACAAAACACGCGTAACAAATTTTGTTGATGAATGCATAGATATGAACGTGCCAGCTTCGCTCGCGGGTCCGTATCTATATGCGCTCTGCGAGGGTGAAGGAGCGATAGGCGGCACGGAGTACCTGGCCTTATGCGAGCTTTGGGTTTCAGCCGGAGAAGACGCAGAATTGGCAGCAATTTTCAGTACCTGGCTATCGAACAGGCTAGCCGGCATGCGCCGGTTGGCAATCCATTTTGGTGCAAGTGAGACAGCTTTCGACTTTTTGACATTATATTCTTTATCTGAAGGCTTGTTTGCGCGCAGCTGCGCCTGGAACGGAACCTACCGTATGCTGTCGGCGGCGGGCTTTATTGAGACAGTGCATCTTTTGACCGGACTCGGCCCTGACCGATCAACAGCGGATATAGTGGCCCTCTCAAACAAGTTTTATGAGTTTCTTCCGGAGAAACCAGTCGATATTGAAACTGAAGATGCAACAGCAAAGGGAAGCATAATAATTGCTGCTGCTGAGATTATTGAAACAGACGGAATCTCGGCGCTCACCAATCGCAGCGTTGCGAAACGCGCCGGAACATCTCTTGCGGCCACAACTTATCACTTTCCGTCGATTGGTGATTTGTACATAGCCGGATTTCAGCATGTTTTTGACAACGTTAATATGCGCGATGCCAGTCGAGGAACTAACGAGAGCTTCGAGAACCGCCTCACCTCATTTCTGAGCGATCAAACCAATCGTGGCGGTGGTCACTTTGCGCGCAGTCGTGGAATGGCTGAAATCGCTCTTGCTGCGGCTCGCCAGGCGATCCCTTTCGAGTATGGGCTGGCAATGCGAAGAAAGCGCGGCGCCTTAACGTATCAAATGGCGAGTGAGGCCAAAGTTTCACTTACCCGCTTACAGGCGGCCTCAATTGCACTCTGGACATCCGCGGTCTCATTGATTCTTGTGACCCCAGAGCAATTTCGAAGCAGTGTGGACTTTGAGGCACAAGCAGGCCTTCTCTTGTCAAGACTGATGAACGCCTGACCTTCTGAACATCTGTTTTTGTTGATGATTTCACCCCAGGGCTGATATCAATTTTGTGGTCATGAAACTGTTATGTTTTCGTCCATAGCGACTGAATATCGATAACCGCCAGAACCGTCACATAAACTGTACATTTGTTTGATAAGCGCCGCTCCAATCTAGCTTGAAGGGGTTAATCATGAGTCATTGGAAGTATGCATTAGGCGGAACGGCAAGCATGCTATTAGGCATGGGAGCGTTTGCTGGAAGTGCTTTTGCGCAGGAGCAAGCAGAAGACGAGACATTCGTTCAGCCAACCGTTGTGGTAACAGCAACAAGACGGGCGGAAGACGTACAGGACGTGCCGATTAGCGTTTCTGTCGTTTCGGGCGATACGCTGGAAGAGCGCGGCATCACAGACTTCGCTGACGTTACAGAACTCGTGGCAGGCCTTTACCTGGAGCAAGATCAGGGCAACTCTTCCAGCTCAATACGGATCCGCGGGGTTGGCTCTGCAGGATTTTCCTCTGTGGACCCATCGGTTGGCGTAATTGTTGATGGCGTATTCCAGCCGCGCATCGGATCGGTTTTCACCGACTTGATGGATATTGAGCGCATCGAAGTTCTGCGCGGGCCGCAAGGCACTCTGTTTGGCAAAAACACAACAGCCGGCGTTGTGCGCGTTATTACGAAAGCACCCGATACTGAGAATTATGAAGGCCACGCCGAGATCGGATTTGGTAATTTTGGTGCTTTCGAGGGGCGCGGCTCTGTTAATATCCCGCTCATAGAAGGCAAGCTTGCAGCGCGCATTTCTGGATTTACAGCCGACCGCAATGGATACATTGAAAACCGCCTCACGGGCGAAGATTTGCGTAATCAGGATCGCGAGGGCGCGCGCCTAAAGCTTCGATGGACACCCGTTGATGCGTTCGATGTAACTTATTCGGGTGAGTTTACCGAAACAAACTACCGCGCTGACCAGGCGCTTGTGCGTTACGGCACGCTCGATTCATCTCGCGCTGGAGCTAATAGCGGCGCAGCGCTGGAAGATGTTGCCGCGTCTCTTGGCGTGACACTTCCAGAAATCGCACCGTTTAACCGGGAAGTTTTTCAGGATGAGCAATTTGCTGAAGACACTGTTGAGCGTCATATCCTGACGGCGAAAATCGATCTGCCAAATCATACACTGACATCAATCACTGCGCAGGAGACAATCGAAGCATTTCTGCCAGCTGATAATGACGGCACCCAGCTCTCTCTTGCAGCAATAACAAGTGCGCCGGAAACAGAAACCTTCACTCAAGAAATTCAGCTGGCCTCTGAGTTTGAGGGTCCCCTCTCTTATGTGGTTGGACTTTGGTATCAGGACCTGGAGACATTCAGCCCGACAACAAGTTTTGACGGCGCAGATCTCGCCGCGCTCGAAGGGCGCCCACAACGTCCGGGAACATCAATCGTGTCCGATATTGAAGGCGAGACCATAGCCGGCTTTGCGAATGTTTCGTACGATTTGTCAGACGCTTTCACGGTCACGGGCGGTCTTCGCTATACCGAAGATAAAAAATATCAGAACCAGACGATCGCGGTCTTCCCGGTCATCAACGACCGCACCGAGACATTTGACGAGTGGACCTGGTCCTTGAAAGGGGCCTATACGCTTGCCAGCGGCGATCTAGTCTATGCGTCATATGACCGGGGCTTTAAGTCAGGTGGTTTTAATCGACAGGAAACGCTTTGTTTCATTCTAGGCGCAGCGTTCTGTTTGCCTGATGAGCGTCTCACATTCGACCCGGAAACCACTGATAGCTTTGAGGTGGGTTACAAAGGCACAGCTTTCGATAATCGAGTTACTTTTAATACTGCAGCGTTCTATCAAACCTATGATGACTTTCAGGTCACGTCTCGGTTCCCGCCATCGTCTATTATTGTACAAAATGCGGCATCTGTAGAGACAATGGGTGTGGAAGCAGATTTTTCTGCCCTCCTGAGTGATAGATTGTCGATTAATGGATCTATCGCTTACATTGATGCAAGCTATGACAGCTTCACCAATGCGCCATGCGATCGAACCGTCTCGAAATCGCCCACCTGCGAGCAGGATTTGTCAGGCAAAACCCTCGATAACTCTCCTGAATTGACGCTCAATTTTGGCGGCGAGTACCGCGATACCTTCACACCGGTTGACGGTGTTGAAATTTTTGTAGGCGCGGATCTGGCTTATCGCAGTGAAGTATTTCTTATCCCGACGCTTGCACCTGATGCCGTTCAGGATGGCTACACATTGATCAATGGCCGCGTAGGCCTTGAATCAATTGATGGACCTTGGTCACTCACAGCCTGGGTTCGAAATGCAACGGACGAGGAATACGCAATCACGGGCGCTCGGCCTTCCGGTCATTCAGATGGACTTCGGCTGACCCAAGGCCTGCCGCAGACCTATGGCGTCACGCTAGGCCTACGATTCTAGGCTTTCCTCCCGCAATCACTCCCCGTTTGCTACAGCGGCGGGGAGTGGCACGCATCAGAACAACATCATGGAAGACAAATATGCTAAGGCTGGCGGTAACGATTTTATTTCTTAGCACGTTGTTCGCCTGCTCACCCGCGGGCAATTCTAAAACGCTTATTGGCGAGACTGTCCCAAGATCAGATCAGCCCTTTCTTGACGATCCAGACAATTTCCAATTCGTGATTGTTGCAGATCGAACAGGCGGTCACCGTCCCGGTGTTTTTCAGACGGCGCTTGCGCATGTGAATTTACTACAGCCAGAATTTGTCATTTCCGTTGGTGACCTTATCGAAGGATACACAGATGATCCGGCAAAAATTGATAAGGAGTGGACCGAGTTTGAAGGCTTCTTAAAAAGTCTCGACATGCCATTCTTCTACGTTGCTGGAAATCATGATCTCTCCAATGAATTGATGGTTGAGAAATGGAAACAACGACACGGTGCAACATACTACAGTTTTATATATAAGGACGTGCTGTTCATTGCACTGAACACAGAAGACCCTCCTTACATCTTTCCTGACGACTTACTGGCGCGGACTCAGCAAATGGAACAAGCCATGGCAAAAGATCCGGAGGGTACACAGGCGCGTATTCTTGAAGCCGTACGAGATCGGCCGAAGCCACCTAAACTTCCGGGTGCAATAAACATCAGCGAGGCTCAAGTGGAGTTTGTCGAAAAAACTCTGGCTGACCATCCCACGCCTCGCTGGACAATGGTGCTCATGCATAAGCCTGCTTGGCTCTATGGTAGTCCTGAATTCTCACGCATTGAAGAGATGCTCAGAGACCGAAACTATACCGTTATCGCCGGTCACGAGCACTATTACGCGTATAATCAGAAAAAAGATCGAGACTATTTTGTGATGGGCACAACCGGCGGTGTATGGCTCCAGGATGGCCCAGGACGGCTGGACCACGTCTCGTGGGTAACGATGACCGACGAAGGACCAATTTTTGCCAACCTAAAAGTAGACGGCGTTTTTGGCAAAGAGGGCATCAAGCCTAGGCCGGAATAATTCCTTTTTGACTGACCGAATTGATAGCGCCAACCGCTCGTAGTTCAATTGAGTGAAACCGAGGCTGGCGCAATTACGCTTTCGGCTATTGAGGCCTAGCGGCTCATAGGAACTCAAGACAAAAAAGCGCGATTGCTTTGGCAACTTGGTTGCAGCGATTGGACTTTTGAAAGGAAGTCCAATGCCATTCGACGTCACCACGCAGCAATTCATCCCCTGGAACAATGGAAAGCTGATCGGCCAGAAATCGCCGCTAAAGCCACAACAGGTTTGGGCAATTCGTGTTCGTCTACAACTCGCAGAAAAGAAGCGTGACTTAGCGCTGTTCAATCTCGCCATAGATAGCAAGCTTAGAGGATGTGATTTATTACGCTTGAAAGTGTCCGATGTTCGGATGGGCGACGAGATTCGAAGCCGCGCAAAGATCGTCCAAAGCAAAACGGGAAACGCGGTTCAGTTTGAAATAACCAAACAAACGAGAGAGGCCATTGAAGATTGGTGCACACAAAAGTCACTCGATCATCATGACTGGCTATTTCCAAGCCGCAAAGATCACTCCCGTCATCTATCAACGCGCCAATACTCGCGACTCGTTGAAGACTGGATCAAGTCGATTGGTTTGCCACGATTATCCTATGCAACGCATTCCATGCGGCGAACCAAGGCGACACTCATCTACCGGAAGACAGGCAACCTTCGCGCCGTTCAATTGTTGCTAGGTCATACGAAAATTGACAGCACAGTCAGATATCTTGGTGTGGAAGTGGAGGACGCTCTAGCTTTGGCTGAGAGTATTGAGCTGTAGACGATCGGCGCGGGTTATAGGTGGCGTGCTAACGGCCGCTTTTGGGATTTAGAAGTCGAAGCGATCAAGTCTATCTGCCGTATATTATAGTCAATCGCTGGAAGTTATGAACTGAGCCCACGCGTTCATGAGATTTCTTCGTGCGTCTAGAAAGTCTGTTCTCAGATAACTCGCTTCGATTGCGCCGTGGATTTTATGCGCAAGGCATAACTCAGCGATGTCCTGTCGCTTATCGTTCTCTGCAGCCCACGTCCTGAAGGACGAACGAAACCCGTGGGGGCGAAACGTAAGTTCTCTTCGCTCCATCAATCTGCTCATGCTGGCGTCAGAGATAACGCCCCGCCCAGATACGTTTGGAAAGAGGTTCCCATTTCTCTCAAAACGGCTCGCAAGCTCAATCACTCTGGTACTCTCCGGCGACAGCGGTGTTCGCCAATCGTCGATCTTACCTTTTATCCCTTTCATGAGTTCGCCTGGAACTGTCCAGACGTCTCCATCGATATCATTCAGTCTTAAGAATCGAATTGGTTTCGAACGAGGGCCAGGGTTCAAGATTAGCAATCTAAGAGCAAGCTGCACGGGTGTGCATTGATCTAAAGAAGCATAAAATGCAGGAACATCTTGCCAGGGCATCGCCGGGATGTTCTGCGGGCGATGGCGCTGCTTGCCTAATAGTGCGCGCGCTTTCTGTGTTGCTTGCACGTCCACATCTAATCCAAGGGCCGCTGCGTGCTGAATGACAATGTTTAGACGATTTAGCGCTTTCTTCGCTGTATCAGCTTTATCGTGCCAGATGGGTGCGAGCGCATCACGAACATCTATCTGGTCAATTTCGACAATTGGCTGATCTCCGAGAATGGGAAGAATATAGAGCCTGAGAGGACTAAACCACCTACCTGCTTTTCCATCTTCCTTTAGCTCCGCTTGCCGCGACCTAAAGGCGTCTTCTGCAACACTCGTGAGTGTCACAAGACCGGCGCTGGCTGCCTTCCTTGCATGTTTCCTTTCAAGGACTGGGTCTTTGCCGATCATCACAAGAGACTGCATTTCGTCTCTGAGCTTCCGCGCTTGGCTTAAGCTCACTTTGGAGAAGCTTCCGAGACCCATCTGTCTCTGCCGCCCGTGAAGTCTGAATCGGTAAAGCCACTGACCCGTACGATCACTCGTCTTACGAAGTGAAAGACCACCTCCATCACCGTACGTCCCAGTAGGAAGAGATTTGATGGATTTTACCGTGAGCTTGCTTCTTGAGTAAGGCATGTTGCATTCATTCTATGTACACAAAAATGTACATGTTCGCATGAGATCGTGTGAAACTCAATGATACGTCACAAGATAGTAAATATCTGTTTATATGTGTAATATTTACCAATCTTGAGACATTATGCGCCTGCATGATATACGACTGAGGTGCCCTCTGGGGGCACCATTTATACATCAAATTTAGAAGATGCTTATGTCAGCGCGCCGTCACTTGGATGAGTTGAGGGCGATGGCATATTTTGTGTTGCCTGGGCTAATTCGCCAGCACAATAAAACCAACGGTACCAATTGCAGCAATAAAAACTGTTTCCAACACCAAAAGGATAATTGGCGCATAGCCAATCGACGTTATCTCTCGAAGATTTGTCTTAATACCGACGGCAGCGATTGCTGTCAGTAAGGCTGTTTTAGAGCATAGCGATAGGGGGACTTTCCAATCCTCAGGCACTAGGCCAAAGCTGTTTAAGCCGGCAAGGAAGATAAACCCGAGGACAAAAATCGGGATAATGGGCGGACGTTTCAAAGAATGATCGTCTATTTTGTGTTGTCGCCGGATGATAAGTGCGATCACGATCACAGTTGGAGCGAGCAGGCTCACTCTCATAAGTTTTACCAGGGTTGCTTTGTCTCCGGCTGTATCAGATATCGAAAAGCCGGCACCGATAACTTGCGCCACATCATGAACGGTCGCACCGATAATTTGTCCGGCAATTGTTTCGCTGACCTCAAACTGCGCCAGAAGCGCTGGATACAAGATCATTGCGACGGTCGATAAGCCGGTAACGCCAATTATTGTCACAAAGAGTTGTTTCTCAGAGTCGCTGTTTTTTGGCAAAACAGATGATATCGCCAGAGCGGCCGACGCCCCGCATATTGACACCGCTCCGGCAGTTAGAATGGCAATGTTGCGGCTGAGGCCAAGCAATCGCCCGACAATCAAGCCAAACAACAGTGTTGCAACAAGCGCAATGACAATAAGGCAAATCGATTGCCATCCCTGCGCCAATACAAATTCGACACTGATCCGTGCGCCCAACAAAACAATTCCAAATTTGAGAATTGAGTGAGCGGTAAACTCAATACCCGGTCGAACAGATGTGTCAGTTTCATAAACGAAGCTGATCGCCATGCCGAACAAAAGCGCCATCAACATGGCGGGTGCTTGGCTGTGCTCCGCGACAAACTGCGCTGACATTGCCACAAGACAGGCCAATGCAAGTCCCGGTAAGAGGATCTTGATTTTTGTTGACGCTCTGTCGAAGTGATTTTTAACGAAGTTGATCACAGCACGCGAGCGCTCTCTCTCATATCCACGACTTGGCCCGTTCTGGCCGCGTGCTGCGCCATGAGCCCCATCTTTACCGCTCTCTTGCCGTCCTCAAGTGAGACGTCAGGCTTGCCGCCTGTGCGTACCATCTCCAAGAATTTCTGGTGTTGAAAGAAGGTCGATCCGTGATGGTCACCCGCCGCGATGAGCGCTTCATCGAGAGGTATGGTAATTGTTTCAGGGCGTTTTGGGTGCCGCGGATAAATAATGAGTTCTGGCTCCGGAGAAGGGCCGAGGTCAGCTGGCCAGAATCTCTGTGGCCCTGGCATGCGGCAGGCAATTTTACCTTTTGGCCCGATGGCATGGATCTCCTCATTCCACTTAGAGCCGTCTGCAAACATGGACAGTTCAAGCATCGCTCTCGCGCCGTTCTCAAAATCGAAGACAACGTACCCGCCGTCCCAGATGTCAGGCGTTTTGCCGCCGTAGGATTCGTCTAAATGATTGACAAATTGATTTGCGCTGGCGGTTACTCGAACAGGCTCGCACTTTAAGATTAAACGCATGAGGTCGAAGAAATGGCAGCATTTTTCTACAAATGTGCCGCCGGTATTTGTGTTGAATCTGTTCCAATCGCCAATCTTCTTTAGAAACGGAAATCGGTGCTCCTGGAGAGTGAGCATTTTTATACCGCCGGTCACCTCTTCGGCTCTTTCCAAAAATTCCGTGATAGGCGGCATGTAGCGATACTCCATCGCTACCCAGACTGGAGCTTTGTATTGTTGCTGGAATTTTTCAACCACTGCGTCGTCGTCTGGGTCGGTAAAAAGAGGTTTTTCGCAAAGGATAGGAAGCGTCCGCTGCGATGCGATTTCCTGTAGTTGACGGATATGCATGTGGTTTGGGCTGGCTATTACCAGAGCGTCGACATCAGTTGTCGCCAGGAGCTCGGTGATAGAGCCCATCCGTTTTGCACGACTGGCGATCTGTAAGCCGAGTTGTGCTTGGGTGTCATCAGGGTCAAAAATTGCTGTAACTTCTGCATCTTTGAGCAGTGCAATGTTGCGTAGATGTTCAATCCCCATCATGCCGCAACCGATAAGGCCATATTGTGTTGTCATTATGCTTGCCTTTTTCCAAGTCTGTTCGTGTACCGACAAACTTCGTGATTGAACCAATTTCTGGAATACTCGACCGCTTGACCTGTGAGGTCATAACTGATGCGCTCGACGAGCCCGCAGGTTGAGTTTGGTGCCAATGCGAATTTTTTTGGAGACCAGTCCGGCACGGTCGAAACTCCAATCGTATCGGTTACGGACCCGATAACGACTTTCAGTTTCTCTTTGTAGTAATAGTAGAGTGAATCTCGAAGTTCATCGAGCATGATCCAGTCGACGAACCTGCCGTCCAGCCATATCTCCTCGACTTCAACAGGAATTTCATTGAGGTAACGAAGACGCCGAATTCGATGAGCGAGATTCCCCGGTCCGATTTCTGGCAATATTGAATCTTTTTTGAGTCTGCGTACTTCCAGAATATCGGCTGTAGGCAGACCGCCACCTTCCAAGAGTTCGATACGAAAAAATTCATAAACACTTTGTACGTCTGTCTGCGTCTGAACGTAGTTTCCCGAACCTTGAACACGTTTGAGGAGCCCGCGCTGCTCGAGAATAGCAAGTGCGCGGCGCAAGGTGCCTACGGCAATCCCGAGGTCTTGAGCCATTTTTCGTTCAGTCGGCAATCGCGTTCCATCGGGATATCGCCCTGCTGCAATTTCTCTGATGAGCATTTCGCTGACTTGTATCGTTTTCGGCAGCGCTCTTGTTTTTTCGACGCCCAATTTTTCCACCTCTAAATTGATCCAATATTGATACAATTCACTTGGCTCAATTGGCAAGGTGTGAAATGAAAGAAATTGAGTAGTCGGAATACGGAGGAACGAATGACCGTCGTGCCAGTAAAATCATCGGGTATTGATGCTGCCGAAGTGAGTTGGTTCTCCGCGCTCTGTTCGGATGATTTTGAATTTCTTGGTGTGCCGGATGGTGAACTTCGTTCAAGTTGGTCACATTGCAGAGATATATTGCTCGAGGCTGAAGCTCAGGGATTTAGGAATATTCTTTGTCCTTCTTCCTACCAAGTAGGACAAGATACATTGTCTTTTGTCGCCGGTTGCGCGCCGCTTACGAAGAAGATCAATATGCTGGCTGCGATCCGTTGCGGCGAGATGCAGCCGATCATGTTAGCGAGAACGGTTGCCACCTTAGATCATATGCTTGAGGGGCGGTTAACTTTAAATGTCATTAGTTCGGACTTTCCGGGTGAGGTTGCAGAAAGTGCCCATCGCTACCGACGTTCACATGAAGTGGTTGAAATTCTAAAACAAGCGTGGACGCAGAATGAAATCAACTACGACGGTGAGATATACCAATTCTCGAACCTTACGACGGCTCCCGCGCGACCCTATCAAACAGGCGGACCTTTGCTTTATTTCGGCGGTTACTCGCCGCCAGCGCTGGAGCTGTGTGGCCGTCACTGCGATGTTTATTTGATGTGGCCTGAAACCAAGGATCAGCTGGCAGACCGCATGAAAGCAGTTCATGCTGTTGCGGAAAAGTATGACCGTGTGATTGATTACGGACTAAGAGTGCATGTGATCGTGCGAGATACAGAGGCCGAAGCTCGAGATTATGCCGATCATCTGGTTTCGAAGCTGGATGATGAATACGGTCAGCTTATTCGCGATCGAGCCCACGACAGCATAAGTCTCGGCGTTTCGCATCAAGCCCGCGCGCGCGAACTTGCAGACAAGTATGGATATATCGAGCCACATCTCTGGACAGGGGTGGGGCGCGCGCGCTCAGGTTGCGGAGCAGCACTTGTTGGTTCTGCGGATCAAGTGCTGAGTGAACTTGAGGCATACAAGAAAATGGGAATAAGGGCCTTTATCCTGTCAGGGTATCCTCATATTGAAGAATGCAAATCGTTCGGCGCGCGTGTGTTGCCGCACATGCAGACTTGTTCACTGCCAGAGGTGTATGGACGTGTTCCGACCTCAACCCCGGCAACACCATTGGGAATCGGAGAGCGCGTTTAATGGAACGGATTGATCTTACTTCAGAGCTAAGTGTTTCCCGTATCGTGTACGGAATGTGGCGATTGGGGGATGATGCTGATACCTCGCCTGCGCACGTCCAGGCCAAGATCGAGGCTTGCCTGTCGCAGGATATCACAACTTTGGATCAGGCAGACATTTATGGCGATTATGGTGCTGAGGAGATCTTGGGCAATTGTTTTAGAGCCGCGCCAGACCTCCGCCAAAACATAGAAATCGTTACAAAATGCGACATTGTCGCGCCTGTGGGGCGACATGCATCCGCTCGAGTGAAGTATTATGACACGGGACGCGCCCATATAGAGGCGTCCGTTGATCAGTCTCTCAAGCTAATGAACATTGAGCAAATTGACTTGCTGCTAATTCATCGACCGGACCCGTTTATGGATCATGTCGAAACTGCCGCAACATTGGATAACCTTGTGAGCAGCGGAAAGGTAAAAGCTATTGGTGTTTCCAATTTTCGTCCGTGGGATTGGTCGCTATTGCAGTCTGCGATGGACACACAGCTAGCAACCAATCAAATCGAAATGAGCGTTGTTGCGCACGAGGCGTTTACGAATGGTGATCTTACTTTCTTGCAAGAGCATGGTGTCAGTCCAATGGCATGGTCGCCGCTCGCTGGCGGCGCATTGTTCTCAAACGC
Source organism: Hyphomonadaceae bacterium (assembly GCA_965263325.1). Classification (GTDB taxonomy): domain Bacteria; phylum Pseudomonadota; class Alphaproteobacteria; order Caulobacterales; family Hyphomonadaceae; genus CBDHGY01. The sequence goes on along the minus strand of CBDHGY010000002.1, from coordinate 752,392 downwards.
GCATGCTTCACTCCGCGCAAAGTTGGAGGAGCTGGCAAAAGAACCTGGTGTGGACGTCGCTGCTATTGCTGTCGCGTGGTTGTTAGCACACCCTGCTAAGATTATCCCAGTGCTTGGTACGAACAGGGTAGATCGAATCGCAACCATTTCCGATGCCAACAAAGTTCAGATGGATCGGCAGACCTGGTTTGAAGTCTATACAGCCGCTCTTGGCCATGAAGTTCCATGATAAGTGAATCAATGGATGTGAGAACTTTCAAACCAAGCGAAGATGCGAAGGGTTACAGAAGTGCGCTCGGACGTTTCGCCACAGGAATAACTGTCATAACTACAAGTTCTTTAGAAGGGCCGGTTGCGATTACAGCCAATAGTTTTTCGAGTGTCTCACTAGAGCCTGCATTGGTTTTGTGGTGCCCAGATAAGAGCTCCAGTCGACACAAATTATTCGTGGAAGCTAAATCTTTCGCGATTCACGTGCTTACCTCCGATCAGCAATCTTTATGTAATGCGTTTGTGAAGTCGGCGCGCGCTTTCGGAGGAGTTGATTACGACCTAAACGCTCAGAATGTGCCTATCATTGAGGGATGTCTCGCAACATTTGAATGTCAAAAATTTGCGGCGCATGATGCAGGCGATCATACGATTTTGATTGGTGAAGTGCTTCGCGCAAGTCATCGCCCTGGGGAAGCTTTGGTGTTTGCGAATGGAATGTATAGAAAATTGCCAATCGACTAATTGAACTAGGTGCGAAATTTCCATGCAATAAGAATGTCGGCACCTTTGGGAGGAACTCTAAGTGAGCAATATGCAAATTGCGCTGGCGCTCGTCACTTGTGTGATCTTCATGGCGCTCGTCGCCTGGTGGTCCTATCTGCAAACGCGAACTGAACAGCAAACGAAAGATGGATACTTTCTTGCTGGTCGAAATCTTGGCGGAATATTTATTGCCGGATCACTGCTTCTCACCAATCTATCGGCCGAGCAGCTCATTGGTCTGAATGGGTCCGCATATGGCTACAATATGTCGAGTATGGCGTGGGAAGTCACAGCTGCAGCGGCAACGGTCGCCATGGCGCTGATTTTCTTACCAAGATACCTGACAAGCGCCTTCACAACGCTGCCTGAATTTTTAAACAGCCGGTTCGATCAGGATGTTCGAAGATTATCAGTGATCCTTTTTATGCTGGGGTATGGCCTCGTAACGATCCCGTCTGTTCTATATTCAGGTTCAATCGCGATCATCCGATTGTTCGATGTCCCAGAGATGTTCAACATTTCGCACTTTCAGGCTCTTGTTGTGACCGTATTGTTGGTGGGTATCATAGGGTCGATTTATGCTGTGTTCGGGGGGCTTAAAGCTGTTGCAGTTTCTGATACGCTGAACGGCATCGGCTTATTAATCGTTGGGATAACTGCGCCTGTTCTTGGGTTGATCGCGCTCGGTAATGGTAGTTTTTTTGATGGATTGAGCACGATCATTCAAACCAATCCTGAAAAACTGAATGCAATCGGAGATTCTGACGCGCCAATTCCATTTGGGACGATCTTTACTGGCATGATTTTCGCCAACCTCTTTTATTGGTGTACGAACCAATACGTTATTCAAAGAACTTTAGCAGCGCGTAATTTGGCCGAAGGTCAAAAGGGTGTTTTGTTGTCCGGCTTCTTTAAAATTCTCGTTCCTTTTTTCATGATGGTACCGGGTATTATAGCCTTTCATATGTATGGCCCCGGACTTAGCAGTATTGATGAGGCGTACCCGGCATTGATCCGTGACGTCTTCCCGGTATGGATGATGGGCTTCTTTTTAGCGGTGTTATTTGGCGCGGTGTTTTCATCATTTAACTCACTGCTTAATAGTGCAGCGACGATGTTCACACTCGACATATATGCGCCGAGCCGTAAGGAAGCGATTTCTGATAAGCACGCTGTCCGGGTGGCGATGACTGCCAGTGTTGTTATTGCGCTCTTTTCTTTCGCCGTTGCCCCGCTATTGTGGTTTGCACCGGAAGGGCTTTGGCAGATAATTCGAATATTCACGGGCTTCTACAACATACCCATCGTCGCTATCGTTATTGTTGGTCTGTTCGCTAAACGAACCCCGGCAATAGCAGCCAAAATTGTTATTGTGTTTCATGTCATTGCTTATGGCTTGGTTAAGTTTGTTTTCGATGATTACATCACGCTTCACTTCCTTCATATCTATGCAATCTTGTTTGCTGTCGAAGTCGGAATAATGCTCTTTGCAGGGAAAATTGCACCGCGCGAAACAGCTTGGTCTGTTCCTAATGCCGCGAAGGTAGATCTTACGCCATGGCGATTTGCGCGTCCGGTCGCTTTTACGCTTATGTCGATGGTTGTCGGGCTTTATTTAGTTTTCTCACCAATCGGTCTCGCGAATGGCCAAGTCGGACTGACCTTCAATCTTGCTATGATTGGGCTTGTCATCGCCAACTTGTTCGTCTGGTCGCAATCTGCTCGGCAGCGTTCAAAAGAATGCAATCATTGAACAAATAATGAGAATTTGAATTTTTTATTGCTTATCGAGTCGCTTGTTAGGCGACTAAAGCCGGAACATTCAACTCGCAGATCGTGCGGTGACTGAGGCCATAGATTGATATAATTGCAACACGCCCAGCTAAAAGCGAACCGTCTGTATACTGATGAAATGAAGGCATACTCCATTGATACACGGTCACGGAGCGAACGAATAGCAAGACAGGTCCTTTGGGAGTTTTAAAAAAGTAAATAAAAACAGCAAATTGGGCTGAAGGACGCATCTCGCGAATGCAATAAAATCTGGCTGCGGGGCGCTTTAAGACTGAAGCTTCAAAATTGATACAACATTCATACGATTACGTAGACACAGCTCTGCTGGCCTGCGACGGTGCAGCTATCAATACATACGCGTAGACGTATCCTGGTATTTAATAGGAGGACATAATGAAAAAATTTTGGAAATCGACCGCCGCGTCTATAGCGCTTTGCGGGGTTTGCGCAGTTCCTGCGATTGCGCAGGATGCAGATTCGGAAACGGCTGAAGCGTCCCGTACACTGGACGCCGTTGTGGTGAGCGCGCAAAAGCGTGATCAGAACCTTCAAGATGTTCCAATAGCGGTGAGTGTTCTGCCGGATACGACCATCGAAAACGCTTTTGCGAACAATATCGAAAGCCTTCAAACGCTTGTCCCGTCTATTAGTTTTCGAAAAGGCTCAACATCTGCGAACTCAGCCTTGTCTATTCGAGGTATAGGCACCGTATCATTCTCACTAGCTGCAGAACCTGCCGTATCGACTGTCGTAGACGGTGTTGTGCTCGGAAGATCAGGCCAAGCATTCACCGATCTTTACGACATCGAACGTATCGAAGTGCTTCGCGGTCCACAGGGAACGCTGTATGGTAAAAACGCCCAGGCAGGCGTGATTAATATCGTTACCCGGGAACCTGGTGATGAGTTCGAAGGGTATGTCGATGCGACTTATTTCGAAGACAATGAGTGGAAAGTTAGAGGTAAAATAGCAGGCCCGCTAACTGATGAACTCAGCGGTAGTTTGATGCTCACAAAGTCTGCGTTTGATGGACACATCACGAACGTGTTCAACAATGAACGCGTAAACGGCTATGACCGTACAGGCGTCCGCGGTGTTCTTTTTTATAAGCCTGACAACGCAGACTTCGACGTCAAGATTATCTACGAGCATACTGAAGCTGACGATGATTGCTGCGCCGATCTAGAAGTGCTACCTAGCGGCCGTAATCCGAGCTCACTTGCTGCTCCAAATTCAAACGGTATCGTAAATGGTGTCGCCGACCTAGATTTGGATCAGCGCCGCGTCGATCATGATCTGACTACTCAGACTATCGATGAAAATGATGCGTTCTCGTTCGAATTTAACAGCGGACTGTTTGACGGATTAGATTTTACATCCATTACCGCTTATCGCCGATGGGAGAACACAGAAATCCGCGAAGGCGATTTCACGTCGATTGGCGGTAGTTCGGATCAACCCGTCTTTGGCGTTCCATTCTTGCTCCATGATGATGGCACACGAACCTGGCAGCAATTCTCTCAAGAATTTAGGCTTTCGTCACCTGCAAGCGGCAGCCCGTTATTCTGGCAAGTTGGCGCTTACTATTTGAACCTGGATGTTGAAGCGGACTTTACACGTCTTGCAAGCTGTCAAAATAACGGTGGTCAGAACCAGCCCATACTAGACGCAAACCCCGGCCTCACTTGTAACGCAAATGATCTCGTATCTGCTACTGGTTTCTTCGATAACAACTTCCGTAACTTTGCGGTGTTTGGTCAAGCTGAATACGAATTCAACGATTGGTTCACGGCGATCTTGGGTGCGCGTCTGACATCAGATGAAGTCACGTTTGACTATGTCCGTAGGAATAACGATCCGTTCGGCCGTCAAGGTGTTGGTGTGCGTCCGGCACAGCCTAACAGCCAGTTTGGTCAAGCTTCAGGTGGATTCGACAATCGCTTTAATGGAAGCACCGACAATGACAATTTCTCTGTTAAAGCTGGTGTAAGGGGTGATTTGAGTGGAATGATGAATTCCGATCAGAATCTGGGAAGCGTCTACTTTACCTATGCTCAGGGATACAAGGGCCCAGGCTTCAACACTTTCTACAATATGGGGACGAATGATACGCTTCCCATCGATCCGGAAGAGTCTGACTCATATGAAATCGGCTATAAGTATAATGGCGGCAACTTCTTGTTCAATGCGGCTGCGTATTCGGCTGAGATTGAAGGCTTCCAGGCGAATAATTTTGATAACTCAACAGGTGTCACGATTACACGCTTAACGAATGCCGGTGTTGTGGAGACCCAAGGCCTTGAACTTGATGCGCAATGGTTCCCAACCGATACTTTGACATTGACCGCATCGGTTTCATTTAACGACGCAACGATCAAGGAGTTTAACTGCCCGGTTGATCCAACCACGGGCACTGCACCTGCAAATTGTACAACCCGTTCGGGCCTCGATCTGTTCTTCTCACCAGATGTGAACTACACACTTGGATGGGATTACGAGCAACCGCTCTCCAATGGGAAAGCTGTCTTCTTCAATGGGTCATACGCCCACGTTGATGAACAAAACTCTTTGCTTCCAGGTACGGACGGTAACTTTAGCCCGAACAGCTTGTTGCCAGATTATGATCTGCTGGATGCGAGCGTGGGAATGAGCTTCGGTGACGGAGCATACAGAGTGGCTCTAATCGGCAAGAACCTGCTAGATGAGAGCTTTGTCACGACCTTCTCAGGTGATGGTTTCAGGTACCAGATCCCGCGTGAAGCAGACCGCTACTTCGGTATTAACCTCCGTGTGAGCTTCAATTAATTGAAGTGTGCTAAATTAATCAGAGCGCCGGGGCCAATTAGTCCTGGCGTTTTTTGTATTCATGACCAAGTTATCCGACACTCCGAGCAAGCCTTAGATAGTCATCGACGGAGAGATTTTCAGCGCGGAAAGTGGGATCTATCCCGTGCTTTTCAAGCCAGGTCTCAGCATTCAAAGAACGGTGCTTGGCAAAGTTTTTCAGCGACGCACGCAGCATTTTCCGGCGCTGTCCAAACGCCGCTCCCGTGAGCGTCTCTAGTGTCGGGATGTCTTCAAAACGTTGGTTTTCTGGAAGAGGACTTAAAACTGCAACCGCGCTATCGACTTTCGGTGGCGGCTTAAAAGCCCCAGGTGGCAGCGTAAAAGCAATACTTGTCTTGCATGCCGCCTGCGCGAGTACTGCAAGTCGGCCATACGCTTTCGTATTTGGTTTCGCACATATCCGCTCTGCGACTTCTTTCTGGAACATTAAAGCCATCTCACCTCGCCAAGTACCGGCTTTAATCCATTTGATGAGCAGAGGAGTGCCAACATTATAAGGGAGATTGGCGATGATCATCGCCGGTTCATCACTTGGTGCGCCAGCTTCTCCCAAGAGTTTTTCCCATCCAATTTTTCGTGCATCGCGTTCTTTTACGAAGAGCTTACCTTCGCGGTGTGCTGGCCAATCTCGCAGAGCTTCGGCGAATCGGGGATCGGTCTCAACAGCGATTACCTTTGCTGCGCCTTCTTCCAATAAGGCGCGGGTCAGGCCGCCTGGTCCGGGGCCAACCTCTATGACGATGCGCCCTTCCACTGGCCCTGCCGCGAGTGCAGCGCGCCGCAGTATATCAGGGTCGTGTAGAAAGTGCTGGCCAAGCGATTTTCGCGCGCTGGCCTCAGTGAGTTTTTGTCGTTCGGTCATTCTGCGCCCGCCAGATTAGCAGCTAACCGAATTGCTGCGATGAGGCTGTCTGGTCGCGCAGTGCCTGCTGCGGCGGCCTCATAAGCAGTGCCATGATCTGGACTGGTTCTGATAATGGGCAAGCCGAGTGTGCAGTTAACGCCGCCCCACATGTCGAGTGTCTTTACAGGAATGAGACCTTGATCATGTGTCATGGCGATTACGGCGTCGAATTTTCCTTCGAGCGCTTCGGCGAAAACAGTATCTCCCGGCCGTGCGTCTGCGATGTCTATACCCTTTGCCCGGAGGATCGCTGCAGCGGGGTTGATTATGTCGATTTCTTCGTGCCCGATTGTACCGGCCTCGCCTGCATGCGGATTAAGGCCCGTAAATGTGAGGCGTGGGCTTTCGATTCCAAATCGCACAATGAGATCACGGTGTGTGATTTTCGCGATATTTATGAGGCTCTCAACGGTCAATAGATCCGCAACTTGTATAAGCGGAACATGTATTGTCGCGAGTGCGACGCGCAGTCCGCCGCCAACCAGCATCATCACGGGTTCAGGAGCTTGTTGATCTCCTTTGGCGCAGAGATGTGCTAAGAATTCAGTGTGACCTGGATACTCAAAGCCTGACGCATATAGTGCGGCCTTGGAGATCGGATTGGTAACAATTGCAGACGCCTGCATATCGGGATCTCTGGTAAGTGCGTCTGCGACAGCATTTTCAATGCTCGAAATGATCCACTTTGAGGTCACCTTGTTAGATGCGCCGGTTTCGATAGGTGGCATCTTGCTTGCCATTGGTCGGACTGGCAGTGCTTGCGACCAAACTTCAACCGCCTCCGCCGTATTGCGCACCTCACGAATTGCGCAGAACGGTTCGTAAAGCGCTGGATCGCCAATCACATATGCTGCACATTCAGGTTCATCTTTCAGAGCCGCCCAGGCGCGAGCTGTGATTTGCGGCCCGCACCCAGCAGGGTCGCCCATTGTTATTGCAATTGGCGCACGCGAGTTACGGTTCGAAATGGAGGCGGAGGCTGTCATTTGCCTCCGCACATCCGGTTTTTTCTGATAAAGATCAAGCGCGTTTTAGCGACGAATGATTGTCGCTTCACGCTTTAAGTCGCGTAGTGCGCGCTCAGATATCATGCCCAGCTGGCGACCATAGAGAGAATCTTCAATTTGATCACGGCTTGGCAGGCCAGATCCGTCTGCGGCGCGCGAGCAAACGAAAATAGACGCTATGCCTGCTGACGCGGAATAGGGGGCGCTGCCTTCACCAACTGGCGTGGCAGCAACACGGGACCGCATTTGCGCGTTCAAATCAGTTTCTTTGATCTGACCAAGTGAGACAGCGGTTAGATCGCCGCTCGCTTCGGCAACTTCTTCTATGCCTTCGCAGCCATCGCGAATTTCGCTGAGGGCTTGTGTCAGCGTTTCTTCGGAATTGTTTGTCGCTATCAATTGGCGCAGCTCAAGAAGTGGTGTTTGATCAGCAGGCTCTCGTTTGGAGCGAAGGGCCAATAAATAAACTCCGTTGTCGACAACAATCGGATCAGTAATTCCAGGCCCATCCATCGCTTGCAGAGCTTCGCTCAATCGGTTGTCTAATGTATCGACGGAGATCCACCCCATATCGCCTCCCGTTGCTGCGGTCGGAGCAGATGAAAAGCGCTGCGCCGCTAGCTGGAACGGAGCGCCTTGACGAAGCTGACTCAACAGCGATTGTGCTGCGGCAGTAGCCTGTTCTTTTTCCTCTTCATTCGCAGTGTAAAGAAAAATTTCTGATACCTGATACTGGGTCTGCGATGAAGATCGTTGCAGGCGAGCGATTTGGTCATCAATTTGGTTCTGCGAAATTCGGATCCGAGAGCCGTAAAGGCCGCCCATGATTCTACGCCACGAAATTTCAGCGCGCATTTGATCTTCAAGGCTTGTTGGGTTGATACCCACTGCTCGTAATTCTTGGAATAGCGCGTCTCGTGTGAGGTTTGATTGCGCTGCCATATCGCCAATAGCGGCCGAAATTTCTTCCTCAGGGATCTCTACTTCATACTCAGCAGCTTCCTGAATCTGGATACGTTCATCGATTAGTTGCTCAAGTGCCTGGCCTAGCATCTGTCTCTGCAATTCTGCCGATGGCTGTTGCCCGATACCCATCATGAGCAGCGTTGCCCGTTGGCGAACATCGCTAAATGAGATCGGTTCATCGTTTACAATAGCCGCAATGCCTTCGACTTGTGTGCGCCCATCAGCTGTTGGGGCGGTTTGGGCGAAGGCGCAAGCTGGCATCAGAGCAATGGCGGTACTGATAATAAAGCTACGAAGGGTCATATATCGTTTGATCCTGATTAAAGTTGGCCCAGCTGGCCCGTTGTCTGGAGAAAGCATAAAGGTGCGGCAGAAATGCTGCAATAAATCAGGGCAGTAAAGGCCTCAACATTACAGACATTTAGGATTTCCACGGTTAATCAACATCTCTCGATCCAAAATCTCCCAATGTTTTCAAAGAAAACCGGAATTGAACTGAGTCATTTGGCCCAATCGTACGGTCGATCCCCTCAGATCGGGCGAAGGAAATTTCGAATCTCGAACACTCGTCATCATAGGCGATACCGATGCTATGAAGCAGATCTCTCGACTCTGAAATGATTATTGGATCGCCCGTTATGGGCGGGTCTCGAATGATCGCTCCGCTGAAAGGATCGCGGAGAACCGTAGGCGTACCTGCGATATCGCGGCGGCGTGCATACACAATGGAATAGTTGTCTGTGAGCCTCAGATCGGCCGCGAGGTCGACGCCTTCATCCGGCTCGCCTGAGAATGAAACTGTATCCTCAATTTTGTAGTATCGCGCCTGCGCGCGGAGGCGATTAAACGAAGTTGAGACGCTGGCATCAACTCGATTGAGTGAATAGCCGTCAGACATGCGCCCATTATCACCAAAGCGTGCGCGTGTTTGCAGTCGCAAGATCGGGCCAAAGTCAGCTGCGACCCCCGCGACCCAGTCTGAAGTCTTTCCTCCAAGATTGGACGTAATGTCAAATGCGTCGTCGTCTATTGAGCGCCAGCGCTGTCCGATAATCCCAGATATTTCGGCACCGCCTTTAAACCGCGCGCGCGCGGTTATTCCTGCGGCAGCTTTACCGCCGCCTTCATAAAGATCATAACCTGACGCACCATTTGCTTCGAAAAGGCTGGCCTCATCGAGTTCGAATAACAACCCGTCTTCTACTGGAATTGCAGGATCGTTGATGTTGGCTGTTCCGACAGCCGCCAGAATTGTCGGCTCAATAATGATGTCGATGTTTTCGCCGGTCCGAACAAGGGGATAGGACAGCCGCGCGCCCGCGGTGCCGACAGCGCGGGACACAGCATCCGCACCTGATACATCTTCATCGAGTGAGTAAAAGTCGCCGCGGGCTTCAGCGAAAGGCTCGAAAAGCAAACCGCCAGGTATTATGCGGGTTGTTGACCATTCTCCGCCAACAGATAGGCGCCTGCTATCTGCACCGGTGTCTCTCGACAGCAAGGCTCCTGATGCCGTGACAGATGCACGACCGAGATGACCAAAATCATACAGCTGCTCGGCAAAGAAAAGCGGGGACGCGAATGGCAATGCACCGTCGTCATCGCCTGCGCGAAGGCCTTGAAATGACAGGACTGAAGCATCCGCGTAAAAATCTGTGTCTTGTCCGACGACGAAGCCTTGGGTCAGCAGGCGCCTTGGCTGACCATCATAAAGGCCTCGTGTTCGGTTTTCGCCTTCGATATCGTATCTACGCGTGTAAAGGTCATCGTTTTGGCGCTCTATGCCAAAGCCCCATTGCCATTTGTCGTTTATATCGAACAAGCCTTGCGCATAAATGTGACTTCGCCACTCTGCGTCGCCAAACGTTTCGCCATCGCTATCGAAGTCTCTTTCGTTCGTGAAGCTTGTGTCGATGCTGATTTGACCAGAGTAAAAGCGTTTGCGGTACTCCAATTGTAGCAACGGATTGACGTTTGCCATGACCTTCGGAGAGATCGTTAAATCCTGGCTGGGGGAAATCGCCCAATAATAGGGTTGCTGATAAAAGACGCCGAGTTTCGAGGATGTGCCGAAGTCGGGTGCCAGGAGACCAGAGCGTCTTTCGGATTTCGGGTCTGGATGACTAAAATACGGGATGTAGAAGACAGGCACACCAGCGACTTCCAATACCGCATCTCGGTAGGAGAACATGCCTTCTTCTTCATCCAGCACCGCTTTACGTGCGCGGAGACTCCAAGTTGGCGTATCGTTCTCATCACACACTTCGCACGCGGTATAGACAATCTGATCCAGCGCTGTGATGCCATTGGGTTGGCGTTCAGCGGCGTTTGCCGTTGCCAACCCGCCATTCGCCATTCGAGACGAAAATCCAATCGCATAACCATCAGAAAGATTGGAGGAGATCTCAACTTCATTGGCGAAGCGCTGCGTGCCATCGGCATCGATTATGACAACATTGCCGATTGCCCGAACGCGATCGGTCTCGCGATTGTAGACCACTTTATCCGCCTTCAGGATGCGGCCTTCATACTCAGCTTGCACATTGCCTTCAGCAATGACGGTATTTGTAGCCTGATCCTGATATATATTGTCTGCTTCGACAACTACCGGATCTGTTGTCGCCGCATCCGGTGATGCTTCCTGAGCGACACTGGGTGCGGCAAACGCCAGCGCAGCAGCTAGACCGGTCCATCTAAGCACGAGCGCGCGTCTCCCTCGATCCCTGTTACCGATTAGGCTGTACCAGCCTTCTATTCGGTCAATAAACTATTACCAGCGCATTTATGCGTGCGCCGCCGCTCGCGTCCAGCCACCTTTGGCTGGATGGCCAACTATTTAGTATTGATGTGGTTTTTAGCGCCCAGAAGATAGAAAACGCCCGTGAGAACTGATATCACGGGCGCTGATAGTACGGTTTTACAGGTGCTGCGGGTTACGCAACGTGTGCAAATTGATTCATGGTATTGTGCTCGCCACCCGCTTTAAGCGCACGGTCGCCGCCGGTCATCTCCTTAAACGTATCGCCAAGGTCTGATCCAACTTCGTGCTGGTGCTTCACGGCCGAGACGCCTTGACGAATTTCTTCGCGCTGGATGTTCTTCACATAAGCCAGCATTTTATCTTCACCGAAATACCCTTCGGATAGATCATTCATGATCTTTGCTGTGCCGTGGAAAGTTGGCAGAGTGATAAGATTGTGGAACACGCCGGCTTCACGCGAAATATCTGTTTGGAACGTCCGTAGACGGTTATCAGCTTCGATACCAAGTGGATCATTGTCGAATTCAGCCGACATCAAGCGCGCTTCATCGTAATCGCCGGGCTGGATCTTTCCTTCAGCAATCCAATCCTCGCGAACTTGCTTGCGCAAGTTCAGCGTCCAGTTAAAGGACGGAGAGTTATTATATGTCAGCTTTGCATGAGGCGCTTTCTCACGAACGCGTTTCACCATGCTAGCGATCTGGGCGACGTTAGGTGTCGCAGTTTCGATCCAGAGGAGATCTGCGCCGCCTTCGTTCAGAGATGCAATGCAATCTTCTACAACGCGCTCTTCACCTGTGCCGTCTTTAAACTTGTAGAGACCATTTGGCAGACGAACGGGTTTTACAAGTTCTCCATTGAGCTGGATAGCTACTTCGCCGTCTTTTAGCGGGCTTTCGCTGACAGGAGTCGTTTCGAGCCATTTAGTATACTCAGAAGCAAGATCACCTGGTTCGCGTGATACAGGAATTTTCTGAGTTAGCCCTGCGCCGAGCGAGTCTGTGCGCGCGACGATGACGCCATCATCAACGCCGAGTTCTTCGAATGCCATGCGGCATGCGCGCAGTTTTTCAATGAAATCTTCGCGCGGCACGGTGACTTTACCATCCTGGTGGCCGCACTGTTTGGCGTCGGACACCTGGTTTTCAATCTGGAGGCAGCAGGCACCTGCCTTAATGAGTTCTTTCGCGAGAAGGTAAGTTGCGTGCACGTTGCCGAAGCCGGCATCGATGTCTGCAATGATTGGACGAACGTAGGACTCGTGTGCATCAATTTTTGCGATGACGGCCTGGCGTTCCACCTCTGATCCCGCTGCCTTAAGCTCAGCGAAGAGATCATTCAAGTCGACTTCGTCTGCCTGCCGCAACGATGTGTAGATTTCATTGATGAGATCAGCAACAGCGGTTTTTTCGTGCATAGACTGATCAGGCAAGTGGCCGAAGCGATTGCGAAGTCCCGCAACCATCCATCCGGAAAGATACACGTAAGCGCGGTCCAATGTGCCTTTTTGGCGCTTGATCGCGCGCATTTTCTGCATTGCGTGGAAACCAGACCAACAGCCGAGAGACTGAGTGAATTGGGTAGAGTCTTCGTCGTAACGGGCCATGTCTGCGCGCATGACTTTCGCCATCGCTTTTGCAATGTCGAGGTGTGTCTCGAACGTGTTCTGGATCTTCAGCTGTGCGAGATCCTCGAGGTTGATGCCACCGGGTGCGCCGTTGGGGTAACGCGCTTGAAGCTCCGCAAGTGTTTCTGAGTACGTCATACTAATTCTCCAAAATTTCGTAAGCAGGGAGTGTGAGGAAAGTGGGAAGGTCCGCGCTCGTAGCGGCCTCGGTGAAGACTTTGGCGGCTTCTGGGAAGCGTCCGGAGATAAATGCCTCCGAGCCAAGTTGTTCTTTCAATGACGCTACTTCTTCGTCAAAAACTCTTCGATAAAGCGCAGATGTCATCGTCTCGGTTGCGCCGTCAGCCATCTCGACGTCCGCACCGTGGCGGATCCATTGCCAGATCTGTGTGCGCGATATTTCTGCAGTCGCAGCATCTTCCATAAGATTGTGGATTGGCACAGCGCCGCGACCCGCGAGCCAGGCAGCAGTATACTGGATACCCACTGAGATGTTCGTACGGATACCGGCTTCAGTTACTGAGCCAGTATGCGGAGACAGCAGGTCTTCAGCCGTAATTTTTGGGGACTGACGTTGCGCGAGTATCTGATTGGCGCGCGGCATTTCTGCATCAAATACTTCCATGGCGACGGGAACAAGATCCGGGTGGGCCACCCATGTTCCATCATGGCCTTGTGAGGCCTCACGTTTCTTGTCTGCGCGAACTTTTTCGAACGCAGCTTCATTTGCTTCCGGATTGTTTTTTACCGGAATTTGCGCCGCCATGCCGCCCATGGCATGGGCGCGGCGTCTGTGACAGGTTTGAATGAGTAAAAGCGAGTAAGCTTTAAGAAATGCCCGGTCCATTCCTACCTGCGCGCGGTCCGGCAGTAGAAATTGCTTATGGTTTTTCAGCGTCTTGATGTAACTGAAAATATAGTCCCAGCGACCGCAATTCAGGCCGGTGATATGGTTCTTTAGTTCGAAGAGGATCTCGTTCATTTGGAACGCAGCAGGCAACGTCTCAATCAGGACGGTTGCTTTAATTGTTCCATTCGGAACGCCGCGCGCGGCTTGAGCGAAATTGAATACATCATTCCAGAGCCGGGCCTCCTGATATGTTTCCAGCTTCGGTAAGTAATAGAATGGTCCGCGGCCATCTTCGGCGAGCTGCTTTCCATTGTGGAAAAAATGCAAACCGAAATCGACGAGGGAAGCCGACATCGGTTTGCCGTCAACAGTTATCCATGCTTCCTCCAAGTGCCAGCCTCGCGGGCGCACCAACATGGTCGCTGTCGATTCATTGAGCGTGTAGCTTTTCTTTTCAGTCTGCAGGTTAAGCCCACCATTTGCGTAATCCTGCATGTTAACCTGGCCCGACATCATGTTCTCGAAGGTCGGTGAACTGGCATCTTCGAAGTCGGCCATGAACATTTTCGCGCCAGAGTTCAGCGCATTGATCATCATTTTTCGGTCGACAGGACCGGTTATCTCTACCCGGCGGTCTTGGAGCGCTGGCGGCGTTGGAGCTACTTCCCATACCGCATTACGGACATGCTCTGTCTCAGGTGGGAAATTCGGCAGCTCGCCATCATCGTAGCGAAGTTGCGCCAGTTTTCGATCTTCCAACAGAGTCTTACGTGTTGGACCAAATCGACGCTCAAGATCAGCGAGAAACAACAGCGCTTCATCGGTCAGCACGGACTGGTACGCCTCAGGCACACCACCCTTCACTTTCGCGAGAACACGGTGACGAGGAGTTTGAGTTTGTGAATCCGCCATGCGCAGCTCCTGTAAAAACTAATGACACGTTATTTACAAAAAGTGCGCCTGGTCTATATCCTGCAGTAATTATTGAGGTATACTTGTGCGAGTTTGCAATGTTTAATCCGTGTAAAATGTAAAAGTAGTAAAAAAATGGAAAAGTCAGATAAATTGCTCGTTGGGCCAAAATTGCGGAGATTCCGGCAAACCCTTGGTCTGACACAGGCGCGAATGGCTGAGGACATTGGGATATCAACGTCCTATTTGAACCTCATGGAGCGAAATCAGCGCGCTATGAGCGCGAAAGTGCTTCTAAAACTCGCCGAGCGATATGATTTCGATCTTGCAACATTCGCGGGGCAATCAGACGCTCAAATTGTTGCTGAGCTCTATGAAGTCATGCGTGATCCGCTGTTCAAAGATTTGCCGGTGTCCAAAAATGAAGCAGAGGATCTGGTATCGCTGAGCCCGAATGCTGCTCGGGCCATGTTAAAACTCTATAGCAAGCACCGAGACCTTAGCCTTCGTTCTGTGGAATTGGTTGGCAATCGCGATCGCGTAGAGCTGTTAGAGCAGTCTGCAGAAGCGGTTGACGCTGTTCGTGCCTTTATCCACGCAAACCGGAATTATTTCCCAGAACTGGACGAAAAGGCCGAGCAGCTCGCGGTAGAGCTTGGCTTCGATAAACAAAATAGCCCGGGAGTTTTGCGCAATCGGCTGGAACAAAAGCATGGGATTACTGTAAGGGTGGTGCCCATCGAGGTGATGCCTCAAATGCTGCGCTATTTTGATCGTCATACACGGCGCATCGATCTTTCAGAGTTGCTGCATACATCTGGGCGCCGGTTTCAACTGGCGTTTCAAATCGCAATGCTGGAGCAGCGCAAGCTGATTGATACCGTCGTTAAATCTGCAGATTTGCCAGGCGGAGAATCTGAGGGTCTTTGCCGGACCAGCCTGGCTAATTATTTCGCCGCCGCGATGCTAATGCCATATGGCAGGTTTTTGCGAGAGTCCGAAAGTACTCGGTATGATGTTGATTTGTTGTCTCATCGCTTCGGGACGAGTTTTGAACAAACAGCGCACCGGTTGACCACATTGCAAAAGCCAGACGCACGAGGGATCCCATTCTTTTTCGTGCGCACGGATGTTGCCGGAAACGTATCGAAACGATTTAGCGCCGGGCGCTTCCACTTTTCGAAATTTGGGGGCGCTTGCCCGCTTTGGAACATTCACGAATGCTTTCTGTCTCCTGGACAAGTCCATACTCAAATTATCCAACTTCCGGATGAGACAACCTATTTCTCAATGGCCAAGATGGTCGTTCGATCGGATGGCACTTACAAAAGCCCCCAGCAAAAACTCGCAATTGGGCTTGGTTGCGATATCGCTTATGCACCTCGCATTGGCTATGCCGACAAGTTCAATTTGGAGACGCCTCAACCAACGCCAATTGGTGTAAACTGCTACTTATGCGAGCGTGCAAACTGCGCTCAGCGAGCTCATGCGCCGCTCAATAAAGCCCTCAACTTCGATGAACGGGCGAGAGGACGCTCCCTATACAGGTTCGGTGAAGACTAATCGGCGTGCGCGGCCATTCCGCCTGGAAGTGTAAGCCTCACCTGATAGTTCGAGCTCCATAAGAATAGTGGCACATCGGGGCGCGCTATTTTGTACGGCGCGAGCGATATTACCCAAAGAAATTGGAGTTGGAGATAGAGCCTCCCGTGCCTTCGATATGTCGTCTTCGGGAGGAAACTCAGTGCAAGTTTCGTCAGAGAAGTTCTCAGCCGGCGGTGCTTCAAACCGCATAGACGTCAACGTGATCAATTCCACCTCCGCTGAAAGCGTTTCAAGTACATCTTCCGCGCGGGGAACGAAGACCGCGCCTTGTAATATCTCTGGTAGTCCAGCCGGGGCTACCCCAGCACTTCCGAATTTCTTGATCAGCTACGAAAAGGTAACCGCTCCGATGTTTGGCGTGCGCGAAAGGTGAAGCCATTGCACGCGTTCCTGATCGCTTAAATGCCTAGGTGGCATCAGATTTTTTCGCGCCAAATTTCGGTTCCGTGCCGTTTAATAAACGAGATAAATTACCGCGGTGCGTGAAGAATACCATCGCCGAAAGGCCGGCAAGTACATAAACGGCAAATAATGTTTCACCGAGAAAAAGCGCGCCCATGGGGACAATCACCGCAGCTGACAAAGCGGCGAGCGATGAAACGCGCCAAATCGCAAACACTCCCATCCAAACTGGCAGGCCAACCAATAGCGCCTTCCAACTTGCGAATGTCAGCAGCCCAGCATATGTCGCAACGCCTTTGCCGCCATTGAATTTCAGCCATACCGGAAAACAATGTCCGAAGAATGCCGCGGCACCCGCGACAAGGCCAACTTCACGGCTAAAAAGCAGTGTGAATATCAAAACAGCGAGGCCTGCTTTAAAGCTATCGAGTAGCAGTGTTGCCAGTGCAAGGTCCTTACGCCCGGTTCGTAGCACATTGGTTGCGCCGATATTTCCCGAACCTATTTCGCGCAGGTCTATTCCGGCCGCGCGCGTCAACACCAAACCGAATGGAACGGAGCCGAACAAATACCCGCCGGCAATAGCCAATAGGAACGGTAAAAAATCAGGCACTTAGACGACGCTCCATCTTACGGGAGCGGTGTAATGTGTTTGCTTGAGGAGATCAATCGAGAGGCCTATCATTACAGAACACTCCTGAAAATCTCTCATTTATTCAGGTCCTTAATCGCCGGTTCACATCACTTGGCGCTCAAAAACGACATTGCCATCCACAATCGTCATCATGGCTCGGCCTTGTAGGAGACGGCCATCAAATGGAGAGTTCGTTGAACGGCTTAGGAGGTCCTCGCGTTTGCATGCCCAAGGCTTAACCGGGTCGAAGAGAACGAGATCAGCCGGCGCACCTAGCTTCAGTCTACCTTGAGGCCAACCCATCAGATCAGCCGGGCCGGACGTCAGCGGCCTGAGCGCCTCAAGCAATGTAAGGCGTTCGTCGGCAACCAAGGTTAGCAATGCGGATAGCGTTGTTTCGAGGCCAGCTGCGCCGAAGGCAGCTTCGACAAATGGCAGGCGTTTGGTTTCGGGTGGTTGCGGGTTGTGGGCGGAGACAACCGCCGCAATTGAACCGCGCTTCAACGCAT
The DNA here is from genome assembly GCA_965263325.1 of Hyphomonadaceae bacterium. Taxonomy (GTDB): domain Bacteria; phylum Pseudomonadota; class Alphaproteobacteria; order Caulobacterales; family Hyphomonadaceae; genus CBDHGY01. The sequence continues at coordinate 734,818 of CBDHGY010000002.1, read as the reverse complement.
CGATTAACGCAATGCGTTCGGTCTCTGCGCGGAAAGGCGGGGACACTTTGCAATAGGTGAGATAGTCACCAATATCGAGCTCATTGAAAAACAGGGAATGTGCAGCGACCGTAGCGTGAACATCTTTTCCTTCGGACTGATACGCTTCAAGGGCTTGGATGCTGCGGGCTGTTGAGACCTGATCGAGAATAAATCGTGTGCCGGCGTACCCTGCCAGCATGAGGTCGCGGTTGACGATTGCGAGCTCGGCATCTTCTCCCATGCCTGCAAGACCCATACGCTGAGCAAGACTGCCCGCATTCATTACGCCTGTGCCGATTAGTCCGGCGTCCTCCGCGCGCGTGCAGATGGTCGCCTCATGGCTTTTCGCATAGATCAATGCGCGTTTCATGACGGAAGGATCAGAAACAGAGTGTTCGCCGTTTGAGAAGAACACTGCGCCGGCTTCTTTCAACAAACCGATTTCGGCCATGCTTTCAGATTGAAGACCTGCCGTAAGAGCTCCCGAAGGGTAAATTCGATTGAGCGCTGTTGCCTCGCCGCGCCGCGTAATGAACTCTACCAGGGCGACATCATCAATAACCGGGTTGGTGTCAGGCATGATAACCATAGATGTCACCCCGCCTGAGACTGCCGCGCGAGACGCCGTCGCGATCGTTTCAAGGTGCTCGTTGCCCGGCTCACCAGTTTTGACGCGTAAGTCGATCAGACCTGGGGCGAGGCAGAGACCTTCCGCGTCGATTGTCTCGTCGGCATCTCCAGGAGCGTCGCCGATACCGGCGATTACGCCATCTTCGATCAATAGATCACCTGTCTGATCTAGGCCCGTTGCAGGGTCAAGGAGGCGAGTATTTGTGATCCTAGTGCGCATCAGCTTGCCCCGGCAAGAAGGTGCAGAACAGCTTCGCGAACAGCAACGCCCATCTCGACCTGCTCGGTAATCACTGATTGTTCGCCATCGGCGATAGAGGACTCGATTTCGATGCCACGGTTCATAGGGCCCGGGTGCATAACCGTGGCGTCCGGTTTTGCCAGAAATAAACGCTGTTCTGTCAATCCGAAATAGCGGAAATACTCGCGGCGGCTTGGCAGGTAGGCACCGTCCATCCGCTCCATCTGTAGACGGAGCATCATAATAACGTCCGCTCCCGGCAGGGCGGTATCTAAGTCAGTTGTGGCGGATCGTGCACCCCAGTCTTTTGGGGATTTGGGAAGCAAGGTCGCTGGCGCGACAAGATGGACTTCTGCGCCGAGTAAATGGAGCGCAAGAGTGGTTGAGCGCGCCACGCGGCTGTGCGCGATGTCCCCGCAGATCACAACTTTCAAACCTTCGATGTGACCTTTGGTCCGCCGAATCGTCAGTGCATCCAAAAGAGCTTGGGTGGGATGCTCATGGCTGCCATCGCCAGCATTTACCACCGCGCAATCAACCTTGCGGCTAAGTAGTTTCACCCCGCCACTCGCGCTGTGACGAATAACGAGCACATCTGGTTTCATTGCATTCAGCGTCATCGCAGTGTCGATAAGAGTCTCGCCTTTCTTTACAGACGAAGCAGCGACCGGCATGTTCACGACGTCAGCGCCAAGTCGTTTAGCGGCGATTTCAAAGCTCGACATCGTGCGTGTGGAATTTTCGAAAAAGAGGTTCACAACAGTTTTGTTTGCGAGGCTCTGAATTGGTCGTATTCTGGCGCGCGTCGCATCGGCGTATGTGTCTGCGAGATCGAGTATTAAATCGAGATCAGGTCTGGAAAGGCCGCTAATGCCCAACAAATGAGGGTGGTCAAAGGAGTGCTTGTAGGCGGCCTTGCCCATTTCTTCGCCTTTTTAATTTTGGCGGACCTAACCGCGATTCCGGTAAGGCGCAAGAGGCCGGTGCATTGGAGTTCCTAGTTTGGGAAGATTACAACACCTAGTAAGATTGCGGTCCAGTGGAGGCCTGCAGCCGCCACGACGTGGGCGTGCCAGATCGCAGTGGAATAGGTAAGTCTCTCGTTTATGAAGAATACAACGCCGAATGTATAAACCAGCCCGCCAAGGAAAAGCAGAAGCAGCGGTAACCAGTGGACAGCGCCCATCATAGGCACAAGCGCAATCACGACGATCCAGCCCAGCGCGACATACATGCCTGTCCAGATGTGCTTGGTTAGTTGTATTTCTAGCATCCGAGCAATCACGCAAACGCCAACGATGCCCCATACAACGCTGGTCATCGTCCATGACCAAGCGCCAGTCAAACTGACCACAGTAAAAGGTGTATAACTTGCCCCGATCATCAAGAAAATACCGGCATAGTCATATTTGCTTCGGAAGGGACGTTTGTGCGCTGGTGCAAAATTATAGGCCGTCGATGCGCTCAGCATCGTAATCATACCGACTGCATATATGCATACCGAGGTGATAAGGCTGCCACCGCCTTTGGCAATGGCGAGCCCCAGCATTAGTCCGCCGCCCGTAATTGCCAGTGTGAGACCAACCACGTGTACGACGAGATCTGCAATCTTTGCGTTCAGCGTCGGATAGTGCCGTTTTGGGCGATCAGCGACGTCGTCATATGCGGGTGTTAGACTCATGCTTACGTTACATAATCGTTCTGGCACCATTCGCAAATTGACAATTTTATTATCCGCGGCTGGAATTTCATCTGCACGATTAGAAGTCAATTCGCGGATATTGATCCGTTTTCGCTACTTGCCAGTGAAGTTGGCTGATCGTTTCTCCAGAAACGCTGCAACACCTTCTCTGAAATCGCTGGTGCGTCCGGCCTGACGCTGTGCAAGTCGCTCCGCATGAACTTGTTCCTGGAATGTGTTGTCCGCACTGTCCCAGACAAGGTCTTTCGTCAACGCAAGCGCTTTCGTTGGACCCGCGGCGAGCTTATCAGCAAATTCGCGTGCTGCGCTCATTAACTCGTTATCGCCAACTACGCGATTGACCATACCCCATTCCAGAGCCTGAGCACTTTTGATCTTCTCCCCCATCAGCATCATCTCAGCGGCGCGCGCACGCCCGATTAGGCGAGGGAGCAAATAAGATGAGCCTCCATCGGGAACGAGGCCAATACGGCGGAAAGCCTGTAGAAAGTACCCACTTTCTGCGCATATGATGATGTCGCCCATGAGGGCAATTGAGCATCCAACGCCTGCGGCAGCTCCGTTTACGGCCGTCACGATGGGATGAGGGTGTTCCTTCATTGCCATGATGAGTGGATGGTATGTCGTATCTAGCGCAGCTCCGGCATCGAACTCGCCCATATTTTCACCTTTTGGCGCAGCACCAGCAGATTCCTGCGTTGGGCCCAAATTAGCCCCAGAGCAGAATCCGCGCCCTTCGCCCGTCAAAATCGTGCAGCGTGCTTCATTGCCTGCTTTTTCAAATGCCAAGAGCAGTTCGCTGGCAGTATCTATGCCTGCGGCGTTCATGGTAGCGGGATCTGCGAACGTGATAATTGCAAGATCGCCATCGAGTTCATACCGGATCTTCTTGAAAGTCATCGCAATTCTCCTCCATGCGTAGTTACGCCTAAACTGGCATTTCGCCCTGAACAAATAAACCATAACGCGGCGGCAAGGCGAATTGAGTTGTGTTTGAATGGTCCTTGGCTACACTCTGAAGCAACGAACTCAGGAGGATAGACCGATGGCTTTAGACGGCATGAATGAACCGTCCGGTATGGCAAGTATACTCGAACGACAAAAACAAGCGCATATTCGAGACGGTTCTCCAAGCGCTCAAATTCGGATTGACCGTATTAACCGAGCAATCGGACTGCTGGTTGATCATGGTGAAGCTCTTTGTGAGGCTATGGCAGAAGACTTCGGGCATCGCTCACTCGATCAAAGCCGCCTTACCGATATTGCTGGTTCAATCAGCGCGCTCAAGCATTCCAAAAAGCATGTCCGCAAATGGATGAACGCGAGTAAGCGCAAGCCGGAGTTTCCACTCGGCTTTTTGGGCTCAAAGGCTGAAGTCCAATTTGTGCCAAAGGGCACCGTCGGGATCATAAGTCCCTGGAATTTCCCTGTGAATCTCACATTTACGCCTCTCGCAAACGTATTTGCGGCTGGCAACCGGGCTATGATCAAGCCATCTGAGTTCACAGAAAAAACATCGGCTTTGATGGAGAAGTTGATCGCGCAGAGCTTTGATGAAGAGGAGTGCGCTGTATTCACAGGCGGGCCTGACGTTGGCGCAGCATTTTCGTCTCTTCCCTTCGATCACATGCTCTTTACGGGAGCCACAAGTATCGCGCATCACGTTATGCGGGCAGCAGCGGACAATCTCGTTCCACTTACTTTGGAACTCGGTGGAAAATCACCTGTCGTACTCGGGCGCTCAGCGGATCTAGAAAAAGCAGCTGCGCGGATAATGGCCGGCAAGACGCTAAACGCAGGTCAGATATGCCTCGCGCCAGACTATGCGTTCGTACCTCAAGAAAAAACAGGCGACTTTGTTGACGCTGCCACAGCAGCGATTGGCACGATGTATCCTGACGGTCTTAAAGATAATGATGATTACACGTCGGTTGTGAACCAGCGACATTATGATCGGCTCATGGGGTATCTCGAAGAAGCAAAATCGAAATCAGCTGAGGTAATCGAGATCAATCCGGCGGGAGAGAATTTTTCTCAGCAGCCGCATCATAAAATAGCCCCGCACATTATTGTCGATCCAGACGATGATTTGCAGGTAATGCAGGATGAAATCTTCGGCCCGATTTTGCCAGTGAAATCATATGGTGAAACGAGTGAAGCGGTCGCATACATCAATTCTAAACCTCGCCCGCTCGGTCTTTATTATTTCGGAGAGGACGCGGCCGAAAAGGATAAGGTTGTGAATGGAACGACGTCTGGCGGGGTAACCGTGAACGATGTTATCATGCATGTCGCACAGGAAGACCTGCCATTTGGCGGTGTTGGGCCCTCCGGGATGGGTGCCTATCATGGCTATGATGGCTTTCTTGAATTCAGTCACAAAAAGGCAGTGTATAAGCAGACTGGATCGGAACTGATCAAGATGTTGCGACCGCCATATGGTGACAAGTATCGTAAGCAAGTAAGCGGGCGAATTAAGCGATAGCATGGTTTTCGCGAGAAGCGCTCTCGTTCCGGTCATCATGCTTTCGGCCTGTCAGTTACCTTCTGGAAGTGCTCACGGTCCAAAGCACCCCTTCGTTGGATGTTGGGAGAGTGAAAATAAGTTGTCGCGGGAAGGCTGGACGATCGATCCGTCGGGCTGGCTGGTCGGTTATGCGATCAGCCGCATCGAAGATGGTGAAGTTGAATTTTACGAATCCATGCGGATCGAGCGCGGCAATGGCGGCGACGTCTTTGTTGCAACAGGTGCAGATGGTTCGACAACCCGGTTCTCACGGGAGAAAACGGATGATGCATCGGAATTCCGTTTCGTGAACGCTGAACATGATTTCCCGCAAGTGATCACTTATCGGACGAGCCCCGGCCGGCTTGATGCGGACATTTCATTGCTGGATGGTAGCAATCGTGTAGAGTTTCCAAAAGCGTCCTGCAAAAACAAGTAAGGCGTAGTTTACGGAGGAAAATGGTGATGTTGAAACGATCGTTGGTGCTCGCGGCGATTGGCGTGCTCGCGGGCCAAATGGGTTTCGCGGAGGAGCCTGAAACGGTGGTGCCTCAAATCACGATGGGAGACGGCGAGCGCAACGCAATTCAGATAGACGGATTAACCCGAGAAGAGAGTGTTCGCCAGTTTGCTGAAATCCGTTTGGACGGAGCGGAAGCATCGACGTTTCGGGCCGATGCTGTTACCCTCACTTTTCCAAGTGTTTCAAATGAGCATTCTAGCTTCCTCGTCTTGCATCCTGTGATGGATGGCAAGCCGAATGGTGACATGGTTTCGGGTTTCACCTACCTACCAGCCGGAAAGCACGAGAATGTGAAACTCCATATGGATCATCCCGCCGATAGCGGCCGAAAGTTTCTTGTGATGCTTCACCGCGACGTTGATGAGGACCGCACGCTAGATTTCGTGTTTGTTGAGGACGGGATCAATGTTGAAGATACCGCCGTATTTGAAGGTACACACATGATTGCCAAGATTTTTGCTGTGCCTTAGTTTGAGTGATCCAATTTAAAATCAATGATTGTTTGGCGCGAACCGGCAGGGCAGCGGGTTAGGTTTTCACCAAACCAATCTCAATAAGCCGTTCCATGAGATAGTCTTGCGCGGTGATGGGCGGCTGAGCCTCACCGCCCTCTGCAACGCAGCTTGCAAGTGCTTCGATCAATACATCCTGATTAAAGTGCAGGAAGAAGGGAGTCGAATAGCGTGCGAATTTTGACCGTTCGGGATCGGGGTTCACGACCCGGTGTGTGGTCGACGGCAAAATGCCGGCGGTCAGGCGTTGCAGCATATCTCCGCAATTAATCACTAGCGCGCCGTGGGGTGGGTTCACGCTAAGCCATTCGCCGCTGCGGTGTTTTACTTGCAGACCTGGTTCTTCAGCGCCGAGCAACAGTGTGATGACATTGATATCTTCATGTGCGCCAGCGCGAACCGACCCCGGAGGCCCTGGCTTTTCCTGCGGCGGATAATGTAGCAGTCGAAGAATTGAGTTGCCAAACTGGACGCGGGTATCGAACCAGCTCTCATCAAGGCCGAGATGAAGTGCAACACCCCGAAGAATAGTCTGCCCCATTTCATCCAGCGCGTTATAGAGCGCGCGGGTCGCATCGTCGAATTCCGGAATTTCAGCGACCGACGGTGTGTCTGCCATGGTTGACCGATATGGAGAGTCTTCAGGTAGATCGCGGCCTGTATGCCAGAATTCTTTCAAATCGGCCTCGGATTTACCCTTTGCGTTTTCGGTGCCGAAAGCTGTGTAGCCGCGCTGGCCACCGCCTTGGCGGTCATCGTATTTCAGCTTCGTTTCATTTGATTGAGCAAAAAACGCCTTTGTTGCTGTTACCGCGCGATCTATCGTTGACTGATCAATGGGATGATCCTTGATAACGGCAAAACCGGTTTCTCGAAACGATGCCCCTATGGCGGCAGCGAATGCAGCTTTATCACTTGCCCAAAGTTCAAATGAAATCGGTTCGAAGAAACTGGTCATGCGTGGTTATATAATGCGGATCATCGCGCCTGAATAGGATCAGAATTGAGCCATTCTGGCAGACCCGTCGCGAGTGGTTGATAGAAGGCAACGATTAAAAGCATGGTGATTTGCAAGCCGATAAAAGGTATCGCCCCGCGCCAGATATCGATCGTCTGAACCTCGTCTGGCGCGGCACCTCGCAAGTAAAACAACGCAAATCCAAAGGGTGGCGTCAGGAAGCTCGTTTGTAGATTAAGCGCCATGAGTACGCCCAGCCAAACCGGATCGAAGCCTGCAGCGATCAACACCGGTGCTACGAGCGGAACCACGACAAAAACGATTTCAATAAAGTCGAGGAAAAAACCGAGGAAAAACATGACGAGCATAGCCGCGACCAAGGCACCCCAACGCCCGCCAGGGATCGCGCCAAGCAACTCGGCGACATACTCATCGCCACCAAATCCTCTAAAGACCAGGCTGAAGAGCGATGCTCCTATGAGTATAAGAAATACCATAGACGTAATCTGCACGGCGTTTCCGAGCGCTGGTCTCAGCTCATTTGCGTGTCTCAATACACGAAGTCCATGAGTGACGCCGAACAGCAAAAGAAGCGAGGCCAAAGCCGCGGCAGTCATGCCGAAACCATTCCACACAGTCACATGTTCGACACCTGCGCGAAGATCAAAAAAACTACGTAGTAATACGAGCGCTGGAACAACAGCAATCGCTCCCAGTAGCGTCCAATTTAACCGGCTTGGCATGTTGCTGGACAGACGAATACCAGCGAGCAGGATCGCTCCGGCCGCTCCAAGCGCGGCGGCTTCTGTCGGTGGCGCAACGCCGCCGAGGATCGCGCCAAGCACGGTAAATATAAGGGCCAGCGGCGCACCGAGGCTAAATACAACGTCGCGAGTTGTGATGGGCTCAGTGTCGGTTGTATCCAGCGGCGGACAAGCAGACGGGCGCATGAATGCGGTGAAGGCAATCCACATCATATAAAATCCGACGAGTAGCAAACCGGGTATGAGTGCGCCTGCAAACAAATCTCCGACTGAAACGACCGTAGATTTTGCGCCGAGTGACTGGCTGGCATTGCTTGCAGCGGTAGACAGGGCATCTGCGAGCAAAATGAGCACAATGCTCGGCGGAATTATTTGTCCCAAAGTGCCGGATGCCGCGATTGTGCCAGACGCCAATTTTGGATCATAGTTTTGCCGGAGCATAGTTGGAAGGGCAATCAGTGTCATTGTTATCACCGTAGCGCCAACAATTCCTGTCGATGCAGCGAGCAATGCACCAACCAGAACCACAGCATATCCAAGTCCGCCACGAAACTTGCCGAGCAATCGCCCGGAGATGTTCAGCAAATCTTCGGCAACGCGGCTGCGTTCGAGAATGACTCCCATCAAAACGAACAAAGGCACGGCTACCAGAACCTGGTTTTGCATGATGGAGTTGCCTTGGATCCGGCTTGGTAGCGTTCGTAGCAACGGCTCTGGAAATGCGCCGAGTGCAATGCCGATGAGAGCGAATAGTAACGCCACGCCGCCAAGCGTGAGCGCTACCGAGTATCCCGCAAGCAGCGCGCCAATCGCGGTCGCAAACATTAGCAAGGCAAGGATCAATTCAATTTCCATGCGAGCCTCTGGGCTTATCGGAATTGTTTGAAGTATGGTCCTGGCCGGTTAGACGAAGCGCCGCCTTTAGCGCTTCGGACAATCCTTGCATGATCATCAAGATGGCAAATACGGGCACGAGGGTCTTGAACAAGAAGAGCAATGGCAAACCATCGGTTTCGCGTGAGCCTTCTAGCAAAGCCCACGAGCGAGCGAGGCCTTGTTCGCTCATCATCAAAAGCCGGATGCATATCGGGAAAAGGAATAGGTAAATCCCGGCAAGTTCGATCCAGCTACGTCCGCTTTCGCCAAAGCGCGGACGCAATATGTCAACGCGAACATGCCCGTCATCCCTAAGGGCAGCGGCCGAGCCCAGCATAAACATCGCAGCAAACGCGTACATTCCGATTTCGTTGAGCCACGTAAATGACATTCCAAACACATATCGAAGTATGACAACAAGCAGTTGTGAGAAGATCAATAGCAAGGCGCTCGCGATTGCCAGACTAAGGACCCCGCCAGTCATCTTGTCTATGGCTGCGGATAAGCGCTTGCCTAATTCTGAAAATCGCAAAGGTGCGATCAACACACACAAAGGTAAAATAAGCACCGGCACAGCGACTATGCCGATCCACTTCAGCAAGCTGCCAATTGTCAGAAAGATGTCAGCCATGCCGCCGGCTATCCTGCTTCTCGCGCAGAATAGTAGGGGCCGTCAGAGACGTTGGCCCAGCCGCGCATCGTCTTCAAGCTTGTCTCAAAGCTTTCATAGATCCGTTTTTCAATGCCGTCTTTACCCGAACTCGCGCGCACATCTGCCGCAGCTTCGGCCATGCGATTAACCACTTCGGAAGGAAACGATCTGAGCTGTACGCCATGTTCTCGTTTCAATAGATCGAGGTAGACAGCATTTTGATAGGTAAATTCGCCGAGAGATAGATGGTTCACGGATTGGCATGCCGCGGTCATGACGGCTTGCTCGTCTGCGTTCATTTCGTCCCAAACGCGGCGATTAATTCCGACGGCGAGACTTGCTCCCGGTTCATGGAAGCCAGGACCATAATAATAGGGGGCTTCGCGATGGAACCCGAGCGAGTAGTCGTTCCAGGGCCCCACCCATTCAGTCGCATCAATGGTGCCGGTTTGGAGAGCCTGATAAATTTCGCCACCTGAAAGTGCGATTGCCGAGCCGCCCATAGCCCTTAGGACGTCTCCGCCTTGGCCCGGAATGCGCATCTTCAGTCCAACGAGATCATCCAGGCTGTTTATTTCCTTTCGGAACCAGCCGCCCATCTGGTGGCCCGTATTGGCCCCTTGAATTGCCTTTATGCCAAAGTCTCCCGACAGCTCATCCCAGAGTTCCTGACCGCCGCCAAAGTCGATCCACCCCATCAACTCTTGTGCAGTCATGCCAAATGGAACAGCCGTAAAAAACGGATACCCAGTTGATTTGGCCGTCCAGTAATATTCGGCGGCGTGATACATATCGACTGAGCCGTTTGCAACGGCATCGAATGATTCAAATGCGGGCACCAACTCGCCAGCCGCGAATACTTTTATTTCAATTGCGCCGCCTGACATCGTCCAGGCTTTTTCGGCAACACGTTCCGCTGCTTTCCCAAGTCCAGGTAGTCCCTTTGGCCATGTGGTCACCATATTAAAACGCTTGCGACGACGCGTAACTGCAGGTGATCCGATATTGGCCGCAGCCTTTGGATTTACGAATGCTGCCGTTGCACCAGCTGCGCCTAGAAAGCCCGCTCCAAGCAGGTTACGACGTGTCGTCATTTTGACCTCCCAATACTGACTAACTCGTCAGCAATCCTCTTCTAAAGGAATCCATTCGTCTCCATCCAGAATGTCGAGAGGCTCAAAACGTCGCTTATAGTCCATCTTTGGGCTGCCTTTGACCCAATAACCTAGATAGACGTGCGGCGCACCGAGTTCGGCTGCATACTGAATATGATCGAGGATCATGTATGTTCCGAGACTTCTGCGAGGCGTGGATGGATCAAAAAAAGTGTAAACCATCGACAAACCGTCACTCAAGACATCTGTTACCGACGCTGCAATAAGCGGAGCATCATCACCCGGCCCAAGGCGGTACTCGAAAATAACGCTCTTAACCGGGGAATCATTCACCATGCTGGCGTATTCGCGGTAACTCATCGCGGACATTCCGCCGCCCTCATGGCGTCCAGCAAGATAACGCTTCAAAAGCCGAAACTGTTCACGTGTGGCGCGCGGTTCAACCGGCTCGCGTACGAGATCTGAATTAGCATTTGCAACGCGTCGCCAGCTCTTGGTGAGATCAAACTCCCGCACACGTGTGCGAACCGATCGGCAAGCATTGCACCCAGGGCAGGCTGGGCGATATGCTATACCTTGTGAACGTCTAAACCCCGTCTGTGATAACGCATTGTGGAGTGCATCCGGATCTCCGACTGCGAGATTTGTGAAGGCTTTGCGCTCACTCTTGCCTTTGAGATACGGGCATGGCGAAGGGTTAGTGAGGTAAAACCTCAGCGTTTGCCGAATGCCCGGCGGCAAAATACTTGAATCACCAATTTTCATCTCAGTCACAAATACTACACAGCAATGCTAAACATCCAAGGGGCTGTAATTGTAAACACCGCCCAGAGTAGCAATACGAGCGGACCTCCAAATCGTAAGAAATCGCTGAATTTGTAATGACCTGGGCCCATAACAAGCAAATTCGTCTGGTAGGCAATGGGCGTAGCAAAGCAACAATTAGCACCGTAAATAACCGCCAATACGAATATTACCGGATCGGCATTGATTGATTCTGCCGCAGATATCGCGATTGGGCTGAAGACAACTGCCGTTGCGGCATTGGATAAAATATTTGTGAGAACCGCTACCGCGAGGAAGATCGCAGAAAGAACAGCTAGTTTCCCAAATGGAAGAGCGGCTGTCACAACGAGATCTGCAATGAGCTTCGCGGCACCAGTCTGCTCAAGGGCTGCCCCCATTGCGAGCGCAGCAGCGATAATCAGGAAAATGCGCAGATCCAATGATCGACTTGCTTGACGAATATTAAGGCAACCAAGTGTGATCATGCTTACAGCGCAGAGCACAGAGGCGTGCAATATTGGAAGAATGTTTGAGGCAGCTAGCAACACCATCGCCAAAGCCGCCAATCGAGCAACCGCGACACGGCGATTTAATGGCAGTTCCATCTGAGATGACTCAAGCAATATTATGTCTCGGTTGGCCCGTAGTTTCTGGAATGCGTTTGGCGATCCGCACAACAGCAATGTGTCACCAGCCTCCAGTCTTATTTCGCCGAGCTTTGCGCGGATCATTCTCGAGCGTCGTTGAACCCCAAGGACGACTGATTCAGTCAATCTGCGAAAACCCACCATCTCTACGGTACGCCCCGACATGCGTGAACCAGGCGCTATAACTGCTTCCAGAACGGCTAGCGAGCTCGGTGCTTCGGAGGAGACACCAGTGCTCTCGCTGTACATTTGTTTAAGGAGCTCTGGATGGCGTCCGAGCAAATCGGTAAGTGTGCTTCTGGTTGCCGCAACAATGACGAGGTCGCCTGGCTGAAGGGCAATATCTTCAAAAGGAGGGAGGAGGGCTCGCTCGCCGCGTTGGACCATTCTAACAGTCACGCCTGGAAGATCAGGAAACATACCAGCGATCGCGCGTTGACCCGAGAGGAAGTGTCCATATCCAACTTCGAACTGTGCGACGAATTGTTTGCCTGACGACGAGGCGATGTCTTCCGAGAGCCCGCGTCTTTCAGGTATTAACATGCGCGAGGCAACAATGAGATAAATCATGCCCGCGCCTGCCAGGACCAACCCCATAGGCGTTTGTGTAAAGAATCCAAATGAATCGCCATCGAGACGCTCATATGCATTTGCCGCCAGCAAGTTTGTGGACGTTCCTATCAGTGTAGTCATGCCTGCAAAAACACTTACAAAACTCAGCGGCATCATTAGCCGCGAAGGCGCGGCTCCCATCCGAGCCGCGATGGCGCTCATTACCGGAAGGAACATGATGACAACAGGCGTGTTGTTGATAAATGCGCTGATCACGAATACCGCAAAAAACGCTGCCAGCAGCGTGGCGCTCGGGCGCTTATCATACGACGCCAATAGCGCTCGTGTTGGGCCTTCCAGGGCACCTGTTTGGAATAATGCCTGACCAACCACCAGCAACGCCATGATCGTAATCAGTGCTTCGTTACCAAAGCCGGCAAGAAGCATGTTCGCACTAACAGCTTCAGTTCCCGGCAATTCGAAAAGGATAAGAAGAGCAGCAATGACGCAGACAGAGACAAGCTCCATCGACCATCGGTCGAGCAAATATGCGATGATCGCAGCGATCACGACACCAAGGCTGACCAGCATGGGCCAATTGGCAATAACATAATTCAGCATTGTGCTTGTTTGTCAGCCTCACTACGTACGGTCTGAGCCCGCTAATCCAACAGATGGACAACTATGCTGATGCGCCGGTTCGCTGGCAAGTAAGAAGCGTCTGGGAAGAGGGGCTTGGTGTCTGAAAGCCCAGTAACGGCGCGAATTTGCTTTGAATGCACGCCTGATGATTCGAGGGTGCGACGTGCTTCATTGGCGCGTTCGGCGGATAAATCCCAGTTTGAGTATCCGTCGAGATTCATCTGATTGGAGTCGGTATGACCCTCGATTGTTATTTCCCAATTTTTTTCAGATATGACGCCGCCCGCCGCATTCACAAGCAATTCGCCTGTATCATTCAACTTGGCATGACCGTTCGAAAACAAAGGCTTGTCTGACGTGTCGAAGATATCGACGCGGACGAATTTATCCGTCGGAGTGATATTCAGATTGCTGGCGTGAGCCTGCAATAGTGCCGAAGCACCTAGGAGAGCAGCGATTTGATCAGCTTGATGAGCTGGCTGGCTATTATAAGTGACATAGGTCTTGTTCCCTGAAAAATATTCAGCGACTCCTTTTCGGTCTGACTGCGGCGTATTTATCATCCACATTACGAGAAAGAAGGCGCAGAGAGCCGTCAAAAAATCGGCATAAGCGAGCTTCCACGCCCCCATCTTTCGAGAGGGCGCGAATGGGGGCGTTCTGCCCCCGGAGCGCGCTGTGGCGTATGAATTTGCCATATCGTGTTCCAGATCTTTCTGATCTTGAGCCAGTTACTATCAGATCATGCTTAGTATCGTGTCGCCTTTTGCAGTGGGATTTATTTGAAATTGCAGCTATCTCGGTCGCAGATGAGATAATTGGGAGTCTGGTGATGGCTAAGTGCGCATTTCTTGGTTTGGGCGTAATGGGGTTTCATATGGCAGGACACTTAGCGTCTGCGGGACATTCTGTATCAGTCTGGAACAGAACAGACGTTAAGTCCTCTGATTGGGCAAAAAAACATGAGGGAAATGCCGCGAAAAGCGCTGCAGAGGCTGTCGTCGATGCCGAATACGTTTTCCTTTGTTTAGGTGATGATCCGGATGTGCGCGCAGTTTTTGATGCTTTTGAGCAAAGTGTTACCAGAGGTACCATAATTGTTGATCATACGACTGCGAGCGCGGGATTAGCCCGCGAACTCTATGCGAGATGCAAGGCGATAGACGCCGCATTTCTAGATGCGCCTATATCTGGCGGTGAAGCAGGCGCAATTAGCGGTGCGCTAACGATCATGTGCGGCGGAGACGCCGGCGTGTTTGAAAATGCAAAACCCATTATGTCAGCCTATGGCAAGAACATGACTCTGATCGGAGAAAGCGGCGCAGGCCAGCTTTGTAAATCAGTCAATCAGATCTGTATTGTCGGTATCGTTCAAGGCTTGTCGGAAGGAATTCACTTTGCTGAAAAGTCAGGTCTCGACATCGATAAAGTCATGGAAGCCATTTCCGGCGGCGCGGCGCAGAGTTGGCAAATGGTCAACCGTTGGCAAACTATGTCGGATCGTCATTTTGGGCACGGATTTGCTGTCGACTGGATGCGTAAAGACCTACGCATTGCTCTCGAAACAGCGCGTGAAACTGGTGCGAGCATTCCATTAACGGCTCAGGTCGACATGTACTATGCTGATGTGCAGTCCATGGGCGGAGCCCGCTGGGATACTTCAAGCCTGATTGCAAGACTGGATCGCTAGGTCTTGGGAGGTTCAAATTCTCGAATGAGTTTTCGAAGTTGTTTGAATGCAACGCTTTCAGCAGCTTCAGTTTTCGAAAACCATCTTGCAGTGCGAATATCAGATTCGGGAAACTTCTTCTTGATGTCTGATACTTCCAATTCATAAGCCAACGCTTCGCATTTAACGAGCTCGCCGTTTTTTCTGCTTTTGGTGTAACGATAAGTGCCGACGGGTTTCTTTCGGATTTTGCCTTTCGCGCCCGCTTCCTCAAAAGCTTCAGTCGCCGCTGCCTTGGCGAGTGAACGATCGTCCATTGGCCACCCCTTAGGCAGAATCCAATTGCCGCGCCCGAGACTTTTTACGAGGAGAATCTCCACATCTTTTTTTCGGCGTCGATAGCAAAGCGCAGCGACTTGAAAAGCCTCTTCTTTCTTTGCCATCTTTAACTCCTACCGCACGTAAACATGCGAAAATTTGATTTTATTCCGTATGCTGACTTTTTCAGCATCTTCATGAAAATTAAGGATGCAATCAAGCACACGAATGTATAGCTTTTGTGAACTTATGTTTGGAAATTGGCGAGTCGATCAAGTGCCGTCTGCAAAATAATCGATGCAGCGCTTGCGTCAATAAGTTCAGAGCGCCGTACTCTTGAGAGGTCTGCATCTAGCATCCCGCGTTCGGCTTGCGCAGTGCTTAGTCTTTCATCGAAAAACGCAATATAGATATCGCGCGCGCTTAATATGTTACTCGCTAACGCCTTTGCCGATTGGGCGCGTGGGCCTTCGCTTCCATCCATATTTAGAGGCAGTCCTATGATCATGCCGACAGCCTCGCGTTCTTCGACGATGTCCATCAATCTTTCGAGCGTGGGCGCAAATTTTTTTCCGCGCGGAATAGTTTCAATTGGAGTAGCGATTAGTCTAAGAGTGTCGGATGCTGCAATTCCCAGCGTTTTCGATCCAGGGTCGATGCCGATGAGAGGCCCATTTTTCGGTAAGTCATATAGGTCAACGATTGCCATGATGGGCATATAAGCGCTTGATTGGTCAGCGAACAGAGCGTATCGCACAGTGTTCGTGAAGAAAGGTAGAGAATTGAATGTCCGTTACGAAGGATGACGTTCGAAAGGTGGCGCGCTTGTCACGCATCGCTGTGCCAGATGATAAGCTTGAGCCGCTTGCAGCTGAGCTCAACGGCATCATGGGATGGATAGAACAGCTAAACGAAGTGGACGTCGACTGCGTGGACCCTCTTACATCCGTCGTGGAAGCCACACTACCTATGCGCAAAGATATTGTTACAGACGGTAATCGCCGTGATGAAGTTTTGGCAAACGCCCCTAAATCAGATGAAGGATTCTACGTCGTTCCGCGATCGGTAGAATAAAAGGCCTCAGGGCGTGGTGGAATTCTCTTTCGTTTCACTTTGATCAGGTTTCTTCGCGTCCTCGTCCCATGCGTAGATTTCATTGATCGTGCAGCTTTGTGGGCCGCCAAGGTTGTCCCGGAGCGAGAATGCAGACGTCGAGACGAGCAATCTGTCCAACCGAGTCACGCAGCTTAGCGATGAATCGATTGCGATAGATTGCGCATGTTGGAGGTTGGTACATATGCCGCGCACTTCAATCAGATAATCTTCATTTGCGCCTGCTGAAACTACGATCGTGTCCCGGTCAGTGCGTGAAAACCCGTCGATCTGCCGGTTGAAACAGATTTTATCCACTTTTTTGCCGAGCCGCGGATCGTCTGGAAATTTTTCAACGCCTTTAGGGGCGTCAGACGAAGTGCTGGCACACGCAGTAAATAAGCTGATGACGGCAAGTGCCGTGGCAATACGCATAAACATGGGGCAATGCTCCTTTCAGGATGTAACGATGAGGCAGCAGGGGGCTTGCACTCAGAGCCAGAAGAGGCTTAGCACGGCCAGATACTTCCTCGAACAAGCCTCACAAGAAAATGAACGAACTAACGAAACTCTCTCTTGCAGATGCACTAACCGGTCTTGAAGAAAAACAGTTCTCTAGCCGGGAACTCACGCAGGCCTTTGTCGATGCGATTGCTGCCGCGAATCCTTCGCTAAACGCTTATGTTGTGGAAACACCGGAGAAGGCGCTTTCAATGGCTGCTGCTTCAGATGAACGCCGGGCGAAAGGGCAGGCCGGTAAACTCGAGGGCGCGCCTCTTGGGATCAAGGACCTATTCTGCACAAAAGGTACTCGAACGACAGCCTGTTCCGAAATTCTTGGCGAGTTCACTCCAACATATGAGTCAACGGTAACGCAGAATCTCTGGGATGAGGGTGCTGTTATGCTGGGTAAGCTCAATATGGATGAGTTTGCGATGGGTTCCTCGAATGAGACATCTAGGTTTGGCGAAGTAGCCAATCCGTGGCGACGCAATGACGGTGCAAATGCGAAATTGACGCCTGGAGGGTCTTCCGGTGGTTCAGCGGCAAGTGTGGCGGCCGATCTTTGTCTGGCCGCGACAGCTTCCGACACCGGCGGTTCAATACGCCAGCCGGCTGCATTCACCGGCACTGTCGGCATAAAACCAACTTACGGCAGAGCAAGTCGTTATGGCATGGTGGCGTTTGCGAGCTCACTGGATCAGGCGGGCCCGATTGCAAAGACCGTTGAAGACAGTGCGATCATGCTCGAAGTCATGTGCAGCCATGATGCCAAGGACTCCACCTCTCTTCCTGTTCAAGTCCCAACATGGCGCGGCGAGGCGGCAAAGGGCGTAAAAGGTATGAAGATAGGAATTCCGAAAGAATACCGCATGGACGGAATGCCCGATGAGATTGAGAAACTGTGGGAGCAAGGCATCGATTGGCTAAAAGCAGCGGGCGCAGAGATCGTGGACGTCTCCCTCCCGCACACAAAGTATGCGCTGCCAGCCTACTACATCGTTGCCCCTGCTGAAGCGTCAGCAAATCTCGCCCGTTATGATGGCATGCGTTATGGTAATCGCATTGACGGCGATAATCTTAATGCCACATATGAAGAAACGCGTGCTGGCGGCTTTGGCGCTGAAGTTCAGCGCCGCTTGATGATCGGCACCTATGTGCTCTCGTCCGGCTATTATGATGCCTATTATCTTCGCGCCCAAAAAGTTCGCACGCTTATCCTGCAGGATTTTCTGAACGTGTTCGAGGATGTCGATGCGCTGCTAACGCCAGCAACGCCAAGTGCGGCGTTTGCATATGGTGAGAAATCTGATGACCCCGTCGCCATGTATTTGAATGACGTATTCACCGTAACCGCTAACCTCGCGGGTTTGCCAGGTATTGCTGTTCCAGCAGCGTTAGACGGACAAGGATTGCCGCTCGGGCTTCAGGTAATCACAAAGGCGCTCGACGAGGCGGCTTGTTTTCGTGTTGGCGGCGAGATTGAACGCGCAGCCGGTTTTGTCGCCAGACCTGAAAAGTGGTGGTGAAGCCTTAGCGATTAAATTCGTGTAATCCTCCTGCAATCTGCTGTGAATCTGCTATCTTGAGAGCTGATCATGACAAATCATTGGGGGCTTAAGATGTCAGATATCGAAAAAGAAGCAAAAGCGGCGGCTACGGGTTTAGCAGTTGGAGTGGGCGCAGGTGCATTGTCCGGCAATCCGGCCACTGCCCATGCTGTTCATGGCTCGATGGGCGTCGGCGTACAGGCCGGTCAAAACATTGGTGCAGCGCTAAGCAGCGGTCAATCCGTTTCTTCGGCTCTTACTGCTGGCGCGACCGGCGCAGCTGGTGCTGTCGGCGCGACCGTATCTGGCGCAACAGGTGCTATTACCTCTACAGCAGCAGCCGTCGGTACGGGTGCTAGCACCGCCGCTGCCACAGTTGGCACGGGTTTGGTCGCCGCAAAAACGGCAGCAGTCGGGGCGGCGGTAGTCGCTGCTCCAGTTGTTTTAGCTGGCGCAGCCGTCGCTGGAGCTGTTTGGGGTATTTCCAAACTGTTCGAGGATTAATACCTAATTGGTTTCGTTGAAATCGTCCCGAGGAATGCGCGGATTATTTTCCAATTAATCCACTCGTGACCGAGCTGCGTGCTTCGTTAGCATGCGTAAATCTTGATTGATTGTGCAACTTTTCATCAGAACGAAATTTTTGACTGCCCGCCAAGGGCAGTTTCCTTCCGCGCGGTGGGTCGGACGAATCGTCATCATCATCTCGGTCTATTACTCTCGACATATAGATTCCAGCACCGACAAGGCCGCCTCCAGTCCCGATCTGAGCTAAGGCAGCAATTATAAAGATCACCGGAATTTTAAGTTCCATTCGGTTCATCGTCAGAAGCAGTATCACAAAGATAACAGCGCCGATTGCGAGGCCAGCGGCATATCCAATCAACACGTGGCGCCAAAAATCACGGCTTATGATCCGGTCTTCCGTTTTGTCGACCGGTGTTTTGCGGCTGACGTCTGCCACGTGATCATCTTTTGGGCGTCCATCCATAATTCCACCTTTGACGCAGAGGGCAGGCTTGGCAAGCGGTGTTTGGCTCGACAGTTCTTGCAGCCGTCGTTAATACGAGGTGTTAAATGCGTTTTCTAAGGCAGAAAATATGACAGACAGACCAACCTACACGATCACAGGTGCCACAGGCGAATGGGAACTCGTCATGGGACTCGAGATCCATGCGCAGGTGGCATCAAATGCGAAGCTATTTTCCGGTGCTTCGACCGAGTACGGCAACGAGCCCAACATGAATGTTGCTCTGGTGGATGCTGCGCTCCCCGGCATGCTGCCCGTTATCAACGAAAAGTGCGTCGAACAAGCGGTACGCACGGGTCTCGGCCTGAACGCCAAAATCAATACCTATAGCCGCTTCGATCGGAAGAATTATTTCTATCCGGACCTACCTCAAGGCTATCAGATTAGTCAGTTCGAACATCCGATCGTTGGCGAAGGCGAAATCGAAGTGGATGTTGAACCGGCGCATGGTGATCCTGCGTACAGTTTTACGGTTGGCATTGAGCGCCTGCATTTGGAGCAGGACGCTGGTAAGTCTATTCATGATATGTCCCCGAGTGAGACCTATGTGGATCTCAACCGCTCAGGTGTTGCACTGATGGAGATTGTCTCCAAGCCTCATATCCGCACGCCGTTTGAGGCGGCTTCTTATGTAAAGAAAATTAAGTCTATCGTTGTAGCACTTGGCACATGCGACGGTGATATGGAAAAGGGGAATTTGCGTGCTGACGTGAACGTTTCTGTTTGCCGCCCAGGCCAGTACGAGAAATTCCGCGAGACAGGGGATTTCTCTCATCTCGGCACACGCTGTGAGTTGAAGAACATGAATTCATTTCGGTTTATTCAAGCAGCGATTGAGTATGAAGCGCGCCGGCAAATTGAGATCATCGAAGATGGCGGCGAGGTCGACCAGGAAACGCGCCTTTACGATCCGGATAAAAATGAAACGCGGTCCATGCGTTCGAAAGAAGATGCGCATGACTATCGATACTTCCCGGACCCAGACTTGCTACCACTAGAAATCGATGAAGCTTATATAGAAGAGATCCGCGCAAACTTGCCTGAACTGCCCGATCAAAAGCGAGCCCGTTTTGAAAGCGACTACAAACTTTCACGATATGATGCCGGCGTGCTGTCTGCGGATTCTGAAAAAGCTGAGTTCTTTGAAGCCGTCGCGAAAGGTCGTGATCCCAAACTTTCTGCAAACTGGGTTAGTCAAGAACTCTTTGGTTATTTGAACAAGGAAGATCTCGAACTAGCCGATAGTCCAGTGTCTGCCGAGCAACTTGGTGGACTGATTGACCTTATCGCGAATGAAACGATTTCGGGAAAAATTGCGAAAACCGTTTTTGCTAAAATGATCGAAGGCGGCGGCGACCCGGCTGATATCGTTGAGAAAGAAGGCCTTAAGCAGGTCACAGACACCGGAGCGATTGAGGCAATTGTCGACGACATTATCGCTGCAAACCCAGAACAAGCCGCGTCGGTAAAAGAAAAACCCAAAGCCATGGGCTGGTTTGTCGGCCAGGTCATGAAGGCGTCAGGCGGCAAGGCCAATCCAGGTGCCGTGAACAAAATATTGAAAGAAAAGCTTGGGCTTTAGGATCATGCGCCTCGGAAACTACTAAGGTGAGTTTCCGAGGCGCCATCCACTGTAGGCGCGCGATCAAGGGGATAATCGCGCCATCTACGCCGCGCTGCCCTCAGCGTTTCAACGCTGCTTGCGACGTTCTTGGCGTTGCGCCTAACTGGGATGATCTACAAGTCTTGGGAGCTAGCGAACGTTATCAACGGCCGACCCGATCCCGATCTATATAGTTTGATTATCAAGATTGGCTGTCATGCAGTTACGCGACAAATACATAAGGAACTGCAAAAAACTGAAAAGGTGATTCAGGGAAGGATTAGGCCCGACCCTACGCCTCTCAGAACGGCAGAGATGCGGTTGTGGACATTTAACTTTCGGAATGTCCGGCGCATAAGCGTGTCCACCGTATTTTCCGAAATGCCGAGCCGCTCGGCGATGTAATTGTTGGATAGTCCTGTCGCCGCAAGTTTCAGGATTTGTGTTTCGCGCGGCGACAACTTTACTGGTTTGTCATCTGGAAGTTTGCTTTCCTGAGACAGTTCAATATAGCGATTATGAACCTGCTGACAGGCGAACTGAATTTCAACTTCTTTTTCATCGCTGATATCGAGCGTATCATTCACAACCCCCAGACCAAAATACGCCATTGTGCCTTCGGGGCCAAAAATGGGAACTGCGAGCCCATCGGTCAGGCCGGCGGCTTTTAGTTCGGATAGAAAATCAGACTGCGCAGGCGTCAGTTTCACTTTGTCTCCAACATCGAACCAGTGAAACGGCTTTGCCTCGCGGCGTGCCTGAGAGATGACGGGATCAATGTCTGAATAGTGCTGCTCGATATATTTCTTGACCCAATTGTCGGGAAAATTCTCTCTGATCAGGCCGTCCTCGAGCGGTACCGCTCGCAAATTTTTAGCTATGATATGATAAGAGCTAACGTCGATCCCGTGACTGCCAACGAACAGATCAAATTCGCGAAAGAGCGTTGCAACGCTTTTCGTTTTTTCGGTCTTCTGAATAAAATGCTCTATCGTTTGTGACATGCAGCCATCCGGTCCCAGCTGCATTATACTCCAGTGAGCACAAATTACCTACAGCGCAGCGCGAATAGTTTGAGCAATTCTTTCAAGCTCATTGATATCCGCCTGCTGGCCACCGGCATGGGGCGTAAGAGATGTATCCGTCCATATGGGAATGATGTGGAAGTGTAGATGAAAGACGGTTTGCCCGGCAGGTGCACCATTAAACTGCATCACGCGTAACCCATCCGGTGCGAGCGCCTTCTCAACGGCGATGGCAACGGTTTGGACGCGCAGAATATACGGTCCAAGTTGGTCTGCTGGCATCTCCAGGAAGTTTCGAGCATGGACACCTTTTGGGATGACAAGCGTGTGGCCCCGCGATTGCGGAAATATATCCATGAAGGCGAGCGCTATATCGTCCTCAAAGACGTTTACGCACGGCATGTCACCGGCAATGATTTTCGCAAAAATGTTGTCAGGCTCGTATGTGCCGTGGAGTGCCATGAGTCTTTAATCCCCTTTGTCTAATTTGACTTCTTAAACGGGGTTCGGCTTTCAAGAAAGTCTGCATCTGACTCAACGGCGCTGCGTTCTTGTTTCAAGTAATGCGATACGGCTTCGCGTAAACCTGGATGCGCGATCCAATGTGCCGAGCGTGTCATCACTGGGCGATAGCCACGTGCGAGTTTATGGCCGCCTTGCGCGCCTGCCTCCACGAAAGTCAGGCCATTGGCGAGTGCATAGTCTATGGCCTGATAATAACAAACCTCGAAGTGAAGCATCGGTCGCGGAACGATACATCCCCAATAGCGTCCGTAAAGAGTATCCGATCCAATTAGGTTGAGGGCTCCAGCGATAGGTGTGTCATCATCCAGGGCAAGTACGAGAAGGAGATCTTCGCCCATGCGCTCGCCGAGTACCGAAAAGGTTTCCCGCATCAGGTAAGGTGAGCCCCATTTGCGCGAGCCCGTGTCGATATAAAACTCAAAGAAGGCGTCCCAATCAGCCTCGGTGATGTCATCGCCGCGCAAATGAACGAAGTGCAGGCCAGACTGAGCTTTCAATCGCTCTTTCCTAAGATTTTTTCGTTTTGACGATGATAACGCAGCAAGGAAGCCATCAAAGTCGCCATAGTCTTGGTCCTGCCAATGAAATTGTTGATCGAGCCTGATGAGCATGCCGGCTTTGTCGAGCGGTTCGTACTCGCTTTCCTCGAGAAAGTTCAAATGTAGAGAAGAGAGGTTGTTGTCGCTTGCGACTTGGATGGCTCCCGCAAGAAGCGCGGCTTTGAGCTGCAACTCGTCCGGGCCTTTTGGGACCAATCTTCTGCGCCCTGTTACAGGCGTGAAAGGGACCGCGCTCAGTAGTTTCGGATAGTATGACCCACCCGCGCGTTCAAAGGCGTCAGCCCAGGCGTAATCAAAAACAAACTCACCGCGAGAATGGGACTTAACATATAGTGGCATCGCGGCGCGCAGCTGACCGTTCGCGCCTTCAATCAGCAGATGATGCGGCGACCATCCTGTTTGCATTGTTGCCGCACCGGTACTCTCCAGCGTCTCGAGGAACTCCCAGCGCAAGAATGGATCATAACGCTCGCCAGGTGGGTTTGCGAGCGCGTTCCATTGCTGTGGGTCCACAGCTGCAAGGCTGTGCGCAATGCTGAGACGTATGGGGCTATCGTCCATACCTCTTTATCTAGCGCACAACTCACTGGGCGGCGAGAGGCGAAGGCAAATGTTCAAAAATCTCCGCGAAACCAAGCGTCTTTAACGTTTGGCGCTGATTCTCTTCAGTTATTGTCCAACACGCGGTCGGCATTGATCTGCCCATCTTTGCGTTTGCATCAGAGATGTGGAGCGCAAGATAGTCTACGGAGTTTGCCTCGGCTTGCGCGATCTTCTCTTCGAGAGCGGATAGTCCAATCATCGAACTCGGAGCGATCAACTGCCCTGACATGATCGTCGCTGGAATATTTGCAGTACTTTGTTCGCTAAAGCTCATCATGGCTGCTTTTCCTTCGTATCGTTCAATTATGTCAGAGACCGACTGCGTAAATGAAACCGGGTCTGTTTCACCGTCTATTTTTAGCTCCACAAGAATTGGCAATCGGCGTGAAAACACTTCAAGCACGTCCGTCAGCAGAGGGATGGGTTCGCCATTGCTGAGTGAGCAAGACTGAAGCTCGGCGGTTGTTTTGAGGCTAACAAGACCACTAGATGAGGATGTGCGGTCCAAAAATGGATCATGGAAACAAATAGGTGTTCCATCCTTGGTAGGCCGTACGTCAAGCTCAATGCCTAGTCCAGCGTTTGCTGCAGCCCTAAAGGCTTCCAGAGAATTTTCCGGCGCACCATCACCATGCCATAATCCGCGATGCGCGTATGCGTACTCAACCAGGCTGAACCGCTCAGCCAATTTCAAATACGCCGTCTATTTCGACGGCGACGCCGAGCGGCAGGACCGGGCAGGCCACGGCAGAGCGAGCATGCCGCCCGGCATCACCAAAAACCTCAACCATTAAATCGGAGCAACCATTGATGACCATTGGTAGGTCCGCAAAACTCGGAGAGGCGTTCACATATCCACCTAATTTTACAACACGCTGAATATTGGAGAGCTCGCCGACGGCTGCCTTGCATTGAGCGATGAGGTTAACCCCGCAAAGCCGAGCGGCTGCCTGTCCGGCTGACAGTTCCATATCCTCGCCAAGCCGGCCCTTTACCAGTCCCGTCGGAGCAGCACTCACTTGACCAGAAACGAATAGCTGATTGCCAGAAATCACGTAGGGGACATAATTGGCGACCGCGCTCATGGGCTCAGGCAACTCGATTCCAAGCGATTCTAGGCGTTGTTCTGGTGTAGACATGATAAGCGAACTCCAAGTGATCTTTTCGTAGTTTCTTTGCCGCACAGTTGATGGGGCTTCAAGATCGGTTTTTGTCTCTGGCTTGCTCGGCTTTCATGCCGCGCCCTGTTTGGATGACATCACTGCCAAACTTGTTCCGCGCGAGATCAGCGGCGCGCTCGGCAGCTGCGCGTTTTTCCACACTCGGGTCTATTAAGTCTATGGCATCACTTTTGGCTGGTTCAAGCGAACTCAAACCGACACCAATCAGGCGGTAGGAAGGCCCTATCTTTTTGGCAAGTATGGGTTTTATTGCTCGGAAAATCACTTGAGCGAGCTGGGTTGGAATAGGCAACGATACGCGCCTCGTGAGCGTTTTGAAGGCGCTTGTCTTGAGTTTTAGTGTAATCACGCTGCCTTCAACTTCTACTGCTTTGGCCCGGTCTGCCGTTTTTACACAAAGGCGCCAAAGTGCGTCTTCTAGGGCAGTCAAATCTGAAATATCCTCAGAAAAGGTTGTTTCGTTAGAAACTGATTTTCGGTCACTATCCGTCCGAACAGGGCGATTGTCGATGCCGTTGGAGCGCTGATGCAACCATAGCCCAGTTTCACCATACCGTCCGATAAGGTCCTTCATGTCCGCGGTTTGAAGATTGCCAACTGTTTCGAAGCCATCTCGTTCGAGGCGGTTTGCTAGCTTTGGCCCGACGCCGTGAAGTGCTTTTGGTGATAGCGGTGCCAGAACAGCCTTTGCTTCTACATTGCCAATAATTGCAAATCCGCGCGGTTTGTCCATTTCACTGGCGATTTTCGCGAGAAACTTATTCGCGGACAGGCCAATGGACACCGTTATGCCAATCTCACTTTCAATTTCGTTGGCAAGTTTGGCGAGCGCCCCGGCCGGCGGTAAGCCATTCAAGCGCGCTGTTCCGGAAAGATCCAAATATGCTTCATCGATGGACACTGGCTGCACGAGCGGTGTGAGCGCCTTCATTTTTTCTCGTATGCGCTTGCCCTCAACGCTGTACTTATTGTGCGATGGTTTGACGACGACGGCATCGGGGCAGGCCTTCAATGCCTTAAACATGGGCATCGCGGAGCGAACGCCATAAAGGCGCGCAATATAGCAGCATGTCGACACAACTCCGCGCTTGCCGCCGCCCACAATAACCGGTTTGTCTTTCAATGACGGATCGTCACGTTTTTCAACGGCGGCAAAAAACGCATCGCAATCAAGGTGAGCGATATTTAATTCAGCCAGTTCATCGTGCGCTAGAACCCTCTTGCTATTGCAATTGGGGCAGTGCGGGAATGCCCCGTCTGTAATAGTTATGCAGTCCCGACACAGTGTGCGCATAAAAGTTCTTATAATGTTCCGATCATGGCCTCAAGGCAGAACATATTTCGGGCGTAAACAAAGATTAAGACTCTCCGGGCTAGCTGATGTCAGCGAGGGGAATCATTCCCGAATCGCGCATGGATAGTGATGTGATGAGCGAAGAAGCGCGCAAATCTGTTCTCGTTGTAGAGGACAATGAGCTGAACATGCGGCTCTTTTGTGATCTGCTGGACGCATATGGGTTCGACACATTCGAGTGCCGGGATGGGTCCGATGCGATCGATATAGCAAAGGAACAAAAACCCAACCTAATCATCATGGATATCCAACTCCCCGAGGTTTCGGGGCTGGATATCACCCGGTGGATAAAGGATGATGAGCAGCTCGCCCATATACCCGTGCTCGCCGTGACAGCTTTTGCGATGCGCGCTGATGAGCAACGCGTGCGTGAAGCGGGCTGCGAAGCTTATCTGTCAAAACCCATTCAAATCAGCAGTTTCATCCGAGCTGTCGAAAACCTGTTAGAAGGGCAAGCAGCCGCATGAGCGCTCGGGTACTGGTCGTAGATGATATTGAGGCGAACCGCCGTGTTCTTCAGGCCAAGCTTGAGGCAAAGTACTTTGATGTCATCTTGGCAAAAGATGGATTTGAGGCGCTTGAAAAAGTTCAGAAAGAGAATCCAGAAATAATACTTCTGGATATCATGATGCCCGGCATGGATGGTTTTGAAGTATGCCGCAGGCTCAAGACCGACCCTAAGGTATCTCATATTCCCGTTGTTATGGTTACGGCACTCAATGATCAGGAAGACCGTGTTCGCGGCCTGGAATGCGGCGCTGAAGACTTTATCACCAAGCCGGTCGATGACTTTGCGCTTATGTCGAGGATAGAGGCATTGATGCGCTATAATGCTGTGGCGCGCGAGCTTCGTGACAGGGAGGCCAGCGGTCGGCGAATGGGCGCTCTTGACGCAGATGACCAGGAAGCCATCCAGAAGCCTTCACGTGTTCTCGTGCTGGACAGTAATGAGCGGACTGCAAGCCGACACGCGAAAGTACTTCAAGCAGCAGGTCATTATGCTGTCACACTGGCACAAGCTGGCGACCTAACGAACGCAACAAACGGACTAGACATTATCCTGTTATCGATGGTCGGGCAGAGTTTTGATCCATTGCGCCTCTGTGCACATTTCAAGATGAATGATCGTACGCGTGCACTCTCGATCATTTCAGTGTGCGACCCAAGCGATAAGCAAGTCGGCATAAAAGCTCTTGAGCTCGGAGCCAGCGACGTCATTCTTACGCCCGTCGACAAGCATGAATTACTGGCGCGCGTGAAGACGCAATCGAAGCGTACGCGCTATGTCGAGATCCTACGAAAACGCGTTGATCGCGGCTTAGAACTTTCGGTAATAGATCCGCTTACTGGGCTTTATAATCGCCGTTATATGGTCAATCAGCTTGAGCAATGGATGCACCGCGCCGTCATGGGGGGCAAGCCAGTGTCTCTACTGGTTGCAGATATTGATCACTTCAAGAGCGTCAACGACACGTGGGGGCACGATATCGGCGACATCGTCTTGAAGGAATTCGCGAACAGGTTGCGTCAAGGCGTGCGACCTATGGACGTTGTTTGCCGTCAGGGCGGCGAGGAGTTTGTTATTATCATGCCAGAAACAGGTGGAGACATCGCAGCGACTGTCGGCGAGCGCGTGCGCCAGGCGATTGCCGGTGAACCATTTGAGGTCAATGAGATCGGACAGAATCTGGACATTACGGTCAGTGTTGGCGTTGCCAGCCTATCAGACCCACGGGACACACCTGACGCGTTTCTTAAGCGTGCTGATGAAGCGCTTTACGTGGCCAAATCATCAGGCAGGAACCGTGTTGAAAGCGTCGCTGCGTGATTACACTGTCGTTTATTCCTGCAGTACTTTTTTTGATGCAAGGTATGCCGCCTTCGACAGCAATTGCTTTTGTTCTTCTGCTGGCGCTCGTGGGCTATATTATATATTCGGTCATCATCTGACAAAAAACCCGCTCAAAAAGAGCGGGTATGCGGTGCTTTAAGCTTGCTTTTCAAATAGGTGCGGTTCTATTTAATTTTGCCTTCTTTGAAATCTACGTGTTTGCGCGCAATCGGATCGTACTTTTTCATCACCATTTTCTCGGTGATATTACGAGGGTTCTTCTTTGTGACATAGAAGAAGCCAGTACCTGCGGTCGAATTCAGGCGAATCTTGATGGTCGGCGACTTGGCCATGATGTAATTCCCTATATTTGGGATGAAAATCGAACGCGCCTAATGGCGCCGTGCGAGCGCAAAGTCAACTGTTTTACAGCCGGTCAGCTGTATGACCACTTCGTGTCCAGCGAAGGAATGGTGGGCCTTTGCGCGATTGTGGTTGATTTAAGCGATTTTCGATCTCGCTTAACATGTAACGGGTCACCGATGGGAGATCGAGTTTTAGAGAGTCGGTTAGTGTAACCCATTGTAAATCATGTAATTCTGCACCGTCCGCTGGCGGGCGCTCGTCTATTAATACGTCTTCGGCCATCGCCATGAAGAAGCGCGCATCAAATCGTTTTGGGCGATAAGGTGGAGTGATTGCTCTGCCTATGAATTGGAAACTCTTTAAGCAAGGGGCAGCGCCTTCAGCGTAATAATTCTGCCAGCCTTTGGGCGGTTTGCCGCTTATCGGCTTGGCTTTGCCAACGATTAGTCCGGTTTCTTCCCATGTCTCTCGGATGGCCGTGAGCGGAAAAGCTTGCGGCGCGCGCCGAGAATGCAGGCGTAGTTTGGCTTCAGTGGCCTTTTTGAGCGGATTGAGTACGGGTGCGCGCGCATCGAAGGCATCAACGCGCCCGCCCGGAAACACGTATTTGTCCGGCATGAAATCATGGCGACCTGAGCGCTTTCCCATCAACACACGAGGCTGAGACTGATCACGGCGCACGAGGATTAGAGTAGCAGCATCTTTTGGGCGCGGGCTAGGCTGGTCCTTTAGAACAACGTCGTCATCACCTTCTTTATCAAAAGCGGACTGCAATTGCGTGGGCACCTGAGCGGTTGAGTTGTTCAATTTCGCCTCGCTTTGGCTTTTGCCTTACGTTTGTGTTTTGGTGTTGTGGATTTCTTCGCCTTTTTGCGCGCCTTGGCCGCACCATGCAACTTGCCCTTGGGAGACTTGCTTTGCGAGCGCGTAGCCTTGTCGCGGTCATCTGGGCGGCGCACAGTCTGGGAGCCGCGCTTCGGCCTGGAGAGCATCTGCAGCAATAAACCGCCAGTAAGCGTATCGGCTTCTGCAAGCTTTACACTAACGATCTGGCCAAGCTCGTAACGCTCTTTCCCGTTCTTGGTGACAAGTGCCATTGCCTTGTCATCGAAGCGCCAGAAATCATCTGAGATTTGCCCAATCGGTACAAATCCGTCTGCACCTGTCTCGCCTAATCGAACAAATAGGCCGGCCCCAGCAACCCCTGTAATCCGGCCTTCAAATTCGGCACCGACGCGATCTTCCAAAAAGAGCGCAAGATATCGATCGGAGGCGTCACGTTCTGCGGCCATGCTCCGGCGCTCGGTCATAACGATGTGCTCAGCAATCTCTTCAAGGCGCGCCGCCGTTTGTTCTTCAAGGCCGTCCGGCCCAAACCCAAGAGAGCTAATTAGCGCGCGGTGTACAATGAGATCAGCGTAACGGCGTATGGGAGAGGTAAAGTGTGCATACTTGCGAAGGTTCAATCCAAAGTGACCAATATTTTCCGGATCGTAAACGGCCTGACTTTGTGTACGAAGAACGATCTGAGAGATAACTTCGGCATTGTCACTGCCGGAATGCTCGCCAAGTAGCGCATTGAAGCGACCCGGTTGCGGGCGCTCACCCTTCGGCCATTTGATATTCAGTGTTCCGAGGAAGTCAGCAAGTGCTGATATTTTGGCATCGGACGGCGCATCGTGAATTCGGTAGAGCAGGGGCTGCTTTTTCTTTTCCAGTGTTTCGGCGGCGGCCACATTCGCCTGAATCATCATCTCTTCGATTAGCTTGTGCGCATCAAAACGTTCCTTGGTCTTAATGCCGGTGATGTTTCCATCATCGTCAAACATGATCCGTCGCTCTGGTAGCTCAAGTTCCAACGGTCCGCGTTTGTCGCGAGCCTTTTTTAGCGCCGCGTACGCCCCCCAAAGCGGCTTGAGGACATCCTCTAGTAGCTCAGCCGCACGCCCTTCTGGCCGGCCATCGATTGCTGCTTGTGCATCTTCATACGACAGTGCGGCAGCGGAACGCATCTTTGCGCGCATAAATGAGTGGCTGCGTTTTGTACCCGATTTATCAAACACCATTTCAACTGCCAGACAGTTGCGAAGCTCACCCTCTTTGAGCGAACATTCACCTGCCGAAAGTTCGAAAGGTAGCATCGGGACAACGCGATCTGGGAAGTAGGTAGAATTACCGCGCTTGTATGCTTCCTTGTCGAGCGCTGATCCAGGCGTGACATAAGCGGCAACATCCGCAATTGCGACGATAACTTTCCAGCCATCGTCCAGCTGCTCTGCGAATACCGCATCGTCATGATCTCGTGCATCGTGCGGGTCGATCGTTATGAGCGGGGTTTTGGTAAGATCGGCTCGTGTGCACTCCGCAGGCTTTGCTTCTTTTGCTTGCGTTACAACCTTGTCTGGAAATTCAACCGGAATGTCGTGAGCGGCGATGGCGAGCAGGCTTGCCGCACGCGGATCCGATAAGCGCCCGAGGACTTCAACGATAACGCCTTTTCGCGGCCCGTCTTTACCGCCCGCTTTTGGCTGTGCTTTCACAAGGTCGCCGTCTTGTGCACCGTTGCGATCGCTCTGGTTGATCAGAAAAAAGCGTTTGTCTTTTCGGCTTGCAGGTTCGACGCGGCCCCCGCGATTGGTTTCTTCATAGATGCCGACAAGTGCAGCATCTTCGTTCTTCGGCAGCGTTTTGATCAATCGGGCATGATAACCCTCAGCGGTGTGCCGGATCTTACATAAGGCGCGGTCACCTTTTCCGGGTTCTTTTTTTCGGGCTTTCCCTGATATGCCAGCATACCGAATTTCGGGACCAAAAGGTCCATCTTTTCCGAATAATTGGCCGTAAAGCTCTCCGTGCTCGTCAATTGTGTGGAATAAGACAACGCCAGTGGGAGGCGGCCGGTCCGCCTGCGCCCATGCGCGTTTGCCGGTGCGTTCCAAGGTTCCATTGGATTCTAGCTCTTTTAGAATTTCGCGCAAAACCTGACGTTCGCTGCCCTTGACTTTCAGGCCGCGCGCGATGTCACGCTTCGTTGTCGCTTCTGGATGTTCTTTCAAGAAGTCGAGAACTGTTTCTTTGTCTGGATAACTCATTGATTCGTTTTATAGCGGATTCCCGCTGTCTTTTCTTGTTATTGTTATGTGTAGGTAAGGCGGGGCAAATGCACCCGTCAGCGCTCTAGCCTCTATTGGCGAGCGATGATGCGCATATAAGCGGGGATTATGGCTTGGGCAAGGCGGTTAGAATTTAACGTCGATTGTAGGTGTTGGTGTGGGTGATGCTGACGTTACGCCTTCGCCAGATGCCGTAATTTTGTATCCGAGCGGCTCAGTGCTGACGGAAACGCTGAAATTGATAATTGCTTCTGCACCAAGAGCGCGGGCCTGATTTTGCACGCCAAGTTTGGCCACATCGGTTTGCGCTTGCACCGCCTCGACGGATTCAGCACGTGTGCTCGCAGAAACGCGTGCGAGTTTGGTCGTGACCATTCCAGCATAGGCCACATTTGTGTTTGTGACTTGCATTCTACAAATGCTCCGTATTCTACGTGCTATTTTTTATATTACACTATCTAGGCGATTTTTGGAATATTTCTTTCGTTAAATCAATGAATTGGTGCGCGTGCGAATGGCGGGCAAATGCGCTAACCATAAAGTGTGAGCGCCCATCGCAGCGCGCGGCAGATTGCGCTGCAGCAAATTAACCTTGTCAGGAATCTGCCGGATTGGAACCGGTAACTTTTGTCTAAAATTCACGCAGGGCGAGGCACATTTAGTAATATGTTATTAACCTGATTTTTGAAGTCGTAGGTTGCGACGGTGAGCGTTTTGACAGCTGCAGAATGTGATTGTTTAGCAAAGCTTTCTCGAAGATACCAGCGCGCCTGTTTCTTGGCCCGATGATGAAAAAACTATCCTGTAAGCGCGGTAGCGTTGGACCGGAACGAGATTGTCGCAAAGCTGAAGGAGGTCAAATACAGGTGTGCAAAGCTGCTTAGCTAAATCCTATTCCTTGGTTTTCGCTTTCTTCTTGGCGGCTGACTTTTTCTTAGCGGGGGCCTTTTTCTTTTTTCCCTTGGCACCTGCCTTAGCGTTTACGAGCTCGATTGCCTGATCAAGCGTCACAGCCTCAATTGTAACCTCTTTCGGCAAAGTGGCGTTGACCTTATTCCACTTCACATAAGGGCCGTACCGGCCCTCGTATACGCCAATGATCTCGTCATCTTCGGGGTGTTTGCCGAGTTCCTTTACGGGTTTAGCGGTGCCGCCGCGTCCGCGGCCCGGATTGGCAATCTTTTCAGCAATCAAAGCGACCGCCCGGTTCATTCCTATGTCGAAGACGCCGTCCTCTTTCAGATTTACATAGGTCTTGCCGTGCTTGATGTATGGGCCGTAGCGCCCAAAGTTTGCGTGGATCGGTTCATTGTCATCCGGATGCAATCCAACGAGACGCGGTAGCGAAAGAAGCACAACAGCCCGCTCTAGCGTGAAAGCTTCCAAATCGTCTTTGTCTTGTTTACGCAAGGAAGAACGCTTGGGTTTATCCTCGCCGTCGACATCCATTTCAACATAGGGTCCGAACCTACCGGTCTTGAGGGTTACCATCGCTCCGGTATCTGGATGCGGGCCCATTTCTTTCCCCTCACCGATGAAGGCGGCCGCGTCCCCTTCAGGGCTTTTTGTAAAGGAGCGCGTGTATTTGCAATCTGGATAGCGCGTACAACCGACAAACGCGCCGTGCCGGCTGAGCTTTAGTGAAAGCGTGCCGACCTTGCATAGGGGGCATTGGCGCGGGTCTTCTACTATGTTGCCTTTATCGTCCACGCTTGGGAAGACGAATGCGCCGAGTTCTTCGTTGAGTACATCGAGCACTTCAGACACGCGCAAATCTTTTGTTTCATCGATCGCGGCGGTGAATTGCGTCCAGAATTCGCGGAGGAATTTCTTCCAATCAAGCTTGCCGTCGGAAATAATGTCCAGTTGTTCTTCGAGGTTTGCGGTGTAGTCGTACTCGACATATCGCTTAAAGAAATTTTCGAGAAAAGCCGTAACCAATCGGCCCTTGTCAGATGGGATCAACTGTTTCTTATCGATCGAAACATAGTCGCGATCGACAAGCGTCGACATTGTCGAGGCATATGTCGACGGGCGCCCGATCCCAAGTTCTTCTAACCGCTTCACCAATGAAGCTTCGGTATAGCGCGGTGGCGGTTGCGTGAAATGCTGAGAGTTGTTTGCTTCAACTAGGTCAGCATGCTGTCCCTCAGTCAATTTCGGAAGACGATTATCGCGATCATCGTCCTGATCGTTGTCGTCCCGCCCTTCAGTATAAAGCTTTAGATAGCCGTCAAAAACCAAGACCTGCCCGGATGCGCGAAGCCCTGCGCGCTTGTCTTTTGATATAAGATCTATCGTAGTTCGTTCAAATCTTGCTTGCTCCATTTGGGAAGCGACAGCGCGCCGCCAAATAAGTCGATAGAGTTTAGCTAGATCCTCATCACCGGAATAGTCTTCTGGGCGAAGATCAAAGTCCGTCGGGCGAATGGCTTCGTGGGCTTCCTGCGCATTTTTCTGCTTGGAGGTATATCGCCGCGTTTTCTCCGGCAGGTAGTTCGCGCCATAATTTGATTGGATCATTGCGCGCGCGGCTGTGTATGCCTCTTCCGCCATGTTTACGCCATCGGTCCGCATATAGGTGATGCGGCCTTGCTCGTAGAGCTTTTGTGCAGCCTGCATCGTGCGCCGTGCATTAAAGCCAAGTTTCCGCGAAGCCTCTTGTTGTAACGTAGAAGTAATAAAAGGTGGTGGCGGATTGCGCTTGAGGGGTTTTGCTTCAACTTTCGCGACCGTGTAGCCGCCCCCCTTAACGGCAGCGAGGGCTTTGTTTGCAGCGGTTTCATCAGGCAGCGAAAATTTCTTCAGCTTTTCGCCATCCAGAATATCTAGCCGGGCATCGAAGTCGGAGCCGCCGGGGCCGCGAAGCTTGGCTTGTACTTGCCAATATTCTTGTGGTTTGAAGGACTCTATTTCTGCTTCGCGGTCACAGACGATCCGAAGAGCTACTGATTGAACCCGTCCGGCAGACCGGCTGCCGGGAAGCTTTCGCCACAGCACAGGAGACAGGTTGAAGCCGACCAGATAATCGAGGGCTCTTCGCGCGAGGTAGGCGTCAACGAGCTCATCGTCCAGCGCGCGGGGATTTTCCATAGCGTCGGTGACGGCAGATTTCGTGATGGCGTTAAATACAACGCGCTCAACCGGAAAGTCCTTTTTCAGAGCGCGGCGCTTCTTTAGTGCTTCGATGATGTGCCAGGAAATGGCCTCACCTTCGCGGTCTGGGTCAGTTGCCAGAATTAGCTTCTCACCTTCTTTAACCGCGTCCGCAATTGCGCGAATCCTTGTTTGGGATTTGCTGTCGGCTTGCCAAACCATGGCAAAATCCTTGTCGGGATCCACCGACCCGTTTTTTGATGGCAGGTCACGTATGTGTCCGTATGAGGCGAGGACTTTGTAGTCCTTTCCCAAGTATTTGTTGATGGTTTTGGCCTTGGCCGGGCTTTCAACAACGACAACTTTCATGCTTCGGTATCCCTTTGGAGGCACACGAAATGATCGTCTCGGCTTCGCATGTCAAGCGAATGGCTGTTAGCCGTCTTCTTTGTAAGCGATCACAGAGAGGGCAACAAAGAGCGCAAATAAGGAGGGTGCCCAAGCGGCAATAAACGGCGGCGCGGCACCAGTAGAGCCAAGGCTGGACGAAAATTGTGTGATGAAAAACAAGCCAATCGCGAGCCCGGCACCGATCGCCACAAGCTGCGGCGTTCCGCCCAGTCTCGATAGGCGAAGACAGGCCAGCGCGCCGATTAATGCCATCGCTGTAAAAAGCGCGGGAAGCGACGTTAACGCCCACCATCGCATGGAATAACGCTGTGCATCCAAGCCAGCCTGAGTCGTTTGCGATATAAATCCGGGAAGTTCCCAAAACCCAATCGTGTTGGGTGACGCAAATTTGTCTAGAAGTTTGTTCGCGTCGAGATTGGTTGGTATGGATAGAAACTCGCGCCGAGAAGGTACTTTGCCTCCAGGAAGGTACTCGCGCACGCCCTCAAGTTGCCAAAAGCCGTCCAGTAATCGCGCACGTTCAGCATCGATCCGGCGCTTGAACCCGAAATGCTCTGTCGGCGCGCCATTGTAGTATTGTCGCTCCTCTTCTGTCATGATGACGTCGGTCAGCACAATTCCGTCATCTTCCGCGCCTTTTGCATTAATGACGATCTGGCTGTTAGAATCGCCCTGTCTTAGCCAAATTCCTGATCCTGAGACTTTTATGCCGGATTGCTCGCGCAGCAGTGCTGCACGTTCCGCCTCGAAGCGGGCCGTCAGATCTGCGCCGATTGGATTGAGAATAGTTGTCGTGAACAGTCCAAGTGTCAGAGCCAACAAGATGAGCGGTGTTAAGAACCGCCAAGCCGAGATACCGCTCGCGCGAATAATCGGCAATTCTGAGCGCCTATTTAGGCGCGAAAACGCAATCATGGCGGCGACAAGAATCGCGAAGGGTAGCGTTTGCTCGATGAGCATCGGCAATTTCATCAATGAGAGAAAAATTGCTTGCTGAAGCGTGATCTCAGTCCGTGTGCCCACTGTGCGTGACTGCTCAACGACATCCACCAGTACAATTGCGAGCACAAATATTCCGAGGACCAAGACAAGCCCTGAGATACATTCTCGCAATATGTATCTTTGGATTCTATTCAGCATAGGTGGTCGCCTGTTCTGCTGACCTTGTGATCGCCGTAATAGGCGTGTCGGCGCGATTGTTTAGCCTGCGACCGCGGGCAAAGTAGTGCAGGCTCAATCCGGCGATAATTCCTATAGGTAAGCCCCACTGAACATAATTGAGCGCCGGATTATCGACCGCTTCAGCCTGGACCGTGAGCTGCACGATAACGATAAATAGGGCGACGCCAGTCGCGATTGTGATGCGCCGACCATAGCCCCGGCGTGAGAAATCTCCGCCGATCACCGCAATAATAGAGAGCAGTGCCATTACAATATTTAGCAAAGGAGTTGTGATGCGCGCGTGCCCCTCAGCCGCGTAACGATCCTTGTTTTGTTTTTCGAGGTAGCTGGTTTTGTCGATCGTCCAGAGTTCATGCAAGTAACGATCAGAAGGTTTCAGAACGAGATCGCCGTCTTCTTTCAGGAATGGCGATAAATCGAAGGTATGTTGATCAAATTCTAGGATGCGGAGCGAGCCCTCTTCCTTTTGCTGAATCTGGCCATTGCGCAAAACAATAGCCGGAGTGCCAGCGATATCTACGACGCCGCCCGTCTGTGCGAGATAAATAATCTCAGGATCACTGCGCCCGTCACTGATATATATTCCCGTCAGTTTTGCGCCGTTTGAATCGCGCGCAAAAAAAGTGAGCTGATCGCCTGCGTCAGTGAACTGACCGGGCCGAATAAGCGCTGCCGCTAAATCTGCGCGCGCTTCAGATATGGTTTCGCGTAGCTCTCGTTGAGCAGTGGGTTGTACCCACAAATTAACAGCGAGGTGAACGACCGCGCAGATCGACGCGAGACGAATGATGGGTGAAGCGATTTGCCAGCGCGTCATGCCCGCCGCCTGCGCCACAACAATTTCGCTGTCTCTATGAATTCGGTTCAGTGCCCAGACACCTGCGACAAATAGGGCGAGCGGCGTCAGCAAAGCGATCACCTGCGGCGCGCCAAGCAACACAACATAAAAGTATGTTAAGGCAGATTGGCGAGATTCAACGATCAAGTCGGTTCGCGACAATCCCTGTGCGAGCAACGCAAGAAGCGCAAGCCCTCCGACAATGATCGCCACCATCCGGAGCACTTCAAAAAACAGATATCTTTGTACGCGTGTCATATTCGCCTAGCCGGAGAATCCTGTGTCTTGTCCCACTAACGAGTTGCGCCCGCCGCGTCGATGACTAGTTTCATGCTTAAACGGAGTTGTTACACATGAAAATTACATTTGCGGAAGACGCAAAGGCAGAAATCGTCGCATTTATCGTCGATGAAGGACGAAAGCTACCCAAATCTGCGACAGAGTTGGACAAAGAGTCCGGCGGACTTTTAAGCGAGGCGCTCAGCGGCGCGCGCTTTGAGGGCAAGCCGGGTCAGATATCGATTATCGTACTTCCGAAGGGCCTTGGGGCAAAACGTGCCGTTCTTGTTGGTGGAGGCAAGCCAAAAGCCCGCGATGGGCAAGCGTATGAACGTATCGGGGCGTCTTTGATGAAATCTCAAGCGGGAAGCGGATTTAAATCGCTCGCTTTGAGTGTTGCAAAAGGTGACGACGCCGCGCGCGCGGCAGCTGGTGCGAAACTCGCTGCTTATCGATTTGATACATATAAGACGAAGTTGAAGCCGGAAAATAAACCGAGCGTGACTTCACTCGCGCTAATTACGGATGAAGCCAAAGAAGCAAAAGCGAGTTTTAAACAGCTCGGCGCAGCGACCGATGGAACGTATTTCGCGCGCGATCTCGTGAACGAACCACCAAACACGCTGTACCCTGCAAGCTATGCCAAGCGTCTCAAGGACCTGGAACAGCTTGGTGTCGAGGTCGAAGTCCTCGGCGAGAAAGAGATGAAAAAACTCGGTATGGGGTCATTGCTCGGCGTAGGGCAGGGATCTGCTAAAGAGTCGAAACTCGTTGTCATGAAATGGATGGGCGGCAAGGAAGGATCCGATCCCGTTATTCTCGTGGGTAAAGGCGTTTGCTTCGACACGGGCGGTATCTCGTTGAAGCCGGGTGCGAATATGGAGGCGATGCGCGGTGATATGGGCGGCAGCGCCGCTGTGGCCGGTACAATCAAATCTGTTGCTACACGCAAGGCCAAAGCAAATGTTGTCGGCATCGTCGGTCTTGTGGAGAATATGCCGGACGGTGATGCCATCCGCCCGGGCGACATCCTCACATCTGCGTCGGGCCAGACAATCGAAGTTCAGAACACAGACGCAGAGGGTCGTCTCGTTCTCGCAGATGCACTTTGGTATGCGCAGGAGAATTTCGAACCCGCTGCCATGATTGATCTTGCGACCCTGACCGGTGCAATTGTGATCGCCCTTGGGCACGAAAATGCTGGCATGTTCACTGATGATGATAGCCTTGCCAAAGAGCTGAAATATGCCGGCCGTGAAGAGGGAGAGAACGTCTGGCGGTTACCGCTTGGCGATGTATATGACCGCCTGCTCAATTCCAAATTTGCCGATATGCGCAATATTGGAGGGCGCGCGGCTGGCTCGATCACGGCAGCGCAGTTCCTGAAGCGCTTCGTAAATGACGGTGTGAAATGGGCGCACCTTGATATCGCCGGCGTCGCCTGGCGCGAAGGCGAAAAGCCGCCGCAGGACCCAAGCTGGGCGTCTGGCTTTGGCCCACGTCTCCTCGATCGCTGGATCAAGGACAATTACGAAGGGTAAGCTGCGATGGGCATGATCGCATTTTTGAAGGCCGTCAGCGACAAACAAATCGCCGATATTATGGCATCGCCAGATCATGAGCAGTTCATGCCCAACCATAAAAATGATCCCCATGAATTCGACTTTGATAAGTCGTGGATGGGGATCCATTATTGCCTGTCGGGCGGTGATTTATCAGGTGGAAACTCTCCTGTAGGGTTCATTCTTGGAGGAGAGCCAATTGACTTAATGCTAGATTATGGGCCGCCGCGCGCGTTTCGTGCTGATAAGGTTCATGAAATTTCACAGGCCCTTTCTCGCATTGGAGCAGATGATTTCAAGTCACTCTTTAACCCAAACCAAATGAATGAAGATCAAGTCTACCCGGCGATGGACTGGAATGAGCCGGAGGAGCTAGAGTATCTAACGGATTACTATTTGCGGATGAAGAAATTTCTGGCGCAGTCTGCATCCTCAAATTTTGGTATGATTACGTATATTTTTTGATGAGCGAAGATGCTTCCCCCGAATGGTGGTTCTACCATCTCGAACGCACGACGCTGGAGCGGGCAGCGGGGCCTTTGCTGGAAAAATGCCTGGAGAAAGGATGGCGTGTGCTGGCTGTGTCTCCGGATGCCAGCCGCCGCGCCGCGCTTGATCAGGCGCTCTGGACTTTTGATGACAGCTCTTTCCTGCCGCACGGACAGGCCGAGGCACCGGGGCTCGATCCAGCCGAGCAGCCCATCCTGCTTTCCGAAAGTATGCGTAACGCGAACGGCGCTGATGCACTCTTTTTGATGGATGGCACAGAGGTCCCGGTCGATGCGCCGTTCGAGCGCTGCATGGTGATGTTTGACGGCGGCGACCAGAAAACCCGGGCAACGGCGCGCGAGCAGTTTAAGGCTGCTAAAGATGCTGGTCTCGTAACGCGCTATTTCCAGCAATCGGGACGCGGGTGGAAAGAGGCGGGGAAGTGAGCCGGGCGGAAGTCATTGAACAAAAACCTGGTGAAATGCTTGTCAGATTGAAATTCTATCCCGTGTTGGATGGTGGGCCTCAGAAGCAGAAAGTTCTCGGTTGGGGCTGCCCGATGTTCGGGCACGAAGATCGTCGAGAGCCTGGCTATGATTGTTTTCCAAAATTAGGGACTGAACCCATGGGTGCAGGAGAAATCCGCGAGGTGGAGTTGGTGTTTTTGAGCGGGAAAAAGGCAGTCCGATATTTTGAGAATTTTTCAAAGCTTTACCTTTGGGAGGGAAGAATCATCGGAGAGGCCAAAATACTAGACATATTGATCTAAGTTTCCCTGTTGCCCCCTTGTCCGACGCTCGCTATAGCCCCGCCAACACTCGATATTTCCATTTTCCAGGGAGCGCCCACATGGCCGTCCAACGTACTTTTTCCATTATCAAGCCGGACGCCACTGAGCGCAATCTCACCGGCGCGATCAACAAGGTCATCGAAGAAGCTGGCCTGCGCATTGTTGCCCAACGCCGCGTTCACATGAGCCGTGTTCAGGCAGAGCGCTTCTATGCTGTACACGCTGAGCGTCCTTTCTATGGTGAGCTGGTGGATTTCATGATGTCTGCACCAGTTGTTGTGCAGGTTCTGGAAGGCGAAAACGCCGTTGCGAATTACCGCGAAGTGATGGGCGCAACCAATCCGGAAGAAGCCGCTGACGGCACGATCCGCAAGCTCTTTGCAAAGTCGATTGGCGAAAATTCTGTTCACGGCTCAGATAGCGATGAGAACGCTGCGCTGGAAATCGGTCAGTTCTTTTCTGAAGCAGACATTGTTGGTTAAATCGTAGCCGATCGCGAAGCGAAGATTTGATCGAGGATCAAATCTAGGCGGAGATTGCCCGGCAGGGCGTAGCCGATCGCGAAGCGAAGATTTGATCGAGGATCAAATCTAGGCGGAGATTGCCCGGCAGGGCGTAGCCGGCTAGGTGGACGGCCCCGCAGGGCGTCGCCGGTCGCGACGCGAAGATACATTGAGTTTTAGAAACCCGCTGAGCGATCAGCGGGTTTTTTTGTTTGGTTTAGTTTGGCCCTAATGCGACATTCGTTAGTTCAAAATATGTGTCCGCAAGCTGGCGGAAACCTGCCAAAGCCAGTGGCTTAATGATAAGCAAATCTAGATTTATTGGCCTTCATGAAGCTTTCAGTATCGCTCTCTAGCTCGTCAATGATGTCCCAGAAACGGGAACCAATATTGCTTTCTTCGGGCTCAGGTGCTGCAGGAATTCTCATGATCCGGCGAGCCTCTTCGACATGCTCATAATGAGGCGAATAAAGCGCGATCGCTTCATCAAACATATTACTCACGTCCGCACGTTCCATTTGCACCAAAGCTTTTTTAAGCGC
Source organism: Hyphomonadaceae bacterium (assembly GCA_965263325.1). GTDB lineage: Bacteria > Pseudomonadota > Alphaproteobacteria > Caulobacterales > Hyphomonadaceae > CBDHGY01. The sequence continues at coordinate 693,678 of CBDHGY010000002.1, read as the reverse complement.
CGGATACAATTCTGCTCTATTATACTTTGCCAGATCCCATGTCACAGATCTATTAAAATATTGATTTAAGCCCCCATTGTAAAAATCACTTATGAAATCGTTAAGCGCGTAAAACGCCATATGATCCTCAGAGACCTCCTCACCCTCTGATAGCAAGACTTCCAGCAGCGCTTGATGGCCTATTCTTAACTCGCCGGGGTTGGACGCTTCAATCAGCTCTTCCGTGAAATAATTTCGATAGGCAAATAAGGGGTAACCGCCATGATTGTCCTTCGCAATGTCAGAGAGGGAACTAATTGGCGCTTTCTCAAAATGGTAACGAAACTCAGGTCTACCTTTGTGGAAGGTTATGACGCACTTATAGATTGGTCCGTTTGGGTGTTCTTTCGATGTTTCATATAGTTGGAGGAACGCCTGATTGCCGCTCCAATTAACTGAGTCGAAAAAGTCCACCGCCCACATCTCTGTCTTCTTGAACGTTCCGTCGGTGAGTTTCCCTGACGTAGAAACAGCGCCTGAGTCCAAATCAATGGAGATGTTTCCGCTCGCTTTTCTTGCAAAGCTTGATGTCTGAAATTGCTTTTTCGCATCCGATTCAAATGCCGTTAGAAATTCGTCCTCCGCCATGGCGTGCCCTTGAGCTAAACAGAATGAAAATAGACTTACAAATATCAAATAAAAAGTTCGCACATCATTTCGCTACAATGCAGTAATTGAATGGACAAGCGAATTGTCATCCGGGAAGATAGGCTATTGGGTTTTAGCTAGACTAACGGGCTGTTTGATCCACGAAATTGACGTTCAAAGATTTAGATACAATGACCACTTTTGGCGATTACTCTCCACTCAATAATATAGCGCCGCCCCTCTTGTGGAAAAAGAAAAAATTCCTATATTCGCTTTCATGTGCCACGAGAGACACCCTTCTGCTTTGCAAAACCTTGCCGCCAAATGGCAGCTGATTGGGCTTGTTGTCGTCGCCTTCGCGAAGTTGATCCGCCGGTATGAGGATGGCTGTCGTCAGGGTACATACGAGCCCGCCGTCCGGCTGGAACTCACCGCCCGCGCGGCGCATGCCATGCTGATGAAAGACATCGCTGAGGCGCTTGAAGACGGCGCACTGAAGACACCTGAGGAAGAAAACGCGCTCTTGCATTTGCGCAATATCGCGATTGCTTTGTTGGTGATTGTCTTTGTGATGCAGAATATTCTCTCGCGAAGGCTACGGCCATCTGCCCGCTGGCTGGGCCAATGGTATCCCGCGATGGCCCCGCGCGCTCGGTTATCTGGCGCGCGTTCCGCTGCGGCCTTTGCAATTCTTGATCCCGGCTGACCATTCTTTCCATTTAGCTGTTTGTAGTGTGCACCCCGCTCAATTCCTTTCCAGAACCTTTATACTTTGCGGGCCTTCGGCGCGTGAAGGTAGCGGCGCTGGGCGCGCTGCAGGTCTGCATAAGAGGCATGCAGAATAAAGTTGCAGCCGGACGAGAGGCTAAACGAAGCATTAGGTTTTTGTGTCTAATTTCATCTTCAAGAGATGACCTCAGGGTTTGACACGAGCTTCTCAAGTCTGACCTTAGTATTGTGATTAAAAGACAGGTTTCGTTTGTAGCCCTGAGGTCACCCTCTTAACCCCGTCCAGATATAATTTCTTCACAGGCCGCCTTGAGTGCGCGCGTGTAAAGTGCATGTTCTATCCCAAGCACACGTTCAGCAAGGTCTTTAGCAGTGTCGTGCGGAAAGATCGGGACGCTTGTCTGGTCGATCACCGCGCCTTCATCGACACCTTCTGTAACCCAATGGACGCTGGCTCCCGCTTCGGTGTCGCCTGCCTCAATCGCGCGGGCGTGTGTATCGAGCCCCGGATATTTGGGAAGGAGAGAGGGGTGGATGTTGATTACCCGGCCTGACCATCGTTTTACGAATCCGGGCGTCAGGATCCGCATGAACCCGGCAAGCGTGATGATTTCTGCACCTGCTGCTGCGAGGGCTTTTGTCAGCTCAGCTTCGAAGGCGGGCCGATTTTTGCCAAAGGGTTTGTGGTCAATCGCCAGGGTTTCTACGCTGTGCTTGGCAGCGAGAGTGAGGCCTTCTGCCGATGGCCTGTTTGAAAGAACGAGAACGGGCTCGGCGGGATAGTCGTCTTTTTCGCAAGCCTCCAGCAGCGCTTGCATATTGCTGCCGCGCCCGGAGATCAGGATCGCGAGTTTCAGTCGCCTCATGCGCTGGCGAGGTCCCCGATGATGACAGGTGCCTCACCGGCCTCCTTCAGCGCGGCGATGGCGGCATCAACTTTTTTTGGTGATACAGCAAAGACGAGACCGATCCCCATATTGAAGGTTCTGTGCATCTCGTCTGTTTCGATATTGCCCTCGCCTTGGATCCAATCGAACACAGCGGGCGGGGTCCATGAGGTCCGGTCAATCCGGGGCGTTAGGTGGTCTGGTGTCATGCGCGGCGTGTTTTCTGTAAGTCCGCCGCCAGTTATGTGCGCAAGTCCTGTTACGAGCCCGCCGCGAATAAGTGGCAAAGCGGCCGAAGCGTATAGCCGCGTAGGTTCCAAGAGCGCCTCGCCGAGTGATTTATTCGAAAATGGTGCCGCATCAGCGTATGAAAGACCGCTGCGTTCCACAACTTTGCGAATGAGCGAGTAACCGTTTGAATGCGGGCCAGATGAGGCAATTCCGATGAGTACATCGCCAGCCTGCATGCTGTCGTGGTCTGGCAACATGGCTGAGCGCTCGACTGCGCCTACGACAAATCCAGCAAGATCATAGTGCCCAGCAGGATACATGCCCGGCATTTCCGCTGTCTCGCCGCCGATAAGCGCGCATCCCGACAATTTGCAACCTTCTGCAATGCCGCTAACAACCGCTTCGGCGACACCTTCATCTAGTTTCCCGGTTGCAAAATAGTCCAAGAAAAACAGAGGTTCAGCTCCCTGTGCGAGCACATCATTGGCGCACATCGCGACGAGGTCTATCCCAACAGTATCGTGAATGCTGGTCTCGAAAGCCAGCATAAGCTTAGTGCCCACGCCATCGGTGCCAGAGACAAGCACCGGATCATCATATCCTGTAGATTTAAGATCAAAAAGGGCACCAAATCCGCCAAGACCTCCCATAACACCGGGGCGCGCGGTCATTTTCGCCAGCGGTCCGATTGCTCCAACGAGCCGTTCTCCGGCCTCAATATCGACACCTGCGTCAGCGTAAGATAGCGGCGAATTCTTTGAATCAGTCATATCGGGCGCGGATTAGCACGGCTGGATGATACCCGCCAGTGACGACTGTTTCTGCCGAGAAGTGTTTTCAGCAGGTGATCTCGCCTGCTAGAAGAATGCCAAATGGAGTGTCACTCAATGATTCGCACAATTGCAGCGGCTTTTGCTTGCCTAATCACCTTTCAGTCAGCCTCAGCTGATACGCGAGATGTATACACAATCACCGATATTCCGGTGGATGAGAGAGCTGCGAGCGTGCTTGAAGCTCAACAAAAGGCCTTCGCTGCTGCGCGGGTGATCGGTACAAATCGGTTGATTTCGAGAATTACGCTGCCCGAACATCGAAGCAAGGCAGGTCTAATTCTCGACGGTCAAACGGCGCAAAAAATGGCGCTTGCTGTTGACGTTCAAGAGGAAACGCGCGGCGGCGGCCGTTATCGAGGCGTTCTGGCGACGGTGATTAATCCGCGAGAAGTGCGACCGTTCCTAAAGTCTCAAGGCATTCCGTACTTAGATCGGCAAGCTCCGGTGGCGCTGATAATTCCGGTCGCGTCTGGCCCGGAAATATATGACTGGCGAGCTGTTTGGGGAGAAAGACAAAAAACAACGCTCGCGCCAACTGTTACGGCTATTGGTAGCTATGATAACAGTGTCACTTGGGAAGCTATCCAAGATGAACTGGCAACGACACGCGCGTCTCGAGGCATAATCGCTGATCTGCGCCCTGGCGGCAGCGTTGTTCTCACGGAGATTACAGCCGCAGGAAACACCCCGCTCGGTGGAACGGGTAGCGCGGCTACTTTAGAGAGTTCAGTTCAAAAAGTGCTCTCAAAAATGGAAGACTCCTGGAAACGCCAAGCAATAAATATCGATACGTCCTCTCGAACCCTGACAAATGCGAACATACTGTACACGTCTTTGCCAGAGTGGAACCGTCTCAGAGGTGCTCTTGCTCGGTCGCCGTTGATTTCAGAATTTGAGATTCGCGCAATTTCCCGGGATGGCGCTATGGTGAGATTTGCTTATTCTGGTGATCAGTCGCAGCTTGAACGAGACTTGCGGCAACGCGGCATCGTTGCCGAGCGAAGCTTGTCCGGTTGGACAATGAATTCAGCGATCACAGGATCGATCCAGTAGAGGAAGACAGGCAGGTCGCCTGAAATGAGTAAACAGCTTCGTCTCGGTTTTCCTGAAAATGTGCTTGGCTTCGAGGATATTTGCATATCTTCGTCAAATGAGGCGGCTCTGACTGTCATCCGGGAAATCGAGCGGTGGCCGTCACCCGTAATTTGCCTCATGGGTCCTCCGCGAAGCGGATTAACCACAGCGGCGCAAGCATGGGGGAAAGAAAACAATGCCGATTTTATCGCTCCGTCTACATTCGATCGTTTGACCCATGCAGAGATAGAGGTGCTGGCTGCAGCCCACACTGCCATCGACAATGCCGAGCAGATTCAAAACAGCGACAATTTATTGTCTCTTATAAACCTCTCAGGGACCCAACGGACCTGCATTTTGCTAACGTCTCGATTATCGCCGGCCAACTGGCCCACGGGTGGCAATGCAGATTTGCGCTCGCGGTTGGAGTCCGCGCCCATAGCTGCGCTTGATGAGCCTGACGATGAACTATTAGCTGAGCGGCTTATTTCAGCCTGCAGGCAAAGATTTTCGCGTCTTCCGCGAAATGCGGCAGAGTATCTTGCAAAACGTATGGAGCGATCTTTTGAAGCGATTGAAGATCTCGCAGATCGGCTCGATGCAGCAGTCAGTGAGCCGGGAACGAAACTAACTATAAAAACGGCCCGGGATGTGCTGAATGAGGGGGCGGGCACTCGCCCATTGTTTGATGATGACACGGGCTGAATATTTATGACACTTCAAATGTCGGAAGAGCGGTTCTTCAACCGCGAGATTTCGTGGTTGAATTTTAATCGCCGCGTACTGGAAGAAGCTGCGAACAAATCGCACCCGGTGCTTGAGCGTGTTCGGTTTCTGTCCATATCAGCGAGCAATCTGGATGAGTTTTATATGGTGCGCTACGCCGGTCTTCGCGGCCAGGTGAGTGCGGGTATTACCAAGACCAGTTCAGACGGCTTAAGCCCGAGCCAGCAAATCACCGAGATCGAAAATGTTGCCGGACAACTCATCAAGGATCAGCAGTCGCAATTGCGGAAGTTAAAGAAGGAGCTACACTCCGAAGGGATTGAAGTAACTTCTGTCGACGAGCTTCGAAAAGCCGACGTCACCTGGCTAAGGAAAGAGTTTGAAGACCACATATTTCCTCTGCTTACGCCGCTCGCAGTGGGAGCCGCGCAACCGTTTCCATTCCTCCAAAATTTAGGCTTCGCGATTGGCGTCGATATGCAGTCGGACGGCGGCGAACGCCTAACTGCTTTGGTTCCTATTCCAGAAGGAGCTCCGCGCTTTGTTCGATTGCCCGGTAAATCGAAAGACCCGGCTAGGTACGTGATGCTAGAGGACGTTATCGGCTTATCCCTCGATAAGTTGTTTCCGGGTTTCCAAGAGAAAGGGCGTTGCTGTTTCAGAGTCGTGCGAGACAGCGACATTGAAATTGAAGAAGACGCTGAAGATCTGATACGCGAGTTTGAAAATCTACTTAACAGAAGGCGCCGCGGCCGGATCGTTCGGATCATGATGACGCGCGGATCGCCGCGTTACTTAAAATCAGTTATTCTTCAGGGTATCAAAGCTGACGCCTCTGATGTTGTGCTCGTGAACGGTATGCTGGGAATGGCGCAGTTAAGCGAGCTTATCACGCCTGAGCGTGCTGATTTGCAATTTCCGTATTACGAGCCTCGATACCCGGAACGCATTCGCGAGCATGGGGGCAATTGCTTTACGGCAATCGCCGAAAAAGACATCCTTGTTCACCACCCCTATGAGAGTTTTGATGTTGTTGCAGAGTTTTTGCGCCAGGCCGCTGAAGACCCCGACGTCATAACGATAAAGCAGACACTTTATCGCACAACACCAAATAGCCCGATTGTCGCGGCGCTCATTGAGGCCGCTGAAAGCGGGAAGAACGTAACGGCGCTTGTTGAGATAAAAGCGAGATTTGACGAAGAAACGAATTTGAAACTTGCACGTGATCTTGAGCGCGCGGGCGTGCAGGTCGTATATGGCTTTATAGAGTATAAGACGCACGCAAAGGTATCGCTCATTATTCGCCGCGAACAAGGCGAGCTTGTTGCCTACACACACTTCGGAACGGGCAACTATCATCCCATTACGGCGAAGGTGTATACCGATTTGTCCTTGTTTACGGCGGATCCCGTTTTTGGCCGGGATGCTGGTAAATTGCTTAACTTCGTTACAGCCTACAGTGATCCACCTGAAGTTGGCCCAGAATTAGAAATATTGTCGATGTCTCCGACAACGCTGCGACCCGATATTCTCAACTTGATTGATACGGAAATTCGGAACGTGCAGAATGGAAAACCGTCCGGCATTTGGGCAAAAATGAATTCACTTGTTGATGAAAAGATCATCGACGCGCTTTATCGCGCAAGCGGTGAGGGCGTCCCAATAACATTGGTTGTTCGCGGAATATGTTGTCTGCGCCCAGGAGTTCCCGGCTTATCTGAGAATATTCGGGTGAAATCCATTGTTGGACGTTTTCTTGAGCACTCTCGTATTTACTGTTTTGCAAACGGCCATGAATTTACCGACAGGCGGAACAAAGTGTTTATTTCATCCGCCGACTGGATGCCGCGCAATCTCAATCGCCGGGTTGAAGCCTTCGTGCCTATCGAAAATGACACAGTGCATCGTCAGGTTCTCAGCCAAATTATGGTTGCAAACTTAAATGATGACACCCAGAGCTGGGAGCTTCGCGGGGACGGGGTATATGAGAGATCTGTTCCTACAAAAGGCGGCGGATTTACTGCTCATGAATATTTTATGGACTATCCAAGTCTATCGGGTCGGGGAAGCGCGTTGAAACTGGCTCCGCCACCGAAACTTAAACGGCGCAAACGCGCTCAGAAAGACACATCTGAATGAATCGCTGCGCGGTTATCGATATTGGATCGAACTCTGTCCGTTTAGTTATTTATAGACTCGTACGTTCAGCAGCTGTCCCTCACTTTAATGAGAAGGTGCTGGCAGGTTTAGGGCGCGGTGTAACCGATACAGGCCATCTTTCGAAGGAAGGTCGGCAGTTGGCTTTCTCCGCACTTCGGCGGTATGCGGCAATTGTTTCGGCTCTTGGAATAAAATCAGTTCATGTTGTAGCGACGGCGGCGGTTCGAGTGGCTGAAGATGGTGATGAATTCGTCAAAGAAGCCGAGACAATTCTCGGACAGTCGGTTCGTGTTCTGTCAGGCTTGGATGAAGCAAGGCTGTCGTCCTTAGGTGTCATCGCGGGCACCTACGCCGCCAATGGAATTGTGGGAGATCTTGGCGGCTCCAGCTTGGAGCTCAGCAGTATACAAAGTGGCCACACATCAGATGGCGAGACCCATTTGCTTGGACCCCTGTCGATAGATCCGAAAATGGCGTCAGATGACCGTCGAAAATGGGTTCGCGCAGCCTTAAAGCAATCTCCGCTCGTTAAGGCGCGTCCTGGCGGTGTGTTTTATGCTGTTGGAGGGGCATGGCGCGCTTTCGCGAAGTTACACATTCAAATGCAAGACTACCCACTGCAAACGCTTCATGGATACCGCCTGGAAGCCCGCGAAGTGCTGCAGTTTGCGCGCCACACGATCGTTGGGAGTCCGGTTATGCGTTCGCATATCCGGTCGTCGACTGGCCGATCTCCGCAAAATATTACGCATGCTGCCGTTGTGTTAGAGCAACTCTTTGATCTTGGCAGATTTGAACAGATGTACGTTAGCGCCAACGGTGTTCGAGAAGGTGTGCTAGTCGATACAGATCTCCCTGACGAAGGGGATCCACTTATTGATGGTATCGCCGCGAGTGCGCATCTGGATGAGACGCAATACGCTTTTGGGGATGCACTTCATCAATTTGTCCGACCAGCTTTGCCATTGGATGGGGATTTATTTGGTGAGAGCGAAAAGCAAGAGCGTATTGACCGGGCAGCGTGTATGCTTGCCGATAGCGGAGCGCGCCTGCATCCGGATCACCGCGCAGACCTGGCTTATGACTTGACCTTACGCGGCGCATATACTGGCGCGACGCATGCTCAGCGGGCGTTTATGGCGCTTGCTGTTGGGTGTCGATATTACAAATCTTTTCGCCGCCCTGAGCAGGACCGGGTATTGATGCCGCAGACCCGCGCGGATCGTGCGCGGCAGCTTGGCGCGCTCATGCGGCTCGGCGGAGTTTTCTCGGGACGATCGGCCCCTTTACTGAAATTTGCTTCGCTAAAGCGTACTGAAAAGTCATTGATACTTTACGTCGATGAAAGCCGTTCAGCGATGGTGTCAGAGACCGTCGAGAAGCGCCTGGCTCAAGCCGCTCAAAGGTTCAAATTGGGCCACAAAATCATTTTGAAAAAGCGCTAGACTTCAAAAAGACGAACCGCTCCACCTTCAAAAGAGAGCGCAAGTTTCCCGTTCATGAGTGCAGCAGCTCTTTCACCGAAGAGTTCGCGCCGCCAGCCCTCAAAAGCTGGTATTCCGTCTCTCTCACCGCGTGCAATCGCTTCAATATCTGCAGCATTGGCAATCAGGCGCGGAACAACGTCTGCTTCTTCGCTGACATGTTTCAGCAGAACTTTTAGCATTTCTGGCGCGCCAGCAGGTGTTTGCGGATTTGTTTTCTTTGGCGGAAGTGCAGGGGCATGCAGTGATGGATTCTCAATGGCTGACGTAACAGCTTCAACGAGACCTCCAGCATTTCGCGAGCGAATAAATCCATTTGGCACCGCACGGAGGCGGTCGAACTCTTCGGCAGCTCTTGGTCGTTGATCTGCGATTTCGTGGATCGCATCATCTTTCAGCAGGCGGCGACGCGGTTTGTCGAGTTCCTGGGCTTTCGCTTCTCGCCATTCCGCAACTGCGGCGATAACTGCCAGGTAGTCTTTCTTGGGTTTTCTCAGCTTAAGGCGTTTCCAGGCGTTCGCAGGATCGGTGTCATAGACTTCAGGGTCCTCGAGCTTTTGCATCTCTTCCAAGGTCCAACTCCAACGGCCACGATCATGCAGCTCGTCGCGCATTTTGGTGAATGCATCGCGTAAATGGGTCACATCGCCCAAGGCATAATTGCGCTGTTTTTCGCTGAGAGGTCGGCGCGTCCAATCCGTGAATTGGCTGGATTTGTCTACATCGCGCTTCAGGACACGGCGAATGAGATTGTCATAGGAAATGCTATCGCCTAGCCCGAGCGCCATGGCAGCCACTTGCGTATCGAAAATAGGGCCTGGTGGATGTCCGATAAGACGATTGAAAATTTCCATGTCCTGACGCGCTGCATGGAACACTTTGATTCGGCTTTCCTGGGCGATGAGCTCCAAGAATGGGCCGATATCGAGATCATCGTGCATTGGGTCGATCAGGGCCTCGCATCCCGGCGCTGAGGCTTGAACGAGGCATAACTGCGGCCAATAGGTCGATTCACGGTGAAATTCGGTATCGACGCAGATAAAGTCACTTGTTGCCAGCTTGTCGCAGAACTCTTCCAGTGCGTTCTGGCTGGTTATGGGAATCAGGGGGTTGTCAGTCATTGCGCAGACGCCTATCGCATCGCACTTAATATGGCGAGAGGCGTCCCGTACGTTTCTGTGCAACACGAAACTCAGTTGGAGCAATCCATGCACGAATACCGCACCCATACTTGCGGCGAACTTCGCAAGTCAGACGTTGGCAAAGCCGTTAAACTATCGGGCTGGCTGCATCGTCGCCGAGATCATGGCGGGGTGATGTTTATCGACTTGCGCGATCATTATGGATTAACGCAATGCGTTTTTGACCCGGATTTTCCTGCGTTCTCCGTCGTTGAGCGCTTACGCACCGAAAGTGTTGTGACAATTGAAGGCGAGGTTATTGCTCGCGATGCCGAGTTGGTGAACGAAAATCTCGCCACAGGCGATGTTGAAGTGCGCGTGAAAGAGGCAAGAGTGCAGTCGGAAGCCGCTGAGTTGCCGCTACCGGTGTTTGGTGAGCCAGATTATCCTGAAGATATCCGCTTGACCCATCGGTATCTCGATCTTCGCCGGGAGACGCTGCATAAGAACATGATCTTGCGCTCTGATGTCATCGCATCGATTCGTCGCCGCATGGTGGAACAGGGCTTTACAGAATATCAGACGCCCATTCTGACAGCTTCCAGCCCGGAAGGCGCGCGCGACTTTCTTGTGCCGTCGCGTCTCCACCCCGGCGAGTTCTATGCGCTGCCGCAGGCCCCGCAGCAATTCAAGCAGCTGCTCATGGTCTCCGGCTTTGATCGCTACTTCCAGATAGCGCCATGTTTCCGTGATGAGGATGCCCGCGCCGACCGTTCACCTGGCGAGTTCTATCAGCTCGATATCGAAATGAGTTTCGTCACTCAGGAAGACGTATTCGGCGCGATTGAGCCGGTCATGCGCGGCGTGTTCGAAGAATTCGCTGATTGGGACGGCAAGGGACGGTCTATTCCAGACGGCCCATTTCCGCGCATTCCGTACAAGGAAGCGATGGAGAAATACGGTTCTGATAAACCGGATTTACGCATCCCACTCGAGCTTGTTGATGTAACGGAGTTCTTCGAAGATGAAAACAAGACGGGCTTCAGCATCTTTGCGAAAATTGTAAAAAGCGGCGGCCGCGTAATAGCGGTTCCGGCTCCTAAGGCAGCTGCTGATAAGTCCCGTAAATTCTTCGATGATATGGACAAATGGGCGAAAAAGGACATGCAAGCTCCCGGCCTTGGCTATGCCCGACTGAAAGAGGCCGATGGCGGGGGTGCGGATAGTCAGGATCCCGTCCTTAAGAATTTCGAATCAGATCATTTGAAAGCCTTTCTTCAGCATGTTGGGCTCGGGTCCGGCGATGGGATATTTTTCTCAGCAGGCAAAAAAGCCGACGCTTACAAGCTCGCCGGAGCCGCGCGCGTTAAAGTAGGTGAAGAGCTTGGGGTCAAAGAGCAGGGCGTCTTCAAATTCTGCTGGATTGTCGACTTTCCGATGTATGAGTATGACGAAGACAACAAGAAAGTAGATTTCAGTCACAATCCTTTTTCTATGCCTCAAGGCGGCCTGGAAGCTCTCGAAGCTGCCGACACAGAAGACAAGCAACTCGACTTACTCGCTTTTCAGTACGACATCGTTTGCAACGGGATTGAGCTTTCGTCGGGCGCGATCAGGAACCACCGACCAGAAATTATGCTGAAAGCGTTTGAGCTTGCAGGTTATGGACCTGAGGTTGTTGAGGCAGAGTTTGGTGGCATGCTCAATGCGTTCCGCTTCGGGGCACCGCCGCATGGCGGTATTGCCCCCGGTGTGGACCGGATCGTGATGCTTCTTGCCGATGCAGAGAATATTCGTGATGTCACACTATTTCCAATGAACCAGCAGGCGCGCGATTTGATGATGCAGGCTCCAAGTCCTGTAGAAGATAAGCAGCTAAGAGAGCTCAACATCCGACTTGCGCCGCAATCGAAAGACAAAGCTTAATCGTACCTATCGGATTTCAGTTGCTGGTAAATCGTCGCAAAGAGGAATGAATAAGCCAGTTGGCAATCGAGTGCCCATGCTCGAGCACGCGCCGCTAAAATCGGCTGATTCAAAACCCGATACATCTGACAGATCTGCATTGGCGAGGCGTGCGTCACGAAAGCTCGTAGCAATTACCGTTGCCCCGCGGAAATTTGCGCCTTGTAAAATCGCTCCATCAAAGAAGGCACCAGACAAATCGGCATCGGTAAATATTGCCCCTCTTGCGACTGCCCCTGAGAAATCGGCTTCAGGCCCGAAGGCGTTTGAAGCTTTCAAGCCAGATAGATTGGCTGCAATGAAGCGTGCGCCAGATAGGTCAGCGCCAGATAGATTGGCTTGCGTCAGGGTGCTTGCAGAACAGTCTGCGCTTGTGAGGTTCGCACCTGAAAAATCAGCGCCAGACAGATTTGCACTGTTTAAATTAGCTTGAGAGAATGTCACACCCGGGCCGATAGCATTTGAAAAGTTCACGCGCTGAGCGGCCGCTCCATGAAGCATGGCACCGGTAAGATTTGCTCCAGGATAATTTGCATCGACGAAATTCCAAAACGGCAGCTGTCTACCGGCAAGCTGACATTTTTCACACGATCCTGAATAGGACGGCGCAAAGGCCACAGGTTTTGTATCTTCCGCATGCGCAACGCCCAACGCCACAGCGCTGAGCATTGAAAGGGCAAGGAAAAATCTCCGAGTCATGAGCGCTTCATACATTCAGACGCATACGGACAAAACTAAAAAGCTGGTCACAACTGCTATTTGCAGCGCGGAATGGTGAGACCTTTTTGCAACTGTGTAAAAGCATCGCCGCAAGCCTTATTTAGTTGGGCCTGCGTTAAGCCCCGTGCCTGCTGCAGTTCCGCGCCTCCAAGGTTCGCTCCGTTCAAGTTCGCACCCGCAAAATTCGCCCCGGAAAAATACGCACCGACAAGAGTCGAATTCTGTAGATTTGCACCGGAAAAGTTTGCGCCGGTAAATCTGCCGCCGAAAAGATTCGCGACAGAGAGATTCGCACCAGCGAAATTCACGCCGTTCATCGTCGAAAGTGACAAGCTTGCCTGTCGTAAGCGGGATTTAGACAAATCTGTGTTCCGAAGACCTTGGTAGGAGAAATCGGCCTGAAATAGATTACACTCCGTACAGGATTGGCCAGATTTTACTTTCGCAATGTCGCTCGCCGATTGAGATTCAGCCGGAAAGGCGATCAATAAAAAGCCAAAGAGAACTGCTGTAATATGTTTCAACATGATACAAACGACCTGGGCGGTTGGTTTCTAGAACCTTAATGTGCGCAAAGCTCAGGCCAAGCGATATTAACTCGGTGTAATTGAAGTAACCAGGCGAATGAATTATGCACTAAGATGTTTTCTCGGCGCGCGCACCGCAAGTTGCGCATGCTGTTGAACCATGGTCATCGACTTCATAAATTGTGAAGCTGCCACAATCCTGGCAGGCTTCTTTGAGGTAGTCGGGATCGAACGCTTCATCATCCTCCAGCACGTTAGACGCTTCTTCGGTGCGTTCCTCCCGTCTTTTATCCAAGATGACGATGTTGTCAGGCAATTGGCCGCGTGAGAAGCCGCGCGAAATAATCTGGGCCGCTTCGTCTGGAAGGCTGGCTTGTTCGCGGGCCGTTTCGTTTTCTCCATTGCCGAGGCCGTCATGGCTGACATTGTCCCCGAGCTCCGCAAGATCTTCGCGTGCAAGATAGGACACAGCGAGCTCCCGGAAAATATAGTCGAGGATTGATGTCGCCTTGGTGATCCGATCATTTCCGGTCACGTCCCCGGCCGGTTCAAAGCGCGTGAAGACGAAAGCGTCGACGAACTCATCCAAAGGAACGCCGTATTGCAGGCCGATGGAGATCGCAATCGCGAAATTGTTCATCAGGCTTCTGAAGGCAGCGCCTTCCTTATGCATGTCTATAAAGATCTCGCCGAGCGTACCTTCATCAAACTCACCCGTATGCAAGTAGACTTTGTGTCCGCCGACTGTCGCTTTCTGAATATAACCTTTTCGACGATCTGGTAGACGCTTGCGATCCGTAGCGAGTACGGTTGTGGGCCGAGGTTGATAAGTTGGCTCGGGATCCACCACTTCAGTTGGTTCCATTGCCAAAGATAAAGCATGAGTGATGCGCTGGCGTACATCTTCCGCAACTGGTGCGCGCGTGCCTTTCATGCGCACCCCAATACCTGCATCAAGCGCCCGCTGGAGCGAATTCAGATCTTCTACGCCAAAGCTTAATACTGCAGGAGCGTTTAAAGCCTTCTGACATGCATTCGCGAATAAAATTTGGTCATCTACGCTTGGAACCGGCGTGAAGCCCGCAGCAGCCAACTCGGTTTCGATCACCGAACCCGCAGAACCATCTAGCGAAGCCTCTGCAGCATCAATATCGCGGCGAGAAAAGCCGATCGCTGAGAGCAGTGCGCGGCCATCGGAATCGTATGCCTCCGGTGCAAGTTTCAAATCGTTAGAAATGATCTCGTCGCCGAGCACCCACCGAGAAAAAGCAGCGTTCAAATCTAACCCTTCTCCGAGCGCATTTTGAACTCTCTGGATCGCATCTGCCGTGAAGCCTCGTGAGCGTAGTCGCTGAACTCCAAGGCCAGGCGTGTTATCTATGTCTGCAGCGCCGCGCAGTTTTTCGATTAAATTTTCGAGACATCCTGGTGCACGTTTTTCAAGACCCAGTTGTACGCAGCGGGCAAGCTCACCGTCTTCGCCTTCGCCGCCGAGCAGGTGTCTTACCGGGCCGGCTCCTTCACTTTCGGACGCAAGCCAACCTGAACACTTTTCGGACAAGGGCATCACAGCGAGATTAATGTCGGTCGCAGATTCTTTGACCAGCCGACATAGCGAGCCAGCAAGCGCGCGACCTTCTTCACTGGAATAGTCCTCACCAAGCGCCATGACTGCAGCGCCAAGCCCGGTTACAAGAAGTACACATTTTGAACCGAGCGCTTTCTCAGCCGCAGTTACCGTTTCGCAAAGCTGAGCTTCATCCAGGCCGCTCTCAGAGACAAAGGCTGCGACATCAAGCACCACCGCTTTCATCGAAAGGGCAAGAGGCCCCAAGTCCGCCACTGTTAGGCTGGAGCCGTCTCCCAACAATGATTTCAATTCGGGAAGAAGTTCCGTTAGGTTATCGCCGACTTCGATGCGTCGTCCAAACACATCAGAGTTCGAAACAGCCGCTATTCTTAGACCCGCCGCCGCAGCTCGAAAGCCGCCAGGATGGCGCAGTCCTTCTTCAATTAGCTCTTCAGGAACACCGCGCGACATAGCCTCCGCAAGATCGGCATTTCGTGGGGCATCGCCGGCAAGCTCCATCAGTTCGGCTAGTGCAACCAACCCTGCCGTTTGCAGGTGGTTTTGGGCTGCTTTAGCTTTCAGGCGCCTAATAAGCTCCTTCGTCAGCAAAGATGGCGGGCCTAACGGCACATCGGTCAGCAGACCCAATGGGTGAGCGGATGTTGCCATTCCGTAACGAGCAGCTTCTTCGAGCTTGAGGGAGGCGGCAGATTGCTTAGGCATGGTGTGAGCTCATGGATCTTTAGAAGAGTTCAGAAAGTGAGCTGATTGGGTGATTCGCTCAAGCTGAATGTCGTGGATAAATCCGAGAACGCCTGAATTTGCAGCAAACTCAACGCACTGGCATCACTGAGCCAATATTGCACCTTGAACACAATCGCGTTTGCATTGAATTAGGCCCCTAGTATTCACAGCTGGTGCGCGCCATATTTGCGAAGCACGGCAATTTGGAAGGGAAGCGATACGCGTGTTCAGTAAGATATTTACTTGGTGGAACAGTTCCACGATAGGCGCGTCTTTCGATATAAAGCGCCGGTCCGATTTTGTCGGCACTGATGATTATGGCAATCGATACTATCAGGACCGAAAGAAGTTCACGGGCGGTCGTAATAAGAGATACGTCATCTACAAAGGGCTTGCTGAACCTTCAAAAGTCCCGGCCGACTGGCATGGCTGGTTGCATCACGCGATTGATGAGCCGCCAACCGAAGTCCCGCTTGACCGCCGGGACTGGGAAACTGACCACAAGCCGAATATGACAGGAACAGTCTTCGCTTACAAACCATCGGGAAGCGTGTCTTCGGGCGGCGAGCGTCAGGCGGCTCCTGGCGACTATGAGGCCTGGGACCCAGATGCGTGAGTCATTTGTTGAAACGTTAATCGGACTTGCCGTTGTTTTCGCTGCAGGCATGTTCTTATGGTACGCGCTTGCCACTGGCCGCGATGGCGGGACATCGGCCGGTAAAGTAGAGTACGGCGCACGGTTTGAGAACGGCCGCGGCATTACGCCTGGTACGGATGTCACCGTTGCTGGCGTGAAAGTAGGGACAGTTCGCGATGTGAAACTGGACGTTGGGCGAGATCAGGCGCTCGTTACAATCGCGATTGATGACCGCCTTGAGCTCGATTTCGATACGTCTATCCGAGTAGGCTCCGATAGTTTGCTTGGCGGCAATTATCTTGGGATCGAGCGAGGCTCCAGCGATGACATAATTACGCCATGCGAAAGTGGTGAAACCCTCTTTGGCGACTCCGGATGCGGCGAAATCCTGTTTGCGCAGGGCTCGGTTGATCTCATCACCTTGTTCGCTTCGTTTGCGTCCGGCAATGGCGGAGATAATTGATGATACGAAGCTTAATCATCGCGGCGCTTTGCTTAGGCGTTGCTGGCACGGCTGAAGCGCGTTGGAATGAGGAAACCGAAGCGACCTTGCGCGCGTTGGATAAAATTACTGGCCGCTCCACAGATATCGAAGTTAACGTAGGTGAGGCGGTCGTATTTGGATCACTAAAAGTGGAATTGAAAGCGTGTTTTCAACGTCCACCTGACATGCCTCCAGAAAGCGCGGCCTTTTTGAGCGTGCATTCTACGCAGGCGGTCCAAGTTGAGTCGATGGAAGAAGCAGTATCCTCCAGCGAAGTGGAAACGGTTAGCGATGAAAACCCCTTACTGTTCTCGGGATGGATGTTTGCGTCGTCACCTGGGCTAAGCGCTTTGGAGCATCCAGTTTACGACATCTGGGTAATACGCTGCACCGCCCAACGGCCTGTGGAAGCTGATACCTCATCGACTGAGTAGAAGTCGCCGTCACTTAAAAGCGCGGTTGCAAGTTGTTCCTTAAACTCATTTCGGCTGATCTCCAGCAATCCAAATTGCTCGAGATGAGCGTTGTGAAATTGGGCATCCAGCAAAGTATACCCACCCTCTAACAACCTTGCCACCAAATGAACCAGCGCAACCTTGGATGCATTCGTTGCACGAGAGAACATGCTCTCGCCAAAGAATGCGCTGCCGAGCGAGACACCATATAAGCCGCCGACAAGATCGCCATCTTTCCAACATTCGACGCTGTGTGCATATCCATTGCGATGGAGGGACGCGTAGAGGTTCAATATTGTCTGATTTATCCATGTGCTGCGACGATTGGGTTGGCTTTCTGCGCAAGCTTCCATCACGCGGGTGAATGCAGAATCGACACGAACCGAGAACGGCTGTTGCTTCACGGTTCGTGCAAGTCGTTTAGGAATGTGGAACGTATCGAGAGGAAGTACGCCCCGCTCATCTGGGTCGATTAGGAATAAATTTGGGTCGTCCCTGTTATCAGCCATCGGAAAAACGCCGCGACGATAGCAGTCGAGCAATTCTTCGGTACCAAATCTACTGGACATAGCTCCTATTGTAGAGCGGTTTTGCTAGAGAGTCACAATATGATCTGCATCGGTCAATAGCGGCAGATGTAGAAGTGTGCGGCTGTCGATCTAAAGTTCGTCGTCTTCCTTGAAGAGCTCTTCTTTAGAAACCGTCTTATCTGTGACAGTTGCCGTTTCGAGAATATAGTCGACAACTTTGTCCTCGTAGATCGGTGCACGAAGTTGATCGAGCATTTGAGGGTTCTTCTGGAACATCTCGATAACTTGTTGCTCTTGACCCGGATAACGGCGAGCTTCAGCGATCAAAGCGGCATTGACTTCATCTTGGGAGATTTGGATTTCCTGACCTCTGCCAATTTCTGCGAGTACCAGACCAAGTCGCACGCGGCGTTCTGAGATAGAACGATACTCTTTTTCAAGCTCATCGTCGGTTTTCTCAGCATCTTCCTTGTCGAGACGACCGGCGAGTTTTTCTTGTTGAAGCTGTTGCCAGATTTGCTGGAACTCAGCTGTCACCATTCCTTCGGGTAAATCGAAGTCATGAGAACTATCTAGTTCGTCGAGAAGGGCGCGCTTTGCTTTTTGGCGGCTCGCGGCATCATACTCTGATTGCAGTTGGCCGGTGACCATTTCCCGAAGTTGGCTGAGATCTTCCAAGCCTAATCCTTTGGCGAATTCGTCGTCTAGTTCTGGCGTTTTGGGGGCGCGAACCTCGTGAACTTTCACCTCAAAAACGGCATCTTTTCCTGCCAGGTCTTCCGACCCGTAATCCTCCGGAAAGGTTACCTTGAGTTCAGTCTCATCGTCTTTCTTCGAGCCAATCAGCTGTTCTTCGAAACCGGGAATAAATCTGTTGGAACCAATCACCACGGCCTGTTGCTCAGCCGCGCCGCCTTCGAAGGCTTCGCCATCGATCTTTCCAAGGAAATCAATAATGACAGCATCACCATCTTCGGCTTTGTCTTCGTCTTCGCGCGCTTCAAACTGAGTATTTTGCTCTGCAATTTTCTCCAGCGCTTCGTCGACTTCGCTATCCTCGATTTCGCAAACCGGGCGCTCAACCGATAGAGTTGTGACATCGACTGGCTCAAACTCTGGCATAACGTCGAATGCCATATTGTACTTCAGGTCGGCCTTACCATCGAGGACTTGATCCATGTCGGATTTCCACTCTGGGCGCGGCTGTGAAGCTGGACGAACTTCAGCGTCCTCAATAGCTTTTTGATTAGCTTCCTGTACCAGTCCTTCGATCATCTCTCCCATAATCGACTTGCCAAACATCTTTTTGACGTGAGAGGCTGGCACTTTTCCCGGGCGGAAGCCTTTAAGCTTCATTTGCGGACGAATCTCCTCAATACGGGCGTCCAATTTTTTCAGCAGCTCGTCTGCGGGGATCGCAACTTCAAATTCCCGGCTCAATCCCTCAGCTTTAGTCTGCGTAATTTGCATTTGCTTAATTCCCGCCTCAACGGGCCCTAATTGGTGTAAATATCTCTAGAAGCGCCGCTCTATGTCACAGCCTTGCTGCCGTGTCCACGTGGGGATTCATTACTCGAAACTCATACTTCCTCGTGCGGATGAGAGGACTCGAACCTCCACACCTTGCGATACCAGAACCTAAATCTGGCGCGTCTACCAATTCCGCCACATCCGCGACGAGGAAGACGCTCTCATATAGCTCAGCTGATCAAACGGCAAGCGTTGTCCTCAGGCCGCGACAAATTCCGGTTTTAGGCCCGCATCCCGAAATACTTTAAGGGCTCGCTTGTAAAGAACCGGCTCTGCAATATTGAGCTCTTTTCGAACCTCATCGATTGGCCGGGGTAGTAAAGAAAGGAAATCTTGCTCGACCAATTTCGCTGCGGCTGCGCCGTTTCGCTTTCCTTCTTTCATCACGTCCATCACGCGGGCGTCCTTCGGAGCTTCCTTCCGGATCTGCCGGGCTCCCATATAGGAGATAAACATAAGGCCAGGTCCCTTGTTTTGACTGTAAGAGAAGGCGAGAAGCGCGTCTTCGCCAAGAGCATCGCGTCCGTAACCGCTCAAAACATGGAAGAAATCGTGGGTGTCTCTCAGTCTATTCGCATACCACTTGATCGTGTCATCGAATTGCTTGTGTTTTCTGCGAAATTTCTCGCTTTCCTCGACCAATCCCATTGCGGTCAGCCCCTCGCGGTCCATGAAGTCAGCATAAATGCGACCGACAGTACCTAAGGGATAGGTCCGCAATTCGGTGCGTAATTCATCAAATACGGGCGCTAAGTAGCGTTTTTCGGCCAATCGAGTTCTCCCCATTGGCGTTTCGGCGAAACGCTCAAGGTCTTTAAGCAGTGCGCTTCCACCCAGGGCTTCGATGATATGGAATACCTGCTCGGTATCCTCTTTGTCGGCGATCAGTGCCCGCATATGCCTCATCGCGGTGAAAGGCTTAAAACGCGGTTTCTCGCGGTCAGGGTGAACAAAAGGCGATTTGGGCATCTGATGCTTCCTTTGGCGTTTCTTTAATATACTCAAAGCGGACGACAAAAACAATGACGCCTGTGTCATCTTTGGCCGATTAGATTTTGGGCGATCGCACAGTTTGAGATCAATTCATGAGCATGATGGTCAAAAAGTGAGCATTCATCCGATCACTCCACAATTTGATGTGAATTATCAGTCGCGCGTCGTGCGGGGCTCGTCTAACAGAAAATACGCTCGATAATTGAAAGTTAAGGGAAGGGCAGACTTTGAAAAAAATAGAAGCCATCATCAAACCTTTTAAGCTCGATGATGTAAAAGAGGCGCTTCACGACGCCGGCATGCAGGGTATGACCGTCGTAGAGGCGAAGGGCTTTGGCCGACAGAGAGGCCATACAGAACTTTATCGCGGCGCCGAATATGTCGTCGATTTCCTGCCTAAACTCAAAATTGAAATTGTTGTGACGAACAGCGGTGTCGATGCGGCGATCGAGGCGATTTGCAAAGCAGCTCAGACCGGAAAGATCGGCGACGGTAAAATCTTTATTTCCGATATTGCAGAGGCAGTCAGAATCCGAACCAGCGAACGTGGCGAGTCCGCGCTGTAAACTGAAGTAAAATCTCACATTCTACTACATATAGAGGGCAATAAATGTCAGACGAAATTCTAAAAATGATTAAAGACGAGGACGTGAAGTTTGTTGATCTGCGCTTCACCGATCCTCGCGGTAAAATGCAACATGTGACGTTTGACGTTAACATGGTAGACGAAGGCTTTTTTGCTGATGGGCAAATGTTCGACGGCTCGTCTATTTCTGGATGGAAGGCGATTAATGAGTCAGATATGACATTGATGCCGGACACAGCGACCGCCATTGTTGATCCATTCTTCCAACAAAAAACCGTCGCGATTTTTTGTGACATTCTCGATCCCATGACGGGTCAGGCATACGGCCGCGATCCGCGCACAACTGCCAAGAAAGCCGAAGCGTATTTGCAATCAACAGGAGTAGGCGACACCGCATTTTTCGGCCCAGAAGCTGAATTTTTTGTCTTCGACGATGTTCGCTGGAGCACTGACCAGCATAAAACTGGATACGAGTTCGATTCGACTGAGCTACCAGCAAACACAGATAAGCGCTACGACACAGGTAATATGGGCCACCGCCCAGGACCGAAAGGTGGATATTTCCCGGTGCCACCGATTGATTCAGAGCAGAATATGCGGTCTGAGATGCTGTCCGTTATGGGTGAAATCGGTCTCGAGCCAGAAAAGCATCACCACGAAGTAGCGCCTGCTCAGCATGAACTGGGAATGAAGTTCGCAACCCTGACAAAGATGGCGGATCATCTTCAGCTGTACAAATACGTGATCCACAATGTGGCCGCTTCATACGGCAAAACGGCCACCTTTATGCCGAAACCGTACTTCAATGATAACGGCTCTGGGATGCACGTGCACCAGTCTATTTGGAGCGGGGGAAATCCGCTTTTTGCAGGCGACGGGTATGCCGATCTTTCACAAACCTGCCTGTATTATATTGGTGGCATCATCAAGCATGCACGTGCTTTGAATGCGATCACGAATGCATCGACGAACTCTTACAAGCGTCTCGTGCCGGGTTTCGAAGCGCCTGTAATGCTGGCATATTCAAGCCGAAACCGATCCGCTTCAATTCGGATTCCTTTCGCGCCGAGCCCAAAAGGTAAGCGAATTGAGACCCGTTTCCCGGATCCAACGGCAAACCCATATCTTGCCTTTGCGGCGCTACTTATGGCTGGATTGGACGGGATCGAAAATCAAATCGACCCCGGCAGCGCGATGGACAAGGACCTTTACGATTTGCCGCCAGAAGAAGCCAAAGCCATTCCCCAGGTTTGTGGATCGCTTCGCGAAGCTATCGAAGCTCTGGATGCAGATCGCGGCTTCCTCACAAAGGGCGGCGTTTTCGATGATGATCAAATTGATGCTTACATCGAGCTTAAGATGGAAGAAGTTGAACGCCTCCAGCTACATCCGCACCCGGTCGAATTCGACATGTACTATAAGTGCTAGTCCGTCTCGTCTAAGATAATACATGTGCTGGAGCGAAGTTTTCGCTCCAGCATTTTTTTCGTCAAAACCTATAGATCGGTATGGCAGTTCTTGAAACTTTTGTGACGCCGATTTCGAATTCGGTCAGTCATTCAAGCGGTTGCTCGAAATTCCAAGTGAAACTGCTCCAAAATTGCAAATTCCTGAGGGTTAATTGTTAACACACTTGCAGCCTACGTCGGATAGACAAATATATAGCTTTCTGTCACCAATTCTTATCAAAGCGAATCCCGCTGTTTTGAGGCCTTCACCATGATCGATGATCCGCGCACAAAGATGTTCCGTCACATTCCAGGCGTATATGAGCAAACCAGCCGCGGGGAGTACCGAGATGATATCTTTTCGCGCCTTCTGAAAGAGCGGATCATTTTTATAACCGGCGAAATCGACGACACGGTGGCAACAATCGTGTCAGCGCAATTACTATTCCTGGAATCGGAAAACCCTAAAAAAGACATCGCGATATATATCAATTCACCGGGGGGTTACGTGACTTCCGGCCTCGCGATCTATGATACGATGCAGTATGTCAAATCTCCGATCAGCACTGTCTGTTTGGGGCAGGCAGCAAGTATGGGCTCACTTTTGCTCGCTGCGGGGACTTCGGGTCAGCGCATTGCATTGCCCAACGCGCGCATTATGTTGCACCAGCCGTCCGGCGGATATCGCGGCGTTGCCACAGATATCGAGCGCCATGCTGAGGAAATCCTTCATCTTAAGCGCCGTTTGAACGAAATTTACGTTAAGCATACAGGCCAAGAGTATGATGCGATTGAGAAAAAACTTGATCGCGACACATTCTTGACGCCCGATGAAGCAAAAGATTTCGGTATTATTGACAAAGTCTTCGAACGCAGAGCGGAATCAGAGGACTAAGAGTAAGAGAGCGTTGCCATTCCCTTGCGAGTTGAGGGTTTGTGCTTATGATTTAGTAGCCGGAAAGGTTTCCGGTGTAAGATAAGAGTCTTTACAGTAGGCTCCGAAGAGAGGCGACCATGAACAAACAAACTGGTCCTGGTGATTCAAAAAACACTTTATATTGCTCCTTCTGCGGCAAAAGTCAGCATGAAGTGAAGAAGTTGATCGCCGGGCCGACCGTATTTATCTGTGATGAATGCGTTGAATTGTGCATGGACATCATTCGTGAGGAAAACAAAACAGCCGCGATACGTACGCGGGATGGCGTGCCTACGCCCCAGGAAATTTGCGACGTTCTCGATGACTATGTGATCGGCCAGGCTTTTGCAAAGCGCATTCTTTCAGTGGCGGTACATAACCACTATAAACGGCTCAATCACGCCTCTAAGACTGAGGCTGTGGAGTTAGCAAAATCTAATATTCTGCTCGTTGGCCCAACGGGGTGCGGCAAGACCCTGCTCGCGCAAACGCTCGCCCGAATTATTGACGTTCCATTCACGATGGCAGATGCCACGACGCTTACTGAAGCCGGTTACGTTGGTGAAGATGTAGAAAATATCGTGCTGAAGCTGCTTCAGGCGGCTGATTACAATGTCGAGCGCGCTCAACGCGGCATTGTTTACATAGATGAAATCGATAAGATTTCGCGTAAGTCAGATAACCCTTCAATCACCCGCGATGTTTCTGGCGAAGGCGTGCAACAAGCACTTCTGAAGATAATGGAAGGCACAGTTGCGGCTGTCCCACCTCAAGGTGGTCGCAAGCATCCGCAACAGGAATTTCTGCAAGTCGACACTACGAACATTCTGTTTATTTGCGGCGGCGCTTTTGCGGGTCTTGATAAGATTATTTCTTCGCGCGGTGAAGGCTCGACAATTGGTTTCGGAGCTGACGTTAAAGATCCTGAAGCCCGTACAGTAGGGGAAATTCTTCGCGGAACGGAGCCGGAAGAT
Source organism: Hyphomonadaceae bacterium (assembly GCA_965263325.1). GTDB lineage: Bacteria > Pseudomonadota > Alphaproteobacteria > Caulobacterales > Hyphomonadaceae > CBDHGY01. The sequence continues at coordinate 669,727 of CBDHGY010000002.1, read as the reverse complement.
CTTCAGCGTTTCGGACTGATCCCGGAATTTATTGGCCGTCTTCCAGTTATTGCTACGCTTGAAGACCTAGATGAAGCCGCCCTTATTGAGATCTTAACGCAGCCCAAGAACGCGCTTTTGAAACAGTACCAGCGATTGTTCGAAATGGAAGAAGTGCAGTTAACGTTCACAGAAGAAGCGCTCTCAGCAGTGGCGAAACGCGCCATCAAGCGGAAAACAGGTGCACGAGGTCTTCGTTCCATCATGGAAGGTATCTTGCTGGATACGATGTTCGAGCTTCCGAATTTGCGGGGTGTTCAGGAAGTTGTGATCAATGGTGAAGTCGTTGAAGGCAATGGCAAACCGCTATACGTTCACAGTGAAGCGAAGGCTGAGGAGGCAAGTTAGCGACACCCGAGTTGCGAAATTGCAACGGGGCTTTGTGACCTTAATGGGTTGAAGCTGCTTGTCCCGCACGCCATCTCTGTAAGCTAAGAGAAGCCAGAATCGCGCCATCATTAGCGGTTCAGGCAGGTCGCCTAAGATTAGGGGCTTGCCGCGACATTGGAGTTGCTCAATTATGTCTGAACAAAAGACACTACCCGTCCTGCCGCTTCGCGACATCGTCGTGTTCCCGGAGATGGTCGCCCCGCTTTTCGTCGGGCGCGATAAGTCCGTACGCGCGCTCGAACTCGTCGATGAGTCGGACAATGAAATCATGCTCATTGCCCAGGAGGATCCGTCTGTAGATGATCCCGGCGAAGAGGATGTCTACAAGACCGGCACAATTGCGGTAATTCTTCAGTTGCTGAAACTCCCTGACGGTACCGTGAAGGTGCTAGTCGAAGGCCGCGCACGTGCAGAGTTGAACGCGCTGCACGACCGGGGAGGATATTTCGAAGCAGACGTTACGACAATCGAAGACGCTGAAGTCGATAATGAAGATACCCGCGCACTCGGACGCGCCGTCGCCGAACAGTTCGAAAATTACGTCAAACTCAATCGCAAGATACCACCAGAATCCGTTGCTACGATTTCGCGATTAACAGATCCAGGTAAGCTCGCGGACGCAGTGGCTGCGCAGCTTTCTGTGAAGCTGTCCGATAAGCAAGAACTTCTGCAAACAAGCGACCCGAAAACTCGGTTAGAGAAAGTCTTCGCGCTCATGGAGAGCGAGATGGGTATGCTGCAAATGGAGCGGAAAATCAAAAACCGCGTTAAGCGTCAGATGGAGAAGACGCAGCGAGAATATTATCTAAATGAGCAGATGAAAGCGATCCAACGGGAGCTTGGGGATCAACCTGAGGGCGGCGAGCGCGACGAGTTGGCTGAACTCGAAGAAAAGATCATCAATACGCCCATGACAATGGAAGCTCGCACCAAAGCGGATGCGGAGCTCAAAAAGTTGCGTCAGATGAGTCCCATGTCTGCGGAAAGCACAGTTGTGAGAAACTATCTCGATTGGCTGACAAGCTTGCCTTGGGGCGACCATAAGGAGATCGCAACGGATCTTGACGCTGCCGAAACGCAGCTGAATGACGACCATTATGGCCTCGACAAAGTTAAAGAACGGATCCTCGAATACCTCGCGGTACAACAGCGTACTCAGAAAATGCGTGGGCCGATCTTGTGTTTGGTAGGTCCTCCTGGAGTGGGTAAAACCTCGCTTGGCCGCTCGATTGCCGAAGCAACCGGCCGTGACTTTGTACGCGTGTCGCTTGGCGGCGTTCGCGATGAAAGCGAGATACGTGGACACCGCAGAACTTATATCGGCTCAATGCCTGGACGAATTATCCAGTCCTTAAAAAAAGCCAAATCCGGGAATCCGCTATTCCTGCTCGATGAAATCGATAAAATGGGAATGGATCACCGCGGCGATCCATCAGCAGCTTTGCTGGAAGTGCTCGACCCTGAGCAGAACTCAACGTTCAACGATCACTATCTCGAAGTCGACTATGACTTATCAGATATCATGTTCGTCACCACAGCAAATAGTCTGAATATGGCTCAGCCGCTCCTTGACCGCATGGAGATCATCCGGATTGCTGGATATACCGAGCAGGAAAAGCTGGAAATCGCTAAACGCCACCTCATTCCTAAAATCCGTTCGGATCACGGGTTAGAAGAAGGCGAGTGGATTGTGGAAGACAATTCGGTTCGCGATCTTGTGCGCTATTACACAAGAGAAGCGGGTGTTCGTTCTCTTGAACGGGAAATCGCTCGGCTTGCTCGCAAATCGGTTCGCAAGATTAGCCAAGGCGATGTCACTTCGGTAACTGTCACACCAGATAATCTCTCCGATTTTGCGGGTGTGAGGAAATTCCGCTTTGGACTTGCAGATGCGGAAGATCAAATAGGCACAGTAACGGGCCTCGCCTGGACTGAATCAGGAGGAGACTTGCTCACCATTGAAGCTGTTCAAATGCCAGGCCGCGGCAATATGAAAGTGACGGGTAATCTTCGCGACGTAATGAAAGAGTCGATCCAGGCTGCCAATTCCTTAGTACGGTCTAGAGCCGTCATGCTTGGCATCAAGCCGACTGTGTTCAACACAACAGATATTCACGTGCATGTCCCAGATGGTGCAACACCTAAAGATGGACCATCTGCCGGTATTGCGATGACGACGGCAATAGTTTCGCTGCTCACTGGCAACCCTGTAAACCGTGAGGTTGCAATGACGGGAGAGGTCTCCCTTAGGGGCCGAGTGCTCCCGATTGGTGGTTTAAAGGAGAAATTGCTTGCAGCGCTGCGCGGCGGGATCAAGACGGTTCTCATCCCGGAAGAAAACCAGAAGGATCTGGCAGACATTCCGGATAATGTGAAAGAAGCACTCACGATTGTGCCGGTGTCGGATATCAACGAAGTTCTCGCAAGAGCATTAATACGGCCATTGTCGCCGATTGAATGGTCAGCTGAGGATGAAGCTGCGCTTCATGCCACACTTTCCGGCCAGTCAGGAAAAGGGGAAGGGGCTCAAGCTCGTCCCCACTAGGCGGCACCAAAATTATGCATCGGGCGCTCATAAAATCTTGAGCGCCCGCTTGCATTTTCTGACGCACTGCGGCATTAGCAAAGGTCCTGAGGGCGGTTAGCTCAGTTGGTAGAGCATCTCGTTTACACCGAGAGGGTCAGCGGTTCGAACCCGTTACCGCCCACCATTAAAACAAGTCCGATTAGTTTACTCTAAGGCTTTTAGGATTAGTACTTGTTCGAGGTGAAATTAACGTTAGTCATCGCTTCAATAACCGCTTTATCTAACCCATAAGTACGCTCTATTTTCTTCTGGTAAGAAGACACAGCTGGGTCAGCTAATGTACGACAAAAGGCCTGATCGCCCTAAAATGTCGCCTATGGATACTCTGGTCAGCGGATCGTTTTGGGAGAAGCCTCGGACCAATCGCAATTTGAGCTTAATCTTCATTCGGCGGAAATTTTCCCACTTTTATCTGAATTCGAACACGTGCTAACTGATCTTCCGGGTTTTGGAGGTAAGGTGTGGCAAATTTCGACTTCGGTTTGGGTGAAACTGCTGACATGATACGCGATACGACGGCAAAATTCGCCGCCGATAGAATCGCACCGATCGCGTCGGAATTAGATGACAGCGACGAGTGTCCAAGAGAAATCTGGCAAGAAATGGGAGCGCTCGGCCTATTGGGCGTGACGGTAGATGAACGAGACGGCGGGCTTGGTCTTGGCTACTTGGAGCACGTGCTGGTCATGGAAGAAATTTCCCGCGCATCCGCTTCCCTCGGTCTGTCGTATGGTGCCCACTCAAATCTCTGCGTCAATCAAATTCGCCGCTGGGGCAACCAAGGTCAAAAGGCAAAGTATTTGCCCAAGCTAATCAGCGGTGAACACGTTGGTGCTTTGGCAATGTCCGAGGCTGGATCGGGTTCTGATGTCATGAGTATGAGTCTTCGCGCGAAAGCTGTTGACGGGGGCTACATTCTTAACGGCACAAAGTTTTGGATAACCAATGGCCCCATCGCTGACACGCTCGTGATTTACGCCAAAACTGATCCCGATGCTGGTTCTCAAAGCGTGTCGACGTTTCTAGTCGAAAAAGACTTCAATGGATTTTCGTGCTCGAGAAAACTCGACAAGATGGGAATGCGCGGATCGTATACAGGTGAGCTAGTATTTGAGGACTGTTTTGTTCCTGACGAAAATGTGATGGGGGGAATTGGTCAAGGTGCAGCCATATTGATGAGCGGTTTGGATTTTGAGCGCGCTGTGCTGTCTGGCGGGCCGTTAGGCATAATGCAGGCGTGCATTGATACTGTTTTGCCTTATGTGCGAGAGCGCAAACAATTTGGGAAACCCATTGGCGACTTCCAACTGATGCAAGGAAAACTTGCAGATATGTATGTGGCTCTCAGCTCATCAAGAGCATATGTATATTCTGTTGCGAAATCATGCGATGCAAACCGAACGACGCGCTTTGATGCTGCCGGTGCTATTTTGATGTCATCAGAGAACGCGGTGAAAGTTTCACTTGAAGCGATTCAAGCACTTGGCGGAGCGGGTTATACGAAGGAATGGCCTGTGGAGCGTTTCCTTCGAGACGCGAAACTCTACGACATCGGAGCCGGCACGAATGAAATCCGACGTTATCTCATTGGCCGGGAGCTAATGAAAGGATGATTGGACCAGTTCTGAAAACGTCTGCCAATCCTGGGTCAGAGCAATTCACGGAAAATAAGACGGCTAATATTTCTCTGCGCGATCGGCTGATTTCTGACGTCACAAAGGCAAGTCAGGGAGGATCGCAACGTTCGCGTGAACGGCATTTGTCACGCGGTAAACTGTTACCCCGTGACCGGGTTCGGAGGTTGCTGGATCCAGGGTCCCCATTTCTGGAGATAGGACAACTCGCTGCGCACGAGCTTTATAACGACGATATTCCCGGAGCTGGCATCCTAACGGGAATTGGTGAAGTGCGTGGCCGGCGCGTGATGATCGTTGCAAATGACGCGACAGTTAAAGGTGGTACTTATTATCCCGTCACAGTGAAAAAGCATTTGCGCGCACAGGAAATTGCGCTCGAAAACCATTTGCCATGTGTTTATTTAGTTGACTCTGGTGGAGCAAACTTACCGCACCAAGATCAGGTGTTCCCGGACCGTGATCATTTTGGTCGAATCTTTTACAACCAGGCAAACTTGTCAGCCAATGGCATTCCTCAAATCGCATGCGTTATGGGCAGCTGCACGGCGGGCGGTGCATATGTTCCAGCCATGTGCGATGAAAGTGTAATCGTGCGCAATCAGGGCACGATCTTCCTCGCGGGTCCGCCGCTCGTAAAAGCCGCGACAGGAGAGGAAATCACGGCAGAAGACCTTGGCGGCGGCGATGTGCACGCCAAACTTTCTGGCGTTGTTGATCACCTTGCCGATAATGATGAGCATGCGCTGATGATCGTCCGCGATATCGTCTCAACGTTGCAGCCGAACCGTGAACCTGACGTCAACATTCAGCCGGTGCGTGACCCGCTTTATTCAGCAGATGATATTTACGGCATCTTGCCGCCCGACCTTCGCACTCCGTTTGATGTGAAGGAGATCATCGCGCGTCTCGTCGATGGATCAGAGTTTCAGGAGTTTAAATCCAATTACGGCCAAACGTTGATTTGCGGATTTTCCCATATTTGGGGAATGCCCGTCGCAATCATTGCGAACAATGGTGTGCTCTTTTCTGAAAGCGCGCTCAAAGGTTCGCACTTTATAGAGCTCGCCTGCCAGCGCCGGATACCATTGCTTTTCCTTCAGAATATTTCTGGCTTTATGGTTGGGGGAAAATACGAAAAAGAAGGTATAGCGAAAAATGGCGCGAAACTCGTTACTGCCGTTGCAACGGCGCAAGTACCAAAAATAACAGTATTGATCGGCGGTTCTTTTGGAGCCGGAAACTATGGAATGTGTGGGCGAGCCTATCAGCCGCGTTTCTTGTTTACCTGGCCAAACAGTAGAATTTCTGTGATGGGCGGTGAACAAGCTGCCTCCGTTTTGGCAACTGTTCACCGCGACGCAGACAAGTGGACTGAGGCTGAAGCGGAAGCATTCAAATCGCCAATTCGAGAGAAGTATGAAACCGAAGGCAGTCCATGGTACGCTACCGCGCGGATGTGGGATGATGGAATAATAGATCCGGCACAAACGCGCGATGTTCTAGGCCTTGCCTTTGCTGCCACGCTGAACGCGCCAATCCCTGAACGCGCGCAGTTCGGTATATTTAGGATGTAGAGGGCAGGACCATGATGAAATCTGTTCTCATTGCCAATCGCGGCGAGATCGCCTGCCGCGTTATCCGCACGGCCAAGAATCTAGGCATCAAAACGGTTGCAATCTATTCAGATGCTGATGCGAACGCATTGCATGTGAAGCTTGCTGATGAAGCGATCCACATTGGTCTATCGCCGGCCGCGGAAAGTTACCTGGTCGGCGAGAAAATTATCGAGGCCGCGAAAGTCACAGGGGCAGAAGCGATCCATCCCGGCTATGGGTTCTTGTCTGAAAACGCGGGCTTCGCAGATGCGGTCATCAAGGCGGGCCTCATCTGGATTGGCCCACAGCCAAGCGCGATCCGGGATATGGGGCTCAAGGATGCCGCCAAATCGTTAATGATAAAGGCGGGTGTGCCGACGACACCCGGATACCTCGGTGAGGACCAATCCCTCGAAGTGTTAGCAACTGAAGCTGAAAAGATTGGCTATCCTGTGTTAATCAAAGCCGTCGCAGGCGGCGGCGGTAAGGGAATGCGCAAAGTGGATGTTGCGAGCGATTTCCAAGACGCGCTGGAAAGCTGCAAGCGCGAGGCGAAGGCCTCCTTCGGCGATGATAACGTCTTGCTGGAAAAATGGATTACAGATCCTCGCCATATTGAGGTCCAGGTATTTGGCGACACGCACGGCAATGTCGTACACCTGTTTGAGCGAGATTGCACGCTTCAACGCCGACACCAGAAAGTGATTGAAGAAGCACCAGCGCCTGGCATGGACGAGGCAACGCGAGAAGCTGTGTGCGCAGCTGCTGTCCGAGCTGCGAAAGCTGTCGACTATGTTGGTGCCGGCACGGTTGAGTTTATTGCTGACGGTTCGGGTGCGCTTGATGCAGACAAAATCTGGTTCATGGAAATGAACGCCCGCCTACAAGTCGAACACCCTGTTACAGAGATGATTACGGGCGTTGATCTTGTAGAGTGGCAGTTACGTGTTGCTTCGGGAGACGCCTTGCCTCTTGTGCAGGAGAAATTGACCATCAGTGGATGGGCGATGGAAGCACGTCTTTATGCTGAAAATCCTGAGTCTGGGTTTCTCCCGTCCATCGGAAAAATGGATGTGCTGAGCCTCCCGGATTTCGTACGCGTTGACACCGGAGTGGAGCAAGGTGGGGTGGTTTCCCCATACTACGATCCCATGATATCAAAACTAATTGCACATGGTCGATCTCGCGACGAAGCCCGCACTCAACTTGCTGACGCGTGCAATGCTGTTTCCACTTTTCCTGTGGCAAACAATGCGGGTTTTTTATCAAAGCTGTTACGGGAACCCGATTTCTCCAATGGCTCTGTAACAACAAGTTACATAAATGATCATTTGGAACGGCTGACGTCCAAGCCTGTTCCATCTCGACACGCGTTACGGGCGGGAGCTCGCAGCTTGTACCTTGCGAATAAAGGAAGCGCTAATGCTATCGATCGCGTTTGGCGATCGCTACCTGGCTTCCGGCTCAGCGCTCCGCCCGATATTGAGGCACACTTGGAGGTAGATGGTGAACGGCAAGTGGTCGAAATGCTACCATCACAGACCGACTACCTAGTTTTGCCATTCAGAGATGGCGTAGTACTCATCGAAGACGGTTGGTCGTTTTATATAACTCCGCCGCAACACGTTGAAGATACAGAAGCGGCAGCAGGAAGCGGGTCGATCACATCACCCATGCCAGGGCGAGTTGTGTCCGTTGATGTCAAGGCAGGTGATCAGGTATCAAAAGGTCAGAAGCTGGTGACGCTAGAAGCCATGAAAATGGAACACGCTTTGGAAGCACCATTTGAGGGTGTAGTATCAGAGCTTGTCGTTGAAGTTGATGCTCAGCTCATGGAGGGAGCATTTATAATGCAGATTGAAGAGGCCAGCGATGAGTAATGGCGTGAACCTAAGCTCAATAACGGGCGCAACAAATGTCTCGTAAAGTTTACAATAGCGCTTCACAGGCCCTGGACGGGGTGTTGTTCGATGGCATGACCATTGCCGCTGGCGGATTTGGTCTTTGCGGAATTCCGGAACTCTCGATTGCTGCCATACGCGAGGCAGGCACGAAATCTCTGACGATCTACTCTAACAACGCTGGCGTTGATGATTTCGGCCTCGGTCTGCTGCTCCAAACCAAGCAGGTAAAAAAAATGTGCTCGTCTTATGTGGGTGAAAATGACCTATTCATGCAACAATACCTTTCAGGTGAGTTAGAGCTGGAGTTTAACCCGCAAGGCACGCTCGCCGAGCGTATGCGTGCAGGCGGAGCAGGTATCCCAGGCTTTTATACCAAGACAGGTGTCGGCACGGTGATCGCCGAAGGTAAAGAGATGAAGCAATTTGGTGGCGAGGACTATATTCTCGAAGAGGGTATCTTTGCAGACCTTGCGATCGTGAAGGCGTGGAAAGCCGACACAACGGGCAATGCAGTTTTCCGAAAAACAGCGCGCAACTTTAATCTGCCTGCGGCTCAGTGTGGGAAAGTCTGTGTAATGGAAGTTGAAGAAATTGTAGAGCCGGGTTGGCTCGACCCAGATCATATCCACCTCCCCGGTATTTATGTGCACCGTCTCGTTCAAGGCGCGCATGAGAAACGGATTGAGCAACGAACAGTGAGGAAGGGTACCTAATGCCCTGGGACCGAAATCAGATGGCGGCGCGCGCAGCGCAGGAACTTGAAGACGGGATGTATGTAAACCTCGGCATCGGCATACCGACGCTGGTCGCGAACCACATTCCAGAAGGGGTGAACGTCACCCTGCAATCAGAAAACGGCATGCTCGGCATGGGGCCGTTTCCAATCGACGGCGAGGAAGATGCGGACCTCATCAATGCCGGCAAGCAAACCATCACAGAGCTTCCGCAAACCGCTTTTTTCGATAGCGCAACGAGCTTCGGCATGATCCGCGGGGGCAAGATAGCAATGGCCATTCTTGGTGCCATGGAAGTTGCGGAAAACGGTGATCTCGCCAATTGGATGATCCCCGGGAAGCTCGTCAAAGGCATGGGCGGAGCGATGGATCTCGTTGCGGGTGTGGGCCGGGTTATTGTGATTACAGATCACAATAACAAAAAAGGCGCACCGAAGCTTCTCAAGGAATGTACACTGCCTCTTACGGGGAAGGGCGTCGTAGACCGAATTATTACAAATCTTGGTGTTTTTGACGTTGTGTCGGGGGGGCTGAGAGTGATAGAAATCGCGCCTGAAGTTTCCATAGAAGAAATTAAACAGAAAACAGAAGCCGCGATTGTCGGCTAATTCGGTTTGGCAAATTGCCTTGAACTTGGCCGGTTGTGCTAATCAGACGGCTTTTTACCGAAGGTATACGTAACGATCAATTCCCCAATCCAATGAGTTTACTTGAAAGCCTTCAAGGCTCGTGTTTTTAGGATCACTCTTGCAAGGTTTTCGGGACCCCTTTCATGCGACAGCATTTATCTCTGCTATTCCTCGCAATTATCACTGTTCTTCTGGGTTCATGTTCGTCCAGGGACCCTGATCCGGCTCCTGAAAAAATACGCCCAGCAAAATTGATTAAGGTGGAAGCCGCGTCGAATGAGCGTGAATTGTCGTTTCCGGCTGTCATTGAGGCGTTACAATCGGCGGAACTTACATTTCAAATCGCCGGAGAAATTCGGGAACTAAATATCCTGGAAGGCAGTGATGTTCGCCAGGGGGATGTGATTGCCAAACTGGATCAACGCGACGCACGTAATAGATTGGCGCAAGCGCAAGCTGAATACGAGAATTTCGAAGCTGAGTTCGAGCGTGCTGAACGTTTGTTTGCTCAGGATGCAATTTCTAAAAGTGTCCTCGATACCCGGCGTACACAACGAGATGTGGCGAAGGCCTCTTTAGGATCTGCACGAAAGGCGTTGAGTGATACGGTTTTGAGGGCACCATTTTCAGGCAGTATCTCACGCGTGTTTGCCCGCCAGTTTCAGAATGTTCAAGCAAAAGAAGCGATTGTCATCTTACAGAGCGCTGAGGTCGAAGCCGTAGTGAATGTCCCGGGTACGATTGTCGCCCGCTCTGAGCAACTCCAAAATATCGAAACACGTGTTGTATTGGATGCTGCGCCAGATGTTCCGCTAATAGCCCAGTTCAAGGAAGCATCTGGTGTAGCAGATCAGGCGACACAAACCTATTCAATTAGCTTCACGTTCACTCCGCCTGCTGACCTCGTTATATTGCCGGGTATGACCGCAACGATTGAGTCTGATTTGCTGTTCGAAAACGCTGCAGATATTGTCGCAGCTGGTATTGCGGTGCCGATTGCTGCGATTTTATCTGAGGGTGACGAGCAGTTTGTCTGGCTTGTCTCTGATTCAGGGAGCATATCAAAAACACGCGTTACAGTGGCAGGAGACCTTGGGAATTCAGTCACAGTTATCGATGGTTTAATTGGCGGTGAAACCATTATCAGCGCCGGCGTGAATTTCTTCCATGAGGGAATGAAAGTCCGGCCCTGGTCGCCTGATTGATAGAGAGCCCAACGCATGAACGTCGCAGAGCTCTCTATTAAGAATCCGCTCATTTGCTCCATTGCAATGCTCATAGCGCTGTGCGGCGGTTTGCTTGCCTATCAGAATATGTCCAGGTTTGAAGATCCGGAATTTACGATACGGATCGCAAACATTACAACTGAATATCCAGGAGCAAGCCCCGAAGAAGTCATGAACGAGGTGACCGAGCCTCTGGAAACAGCGTTGCAGCAATTAGCGGAAGTAAAGTCGGTAGATTCTACGAGCTCAGCAGGATTATCCGATATTAGTGTTGAGGTGAGGTTTGAAGCCTCACGAGCGAGATCAGATTTGCAGCTTGTGTGGACGAAAGTACGCAATCAAGTTGACGACGCGCAACGCAATCTTCCACCCGGTGCAGGTCCAAGCATTGTGAATGACGACTTCGGGGACGTTTACGGTATCTATTATTTGTTGACGGGTGAGGGCTTCACGCCGGCGGACCTGATGACTTATGCGAAGGACCTGCGCCGTGATCTATTGCTTGTCGATGGCGTGTCTAAGGTTCGTATAATCGGACAAAAACAAGAAGTCATTTATGTAGAAGTGTCACGTGAACGTGCGGCGGCTCTCGGTGTTTCGCTTAATCAAGTTTATGATACGCTGGCACAGCAGAACACAGTAACGGCTGCCGGCGATATCGTTCTTGGGGACGAACGAATAGAGATTGCGCCAACCGGAGAAATCGACTCGGTTGAGGCAATTCGAAGCTTAGTTGTTGGAGATGCGTCGTCCGGAGGCGTTACGCAACTTGGTGCGATTGCGGATGTACAGCGCGGTTACCGGGACCCTGCCGAACAATACATAAGATATGATGGTCAACCCGCTTTAGGTATTGGAATTTCAAGTGTTCTTGGAGCGAACGTTGTAAAGCTGGGGGAAGCTGTTGATGAGAAGTTGAGTAAAATTGAGGTCAAACGCCCAATTGGTATGACCCTACATGAGTTTTATCATCAGGGAAAAATTGTAAACGCTTCTATTCAATCATTCGCTTGGAACGTAGTTGCCGCGCTTGCAATTGTTTTTTTGACGCTTCTGATTTTCATGGGGTTTCGATCTGGTATTGTGATGGGAGCAACAGTGTTGCTAACGATGGCTGCAACGTTGTTGATTATGTGGGTAGCGGGGATTCCCATGCACCGTATTTCTTTAGGTGCATTGGTTATTTCACTTGGAATGCTGGTGGACAATGGTGTCGTTGTAACCGATGGCATTCTCGTCGGTATTGAGAAGGGGCGAAGTAAACTTTCTGTTGCCAAAGAAGTGGCCGCAAAGAACTGGAAACCATTGTTGGGAGGCACGCTGGTTGGAATTATCGCCTTTGCGCCGATTGGATTTGCGCCAGGCGATACAGCAGAATTTACTGGGTCACTATTCTGGGTGGTCTTCATTGCTTTAGGGCTCAGCTGGGCGCTCGCGTTTACTATTACACCGCTTCTTTGTTATTGGCTTTTCCCGCAGGTGGCCTCAAGCGCAGGGAACGGGGAGGCGGGTGATGGTCGATTTATGCTCTGGTATAAAGAGATCATACGAATTGTTCTGGGCAATCGCGCAGTTGCGTTGACTTCCACAATGGTGATTTTTGCTATTTCACTCTGGGGATTTCAGTTTGTGAAATCTGGTTTCTTTCCGGCTTCGACATCTCCTCAAGTCGTTGTCGACTTCTTTTTACCGGAGGGAACCGATATCGAGCGTACACGTAAAGAGATGATCCGAATGGAACAAAAGATCAGTACGTTTGAAGGGGTTGAAAATGTTCAGACGTTGATTGGTGATGGTGCGTTAAGATACATGCTTGTGTATCAGGCGGGATCAGCTGATGCCTCCTACGGGCAATTGCTGATCCGCACGTCGCGATATCAGGAAAATGACCGACTAATCGGAGAAATTCAATCCTACATAGATGACGGCTTTCCTGATGCTCAAGCGAAAGCTTGGAAGTTTCAATTAGGACCCGGGGGAGGGCCCAAAATAGAGGCGACATTTTCTGGGCCAGATCCCGAAATTCTCCGCGATCTTGCGCGTCAGGCAAAAGCGATTATGGCGGCAGATGGAGAAGCAATCCTGATAAAAGACGATTGGCGACGACAGGTTCCATTTCTCCAACCGATTTACTCACAGAACAAAGGCGAGCGCGTTGGTATTACGCGGAAAGATCTCGCCGAGGCTCTGGAGGAGAATTTTACCGGTCGGCAAAGAGGTGTTTACAGGGAGGGAGATGACCTTATCCCGATTATTTCTAGATCGCCTGAGCAAGATAGATTGGAGCCGTGGAGCTTGCCGTCGATCCAAATTATCAGCCCCACGAGTCAAAAAGCAGTGCCACTTGCTCAAGTTATAGATGGCGGTGAGCTGTATTGGCGCGACGCAAAACTTCTCCGCACAAATCGTGTGCCGACCATCAAAGCCCAATGCGACCCAGAATTGGGGGTTCTAGCGGACGATCTATTTTCGAGGCTGAGGCCCAAAATAGAAGCCATTAAGCTTCCGGATGGTTACAGTTTGGAATGGGATGGTGAGTTTGGAAATTCTTCTGAAGCACAAAGCAATCTCGCGAGCACCATTCCGCTGGGTCTATTGGCAATGATCCTCGTCGTGGTTTTTTTATTTAATGCAATACGTCAGCCGATCGTCATCTGGGCAATAGTGCCGCTAGCGCTCGTCGGTATTGTATTCGGGTTGGTCGTAACTGAAACACCGCTGGAGTTCATGGGTATATTGGGAGTGTTGTCATTGTCGGGTCTGCTCATTCAGAATTCTTTAGTGCTAGTTGATTCTACGGATGAGTTGATCGCAGCTGGTATGCCTCGATTTGATGCATTGGTTGAATCCGCTGCAAGTAGGCTCAGGCCCGTCACCATGGGAGCGTTCACCACCGTGCTCGGTGTTCTGCCGCTTTATTTTGATGCATTTTTTAAATCCATGACAGTTGTGCTGGTCTTTGGACTTAGCTTCGCAACGCTCATCACATTGCTGGTTACGCCAGTATTGTATGCGGTGCTATTTGGAATAAAGAAAACAGAAACGGCGAGCTCGCAGGGGAGCAGCAATTGATACGCATCTGTCTATTCATAGTGGGTCTGCTTGTATCTCAAGCTTGCGCTTCCATTACGCCGCCGGGACGGGCAACACAGGCGGCAAACGCTTCACTTCCTGAGACACCAAGCATTTGGTCGTCAGCGGTTGAAACTGTTGGTGATGTGCAAGTAGGTTGGATAGATGGACTTGGCGATCCTTTACTTAGCGCATTGGTATTGGAGGCGCAGCAAAACAATCGGGATTTAGAAGCTGCCGCTGCTAATGTTGAGCGGTCCTGGGCGCTGGCTGGACAAGCTGGAGCTGGATTATCTCCTGCAATTAGTTTGAGTTCCGGTGCAGACCGCAGTGGCAACGCTGATGGAGTTAGCTCATCTGGCTATAACGTTGCTGTGCAAGCAAGTTGGGAGCTAGATGTTTGGGGTAGGGTGCGGGCTGGTAATCAGGCGGCTGTTCTAAGCGCACAATCGGCGGAAGCTGATTATGTCTTTAGCCAAAATTCACTCGCCGCCGCTGTCGCTCGAGCCTACTTTCTTGCTATCGAGGCGTCTCGGCAAGTGGATGTGGCCCAAAATACGCTCAGCGCTTTAAATGAGACAGATCGAATCGTCCGCGTGCAAAAGGAATTTGGGTTAGCAACATCGCAGGATGTGGCGCTGTCTCGTTCAGACTTAGCGCGAACGCGTTCCTCGTTGGTCTCGGCTCAGGGCGCACAACGAAATGCGTTAAGAGCCCTTGAAGTCCTTCTCGGTCGCTATCCGTCAGCTGAACTGCAATTGCGCAACTCGCTGCCTGACGTCCCGGCTCTGCCGCCATCCGGAACTCCATCGACCCTATTGGAACGTAGACCAGACATTATTTCTGCGGAACGAAACGTTGCCGCTGCCTTCAATCGTCTAGATCAAGCCAAAGCGGCGCAAATGCCGACTATAAGTTTGACAGGAAGTGTTGGTGGTGCCTCGAACGATCTGTCAAACTTGCTTAACCCAACGAATGTCGCTTGGCAGGCTGCCACGAGCATTGTGGCTCCTTTAATAGATGGAGGCCTAAGAGAGTCACAGGTGGACCAAGCCAATGCCGAACAAAAGCAGGCAATTGCCATTTATGGTCAAACAGCCCTCAATGCCTTTCAGGAGGTCGAAAATAGCCTCGACCAAAATATAGTGCTGAGAGATCAGTCAGAAGCTCTTTACGAGTCAGCAGAAGAGGCAAACAAGGCGCTTAGAGTTGTCCGTCTTCGGTATAACGAAGGGGAAACAGACTTGCTTGATGTGCTTACGATCCAGCAGCGCGTGTTTACAGCGGACGCCGACCTAGTCTCGATCGAGCGCGCAAGACTGGATGAGTGGATTGGGCTAAATCTCGCGCTCGGCGGAAGCTGGCAGTAATCGCAGAGCCGTGGAGCTTCTAGGAAGTTCTAACGCCAAAACTTTCCAATCACAGAAAAACTGGCCATAGAGGGGTAGTATTTCGTTTTACGAAGCCTCGAAAAATCCGTTGATATTGAGGCGAATAAATTAGATGGACTGGAGGAACAAAATTGGCCAATTTCGAAAACAAGACGGTTTGGATTACAGGTGCGTCCTCTGGGATTGGCCGTGCACTGGCAGTTGCGATGTCGAAGCAAGGTGCAAATGTCGTATTGTCCGGCCGCCGCATCGAAGCCTTGGAAGAGGTCGCGGGCGCGCTGGATACGCCGTCATTGATTTTACCTTTTGAGGCAGCGGATTTTGATGTGCTAGCGGAAAAAGTAGGTGAGGCGTGGGGATGGCGAGGGCGCGTTGATATTCTTGTAAACAATGCCGGTGTAAGCCAGAGGAGTTTGGCGATAAAGACCGATCCCCAAGTCTACACCGATTTGATAAATATCGATCTTTTGGCTCCCATTTGGTTGACACAACTGCAACTGAAGCAAATGTCAGCTGCAGGTGGTGGACATATAGTCGCCATTAGCTCTGTGGCTGGCCGCATTGGGCCACCATTACGAACCGCTTACGCCGCTGCCAAGCACGGCTTGATTGGGTATATGGACGCGCTACGGGCGGAGGTTGCCACGCGGCACAATATAAACGTAACGAATGTTCTCCCGGGGTCTGTTGCAACCAATGTGTCGCGCAACGCAATGACGGCGGATGGTTCAAAGCGTGGTAAATCCGACGCAAATATTGATGGGGGCGATGATCCGGCAGATCTAGCGCAAGAGATCATTGCAGCAATTTCGAACAATGCTCCTGAACTTATTTTTGCAAAGGGCATGGAGCTTGAGATGACACAGCTCCGCCACAAAGATCCCGACGCTTTTTTTGATGCGGTCGGACAGTTGGGAGCTCAGATTGCAGAGCGTTATGAGCAAGGTAATGACAATTAAGTCTGGCCTCGCTTAAATTGGTCTTCGCCGCGACCTAAGGCTGCTCGGAGTGTCAGAATGCGCAAGGCAATTATTGCTGGTGGTGGAATCAGTGGTTTGACGGCTGCGCTATGCTTTCATCATCATGGCTGGAACGTAGAGATTTTTGAGCAATCCTCGCAACTCGGAGAAGTCGGTGCGGGGATTCAAATTAGTCCCAACGCGATGAAAGTGTTTGAAGTGCTGGGGCTTGGCAATCAATTAATTGAAGCAGGATTTTTACCTGAAGGTATTGAGCTTCGGATGGGCGAAAGCGGTCTCCGACTTCTTCGTGCTCCATTGGGAGATAACGCAGTGCAGCGCTGGGGATCGCCCTACCTGCACATTCATCGAGCAGACCTGATTGATGTTCTACGTGCGGCCGTAGAGTGCAGATTGCCTGGGGCTTTGCGTCTCGGGTCTACAGTTAAGACTTTCAAATTCGTCAGTGATCGGGTGGAAATTGAATTAGCCGATCAGAGCCAATCTGTTGGTGATGTTCTTATCGGGGCTGACGGTATTCATTCATCTATACGCTCGCAAATGCTCGGACCAGATAAGCCAAACTTCACCGGAAATGTCGCGTGGAGAAGTGTGGTTCCGGTGGAACGATTAAATTCAGATGTTCCCGATCCAGTTGTCTGCGCCTGGATGGGGCGCGGAAAACATGCCGTGACCTACTTGCTTCGAGGAGGTAAATTGGCAAACCTCGTCGCTGTAGTTGAGCGTGATACTTGGACAAAAGAAAGTTGGACAGAGCCTGGTCACTCTGAAGAGGCGTTAAAAGAATTCTCTGGATGGCATCCTGTTATTACGCGGCTTCTTCAAGAGAGCGAACGTTTGTACAGATGGGCGCTATATGATCGTGCGCCGCTAGAACGCTGGGTTACTGGTAGAGCTGCGATATTGGGTGATGCCGCACACCCTATGCTTCCGTTTATGGCGCAGGGTGCGGCAATGGCCATAGAAGATGCGTGGGCCGTAGCTGCTTGTGCATCATCACATAGTTCCTTACCTGAGGCGTTAAAAGAATATCAGGCTTTGCGATATGCCAGAGCAACCAAAGTTCAAGCAGGTTCAAGAGCAAACGCACAGACTTTTCACAAGCGGTCAATTGCGGGTCGATTGACAGCGTATGGACCGATGTGGCTTGCGGGCAGGGTTGCGCCCCAGGTCTTAAACAAGCGCCAAGACACCATCTATGGGTACGACGTCACAAAGGTTGTGAGCTGACGACATCGTTACAGTGTGTCGCAATTACTCCGTTTTTCGAAACGCGAGTGATGCTTCGAGTAATCGTTCAAGCTGTTTGGGGAAGGCTTCATGTAAACGAGTGAACTCTGATGTTCCCAATATACCGGTCAGGGTTGGTTCTGAAACAGCGTAGTAATTTATGGCACCGAGTAGTTGATAGACCAAAGCCAGGTTCTCTGCTTTGGAGGCATCTTGCCATTCTGGAATGTTGCGAACCATGTCGACCAAATGATCAAGAAATGGTTTTAAATACCATGCGCCTGCTGTGGCTGCTCTTTCATTATTGTCCAATAACTCTCTCATCAGCAATTTACTGCGATTGGTTTGAGACTGTGTGCTTTCGAAAATCAACAACAAGTATGATTTGAGTTTTTCTGCAGGTGTGGAGTCTGAACTATCCAACTGCGACGACGTTAACTCGTATTGGGTCGATATTCTTTTGAGAACTTCGCCGTAGAGTTTTTCTTTACTGCCGAAATGATGAAGCAAGGCTTGTTTTGTCAGGCATAACTGATCTGCAATTGCCGCGATGCTGACACCATAAAAACCGCGCTCAGCAAACAATGCCTCCGCGGTGTCCAGGAGTTGCTCTCGTGTATCCTTTACCATTTTGACCTTTCGGGACGTGTGTACTTGAGCCAATTGACACCTACCATATGGTAAGTTAAGTTGCTTACCAAGCGGTAAGTAACATTGCCACTTTTGGAGAATTGCAATGGATCGAAATATTGAACTCGAACTGATCGATGAATTGTTAGCTTTAAAAAACAAAAAGCAGCATTATTTGGATCCAGCTGTAACGCGCAATACAGTTGATCACTATCTGAGTGAAGAACGCTTTCAGGCTGAACGTGATCGGATCTTCCGGAAGACGCCAATGATCGCCGCGCACATAAGCGAAGTTGCAGAGCCTGGAGACTTTTTGCGTCGAGAAGTTGCTGGTTTGCCGGTCCTTTTTACGCGAGGCAAAGACCTCGAAGTAAGTGCTTTTATTAATGTGTGCCGCCATCGAGGGACTCGTCTGGTAAATGACGAGACCGGATGCAAATACAGGTTTTCCTGTCCGTATCATGCCTGGACGTACTCAAATTCGGGGGAATTGATTGCTGCACCGCATTTCGATGAGGGATTTGAAGGGTTGGACAAGGCCGATCTCGGATTGAAGCGATTAAAATGTGATGTACGATTTGGGTTCATTTGGGTTACCGCAGACGAGAGCGGCGCGATCGATCTAGACGCGCATATTGGCCCAGCAGCTAGTGATCTTGAAGTGCTCGGCATTGATAAAATGTTTGTCGCCCATCAAGACGTCCCAGTACATAATGCAAATTGGAAGATTCTCGTCGAGGGCGGTATCGAGGCATATCATTTCAAAGTTGCCCATCGCACGACAATCGGTCCACACTTTGAAGATAATTTGTCATCCTACAGAATGCTGGGGTCTCACATGCGATCCATTTTGATGCGCACGAGCATGGCAAACCTCAAACCGGAAGATCGTGAAAACTGGCGGCTCCGCGATCATGCTCAGATACTTTACACCCTGTTTCCAAATACCGCGCTACTAGTCCAGCAAGACCACATTGCCTGGATTAATCAGGAAGCCCTATCAGCTGGACAAACTCGCATAAGAATGACGACACTGGCACCCAAATCGGAAGCTGGAAAATCCGACCATTGGGAACGAAATCACCATATTACCAAAGTTACACTCGATGAGGATTTCGCAATCGGGGAAAGCATTCAAGCGAGCATAAGTTCAGGTGCAAACGCGCACATGCTGTTTGGAAAGTTTGAAGGCGCTCTTGATGCGTTCAACAAGGTGGTTGATGCGCGTTTGCAGAATGCTGGCTAAGAGGCTGTAAGGACTCCATGAACAGGTCAAACCGAGCAATAGAAGCGCAGGCCCATCTTCATCACCAGTATTTTCTGGGACTGCAACTCATGGTAGCTGTCGAGGAAAGCAAGAATACTGTTTATGACTGGATGTTCCGCCTTTTTCAGCGACAGCATGAAGAGAAATTTCTTTCAAGTTTTGCAAAACTGGGACTGTCGGAAGAGCCGCATGCTGTCGCTTGCGCAAAGTATCATGCGCTATCAAACAGTATGGGAGGCGTTTCGGTCGAATATATGGAAGAGGGGCCGAAAAAAGCCTGGGTTCGGTTTCGTTATCCGCGGTGGATGTATGCGGGCCCAGCCATATGCGGAATCCCGGTAGAGGCCGGTCGGGGATTTCTGAACGGTTGGTATGCGCAAAACGGTGTCAGTCTAAAAAATCCCCGCTTGGGCTTCGTCTGTGTCTCTGAAGATGTGACGGGCCAATTTGGACTGTGTGGCTATTTCAAGGAATTTGACCAAGACCTTCCGGAAAATGAGCGCCTACAATTTTCACCAAATGAGCAACCGCCGCGATATGATCCGGCCGCGCAGCCGACCCCGCCAGCGACGCAGTGGAGTGACGAGAGACTCGCAAAGGCGAATAGAAATTATGCGGTGGAGTATGTTCGAAACGGTATTGGCGCCCTATGTGAAGTTATTGGGCGCGAGAGGGCACTCAGCCATGCAAAGCGATCTGCTCGGCTGGTAGGCTTGCAAAACTACTCTCATCTTCGAGATCTTGTAAGCGCATCAGATGGTTCAGCAACAGATGCCGCAGGGTTTTTGGCTTCAATGATGTCTGGAATGGGTGATACCTGTGAAATAATTTCCAGAGATGACGGATCGATCAAGATCATACAAAGTGGTCTTCGCATCGTAAGAGGTTTGGAAGTGGAAATCCGTGAAGACCTTCTAATCTGTTGGATAGAAATCTGGAGGGGCGCTATCGATGCTGGTCGCAATTTTCTGCAGGTGAGCTGCGAAATTGAAAGCGACCGGTTAATCTGGCATCTCGCAGATTGAAGTTTCTATTGCGCGCACAGATTTGTTGGTGAACTTCAGCGGTGTTCGGTTAGGCACTTACTTTGAATGTTGGCCATTTCTCGACGACCGTCCCTTTTCGCACCACAACAATATCACCAAATTGAAGAAATACCGCTTCACTTTGATGTGGTCTAAAGAATACGAAATCATCTGGCTGAAGAAATAAGTCAGCCGGGCCGTTCAGCATTTCTTGATTAGACGAACGCCCGAACATTTTGTTGAAACGTAAATTAGGAGGATCGACGGGGCTGGCCATCCATTTGCCGCCATGAATAAAAAATGTCTGTGCCGAGTCGGGCGAAAGCTTGCGTTTTATTCCATCCGCAAATTCAAAAGCTGGCATCCGTGTGTTGCCGACAGATTTCAGTACGGGTGCCGCAATAAAACAGGCTGGCTCGTAGTCACTTAATAGCTCGGTATCGAAATCAGTTGGCTTGACCAGCGCCGATCCAACAGAAACTTCATTCCCAATAGATGTATCTATGTACAGCCGGTAAGTGGGGCTGCCCGCGGTGTTTCGGACAATTGTCTGCATGTAATGATCGCCAAAAATGCGAGCAGCGACTTTTGTCGCTTGCTGGTAAGTTGCCCACGCTCCCTTCATAGCCCGCGTGCGCCAACCGAGTGCTTTTGGAATTGATGCAAGATGTGGCTCATAGCCCATGAATCCACAAAATCGCAGGCAGTTACTTTGGTGGAGTAAGGTCAGCGAACCTTCCAACTCATTGCAGACTTCGAAGCCACCGCGGTGCAGCCCTACGTCTAATTCAATGGCAACGTTCAGAGACGTATTCAGCTCCTGTGCGACATGCGTGTATTCCTTCAATCTTCTTTTTGTATCGATCAGCCAGCAAATCTGGCTTGCCTTGTCAGCATCGATTGTTTTTAGAAGATCACTTAGAGCTGCCGCCGGTAACGGTTTTCCCAGTAGTTGATGGGCGTCCGGCATTTCGTCTGCGAGTTCTTTCAGCATAGGCAAATTAAATGTCATCAAACGGTCGGTGCCAGCTTTCTTGCGAATATAAGAGAGTAGTTTGGGGGCAGGTAGTGACTTTGCAACGATGCGGTATCCCATCTTCTCGGGAAGATGTGAGAGCAGGGTGTCGATGTTTTGATCAAGCCGGTCCAGATCCAAAACAAGAGATGGCTGATAGATGCCGGCGACCTTTAGTCCGGCATCGAGTTTCTCGAAGTATGGGGCGCGATTGCTCATACCTCGCCCCAAAGTTTCGCAAGCGAAGGTGTCATAAATCGCCCAGCTGGATCCATTTTTTTTCTGAGCGATAAGAATTTGGAAAAATCAGGATACAATTCTTTCAGGTCATCATATTCCAGAGAGTGTAATTTGCCCCAGTGAGGCCGTCCGCCAGCAGACCGAAATATGGGCTCTACCCCTTCGAAAAACCAGGAATGGTCTTCGTCGCCAGCAGCGTGAACCGCAATAGAGACCCGCGCCCCCCCTTGAAACGGACTGAGCCAGGCTTCGTCGCCAGCCGTTTTGCGTACCTCTATGGGAAAGAATACGTCGGATCGATACTTTTCAATATATGTTATCACCTCGCTCAGAGCGTCCAATGCGGTGTTGGGGGGAAGATGGTATTCCATTTCATTAAAGCGGGTCTCTCGCGGAGAGGCTAGCAGTTTCCAGCTTGGCCCGATAACGTCTTCCCCCTTGGAACGTTTTAGGCCAGTCGAGAGCAATTTTCGTCTAAGGAATTTGCTCCATTTAGTTTTGTCGCGAATTGCTCGAATAGCCGCGAGGGCTTCTTCGTCTTCACTTGGTGGGCGCTCAGTTTCATCTTCATCGGTTGTGTTATGCTGGATGTTGATCCCGAAGCCAGAGAAGGGGATGTAAAAGAATTCATAGTTACGATTTGAGTGCCATTTTTCTTCAATCGACTCCAAGATGGAACCGATCGGCTCCACCCATGTGCGGCGGTGTAAATTATAAGAGGGGCACAAATTCACTGTTGCTTCGATAATGACACCGAGTGCGCCCACAGAAACTTGGGCGGCTTTGATCAGCTCTGGATTATTGTCTACCGAGCCTTCAACAATATCACCATTTGCCGTCATTATGCGAATGGCCGTGATTTCACTTGAAATGCTTCCGAATTCTTGACCCGTGCCGTGCGTGCCGGTTGCGCTCGCGCCCGCGAAAGACTGCACGTTGATATCACCAAGATTTCTGAAAGCGAGACCGCTTTTCTCAAGCTCCGGAGACAGGTCTCTTAATCTACCGCCAGCCCGCACAGTCGCTCGAAGATTTGCTGGATCGGTACTTATAACGCCGCCCATATGATCCAGATTGATGATTGTGCCGTTTGTCGAGACAATAGGTGTGAATGAATGCCCGGATCCTGCCACACGAATTGGCCCAGCGCTGTTGATTACAATCTCACGCAGCTCGTCTTCATTTCTAGGTTGGATTAATTTTGCTGCGGAGTTTGATTGATTGCCGGACCAATTGGTCCAACCGGTACGATCATGAGTTGTTTCTGCCATGTCGATCTCTCAGCTCCAATGAATGGTTAGACTATATTCTCTGCCCACCCCCAAAGCTTACTTTTCCACAGCTCAGCCGTCGGGGCAAAACAATGTCCGATCCGTTTCAGTGCCGAAATGGACTACTTCTCCTGCTCCGGGACAATTTCCAAAATGATCGCTCCAGATGCTAATTGGGCACCCGGTTTCTCAAGGATGACATCGACAGTCCCATCGATTTCAGCAAGCAACTGGTGTTGCATCTTCATCGCTTCTAATACGGCAACACGGTCTCCAGCCTGAACGAAGTCACCGGATTTCACGAATATATCAATGAGGGTTCCATGCATATTCGCCACGACAAATCGTCCACCATCGGCATTTTCAGAAGCACTTAGTCGCCTGGATGTATCTTCAATGAACCAGGTAGCTGTGCCTCTGCGGAGCCATATCGCGCCGATATCTGGCATCGTCCAAGTATAAGTTATTGGTTCGCCGTCTATTTGAAGCTTAGCTTCATTGCCGTCCACGGACTCAACGAAAATACAGATCGGTTGTTCGCCAAGACCCAATATTTCGAACTGGCTTTTACCAACCGCTTTTGTTTGCAGTGTTAAGGTATCAAAAATTGCTGTCGCTGGCTGAGGAAGTGAGCTGGACCACTCGATGAGTTCACTGGAAATGTTAAGGGATCGGGCAAGCGCAATATTCAGCTCAGCTTTGTAGAGTAATAAAGCTGCCGCTGCTTTGTCTTTCGCGGTGAGAATTGGGTCAGAATATCCGGGCTCACCAAAATTTTCAGAAATAAAGGCAGTTGTCGCTTCACCTTTTGCAAATGCAGGTTTCGTGATTGCAACGCCAAGGAATGCCTGATTTGTGCGCGGACCAAATAAGGTCGTATTGTTTAACGCGTTTGTGATGTGATGCAGCGCCTCATCTCTTGTTTCACCCCATGCCATTATCTTGGCGACCATAGCGTCATAGAAAGGGGAAACAGCTCCTCCCGTTTCGATGCCGTCGTCGCATCGAATCCGGTCTCCCTCTGGACGCTCCCAAAGCACAACAGACCCGGTAGCGGGTTGAAAATCATTTGATGGATCTTCCGCATAAAGCCTGACTTCAATGGCATGGCCATGGAGGAAAACGTCATCCTGAGTGACGGGCAACGGCTCACCCTGAGCGACTTTCAGTTGCAACTCGACCAAATCTAATCCTGTCACTAGTTCTGTCACGGGGTGCTCGACTTGTAGCCGTGTATTCATTTCCAAGAAGTAGAAAATTCCCTCTTTGTCCAAGAGAAATTCTACTGTTCCCGCTCCGCTATATTCGACGGCTCTGGCTGCTGTAATTGCAGCTTTTCCCATGCGCTCTCGCAACTCAGTGGTCATGATTGGGCAGGGTGACTCTTCGATCACTTTTTGATGTCGACGCTGCACAGAGCAATCGCGCTCTCCTAAATGAATAGTGTTGCCTTGCGAGTCTGCAAAAATTTGAATCTCAACATGGCGTGGCTCAACGATTGCCTTTTCGAGGATAAGATCACCAGAGCCAAATGCATTTTCTGCTTCAGACCTTGCAAGCGCTAAGGCGTCCTCGAATTCATTAGCGCTTTTTACGAGGCGCATACCGCGTCCGCCACCACCGGCAGATGCTTTCACCATTACGGGAAAGCCTATTGCTTCAGACGCTTCGATGAAGCGTTCGGTCGATTGATCTTTCTCTTCGTAGCCGGGTATGCAAGGTACGCCCGCTTTAATCATGGCGCGTTTAGCGCTGGCTTTGTCGCCCATCGCTTCTATGGCGTGCGCCGATGGTCCAACAAAAGTCATCTCAGCCTTCTCTACGGCCCGGGCAAAGTGAGCATTCTCGGACAAAAATCCATATCCGGGATGGACGGCGTCCGCTTTTGCAATACGCGCAGCGTTTAATATAGCGTCAATATTTAGATAGCTTTCCGCAACTGGGGGCGGTCCAATACAAAGCGCCGCGTCGGCAAAGTGAACATGCGGCGAGTCTCGATCGGCGTCTGAGTAAACGGCAATGGTTTGGATCCCTAACTCTCTTGCTGTGCGCATGACGCGAAGAGCGATCTCACCCCGATTAGCTATAAGAAGCTTTTTGATCTTGGTCATATCAGCCTCACATCCTCGCAATGCCGAAAGAGTTGGTTCGAACGTTTCTATGTCGGGCTTCCCAGACTGTAGATAGCAGAAAGCCGAGTGCTTTTCGGGTGTCTCGAGGATCAATCATACCATCATCGAGGCAATGTCCTGATGTATAAAAACCAGAAGCTTGCCCGTCGAAAATTTCTTTTAGCGCTGCGTCCTGCGCTTTTAGTTGGTCTTCGTCAGGCACTTCTCCGCGCGCTTTTGCGCGTCCTTCTGCAACGATCCGCATGACCATTGCGGCCTGTTCGCCCCCCATTACCCCTGTTGATGCGTTAGGCCAAATATACAGAAAATCGGGCTCAAACGCTCGCCCGCACATGCCATAATTCCCAGCGCCATAGCTTGCGCCTATTTGAAAAGTCAGTCGGGGAACTTCGATATTCGTCACAGCTTGTATCATCTTGGAGCCGTGCTTGATCATTCCTCCCTGCTCATATTGGGTCCCGACCATGTATCCGGTTGTGTTAGATAGGAAAACGACCGGTAGGTCCGATTGATCCATTAATTGCAAAAACTGAGCTGTCTTTGTTGCCCCGTCCGGATCAATCGGACCATTGTTGCCAACAATACCAAAACCAAATCCCATAACTTCTGCCTGGCCGCAGACAGTAGATACTCCGTACCCCGGTTTGAAATCCAAGAAGTCAGACCCATCGACGACCCGGGCGACAACTTCTCTAACGTCATATGGTATTCGGTAATCAACAGGAACGACGCCAGCAATTTCGTCTGGATCATATAGAGGAAGGCGTGACGGCACTATTGGAGAAGGCGGGCATCTCCTATTCCACTGCAAACGCTCCACGACTTCTCTTGCAAGGATCATTGCGTCGCTGTCGTCCTCGGCAAAATACTCGATAAGCCCGGATACGGTTGCGTGCATCTCGGCGCCGCCTAATTCAGAATCTGTTGCAATTTCCCCAGTTGCTGCCTTTAAAAGCGGCGGTCCCGCAAGAAATGCCTTACCGTTCTTTTTTACCCCAATCACGTAATCACTCATGCCGGGCATGTAGGCGCCGCCGGCTGTCGATGAACCATGCAAGACAGTTATCACCGGAATACCTGCTTTCGATAATTTAGCTTGTCCTGCAAACAACCCACCCCCAATCACAAATCCTTCGACTGTGTAGTTGTACAGGTCAGCGCCGCCGCTTTCGACCAGGTGTACAAATGGAAGCTTTTGTTGCAACGCGATCCGTTCTGCGCGCTGAATTTTGTAAGCAGTTGCTGTCGTGAGCGTTCCACCTTTTATGCCACTGTCATCTACAAGCACAATGCAGCGTACACCTCTGATAAATCCAATGCCGCAGATCATTGTAGATCCAGGGATCGATTTCGTCTCTTCTTTCGTGTCAGTTAAGTAGCCGCTAATGTTTCCGATTGAGAGCCAAGGCATTCCGGGATCTATTAATCGAGATAAACGTTCTCGAGGAGTAAGTTGTCCGCGTTGCAGGAATCGCGGTTTGCGCATTTCAGAGATTGTTCCAGCGCGCGCATTCAACTCTTCCAACTTGTCGACGAGTTCTAGCATATCGCGCCGATTTTCTTGGAAGGCCTCAGACGACGTTGAGATACGCGATTGTATGACGGTCATTGTCAAACCCCAGTGAAACGTGACGCATGACTTATCTGCTCGCTGACCTTAAGATAGTCTAGAACAATATTCTCATGGAGTGATTGGGAATTAAAAGGATTTGCCAAGTGAACAAATCGGGCAACCGTCTGGCATTCTGAGCTTACTGTGAATACTGATTTCGATGAATGTAGCGAGGTGGAGCCTGTATCCGTCGCTATAGGTCGTCGATTGCTGTGTTTAATAAATGCGCTAACCTGTTCGTATCGGCTGGCTTGTCGATGACTCCCAAAAATCCAGCGGTAAATGCCCGAGCCCCGATACTTGGATGAGGATCCCCGGTTATAAGAAAAGCCGGATTGTTTTTGCCTATATGACGAAGAGACAACAATAATTCGATACCGTTCATATCGGGCAATCTGTAATCGAGTAAAAAGCAAGCCTTTTGGTCGACGTGTTCTCTATCCAGAAGCTCTGTCCCTGTTTCAAAAGTGCGTATTCCAAAACCTCGAGCTGATAGCAAAAGTGAGAATGAACGGCGCACCTCCGCGTCGTCGTCAACGAATAGTATTCTTTTTATTGGAACTAATGAGGTGGATGGCAACTTCGACTCCCGACTTTGACAGTCTCTGCGAAGATAGCATACCACTTTCAATTGGGCTTTAAGGGGTAATACGTAGTCAAATTATCATGTGAATTTGGCCGCAAACGCGATTTTTAAGACCGCCGAAAGGCTATCTGCGCCGAGTTTCGTCATTAAGTTGGATCTGTGAATTTCGACGGTCCGAGCAGAAATACCAAGTCTCTCGGCAATTGATTTGTTGGTCATGCCGTCTACCAATAGTTCAAGCACATCGCGCTCGCGGCTTGTGAGTCTGTCAATTTTTGTTTGAGCGGTTTTCTGGGTTTCTCTCTGAACATCTTCTGCATCTACTTTTGAGAAGGCAGCATCAATTGCACCGAGTAGTGATGCTTTTTCAAACGGTTTTTCAAGAAAATCAGTCGCGCCAGATTTCATAGCCGAAACAGCCGTGGATACATCACCGTGACCTGTTAAAATAATTACAGGAAGATCGGCCGATACTTTCCGAATGTTCTCTAATACGGTCAGTCCATCCATTTCCGGCATTCGTACATCTAGCAGGACACAGCCTATTGTATCGTTCTGCAGTAAGGCTAAAAAATCTGGACCGCCGGAGAATGTTTCGACCGAGTATCCCGCATGCCGAAGCATGAAGCTTGCTGAGTGGCGAATGGCTTCTTCGTCATCAACCAAATAGATTTTATTTTTGTCGGTCATTTGAGTCCTTGGCGATATTCAGCGTAAATCGAAATAAAGCACCTGTTTTGCTGCCGTGCTCTTCAGTCCATATTTTACCGTCATGGGCCTCAATAATTCCTTGGCAAATCGAAAGACCAAGCCCCATGCCGCTTGCTTTTGAGCTTTGGAATGGTTCGAAAGGCGACCTTGTTTCATCCAGTTTTAGTCCAGGTCCATTATCGCGAACACTTAACACAATATGTGAGGTGCCAGATTGTTCTGCTTCTATCCAAATCGTTGGTTGTTTTGTGTCATTAAGCGCATCATGAGCATTTTTTAGTAAGTTGAGCAGGACCTGACGAATTTGAATGCGATCCATCAGTACAGGGGGGAGGTTGCTGGGTATCGTTTGGATGACGCGCGGTGTTTCTCCTTCAAGATCAAGTTTGAACAGGCTCACGGCTTCATCGACGACGTTTTGAACACTGTCGGTTTTTGTTTCAAATTCTCCTCTCGAAACGAAGTCCCGAAGTTTACGTACAATTTGTCCAGCGCGGATTGATTGCTGAGCGGCTGCATCCAGGGCTTCCCTAACTATACTTATTGTTTCTTGATCTGTCGTGTTTAACATGTCCCGCGCCGCTTCGAGATAGTTTGCAATGGCCGTAAGCGGTTGATTGAGTTCGTGTGCCATGGCTGATGCCATCGTACCTGCTGTGCTTAGACGTGCAAATCCAGCGAGTTCTGTTTGAAGTTGGCTGAGGCGGAGGTTCTGGGCCTGCTGTTCGGTTAAATCGCGAATGTAGCCAGTAAATAGTCGCTCGCCGCCAAGCATGGTTTCGCCAATCGTGAGGTGAACTGGAAATAACGTGCCATCGGCTTGTCGGGCCTGAACGATTCTTCCGGTTCCAATAATCTGTGCTTCGCCGGTACTCAAATAGTTTGTTACGTAACGATCATGATATTTGGCATCATCTCCGCTCATCAAACAGCTAACATTTTGGCCAATCACCTCTGAGCTGTCATAACCAAAGAGCTGCTCAGCAGATTTGCTGAATGTGACGACATTGCCGCCTGAATCTATCATGATGAGAGCGTTAGGAACGGTCTGCAAAATAGTAGAGAGTACTTTTTGCAGATTACTTTCTGCAGTCAGCATTTCGATTTTGCTGTTCGACACCAGTAATTTCTTTCCACCTAATTATCGCTCAGGGTTATTGCCCTTTACCAGCTAACACATAAAGTGCGTCCTAATCCCTGTATCATAGGGGTCCGTGACAATCTGCCCGAATTGAAATCGAAAAATTGAGCGCCGGCGTAAGAAAGCATTTCTAACGAATCTACTCTCGTAAGCGCAGAGGTATTGTAACGTTGATCTAGGAAGCAGCTTTTGACGTATAATTTCGGCCGAGCCGTATCTGCCAGATGATAGATAAAAGCAGTAGAACTACACCTAGCCCAAAAGCGTAGCATCCCCAGCAATGAAGCGGGCTCCAGTTACCAGATCCGATTCTCATCGACACAGTATTACCCAAGCAGGTAGGAACAAGTAGCGTTTTCTGGGCTGTCGCCTGAACAAACATTTTGCCTATACCGGCGAACATAAATCCTACAGCAACGAATACAGAAAATGTTCGGCTCATAAGGCACCTCGCTTTTGGCTTTAACTATCTACGAGAAGTGCATTGATGATCAAATAGGGGATTATCCGTATATTCCGCGATTCCGCATTCTCGTAATTATCCCGCTGGGACTTTAGTCCGTGCTGAATAAGGGAAGTGTCGATGGCTGTATCGGGAACGCGGTTGCGGGATAGCTCTAGCGGATCGATTGGGAGCGTTGCTATTTTTTGGGCGGTCTTTTGCCTGCTCGCATTGATTGTAACCGCTCGGACAAGTGATCCGGCTATGGCGGGTCAGGCAGCAATTTTTGCCACTTTATCAGGTGTACTGCTTTTCGTTACATTTATGTGGTTCGGCAGCCTGGCGGGTAGGGATCCGTTCGATGAAACTGAATATGAGAATACACTGATCAAATACGGCGTGTTCGCATCAATGTTTTGGGGGATAGCCGGTCTGCTCGTCGGCGTCATCATCGCCCTTCAGCTGGCTTTTCCAACAATATTCTATTTTCCCGACTATGGCTGGACGAATTTCGGTCGGTTGAGACCTCTACATACGAGCGCAGTGATATTCGCCTTTGGCGGAAATGTTCTGATTGCCACGAGCTTTTATGTCGTTCAGCGCACGTGCCGCACCAGATTAGCTGGAGGTATGTGGCCGTGGTTTGTATTTTGGGGGTATCAAGTCTTTATTGTTCTTGCGGCTCTTGGATACCTCACAGGCATTACGCAATCAAAGGAATATGCAGAACCCGAATGGTATGTGGATTTGTGGTTAACCATCGTTTGGGTAGCTTATCTACTTGTCTTTCTCGCAACGCTTTGGAAGCGTAAAGAGCCGCACATATACGTCGCGAATTGGTTTTATCTCTCCTTCATTGTGACCATTGCGATGCTTCACATCGTGAACAACCTTTCGATCCCCGTTGATTTCATGGGTACAAAGTCAGTGCAGGTGTTTGCAGGTGTCCAAGATGCGATGACGCAGTGGTGGTATGGACATAACGCGGTCGGCTTCTTTCTGACCACCGGCTTCTTGGCGATCATGTATTATTTTATCCCGAAGCGTGTAAACCGGCCTGTTTATTCATACCGTCTATCGATCGTTCATTTCTGGAGCCTGATCTTCATATACATTTGGGCGGGTCCGCATCATTTGCATTACACCGCGCTCCCGCAATGGGCCCAAACACTTGGCATGACGTTTTCGATTATGCTTTGGATGCCGAGTTGGGGCGGCATGATCAATGGCGTGATGACGCTTTCGGGTGCTTGGGATAAACTTCGTACGGACCCGGTTGTTCGGATGATGGTTGTTTCTCTTGCCTTCTATGGGATGGCAACTTTTGAGGGCCCGCTCATGTCTGTGCGCGCGGTGAATTCTCTTAGCCACTATACCGAATGGGGTATTGGACATGTTCACTCCGGCGCACTCGGATGGGTCGGTTATATCAGCTTCGGCGCGCTCTATTGTCTGGTGCCGTGGCTTTACAAGAAAAAGGCACTTTATTCGAAGTCACTTGTAGAATGGCACTTTTGGATTTCAACAATTGGCATCCTCTTCTACATGATTTCCATGTGGTTTGCGGGAATACTCGAAGGCCTCATGTGGCGCGCTTACAATGAATACGGTTTCCTCGAATACACCTTTGTTGAAACGGTCGAGGCAAAGCACATCAGCTACATAATCAGAGCAGTTGGCGGTGGTTTGTACTTCTTCGGCGCTGTCTTGATGTCTTACAATCTCTGGCGCACTGCGCTCGGTCACGGAAATGCGACGAGTATCGAGCCGGAAGCTGCAAACAATTCGAAATCTAAACCAAGTCCAGCGCTTGTTCCTGCCGAGTAGGAGAAAACTCATGGGACTGATGAACAATCACGGCGTATTGGAACGCCACTCTCTTTTGCTCACAATCGGTATTCTGATTGTAGTCTCTATCGGTGGGATCATCCAAATGG
This sequence comes from Hyphomonadaceae bacterium, assembly GCA_965263325.1. GTDB lineage: Bacteria > Pseudomonadota > Alphaproteobacteria > Caulobacterales > Hyphomonadaceae > CBDHGY01. The sequence continues at coordinate 638,304 of CBDHGY010000002.1, read as the reverse complement.
CTCCGCTCGCATATATGGACAACACCATCGAGAAGGTCGAAGGCATGCGTCCTTATACCCCGCTCGAGCTAATGGGGCGCGATATTTATGTCCGTGAAGGATGTTATGTGTGTCATAGTCAAATGGTGCGACCACTTCGAGATGAAGTAGAGCGATATGGACACTACTCGCTTGCTGCCGAGAGCATGTATGATCATCCATTTCAATGGGGGTCTAAACGAACAGGTCCTGACCTTGCGCGTGTCGGCGGAAAGTACTCATCAAAGTGGCAAGTCGATCACCTGAAGGACCCCCGCGCGTTTGTTCCTGAATCTATTATGCCGCCATATGCCTTTTTGGCTGAGAAAGAACTCAGATATGGTGACATTGAGAAGCGATTGAGGACAGAACGCCTGGTGGGTGTGCCGTACACCGAAGATATGATTGCTTATGCTGAGCTCGATCTGCGCATGCAGGCTATGGCTGAGTCTTTTGAATTCTTCGATCAACAGGAAGCGCTCAAAAAACGATACAATGACGAGGCCGGCCGGGAAGGCACTGTGACCGTCGAAGAGTATGATGGCGATCCGTCTCGTCTAACCGAAATGGATGCTCTTGTTGCTTACTTGCAGATGATAGGAACGCTCGTCGACTTCTCAGTCTATGAAGCCGACGATCTCGAAAACAGAAGATAGGAGGTCAGAATGTACGAATTCCTTTCAAGTTTCGCGCAGACGGGCGGTCTTGTATATTTTGTCGTGATGTTTGCCTGCGCCATCACATACGCATTGTGGCCGTCCAATCAAAACACGTTCGATAAGGCAGCAATACTCCCTCTACAGGAATTGGATCCCGGTGATGAGTGATACTGAAACCGACAAGCAAATCGACGATTATAGCGGCATCGAAACGACTGGTCATTCCTGGGATGGAATAACCGAGCTGAACAATCCACTCCCAAGATGGTGGTTATATATTTGGTATATGACGATCATCTGGGCAGTCGTATATATGGTCTTGATGCCAGCGCTCCCTGCGCTTCCGGGATTGGGCACCAACTCCAAAGGCCTGAGAGGGCACTCCGATCGAGCGGAAGTTGCCACTGCAATGGCCGAGTTGAAAGAAGCGCGGCAGGCTAGTTCTGTTGCGTTGCTAGATGCCAGTTTGGAAGAGATTGAAGAAGATCGGAATCTGCAGCAGTTTGCTCTGGCTATGGGTGAAAGTCTGTTCGGGGATAATTGCGCGACCTGCCACGGCGCTGGAGGTCGCGGTGCAAAAGGTTATCCTGTCCTTGCAGATGATGATTGGCTTTGGGATGGAACACTCGGCGGGATCGAATATACGCTTCGCCACGGCATCCGCCATCTGTCCGATGTTGATACGCGGTTCTCAGAGATGCCAGCCTATGGGGCACAAGGACTTTTGTCTTCATCACAAATCAGCGATGTCACTGATTTTGTGTTGAGCCTCAGCAATCGCGCCATCGATTTAAACGCTGCTGAACGCGGCGCAGCGACATTCTCTTCCCAATGCGCGGCGTGTCATGGAGCAAATGGTGAAGGCGACCGACGGCAGGGGGCACCAAACCTAAGCGATCCAATTTGGCTTTATGGCGGTGAACGTGAAGAGGTATACAGCTCGATCTATAATGCATGGAACTCCCATATGCCGGCTTGGCAAGATCGCATTGACGATGCATCGATCAAGGCGCTCGCTGTTTACGTTCACGCCCTAAGTGGCGGTGAGTAGGAGGGAAGGTATGTCCAAGATCTCTCTGAATATGGAGCGATCGGGCTCAGGTGCTCCGCTTCCACCTAAGCATTCGGACTTGTACTCGAAACGCACGCAGATCTATCCCAAGCTGGCCCATGGTCGATTTAGGTCGCTTAAGTGGGCCGTTATGGCGGTCACTCTTGCAGTGTACTATGTATTGCCCTGGATACGCTGGGACCGAGGTGAAGGTATCCCAAATCAAGCTGTGCTCGCTGACTTTGAAAGCGAGAAGTTTTATTTTTTCTTTATCGAGCTTTGGCCGCAGGACATTCACTATTTGGCAGGATTGTTAATTATTGCTGCACTGGGTCTCTTTCTGGTCACCGCAGTGTTTGGGCGTGTGTGGTGCGGATATACGTGTCCGCAAACCGTATGGACCGATCTGTATATCTGGGTTGAGCGCGCTTTCGAAGGTGATCGCGCAGCGCGGATGCGGCTTGATAAGGCACCCATGTCATTGAACAAGCTATGGCGTAAAGGCGGTAAACATATTGTCTGGCTGATCATAGCCTTCTGGACTGGCGGCGCATTCATACTTTACTGGCACGACGCACCCACTGTTGCGCAAGGTTGGTTTACAGGAGAAGCGCCTCTATCGGCATATTGGTTTGCTGGCATCCTGACCCTGACAACATATTTTCTCGCAGGCACGATGCGTGAGCAAGTGTGTACTTATATGTGTCCGTGGCCGCGGATTCAGGCTGCGTTGACCGATGAGCATGCGCTCAACGTCACTTATCGCTTTGACAGGGGAGAGCCGCGAGGCCCTAAGCGTAAATCCGACAATTGGGATGAGCGTGGTGATTGCATTGATTGCGATCAGTGTGTGCAAGTATGCCCTGTGGGGATTGATATTCGCGACGGCGCTCAATTGGAATGTATACACTGCGCACTCTGCATCGACGCTTGTGATCAAATGATGACGCGTATCGGTCGTCCACGAGGGTTGATCGGATATGATACGGATGTGGCCGTCCTGGCGCGCGCCGCAGGAAATGTTCCCCCGAAATATCGTTTAGTGCGTGCCCGAACCTTGCTTTACGCCAGTTTGATCGCCGCAATTGGGGCGTTGATGGTGTGGGGGCTCACGACACGTGCTACTTTGGAGGTCAACGTTCTGAAAGATCGCTCGCCTCCATTTGTGAAACTGTCAAACGGCGACATTCAAAATGGTTACGCTGTAAAGATCGTTAACAAGGCTTCTGATCAAAGAACCATCGCTCTTAACGTCACAGGGATTGAAGGATTGTCATTCAAAGTTATTGGCACAGACCATATTGGCGATGCTGAAATCCTGTTGCCCGTTGAGCCGTTCGGTGTCGACCGTTACCGGATCGTTGTCTCTGCTCCGGAAGGAGAGAGCCACAGAAAGATACAGTTTTCAATATCGGACTCTGTCACTGGGGAAACTGACAATAATCAATCTGCATTTCGAGGACCTTAAAATGCGAATCGTAACTGCACGTCCCTCTGAAACAGGCGAACACGGCCTTCGCGGTTGGCATGTATTGATAGCTTTTCTCGCCTTCTTTGGAGTGATGTTTATTGTTAATGGCATTTTTTTGTATCATGCCATCACAAGCTTTCCTGGCGAGGATGTAAAAAAGTCTTACGTGCAGGGCTTAGACTATAACCAAACGCTTCAGGCTCGCCGAGTTCAGCGCGATCTCGGGTGGCACGCATCTGCTGGAATTCGAGATCATTCCATAGTTTTTGAGATCCGGAACCGCGATGGACGTGTCTTATATGGGCACACAGTAGAGGCCCAAATAAGACACGCTGCAGACACCTCGTTAGATCAGAGAATTCCATTGATCCGTTCTGCATCGGGTCAATATTCTGCCGATGTTTCTGGGTTAAGCGCTGGAAAATGGCATGTTCAGTTTGATGTGCGCTCACATGATGGGGGAGAGATCCTCTTCCAGGCCCACAAAGAAATTTCCGTTTCGCCGTGAGTTCGGTGGGCGTCATCCGCAGCACCTTTGAGCAAGGCCGGCATTGTGAGCGTACCGACTTGGAATATGGAGCGTACGTTACAAGGCATGCTGGCCAAAATTTGCTAAAGCTCAGAATTCAAGGCGCAAAGTGCGGCGGCTGTCTTTCAAAGATTGAAAATGCTGTCCTCGCCTTAACTGGTGTAGCAGTTGCCAGATTAAATCTGTCCAATGGCCAAATGCGCGTTCGGTGGGATGGGGCGCTTCCTGCGAATGAGATCGTCGGAGCTATTCTCAGTTTGGGTTTCGATGTTTATCCAGATATCGCAGAGCACGCGGATGCTCGTAAACCCAATGAAGAGAAGTCGCTCCTTATTGCGATGGGGGTTGCTGGTTTTGCTGCGGCAAATATTATGTTGCTGTCCGTATCCATTTGGGCGGGGCATGGTGAAATGGGCGAAGCGACCCGGCGCGCACTGCATGCAGTGTCTGGGGCGATAGCGCTCCCTGTGCTCGTTTTCTCTGGACGACACTTTTTTCAATCAGCATGGGCCGTCCTGCGACGCGGTCACGCAAATATGGACGTGCCGATCTCACTCGCGCTTTGTTTGGCCTTTGGCGTCAGTGTTTCTGAAACCATTCGAGGTGGAGAGCATGCCTACTTTGATGCAGCCGTTATGCTGCTGTTCTTTCTGCTGATCGGTCGATTTCTCGAAGCGCGATTGAGGCGACAAGCATATTCGGCCGCCAATGCTCTAGCCGCAATGCGTAACAGGCCGGTATGCGTTGTTGGCGCGGACGGCTCGGTAAAGAAGATAGCGGCCGATAAAGTCGTCGTTGGGGACTATGTTTTTCTTGCGCCGGGCGAACGCGCGGTGGTGGATATGAGGATAACTCAAGGCAATAGTGATATTGACGAAAGTTTGTTGTCTGGTGAAAGTTTACCGAAGCACTATGGGCCAGGAATGATACTTCCTGCAGGTGCGATCAACTTAACGGCATCGATACAAGGAAAAGCGATCAACGAGGCTGACAACTCGATACTGGCAACAATTTCTGACATGTTGGAAGCTGGAGAGCAGCGCCGTTCATCCTATCGAAAGCTCGCAGATAGGGCTGTTGCATTCTATATCCCCTTTGTGCATTCGGCAGCTGCTTTTGCAGCGATAGCCTGGTTAGTTTTCGGGGCGAGTATCTCTGAAGCATTGATGATAGCCGTTGCGACGCTCATAATTACGTGTCCCTGTGCACTGGCGCTTGCCGCGCCCGCTGCGCAGATTGTGGCTGCTAGCCGCCTGTTTAAGAATGGCATTTATCTTCGATCTGGGGACGCACTTGAGCGCATTGCAGAAGTTGACCACATAACGTTTGATAAGACGGGCACGCTCACACTTGGAGTGCCAAAGCTCGTCAGTGTTGTTATAAATGGCACTCCAATAAGACCCGACACCTTAGAGGCAAGGGTCTTTATCGATGTTGCCGCCGTACTTGCGCGCGCAAGCCGTCATCCATTATCCAAAGCCATTGTCAATGAAGCCGGCAATGGCCGAGTGTTAACTGATATTGTTGAGGTTCCTGGACGGGGGCTTGAGGCGGTTGTGGAAGATGAGATGTGGCGATTGGGAGCGGCCAGTTGGGTCAGCGACTGCCAACTTCCCGCAGTCCGCGGCCCAGCTATATATTTAAGGAAAGGCGTGGGGCAGACAGTTGGGTTTTTGTTTGAAGACACACCACTTGCTACGGCTAAACAATCAATCAATGAGTTAAAAACACTTGGACTCACTGTTGAAGTTATCTCAGGAGATCAATCAGCGTCGGTCCAAAAAATTGCCGATACCTTAGACATTGAAGACTGGTCGGCAGAATGTACGCCGACATCAAAAGTCGATCGCCTCGCCCAACTTCGGTCCACTGGCGTAAAGACTTTGATGATAGGTGACGGATTGAACGATGCCGGGGCGCTGGCACTTGCTCACGCCTCGCTTGCTCCTGGCAGTGCTATGGATATTTCTCAGTCGGCGAGCGATGCTGTATATTGCGGCGGTCTTACGAACATTCCAGCCATTATCACGGTCGCGCGCCGCACGCGGCGAATCATGCGAGAAAACTTTGCTTTCGCCGCTGGATATAATTGTATTGCTGTTCCGATCGCCATTGCCGGTTATGTGACGCCGCTCATTGCTGCTGTGGCGATGTCGCTTTCTTCCATACTCGTGACGTTAAATGCCCTTCGATTACAGGGAGGAGACTTGTAGTGTCCATTATCGTATATTTGATCCCAATCGCTCTGTGTCTCGGCTTGCTTGGTCTCGCAGGGTTTGTTTGGTCGGTCCAGTCGGGGCAGTACGAAGATATGGAAGGTCCTGCTTATCGTGTTCTAGACGATGATGATCGTCCAGCTTGATCAATCCATGCGCCATTATGAGTATGAAGTGAAATAATGGAAATTGGCTCACCTATTATATTTAGGCGAGCCATCTCCGGATTAGTTATGACTGTAAGGTTCGAGATCGAAATATAGGAACTCAGCGCCGTCACCGTCTGAAAATTCGATCCGTCCAGATTCCGTGATGGCTAGTCCATCGCCGACTGCGAGGCGTTGGCCGTTTACTGTAAGAGTTCCTCGAGCAACCTGCACCCACGCTTTGTTGCCTTTTGGAAGCTCGGTCGAGATGCGTTGGTCTCCATTCAATGTGGCTGAGTAGATATCGGCATCTGACTTAATAAGCATCGAGCCATCTCGTCCGTCTTTCGACAGAAACAGTTTCAATTTGCCATCTTTGTCAGACGGCTCAATATCCAGCGTATCGTAACGAGGTGATCCACCTAAAGCATTGGGTAGCAGCCAAATCTGAAGGAATTTCACGTCCTGTTCGGATGATGGATTGAACTCTGAATGCCGAACGCCCGAGCCGGCGCTCATATATTGGACGCCGCCGGCCTCTACAACGGATCCATTCCCCATGCTGTCTTTATGCTCCAGCGCGCCTTTGAGAACATATGAGAAAATCTCGGCGTCCTTGTGTGGATGGGTCGGAAATCCAGCTCCAGCTGCAACTTGATCGTCATTGATTACGCGCAGGCTTTCAAACTGAGTGTGATCAGGATCATAGTAGTTGGCAAAGCTGAAACTATGGGCAGACTTAAGCCACCCATGATCAGCATGTCCGCGCTCGGAGGCGGGGCGTAGTTTTAGTCCGCCAGCAAGCGGCGCTGCGTTTTCTGAATGCATGGTTCTTCTCCAAATGTTTTAATTAGGCGCTCTGAAGCTGTGCGATCTTCGTTTCAGCCTCTGTGATTTTCGACGGTCGGTTTTGCATCAGAGAGTCAGCAGCGATGATTGTAACGTCAGTGATACCAATGAAGCCGAAAATATGTTTTAGATACGGGCTTGCAAAATCGTGCGTACTCCCAACAAGTGTTCCGCCGGATGCAATAACGATGATTGCGCGTTTGCCACTTAATAGGCCTACTGGTCCATTTTCGGTGTACTGGAATGTCACTCCAGCACGAGTAATTTGATCAATCCAAGCTTTCAAACTCGCAGGAATTCCGAAGTTGTATACCGGAACACCAAGTACAATCGTGTCGGCTTGTGTCAGTTCATCAATGAGACGATCTGACGTCGATAGCGCCGATGTTTGGGTTGGCGTTCTTTGTTCGGGCGGTGTGAAATTTGCTCCAACCCACGCCGCATCTACAAAGGGAATTCCCTTCGAGACATCACGGTTGATCATACGAATAGCGCAGAGACCACCTAGTTGATCGATAATTTTTGATGTTAGTTGCCGTGACACTGAATCGGCGTCTCGCGCGCTGGCTTCAATGCGAAGGATAGTGTTCAGATCATTCATATCAAATGCTCCTATTTCTTGATGCCCAGAACATAGGTTTTTGCATTGATTGGATTAGGGGGCTGTTTCCGAAAACATTGTTCTTGTATGAAGAACAAATGAGTAGATTTGAGCAGTTTGAAACATTTGTGCGGGTCGTTGAGGCTGGGTCATTATCTGCAGCTGCAGAACAACTCAGTATCGCGAAATCGGCGGTGAGCCGCCGGCTAAAAGAGTTGGAATCCCGCCTTGGCGTGCAGCTCATGACGCGGACCACGCGCAGGATTACATTAACTGACAGTGGAAAAGCTCTTTATGAGCGTGCATTGTCACTCCTGGCAGACTGGAAAGAAATGGAGGGCGACTTAAGCGCGGCCACTGGTGAGCTCTCCGGCCTCATTAGAATAGCCGCACCTGTGTCCTTTGGCGTCGCACATTTGGGACCCGCCATACTCGATTTTGCGCAGATCCATCCAGGCATAGATTTCGACATCGACTTTAATGACCGCAAAGTTGATCTGGTGGCAGAGGGCCGCGACCTTGCCGTTCGGATTGGAAATCTGGAAGATTCGGGTTTAGTGGCCAGAAAGCTCGCACCAATTAAAACAGTGGCTTGCGCAAGTCCTGCCTTTATCACTGAGTATGGACTTCCAAAAACACCTGAGGAATTGGAAAAATATCCAGAACTTCGATACACGAACAGACGCCAGGATACATGGGCCTACCAAACTCAAGAAGGACGACGCGGAACACTAAAAATGAACGCTCATATCTCCGCGTCGAACGGTGAATTTTTGCGGGATGCAGCGCTGCGAAACTTGGGTGTCCTTATTGAGCCATGCTTCATTCTTCATAATGAACTGAGAAACGGCTCATTGGTTGAGCTTCTTCCCGATTGCGAATGGGGAGGCATGGCCCTTTACGCTGTTTACCCTCCCACGCGCCACTTATCAAAACGCGTGAGGACATTCGTAGACTTCCTTGTCGATCGTTATGCCAAAACGCCGTATTGGGAAAAATACTAGTCACAGGCCAACTGGTGGAGGAGGAGTCCGCAAAAACATTTCTAGTGCATTGTTTTATTGCTTATAAAAATTCAGTGTGAAGCAAATTGTGTAGCAGTTTGTGCAGCAAAATATATTGTGCGATCATATTTTTTATTCGCTCTGCGATCTCAATTTGGAAAAGCTCAACCGACCAAGATTCAGCTTTCCAAGCCAATATGCCATCTGCAATTTTAGTTTTGTTTTTCAACCGGCTGGCAGACTTTTCATCATTAAGATTTTAAACTGTGACAATGCAGATGACAAATATTAGCGGAAAAAGGACACCACAAAGAATTCGACTGGCGAGCATTGTTGGGGGCTGATGTCTTGATGATCAACTGTGCTTGGACCTTCTCGTCCTTAAAAAGCGGCGGGTTATGACGCCTAGGGCCAAAACTTTGGCGTCTTCGGGCAAGAGCCTCTACGGTTCATAGGTTAGCTATGAATGGAGTTTCAAATGCCCGGAGATTTCCATGAATAACTTAATTGCCAAAAAAAGCGATCAGCGTACGAGCTTTTCTTATGCGAAAATTTTATCCGTGTTGGCGGTTACGCTAAGTGTCGCTGGATGTACCGTTAGCCCGGCTGAATCCAGCGATGGTCCTGAGTATGAAGTCACCTCTTCGCAGCTGGACGTTCGTGGCGTCGGTGCAATTGAGGGAAAAGAATACACGATCATGGTGCCCGAGAATCGCGCCAACAAAGACAGCCGCTTGATCGCATTGCGTTTTGTCGTTCTGGAGGCAATGCAGCCTTCTGCACTTCCTCCGGTGGTTTATCTGGCGGGCGGGCCCGGGGGCTCTGCAACGGGCGCTGCGCAAAGTCGGCGCTGGCCGCTCTTTGATGCCTTACGGCAAAACCGGGATGTTATCTTGCTCGACCAACGTGGAACCGGCCTATCCGATGCGCCGCCCGATTGCATTAGCTCGATTGGCTGGTCCGAAGCGGATGTGTCAGACCGCGACACCTTCATTGCCAAGCATCAGATGGCATTTCGAGAATGTCGGGATTTCTGGCAGGAAGAGGGCGTTGACTTGAGCGGATATACGACCTTGGAGAGCACTCATGATCTCGCTGCGATATCCAAAGCGCTTGATACCCCGCTGAGCTTGCTCGGCATAAGCTATGGCACACATCTTGGGCTCGCCACGATGGATGAACATCCAGAAATCATCGATCGCGTGGTGCTCGTCAGTGTTGAAGGGCTTGATCAGACTGTAAAACTCCCGGCACGGACTGATGCCTATTTTGAACGACTACAGTCTGCGCTGAACCAAGGTGCCGCCGATCAGGACTTCCCACCGTATCCTGACCTTGCTGAGGCTCTTCGCATCGGTCTTGAACGGATAGAGCGCGATCGCCCTGTTATTGATGTTTTTGTCGCGCGAAACCAGCCGCCCGTAAAACGTACGCTTGGAGCATTTGCGGTGCAGCGCGCTATCTCCTTCGCTTTGTCCGATCCGGATCGTGCAACGGACGTGGCGAACGGGATACTCGCTATGGCCGCTGAAACCCCCGACTACTCATTGATGTCCCGTTTCGGTTTTCTAATGCCAGACCAGATTGAGCTGCGAGCGATGCCGACCATCATGGATCTGGCGTCAGGGATTTCTCCGGAACGGAATGCCCTAGTGTCCGGACAGTCGCCAGTAGCTCTTCTTGGAGATGCTCCGAACTTCCCGATGCCACATCTCGCCAATGAGTCCGGGAGTTTTCGTTTGCCTGACGAATTTCGCGAAACGCCGTCAAGCGATGTTCCAACGCTTGTGCTTTCAGGCACGCTTGATGCCAGAACCTATCCCGAAGCTGCACTGGAGGCGACCGCAGGGCTGACCGAGCGAACCGTCATCACGGTTGAAAACGGCGGCCATAATCTTTTCTTTGATCATCCCGATATCGTTCCCGATATTATTATGTTCCTCGCGGGTGAAAATCTTGAAGATAAAGTATTGATTGCTGACGTTCCTAAAGCGTCCAGAAAATAGTCCAAAACGCCATAAGGTGTATTCTTGAAAATAACTGACCCCACGCCCTAGTTTCAGTGTGTGGGGTCAATTGAATTTCTAGCGCCAGAAAATCAGGCCTCCCATAGCCGCTGAATTTTCTGTAGAACTGGCCTTATGAGCCAGATTACCTCTCTTTACGTGCACAAGGTCCTCAACCATGCCAGCATTGGCGTTGAGACGCGCGACCTTTTGGAGGGTATTGGCATGAGCCCAGATGCGCCTGTCGACCCCAAGCTGATGGTGCCTGCGAACCAGTTTTATGACTTTTTCGCGACGCTCGCAGCCCGTGATCCCGACGGCCTGACGCTGCCCCTCCGAATTGGCGCCACCATGAAAAGCGACGAGTATGGCGCTTTCGGCCTGGCCTGGAAATCTGCTCCTGATCTGCGTGGATCATTTGTGAGATCAGAGCGCTATGGCCATGTCCTGGGCAGCGCCGAAACCTATTCCCTCGAGCAAAGCAATGATGGCTGGTTCTTCAGTCTCGACAAAGCTGGCGATGGCCGTCTCGGCATGTTGCTTTCGAACGAGGCGAGCATGTCGGCAGTCGATGTGATCAGCAAGGAAGTCAGTACTGCGCGCTTTATGCCGCTTGCCGTTTACTTCAAGCACACCCCGCGCGGTGACACCTCTGTATACGAAGAGCATTTTGGCTGCCCCGTCTATTTTGAAACGGATCGCGACGCGCTTCTGGTCAGTCAAGACAGCATGGACGCTCCCAATAGGCTGGGGGATGAGACCATTGCCAGCTTCTTTGATCGCCACCTTGAGCAGGAACTTGCGGCGCTCACCAATGATGAGGGGCTGGAGCAGAATGTTCGGCGTGCGGTGGCAAATGTTCTGAGCGAAGGTGTGCCAACCCTATCGTCGATCGCAGCTGAATTAGGGATCGGTCCACGGACTCTCCAAAGACGCCTCTCAGAGAATGACCACTCCTTCCAGAGCGTTGTTGATAGTGCGAGGCATGATCTCGCTCGGCAGCTGCTAAGGGAAACAGAGTACAGCCTCGCCGAAGTCGCGTTTTTGACCGGGTTTTCAGAGCAGAGCGGATTTACCAGAGCTTTCAAGCGCTGGGCCGGGCAGACCCCTCGCTCATACAGACTGGACTCCAGCCCCGGCCAATAGCCGGAATTTGTCGCGATCTGTCAAAACTCTGACATTTGCGGGCAAGAGCTCCCGGACCATTTTTCATAACTATTGGCTTGCAGATACTGAAAAAGGAGCAAGTCAATGAACTTCCTGCGCAAAAGCAAAAACCTCACTCTTGTACTAGGCGGCACTGGAAAAACAGGACGCCGCGTCGCGGAACGCTTGAAATCCAAAGGACATGAGGTCCGTGTCGGATCACGCTCAGCGGTACCGTCTTTTGACTGGGACAATGAGAAAGGCTGGGATGCGGCGCTCAAAGATGTAACCGCAGTCTATATTACCTATGCCCCAGATCTTGCCATGCCCGGTGCACCAGATGCGATCCAGGCCTTTGTTGATCTTGCCAAGAGGCGGGGCGTGAAACGTCTGGTCCTCTTGTCAGGACGCGGCGAAGAAGAGGCGCAGGCTTGTGAGCGCATTGTTCAGACTGCGGGCCTCGAATGGACGATTGTTCGGGCCAGCTGGTTTAATCAGAACTTCTCTGAAGGCGCCTTCATCGACATGGTGCTCGGCGGAACGATCACGCTACCTGCGGGCGATCAAGTCGAGCCGTTTGTGGATGTCGACGATATCGCAGATGTCGCGGTCGCAGCCTTGAGCGAAGGATCATCACAATGGTCAGATCTATGAAGTCACAGGGCCTCGATTGATGACGATTAGCGATGTTGCCGCTGACCTGTCCCGCGCAACAGGGCGTGAAATCACCTATGTAGACGTGCCCCACGAAGCATTTGTTGGCGAAGTCGCCAATTCAGGCGCGCCAAAAGATGTCGTCTGGATGCTGGACTATCTCTTCTCCACCGTCCTCGACGGGCGCAACGCTTATCTCTGTGATGGCGTTCAGCGCGCGCTCGGTCGTCCGCCTAAAGATTTCGCAGACTATGCTCGAGAAGTCGCCACCAAAGGCATTTGGAGGGCAGCAGCATGAAACGGATTTTTATAAGAAGTGCGCTCGCAGTATCGGGCGGACTGCTCGGTTTGATTGGTAGCGGCCTGATGTTCATGCCCCACACCTTCCTCTCCATGAGCGATGTAATCGTGGGTAGCGATCCAAGCCTAATGTCCGAATTGTCCGCGCCAAGTGGGGTTTTGCTGATCGCTGGCGGGTTCATGATCCTCGGCGCAATAAACCGGCGGTTTTCGTATCTCGCACTATCGGTCGGGGCGATTGTCTATGGCAGCTATGGATTTGGGCGATTGGTTAGCATGGGGATTTACGGGTTGCCAAATCAATCACTCCTCACCGCGACCATGATAGAATTCGGCGTTGCTGCCCTATTGATCGGCATGCGGCTTACTGTGACCACGCCAAAACGAAATGTAGCTGAAAGTTATTTAGGCGGAGCGATCGTCTAATCCGTCGGATTTCATCTCCCCCGACACAAACCACACACAACGTTCTGTAGGGGCGTCGCGAAGTAGTCGCCCCTTAATCAGCGAAAAACAAAGGAACGTCCTTATGACCTATGAATGGACTCTCTATTTTTGCCTCTTCCTCGCGCTTTGGAGCGCAGTGATCGGAGGTGTATTCTCAGCCTTCTCCGAATTTGTGATGTCAGGGCTGCTGCGAACTGCTCCGGCTGGCGGCATCGAAGCGATGCAACACATCAACCGCACTGTGATCAAAACCCAGTTCGTCGCCGGAATTCTCTCCATCGCGCTCTTTTCAGTCCTGTTCGCGCTCTACAGCGCAACGATCTTCGAAGGTGCTGCTCTGGTCACGCTGATCCTCGCACCGATTGTGTACCTGCCAACGGTCTTTTTCATGACCATTTTTGGCAACGTACCAATGAACAACAAGCTTGAGCGTTTCGATCATAAGACCTCGGAGGCGGAAACCTATTGGCTGAAATATGGCCGCGACTGGACCCGCCTGAATCATATCCGGACGCTCGGCAGTGTGCTCACCGCAGGTCTCTACATAATTGCTGCGATCACGCTCATTACCAGTGGGCAAGTTTGATCACGGAAATCGTATATTCAGGAGAATTACCATGATTAGAGTCTTAGCCCTAACGCTGGTGACACTTCTCGCCGTGGTCGCGTGGAACATATCCGTCTTCTTCGCCACGAGCGAAGGATGGTTGAAGTCGCCGATTGTGAAGTCGGCCTCGTCACAGGCATTTGCCGTCGCCGTAGAAGAAACTGTTACTGCTCAGCACGTCGGTAATTTTGTCATGATCTTGATCGAAGACGGTGAAATCGCTGAGCGTTATTTCATGTCCACGGGTACGCCCGTCGATGGATCGTCTGTCTACCAGGTCGCATCGCTTGGAAAATGGGTCACCGCTTGGGGTGTAATGGTGCTGGTCGACGAGGGAGCAATCGATCTCGATACGCCGGTCTCTGAGTATCTAACCCGTTGGCGGTTGCCGGACACTGCGTTTGACTCTTCCGGTGTTACGGTTCGGCGATTGCTCAGCCACACAGCCGGATTGACAGATGGTCTTGGCTATGACGGATTTGAGCGTTCGGAGGAGGTGCAGTCTCTTGAAGAATCACTAACACGCGCGCTCGATGCGTCACCTGGAAACTCAGGGGCGGTTGAGCTTGGCGCAGAACCCGGCAGCGAATGGAATTATTCCGGAGGCGGATACACGATCCTGCAGTTGGTGATCGAGGAAGTCTCAGGACAATCGTTTTCTGAATTCATGTCTGAGCGTGTGTTCGCGCCGCTCGGAATGGAGCGCAGCACCTTCAACCATGAAGAGGCGATGGCGTTTGGGCTCGCGCAGAATTTCGACCTGAACGGTAATACTGAACTATTCCGCTGGTACACAGCCCTTGCTGCCACATCGCTGTTCACATCAGCGGATGATCTCGCCCTGTTAATCAAGGCGCAGAAAACGCCAGAATCTCAATCAGTTCTATCGGGTCAGTCGCTTGAGTTAATTCGCACACCGCACGCATCACAAATGGGTGCAGACATCTGGGGGCTCGGAGCCATGCTTTACGCTCCCAACAACCAAGGTGGCTATATTATTGGCCATGACGGAAATAATGGTCCAGCCATCAACACGGTGGCTCGCATTGATCCGGCGTCCGGTGACGGGATTGTTATCCTGTCGACTGGTAGCGAGATGCTCGCCACCGAATTGGCCGGAGAGTGGGTGTTCTGGAAGACCGGCAATATCGATAGCCTAATGTTCCTGATGTCATTTGAAGCCATGCTCATGTGGATGGCCTTGGGATCTCTGATCATCGTGGCCGTCGCTATCGCCGTTGGCTGGCGAAGACGAAAGCCGCGAAGTGCTTGATCAGTAGGACAAACAGTCTTGGGCTTTGACTATACAGATATTGTGACGTGATCAGTCAAAAATTCGACGCCTCCGGACAAGATACGACATCACGTTTTTCCTATCTTTTGGCTTGAGCGCAACGCTCGATTTCAAATCCAGAGGAAACCCAATTATGATTGACACAAAAGTAAATGCGCAAACCATTGAAGCGCTTGATGCAGAACTCAATGAGGCCATTCTCAACGGCAAAGGCCTTGAAGCGTTCGAAAGCTACTATGCCGAAGATGTGGTGATGCAAGAAAACGATGCGGAACCTACCGTTGGGAAGTCAGCAAACCGGACTCGTGAACAAGAATTCTTCGGTGCGATCACAGACTTTCGCGGTGCAGAAGTGCTCGCAAGTGGTTCAGGGGAGGATGTAACCTTTTCCCATTGGTACTTTGACTTTACGCACCGCGATTGGGGCGAGCGCAAATATCGCCAGGTCGCGGTCCGCACATGGAAAAACGGAAAGATTGTCCGTGAAGTGTTTCATTACGGATAAACGCAACTTGACCGGATCTGGCGCTAACTGCGCGCTAGACCCGGCGCAGCTATTGTACGACTGGAAGTTCTTCTCATGACTGAACACTCATCTCTCTTTTTGTCTCATGGCGCGCCGACGCTTCTTGTCGAGGATAGTCCAGCCCGGCGCTATTTGAGTGGCGTAGGCAAGCAATTTGGCAGCCCAAGAGCTATTTTGGTGATATCTGCTCATCATCACAGTCGCGGAAACAGCGTCGCTGTAACTTCAAGCGCGACGCCCGAAACAATCTATGATTTCTCGGGGTTTCCAGAAGCACTTTACCAAATCACGTATCCAGCGCCTGGCGATCCCGAATTCGCAGCCCAAATTATATCTCGCCTCAAGGCGGCAGGCTTTGCCGCTGTCGCTGACACAAAGGGAGGTTTTGACCATGGTGCCTGGGTACCTTTGCATTTGATGTACCCAGATGCCGACATTCCGGTCGTTCAGGTTTCAATTAACATGCAAATGTCGCCTCGATGGCATTACGATCTCGGGTTGGCGCTCGCGCCACTTCGCCAGGAAGGAATTCTGATCATCGGATCTGGAGGAGCAACGCACAATTTGCGGGCGTTTTTCAAAGGCGAATACGAACTGGATGCCGAAAGCCCGGAATGGGTGACGACATTTGCCGACTGGCTTTCAGAACGAATAGAGGCTGGTGATGTCCCAGCGGTTCTGGACGCCGTTGAGTCCGGCCCCGATGGACATAGAAATCATCCGTCCATGGATCATATCTTGCCGCTGTTCGTGGCTATGGGCGCGGGCGGTGAAAAGGTAAAAGGCAGACGGCTCCATAAGAGTTCGACCTATGGCGTGCTCGCAATGGACGCTTATGCTTTCAGCGAGAAGTGAGGAGATTTCGGAAAGGATCTCTTATTTGCCGCCTTGTTTATCTCGATGAAATCAACTCAGGTAATCTCCGGGTGATGTGTTCTGCAAAGGCGTTCACGGCAGGAGGCGTTCCGCGGCGAGACGGCTGCAGCAGACTGAGCGTTGCTTCACCGGAAAGCCAATCAGGCAGCAATCCGACAAGCCGACCGATTTTGACGTCATTTTCGCATACATAGGCTGGAAGTGATACGATGCCTAAACCAGCAGCGCACGCTTCCTTGAGCGTGACCATATCGTCACTGCTCAGTCTGGGAATGAATTGAATAAGTTTTGAATCTCCGTCGTTAGTATGCAGTTTCCATTGCCCGACATCGTTGCGCCATCCGAGACAAAGCCCGCTATAGTCTTTCAAGTCGTCGGGCGCAGTCGGTTCGCCGAATTCTTCTGTGTAACGAGGCGAGGCGAACAATCGCCATTCGACTTTTGCGACACGCTTCTGGATGAGACTAGAATCTGGCAGGTTCTCGACGTGCCCTCTGATCGCGAGGTCCAGGCCTGCGTCGATGAGATTGACGAGCTCATTTGTAACGAATTGTCCGATTTCAACCTTCGGGTGCTGGCGGAGGAAGTCTGAAACAAGTGCTTCCAGGGCAAACTGCGCGACGCCCGGTGAGCAGGATATACGCACTTTCCCAGTCAACACTTCACTTCGCTGCTTGATCGCAACTTCCGCCGCATGCACTTCCTCCATGACGGCCTTGGCGTGACGGAAAAATTCGATACCCGCATCAGTGATCGCGAACTGGCGCGAGGTTCGCTGGATAAGCCGAGCGCCTAGTCGCGCTTCCAGTTGCTGAATGTGACGACTGATTCGGGACTTCGGGATGCCAAGCGTGCGTCCTGCCGGTGCAAATCCCCGTTGCTCCACCACATGAAAAAAATAGGCGTAGTCGTTCAAATCGAATGTCGGATCCTGAAGCATGGTTCCATTTATAGAACGATAAGTCCTATGTATAGGAATTTCGCGCAGATCGTTCCGATAGTATGTCCTTAATTCGAGAAGAGGAGAGGACGCATGTCATATAGTTCACCGGCAATAGATCAGGATCATCATACCTCTGAACAGGCACTGTTTGTCGGAGAACTGAATGTCATTTGGGCGCGACCTGACGCATTTCCGTTTGACCGCTCAATGTTTTCAGAACCATTCAGGCAAAACCCTACAAGTCGGTCTTGGGCAGAAACAGGACAATCCCTGGGTTTGGGCTCGCGCATCGATTTGGCAGGTAGAGTCCGCCGTGCGGTCACCGACACGCTCAGCGAAGGCGTGCCCACACTTTCCGCTATCGCTTCGGAAATGGGGATCGGCCCCCGGACCTTGCAGCGGCGTTTGTCCGCCAGCGGACATTCGTTCCAGGGCATTGTTGATATGGCCCGTAAGGACCTCGCGCAGCGGCTATTACAGGAAACAGACCTTTGCCTTGCCGAAATCGCATTTTTGACGGGGTTCTCTGAGCAGAGCGGTTTCACCCGCGCATTCAAGCGCTGGGCAGGGCAGACTCCACGATCATACAGACTGGAAACGAGCTCGGTTCGGCAATCAGGACCTGACTCGATCGGTCCATACTCTGGCGTTTCAGAACAACAAAACGCTCCTCATTACTGCAATCAACTGACTTAACCAAACGAAAGAGAGGGAAGCCAAATGCCCTATGACTCATACAATGCACACGAACAATCGGACCCTGTTGAATTGACGAAAGTTCAAGGGAAGCCATTTTCAATCGGCGCAGGGTTTGACGCGTTGAGTTTCACACACTCAATGTACGCGGGAGCAATGGATCCCCTGATCATGGTGGACCATTTCACTATGACCGCGCCCACATTTGGGTCTCATGCCCACGCGGGGCTGTCCGCTGTATCAATCCTGTTCGAGGATAGCGAAGGTGTCTTCAACAATAAAGACAGCCTCGGTAACGACATCGATTTGTTGCCGGGGGACCTGTACTGGCTGAAGGCAGCACGCGGCGCGGTCCACGATGAAAAGCCACGAACGGGCGCACGCACTCACGCGCTGCAGGTCTTCGTAAATTTGCCAGCGCGCATGAAGTATGACGCGCCAGACTCTCTTCATGTCAAATCTACCGACATGCCGGTGCGTGTCGGCGAAGGGTATCGCGCACGCCTGGTACTTGGTGAAAGCTATGGGATTAAAGGCGCTAGCTCACCCGCGCTCCCGATGACCATCGTGGATGTAAATTTGGAAGAGGGCGCTTCGTTCGCACATCAAGTTCCATCCGGACAATCTTCGTGGCTGTTGGGCATCGATGGTGCCATCGGTATCCGGAACGGCGATGCGACAGCATCTCTCAAATCCGGAGCGTCGGTATCGATCCGTGCTCAGGACCAAGCCCAGGATCTGATCATCTCCGGAAACACAAAAGCGCATTTCGTCATTCTTCAAGCTGAACCGTTGCGTGAACCATTTGTGCAGCGCGGTCCGTTCGCGATGACCACCGAAATGGAAGTTGATGCCATGTTTGCTGCGCACGCCGCAGGCGAGCTTGGCTCACTCGACGACCTTTAATTCGAATTCCAGCCTCTCAACCAATCAAAAGGAGTGAACCATGACCACGACGCATTACAACCCCGAACCTTTGACAGCGGATAACGCAGCCCTTGTACTGATAGATCATCAAGTGGGGCTCATGACGGGCATTCGGGATTTCTCGATTGCCGAGCTAAAGCATAATGTGGTTGGCCTCGCTAAGGCTGCGAGTGCCCTCGAAATCCCAATTGTAACCACCACCACATCGGCTGAGACACTTTGGGGGCCGGCCTTTCCAGAGCTGCAAGACGCTCTTCCCGATCATACATTTATCGATCGCACCACCGTCAATGCCTGGGACGATCCTCGCGTAGAGGCAGCGATACGTGCAACAGGACGAAAGAAACTGATCTTCGCCGGTATTTCGCTTGAAGTCTGCGCCGCTTTCCCAGCAATGCGAGCGGTGCGTGAGGGCTTTGAAGCCTACGTGGCCGTGGATGCGAGTGGCAATTTCAACTCCACCAAAAGGGAAACCGGAATGGCACGTCTCGTACAAAGCGGCGTTGTGATCGCCGACGGGGCCAGCCTCATGATTGAAATTCTTGCAGACAATGCCTCGCCAAAAGCCATGGAGGTCTACTCCGCACTTGCCATGGATTGGTCGATACTGGTTGGTCAGGTCCGATCCAGTGCCATCGAGCAGGCAATGTCTCACTAGCCTTTCGGCGCTCTTAGAGGGGGTAGGAGTAATCCGGCTCCCTCACATTTCAATATCAGCACCAAGCGAGGATACGAAAAATGACTGCGAAACCGGACAATCAAATCGATCGGTGCAGACCGCTGCCGAGACACAAGATGGCAGCGCTAACCTTCATCGGTCTATTGGCTCCTGTCTATATCATACCGCAGTTGCTCTCGCGGATATTCCCGGATCAAACACTAATCGTCACTGGTCTGGCTGTAGGATTAATTGTTGCGCTTATGACCTACGCGATAATGCCGACTTTGAAATGGATCTTCCGCGGTTGGCTCAAATAGACGCGTTAGCTAATTAGTGAATTATCGAAATTCGCTCCTAACCAAATAAGCGAATATTCGTCTCTGCTCCGTCGAACCAAAATCCCGAAAAAGCTGGAAATTCTATCAATTTTGGATGGATCGGTGCCACAAATTGGGTGCGCTAGTGCGTTGAATTTATTGGCTATTATCTGGCGGAGGAGGAGGGATTCGAACCCCCGGAACCCTTGCGAGCTCAACGGTTTTCAAGACCGCCGCATTCAACCACTCTGCCACTCCTCCGGCTTTCGTGGTCACACGAAGGGGCGTATTACATAAAGCCGAAACAATACGCCAGTGGTAATTTCTGAAATATCGCAGGTTTTTCAGGCTGGCACTGACGTTATCAGCAGAACTTAATGAATGGTTGAAGACGTGCTCAAAACTTTCTAGCTGCGTTCACCGTAAACTCACCCTGTTTTGGTAAACGACTTTTGTCGCGGAAGAATCCGCACTGAAATTGAACCACAGAATGAGGTTGCTATGACTGGCCTGCGTCGCCCGATCCCAACAAAATATATGGCACTTGCAGTTCTGGGAGCTCTCGCGGTCTCGCTGAATACTCCCATGCAAGCTGAGCAACGTAATGGCGCGCCAATCAAGTATATGGGGCAGGGTACAACAACCGCTGTATCAACGCCGCCGTATTATTCAGGTCAGGGTTATACCCGCGCGGCTTATTCGAGCCAAGCAATTCCAGCCTACAGCCGATCTGTAAGTAATGTAGAGCAACCTGAAAATCCAAAAACCAAACGCATCGAATTTCGGTACCCCGATCAACCCAATATCGTGCATGGCTCAGATGGGATTACCCGACAAGGGCAGGGGACTCCGATTAAGTACTCCTCGCAAGAAAGTGCGATTGCATCACAATCTGTTCGAAAAGTTGCGTCGGTCAGCCAGCCAGTACCAATCGTAAGCAAGAACCAAAAGCCGCCAGTTTTACATCAGCCCGCATACAAAAAGCCGGTGATCGAAGAGGTTGCCATCGCTGACATCGTTCCAGTCGCGGCACCAACCGTAAAATCTCTGGCGTTTGAACCCGTGGCACAACCGCGTTTTGATGCGACGGGTGTCGCATCTTGGTACGGCGAGGCATATCATGGGCACCCAACTACAAGCGGTGAAATATTTGACATGCATGCGCTAACAGCTGCGCATCCGACATTACCTTTGCCAAGTCTTGTTCAGGTAACGAATTTAGAGAATGGACGTGATGTTGTTGTCCGCGTCAACGATCGTGGGCCGTTTGTGCCAGATCGTATGATCGATCTTTCAAAACGCGCCGCGGATGAGTTAGGCTTTCTCATTACGGGTGAAGCGAATGTCAGTGTTCGATACCTTGGGCCAGCGCCTCTAGATAGCGTAGCTACAGGGCAGGGGGCGTCTGTATCCCAAGTCCAAGCGCGTCAGGCGACACCAGCTCTATCTGAACCTAAGGTCCATCAACCTCGCACGACAATGCAGCCAATCCCGAATCCAATTGGTCCTGTCTATTTCGTTCAAGCTGGGTCATTTTCCGAAATGTCAAATGCTGAGCGATTCAGCAATGAACTTGGCGGCGCTTTACCGGTGGATGTCGCGATGGCGAATGTAAATGGGGCAGACTTCTTTCGTGTCTTGATCGGGCCGTATAATAGTCGCTCTGAGGCGCAAATTATGCGAGATCAACTTGACGAGAGCGGTATCGTCAACGGTGTTTTGATCACTGGTCAAAAGTAGCTGTATATAAGACATTACCAAATATTGACGTTCGCCCCAAACCGGCCCTTTTTGCTAGATAAGCAATGAGGGCCGGTTTTGTTTGTCCCGGCGTTTAGTTCGTTGGAGGACACCATGCTTCGTGCGATGTTTGCAGCTGTCGTTTTTGTTGTTGCTGCCCCCTTCTCTATTGCTCAGGACATATCCGTTATCGAAACTGACGCCGAATTCGCGGTTATTATGGATCATGATACTGGTGAAGTTCTTTTTTCTAAGCGCGGCGACGAGCCGATGGTCCCCGCATCAATGACCAAGATTATGACCGCTCAAGTTGTTTTCGATAGATTGGCAAGCGGCGAGTACGCTTTAGCGGATCGATTTACGGTAAGTGAGAACGCTTGGCGCAAAGGCAATGCGGCATCCGGTGGTTCGACCATGTTTCTTGAGCCAGGTGATACGCCGACAATCGCTGAGCTTCTTCGAGGTGTCATCGTTGTTTCCGGAAATGACGCCTGCATTGTGCTCGCAGAGGGTATCTCAGGATCGGAGGACGCATTCGCGCGCGAAATGACTGCCGTTGCGCATGAGCGGGGCCTGAAGTCTGCTAATTTCAAAAACGCCTCCGGTCTGTATGCCGAGAACCATGTGATTTCGGCGATCGATCTTGCCCGGCTGGCCAAAATACAAATCGACGAATTTCCCGAACTTTATGCAATCTATACTGAAGAAGAATATACTTGGAATGGCATTCGCCAAACCAATCGCAATCCGATCCTCGGCAAACGCGGCGTGGATGGACTGAAGACTGGACATTTAAGTGCCTCAGGTTACGGCCTCGTGGCGTCGGCGGAGCGAGATGGAAAACGCCGAACGATTGTGATCAATGGCTTGCCCGATGAGGCAAGCCGTGCGCGAGAAGCTGATCGCCTGATGCGCCAAGCATTCAATGCGTTCGAAACACGGTCCGTTGAGGCCGACGGAAAAGTATTGGCGGAACTACCCGTTGCTCTTGGGTCTGCCACAACAATCGGTGTGGCTTTGCAGGAGTCTTTTGAAGTAACGGCGCACAAACGAGCATTTCCGAGAGCGACATCGGAAATTGTTTTTGAAGGGCCGCTGCGCGCCCCGATTAAACAAGGCGACGAAGTTGCGCGTCTCGTCATAAGCATTGATGGAAAAAAACCGATCGTCTCGCCTCTTATTGCTATGAATGGTGCAGACCAATTAGGTTTTTTTGGTAAGGCGATCGCTGGTTTGAGCGCGATGATGGAGAACTAGCAAATGCTGACATCCGGAAAATTTATTACGCTTGAAGGTGGAGAAGGTGCTGGCAAGTCAACTCTGCAGCAGTCTCTTGCAGAGCGCCTCCGAGCTGGAGGTTATAAAGTTGTCACAACGCGTGAACCAGGCGGTACGCCGCTCGCCGAAAAAATACGAGACCTAACGCTCCACCCACCCGGAGATGATTGGTCGCCTCTTGCAGAAGCCTTGTTGATGAACGCCGCAAGAACGGATCACATTGAGAAAGTGATTAGACCGGCGCTCGATCGAGGAAGCTGGGTAATCTGTGATCGATTTTCAGATTCCACGCTCGCTTACCAAAGCGTATTAGGCGGTGTTAGCATGAGTAAGCTCCGGAAATTGGAGAAAATTGTCGTGGGGAAAACCGCTCCGGATATTACACTAATTCTGGATGCGCCGATTGGGCAGCTTCGTGTCAGACGCGGATCTGAAACAGATGCGTTTGAGCAGCGCGGTTTGGAGTTTCATCATGCCGTGCGAGAGGCTTTCTTGGAAATTGCGGAAGAAGATCCTGATCGCTGCGTTGTTATTGATGCACTTCAATCTCCAGTGGACGTTCTGTCCGCATCTTTGCGCGCGATAAAAGCGCACTTAGATTCTGTTCAGGCAGCATGATTGAGTTAGCTTGGCCACTTGTAGGTCACGATGCGGCTGAAGCTGAGTTTCTCGCCGCCGCCCAATCAGGTAACTTGCACCATGGTTGGCTGATAGAGGGGCCTTCCGGTATTGGAAAGTCCATTTTGGCAAAGCGTATGGCGAGTTTTGTGCTTGGCGCAAGCATGATGCATCCAAACAGACTTGATACAGCCATGGATGACCCGGTTGTTCTGAAGATTGTCGCTGAATCTCACCCAGACCTTAGATGGCTGTGGCGCAAACCTGACGATAAAGGAAAGGTCAAACAGGATATACCAGTTGACGACATTCGCGCATTGAACCACTTCTTCTCTTTAAAGTCAGGCCTCGGCGGATGGCGAGTTGGTGTAATTGATAGTTTGGATGAGCTAAACCGAAACGGTGCGAATGCGCTCCTGAAAACGCTGGAGGAACCGCCCGCCAATTGTCTCCTCATCCTTATTTCTCACGGCACGCAAGCCGTGTTGCCTACGATAAAGTCTCGTTGCCGAGCCCTACGCTTAAAATCCCTTAATGCAGAAGATACTCATGCGGCCCTAAAGCTTGCCAGCGCGACTGATCCACGGGCATTGGCCAAGATCGCCCGAGGACGTCCAGGGTTAGGAATGAAACTGTCGACACCTGCCAGCATGGCCGCTGCAAATGCCGTGCGGAGTTATTTGCGCGCGATGCCGCGGCCGTCTGATACATTGATGACGCAGGCAATCCGTACGGCGGCAGCAGACACAATGGCATTCGAAGCGTTTTCCGGTGAGATTCTCGATTGGTTGCAAACCTCAGCGCTCGAATCGCACATTTGTTCCACACAATGGCTTCGCACGTCCCGAACGTTGTCCGAGGTCCGCGCCTTGAACATGGATCTCACCCAAGCTGCTTCGAAACTACTTGCGGGGGTTCAAGTTCGTCCATAGCCAAGCTAATACGCAAATTATGTTTGATACGCATGTGAATTTGCACGGCGAAAAATACGCCGATGATCTCCAAGATGTGCTGGGGCGTGCCCGAAATGCTGGCGTCCAGAGTATGATTGCGATCTGCGATCGGCTCGACAATTTTGAAGCAGTTCTAGCCATCGCTCGCGCAAATGACGATATATGGTGCAGCGCCGGTGTTCACCCACATCATTCAAAAGACTACGCTGATATTACGGTAGATACTCTTGTGGAGTTAGCCAGTATGCCAGAAGTAGTCGCCATTGGTGAAACGGGTCTCGACTTCCACTATGGCTATAGCGAAGAAGATGCTCAGATGGGTTCGCTAGAGGTGCATATTCAAGCGGCCCGGCAATCAGGACTTCCAATTATTCTACATTCGCGCAACGCCGATCAATTAATGGGAGACACTTTAGAACGTGAAATGAAAGAAGGTGCTTTCCAACCACTATTGCATTGCTACACATCTGGACTGGAACTTCTTGAACGCGGTCTCGCACTTGGCGCTTACGTATCGGCATCTGGTATTATTACGTTCAAAAATGCGCATGATGTTCGCGAGGCCATTCGCCGTGTTCCGCTTGATAGGATCATCGTCGAAACCGACTGCCCATATCTTGCACCTGTACCACACCGCGGGCGTAGAAATGAGCCGGCATACTTACCCGATGTTGTTGCTGGTTTGGCGGACCTACACGATATGCCCGTTGAAGAAATTGCAAACATAACCGACGACAACGCTCGCAGACTGTTTGCTAAGGTCAGGCGATGAGCGGCGGCTTTCTAAGATTTACTCTACTCGGTACGGGTTCATCTGGAGGTGTGCCGCGGATTGGCAATGACTGGGGTGCGTGTGATCCATCTGAGCCAAAGAATCGCCGTCGACGGTGCTCTGCATTGGTTGAATACTCAGAAAAAGGATCGAGTGAGGATGTCACGCGCATTCTGATTGATACGTCTCCAGACATTAGAGAACAATTACTGTCTGTGAGGGTGAGCCGACTAGATGGCGTTCTCATCACACATGATCATGCCGATCAAACACATGGGCTCGACGATTTGCGAGCTCTTGCAATTCGTGCGCGGTCACGTGTGCCAGTCCACATGGATGCATTTACCGAAACTACGCTGACCAGAAAGTTTGATTACTGCTTTGAAGGAAAGGGTGATTATCCTCCGATACTCGATTTGCAACCGTTACTAAGAGACTTGGTCGCTTGCTCAATTACCGGACCTGGTGGCACGGTTAACGCGCTTCCTCTTAGACAACAGCACGGCCGTATACCGTCCCTCGGATTCCGTTTTTCCAGTGTTGCATATTGCAATGATGTTAGTGAGCTTTCCCAAGAAACTATCGAAGCTCTTCAAGGAATAGATGTATTTGTAGTGGATGCGCTTCGGTATACGCCGCATCCAACGCATGCTCATCTGGAACGCTCCCTCGGTTGGATTGACATGATCAGGCCTAAGCGGGCGATCCTAACCAACTTACATATCGATATGGATTATGCGACGCTCGTAAAAAACTTACCGGAAGGCGTCGAACCAGGATACGATGGAATGTCCATCGAGTTGCCGCTCTAATGCGCTTGGGTTCCTCCGATTGATGCGCGGAGGTTTTTATTGATAGGCGGGGCCAGAATGCCGCGATGATTGGTCCGGCGAATATACATCTCAGCAATCATCAAGTTAGGAACCCAGCAGGCCCAAGAGCCAACATTATTCAAAAGTGAGATGTCGACATCAACGACCAGCGGCATCATCATGATTGGCCGGATCGTCACAACGGCCAGGGTGAGCGCAAAGGATCTAATCATCCATATGCGATGATTCACAATATCTTTCTTTCTTGCATATGAGTAAGCAAAGAACGTTGTCGAAAACCAAAGGACGCCAAGGAGCGAAAAGCCGATTCTGGATGCCAGCCCCATTGTATTCCCCAGTGCTAGAATGACACCTGTAATTGCGCTTATCCAAATAGCCACACAGTAAACGGTTCCAAACCAGCGGTGCGCCTTCATACTAATTCTGCGAGCGCGCTTAGAAAATGCGAACAATCCGATCAGTAAGGGAGGAATCGCTGTCGCGACATGGGTCGCAAGAATAGCGAAATTCAAGTTGCGCGAATTTGGAAATATCTGGGTCCCTTCATGGGCACCGCGCGCAATCGGCAACGCATATACAACGATGACGAATAAGAAAGTTAGCGCAATCAAGAACCCCAGATAAAGGGTCAGCCGTGATTGAATTGACAACCAGGTTTGTTTGGAAGCAGCTGTTAGCGCTCCGTTTGTATAATCCGAGCTTAATTTCTTCAAAGAACGCATGAGAGAACACTTAACAGGGATGCCTTGCCACAATTTTAATTCCCGTGTGAGCATTAATTCTAAAGCTGCACACTCCGCATATTATTATTTCCCATAATGATGATTATACGACTAAATGGTCGAGTTTTATGCGCCTCACTAAATACCTAGTCTCTACTTAATTTGGCTGTGTCTTAGTGTTGATATTCGCTTTTATCTGCACGTAATTGGCGACGTTATTTAGCTCTAAGCGCGGCGATTAATGTGTTAACGCAAATCGCGTATTTGTTTGCAAACCAATGCGCCGCCGAAGGCTTAAGCCATAACTTTTGATTGTAACCGCCGGACTTGTTTATCCTATCACCATATTCGATAAGACTCTGCTTGATTTATAACTTGATCTGAGCGGATGTGATCAATGAGGCGTCATGGTTATGCGTTGGCTTCATTGATTGTGCCTTGTTTAGTCCATAATATCTTTGGATCGAATTGGCAGCGTGTAGCTTTGTTGTATGGGTACACTCGTAAAAACTTTGGGTGCTTCAGAAATAACTTCAAGCGTCACCAGAGATGGTAAATTTTCCGCAGAGGTAAGCACTTGACTGAGATTGTTCTGCCCAGCGCCGATTACTGGTATTGGCCACTCAGAATAACGCTGACCACTGTTGGAGTAAAAAGAAAATTGAATTTTCTCGTCGATATCAATTTTGGAAAATTCAACTCCGTTCAGTATCAATTGCAATCTGCTTTTTTCATCGTCAGTTGTTATCAAAATTTCGTACGCAGTTAAGCCCCATTTCAAATTACTGGGGTCTGTTGGTATGGATCCCGATATGCGTTGAGCACTTCCCTGAAACGCCATATTTTTTTCATTGGAATATGCCGGCAATGACATTCCTATGGTTGAACTCAACATTCGCCGGGTGCGAACTTTTTCAAGATCCGAGGAAAGAACTCCATCTAGGCGAGATAACTGTTCTAGCTGTGTGCCGAGCGAACTAAATATGCCTACGGTTAGGAGAGATGCAATTGCGAGCGAGATTAGTACTTCAACTAGTGAAAAGCCTCTTTCAGTACTTCGGTCGCAACTCTTCACAGTTCAATCATCCAAAACGATGTTAGATAGTGCGTTCTCAAAGCTGATTTTCAGTTTTTGTGGGCCAAAGTCTTCAAGCGCATGCTTTCTAGCAGCTGCGCCGATGTACTGTCTGTGCTTTGCATCTTCTATAAGAGTAGAAAGATGAGTAACCCAGTCATTGTGACTTTCAGCCAAATATCCGTTCACGCCAGTCGTGATTGCGGATTTAAACGGCTCAGTCGAGCTAGCGATTGTGGGAACGCCGACTAACGCTGCTTCAAAGTACTTTAATTGGCTTTTACAATTGCAAAACGGATTGTTTAACTCCAGCGGGGCAATGTTTATATCGAAGTCGCTCAAAGCTTCAGGGAAATTGCTAAATGGAACAGTCGACTTCACAGAAACCTTGTTTCCGTCAAACTTTAGGGGCGCTAGCAGTTGGTCACTGAGGTGACCAATGATTTTGAGATTTACATTTTGGTATTTCGTCAAAATTTCTCTTAATGCTGGCACAACCAAGGCGAAGTCTCGGTCATGAGTTGCTGTGCCTGATGCAAAGCCTATGGTGATTATTTCGGAATTTCTTTCAGGAATGCTCGAATGGTCTCGGAGCCGATTAAAGCTGAGTCCATTCGGCACAACATATACCTTGTTCGCAACTCGCTCTGCATATAACGCTAATGGACGTGTTGACACAAAAGCTGCGTCAGAAGATTTCATGGCTTTTTGATAGAGGCACGATTTTTCTTTCCATCTCTCCCTTTCGTCTAACGTCTTGGTTGACAGAAATGCCAGAAATTTTTCGGTCATAAATTCGGGTAAGAAAATCAAGTCGTCGATATCATAAACTGTTTTGACGTTATGGGTCCGCGCCATAGTGGTTAGGCGATTTAGCCATGCACTTGCCTCAATGCGAAACATAAATATGCAGTCGCAAACATCTACAATTTCCTCCAACCCTCCACAATCCTCGCTAAATTCAAACGTCGCATAGTTCGTGTTGATAAGGCCTTCGATGCGGTTGTGTATCCTATAAATGTGTCCTTTGGATTCGGGTGCGCCCGAAAGAAAGCCGATAACGCCTCTAAATTCGTGGCCTAGATTCCGAGCTTGAATTACAATTTCGGGGCCATCTATCTGAGATCCATCTGCACAGTATGCCTCAAATCGATTATCTAAATCAGTGATCATTTCCCCGGACTTGTCAGTCCCCTGAGAAATGAGTTCATATGTTCGCTGGAAAATACTCCCCTGCCCCGCCTCACAAGAGAGCGAAGGCTTCGGTTCATCAAAATATTGCTTGGAATGAGATGTGTCTGCCTCAAGTATCGTCTTGAGCGAATACGTGTTTCCAAATAGATCGCTGAATTCAACCCAGCTGCAATCACATGATTGACTATACTTTATGAGATCCAGATTATATCTTAGCCAAAGGAGCTTAGATTTTATAGGATTTGCAATACCAGCAGCTTTGAACCGCTCATCTTGAGTGCGTCGAAACAAGGATTTCGCTACGTCAATTGCTGGCCGAAGCACAGCAACAATTTTCACTTTAAGCTTCAGTTTCCTTGCAGCGGCGAGCCACACTGGCAACAACCTACATAGGCGCGGATCCTTGATCGCGAACTTCGCGGCGTTCACATTCGCGAGTATGTTTTGTGCAGCAATGATATTTGTCTGAATCAAATGAGCCATCTGGTTTTTGGAGATTGGCGAATGGTCACGCCAGTCTAAGCCAATTGATGACAACATACTATTGTTCAGCGTTACAACCGATCGCGTTTCCCAGTAACCTTCCGGATTGTCGTCATTGCCTGGAAGTACCGGCTCTGGAATGGCAATACCGGCGTCCTTAATCATTTTGGCCAGCAAGGATGTACCGCTGCGGTGCATGCCGCAAATGAAGAACACAGACTGGGTCAATACTTATTTCTTTGTAACATAGCCCTTATCTGAAGTAGGGCGTTCATAGACATATCCACTAAGGTTACGAGCCAATTCTTCCGATGGAAGATAGTTCGCATTTTTTGCGGCGACGATCCAAGACGCAGCGGGATGGAACCATGGCAATGGTTTAGCTGCAAGCCCGCGCGCCGATAGCTCAGAAACAAGACGCGTCAGACTATACTCGACGCACGCTGGATAGTGCCAACCATCATCGGGTTCTGATGCTGCGTCATCTCGAATATAAGAAAACAGGAAATAGCCGTCATCAGACAGTGAGCGCTGAGCGCAATCGAATAATTTCCCAATCAAGTCTGGGCCTGTGTGCGTTGCAACAGATTGAGCTATAATATAATCAAATGGCTGTCCGAATTCTGAAACATCAAAATCGCCGGTATTTGAAAAACGCGGCTTCTTTAAACTAATGGCATCCCGGCCGAGTTCTTTGGCAATTCCTTCTTCAATCAACCAGCCATTGGGGTCGACACCAAAATATCGTCCCTCGAGCAAAAATGGTATCAATAACCGTCCCAGTCGTAGTGATCCGCACCCAACATCAAGAACATAGTCCTCGTCCCGTAGTCCCATGGAATGCAATAAAGCAAACTGTGTCGAACTCATGAAATCGAACCGGCGCGGCGGACCAACATATGCACGGTAATGATCCGCACCTGCTCTCAAACCTAAAGCTTCGCCAGGACTCAATGATCGCGTTTCACTATTCTCAACTACCCCTCCCGGCTTACCTGTAAATCTGAACTCCACGATGGAGTGGCCACGTGGATGGAGGGCATCATCGTGAAAAAACAAATCGAATGGCAAATCACGGGCCATTCTGTCAAAATCACTCAATCTGTAGTGATAGGGATTGGAATGAAATCGGCTTGTAATGCCATTTCCTCTATCAACACTTTGGCTTAAATCAACGTCTTCACCGACCTTAAAGAAGGTCGCGAAGAAGCGGGCACCATCCGTCAACACCTTGCTGAGATTTGATAGACATAGTGATATCATGTTCAGCGGAAGGTGCGTGAAAACCGATTGAGCCAACACAAAGTCAAACTTGCGATCGAAACGTTCAAACTCGAACACCTGAGTTTCCAACAAATTACTACGGGGCACGCGCGAATCAAGGCCTCGCGGGACTAGCTCTCTTTCGTATCCAGCATCCAGTAGTACCGCATGTGCGTCCACACCGAAATAGTGAGCTGGTTGCAGATAACGCGCAAAGTGCACGCCACCTCGAAAACTCCCGCAACCAATATCCAGGAAAATGTCGCTCGAATTCAGGCCGCGGTCTTTGCAGAATTCGAATTGCCAGACGCCCATCTCATCCCACAGACCGCCGATGACATCTCTGTGTTCACCGTTCCGGGTCATTTCTTCAACCCTTTTAGGATCTTCGTAAATATTAGGCATTGGACCTGACTATACTCTTTTACTCGATACTAATAAAAAAAGGGCCCCTATATAAGGGGCCCTTTCCTCTAAAAAACAAATTAGCTTAGTTCAAATCTTCTGAAAGATTACCGCCGCTAACCTGCTGGATGTTGCCATTGCGGACAACAAACTGACGCCCAGTGAGGGTACCAGGTTGAGCCTCAACCGTAAACTCGATGTCACCGCGTGAGTAATCGCCAACCAACCCTTCGAGATCGCTGGAATTAACAGTAATCTCTCCTGAAGCCGGAATGCTGGTATCAACCTGTACGATGCCTGGGTTTACATAGGCTGAGTCGGATGAGTTCTTAACTTCAACAAACACTGCACCCGCTGCTGTCGTGTCGAGGTTACCAATCCGGAACACGCTAGTGGTTCCTGAAACAGCACCCTGAGTTTGACTTTGAGTCCAAGGGAAAACCACCTGAGTGCCATCCCGATCAACCGATTGTAACGAACCAGTTGCAGTAGCGCCTGCGGTAAGTGGAGAAGCAACTGCTGGCGTAACAGTAACTGTTGCACTATAGCTAGAACGCTGGATTGCTGACGTTGTATCTGGAGTAATGCCAACCGCAAAAGTGGCCAAGCCAGCTGCAGCCAAAAACTCCTCAGTTGCCGTATCAGCTGCGCTATCTACAGTCTCGCCGCCAGCAGCACCAATATCAAACGATCCACCAGCCGGTGCCACGACCGGATCGTAAGCATCCATGAAACCTGAGACGATAATCTCAGTATCAAGGACGTCAGTACCGTCTACGTCGTTACCAGCTAGATCTCTATTTACAGTCCGATCGCCGCCACCGAAATCAACAGCATTTACACCGACAATCACGTCTCCGAGATCTGCGTCACCTGCCACATCTAGCGCAGTAAACAAGCTCGCAAGTGTCGCCGTAGTATCACCTGTATCTGGAGCAAATGAAATATCCCAAGCAGTCGCAACATCCACTACCTGAGTTGAAACAAGACTTGTATTCGATGAGTTATCGATTGGAGCACCTGCGTCAGTCTGCAAGCCAAGGGCAATCGTCACATCGTTGCCATCCAGTTCGAGTGGAAGCGAAACAGTACAGTTCGCAGTTGCAACTGGGCCTGCGCAAGTCGAGACGTCACTCAGGAGAAAAGTGACGGCAGTGCCGCCATCAGCGCCATCTGAAGAAATAACGGATGTCCCTGCAGTAGTGACCTCAGCCCCTGTTAATGCACCATCAAACGTGCCCCCGGTAACTTGGGCTCGAAGGAGGACGTTGCCTGTTGGAAACGTGCCGCCCGAAGGAAAGAAAGCAACTCGCACTTCGTTACCCACGATGGTACTCGACACTGCCCCCCCCGCAAAGTCTAGCTCTTCGGCTATCAGCACGGGCTCTCCTGCCAAATCAGCACCAGCGGCGAATGGCTCAACCTCTAACGCATTTGCCGATCCTGCAATGAGGCCGACGATAGAAGACGTAAGAAGAAACTTCTTTAACATCATAAAACTCCAAAACTTTAATTTGGGAGGACTATCGCCCCCAACAATTTATTGCCGGATCCCTTCGCCCGGTAGGCGTAAAAGAACAATAGTGCGTGGCTTTGTCAACGAATAATTCCATGAAATTCTTGATTCCTGCAGCCTGTGACTTTAATCATTTAGCGCCTTGTATTTAATGGGCATAATAGGAATTGCCGTGTCCAGCTGAGGAGTTGTTTATTGTAACCTACACATTCTCCGAGGGGGCGAAGAGAATATAGTGCGCGATATCTCTGAATTCCGCCGACTTATGCTTCCAGCGGATCTCGTTAAAAAAATACCCGGAGCTCATACAGGACACAAAGCGCGTCTACGAAAATCGAAAAAAACTGCAATCTGAAAATACCAGTGCCCCCCTACTCCGAATCAAATATCGGCGCGGTCTCTTTCCACACAAGCGTGCGGTAGGAAAACATTTCTTCGGTA
Organism: Hyphomonadaceae bacterium; assembly: GCA_965263325.1. Taxonomy (GTDB): domain Bacteria; phylum Pseudomonadota; class Alphaproteobacteria; order Caulobacterales; family Hyphomonadaceae; genus CBDHGY01. The sequence continues at coordinate 605,067 of CBDHGY010000002.1, read as the reverse complement.
CTTGCCGAAAGCGATGTTTTGGGCTCAATGCGGTAAGAAAGGTGCACGACGGATAAATCGAAACGCCCTTTTATCCCATCTCGAGATTGCACCGGTTTCCATTCCGCCTGCTGATCAATTGCCCAGAACAAAACGAAATCCGCAAATGTAACCGAGTCAGCTGCCCTCAACCCGGCCCAAGTCTGATGTCGTAAAAATGCTTCGGCCTCTTCGCGCATGCTTGATATGATAAGGCTGCTTTCAATACGTTGAGCCCCGTCGAGCAATTGGCGTTGGAGCGATAGAATGGGCAATAAAACTAAACCAAGAATTCCTACGGCCACTATTGCCTCGATAATAGAAAACCCCTCACTGCCGGTTATCGAGCGATCAGTAATCAATCCCTCCTCTCCATGCTCGCTGCTTGGCACTACTGTTCTCCGCGATAAGTTTCCAATTGTTTTGAGTTAGTCAGCGCGCGGTTGAAATTCTTCACCAGCTCCTCGGTCAAATCGGATTTGTCATTTTGGCTGCGCAGAACATTGGCTCTGATTAAGATGATCAATTCTGTCCGGCCTTTGGTCAGCGTCGTAGATCGGAAAACCGGTCCAACCAGCGGTAGGTCCTTTAATAATGGTGTTCCCTTTTGATCTCGAGTAACAGATTTTTGGATCAACCCCCCCATCACCGCGGTCTGGCCATTTTCGAGCGATAACTGAGTCGATAGCGAACGATTAGAAATCGTTGGGCTTGCAATCTCGGAAGTTGTTGTTGAGATCGCTGTTGAAACTTCCTGTGTTATGGAAAGATCAACTCTGTCGCTTCCATATACGATAGGCTCGATCGTCAATAAGACCCCCGTCGATCTATAGTCCACTGACTGCAGTATATCAGTCGTTCCACCACCACTTTGAGCGTCTGCTGCGCGCTGCGACGTAATAATGGGAACTTCTTGGCCGACCTGAATTTGTGCCGAACCGCCAGAGCGAGCGACGACTCTCGGTGTGGACAACACATCCACCACATTGTTTGAAGCAAAAAAGTTGATGGCTGCATCAACATTGCCTGATATCAACGCAATATTGTTTCCGGCCGATCCGAGGCCCAAACCTTGGGCGTTAACGGTCACACCCACATCGCTGGAGCCCAAGCTGTCGATAAAGAAGTCTACTCCATACCTTGTGTCATCGTTTAGAGTAATTTCGGCAACGGTAACTTCAATGTCGACCTCAGCAGGAGGCGTATCCAGTCGTTCAAGTAAAGGCAGCAACTGCTCGTATTGAGAAGGAGTTCCGGTGAATATTAATTGGTTTGATAGTGGATCAACTACCAAATTTCCGACTGGTAAACTGGCACTTGTTTGAAAACCATCGCCAACAGCGGGCGGGTTAGACGAAGCGTCTTGACGATCTGGCGAGTACGATCCACCAGCATTGCTCACCACCCTGCCAACTGTATCAGCTAACAATTTGGCGTCTACGTTTTGTACCGCATAAACATTGATCTGGGCTTCATTGCCTTTTCTGGCAGGGCGATCAAGCTCGTTGAACCAATAAACAGCGCGCTGCAGCCCCTGCTCTGACCTCGAAAACAGGAATATATCATTTGAGTAGCTCACGGGTATAATCAGGATCGAGCGCTGTAACATTTCATTTGTGCTCGTCTGCCACCCTTCTGCCGAGAGTAAGCGCGTCAATTCGCGTGCGAGTTCACCTGCTGGCCAATATCGCGGAGAGATTCTTCTGGCACTCGTCCCTGCATACTCCAGAGTGTCCAAAAGATCTATCAATGAACTTGCCGCTTCTATATCGCGCAGTAAGCCCTTCAAAATTAATGTGTCGCTGCTCTGAATGGGCTGAATGACGAGATCATCTTTTGTGTAAATTTGGCGCAAAACCGAATCGATTTCATTCGCCGACCGGGCATCCAAATTGACAAATTTGATGACGCTATTTGCGTCATCTAATTCATCAAGCGACCCACCTGGCGGAATGATGATTGGTTGTTTTTGCTTTAGCTCCGCCTCTGAAACAATGTAATAGGTCCCTGCCGTAGGCACTACATGAATTTGCAAGGGCTTGAGAATGAGCCCAATTTGCCGGTACAAATCATTGCGTTTGATTTGGCCTTCCGTTGTTAAGCGAAGTTTTTCATTGCGTTGACTAATTCCTTCTCCAACGCTGTAGGGAACATCTAGCAATTGGCCGAACCCATAATCGATAAACTCTGACACAGACATCAATGTTGTCGTTACGTCTATTTTTTCATTTGATCGGGGAAGCGAAATTTTCGTTTCGGATTTGGAGCCAAGCTGAACATCCACAACATTATTTTCGGGAATTTCAATGGTTTTAGTTGTGACATCTGCGCTGACTTCGCTATCGCTCACGGGCTCCGCTAAACCGGCATCGTCCTTCGTTGTGACATAAGAATTCGGAGCCGAAAAAAGAGCGTCTGGATCGTCGCCGGAAGGTGTATCGCGTCCGGTCTGACAACCAGCGACAATCAGCGAAAGTCCGGTTAGCATCGCTATCTTTTTCAGCACCATAGCGACAGCCATCCTTGAGATAATCTACACAACAGAATTTTAATCCGTGCTTATCTATTGTGCAAGAGTTTCAGGCAGCGAACCAATATCAGCGTCAATGCCAGTTCCACCTTTTCTGTTATCGCGCCCCAATGAGAAAACGTAAGGTGTTCCCCTCTGAGATGAAACTACATAATGGTAATCATTGCCCCAGGGGTCCTTTGGTATCCGATCCATATAAACGTCTTGTCCCGCTCCGGCCCCTTGAGACAAGACGATCAGACCGTCTTCTGTGGTAGGATATCGCCCCTGCTCCAATTTGTATGACCCCAAAGCAGCTTGGATCTGCGAGATCTGAATTTTCGCAGCTGTCACCTTAGAATTATCGAACCGATCAAATAACCGAGGCGCGACCAGTGTTGCGATCAAGGACATTATGGCTAGGACAATAAGGATTTCAATCATCGAGAAACCATGTTCGTTTCTTGAAGCGCCTTTTTCCGCATCCTGCGTTTTATCAAAGATTGCGACTATTTTAAATAGAATATTTAACATAAAACTATCCTAAATGTCTATGGCGTACAAACTTGTCATAGCCAGTACGATTGCCAGAACCAAAGCCCCAACTATCACCGAGAGAAACACGATAGCAAGTGGTTCTGCAATAGATGTTATGCGTTGGTTAGCCGTGCGAACCTTTTCTTCGTATTGATCAGAAATGATCAATAACATTTGCGATAACTGACCAGATCTGCGTCCTGTTTCAATCAAATCAACAACGGAACTGTCAGACATCGCAACGTTATTCTGGTACGCGATCTCCAAGGGCTGGCCAGATCGCACATCTCGGGTCATGATTTTAAACTGCGCCCTTAAGCTATCCGATTGAGTGGCCTCCTCTGCGAGTCTCAATGCCGTCAACATTTCAGCGCCATTGTCTAGACCAATTGCCATGGTCCTAGACCATGTTGCGAGGCGGGAATAATTTAGGAGCTGTGAAAAATATGGGAGCGTTTCGATAAAAGATGACGTGCTCCAGCCTCGCCAGCGCGAGAGAACAGGTAGTATTGCGATTGCTGCAGGAACGGCAATTACCACTGCGAGAAGATTTTTATTCAACCACACCCCTGATGCAATAACCATTCTGGAATAAGCGGGAACATTTGCTGCATTTTGGTCTATGAGATCTGAGAATCTTGGAATGACAAAAGCAAATAGAATGAAGATTACTACACCGCCAACACACGCCAACACTGCCGGATAAGTGAGAGCAGACTGTATTTCTCGCGTGAGTTTTAACTCGTAGTCCAGGCGATCCGCAGCATCAGATAGGACGCCCGGTAGATTGCCCGTATGTTCGCCAAGAACAATCATACTCGGAACGTAGGAAGGCAGTTCTGGGATGCGGGCCGCCAGAGCGTCAGAGAATTTTTTTCCTGTTCTTAAATCGCTCGCAATAAGAGAGGTTCGCTCGTCCAGGATGGTAGAATTGTTGCGCGACAAATTTACCAAAGTATCTAAAAGCGGCATTCCAGCTGACAAAAGCACACTGAGTTGTCGTAGATATTGAAGTATGTCTCTGCGCTTTATTTTGGTATTGCGCTTTCTTAGCTCTCTTTTCTTCTCCAGCCTCAAAGCTACTGGGCGAATACCGCGCTCATTAAGCGTTTGCAAAGCCGCGTATTCATTTTCTGCGATCAGAGTTCCGGTTAACGAAATTCCATCATCGCTTATTCCGCGATAGTAATAACTGGCCATTCTTTATTAACACGCCCTGGTAACAAAAATACTGGTAAGAGGCCCCAATATAGCTAAAGATTGGCGCTGGTATTTATAAATTGAAACATGATCACCGATGCATCTCAACATATTCTTGGAGCATTTACTCGAGAAACAACTGTTATCGAGGCCAGAGGCAAACACAGCCATCACAATGCAGCAAGAGAGCGGCATCAATATTTTTGATGCCTTATCGAAGCTTGGAGCAATCGAAGAAAACACTCTCGTACAGTCTGCCTCGGCATTTTGGGGCATTTCAGAACTAAAAACAAAGGATTTGCCGCAAGATTCAAAGCCAATGCTTCTTGCTTTAGAGGAGCTGGATGTTCCGGTTGAGTATCTTCAACGATCGCAAGCCTTGGTTTTTAAGAACGACGCAACTGAAAAGTCGGCTGATTATATTGTCGGTGCGCGCAATCCACTTGACCCCAGCATCCGAGAATTCTTCGAAACGACCCGGGCGGACTCTCAATCCACGTTCGAGTACTGCTTTATCACCCAAACAACATTTGAAGCCTGGAGTGTTATCACTGCTCTTTCAAGCGATGACGCATCTCGACTGGAAAGCGACGATATCATCAAGCTTCGAGAGCTTGCCGAGGAAGGGCCTATAAAAAGTCTCGTCGACCGAACATTCGCTGATGCTATAAAGCTTCGCGCAAGTGATATTCACATCGAGCCTTCAAAAACCACTTTTGATATAAGATTTAGAGTTGATGGCACACTGCGGCATTCGAAAACTCATCCGAAAACCAAATTCAATGCCGTCTCAACACGCCTAAAACTGATATCCAAAATGGATATTGCCGAAAGTCGCTTGCCGCAAGATGGTCGCCAACCGATCAAGATTTCAGGAAAGGAATTTGATCTCCGAGTATCATCACTTCCCGGCACTGAAGGTGAGAGCATCGTTATGAGACTGCTCCCAAAGAACCGGGAACTGCCTAGTTTTGAGGATCTGGGTATTTCCGGCCCGATTCTCGATTCGTTACGCAAGGCCATTCTAAATCCAAACGGCATCATTCTTATTACCGGCCCTACAGGTTCTGGAAAATCAACAACACTTTATCGCACGCTCAGCGAGTTGAACGATGGTCAACGAAAGATCATTACGATTGAAGACCCCGTCGAGTATGACATGGAAGGAATAGTTCAGACGCAGGCGAAGCCGGCCATCGGCCTGACATTTGCAAATGGACTGCGCTCGATCCTGAGACAGGATCCTGATACAATCATGATTGGTGAGATCAGAGACGGAGAAACAGCATCAATAGCTGTGCAAGCGTCTTTGACTGGGCACCTTGTGTTGTCTACACTACATACGAACACGGCTCTGGGCGCGATTTTGAGGTTGCAGGATCTTGGTCTCGATTCCTTTGTTGTTGGATCAGGTCTTACGGCTGTAGGTGCTCAGCGTCTTGTGAAAAGATTATGCACTCATTGCTGCGTAGACCACAGAGATCCTTCGGAAATTGAGCAGTTCGTTCGCCAACTTGTTCAAGAACAGGGAATTTTGCAAGAGCATATCGCATCAAACTGGAAGGAGCCGGTGGGATGCGAACTCTGCGGGTGGACGGGCTATCTCGGCCGCGTTGCCGTCTTGGAATTCATTTATATAGACCATGAATTGCGCTCGGCCATAATGGAAGGTGCCAGTATTCCAGACCTAGAACAAATTGCGCGCAAAAAGGGTATACGCTCCCTGGCGATGAATGCGCTTGAAAAAGCAAGTCACGGGGTCACTTCTAAACAAGAGGTTATGGGCGTAATCTACGGTAATGAATGACACCAATATCCCTTGCTTAATTGACCGCTATCAACCGCATGGAAGGAATGAAGCGGGTTTCATTTTGCCAAGTACACTGATCTACATTTTTATCGTTTCCGTCGTAATTTTTGCAACCGCTCAAATAGTTGATGGCAAAAGAGCACTCGCTGTTAATTTGCAGGAATCGCGTTTAGTTTCTTCAGCGCTTGATCAGGCAGAAGGCGTTGTTTCGTATGCATATTTGACATCCCGACCCGTTCAGGGCGGCGTCCTAATAGGAGCAGAACCTATTGCCGCAAATCAACTCCTAGGGAACTTTGAGGTTTCTGGTCAAACCGCCCCTGGCGGTCAATTTCTGTCTCTGTCGGGAGGTAGCATAATTGGGAAGATAGGAGATGTCGAAGTCAGTTGCAGCATTTACGACGTAAATGGCTTAGTTTCGCTGGTCACGACGGATGAGAATTTCCTTTCAACTTATCTTGCTACTTATGATTTTGCGACGGAACAACCGTCTACAATAGTTGCAAAACTTCGCGACTATCAGGATGAGGATATTCGTCGACGATTTCAGGGCGGCGAGCGGGCCGACTACAGATTGCAGAGACGAAATCCTCCTACTAATTCCCCGTTGAGGCACTTGTTTGAAACGAATAATATTTTAGGTTGGAATGTATCGACCCCGGAGGATAAACTTCGCCTCGCCCAGGAGGTGACAACGATGGCCACTGTCAACCGGCCTATTAGTTTGTATTCTCCAGAGGCGATAAAGCGAACGCTGGAAAAAACAAAGTTTGACACCAACGCTACTCAAAGGGACCCAATAACATCTGCCATGATGACCGAATTTCCGTCCGGCTCAGTTCGGATTGTACTGAAGGCCAGGATCGAGGGATCAAGCACGGTAACCTTGCGTATTGTGGACCTGGAAAGGCAGCCAGCGGGCGTATTTAGACCATTTTCGCGACAGCTAACTGTCAAAAACTGGCGGAACAAGATTGGAGACATGGGATTATCAAATGACCAATCAATTGATCTCGAAACTATTCATCTCAGCGAAGATTATTAGACCTAATGGAAAAACAAGTTCGTTAGGTGCTGGTCTGCCGTTTTTGCAATCGGCCTTGATTGTCCCTCGATCCAAAACGAGATTTCAGCGTGTCTGGCTAGGTGATGCAACGGATAAGCGTTGGCAAGCCTTGCATACAGAAGAGCGCATAAAAGCGAACCAGGAAGGGCGGTCTGTATTTGTTGAACCGCTCAACAGCCCCCACCGTTACTCCAATGTGTGGAGCTGGCCTTCAAGCCTTGTTGACAATTACTCGCAAAATCGCACGAAACTTGTGGTGCCGGAAACCCTGGTTAGGAAGAAGCCAACGCAAAACTATTGCGTGGTTCAATGTCTAGACGGATATGAAGGGCAAATTTGGCACGACAAAGCACTTGTAGGTTCACGATGGTGGCAAAAGCCACCTGACTCTCAAGAATGGATGATATTCGCACAAGGTGTAGCATTGAAGTTTCCTAAGGTTCTAGAAAATCCATTAATCGAGGAGGTTCCAGAACCAGTAGAAAGGCCTTGGTCACGCGGCGTAAACCTGTCATCTCTTAACTCATCGCATTACCGCAACCTCTTCTCTCCAGCAGCGGTATTTTTGATGAGCGCGGCAGTTTTTGCGTTTCCCATTGGTTACTACGGATCAAAGACTTATAATCTGAACACAGAATTAAAGAGCACTTCTGTTAAGCTTAGTGAATTACAAAACATGGAATCTCAGGTGGCAATCGTCCGTAGCGAAGCAAATGCCAATAATGAAGTGCTGGGTATCCTAGACCAAAACAACAAACCTTTTATGGTATTTGATGCTCTAAAAGAATTTGACCGTCATTTGGAAGGCGAGGACTATAAATTGCAATCTGCTTCACTAAGAGGGTCACGCTTGGAAATCCGAATAAATCCAGAAAATCCAATCGACTTGCCGAAAATCGTGAATTCGCTGGAACAATCTACGATGTTTAGGGATGCGACCATCCGAAATGGTCAACGAGACGAAATAATATTGACTGCTGAACTAGAAAATCTTGACCAATAAACAACCATATTTCAATGAGCGGGCCAAATATGGCCTAGTTTTGCTTTGGATAACGCTACTTGTGTACGCACTTGTTGTAATGCAAGATTATGTGCGGACCACGAAAGAACTTAAGCGCCAGTACGGCGAAGAACTTAGGTCCGAAACTTCGGATGATATTATACAGGTTTGGGACCAAAGAAACCAAAATACTCAAGAAAAGCTTGAAGAGTGGAAGTCTTATCTTTGGCTTTCAACTTCTCCGGGGGTTGCAGCGGCTCAAATTCAAACCAGGCTAAGTGAAATAACAGAAAGTGTCGGCATATCAAACAACACAATGAAAGTCGCCGCAGAGCTTAAACCGCTAACACAAGAAGATTTGGGCCTGCTGACATTTACGATAAATGGTGTTGCATTCCCCGGTGAATTAGCAGAGTTTCTTGCGCACGTGTCGACCAACAAAAAGCGCCTGATTTTAACTGAAATCAGTTTCAAGAGATCCCGCAACGAGACCTACCAGTTTAGCTTCACAGGAGAAGCGATCGTCATGATCGATAGTTGAAGCCGATGAACAAATTTCTTTTGGAATTCTCAATCATAATATCGTTGGTAGTTGCCGGGGTTTATTTTGGAAGCACCGATAATTCGTCGCAAGAATCGTCAGCAGACAGGTTAAGTTCCAATCAGTGGGTAGACCCTGAAACCGTTGTAAACTACGAAACCGCAAAGCAGCAATTTGCCTTCGATATGATGCAACTTGAGATTTTTTCCGACGGCTCAGACTCTAGAGAAGAGATAAATGAAGGGATCGTAGGCACCAGCGATGTGACTGAGAACAAGATGATAAGGTTGCTTGGTATCTTTGAAACCAAGGGACTAAAGCGCGCTCACGTATTGATCGGTTCAGATTCCACAATTGCCCTGGATGTTGGTGACATAATTGTAGGTGATTGGAAATTGGCCGAAATTAGTCAAAGTGGCATTATTCTCGAGCGGCAGGAATCGCAGCAAGTTGTTACATTATTTAATCCAGTTCTCGAACTTTCTAACCTCGGAGCCAATTGATAGCTCATCTGAGAATGCAGATTCTGGAATTTCAATTCTGGAATTGCTGATTGCACTCAGTGTGATTTCTTTAGCGCTAGCCATTGTCACTCCATATACAATTTCTCTGGTCGATAGACTTGAATTTCGATCACTAGAACGCTCTGTTTTGAGTAGATTGCGTTCTGCCCCAGCAAGATCATTGACAGAACAAACTGTCTTTAGCTTTTCCACCGAGAGCGCCAAAAACGAAACCCACTGGCTCTATGTCTCCGACAAAATCCTTATCCGTACTCAAGGTGAGATTTCCTTTTATCCAACGGGTTTTTGTTCCGGCGGCCGTTTTTCCATGTTGCTATTAGACGAAAGCCTCAAGAAGGACTATCTGATTGATCGCGACCAGTGCTCCAGCATTCTGGTCGTTGAGCAATAGAACACAATCGTAAATTGATCAGGGCGAGCATAGCAAATGCCAAAGATTGATGTGCCCCACGAATTGTAGACGCCTCACGTCTTCATGATTGCCGTCTGTTCGAACTCTGCGGGCGACAGCATCCCATTCTTAGCATGCCTGCGTTTTGGATTGTAGAACAGCTCGATATAATCGAACACATCCTGTCGGGCCTTTTGCCTCGTTTTGTATATCTTTCGCCTGATCCGCTCGGTCTTGAGGGAGGCGAAGAAGCTCTCGGCAACAGCATTGTCGTAGCAATTACCACGTCTGCTCATGCTGGCGTCCAGATTGTGATCCTTCAGGAAGTCACCCCATTCCTGGCTGGTAAACTGTGATCCCTGGTCTGAGTGGATTATGACCTTGCCCTTCGGTTTGCGCCGCCAGACAGCCATCAGCAGTGCGTTCAGCACGAGAGACGCATGCATCCGCGAATGCATGGACAAGCCAACGACTTTACGTGCATACAGATCAATCACGACCGCCAGGTAGAGCCAGCCTTCGTGCGTGCGGATATATGTGATGTCGGTGACCCAGACCTGATCCGGCGCGCCGACATCAAACGATTGCTTTAGTTGGTTGGCGGCAACAATCGATGGCTTGCTTCCATACTTGCCGGGACGGCGCTTGTAGCCAATCTGCGCGCGCAAACCCTCCGCCTGCATGAGCCTCGCCACGGTGTTCTCAGCGCAGCGCTCACCAAGGCTGAGCAGGTCATGATGGACCTTGCGATAGCCATACACACATCCGCTCTCAAGCCATGACTGCTTGATCAGTCCTGTCAGGTGACGGCGGCGTTTAGCCTGCGGCTTCAAGCCCGCCTTCAGCCACGCATAGAACCCGCTGAAATGAACCCCGAGCACACGGCACATCGCCCGCACCGAAAACTCCGTGCGGTGGTCCTTGATAAAGGCGTACTTCAACTGTGGTCTTTGGCGAAGTACGCCGTTGCCTTTTTTAGAATGTTGCGCTCCTCGGTCACACGCTTGAACTCTGCCTTGAGCCGCTTGATCTCGGCAGCATCTTCCCGGCTCTTGTCCGGCGTATCCCCGAACTGTTTTACCCAATCATACAGTGACTTGCTGCTCACCCCGATCCGCTTGGCGACCGATGTGACGCTGTGACCGCGCTCCGTAACCTGTGCCACCGCCTCGCGCTTGAACTCTTCTGTAATCTGATCCGTCCCGACAAGGGCCCATACTCCTTGCTTCCAGTTTTACCCTGCAAGGCGTCTACCGTTCTAGGGGCACATCAGTCATCTTTAACAAACGCATTAATCTACCTGTTTAAGCACCTGGCTTTAGGAGTAGCGTAAATCCATCTAAGCTGCGCACCATTTTGTCGCCGCGCCCCCAATCAAGTACTTCTTGTTTCAAAACTTGAAGCCCTTCTTTTTGAGCATAGTGTGACATCAACTCGACGGTCATAAAGTTCCGTGCATGAATATTTTTTTGGAAATCTCCGCCGGGGTTTTTATCCAAATTAGAGTGATGCAGAAAACACGTAGCCCCGTGGTTCATGATACGATAAAATTCTCGAAGATACGCTCTGACAACATCGCTATCAAAATGAACCATGGAGTCGAAACAGAAAACAAAGCTGATTGTCTCATCTTCCACCATTTCTAGTGTGACCCCGTTATTTTCCGCCAACTTTAATTTGGGATTATCTCCAAATCTTTCACGGCAGAACTGAATGTTCTCGCTGTTCACATCGATAGCAGTTACACTTTGCGCTTCACTTAGAAGTATTTCGGTAATACGACCGTGTCCCGGTGCAAGTTCAAGAACATGAGAGAAATCAGTAGTATACCCGTGCAAAAAAGGTAGAATAAGATTTTTCCACTGGTTCCTAGCCGTTTTTTCAACCGCATCATAATAAGGTGTATCCGCCCACCTCCTCGCAATTTTTTTAGTGGCACTAATAAAGGCACCATCAATTTCGAAATTCGAGTCCGAATTCGAACCGTGTCCTTTTTTCGGCATATCGCACTCCTAAAATGTCTTTTATCAGCTTTTCTAAAACCGAAACGGTTTGCTATTTAATCTCAAATCCACGAAATCGGCACCCAACCATATCGGACATAAACCGATGATACCATTCATCATTTGTTTGGTTTCCTAGTTTGACCATTTTACGAGGAAGTTTTTGAAGATGATGCCGGTTAATTAATGCACCCATTTGATCAATGTGCTTCATATCCTTGTCGTTTGATACATATTCATATTGCAATTCGAGCGGCTTTATTAAATGCCTATCGAAAAAATCTTGCCAAACTAGATTTTCAATATTTATAGCGACTATTTCTTTCAGGATTTCGTTGAAACTGTACTTGGTCCCGTCATTGTAGTCATCCGCGTATCCTTTTAATAAGTTACCCGCAAAATGTTCTTCGTTCAGAGACTTTGTTGCATGGTTTATTCCTGTTTGCCTGGACATGATTCTCGAAATTGACTGATAAACAACATTCCCCCGAAAGAGACGGATCCATATAGCCTTGGAAAACGCTTTATAAAAATTATCAAATTGAGGAGTTGCTTCAGATTGGCCTGACAAACAACGATCAATACTCGGTAATTGATTTGCCATCACCTTAACTGCTGCTGTACCGAACGAATCGGTCGCGCGATCGAGAACTCCAGTTAACTGCTCCTGCCAGTTTCGTGTAGAATTATCAGGGTCCCATGAGATAAACCACTCTTCCGGATTCCCAAGCTGTCCAGAATTGCGCATGTCCTCCACTACTAGCGTAGATCCACAACGTTGAGTAGCACAAAGAATTATAGTTTGATTATTCAACTACTGACCTTACTGTTAGTGTCAAAATTTGGAACCAAAATGAATTGCATAGTTCATTTGTAACTTTTTGCAATCAATACGCCTTTATTCTCCAATATAGTGAAACTGCAAAAGCAGTTTACGTCTCGCAAAGTGTGCGGTGCAATCCGATGGTACAGACGAAGCCTATTCCGGTAAATCAGTCGGAGGATTGTCTACACACAATTATGTTTTTTTTCTAACCGAAACAAATGTTGACTTAAATCTAGCCTTTGGGGTGCCAATCGAGCTGCGTGTCTAGCTGCTTTAATAGCATCGGCTAATTCGTTTCTTTTTGCCAGCACCTGTGAACGCAACACAAAGGCTGATACAAAATTCTGATCAATCTGTAGCGCTTCATCGGATGATGTTAGCGCTTCCGATAGTTTGTTAGACTTCAAAAATATGTTTCCCAGGTGAACCCAATTTTTTGCTCGATATGGAGCAAGATCTACCGCTAATTTTGCGGCCAGTTCAGCAGCTGCGAAATTCTTTGTTTGCCAATAGATTTGCGACTGTCGAATATATACCCAGTCTGCATCTGGATCAATTTCAATAGCGCGCGCCGTTATATTCAGTGCCTTTTCAAGTTCATTTGCAGACATATACAAATCAATAAGTCTGTGCAAATACCGCACTTTCTTTGGTGCGGCTAAAATAGCTAGTTCCATATACTGAATGGACGTCGTTAGGTCACCAAAATGCTCTAAAGTGTAATTAGCCTTAAACTCGTTCCATGCTGGCATTTCCTTGACAATTTGAGATGCACCCGCCCCTACATCCATTTCATTGTAAATGCCTATCCAGTTATTCAAAGTTGTTTCAAAATATCGATCGGAACAATTGAAGCCGTCCCTCTTCAGTTGCTTATATAACTTTGAGGTTATTGAGTTTTGACTTGCGTTCAACTCGACTGCTTCTCTTGCCGATTGGCGCTTTAGCGATGGAACGACAAGGGAACGCATATCATCCGAAATAACTTTGTCGACTGAACGCACACTGATATCGGCTTGTCGAAGAGCGCTCCCAAGAGTTCTTCGCGTATCGGAGATCAACTCATCATAATGGATGAGTGCTCTTTTATGTCCGCGGGTGTGTTTTTCAGCAAACAACATGTAGGTATTCCACAGTGATAACCCATGGTCTATGCTAATATTGTCTCTAGTGTTTAAGGATAATGCGACCTCGTATGGATGGCGACAACCAACGAAGTGATAAGCAATCCTGCTTAAGTCCGCTAGTAGATTATGCCAGAAAGGTAGCACCAGTGACAGCCGCGGATCCTTTAGTACGATAACCGGATTTTTTTCCATCTGTTGGAGCAACCACGTGCGAGCAGTTTCTTCTAAATCAACAACCTTCGGATTTGTTGCCCAAAATTTTTCAAGTGGTTTCGGATCGGCCCAAAATCGATTTGAATGCGCTAGAAGAAGATTGTTTATGCGAACCATTTCTTCCGGCTCCCAATGACCTGCCGGATTGTCCTTATTTGCGCCGATCAGCTTATCGGGAAAACCTCCTATTTTGTGCCCCAGTATCTGGGACAGCAACGAGGTTCCGGAGCGATGCATACCAAGTACAAATATGATCGCTCTTTCCAAATCTCCGTCCTTTCTATTTTGGCGTTCTCAGCTTACAACCCGAACTGGTTCAAAACAAATATAGGCAAATCAAAATGTAGAACGAATTGGTAAAACACGCTGATTCTGCGCGCTTCATATTCATGTATTTATTGTGCAGGAGCGAATTTTCAGCATAAATGCTGGGAAATTAAAATTTCCCATCCGTTTTTGGTTCGCCGAGTGTTCCAGCAAGCCAGCCGCGCAAATGCGCTTCGTTCTGTTTCACTCTATATGCTAGCGCCGACTCTGACAGATTATTTTCTTCTGCCCAAAGTCGATCTTGATGATTTCGGTTTTTCAAAGACGTCTGCAAAGTTTCGCTATCCGATAGTAGAGCGTACCCAAAATAATTTTTGAAAAAGTCCGCTTCTGTTTTTGCCCGATCAAAAGTTTCTTGCAAGTCGTAATCATGAGAATGCTTAACAATGGCGGATCGGGCGTATATTTTTTCGAAACCGCTTCGAATAATCTCCAACGCCCAAGCCTGATCTTCACCATATTCGACATCAGGATATGGAATCTGCTCCCAAACAGAGCGACGTAAACAGGAATTATTATCGCTAAAGTAGTGCAACCTCTGGATATACGGTCGATCCTGCAAATTCCACAAAGTCTTGTTCATACCACGATGAAAACGCACAGGTCCTTCATTGAACTCGCGAAAGAACAAAGCAAGGTCTCGTTTAGTAAAAGCCTCTGCGTTGTCATGAGCGATGTGCTGTCCAAAACTTCCGGCGGCACTTGGGTAGGCTTCGGTCGTTGTTACAAGATTGTAGAGCCAATAATCATCGTTTGGGAGCGCATCTTGGGTTAGAAAGCAAACAAACTCGGTATCGGTTTCCGAGATCGCTGAGTTTCGCGTTCTTCCATGAGAAAACTCTGACTGCGGAATTTGGATAAAACGAAATTCCGGAAAGCGTTCTTTTAGAGTTTCGAAAGTTCCATCTGTAGACGAACTATCAATAATCAACACATCAAAAGGCCAAGGAGACAATTGACTCTGGACGCGATTACAGACCTCTAGAAGTAGGTCACCTCCGTTATAAGTGGGGATAATCACAGTAGCCTTTTTGTTGCGAGGATCAGTAAAAGTGTTAGCTGCCAAAATTGTAGTTGGTTTTTCCTCGCCCTTTTGCTCTCCAATTCGTTCATAAATCGCGTCTTCAATCATCTTTGCGGATTGGCCCCAAGTAAATTGGCTGGCCCAACTTTGACCGCTACTACTAATTTGTTTTCGGATCTCGGCGTTTGTAAGAATATTACGAAGTCCGTTCACAATCTCGACTGGATCCGGTCCGACTTTCAACACGGCATCTTCTGGATAAATTGCTTGAGAACAAGGACTATTTAGTTCTACAACCGGGAGCCCCGTCCCCATCATTTCTTTTGGCACCAAGGAATAATTGGTCGCAGAAAAACAAACCCCAATGTCGCACATTTTGTACAATTCTGCGAGCTCAATCTCCGACAGTACACCATGGGATGTTGCAGAGAATGGGCAGGTTGAAACATCATAGTCGGCCCCGAAAAAGTCCACATGAAACTGAAGGCCTTCTAAGGCAAGTTCTTGTAATGCTAATACAACGAGCTCCACGGCGCGCCTTGCAGTAAAATGACGGGCATAAACCGCGAGTCGCGGAACACCATTTTCTCGCTTACTTAACGGCGGCGAGTAAGTGTTTTGATCATAAGCCAACCAAAACGGTCTCGCCCAGGAACCGTAATTGCTCATCAATTGCGCCAACCATGGACTGGCACAAATACAATCGAAACCCCACTGGTAGGATAGTTTCGACAGCATGGAATCAGTCCCGGTTGGGTAAAACTCAGTCTCATGGTCTTGAATTAAGTAAAACTTCCTGCCAAAATTGTCGGCCAAACGCACAGTTGCTGAAGTTTGCCACGCAGTCGCAAACAGAATGTCGCCTCCTTGCTCGCTTAAAGCATCCGACACAAAATTTATATTCGATTTAATTGGCTGGAATGATTTAATTATCGTGTCACGGGCTTCTTCTGGTGAGCCGTGGAATGATGGGTTAAGGATCCAGATAGACAATTTGTGACCAAAAAATTCAAGCCATTTAATAATCCGGAATATCGTCATATGGCCGCCGCTTCCTTTCGTGAAATCAGGAATGACGAAGTGAATATCTAATTTTTTTTGAGCAAGAAGTGTTCGGCTTGTATTGATATCGTCATGTTTTGATTGGGCGCGAAAAAAGCTCTGCAGTGTGTTTGTTTTGTTGACGCGTGCACTCGGATCGTAATTTAAATTTGCATTGGGTCCAGATTCAAACCCATTGCGTAGACCATATCTCAAATAGTGTTCTAAAGGACGACCGTCGCTGTCGGCAGAGTGCATGAATTGGCTACGATATTGCTCTGGATCGAAATTTGCGAATGGCCTTCGTCCCTCTTGTTCACCGTAAATTATAAAATGATCTAATAAGTCTCCCTCAAACTTGGCTAAGTCTTCGTGCCTGTTCTGGTAGTCGCCGATGTCTATGTGTTCGCTGTATAATTCTCGAAGTTCATTTCTATTTAGGGGTTTAAGAACAATCCGCGGCGAAGAAGCGACGTAACCCATTTGCTTGCCATGTTGCAAATAATTGTAAAAAGCTCCTTTAGCTGGACGATTGCCCCAATAGTAACGTTCCACGTATTTGCGGGGGTCGAAGTCTGGAGATGGGCTGAGGCCGAGTTCTTCGCCAAAACTAATATAATGATCTATTAGTTTAATATCACTATTTTGTGGCACATCTTTTTGTATGGCGTAATGTAACGGGTCGAACTTTCCAGCAATGCAGGAACGAACTTCCTGATCAACCCCGAGAATATAACTTGGATACTCGTCGTTAGGGTTAGGGCGTCGTCCTTCTAGCACCCCCCATCGGATAAAATGGTATAGCGGCTCAATAACACTTTCCCTAACATCTGAATTAATTCCTACATAAAATTTTGGATCAAACCACCTGTTTGGGCATAAGCCTAATCGCCAACCAATCGCGCAATAGTGGGCAAGTGGGTCATATCCAAGCCGGTCCTTTTCACTCATTTGTTCGATATAATACTGTTCGTCAAAATGAGGCCTAATACTATTTGCTTGCTCGCTGTACGTCACCGGAACTACGGGAGAAGAGTCAAAATATTGACTGTTCGCCGCTCGACCTTGAAACCGGCCGATTTCAAGAAAGTGAGTGAAGGGTGAATGGGGGTAATCCTCAGCGTCTTCGAATTGTTCCAAGTAAAACGCGCCATCAAACCACTTGTTGGGGTTTAGTCCCATCTTCCAACCAAACGAAAGATAGTGCATTTTTGGGTCACAATGATTCAATCGGCATACGGGTAGTTGCTCAATATAGTGCTCGTCATCAAACCACTCCTCTATCTTATTGAGATAGTTTGCGTCATACGGTTGAATAGACTGCAATAGTTTCGCACTCTCTTCATCTAGACTCTGTTCGGGGCCCGGGGCGCGGCCTTCCAGTATTCCGTACTTCAAATAGTGTCCAAAAGGCTCAACGCTCGCCTCGGAAACGTCTGGGCTCCTGTTTAAGTAATAGCCAACGTCGAACCAGGCTGCGGGTTGCAGCCCCATCTTCCAGCCCTCTTGAAGATAATGAGTTAGATTCTCCTCTTTTGAATAAACCGAACGATTTGGCTCTTGAATTATATAAAATGCGTTATCGAAGAGTCTTTCGACAGTGCGCTCCTGAGGTTTCCGACTCGCGTTGCCAGTATCACTCATTGTTGGTTTACCCTCTAATCTTGGTAGCAGAGCAGTAGCTCCCAACGAACTAAAGTCAATTTCCAACATATAACTTGCGGAAGAATTGCTTCTGTAACGCAATGTTCGTCGGCGGGGGTATGGCAAACTTGTAAAACAAATGTCATTCTTGTCCAAAAAATTGCGTTTTTGTGAATAACAATCTGTGATTGGGACCGTAACACAGAGTAGACATCTGTAAGAAACTGGTGGGCTAACCGCATCATTTTGACGAGTGATTTATTAGATGCGTCAGTCCTTTTTGGGCGATGTTTGCCGCTTTTTCTGGAAACTTCCCAAATAAAATTGGCTTACGAATGGGTTTGGAATAATTTTTCGCGCGAATGTCCTTATATTGGCGCACATAGGTGTCCCATATTGAGCTACCACTGCCGTCAGTTTTTCCTATGTCTGCAGATGTTGTTACTCCACCGTGAATTTGATGAAATGTTGCCTCTCCTAACAATAATACATATTCGAGATCATCAAGTTCGAGTGCGCGACTAAGAAAATCAAGATTTACCAAGCCGCCACCAGGAAGATCAAACGCTTCATCATATCCGCCTAATTCTTCATATAGCGACTTACGAAGCAATGGAGCGTTGGATTCAGCTAAAGCGCCAAACCACGTATATTGCGATGAACCGCCCGGCGCAGCAATCTCAAACAATCGGTACCCGTCAGTAGGCCATCGTATATCGCGCAACAGCGCATCTTCCAGATCTCTATTATAGCCTTCTTTGATGGCTTGTTGCTGTAACTTGTGGCCAAGGTGAAACCCCACAGACGCTGCAAATGTGCGCTCGAACATGTTGAGTGCCTGCAAACCAGTAGCCAATAAACCCGGGCTTGCCATTCTTGCGCCATCAATAACAGGACAGACAACTGGTGCTCTAGCAATATTGGCTCCCAAGTTGAGCGCTCGGGCCGGAGATGATTGCGCATCCGGAACCTCGATATATTTCACATTACTTGGCCATCTATCTCGGGTAAAATTTGATATTGGTTGTGTGGAGCCATTTTCCATAACAAGTATTTCCACATCTTCCGATGCCAATCGCTGCTGATAAGGAGGTAGAAACGATTCAACTGTTCGAGGAATTTCTCGAGACATATTGTAACTTATTATGATCACCGACACCTTTGGCATTTATTTTCCTAACCAACCACTCACAGAACCGGGATAATCGGAAATGATGATCTAACCAAGTGCTTAACACCGGCCGAAACCAAGATATTTCTTAAAAATCAGTTTCGAGTTAGTCGTTAATTCGACGTTAGTTAGATCGTCAAATTGACGTTTAGTCTTAGAGCCACTTCACTAATTCTGGTCTTCCTCATGTCCGCTGCATTTTACGCCGTGTCCGGACCACTCTACCCAAGCACCTCAACCAACCGCCGGTCTAACAATTACCGTGGATCACCTCAATTGGGCAGGCCAAACTCGCCATAGTGAATTCATCAAATAACGATGGTTGCAATGACCAAATATTCCGGGTCTCAAGATCGCCAGCACATTGAGACCGTTTCAGAACAACTGAATGTTGAGTTTTCCACTTGTCAGAAACCAGACACTCCAAAAACTAAGAGCAATGGAAGGACCAAAAGGTATGACTAACTTGCTGGCTATTAATTCAGAATCTTTGCCCCCAACCATCAAGAAATGCACAATACCCAATAATGAGGCAACTAGAAGCACAATCGGAACTGAATGCAGACCAAGCCAGCAACCACTTGCACATAGGAGTTTTGCATCGCCCAGCCCCAACCCTTCATATCCCTTAAAGTATCGCCAATAAGCTGCAACACCCCAAAGCAAGCCATAAGCTAAGGCACCGCCGGTGATCGACGAAATTACTGATTGACCCGTTAACGCAACATAAAAAACGCCTAAAGGTGCCAGTGTGAGAGTTAGAAAATTGGGTAGTCTATACGTTTTTATATCAAATGCGATAAGTGCGATAAGGAAGTTCGCGAGCAGAACCGACCAGGCTAATGGGGGTGGTTTAGTGACAAAATAACTTAGCCCGAACGTCAGTCCAGCAAACAATAGGTAAGCATACACAATACCTAAACTTGATTTATTTGACATAAACATTCCAAGTGGCGAAAATTGTTACACTTCGCTTGTTGCGCTATTCTTACGAACTGGGATCTCCAAAAAGTGAGTAGGCTAAAAACCAAATGATTGAAAAACTCTTTCTCAGTGTTGGCGCAATGAAAGCTGGCACAACTTGGCTTAGACATCAATTGGCTGATCACCCGGAAATATTTTTTACTCCCGAAAAAGAAATTCATTATTTTGCTGATCCAGATGGTGACATTGGACCCATGCTCCTTACCCAAAGAGTGGATCGTTTCAAACGCGTCATGCGTAACGTGAATGCAGAGCGACTAAATGATCGTGTCAGGGGGAATATCGCTTGGTATGGGCTTCAGTATTTAGCAGGTGACGTGTCCCCGGAGTGGTACGAAGAACTTTTCACAAAGAAACAAGACTGGCAATACGCCGCTGATTTTTCCAATCTCTATTGCTTGCTTGATGCTTCGCAGTGGGGGCTTGTGAGACAACTCGCGAAAGAAATACGCGTAGTGTACTCATTGCGAAGCCCTATTCATCGTTTATGGTCGCATCTAAAGTTTCACAATGTGTTTGCCGGTTTGGATGCACCTAATCCCAACATGTCAGAAGCTGACTGGATTCAACAAATGAATTCACCAGGTATTTTGCCATTTGGCGACTACAGTAAGGCGCTCAACAATCTTCAGAACAACCTGCACCCCCATGAGTTAAAGGTGATGTTCTTTGAGCAGGTTCGGGAGGATCCGGGAAGCGCTCTAATGAGCATCGAAGAATTTCTTGGTATCGAAAAGCGTGCTTATTCGAAACAAAGATTGGGGGCCGTAATCAACGCGACCGCCCCCTCCCCTATTCCGGAGAATTTAAGAAGAGCGGCACTGACGTATCACAAACAACAGACTGAAGCGGTAAAAAAAATGGGCTTAGATGTGCCTGAAGCCTGGTTATTGAAAGAACCACTCTGAAAATTCAGAAAAAGCGTCTTCGATTGACTTTTGCTGCGCTTTGGAAAAGCCGCGTCGATATTCCAATGTAATTTCAGCGGACACAAATTTAGCTCTCGTATTGGCATAACGCAATTTGTTGAATAGTAAATAGTCTAGATCGAATTGAAGCCCGAGATGCGAAAACATCTTTTCCGCAGTTTCAAATGCCCTGAAACAAAGGTCTTCAAGCGAGATTGAAAGGTACCTTTTGCCGAGAGTTTCTCCGAACGTATTGCCGGAATAGCAACGCTTCATGTACTTAATCTTGTTTGGCGCGTAACTTTCAAACCATGGGCCAAATGGCTTGCTACCCGCGCGTTTATAGTCTGAATACACTGACGCGCGTGGATCTTTGTAGATGGCGAGTATTTGAGCTGTCGAGCGTTTAGCCACATGCTCAAGATTTGCGATGTAGCGCGGTGTTTTGTCAAAAATCTCAAGATCGCCGGTTAACAGCTCTGAGCAGTCTTTTAGCCTATCGTAAAATTCGTCAAAAGAGTCCGTATCACAGCAATGATCGAGCTCTTCCTGGCTTATCTTCCATCCGGCCAGCATATTGTTGTAAAAAGGGGATACGTTCATAAATTCGTGAGGTGTCTCAGCGAGGAGTACACCGCATTCAAAACCCGACTCAAATTTGCCTGTCTGGCGAACGAGATCACTCAAGAGAGTGGTACCGGAGTGCTCCATCCCGCAAATTAAAATTTCAGCCATAGACCACCCTGTCTTCGTCGAAGGCACTGCTCTGACAAAATTTGAGAAGAAATTGCAAGTGCCTGAATTTTTCTGCTCCTAGCGCGAGAGTTCTTAGAAATTCGGGCTTCTCTAGTCTAACTAGGCCATTGGATATAGTGGAGTCGTAGAAAACGTTGCATCAGCGAGTGTTTTCGTTCAAGGCGAGCGAGGAATCTGAGAGGCACCAGTGCAGATTGTGAACCGTAGTCAGGCTCAAAAAATCCTAGAAAAACTCGAAGCTGTTTTTGAGCAGGGTTACTACCTTGACGCGAACGAAGACGTCTCTAGAGCAGGCATAGAGCCATTGGGGCACTTCATTCTATCGGGCATAAATGAAGGCCGCGCTCCCTCGCAACATACGCGGGCTGAAGCAGCGAGAATGATTGTCATCGATGAGCTAGGTAGATTGCCATCCAAACAAGATCTGGAGGCTTTATATAAGGTTCATAGAACTTCTCAAAATTTTTTAAAAAGAGCCGTCTCGCGCATCAAAAGCTATTGGCGACGCGCTTTCGGTACGATTTCTACGCGACTTAGTGCGCCTCGAATGTCTGCGCAGGAGTTGCTCGAACAGCAGTGTGAATTGATCGCATTTAACGCGCTAAATGATACGGCCACTGTATATGAGAACGAAAAAGATGCTGTGGAGTACCTTCTCTCTGAAGGTTATCGTGCTCTTCAGCCTCTCGATTTTCATCTCGTTCCAGATTTGGATTTTTTTCGATCATTGTACTCAGATATAGCAGATCTTTCGGACGAAGACGCCTATTCTCACTGGCTTAACTCAGCATTTATTCAGGGACACTTTATCAGCGAAGCACATTTGTTAAAGCATCATGGATGCCGAGCGACCCGAATTTCACACAGTTTTCCCTATCAATTCTACAAACTCGCTTACACAGACATTCCTTCAACCTGGAGCAATGAAAAAGTTCTGCACCACTTCATTGTGTCCGGCATTCCTGAGGGGCGTTTCGGATTCGACATCCCAGAGGATGTCGTTATGGCAATAGTAGACGCCATTGAAAGTCTCGCTCAATCCAACCCAGCGCAAGCATTCCATGCGGCAGAAAAAGCTCTTATTCATGGTGTAGATAACGAACGGCTGAGGATCCTCATCGCAAAAAACTACATCCAGTTGGACCGATTATTGGGTGCTAAGTACCTGCTGAATGGACAAACAAGTTTGGTTCCAGAGACGCAGTTCTGGCTTAACTATCATCAAAGCCAACTTGAAAAGCGATTAGGTAATGCTGGATCGGCAATAGAGAATATGCACCGAGCCACAGAAATTGAAAGTGATAGTTTTTGGACCGAAGGTGAAGCGTACAAGCTTAACAGTGAAATTTTTGCCGCGAATCGCAGACGCGCCGCGCGTTTCCTGGAATTGGGCCAAAGAGAAACCGCGCTCCTTGAATTGGACAAGTCGATCGCGAGCGCTCATGATAACCTACGGTTGTTCGGTGTAAGTGAACAAAGTGGTTATGCTCAACTCCCTTGTGATGATCGGCAGCTGCGCATCGGCATTCTGGCGGATAATTTCCTTCCACAATGCAAATTGTACCGGGTAGATCAGAAGGTTGAGCAATTGCAGAAAGCAGGCGTCATTGTTGATGTTTATGACTTCCGCGAAGATGCTGGAGAAGCTCTACATGTGGCGGGCAATTATGATGCTTGGATCATCTATCGTGTCCCAGCGTTCTTGGAAATCATACGTTTTGTCAAAACCGCGAATGCGCTTGGGAGACCAACCATCTACGAAATTGATGACTTCTTATTCGATCCAGAACACTATCCAGAAGACATTGAAGCCTTTGACGGAAGCATGTCGACCGAAGAACATAACGGCCTGATAATGTCTGCTTCGTATACAGGGGGGCTCGCACGCCTTTGCACGCATGGTTTAGCCTCAACGCCGAGCTTAGCGAAAGAACTCGCTCGTTACGTCAAAACTGGAGAAGTAATTGTGCACCGCAATGCGCTGAGTGCGCCGCACTACAAGGCTATAGCTTCAATTGAAAAAGACGACGCGGCTCGGTCACCAGCGATCAAACTGTTCTATGGATCGGGTACGCGAGCTCATAAGGATTTTTATTCTGAAGTATTTATTGCTGCCCTTGAAATTGTCATGGAAAAATACGGCAACGTAGAATTCCATGCCGTAGGTTATGTCGATACAGCAAACATTGAAAAACGATTTCCTGACCGGGTGTTTCAGTCTCAGCCGGAATGGGACATCTCTCAATATTGGAATGCGCTGAGTGAGGCAGACATCAATGTTGCAGTTCTCAAGAAAAGCCTGCTGACAGATTGTAAAAGCGAAATCAAATGGATGGAGGCCGGCATGCTGGGCATACCATCAGTCGTTAGCGAGACGGCCACAATGATGGAAATCATTTCCGATGGTTCAGATGGCGCACTCGCAAGCACCAAAGATGATTGGGTGCGCCAACTCAGTTTGCTTTGCGAAAACAGAGAACTTAGGGAGAGCATAGGCCAAGCTGCGAAGGAAAAGGTACTACGTGACTATGGTCTGGATCGATTATCAAAAGAGTTGCACTCCTCACTTCTTGATTTGACCGAACGTGCCGCGCAGGTTATTCGCCAAAAGGCATCATCATGAGACTGTTGGTTAGCAATGTGTTTTTTAATCCGCAGTCGATTGGTGGAGCCACACGCGTTGTTGAAGACAATATTTCAGCGTTTAACAAAGATGCTCGCATCAGTGAGACGGCTGTCTTTTGTTCGCTGAACGGCAGTCCGAAGCCCTATATAACAAGAAACTATCGCGTTGGAAAAACGCTAGTTCAATCAGTGGCGACGCAACCCATAGCAAACAGCGATTTTATCATCTCTGACAAGAAAATCCGGGAGCGTTTTAGTTCGTTTGTTGATTACTATTGCCCTGACCTCATTCACTTCCATTGTATTCAGCGCCTAAGCAGCGAAATAGTGTTGGAAGCCAAAGATCGTGAAATCCCCTACCTCATAACTATGCATGACGGGTGGTGGATTTCTGATTACCAGTTCCTAATCGATAAAACCGGAGTGGTAAGAACATATAATTACAACGACCCCGAAGTGACACGACATTTATTTGGAGATCGCGCTGTCATTCGCCAAGCGGCGTTAAGGTCCGCATTAGAAGGTGCAGCCAAAGTTCTGACGGTGTCAGATGCATTTCGGGAAGTTATTGAAAATACTGGCCTTACAGACATCGGCGTAATCGAAAATGGTGTGACTGAGTTTGATGTTCTTCCAAAAGTTCCCACTGACAAAGTTACTATTGGTTACTTGGCTGGTGTATCACACGCTAAGGGTTATTATGAACTGCGCGCTGCCCTATCGAGAGGTGAATATCCAAACCTCAAGCTCATCCTGATTGATCATTCGCTTCCAAAGGCTAGTTCGATCACCGAATATTGGGGAACCACAGAGGTTGAGCGGACCGGTTTTATTCCGCAGGCTGAGATTGCCGAACTTTTTCAACGCTTGAATGTCGTTATTGTACCGTCCTTATGGCCAGAGAGCTTTGGTCTTGTCGCACGAGAGGCCCTGCGAACAGAGTGTTGGTTGCTGGCTTCCAATAGGGGTGCAGCCGCAAGCGATGTTGTCGAAAACGAAAATGGTCACAAATTTGATCCGGGCAATTCAGTAGAATGGAATCAATTACTCACTAGGGTAAATGACAATCCGGATCGCTACAAGCAACCCTGTAGTCAAATAAAAATATCTGGTTCCGATAAACAGGCGAATGAACTCGTAGAGTTATACTACCGGCTCGCGACCGGATAACAATATAGTGAACGTTTAAGCAGCTGGCATTAGAGTGTCCGAATTCTATAAATGCCTCGAACTGCGCAACTTCATTCCGTCATCACTTTGTGCAACGCAGCGCGCCTTTTATCGAGATTTGGCTCAAACACTTCCGGTGATCGCGCGGAAATATTCAGATCTTTAGGTATTCCATTCTGCTGTACACTTTTATGTATCCACCAATCATCGTGAGCGGAAAGCTCGGGAAAACACTGTTTGTAACCATTTCTGATCATGAGATTTGACAGATCATTTTGCTGCTCAAAATTGTGCTCGATACAAAATGACCGGACAAAGCGCTTCGAAAAATCAAAGGCACTCAAAATCCGAAACTCGGAACCCTCAGTATCTATAGACATGAAGTCGATTATCTCAGGTGCAGCGTATTTATCTAGCAGATCATCGAGCGTGATGGTACCTATCTCAACTTCTGTAAACTTATTTCGGTGCTCAGCTTGGGCGTTAAGCTGTGTGGCTGCAATACCAGACATTGCTGGGCGGCCGTTTACCATCCTGAACGTCACCACATCACCTGTGGAGTCAAATACGCATAGCGGAGAAAAGTGGCAATTACGAACCGCCGCTACTCGTTTGGTATAGTTTGGGTGTGGCTCAGCCACGATACCATTCCAGCCAAGCTTCTCAAGCAAGTAAGAATTCGAAAAATCACGGCCGTTCAGAGCGCCGAACTCAACAAAATAACCATCAACTTTTCCGTCCGACGCCCAGAGACCAAACAAATCTTGGAAATTTTGACCAAAAGAATGATCGATGTTTTGCAGACAGAATTTTGCGAACTCGGAAATCATAATTTATCTCTGTTACATGGGTTTTCTGCGTCTTAGAGAACATGCTCATCGTGTTCAATCGTCACGTCTAATGTGATGGAATCTCGGCAATGCCTTTTTGAATAGCCTCATCAAATTGATGAAACACTTCTTCCATATCTCCAAATCTCACGATTTTCCCCTGCTCTAGCCAAAGCGCTTTGTTACAGGTTGCGCGGAGCAGCCGAAAGGAATGAGATGCGAGTACGATTATTCCTGCACGCTCCACAAGGTCGTTCATGCGCTGCTCGGCTTTCGCGCGAAACTGCGCATCACCCGCGGAAATCCATTCATCCAGTAATAATATATCAGGATCAAACGCTGTCGCTATGCCGAACAGAAGCCGCATTCGCATTCCGGCCGAATACGTACTGATCGGCAAGTGTATAAACTCACCGAGCTGACTAAATTCAGCGATCTCAGGTGCTTTCTCTTCAATTAGGTCTCTGTGGTGACCTCGCATGAGGCCACCATAAATGATATTCTGATAGCCGGTAGCAAGTGGTCGTACGCCAGCATTTAATTCAAAAAGCGCATCTGTTTCGCCTTCCAGTTCTCTTCGCCCGTAATCTGGTAGATAGACCCCATGGATCAAGCGGAGCAGCGTGGACTTACCTGACCCGTTTCGACCAATTATTGCCAAACGATCTCCGGTTTTAAGCTCAAAGCTGATGTTTCGAAGAACCTGAAAATAGCGAGGTTTTTTTGACCGATCAAGCAATATACGAGGATCATGGGCACCTTCCAGTTTGCCAAGCTCCCGGCGATGAGAGATTCTGATCGGGAATGAAAAACAAGCGTCTTCTAGCAATACACGGGACATGATCTACACCCAGGCAGCCAATCGTTTTCTAGAGTATTTAAAGGTTATTGTTCCGGCAACGAGAACGAACAGCGTTGCTACCCCAACGACGGCCCAGTTTATCGCTGTAGGTGTATGCCCCATTAGAGGCTCGCGAATAAGAGCGACAAAATGTGTGAAAGGATTATAGAGGCCCATCGCACGGCGCAACCCAACCGAAGGTTCAAACTCCCAAAAAATCGGTGTTGCGAAAAATGCTATACGCATAACGGCTAATAATATTTGTTGGAAATCAGCTGACCAGGCACCGATGGCACCGAGAAAAAGGCTCAAGAAGACAAGATTCAGAACAAACAAAATAACGCCAATAAGGATTATTCCTACACCAACGAGATCAGGAATGTGGAAGTAAAGCGCTAGCGGAACGACCAAAACGAAAATTATTAGTACTTCGTAGATAACTGCCAATACAGACCTATAAACGAGAATACTCAGCGGTGCAGGTGTAGAGCGGATCCATCCACCATTGCCTGCAAAAACTGCGGAGCCTTTCGTGACGCCTGCTTGAATGAAATTCCAAGCACATAATCCCGTTGCAAGATAAATCATGTATCCAAATTGCGTGAGGTTGGGAGATGTACGACCGAACAAAATCACAAAAATTGCGACCATCGCCCAGAACGAAACGGCAATCCAAACAATCCCAAGAGTTGAGCTTCGATACCTTTGAATGAGATCTTCCCATGCAAGTGCGCGCCAAAGATGGTGCAGTTTCATCCCCGCCATCAGGTCGTCAATTACATTATCGTGGCGGCGCATCAAATCTGATCGCCGATGTTTTGCAGTCGCACTTAAATCCGCGGAGTGAAGGTCATCAGACATATGCTTAGTCGTACCCATAAGCATCAAAATCGGCTTGAAAAATTTTCCTAATAATTTCGCCAGCTTCGGTCATTGCTATTGCTTGGGGAGTAACGTCATAGATGTCGAATTTAATATCACGCAAAACAGGCATGCCGAGATTTAAAGAGCGAACTTGTTCTTCAATTGAGCGCTGCTGCTTCACGTGGTGGTGTCCCGATTTGTAGATGGCTGGTCGCCCATATGTGTCTTTTAGGCCATACCTTTTTTCGAGT
Source organism: Hyphomonadaceae bacterium (assembly GCA_965263325.1). Taxonomy (GTDB): domain Bacteria; phylum Pseudomonadota; class Alphaproteobacteria; order Caulobacterales; family Hyphomonadaceae; genus CBDHGY01. The sequence continues at coordinate 576,863 of CBDHGY010000002.1, read as the reverse complement.
TCCTGGAAAACTGAATTAGAACCATCTAGCCTCACCAATTCTATATCGACCTTGCGTTCATATGATTGAAATTGCTGCCCAATATGAGGATCTAAATTTTCTGATTTCGATCGATCAATCCATTTTACGAATTGTATAAACGAGTAAGCATACTCTAGTTCGCTATCTTTACCCAGAAGGTCGGTCAAGACAGCTTTGCGTGCCAACGCCGACCAGTGTTCCCCATCCGTTAATACGCGCCGACGGCAAGTCTCCAAGAACCCGCTGTACAGGCGCGCGTAAGGGTCCCTGACGAACTTAATGACCGGTTTGCCTTCATTGATAGCGTTTGCACATCTATCCAGATAGTCGTCATCAGCCTTAAAAACTTCGTTCTCGTAGTTGTGTATCCATCTGTGATAGCTCAAGGCTCTACGAAGAAGGCCGGCTTGGCTGAAGAACCACTTTACAACTGTCGTACAGGCAGCTTTTTCCGACCAGAGAACCACAAAAGGCACGCGTTCATGGTATAACGGAGCGCGGTATCGCAACTCTTTGGGTGAAATGGCGTTCTTCAATATCAAAACGGCTAAACTCTACTTTATAATTTGCCCAGTTACCTCAATGGTATCATATTGGTATGTCTTTTCGCCCTTTACCTATAGGAAGACTGGTATCCAATCACTTGGATCAAAAGTTAAACTCGTCATCCAACTCGTCGATGTAACAAGGTGCGTTTAGAATTGCAAAGACGTATCCGGACCGCTGAATGAAGGGCTTGATTGATGATAAAATTCCGCAAACACGAATGCTGCTTCGCTGCTAAGGTCGATATGGCCTTTGTCTACTTGCTTCGCAATTGGTACCGGTGACACTGCATCAGCTAACTCACATGAACGAATACGAGATGAGCTTGCGGCGCGATTCCCGGTGCACTAACTTGAAGCCAGAGTGAACTAAAAGAATATTGTGGCTGAGCAATTAGACAGCATAGAGGGCAAACTCATTTCTATTGACTCCGATGCATCGTCTCCCTCGATGGTAGAGGACAAGGCGATTACCGAGAAAACGGTTGTTGTCCTTGGCGTGCCGCGAGGCGGAACGACGATGGTGGCCGGTATAGTTCAACGTTGTGGTATTTCTCTGGGAAATGACCTGCCGACCAATTTGGAAGATCAAGCCTTCGTAGGGGTGCCTATTGAAGATATGGTCTTGTCGATAGCAGAAAGAAATCGGACGAAATCCGTATGGGGCTGGAAGTACCCGAGAGCGGCCATTTACTTGCCTATTATACAAGAATACCTGATCAACCCGCACTATATAATTGTGTGGAGAGATGTATTTGCTTCTTCATCGCGTCGCCGCCACAGCGGCGAGTCTATTCATGATGCGCTACATTGGGCTCATAAAATCCAGGAACAAAACATCGAAGTTACCAGAAATCTATCTGGCCCTCAGCTTATGATCTCATATGAAAAAGCGATCCTGGATCCGGTTGAAGCTGCCAATCAAATTTGTGATTTTCTTGATATAGAAAAATCATTCAGTGAAGCTGCTGTGCGGGGGTTTGCAACGCCCGGCAGCTATAAAACTAATCCAGATACAGATATCCGCCACGTTGAAGATCGTGCACTTTTTTCATTTCGAGACAATGAGTATGTGTTCCACATCACCAATAAAAATGATGTCGTTCAGAAGCAGCACTACTTAGGCAAGCTCTATAAGCAACATGAGTTAGAGTTGCTTGGGCAATATGTTTCTGATGGTCAGACGATCGTCGACGTAGGCGCAAATATTGGCAACCATACGATTTTTTTTGCTAAAAGTTTCCCACACTCAACGGTTATACCAATCGAGCCAAGCCCAGCAGCAATAAAAATTTTGGAGGCGAATATAACTGCGAGTGATTGTGCAAACATCGACACTCGTTTTCTAGGCGAAGGCGTTTCAAGTTCTGCCGGCCCTGCCCTATTGCAACGCGGATCTGCCAATAATCTTGGAAATGCGCGTATTACCAGAGAAATGAGGTATGCGGACTTAAACGAGCAAGATAGAAACTGGTTCCAAGAAATTAGACTATCAAAAGGCGACGATCTGCTCTGCGCGACAAATGTTGGCTTCATCAAAATTGATGTCGCAGGTCACGAGTTAGAGGTCTTGCGTGGTCTCGGAAAAACGATCCAGCGTTGCCGCCCCACTATAAGCGTAACCATTGAAGATCATGACTTGGAGTCATTTCACCGGTGGATGATGGAAGCGAGTTATTATGAAGTCAGCAATGTCAGCACATTCGCTAGTTGTAAGACGTATATAATCCAGCCTGACTTATAGTATCCGTCCGGATCAAATTTTTTGACTTACGGCAGACAATTAAAGTCAATCAAATATTAGACAAAATGCGTGCAAGTTCAAACGTGTTTCTAGCGAGCATGTCTTTTCGGTATTCGACAATAGAATCTCGTGCTCGTAACAGAAGTTCATCAGTTAAATTGCTCAACATTTGTATGCTAGCTGCCAGATCGACGTCTGTTTCGATAGATGGCGCGCGGTATACGCGGGCCGTCCACCGATCAAGAATGACGGGAAGACCAAAACCAACAGCCGTAGGTATTGCTGATGTGATCTTGTATTCTCGATATGGTCCGAATGCGAGCGGAGCCAGTGGGTGAAGTATGTGACTATTCTGCAACCCGCTTATGTAATCGTCATACATTACGCGGTCGTTTTCTCCGAGAGGCGCGCAGTACATGAAGTCCGAAAGGTTACGCTCTTTGATTAATTGCTCCAGCGTCTTTCGATCTGCGCCGCCGCCAAGAACATGAAATTTGAGAGGCCGGTTCCATGCTTTTGGTTCTGACAACACATCTATCAGTAATTGAAATGAGCGAGATTTGAAACTTACACCTCCTGGTATGGCGACATTTAGCGAATTATCTGTCGACTCCGGCGAAGACTGACTCGGCAACTTTTCTCCCCAATATATGGATTCCAACACGCCGGTCCGGTCTATGAGCTCAAAACTCGTGCGTTGATTTAAATAAGCGCAGACATGCGGCGCTAGCGTAAGCAGCTGTGTTTTATTCTGCTGGAATGATTTCAAACACTGGGGAGCGTTGAGAAACATATGCGCGTTATGGACAAAACCAATTATCGGAAGATCCAGGCCCGCCGCCCACGCGGCTATACCCTCTCTTTGATACGTGGATAGTATGACGCAATCGAGCTTGCTTGACTTCAGTCTATCGCTGAGAGTGATCCAATCCTGGCGCCCCTCAACAGAGATGTAGTTGAGATTTAGTTCTAAGTCTGGAAGTTCATTGAAGATATCTCCGCGCAAGAACTTGCAGCGCTGATTAATGAAAACGTCGGGAACTATGTCCAATGAATTGAGCGCCCGGACAATTGAAGGAATGATTTCTTCATGGACAGCTTCCAATTGAACGATCGCGCAGCGCCGTATTCGCGGTTTTTTTCGGATCATTTTGGATACACTCGCCAGCATGGTCATTTGAGACCTCATTTGCACCTTGTTACTTAAAGCTATATTTCCTAGCAGATGACGCCATGCCATAGACTGATTGGTAAAGGCGATACAATTTTGGGCTCAGGAGAGATTAGATACTTCCCACCAATTACTTTGCAATTTCTCGAGTGTATTAAGCCCAATATAATTCCAACGAAAACATAGAACAAAGAATGAAACGTGCATTTATATCCGGCATAACCGGACAAGACGGGGCGTACCTGGCAAAATTGCTATTAGAGAATGATGTCGACGTAATTGGAGGCGTGCGGCGATCATCAAATAGGATTCCGCACCGTCTGATTGAACTTGGCATCGAGGACAGAGTTCAACTTGTCGACTTTGATCTTTCAGATCAGGAAAACATCTCAAGAACAGTTAGGGAGTATCGTCCCGAGTACTTCTTTAACTTGGCGGCCCAGAGTTTTGTAAAGTCCTCTTGGGCGACCCCAACATACACCACAGAAGTAAATGCTCTGGGCACTTTGCATGTGTTGGAAGCTATTCGAAATTACTCCAGAGAGACCAAGTTCTACCAAGCCGGAACATCTGAAATGTATGGCTCTGTGAATTCGGTACCACAAAACGAAATGACGTCTTTTTCTCCAAGAAGTCCCTATGGGGTTTCCAAAGTGTATGCCCACTGGATCACAAAAAACTACAGAGATTCGTACGACCTTTTCACCTCATCTGGAATACTTTTTAATCATGAGAGCCCGCTTAGAGGCTCTGAGTTCGTATCGAGGAAAATATCACTCGGCTTTGCAAAGATCTTAAACAATCAACAAGACGTGCTTGTTTTGGGAAACCTGAGCGCAAAACGCGATTGGGGATTTGCTGGCGAGTACGTCGAGGGCATGTACATGATGCTCAATGCCGACAGACCTGATGACTATGTTCTTGCGACCGGGATCTCAATTACGGTGAGAGACTTCGTCAATGCTGTTGCGAATGCTGCAGGAATAGAGCTCGAATGGTCAGGCAAAGAGATCAATGAGGTCGCACATAACAAAGCTAACGGAAAATTGCTTGTCAGATGTGATGAGGCGTTCTTCCGTCCCGCAGAGGTAAATGCTCTAATTGGAGATGCTTCTAAGGCTGAAAAGGAGCTTGGATGGACGTCAGAGGTGAAGGTGGAACAGCTGGCTGAGATGATGTTCGCAAGCGACTATGATCGCGCTCTAAACAACAGGGTATTTTTTTAGTCGCACAGTATTTGGCGAGAAAGTTATAACACCACTCCCGCCTTTCTGAGGTAGCGATTCGCCTATTATCAGCCGATCTTGATTAAGACGCGGTCTAAAGTTGGATAAAGATGGTCCGGCCCCTATGGCGCAGCGAAATTACAGAGGCATTCTGCACTTTAGCAAAGATGTTATCGCTGTTAGAAGGACGGTTTAGGCTAATGCCCTGACCTCGGAGTAGAATAATGAGCGCTTCTGCTGAAACCTTAGCCAAATCCATTGCTGGCTCCAACTTAGCGGTCGCGTTATCTGCATGCAGTGGCGGCAAGAAGGATCAAGAAGTGGTTATTGAAGATGACTACGGCAGTACGAATAAACTGATCTATGTCGATCTAATTGACCTTGGCGAAACGGAATTCAGGTTTTGAATGCCATCATCAAATTAGATATTTCTCACAAATGATAACTGCCCTTTATTTTAAACGATGACTGGTTCACCTGCATCTTGCGCTTACTTCACGATATGCTCGCTGAACTATGTAGCATATGCGCTGACGCTTTTTCGTTCCCTTGAAAAAGCAGATCCCAGCGCTTCACAACACTTCCATCTGGTGCTTGTTGATGAGGTTTCCGACGCTGGTGTTTTGGAAAACCTACCGTTCCAAGTGACCTTGGCGAAGGATCTTGGAATAGAGACATTCTGGGATATGACTATTCGTTATACGGTCATGGAAATGAACACGGCCGTTAAGCCTGCTGCGTTCAAGCATCTGCTGTCTCAACACGAATACACTTCTGCCATTTATCTTGATCCTGATATCTTTGTGATTCGCCCACTCATAGATGTTCACAAGGCAATTGATGATGGGCATGACATCGTATTGACGCCGCACGCGCTGTCGCCTCTTAACGACGGAAAAGACCCCGATGATCAACGCCTCATGATGACGGGCGTTTATAATCTGGGTTTTCTGGCCTGTTCAAATTCCCCGTCAACTCTTTCTTTGCTAGACTGGTGGGACGAGCACATGAAAGCAGATTGCCGTGTCGATTTAGAGAATGGACTTTTCGTAGATCAAAAGTTCATGGATCTTTCGCCTGCCTATGTCGACAACCCTAAAATCCTGCGACATCCAGGGTATAATGTTGCGTACTGGAACTTAGTCAATCGAAGTGTCTCAGCTGCAAATTCTGACTGGCAAGTTAATGGTCAGCCTCTCCATTTCTTCCATTTTAGCGGCGTTGTTCCTGGCGACCGCACCATCTTTTCCAAGCATCAAAACCGGTTCACGCCAGAAACAATCGGTGACGCAAAATTTGCTTTTGAGGCCTATTTGGACGAGCTGGAAAACAACAATCACACCTCGTGGAAATCTAATGACTACGCTTATAACTGCTTCGATACAGGCGCACCGATACCTTCATTGTACCGAGAATTGTATGCGCTCCTTAAGGAACCTGCGCGTTTGTCGCGTGATTGCGCATTTTTGTTTGAAGAGGGCGTTCTAAACGAGGCTTCTGAAAACACACTGCAGATGGGTACGATAACAATCTCGCGCGCTATGTTTGCAATTTGGCAGCGCCGACCAGATCTGCAATCTGCATTTCCGCTAACAACAGACGCTGGACGGATATCATTCGCCCGGTGGTATATCGCCTCAGCGAAGGGCGAGTACGACCTCCCAGACGAAGCCATCGAACCTGTACGTCAACAACTCGGCGAACGAACATCGCAATCGAAGTCCTTGCAATCGGGGCGATGGTTACCAGCTAAAACGAACTGGGCCGCTCGAAAGATGGTCAACTTAGCACCGCGCCTTAGGCCTGTTTATCGATTGCTCCCTAATCAGCTGAGAACTTCGATACGCAACAAGCTTCTCGAAAGCGCGGCGCGGCCGAGTTTTGCAGGACACATATTATCCAGAAGTTCTGATCGATTTGATCCCCAATTGTCGTCAGGTGTGAACATTTTGGGCTTTTTCAATCAGGTGAGCGGCGTCGGCGAAGGCGCTCGCCGAATGGTAGCGGCCGTTAAAGGCGCGGGAATCCAAGTTACCCAGAGTGACATAGAAACGCAGCGCGAATTTGTTGAACCTTCAATTTTAAATCGCGTGTCGATATTTCATATCAATGCAGATCAAACGCAAATGCATCTTGATAAACTCGGTCGCCAACGGATGAAAGGACAATATCGAATCGGATACTGGGCTTGGGAACTTGAAACGTTTCCAGCTGAGTGGGACATCGCATTTGAATACGTTGATGAGATTTGGACACCTTCGACATTTGTTCAAACGTCGGTCCAAAAATCAACATCCCTTCCTGTCCATGTTATACCCCATACGATACAAGAACGTCACAACTCTTCTTTGGATCGTAAACATTTTAATTTGCCGGATGACAAATTTCTATTCTTTCTGACGTATGATCGGAAATCATTCGTCTCGCGAAAAAACCCTGAAGGTGCGTATGAGGCTTTCTGCAAAGCGTTTTCAGACGGTGATGAATGTGGGCCACTTCTTGTCATAAAAGCGCACGGCATCGGCGCTTCACGAGATACGTCGCCGGATTTTTTGAAGCAAGTGATGAAAGACGAGCGCGTTATCGTATTTGATGGCGAAATGACTCAGGCCGAATACAAAGCTCTCCAAAAATGCTGCGACGCGTTGATTTCCCTACATCGATCAGAGGGCTTTGGTTTGAATCTGCTCGAGTTCATGGCGATGGGAAAGCCCGTGATCGCAACGAATTACGGGGGCAATACAGATTTCATCAAAGCAGATACTGGCTTTCCAATTTCGTTTACCCCTGTTCCGCTGAAGCCGGGAGACTATCCTCATGGTATTGGTCAAAGCTGGGCAGAACCACATTACGATGAAGCAGCTAGAATTATGCGTAAAGTGTATTCACAGACCGGTGAAGTTGCCGAAGTTGCAAAAAATGCTAAGGCACACGCGTTGTCAGTTTACAGCGCTGCGACGGTTGGACATCTGATTAAAGAGCGTATAGCGCAAATCGAATTGGAGTATTTCGTCTAACAGCTGCCAGCTGGCACGATTTCGAATAGAGTTAGAGCATTATAATAATGACTGAGTTTATCCCCGATACGAATATTTCTGATGTCATTCTCGTGAAGCCCAAACGCTTTGGAGATTCCCGCGGTTTCTTTGAAGAAAGTTATGTGCGTAAACGATATGCGGCGAGTGGTATAGAGGTGGAATTTGTTCAGGACAATCATTCGCTATCGCTAAACGTCGGTACAATTAGAGGTCTCCACTTTCAAATACCCCCGCACGCGCAAGCCAAACTTGTTAGATGTACGCGCGGACGCCTGATCGACGTAGCTGTCGATATTCGGAAAGGATCTCCGACGTTTGGCCAACATGTTGCCGCGGAACTGACAGCTGAAAACGGATGGCAACTATTCGTTCCTGAGGGATTTGCGCATGGTTTTGTGACGCTTGAGGAGAACAGCGAGCTTCAATACAAAGTATCCGACTATTATGCTCCCGAATGTGATGCGGGGCTTGCCTATAATGATCCGTCTTTCAAAATCGATTGGAAGGTCGCTGCAGGCAGCGTTCATTTATCCGAAAAGGATATGCAACTTCCTACTCTTTCTGAGTATGAATCACCGTTTGAGTACCATGTAGAATAATTGGAATGGGAGTTGGATGGGATTGGGTATGAAGATAATTATAACTGGTGGGGCGGGCTTTATTGGATCAGCCTTAGTTCGCTATTTGATCGCTGACATCGGTGCTAACGTGACCGTCATCGATAAGCTTACCTATGCAGCGAACCTAGATTCTCTTGCGCGCGTGAGTGATGATCCTAACTATAAGCTTATCCAGCACGATATCTGCGATCTGGATGCGATGCGACGTATCTTTGATGATGTCGCGCCTGATCTTGTTATGCATCTTGCTGCAGAGAGCCACGTAGACCGGTCTATTACCGGTTCAAAAGCGTTTGTCGAAACAAATATCATGGGCACCTATTCCTTGCTCGAAGCAGCGCGGGAGTACTGGAGTAACCTTTCGGGAGCTGAAAAAGACGGGTTTCGGTTTCTTCATGTTTCAACAGACGAGGTATATGGGTCGCTTGGCGCAACAGGTCTTTTTGAAGAAACAACCGCATACGATCCTTCTTCACCCTATTCGGCAAGCAAGGCGGCGTCCGATCATCTGGCCGTTGCTTGGCACCGAACTTATGGATTGCCGATTGTTATTTCAAATTGTTCAAACAATTACGGGCCCTATCAATTCCCGGAAAAACTCATCCCATTGATGATCCTGAATGCTCTCGAACAAAAGCCGCTGCCTGTTTATGGTGATGGCTCAAATGTCCGCGATTGGCTCTACGTAGACGACCACGCAAAGGCTCTGTTTTTGGCTGCGACCAAAGGTCAGCCGGGCGAGAAATACAATGTTGGCGGCAATAATGAGAGAACGAATCTGGAAGTGGTTCAAACCATATGCTGTGCGCTTGACGAGCTGCGACCGAATGGGTCTGCGTATAGTAATTTGATAGAGTTTGTAACTGACCGGCCGGGCCACGACCATCGCTATGCCATTGATGCAACGAAAATTACGCGTGAGCTCGGCTGGGCGGCAAGAGAAAATTTTGACACTGGAATCATCAAAACGGTAAAATGGTACCTAGAGAATGAGGCGTGGTGGTCGAAGCTCCGGGACGGCGTATATGCTGGCGAGCGCCTGGGACTTAAGGTGCCGTTCGAAGCCAGCGGAAGCTAAACTATGAAAATCTTTGTTGCAGGAGCGAGCGGACAAGTCGCACGCTCACTAAGTGAATGTGGCGCGTCTTCTCAACATGAAATTGTCTGTTTGGGACGTCCTGATCTCGACATCACAAACGAAGATTCCGTTGCTCGGGCTATTGGCGATAGTGGCTTCGATCTGGTTATCAATGCGGCGGCATACACAGGTGTTGATGCTGCAGAGACAGATGAAGACGCTGCCATGGCTGCCAATGCCGATGGCGCAACGTATCTCGCAGAGGCAGCAGAGCGCGCCAGTATTCCAATTTTCCATCTCTCAACAGACTATGTATTCGACGGGACTTTAAACCGTCCTTACGAAGAAGAGGTTATTGTTAATCCGCTCGGGATCTACGGAAAATCGAAGCTTGCGGGCGAAACAGGTGTCAACTCTGCGAGTAATCAGTATTTGATCCTCCGCACAGCTTGGGTATACAGCCCATTCGGCAAGAACTTCGTAAAAACTATGCTCAGACTGGCTGAAGGTCGAGACGAAGTATCGGTTGTGGCTGATCAGATTGGATGTCCAACTTACGCACTCGATATTGCGGAGGCACTTCTTAAACTCGCAGACGCTGTCGAAAGCCGTGAAGGTCGTGACACGCCCTGGGGTATCTACAATCTCACCAGTCCAGACAGCGGGTCTTGGGCAGACGTGGCAGAAGAAGTATTTATGGCAAGTTCTGAACTCGGTGGCCCCTCAGCGTCTGTAAGACGGATCACATCTGCGGAGTATCCAACACCAGTTACGCGCCCCGCCAACTCTCGCTTAGATGCCAATAAACTGCAACAAACCTTCAACATTCGCTTGCCAAACTGGCGTCAGAGCGTCAAAGCGTGCGTAAAGCGACTGATAGATTAACAGGTTCAAATTGATGCGTGGAATAGTTCTTGCCGGCGGTCTCGGAACGCGGCTGTATCCGCTAACGCTAAGTGTTTCTAAGCAACTTCTGCCAATTTATGACAAGCCGTTGATCTTCTATCCAATCAGCACGTTGATGCTTGCGGGTATTCGAGAGATACTAGTTATTTCAACCCCAGAAGCTCTTCCTCTATTTGAACGATTGCTCGGTGATGGATCGCGGTATGGAATGCGCTTCGATTACCTGCCCCAAGCAGAACCCCGCGGCCTTGCTGAAGCATTTTTGATCGGTGAGGAGTTTATAGATGGTGGCTCTGCAGCTCTCGCTTTGGGGGATAACGTCTTTTATGGTGCCGGTTTAACCGAAAAGCTTATCACGGCAGGGAATCTGGAATCAGGCGCGAATGTCTTTGCCTATCAAGTAAAGGACCCAGAACGCTTCGGGGTCGTCGAAATCGATGACACTGGAAAAGCTGTTTCAATCGAAGAGAAGCCTGCCAACCCAAAAAGCAATCTCGCCGTAACGGGTCTTTACTTTTACGATGAGCAAGTCACAGAATTTGCAAAACAGGTAAAACCATCAGGGCGCGGCGAACTTGAAATTACAACCATCAACGAGATGTACTTGAACAAGGGCCTGTTACAGGTCACCACGCTGGACCGCGGAACAGCGTGGCTCGACGCCGGCACATTTGACAGCCTCCTGGAAGCATCGCACTTCGTTCAAACGCTGGAGAAGCGCCAGCACTTTAAGATAGCCTGTCTTGAGGAAGTTGCATGGCGAAAGGGATTTATCGACAATGCGGCTCTTGAGAGGCTCGCAAACGCATACAAGAACGATTACAAGGACTATTTGCTCTCTCTACTCTAAGATCAAAGAGAACACTCTCTTAGACGGCCAATCCATCGTCGAAGGGCGGAATGTTTAAGGCCGCCGTCAACTGTTCGCCATCACTCGTAAATGAAAAATCACCCGCAATGGAAATTGCCTCATCGGCAAGGCCGTCACCGTCTCGATCAATTTCGATGAGCGTGGTGGCACCTGATGTGTAACGAGCTTCCAAGTTACCAATTCCTGTGAATGCGCCGGTACCAATAAATATATGTGTATTTATTACAATTAATTCGCCCGCCTCCAGATCCGTAATTGTATCAGAGGAGCCCACGCGGCTTTCGCCAACATTGAAAACAAATGCATCGACGCCGCTACCGCCAGTGAGAATATCGGCTCCGTCACCGCCTGTGAGTAGATCTCCATCCGCGCCGCCATTCAGGATGTCGTTTCCATCTCCGCCATTGATTGTGTCGAGGCCAGCTCCGCCATTCAGCGTATCAATGCCGTCGCCACCATCTACTAGGTCGTTTCCGTCATCACCGTTCAAGGTATCATTGCCAACGTCCCCGAACAGATTGTCGTTCCCTAGGCCGCCATTCAATGTATCGTTTCCGTTTTCACCAAACAGAGAATCATTGCCGCCGAGTGCATTAACAACATCATCGCCATCACCAGCGCGAATTGTGTTTGTCTCATCAGTGGCACTTATGGTGTCATTGAAATTTGACCCCGTTACGTTTTCGATACCCGAGTAAGTATCACCAGCCGCGTCGCCGAGTGTGCCACCCGTCAATAGCGAAAGCGCCACACCGGAAGATGCTGTTTGGAAGGATACGGTGTCCAGTCCGCTGCCACCGATGATTGTGTCTGCTCCGGCGCCGCCATCTATCGTATCCGCCTGCAGTCCTCCATCAATCACATCATCGCCGTTTCCGCCAAAGACGATGTCAAAGCCGCCCCTTGCAAAAATCAGGTCATTGCCTTCTTCACCATGAATGGTGTCGCGACCCGTACCACCAAACATTGTATCATCATCGTTTCCGCCAAAAAGTAGATCATCTTGATCGCCGCCGCGGATAATCTCTTGCCCGTCACCGCCCTCGACATAGTCAAATCCGTTACCGGCAAACAACTTGTCGTCCCCATCCCCGCCGTATAACTGGTCGTCACGGTTCCCGCCGAGAACCTTATCGTTTCCGGCGCCGCCATTCAGAATATCGACACCGAGTTCGCCGAGGATCAGATCATCGCCGTCTCCGCCATTGATAATATCATTCTGCGCGCCGCCAACCAGAGTATCATTACCTGCACCGCCATTCAGCGTATCTGCGCCGCCACCACCGCTAATCGAATTATCGCCGGCGTCACCAGTGATAATGTCATCAAAATTAGATCCAAGGATTGACTCGATATTAGCGAACGTATCTCCCGCGGCGTCACCGGTGCCAGCACCGGTTTCAAGATTGAGTTCAATAAGGGTTGCCGATGCAAGATACGAAACTGTATCAAACCCATCTCCGCCATCATAGGCGTCTGCGCCGCCGAGACCCTCGAGTAGATTGTCGCCTGCATTCCCAATCAACGTGTCGTTACCCGAGCTTCCGAGCGCATTTTCAATCACCGCACCTGCAGCGATCGTAAACCCGCCGAAGATCCCAAACGCATATGATAAAAATCCGCCGCCGCCCTCTTCGGTTTGCAACGTCGCCTCGCGAAGATCCAAAACAGCATCAAGTGTACCATTGTATTGAAGCGTATCGGTGCCGCCTGTGTCCCAAATTGCTTCCCAATATGATCCGCTGGTATTGGAGTCGGGCAATGTGTAAACGGTGTCGCCAGTATTGCGTTCGACCGCGCCATACTTCGCTTGCAAAACGGCGAGATCAAGCGCCATGAGGGTGCCTTGCCATCCATGAGCTGAATTTGTCGAGGTGCCATAAGGCGATGCGGCCCACCCATCAACATAAGACATCGTTGTGAAGACCCCCTGATTGAGGTCAAAGATACCGCGGTCTGATGAGCTTGAGACGCCTGACAATATTACAGACTCGCCGCCGGCATCATGCGGGTGAGCCAGCCCTAGTCCATGGCCAAATTCATGGATAAGTGTCACGTAACCGAAACCGCCTTTTTGCAATCCAGCTTCCGACCAGCCTGTTCCGCTTCTGACAAAGGTCCCTACCCCGGCGCCGACGGTTCCCGGAGGCCCAAAGCTGCCAAGAAAGTCACCATCTGCTATCGTCACAAGCTGGAAGTCTGCGTTCGCAGAGTTGTTGGTAATCACAAAATTGAGATCAAGATAATTGCTGATATCGTTCAGTGCAGCCATTGCCGCATCACGTTCATAATCCAGCCATCCAACGGATGTCTCACCGCCAAATGTCTCTCCTGCATTCGCAAAATAAACCGTAACGGTGTTGCCAGAAAGGGAAAGCGAGGTCCCCCAGTCAATCGCATCCAGAGGCGTCAAAGGTTCGGCGAAACCAGAACGCAATGTATAATTTCCCGTGGAGGGGCTAGAGTTGCCCGTAAAGCCTTGAGCCGATACGAAATATGTACCTGACGTCTCAGCGGTGAAAACAATTCTGGAACCTAGTCCGGCGCCGCCATCATCATCGAAGGCCAGTTGTAAACCGTTCGCATCATGAAAGGATAGGAACGCATCTGGAAGCGTGTTTTGAACGCCTTCAATGTCCAGGATAAATTCGTATGTTTCTCCAGCAACGAGATCGACGGCGTACCAGTCCTGATCGGCGTTGTAGTCAATCGACCCTGTCGTCTGGCTACCAATTTCGTGAACTGTTTGAGATGCTGGCCCGTTCAGGACTGCATCATCAGCGCGGGTTTCAACAGAGACAATATAGGACCCCGTCCCAACGCCAATCGCATCAGCCTCAACAAAATAGGTGCCTGTTGTTCCAGCTGTAAACGTAAGTAGACCGTCGTCGTAATCGAATAGACTTTCGTGAAATCCGGCGCTGTCATCTGAACTGATAAGCGACCCGTTTTCATCGTATAAGGCGACGAACGTGTTGGTTACTGGCGGTGTCACCCCTTGAAGCTGGCCAATGACACTAATCGTGTAAGTTTGCCCAGCCTCAAGCGTGACGGAAAACCAGTCGCGATCTCCAGCTGTATCGATGATTTCAGCGAGTGGAACACCCACCTGCAGAACGGCGGTGGTTGTTATGTCGGCTGGAATATTGCTCTGGATTTCCGAGGGATCAATAAAAATGGCATCTGTTAGCGGGTCGAATGTATTCCCGCATCCGACGCAGCAGCATACATCTGAATGCTTATCAACCACACTGGACGCAGCCTGTAATTGTGAGAAGCTATCGATACTACTGAAACTTATAATATCGAGCGCGCCCAAACTCTGCAACTCTAGATCGATCTCAATCAATGGCCGCTCAAGGACGAAATCACTTGGCTGCCCCAAATCGCGCAGAGAAAACAGTTGCATTAAATCGCCCTCGATTTTTCAAGAATTTATCGCTGTAATGTGCCAGCAGTCGCCAGCAATAAAAAGTCAAATTTTCACCTATCACGTGACGCGGCGTTAACGCATCACGGTCTTAGAAAACGAAGTCCACTGCATCCAGGTCTAAAACGGACACACCGAGCAATGTGATCGTATTGCCAGCCCCATCATCAATCAGAACGTCAGCTCCAACTTGCGAAACATGATTATCCATTAGGTCTGTAAAATCGGTGAATTCTGTTACAGCGCTCAGATCTATGCGCTCTGCGTCTATTGTCGAAGCAAAATCTTCAATTATGTCGTTTCCGAAATTGTCTTCGAATATGAATGTATCCGAGTTGAACCCGCCGTTCAGTAGATCATTCCCGGCCCCGCCCACGAGAACATCAAAACCACCGCGACCGATCAGGTAGTCATCTCCCGCATCGCCGTATAAAGCGTCACGGCCGGTTCCGCCGAAGACCACATCATTGCTTTCGCCGCCATATAGCATATCGTCCTGATCACCGCCGCGGATGATATCTTCGCCGATACCACCTTCTACGAAATCAAAACCATTCCCTGCGAACAGCTTGTCATTTCCTGCCTCACCGAAAAGCTGGTCGTCGCGGTTTCCGCCCAGCACGAGATCGTTACCTTCACCGCCATAAAGGATGTCAGCGCCTAACTCACCCAGGATCACATCATTTCCGAGGCCGCCAAAAATTGTGTCATTCTGACGACCACCTGTTAGGGTGTCATCGCCGCCGCCACCGAAGAGCTGGTCAGCGCCGGACCCGCCCTGAATGAGCTCATTTGAGCTGCCGCCAGCAATGGTGTCATCAAAATTTGTTCCGACGATTTCTTCGACATTATAGACAAGGTCGTTTAACGCGTCGCCGCCGGTTCCCGTGCTTGAGACGTCAAGAATGATGCCTGCGCTGGATGCGGCATAACTCAATATATCATAACCGTCTCCGCCGTCGTAATAATCTGCGCCTGCTGAACTAAACAGGAAGTCATTTCCCGCGTCACCGTACAGCGCGTCATTTCCATCGCCGCCGGTCAAGCGGTCGCTGCCACCATTTCCTGATAAGATTCCGCCGGACGATCCGGCTGTCAGAATGTCATCGAAATTGCTGCCAAACACATCCTCAATGCTCGAGTAGGTGTCGCCCGACGCACCACCATCGGCGTCGCCTGTCAGCAGGTTCACAGTTACGCCTTCAGTTGATGCTCGATAATCAGCTGTGTCGAACCCTTCTCCGCCAATAAGAGTGTCAGCGCCCAGGCCGCCCACAAGCATGTCGTTTCCAGCACCGCCATCGAGTGTGTCGTCGCCTGTGCCGCCGTCAAGCGTGTCATTGCCGTCGCCGCCTTTAAGGGCATCTATCCCAGCGCCGCCGTTTAGAATATCTGCGCCAAAGGCTCCTTCGATATCATCATCGCCATCTCCGCCGAGAAGCGTGTCGTCGCCATACCAACCACGGATCAAATCGTTGCCGGCTCCAGCATCTACATAGTCATCACCTTGCTGTGCATAAATTTCATCATCACCGCCATAAGTGTAAATGATGTTGTCATCGCCGGTTGCGTTAATCCAATCATCAAATTCAGTCATTCGCGCGTGTTCAAAGTTGATTTGGGAAAACGAGCCAAAACTACCTGAAACATAAACAGTTCCAGTACCGAGATGGACTTCAACACCGCTTGTGGATGCGCGAAAGTCAATCGTATCCATCCCATCACCGCCGTCATAGCTGTCCCCTCCAGCTGAGGCGATAAATGTGTCGTCGCCTGAACCACCGCGATAAAGCTGAAGTCCGTCGTCTCCGGAAAATGTGTCCGAAAATTGTGTACCTTCTATACCTTCAATGCTTGAGAACGTATTCGTTCCAAGGCCAGCTGCTGTTAATGTCCCAGCTGCAAGCGTGTTCGCGTCAATCGTAATGCCTTCGGTCGCGCCTTCCAGACTAATCCAGTCTGTCCCGCCGCCGCCCGATACCGTGTCATTTCCACCAAGAAATGCAAAGAAATTATCATCATCGGTACCTGTAAGGACATCGTCAAAATTTGTTCCGACGACGCCCTCAATCGAAATAAGTGTATCTGTTCCGAGACCTGCCGCAGAAAAACTACCTGATGAAAGATTGAGATTGATGCCCGCGGTTGCGGCTGAAAAATCTACGGTATCCAGGCCATCTCCGCCGTTTAAAATGTTATCAGCGGAGTTCCCAACAAGACGATCATTACCAAAACCGCCAATCGCGTTTTCAATTGTAACGCCTCGTGCAATAGACAAATTATATGTGAGACCACCCAGCGAAGAAAAGCTCTCCTCAAGGAGCGATATAACACCGTCCTCGTAATAGCCCGATGCGTCGATCGTATCGTTGCCGCCGCCATCCCAAATGGCCGCTACGAAGAAATCCTGCCAATCTGACAAGTGCCAGTGGCTGGTGGCGTCTTCTGTTGAGTTAAATCCGTAAACAGTGTCGCCGCTGCGCGTTTCCATGTTGACGCCGTACAAACGTTGTAGCGCGGCGATATCGTGCAAAAGCAGGCCAGTTGCGTACCCACCAATGCTCGCGGTTTGGCCATCGGGGCCGGTTACTGTTTCAAACGTATCTCCACCCGTGAACGCGTGGGAGAAATAGGACATAACCGTATACATATACGTGTCTTGAGCATATTCGGCCTCGTCTGCGTAACCACCGGCGCCCGCGCCATTATAGTCGCCAGGATGAGGCAAGCCTACTGCATGACCAATCTCGTGGATTGTTGTTTTATAAGACCACGACCCATAATCTGCGTGGCCTGAAACACCAATGTGGACCGTTGATGATTGAAGCGTACCATCTTGCCAGAAAGGCGTAGCATAACCGCCATTGGTTCCGTCTTCAGCCTGGAAGTCCATCTCCGCAGATGCATTGTCAGCAATGTAATCACTGCCTTCGTCCTGCACCCTGATAAAGGAAAGATTGGTTACTTCTTCAAATTCGTTGATAGCTTCGAGTGTTCGCGCGATTTCGGCTGCATTCATGGCCCGCGCGGTGGAATCTGAGGGAGTAGCCGAGAAACCAAATGTCACCGTACCAGGTGTGCCGAGTGCATTTCCTGCGACGCCGCCTTCGGCGTCTTCGTCATCCCATTTGGCATTCCAACGGCTGATTTGTTCAGCAGCCTGATCCCAAGTAAATGAAGGTTTGTCGCTTTGGTTCTGATAGAATGCTTGTGATGCTCCCGCATCGAAATTCATATCAAACGCGAAAGCTTCCTCTGATTGTCCTTCGGCGCAAGACTGGCAGCTGCACACATGAGCGATGTGACCCTCAATCGGATCAACTGGAAGGCCTGAAACAAGTTGAAAGTCGTCGACTACCTGTTGCTCCAAGTGAATCATAACTTCCCCTCGAATTTTTGGTGATAGGATGAATTAATCAAAGCTCATCCCATCATGCCAGATATAATGTGAATGCCAGCCTAACTATTTGATAAATTTTTTCTCGGAGGGGTGATATTCACAAAAATGTTACGTGAAATATACCGAGTTTACTCCGCAAACGCAGGATAAGAGCCGTTTTGAGAATCATCGGCGCTTTCCCAGAGCGCCTTCAGATATATTGACGGCGACAAACGTTCCTTGATGTCACGTCTAGCCTGATCGCCCAAAGTTTGCCGCAATTCTTTATCTTCAGCAAGTTCGCGAAGCTTGGAGCTCGCTTCGTGTATTGAAGGCTGCGCCCACTTTGAGCCCTCAAATCCCCCATAGATGCCAGTCGGATCGTCCAAATCCACCAATTCACTCGGAACCAGAACAGAGTTCTCAGCTGTCATAAAGCTCAGATTGCCAGACCAATTCGTGCCCACCGCCACTTTTCCGAGAGCCATGGCTTCAGCCAAATGTAGGCCAAATCCCTCTGCGCGGTGCAACGAGAGCACGACATCTGATTTCTGCATCAGGTTCCACATATCGTCTTCGTGAAGCGTATGCGTTACCAGTTCAACGTCTGGCCGGCCGGCAATCGTCTCATTTATACCGTCACAGACGTCTGAATACCTGTGTAAGTTGCGGCACTTTACGATCAGACGATGGTCATCATCCGCCGTGAAAGCCTCCGTGTAAGCACGAACAGCGCCTTGCAGATTCTTACGATGGAAAGATGAAAATCCATCAGCCATTGTAAGGAAAGTCAGGCCATCTTCATTTGACGCGCCGGGGTGTGAGGACGGCTTTTCAGACGGAACCGATATATAATGTGGCACAACTCTTACGGGCACGTCTACAATCGACGCAATGCTGTTCTTAACAAACTCGCTGGGTGCCCAAATTTCTGATAGATGCGAAGCCGCACGCCCCCAGCCGTGTGGTGGTTCCTGTAACTCCCAGGCCCAGTAACCAATGACGCGCCATTTCCGACCAAGCAGCAGCCCGGCGTGGTACAAACCATGCTGCGTTTCCGGGCCGTTTAGATGAAGGATAATTGTTCCTTCTCTTCCAGGGGGCAACGAATCAATCGTTGGGATATCAGATATCAAATCAACCTGGTTGAACTTAGGACTCAGATCGAGAGCGAAACAATCGACACCTGCGCGTTCTAAGGCACGATAGCAGGCTCGAGCAGACTGGCCGATTCCGCTGCCAGTGCTAAAGAGTCCAGCAACAACGACAGGATCATCTGAAAGTGATGGCGACATTTGGCGATTAGGGCGCGAAATAAATGACCGGCGAACGGCTTTAGCAACTCTATGTTTCAAGTCCCGAACCATCACTATACTCACCTCTCCTGTAGCAGTCTTAAATTGAGCAACCAACTAGTCAAGTTGTGTTGTGCTTAACTTCTCTAAAGTTCTGCAATCGTTGTAATTTTAGGGAAGTTGCTCGAATTTTGAACTTAGCTGCCGTCGACTTCGCGTTGATACCTTGTAGAGTCTAACTCTTCTGTGAAAGGCAGTGTTTGTTGCGTAATTCGAGGCCGTCTATTTGCTTCTTTTTCTAAGCCTTCTGTTTTTTCTCACGGCCGGATTCTACGCATCTGTAGGGTTTGGAGGTGGATCTACTTACAATGCCCTTCTTGCGCTTAGCGGCGTGGATTACCGAGTCCTCCCGGCCATTGCCCTAACCTGCAATATTATCGTTGTGACCGGAGGTGTCTTTCGCTTTTGGAGAAGCGGCGATCTTCAAGTCCGCGCAATGCTACCTTTTCTGTTGGCATCTATTCCAGCTGCGTGGCTCGGCGGGCGGCTCGTGGTTTCAGAAACCGTATTCATCGGTTTGCTTGGTTTTGCTCTTTTACTCTCTGGTCTAAGGCTCGTGTTTCAGAGTAAACCTGCCGCTCAACCAGACCTCATAGGCCGCAATCGCTGGACGGCAACGTACCTTTCTATCGGCGGCGGCATCGGTTTTCTATCTGGGATGGTGGGCATCGGCGGAGGGATATTCCTTGCCCCGATCTTGTATTTTCTGTCATGGGACACGCCGCGCAAGATTGCTGCAGCTAGCAGCTTGTTTATTCTGGTCAATTCCGCATCAGGGCTCCTCGGGCAACTGACAAAACTGAGCGACAGCGCCCTGCTCGCAGAAGTCACCGAATTCTGGCCGCTATTGATCGCCGTGTTTGTAGGCGGTCAAATCGGCTCCTGGGCGGCAAGCCAAAAATTTCAGCCTCAATTAATTACGCGTCTAACGGCTTTGTTGATTCTGTTCGTTTCTGTCAGATTGCTTTTTCGTTGGGGCGGTATGATGGGGTTTTACTGATGGCTAAAAAACCGATAGCGCTCAGCATTCGCCTGGACTTGCCAGATGGCAGCCGTTTCGGACCGGGTAAAGCGGACCTTCTTACAGAAATAGGCAGAATGGGCTCTATTTCCGCAGCGGCGAAGCAGCTGGACATGTCTTATCCAAGAGCGCTTCGGCTTGTGAATTCGATGAACGCTCAGTTTGCTGGGCCGCTCGTCGAAAAATTCCAAGGGGGGAATAATCGAGGCGGCGCTCGTTTAACCACAACAGGCCAAGAGGTTCTGAAGCTATACCGCGAAATAGCGTCGACAGAAGATGATCGCGTCCAGTCTGTCTTAAAGCGGGTTGGCGCGATTGCTCGCAAAAAATAACAAAATCATTGTCGCCGATGTAATTGATCGGATATAACGGTGAAATGTTGTACGCCGCTTTACCTTCAAACCAAGAGCATCCGATTGATGTGCTAAATGCGGCGATGCGTTACGCAGACAATTGTGAGCCCTTCGCGCTGGCAGTCATCACAAACACTTTCGGCGGCGCTGTGAGAGCTCCGGGGGCTATGATGGCGATTAGCGCGGGTGGCGAAACAACGGGGTATTTATCAGGTGGATGTATTGATAGTGACGTGCAGATCCGCGCACAAAAAGCCATCGAATATAACATGGCCGAGCGGCTGAAATACGGTGAAGGCTCGCCTTTCATAGATATAAAATTGCCCTGCGGTGGCACGATCGAGCTCGCCATACTCCCTAACCCAGATCAAACCGTCCTGCGAAGCACGCTACAAAGGCTGGAAGCTGGGCAAAGGACGTCACTTAAAGTTTTATCCGACAACATTGCGCTTTACGAAAATGATACCTGCGGATCCGAAGTTTTCTACTATCGCCCCAAACTCCATATGCGCATTGCCGGCCGGGGAGCTGAACCGATCGCATTGGCTAAAATAGCGCATGCTGGTGGGATCCGCTGTGATATTTGGAGCCCCGAAGACGAGTGCATTGAGCTCACACGTTCTCTCAGCGGCATCGCAGCAACGAAGCTGACGTCACCTAATTCACTCCCCAATCTTTCCGACGGAAAAGAAACCGCATTTGTGCTCATGTTCCATGATGTAGTTTGGGAAACAGCCCTGCTAAAACAAGCCGTGCAAGGCGGCGCATTTTATATCGGAGCAGTTGGCAGCAAATCCAC
Organism: Hyphomonadaceae bacterium; assembly: GCA_965263325.1. Lineage (GTDB taxonomy): Bacteria > Pseudomonadota > Alphaproteobacteria > Caulobacterales > Hyphomonadaceae > CBDHGY01. Next base: position 555,306 of record CBDHGY010000002.1, on the reverse strand, counting down.
TCATGCGGCGCGGTGCAAGCGCTTGCAGTTAGATGGTTTCTCAGATGCGGACATTAGCAAGATACGCGGTCCGATCGGGCTTGTTCCATCCATGCGGGACGCAACGATGCTCTCCTATTCCATCATCGCAGAGATTGTTGAAGCTTTTCATGCAGAGGCAAATATTCGCTCATGAAAAATTCTGCGCTCATCATGCTGGCCAGTGGATTGTCCTCAAGGTTTGGGCGAGACAACAAGTTGCTCGCAAACCTGCGCGGCAAGCCTTTGTGCACTTATGGCGCGGTGCTTGGCCAAGACATGAGCAAAATCTGGAAACTCGCTATTGTTGCTGAAAGTGATCACGCGGTTGCCGAAATTTTCAGAGAAAATAACTGGTCAATTCTAAAGAATTCCAGGCCGCAGCGAGGGTTATCAAGTTCTCTTAAAATTGGCATTCAGCGAGCCTATGAATTGGAGGCAGACTACGCGGTCATATGTCTTGCCGATATGCCTTTAATTTCTTCAGAACATATGAGCCATGTCCGAAGCCTAATGATCGAAAATGACGCGGTTATGAGTTTGAGTGATGGCGCGCTCATGCCGCCCGCAGGTTTTTCATCGCACTTGTTTGACGACTTGCTTGAACTTGATGGAGACAAGGGCGCGAAAGCCATTTTTCAAAATGCTAAGAGGCGCGCAACGGTTGCAATCAGCTCACTCACCGCAACGGATATCGATACTCCAGAAGAGCTTGTACACCTAAACGCGAGAGCGAATTCTCATGCTTGATACAGACCTGAAATTCAAACCGCTCGTGGATAAGTTTGGTCGCCAAATTACTTATCTTCGTTTGTCGGTGACTGATCGATGTGATCTTCGATGCACTTACTGCATGGCGGAGCGTATGAAGTTTTTACCAAAATCAGAGGTGCTCACTCTGGAGGAATTAGAGACAATCGGTAGGGAGTTTGTTGCTCGGGGCGTGCGAAAAATTCGAATAACCGGCGGCGAGCCACTTGTGCGCCCTGGTATAACCGGATTGATTGAGCGGCTCGGCGGCTTGCTTGGCGATGGCTTGGACGAACTAACACTCACGACGAATGGTACTCAGCTTGCGAGGTCCGCGGCCGATCTATACGCGGCCGGGGTTCGGCGGATAAATGTTTCTCTAGACGCGCTGAACGCTGATACATTCAAGAATGTTACACGGAAAGGGAACCTTGAGACTGTACTAGATGGCATCGATCATGCGCTGAAAGCGGGACTTCGGGTAAAGATCAATACAGTAGCTTTAAAAAACGCCAATCTAGATGAGATCCCATCGATGATCGAATGGGCGCATTCAAAGGGCATGGATCTCACGCTCATAGAAGTTATGCCGCTCGGCGAGACAGGGGAGTCCCGTTTCGATCAATACGTGCCGTTACCGGACGTTAGAACACAACTCGAAGAACAATGGACACTCATAGATGATAACACAGCCATTTTAAATGGCGGGCCGTCCAAATATGTGCACGTTAAGGAAACAGGTGGAAAGCTGGGGTTTATAACACCGCTCACGAACAATTTCTGTGCGGGCTGTAATCGCGTTCGCGTAACATGTACTGGACGCATCTACATGTGCCTCGGGCAGGAAGACCATGTAGATTTAAGGGAAGCGCTGCGGACGAGCGGGGATATTTCAAGCGCCGTTGACAAGGCGATGGGGTTAAAACCCGAAAAGCATGAATTTGAAATCTCAAAAGATACCGTTGTCAGCCGCGCATCACGTCATATGTCAACGACAGGAGGCTGATCAATGGCAGTGCTCCTCTTCTTCGGCAAACTCCAAGACTCAGTTGGTTCAACTACTGAGACGTTTCACCTTCCTGAAACCGTTACGAATACATCGGAGCTCCGTGCTCATTTAGACCGGCATTTCAAACTTGCCGGCACACTTACTTCAGAAACTGTCAGAGTTGCCGTGAACAATGAGATCGTCGCGGACCCTTCTCCAATACATAACGAAGATGAGATCGCATTTTTACCTCCCGTCGGAGGTGGATAAAATGATCAGGCTTGTCGACTCGGCGCTCAATCACACAGCTGCTTTGCAGAAGTTTACCGACTCTGTTGGAGACGCCGGAGCGATTGTGAGCTTTACAGGCTTGGTGCGCTTTGAAGCAGGCAAAGAAGCCGTAACTGAGTTGCTGCTGGAAGCGTACTCACCGCTGACTGAAAACGGCATTTCCAAAACTGTTGATTACGCAAAGTCACGGTGGGCGCTTGTCGGAGTTGATGTCTTACACCGTGTTGGACGAATGCAGCCCAAAGATCCAATTGTGTTTGTCGCCACTGCGTCGCGTCATCGCAGAGATGCATTCGAAGCGGCCGATTTCCTCATGGATTATCTAAAAACGGAAGCTGTCTTCTGGAAGAAGGAAACAACAACCGCGGGAACAAAATGGATTGAACCGCGCCGTGAAGACTACGCAGATGCCGCGCGCTGGCAAAACGAATTGGAATAATATGATGACAGAATCGGGCCGCACATCTCTTATACCTGTTCGTATAGCCATACTCACAGTGAGTGATACACGCACACCGGAAACAGATTCATCGGGCGATATACTCGCGAGCAAAATAATCGAAGCCGGACACGTTCTTGAAGACCGCGCGATTGTAACAGATGACATTGATAGGATCCGGACGCGCGTTCAAAATTGGATTGCCGAGGCGAATATCGATGTGATTATATCAACGGGAGGAACCGGTCTTACTGGCCGCGACATCACGCCAGAAGCGATTACACCGCTGTTTGATAAAGTCATCGAAGGTTTTTCCGTTATTTTCCATCAAGTCAGTTTCCAAAGCGTTGGGCTATCTACGCTGCAATCTCGCGCGATTGCGGGCTTGGCGAATGGTACATTTATATTTTGTCTTCCAGGCTCGAACGGCGCTGTGAAAGATGGGTGGGACAAAGTGATCTCTCACCAACTCGATAGCCGGCACAAGCCTTGTAACTTGGTAGAAATTATGCCCCGGTTATTGGAAACCTGATATGAGTGAATTGACACATATCGATGCAGATGGACGCGCCGTTATGGTTGATGTCTCTGGCAAAGATCACACAGACAGATCCGCGCTTGCCTCTGGAATAATTCAAATGGCACCAGAGACGCTGCGCGTTGCAATCGGAAGAGATACAAAAAAAGGCGATCCAATTGCGATAGCTGAGCTCGCTGGCATTATGGCCGCTAAAAAAACAGCTGACGTCATACCGCTTTGCCACCCATTGCCGCTCACAGGCATAACAGTTTCGATAGCGCAAATTAGCGACCAGGAATTGGAAGTTTCAGCCAGTGTCAAAACCAACGGTCAAACAGGCGTCGAAATGGAAGCTCTAATGGCCGTGAGCGCAGCCTGCCTGACCGTTTACGATATGCTAAAAGCCATCGACAAGGACATGATTATTTCTGACATAAAACTGCTGGAAAAACGCGGAGGGAAGTCAGGCGACTATTTGAGAGACAAGGCATGATCTCGGTCAAAGACGCTCTGGAAATTCTAATTGAGCACAGACCTCACCGCGAAGTGACTTCTATGCCCCTCAGCGATGCAGCGGGACGCGTACTGGCGAGTGATGTTGTTGCACAAGTTTCAAAACCACCAGCTTCCGTTTCCGCAATGGATGGCTACGCTGTCAGACTGGAAGACGTTCGGGCACAAGGCAGACGTTTGGAAGTTATTGGAGAAGCCCCCGCCGGCCGACCTTTTAGTGGCACCGTTGAACCGGGAAAGGCGGTTAGAATTTTTACGGGCGCAATTGTTCCTAAGGGAAGTGATCACATTGTTATACAAGAAGATGTTGTTCGAACCGGAGACATAATCGAGTGCCAGTTAGCATACGACGAAAGCAGGCACATTCGCACAGAAGGTTTGGATTTCTCAGCCAGTGACATCATTCTAAAAACCGGTACGCGTTTATCGGCATTCGATCTCGCTTTGGCAGCGTCCGCGAACCATTGCGCCCTGCCCGTCTATAAACCGCAGAATGTTGCGATTTTGTCGAATGGAGACGAGCTGAAGCTGCCGGGTAGTGAGTTGAACCCGGGCGATGTCGTTTCCTCAAACCCAACCGCGCTTGTTGCGCTTCTGAACGAATGGGGCGCTGATGCGGTAGACCTCGGCATAGCCTCAGACACCCCTGAAGACATCCAGCAAAAAATCAAGTCGTCCCCTAAAAGCTGCGACATCATCGTTGCAGTCGGCGGCGCTTCGGTTGGAGACCATGATCACATGCGGAGCGCTTTTCTTGATTCTGGATTTTCCATGATATTCGAAAAGATCGCTGTACGCCCGGGTAAGCCAACCTGGTTTGCGAAATCAGAGTCGCAATTGGTACTGGGTCTTCCGGGCAATCCAGCGTCCGCTATTGTTTGTGCCAACTTGTTCCTGAAGCCGCTAGTTTATGCGAGCAATAAGCTACGCCTCGTTACAGCCAAAAGTACAGGCTCAATACCCAAAAACGGCTCTCGAGAATCATATCTTCGCGCAGTGGCCGCGCTCAATGAGAACGCAGAGCTAGTGGTCGAAACGCATGATAACCAAGATAGCTCTTTGATCACTCCGCTCTCTGACGCCAATTGTGTTGTAAGGCGCGCACCGAACGCAGAGCCAACAAATGTAGGTGAATTGGTTGAGTTGCTATTCTTACCGTCAAATTCCTACCAGCGAATTTGAATAATTAAGATCTATCCCTTTTCTCGGGCGCGTTGCCTCTTTAAACAGGCTCTTTCCAAGACCTTAAGAGGAATATCGAATGTCCGACGTCGCCCTACTCGAAAAAAATGGACCCATCGCCACGATCACGATCAACAGGCCAGAGATTATGAACCCGCTCGGCCAGGAAGGGGATGGAGCGGTTTTTGAGAAAATTTGCAGAGACATAGAAGACGACGCAGAAATCAGATGCGCGATATTAACAGGTGCAGGACGCGCTTTTTCGGCAGGCGGTGACGTAAAGGCGATGAAAAACAGAAGCGGTGCATTCGGCGGCCGCCCTGAACAAATCAGGCAAGGCTATCGCAAAAATATCCATCGCATCGTAAAGTCACTCTATAACCTCGAAGTTCCGATGATTGCTGCTGTTAACGGCGCTGCAATTGGTCTCGGCTGTGATGTGGCGTGCATGGCAGACATTCGGCTCGCATCCGACAAAGCCAAATTTGGAGTAACCTTCTTGAAGTTGGGACTAATCCCTGGCGATGGCGGCGCTTGGCTCATGCCGCGGATTGTGGGGTCGAGCAGAGCCGCGGAGTTGCTGTTTACAGGCAAAGTTATCGATGCGCATACCGCCGAAAATTGGGGACTGGTGTCTGAAGTTTTTCCCGCAGACGACCTTCTAAATGCTGCAAACACACTGGCTCTGGAAATAGCCGCGCAGCCACCGCAATCGCTGCGGCTCGCAAAAACACTGATGCGACATGGAAACACCGCATCTTATGAAACGATTATGGAGTTGTCGGCCGCCAGTCAAGCGTTAATGCATCACACCGATGATCATATCGAAGGCGTCGATGCTATCCTCGAGAAGCGAGCGCCTCAATTTAAAGGAGCCTGATGTGGCACTGAGTGATCCGCTTCTTACAAGCGACAATCCCTTCGAGAAACTCGCTGCGGTGATGCGCACCCTTCGGTCACCGAATGGTGGTTGTCCGTGGGATGTTGAACAGACCTTTGATACGATCGCGCCGTACACAATTGAAGAGGCCTACGAAGTCGCTGATGCGATTGCGCGCCAAAACATGGCCGATTTGAAGGAAGAGCTCGGCGACCTGCTGTTCCAGGTCGTTTTTCATAGTCAGATGGCTGATGAGGCAGGTTTTTTTGACGTCAACGACGTTGCAGAAGCAATTGTAACGAAAATGCTTCGTCGACATCCTCATGTTTTTACTCAATCAGATGATCGCAATTCCGAAGCCCAAACACTCGCTTGGGAAGAAATGAAAGCTGCCGAACGCGCTGAAAAATCTGAAACTGTTAGCGCGCTCGATGGGATTGCGATCGCCCTACCCGCTTTGCTGCGCGCGGAAAAACTTCAAAAAAGGGCCGCCCGCGTTGGTTTCGATTGGAAGGAAACGTCACCGATATTTGCAAAGCTCGATGAAGAAATTGCCGAAGTTAAAGAAGCCATCGACAGCAAAGACCAGAATGCCATTGAAGACGAAATCGGTGACTTACTTTTTGTATGCGCAAATCTTGCTCGGCGGCTGAAAATTGATCCTGAAACCGCTCTGAGGAAAGCGAATGCCAAGTTTGAGCGACGCTTTCGGGGCATGGAAGAGCTCGCTGGCAAACGCCGTGAAGAGTTCAGCTCCTTAGACTTAGAGAGACAGGAAGCCTTATGGCAAGACGTTAAAGCTCTAGAGCTTTAGTCTGGCGCAAATTTTATATCTGGAAAACTCGATTGAAAGCGTCCAAGAACATCCTGCGATACGTCGGCGTAAATAACAACTTCTCCAGAGTCACCGGCTTTCTCCGACGAAACGTAAGAGTTTTGATGAAGCCATGCCCGGGCTTTTCCATCGGATGCAGAAAGGCGGAAACAGAAACTACGTGTGTCTCTCTTTAGCGAGTTCTCGGCAAGAATTAAAAGATCATCCACACCCTCTCCGTTCACAGCTGAGATAAGTACAGCATGTGTATCGAGTGTGATTTGTACATCTTCTTCGAATGAGCGTTTTTGGTTTTCCGAAAGGAGATCAGATTTATTCCAGGCTTCAATTATTGGCGGGAGCTTTGTTCCCGTGCGCTTTTCAAGTTCATTTAAAACCGCCAGCACATCACTACACTGCTCCAGATCTGTATCACTGGATCTATCGCGCACATGGATAAGCAAGTCTGCTTCTACGGCTTCTTCGAGCGTGGCTTTAAAACTATCTATCAAATGAGTCGGCAGGTCGGATATAAATCCAACCGTATCGACGATTGCCGCCTCTCCAAGCGTCGGTAAAGTAACCTGCCGGATCGTAGGGTCCAGGGTTGCAAACGGCATATCTTCTGCAAAAACATTTGCACGACAAAGCGCGTTGAAGAGTGTCGATTTTCCAGCGTTTGTGTAGCCGACCAGAGCGATGATCGGTATGCCTTTTCGCTTCCTTCCTTGACGTTGTAGGCTGCGTGTGCGGCGGACATCTTCCAAGTCGCGGCGCAAATTGTTTAGCGCCCTGTCAAGCATCCTTTTGTCTGCTTCGAGCTGAGTTTCACCTGGGCCTGCAAGGAAACCACGGCCACCGCGTTGTCGCTCTAGGTGTGTCCAAGTACGAACCAATCGCGATCTTTCATACAATAAGCGCGCAAGCTCAACCTGAAGAACGCCCTCCTTTGTTCGAGCTCTCAGGCCAAATATTTCCAAGATAAGGCCTGTTCTGTCTATCACCTTGATATTGAGTGCTCGCTCGAGGTTTCTTTGCTGAATTGGCGTCAGCGATCCATCCACTATCGCAATCGTACAGCCATGAGCGCGAAGCTCATCCGAAAATTGTGCTAATAATCCATCAGTAAGCAGGTGGGATGGGTTCGCATTTCGAATTCGGCGATCACTGATAAATGACAACTCGCAGCCAAGCGCGCGCACCAACCCTGCAGTCTCTGAAAGTCTATCTGAACTGGGTTCGTGCCGCGTATCAAACCACGGCACAAAGACACCCGCACTTTCCGCCTTAGGTGCGTGGTCGATTAAGGAATTCAATCGGATCCATCTTCTTCATCGAAGAGCGACACCGGAGCGCCAGGCGCAATCGTCGAGATTGCGTGCTTATACACAAGTTGAGGTGGACGCCCCTCACTGCGAAGCAGAACGCAAAAATTATCAAACCAAGTGACCACGCCTGACAGTTTAACACCGTTTACGAGAAAAATAGTGAGTGGCGTTCTGGATTTACGAACAGCGTTTAGGAAAGTGTCCTGCAGGTTCTGTTTTTTATCATTAGACATTATCATTGCCTTGTTTTTTTTGACTGGCTAAGGTGTTTGAAGATGTTTCGCAAGTGCGAAGATCAATAATACCTTAAAAATGCACTCAGAAATCATTTCCGCCAAAAGGCCGGAACAAACACCGGTAATAGTGCCAGCACTTCCCATCGCCCAAGCAGCATTGCAAGAATTATAGTTAAGTGAAATTGGCTCGAATTCGCCGGGTCATGTATCAGTGTTCCAGAATTCGAAATTGCGCCAATAGATGTCATAACTGCCTCATCGAAGCTTAGTCCTGTAAATGAAAATAGATACAGGAAGAAGATGACAGCTGTCACATAACCTATCAGATAAACCCAGACGCCTATAACTGAAGATTCTTCAAGCGACCGGCCTCTATAAGCAAATTTGATTACGGATCCACGAAACCCAAGGCTACCGAACTCTTGAGCTGCCCGGCGAACCAAAATCACCAATCTTCCGAGCTTTAGTCCTCCTGCTGCAGACAAAGCTGATCCGCCGATTAGTGCCGGAATAATGATGAGTGGAACTGGCAGGAGTGTATCAACGGGGTCAGGTGTTAACTGTATTCCAGATGTCGAAATTGCTGAGAGACTCCATAAAAGGCTCTCCGATAATCCAAGACCTGCCGTAATTGTAAAAACAGATAGAGCGGCGATAGCGATCAAGAACGCAAATACTTCGGGGTCATAGACGGCTTCAGCAAGTCGCAGTCGTCGCACTTGTAGCGCAAAAAATAAGCCAAGCGTTCCAAATACCAAGCCTGCTGACACGAGCAAATTCCTCAGCAGACCCGTTTCTTCTGGCATCCTGGCGGGGTCTACCAAACCAGTCGTTACAGCGCTCACCGCATCACTTAATGCCTGTCCACCAGGAACGCCCACAAGCACCAAAAGTATAACGAATGTTGATATAACAACGAGTGTGAAGACAGCGGTGGCAATCGCCACTCTCGGCACGGCGTCAAAGAAGCTTCCCTCAGGAATGGTGAAGAGTTCTGTCCGGTGAATGCCTGGCCCACCTAAGTTTATCGCGGCAAAAACACTCGCAGCTACCGTTAGGGTTGCGATGGCACCGATTATATGCAGCAAGCCTCTCCACACCAACAGAGATACGGGCCAGCCCCCCTCACCTATTTCTATTGTTGTGTGCCCAGTTGTTGTAAGACATGAAACAGCTTCGTGTAGCGCTGCCAGAATCGAGTCATTTGCGACACCGATCACGAATGGTGGTGCCGTTACAACGCTGACAATGATCCAACCGAGCAATGCAGCGCCCAACCCATCAGAAGGCGTTGCGCGTCTTTGTGGCTTCGATGCAAGAAATAAGATGCTTCCTGACAATAGCGCCAAGAACAATGATGTAATACCAAACGCAATCGCTTGGGGAAATTCAGCGTAAGCGAGCGCGAGCAGTAATGGGATCAGCATGACCGCGGATACGATCAATCCACACAAACACTGAACTCGAATAACTGATGCAAAGTTCATGAGACTAGAAAAAGTCTGCGCTTACCCTAAAGAACTGTTCGACCTTCTTGGTCATTTGTTCTTCGTAAAAAATTATCAGGTGATCACCTGTTCTGACCCGCAAATTGTTGTCAGGAAATAGTAGATCATCTCCCCTTATGATTGCAGCTGCAGTTATACCATCAGGAAGGTCGTCATAACCAATTGTTTTCCCGATCAGGGAAGAAGACTCAGTCACGATACCCTCTGCAACCTCAGCATGCCCGTCTTCTATTGAATGAAGTGAGACGATCCTGCCACGTCGTAGTCTCATTAATATTTGTGATACTGTGAGCGCTCTCGGATCTAAAACTGCGTCGATATTCATTCCTTTTCCGAGCGCGGCAAGATCTAAGGAATTCACGAGCGCTAAAACACGAGACGCGCCAACACTCTTAGCCAAATTTCCAATCAACAGATTTGTTTTATCATCGTCGGTAAGCGCGACGACCAGATCAGCGACGCTGGATCCTGCCTCTTCAAGGATAGCGGGTGAGAGACCATCCCCTCGAATTACGATTGATCTTTTGAGCTCCGATACCGCTTGCTCTGCGGTGTACTCATCTTTTTCGATCAGCCGGATCCGGACATTGCGCTCTTTCTCTATTTGGCTCGCCAAATGTCGTCCCACATGGCCGGCACCGATGATAACAATATGCTTTAACTCTTTATCATCCCTGCCAAGTATCCCATTTAGCCGAGACGCATGGTCACTTTTTAAGACGATGTATGCTCGATCTCCCGTTTGGAGGACATCGTTTGACTTCGGTGCGCTGATGTCGTCTTCGCGACCAATGCCAACGATGCGCGCATCGAGATCAGGAAAAAGACCCTCTATTTGATCGAGCGCCGTTTCTACCAAAGCGCTATTATTGTCGATTTCAATACCTAAAAGCTGGGCTTTTCCACCTGCCAAATCGGCGCTCATTAGCGCACCGGGACTTCTGAAGCGCTGAAGAATTGCACCGGCGACTTCGACTTCTGGTGAGATGACCATATCGATGGGCAAACCGTTTCTGGAAAACAGATCCTTCCACTTCTTACCGAGATAGGCTTGCGCTCTGACGCGCGCGATTTTGGTGGGCACACCAAATAACGCATCGGCTATTTGGCAAATCACCATATTGATCTCGTCATAGTAGGTGACGGCGATAATCATCTCCGCATCATCCGCGCCGGCCCGCTTTAGCGTATCCGGATAAGCTGCGTGACCAACAACGCCACGAACATCTAGATCTGTTGAGACGTCATCGATCAATTCATCAACTTCATCGATTATGATGACGTCGTGCTTTTCACGCGCAAGACGCCGAGCAATACCCTGTCCGACGCGCCCAGCGCCACAAATGATTACGCGCATGGCCTCTTCCCGACCCCTTGCTACCTAGCTCTCCTGACGAGCTTGAGAAGAGTGAACACCTAGAGCCTTTAATTTTCTGTGCAAGGCTGATCTTTCCATGCCAATAAATTCTGCAGTTCTGGAAATATTCCCATTAAATCTAGTAATTTGAAGCGATAAATATTCGCGCTCAAACTGTTCTCGCGCGTCACGAAGGGACAATCCAACGAGTTCTGCAGAGCCCGTGGTCGCTCCAGATTTAGATGAAACGACCTCTTTCGGAAGCTCCTCTACCCCAACAGGATGCGACGCGTCTGATGGTGAGAGAATCATCACGCGCTCAACAATATTGCGCAACTGACGAATATTACCCGGCCATTCCATGGATTGAAGAACGGCGATTGTTTCTTTTGCAAATGAACGAACAGTGAGGCCGGAACTATCAGCTATTCTGTCGGAGAAATACTGAACGAGTTCGGGAATATCGGCACGTCTTTCTGATAGTGGCGGAACTTCTAAAGGCACAACGCTCAATCGATAGTAGAGATCCTCACGGAACGTCCCGGATTCAATCTCTGCTTTCAGGTCTTTTGTCGTGGCTGACATGACTCGCACATCCACAGTGACATCAGATCTGCCTCCAACACGCTGGAATCTCTGCTCTGTTAGAACACGCAGAATCTTATTCTGTGTTCCAATAGGCATATCGGCTACTTCGTCCAGCAAAAGCGTTCCATTGTGCGCTTTCTCGAAGAGACCAATTTTTGTTGGGCGACCACTAGAGTCTTCTTCGCCGAATAAAACACTTTCCATATGGTCAGGCGCTATGCTCGCGGCGTTAACGACCATGAAAGGGCCATCACTCCTTAGGGAATTTGCGTGGATGAGCCGTGCAGCAAGTTCTTTGCCCGCCCCCGCAGGACCCGAAATCATCACTCGCGAATTTGTCGGCGCTACTTTTTCAATTGCGGAGCGCAACGTATTAGCAGCGGCGCTTTCCCCAATCCAACGCTCGCTTGCACCGGCAATACTTTTTAGCGCAGCATTTTCCCGCTTGAGTTCAGACGACTCAATCGCACGGCCCACGAGGTGCAAAAGTCGGTCAGACTTAAAGGGTTTCTCAATAAAGTCGTAAGCACCGCGGCGAATAGCTGCCACCGCTGTTTCAATATTTCCGTGACCAGAGATAACGATAATCGGCAGCAGCGGATCAATCGACTTGAGAAATTTGAGCAGGCTAAGTCCGTCCATGTCGCTTCCTTGAAGCCAGACATCCAGCACAACGAGGCTTGGCGCACGCTTGCGAACTTCTTCGAGCGCCTTTTCGGCTGTCGCTGCCGTTCTAACAGCATAATCCTCGTCCTCTAGAACACCAGCGATCAGATCTCGAATATCGGGTTCATCATCAACGATAAGAATGTCATTTGCCATAAGCGGGCTCCTCTACTCTGTTCGGGGGCTGTTGCGCAGAGAGCTCAATATCGGCTTCTGCAAGGGGAAGAAATACGCGCACACGCGCGCCGCGGCGATCATCAGACCTGTTTTGAAGTGAGATCGAACCGCCATGATCCATGATAATTCTATTGACAATCGCGAGGCCGAGACCGGTCCCTTTTTCGCGAGTAGTAACGTAGGGCTCGAGCAATTTCTCGCGTGCACTTTCGGGGAAACCACGACCATTGTCTTCAATGATCACATCCGTGCCATCTGTTCCATCTTCCAACTTGATGCTAATGTGCCCTTGTACTTCAAGCTCTTCTGGAAGCCCCGCAATTGACTCCGCTGCGTTCTTTATCAGATTTCCAAAAGCCTGAGCTAGCAGGCGCTCATCACCCTTAAAGCGCCATCGTTCAGGAAGACCGCTGGTCTCAAGGCGAACCTCAATATCGGGCGTCGTCATATTTTGAGCGAAGGCAGCATTTTCCAGAAGTAAACGGAGATCGAACTCTGCGACAGAAGGTTTTGGCATACGTGCAAAACTGGAAAATTCCTGCACCATACGGTCAATGTCACCCACCTGACGCAAGATGGTCTCGACGCAGCGATCAAACACTTGATCATTTTCAGGAATATCTCCCCGATATCGTCTTCGAAGGCGTTCTGTCGAAAGTTGAATAGGCGTGAGCGGATTTCGAATTTCATGCGCAATTCGGCGCGCGACATCCCTCCAGGCGAGCTGGCGCTGGGCATTTACCATACGTGTCGCATCGTCAAACGTAAGCACGCAGCCGCCGGCAGGATCGGGCGAGACTTTTAAGCGGAAGTGCCGAGATTCGCCATCTCTAACCAAATCAATAGAAGCGTCTATGGGGGCAGAGCGCTGAAGCGCTTCTGATGCGTACGTATCAAACTCGGGTGCAACCAAATTTAGATTGAAACCATTTTCAATGTTCTCACCCAGAAGCTCGCCCGCCGATCTATTTGCCAGCGTGACTTCCAAATTCTCGTCTGTACGAATAACACCAGCGCTAACCTCAGCGAGTAATGTTTCCACAAACTGCCGTCGGTCTTCAGCTTCCTCACGCGCAGATATGAGCGCACTTCTTTGCGCGCCGAGTTGCTCTGTCATGCCATTGAACGAGCGTGTTAGTTGCGCAACTTCATCATTGCCCGCAGGTTGATCCACGCGAACCGTCAGGTCGCCATCTCGAACGGCATGCGCGGCGGTGGCCAACCTACCAATCGGCGCAGTCACGCGGCTCGCAGCGCTCAAACCAAATCGGGCGGCAAGCAAAAGCACGAGCGCCGTCATTTGCGCATAACCTATTGCAAAGATTAGCTGTAGCCGGCTGGTTTTTTCTTTTGCTTCCCTCATGTTCTGAACGGCTGCGTCGGCATCGTTGATCTGTCTGAAAAAATTCTGGTCTATAGGGCGATGCAGATACAGATAGGTACTCGGCTCTTCGGTTAGTCGAATGAGAGCTGTGGTTTCTGAAGACTTTTGGTAAAGCGTCAGCGCTGCGTCGCCAGCATCTGCCTCGGCAAATGCGCCTTTATCTGGTGTGCGAATTGACAAGCGGGATAACTGGGTCACTGCAGCGGCGCGCTCACCCTCACGATCAATGATAGCAGCTTCCTGAAAGTTCCGGAAAAACGCCTGATACCTTAAAAATTCTTCAATGTCCTCGCGGCGTTCGCCGAGACTGCTTGAAGCTTCTAAAAACTCAGACGCTATTAATCTGGCATCCGCTTCCAGATTTTCAGTAAAGTTAATGATATTTTCGCGCGCAACAGCTGCATTGCGATCGACAATCACATCAACCCGGTCAGAAAACCAGGTTTGGATCCCGCGCGTCACAGTGGCCCCAAGAAGCACACCCACAACCAAAGCCGGGAGAACTGCGGACAATGAAAACAGTCGAACAAATCTTCTTGCAAGTTGGTCGCCGCCAGATTGACTCTCAGATTTGCGAACAGCGCGGTAACTAGCGAACAGCATCCCTGCCAGAACGCCAATCAAAATTGTGTTTAAGCCAAGGATCCACGGAATATTGCCCGAGAGAGGATCAACGGGTGAGGCATCTGAAACGGCGATGAATGTAACAGCGCCGGCCACGATCGCGGAAACCGCGAATAGACCCTGAAACAACCGCCAGGGCAGATAACCAGCATTCTGCGATAACATACTCTGTACTCACTCCGGGCGACTGACCCTGTCGCATTTCTGCAACTAGTGGTACCGTAGTGCAACAATTAACGCATTGTCAACTATGGATCTGAGATCTCCATTGCTGACATTTTGGCACGCAGCGTGTTGCGATTTAATCCCAACAAACCGGCTGCTTTCACGCGGTTCCCTTTTGTGACTTGAAGCGCGAGTCGGATCAATGGGGCCTCTACAGCTTCAATAACCGAACGGTGAACGCCCTCTTCGTTGTCGCCGCTTAGCATTTCTCCCATGATATACTGGCGCAGCAATGCCTCGACATCTGTTGAAAAGTCTCCGTCTGTATGAGCAGGTTCGGCGATTGACGAAGCGAGATCACCCTCTACCTGCTCGACGGATATTGTTGGATCTGAACTCAGTGCTGCAAGCCGCAATAGCGTGTTTTCAAGCTCTCTCACATTTCCAGGCCAGTCATGCAGCTGAAGCCGCTCTATCGCCTGATCTGTAACAGACTTTTCAGGCAACCCCTTATCAGCTGCGCGCAATAGAAAGGCATGAGCTAGCTCTGGAATGTCTTCCTTGCGATCGCGTAAAGGTGGCACCGTCAACCTCACAACGCCGAGGCGATGGTATAAGTCCTCGCGAAACAATCCCTTGCTTGCTCGCTCAGCTAATTTTGCCTGACTGGAGGCGATAATTCTGGGTAACTCTCTTGGAGATCGCAACAGTGTGACAAGCTTCAATTGCGCTTGCGGAGAAAATTCTTCTACCTCGTCTAAAAACAATGTTCCGCTAGATGCCCTCTCTATCGCCTCCGCGTCGATAGAGAATACCTCTATATCGGCGGGGCCAATGACGGTATATGGGAGTCCCTTTCGACTACCTAAATCATGAATCGCGCGAGCTGTAAGTTCCTTACCTGTACCTGGCTCACCATCAATCAGTATACTGAGGTCGGTATTCATAACGCGCGTCAATACTCTATAGACTTCCTGCATAGCGTCAGAGCGCCCAATAAGCGGCAATCCCGAAGCCTCTAGCGCGCTGAATGTCGCTTTCGCTTGCGGAGAAGAAATGAGCGCCCGGCCAACAATTGCAGTTAACTCATCGATATCAAAAGGTTTTGGTAAATAGTCGAACGCGCCGTGTTCTGTTGCCGCCGCTGCAGTCAAAATTGTATTGTTCCCACTCATAATTATAAATGGAAGTTGCGGTCGGGATCGCTTTAGCGATGACAGCCGATCAAAAATACTATCATTGCCAAGATGTACATCACTTACAACAGCGTCACCCTGTCCTTCATCTACCCATTTTTCTAGCGCATCAATTGATGGCGTCGCACGTACCTTATAGCCTGCCGATGAAAGAGTCTGACTGACGATTAGTCGAACCGACGCATCATCCTCTGCGACAAGTATTGTTTGTTCCGGCATAGCCTCTAAGCCTCCTCTGCAACTAAAGGCAACAACATTGAAACGCGCATGCACCCAGGCTCACTATCTACGATCACTTGAGCATCATGGGCGTCTGCAATTTGGCTTACGAGCGCCAATCCTAAACCGCTACCCCCGGGTTTCCAGGTTTCAAACATTTTGAACATGGACCCTTCCTGCTCCGAGGTCACGCCATTACCGTCATCCTCAACAGTGAGACGCATCGCTGGAAAAGACCGGTCTTCATCTGGTCGCCTGATCGTAACGCCTACTTCGAATGCAGTATGTATGCGCACAATCGAACGGGCCGCTTCGGCCCCGTTACGAATAAGATTTTGTGCCGCCTCGTGTAGATGGTCAGGATCACCGAAGACCGTTGGCAAGGACGGATCAAAGTTGCGCTCAAAAACGCATTTATTCAAGAACGCGACTTCTTCACCGACAATTACTCGGTTCAACAATTCATGAATGTTGATTGGGCGCCGGCGCGGCGCAGAATAAAGTTCGAACGCTGATAATTCCGAAACAAGCCGTTCTATTCTCGCACTCTCTTCAATTATCAAACTGAGCAATTCGCTCTGATCATTGCGCGCAGATCGCTGTAGCAGCTGCGCCGCGCCGGATATTCCAGCCAAAGGATTCTTAACTTCGTGTCCAAGAATGCGTGCAAATTCTGCCATACCAACATGAGCGCCCTCCGCGGTACGTGTCGCGGCTGATAAAACAGCAATTATGAAACCATCGCTCACAGGCGAAAGGCGTACATCAATTGCTCGAACCGAAATTTTCGGACCACCCAGAGCAACGTTTTGTGCCGCGATAGGCGTTTGAGTTTCGAGCGCTTCTTCAATGAGGGGGTAGATGTCAGAGGCACCATAAATGGCGGTGTGCAAGCTTTGGCCGATTAGCTTCGTTCGCGATTGACCGAGAAGACTTTGAGCGGCGTCGTTCAGCTTTAGGACTACCGATTCTTGGCTACAATGAATCAGCGCGATTGGGGCAAGATCTGACAAAAGATCGCTCATGCCGCGACCTTCGAATATTCGCCTGCATATACTAATTTGAGTTGTCGGATCAGATCGTGCTCATCCTCGACGCGGCATAGATCGGCGCGCAGTTTTCGGCGCATAGGCGGCTGAAGCGCAAGCCCACAAGTATCAATCGCAGAAGATATGTGTTTCCGAACGGTCCTCACGCCAAGCTTGGCTCCGTAAAGCGCTACGCTATCACTGACTTGGTCACACAGGCTTTCGCATTGTTCTTCCAAGCTTGGCTCGGCCGCAATTGCTCCGGCAATCAACCCAGTGAGCCATGGTTGACCCATTGAGGCGCGTCCCACCATAACTCCGTAAGCGCGAGATGCGCGAAGCGCGGCATTGGCTGTGTCTTGGTCCTTAATGTCTCCATTAGCGATGACCGGCAAATCAACCGCGTCCACAGTGTCGCCGATTGTGTCCCAATCCGCCGTACCCTTGTAGAATTGACATCGCGTTCTGCCATGGACCGTCAGCATTTGCACGCCGAGGTGCTGAGCAATCTCTCCAAGCTCCGGAGCATTTAATGAGGCGTGATCCCAGCCCAGTCTCATTTTGAGCGTCACAGGAATATCGCCAGCTCCTTCAAGCGCTGCCTCAATGATGGCCGATGCTAAGTCCAGATCTCGCATCAGAGCTGATCCGGATTGCCCACCAGTAACCTGTTTTGAAGGACAGCCCATGTTAATATCGATTACGTCAACACCTGCCTCAACTAGAAGCTTTGCGCCCCCAAGCATGTCTGAAGGCCGCCTTGCGGCTAGTTGGACAATCCAATCTGATCCACCTTCATGACGGCACATGCGCCGCACAACATCTGGCCGAGCTTGCATCAACTGCTCACCCGCCACCATTTCGGACACAACTGCGGGAGCCCCAAATCGGACCGCTTGCCTTCGAAATGGCGCATCCGTTGCTCCAGACATTGGAGCCAGCCATACTTTTGGCGGCGATAATGACATGACCTTTGACACCCGAGCTCCTTAACCCACATTTAGTTCGCACAAAAGATGGGCGCCCACTTTTTATGCAAATAAAATCCTCTGGCAACTTGGGCTCATCGGGCATAGAGCAGACGGATGAATGCTGTAGCCGTTATTGTTGCCGCTGGGTCTGGAACCCGATACGGCGCTCAAATTCCCAAGCAATTTCTGAAACTTGGTTCCAAACAGGTATGGGAATGGAGTTATGATGCCCTCAAAAGGCATCCCCAAATAGAAGATACCATTGTTGTCATACCTGAAGGGACACGTCTTTGCGAAACGGAAGACATACGTACAGTTCACGGGGGTGAATCGAGAACCGCGTCTGTGCTGAACGGTCTTAAAGCTCTTAAATGCGAGGATTCGACCCCAGTTCTTATCCATGATGCCGCGCGGCCAGGCCTTACTGCCAGCACGATTGATGCGCTGCTCTCAGCCATTCAGTCTGCAGATGCAGCCGCACCAGCATTGCCGGTAAGCGACGCCCTTAAGCGGGAAACAGAGCATCTGGAGTCCGTTAATCGCGACAATCTGTTTCGCATTCAAACCCCGCAAGTCTTCAGGCTCGGCGACATTCGTTCTGCTTTAGAAGCGGCCGAAGAGGGACTCGTTGATGATCTTGAGGCCATTCAGCGATCTGGAAAAACGATAAAGCTTGTCCCAGGACGGAAAAGTCTGGAAAAAATTACACACCCGGGTGATTTGGCCTGGATGGAGGGTCTCTTAATGAGCGGCGATACTCGTATAGGATCTGGCTTTGATGTCCATCGTTTTGAACCTGGAGAGTATGTTACGCTTTGCGGGGTGAAAATTCCGCACTCCGCGAAACTTAAAGGGCATTCAGACGCGGATGCTGGTTGGCATGCACTCACCGACGCTATACTCGGAGCTTTGTCGATGGGAGATATTGGCGATCACTTTCCTCCTTCTGATGACAGGTGGAAAGATGCACCATCTGACCTCTTTTTGACGCATGCAGTGAAATTGGCTGCAGAAAAGGAGTACTTGATCGGTAATGCTGATATCACTCTCATTTGCGAGCAGCCGAAAATCAAACCACATCGAGAAGCCATGAGAGCATCCACTGCCGAGTGTCTCGGAATTTCCATCAACCGTGTATCTGTGAAGGCGACAACAACAGAAGGCCTGGGATTTACCGGTCGCAGCGAAGGGATTGCCGCGCAAGCTGTTGTCTCACTGAAAGGCATCTCACCAATCGAGGAATGAAATCAATGTTTCCGGAACGTATTATGAATTTGGGAATGCTGGTATCTGACGATGCGCGCCAACGCCGTGTGCGGATCGTTTGCGCAGAAAGCTGCACCGGAGGATTGCTGGCGGGCTTGTTTACGGAGTTTGCTGGATCTTCCGATGTTCTTGAACGCGGTTTTGTCGTGTACTCCAATCGCGCGAAGGAAGAGATGCTTGGAGTACCTGGAGACTTGATTGCTGATTACGGCGCGGTATCTGAGCCGGTCGCCAGATTGATGGCAGACGGCGCTCTGGAGCAAAGCCGCGCCAATCTTTCAATTGCGATTACCGGTATTGCTGGCCCAGGTGGAGGCACAAAAATGAAACCAGTGGGAACCGTTCATTTAGCCGCCGCACGCGAAAACAAAGCGATGATCCACGAAATGCATCAGTTTATTGGCATGAGCCGTTATGAAGTTCGCATGGCGACGATCGAGGCGGCGTTGACACTCATTCAGAAACAGATTTCCTAAATAGGAATGACAGGCTGCTGAGGTGCCCCATACCTGCGGTCCGCTTCTGTAATGAACGACTCCATAATGCGCTGAACTGCTGTCTCCGTATTTGAACGGGCTACCATCGCCAGAACGGGATTGGAAAACGAATAGTCGAGATAAAAATCAACACGTCTCTTCCCGTTTTCAAGCCGCGCAAAAGACCATTTGTTTTCAAGCCTGCGAAAAGGGCCTCTTACCAATTTTGTGTGCACCGTTTTTTCTGATGCATCCGACACAACATTGGTCGCAAAGCTCTCAGAAAAGCCTTTGAAGCCGACTACGGCTTCGGCAAGTCTATATGTTCTCTCTGCTTCAACGCGCTCCTTGGAAACGCGCATGGCTTTGATCCAACGTACGAACTCTGGGTAGCGGGATATATCACTAACTAGAGTGAACAGATTTTCCGTCGTGTGGTGAGTTTCAATATTTGTTTTGATGACTGGCAAATCAGCCTCGAATATTAGCTGCAAGCAGCGCGTCACGATTTTCGCGCATTTGCTGGAAGTCTTCGTCTGCGTGATACGAAGAACGTGTCAAAGGCGAGGCTGAGACCATCAAGAATCCCTTAGAAACAGCGATATCTTCGAGTGATTTAAATTCTTCGGGGGTAACATATCGATCAATTGGCGCGTGCTTTCGGGTTGGCTGCAGGTATTGACCGATGGTCAAGAAATCGACGCCCGCCACGCGCATATCATCCATGACCTGAATAACTTCTTCCCTGCTTTCACCAAGCCCAACCATCAGGCCGGACTTTGTGAATTGTGACGGATCGCGATCTTTCACTTTTTCAAGAAGCCTAAGCGACTGGTAATAGCGCGCACCAGGACGAATGGAAGGATATAGCCGGGGCACAGTTTCCAGATTGTGATTAAAAACATCCGGTTTTGCGTCTATGACTTTATATTCCCATCCATCTTTCCTGAGAAAGTCTGGCGTGAGAATTTCAATTGTTGCTCCTGGAGCAGCTTCACGAATAGCATTGATCGTGTGAACGAAATGCATAGCGCCGCCATCTTCCAAATCATCGCGATCAACGCTTGTGATGACAACATGTCGAAGCCCCATCTCCGCTACGGCTTCGGCTACGCGGCGAGGTTCGTCAACATCAAGACCAGCCGGTGGCTTGCCAGTGGCGACGTTGCAGAAAGAACAAGCTCGAGTACACACTTCCCCCATAATCATCATAGTGGCATGCTTTTTGGTCCAGCATTCACCGATATTCGGGCAACCTGCTTCCTCACAGACCGTTACGAGTTTCTTTGATTTTACGATCGACCGGGTCTCTGCGTAGCCCTTGCTGGTGGGCGCTTTTACGCGGATCCAATCCGGCTTTCGCAGAATAGGCGAATCTTCTCGCTTCTGTTTTTCTGGATGGCGCGCCTTCGCGCGCGCGTCCTTGGTATTTATTATCGTCGCCATTCCTCATATTTGACGCTGTACGCGCGCAACTTCAAGGCAAATCAGTTGCATGTCTGCACTGCGAGGATGCGCAATAAGTGTTGCGTGTCTGGCGATATGTGACAAACTGTTACATTAATCTATTGTTCTCGGAGTAACCATGACCGCGCTTAGTCCTGCCGTTCCCACCACAATTCCGTTTAAGTTGTCTCGCGCAAAAACGGATCTGTTTTCCGCATTGCTGCGTGCAAAGTCCAAGTTTGGTGGAGGGAAAGTTGCAATAGTTGATGGGGACGAGCGCGAAATTACCTACAAGGAAGTCGTGCGCGCATCATTTGGCTTAGGCAATGCGCTTAAGAAAATGACGAAGAAAGACGAGAAAGTGGGAGTCTTGCTGCCAACCGGCGCAGGTGCCGTCATCGCGTTTTATGCACTCGAAGCCTTTGGCCGCGTCCCAGCAATGTTAAATTTTACGGCAGGAACGAAAAATCTACTCTCTGCGCTCAAGGCTGCAGAAGTGACGAAAATCGTCACGGCGCACAAATTTGTTGAACTGGGAAATCTCGAGCCACTTATTGAACAGCTCTCAGGCGCAGCAGAATTCATCTATTTGGAAGATGTGCGCGAGGGCCTCTCATTGGGCGATAAAATCGCCGGGGGTCTTGGTCCAATTGCTCCTTGGCTTTTCAGATCAACAGCTAATTGCGAAAAGCCTGGCGTCGTCTTGTTTACGTCTGGCACTGAAGGGGAACCCAAAGGCGTGGTGCTATCCCACAAAAATGTGCTTGCCAATGTCGAGCAGGTTCGCGCGCATATCGGCCTCGATACGAATACGGACTCTGTTTTTAATCCGCTGCCTACTTTCCACTGCTTTGGACTGACTGTCGGAGCTATTCTTCCAGTTGTTGCAGGCGTTCGCGCGATTTTTCATCCAACGCCATTGCAGCCCAAAGAAATTGCGAAACGGATCCGCAAAACGGAAGCAACAATTCTTCTCGCTACGGACACCTTCATTTCGCAATACTCGCGCGCGGGCGATCAAGGCGATCTAAACTCCGTGAGGCTTGCGGTATGCGGCGCGGAGCGCGTGCGAGACGAAACCCGTCAACTGGTTCGCAAGAAGTTTAACATCGAAATACTAGAAGGATATGGCGCAACGGAGGCTGCCCCAGTCGTTGCAGCCAACCAAATTGAAATGAACAAACCTGGGACCGTTGGCCGGCTGCTCGCTGACATGGAATATGAACTCGTCCCGGTGGAGGGAATCGAAGAAGGTGGCCGGCTGAAAGTCAGAGGTCCGAATGTGATGCTCGGATACCTAAGGTCTTCGGCACCGGGCGTCATCGAAAAACCAGATGGCGGCTGGCATGATACCGGTGACATCGTCGCGATTGATGAAGACGATTGTATTCGCATAAAGGGACGCGTTAAGCGTTTTGCCAAGATCGGCGGCGAAATGGTTTCACTCGCCGTTGTCGAGAATTGTGCAAGCGCAATTTGGCCCGATAACATGCATGCCGCAGCAACATTGCCCGATCCGCGCAAAGGCGAACAAATTATTCTTCTGTCTGACACACAAGACTGCAATCGCGCCGAGATTTTGGCATGGGCGCAAAATCACGGTGTACCAGAACTGTCTGTGCCAAAGCGAATTTTCCACGTGGAAGAAATACCCGTTCTTGGAACGGGAAAGCTCGACTATGGCTCGATCACGAAGCTCGCGCGAGAACTTGTCGAAGGTTAGCGCCGTCTTGCTGTTTTACTTTATTTTGTGATTGGGCGTTCGAGCTTTACGAATGTCCAGCCCGTTTCAGCGTCGAACGTAAAACTTTGTAGTCCCTGAGAGGTTTCAATGTTCACGAGCGCTGACGCCGTAACTTCTGTCTCGAGCAGCAACTGGCTGCGTAGAATAACAAACTGATCTCGCCCAATAAGCTCGTAGTACACCCAAACAGTGTCGCCATCGATCTCTGCGCCGACAAATCGAAGCGACATAAAGGCGAGTATATCAAATTTTGACTGAACATATTCGGCCATCGTTTGACTGAAAGCGAGTTGACTAAGCTCGCCCAAATCAGTTCCCGGACCAAACGCGTCTTCAATATCGTGAGCTGAAAGCCGGTGAATAATCTCCCAACGGTCCGAGCGATCGTTCCATTCAATCGTGGTGATCGGGACCCCCACCCTATGCGCGTAAGTTGGAAGTGCTGCTAAACCTGAGAACAGCAATGAGAGAATTAGATACTTAATCGGCTTCATTCTCAGGTGCCGGCGAAGCTTCTAAACTATCAGGGGTCACAACAAAGCCGAGACGCTCCATCAAGTTCTTTGTTGTATCTCTCTTAAATACTTCCAAACGCGATGGGACGATCCGTGGAGGGTAGTAATTGTTCTCTCTTTCGGCATCAGCCGTCTCTCTGAAAGGATCTACCTCGACCATGTTAATGACTTTATCGGTCACGACCAATTTTGTGACAGTCTTGGGAGCCCTGCGCCAAATTTCTGCTGGGTAACGCATGATTTCCGTTTCACCGTCTTCATACGTGACACGAATGATAATTGGCATCACAAGACCGCCCCGGTTAGAGAATGTGAGATAGTAGAAATTCTGCTCTGATTGCAGGACGTCGCTTTCCCAGCTCTCTAGGCCTTCGACTTTCTCCTCATACTCTTTGATTTGTTTTTCGCCGTATGCGAACTCGTCATTTTTATTATAGAAGTCGAGTAGCGACGGATCTTCCTCTACCGCTTTCGGAAAATCTTTGTTTCTGACGTCTGTTAAGTATATCGGCTCATTGGCTTTTTCCTCTCGCAGGCGCTCCTGCTCGATTCTTGGGTCTTTGGTGTCGATAGTGCCGTGTACGACATTGTCGATAGAGATATCGACATGATCGGTGGAATAAAACCAACCACGCCAAAACCAATCAAGATCTACCCCGCTTGACTCTTCCATTGTACGGAAGAAATCCGAAGGTGTTGGCCGTTTAAACTTCCAGCGCTGGGCATATTCCCGGAACGCGACGTCAAATGCCTCACGCCCAAGAATGGTCTCACGAAGGATCACAAGAGCGGTTGCTGGCTTGCCGTACGCGTTCGCTCCGAACTGGAGCACCGAATCTGATTGCGTCATAATCGGCACCTGATTGGTAGAGATCATATACGGCACCATTTTCGCAGGCTCCCCGCGACGAGATGGATATTTCTCTTCCCACTCTGCCTCAGCCACAAATTGGAGGAATGTGTTCAGGCCTTCATCCATCCAAGTCCACTGGCGTTCGTCCGAATTAACAATCATTGGGAAATATATGTGCCCAATTTCGTGGATGATCACGGAGATCAGGCCATACTTGGTTCTGCGCGAATAGGTTAGATTGCCATCATCGTCTTTTACAGGGCGCGGGCCATTGAACGTTATCATTGGGTATTCCATCCCGTAGACAGGACCGTTTACCGATTGCGCGGTTGGATAGGGATAGGCGAAGGAATAACGCGAATAGACTTTTATTGTATGTGCGACGGACTTCGTCGAATAAGCTGACCAGAGTGGCTCGCCCTCATTTGGATAAAATGACATCGCGAGCACATCTTCTCCGCCTGAGTCCTCCTGGGTGACATTCATGGCATCCCAAATGAATTTTCGAGAGCTTGCCCAAGCAAAATCGCGAACATTCTGCGCTTCAAAAATCCAGGTCTTGGTCGCATTAGAACTTCCAGACTCTGCGCGCTTGGCTTCTTCAGGGGTTACGACGAAAATGGGCTCATCGCTCTCGCGGGCCTCGCCAAGGCGTTCTTGCTGCGCAGTGGTGAGCACGTCTTCTTCGTTGGTGAGCACACCCGTAGATGAAACTATATGATCGTCGGGAACAGTGATCGAGACAGTGTAATCACCGAATTCCAACGTGAACTCTCCGCGGCCCAGAAACTGCTTATTGTTCCAGCCCTCATAATCGGTGTAGGAATGAAGCCTCGGGAACCATTGCGCCGCCAAGAAGATGCAGTTTCCGTCTTCCTCTTCTTTATCAAAGCACTCATATCCCGCTCTGCCGCCTATCGCGCGGGTATCGTACATATTGAAGGCAAAGTTCATGGTGAACACAAACTTGCTGCCAGGTTCGAGTGGTGTCGGCAGATCAACTCGCATATTGGTGTCGGTAATCGTATAATTGAGTGCTTGCCCGAGCGCGTCTTTTACATTGCGGATGTCGTATCCGCCTTTCAGGTCTTTCAAAGCCTGTTCGCGGCGTACAGCTGAGTAAGAGATTCTTGAGGTATCGCTGACAGCGCGCGAGCGATTGTCCATACTGTCAGTCCGAAACCGATTTTGATCCAGCTGCAGCCAGAGATAGTTAAGCGTATGCGGAGAGTTATTCGTATAGGCGATGGTTTGTGAACCGATCAACCGGCGCGCCTGTTCGTTCAATCGAATACGAATATTGTAGTCGACTTTCTGCTGCCAGTACTGCGGACCTGGAGCACCAGATGCCAGACGAGATTCATTCGGCGTTGGCAAATCTTCGTCAAGTTGGCGGAACTTGTCTTCGAAATTTCCTTTAGTTTGTTGAAGCGCCTGCCCGTAAGCAGCAGGCACGATCACCGCAAGAAGCAGACTAATAAGCAGTATACGCATTTAAAACCCCTAAGTTATGAGGAGTTCTATCGCATTTATCCGTTTTGAACAGTGGCAGGTTAGGTTTCTCCTAATGGGAGAAATTGAGGCGCTTAATGAATACCGCCCACAAACAGAGTCGAAGATTTCTCATGGGCAATGTCACCAGCGCTAGCATGTACTGCACTCGATTTTTGTGCGTCACCCAAAAAACCAATAACGATAAAAATACTGACCGCAACGACACCCATCATCCCTGTGACCGCTTGAATCTTCTCACTGCGGTCAAATTTTAGGTCGTCGATAATTTCGCCTGCGACAGACATGGTGTTCCTCCGATTGTCAGAGGTTCGCACATCAATATTGCAATCACTTTTCGCGATTCAGTGAAATTTCACCAAATTTACATGTGTAGCACTTTGCCATACGCGGCAAGCACGCTCTCATGCATCATTTCGCTCAGCGTTGGATGCGGGAAGATCGTATGCATAAGGTCTTCCTCTGTGAGTTCCCCTTCGCGCGCAATGACATAGCCTTGAATGAGTTCGGTAACTTCAGCGCCAATCATATGCGCGCCGAGCAATTCACCAGTGGCTTCATCAAAGATGGTTTTCACCATTCCGTTTCCCGCGCCAAGGGCGATAGCTTTACCATTTCCGATAAACGGGAATTTTCCGACTTTAATTTTTTTGCCCGTCTTCTTGGCTTCAGCTTCTGTGAGACCAACGCTGGCGACCTGTGGGTGTGAGTAAGTGCAGCCAGGAACATTTGAAGCATCAAATGGGTGCGCCGTGTTTGCTCCAGCAATACCCTCAACACATATAACGCCCTCATGACTTGCCTTGTGCGCAAGCCATGGCGGCCCCGTGAGGTCACCGATTGCATAAAGGCCCTGCACACCTGTTCGCCCGAAGCCATCAACGGTGACATGCGTGCGATCCACTTTCACGCCGAGCGTTTCGAGACCCAGATTTTCGACATTGCCAACAATGCCAACCGCAAGGATGACCCGATCAAACGTCTCTTCAACGGCTTTCCCGTCACTGCCTTTTATGGTCGCTTTTACATTGCTTTTTCCGGGCTTTAATCCTTCAACACCCGCCTTCGTCAAAATAGTGATGCCTTGTTTGGCAAACTCTTTTTCTGCCATGACAGAGATTTCTTCATCCTCTGCCGGCAAGATTCGATCGACCATTTCCACGACCGTAACGTTAGAACCGAGCTCATTATAAAAGCTCGCGAACTCAATCCCGATCGCTCCTGATCCAATTACAAGCAGTTTCTTCGGCATGACATCCGGTGTCATCGCTTCGCGGTACGTCCAGATCAGCTTGCCATCTGCTTTCAAGCCCGCCTGAGGGATTTCTCGTGCGCGCGCACCCGTTGCGAGCATTACGTGCTTTGCCGTGAGCTTTTTTTCTGCACCTTTGTCGCCTGCGACGATGACGGTGGGGGCAGGCTTTCCAGGTTCCAACCGAGCCGTGCCCATGACGACTTCGATCTTGTTCTTTTTCATAAGGTGTTTGACGCCGCCAGATAGCTGCGCCGCGACGCCGCGTGAACGCTTCACTACGCCCTCCAGATCGACATCCACCTTATCGATCTTG
Source organism: Hyphomonadaceae bacterium (assembly GCA_965263325.1). GTDB lineage: Bacteria > Pseudomonadota > Alphaproteobacteria > Caulobacterales > Hyphomonadaceae > CBDHGY01. The sequence continues at coordinate 528,084 of CBDHGY010000002.1, read as the reverse complement.
AGTCCAAAATCTTTAGCATGCTTTGCAAGATGTAAGACTTCAGCAGACCGCAATAATGCCTTGGTTGGAATGCATCCCCAATTCAGGCAAATGCCGCCAAGCGACTCGCGCTCAACGATTGCCGTCTTCATACCAAGTTGGCTCGCCCGAATGGCTGATACATATCCACCCGGCCCCGAGCCAATAACGATCAGGTCAAAATCAGCCATTCCAGCCTCCTATTCTTAAAGCAGCATCGCTTCAGGTGTTTCGACATAGCGCTTAAATGCCGAAAGCCATTTAGCTCCTTCAGCGCCGCCAATAACGCGGTGATCGCAGATGAGCGTCACACTCATAACGGTTGCAACGCCAAGCGTATCACCATCCTTTACTACTGGCTGTTTCGCTCCGGCGCCGACAGACATAATCATGCCTTCTGGTGGATTGATGATCGACCCGAAATTCTTGATGCCGAACATCCCCAAATTCGAAATGCTGAACGTACCGCCCATATATTCGTGCGGCTTTAGTTTTCGCTCGCGAGCACGGCTCGCGAGATCTTTCATTTCTTCGGAGATTTCGGCGAGCCCTTTCTCCTGAGCGTCGCGAATAACTGGCGTAATGAGGCCGCCGTCAATTGCCACTGCCACGGACACATGAGCGGCTTTGTGGTAAGCAATTCCATTATCCGTGTAGCTTGCATTGCAATCAGGCTCATCTATCAAGGCCATCGCGCAAGCTTTTATGAGCATATCGTTTACAGATACCTTCACGCCTTCTTGGGCGGCCGCGTTAATTGCTTTGCGTGCTGTGAGCAGCGCATCAAGTTGAATATCAATGCTCAATGGGAAATGCGGAACTTGCATAAAGCTCTCGGTCAGACGGCGCGCGACCGTTTTTCGCACACCATCAAGTGGAACGAGATTGTAGCTATCAGGCGCATAGACCCGGTCATCGAGAACCTGCGGCAAAATCAAACCACCAGGGACTGCTGCCGTGCCTTTTGTCGCCGGAGATGTTGACCCGGGCTGCGCATTCTCGACATCTTTTTTGACGATGCGGCCATGTGGACCGCTACCCTTCAAACCAGCAAGATTGATCCCTTTCATTGCCGCAATTCGGCGCGCTAGTGGGCTTGCCTTTATGCGTGCACCGCCTTTCCCAGCGTTCGGCATCGGGGTTGAGGCGAGCGGTGTTGCAGGCGCGGTAGGGCGCCCCGCATTTGATGTATGAGGTTCCGAGGCCTCAGCGGTCTTGGGAGGGGGCGCTATGTCTACTTTAACATCTATCTCACTTGCGTCCTCACCTTCTTCGGCAAGCACTGCGATGATCGCATTTACCTTCACGCCCTCTGTTCCGGCATTTACCAAGATTTGTGCTACCGTGCCCTCATCTACTGCCTCGACTTCCATCGTGGCTTTGTCGGTTTCGATTTCTGCGATGATGTCACCGGACTCAACGGTATCGCCAGGTTTCACAAGCCATTTGGAGAGCGTCCCTTCTTCCATTGTCGGTGAAAGAGCAGGCATAGTAATGTTAATCGCCATGACTTACATCCCCTCACAGACTTGCACCGCCGCGCGTACGATATCGTCGGAGTTGGGCAAACTCATCGCTTCCAAATTGCCAGCATATGGCAACGGCACATCAGCTTGATGGACACGCGCAGGGGGGGCATCCAAATAGTCAAATGCATCCTGCGTTACGCTGGCAGCGATCTCAGCACCAACGCCCATAAAGCGCCACCCTTCTTCGCATGTGACGATACGGTTGGTCTTCATAACAGACTGGGCAATGGTCGCGGTATCCAGCGGACGTATGGATCGCAGATCAATCACTTCCGCGTCGATACCTTGCTCGGCAAGTTTATTCGCCGCATCGAGTGCGAACCCAACCATACGAGAATAGCCGACAAGCGTGACATCGCTGCCTTCGCGAACGACAGCGGCTTTGCCAATCGGCAAAATATAATCCTCTACATCGGGCACATCGAACATTTCGCCATAAAGTAGCTCATGTTCTAGAAAAACCACTGGGTTCGGATCTCTGATAGACGCTTTGAGCAACGCTTTTGCTGACGCAGCATCATAAGGCGCAACTACTTTCAAACCCGGCACATGCCCATACCATGCAGCGAAATCTTGACTATGCTGAGCACCGACGCGTGCCGCTGCTGCATTTGGTCCACGAAAGACAATCGGACACCCCATCTGACCGCCGGACATGTAAAGCGTCTTGGCAGCAGAATTTATGATGTGGTCAATCGCCTGCATAGCGAAGTTGAAAGTCATGAATTCAACGATCGGTCTCAGACCACCGAAAGCAGCACCAACGCCCAGACCAGCAAATCCATGTTCCGTGATGGGCGTGTCGACGACGCGGCGTTCACCGAATTCCTGCAATAGGTCTCGCGAAACTTTGTATGCGCCCTGATACTGCGCCACCTCTTCACCCATCAGGAATACAGTGTCATCCCGGCGCATTTCTTCAGCCATCGCATCACGCAGGGCGTCACGCAGGGATGTTTCTGTATATGTCGTTCCTTCTGGTAGTTCGGGGTCCTGCAGCGTTGCCGAGTTATGACCAATCGGCGATGGAGGCGTATTGTCGAGAGGCGCAGGCGCTGCTGCCGTTGTTAACGCACTAGCTGACCCATTTGAACTTGGTTTTACATCCTGAACACTTTCACCGTCCTCGGCGAGGACCGCGATCACTGCATTGACCTTAACTCCTTCAGTCCCCTCTGGAATGAGGATTTTGGCCAATACCCCTTCGTCAACGGCTTCAACTTCCATTGTGGCTTTATCGGTTTCGATCTCGGCGATGATATCTCCTGAAGAAACTTGATCGCCTTCAGACTTCAACCATTTTGCGAGTGTGCCTTCTTCCATCGTCGGCGACAGCGCAGGCATAAGAATATCAACTGACATCTAGGTTGAGGCTCCAGTGAATGGCAGGATCTGCAAGAAGATCATCACGATGCCGGCAACTCCTGCAAACCAAGCTAGCGTACGCAGCACCGGTATCCCAAACCAATAGCACGGTGCGTAGGCGAGGCGCGCCCAAAAAAAGACCGCAGCTCCCAGCGCGGTCATGTTATTTAAGCTGTCTGTAGCATGCGCGACCAATACGAGAGGCGTAAACATGATCATTGCCTCGACCATATTTGACGTCGCCCGCTTAGAGCGACCAACAGCAGAATTGTATTCGGCGAGATTATCGCGCGCTCCAAGCAGGTCTTTCATGCTGTATTGCAGATTTCCGGCGATCACTTCAGCCAGTAAGTAGACAAAGAAGAGCGCCACAGACGCGGTGAGATAAGACAGTTCTATTGGCATTTAACTAAACCTCCACCAACACATCGGTCCACAATTCAGCAGGATCCGGTTCTGGGCTTTCTATTGAGAAATCTGCCGACTTTTTGACGATGGCCTTTATGTCTTTATCAATCTGCTTTAGCTCTTCCTCGCTTGCATGACCCGCAGCTAGGATTTGTTCTTTAAGCCCATCGATTGGATCCTTATGCGAGCGGATATCATCTACTTCTTCACGCTTGCGGTACTTTGCGGGATCGGACATCGAATGACCGCGATAGCGGTACGTTTTCATTTCCAAAATGTACGGACCCTTTCCAGACCGTGCATGTTTGACCGCTTTTTCACCTGCTTTTTTGACCGCAAAGACATCCATGCCATCGACTTCCTCGCCGTCAATTTCAAAGCTGATTCCGCGCTTGAAAAGTTCGGTTTCGGAAGCATGGCGTTCGACGCTGGTACCCATAGCGTATTGATTGTTTTCAATTACATACACGACCGGCAAATCCCAAAGTGAGGCCATATTAAAGGCCTCATAAACTTGACCTTGATTGGTGGCCCCGTCACCGAAATAAGCGAGGCAGACATTATCTTTGCCGAGATACTTATTTGAGAACGCGAGACCGGTGCCTATTGGCACCTGCGCCCCCACAATTCCGTGTCCACCAAAGAAATTTTTCTCCCGGCTAAACATGTGCATAGATCCGCCTTTACCCCTCGAGTAACCACCCGCTCGCCCGGTCAGCTCAGCCATCACGCCGTCAGGGTCCATACCGCAGGCCAGCATGTGTCCATGATCCCGGTATCCGGTAATCACCTGATCGCCTTCTTTAATCGCAGCCTGCATCCCCGTGACCACGGCTTCTTGCCCAATGTATAAGTGGCAAAATCCAGCGATCTTACCCATTCCGTATAGCTGGCCCGCACGCTCCTCAAATCTGCGGATTAGAAGCATATCTCTATAGAACTTTAGTGAGTCCTTTTTGGGGATCCGGGCACCCGATTTAGCCTTCGTTGTCATTTGCGTTTCGACCCTGTTTTTATTGTTTATTGCCGCGAGCGTGTCCTAAGGTCTAGTGAGATCACCTATGCGTGAATGCATAGATGGGTCTAATCAACAAGAATGAACTCGCCAGGATAAACGAAAGCGAGCTTCTCTCGCGCAAGTTCTTCAATAAAGTCTGGATCGATAGAGCCTGGGGTCAAGCGTGCAATGTCGCGTTTAAGATGCAGAATTTCAGCCTCAAGATCATCTAAAATCTTTTCTTTTTCTGAAATTTCGACCTGCATATCACTCCACCTGCCAAGTCCGCTTTCACCCGCAAATGCGTGATAAGCAAAGTAAAGTACAAGGAGAGATAGGCCGAAGCCTGCAAGTCGGCTGTCCATGCCTCCATAATCCCGCGCAATGGTTACCCAGATGTTTACGAAGCAAGGGCTTCGCGAAGCGCTTGACCACGGCCAGTTTCTTCGAGGCGAGTCATATCCAGAAATTGCCGATCGATAAGGAAGTACTCAATGTCTTCAGGCATCAACGCCCCGTCAAGCATGACCGGTAAAATTGGCTTGTCATATTTATCCGCAAGATAAATTTCTCGACGCACATGGTCTGATGCGAATGACTGAGCTGAGCACATCAAGCAAAAAAGTTCCGTCGTCTTAATGGCCCGAACAATATTGCCAGCCCAATGCATTCCTGGTTTGAGCTTTTCGCGATCAATCCAGATTCTTGTGCCCGTTTGCTGCATCTGGTCTATCATCGGCAGGACAATTTCACTGTTGGCAAATGCATAAGACACGAAGACGTCGGACGAGCACTCAGCGCCAGAACTTTCTTCTGGGGCAGTTGCACCGGCTTCATCGACTGCCATCTCAGCAGCGCCGGGAGCTTTTTCGTCATCATCTTCTGACGCATGCGCACCGCCGGATCCGCTTTCACTTCCAGCTTTAGAGCGCCGGGCATCAAGAGACGCGCGTTGAAGTTGTCGAAGATCCCCCAGTATCTTGGTGATCTGAAACTGCCTCATGCCTGGGCTTCGCAGATCATGTGGCTCAACATCCGTCAAACCGAATGGTAGCGGGTGAAAATCAAGCTGTCCGACGACCAAACTACCAGACATCAGAGCGTCAATCGCTCGGTTGGTAAACATGATCTGTTTTGCCGACATCCGGGTCTTCATGGACCAGAGCGCGACTGTCATCTCACTTGGCCGCGCAGGTGAGAAAAAGGTCGCTCCAAATTCGGTACGGACCATACAACCTTGGCGACGAAGATATTCAGCGCACTCGTCTGCAACGTCGGCATCACCTTCAGCCGCAATCAGATAGACTTGCATCCTCATCCCTTTCGGTGATTGATTCAGGTATAATCTATCATCACTGAAATCGGGTAGAATTTAACGCTTTGTAATATTTTATTCGGCGTTGATCATCGCGCGGCCAGCATAAATAGCCTGTGGTCCCAGCTCTTCCTCGATACGGATCAGCTGGTTATATTTAGCGAGCCTGTCTGAACGCGACAGCGAACCAGTTTTGATTTGACCGCAATTTGTGGCCACAGCCAAATCAGCAATCGTGGCGTCCTCCGTTTCGCCGGAACGGTGGGACATCACACATGTGTAGGCGTGGCGATGCGCCAACTCACATGTATCCAGCGTTTCCGACAGTGTTCCGATTTGATTGACCTTAATCAGGATGGAATTTGCCGCCCCCTGCTCCAGACCCATGGCAAGGCGTTTTGCGTTTGTAACGAAAAGATCGTCGCCTACGAGTTGGCACTTATCGCCAACTGCCTCGGTTAGCGCTTTCCAGCCATCCCAATGGTCCTCTTCCATGCCGTCCTCGATAGAAACGATGGGATACCGTGCAACGAGATCAGCAAGATAGGCGGCCATTTCATCACCACCGAGCGACTTGCCTTCACCCTTGAGCTCGTACTTGCCGTCTTTGTAAAATTCAGTCGCCGCGCAATCGAGTGCCAGCGCCACGTCTTCACCTGGCTTGTAACCGGCCGATTCAATAGACTTCATGATATAGTCGATTGCTTCTTCAGTGGAGGAAAGGTTCGGCGCAAAACCGCCTTCGTCGCCAACGCTTGTCGAGTATCCAGCAGCATCCAGGTTCTTTTTCAACGCATGGAATACTTCCGCACCTACTCGAATGGCTTCGCTCATCGATGGCGCACTCACCGGCATCACCATGAATTCCTGAATATCAATTGGATTGTTAGCATGCTCACCGCCATTGATGATGTTCATCATAGGTGTTGGAAGGATCCGGGCATTTGATCCACCAATGTATCGATAAAGCGGAAGCGCTGAGCTCTCAGCGGCGGCCTTCGCAACGGCCATAGACACGCCTAGCATCGCATTCGCGCCAAGACGCGATTTGTTTTCAGTGCCATCAAGCTCGATCATCAGATCGTCGATCATTCGTTGCTCGGTTGCATCTATACCATTGAGCTCGTTGTTAATTTCGCCAATCACGGCCCCGACGGCTTTCTGGACACCTTTGCCATTGTAGCGACCCTTGTCGCCATCGCGTTGCTCGTGTGCCTCGTATGCGCCCGTCGATGCGCCCGACGGCACAGCCGCACGGCCCAACGAATCATCCGCCAGTGTCACGTCGACTTCAACGGTTGGATTGCCGCGGCTATCCAGAATTTCGCGGGCGTGGATATCGATGATTTCGCTGCTCATTGTGAGGGGTCCTTCAAGGGGTTGGCAAAGAAAAGCCCCCGGGCCGGAAGCGCGGAGGCAATTGGTGCTGTTACTGCATTATGCAGTCATACCGTTTAGTCTTCCTTGGGCTCAAGGATTTGACGACCACGGTACATACCTGATTTCAGGTCGATGTGGTGTGGACGGCGCAGCTCGCCTGAGTCCGCGTCTTCAATGTAAGTATTGCCCTTCAGGCGGTCATGTGACCGACGCATGCCGCGGCGCGAAGGTGTAATTTTACTCTTAGGGACAGCCATGTGTCTGATCCATTTTTCTGAATTCGAAGCGGCGCAATACCAGTGGCCGCAGCGAAATGCAAGCACCTAAACGAGGCGAGACTGCTCAATTGCCGCTTTAATGAAGCTCGCGAATAGCGGATGGGGTGCAAATGGGCGCGATTTCAGCTCTGGATGGTATTGCACACCGATAAACCACGGGTGATCTTCCAATTCGATGATCTCTGGCAAAGTCCCATCAGGAGATAACCCAGAAAAGATCATACCTGACGCTTCAAGTGCTTCGATATACTCCGCATTGACCTCATACCGATGACGGTGACGCTCTGAAATGTCGTGAGCCCCATAGATCTCTGCAACCCGGCTACCTTCTTTTAGCCGCGCAGGATATGCGCCTAGCCGCATCGTCCCGCCCATATCGGTTTCTTCTGTTCGAGTGACTTTTTCATTTCCCTTGGTCCACTCGCTCATAAGACCCACGATCGGTTGTTCGGTCGGACCGAATTCTGTGGTGCCAGCTTTGGTAATTCCGGCGAGATTCTTCGCGGCCTCCACAACCGATAGCTGCATTCCATAACAGATACCAAAACATGGTACGCGTCGTTCCCGCGCAAAACGCGCCGCCCGCATTTTGCCCCGCGCTCCGCGTTCACCAAATCCGCCCGGGAGAATAATGCCGTGAACGCCCTCAAGCACATCGATCGGCGCAGTATCATCGTCAAATTCTTCTGAATTGATGAGACGGATATCGACTTTAACGCTGTTAGCAAGCCCGCCATGATCCAGTGCTTCCATCACCGACTTATACGCATCGGGGACATCCGTATATTTCCCGACAAGACCAATACAAACTTCGCCATCAGGATTATGGATTGTGTGAGCAATTTGGTCCCAGCGAGACAAATCAAGCCCTGGCGCATCGACAATTCCAAAATGCGATAAAACTTCGCGGTCGAGACCTTCCTGATGATAAGCAGATGGCACGTCATAAATGTGGCCGAGATCCCGTGCTTCGATTACGCTTGAGGGGCGCACATTACAAAAACTGGCAATCTTGTTCTTTTCGGTTGCCGGAATTGGCCGGTCGCACCGGCAAAGCAAAACATCCGGCTGAATGCCGATTGAGCGCAGCTCTTTCACCGAGTGCTGCGTTGGTTTCGTTTTCATCTCACCAGCAGCCGGAATGTATGGCAGCAGCGTCAGATGGATAAAAATCGCCCGTTCGGAGCCGAGTTCCTGACCGAGCTGGCGGATAGCCTCGAAGAATGGCAGACCTTCGATGTCACCAACTGTTCCGCCAATCTCACAAAGCACGAAATCGACCCCCTCTCCCGGATCGGAGAGAACAAACTCTTTTATCTCGTTCGTGACATGCGGAATGACTTGGATTGTTGCACCGAGATAGTCACCGCGGCGCTCTTTCTCGATAATCTTCTGGTATATCCGGCCAGTCGTAATATTGTCCGATTGCCGCGCGGATACTCCGGTAAATCTTTCATAGTGCCCGAGATCTAGATCGGTTTCTGCACCATCGTCAGTTACAAAAACCTCGCCATGTTGTGTTGGCGACATCGTACCTGGGTCTACATTTAGGTAAGGGTCGAGCTTCCTTAGGCGCACCCCATAGCCGCGCGCTTGCAACAAAGCACCTAGCGCGGCTGACGCGATACCCTTACCCAATGAGGAAACCACGCCGCCGGTGATAAATACATAGCGGATCATGGGATGTCAGACTGTTGCGATTCGGGAGTAAGGGCAGTGTGAGATTTCTGCCAATTTGTCATTGCGGGGTATTTTCCACAAGCTCTTCTTCAGGGGCTGGTGTATCTTCCGGTGTAGGAGCATCTTCTGGCAATGGCGCAGGTAGCGTCTCAGGAGCTGGCTGATCATCGGTATCTGGCAACGGCTCGGGAGTAGAAGGTAAAGTTTCCTCAGCCTCTATAGCAGGGGGAGCAGTCACCTCACTGCCATCATCATCTCCGCTATTGGCAAGCGCGGTAAGCGCCAGGGTAGTCATCATGAATCCTGCACCGAAAATCATTGTGGTCCGGACCAGCGCGTTAATCGCGGCTCGGCCAGACATAAGTCCACCGCCACCGCCGCCGCCGCCAATACCAAGCGCGCCGCCTTCTGATCGCTGAAGCAGGATCACGACCGTTAGCGCGATACAAGCCAGGATATGAACCGTTAGAATGATGTTCTGGGCCATTAACGTAAGCTACCTTTGTTCAATCGCGCTGCAATAGTCTGTATTGGTCGCTGCGCCAAGCCCAGAATACCGTCTTCGATCACTTTGCTGCGTCATAAATGGCGAGGAAGTCTGCGGCCTTCAAGCTGGCACCACCGATTAAGCCCCCATCGACATTGTCAACGGCTAGGATTTCGGCAGCATTCACCGGCTTCATTGAACCTCCGTATAGAATTGGCACCGAGTTACCTTGGCTACCAAAACGTTCAACAAGAGCTGCTCTAATTGCACCATGAACTTCACAAATTTGTTCGGAATTAGCCGTCAGACCGGTCCCGATTGCCCAGATTGGCTCATATGCGACCACGAAAGTCTTTCCTTTGACGTCGTCTGGTATAGACATCGCGAGCTGACCCAAAATAACGGTTCTTGTGTCACCCGCTTCACGTTGCTCGAGGCTTTCTCCGCAACAAATTATTGGGATCAGGCCGCTGGATAGGGCTGCTGACGCCTGATCCGCAACATCAGCATCGCTTTCTCCATGGTCTCCGCGGCGCTCTGAATGTCCAACAATTACGTATTTAGCCCCGGCATCAGCGAGCATTGGCGCTGATATATCTCCTGTATGAGCCCCAGAGCCCTTTGCGTGACAGGTTTGGCCGCCGATATTCAAGGCGCTGTTAGATACGGCGGAGGCTGCGGCGGCGACCAATGTTGCCGGCGTGCAAAGAAGGATATCAGCAGCGTCATGGCGGGCGCTTAAACCTTCAATAACTGCTTCGACTTCGACAAGAGATGCCTTCAACCCATTCATTTTCCAGTTGCCCGCAATCAATTTGCGCATTGTTTGTCCTCCCATACTTGCTTCACCTTGCAACGGCGCGTAGCTAACATAACCTTAGCCGATACGCATTGTTCACCGAAGGTAAATCCACATGCTGACTATGTTCCGCAAGATGCTCAGGTCAAAAGTTGGGCCTGTTTTGTTTGGTATCGTTATCGTCGGCATGGCGGTCTGGGGAATTGACGATATTTTCTCCGGCGGCGGAAGCTCCATGATTAAGGCTGGTAATCGGGGATTATCGACACAAGAATTCGATGAAACTGTGCGAGATCGCCTCTCAGAGCTGTCACGCCAACAGCAACGCGCCGTAACAATCGCAGAAGCGGTTGATAATGGACTTGTCGACCAATTGTTTCGGCAAGAGCTTTCTCGCGTTTTGGTGCTCGGTTATGGAGAAGAAATTGGCGGCCGTGCAAGCACTAACGCCGTTAGAGCAGAGGTTTACAAAGAAGAAGCCTTCAACAATGCGATTACAGGCAAATTCGACCCAGATGTTTATAAAAGCGCGCTTCGAAGAGTTGGAGAAACGCCTGTAAGGTACGAGCAGAGCGTGCGTGATATTCTAACTCGTACTTATATATCTGGGGCAGCGGGCGCGGCCGTTGAGCCACCTGAGGCCTTTACAAACCTGCTTTCACAATATGAAGGCGAACAACGCACCATATCGATACTCCGCATCGACGGCGGTGATATTTCTGAAATACCTGATCCAAGCGAGGAAGCGCTGCTCGAATATTTTGAGCAAAATAAAACGAATTTTGGCCAACCAGAGCGACGCGGCCTAACCGTCCTTCATTTTTCTCCCGAGGATTTTCGTCAATCCGTCGAAATCACAGAAGAAATGCTTCAAGAGGCGTACGAATTCGGCAAGCTCCAAAAATACTCCACACCTCAAACGCGGCGATATCTCGAAGCAAGTTTTGGATCTGAAGCCGCGGCGCTGCAAGCCTTGGGCGCTCTTGCCGCCGGCGCGGACCCAGAATCCCTCGATGCCCTAATCTCCATGAGCGAAAAAACGGCCCAGCAAAATGAGATTGCCGATGTTTCGTTTGCGGAAGGTCTATTCCGCTTGGCGCAAGGCGGTGTTGAGGGCCCTGTCGCAATAGGAGATCGCTGGATACTTGCCCGTGTTGAAGAAGTAATTCTTGGTGAACCGTTTCCATTTGAAGACGTTAAAGAACAAATTCGGTTTGAACTTATCGATGAACGCGCGCAGCTTGCATTCGAGGACGCGGCTCGCAGTATTGAAGACATCAAAGGCGAAGGTCTGAACTTAAAGGAAATCGGTGAGCGTATTGGGGCACCCGCGATCAGCTTTGCACCAGTAGACCAGCGCGGCGCGACTGCCTCAAATGCGCTTATTCTGGCACTCATAAGCCAATATCCAGAAGTGCTTCGGGAAGCAGCAACAAAATTTGAAGGCGAATTCACGGATCGATATGATCTCGATGATGGCGGCATCTATCTTGGGCAACTTGATGTAATCGTACCCCCAACGACCGCGGAATTTGAAAACGTCAGAGACCGCGTTCTCGCACAATGGAAAATTACAAATAGCGGAGAAGCTTTGACGTTGTTTGCAGAAGAGCTTGCGCAAAAAATAAACGAGGGCGGAACATCGTTAGAAGCAGAAGCCAATGCGCTTGGAAAAGCGATAACACGTCCACCAAATGCGCTGACACGCAGAGATCCTGTTAGAGATATCCCATTGGAAGCCGCCCTTGCTGTTTTCCGCGCGAAGTCTGCCGGAGATGCAATCGCATCCCCAGCGGAAAATCGTGGCCAATATTTACTGATTACAGTGGACGCAATTGAGCCGCCGAGCACCGATGCTGTCTCTGCGCTGCGCACACCCATCCGCCAAGTGCTCACACAGGCTCTGGATGATGATCTCATCATAGCGCTTGGAAACGAAATTGAAACAGCCGTTAATATCGACATAAATGATAGAGCATTTGCATCTTACAAAGCGCAAAACGCCCGTCAGTAATGGCTAGAGAGCGATTGATTGTTCGTCGCCGAATTGGTGACACAGAGACGCCTGTTGGCGCAATGCTAAAACTTGGCGCAAATATGCCAGGAAGCTTTCTGTTTGAGTCCATCCATGGCGGCGAACGCCTTGGACGTTATTCGTTCATAGGACTAGCCCCAAAACGATGGTTTCGAATTCAAAGCGGCGTTGCGGAGACTGCGAGTGATTGGGAGTTCTCGGACGCAGAAATCTTGCCCGATAACCCAATTGATGCACTTCGATTATTTACAACAGAAGCACAAGCTGAGTGCGATGATGATCTGCCGCCGATGGCGTCTGGCGCGTTCGGCTATGTCGGCTACGATATGATTCAGTATATTGAACCTGTCGACATCGCTGCCAACTATGATCTCAATGTGCCGGAAACAATCCTGATGGTTCCGAGCGCTGTTATTATATTTGACCATCTATATCAGGAGATACTTCTTGTCGCTCGCATTGATGAAAGCGACGCAGATGCGTCTCGGCTGCTAGACGAAATCGAGTCGCAGCTTGATGCTCCTGCGCCAATACCACCGCGCGGCGGCGAAGAATATGACCTAAATTTCGAATCCAACACGACAAAGGATCGTTATTTCGAAATCGTGCAAAAGGCGCGAAACTATATTCAAGCAGGCGATATTTTTCAGGTCGTGCCGAGCCAGCGTTTGTCGGCATCCTATAAGCACAAATCGATTAGCTTCTACCGCGCACTGCGGAGGCTCAATCCATCTGCGTTTATGTTTCACATTCATTTGGGTGGTGTGACGATAGTTGGCTCTAGCCCGGAGATCCTGGTCCGAGTTCGCGATGGACGCGTTGCCATACGACCGATCGCTGGCACACGTCCGCGATCAGGCGACGCTGCAGAAGATCAAAAACGTGCGAAAGACCTGCTAAGTGACGAAAAAGAGATGGCAGAGCATTTGATGCTGCTCGATCTCGGACGCAACGATGTTGGCCGCGTAGCGGCTTACGGGAGTGTCGAAGTTACCGAGAGTTTTATTGTCGAGCGTTATTCGCACGTGATGCATATTGTCAGTCATGTGGAAGGTGATTTGCGCGAAGGCCTCGGCGCAGTAGACGCATTGTTCGCAGGCTTTCCGGCTGGAACTGTATCTGGCGCGCCTAAGATCCGCGCAATGCAGATTATCGATGAGCTTGAACAATCTCGGCGTGGCATTTACGGCGGCGCTGTTGGGTATTTTGGTTGGAATGGTGACCTCGATACATGCATTGCCCTGCGCACAGCTGTTATCAAGGATGACAAGATCCACGTTCAGGCAGGCGGCGGAGTTGTGCTCGATTCAAATGAGCAATACGAATTTGACGAGACTCTTCACAAGGCTGGCGCACTTATACGTGCTGCCAATCTGTCTGCGAAATATGAGTTTGATCAATGAGCAAGAAGCACGTCCTGGTGATCGATAATTATGACAGTTTCACCTGGAACCTTGTTCATTATCTCGAGGAGATTGGTGCCTCGACCCACGTTGTTCGGAACGACCAGCTATCAGCAGAAGAGGCCTTACAACAAAATGCGCAGGGTTTCGTGCTTTCACCCGGTCCTTGCACTCCAAACGAGGCTGGCATTTGCGTTGAACTTGTACAAATAGCTCCGGAACACATCCCTATTCTCGGCGTTTGCCTCGGTCATCAAAGCATCGGGCAAGCTTATGGGGGAAACGTTCAAACAGCGATGGAGATTAGGCACGGCAAACTGTCAGATGTGACACATCGCGGGGGCGCTCTGTTTGACGACATACCTTCAAAATTTTCTGTCGTCAGGTATCATTCACTTTCTGTTTCGCACGAGACGCTGCCGGAATGTCTTACCGCCGACGCTCATACTGATGACGGAGAAATTATGGCGATGCACCATGTCACCCGGCCGGTTTTCGGGGTTCAATTTCATCCAGAGAGCATTTTAACGCAGCACGGACACAAGCTGCTCGAAAACTGGTTGCGCCTTTTATGATTGCAGACGCCATTAAATCTCTTGCTCGCGGCGAAGATTTGTCACCGGAACTTTTATCTGGCGCATTTCAAGACATGCTTGGAGGCGCAGCAAAACCAGAACAAATCGGTGGGTTTTTGACAGGATTAGCGGTACGCGGTGAAACTGCCAATGAGCTGATTGCGGGCGTTCAAATTATGCGTCAACACGCTCGCAAGCTCACAGTCGAGGGCGATATACTAGATACCTGTGGCACAGGTGGGTTGCCCTGGAAGTCACTCAATACGTCTACTGCAAGCGCCATTGTAATAGCTGCTGCGGGCGGCCGCGTTGCCAAACATGGCAACCGGTCTGTTCCGCCCAAAACAGGCTCTGCAGATGTACTTGAAGAACTTGGTGTCAGCCTCGAAATCGACGAAGCCATATTTCATAATTGCCTCAACAACGCTGGCGTCGCCTTTATGTTTGCCCGTTCTCATCATTCCGCTATGCGCCATGTTGCGCCGGTGCGCGCTTCGCTTGGGATTAGAACGGTCTTCAATCTACTTGGGCCACTGACAAATCCAGCCGGTGCAAAACACCAGGTACTGGGCGTGTTTGCGCCGGAATGGGTGCGCCCAATGGCCGATACGCTTGCGCGGCTTGGTACAAAACGGGCTTGGGTCGTTCATGGTATCGATGGTATCGACGAAGTGTCGATCTCTGGCGTGACGAAAGTGGCCGAAGTTAATGGATCGGTCGTGAAGGAATTTGAAATCACGCCTGACGATGCTGGTCTGAGCTCGAGCGCCCTATCCGCTCTGGAAGGTGGATCGCCGAGCGAGAACGCGCTTGCAATTCAGGAATTGCTTGAAGGTCAGGAAGGCCCATTTCGCGACTGCGTCTTACTAAATGCAGCTGCGGGACTTCTTGTTCTTGGTATCGCAAATTCGCTCAAAGAAGGCGTGGCCGCTGCTTCAGAAGCCATTGATAGCGGTAAAGCCCGCGCCACGCTCAATAGACTTGTGGCAATATCAAACGGTAGAGATTAGCTCGGAATGAATGCGCTCACACCAATCTTGGAATACAAAAAGGATGAAGTCGCAGCCCTGAAGGCCACTCGTGGCCTGTCCGACATTTTATCTGTCGCCGCCGCACAGCCAGCACCAAGGGGCTTTGCGCGTGCACTCACCCAGGTCACGGAGACAGGAGGAAACGGACTAATTTGCGAACTGAAACGCAAAAGCCCATCAGCTGGTGAAATACTACCAGGAGCGAACTCCTTCGATATTGCAAGTGAGTATGAAGCGGGCGGCGCGGCTTGCCTTTCTGTGCTGACAGATGGCCCAAGCTTTGGCGGAAACCTGAGTGATCTTCTGGCCATCAAAGATGCGGTTTCAATACCGCTCCTCCGCAAAGACTTTATAATCGATCCTATTCAGATCATCGAAGCGCGCGCTCACGGCGCTGACGCAATTCTCATCATCATGGCCGCGGTTGATAATGCGCTTGCAAATGACTTGTTGAGCGCAGCCCACGAATTCAAAATGGACGCGCTAATCGAGGTCCACAATGAAGATGAACTCGAACGCGCGATGAGACTGCGAGGCGGTCTGCTCGGCATCAACAATCGTGATCTTACAAAAATGAGCACGGACCTGTCGGTAACTGAGCGCCTCAGCAAACTCATTCCAAAAAATACGCCCATCGTGTCAGAAAGCGGCGTTAAAACCCCAGAAGACATAATTCGCTTGCGAAAGTCTGGCGCACAGCGCTTTTTGATTGGAGAGAGTCTGATGCTCTCCAACAGGCGTAAGTCCTTGGTTTCGGAGCTGAAACAAGCCGGAACAGTTTGACATTAAGGTGGAACAAGTATAGAACGTTTCGTGAATAGATTCGCCCGGAAAGGGACCCGATTATGCTGACCGCAAAACAAAAAGAACTCCTTCTATTTATTCACACTCATATCAAAGAAGACGGAGTGTCCCCTTCTTTTGATGAGATGAAGAGCGCTCTTAACCTGGCTTCAAAGTCAGGAATCCACAGATTGATAACAGCTCTCGAAGAGCGAGGCTTTATCCGCAGGCTCCCTCACCGGGCGCGCGCGCTTGAAGTGCTGAAACTTCCTGAGTCTGCAACAACATCTGCGCCGCCAAGAGGAAGACAAACATTTCGCCCAAGTCTCGTTGGCACATCAGACCACGGCAGCAACACACGCAGCATCCCAGTGCTCGGCCGTATCGCTGCGGGTGTTCCGATAGAGGCAATTCAGCATGAGACATCCCGCGTTAATCCTCCATCTGATTTACCAGAGGGCGACGATCATTATGCGTTGGAAGTCAAAGGCGACTCGATGATTGACGCTGGCATCCTTGAAGGCGATCTGGTTATCTTGAAAAGAACCGATACAGCGACCACAGGCGATATCGTCGTAGCCCTAATTGACGACGAAGAGGCAACGCTCAAACGCTTACGCAAAAAAGGCAAATCGATCGCACTCGAAGCTGCAAACGAAGAATACGAAACGCGTATTTTTGGCCCTGACCGCGTCAAGGTCCAGGGCAAGCTAGTCGCCCTTGTAAGGCGATATGATTAGTCATCGCACACAGGCATCCAAGGACGACTGCCACATTTTTTTGCAAATCTAATTTTTACGGCGCTTTCTTTTAACCGAATGGAAGCGCCGCCATTATTTTTGATTTGCGAGAAGGAAATTACCTCACCACAATTTTCGAGTTTGTTGCGCATGGACAAAACAAGCCGGGCTTTTCTTGCTTGAGCCCTATCGCACTGTTCTATATTATCATCGCCGAACAACACGACTAATCCACTATCGGTTTCAATTGAGCATACTCTGTTCTTACAGTATCCCGATACGGTCAGCCCTTTGTATCGGAGAGGTGCAAGGCCTTCGCCGTCAACAAACGAGATGAGCGTATAGCGCCCCTCGATCCTCGCATATACATCCCCTGACGGTGCCCACAATACAGACGCAGGTATACTCATCCACCAGTTCAGCAGAGCGAATGCACACGCCGCTCCAGTGATGTTTCTGCGAGTTTTTCCGGTAAGGAGGATAAAGCATCCGATCGCAATGGAAAAAAGAAAAAGGGACGTGTCCGGCATTGGCTTCCACTGTGGACCGGTACTCACCGTAGAACCGGCAGTCCAATGCGCAATGGCGAGCACCAATTCGAGTGACCAGCCAAACAATCGAAGACCGTACTCCGCTAGTCCAAACGGTGCCAGCACCAATGACAAAGCCGCGGCCGGCGCTGTCACGAATGAGATGATCGGCATTGCAAATACATTCGCAAGGAGGCCGTACGGAGCAATCCGATCAAAGTGGTAAAATGCAAAAGGAGCTGTTGCGAGCCCTGCAGCTATAGATGTCACAATCAAAGACTTAAACGCAAACGCTGGACCAGACCCAAACCCCTGCGGTAGCGACATGCGTCTTTCGCGCCATACTTCGTACACTGCGATTAAAGCACCCGTCGCCGCGAATGACATTTGAAATCCGGGTGTTAATACGCTGACTGGCGAGATAGCGAGTACCGCGATCATCGCGAGTGCGAATGTCCGCAAGCTGATTGCATTCCTATCAATGAGTATAGCTGTGAACACCAGTGCGGCCATTATGAATGCGCGCTGCGCCGACACACTTGCGCCGGATATCACCAGATAAGATCCGCCGGCAATTAGAGCAGCAACCGCTGCCGGCTTTTGCAATGGTAGTTGGCGTGCGAGCCAGCTAATCCGCGCGAGGCGTTTGAAGAAGATCAAATAAACGAGCCCGCAAACAATACCAATGTGCAGGCCGGATATCGCAAGTAGATGTGCGAGGCCCGCAGCTCGCAAGGCGTCACGATCTGCTTGAGCCATAAAACTTCTGTCACCTGACGTCAGCGCCGCTGCAAATCCGCCGGCGCGCTTCCCCGCTGAGATCCGCGTAAATTCTGCGAGGTCGCGCCGGAGCGACGCAATATAAGCCCTTGTTGCGACGTTTGGGTTATTCGAGTGCCCCACGGCACCGCCGCGACAGCGACCCTGAACGTAGCCAACAGCGTCTAATCCAGCAAACCAGGATTGTCTTCGGAAGTCATAATCACCCGGAATGGATGGCCCTGGCGGAGATCGAAGCACAGCTAGGCACCTGACAAACCTGCCAGCAGAGACACTTAAGCTTGAGCGGTGTGTTAACCTTATTTCTCTCGGGCGTTTATCATCATTTTTACCCTCTACGGCATGGGTCAGAATACGCACCCTCACGCCTTTCGATCCAGGCTCGATGCCAACGATCCACCCTTCCACCATAACAGGGGCAAGGTCTAACGAGACCGGTTCAGAAGCCACCATATGTGTGCGAACTTTGGCGAGCCCGAAACCGCTGACGATGGAGAACACAATTATTGCAGCCAAAACCCCCAGGGCCTCTAGACGCATTAAGCTTAACTGAAGGGCACCAAGGGCCAGCAGCCATCCAAGCAGCACCGAAATCGGCTCCGGTTCGAATAAAACTGCGAAATACAGAGCAGACCCCGCACACAAGCCAAACGCAAAGATCAAAGGCCGAGCGTGATACGAACGTTCATCATCTGCTTTTGTGCTTAGAAACGCCAACATCTCTAAAGCCCGCTTTGCAAAACTCCAAAAACGAGAGCGAGCTTTATTTTGCGCTGCAGCAATGCCATATGGGCGCGGATGACGGTAATTACGCGATTTGCTCCCTCCCCCACGGGGTTTTTGCACATTGGAGGTGCAAGAACCGCGCTTTTCAACTTCTTGTTTGCAAAACGCCATAATGGCAAGTTTTTGTTGAGAATTGAGGACACCGATCGCAAACGCTCTACACCAGAAGCCGTCGCAGCCATTCTCGATGGAATGGAATGGCTCGGAATGCTGGGCGACGAAGAACCAGTATTTCAGTTTGAGCGCGTACAGCGGCACATCGAGGTTGCCGAAGCGATGGTGGAGAGTGGAGCGGCATTTCGCTGCTTTGTTACGCCAGAAGAACTTCAAGCCCGACGGGACGAAGGAGAAGCTAAACGCAATGCGGCCAAGGCGGAGGGCCTATCCGACGCCGAACGAAACAAAATATTGGCAGAGGCAGAGGCCTTACTAAAGCCCTTCCGTTCACCGTTTCGAGATGCGCAAATTGCGGCGAACGAGACCAAACCCTTTACCATTCGGCTTCGGGCTCCTGATTCTGGCGAGATAACACTCCATGATGATGTGCAGGGTGACATCACGATTCAGGCCGATGAAATTGATGATCTCATTCTTTTGCGGGCCGACAAGACGCCGACATATATGCTTGCCGTTGTTGTAGACGATCATGATATGGGCGTGACCCATATAATTCGCGGCGATGACCACTTACGCAATGCCTTTCGGCAAACGCCGATTTACCAGGCAATGGGGTGGGTCGTTCCGGCGTGGGCGCACTTGCCAATGATCCATGGCGACGATGGAGCAAAACTTTCAAAGCGCCATGGCGCGCTTGGCGTCGAGGCTTATCGAGACATGGGCTATCTGCCAGAGGGGCTGCTCAACTATTTGATGCGTCTTGGGTGGAGTCATGGTGATCAAGAGTATTTCACCTTGTCTGAAGCCTCAAAAGTGTTTGACCTCACGAACGTGAACAAAGCGCCTTCTAGGATAGATTTCGATAAGCTCGCCGATATTAACGCCCACCATATTCAAGCCTGCGATAATGATCGCTTATTTTCGTTGCTTCTACCAATCCTAAACAAAAACGCAGAGCTTACTCAAACGCAGAAGGACAGAATTGAAGAATCTCTTCCGCAGATGAAAGAAAGGGGAAACACGCTATATTCCCTTGCGGAAGCCTATAGATTCTTGTTGGTGGAAAGGCCTTTGGAGCTGAATAAGAAGGCGAGAAAGGCGTTAAGAGGCGAAGGAGTCGAACGATTGGTTGCGCTGCGCGACGTATTGGGCAATTTACACAATTGGACACCCGATGCGATTGCAGAAGCTATCGGCGGGTTCCGTGAGCGTCATGACCTCTCTATGGGGCAAATAGGTCCCCCTCTGCGCGCGGCGCTTACTGCAAATTTACCAGCACCTGATTTGAATCTGGTCGCTGCATGGCTGGGCCAAGCAGAAACGTTGGCGCGCATAGACGAACAAATCGGTAAGAATACCGAAAAAACAGAATGAAGAAGGGCTGAGGAAAGATATGGAAAGCAAGATCAAACAAGACCGCACAGCGACGTTTACTCTGGATGGAAACTCTGTCGAACTGCCAGTCTATAAAGGTACTGATGGTCCGGACGTCATCGATGTCAGGAAAATGTACGGCACGTCGGACGTATTTACCTTCGACCCTGGTTACAAATCTACCGCAAGTACCGAGTCTCAGATCACCTTCATTAATGGAGAAAAAGGCGAACTTCTGCATCGCGGCTATCCGATTGATCAACTTGCTGAGCAGGCTCCCTTCCTTGAAGTTGCGTACCTTCTGCTACACGGCGAACTACCGACCCGCGATCAATACCAGTCATTCTCGACATCGATTACGCGGCATACTTTGTTACACACCCAGGTGGACCGTTTCTTCGATGGTTTTCGTAGGGACTCTCACCCAATGGCCATGCTTTGCGGAGCGGTTGGCGCGCTCGCTGCGTTCTATCCTGACGCCATGGATGTTGATGACCCCGAACAGCGCATGATCTCATCTTACCGCCTTATTGCGAAGATGCCGACGCTGGTTGCGAGAGCATATAAGTACTCCGTCGGTCATCCTTTCGTGTCACCGGATAATTCTCTGTCTTACGCTGAAAACTTCTTGCATATGTGCTTCTCAGTGCCAGCTGAGGATCTTAAGCTCAGCCCGGTAATTGCGCGCGCTATGGATAAGATTTTCATTCTGCATGCCGACCATGAGCAAAACGCCTCGACTTCTACAGTCCGCCTTGCTGGATCGTCAGGCGCTCACCCGTTTGCAGCGGTCGCAGCAGGTATCGCTTCCCTTTGGGGACCTGCGCATGGCGGCGCAAACGAAGCTGCGCTCAATATGCTGAATGAAATCGGCACCGCTGACCGTATCCCTGAATTCGTAAAACGCGCAAAAGACAAAGCCGATCCGTTCCGCCTCATGGGATTCGGGCACCGCGTTTATAAGAATTACGATCCACGCGCAAAAGTCATGCAGGAAACGGCCCACGAGGTCTTAGATGAGCTAGGTGTTCGCGACACACCGCTCTTGAAGGTCGCCATGGAGCTTGAGAAAATTGCTTTGGAAGACGAGTATTTTGTTGATCGCCGTTTGTATCCGAATGTCGACTTCTACTCAGGGATTATTCTCAACGCAATTGGCTTCCCAACAACAATGTTCACGACGCTGTTTGCGCTAGCCAGAACCACCGGTTGGGTCTCGCAATTGAATGAGATGCTTGGCGATCCGAACCAACCAATTGGGCGGCCACGTCAACTATACACCGGCGCACCGCGACGCGATTACGTCCCGGTCGACATGCGTTAAGAGCGGCTATTTAGGCTTGAGAGTATCGCATCCGCCGCAAGTTCTGCGGCGGAAACACCTCCTGCACCCATCTTCACTAGCGCCGCATCTTGCTCCAGTTTTTGAGACTTTAAAGCCTCCGGAGCGCTCAGGAGCAAAATTGCTGTATTTGCCATTTCGCTGGCATCGAGCTTCGTCTGAAAAAATTCACGCGCGACTTCCTTGCCCGCAGCGATATTCAGGATTGCCATATAGTCTGGCTTATAGAGGAAGCCCCGGGCAATCGCCCAAGTTATCCACCCCAATTTGTAAGCAACCAGGAACGGCGTTCCCTGCATTGCGAGTTCACTCGTTACTGTGCCCGAACACGCAAGGGCCAGATCTGCCGCTGCCATGGCGTCAAATCGTTCGCGGGGATCTTCGCTAATAATTGCGGTCTCTGCGAGATCGGAATACGTCTCCAAAAATTCTTCTGAAATACTACTGGCGGGCGCAAAAACTATTTTGATGTCACTGTCGCGCTCTTTTACTAATTTGGCTGCAGATACTAAAGCAGGTGCGACTCGTTTGATTTCGCCTCGGCGGCTACCAGGGAGCACCAGCAGAACTTTATCCGACTCTGTTAATCCATAACGCGCGCGAAAAGCGGCCCCATCGCCTTTCTTTGTTCGCCCAAGTGCCGGGTTCCCAATTACGGTGACTGGCAGATCGTGTTCTTCATAGAATGGCACTTCCATTTCAAACATCGCCAACAATTGATCAACAGTGCCAGCAAGTGTTGCCGCTCTGCCAGCACGGGTGGCCCAAACTTGCGGGCCAATAAGTTTCGTCAGGTGAATTTCAGGCGCTTGCTTTTTTAGTCGTTGCGCAACCCGAAGCATAAATCCCCAGCTGTCGATCAGCACAACAGTGTCCGGTTTGTATGCGATGATCTCCGCCGCCGCAGCATCTGCAAGCTTCACAACTTTCGGGTAGGCTTTTAGTCCTTCGAATAATCCGAGAACAGAGAGCGGGCTGGTGTCTATCTGCGAAGTTAATCCAATAGCTTTCATCTCCTCGCCCCCAATTCCCGCTAACTCAATAAACGGGTCTTTTTGGCGCAGCGCCTCAGCAACTTCTCGGCCGAGTATGTCACCCGACGCTTCAGCGGCGACGAGAAACACTCGGCGCGTCACGCTGCCCCCCACGATTTGGGAAACCCGTATATAATAAGTCCTGTTTCCTCAGCTGCAGCTTTGCACCCTTCCTGATCCAGAATGAGCGCGCCGCTGGCCTCAATCCCAATACCCAAAAGTCTTGCTTCCGCTGCTGCTTTGACGGTACTCACGCCGATCGTTGGTAGGTCGATACGCCGCTCCTGAATAGGCTTCGGTCTTTTCACCAACACCCCGCCTGGCTCTGTATAAGGCAGCCGCGCAACACGCCTCAACATTTCGTCTGTTCCCTCTTGGGCTTCAACCGCCAGCACCAGTCCGGAACGAACGACACACCCCTGCCCGATATCCTCCGCACCGATAATTGCAGCAATATCAGCGGCGCGCTTTAAATCTGAGAGAATTGCTTCGCTTGGCTCTTCTCCGCATATGAGACCTTCTTGGGCGAGCAATGAAGTGTTCACCTCATCTGCGCCACGTACAACAAATCCCTCTTTTTCAAATGTGCCCACCATAGTACGGAGCAGTGCATCGTCACCTTTGCGGGCTGCAGCGATGACTTTTGGTAACAGCATCGTCCCACGCATATCCAATTTCAGTTTTGAAAAATCGGGGCGTTTTACAATTCCTGCGAATACGAGCTCTTTACATCCTGCGTTCTTTAAAAGCTTTAGTTGTTTGCCGATCTCACCAATCCCAACGATCGCGCCTTCGAACCCGTCGAGTTTCGGTTCGACAAAGCCATCAACCCTCAGAATATAAACATCGCGCCCGCTCGCCAGTGCTTGATTGGCGATTGTAACCGGCAAGTCTCCAAGCCCTGCAATTATTCCCAACTTGGAAGGCATAGATTATCCTGGCATACAAATTGCGCGCGACTTTGCGGCTTTGATAAAGTCCACAATGTCCATGACCTCTGCGCTTTCTGCATAGGTGGCTTCCGTATCAGCAAGCCGCTCAGAAAATGTACCCTCTTCAGCAAACAGCAATCGGTAAGCGGCTCTCAGATCATGTATCGTCTGGCGTGCAAATCCTCTCCTTTTTAATCCAACGATGTTTAAGCCTGCCAAGTTCGCTTGATTGCCGATCACCGAGCCATAGGGAATGACGTGCGAGACAACGATCGCACCGCCCCCTAAAAAGGCGTGTTTGCCAATCCGGCAATGTTGGTGAACTGCAACTTGTCCGCCCATCCAAACCTGTTCACCAACGGTTACATGGCCACCGATCTGTGTTCCATTTGCGATTACACATCTATCGGAAATATCGCAGTCATGCGCGACATGCGAATACGCCATCATCAGACAGTCAGCACCTATTCGTGTGATGCCGCCTGCATCAGGGGAACCGGCATGCACATTCGAATATTCTCGCAGGATTGTTCGTGGACCAATTTCGACACGGGAATCTTCGCTGTCCTGAAAGCCCAATACTTGCGGCGGACCGCCGATTGCAGCGTGCTCGAATACCTCAACGTTCTCACTCAGCCGCGTACGCCCGGATATCGTTGCGTGGCTGCGCAGTTTTACACCGTTATCAAGAACGACATTTGGACCAACCGTACAATACGGGCCAATCTCCACGTCAGATCCGATTTCTGCAGAAGAATCTACAATAGCTGTCGGGTGAAATTTAGATGTCATGACTTCTTTTTAGGCTTTGTTTGCTTCTGAAGCCATGCGGTTTCTCGCATCCATTGTCGAAAAGGCTTCGCGGGTATGCCGCCCCATGTTTCTCCAGCCGGCACATCTCGGAACACGCCTGCGGACGCGGCAAGTTGAGCGCCTTTTCCGATGTGGACATGATCGGCAACGCCAACGCGCCCACCCAACATCGCTCCGTCCTCGAATGTAACAGATCCAGAAATTCCACCAAACGCGGCAATCATGACGCCGCGCCCAAGCTCAACATTATGGGCGATATGACAAAGATTATCGATCTTCGACTTCTCTCCGATTGTCGTGTCGCCAAACGCGCCGCGATCGATGGTAGAATTTGCCCCAATAGTAACGTGATCCTGTACAATGACGCGTCCGTACTGAGGCGCGTCCATTGGACCATGAGGACCTGCCATAACACCGAACCCCGCCTCACCAAGCCTCGCGCCAGACAGTATCTGCACATGATCACCGACGAGCGCGCACTGGATTGAAACATTCGCGCCTATTCGGCAGTTCTTCCCAATCTGGACACATGGTCCAATTGTTGAGTTTGGGCCGATTTCTGTGCCCTCTCCGATAGCAGCGCCGAAACCAATTTGTGTTCCGGGATCAATCTTCGCGGTGCTGGCGACGTGTGCCTTACCAACTCTTGCTTCATCTTGGTGCCATGACGCATATTCAAACAGGGCTTCACCCAATTGAGTGTGCGCGTATCTCGGCTGTTTGACGATCAGAGCAGCGACACCATTTGGAAGTTCGTCTGCCAGATCTTCGGTAACAAAGCACGCCGACGATTCAGGGCTCACTTCACCAATATCTTTCAGCGCGCCTTGATAAAAACAGACCTCGCCTTCTTTTGCCGATTTCGCCGACCCTAGACCGCTAACGACCAGGTCTGTGTCTCCCCGGAGCTCAGCAGAGGTCAGATCAGCTACCGCTTTAAGCGCCAATGCCCCTTTTGGCGGGAAAAAGCGATGGTCTATTGGCAATCGACGACTTCTCCGGTCTGCCCATTCTGAGTCACCGTTTTGAAATTACAACGCTGGCGCACAACATTGATCGTCGGTTTGCGAGAATCCAGTTTCGATATGACGAGTTGTGTTACGTCGACAGAATCATCCACACCAATGGCGGTTGAGCGCGGAAGCATAAGTTGAGCTGATTTTTCAGTACGAACTTCTTTCAGAACTGGGTTCACCGCGTTTAGAAATTCCAATCTGGCTTTGCCTTCAGTTCTCGCCATTTCTTCCTGACGCAACCGGGTTGTCCGATTAAAATCTTCCGCTTTCTTTGCGAAACTCTGGAATTGTCCCATCAAAGCAGTGTCTGCTTGAATGGCTTCTTGCGTTTTACCTTTTGAGCGTTCAGCGAGAGATTTTCTTTCCGCAGCCAAAGACCTGCGAGTTGTCTGGAGCTCATTTCGAATTTGCTCAGCAATCGAATTGAGTTTTGTCTGCATGTCTTTTCCAGCGCGGCTATCATTCAGAATTTTGCCCTGATTGACGACAACAACTGTTGTTCCCTGCGCTACCGCAATAGGGGCGGCTACAGCGATACTTGATGCTGCAAATGCAGATGCAACGAAAAGTTTTTTCATATTTGCCATGGGATTACTCTCCTGGGGGCTGGTGGCAATAATCTTAGAAATTGGTCGATGTTGAGAACCGGAAGCTCTCGGTTCTGTCATAATCTTCCTTGCGAAGTATTTGCGAGAAGTCGAAACGAATTGGACCGAACGGCGATCTCCAGAACACACTCAGACCCGCTGATGCGCGTAAAGACAGGGGATCTTTAATCGCGCGGATCGCTTGAGTGCCGTCTGCGAGTTGAACAAGCGTTGGCTCATCAATGTCTGCATCCTCCAGCATACCCACCGAGCCTGCATCAAGGAAAAGCGCCGACTTGATACCATATTCTTCGGGAAGGAAGTTCGGCATCGTTAGCTCAAATGTACCTTGATAGTATGCTTTGCCCCCAAGCGCCCGCTGGCGGCGCACGCGGCCCGTTTCAACCAGCACAGGGTTGCCATCATCATTTAAGACGACGTTTCCGTCTTCATCAAATTGCTGCTGCAGATCAATCAAGATTTCACGCGGGCCAAGACCTGCAACATCAAACCCTCGGAAGCTTGAGCCGCCGCGGAAGAAGCGATTGTTAATTCTCAGACTTTCATCGTCGCCGTAAGGAGACACAAAACCGCCTGAAAGTCTCGCACTGGCACGAACACCTTTAAAAATGCCTCGATAGGTTGCAGCTGTCGCCTCGGTTCGAATAAATTGCACATCCCCGCCCAAGCCTGCAATGTCCTGATTGAACGAGAAGTCAAAACCGCGGGTTGGTTCTATTGGATCATTCCTGCGGTCCCAATTGAACGAATAACCGATGAGGGACGTCAGATCAGACCGCTCTGCTTCGCAAAGCGTGGGGCTGACGAGGAAGTTATTGGATATGAACGAAGATCCGTTTTGTGGAATCGTAAAGGCATCCAATGGAACATCATTATCACAAATGTCTGCAACACGCGCAGCCTGAGATAGGTCCGACAAATATTGGAAGCGGTCATCAGACGTGTCGTCTGGTGTATCTTCACCAGCAAACTGCTCTGTTAGCAAGGCACCATTGGCGTCGAGCGGTACGGCAACGTCATTAATGTTCACTTCGTCCTGGCGAAGCTGATAGCGTAATCCAAATTGCGTGCGATCTGTTATTGGGAAACCTATACGGATGCCGCCGCCGGTTGTGTCGGTTTCATACCCGGCAATGTCAGTAAAATCCGTGACCGAAGAAAATATATCGACACCCGCGGCTATGTTTCGATCCATAAAGCGCGGCTCTGTAAATCTCAGGTCGACAACTTGCTGCCTTTGCGATGCCGAGACGCGCGCTGTAACCGCCTGTCCCCGCCCGCGCAGGTTCCGCTGGCTGACTGATAAGTCAATCAGAAACGCGTCCACTGAAGAGAAACCGGCCGCAAAAGACAACTCACCGGTTGGCTGTTCCTCGACCTTTACATCAACGACGGTACGGTCAGGATCGCTGCCGGGTTGCTCCGTAACTTCCACCTCTTTGAAGAAGCCGAGCGCTCGGATACGGTTTCGTGAGCGGTCCAACAAAACGCGGTTGAAGGCATCGCCTTCAGAAATGCGCATCTCGCGACGGATCACGCGGTCCAATGTCGTCGTATTTCCGACGATATTAATGCGTTCAATATAGACGCGCGGACCTTCATCCAGGGCAAATGTCACATCAACTTTATTGGTTGTCGGGTTGGGCACTAATCTGGGACGAACATCAACGAACGCGTAACCAGCCACACCGGCTGCGTAGGTGAGCGCATCGATGCTATCTTCAATTAGATCACCGCGGTAAAGGTTGCCGGGCTGAATTGGGACCGCGCGCGCGAGCAATTCTTCGTTTAATTTGTCGAGTTCGGTCTCAACTTTCACCTCACCAAATGTGTACTGCTCACCTTCTTCGATCGTAAAGGTGATGTAGAAGTCTTCCTGGTCTGGGGTGAGGTCTGCCACAGCAGACGTTGTCCTGAAATCGTAATAACCATTGTTTTGATAAAATTGGCGCAGAAGCTCTCGATCGTATTCCAACCGATCAGGGTCGTAATTGTCATTGGAACTGAAGAAGCGCCAGAAGCGGGATTGACGCGTCACGATCTCGCTCCGCAGCCGGCCATCAGAATAGGCTTCATTCCCAATAAAGTTGATTGAGCGGACCCCGGTAACCGGGCCTTCCGTCACTTCGAAAATCAAGTCTACACGGTTTTGGTCAAGTGGCTTGTACTGCGGGGTGACTTCAGCCGCGAAACGCCCTGATTGGCGATAGAGTTCGATAATGCGCTGAACATCTGCCTGAACGCGGGCAGCGGTAAAAATACCGCGTGGAGCAGCCTGAATTTCTTCGCGCATTTTATCATCATCAATTGCGCTATTGCCCTCGAAAAGCACGCGATTGATGACCGGGTTCTCCACCACACGAACGACAAGCGTTCCGCCGCGAACATCAAATGCAACGTCGGCAAACAAACCCGTTGCAAAAAGAGTCTTCAGGGAGAGGTCAATACGATCAGGATCAAATGGGTCACCGGGCTCAACCAGCAAATAAGATTGAACGGTTCTAGCTTCAACGCGCTGATTTCCTTCAACAACGATTGAATTAATAATGCCCTGGAAAGGGTCTTGTTGCGCTGCAGCGATAACACCATAACCCGGTAGCAATGGGGTTGCGAGCGAACTCGTCAGCATCAATGCGGTCAATAACGCTTTGCGCATCGTTCTTCCTTCTTGCAACTCAATCATTGCTGAACATCTCCTCCTGAACCGAATACGCCGGTTTCTATTATGTCCCCGTAGGTGACAAAAACCGCCATGGTCAAAAGAAGAACCAGGCCAAATCTCAAGCTGTAATCAACTACCCTCTCAGGCATCATTTTTCCCGTAACAGCCTCATAAGCATTGAAAACGAGGTGTCCACCGTCCAGCACAGGAAGTGGAAGTAAATTAAATAAACCGATGCCAATGGACACCAGTGCGCAAATGTGGATCATCGACCAAACGAATGCCCATACGCGCTTGCCCATGGGTGCTGTATCTGCACCCAGTGTATTGTTCGTTATCCGCCTGCCGACATCGCCTATACCTACCGGACCGCTAAGATTGTGAATCGACTCTTTACCGGTAACTATCCTGCCCAGCATGGTCATCGTAATCGATGTCGTATTCCAGGTATCGGCTACACCCGCACCAATTGCAGAGATCGGATTGTAAGATCGTTTGTATAGCAATTCATAGTCTGGTCCGAGCCCGATACGACCCATTCTGGCTTTGGTTCCAACACCGGTCTGAACGAGTTGGCGAACAGGTGTCACAAACAAATCTAAAATCGCACCATTTCGATCAACCGTCACCGGGATGGTATTTCCTGTTCCAAGCCGCATCGGAATGAACAAATCATTGGGGTTTTCGACCGGTTTATCCCAGATCGTGACCAGCTTATCGCCAACCTCAAAGCCCGCTTCAGCGGCCGGCGACCCTTCTTCAACGCTGGCAACAGATAGCGAATAAACATCTTTGCCGTTCGCGAAAACCACGGCTCCAAACAGAACGACAGCGAGAAGGAAATTTGCGAGAGGCCCAGCGATCGCGATAACAGAGCGTTGACCTGGTCCCAGGTCGGTGAATGCCTTGCCGACGATTTCAGGATGTCGTGGTGCGTCCGAACCGACATCCCCAGCGGTCTGATTTTCGCCGATGAACTTGACGAACCCGCCGAGTGGAAAGCGATTTATGCGCCACCTAGTCCCGCGACTATCGCGCTTCTCCCAAATAGACTTGCCAAATCCAACCGAAAATGACTCGACCGCCGCACCATAATAGCGGCCTGCATAATAGTGCCCAAGTTCATGGATCGTAATGACAACCCCCATCAAAAAGATGAGGGTTAGTATAAATATTGGACCCTGACTTAATATCTCACTCAACTCTACATTCCCTTCCCTGCTTACTGCAGGTGTCTAGCGTTGACGAATGAGAGTTGTTGCCAACTCACGGCCTCGTCTATCGAGTTCTAGTATGTCGGTTAACGAGCCGTAACCGGCATTACCAAACTCTCCGCCAGAAAAGCGCGTGAGCGCTTCCTCTACAACCCAGTCTATGTCCAGAAATCCGCATTCGCCTCTAATAAATGCAGCTACGGCGACTTCATTAGCGCAATTTAATACGGTTGGGCCACCTGGACCTAGCGTAAGCGCTTGTTTTGCAAGCGCAATTGCCGGTGTTTTTTCGTCATCTACGGGAAAAAAGTCGAGTTTTCCGAGCTCAGAAAGGCTTAGTCGCTTTACATCTGTTTTGATTCGTTCAGGCCAGGCCAAAGCGTGCGCAATTGGTGACCTCATATCGGGCATGCTGAGCTGCGCGATGACAGACCCATCTTTGTAGTGAGCCATACCGTGAATAATTGATTGGGGGTGTATAACAACATCGATATGTTCATGGCCTAGGTCAAACAAATACGCGGCCTCGATGAACTCTAGTGCTTTGTTCATGAGCGTTGCACTGTCTATCGAATTTTTGATTCCCATATCCCAGTTCGGATGAGATTTCGCCTCATCCGGCGTGACGTTCGCACAGTCTTTGCGCGCACGAACGCGAAAGGGACCGCCAGAAGCCGTAATCGTGAGCGATTCAACATCTTCCCTTCGCTGCAGAGCCTGAAATATCGCATTATGCTCAGAGTCGACGGGGATCACTGCTGCACCAGATTTGCGCGCTGTTTCGAGAATTACCCCACCGGCGCAGACAATGCTCTCTTTGTTTGCAATCGCTATATCTGTTCCTGCTTCTGCCGCCGCAAGCGTAGACGCCAGACCGGCTGAGCCGACAATCGCAGCCAGTACGCGATCACAAGGTCTACGAGCTGCGTCTGTTATCGCAGCGGTGCCCGACGCACATTCGATACCTGATCCATACAGTCGCTGTTGAAGCTCTTCGTATTTGCTCTCATCAGCAATTACGGCCAGCCGTGCTCTAACCAGCTTTGCCTGCTCAGCAAGTTTTCCCACATCGCTTCCAGCTGCAAGCGTATCGATAAGAAAGAGCGGGTCTTGGCTGTTTTCATTTGCAAACTGCACAACATCAATCGCTGAGCGTCCAATCGACCCAGTCGATCCCATGATGGAAATCGTTCGCGTTCGCATTACAGAGCCAATCCCATGAATTCCGCCAGTTGCGGAAAGATGATGAACAAGGAGGCACTTACAATCGCTACGGCTCCAAGACCATCTACTCTATCCATCAACCCGCCATGTCCGGGAAGAAATGAGCTTGCGTCCTTCGTACCAAACTCGCGCTTTACGCGAGATTCTATCATGTCGCCATATTGGCAAACGATCGACAAAGCGGCAGCAAAAACAACCCAGCGCCAGACAGGCACATCAACAATATAAGCTGCGATTGGGCCGCAGAGGCTGGTTGCCGCTATCGCACCAAGCGCCCCGCTCCACGTCTTGTTCGGACTATCTTTTGGTGAAAGTAATGGCCCCCCGAAGTAACGTCCCGCAAAAAAGGCTCCTGAATCCGACGCCCATACCATACCCATTAGCATGAGCGCGGCCGCTTGCCCGTTCCAATTTCCCTCCCTGAGGGCGAGCAAACCCAGCGGCAATGCGCCAGCATAGAGTGTCCCTAGGATTGCCTGAAGAGGGCGGTCAGATAGTGCATGCTGCAGGAGTGCGGCGAGAATTGCAGCGATCCAGAGCGCTGCAAGCGCCGGTCGCAAACCCATTGCCATGAAAACAATGACGGGAGTGGCGGCAGCTATCGCCAGGATTAAATGACGCTGCATCTTCGCCATGATTGACCATTCTGCGCCAAGTATCAGCGCCGCCAATGCGCATGCAATCGTCAAAGGCCATCCGCCCAACCAAACAATCCACAGCGCGAGGGGAATCATTATTAAGGCGACGATCCAGCGCGTGCGCAAATTGCTTCTGCTGTTATTGAGACTGCTTTGCTCTGTCATCACAGCAGACCATTCACTCTGAACCGTTGGTCACGCCGCCAAAACGGCGGTCGCGTGAACGAAAATCTGCAATCGCGGCCTCAAGGTGACGACGCTCAAAGTCAGGCCAAAGAACATCAAGAAAGAGAAGTTCGGCATAGGCTGCTTGCCAAAGCAAGAAATTACTGAGGCGTGACTCGCCGCTCGTTCGAATGATCAAGTCGGGATCCGGCTGGCCCGCAGTATACACATGGCGGGATACTTCCTCTTCATTCACGCTCTCGAGTGGGAGGCTGCCATCTACAACGCGCGCGGCGATTTCTTGGATCGTATTCAAGATTTCCTGACGACCGCCGTAATTGAATGCTATGTTGAGATTAAGCTCGGAATTGGTTTCTGTCGTTTTTTCCGCATCAACAATCAGCTTGAGAATATCAGCTGGTAGGTCATCTCGCCGACCAATCATGCGGACCCGGACACCGGCCTTGTTGAGCCGCGCAACATCGCGTTTCACGTACAGCTTCAATAGCGTCATGAGGAAATTCACTTCAAGCGCGGGGCGCGACCAATTCTCGGTAGAAAAGGCGTATACTGTCAAGCAATCGAGCCCGAGGTCTCCAGCTGCCTCAACAGTTCGGCGGAGCGCTTCAACCCCCGCCTCATGACCAAGCGAGCGGTTTTTACCCTGGCGCTTTGCCCAACGACCATTGCCGTCCATAATTATGGCGACATGGCGCGGGCCTTGTTCACCAGCTGGCGAACCAGCAACTCCATGGTTGGCTGGCTGCGGTGCGGTCAAACTTGCATGATCTCCGCTTCTTTCGCCTTCAAGGCTTCATCGACTTTTGCGATATATTCGTCGGTCAATTTTTGCACATCAGCCGAAAACTTATGCAGATCGTCCTCGCTGATATCACCGTCTTTTTCTGACTTTTTAAGCGCGTCCATACCGTCTTTGCGAACTGAACGAACAGAAACACGAGCAGTTTCGGCGTATTTCCCGGCAATTTTCGTCAGATCCTTGCGGCGTTCTTCATTCAGCGGCGGGATCGGAATGCGCAGATTGGTGCCATCAACCACCGGGTTAAGCCCGAGGCCTGCATCCCGTATGGCTTTGTCAGCTGCCCCCACGAGACCTTTGTCCCATATGTTGACGTTGAGCATTCTCGCATCGGAAACAGACACTGAGCCCACCTGGTTCATAGGCATCATAGACCCATATGCCGAAACCATAACCGTATCGAGCAGACTTGGAGAGGCCCGTCCTGTCCGCAAACCGCCAAATTCGTTTGCCAGCGCCGTTAAGGCACCCTCCATTCGACGTTTTAGATCGTCAGCGTCGTAACTCATCAGCTCGCCTTTTCTTCGTTTGATATGACTGTGCAGGTGCCTTCGCCCCTCAGCACGTTTCTCAGAGAGCCTTGTTCATGCAACGAAAATACAACAATTGGAATATCTGTATCACGCATCAAGCTCACCGCGGAGGCATCCATAACGCGGAGATCTTTTGCCAGAACGTCTTGATAATCGAGATGATCATAGCGCGTCGCCGATGAATCCTTCTTTGGATCTGCGGTGTATACCCCATCAACTTGCGTGCCCTTAAGCATGGCGTCACAGCCCATTTCAGCAGCTCTAAGCGCTGCACCGGTGTCTGTCGTGAAGAATGGATTTCCGGTCCCAGCGGCAAAAATAACAATCCTGCCCTTCTCCATGTGCCGCATCGCGCGCCGGCGGATATATGGCTCACAGATAGATTCCATGCGAATTGCAGACTGGACGCGCGTATCGACCCCGCACATCTCAAGTGCGCCTTGCATTGCAAGGGCGTTCATGACCGTAGCAAGCATTCCCATACTGTCAGCTTGAGCGCGATCCATGCCGAGCGCCGCGCCTGCAAGCCCGCGGAAAATGTTGCCACCGCCGATCACAAGACAAATTTCTGCTCCATCGTTTTGCGCTTTGGCAATTTCCTGAGCAAACTCTTTGCAGGTTTCCATATCGATGCCGAAATCACCGTTGCCCATAAGGGCTTCGCCGGACAATTTCAGCAATACGCGCTTGTATTTTAGGGGGGTATCTAAAGTATCGGCCATGGGTCTATGCGCGCTCCGCTAAAACTGCATCGCCCATCTATAGGATTCCCGGCTGCCTGTCATGACAGCCGGGAGCAATTTTCTGATTTTGTACAGATTATCCGCCAGTTGCAGCGGCAACCTCGGCAGCGAAGTCTTCTTCTTTCTTCTCGATGCCTTCGCCAAGCGCATATCGCGCGAAACCAGC
This sequence comes from Hyphomonadaceae bacterium, assembly GCA_965263325.1. Classification (GTDB taxonomy): domain Bacteria; phylum Pseudomonadota; class Alphaproteobacteria; order Caulobacterales; family Hyphomonadaceae; genus CBDHGY01. The sequence goes on along the minus strand of CBDHGY010000002.1, from coordinate 493,764 downwards.
AAGTTTGATTTCAGACCCGGCTGCTTTGCCCTCTTCTTCAAGGAATTGTGCAACCGTCTGGTCCGGGTTCATCACGAATTGCTGCTCAACAAGCACCACTTCTTTGAAGTACTTCTTGATCCGGCCTTTGATCATATTCTCAATAATGTTCTCAGGCTTGCCGGATTCGCGGGCTTGTTCCGTTAAGAAAGTTTTTTCCTTCTCAACCAGCTCTGGATCCAAATCGTCCACCGTCGCAGCTGCTGGGGACGTTGCTGCGATGTGCATCGCTACTTTTTTGCCAACTTCACCAAGCTTATTCGCGTCAGCATCTGATTGAAGAGCGACAATCACACCGATCTTGCCAAGACCGTCAACCACCGGGCTGTGCATGTAAGACGTGACAGCACCAGCATCAACGCTCAGTTTAGCTGTCCGGCGAAGAGACATATTCTCGCCGATGGTTGCAACCATACGCTTGATCATATCTTCGACAGTGCCGTCACCTTCGGGTGCAGCTGCGCCAGCGAGGCCTTCGGTTGAACCATCTGTTGTTAGCGCAACAGCTGCAATTTTCCGAAGTGCCTCTTGGAATTGCTCATTCCGCGCAACGAAGTCAGTTTCTGCGTTGAGTTCGACCAATGTGCCATTTTTACCATCATCGGACACGACGGCTGCAACGAGACCGTCTGCCGCCGTGCGGCCAGACTTCTTCGCTGCTTTGGACAAACCTTTAGCACGCAACCAATCAACAGCGGCTTCCATATCGCCATCTGATTCCACGAGCGCCTTTTTGGCATCCATCATGCCTGCGCCAGTGCTTTCGCGCAGTTCCTTTACGAGGGCAGCAGTAATCTGGGCCATCTCGTTACTTCCTTCTGTTTGCTTTCAGTTTGCCGATCTAGCTTTCGGCGGGTGTCTCTGATGTAGTTTCAGCTTCCGCTTCTGCAACCGCCGCATCTGCAGCAGCAACGTCTGCCTCAGCTATTGCGTCCACATCAGCCATTTCACCAAGATCGATATCAAGGCCTGCAGCTGATTCCGCAAGCCCATCCATCACTGCATCAGCAATCAGGTTGCAGTAAAGTGAAATTGCACGAGCGGCATCGTCGTTACCGGGGAACGGGAAATCAACAGCGTCTGGATCGCAATTCGTATCGACGACGGCGACCACTGGAATGCCGAGCTTGCGAGCTTCCTGAAGCGCAATCGCTTCCTTGTTGACGTCAACGACGAATATCAAGCTCGGGAGGCCGCCCATATTGGAAATGCCGCCGAGCGCGCGCTCCAATTTGTCCCGCTCGCGCTCAAGGTTCAAAAGTTCTTTTTTTGTAAGACCTTCGCCGCCATTGCCCTCAAACATTGCATTTAGGTCTTTAAGGCGCTTGATCGAATTTGAAACGGTCTTCCAATTGGTTAGCGTACCACCAAGCCAACGATGGTTCATGTAGTATTGCGCGCAGCGCTGAGCTGCCTCAGCGATTGGCTGTGACGCCTGGCGTTTCGTACCAACAAACAGCACACGGCCGCCATTCGCCACGGTATCACGTACCTGAACAAGCGCCTGGTGCAGAAGTGGGACCGTTTTGGACAAGTCCATAATGTGGATTTTGGAACGCTCTCCATAGATGAACTGTTTCATCTTGGGATTCCAGCGGTGGGTCTGGTGACCAAAGTGTACGCCAGCCTCAAGCAACTGACGCATTGTGAATTCAGGCAATGCCATATCTAATTTTCTCCATCCGGTTGGACGATGCGGGGGGAAACCAGCCTCACAAAATGCGAAACCGGCACCGGATGAGCCCGCATGTCGGAATAAGCGCGCGGTATACATCTTTTGGTCTGTATTGCAACAGCCGCAATTAACGCCAGCACAGCGCCTTGGGTCCGTTAAGCGGCAATGCTTTCGCCGTCCACGACCTGCTCCACGCCGGATGCATCCTTGAGGGCCTGTCGCGCGGCTAGATTTGTCGAGTATGTCTCTGGAAGCTGAATAATGACGATTTCGCCAGTTTTGGTTGGCATTTCGAGGTAAATTTCGCCGCGTTCATTACCCGGAACAGTCTTTAGGCGCTGAGCAATCGACGCGATATCGGCTGGATCACTGCCGTGTGCGAGGCGGACTCGGAGGGCTTTTGTGCGTCTTCCGATTTTTGCGCGCGACAGTTCCTCCACAGTCATGGCCGACAGACGGATCTCATCGCCATTTTTCCGGACCTTCACAGTGACTTTTACTTGCGAACCCGGGTCGAGGCTCTCTCGTACGTCATAAAGCATTTCGGGCTGAACAATGAGTTCGATCTCCCCGGTAGGGTCAGACAGTGTGATAAACGCAAATTTTCCACCATTTCGAGAAGGCCGTTCATCACGCTTGCGAACGACGCCGATGAGTTCAAGCGGTTTGTCGTTTTCGGCATTCTCCTCAAGATCCATCGCAAGAGTGATACGGCTCTCGTCAATACCGTCCAGCACATCATCAAGCGGATGACCTGAAAAGTAGAATCCGATCGATTTGAACTCATGATCGAGCTTTGTTTGAGAATTCCATGCAGGTGCAGAGGGCAGATTTACCCGAATGGCGGGTTCAGAATCTCCAAACAAGCCGCCCTGTCCGCCAGCCCGATCCGCCTCTGCGCTCGCCGCCATTGATGCAAGCATTGGCGCTGATGCAAGCGTGCGTGCGCGGTTGGTCTCCAAGACGTCAAACGCGCCCGCTCGTGCCAGTTGTTCCAGGCACTTCTTATTAATCGCGCGCGGATCTACCCGATCTGCGAAGTCATTAAGATCCTTGAACTCTCCAGATTTATCACGTTCTTCTTGAAGAGATCGCATCGCTTCAAGGCCAACCCCCTTTAACGCGCCCAAGGCATAAACGACCGATCCGTCACGAACATCAAAGTCTGGCGTCGCGGAGTTCACACACGGCGCAAGGACTTTCACGCCGAGTTTGCGCGCATCCATGAAGAATGCCGCTAGTTTGTCCGTATTTCCGATGTCGAGGCTCATCGAAGCAGCGAGAAACTCGACAGGAAAGTGGGTTTTCAGATAGGCGGTGTGATAACCGATAACGGCGTATGCTGCTGCGTGAGACTTATTGAAACCGTACCCGGCAAACTTCGCCATCGTGTCAAAAATGCTATTTGCAAGATTCGGCTCGATGCCCTGAACGTCTTTGGCACCTGACACAAAACGAATGCGCTGGGCATCCATCTCAGATGCAATCTTTTTACCCATCGCACGGCGAAGCAAATCCGCCTCTCCAAGGCTGTAGCCGGCGATTTCCTGAGCCATCCGCATAACCTGTTCCTGATAAACTGGCACGCCATAAGTTGCTTCCAGGATCGGCTTTAATGATGGATGCTGATAGGTAACTGTTGAGGGATCCTCCTTACCGGCAGCGAATACCGGGATATTGTCCATCGGACCGGGGCGATAAAGCGATATGATCGCTATCACATCCTCAATGTTACTAGGCTTGATACGCTTTAGCGTATCGCGCATTCCTGCACCCTCTAGTTGGAACACTCCCAGGGTCGCGCCAGACGCCATCAGCTCATAAGTGGCTTCGTCGTCGAAACTTCGCCATTCGGGCCCAACATCGCGCCCATCGCGCCGAATAAACTTCAACGCGCGGTCAATAACCGTCAGTGTTTTCAGCCCAAGAAAGTCAAACTTAACGAGCCCGGCTTTTTCCGCCCACTTCATGTTGAACTGCGTAGCAGGCAGCTCTGCTCGAGGGTCTGCGTACAGTGGGACAATTTCCTGAAGAGGACGATCACCAATCACCACACCGGCGGCGTGTGTGCCCGCATTTCGATAAAGTCCTTCGAGCGCAAGCGCGATATCTAGCAATTCGCGTACGCGTGAATCCTTGTCGATTTCCTCATCAAATTTTGGTTCATCCGCGATCGCATCTTCGAGCTTTGGTGGATTGGCAGGATTGAAGGGAATAAGCTTGGCAAGCCGGTCGACCTGCCCATAAGGCATCTGCATGACACGCCCAACATCGCGCACAACAGCCTTTGCTTGCAATGTGCCAAATGTGATGATCATAGCCACACTGTCAGCGCCGTATTTATCTCGAACATATCGGATCACTTCACTCCGGCGTTCCTGGCAGAAGTCGATGTCAAAATCCGGCATTGAAACACGTTCCGGATTCAGGAAACGCTCAAAGAGCAAGTCGAACCGTAAGGGGTCGAGATCGGTGATCAGTAGCGACCACGCCACGAGTGACCCTGCACCTGATCCTCGTCCTGGCCCGACGGGTATGTCCTGCTCCTTGGACCATTTGATAAAATCTGCAACAATCAAGAAGTAGCCCGGGAACCCCATGCCTTCGATAATGCTCAGCTCATAATCCAGACGCTCAAAATATTCATCGCGCTCTGCATACAGCTTGTCTGCTTCTTGTAGCCTGCGCTCTAAACCCTGTTTGGCGATTTCATGAAGCGCCTCCGCCTCTGACTTATCCTTCTGCGCAAAGCTCGGCAAAATCGGCTTATGTGTCTCTGCCTTGATCGCGCAGCGCCTGGCTATCGCGAGCGTGTTCTCGATCGCCTCGGGCAAGTCGGCAAAGAGCTCGCACATTTCTTCCGCGGTCTTGAGATACTGACTGGGCGCAACTTTTTGGCGATCTTCCTGGCCAAGGTATTCACCATTTCGGATACACATTAGCGCATCATGCGCACCAGCATCACCGCCATTCAAGAACCGGGCATCATGTGTTGCCACAAGGGGAAGTCCCAATTCATAGGCGAGATCAATCAGGACAGCCTCTGCCGAAATTTCTAAATTACCGCCATGGCGCGTGATTTCGACATAGCAGCGATCTGGATAGGCATCTTTCAATGCTTCAAGCACGCGCCGTGCCTCATCGATTTTTCCACGCGCGGCGAGTGATCCTACGAGGCCTTCAACACCTCCCGTTAAGACTATCAGCCCCCCGGTTTTTTCGAATACGTGATCTCTATGCAAACGCGGCACGCCGTCAGTCGTCTCAATGTACGCGGCGGATGAGAGCTCTAAGAGGCGTGCATAGCCCTGCTCGTTCTGTGCATATAGCGAAAGTCTCGTCGGTTCACTTTTCGGGGCACCATCCCAAACGTCAAAGCAACATGCCATGATCGGTTGAATACCTGCCGCCGACAATGCCTCTGACATTTCTAGCGCGCCATAAAGGTTATTTCGGTCTGTGACCGCAACCGCTGGCATGTCTTGCGCTTCCAGCCACGCGGCGAGCTTTTTGGTTGTGATCATGCTCTCAAGCAATGAATAACTTGAACGCACTGCCAGATGTACAAAAGGCGAATCGGTCACGTATCAATCTCCTAAGATAGGAGTGTGCGACGTCACGCGCGCATCGTGAAGCCTCAACCTTTGAAATCCACGAGTTTTCCGTCTTGTAATGTGAGCACCCGGTCCATGTGGGTCGTCAGCGCCATATTATGGGTCGCGACAAGCACCGCCGCACCTTCACTTCGCACCATTTTGATAAGTGTCGCAAAAACGCGTTCGGTGGTGCCAGGATCAAGATTACCTGTTGGTTCGTCAGCAATCACCAATCGAGGATCATTTGCCAGAGCTCGTGCAATCGCAACGCGTTGTTGCTCACCCCCTGAAAGCTGGCCCGGCTGATGATGGCCGCGGTCGCCGAGACCCATTTCGTCCAGAAGGGCGGACGCTTTTGCACGGGCGGCGTCCCTATCACCCCCATCAATCATGAGCGGCATTGCAATATTATCTAGTGCGTTGAATTCCGGCAAAAGATGATGGAATTGGTACACAAAGCCTAGTTTTTGACGGCGGAGCAGCGTGCGCTCGCGGTCTGTAAGCGAATGACAATCAATGCCTTCAAGAATGACTTGGCCGGCATCCGGCGGCTCCAGCAGACCTGCTAAATGAAGCAGTGTAGACTTGCCTGAACCCGACGGCCCGACCAGACCTACTAGCTCGCCTGCGTTCAGAGCTATATCCGCACCATCAAGAACAACGAGATCCCCGCCGCCCGATTGGTAAGTGCGGCTAACGCCTTTCAGTTCAAGCACTGCGCCCATCACTCAAACCTCAGCGCTTCAACCGGGTCCATTTGCGCGGCGCGCCAAGCTGGCCAAAGGGTCACCACAACAGACATTGCAACCGCCCACCCAGTGGTGAACAAAACTTCTCCCCAATCCAAAATGGCCGGCAGACCATCAAGCCCATAAGTCTCGGCGTCGAATATTTGACCATCACCAGGAATTACGAGATTCAGGAACGCCTCTACTGCACCAATATTCAATACAATAAGTACGCCAAGCAAAAACCCGACAAGTGCGCCTGCTATTCCTAATACCGCGCCAACCATCACGAAGACACGCATTATCGTTCCCCGCGACGCACCTATTGTTCGCAAAATAGCCACATCTCGTGTCTTGTTCTTCACGAGCATAACAACACCCGTGATGATATTTAGAGCGGTGATCGTAATTAAAACGAGCATGATCAAACGCATCATAGCGCGCTCGATCGCGAGTGCGTTTAGATAACCGCGGCGATCCTCTTGCCAATCACCAAGCTGAAAAATACTGCCCAACTCACCGATGATTTGTGCCCGCGCCTCCTGAACTGCCATGGGATCATCTAGCCGAATATCGAGCTGCGTGTATCCACTCTTGAGGCCGAAGAACAATGCGCCCTGCTCCATCGGCATAAAGATATAGCCAAGATCAAGCTCGACATTTCCGGTTCGAAATATGCCCGCAACAATGTAATCTTTTTTTGTTGGGATTGGTGCACCAAACGGATTCACTTTCCCGGTTTCGCCAATCAGGGTCACTTTTGATCCTGGATAAGCCCTCAGCTTTGAAGCCAGGAACTGCCCGATAATAATCTTGTTGCCACCATTTCGGCCGTCTCCAAAGCCCGCCGCGAGCAACTCTTCAGCAGATTCTGCTGAGAAAATTCCCCGAGTGCCGTCATCATCAAGGAAGCGATAAAGACTCAAATTCTCCGGGCGCACAACACGAACAATCGCGCCGAATGTCTCTCCGTCATGCTTGGCTAGCACTTGACCTTCATGCATACCATGGACTGATTTCACACCGTCCAGCTGCTGAATTTGGTCGGCAAAGCCATCACTCTCTTCATCAGAGTATTGCTGCACGTAAGCGTAAACTTCACCCTTACCTCCCAGCAGCGTATCAAGGAGGGTTCCGCGAAACCCCGACATAATCGACATCGTCACAATTAGCGCCGTCACCGCCAGCGCAATTCCGATAAAGCTGATGATTGCCACCAGCGCGACACCGCCATGTTCTTTTCGGGCACGCAGGTAACGCCAGGCGAGCGAACGCTCGAATGTTCCGAACGGCTTGGTATTTGCGATAGGCTCGCTCATGCGCTGCCTTTTATTTTTTCGATGGCTTGCTCAATCGGCAATTCTGCCCTTTCTCCGCTCGCCCGGTCTTTCAGCTCGACCACGCCCTTCTCGACACCTTTCGGGCCAATGATCATTTGCCACGGAAGGCCAATGAGATCCATGCGAGCAAACTTTGCACCTGCCCGGTCACCAGTTTCATCATAGAGTGTATCGAAGCCTGCTGCTCCGAGCGCAGCATACGCAGCATCGCACGCGCTTGCGACAGCTTCATCACCCGGACGCATTGATATTAGTCCGACATCAAAAGGCGCAATAGATTTCGGCCAGACAATCCCATTATCATCATGGCACGCTTCAATTGCCGCGCCCACTAAACGCGAAATGCCAATGCCGTAACTGCCACCATGGATGGTTGAAACATCCCCATCAGCAGTTTGAACAGACGCTCCCATCGGTTCGGAATACTTCGTTCCAAAATAGAAGATATGTCCGACCTCAATTCCGCGGGCTGAAACTTGATGACCGCTCGGCACTTCACCGAAGGCGGCCTCATCATGTTTTTCTTCTGTTGCGGCGTAATAGCTGGTGCGCTTTTCGAACTCGCCCGTCAGATCACTCTCAAAATCGAGATCGAGCCCCGGCGGAGGCACTTCAAGTAATCTTCCATCACAGAACACTGCGCTTTCACCCGTATCTGCAAGGATAATAAACTCATGGCTAAGGTCCCCGCCAATGGGGCCTGTATCTGCCTGCATAGGAATGGCCGTTAACCCCATTCTGTCGAACGCATTCAAATATGCACAGAACATTTTTTGATAGGCGATACGCGCTGCCGCCTCATCGATATCGAAAGAATATGCATCCTTCATAAGAAACTCGCGGCCGCGCATGACCCCGAACCGCGGACGAATCTCGTCACGGAATTTCCACTGAATATGATACAAGTTGAGCGGTAATGATTTATAGCTCTTTACATAGGTCCGGAAGATATCCGTAATCATGTCTTCATTTGTCGGACCGTAGAGCATGTCTCGTTCGTGACGATCAGTAATGCGGAGCATCTCCGGCCCATATGCGTCGTAACGACCGGTTTCTTTCCACAAATCTGCTGATTGGATCGTTGGCATGAGCATCTCAACAGCTCCGGCGCGATCCATTTCTTCCCGCACGATCTGTTCAATTTTTTTCAGAACACGAAACCCAAGTGGCAGCCATGAATAGATGCCTGCGGAATTTTGCTTCATCATTCCTGCGCGAAGCATCAATTGATGTGATACAATTGAGGCCTCTGCTGGCGCATCCTTGGTTACAGGCAAGAAAAATCTGGATAAACGCATAACGGCTCTGTTCTTGATCGAAACTGTGGTGAAATCAGGGCTTAGAGGATTTCGGTATCAGCGCGCAACAGAAATGATGATGGCCGCTATAATGGTGATGATCGCTGCTCCTATGGATGCCCACTTCACCTTTTTGGGAAGCATATGATTAATCGGTGCGCCAGCTTCCGTGCCTTTTTCTACGTCACCATCATCCTGCTGACTCGTTGTTCCAATTCCCAATATCGGTAAGAAAACCACCCACCAGGAAACAGCGAAAATTATAACCAGCTCGACAATACCTGGCATTAGTGCGCCTCTTTCGGACTTTCCATTAACTCAATAAGTACACCATTCGAATTCTTGGGATGAATAAAAACAATCGGCGTGCCGTGAGCTCCAATTCGGGGTTCATTCAGCACAGTTGCACCTCTTTCTTTCATGGCTTCGACAGCCGCATGAATTTCAGGAACTTCAAAGCATACATGATGCTGCCCGCCATTTGGGTTCTTTTTGAGAAAGTTATGAATAGGCGACGCCTCGCCGAGGGGCTCAATGAGTTCAACCTGGCTATTTGGCAAATTTACAAACGCCACCTTCACACCTTGTTCGGGCATATCTTTTGTCGGCGTAATATCTGTGCAGCCATACAAATCGCGATACGTCTGCGCCGCTTCATCTATGGAAGGAACGGCAATGCCAACATGGTTCAACGGCCCGATCTGCATTTAGTACTCTCCTTTAAACTCTTAGGATATTTACATCTACTATGGGCCGGCGACCAAATATATGCTCTGCTGATTTTCGAACCGCTCTTCTCAGTACCCGCTCAACCTCATCATCTTTTTGCCGAGATTGCCGCCGTGTTTTTTGAAGGGCTTCTTCAGCGGCCTCCTCGATATCGATGAGAGATTCATCTGCCGCGCGCCCATCAACCTCGGAAAAACCTTTCGCCGTAACAATCGGACCGTCGGCTATATGCCCCGTCTCTTCGAGTGCTACCGCAACGCTCAAGATGCCACTGTAAGCCAGTTTGCGTCGCTCCCGCATCCCCTCGGCCGCTTCTGGTATTAAGTTCGGACCATCCAAAAGCAAGCGCCCATGTGGCACCTCATCAATTATGCGCGCTTTTCCTGGCGCCAGGCGTATTAAATCTCCATTGCGAGGTGTTACAGCGTCTGGGATTTGCAGCGACTTCGCATAAGCAGCATGTTCAAGTATGTGGCGACGCTCCCCGTGCACGGGCACAGCCACCTTGGGACGCACCCACTGATACATTCGGCGAAGCTCATCACGGCATGGATGTCCAGAAACGTGAATGGGTTTTTCCGTCATTTTGTCCGTAATGATCCGAATACCTCGCTCCGCCAATGCGTTCTGCATGGTATATATATTTGACTCATTGCCTGGAATAACACGCGAGGAAAATATAACCGTATCGCCCTCGCCAAGAACAACATGTTTGTGTTCATCACGCGCAATGCGCGACAAGGCGGCTCGCGGCTCACCTTGAGATCCTGTACACAAATACAGGAGATTTTCGGGCGGAAGAAAGCCCGCATCAACTTCGTCTACAAACTGAATACTCTTACTGAGAATTCCAACCGTTTTCGCAGCATCTGTAATTCTATGCATCGATCGGCCCACCAAGCACACGCTTCTGCCGGCACTTTCTGCTGCATTTAAGATTGATGAAACTCGGGCAACATTGGAAGCAAAGGTCGTTACCGCGATCCTGCCTTTAAGCGATCCGATCAGTTCGATGAGCGCCTCTCGAACCGTTCCTTCAGAACCGCTTTCGCCTTCGATAAAAACGTTTGTACTATCGCAGACCATCGCAAGAATGCCATCATCACCGAGCGCCTCAAGCGTTTCGTCGTCGAGGGCATCACCAAGCACAGGATCCGGGTCGATCTTCCAATCGCCCGTATGAAGGATCGTGCCAAGTGGTGTTTTGATTGCAAGTGCATTTGGCTCCGGGATCGAATGTGTCAACGTAATGTATTGAACATCAAATGGGCCGATAGAGACTTTTCCGCCAAGCGAAAGTTCTGTGACGATTGCATCTTCCCAGCCGCGCTCTTCAAGCTTGCCTTTTATCAATTCCGCGGTGAAGGGTGTTGCATAAAGCGGCGCGTGATCCAGACGTCCAAGCAATAAACCAAGTGCGCCAATATGATCTTCATGTGCGTGCGTGAGGAATATCGCATCAATCACCTCCCCCTCAAGATAGGTCGGGTCTGCACAAATGAGATCAACGCCTGGCGTATCGTCCCCGCCGAATGTCACGCCAACATCGATAATGATCCATCGGCGATTACCAGGCGGCCCAAATCCATAGGCGTTGAGGTTCATGCCTATTTCATTGCACCCGCCTAGCGGCAAAAATACAAGCTCGTCCTGCTGAGATTTCGCCGAGGCCATAATCTAGCTATTCCGCCGGTATATTTCTAGCAATCCACGGATGGTAATATCGGGATCAAAATGATCGATCGTTTGGCTTGCGCCTTCAAAGAGCGAGGCGACGCCGCCGGTCGCAACGACAGACATGGAGTGCCCGTACTCATCTTTGATACGCCGGACCAATCCATCAATCAGTTCTACATAACCCCAGAAGATCCCAGATTGCATTGCAGAAACCGTATCAGAGCCAATCACTTTAGCTGGTTTCTGAATAGCTATACGAGGAAGCGCCGCAGCAGCGTCGTGAAGCGCTTTAACTGACAAATTGATGCCAGGTGAAATTATACCGCCTTCAAATCCGCCATCCGAACCAACAATATCGAACGTCGTCGCGGTTCCGCTATCGATTACTATTAGCGCGCCGTCATATGTGACATGTGCGCCAATAGCATTCACAAGCCGGTCCGCGCCTGCTTGCTCTGGCCTATCAATGCGGATCGGTACGCCTAAATCGACCCCTACTTCACCAACGAACTTCGGGTCAAAATTGAAATAACGACGGGACAAATTTCGAAAATTGAACTTAGCCTGCGGCACAACTGTTGAAACAATACAGGCTTTGATATCATCGAGGCCAAGTTGCTCAATCGACATAAGTTGACTTAGCCACACCGCGTATTCGTCAGCGGTACGGGTGGCATTCGTAGCGCTTCGCCACTGTGCACGCCAGCGCTGACCATCATTCAACGCAAAGACCGTGTTTGTATTTCCAACATCAATCGCCAGGAGCATATCTAAATTACTCTTTCTTTGATGAGTTCAACGTCGCCCGCCGTTATGGGATGAAGTGACCCATTCGGCAAACGTAATAATATTTCTCCATGGGGACCTAAATCCTCAAAGGTTCCTGAATAACTCATATCTCCCGCGCGAATACTTATCGTTTCTTCCAATCCTTCGGCATATTTCAACCAATCTCGCCGCGTATTTTCGAACCCGGAGGAGAACTGATGCAGCCGCTTGTCAAATGTTACTCGAAGTTCATCTAGCACGATTTCTGGGGTAATCGCTCCGTTGCCGCAAAGGTCAGCCACACAAATAGCATCTTGGCCGGCATCCTCAGGAACGAAACTTACATTTATCCCAATGCCGCACGCTACCCAACACCCTTCAGCAAGTGAACCAGCCTCAACGAGAATTCCGCTTAATTTTGATCCTGCTGATCTCACATCGTTTGGCCATTTTAGTTTTATTGCGGAGTCCGGCGCGATCGCTTCAACAGCATCGACAACCGCCAGCCCGCTCACGAAGGGAATTTTCGTCGCGTCGGAAATGTTACCATCGAGCCTGAATAAGACCGTGGTATAAAGGTTCCCGATTGGTGATTTCCATTCTCTGCCAAGCCTGCCACGGCCGGAGGACTGCAACTTCGCAGCTATCCAACAATTGGAGAAATCACCAGCGTTAACGCGGCGACGCGCTTCCTCATTCGTACTGTCGATTTCATCGAACCACTCTGTCGGCCAACCAGACATAGCGGGTTAGAAATCAACCGCTTGCAGAGCTGTTTCCTGAAACGCGCCAAAGAAAACAACAAACCCGATGGCGCAAGCGAGGGCCGTAAGGATTACGGTGGCAGTTACCGTCGTATCGACTCGCTGGAATGCCTCTCTTGGCTCGTTCACAAAAATGATAAGGATCAATCGCAAATAATAGCCAAGCGAAATCACCGAAGCGAAGATAAGCAAAATAACCAGAGGTAAAAGTTCTGCTTTGAGAGCCGCTTCGACAACCATCCACTTCCCAAAGAAACCACCAAGCGGCGGAATTCCAGCAACAGAGAAAATCAAGACAGCTAGAGAAATGGCAATCCAGGGATGAAAACGAACGATGCCAGAGAGCTCGTCAATGTTCTCGACCATTCCGCCGCGACGACGCATGGCCAAAACGCCGCCAAACAATCCTAGCGAAGCAACAACATAGAGCGTCATGAAGATAAGAAGTGCCGATCCACCGTATTCATATCCAGCGGCAACAGCGACAAGCGCATACCCCATGTTTGCGATTGAAGAGTATCCGAGCAAGCGCTTAATATTTGTCTGTACGAGCGCACCAATGGCCCCAACAAGCATAGACGCACCCGCGATGATCCCAACGATCACTTGCCATTGCTGCATTGCTTCAGGAACGCCAAACGCGACGAATAAGACATTCGCAAAGACAACCATCGAGGCAATCTTCGGCGCTGTCGCAAAAAACGCCACGACTGGGCTAGGTGAGCCCTCATAAACATCCGGCGTCCATACATGCATTGGTGCGGCCGAAACCTTAAACGCCAAACCTGTGATCATCAGAACGAGCCCGAGCAGAACTCCCATATTCATCTCTGCAGCTGCGATTTCCACAAACCTGGTGGAACCAGTAAAGCCATAAACGAACGACGAACCATAAAGAAGAAGCCCTGACGCGAGTGCGCCGAGCACGAAATATTTCAGTCCCGCTTCGGACGAACGCAGATTGTCCCGGTGAAATGCTGCCAAAACATAAGACGAGAGCGATAGCGTCTCAATTCCCATATATAGCGTCATCAAGTCGGCAGCAGAAAGGATGATACCGATACCTAGCGCAGCAAACAAAGTCAGAAGAGTATATTCGTACCTGATCGTTTCATCGCGGGTGAGAAAGCCCTCTGCCATCAGCAGTGCGACGCCCCCAGCAGCATAAGCAACCACTTTCGCATAATTCAGGAATGGATTTGTCACCGCAAGACCGCCGAAAGCCGTTCCGCCGTCACGATAGAAAACAGCCAAGGTCGCAGCCGCAAACAAAGTCAGCGCACCCAATTTGAAAGACACTTTGTTGAATCCGTCTTTCATGACAGCGCCAACCACCACGCCTAAAAGCGCGACAGCCGCGATTAACAATTCTGGCGCAATGGTATTTACAATCTGTTCTATGTCGTAACGCGTCATGCCCTATCCGCCTCCCATCATGGTGAGGATCCGCTGAGTTGCCGGCATGGTGACATCCATTAACAACCAAGGCGCAATACCAAAGAGAATGGTGCCTATTGCAAGCGGCGCTATCGTAATCAGCTCGCGTGCATTCATTCTGGAAATACCGATTAGCTTGTCATTTTCAATCTCGCCAAAAACTGTCTCGCGATAGAGCCTCAACATGTAAACAGCGGAGAAAATTACTCCGAGCGCGGCGCCGACCGCAGCCCAGGTTTCAACTTGGAAAGCGCCAACCATGGTTAGCAGCTCGCCGACAAAACCGGACGTGCCGGGCAAACCAACATTGGCCATTGTAAACAGCATGAACAATCCGGCAAACACCGGCATTTTGTTCACAAGGCCGCCATAGAAAGCTATTTCCTTTGTATGCATGCGATCATAGACCACGCCGACGAGCAGGAACAAAGCAGATGAAATCAAACCATGAGATAGCATCTGGAAGATCGCGCCTTGGACACCGGTCTCCGTGAATGAGAATATCCCGAGCGTCACAAATCCCATATGCGCAACAGACGAGTACGCGATAAGCTTCTTCATGTCGGTCTGCCTGAACGCAACAAGCGACGTATAAACGATCGCGATAACTGCGAGCCCAAACATATAAGGTTGGAAGAATTGGCTTGCGTCAGGGAACATCGGCAAACTGAAGCGCAAGAAGCCATAGCCGCCCATTTTCAACAATACACCAGCAAGTATGACTGAGCCTGCCGTCGGAGCCTGAACGTGCGCGTCCGGCAACCATGTATGGACCGGCCACATTGGAAGTTTCACAGCAAATGAAGCGGCAAACGCAAGCCATAGCCAAGTCTGCGCGCTCTCCGAAAATTCAAATTGCTCCAGAACCTGAATGTCCGATGTGCCAGCTTGGATATACATGTACACCACTGCCGCCAACATAAAGAGCGAGCCGAGAAGCGTATAAAGAAAGAATTTGTACGAGGCGTAAATCTTATCGACGCCGCCCCAGACACTGATAATGATGAACATAGGGATGAGGCCGGCCTCAAAGAAAAAGTAAAACAGCACGAGGTCCAAGGCGCAAAAGACACCAAGCATCATGGTTTCTAAGATCAAAAATGCCACAACATATTCGGTAACGCGCTCTTTGATGCTGCTCCAACTCGCCAAGAGACAAAGCGGCATCAACGAAGTCGTCAGCATGATGAGCAGGATCGAAAGACCATCCACTCCCATCTTGTAGCGTACGTTGCCGAACCACGGCTCATCCTGAACCATTTGATAACCTGAGACATTCGGATCAAAATTCAGCAAGACGAATATCGACGCGAGGAAGGTTGCTATCGTTATAAATAATCCAGTCTGAAGTGCCGCGCGGCTTTCTTTGTTCTTTTCACCCTGACCAGCCGTTGCCGCGCGAACCAAAAGTATGAGAACCGCCCCCAGCAATGGGAAGAAAGTCATAATTGAAAGTATCGGAAGCCCTTGCATTATCCAATACCTCCGTTTCGGAAGTACAATACACCGCCGAACAATAGAGCCGCTCCAATGATCACAAAGGCATAATGATAAAGATAACCCGTGTGCATTTTTGACTGCTTGTCTGCGACCCATTTCGTCAAGCTCGTCACGCCATCTGGTCCAAGCCCATCGATGATTTTTTTGTCTCCTACTTTCCAGAAGAAATCTCCAAGTCCGCGCGTCGCTTTCACGACGGTCGCATTATAGAGTTCATCGAAGTACCATTTATTCGAAAGCATCCCGTGAAGTGGCCCACCACTCTCAGCTATTCTTTTGCCAACACCGCGGTTGAAGAAATAAGTTAGCAAGGCACCAAGAAAACCAAGCACAGTGACGAATATCGGGGCATAAAAGACCCAGGCAGATGCTGGATCCTTTTTCAGGGCCGAAATATCTTTATAAGTCGGCGCAGCATCCGTCTTGTAAATTGCTTCACCCCAAAACTCTTTTGCATGATGGAACATAGGTTCGTAGAAAACGACCCCCGCCGCGATTGCACCAACGGCTAGTAGCAATAGTGGCACAAGCATAATCCAAGGGCTTTCATGCGGGTCACCATGCGCATGGTGACCGTCATGGGAATGAACAGCGTCATCATCATGAGCATCGTGACCATGGTCATCATGATTTGCATGTACGTGATGAGCACCTGTGTAAGGGCCATGGAATGTCATGAACAGCAGACGGAATGAGTAAAAGCTCGTTAGCAGCGCAGCGACAATACCCGCCCAAAAGGCAAGCATGCCAAATGTCACGCCGTTTTCTCCCGCGACAAACGCCGCTTCGAGAATAGCATCTTTTGAGAAAAAGCCTGAGAACCCAAATTGCGTGAAAGGCACACCTAGACCAATGATCGCGATTGTTCCGATGACCATTACCGCGTAGGTAATTTTCATATATTTTGCGACGCCGCCCATGTTTCGCATGTCTTGCTCATGGTGCATCCCATGAATGACAGAGCCTGCGCCAAGGAAGAGGAGCGCCTTGAAGAATGCGTGCGTAAACAAATGGAACATCGCAGCATCATATGCGCCAACCCCTGCAGCAAAGAACATGTAACCGAGCTGTGAACACGTTGAATATGCGATGACACGTTTAATGTCGTTCTGCGCGAGGCCGACTGTCGCTGCGTAGAACGCCGTAACAAGGCCCGTCAAAGTAATCATCGCTGAAGCAAAAGCTGTGTGCTCGTAAATGGGCGACATCAGGCAAACGAGATACACGCCCGCCGTAACCATTGTGGCCGCGTGAATAAGTGCTGAGACCGGTGTTGGGCCCTCCATCGCATCTGGCAACCAGACGTGCAGGAAGAACTGCGCCGACTTTCCCATCGCACCGATGAATAAAAGAACACCTATGAGTTCTAGCGCGTTAACCTGATAACCAAGGAAAGAAAGCGCGGCAGATTGTGGCGTGTCGCCGACAACCATGGTTGATACTGGCCCGGCTACATCAAACGTGTTTTCACGGATAGCTTCCAGTACCGGCCCAAATTCCACCGATCCAAAAACAAAGAAAACAGCCATAATTCCAAGAGCGAGACCGAAGTCGCCAACGCGGTTGGTGACGAATGCCTTTATTGCTGCGTCATTTGGAGCTTTTTTGGTGTACCAAAAACCGATCAGCAAATAGGACGCGAGGCCAACTCCCTCCCAACCAAAGAATAGCTGGATGAAATTGTCGGCCACTACCAGCATAAGCATCGCGAACGTGAAAAGAGATAAATAAGCAAAAAAGCGCGCGCGATGAGAATCTTCGCTCATATACCCCCAAGAATAAACATGAACGAGACCTGATACACTCGTGATGACAGCCATCATGACGATAGACAAAGCATCAACTCGGAT
Organism: Hyphomonadaceae bacterium; assembly: GCA_965263325.1. Taxonomy (GTDB): domain Bacteria; phylum Pseudomonadota; class Alphaproteobacteria; order Caulobacterales; family Hyphomonadaceae; genus CBDHGY01. The sequence continues at coordinate 476,363 of CBDHGY010000002.1, read as the reverse complement.
CGCCCAATTCGCTTCAAAAGAGCCAACGCTGATCCACTCCATCAACGTGATAATGTGCGGACCGTGGTTTTCACCGTGCTCCCCAAAAGCGAAGCCAAACAGCTGGATAAGCGACAGCAAACCTACTGCGCACACAGTGCCCGTTGTGACAAGCATAACAAATCGATCGCCAAGTTGCTTGTGTACGATACCCGTAAGTGCCGCGAGCCCTGGCCCAAGCACAATAAAAATCAGAAGAGGATCAGACAGCATGTTCCTTACCCCTTCATCATATTGACGTCTTCAACCGCAATATCACCGCGGTTTCTGAAATAGACGACAAGGATTGCCAACCCGACCGCCGCTTCTGCTGCAGCAACCGTCAGCACCAACATCGCAAACACTTGCCCATTAACATCCACAACATCAATCACTTCGCCATTTGCCAGAGTGTGTTCTGCCCCCGTGAACACGCTGAAGGCTGCCAAATTTATGTTGACAGAAAGCAGTATGAGCTCGATCGCCATCAAGATCACGATAACGTTCTTGCGGTTCACAAAAATTCCAACAACACCGATGGTGAACAAAGCGGCAGACAAGCCGAGATAGTGCATAAGACCAAGTGTCATGTCGTCCTAAATCCCCTGCCCTGGTTTCACGTCTACCGCTTCAACCGCGTCCGAACGCTTCCGGGCAGTTTGCTTTGCTATGTTTTGTTTTCGCACACCTGGCCGCTGGCGAAGCGTCAAAACAATCGCTCCAATCATTGCAATCAGGAGTATGATCCCGGCCAACTGGAACAAGAGCAAATTATCGGTGTACATGACATGACCGATCGCCTCGGCATTGGTCGCCTCTGTTCCGTCTTTCTTGGGGACATAAGCGGTATTGAGATTTGTCTGATCGCGAGAAAACGCGACAAGTGCAATCATCGCAAAAAAAGCAACCCCAATCATAATTGCAAACGGCCAGTATTTCAGAGTGCCCTGCTTCAATTCAGCGAAATCAACATCCAGCATCATCACTACAAAAAGAAACAGTACCGCTACCGCCCCGACATATACGACGACGATAAGCATAGCGAGAAATTCTGCGCCGATGAGAACTAAAAGACCGGCGGATGTAAAAAACGCCAATATTAAAAACAGAACGGAATGAACCGGATTACGTGAAGCAATCACGCCAACAGCCGAAACAATGACAATGGCTGCCAAAATATAAAATGCGACAACTGCCACGCGTTCGACCTTCCCTTTGTCCTCGTTGCTTCGTCTATGTATTGCAAGGCGGAGAACCCGCCTCACTTATGTTGAGTCGCGCCGTCTTAGCGATACGGCGCATCTAATTCCAGATTCTTTGCGATTAATCTCTCCCAGCGATCGCCATTCGCCAGCAGTCTCTCTTTGTCGTAAAATAATTCTTCGCGGGTTTCGGTCGCGAATTCGAAGTTCGGCCCTTCGACAATCGCGTCAACCGGACAAGCCTCCTGACAAAAACCGCAATAAATGCATTTGACCATATCTATGTCGTAACGGGTCGTGCGGCGCGATCCGTCATCACGCGGTTCTGCCTCGATAACGATCGCCTGTGCAGGGCAAATAGCCTCGCAAAGCTTACAGGCGATGCAGCGTTCCTCACCATTGGCGTAGCGGCGAAGCGCATGTTCTCCGCGAAAGCGCGGGCTTAAAGGTCCTTTTTCAAAAGGATAATTAATGGTGGCTTTGCGCCGGAACATTTCCTTTATGCCCACCCAAAAAGCCGTTCTGAAATCAGTCAGCATTGCGCCGCGCAGGGCTTGGAACACACTCATGCTGTCACTCCTGAATATGCGACATATCCCGCCACTACCAAAACTGCGACCAAAGATGTTGGCAAGAAAATCTTCCAACCAAGGCGCATCAATTGGTCATAGCGGTACCGTGGAACAACCGCCTTTGTGAGTGCAAACAGGAAGAAGAAGAAGACCATCTTCACTGTAAACCAAAAAAGACCGCCCAAACTGAGAACCGCTGGTGGCCAGTCCGCCGTAAATTCCATTGGTATCGGACCATGCCATCCGCCAAAGAACAGAACGGTCATCATCGCGCACATCAACATGATGTTGAGATACTCGCCGAACATGAAGAGCAAATACGGGGTGGATGAATACTCTACTTGATAACCGGCAACGAGCTCCGACTCTGCTTCGGGTAGATCAAATGGTGGGCGATTAGTTTCTGCCAACGCCGAGACAAAGAAAATCACCAGCATTGGAAACATTATCAAAATCAGTCCGGGGTGTTTGAATGTGAAGGCATGCCAAGCAAACAGTCCGCCTTCTTGTGCGTTCACGATGTCTGACAAATTCATCGATCCTACGAGCAAAATCACTGTTACGATGACGAACCCAATGGAAACTTCGTATGACACCATTTGCGCTGCTGATCGCAGAGACGCCAGGAACGGATATTTCGAGTTCGAAGCCCAGCCGCCCATAATCACGCCATAAACACCAAGCGATGAAACTGCGAACAGATAAAGAATTCCGACGTTAAGATCGGCAATCACCCAAGAAGAACCGTCACTTGCACCAGGCGCAACGGGAATGACCGCCCATGCACCAAACGCCAGAACAAGCGTTAGGATCGGCGCAATAATAAAGACTGTCTTGTTAGCACCGGCAGGTATGATGATTTCCTTAAGTAGGAATTTGCCAGCATCCGCAAAGTTCTGGAACAGTCCAAACGGACCAACAACATTTGGCCCCTTGCGCATCATCACTGCAGCCCAGGTCTTACGATCAAGATGGATCAGAAGAACAAGGGTTAGAGACAGAGCAATCATAAAAATTGCAATCTGCCCAAGTGCAAGCCCAAGGCCCGCCCAAATCCCATACTGCTCTACGAAGTTGCTCATTCGGACACGCCCTACTCTGCTGCGACCGGCTGTTCAAGCGAACGTTTCGCCATGGAGCACTCTGCCATCGTCTTGGACGCCCGCGCGATAGGATTGGTAAGGTAGAAGTCCTCTACCAATCCGCCAAAGGGCGTGCTTGTGAGAGAAGAAACCGCAGAGACAGGATTCATCAAAGCACTCGCGCCGGAAGTACCAGGCGCAAAGCCTAGGCCGGCAAAATTTGTCTTCTCGTTATCCGTGCCTCGCAACTTCGAGCGAAGCTCATCAGCTGAATCATAATCTAGCGGATTACCGAGATGAGCGGATAGAGCGCGGAATATTGCCCACCCTTCTTTAGCTTCCCCTTTAGGCTGAACAGCCTTTCGGGTCATCTGCACACGCCCTTCAGTGTTCACATACGTGGCGTCGAGTTCGGTATACGCTGCACATGGCAGAATGATATCTGCTTTTGACGCACCCGCATCTCCGTGGTGACCAACATAGATTACGGTTGTAGCGGACAAACCGCTTAAATCGGCATCATCAACGCCGAGCAACACCACTGTGTCCATGTCGCCCGAAAGAATAGCTGCGGTATCTGCTCCGCCATCCTCAGGCAAGAAGCCTATATCAAGCGCGCCAACCCGCGCTGCAGCGTTATGCAGAATGCCAAACCCGGCCCACTCCTCACCAATCGCGCCGCATTGTAGCGCCAGATCGTGGGCTGCCCTAAAGACTGCGTCGCCATCAGTACGGCACAATGCTTGTTCGCCAACAATTATCATTGGCTTGTTTGCACTCTGCAGGAATTCCGCAAAGGCACTGTCGCTGGATAACAGACTTACGATCGAAGATGGATCGTTGCCGAGATAATCATACTCGTAAGTGAGATCCACATGCTCTCCGATGAGCCCAACAGACAGATCGTTCCAAAGCCATGCTTTCCGAATTCGTGCATTCCAGACTGCCGCTTCCAAACGCGGATTCGCACCTATCAGCAGGAGCGCATCGGCATCTTCTACCCCCATAAGCGTTGGATTTAAAATGTAATGCTCACGCTGGCCGCTCATCCCATACTTCGCACCAGCTGGGCGACAATCGGTTGACTGGATGTTTTTGCTTCTCGCGAGATCTAGCGCCGCCTTTAGCTGCTCCACTTCCACAAGATCACCCGCAATAAAGCCAATCTTGTCTGCAGAGCCGTTTAGAGCGGTCGCTGTTGCCTCAAGTGCTTCTGGCCAAGTTGCTGCTCGAAGTTTGCCGCCCTCGCGCACATAAGGCTTATCAAGGCGCTGACGAGATAGCCCATCCCAGATGAACCGCGATTTATCTGACAGCCATTCCTCGTTTACCTCTTCATTAATTCTCGGCATGATCCGCATCACGCCGTCACCTTTAGAGTCCACCCTGATCGCGGAACCAAGAGCGTCCATGACATCAATCGAGTCTGTTTTTCGCAGCTCCCAAGGGCGCGCATTGAAAGCATAAGGTTTTGACGTAAGCGCTCCGACTGGGCAAAGATCAATTACATTGCCTGAAAGCTCGGAAGAAAGCGACGCCTCAAGATACGTCGTGATTTCTGCGTCTTCGCCGCGTGAAATCATACCAATCTCTTCGACGCCTGCGACCTCAGCAGCGAAGCGAACACACCGCGTGCACTGAATGCAGCGCGTCATAATCGTTTTCACTAGCGGCCCCATATTCTTATCTTCAACTGCTCGCTTGTTCAGCTCGAAGCGAGACCCGCCGCGGCCATAAGCCATTGCCTGATCTTGCAAATCGCACTCGCCGCCCTGATCGCAAATTGGGCAATCCAAGGGGTGATTGATAAGCAGGAATTCCATGACGCCGTTACGCGCCTTCTCGACATAGTCACCGCGCGTACGGATGATCGGTGCGGAGCCATCTCTGTTCGGACGCATATCTCCAACGGTCTGAGCGCAAGAAGCAATTGGTTTCGGCGCGCCTTCCCACTCGACAAGGCACATGCGGCAGTTGCCCGCCACAGATAAGCGTTCATGGTAACAAAAACGTGGGATCTCAGCGCCCGCTTCCTCACATGCCTGCATCAGCGTGTAATGACGTGGCACTTCGATTTCTTGGCCATCGATGGTGAGTTTAAACGTATCGCTCATACTGTATTACTCCGCCGCCACGACCGCACCTTGGACCATGGCCCTCGGCAAGCGATATTCGTTTATTCGCTCTTCGATTTCATGGCGGAAATGACGGATCAATCCCTGGATAGGCCAAGCCGCCGCATCGCCAAGTGCACAGATTGTATGCCCCTCTACCTGCTTAGACACATCGAGGAGCATATCGATGTCTTCATGCTCTGCTTCACCAACTGCCATGCGCTCGAGCACGCGCCACATCCAGCCCGTCCCTTCTCGGCACGGCGTACACTGACCGCAGCTCTCATGGCGGTAAAAATATGCAATACGTGCAATGGCTTTGATAAGGTCGGTCGACTGGTCCATCACGATAACCGCCGCAGTCCCTAGGCCTGATTGCAAATCGCGCAGCGTATCAAAATCCATGTGCGCATCCATGATTTGCTCTGCCGGCACCATCGGGACGGATGACCCGCCAGGAATAACGGCTTTTAGATTATCCCATCCGCCACGAATGCCGCCGCAATGCGTGTCAATCAGCTCGCGAAACGTAATAGACATTTCTTCTTCCACGTTACACGGTGCGTTCACGTGACCGGAAATGCAAAAGAGTTTTGTGCCAGCATTGTTTGGACGACCGAAACCCGCAAACCAATCTGCACCGCGCCGTAAAATTGTTGGAACAACAGCAATCGACTCGACGTTATTCACCGTCGTCGGGCAGCCATAAAGACCGGCGTTCGCCGGAAAGGGTGGCTTAAGACGAGGCTGCCCTTTCTTACCCTCCAGGCTTTCAAGAAGCGCCGTCTCTTCGCCGCAAATGTAAGCGCCGGCTCCATGATGAACGTAGACGTCAAAATCCCAGCCATTCAAATTATCTTTGCCAATAAGCTCGGCCTCGTAAGCTTCTTTAACTGCAGCCTCAAGCGCCTCGCGTTCGGCAATGTACTCACCTCGAAGGTAAATGTAGCATTTGTGAGCACGCATCGCTCTGGATGCCACCATGCACCCTTCGATAAGGAGATGCGGATCATGACGCATAATCTCACGATCCTTACATGTTCCAGGCTCGGACTCGTCGGCGTTTACAACAAGATAATGAGGGCGATCACGCACTTCCTTCGGCATGAACGTCCATTTTAGGCCAGTGGGAAACCCTGCTCCACCACGGCCTCTCAGCCCAGACGCTTTAATTTGATCACATAGCCAATCTGGTTCCTGCGCGAGCATTTCGCGCGTCATATTCCATGCGCCGCGGCGCTTGGCTTCTTCAAGGCCGGGCGAGTGAATGCCATAAAGATTTGTGAAAATTCTGTCTTTATCTTGCAGCATTATTCCCCCTCCTCTTTACTTGACTCGACTTCTCCGGCGTCAACTCTTTTTGAAAACTCCGTTTCATTACCCAACGCCAGTACTTTTGCTTGCCCAATCCAATCTTCTCGCTCAATCCTACCAGGAAACTCTAGCCGACGCTCGACCCATTCAATGTTCAGTAGCGACCATTCAGCGATTTGAGCAAAGGTGAAGATGCCGAGATCATTCAGCGCATCCTCATTTTTCGGTCCAATCCCCTTAATCCGTTTCAAATCGTCCGCGCCATCCGATGGCATAGCGACGGTTGGAGGCGCTTCGCCCACTGAAGCAACTGCTGACTTTGATGTGCTCGCATCAGTGGAAACGGCGTCCTTTACGACTGACGCAGCAGCAGCGAAGCTTGAAGAGTTTGATTGTTCTTCTGAGGGCTCAGGCAAATTAGGCAGCGTAATAGGCTCGGCGCGCGACCCGTCATAAAGCTCTTCGCTTTTTAAGCTTGTCAGCCCACCGATTGGCGCACTTGTTTGCCGATCGAGCAAAGGGCCCGGCTTGGTTTCAACACCGTTCTGCATCTTATCAAGCAGGGCACCGAAGCTTTCAGGTGTCAGATCCTCATAATAATAGTCGTTTACCTGAGCCATCGGCGCATTGGCACAAGCGCCAAGGCACTCAACCTCTTCCCAACTCAACTTACCGTCATCGGTGACCTGCATCTTTGGGCCAATTTTTTCTTCGCAAACGTCTTTAAGATCATTCGCTCCGCGCAACATACAGGGCGTTGTTCCGCAAAGTTGTATATGATGTTTCCCGACAGGTTGCAGCCGAAACATGGTATAGAACGTCGCAACTTCGTAGACGCGAATGTATGGCATATCGAGCCTGTCAGCGACTTCCCGCATCGCAGGCTCTGAAAGCCAACCATTATTGTCTTTCTGTGCAAGCCACAGCATCGGGATAACAGCGGAACGCTTTCGCTCTTCTGGGTACTTGCCAAGCCAGAATGCGATTTTTGGCTCCGTTTCCGGCAGAAAAGCAAATTGGTCACCACCAGCAGCAATATCAAATCTACGAACGCCCACTATGCTCCCTCCGCCGCTGGCAAAACAACGCGCCCGGCGTCATCGAACGTCCAGTAGGGATTGAACGCCACTTCCCAGGCGTTTCCTTCTGGATCTTTAAAATATCCCGAATACCCGCCCCAAAAAGCCTTGTGAGGCGGTTTGGTAACAACAACGCCTGCCTGCTTCAAACGCGCAAATATCTCATCGGTTTCTTCAATCGAGCGCGTATTGTAAGCCAAAGCTACGCCGCGAAAGTCGCCGGCCCGATTGTCCGGCAGACCGGCATCGTCGGCGAGCTTATCTTCTTCCCAAAGCCCCAGCACGAAGCCGCCCATATCAAACATGGCCATTCCGTCTGGCCCGACATTTCTAAAGCCTATAACATCCTCATAAAAAGCAGTCATCGCGGCCCGGTCTTTAACGCCAAGTGTGATAATGGATAGACGATGCTCGGGAAACGCGGCCATCAGCGGTCAATCTCCCCAAATACGATATCAAGTGAGCCTAGAATTGCGGAGACGTCTGCGAGCATATGCCCTTTGCAAAGATGATCCATTGCCTCAAGATGCGGGAAACCGGGCGCCCTCAGATGCACTCGATAAGGACGATTGCTTCCATCCGAAACGAGATAAACACCAAACTCACCTTTCGGTGCCTCGACCGCCGCATACACCTCGCCTTCCGGCACATGAAAACCCTCTGTGTAGAGCTTGAAATGGTGGATAAGCGCTTCCATCGAGCGCTTCATTTCACCGCGCCGCGGGGGAGTTATTTTATTGTCGAGAGCGAGAACGGGGCCTTGAGGCATCATTTTGATGCATTGCTTTATAATCTTAACGCTTTCGAGCATCTCATCCATACGGCAGACATAGCGATCATAGTTGTCGCCATGCTTACCAACGATAACGTTGAAATCGAGCTCATTATAAACTTCGTAGGGTTGAGAACGTCTCAGGTCCCAAGCTAAGCCTGAACCGCGCACCATCACGCCCGAAAAGCCCCAATCCATGATCGTCTTCTCGTCGACAACACCGATATCAACATTGCGCTGTTTGAAGATGCGATTATCCGTCACGAGTTTCTCGATATTGGCCAGCGCGGACGGAAACTCCTCACACCAGGTCCAGATGTCATCAATCAAAGCTTGAGGCAGATCCTGATGCACGCCCCCTGGACGGAAATATGCCGAGTGCATTCTAGAGCCTGAAGCACGCTCGTAAAAAATACACAACTTCTCGCGCTCTTCAAAACACCATGTGATCGGCGTCAATGCACCGACATCCATGACTTGCGTGCCGATGTTCAGAAGGTGGTTCATCACGCGGCCAATCTCGCAATAAAGGACGCGAATAAAAGAAGCGCGGCGCGGCACCTCAACACCGAGTAATTTCTCGATTGCCAGACACCAAGCATGTTCCTGGTTCATTGGCGAGACATAGTCGAGCCGGTCAAAATATGGCAGGCCCTGAAGGTAAGTCTTATACTCCAACAGCTTTTCGGTACCGCGGTGTAATAGACCAATATGGCTGTCTACACGGTCAACAACCTCCCCATCGAGATCGAGCACCATCCGCAGAACGCCGTGCGCTGCCGGGTGCTGAGGCCCGAAGTTCAGCGTGAACTTGCGATCATGCTCAGGTTTTACTGTGCCAACAGACATTATTCAGCGCCCTCCTCTGGAGAAGCACCAGCCTTCTCGTCTCCCGGGTACCAAGGCGTTCATTCCTTCCCAAGGAGAGAGGAAATCAAAATCCCTGTATTCTTGCGTAAGCGTAACGGGTTCATAAACCACACGCTTTTCCAAATCGTCATAACGAACTTCGACATGCCCCGTGAGCGGAAAGTCCTTCCGCATTGGATGGCCCTCGAAGCCATAATCCGTCAGAATTCTGCGAAGATCCGGGTGGCCGGAAAACGCTATGCCATACATATCGAATGCCTCGCGCTCATACCAATCTGCGCAAGGAAATACATCGACGATACTTGGCACCGGCGTTTCTTCATCGGTGCTAATTTTGATCCGAATTCTTTGATTCAAACGCATTGAAAGCAAGTGATAGACAATCTCAAATCGATCGCTGCGGTCTGGATAGTCAACACCCGCTAGGTCGATCAGCGTCTCGAATTTGCACTCGCTATCTATTATCAGGAAACGGAGCAGTTCTACGATCCGGTCGCGAACACCAATTACCGTAAGCTCGTCGTGCTTTACTTCTGTGGCCTGAACGCTTTGTGATTGCGCGGATGCTATATGCGCTCCAAGAGCTCGTAGGTCTTCTGTGTCTGCCATTACTTATGCAGCTCCCTAGCGCTCGATAGAGCCTTCACGGCGGATTTTTTTCTGAAGCTGAAGCAGACCATATACGAGTGCTTCAGCGGTTGGTGGGCATCCCGGAATATAGATGTCCACCGGAACAATACGATCACAGCCGCGCACTACCGAATAACTGTAGTGATAGTAACCGCCACCATTGGCGCAGGATCCCATGGAAACAACGTATCTCGGCTCTGGCATCTGGTCGTATACCTTGCGCAATGCGGGGGCCATCTTGTTCGTTAGGGTGCCAGCCACAATCATAACATCGGATTGCCGAGGTGTGCCGCGAGGGGCCATGCCAAATCGTTCGAGATCATATCTCGGATTACCAGCATGCATCATCTCAACCGCGCAGCAAGCCAATCCGAAGGTCATCCACATTAACGAACCTGTCCGCGCCCACGCGATCAGGTCATCTGCCTTTGCGACCATGAAGCCCTTATCGGCCAATTCATCATTCAAATTGGAAAAAAACGGATCGTCTTGCCGGACCTCGCGGCCACCTTCAATCTGAGATCGCGCCGCGCCGAATGCGTAAGATTTCACGCTGTCGTCTGGCATATCGCTATTCCCATTCCAGCGCGCCGCGGCGCCACTCATATATAAAGCCAATCGTCAGCACGACGAGAAAGGCGACCATTGACCAGAAACCATATACACCAATTTCGCCCAGACTGACCGCAAATGGAAACAGAAAGGCGACTTCCAGATCAAATATAATGAATAAAATGGCGACGAGATAAAATCTTACGTCGAACTTCATCCGCGCATCGTCAAAAGCGTTAAAACCACACTCATAAGCCGAGTTTTTCTCAGGATCTGGATTTGAAGGGGCCAAAAGCACGGAGCCGAGAATAAACAGAAGAGCGAACCCGGTCGCGATTAGCAGAAAGATCACCACAGGCAGGTAATCCAAAGTGAGCCGTGTTATCTCAGACATGGCGACCACACTCCCGGTCAAAATCGATCATTCGAGCCGAAGTAGAGTGGTTTCAGCGACCACGCAACAGGCTTGGAGGGGATATTAGCTGAATCCCCGGATATTTCCCTAATCTGAAGTGCGGCGCCGCGTCGCGCGGCGTTTATGACAAGGGGACACCTTTTATCGTGATCCTATGCATATACCGGCGCTGGCCATGATAGTCGTTTATCGCCCAATGCCATGTTGAGCGATTGTCCCACATGGCGATAGATCCAGGCTTCCACTCGAAGCGGTAATGATATTCTGGCTGAACACAGGCGTTATACAGCTTATGCAAAATTTCTTCGCCCTCAGTTTTTTCCACACCTTCGATACCCGTGGTGAACGCAGCATTTACGTAAATGCCCTTCCGGCCGGTTACAGGATGGGCAAGTGCTACCGGGTGAACCGCATCTTGAGTGGCTTGCTCGGCATTAACAAAACGCTCGCCTACTTCCTGGGCCTCCTGAGCCTCTCCGCCAAAGATGTGCCGGCTGGAATGCATGGCACTTAGCGTTTCGATCTGATCTTTATCCTGATCACATAAATCATCATAGGCTGCCTGAACACTTGCAAACAAAGTATCTCCACCCGACTCGGGCAACTCGATAGCACGCAGAATAGACCCCATCGCTGGAACTTCATCATAAGAGTGATCTGTGTGCCAGCCGCCACCAATATTCTTCGTTTGATCTGGCTCTTTAAGCACCTGCGCAATTTGCGGATAACCGGGCACCGGTGAGAAAAATCGATTTACATCAATTTCACCCCACCGCTCAGCAAACTCAATATGCTCTTCTGGTGTCATTTCCTGGTTTCGGAAAAACAAAACGCCGCGTTCGAAAAATTTCTCGCGCACGGCCTCAAACTCACCGTCAGTGAGGTCGGTTATTTGAACGCCTTCACAAAACGACCCAACGGCATCTGACGCATCTTCAAACCGAAGTCCCATCGAATATCCTCCACTTTCGTCTTTTGTTCTAAAGGTGTCAGAGCCTTCGAATTCACACAAGCTTTTTCCCCTCTTTATTTCCCATAGGGCAATGAAAGTAGACAGCTAAAGTCAGTAAGGAGAACATCATGGAACTGAATTCAGACATTTCAGCGGTCATCACCGGGGGCGCATCCGGTCTAGGTGCAGCGACGGCGCGCAAGCTCGCTTCTCATGGCGTAAAAGTCGCCTTGTTTGATTTGAACGCGGAAAAGGGTGAGGCGCTTGCCTCAGAGCTAGGAGGTGTATTTTGCGAGACCAACGTAACATCGTGCGAGAGCGTTGATGCTGCATTTTCGAAATCCCGTGAAGCCATCGGACAGGAGCGGATCCTTATAAATTGCGCCGGAACTGGAAACGCCATCAAGACTGCATCGCGTGACAAGCAGACCGGTGAAATCAAACACTTCCCGATGGATAAGTTTGACTTGATTATTCAGATCAATCTTGTTGGCACATTCCGTTGTATCGCAAAGTCTGCAGCCGGCATGATGACACTCGACCCGATTGATGGTGAGCGCGGGTCAATCGTCAATACGGCGTCTGTTGCTGCCGAAGATGGTCAGATCGGCCAGGCTTCCTATTCCGCCTCTAAAGGTGGAGTTGTCGGCATGACACTCCCGATCGCGCGCGACTTATCTCGCGAGCTCATCAGAGTGAACACGATCCTGCCAGGCATATTTGATACACCGCTGCTCCAAGGTGCACCGGAAAACGTAAAACAAGCCCTTGGCGCACAAGTGCCGAACCCGGCACGTCTCGGCAATCCAGACGAATACGCCAGTCTTGCCGTCGAAATGTGTCGCAACGGTTACTTTAACGGCGAAGATGTACGCCTTGACGGCGCAATCAGAATGGCTCCGCGCTAAACTGCGGGGCACACTATTCTAGAAGGACACAGGAAAATGGCTGAAGCATATATTATTGATGCTTGCCGAACCCCGCGCGGGATCGGCAAGCAAGGCAAAGGCGCGCTGGCGCATTTGCACCCACAGCATCTCGCGGCGACTGTGCTCGCGGCGCTTCGTGACAGAAATGAGCTGGATACCTCGTCGGTTGATGATATTATATGGGGCACGAGTTCTCAACGCGGCGCGCAAGGCGCAGATATGGGCCGCATGGCTGCTCTCGATGCGGGTTATGATGTTAAAGCGTCAGGTGTAACGCTCGACCGGTTCTGCGGGTCTGGCATTACCACTGTAAATCTCGCCGCCGCTCAAATTATGTCGGGCATGGAAGATTGCGTGATCGCAGGTGGCTGCGAAATGATGAGCTATACATCCGCGACGGCGGATCCGAATGTCCCCCCTATGATTGACGCAGGTAATTTGCGACTTCGCGAAAAGCACCCACAATCCCAACAAGGCGTTTGCGCGGACGCTATCGCGACACTGGAAGGGATCGATAGAGAGGCCGTTGATCAACTGGCTTTCGTATCTCAACAACGCGCAGCCCAAGCCATCGAAGAAGGACGTTTCGATAATTCGCTCGTACCCGTCTATAATGAAGACGGATCACTTGCGCTCGATAAGGAAGAATTTCCGCGTCCTGGCACCACCATGGAAACGCTAAGTGGGCTCAAAACCGTCTTTAACATGTTTGCTGATATTCCGGTCGACGATCAAGGGAATACGTATGGCTCATTGGTCACGAAAAAGTATCCAGAACTGGAAGGTAAAATTGACCACGTGCACCACGCAGGGAACTCATCAGGGGTTGTCGACGGTGCCGCTGCACTTCTTATCACATCAAAAGACTACGCCGACAAACACGGCATGAAACCCCGCGCCCGAATAGTCGCCACAGCAAACATGGGCGACTGTCCAACGCTTATGCTTAATGCACCCGTTCCTGCAGCAAAGAAGGTCCTCGAAAAAGCCGGACTGCAAAAATCTGATATTGATGTCTGGGAAATCAATGAGGCTTTTTCTGTCGTTGCAGAGAAGTTCATTCGTGATCTCGATCTGCCAAGAGAAAAAGTAAACGTGAACGGCGGCGCAATGGCGCTTGGTCATCCAATTGGCGCAACCGGCTCAATCTTGATTGGGACTGTGCTTGATGAGTTGGAGCGATCTGGTGGGCGCTTCGGTCTTGTAACAATGTGCGCGGCCGGCGGCATGGCTCCAGCGATTATTATTGAGCGCATCTAATTTAAGTTATCTGCAGGGCGCGTCGTTATTTTCCGTAAACGTGCCCTGCAGATGGGTAGGTAAACCAACGCCAAGCCTGCGCGGTCCGATCGAATGGGGCCCAGTGTGAAGGCGGCACCGCAAGACGCTCGGCAATTAGGAAGAGAACGGCTGCATTAAATCCGAGCCCCGTATGGCTCGCGAGTGCGACTTCAATATTGTCCGTATTTGGTGCGGGGCGCTCGATACATGTCGACCAATGCACAATACCGTCGGTTTTGGTAAATATCGCGGTTGACGGGACACTCGGCGGCGGGGGCGGTCGATTATAATCCAAAATATGCTGGAATTGTTCGTCATTTGGGTTCTTGCCAGAGACGAACTCGAACAACTTTGCGATAGAAGATATATTTTGGGTCGCATCAAACGGGCTCCCCAAAGTGATCACCTGACTGATTTTATCAGGAATGCGTTTGGCGGCATTGCGAGCCATAACCCCACCGAGACTCCAACCCACAAGCGCAACTTTCTGCCCCGTCTTGCGATGAATTTGCGAGACACGTTGATCGAGACGGGATCCGTTCTCACCGGTCGTATCTGGCCCCTCATTGCGCCCAAGCATCCAGGGATAAGGGTCGTAATTTTTCCGTTTCAGGTATTTTCGAATAGAACTCGTAGATCCATCGGACCCAAGAAACCCTGGGAGCGTTAATACAGGCTGCCCTTCTCCGGTAGGTGCGCAGCTCAGGATTCGATTACCAACAGGTTGCGCCGCCCATTCGCCAAGCGCGCGGAAAGGTTCGAGGAATGGCAGCGGAAATGCCGGGCGCTGAGCGGCCTGTGCAGACATATTCTAATCCTCCACCTTGGACGGTGCGACTATTTTATTAACACCGTGTATAAAACGTAGGTCTTTACAACCAAACAGCCAAGACAATTGCCGCAGATGAAGAATGAGCGTTCTAAACTTCCCTCAATAAGCGAAATGACTGTGCAAACCCTTGGGAACAAACACTATATAACAAATTAACCACGTCGGTTTCATGCAATATTGTGACTTTGCCGGTATGTCGTGCCCGTAACAGTCACTGGGAATCTGCAGATCGAGGCAATACGAAATGTCAAATCGCACGCTCGATGACTTCCTCCAGGATATTTATGATTCCGAAGAAGGACCGCACGTCGCAGCATTTTTCGACTTCGACAAAACGCTTATCGCCGGATACTCCGCAAAATCCTTTTTGACTGAGCAGTTCAAGTCTGGCGGCATATCCCCTCGAAATATCGCAAAACAACTTCGCGCTGCAGCACAATTTCGTTCTGGAAAAATGAACTTTTCTGCATTCATGGCAGAGACAGCCGGCGTGTTCCGAGGACAAGCGGAATATGTATTCGAAGAATTTGGCGAAGAAGTTTACCGAAAGAAAGTCGCAGGCGCTATTTATCCTGAGGCGCGTAAACTACTCCAAGCGCACCGCGATATGGGGCACACAATTGCAATCGTCTCATCTGCGACGCTCTATCAAATTGAACCCGCTGCGCGCGAACTCGGCATAGATTACATTATGTGTACGGACCTCGAAATAGAGGACGGAATATTCACCGGAAGCGTTATTAGTCCAACATGTTTTGGCGACGGCAAAAGGAAAGCTGCAGAAGACTTCTGCAATGAAATGGACACTCATATGTCCGACAGTTTCTTTTATACCGACAGCGAAGATGATTTACCTCTGCTGGAGGCTGTTGGCTATCCGAGAGTTGTGAACCCAAGCAAGAAACTCGCGCGCATAGCCCGTGAGCGCAGTTATCAAGTTTGTAAATTTCTTGGTGGTGAAAGACCAACAATCAGCCGCGTCGCCCGAACGGCTGGTGCCTATGCCACACTTCCCATGGCACTCGGCGCAACCGCGCCGCTATGGGCGCTTACTGGCAGAAAACGCGAAGCGTTAAATGCTGGGATTAGTCTATGGACCGATACAGTCGCTGCGTTGACGGGCCTGACTTTCGAAGTTGAAGGCGAGCATCACCTTTGGTCTCATCGACCATGTGTCTTTATCTTCAATCATCAAAGCTCAATGGATCCCATTATTCTCGGGAAACTGCTACGCCGAGACATTACCGGTATCGGTAAAAAAGAAATTGCGCGGTTTCCGGTGGTTGGACCCGCGATGAAATACGCCGACATGGTTTTTATTGACCGGAGTTCTTCAGCCAAGGCGATTGAGCAAATAAAGCCAGTGATCACAGCGTTGAAAGAAGACAATCTATCCGTGTGTCTCGCGCCCGAGGGCACTCGCTCAAGAGGGACAAAACTTGGGAAATTCAAAAGCGGCGCGTTCCACATTGCTATGCAAGCGAAAGTACCGATCGTTCCAATCGTCATTCATAATGCGTCTGATGCCCTTCCGAAGGGCCACAACATAGCCAAGCCAGCTCATATTAGGGTCACGATTCTACCCCCGATCAAGACGGGTCGATGGACGCCAAAAACCGTTCGGAAGCATGTAGAGGCAGCGCGAAACAAATATCTAGAAACGCTTGGTCAGCTCGATGAGCACAATAATTAGAAATTAGCGTTGCAGCCTATTTGCAAATACCTAGCGTCAACGTACAGTGACCTAACAATAAATAAAACAAAATCAGGGAGACAAGGTCTTGCAGCTAAAAGCAGCAGTCCTCGGCGGCGGTTCATGGGGAACCACTGTCGCATCAATTATGAGTTCAAATACGCCGACGCTGTTATGGGCGCGGGACTCGGCTGTTGTTGACGAGATCAACACTTCGAAAAAAAACACGCGATATCTTGGTGATTTGCAGCTTCATAGCAAATTAACTGCAACGGCAGATCTCGGGGAAGCTGTTTCCTCTGCCGATTTGTTAATCATGGGTGTGCCTTCAAAAGCCATGCGAGCGACGCTTATTAAGGCAAAAGATCATATCCGTCCTTGGGTTCCAGTGATCAGCCTTGCCAAAGGTTTCGAGCCCGGCACACGCTACCGCATGACTGAGATTATTGAGGAAATCCTTCCAGGGCATCCTCCGGGTGTTTTAACAGGCCCCAATCTCGCGCGCGAAATCATTCAAGGTTACGCCGCTGCGAGCGTGCTCGCTATGGAAGATGAAACGATCGTCAAACGTCTTCAACCAGTTTTTCAATCGAGCCTTTTTCGTGTCTACACAAACACAGATATGATCGGTTGTGAACTAGGCGGTGCACTGAAGAACGTTATAGCAATCGCCTCAGGCATGGGAGACGGCACAGGTGCCGGAGAAAATACGCGCTCGGCGGTAATTACCCGAGGTCTTGCCGAAATAACACGTCTCGGCGTTGCGATGGGGGGTGAAGCACACACATTTGCGGGGCTTGCCGGACTCGGTGATCTGATGGCGACAAGCACGTCGAGCCTGAGCCGCAATCACACAGTTGGCGAGAAACTGGGACGAGGGATGCAGATTGATGAAATCATTGCGGAGATGAACCAAGTCGCTGAAGGTGTAAATTCCAGCAAGATCGTTATTGAACTTGCGCGCGAACACGGGCTCGACATGCCAATCGCAGAAGAAGTTTACAAAGTTTGCCACGAAGGATCGACCGCGCGCCGTGCCTTTCGCGGACTGCTTCGCACACAAACTGGCTCTGAGGATGACCCTGGATAAAAATGAGATGACCTATCGTCCTGAACCAAGTGGCACACTGAAAAGCGGCGTAGAAATTTATGGCCAGCCGCCTAAACGACCGGGTCGACCCCAATTATTTGCGATGTTTGCCAACACGCAAACTGAGCGTAAAATCCTTCAGGAGTATCTAGACAACACAATCTCTCATTTTGCAGAAATTGATCGGCCTCTGGTTGCCTGGTTTTCCTCAGCCGATAACGCTGACCATCTCGAACATTCCGGCATGGTTGAAGGACTTTCGGTCTCTGAGTCCCTCGACATCACACCGATTGGCATCGTTTGGAAACCCCTCCGCTCCGACCACCAAGGTTGGCGTGACATTCGGCGCTGGATGAAGCTCGTAGATTCAGATCGCCGGCAAGCAGCCGCGATACGAAAGACGCCAGAGCGCGCGGCGATTATTGTCGGCGAGTTTGGAACGCGTAAAGCTCTACAAGCCAGATACGATAAAATGTCTGGCGAAACACTCCCGCCTGCCCGCACCGACCTACAGGCACTCGCAAATTTTGTCGCCCTTCAGGCTGCAATTACGATCGAGCGCGATTCTCGCATCGCCACGGGCCAGACGATTAAATACCCCCGTTACGTTCAGCGCTCGATCTGGGGACGACCCATTTTTCAAGCGCAGCTGCAAGACATTGCCCGATCAACGGGCCGCGAACTCGAAGATGTCCAAGCCGAAGCACGCGATTGTCTAAAAGAACTGGTGCCGAACGTACAAGCTCCGCATGTCGCGTTTAGCCGTGTATTCTTTCGAAAGGTCTGCCAGCTTGGTTATGACGAAAAACTTGTTTTTGACGAAGAGCGCATGGCGGAGATTAGAGAACTCGCCCTGACGCGGCCGACAGCTTTGGTCTGGACTCACAAGACACATATCGATGGCCCTGCAATGTTAACGGCGAGCCAAGACGCCCACTTTCCACTCGTTCATTTGGTTGGCGGCGATAATATGGCATTCTTCGGCATGGGTTACCTCATGCGCAGAGCTGGCACGATCTTTATTCGGCGCAAAATGGAGAGCGTTGTTTATAAGGCCGTGCTTCAGCATTATCTTACATGGCTACTCGAAAAACGCTTTCCTGTTTCTTGGGCACTCGAGGGAACGCGCTCTCGAAACGGTAAACTCATGCCTCCGCGATATGGCATTCTAAAGTACGTCGTTGAGGCGGCCGCAAAAGAGAATATGCAGAACCTAACAATCGTGCCTATTTCTATCTACTATGATTTGATTGCAGAGCTCGGGGATTATGCACGTGAACAGTCTGGCGCTAAAAAGCGGAAGGAAAGTATTACCTGGTTTGCAGACTATCTTCGCAGCCTTCGCAAACCGCTCGGCCGTATCTCTCTTGGTCTTGGAGAACCTGTTGTTGTTGATACAACGTCCGAGGAATTCACATCCGCGTTCGAAGGCGGCGGCGAGCAATTCTCCATAGCTTTGCAAAAGCTTGCCTTTGAAGCTTCAGTTAGCGCAAATAATGTTACCCCAATTACGCCTTCTTCAATTCTTGCGCTTGTTCTAACGGGCGCAGCACCGAAAGCCCTGACCGAGCAGGAATGCAGCGAAGAAATGTGGGCTATCCGAAATTGGGCGATTGAACGCGAGCTTCCTCTCACTGACGAATTGCAGGAGGTCGATATTGAGAAAGTTCGTGATGTTGCCCGCGCCATGCGAGAAATCGGTGTGGTGACCCGTTATGAAGGTGGTGTCGAGTTTGTCTATTCGATCGCGAATGGAAAGCACTTTGAAGCAAGCTACTATAGAAACAACGCGATCCACTTCTTTGTGAACAAAGCCATTATAGAATTGGCGCTGATTAAAGTAAGCGACTCTCCCGGCGCAAAAGCAAACGACACGTTTTGGGAACAGGTTGTCGCCTTAAGGGATATATTCAAGTTCGAATTCTTCTATCCAGAGCTCGATCAATTCAGGAGTGAAATCGAAGATGAAATCTCCCGCTTGGACTCCAATTGGAAGGCCAAAATCGCTGGAGGCGGTGCGATTGATTTATTGAAAGACATGGATTTCCATGTTGCCCATTCCGTCTTGCGACCGTTCGCCGAGGCGTACTCAATCGTGGCCGACGTCATACTGGCTGAAGATGGTTCTCTAGCACTCGAAGAAACTGACATAGTCGCCGGGGCGCTAAAACTGGGCAAGCAGGCATATCTCCAACGCCGGATCAGTAGCGAAGAATCTATCGGCAAACTCATGTTCTCCAATGGTTTCAAACTTGCCTCAAATCGCGGCCTCGTTCGAGGAGGGACAGATATGAAAGCGGCGCGCATGGGATTTGTTCGGGATCTCAATGATATCACGGCCAAACTTCGCCGAATAAGTGAAATCGTAGAACAAAAACGTCTCGAACCACGCGAAGAGTCTAGGGCAGCGGTGCTGAGTGTTGTAGGAAGCGAATAGATCAATTTTGATCAAACGGATTTAGCATACTCAAACACAAGTGTGCCAAAACGAACGCTCGGACCAAACGATTGGCGGACAGTCATGAAACAGCTTAAACCGCAAGACGCGCAATTCCTATTTATGGAAGACGGCAAGATCGCCTCGCACCTCACATCGATACTAATTTGTGATCAGTCCACGGCTCCGGAACAACCGATCCGGTTTAAAAGCATTTTGTCCAAAGTAGAGGACCGTCTCTCAAACTCTCCAATATTCAGCCAGAAGCTTATGCGGCTGCCATTCGACGTAGACTTCCCTTATTGGGTGGAAGACCCGCATTTTGAACTCGAATATCATGTCCGCCATAGCCGGCTACCAGAACCTGCTGATTGGCGTCAGCTTTGTATTCACATTGCACGCTTCCACTCTCGTCCGCTTGATATGAGCCGTCCCCTCTGGGAGATGCACGTTACAGAGGGGCTCGACAATATTGAAGGAATAAAACCCGGTTCTTTTGCGATCCTTCTGAAGATGCATCACGCGGCAGTGGATGGGACCAGCGCACAGAAATTTATGTTTTCAATGATGGATCTTGGGATTGATGGTCCAGCGATCATACCGCCGCCCGTCGGCAAGGCTCTGATCAGAGAAACATCTGTTTCTGCGCCCATCGTCGCCACAAAAGCGGCGCTCAACAATATTACAGCCCCGGTAAAACTTGCACGCGCGGCGTTTAATCTGACGCCAACCGTTGCAAAGGCCGCCGCCCGAAGTGTTCTCAAGCGTAACGATGCGCAAGCAAAAGTTCCAACAACGCGGTTTAACGGGGCCGTATCGCCTAACCGCGCTTTTGATGCTGTCTCTTTCGACCTTGCTGACTTCAAGATGATCGCAAAATCGTTTGGCGAAGCAAAAATCAACGATGTTGTGCTTGCTGTTGTCGGCGGCGCGATGCGTGAGTATCTGGAATCCAAGAAAGAGCTTCCGTCTGAATCACTTGTGATCACAGCGCCAGTAAACAAACGCATCAACAGCGATGCAATCTCCGGCGCAGACGGGAATGAAGTGTCAGCAATGTCGCTGCCGGTATTTTCGAACATCGCAAATCCTGTAGATAGACTGAAATCAATTGTGCGGGCCTCACAAAGCGCAAAAGCGCAAAAATCCGGGCTTGCTTCACGGGTTGCCACGGATCTCAGTCAACATGTTCCAGCTGCAACGCTGTCGGCTCTTAGCCCAATCCTTATTCAAATGGGCGGCGCTGATCGGGTGTGTAACGCGTTTGTATCAAATGTGCCCGGCGTACAATTCCCAGTATATTTCTGCGGCGCGGAAGTTACTGATGCCTTTGGAATGGCACCGATTGGTGGAGGAATGGGCCTCTTCATCGCGACACCCAGTTATAATGGCAAGCTAGCATTTTCGATCACGACGACCCGGCAAATCATGCCCGATACGCCATTCTTCATGGATTGCTTGCGCAGGGCGCTTGCTGAGTTGAAACAAGCAGCAACACGCAAGACAAAGTCCAGTTCCACCAAAAGTGCGGGAAAACGAAAAAAAGCTCCTGGATCACCTTCCTTCCATAAGACAAGAAAAAAAGCGCCGTCATCTAAAGTTGCCACCACCAAGTCAAAAGCGAAGACAAAACCTGCGGCAAAGAAGAAGTCTGCAACTAAAAAGAAGGTGGCAGCAAAAGCCAATGGTTCTGCGAGGCCGACCGCTTAGTCAGCATTTCATCTTCGTAGCAATCAGTCTGGTCCCTTATTCCCACTCAATCGTGCCGGGTGGTTTTGATGTAACGTCATAGACAACCCGGTTGACGCCCTTCACCTCATTGATGATACGAGTTGCAACCCGGCCCAAAAATGCGTGGTCATAGGGGTAATAATCGGCTGTCATACCGTCGGTAGAGGTGACAGCACGCAGCGCAAGAACGCTTTCATATGTACGTTCGTCACCCATCACACCCACGGTATTCACCGGAAGCAGCACACAAAACGCCTGCCAAATCTCATCATAGAGACCGGCGGCCTTTATTTCTTCGATGTATATCGCGTCAGCTTTGCGTAATGTATCAGCTTTTTCGCGGGTAATCTCTCCTGGGATTCGAATGGCAAGTCCCGGCCCCGGAAATGGATGGCGACCAACAAAGGCTTCAGGTAATCCAAGTTCTCTGCCAAGCGCGCGCACTTCATCTTTGAATAAATCGCGGAGAGGCTCAACCAGTTTCATATTCATGCGCTCCGGCAGCCCGCCAACATTGTGGTGCGACTTGATTGTTACGGATGGCCCACCAATTGCGCTGACGCTTTCAATGACATCCGGGTAAAGCGTGCCTTGTGCCAGAAAATCTGCCCCGCCGATCTTGTTCGCTTCTTCTTCGAACACATCAATGAAGAGCTTGCCGATGATTTTTCGTTTACGCTCAGGATCGGAAACGCCGCTCAGCTCCCCCAAAAACAATTCAGATGCATCTACGGGAATGAGAGGGATGTTGTAGTGATCTCGAAACACCCCTACCACTTGCTCTGACTCATTCATGCGCATTAAACCGTGATCCACATAGACACACGTAAGTTGGTCACCAATTGCTTCGTGGATGAGAACGGCAGCGACGGAACTATCCACCCCGCCCGACAAGCCGCAAATGACTTTACCACTCCCTACCTGCGCGCGAATCTTCGCAACCGCTTCTTCGCGGTATGCGGCCATTGTCCAATCGCCTTTAAGGCCTGATATTTTGTGCGTGAAGTTCTGAAGCAGTTTGGATCCACTCAGAGTATGTACAACTTCAGGATGGAACTGCGTACCGTAAAACTTTCTATCAGGGTCACCAATAACGGCGTATGGCGCACCCGGTGACTTCGCAATCACTTGAAAACCTTGCGCCATGTCCGCGACATGATCGCCATGGCTCATCCACACTTGTTCACCCTCTGGATCCTTAAACAGCCCCTCTAAAATCGGATCATCAACGACACGCTCAATAAATGCACGCCCGAATTCGCGCGAGGTTCCACTTTCAACTTTCCCGCCGAGTTGTGCCATCATGACCTGCTGGCCGTAACAAATTCCAAGAACGGGAACGCCGAGCTCGAATATGCTGTCATCTGCGCGAGGACTATCATCCGTCGTTACGCTCGCTGGGCCACCTGACAATACGACAGCTTGTGGGTCGTAGGACTGCAGAAACGCTTGATCTACTTTGTTGAACGGGTGAATTTCGCAGTAAACACCACTTTCGCGAAGTCGGCGCGCGATGAGCTGGGTCACCTGCGAGCCAAAGTCCACAATAAGGGCGCGCTCATGTTTTCTAGTTTCCATGGCGCGGTGTAGCCGAGTCTGCCAAGTAAGGGCAATAGGGCAATCGTAATTCGACGGGGTTAGTCGCTTTGGGGACGGCGCCCAAACAATTTAAAGCCTTCTTGAACCAGCGGGGTATGCTCACGCGGTACCATCTTTCGCGGCGATACTGCCGGTCGATTACGCTTTTGAAGCGGTTGAGATCGCCCGGGTTTTGTCACTTTAGGCGCACGCTGCTGTCGCCCCAACTCGCTGACCTTCGTATTGAGCACCGTTTTCGCCATATCCGCGATTTCGCTAGACTGAGCGGACGCTCGAGGCGTTGGCGAGTGATCTGACGCAGGGCTTGATGGCAGCAAATCCTCCAAGGCTTTTCGGATCGTCGCCGGCCCTCGAGACGTTCGGTACGTCTCCATTAGTTTGACCAATTTGTCTGGATCCAACCCGAACACGAACATTGCTTTCGTTCGTCCATTAAGAGCATTTCCGATCTTGTCAGCAAAACTCTGCGGGGCCTCTCCGAGTGAGAATGTGACCTTTTTGACAGTGACGAATGGGCTTGATTGAACACTTGATGAGCTGAAGTTACTCACTTCGTCCCAGCTATACTCGAATTTTGAAAACAGATTGCGATAACTGAAACCGTCTTCGCTGAGGAGTAAATTGTGAAACTTTCCGCTACCAACGACGACGTAATAAATGCCCAGCAGATTAAGCAATCCACCAAAGCCTGTATCGATTACGCTTATCACGCCTGACGCGAGCACAAAACAAATTGCTGCAAGCCCCCACCACTTGATGAGTGTCGGAGTGATTGTTGTCACGCTGCCGCTAGTTTTAATCGCCACTTTCTCGCCTTCGCCGATATTCAAATGCTATGATATCGCCGCAAGGCAAAAATCCGTTTTAACATCGGCATGAATTTATCGTTTTTGAACTAGGACTACATTAACAACTATTCTTCGATCAAAGCCATTAACGCATCCCGCAGCGCAGCTTTGTGTGTCTCGTCGTTGATCTCACCAGTTTCTAAGTCGAACATACCGTTAAATGACGGCAGCGAGAAACTCGCTTTAATGTTCGCCCCAAAGAAAGGTGCTGATGTTTCTGCTTGTTTAAGCACGCTGCTTGCCCCGCCTTTTCCAGGCGATGTGGCCATAATGACCATAGGCTTTTCGGCAAACACCTTTCCCTCAATACGGGTCATCCAGTCAAATAGACTTTTATAAGCAGCAACATACGATCCATTATGTTCCGCATAGGCGATGAGCATATTGTCGGCGTCAGCAATTTTTTTACGCAGCTCTTTCGCTGCTTCAGGGATACCGATTTCATTCTCAGTATCGAATGAATACATCGGAGCATCAAAGTCGTTTACGGAAACCAGCTCAATCTTCGTTTCGACCATGTTTTCCAGCAGTCTCGAAGCGAACTCAAGCAGTTTGCGATTAATCGAATTTCTTGAGTTACTGGCGACCAGCGCGAGCGTTTTCATTTCCCATGTCCTTTTTTAGTTCCAAGAGCGATTTGGGTGTCTTGAGATTAATTAACAAGTAGAGCAGATCTAATTGCTAAGATTGACGCCGCTCAAGCACAGCAAAAAAGAACCCATCGGTCCCTGCGCGCAAAGGTGTCAGCCTAACCGATCCATCAGGCCCGCGACCTGCGCGCACTTTGCCTGCCCCCTCCTCGGTTAAGAGCCCAGAAGCTATGGCAGCCTCAGCAGCATCAATTTGAGAGAAGTCCGTATGTTCGCCAAGAAATTCGCTCACGCGGTCCTCGTCTTCTTCAATCAGGAACGAACACGTTGCGTATACGAGCCTTCCGCCTGATTTAACGAACTCCGCCGCTGAGTTTAAAATTGTGCTCTGTTCCTGATTGCGCTTCTCTAGCGCCGTCGCTTTAACTCGCCATTTGCTGTCGGGGCGACGGCGCCATGTTCCGGTACCCGTACAAGGCGCATCAACAAAGACGCAGTCCATTTGCCCTAAGAGAGCTTCCAATTGCTCCGGTTCGCGCGGGTGGCATAGCTGAACATTGTGCGCGCCCGATCTTTTAAGTCTGGGAATAAGAGCGGACAGCCTGCGCCCATCGATATCATAGGCAAAGATCTGCCCCTTCCCTTGCATCATCGCCGCGAGGGCAAGCGTTTTACCGCCTCCGCCAGCGCAGTAATCCAGCACTTGCTCGCCAGGCTGCGCGTTTGCAGCGGCGGCAGCAATCTGAGAACCTGCGTCCTGTACTTCCACCCACCCTTTCGAATAGGCAGGGATGGATTGGAGAGAGGCCTCTCGCTGTGATGGGTCTGGCGCGGGGATATGAAACGCGTTCTTTAACAGCGGGGACGCTTTGGCCTTTGCAGAGCGCAAAGGACCAGAAGCCTTTTCAGCATCTACCTTCAGGGTATTCACACGCAAATCCACGGGCGCACGCACAGCCATTGCCTGGCACTCAACCACCGCACGCTCGCCAAATACGCGCGTGAGATGCGGTGACATCCATTCTGGAAAGTCGCCAGATACGTGCGGCGCAGCGGTTACGTCCGGAGCCATGACGAGGCGTTCGCGTTCATCCAATGTCAGAGGGTCTGGCGCATGCTGCTCATCCATGGCGTCGTCGATCTGGCGGATATCCCATTCCCAACTAAAAGAAAGGGCACCAAGCACGAGTGCGCGCGGCTCACTGGAGCCCATTGCGTGGGCGATTGAATTACGCTTACGCAGTGCATCAAGAACCAGTCCAGAGACCCAGGCGCGATCCTTCGATCCAGCATAGCGCGCGCGCTTGCCCCAATCGCGGGCAGCTGATTTTACTGGCTGATGCCGGGTGAGCACATCACTGAGCACTTCGATTGCGGCTGATATTTTTCCACCTGATTTCATTCAATCGCCCGTAGCGCGGGAAGTCCTGCCAGAAAAGGCATTATATTACTACAGATCGATATTTGACGCGATATCACCGGCCGCGTTTACAACGCCTTCCAGAACCTGCCCCGCAACTTCTGTACTCGCCGAGACAGCGCCGAGCACAGCTTCGCTCGCGCCTTCCGCTAGTTGGGCCGAAGTCTTTACTATATCGCTGGCACCTTCGAGGGCGACTTGCAATATAGCTTCACCGACGATGTCTTCGAAAATCGAACCGTCTTTCTTTTGTTCTTTTTCTGGTTCAGACATTGCGCCATTCCTAGGTATCTTCTCACCATATTGAAGGAGGGAACTGGCCAATGCAAATAGACTTACCAGAAACGCTTCAGCGCGCCGGCCCAGAAGATTGGAAGAAACTCGGCGACATTACAGCTGAAGCATTTGCAGAGGATCCCATAAACCAATGGATTTTCGGAAATCCGCGCGCTTTGAAAACAGTGTTCTCAGTGCTTGCACGCGCGGTCTATTCTAAACATGGTTTTTGCTACACCGCCGGTGATGGCGGCGCTGCGATGTGGTCAGAAAATGCGCTTCCCTTTAATCCAAACAGCTGGGATTCACTGAGTTTTGCTCTAGGACTTGCGCGCTACGCTTCGAAGGGCGCGATGAAGCGGGCGATGGCCGCAGGTGAAGCTATGGAAAAGCATCATCCGACTGAGCCTCACATGTATCTGTTCACCATAGGCACGAGGAAATCGGCACGCGGCCAAGGATTAGGAAAAGCCATGTTGGAACCGGTCTTATCGGCTTGCGACCGAGACGGCGTTGCCTGCTATCTTGAGAACTCAAATCCTGACAATCATGGTTTTTACCGGGCGCACGGTTTCGAAACCAGAGAATACTTCACGATCGGAGACGGTAGTCCGAAATTGGAAGCCATGTGGCGAGCGCCGAAAGCTCATTCGACCTGAATGCTTTCCATATAAGTAAGTAATCCCTCGATGTCGTCCGGAATGAGTTCCCAGACCGGCATGTCTGGATGGCCCACCATAATACCCTCGGCGAGAGCCTCATCTAGCGTCCAAACCGAGTACTTTTGCCCAATCGTGCGGAAAGCCGGAGCCTCTGCATGTTGACTGGTATCGTTCAGACCAATGGCATGACAGGATGCGCACGCAGCTTCAGCGATGCCCTGCCCGCGATTGATGAGTTCGGCTTTTGACTGACTTGCTTCGACAGCGTCTTTTGGAGATTCCACAAGTTCTGGTTCAAGCTCAGAGCGTTCAGGTGCGCCGCAGTTTGCGAGTATTGCTAATCCAGCTACCGTGATAACAGTCTTGAAGAACAACTCGCACCGCCTTTCAGTTATGCGCAATGAAGGAACCTACAATCGACATTCACATAAGGCGACTAATTTACATATTCGGAGAACTACGTAGCCGCCAGAAATGATCGTTGCGCATCCTGCACGAAATCTCTACCCCCTCGGAATAGAATAATTTGGTGCCTCACGAGTCATTGTAACGTCGTGCACATGGCTTTCTCGTAAACCTGCACCTGTGATTTGAACGAACTCAGCTTTTTCATGCAGTTCTGCCATATCTTTCGCGCCGACATACCCCATCGCTGCGCGTAAACCACCGACCATTTGGTGAATGATCGGCCCAATAGGACCTTTAAACGGCACTTGGCCTTCAATGCCTTCAGGTACCAATTTATGAGACGCCGCATCCTTCTGGAAGTATCTATCGGCCGAACCACGCGCCATTGCGCCGAGTGATCCCATACCGCGATACGCTTTATAACTCCGTCCCTGAAACAGGAACACTTCTCCAGGCGCTTCTTCCGTTCCAGCGAACATCGACCCCATCATTGCCGTGGATGCACCGGCTGCAAGCGCCTTAGCAAAATCACCGGAGAATTTGATTCCTCCGTCTGCGATGACGGGTGTTCCCGATTTCTCGGCCTCTTTCACCACCGATTCAATCGCCGTCAGTTGAGGAACGCCTACCCCGGCAACGATCCGCGTTGTACAGATAGATCCAGGGCCAATCCCCACTTTCACCGCATCCGCGCCAGCATCGATCAACGCTTTGGCAGCTTCACCCGTCGCAATATTACCAGCGATTATCTGCACCGAATTCGATATTTTCTTCGCGGCCGTAACAGCTTCTGCTACTGAGGCAGAATGACCATGAGCCGTGTCGATAATAACTGCATCCACGCCTGCGGCAATCAAGGCTTCGGTGCGGGCAAAACCAGCATCGCCGACAGTGGAGGCGGCTGCAACACGCAACCGGCCTTCCCCATCTTTTGCAGCATTTGGGTTAACAGCGGCCTTGTCCATGTCTTTAACTGTAAGCAAGCCAATACAGCGCGCAACATCGTCGACGATTACCAGTCTTTCAATTCGGTGCTGATGCAATAAGCGGCGCGCTTCAGCTGGATCGGTATCCATTTTCACCGTCACAAGCGCTTCAGTCATCAGTTCCGAAACCTTTTGATTGTCATCACCGGCAAAACGCGTATCGCGATTGGTAATAATGCCAACGCACCGACCGTTCTCTTCAACAACAGGTATTCCGGAAAAACCTCTGCGCTCTTTTAGCTGTTTAAGCTCGCCGAGGGTGGCTTCAGGTCGAATGGTCACGGGGTTCATAACGATCCCGCTCTCATATTTCTTGACCTGCTGGACCTCGTTGGCCTGCTCTTCAATCGAAAGATTACGATGGATGACGCCAATGCCGCCCGCCTGTGCCATTGCAATTGCGAGGCGGGCCTCCGTCACAGTATCCATCGCCGCTGAAATAAGTGGAATGTTTAGGCTGATCGTTTTCGTCAGCTGCGTCGATACGTCGACATCTGCTGGCAGAACTTCACTTGGGCCCGGTTGAAGCAGGACGTCGTCAAACGTAATCGCTTGGCGGATTTTCATGTGGGGAGCTCCCTTTTTGAGGCTCCTAAGGGAGTCGGCGCTGAATGTGAAGAGCCATTTTTGTTAGCAGCGACCTTATTAACCTATCGGAACAGTCTCGACGGTTTTCCACTTCAATACATCTTCATAGGTTTCAACCGGTATTGATATCTCGGTGAGTTCGATTCTGTCGAACGTAACCGGCTTGCTTATTAACGCTGCTCTTTCAGCAACGCTTAGAGCGTCTTCGGGTGGCGGTCCGTAACACAAGCTGATGTGAGGATCGAAAGGTCGCCCATGATACGCATCCGGGTGCGCTTCCAATAGACTCCGAAATTCTTTCAGCTCCGGGGAAGCGCTGAAACGCAGAAAAAACGAACGCGTGAAGACGTCTTCACCATCGATTCCCTGCGGTAGTTGGGGCGGAATTGATACTTTGCTGAAATAGGATTCAATTTCGAACTCAGTTTTAACGGAGCCGATCGTCAGGTGCGGCCGAAATACCGGTGTATTTAACCTGTCCGCGATGGTCCGCATGGGAACCATCAGGCGCTGATAATCTTCCGATTGAGGAATTAGCCAAACTGAAAAAACGCGCATCAATCTACGCAGAGCATCCCGCCGTCGACGACACCATCCCGCACGAGCGCATAGCATCCAAAGGGAACATCCACTTCCTGGCACGTGCCCGTTCCGGGACGGCCAATGGCGGCTGAATCCATTGTTCTGCAATTTCCCAAACAGTCTTTACTGTCTCGGCATATTTTTCCTGCATCGGGATAGGTCTGCACGCATTGATAAACCCCACGCAAACCCGCGCGCTGTACGCGGCCGCCAGCCTCCTCACAGCGTTTCCGGTCAGTCTCACTTGGCTCGTCTTCGCGGCTCTGTAATCCGAAGCGTATGCGCGTGTATTCCAGCGTTTCCCGCGTGGTTTCGGCGTCGCCTGTCTCAGATGTTTCTGGAAGAGTCTCCAGAACAGTTTCTTCTTTTGGTTCTTCGGGTGGCACTTCCTGATCCACCGCAGCACATGACGCGATGAAACCAAAAGACGCTACAATGAACAAAGCTCTCAACATTCGACACTCCCGAATCTAGTTCGAAGCAGTCTGCCCCCGAAATCCTTTTGCTACAACGTATATCTCCGGGCTTCCAGAACGGCTGGCTGGGGGCTTTATATGTTTTACGGAATGAAAATTGGCCTTTAGATCTTCAAGTACATTCTTTGTCGCGCCACCTTGGAACACCTTTGAGCAAAAAGCGCCGCCGGGCTTAAGGTGCTCAATTGCAAATGCGAGCGCCATCTCGACCAACGCAACTGTGCGTAAATGGTCGGTCTGCTTATGGCCTGTGGTATTTGCCGCCATATCCGAAAGAACTAGGTCGGGAGGTCCCGTGAGACCTGACATCATGTCTGCGACGTCGCTTGGGTCATTAATATCGCCTTCAATGATGTGTGCGCCGTCCAAGTATTCGACTTCAAGTAGGTCAATTCCAACGACCTCTTTGACACCTTTTTGAAGACACACTTGCAGCCATCCACCAGGCGCACACCCTAAGTCCACAACTCGGATTCCGCTTCTTAGCAGATCACACTTCTCATCCAGCTCCAGCAATTTATAGGCTGCCCTGGCACGATATCCAGCATCTTTCGCTTTCTGAACATAAGGATCGGCCAGTTGACGCTCGATCCACTTTTTAGAGCTCTCTGATTTCGCATTGCGCGCAATCACCTTGCGCTCACCCATTCGCCGACCAGAGGTATTTTTCTTCGCGCCCGATGGTCCCTTCCAACGGCGCTTGCCATCATCCGCCACTGTTTGCCGCCTCCTTGATTGGAGATTTTTTCCGACTTTGGTTCCGCCGTTTTCTCCGTTTTGGCCCGTACATCATTGAAAGTAAGAGACCTTCCCGTAAACCGCGATCGGCAACACGCAACCGTTCAGCAGGGAATAAGTCCCAGAAGGCTTCGATAATCGCGCATCCCGACATCATGAGTTTGGCACGGCCCTCACCGACAGTTGGCAATGCACCTCGTTCCACGGGGTCAAGATCGCGAAGTCTTGCAATTGCCTGATCAGCGTCTTGTCTCTGGAGCCAGCTACCATCGACTTTGTCTCGGCGGTAAACCTCTAGATTTTGATGGACGCCGGCAAGGCACGTCACAGTCCCGGATGTACCAATGATATGCGCCCCAGCGCCACCCATCGCCTTTGCGGCCAGCTGTTTGCCAGACCAGCCATCAATCGTCTCGCGGGCGTGTTCGAGCATGGCATACCAAGCTGCTTCTTCTCCAAGATGTTCAAACATCTCTGAAAGCGTCACAACACCGAGTGGGAGTGACGTCCAATCCAGGATTGGCGCGCGTGTCAGCAATCCATTGAATCCACTTTCGCGGACCGCCTTGGCATTCACCAAGGAAAACTCCGTCGAGCCGCCTCCAATATCTACGACAAGTACGCGATCGGCCCGCTCATCGATGAGATCATAACATCCAATGAGCGCGAGCCGGGCCTCTTCTTTCGCAGAAATGATCTTGAAACTGAGACCCGTGCGAGCCTGCACCATCTGAATAAACTCAGCCCCATTCTCAGCGCGCCGGCAAGCTTCCGTAGCAATGCAGCGAACCTGCCCTACGCTGCGTGACTTTAGTTTCTTACGTATTGCTGTCAGGGCCTCGACTGCGCGTTCCATAGATGCCTCAGAGAGTTTGCCCGTTTCATGCAGACCAGCCCCTAATCTTGCAATTTGTGAGTGACTGTCGACCACACGAAACCTGTTTCCTTGCGGTTTCGCAACGAGCAACCGGCAATTATTCGTGCCGAGATCAACCGCAGCATATAGCGGCCCAGATGAATGTTTGCGCTTTCGCCGGGACTTTCCGGGAACACGCACCTTGTTTGTGGACATATTACAGCCCAAATCTTGCGAGTTAACCCGATGTGTAGCACAGGTGTGAGGGATGTTCGATATATTTGGACTGTTTCGGCGCAAAAAGCGCAAATCAGCTGGCACACCTGCAATTAGTGACAGGCGCACCGGTTACCCATCTGCGATCGAAGTTCAGGCGAAATACAAAATCGGGCAGGTTGTAAAGCATAGAATGTTCCCTTTCCGCGGCGTTATCTTTGACGTTGACCCGCAATTTGCGAACTCAGACGAATGGTATAATGCCATTCCGGAAGAGGTGCGCCCGCGAAAAGACCAACCATACTATCATTTGTTTGCTGAAAATGAGCAGACCCATTATGTAGCCTATGTCTCGGAAGGCAATTTATTGCCGGATGACAATGATGCGCCTATCGATCACCCTGATATTTCTTCCATGTTCGAAATCAGCGAGTCTGGTCACTATATAATGCGCACGGACATGGCGAACTAACAAACGCTCGTATAGCCAAATTTTTTTGTTCAATACTCCCCTAACCGGAGAGAATTCCTGTATTATGTGGGTCAACGAGGAAAAACCTACCCTATGGATTTGAAGAAACAGAAGCCTACCGAACCAATTGATTCAGCCCGGCCTGATTTTACGATTGATCAAAACTGGGATGGATACACCGACTCTGACCATAATGTCTGGAATACGCTTTACGAGCGCCAGATGGAGGTGCTGCCGGGCCGTGCTGCGGATGACTTTATGGAGGGCCTGAAAGCCCTCAATTTACATCGCGGCGGCATTCCGAATTTCGAAGAAATCTCGGCTGAACTCAGATCCCTCACCGGCTGGAGCGTTGTTGCGGTTCCCGGCCTGGTTCCCGACGAGGTATTTTTTGACCATTTAGCAAATCGCCGCTTTCCAGCTGGCAATTTTATCCGCCGCGCTGACCAGCTCGACTATATTCAGGAACCGGACGTTTTCCATGATGTGTTCGGTCATGTTCCGATGCTGACCAATCCTGTTTTTGCTGACTATATGGAAGCTTATGGAAAGGGGGGGCTTCGAAGCCTGCGCTATGATTGTCTTAAAAATCTGGCAGCGCTTTACTGGTACACAGTCGAATTTGGTTTGATCCAGACTGACAAAGGTCTTCAGATTTACGGCGCAGGAATTGTGTCTTCCAAGTCGGAAAGCATTTTTGCCTTGGAAGATCCATCGCCGAACAGAATTGGATTTAACCTCGAGCGTTTGATGGCAACCGATTACCGGATTGATGATTTCCAGCAGACTTATTTTGTTATTGAAAGTTATGAGCAGCTGTTCAAAGCAACAGTGGAACGAGACTTCGCGCCAATCTACGAGCGCATTGGTGGACAATTTTCGCATGCCCCGGAAGACATTGTTGAGAACGATACTGTGCTGAACAAAGGCACTCAGGCGTATGCCAACGCGAAAGCCGCTTCAGGCGTTTAGATAAGAGACGAAAGTTCGAGAACTTTTAGGAGTTCCGCCCGAGCAATTATGCACTCACCAGCAAAAGATGGATCCGCAAGATCTGAAGGGGCAAGACGGTCGCGATACGTTCGTCGCACAACATCCTGAAGCGCATCAATCTTTGCGTCATTGAGCAGAACGCCTTGATGACAAGCCGCTAGTTCTGCCTCACTCATGACGACCCGCAGCCTCAAACAGGCGGGGCCGCCGCCATTTCGCATGGATTGGCGAACGTCGACATAATCTACACGGCCGATCGGTCCATTTCCGTCGACCATGCGCTGGCAAAATTCGCGTGTGCTTTGTGTGTCTTCTGTCTCAGTCGGAGCAACGAGAACAAGGCGGTCTTCGCCAGGCATCTGCAAAAGCTGAGAGTTGAAAAGATAAGAACTGATAGCATCAGCGAGCGGCACCTCAGCGTCTGGCACAATAACGGGTTTCAGATCGAATAATCCGTCAGAAGCTTTGCGAATATCTGCAAGCGTTTTCTCTGTGTCCTCGAACGCAAATTCATGAAAAAACAGCGTATCCAGCGTTCCAACGCAAACAACATCATTGTGGAATGCGCCAGCATCGATCGCCTTTTTTGCCTGGCGGATCGTAACAACACGGTCATGATTCAATCCATGACTGCCCGCGACACACTGAGAAGCTAGCAGTGTTTGACGGGCGGGAAAATCTGCTTTGGAATCGTCACCGTCGCGCCCATATACAAACATTTCCACGCCTTTAGCGCCATGCGTTTTGCACAAGCGGACATGATTTGCAGCGCCTTCATCGGAATAGTCAGAATGCATCGGCAAAGCAGCGTGCACGCAAAAATACTCTTCGTCTTCAAAAATTGCGTATAACAGAGCAGTTGTATCTGGATGCTCGATTGAGCGATGCAACATCGTTGACAAATTCGCCGCCGTGAAATGTAGCCTGCCATCCCTCGTGTCCGAACTCGGCGACACAGTAGCCGCATTAGCCGTCCACATGGAGGAGGCGGAATAAGCTGCCTTCAATGTTGAGGGGTGATGCCGTGCAACCTCGTCAATTATATCGCCATCGCGGTTGCCAAACCCCGTCGCAACCAACAAGCTTTGACTCGGGCGCTCCAGTGGAGGTAGCACGCCCTGTTTCAATCCGGCGCGCACCATTCGGCGCATTTTCTCAAGGCCTTGTATGGCGGCTTCTCGCGGATTGGAAACCTGACCTTCATTTTTCGCACTTGCCAAGTTGCCATCCGATAACCCACCATAATTATGGCTGGGTCCAATCAGTCCATCAAAATTTACTTCATATGCTTTTGTCATGCGCGCGCCGTTACCATCCATGCGGCGGCTTGCAAGTAGACCTGTTCGTCATCAATTGCCTTCGCCATCAACAGCTCTGTTATCCTTGTTTTAAGCGCTTCTCGATCAATCTCCTGTTCTGAGATTAATCGCGCAAGAGGCCCGATCGTTAGTGTAAATTCCACGGTCTCACCGATTGTTTCCCCGGGCATCAACAGCTTTC
Source organism: Hyphomonadaceae bacterium (assembly GCA_965263325.1). Lineage (GTDB taxonomy): Bacteria > Pseudomonadota > Alphaproteobacteria > Caulobacterales > Hyphomonadaceae > CBDHGY01. Next base: position 441,588 of record CBDHGY010000002.1, on the reverse strand, counting down.
CATCCCAGGCTTCAATACTTACATTTTTCCAACCAGCTGAATCCAATATGTCGGTAACATAATCTGACTCCGCAAATGCGAAAGGACCAGGCGCTCGAGGTTCCGGCATCGGCGGCGGACCTTCCATGAACTCTAAAGCCGCTTGGAATGGCAACATGATCCATTCATTATCGGACGCTGGGCGCCAGCAGACGAAGCTCAGAGGAGCGCCTTCTTTCATGTGTCGGTGTAAATTTTCAAACGCGGCAACAGGGTCTGCGAAAAACATGACGCCGTAACGAGAGACCAGTGCGTCGAAGCGAATGTGCGACGAAAATTCAGCAGCGTCCTGCTCCACAAATTTTACGCGGTCGCCAAAAACTGCCCCCCGTTCTCGCGCGAGCGACAACATAGGCTGTGAAACATCAACACCAGTGACCTTAGCACCGCCGAATTGTCCCGCGAGCGCACGTGAGAGCGCTCCAGATCCACACCCGACGTCGATTATCTGTCCTGTCAGCACCGTTGGTAATGCTGAGATAATTGATCCCAGAAATGGCTCCAAAAGCGCGTCGAGAGCTGCCGCTTCATCGCGCCACTTCTCTCCAGCCTGACCGTTCCAAAATTCGATTTGTCTTGCATTGTCCACTCGCTGCTCTCCTATTTTGGAAACCCTTCAGCACTCAAACGCTCAGCCTGGTCAGCAACCTGGCTAGCCTGCGGCCAAGCACAATAATCAGCAGCGTAATAGGCACCGGGACGATAGTTGCCAGACAGCCCCGGCCCACCGAATGGCATGGCTCCACTTGCGCCAGCCGTCGGTCGGTTGCGATTTAGGATACCGGCTCGCATATTTTCGTGAGCCTCAATCCATCGCGCGTCATCGTCACACACGAGCCCGCCCGACAAACCATACTTCGTATCATTTGCTCGGGCGATTGCCGTTTCGAAATCTGGCGCCCTTACAATCTGCATAAGAGGACCAAATAACTCTTCGTCCGGCACATTAGCACCAGTTACATCGATAACTCCAGCAGTTACGAATCCGCCGCCTCGGTCCATACGCTTCAGCCGGCGAATGGATTTTCCACCAGCCTTAGAAAGCACCATTTGAAATTCAATTGCCTGATTAGCCGCTGCCTCCGAAACCAGCGGCCCCATGAAGATGTCCTCTTCGGCCCAAGCTCCGATTTTCAATCCCTTTGCGCGGGCAACAATTGCTTCGACAACATCGTCACCCCACTTGCCTTCCGGAAGTATCACGCGCCGGGCACAGGAGCAGCGCTGACCGGTCGTAAAAAAGGAAGATTGCGCAGCAATATCTGCTGCTGCTTCAACATCCGCTGGGTCCCAGATAATCAGTGGATTGTTACCTCCCATTTCCAGCGCAAGAATAATGTTGGGCCGGCCTGCAAAGTGTCTGTGAAAATAAGTTCCAGCGCGTTCCGAACCGGTAAACAGGAGGCCGTTTATGTTTGCGTTTAAAAGCGCTCCGCCCGACTCCCTTCCACCATGAACGACATTGAGGCAACCTTCCGGCAGCCCCGCTGCCTCAAATGCTTCCACCATTATTTCAGCCACACTCGGCGCTTGCTCACTTGGCTTAAAAACGCACGTGTTCCCAGCAAGAAGAGCCGGAACGATATGTCCGTTCGGCAAGTGCCCTGGAAAGTTAAATGGCCCAAATACCGCCATCACCCCGTGGGGCCGGTGTCTCAAATGCATTGAGCCAAAGGCGGTTTCCTGAAACTTAACACCTGCGCGTTCCACTTGTGATTTTTCTGAAATGGCGATCTTGGCTTTCATCGCGCCAGCTTCAGCGCGCGATTCCCACAAAGCCTTACCCATATCGCGGCTAATGACTTTAGCTATTTCGTCAGTTCGAGACCCTATTTCTTCTGCGTATCGCTCAACGATAGCCGTGCGATCACTTTGCGGAAGACGTGACCAGGATCGAAAAGCTTTGTGCGCAGCCTCAACAGCTGCCGTGACCTGTGCAGGCCCTGCCGCCGCACCTTCCCAGACAATGTCTCCGGTCGCCGGACACAAATTCTCAAACGTATCGCCTTCGCCGGCAAACCATTTTCCTGCTATATAAGCTCCAGAGTTCATTGTTAGTTCCTCAGCCATATCCTTGCGGTGTTTCCTGACGATAAGCCGAGACGCACCAGAACGTCTGGTGCGACTGCTACGCGGTCTTCACCGCGAATTTCCACGCGGCATTGTAAGCTCCGAAAAGACGCCAGTTCATTAGTGCAAAGAAGACCGTCTTTGCCAGGGCCGTTTGGATCAACTCTCCCCGCTTCCAAAGTTACCACCCTACTTTCTCGAATGGTTCGGATATTTCGTCGCTGCGCCGCGACAAGCGGTCCGCCATCAAAGATGTCGACAGTTCGTTCAAACTGAAAGCCTTCCCACTCCAGCAGTTTCATCGCACCGACACCGTCAGCATGACATCGACCAATCACCTCTCGCGCCTCTGGCGGCAAAAGATCGACATAGATTGGGTATTTAGGCATGAGATCGAGAATAAATTGATTGTCAGTTGTGGCTGATAGCCGATCAGCATCTGAAAACGACATGCGGAAGAAATGACGACCGATCGCATCCCAAAAAGGCGTTTCTCCATTCTCATCTACCACGCCTCGAAGCTCAGCCAGCACCATATCTCCAAAACGATCCGGAGCTGTTGCCATCAGTAGATACCGCGTTTGTGCGGCGAGGCGGCCTGCGCCGCCACCGCGAAACTCTGGGCGTAAAAATAAAGTGCCGACTTCGGTATAGCCTACAAACTCATTCGTCAGGACAAGCGCATCAAGATCGAACCTCTTTTCTGCAGCCAGACTTGCCTGGGCAACTGTAATAATTCGATAATTGAAGAATGGTGCATGTACCCCCGTGCCGGGTTTTACAGCGGAGCATCCTCCCACCTCACCTGTATCCGCATCTTCCAACATCAGAAGATATTGCCCGTATTCAATCTGAGGAATTTCGCCGGCAAACGACTTCACAGACTTTTCGAGCCGAGACCGCAATAGCGGCTCATCGACCGGCAAACTGGTAAATCCCGGCCCCGATTTCTCAGCAAGATCCAAAAGCGCATCGAAATCGTCCAAGCGCGATGGGCGCATCACCAGGTTCCGGCTCACTCCATCAGCCCCTTGATCGCTTTGGCGTTGATCCGGCCATCTGCAAGCCGGTTGAGAAGCAAACCAGAAAGACTTGCACGCTCAACAAAACTTTCGGTGACAACGAATTCTTCGGAAGAATGAATACGCCCGCCGCGCACGCCAAGCGTATCGACGTTCGGAACACCTGCTGCGAAAATATTATTTCCTTCGCAAACTCCGCCTGTGTCCACAAACTCCAAATCCAAACCAAGTGCTTGTCCCGTTCCGTGGACAGCATCGAATAGAGCTTGCTGGGCGGCGTTGCGCGGTTTTGGAGGGCGATAAAACCCGCCATGCAAGTGCCCCGTGATTCCGGGCCGAGATATCGCTTTCTGGAAAAGAACTTCTACTTGCGCTGTTGCCCACTCGGCAGCCGCCTTATCAGGCGCGCGCGCCCCAAACCTTACCACAGCAAGGTCAGGTACAATGTTAACGGCACCGCCGCCTTCTATTTTTCCAACATTCAACGAAACGCCGTCATACTGTCCGTTTAGGCGCTCGAGGCCGACGACAAGTTCTGCGGCGGCCTCTATCGCGCTGCGACCATCTTCTTTTGCGCGGCCCGCATGCGCTGCCTTGCCATGCAACACAATGTCAAAAACCGAAGACCCCTTTCGACCACCCGACATGGCACCGGATTCCATAGCAGGCTCATATGTCATCCCAATGAGCGCACCCGATTGGGCTGCCTCAGTAAGTGCCGGAGCGCTCGCAAAATTCCCGATTTCTTCGTCGGGCGTAACGACAATCTGATAACCAATTTGCGATTTTAAAGGACCCGCTTCAAACGCCTTAAGCGCTTCAAGCATAATACAAAGCCCGCCCTTCATGTCCGCGAGACCCGGTCCATTTAGCCTGCCATCTTGCAAGTCTGTGACACCTTCAAAGGATCCTGCGGGAAAAACAGTATCATAATGACCACTCAGTACGATCTGCACAGGAGCTTCTGAACGCGCCTCAACACGTAGTATCGGACCTGTTTTGACATCTTCAACTTCACCTGTCGGCGTCACTGCCTGAAAGGTCGGCGACTCATCTAGCCGCACGCTTGCGTCAAGTTCTGTAAAAGCATCCGCCAGCATCGGAGCGAACGCGTTTAATCCATCCGTGTTCCAACTACCTGTATTCGTATCACTCCATTCGCACGTACGGCGCTTCATGGCCTCGGCGGCATCCGTCAGGCGTTCACAAATAGCCTCGTCATCGCGGTTTCGCATCGATAAATCTGTCATTCTCATCACGTCTCACGCGCCAAAGCAGATCGCAAGCCCCGCTAAACTTTTTCCAAGGCTTGCCGCAAGTCTTCTACGAGGTCATCGGCATTTTCCAACCCAATGGATAGCCGCACCAACCCGTCTGTGAAGCCGATTTTCTTTCGCACATCTTCAGGAACACTTGAATGCGTTGTCGACCCTGGATGGCACATCAAACTCTCAGTTCCGCCCAAGCTAACTGCTAGCTTGATAAGATTGACATTGTCTAGCAAGGTAAACGCGGCCTCCTTTCCACCTTTTAGATCGAATGAGAATGTTGAGCCCGCACCTTCACACTGCTCTTCAAACACCTTTCGCTGTGGATCATCCGGGGCGAGAAACTCCAGATAACGGACGTTCTCAACCTTTGGGTGATTGCTAAGGAACTCGGCGCAAATCCGCGCGCTTTCAAAAGCTTTCTGCATTCGTAGCTCTACCGTCTCGAGTGATCGCGTAAGCAACCAACACGTATGCGCATCAAGCGTCGCGCCCAAATAGTTCCGCATTTTTCTGATTTTGCTGATTACATCGCTTGAGCCAACGGCCCCGCCAGCAATCAAATCCGAGTGCCCACCAACATATTTCGTAAGCGAATACAAAACGACGTCCACCCCCGCCTTTAGCGGTTTGTGACCAACAGGACCCATCATCGTGTTATCGCACATAAGCACGGGTCGATGACCAAACTCATCGCCGATCTTATCGCGAACTCTCGCAGCCGCAGCAACATCCACCAGTGCGTTCGTCGGATTGGCTGGCGATTCGGTGTAGATGACCGCAAGAGTTCCGTTTTTGGAGGCCACTCGCGCGGCAGCTAAAAGCTCATCCTCTGATGCCCACGAATCAACTTCAAAGGATTGAACACCCCAGTTCGGCATCATCGAACGGATAAAAACCTCTGACGCACCATAAAGCGGACTCGTATGCAAAATGGTCGAGCCTGCGGGCGCGCAAGCGAGCAACGAGGTCGTAATCGCACCCATCCCCGACGAGAACACAAGACCCTCCTCAGCACCGTCGAACAGCGTGAGCCTATCTTCTAAAACTTCCATGCTGGGATTATTGAACCGGGTGTAAATGAGATCTGCTTCAACGCCCTCAAGTTTTCCGGCCATAGCTGCAAATAATTTTTCGCCATCCGCAGCCGACTTAAACGCGAAAGTCGATGTCATAAAAATAGGTGGCTTAATTGACCCCTCAGACATGTGCGGATCATATCCATACCCAATGACCAAAGACTCAGGACTGAGCTCATGATCTCCGATGGTTTTCTTGCGGTAAGCCTTTTCCGGTTTTGACATGCCACCTGCGCTCCCAATTTCCTAATTTGTTATGCGATAGCGCAGTTTATCTAGAAAAGAAAACGGCCCGAACGATTGTCCGGGCCGTCTGAAGATTTGTCTTTGTCGTTAAAAAATTATCGTACGATAATCCGCACTTCTGAACGACGGTTGAGTGGCTCACGAACACCGTCGCGAGTTGCTTTCGCCAGCTCGTTCTCACCTTTTGCTTCTGTGCCGATGATATCAGCGCTGATGCCGCGAGTTACAAGCGCGTCACGAACAACCGCAGCACGGCGGTTAGATAGACGCTGGTTGTAGGCTGTTCCACCAGATGTGTCTGTGTGACCAATGATTGTTACAGAACTTGGTGAACACGCAGACTGCGCATTAACGTCCGCAACAGCCTGATCGATAACAGCAGTCGCCTGGCTGGTAAGATCAGAGCTGTCCCAAGCGAAGAACACGGTAAGAACCTGATTGAGTTCACTACATACAACCGCTGGTGCCGGTGCTGGCTCTGGTGGAGGCGGTGGTGGTGGAGGCGGAGGTGGAGGCGGTGCCTCTTCTACAACCTCTTCAACGGGATCTGGTGGTGGAGGTGGCGGCGGTGGCGGTGGTGGAGGCGGAGTTGCCGCACCAAACTGATACCGCAGACCTGCTGTCACAGAGTGATCTTGATAAGATCCTTCATAAGCAAAGTCGTTGCCGAGGAAATCGCGGCCGTTGAAGTCGAGATCTTCAACAACGTAGTAGCGATACCCAAGATCAAGCTTCAGGCGCTCAGTCAGAGAGTAGCCAAGACCTGCGAGGCCCTGGTAAGCAAATGCTGTTTCAGAATCTGAGAAACCGTTCGCAACACCTGTTCCAAGAACTGTGCCTGTGTTTGGAGTGATTGTGCCAAAGCCGAGGCTTGACGCTTTTGCTTTTACTTTCGCAACACCGAGACCTGCACCGAGGTAAGGCTGCCAAGCGCCTTCCTGATTGAAGTCATAAATACCGTTAAGCATCACATCTACAATCTGAGCGTCGCCATCAGGTGCGTGCGCAGAAAATTGTGTCAATGTGCCAGTATTAGCATCAACGATGTCTGCAGGAATTCCGTTCACACCTTCAGGTGCTTCCAGTTCGGCGGAACGATATCCAACAACACCTTCCAGCCGGAAGCCATTGTCAAAACCGTAACCGATACCGAGATCGCCGAGATAAGATGATTCAATATCCGAATCACCCTGGAGCGAACCAGTCGCCGAAGCGGCAGGATCGTGGTCCAAACGGCCATCAAAGCCGTAGCCGAGGTCAGCGCGGCCATACCAGCCTTCCTCAGCGTTTGCGACCATAGCTGTCGACGACAGAGCGGCGACTGCTGTAGCGCATAACAGAGTCTTTTTCATACCCATCCCCTTCTATCTACCGATCAAGCACGATTGCCGCCGGTTGCAGGATACACACGCGGCAAAGCCGCATGGGTCTCCATTAGAACAGTTTTTTTCGGGTGGCTATGGTCGAAATGTAAAAGGTCTGCAAAGTTACAGAGTTTTGAAGTTCCGCGTGGCAAATTCGACACTGGATTGTGCCTTTTTTTGTGCAATTTCGCCATAAAAGAGAATGGTACCGCCTCTCCGGTTCGAACGGAGGACCTCTGGCTCCACAAACCAGCGCTCTAACCAACTGAGCTAAGGCGGCACGAATAAGCCCAAATACAGACGAATCGGACCTTCTTCAAGCCAATATTACGATCTGATTCGCATTTCCGAATTAAGTCTTATCGACTTGAGAGTATTCCAAATCGACGCTTGTAGCGCGGCCAAAAATAGAAAGACTGACTTTCAATCGCCCGGCTTCTTCATCCACTTCTTCGACAGCACCTTCAAACCCGTTAAACGGACCTTCGTTTACCCGAACCTGCTCACCGACTTCGTAGGTGACCGTTGGGCGCAGGCGTTGCGGTTCAGACGAATCTTCCGATGTACCGAGAATACGGTCGACTTCACGCTGCCGGACCGGCAAGGGCTTCTTCCCGCCTTCAGCACCCAAAAATCCAGTCACCTTTGGGGTGTCCTTGACCAGGTGATAAATGTCGTCGGTCAGTACCGCTTTCATTAAAACATAGCCCGGGAAGAATCTCCGCTCGACCGTCTTCTTTTTGCCGCGTGCAACTTCAACGACTTCTTCAGTCGGCACTTCAATTTCAAGAACCAGATCAGCTAAACCTTTGCGTTCAGCCTGCTCTCGAATCGATTGCGCGACCTTCTTTTCGAAATTTGAATACGCGTGAACAATATACCATTTGGCATCAGCCATGGTGCCACTCCTCATAATAACTTGGGGATCTAACCGCCAACACCCGTGATCGCGCGCACCGTGTAACCGACGATTTGATCAACGAGGAACAGAAACAGGGCAACAATAACAGAGAAGATCAAAACCATTATGGAGGCCTGAATAGTCTCAGCACGCGTCGTCCAGGTTACTTTGCTGCCTTCAGCGCGCACCTGCCTGAAAAACGTCAGCGGGCCTACACCCTTTTTCTTCTGCTCAGCCATTAGTTTCGTTATCTCTCTTGGAGGAATATGTTGGTTAGATTGTGCGGGATTTAAAGAGCTTCTACTCGTTTGTAGCCCGCTTGTGAAGCCATGTGTGTTCGCTAGCATGTCGGCGCAATGAATTGGCTGGAATTATTCTTTCCAGATTCCCACACCTGCGCGGGGCAAATCTACTGTCCCATATAACAATTTTGCATTTTCGGGCATGATCTCATGAGCGGTCAAATTCACGGTTTCCCCATAATTAAATGCAAAGGTTAGCTCCCCGCAGCGGCGAATTCTAAGCCCATCAGGCATTTCAAGAGACTGCCAACCCAGTTTTCTAATTGCACTTTCAAGCGCTGCCGACAACAACTCTGAGTGGGGCCAGACTGGCAGATATACGGCGTTTTCCGCGCGAAGCATCGCCGGACTGCCATCTGTATGCTGGGCCATGATCTCAGCCGCCGATTCAACAGATTCTTTCCAGATCTCGGTCGAAAACTCCGAGCCTTCTATGCTTCCAGTCTGAGTGAGCCCGTCTCGCAAACTTTCTACTCGCCAAACTTTCGTCTTTAATAGATCGGCGAGTTTACCGGGTGCTAGTTTTTCCGGAATCTGCAGGGTCTCGGTTTTCGATCCGGTGCGCGGACCTATCAGAATTTCTGCATCGCTAGTTTCCAATTGCTTGGCCAATTCATCGCTGACGATCGGCAAACTTGGGATGACGACGAGTTTATATCCATCGATAGAAGCGTTCGGTCCGATGATGTCGACATTCAGTCCTTTTTGCCTCAGCGATGTATAAAATTGAAATGCAAGACGAGCATAATTAAAGCTTCGTCCTTGTGGTTGGATTTCGAAAATCCATTGCGCCTCATAATCAAAAATCAGAGCAACGTCAGCTTTGGGATGCTCGTTTATTTCCCCAACAGCGGACAAAACCTGCAGCACATTTTTGGCTTCGATCGATGCGATATCCGGCGAATTGTCAGGGCGGTTGAGCCCTGCATGCATTTGCTCTTGCGCAAACGGAGCCTGCCGCCACCTGAAATAGGAAACAAGCTCTGCGCCATGAGCAGCCGCTTCTAGGGTCCAAAGGCTGACCATTCCATCGAGCGGCGCTGGGTTATATCGCGCCCAGTTTACCGGCCCCGGTTGCTGTTCCATGACGCCCCAGCGACCATTGCTCATGCCCCTGTACAAATCGTGATGGAACGCTGCGAAATCTGGATGTCCCGTTCGAGCATAGAATACTTTTGTCTCTGGCTCCCACCAAGCCTGCTCCAGAAATCCTAACGGATAAGAATCCCAGGTCGAAATATCGATTTGTTCTCCGACGGGATAGTGATCGAACTCTGTAAAATGCCCCATGAAATTGTGCGTGATATCGCGATCGTGCGCATGCTCTCGAATTATATCGATTTGCATTTGGTTATAGGCAGCTACCTGGTCTGAGCTAAAACGCCGCCAATCCAGAACATGTGATGGATTGGCTTCCGTGACGGTTGCCAGAGGTGGGTCGACTTCTTCAAAATCGCGGTACTCCTGACTCCAGAATACGCAGCCCCAAGCTGCGTTCAAATCAGATACCGTTTCATACTTTGATTGCAGCCATTGGCGAAACGCTGCACGAGCATCAAGATCATTGCTCTCAACCGTGTCGTGGCAGCCATACTCATTGTCCGTTTGCCACATCACGATCGAAGGATGAGCGCCGTACCGCCGCGCCATGGCTTCGACGATCCGAGCGCTCTCGCGTAAATAGGTTTTTGAGCTGAAGGAGTAGTGGCGGCGCGAACCAAAATTTCGCGGGCGGCCGTACGCATCGCAGGATAAGATATCTGGGTATTTATCAATCAGCCATTTTGGAGGCGTCGCCGTTGGCGTTCCCATTATGATTTTCAACCCGGCATTGGCGAGCACATCGACTGCTCGATCTAGCCATTCCCAATCGTATAATCCAGGTTTGGGTTCTATCCGGCTCCAGGCAAATTCACTTATTCGGACATAGGAAAGCCCCAGCGCTGACATGCGCTCGGCATCGCTTTCCCACAATTCTTCCGGCCAATGCTCCGGATAGTAACAGCATCCAAGTTTCATGGCTCGAGAGCTAACGAGTCAACTCGTAGTCTTCAAGAACCACTTTCGAAACAGCATCAGCGTATGCCCGGGTATGGCCAGACCAGTTCTGTGTTATCCGTCCATCTTCGGTCTTGTACCACGAATTACAAGATGGATCGGCCCAAGAGGTGCCTTTTAAATCTGCCTGAAGTTTCTCATTAAATAGAGTCTGCGCCGCGCGGCTTGGGGACATCGCTTTCGCCCCTGATCGCTCGAGTGCCTCAAGCGCCTTCACGGCATATTCGACCTGTCGTTCGAGCATGAACGTGATGGAGTTGTGCCCCAGATTTGTATTCGGGCCGTAAAGCACAAATAAATTTGGAAACCCATGCACTGTCACCCCAAGATAAGCCTCCGGACCCTCAGCCCAGACCTGCTCTATCGAATTTCCGCCCTGACCGACTACATCTACGGACCAATGCCACCCTGTCGTTTCAAAACCGGTTGCGAACACAAGCACATCGAAATCTCGCTGAGCTCCATCCACCGTTTCGATGCCAGCTGAATTAATCCGCGAGATGCGATCCGTCACCAAATCTACGTGTGGTTTTTCGAGGCAGGGATAATAGTCGTCACAAATCAAAACTCGCCGACATCCTATAGGATAATCTGGGACCAATTTCGCGCGAAGTTCAGGATCGGCAATCTGAGCGTCGAGATGATCCATTGCCTGACGCGTGAAACTCGCACGCCCCTCTTCGGTCCAAGAAAATGCCTGCCAGAAAAAGTATTCAGCGTTTTCGTAAATTAGACGGCGATTAGTTGCCGCAAATTCAAAAGCGATGTCTGGTTCTGTAGCTAAAAGTGCCATCTCCTCTGGAGGTATCGCGCGATCATTGCGCGGGATAATCCAATTTGCCGAGCGCTGAAACACGCTTACATGGTCAGCAATTTCTGCAACCTCTGGAATAAGCTGCACAGCGCTTGCGGCCGATCCGATGACCCCAACCCTTTTGCCTTTCAAATCAACTTTGTGGTCCCATTCAGCCGAGTGCATCATTGCGCCTGCAAAGTCATCCTTCCCATCAATGTTAGGCCAGAACGGACGATTTAGCTGACCTAGCGCTCCAATGACGGCGTCGCATTCATGCTCGTATCCGTCTTGGGTCGTAACGGTCCATTTTGCACGTTCTTCATTCCAAATCGCTGTTTCCGCACCATCAGACAGTTTAATGTGCTGGCTGAGTTGGAACCGGTCGACGAGTTCCTCAGCATATGCCTGAATCTCAGGTTGCTGAGGATACAGCCTCGTCCAGCTATGACTTTGCGCAAAGGACAACTGGTATAAAGAAACCGGAACATCGCAGGCGCATCCAGGATATGTATTCTGCGCCCATGTTCCTCCAACGCGTGCATTTTGCTCAATCACGGTGACACTGTGGCCCACCTCGCGCAGCTTTATCGCAGCGGTCAATCCACCAAGGCCCGCACCGATTACGACGACATCTTTGCCTGCCATAATTATTCCTCCGGTTTTCTGACATCTAGGGTGAAGAAATTTTCGCTCAAAGCAAGCCTTTCCGCCACGAAAGCACTTTGCCGCTAGGATCAGTGGCTTAAGGTAAAGGAGATAAGGGAGAGGAAAACATGCTCGAAGGCATCAAAGTCGTTGAATATGCGACCTATATGGCTGCGCCAGGGGCTGGCGGAATTCTAACTGATTGGGGCGCAGACGTAACAAAAGTTGAGCCGCCGGGCGGCGATCCTATTCGGAAATTCTTCCGCACTATTGGCACTGACATTCAAGATAACCCTGTGTTTGATTTTGATAATCGCGGAAAAAAATCGATCGTTGTCGATACTCGAACTCCCGAAGGTAATACTATTATTCGCAAGCTGGCCGAAGACGCCGACGTGTTTCTAACAAATGTCCGACCCGGCGGTCTCAGCCGATCCGGACTGGACTATGAGAGCTTGTCAGCAAACAATCCAAAACTGGTGTACTGCTCTCTCACGGGGTACGGACTTGAAGGCCCAGATGCGGACCGGCCCGGATTCGATATTGCCAGTTTTTGGAGTCGAACAGGCGTCGCGCGCCTCACTATCCCAAAAGGACAAGATCCCTTCCCGCTGCGAACTGCTTTCGGCGACCACACCACATCAATGGCAGCAGCGGCAGGTATCTGCGCAGCGCTCGTTGAGGCCGGAAGAACGGGAACAGGTCGCTTGGTTGAGGCGTCTCTCATGCGTGCAGGACTATACGCCATGGGCTCCGATTTTGCGATCCAGCTGTTCTTTGATCGAATTGCTTCTACGAAATCAAGACAAGAACAGATCGTTCCAATCTCAAACTTTTACCAAACAAGTGACGGTCACTGGATTTGTATTGTTGCCCGGCAGGGAGATGTCGATTGGGAGCCGATCTGCAAGGCAATCGACCGTGCAGACCTGATCCATGATGATCGTTTTGTGACCGCCAAGGGTCGGCGAAACCACAGCACCGAGCTTGTGCAGATTATCGATGCGGGCTTTGCCAAGTTCACGAAAGAAGAAATGTCAGCGCGGCTTGATGAAAATGTGCTGGCTTGGGCCCCTGTTCAAACGCTGGGTGAAGTCGCCGAGGACCCGCAAGCACATGCCGCTGGTGCGATTGTACAAACACCGAGTGCTGCGGGAGATGGATCGACGTATTCTGCTCCCGGTTCACCGGTTCGTTTCCCGGGAGCCGATGATGGACCCAAAGGCCCCTCACCCGCGGTCGGCGCACACACGGAAACAATCCTTAAGGATCTAGGCTATTCGGATGCTGACATCAAGAAGGCATACTCTGACGGGATCGTTGCCTAGTCCTTGAGCATGTCGCGAGAGACAATTACCCGCATGATTTCGTTCGTGCCCTCAAGAATTTGATGGACTCGCAGATCACGCACAATTCGCTCGACTTCGTAGTCAGCGAGATAGCCATATCCGCCATGAATCTGAAGCGCATCATTCGCAACTTTGAAACCTGTATCAGTGACAAAGCGTTTAGCGGCAGCGCACATGCGTGTAGCGTCTCCTGATTTTTGATCAAGCCGGGATGCGGCGGAATAGAGCAATGCCCGCGCCGCCTGCAGCTCGATTTCCATATCCGCGAGTTTGAACTGGATGGCCTGAAAGTTTGAGATAGTCTGCCCAAATTGACTACGCTCTTTTGAGTACGCCAAAGCTCGGTCGCAAGCGTCTTGCGCGCCGCCAAGCGAACATGCCGCAATGTTCAACCGGCCGCCGTCCAGTCCAGCCATGGCGTACTTGAATCCCTGCCCCTCAGGACCAATACGGTTCGACACCGGAATCCGGCAATCATCAAAATTTACCATGGCGGTCGGCTGCGCGCGCCAACCCATTTTCTCTTCCACTTTCCCAAAGGAAAGACCCGGCGTTCCATTCTCCACAAGGAAGGCGGAGACGCCGCGCGCGCCATCATCCGATGTTCGCGCCATAACCAAATACGCATCAGAAAATCCACTACCGGAGATAAAGACCTTCGCCCCATTCAAAACATATTGGTCGTTGTCCAAAACTGCCTTGGTTTTCAAACTCGCTGCATCAGAACCAGCCCCCGGCTCGGTAAGGCAATACGAAACGATCTTATTCGCTGTTGTGAACTCTGGTACGTATTTGGCCCGAAGATCATCATCGCCAAATGTGTCGACCATCCATGTTGCCATATTGTGAATGGAAAGAAAGGAAGCATGGCTTATACAGCCACGCGAGAGTTGCTCGAAGATGAGCACAGCATCTAGCCTGCTAAGGCCCGATCCACCGTGCTCTTCTTTGGTGTAAATCCCTGCAAAACCGAGCTCTGCCATCGCGCGTAGTACGCCTCGGTCCAGGAACTTCTCACGGTCCCACTTCTCAGCATTTGGGCGTAGCTGGTCGTTCGAAAACGCACCCGCCATATCCGAAATCATGACCTGTTCTTCGTTTAGCAGCATGTCCACACCTCGCGGGGAGCACTTGGGATGCAGACATCCGTTGAGCTGCCAAGCGTTACTTCGATCGATACACCAACCATTAGATGCCGCATGTCCAGCATACAAAACTCCATTCGTCTGATACGGAATTTATTAGTTGGACTCTGCCCCGTCGTATACCGTCAAACCAGCGCAGTTGGCCCTATCACTCAATAAATAAATGAGTTCTGACGAACACCTCATCTCGCAAGCGCGTAACATTGACAAGGAATTGTGCTCAGAGCACATGCTAACCTTAGTAAGTCGCGATTTTGGTGAATCACAGGCTCGCTAAACCGTCATCAGGAGAATAACGTCCCATGTCATCTAATTCTGTTGTTATCGCAGGTGCGGCGCGAACCGCCATTGGCAATTTTATGGGGGTGTTTACAGGCGTTTCAGCTACCGAGCTCGGTGCAAAGTCGATAAAAGCGAGCCTTCACCGCGCAAACATCGATCCAGAAAACATTGATGAGACGTTGATGGGTTGCGTCCTGCCTGCTGGGCTTGGTCAAGCGCCAGCGCGTCAAGCATCCCTTGGTGCGGGCATTCCAAAATCGGCTGGCTGCGTAACGATTAGTAAAGTGTGTGGATCTGGTATGAAGGCGGTCATGATGGGACATGACAGCATTCTTGCAGGAACAAATCGCATTGTTGTCGCAGGCGGCATGGAAGCCATGACGAACGCGCCGCATCTTCTGCCAAATAGCCGGACGGGCATAAAGTTCGGCCAGGGTCCGTTGCTAGATCATATGGCGATGGACGGCTTGGAAGACGCCTATGATCGCGGCACAGCTATGGGAGTGTTCGCCGAAAAATGTGCTACAGAGTGGCAGTTCTCCCGCGACGAGCAAGACGCTTACTCTGAGCGATCCGTGAACCGGGCAAAAGCCGCCATTTCTTCTGGTACATTTGCTGATGAGGTTACAGCTTTTGAAAAGCAAACCCGCAAGGGAAGCGTCACCATCGACACCGATGAAAAACCCGCACTTATCGACACGAGCAAGATTGGGAAGCTCCGCCCAGCGTTTGTTGCTGACGGGACGGTTACGGCTGCAAATGCATCCGCAATTTCAGACGGCGCAGCAAGCATGGTGTTATTGACAGAAGAAAAGGCTACCGAAATTGGTGCGAAACCGGTAGCGCGCCTCGTCGGACACGCCTCTCACGCGCATGAGCCTGAATGGTTCACGACAGCGCCCGTATCAGCGATGAACAATGTGCTCACGAAAGTTGGATGGTCAGTAGACGAGGTTGATATTTTCGAAATCAACGAGGCCTTCGCTGTTGTCGTTTTGGCTGCAATGCGCGAGCTAAATCTGCCCGCAGAGAAGATCAACGTTCACGGCGGCGCTATTCCGCTTGGACACCCGATCGGCGCATCCGGGGCGCGAATAATAGTGACACTACTAAACGCACTTCAGAAGACTGGCGGAAAGAAAGGTATTGCAAGTCTTTGTATCGGCGGCGGCGAGGCAACAGCAATTGCGGTTGAGTTGCTCTAGGCGTTTAGGCCTTTTCAAATATTTCCAAGTGAATTAGTTTCTACTGAAACCAATTTACTTTCGCGCCGTCACAAGGAGGTTCAAGATGACATCACCAAACCTGGCGGGCATCCATCACGTCGCTTACCGATGCAAGGATGCAAAGGAAACGGTAGAGTTTTACGAAAAAACGCTCGGTATGACATTCACAACTGCATTTGCCGAAGATCATGTTCCATCAACCGGCGAGTATGATCCTTACATGCACGTGTTTTTGGATGCGGGAAATGGCAATGTGCTGGCATTCTTTGAGCTCCCAAACCAACCCGAAATGGATAGAGATCAAAACACTCCGCAATGGGTTCAGCATCTTGCGTTCCGGGTAGACTCTGTAGCTGATCTCGAAGCGGCGAAAGCTCATATCGAGAGCCTGGGCATCGACGTGCTAGGGCCAACTCATCACGGAATATTCAAATCCATCTATTTCTTTGACCCGAACGGCCATCGCTGCGAGCTTGCAGCAGATATCGGAACAGGTGATCAATACGAAGAACTCAAAAGTGTTGCACGCTCAATGTTGGATGAATGGAGCGAAACCAAAAAGGCCCCTCGCCACGCCGATTGGCTTCATGAGATCGCCCGCGCCGAGCATGGGAAATCGTAAATGATCTTGCATGGCTATTATAGGTCTTCGACAAGCTACCGTCTCAGAATTGCGCTGAATTTGAAAAAGATCGAATATTCGCGCGCTCCGGTAAATTTACGAACCGGCGACAACCGCGGCAAGACTTATCTAGACATAAATCCCTTCGGGACTGTGCCAGCTCTGCAAGCTGATAACACAGTCCGCCTTCAATCACTCGCATTATTGGATTGGCTCGAAGAAACATACCCAGACCCCTCGTTTCTGCCGAACGAAACAAGCGCGCGCCAAATTTGCCGCGAATTATAT
The DNA here is from genome assembly GCA_965263325.1 of Hyphomonadaceae bacterium. GTDB lineage: Bacteria > Pseudomonadota > Alphaproteobacteria > Caulobacterales > Hyphomonadaceae > CBDHGY01. The sequence goes on along the minus strand of CBDHGY010000002.1, from coordinate 424,886 downwards.
TATGCGGTGGCGACTGAAATTCATGCCGTCAACAATCTGCCGATATTGAAGTATTTGAGAAGCGAATTTGGCGCTGATCAGCAAGCACTTGAGGCCTGGTACCAGACGTGGATACACCGCACATTTGATCCGGTAGAACGGACGCTGAGCAGTCTCGACTGGGCCGCAACTGATCTGCCATTTGGACAACCCACACTTTTTGAAATTGTTCTAATCCCTCAAATCTACAATGCTCGGCGCTGGAACACAGATTTATCTCCGTTCCCATTACTTCGGAAAATCGACTTAGCCTGCTCTGAACTTACACCATTCAAAGAAGCCAATCCCGACATACAGTCTGACGCCTTAGGAGAGCCGTAAATGAAACTTGCAACCCTCCGCAACGGAACGCGCGATGGCCGATTGGTGATTGTCTCCAGAGATTTAAAGAACTGCGCAGATGTTGATGATATTGCAAATACGCTTCAGCGCGCCATTGAAAATTGGCAGGATGTGGCTCCCAAGCTTGCAAACGCAGAGGAAAGATTGAGCAGCTCGCATGCGATGGCCTTTGACGAAGCAAACTGTCTTAGCCCCCTCCCCCGACCAATCCAGTGGGCAGATGGCTCTGCGTATATCAATCACGTCGAGCTTGTTCGCAAAGCACGCGGAGCTGAAGTACCTGCAAGTTTCTACGAAGACCCACTGATGTATCAAGGCGTATCAGGAATTTCGCTTGCGCCACGAGAAGATATCCCCCTCGGCGACATTGGCTGGGGCTGCGATATGGAAGCAGAAGTCTGCGTGATTACGGACGATGTGCCAATGGGCGTCGACGTCGAAACAGCGGGGAGCCACATCAAACTCATCCTACTTTGTAATGACGTCTCTCTGCGTGGCCTCATCCCCGCCGAGCTCGCAAAAGGGTTTGGATTTTTTCAATCAAAACCGCCATGCTCGTTTTCTCCTGTTGCAATCACACCGGACGAGCTTGGCTCGCATTGGAGAGACTATCTCATTCACCTTCCTCTCCATGTCGACTATAACGGACAACCGTTTGGGCGCGCGAATGCTGGCGTAGATGCTACATTTAATCTGGCGCAGCTTGTGGCCCATGCTGCGAAAACCCGCCCCCTAGCTGCAGGAACGATTATTGGATCAGGAACGATTTCAAACAAAGGCGAAAACGGCGGCCCAGGCAAACCTGTGAGCGAAGGCGGGCTCGGATATAGCTGCATCGCTGAAGTTCGTATGATTGAGAAAATCGCGAGCGGAGAATTTCAGACGCCTTTCATGTCGCCCGGAGATACCGTAAAAATTGAGATGAAAGATGAAGACGGGCAATCAGTTTTCGGGGCCATCGAGCAGAAAGTCGTCGCCGCCTAGTCGCCGGCGAATGCGCCATAGTCCCCGTTTGCGTAAAGTAAAGCCTGGGTTTCTTCCTCCTCGAGAAAAATCTCGTCGATCTTCCCGATTATAACAAAATGCGTTCCGAATTTAAGGCTCTCGCTGAGCTCGCAATCAAACGCCGCAACCGCTGAGTTTAATCTCAGCAATCCAGAGCTCGTTTTCTCCCAAGCTCCGACATTGAATTTCTCAGAGCTTATTCCACTCACAGCAAATCTGCGTGACACTTCTAAATCGTTTGGAGCGCAGATATTCACACAAAATCTGCTGGCTCTCAAAACGGCTTTTCCGGTTTCGCTGTGTTCATTCAAACAGACCACAAGCGACGGAGGAGTGTCTGACAGCGAACACACAGCCGTAGCGGTACAGCCTGCTGGAACACCGTCATTTTGTGTCGTGATGACATTCACGCAGGCCGGTAATCGGCGCATGCTTTTTCGAAATAACTCTGGAGAGACCATTCATCCGTGCCTTGTTCGCTATACACAAGATGGCTGCTTTGAACGAAATAACCAGAACAATTTGGCAGAAAGTCAAATTGCCTTTCTAGCCTTGCACGATCGACATTAGCTGAATTATCTGTTTACCGCTCAAAATTGTCGGCGACGTCACAGGCTCCTACGTAACTGAGAAAGTGGGGACAGGATTAAACTGTCTCCGGTTCCTCGCCCTCTTCGTCTTCTGACGCGGACTTTTTCGATTTCTTCGGCTTGTCTTCCAAATACGCAAAAGCAAGTTTATCTTCGTCGTCGGGGTCAATATCAATCGAGACAACCCCTCCTTTAACGAGCTTACCAAACAGCAACTCTTCCGCCATAGGCTTCTTAACGTGCTCCTGAATGGTGCGCGCAAGTGGACGAGCGCCCATTTCCGGATCGAAGCCACGCTTGGCAAGCCAATCTCTGGCTGCTTTCGTGATTTCAATAGACACGCCGCGGTCTTCCAGCTGAATTTCAAGCTGTAGGACAAATTTCTCGACGACGCGGTCGATAATTTCCGGAGTAAGACCGCCGAACACAATCGTACTGTCGAGGCGATTGCGGAATTCTGGCGTAAACAGACGCTTTAGCGCCTCTTCTTGCTCATCCACTTTTTTACCTGCGCCAAATCCGATTGCATTCTTTGCAGCATCAGACGCGCCTGCATTGGTCGTCATAATCAAGATCACATTGCGGAAATCGACTTTGCGTCCATTGCTATCTGTAAGCGCTCCATTGTCCATCACCTGTAAGAGGATATTGAACAATTCTGGGTGCGCCTTTTCGATCTCATCGAGCAAGAGCACACAATGTGGATGCTGGTCGACACCGTCCGTTAGCAAGCCGCCTTGATCATACCCGACATATCCAGGAGGCGCGCCGATCAGACGGGAAACCGTGTGGCGCTCCATATATTCTGACATATCAAAACGCAGCAATTCAACGCCGAGTATTGATGCAAGTTGCTTGACAACTTCCGTCTTACCCACGCCGGTCGGTCCTGTGAAAAGATAGGAACCAATTGGTTTATCTGGCTCACGCAAGCCAGCGCGCGCCAGCTTTATCGCTGCCGACAATGCATCAATGGCTTTATCCTGACCAAACACAACGCGTTTCAGATCCTGATCAAGCGACTTCAATTGAACTGCATCGTTCTTCGTGACCTGCTTCGGGGGGATGCGCGCAATTTTTGCAACGATCGCCTCAATATCACGAACACCAACGGTCTTCTTGCGCTTGGATGCCGGAAGCAACCATTGTGTCGCGCCGGCTTCATCGATCACGTCGATCGCCTTATCCGGGAGTTTCCGATCCGTTATATAGCGCGCCGATAGTTCGACGGCCGTTTTTATAGCTTCATTCGTATAGCGAAGACCGTGAAACTCTTCGAAAACAGATTTAAGTCCCTGCAAAATCTTTATTGTGTCGGGTACACTCGGTTCCACGACATCGATCTTTCGGAACCTACGCGAGAGCGCGCGGTCTTTTTCGAAATGTTGCTTGTACTCTTTGAACGTCGTCGACCCCATACAGCGTAGACCGCCGTTTTGCAGGGCGGGTTTCAGCAAGTTCGAGGCATCCATCGCGCCGCCGCTGGTCGCGCCAGCTCCGATCACAGTATGGATCTCGTCAATAAAGAGGATCGCCTTTTCTTTCTCCTCGAGCTCCTTCATCACATTCTTAAGACGCTCTTCGAAGTCACCGCGATAGCGGGTGCCCGCAAGCAAGGCTCCCATATCGAGCGACCAGATAACCGCCTCGTTGAGAATTTCCGGAGCTTCGCCATCGACGATTTTTTTCGCAAGACCCTCGGCAATTGCGGTTTTCCCGACACCCGGGTCACCCACGAGGATCGGGTTATTTTTCGACCGGCGACATAACACTTCGATACAACGCTCAATTTCTTTTTGGCGCCCAATAAGGGGGTCGATCTTTCCGTCTTTGGCTTTCTGATTGAGGTTTACACAGTACGCTTCAAGCGCTTCATCACCAGCTTTTGCTGGCATCTCATTTTGATCTGCCCCGCGCGGCGCTTGTGGTCGCTCGCCGCCTGGGCGCTTCGAAACGCCATGCGAGATATAATTCACAGCGTCATAGCGCGTCATGTCCTGCTCCTGCAGGAAGTACGCCGCATGGCTCTCACGTTCTGAGAAGATCGACACAAGTACGTTCGCACCCGTCACTTCATCGCGGCCAGAACTCTCAACGTGAAGAATTGCGCGCTGCACAACGCGCTGGAAAGCCGCGGTCGGTTGCACGCGCCCGTCGCTACTGTCGACAATCAAACTCGACAATTCGTCGTCGACATATTGCAAGAGGTCCGCTCGCAGCGCTTCAACATCTACCTTGCAAGCGTCCATAACATCGCGCGCATCCTGATCGTCGAGAAGCGACAGCAACAGATGCTCGAGTGTTGCGTATTCATGGCCGCGATCGCTCGCAGCGGTGAGTGACTTTTCAAGGACTTGCTCAAGACTGGGGGTTAATGAAGGCATATCTTTTATCTAGTCCTCTTTTTCCATCGTGCACTGCAGCGGGTGTTCATTTCTCTGAGCGAGATCTAGCACCTGTGCCACTTTGGTTTCCGCTACTTCGTATGTGTAGATGCCGCAGACACCGACACCTTTCTGATGCACGTGCAGCATAATTCTTGTCGCTTCTTCGCGGCTCTTTTGAAAGAAGCGCTCTAGAACATACACTACGAACTCCATTGGCGTGTAATCATCATTTAGAAGCAGAACCCGATAAAGTGACGGTTTCTTGGTCTTAAGACGGGTTTTTGTAGCCAATCCCGTGTTTGGGGCATTGTCACCCGGTGTTATCGGACCTTCATCGGAAAGACGCGGGCGGATTATTGCGGACTGAAAGGCGTCGGGAGTCATAGGTGTTAAGATAATCGAAATCGCGCGGGTTAAAACCCCATCACAGCTCAAGACGCGTGTTTTTATTGAAGGGTGCTGAATTGCAAGCCACTAACTGGGAAACCGAGCAATCAGGGCATCCACTCTTTTTTTGTTTGCTCCGAAATCAGAGTAGCCAATGCGCGACCGCGAATAGATTGCAAGCTGAGACCCGACTTGCCCCTCCGGCAGGTCATCAATTGGCAGCACCCGGATATCCACATCATCCTTGAATCTAAGGAAGGGCGTAACAGCAACAACGCTGATTCGATGCGCCGTTTCGTCAAAAAACAGGTTCTTCCAGCCGCCAGAGGATTCAAAAAATCCGACAAGACGCCGAAACAAAGCTTCTGGCGATTTGCGAATTAATGCTGACTCTGCGTCAGGTGTCGATTTCCGACACAAGCCACTTGGCGCAATTAGGTAATTGTTCGGCTTTTGCGACCGCCTAAAGTTTTCAAAATTCAAAAATACACTCATACACGCTAAGGTGAAGTTTCTTATTATTTGTGGCAACCCTAAAGGCAAAAAAGAGCCGTCCACGCCGGACGGCTCTTTCCTACGCAACTAACTCTACAAGAGAACGTACTATACCGAATAAGCTGAATTTTCAACGGCTTTTCCCCGATCGATTCGCCAAAAAATCAGATTTCTTATCACTTTCACATATCATTCAGATACATGCAGCTAATATCGTTTTGACGCTAATTTCGGAGGGGCATCACCGAAGAAATGCAACTTCTCGTATTAGGCGTATTTCTTGCAAAGCTCTCTTCATTGCCTGATTGGGCAAACATCGAGTTCTTTCCGCGCCGGATAACAGTTCAGTCATTTTGCAATTAACGACTGGTAAATGGGTTCGTCGCACTTTAGCGTATGTCTCGGGTATTCGGGGCAGTGCTTTATCAAGAGGAGGCGCAGCCGGATGGTTGTCTTTGGCAAACACTTTTCCATAAGAGCAGTTTTAGCGATACTGACGCTTTCTTTATCGAGCCTTGCATTCGCTCCCTCTGCCATAGCAGAGAAATACGCATCCATCGTCGTAGACGTTGATACTAAAGAAGTTTTGCACTCTCGGCATGCGGATGCTTCACGCTATCCGGCGTCGCTGACCAAAGTAATGACGCTTTATATGCTTTTCGATGCACTGAAAGCAGGTGAAGTCGATCTCGATGACAAACTCACCGTTTCGAAGAATGCCGCTAGCCAGCGCCCGTCGAATCTAAAGCTAAAAGCTGGACAGAAAATCTCTGTCGAGAATGCTATTGAAGCACTCGTCGTCAAATCAGCCAATGATGTCGCCGTTGTGGTTGCTGAGCGCCTTGGTGGAACAGAAAAGCGTTTTGCTGCGCTGATGACGGCAAAAGCTAAACAAATGGGAATGAAAAATACGCGTTTTCGCAATGCTTCGGGCCTCCCTAATTCTCGTCAGGTATCCACAGCGCGCGATCTCTACATTCTAGCTGAAAATATGATGGAAGATCATCCTGCCTATTATCATTACTTCCAAACCAAATCATTTTCGTGGAAGGGGCGGACTTACAAGAGTCACAACAAACTGCTCGGTGATGTCGATGGGGTTGACGGCATGAAAACCGGCTATATTCGCGCCTCTGGCTTCAACTTGATGACCTCAGCTGAACGCGAAGGCCGCCGGATTGTCGTGGTAATGACAGGCGGACGGACTGCTAAAACGCGCAATGCTCACGTTGAAGCTCTGGTTGAAGCTGCATTTAAGTCTATCGATCGCAGCCCAGCCACTCAGCGCCAAGTTGCAGAGCTCCGCAAGCAAAGCGCATTTGAATCGGTAATAACACCAACAAATCCTGATGGCGCAGCAGTTCCGGTTTTAAACGGCAAGCCTTTTGGGGCGGGAGATGAATCAACTGAAGAGCCAGGTGAAGCTGATCAACGTACAATTCTTGCAAGCACCGACGCAGCAACAAGAAAAGTCAATGTTCTCAAGGTTACAGCTATCCCCGATGACGCCGTGTCAGATGATAAGGCTGCTGCAGTGTCCAAGAGCGAGCCCTACGCGCCAGTGGAAGACGAAGCTCAACCGGTAAAGCTATCGGTAAGCGAATACGAAGCCCGTCAATTCCAGGGAGCTGGCGGCGGCAAGTAATTTTACCTGCAATCAGTGAAACGGTTCCTGCCAAGTTCTAACACATTCTTCAAGGCGGGTTTTCGGCGTAGGTTCGATTACCAATTGGAACCTAAAACCCGATCTCTTCGCCTACCATCTCTGGTAGCTGCATGACTATCAACAGATCACGCAGCTCTTGACGCGCCGCAACATGGCTCATCGTAAAGGAGATGTTGGACCCTTTTTCAGTGAGATCGAGCAAGGTAAGACCTGCCGGGAAAAGCTCACGATAGATCACGCGCTCCGAGAGACCTGGCGCAAGACGAAAACCAATGCGGCGCGCGAGGTTATCGAGTGCTTCGCCGACTTTCTCTTTGTTACGTGCGGCAAGTGGAGACATGCGGTTGCGCATGACAATCCAATCAATTGGCTTGCGAGATGTCTGAGCCTTTTTCTTGCGACAGTTCCAAACCATCTCAGAATAGAAGGATGGCCGAATTACCTCTAGGGTCTGTGGGTTTACATCACCCAGCAAATCAAAATCCACAAAACTGTCGTTAAGCGGCGTAACTAAACTGTCTGCGTTCACGTGGGCCAGCCGAGAAAGAAACGTATCGCCCCCCGGAGCGTCCACAATAACAAAATCACACGTCTGCTTTAGGCGTGAGAGGCTGGATATAAACCGCTGAGTCTCTTCAGCTTCAGCAGCATCAAGATCTCGCTCATTAGAGGCATCAACCCGAATAACTTCCGGCATAGGAAGGCGAGAGTCAGTAGACTGCATCCAGCGCATCCGATTCTCAAGATACCGTGTGAGTGTACGTTGGCGAACATCAAGGTCGATTATGCCAACCTTCTTGTTCATACGAAGCAGGCTAACGGAAAGGTGCATCGAGACTGTTGATTTACCCGCCCCACCCTTTTCGTTTCCAATGACGATAACACGGCCCTGTTTAACGGCCTGAACCGCCGAAAGACTCGGCGGCTGGGAATCAACAGGGGCTAATGGCGAAAAGCCTTCTGGTGGCACTTACTCTACTCCGGTACAATTTCAGGATGAAGCCTATGCGGCTCTAGCGTGCAGCTCTAGCGGCACACAATGGCCGAGCACATCAGATCCTTCTTCAAAAAGGTAACCGGCTTCTCCAGCGGCGGGGATAATATTAGATGCAACCGCGAGCGGCTCACCTTCAAACAGATCGCGGTCCACGATGAGCGGTGCAGCGTTGGGGGTGATCTCGTAATCTGCGACGAGCGGGCGGTCCGTCGCAACAGTACCCAGAAATGCGCGGAGGCTTCCCAGCGTATTCGACAAGCGGTCCATCTCATTGTGCAACATTTCCATGCGGTGAGCGACAGCATTCACAGCCGCCTTTTCGAACATCCACGCATCATCCGTATTGGGCAAAGGAAGTTCGTTTGGTAAACGGCGCGGCTCTGGACCAGTTAAGTCCAATCGGCGATTGCGATGGGGAAGTCCGCGAAGAGCTGCAGACATTGCGAAAAGCTTGAGAGCAGAAGAGATGCGGTTTTTCATGACTTGGAAATTCGCCCGAAAGGGTTAACAGAGCGTTTACCTTCCGACTGTTCAGCGAGATATTTTAGTGAAAAATCCGACACTTCCCGCCGTACGAACACGCGCCGAACTTCAGGACAAGATAAATACGTGGAAACTCAAGGGCATGCGCGTCGGATTCGTTCCAACAATGGGATCTTTACATGATGGTCATTTATCTCTTGTTGAGACGGCTTTGAAGGAGTGCGACCGAGTTGTTGCGAGCATTTTTGTGAACCCGACTCAATTTGCGCCGCATGAAGACTTTGATGATTACCCAAGAACTGAAGAATCAGATCGCCAGAAACTGCAATTTGCCGGGGCGGATCTCGCCTATGTGCCAAGCGTCCAGGAAATGTATCCGGACGGATCGGTCACAAATGTCAGGGTCGAGGGTTTGTCTGACATGCTGGACGGCATTTACAGACCGCACTTTTTCTACGGCGTGACAACAATTGTGGCGCGGCTGTTCCTACATGTTCAGCCACATGTCGCTGTTTTTGGGGAAAAAGACTACCAGCAGCTTCAGATTATTCGCAGAATGGTAAAGGATCTTGCCTTTCCAATAGACATTATTGGCGCGTCGACCGTGCGCGACCCTGATGGTCTCGCACAATCATCGCGCAACGCTTACTTGACAGATGAGGAGCGCGCCGCGGCTCCCGCTATGAAGCGCGCACTCGACTTTGCAGCTGAGCTTCTCGCAAATGGCGCAAGGGTTGACGACGCATTGGACGAGGCTTGTACGCAAATTCAAAATGCGGGCTTTCAAAGCATCGATTACGTCAGTGCGATCAACCCTACCGATCTAACAGACCTGCCGCTTGGCGAAGTCAACCGCGGCTTTGAGGGCAGATTACTCGCTGCTGCTTGGCTAGGAAAAACTCGCCTGATCGACAATATCGGCTTCAGCCGCCCTTAAGATTCTGCAAGTGTTTCGGCGATTTCGATCCACACTTTTGCATGAACCCCAATGCCAAGATGCGTCGTATCGACTTCAATGTTTCTCGTTTGAGGATTGTATGTATCTACTGCCGCCTGCCATCCAACAATTCCATCGCGTTTAGTATAAAACGCTGTAATCGGCTGCTTCAAACCAATTGAATTTATGGCGTGTACATACTCCTCATAGACATCGAGATCGATGTCTTGCTGTTTGGCAAAACGATTGCCAACAACTGTATATTTCGGGCCGCCAATGACAGGCGTCGCCATTGTGATGATCTCTCGAACATGCGGCTCGTAAATACGCGCAACTTCCCGCGCGACCACACCGCCAAGGCTCCAACCAATGAGTGTGACAGGTTCGGCGGCCTCAGCCTTCAGCCGCTCGCCAATCAACTCAACATAGTCGTATATTTCCCCCCGGTTCGTTCCAAGTCCCCAGTGAGCTACGTGATAGTTCTTTGACCGGAGAAAACGAGCGAGCGGATACATCGCGCGGGGACTAGATCCATACCCCGGCAGGAGCATTATTGGTCTGCCATCACCGTCTGGCGCTGTTCGCAAATGGCGGGCGTAACGACCTAGTCCCAGCAGCTCCAACGGCGTGGACAATTCACCAAGCGTATTCTGAATAGAAGGGCGATCGATCCCTGTGGGCATATCTGTCATCATGCAAATAGTACGTGTGAGTGGGCCTTACGGATCAACCTTACGTATGGGCACATCAAATGTGCATATGTCCAACACTTCGGGAGGTGTTCGATAGAAGAACTGCTCTGCGCGAACGCGTTTAGCTCTTTTTGCATCTTCAAAAACAGCATGATCAGTATTCATGACTTGATATCTAGGACGCTCAGATTCGGGCAGATCTATCGCAATTTTAGCCGAAAGAATGGGATCGCCCACGTCCGGCGGCTGGATGACACCGCTTTCGATCGCGCGGTCGCCGCGTTGTAAGGCCTGCGCATGCTCCATACCGTCAATGACTTTGCCAAACACTGTGAGATTCCGATCAAGATAACGCTGCGCATTCAACACAATATAAAATTCGGTCGCTCCTGAATCCGGATCAGTGTCTCGAGCCATTGCAACAGCGCCCGGGCAATGGAGCAACCATTCCCGGCCCATTTCTTCGTCGCGCGCAGCTGGAAATCCGTTCATATGTCCGACAAGTTTCGTGAACAGATCCGGGCTCCCGAGAGGCATAAACGACGCATTTGAGACGGCGCGATCATTTTCGTTCTGAATTGTCGTCCAGCTAGCTGAAATTAGCTCCTCATCCTGCAAGCCGCCCTGCGCGACAAATCCATCAATGACGCGATAGAAGGAGGCCCCATCATACGCACCTGCCCGAGCAATTTCTCGCATTCGCATGGTATGAGCGGGTGCAAAATCATTGTTAAGCTCGATCACGATGGTGCCGTGCTCGGTGCGGAGCAGCAGGAGGTCCTCATCTTGGACATCTCGCCATTCCGTCCCCGGAGCAGACTCTAAGGATGTCTCAATTGAAGCAATGATCTCCTGCCTGGGTTCCTGCTCTGTTTCGGCAGCACAAGCACCGGCAACTCCAATTGCCGCCATTCCGATAATCAGGCGCATATCCTCATTCCCTATCTACGATTCAGCGGCTAATAGGCCTGAATGGCTGTTTACACGCAAGTTTCTGACGCGGCGCTCGCCGACTTCCTTTCGGAATATGACATAGGGTTCGCGCAATCCTTTAAAGGAATCGCCGAAGGCGTTGAGAATTCGAATTACTTTTTGGAGACGAGTACAGGAAAATTCATCCTGACCTTATTCGAAAAGCGCGTGAACGAAACCGACTTACCTTACTTCATCGATCTGAAGCGACATCTGGCTGCTAGCGGCTTCCCATGTCCCGAACCCATTGTTGCAAAGAACGGCAATATCTTGGGAACGCTTGAAGACCGACCGGCGCTGATCGTATCGTTTCTGAGTGGGTTGAGCGTTAAATACCCAAACGCGGCACAATGCAGAGAACTTGGTGCAGCCATGGCGCGCATGCACGCAGCGCTCTCGGACTTTGAGTTGACGCGCGCGAACGATCTGGGTCCTGCCGATTGGCCAAAACTTTGGAATGGACGCGCCGGGTCAGCCAACAGTCTTCGCGCAGGGCTTTCCACAGACATTGACGCCGATATCGCGGCGATTGCTGCGGCCAAGCCGATGTCGCTGGATCTGCCAAGAGGCACCATCCATGCTGACCTATTTCCAGATAATGTGTTTTTCTCTGGAGATGCTTTTGCTGGCGTAATCGATTTTTATTTTTCTTGCACTGACGCACTTGCTTATGACATCGCCGTTTGTCTGAACGCCTGGTGTTTCAACGCCATGGGTTCTTATGATTTGGAGAAAGGCAGAGCTTTGCTGGAAGGGTATCAGGGCGTTCGAAAGCTCAAGACCAGCGAGCTAGACGCACTTCCGATTCTTTCGCGCGGCGCAGCGCTACGGTTTTTCCTTACCCGCCTTGTCGACTGGACCGAGACGCCTCAGGATGCGCTCGTTCGCCCGAAAGACCCGCTTGAGTATGCACGAAAGTTGGACTGGCATCGCAGTCTTGGCATGATGGCTTCAAGTTATGGGGCTTGAACCCATTTAGGTCTTTTACCGATTGTTTTCTTTAATACGCTCTGGCTCGCCCGAAATACTCGCAATCTCAACATGTTCGGGAGGTTCGCATTTCGAGACCACGCGATCGCGCCCTGTTTGTTTTGCAATATAAAGCGCCTCGTCCGCTCTATTCAAAGCGCAAGCGATATCCTGATCATACGGAACGGGCTCCGAAACGCCGATACTAATCGTGATGCTGAACGGGCCAGTTGATCCAGGAAACTCAACTTGTTTGATCTCGTTCCGGATCCTATTTGCCACGGCTTCCGCATTTGCGCCGTCGGTTTCCACAAGCACCACCGCAAATTCTTCACCGCCGAGCCGGCCGACAAGGTCTTCGACGCGCAAGCTTTTGGTGATTACAGACACCAGTTTCGCAATAACAAGATCTCCGACGGCATGACCGTGTGTGTCGTTGACGCTTTTGAAATGATCAATATCGAGCATCAAAACACCCAAACGCGTGCTTTCGCGCTGGAACCGGGCAAACTCTCTATTTGCGAACTTCTCGAATGATCTTCGATTAAGTGCTTGTGTAAGTGGATCGAGGGTCGCCAACTCAAAGAGATCGCATTTGTCTTTTTCCAGCTGAACCAGATCCTCAACGGCATAATGGGCAGCGCTTCTTACACAGATATCGTTACTCACGACACGCGCAAAACCGTCTAGCAGCCGGCGGTCACGCGCGGAGAATTCGTGTGCTTCGGTATGGGCAACACACAATGTCCCAAACTTTTTGCCTTGAGGGTCCGCCAACGGAATGCCCGCGATAGATTTGAAGTGTGGCAAATCGAGTTCTTCAACGCCAGCGGTAAAGTATTCCTCGGTGCAAACATTGTGAACATAGAAAGACTTTTGTGATAAATGCACGCGCGCAAAGTAAGTGTCGACATCTTCGGCCGGGTGACCCGATAAGCCGTGGGCACAATAGTATTTTTCTCGGTAGCGCTTATAAAGTGCCACGTATACGTATGGTACGCCGAGTGCCATTGCTATCGTATCGGCGAGGCAAACAGCGTCGTGAGCATGATCTCCCCGCAAGATTCTATAGCGTTGGAAGATTTCCGACTTTTGCTGTTCAAATTCGGGAGGCGGATACGAGATCATCGGCAATCGTAAATGACTATGTTTAGATACCCTGCTCTTACCTTAAAGTGATCAACCTATCGTTAACCGAACTCTCCCTTTTTGAGCTAATGCCAGAGATTTGCCATCTTATGGCCGTGCAAACCAGCTCGCGAACAGCGCCGTCAGAAAAGAATAGTAAAAGACTAAACCGTCTGGAGCTCATCAACGCGCCCTTCAAAAAAAGTCTGCGTTTCTTCTATGAAACGCGCAAACTGATCATGATGCACCCAATGCGCAGCGCCGTCATATACGCGCACTTCGCCAGCTGGAAAATGTTTTGCGCGCCCATCCTTTGAGGGATCCGAAGCCCAAGATTGCGCGCCATAAATAAGAAGCGACGGACATGTAATTCTACCCCACAAATGTACAAAATCATCATGGGAAATATCGCTTGGACTTCGTCCCATCCCTGCCGGATCATAGGCCCAGCTCAGCGATCCATCAGAATTGGTTTTCACGCCATGTTTCGTTAAATGCGTTACATACTCTTCGCTAAGCTGAGGATGAGCGCTGCGCATACGTGCCTTTGCCTCATCGAAATCACTCATAATCCGCGCCTTACGCTGTGTTTTTTTGCGCCGATCCTCCATCCAGAAATGTAGCCGCTCTTCAGGTCTCATCGCCAGACGTTCGGCAAGCATTTTTGGGGATGGACCGAGCCCCTCTATAGCGATCAGTTTCGACACACGTTCTGGAAAAAGACCTGTGAAGCGAATAACTATGTTCCCGCCGAGCGAGTGCCCTATGAGCTTCACCTGCTGAACATTTATGAGATCGACAAGGCTTGCGAGATCATAAACATGGTCCATAACACCGTAATCGCCATCGCTTACCCAATCGCTTTGGCCATGACCTCGTAAATCATAAGCAAATACCCGGTAGCGCACTGCGAGCTGCTTCGCCGTCCAATCCCAACTGCGTTTCTGGTCACGCCCGCCATGCACCAGCACGACGGGTTCGGCCTTCTCATCGCCCCAGATTGCCAAAGAAAGCGATAAGCGTTGACTGAAAAAATTCGTGACGTTTGGTTCCATGAAATCGCCATAGCGATGCGTCGCTGCGTTAGGCAAGCAAGGCTTTGCTAAACGAGCGGCAGGCCGCTAGAAAGTTCTTATATTCTTACGCTGATGGAGGTCTTTATGTCCGGCAATTTTGATTATGATTTTAACGGCAAAACATATGAGGGCTTCGTTGCCCGCCCAGCAACGGAGGGGGATAGCCCGCTTGTTCTCGTTGCGCATGCGTGGGGTGGCCTGGGCGATCACGAAAAGGAATCTGCAACACGGCTCGCTCGGCTTGGATACACAGGCTTTGCCATCGATGTTTACGGCAAAGGAATTCGCGGAAGCTCGCCTGAGGAAAATGAGGCATTAATGACCCCTCTCGTCTCGGACCGGAATGAGTTGCAGGCCCGTCTGACCAATGCGCTTGAAACTGGTTTGGCGCTCGGTAGTATTGATCAGTCACGGTCCGCAATTATTGGTTACTGTTTTGGCGGTATGTGCGCTCTTGATCTTGCGCGCACCGGGGCTGACATCCGCGGCGCAGTTTCCTTCCATGGCCTGTTCGGCGCGCCAGGCAACCAGACTGACACAACGATCACAGCCAAAATTCTAGCCCTACATGGCTGGTCGGATCCAATGGCGACACCAAACGACGTTATTGCGCTTGGCAAGGAACTCGATAGCAAAGGCGCAAACTGGCAGCTCCATGCTTATGGCGATACGGGGCACGCTTTTACGAACAAGGCAGCGAACGATAAAGCTGGGGGTATGGCGTACTCATCGGACGCAGATCGCCGCAGCTGGCGCGCAATGCAAAACTTCCTGGAGGAAGTGTTTTAAGATAAGCGACCCGCCCCCAAGGGAGAAATGGTCTAAAAATACGTTCCTCGACGCTTTAAAAGTCTGATCCCAAACACACTTGGCATTCACCCTACTTTGTTATCGTCTTTTGGCTGACTACCAACAAGCAGGATGGGCAGGTAGGAAAATGGCTAAAGGGTTTTGGCGATCTGAAGATGGCACAACAGCGCTCATAATGGCGCTCGTTTTATTGCCTATTTTAGCATTTATCGGGCTCGCGCTCGATATGGGCCGGATGCAATCGGGCAAGCAATCGCTTCGCTCCGCTATCGATGCCGCTGCTCTTGCGGGCGCGAAAGAACTTTTAAACGCCGCGCGTACTGACGAAGAAATCATTAGCACTGTTAAAGGGTTTATAACGGCCGATCTAGCAAGCGGGCGCCAAGATGTAGTTTGCGCCGATCCAAACGTATCAATCGATAGATCAACCAACACTGTCAGCATCGTCGCCTCTTGCTCGCTGGAAGCAACCATGGCTGGTATCGTAGGTGTCCATCAATTCATCTATGATGAAGAAGCTTCTTCCACAGCCGAGATTACTTTGCTAGACCTCGCCATGGTGGTGGATGTGAGCGGTTCGATGAGCGGGTCAAAACTCACCAGTTTGAAAGATGCCGCCAATGAGGCGGTTTCGACACTCATTTCGCCAGAGACCGGCGACCGCGTGCGAATTTCCATTATTCCGTATGCTGGCTCGGTAAATGTCGGCGGCATGTATGACAACGCCGTGTTCGACCCCGATATCTATAACGACGGGACGGACAATAATTGTTCGAAAGAGCGAATTGGCGCTGAAGCGGCGAGTGATGCGCCGCCTGCAGAAAATCAGTGGTACGAGTTCAACGCGCCTGGGTGCCCTACTGTTGCAATGCTACCTCTCACAAACAATACGGCCAATTTGAATGACGCTATTGATGATCTCACCGCGGGCGGAGCAACGGCGGGACATATCGGTTTGTCCTGGGGATGGAATATGATCTCTCCGCGCTGGAAGGATGTTTGGCCAAGCGATAGCGAACCTCTAGCATATGATGATAATCGGGTCATTAAAGCTATTATCCTCATGACAGACGGTGCATTCAACACCGAGTATTCAGCCTTAGGTGGCAACTCTGAAACGCAAGCGATTGCCCTTTGTGATGGTGCCAAGGCTGAAAACATATTGGTTTTCTCGATTGCCTTTCAGGCCCCAACCTCAGCCGAGACACTTCTTGAAACATGCGCAAGCGAACCGAGCATGTATTTCGAAGCAAACTCGAACGCTCAGCTGATTGACGCCTATCGCTCGATTTCGAGCAGTCTGTCTGAACTCAGGCTGTCTTACTAGCTCTGCCGGTAGCAAAGGCCGGGTCAGGGCTAACGTCAGAAGTTCTTATCCAGCAAGTCGCTTTAATTCTTCTTCAATTACCCACAGCCGATCATTGCCCCAGGTATTTACATCGCCGACCCGAAAACTCGGAACACCCCACTGCCCCATGCCAAATAATTGTTGGCGATTACCTTCCGCAATGCCGCGCCAACGATCGGTTCCAATCATTGTTTTTGCTTGCACCCAATCAAGGCCAGCGCGTTCGGTGATGAGTTTTAAGCCTTTGTCTGACCCGCTATCGACCCCCTCCGACCAAACCGCTTTCATATAGGAACGTGTGAACGCTTCGCCTTTTCTCTGATCCATCGCCCAAGGCAGTATCGAATAGGCTCTTTCCACAGGATCTCCCACAGGGTCGGCGATCCTACCAAAGGGCACACCGAGACGCCTTGCTTCTCGCGCGGCATCAAATGGAATGTAGGCACGCTTAGATTTCGGGATTGTCATTCCCCGCATCACCATTGGCAAAACAAAGGCAATATTGAGTTCCGCGCCATACGCTCTTGCGAGATCAAAAATCCGCTCGACCGCGATTGCAGAGTAAGGACTACGATAGGATAAGAAAGCATCTATGACCGTTCCGGTCGGGACCTGTGGACAATTTTCGTAACTTTCCACAGGCTGTTCATAGATCGGTGGAAGGATTGTGGAATTCTTTGCTGTACCGAGTTCGACAAGACGCTCTTCGAGATAGGCAAGCCGATCTATTCCCCAATACCACTCACCTCCATAATGCAGGGTGGCACCGAGATAATGACCGAGTTCTTCGCGGCGCTCTGACCCAAGCTTAAATTTTGCCAGCGTATTATCTTTGCTGGCAAAGAAAGGATCCCCTGATACCTCGCCGGGCGACCATAAAGACGCGCTGATCGCCGCCGCTTCGCTCACAAAAGTGCCTTTTTCTAGTGTTCCGGCAAAACGACGAGACGCCGCTTCGACTTGCCCATCACTTGGTTGCATGCCCGGATCTACAAAGCCGAGGCCTGCCTTTTTTGCGAGGCGCTCCGCATCTATGCGTGAATGAGAAATGAGACGCGTTCTGTCAGGCGCTGCAGCATCTACCGGCTCAAAAACCAAATACGGTTCAATGACGATGTCATAACGACGTTGCAGCTCCTCAAGTATTTGCGACATCAAATGCGAGTAAGGATCGTCGACTTGATGAAAATAAGAAACTGTATGCGGGGCACCCAACGCCTTACGCCGCTTTTCTGCGCGCGCGCGGCGTTTCAGCATACGCTTCTCACTCGTTATTCGCGCTGCGACCGAAGACGCAATCCTAGTCTTTAATGACATTATTTATGCCCAGCCCTGCAACCTCGCTGCATCTTCTCGCACTTTTTCCGGGCTGCCAAGTAGTTGCCGGTTCACGCCTATGCGCTTGAACCAATAATGAAGACCAAGCAAATCTGTCATCCCCATTCCGCCATGAACCTCCGTGGATGTTCTCGCGATAAAGGTACCGACTTCAGCGAGGTGGGATTTTGCAAGACATGCCATGACCGGCGCTTCGGGGTCTCCGCTGTCCATCGCGTAAGCTGCATGCCAAACAAGCGCGCGCGCAGGCTCGAGTTCCGCTGCCATCTCGGCGCAGAGATGCTTCACAGCCTGAAATGATCCAATCACGCGGTTGAACTGCTTACGCTCTTTGGCATAGGCGACAGCGTCATCCAGCATTTGTTGACAAGCCCCGAGTGTGTCGGCAGCAAGCAATATACGACCAGCCTGGACCACCCGGTTAGCAGCGGCTCCAGGCGTATTTTCTCCTGAAAGCGTTTCTACCGAAAGGCCATCAAATTTTAATTCATGAAATGAACGCGTACGATCAATTGTTTGCATGGGTTTGGAGGCAACTTCATCCATTGCACAAATGTGCAGCTGCCCATCTGAGCTGGCCACAATCGCATGAGACGCATCTGAGGTCTCTCTTGCAAAGTGCGACGTCCCATGAAGCTTACCGCCAGCGCTTTCGACGCCTGTTCCCGGCCTGGTGCCTACATAGTGGGCGAGCGCGATGGCAAACTTTGCTGAACCATCCGCAATTTTTGGTAGCCATTCAGACTGCTGTGCATCCGTGCCGGCCGAATGAATGGCGACGGCGGCGAGTACGTCCGCAAAAAACCGCGCAGGTGCAGCTGCTGCGCCAAGCGCTTCCTGCACAAGAGCTGCGTCGAGGATTCCAAGACCGAGCCCTCCATGCGTTTCGGGCACATTCAGCAGCGGACCACCCATTTCTGCTAATCCTTCTGAAATCGAGGCTATCGTCGCGGCATCTCCGTCGACAGCCTTACGCAGAGCATCCAAATTCGAGACAGAAGAAAGGAAGCCGCTGATTGAATCCTGCAGCATGCGTTGATCTTCAGATAGTGCAAACTCCATCTCTCGCTCTCCTATACTGCCGCAGGCTTTGGTTCGCGAGGCAATCCCAAACCGCGTTCGCCGATGATGTTCTTCTGAATTTGCGCCGTACCACCACCGATAATAAGTCCGAGATCATACATGTATCGCCACTGCCACGATCCATCATCACGCAGATGTTCGCCTTGATCGTACAGGATGCCATACTCACCCATTGCATCGATGGCGAGACGAGCGATTTCGTGATTTATCTCGCAGCCTTGCAGCTTCACGATAAGGCCCGCAATTCCAGGGCTCTCTTTCTTCAAGCGCGACGTCATTATACGCATCCCATTGGCCTGCATCGCGTATACCCGCGCCTGGAGTGCCACAAGGCGATCTCTAAAAATTGGATTATCGATCAGGCGTTCACCACCAATGGATTCTTGCTTCATCAACTCCGCAACCTCAAGAAGCCGCGCCTTGGTCGCATTCGGATCACCTAGCATCCCGCGCTCGTGAGTCAGCGTTGCATTCGCAACCTGCCAACCTTTATTTAGCTCATGGATGAGCCCGGTTCGCGGAACCCGCACGTCTGTGAAGAAAACCTCGTTAAAGTTCGCAGCCTCTGTCATGTCGACCAATGGGCGGACCTCGATCCCGGGCGTGTCCATCGGGAACACAATGTAAGAAATTCCGTGGTGTTTCTTTGCCTCAGAATCTGTGCGCACAAGGCAGAAGATCATATCCGCCTGTCTGGCGGTGGATGTCCAAATTTTCTGACCGTTTATTACGAAATCGTCGCCGTCGATCTCTGCTTTCGTTTGCACATTAGCGAGATCCGACCCCGCCCCGGGCTCAGAGTATCCCTGGCACCAAACCATTTCACCCATCAAAGTGGGCTTTATGTATTTTTGCTTTTGCTCTTCTGAACCAAGCTCCAAAAGCGTCGGGACAAGCATGGAAATTCCCTGACTAGCGATTGGACGCGGCAAGCCCGTCGAAGCGAAGGCTTCAGCAATTATTCGAGATTTTAAGATGTCAGGGTCTGCGCCATATCCGCCATATGCTTTCGGGATTGTCCTCGCGGCCAACCCATTCTCAATCATGAGCTTTTGCCAGGCGAGCCTTTTTGGATGTTTCATCCCGCGGTCTGTTGATGTCGGTGCAGACGAACGGTTCGACTCAAGTAATTCTGTAACCTCTTCACGAAAAGCTTCGTAATCCGCACTAAATGCCAAATCCATTTTGCTTTCCTCCGTAGTGCCTGATCCCACGTTTTACGTCGGGGACGGCAAGAGGCACCCTTGCGCTCCGCAGCGTCATCTATGAAAATTCAGGACTAAATCCGAGGGAGCGAACCTATATGAGCGTAACGATAGATATCCACGACGGCATCGCGCACATCAAAATGGATGACGGCAAAGCCAATGCGTTCAGCCCAGATCACATAGCAGCGATGAACGATGCTTTGGATAAGGCAGAAGCAGATGCAAAAGTCTTTGTCGTTTCAGGTCGTCCGGGACGTTTTTCTGGAGGATTTGACCTGAAGGTTATGCAAGGGGCGACACCAGAGGATGTACAGAATCTCGTTCGTTCCGGCGGACTGTTAAATCTTCGCGTTTTTGAAAACAAATTACCAAGCGTGATGGCTGTTACCGGCCACGCAATGGCGCAAGGTGCTTTCTTTGTTATGTCTGGCGACACGCGTATCGGTGCGCAAGGTGATTTCAAAATGGGTCTGCCTGAAACTGCCATTTCCATGACACTGCCGCAATTCGGAATTGAGCTACCAAAAGCGCGTCTCAATCCAAAATACCACACACAGGCCGTCATCCAGGCAAAGAATTTTAATCCAGACGAAGCCGTCGAAGCTGGATTTCTCGACATGGTCACTGAGCCCGAGAAATTGATGGATACCGCCATGAATATCGCTGGGATGCTCGGCGCGCTACCGCAGCAGGCTTACGCCGCCAACAAACGCCTAATCCGCAAACAATACATCGATGCCATTCGCGCATCGCTTGCATAAAGGACACGACACATGACTGATAAGACGGTTGAAGAGTTCGGGCGCGACGCTGACAAATGGTTCGCCGAAAATACGCCGGGACCGCAAGATTTCATGCTGCCACTCACCTTTATGGAGGTTGGCACCGATCAACAGTTTGATTTCC
The DNA here is from genome assembly GCA_965263325.1 of Hyphomonadaceae bacterium. Classification (GTDB taxonomy): domain Bacteria; phylum Pseudomonadota; class Alphaproteobacteria; order Caulobacterales; family Hyphomonadaceae; genus CBDHGY01. The sequence continues at coordinate 404,028 of CBDHGY010000002.1, read as the reverse complement.
TCAGAGAATGGCAAAGATCGATTTATGAAGCTGGCTTTCTCGGCGCTGCATGGCCGAGCGAATATGGCGGCGGCGGGTTAACCCCAGACCATCAGCGCATGGCGACGCGCGCGCAGCGCAAATACAATGGCCCCATCCTTTTTAACGCGATCGGTCTGAGCTGGGCTGGTCCGCTCATCCTGGACACCGGCACAGACGCTCAAAAGAAGAAATACATTAAAGGTATTTTGTCGGGTGATGACGTCTGGTGCCAGGGCTTTTCAGAACCTGAGCATGGCTCGGATCTTGGGAATGCTCAAACGCGCGCTGTTCGCGACGGCGACGAATATATCGTCAATGGTTCGAAGATTTGGACAACGCTCGGAAATTACGCCGACTATATGATCCTTCTTGCGCGCACAAATCCGGAGGCAGAAAGCAAGTATAAAGGCCTTAGCTTCTTCCTTGCGCCCATGAAAATTCAAGGCATCGATACCACGAAGATCAAGAAACTGACCGGCGAATATGGTTTCACTCAAACATTTTTCACCGATGCGCGCATTCCAGCTGATGAGCTCATGGGCGGTGAAGGCAATGGTTGGAAAGTTGCTATGCAAACGCTTGAATACGAGCGCGGCGCACGTGTCGGGCAAGCAGGTGGCTACACCATCACGGAGCTCGACCCGTTTGAAATCGCGGAGCTTGCAAAAACCACGGAACGCGGCGGGCGACCAGTACTCGAAGATGATGTGATTGCAGACAATTTGATCGATTTCTTGATCGAGGCACAATCCATAAACTTGAATAATATGAGGCGACGAATTCCGGGATTGATTGAAGATCGCCCACATGCGCTGCCGTTAATGAGTAAACTTGTGAGCACCGAATTCGCACGTGAGGTCAACGAGTTTGCAATCCGGCTTCAAGGACCACGCGGAGCCTATTATCGCGGAGACCCTAACGCCGTTGATGAAGGTATATGGCAACGCGGATACTACAATGCGTTTTCCGCAACGATCGGTGGCGGCACAACACAAATCCAGCGCAATATTGTTGGCGAGCATGTGCTCGGTCTTCCTAAGACGCGGTGAGTAAAATGAGTGCACTAAAAAACAGCCTTGGCGGGATTGGTGTTAGCGAAGAGCAGATGGATCTGCGAAATGTAGCCGTTTCGTTTTGCAGAGAGAAATCTCCGATTGAAAAAGTTCGACAGCTTCTCGAAGATGATTTCGGACACGAACCAGGCACCTGGAAGGAAATTTGCGAACTTGGCTGGCTTGGTATCGCTATTCCGGAAGAATATGGCGGCATAGGCTTGTCAGTTGCGGAAGCTGTTCCAGTTGCAGAGCAAATGGGACGCACACTTATGGGCGTTCCTTACGTATCTTCAACGCTCGCTGCACAAGCTATTCTGGTGGGCGGTACAGACGCTCAGAAAGCTGCCTACCTGCCGGGATTAGCAGAAGGTCAAGTCGCAGCGATAGCTCTTACGGAGCCTAATGCAGACTTCGATTTGACGAATATTTCTGCATCGGCATCTCGCAATGGAGACACGCTCAATCTCTCCGGCACAAAAATTCTCGTCGCTGATGCAAATGCCGCCGAGTTGATCATTGTGAGCCTTAAGCTCGAAGGAAATCTCGCACTCATTATCGTCCCGTCGAGCGCCATCCCTGCTGACAGTCGTCGGCGCGAAACAGTTGTGGACGAAACCCGCCGGTCATTCGAACTAAACCTCGACGGCGTCTCTGTTCCAGCGTCCAACCTTATGGACGTTGCAAATGCCGCCACTGCTCTTGAGCATGTTGATCTCGTCGCAAATCTCTTATTGGCAGCAGAAATGTGCGGAGGCGCGCAAGCCTGCATTGATTACACGGTAGACTATCTAAATACTCGCACCCAGTTTGGTAAAAAGATTGGCGCATTTCAGGCACTCAAGCATGAAACGGTAGATGCCTACGTCGATTACGAAAAGGCACGCTCTCACCTCTACTCAGCTGCATGGGTGTTTAGCGAACAAGGCCGCAATGAAATCGCCGTCAGAATGGCAAAGGCGCAAGCCGATAAAGCGTTTTCCTTTGCCGCTGACCGCGCCATCCAATTCCACGGCGGATTTGGTTTCACCTATGATTGTGACGCGCAGCTCTATCGCAGGCGAGCCATGTGGTGCGCCGCGCAATTTGGCGATGCGCGCTGGCAGAAAAAGAAACTTGCAAAATTGTTGCTCGCATAAGGAGTCTCATCATGCGCTATCTAAAGTTGGGCGCAATCATTTTATCTGGCCTGGTTTTGGTTGCCGGTCTCGCATCGCAACTATTCAAAGTTCAGATCGGTGAGATGCTATTTGACCGCGCCGTAAAAACCCTTGTGGCCAGTAATGTTGACGCTGAATGGCAAGATGGCCTGCATGTTGTACTGATCGGCAGCGGCTCTCCTCTTGGTGATCCGACACGTCTCGGCCCGAGTACGGCAATTATCGCAGGCGATCGCACTTTTGTGGTTGATGTCGGCAGCGGCAGTCCGCGCAATCTTGGCCAATTTGGAATTCAAGTTGGAGCTATAGAAGCGGTTTTTATCACGCACTTTCACTCCGATCATATTGATAATTTGGGAGAGCTGATGCTTCAGCGCTGGGCGGGAGGAGCGAATGAAACGCCGCTTCCTGTATATGGTCCAAATGGAATTGACCGCGTTGTGGACGGGTTCAACGAAGCCTACGCATATGACAAACTTTATCGGATTGCGCATCACGGTATAGAGACAACGCCGCCATCTGGAGCAGGCGGCGAAGCCATTGCTTTCAGCACAACCGGATTTGGGCCGCTTGGGAACGTGACACTCATCGATGAACCTCAGCTCAAAGTGACAGCATTTAACGTATCGCATTCTCCGATAGAACCAGCCGTCGGGTACCGTTTTGAGTATAAGGGCCGCTCTGTCACGCTGAGCGGAGATACCGCCTATAGTGACAGCCTTATTGCAAACGCGAAAGATACCGACCTGCTCGTCGCTGAAGCGCTCAACGCTGAAATGGTCGCCAAAATTGGCAAAGCGCTCGGAGAAACAAGCGCAACCAATCTTGCGAAAATCATGTCGGATATTCCAGATTATCACTTAACGCCTGTTCAGGGCGCTGAAATCGCCGAGAAAGCGGGCGCGAAAATGCTGGTCTTCAATCACATCGTTCCTGCACTTCCTTTCAAGTATCTGGAAGCCTATTACGCCAAAGGAACCCAGCGCGTATTCTCTGGTCCCACCATTGTCGGGCGCGACGGAATGACGTTCTCCATGTTGCCGGGCACTGATAGAATCCTCAGAAAATAAGGACCACTACCCTCCTAACGCTTGCGATATACAGCAACGCAGACTAGGGAGAAGCGCCCCTGTCGGCGTGGCGAAATTGGTATACGCAGCGGACTTAAAATCCGCCGGCCTGAAAGGGCCTTGCCGGTTCAAGTCCGGCCGCCGACACGGGGCCCTTTTAGTTCCTTTCTCTCCCACGCGCTGTAACGGCTTGCCTAGCCGCCTCTACGCTGTCTGCGGTCACGGACTTTGCGTGCTCGGCCGACCGCCGGATTTCCAATTCAAGGCCGTCGCCAAAGGTTGTTGCGAGACCGTCATCTATCACCTTCTTATAATTGCGAAGCAGAAGCGGGTCGCAAGTCGCCATTTCATGGGCCAGTTTGATCGCCGCAGGCACCAATTCATCGGCCTTATACACACGGTTCACCAGCCCCCAGCGCGCAGCGGTTTCTGCATCAATGAAGTTGCCTGTGAATGAGAGTTCCTTTGCACGGCTGACCCCAATCAGCCGCGAAAGGCGTTGGCTAAGTCCCCAACCCGGCATAATTCCAACTCGAGCATGAGTGTCGGCGAATTTCGCATCCTCCGATGCCAGCAACACGTCGCACATCAAAGCAAGCTCAAACCCGCCTGTGATGGCGAATCCGTTGATCGCACCGATAATCGGCCAGGGGTAGGCTGCGAGGGCTTTCCCAAGATCGATCGACCCACCATCAGCCCCAAGCGCAAAGCCGGTCTGACCAGCTTCTTTCAGGTCCACACCGGCAGTAAAAGCACGCCCAGCGCCAGTTAGAACAGCGGCGCGGATTTCTGGGTCCTCCCCCAGCTCTGTAAACGTAGCTACGATTTCTTTACGCAGAGCCCGCGAAAGCGCATTCAGCGCATCCGGCCGATTGAGCGTTACGATCGCAACCGGTCCATCGCGCTCAATTTTCAGTATTTCTTCTGCCATGAGACCTAATTCCTCCTTATCACTGAGATTTTATAGGCCTACCGCTTGCATAAATCATCCCGGCCCTTTCCTTTTTGTCATCTAGCCCTTATCTTTTATCGATAAACACAAAATGGAGCCTATCGGCGTGAAGACTTTCCTCCTGTCATTCTTTGGTTCTCTTGTTGCGCTTATCCTATTTTGCGCGGCGCTCGTTGGATTGCTGTTCTCACAACTGACCTCGAGCTCTGAACTCCCCGAAAATGTGATTTTGAATGTTGATCTTCGCTACACCCTACCTGACCAGGCACGCGAGCCAACGCGAAGTGATTTCCTATATGGAAACCCCGGCCAAGGGTTCATTGATGTCGTTCAGAAAATAGAATCTGCGGCGAATGACGACCGCGTCATTGGAATGTATATACGCGCCAGCGATGGTAGCACCGGCAGTGCACGGGCGGAAGAACTGCGAACAGCAATTAAGCGCTTTAAGTTGAGCGGCAAGAAAGTCGTAGCGCATAGTCAGGGAACGTATTCAGTATCGCCCTCAACACTCAGGGCGATTTCTGCGGCTGATGAAATATGGATTCAGCCAGGAACCGACGTTATGACATCCGGTTTGTCATTCGAGAGCATGTTCTACAAAGACATGCTCGACAAGCTTTCAGTCCAGATGGAAGTGATAAAGTTCGCGGAATACAAGAACGCGCCCAACCAGTTCACGGAATCCACTTTCACAGAAGAGCACCGCGAAGCGATGACTTTGCTTGGCGAAGATATTTGGAATCTATCACTGGAAGATATTGCTGCTGATCGGAAGTTAACTGTCGATGAAGTCCGTGCGGCACTTGAAGAAGGCCCTAAAAGCGCAGACAAAATGCTTGAAAATGGCCTTATGGATAAATTGGGTTTTCCGGAAGATGCATTAAAGGCAATCGACAGTACAGTTCCTGATGAGACTACGCTTGTATCTGTATTGAATTATGCAGCTCCCGGAACTGACCAGGACGCGCCAATCATTGCGCTGATTGGAGGAGAAGGCACCATCTTGTCCGGCAACGGCGGCGGAAACACCAGCTTTGGTGCCGACCGCGTCTCTGGTGCAATCATTCAGGCTGCAAATGATGAGCGGGTAAAAGCGATCGTTTTCCGCATGAACACCGGCGGCGGATCGGCGACGGCTTCCGATCAGATTTGGAACGCTGTTGAATACGCGCAAGATGAAGGCAAACCGGTTGTTGTCTCAATGGGGACAATTGCTGCATCTGGTGGATACTATGCTGCAGCTGGCGCAGATCATATCATGGCGAACCGTGCGACTATCACAGGTTCTATCGGAATCTTCTTTACAAAGGCCGCAATCGACCAAGGCCTTGAACGGATTGGAATTAACACAGAGGAAATCACGATTGGCGGTGAGTTTGCGAACTTTTTAGGTTCTGATGCGCTCTCTCAAGCCCAGGAAGACGCCCTGCGCGCCTCTGTTCGAAGAGGATATGATCGCTTCTTGTATCTAGTTGCCGAAGGCCGTTTCGACGGCGATCTTGAAGCAGCTGAAGCTGTCGCGAAAGGGCGTGTCTGGAGCGGCATCGCGGCGAAAGAAAATGGGCTCGTCGACAGCTTCGGTGGATTCACTGACGCTGTTGCCAAAGCCGCGGAACTTGCTGGGATAGAAACCGGCGTCAGGCCGCGTCTGGTACATTTCCCGGAGACCTCACAGCCGCTGCTAATCGACATTCAACCCTTCCTCGCGTCAAATCAGGCTCCTTTCCAAGATCCATCAGGGCTGGGGGCTTTGCTGAACGATCCACGCGTTTCTGCAATCATGAAAGATCTACGCAGTACGCAGTCAAGAGGCCCCCAAGCTTATATGCATGAGCTAATTGAGAGATAATCAGAGCCTGGAATATCGCGCCGTCGACGACCCTTCTGGGTCTTCGAGGTCGAACGGAAACTCTTTCCGCTTTGGGCGTTCATCTTCAAACAGTTCCCCTGAAATAAGCCATTCTGCGGCCTGCTGCGCCATATCAGAGACGGGTTGGCGAACGGTCGTAAGTGGTGGGCAAAGTATGGAGCCGATGTACGATGCATCAAATCCGGATATAGATATATCGCCCGGAACCTTCAATCCAGCCTGGAATGCGGCCGTCATTGCGCCTGCAGCCATAACATCGTTAGCTGCAAAAATTGCACTCGGTCGTTTATCTGCCGCCAGCATTTCAGCTGCAGCCTCTAGTCCGGACCGAAAGGTAAAATCGCCTCTTCCATGCGGGCAATCGGCTAGTGAGAGACCCGAACGCTCAATCGTCTCAAGAAAGCCGATATCGCGCGCCGATGCCGCGCCATGTGTTTTTGGTCCTGCAACAAACCCAATACTTTTGTGGCCGAGATCAATCAAATGCTGGGTCATTTTTGCCGCTGCCCGCCGATCATTTATATAAACCGATGCCGTGTTGATCGGACTAATTGCCGGGGAAATCAACACAACGGCGATGCCCTTGGCCTTGAATAAATCAATCAGCTCCTGATTGTCCGCTGCCGGCGGCGATAGAATGACCCCATCAACATCGTTGCTGTAAAGATACTCCTCAACGATCGCAGCAAGAGTTTCAGAATTGATGTCGAATTGCTCAAGATAGAGTTGATAGTTGAAGACTCTACAAGCGCTATAAATACCGGCGTTCGCTCGAGTCGTGTAGTCTTGGTTCGGATTATTGTGCAGGTGCGCGATGGCGTACGATTTTGACCCGGCAAGACTGCGCGCAGCCCTATTTGGGCGGTAACCAAGCCGTTTCGCCGTTGCAAGAACTTTTTCTCGCGTTGCGGGTCTAACATTAGGCTCGTTGTTTAGAACGCGCGACACCGTTTTAGGGGATACCCCAGCTTCGGTTGCCACATCGTTTAATGTCATCATCGGAGTCCCAAGTATTCAGATCATCAGTGTTGCTGGTTCTTCTTGACCAAACAAGAGCATTGCGCAGGTAACAACGCAAAATATTGCTTCGAGCTTTAGGAAACCTGCTGTGTCACGCGAGTGCCGGGCGGAGGCGGCGTCTCTGGTCCCCCCGCAAAACATTGCGCTTTGCTCATCCAGTCCATCGCTACTGGGCCGGACACTATGAGAGTTGTATCAGCAATATTTCGACATTGCGTGACTACCTGGCAAAACTCTTCTGCCTTCCCCTCAATCCGTTCGCTGTCTGAAGGCTCACCATACGACCACATGGCACCTGACGGAGCCTCAAGCTCTAGAAATGGCATATCACCAGGGGGCGTTTCTCCGCGGCATTTATATGTCCACCCGAACGTATTCACGCCGAGCACCACTATGTTCTGAATGCGGTCTTCGTTTTTACGAATAACTCCTAGGTGATCATAGACCTCCTGCCCATGCGCCCAGGTTTCCATCAATCGCGCAGTAATCGATGAACGTGCTGACATGTCCGGTCCAGCCCATTTTAATCTGGCTTTTGGATCTGTTTCGGCAAACACATCAGCTGTCTGATTCATGTCGTTGTACCAAGCGCTGAGTAATTCTGAACCCTCGAGACCAGAGAAGTAGTCCGCTTCAAACCCCCTCATACCACCATCATGCTCGAAAACCCCTTGCATATTTTTCATCAGTTGTTCTTCATTTGTGATTTGGAGGCCAGCGTTTATGTTCCACATGTAGAGATGCTGAAGCACTGCATTAATCGTCCAGTCCTTGAACTGGGTCGGCTCCCTAAACTTCGATGCATCAACGGGTTTCAGTAAATTAAAAAGCGCCTCACTCTCGGCGCGAAAGTCTTCAGCCTGCTGCATGTTTACGCCCCTTTATGGCTCGCTCTTCCAAATTGGTTTTCGTTTTTCCAAAAAGGATGCAATACCTTCATGGGCTTCCTCTGACAGCATCCGGCCCGCGAAGTTCTCAGCGGCGGCCTGAACGATTTCTTGCCGGCTCATTCCGGGCTGCATTAAGATCAGCGCTTTAGTGTCAGCAATTGCGCCCGGGGCACAAGCTAACACCTGTTTGCGAATTTGCATCTCATGAGCTTCAAGCGCGTCCACATCGTCTCCCAAAATGTCGGCAAAACCAAGCGCATGCGCTTCGGATCCATCAAAACGTGCGGCAGTCAGCATCAAACGGCGCGCTGTCGCATATCCCAGCTTTTGTATCACAAAAGGCGAGATTTGTGCGGGACTGAGCCCGATCCTCGTCTCTGTCATTGCAAACCTCGCGGAAGCCTCGCAAATAACGACGTCTGCGCAGCATGCAATTCCGAAACCGCCTGCCATTGCGGCACCCTCAATGAGCGCGATCGTTACCTGGGGCATGGAGTTAATGAGATCAAACATCACTGCGCCATGTTTTGACGAAGCAATCACATTCTCGCGCGACTGTCCGTCCACTTGTCCTTTGTTGAAGGCCTTTAAGTCTCCGCCAGCACAGAACACGCCTCCGCGCCCTCTTAATGTAATTCCTCGAACAGTACGATCTTCACGGACGGCTTCAAGCACAGCGAGCAAATCTGCGACCAGTTCCGATGAGAGTGCATTCCGGTTCTCTGGTTGATCAAACCAAATGGTGAGCCAGCCGTTTTTGAATTGCGGATCTACCGCAGATACGTCCGGTAGTTTCGTCATGCAATTTCCTCAGCCATAGTTTCGGGTATAGCAATGGGAGTCTGCAGCAGAATTTGTGAGTAACCTTTGCCTTGTGGATCATTTCGAAGAGAAGCCACACCTCCGCCGCCCAACACGTCGTCCATCAGAAAGTTGATTGATCCTGTTCCGGGCAAATAATACTTCTGAACATCACCCTTCAAATAATGGGCGAAACGGCTCGCGACGACCTCCTCCGTGAGTGCAGCCCAAATAAAGGGCGCATACTTTTTATTCCGAGGAATTACACCAACATTTGCTTTGTTTCCCTTATCGCCGGAGCGGGCCCATGCAAGCTTGATGAGCGGAACCTCTACCATTTCTGTGCTATCTGAAATGCCTTCTGGTGCATTCTGAGCAGGCGCTTCAGAAACACTGCGCTCTCCAAAAACGCGACGGTACGGGATTTCAGAACCTTCCACTTCGATAGAAATATCCACTTTGTCTTTCGGCAGGGCAAAGGAAAACAGTCGAAGTACGGGAGATGGTTTTGCCCGTCCGCCGGCAAAGCCAGATAAACCTGGCGGTGTTGCCAGCCCGTGTCCAGCGAGTTCTTTGAGCACAAGCCCCGCCCCTAGGCTATCGTCATGCTTTACCGCAACCTTTAGTGCAACAGAACGAGAGCTTTGTTGCCTGGCAAAATTTCCATACTCTGCTTCATTCCCAACTGTCTCTATCAACACCTCGGTGAAGTCTGGTGCATTCAAAGCACGAAGTTTATGACGTGCGCGCTTTATTACGCTCTCGCCAAACGTACGCGCTTTCTCCCCCGCCTGCTCTCCATAAAAAAAGCTCACTGTACCCGCCCGGAACCCATCAGCAAAAGTGGAGCAGACTTTGTAAGTGTCAGGTGCAGCATATCCCCTGGCACCTGAAACGCTCACTCTGTCTTGGCCGTTCTCTTCCAAAACTACATGTGAAAAATCACAAACAACATCGGGCAGAATGTAGGCTTGAGGGTCCCCGATTTCATAAAGCATTTGCTCGCCCACAGTGCCAATATTGACGATACCGCCTGTTCCTTCGGGTTTGGTGACCGTAAAGCCTCCGTCTGCCGTCACTTCTGCAATTGGATAACCAATCTCATGCAGGCTGCCTGCAACGCTTTCCCAATCTGTAAAGTTCCCGCCAGTCGCTTGCGGCCCGCATTCTAATATATGACCTGCAAGGGATCCGGCAGCGAGTTGGCCCAGGTCTCCGGGTTGCCAGCCAAATGCATGGATGCAAGCGCCAAGCGTGACCGCGCTATCTACCGAACGACCTGTTATGACGATATCTGCGCCCGCGTCCAATGCCGCAGCGATGGGATATGCACCGAGATATGCATTAATGCTCGCAAGCTTTTTTATGTTCGGAAATTCTTCGCCGGTGAACATTTCGGTATATCCCGCTTCAGCAAATGCCTCGGCTTGATCTAGCAAATCATCACCCGAAATTACCGCAACCCTTAAATCTAAGCCTGCCTCTTTGATAAGTGCGCGAACCGCGTCTCCGCACGCTTTCGGGTTCACTCCGCCAGCATTTGAAAGGATCTTTACTTTCTGCCGCGAAATTTCTGAAAGGTTCGGTTTCAGAACAGCGCTAACAAAATCAGACGCATACCCTCGCGAGGGGTCTTTTGCGCGCGCCCGCGCCATAATCGACATCGTTATCTCGGCAAGGTAATCAAAGACGATGTAATCAAGCCCACCGGCCTGCAAAAATTGAGGAAGCGCCATATCGCTTTCGCCCCAATATCCGCTCGCTCCGCCTATTCGAATGGTCTTATGGTTAGGCATCTTTGATGGTCCTCCGGATCTTTTCAAACCTGCCGGGATCACTCTGTCAAATCCGCCCAAAGTTTCCGCAACGGCACACGTCCGTTGACATGGACGCCAATCACGAGGCGTGATTACACTCTTGCGAAAACAGACACCGCCCGGGAGATCAATTCATGGAAATTGCAGGTAAAATCATCGTCGTCACTGGAGCTGCCAGCGGGATTGGCAAAGCGATGGCCCTGCGATTTGCGAGAGACGGCGCAAAACTTGTCGTCTGCTCAGATCTTAACAGCGAAGGGGTCGACGAAACCGCGAATGAATGCGGCGGCGTTTCGTTCACCACCAACGTTGCGAAAGAAAGCGACATCAAACACCTCATTGAAAGTGTTGAAAATGACCACGGACCAATCGACATTTTCTGTTCAAATGCAGGGATTGGTTATGCGGGTGGTGCCGAGACACCAAACGATCAATGGCAATCGATCTGGGATGTTAATGTCATGGCGCATGTATGGGCGGCCCGGCATTTGGTTCCAAGAATGATCGAAAGAGGTGGCGGTTACCTTGTAAATACGGCATCTGCTGCCGGTTTGCTTTCTCAGATTGGTTCCGCCTCTTATGCAGTGACCAAGCATGCCGCTGTTGGTCTCGCAGAATGGCTCGCGCTTACGCACGGCGACGATGGAATAAAAGTGTCGGTTTTGTGCCCTCAAGCTGTTCGAACAGCCATGACCGCTGGAAATCCGGATGGAGTTGCAAGCATCAACGGCATGATGGAACCCGAAGAATGCGTCAATGCGGTCGTTGAAGCGATTAAAGCCGAAACTTTTCTTATTCTGCCTCACGCTGAAGTTCTACAATATATGAGAAACAAAACGGCTGATTATGACCGCTGGATTGGTGGGATGCGCAAACTAAACCGCGCTTATAAGGGCTAACGCCATGAAACGCCTTGCTATCGCCAATCGCGGCGAAATTGCTATTCGCATCGCTGAGACAGCCGCGGATATGGGGCTCGAAACAATAGGTCTTTATACAAGCGATGACGCTAATTCCTTGCACGTCCGGCGATTAGATCAGTCCGTTCAGCTGCCTGGTGTCGGCGCTCGCGGTTATCTCGATATCGAGGCAGTTGTGACCGCTGCGAAAGAGGCTGGAGCTGATGCTGTCCATCCTGGTTACGGCTTTTTGAGCGAAAATGCCACGTTCGCCAAGTCAGTCACAAACTCAGGTATGATCTTTGTCGGCCCAGCCGCCAAAACACTTGAACTCTTCGGCAATAAAAGCGCAGCTGTCGACTTGGCGCAGCGTTGCAAGGTTCCGACTTTGGGGAACGGCAATCCCATGACGCTTGAAGATGCTCAATCTAAATTGAGCGATTCAGACTATCCAATCATCTTAAAAGCCGTCTCAGGCGGAGGCGGACGCGGCGTCCGAATTGTCCGGGAAAACGCCGAACTTCAAGACGCCTTTGCGCGAGCTTCATCCGAAGCGCACGCCGCCTTTGGCAATGACGCGCTCTATGTCGAACCATATCTCGACCACGCAAGGCATATTGAAGTACAGATCATCGGAGATGGGTCGGGCAATATCACCCATCTTTGGGATCGAGACTGCACACTACAACGGCGGCATCAAAAAATCGTCGAAATCGCACCGGCGGTACATATCGACGATGCTTTGCGACTGCAAATACTGGAAGATGCCGTTAAGCTCGCCGAAGCCGTGAAGTACAGCGGCGCTGGTACGATGGAATTCCTGGTATCCGGCAATTCTCACTATTTCATCGAAGGCAATGCGCGTCTTCAGGTCGAGCATACTGTCACTGAGGAAATCCTCGGAATTGATATAGTGCGCGCGCAACTCGCCATCGCAGCTGGTACCTCATTGACTGACTTGGGCCTCACACAACATGATATCCCTGCCCCTGATGGTTGCGCAATCCAGGCGCGCGTATGCCTCGAGACTTTGACCGCTTCCGGAGAAATTAGACCAAGCGCAGGAACTCTATCATTATTCACCCCGCCTTCTGGACGCTCAATTCGCGTGGATAGTGGCGTTCAATCTGGAGACTCTGTAAACACAAATTACGATTCACTTGCTGCCAAGGTCGTCGCTCATGGGCAAGACTTTGAAACAGCTAAAAATCGCCTAAGTCGGGCGATCAGTACATTTCAGATTGTCGGCGCAGAAAGCAACCTCTCCACGCTCCACGCCTTACTCGACGACCCCCGCTTTAGTTCTGGCGAAATTTATACCCGACTTATTGATGAGCACGCTGCGGAGTTCGCAGCTTCCTTTTCTCCAAAAAATACAGAGACAAGTAGCGACCGCCCAATCGACCCACTTGCCGTTCTGGAACACGGTCGAGGAAGCAGCTCTCCGTTGCCGCCTAAAGTTACCGAGGCAACGGTGCCCACAACTCCACCTGGTCAAGTAATAGTCGAGGCTCCTCTGTCCGGAATTGTCATTAGTTTTGAGGTGCAACAAGGTGATGAGGTTTGGGATGGACGCACGGTCGCAATTTTAGAAGCCATGAAGATGGAGCATGAAGTCAAGGCAAACGTAAGCGGCATTGTTGCTGGGTTCGGCGCAGCAGCCGGCGAAACAATCTCGGACAGACATCCGCTTGTTTTTCTTCACCCTCAAGAAGTGACCGCTAGTGATGGCGGCAAAACTGAGGAGGTTGACCTCGATTATATTCGCCCTGATCTCGCTGAAGCACTCCAAAGGGTCGGGGCAGGACACGACGAAAACCGGCCAGAAGCAGTAACAAAGCGCCATGGACGTGGGAACCGAACTGCGCGCGAGAACATCACCGACCTCTGTGACCCAGGCAGCTTTGTTGAATATGGCTCCGTTGTTCTCGCTGCCCAGCGCCGGCGCAGGGATATGGATGACCTAATAGCTAACACAACCGGCGACGGAATGGTGTGCGGGCTTGGTCACGTTAACGGCGACTTGTTTTCAGAATCCGACAGCAGAGTGATGGCGATGAGCTATGACTACATGGTCCTCGCGGGCACTCAAGGCGCTCTTAACCATTACAAAAAAGATCGAATGTTCGAGATCGCAGAGCAACAACGCTTACCGGTCGTTCTTTATGCCGAAGGGGGCGGCGGAAGGCCGGGCGACACCGACACGATGGGGGTAGCTGGGCTAGACTGCCTGGCTTTCAATTATTTTGCAAAGCTCTCAGGTCTCGTACCGACCATTGGGATCGTAAATGGTCGCTGTTTTGCAGGAAATGCCGTTCTGCTTGGATGCTGCGATGTTATTATCGCAACTGAAAATTCAAATATTGGTATCGGCGGACCAGCAATGATTGAGGGAGGCGGCCTCGGTGTTTTCGCACCAGAAGAAGTCGGCCCAAGCCATGTTCAGAACGCCAATGGCGTCATAGATATCCTCGTGAAGGACGAAGCTGAAGCAACAAACACCGCCAAGAAATACTTGTCCTACTTTCAGGGCTCGCATTCTGAATGGAAAGCCCCTGACCCCCGTGCTCTTCGTTTTGTTGTGCCAGAAGACCGCAAGCGATGGTACGACATGCGTGCAGTCCTCCAAGGCATTGCTGACGAAGACAGCGTTCTGGAACTCAGAACTGGTTGGGCTCCCGGTATCATTACTGCCTTCATGCGCGTTGAAGGTCGCCCGCTCGGTGTAATCGCGAATGACCCCTCACATTTATCCGGCGCGATCGACGCGCCCGGCGCAGATAAAGGTGCCCGTTTCCTTCAACTCTGCGACGGTTTTGACATACCCGTTTTATCTCTCATCGATTGTCCTGGCATCATGGTGGGACCAGATATTGAGAAGACCGCCCTCGTTCGCCATGCCGCCCGTATGATGGTTGTTGGCGCAAATATGACCTCGCCCATGATGAGTATTGTCATTAGAAAAGGTTATGGGCTCGGTGCACAAGCGATGGCAGGTGGCAGCTTTAAAGCACCGCTATTTTGCGTCACTTGGCCGACGGGAGAATTCGGCGGAATGGGTCTTGAGGGAGCGGTTAAACTCGGCTTCCGAAAAGAATTAGAAGCAATCACAGATCCAGAAGAAAGACTAAAAACCTACGAAGACATGGTTGCGCGAATGTATGAGCGCGGCAAAGCTGTAAATATGGCGTCTCACTTTGAAGTAGACGACGTGATAGATCCCGCTGACACACGCCGCTGGATAATGGCTGGACTAAAGTCTTTGCCGCCACCTCTTCCTCGCACCGAAAAGAAACGCCGAAACATCGACACCTGGTAGGTTCTATTCCGCCGCTGGCCGAATATCGGGACGCGTCGGTAGATCAGCTACTGGATCAAGCACGCGGTCTGGTTCTTTATGAATTCCTCTTTTGGACCCGAATAACCAACCCATCATTGGCACTAACCGGCGTCTGCGCCAATTACCCAACTTAGCCGGTGCGCAAAGCCAGGCTGGCGTCACCAACAAGATCATGACCGTTGAAAATCCGAGACCAAAAACCACTGCTGTTGCAAGCTGAACCCACCATTCTGCTGTCGAGCCTCCGGTACTTACCACACCGCTAGCAAAGTCAAAGTTCAACATAAATACCATCGGCAATAGACCACAAATAGTTGTGAAAGTGGTCAGCAATATTGGGCGAATACGCTGGGCAGCCGCTGCAAGTGCAGCTTCCTCCGGCTTTCTTCCGCTTTCTCGCAGCCGATTATAGGTATCAATCAAAACGATATTATTGTTCACGACGATCCCCGCAAGCGCCACAACGCCGGTTCCAATCATCAGAACACTGACATAGGGCAGCACTGTCATAATACCTATGAGCACGCCTGCTGTCGAAATCACAACGGCGCTAAGCGTAAGGAAAACCTGCCAAAAATTGTTAAACTCCCAAAGCAGGATAACACCCATGAGAAACAAGGCAGCTAGCGCGGCATTTGCAAAAAATGCGTTGGCTTCTTCAGCGTCAGCAAAACTGCCATCGAAGGAAATTTCAATACTCGGTGGAAACTCTTGCGTGGCCAGCCATTCCTTTACCTCCTTCACGCGCGCCGGACCTTGACCCACTTCTGTCGCATTCGCGCGGACTGACGTTATGCGAGCTCCATCTTTACGACTAATCTCGGTCACGCGGTTTGCCGGCACTCGCTCTACAAAGAGCGAAAGCGGGACAAGACCAGCTGGTGTCGCAATTCTCATGGTATCGATCGCTTCAATCGAGCGCACATCTTCTGGAAGACGCACACGAATATCGAGCTCGTCATTCGCATCATCTGGCCGGTAACGGCCAACCAAAACACCATTTGTCAGCAGTTGAACTGCAGCGCCGACCTGCCCAACATCAACGCCAAACTTACCAGCTTGCGCCCGGTCAATCTTCAATTGGTATTCGATCCCCGGCAAAGGCAATGAGTCTTCAAAATCTTTTAAGCCTTCCATCGATTCCAGATGCGCACGTATTCGCCGAACAGTTGCCTCACGATCTATATCGCTGTCCGACGCGACGATCATATCGACATCCTTAGTTGTAGGAGGCCCCTGCTCTCGCACTCGGATTTCGAACCGCAGCCCCGGAACAGCTTTAAGCGCCTCCTGAACAGACTTTTGATTTTTCCGCCCGTCATTCACGCCGTCATTTGCTTTGAGATCCACCAGTATTTGGCCGATAGTGTCGTTGGGCGTTCCAGACAATCCGTCCCCCGGATTTGGCCCGCCGCTGCCGCGCTCAGTACCAGATCGGAGCGTGTAACCCTCCACGCCCTGAAGGGGCTGTATCGCGCGCTCTGCTCGCGTGACAATGGCGTATTCTTCTGCTGCGGACAAACTGCCTTGGGCCTGAACCAACACATAAATCTGGTCGGGCTCTATATCGAGGAAGAGTTCTGATTTCTGTTCTGTCTGGGCAAAGGCAAAGAATATGAACATTATCGATGCAAACGCTGCAGCAGTTACTGTAAGAGGGCGCGCCATCAAACCACGCGTCAAGCGAATATAACTTCCAAGCCAACCGCCGACATCTTCCGGATTCCCATCCGCACCTGAAAGCGCTGCGAGTTTATCATCGCTGCCCCCAGGACGCGCACCGATTACGCTTCCGATCACTGGCAGGAATATCAGTGCCATCAACAGAGAACAGGTGAGCACAAAGATGAGCGTGATCGGCAAGTACGACATGAATTTGCCGACGAGCGAGTCCCAAAACAGAAACGGAACAAAAGCCGCGAGGGTCGTCGCGCTGGAGGCTACAACCGGCCAGAACATGCGTTTGCCCGCCATTCCGTAAGCGGCTTTGCGATCCATGCCTTCTGCCATTTTACGATCAGCATATTCAACAACAACGATCGCACCATCAACCAAAATGCCCACAGCTATGATCATGCCAAACATCACCATCATGTTGATTGTGTAACCAAAAGCACCGAGCAGTAAGAATGCCAGCATAAAAGACGAAGGGATGGAGATGCCGACCAACAGGGCAGAGCGCAGACCCAAGGCAGCAATACACACGATCATAACCAGCACAACGGCGATCATAATCGATCCCTCCAGTTGCTTCAGCTGATCTCCAATCAGAACCGAAACATCTGAATTGATGGCATGGCTTACACTGGCGGGCCAGCGCAGCTGATGTTTCGCAACGACCGCTCGAACCTCTTCTGCAGTCATAAGAATGTTCGCGCCCGGGCGCTTAACGACTTCGAGTGACAACGCGTCGCGGCCATTATAGCGCGCAAATGAGGTGCGGTCTTTATACGTTCGCCGAACAGCGGCGACATCCCCGACTGTGATGGCTGCATCACCTTCGGTGCGGATCGGCAAATTGAGCGCGTCTTCGGCAGACTTAATAAGCCCCGGAACTTTGACTGAAAACCTGCCTTCGCCCGTATCAATACTTCCTGCCGGCACAAGCCGATTATTGGCCGCAACAACTTGCGCGATCTCAAGATAGGAAATGTTGTAGCTATCGAGTTTGACCGGATCGACGACAATTTCGAGAACTTCTTCCTGGCTGCCGCGCAGTGTAGCCTCCAGCACGCCGTCCAGCGCTTCTAATTCATCTTGCAAATCGCGCACGAGGTGATCGAGGCCGCGCTGCGGCGCATCACCAAATACATTCACAACCATGATTGGAAATAGTGCAGCGCTGAACTCTTCGACGACTGGTTCTCGAGTTTCAGCTGGGAAAAATCTTTTCGCCATGTCGATCCGCTCGCGCACATCAAGTGCAGCCTGATCGACGTCGAAAGACACTTCGAACTCGACAAACATCAGCGCGCCGCCTTCAATCGCCAACGACCGAAATTGAGTCATACTTTCGAGTGACTCAATCTCTTGTTCCATGGGGCGAACTAGCAGGCGCTCAGAGTCCTCCGGTGACACACCATCAAGTGACACAAAAACGCTGATCATTGGAAATGCTACGTCTGGATCAGACTCTTTCGGTAGCGCAATATACGTCGCGATACCGGCCAGCAACGCGCAAACAAGCACCGCCAAAACCATCCGCGAACGGCCAATTGCACCTTCAACGATACCCGTCACGATGGACTACTTTCAGCCGGTATGGGCTCGACCTTCAGTCCTTCCGACAGGAAATCTTGACCTTCCGTAATCAATCGAACCTCAGTTGGGAGGCCCTTGATCCAAATTCCGTCTTCGGATGAGTCTATGATCGTGACCTCTTCAAATTGGACGATATCGCCTTCGTCCACCAAGCGGACACCAACGGCACCATTATCGGCCAGGGTCAAAAGCGCCGGGGATATACGAATTGCGTCCGTCTCATCAAGCGGAATACGAAGATTGGCAGTGACACCGGCTGCGACTTGCGAATCTTCCGTGTTGAGGGCGGCTTCGACCGAAAATGTTCGCGTTTTTGCATCAGCAGTTCTCGCAACATATCTAACGGTAGCAGGGAAACTTTCTCCGCTTGTCAGCTGTGCGATTGCTTCAGCCCCTGGCAAGACCAAGCGCGCCTGATCTTCCGTCATTCTCGCTGTGACGAGAACTGGCGACAAATCCACGAGAACGCCGCAGGGGTTGCCGGAACTCAAGAAGTCACCAGTTTCGGCTAAGCGTGTTTCGAAGATTCCTTCGAATGGTGCTCGGATTTGGGTTCGTGACAGTTCAATTTTTGCCGCTGAGACGGCCGCCTCAGCAGCGTCCAGTGCCGCTTTCGCGGACGCCTCACGATTGGCAGGTGTCAGTCCTTTCTCTGCCAAAGATCGAGCCGCATCATATTCAATAAGCGCCGCAGCGCGCTGAGCTTCAGCCTGTTGAAGATTAGCCCGGCGGGCCTCAACGTCCAAACCGCAGAGCAAGTCACCTTTAGCAACCCGCTGACCTTCCCTCGCCGGCGCCAAAACGACCGTTCCGACCGTCGCAGACTTAACTGTCACGACGCGGTCAGGAGCCGTCTGCCCTTTCAATTCTATAATGATGGGGTGAGGTTCTGAGGTAAACGTACCAACGATGGCTTTTGGAAGCTCTGTTTGGTTATCACTCGATGCATCTGTGTCCAATTCAGCTGAACTGTCGTCAGCCGATAATGTGCCGATCGTGAAGAAAAGCACCAACGCCGCTGAGATCACGGCCGCAATAACCACTGAACGATTCACTAAATAATCACTCCAAGGGTGAGATAGCCATTCGCTGATCGATGTTCAACGTGGCATTAGAACCAATTAATCGTGTTTATACATAATTATCCCTACTTCGCTGCGAACGCGGTCGGGCAATCCTCACGATCTTAGTCATCTATTGATAACAAAGCTACGACAGCGAGCGGGTATAACCCCGCAAAATCTGTTTACGATTATTACAAATACAACAGGCACGGGCCTCCCAAGTCGAGGCCGCGGCCAGCACCGCGTTGTAATTATTAGTTTATTCTTGGTGCGCTGGAGTCTTGCCCCGACTGCACAGGTTTTGGTTAAGACTTTTTCCATTTTGCTCCAGCATTTTCAGCCCGGCGGTTAACAGATTGCCGCGTGTTGTTAAGGAGAAGGTGCTCGATATGCCGAAGAAGACTGTCCGATGGGGTGTAGACATTGGTCTCAGCCACAAGATTAAGCCCCTCGAACCGCGCACCGAACTTAATGATCATGGGCTGAAAGGTTCTCTACAGGAAGGCGATCTTGGATTTTCACGCCGGCATACTCGGGCAATCGCGCGTAAAGATGCCCGAGATGGAATCCCGACATCTGAAGCCGTTACACAAGACCAATGGTCCGAGCGAGAACAGGAAGTCGCGGAAAAAGCAGAGAAAGTGCGCCGCGGCCTCGGCACCTGGTTAAGCGCCACCTCGACCAAAGTTCGCAATTTCATTCAGGATTGCACACCCGGCGATATTTATCCCGATCAACTTCGTGAAGCGATTAAAGCCGAAGAAAACGAATTTCGTCACTATGAAGTGGATGACACCGAAGATGCTCTGGAACATCACAATGCAACTGTGATCGAGCTCGAATCCTTTCGCGAGCGCCACGGCGACGCGATTGGAAAGCGCACGCCGGATATAAAAAAGAATGTTGAGCAAACAGTTGCTATTCTTTTATTTATTCTGATCCTTGAGGGGTGCTTTAACGCCCTCCTCTTCAAAGACGCTCAGTCATCAGGATTACTCGGCGGCATGATGATCGCCTTTGGTGTGAGCGCCGTAAACGTCTTGTTTGGAGTAATCGCTGGCTTCCTCGGATTGAGATACCTCAATCACCCCGAGACGCCAATGAAGGTGTTAGGCGGCATCGTCGCAGGGGTTTGCATTCTACTGGGGATCGTCGTGAATTTCTTTGTTGCGCATTTCAGAGATGCCGTCGAAATCGCGTTACACAATGCGCAGGAAGCCGGTTCGTTGGCTGGATTCAGCATGTTTGACATCGCTCCTTCCGCGGTTATCGGCTCGATGTTCCCGAATATATTTGGATTAGACAGCTTAGTTGCAATTGGTTTGCTACTTATTGGCCTCACTGTTTTTGCTATAGCTGTTTACGAGGGCTACGACCGGATTTCAGACAAATATCCAGGTTATGGACGTGTCTGGCGCAAGGAACGACTTGCCTATGAAAAACGCCAGCAAGTCAGAAATGGCGTACGCGATGATCTTTCAGACTATTTCACAAACTGCCGTTTCTGGTTTGAAACCCAGCTTTCACGTCACATAGCTGCGAAACGTGAAATCGAAAAGGCAATGAACATTCTCGACGAGCGCAGAGATATCGCAATCGCAATTGCGGCCAATGCGGGCGAACAAGAACGGAGCCTGAAGGTTGCATATCGCCAAGCCCATCGCCGCGAGCGAAATAACAACCGTGAAAAGCTCGGCGAACAGGCAGCTGTTCCAGCTTACTTCGATGAAATCCTGACACCTCAGCTTCCCGCGTTCGATTTTTCCAAAGAACGTGATCAAGCAAACAGCGCAGTGACATCCATTGAGGAGAACATCAAAGCTCTCAACATCACACGCGAATGGCTGGAAACTCACATTCAGGGCGTTCAAAAAGGTCTTTCGAGCATCGACAAACGTGTCGCTTCGGAAATCTCCAAAGTGCGCGCAAAACGCGAAGCATCTGAAGATACTTCCAAAAAGAAACGTGCGTAACGACCGGTCAGTCTACGGAGGAATAAAGTATGGCTCGCAGACGACATGAGAAAGGCCCCTGGTTTTGGCGCGGCGCTATCGGTACAATGCTCGCAAGCGTGTTTGGTTTGTTTGCTGTTATGGCATTTAATCAACCGCCGGCACTTGAAGCCGACACCCACTGCCGCGTCGATCGCAAAGATCCCGCTCACACAATCCTATTAATCGATCAGTCTGATCCATTCACAGAGAATGATCTTGGCTGGGTGCAGGAGTTTGTAGATATCGAGGCGCGGAGTCTGCCGCGTTATGGGAGGCTTACTGTCATGACGCCTAACGCCTCAGACCCTTATGACCCACGCACCGTTTTCAGCAGCTGTTCTCCTGGCAGCGCTGACGATGCAAATCCCATTCTATCAAATCCACGCATGGTAGAGGATACGTGGCGCGACATGTTTTTCCAGCCGCTGTCGCAAAAAATCGAGTCGACTCTCAGAAGCAAAAGCCAACCGGCTTCGCCACTTTCTGAGGCGATATTTGCTGCAGCTGATCGAGCCGACTTCCAACGCGGGCGGGCCGACCGCCGGATCGTTCTGGTGTCTGACTTAATGCAACACTCATCTGATTATTCATTTTACAGATCCGGCGCAGACTATGGAGCTTTTGGTGACACAAAGCTTGCTGAGTTCGTGCCTTCCATGAACGGTGTAAAAGTGGTCGCCCGCATCGTTCCGCGACGTGAGTACGATCTACCTATGGGAGAGGTCAAAGCCTTTTGGCGCGCATACTTTCGCGCAACAGGTGCTGAATATGAGAGCGTGAATTAGGCTCGTTTCAGGTGCAACGCAGCTTGCATTCACATATGCATAGACGAATTCACTCTAGCGCAAAGCATCGTTTACTTTGCGCTAGCTGTAGCGAACGTCTGCTTTTTGCGTTGAGTTTGCGGGGTCTGATAACGTCTCAAGACTATTTGCCAAATCTTTTAAATAGTCGTCGATGAAATCTGCATGCCGGGGAGAAAGCATGAGATGAAGACTGGGCGGTTCTTTCGTCGCTGATGTGAACCAACCTCGCCTGTAGATTTCTCCGTAAATTGCAAAGGCATGATGATCTGGGTGATGAAACGCTATCAACCCAAGTATTGGGTTACCGAGCACTTCAAATCCGAGTGCCTTCACCCCCTCCTCAACACGTTGACGGGTTTCACACACTTTGCCTTGTAAGCGCCGATATCCATCGACGCCAAGATAGTTCATAATCGCCCAGGCCGCTGATATCGCCCCACCGGGACGGGTGCCAGCCAGCGTTGGCGTTTTCATCGGCGCGCCCGACCAGCAAGCAAGATCAAAGGGCATGTGCGCGTATAAATCTTCAGAGCGAAACAATACAGTGGAGGCACCTTTCGCTGCATATCCGTATTTATGGAGGTCGGCGCTCATCGATTTTACCGCTGCTACACTAAAATCAAATGGGGGCACCGGTACACCATTCATCCGTGCAAAGGGGGCGAAATACCCGCCAACACAAGCATCAACATGCATCCAGACATTTTTACGCCCAGCAACCTCGCCCAACTCTTCAATAGGATCGATTATCCCGTGCGGAAAATTAGGAGCCGAACCGACTATCATAATTGTGTTTTCATCACTCGCATGCTCCATTGAAACGACGTCAGCTTCGTAGGAGCCATCTGTTTTGAGCGGTATGCGGCGCACTTCAATGTCCATCAAATGACAGGCTTTGTCGAATGCCAGATGCGCTGATTGTGGAAGAACGATGTTTGCTTGAGCGCTGAGGCCTTGTTCTGCTCGCTTATAGTCACGAGCGGTCTTGATCGCCATTGTTATGGAATCGGTGCCGCCTGATGTCATCGCGCCAGTCGCGCCTGAAGGCGCATTAAGCAGACTGAGCCCCATCGAAATGACGTCTTTCTCCATTTGCGCCAAAGAAGGAAATGCTAGCGGACCCAAACCATTTTCCGACATGTACGCCGCGTAGGCCTCTTTCTGGATTTCCGCGATATCCTCGCCTGCATTGAAGACATAAACTGCAGTCTTGCCGTCTCGCCACTTCGCGTCGCCTGCTCCGCGCTTAAGCATATCATTGCGAACATCATCCCAAGCTCGTCCATTCTCCGGCAGTTTCATAGCACTTCCTCCACATCTCGTAGAAGGATAACGCTTTCTAAGTCGAGAGGCGAGCCATCGTTCAATAACTCTTAGGTAGACCTAGCACGCGCTCTGCGATGAAATTGAGGATCATCTCACGGCTGACCGGGGCAATTCGAGCAAGCATTGCCTCACGCATATATCGCTCCACATGATATTCCCGCGCATAACCCATTCCACCATGCGCGAGAACTGATGCCTCGCAGGCGCGGAATCCGGCTTCGGTGCCCAGATATTTTGAAGCATTCGCCTCGGCGCCGCACTCTTCACCGGCATCAAATAGTGAGGCGGCCTTATAGGCGAGTAATTCAGCGGCCTTCAGCTCTGCCCAGCACTTGGCAAGCGGATGCGCAACACCCTGATTTTGCCCAATCGGACGACCGAAAACGATGCGCTCATTTGCGTAAGTTGCTGCCTTTTCCAAAGCCGCGAAACCCAGTCCGATACTCTCCACACCGAACAAAACGCGCTCTGGGTTCAGACCCTGAATGAGATACTTAAACCCTGCCCCTTCTTCGCCGATCAAATGCTCTTTGGGAACTTCAAGCCCGTCGATAAATAGCGTGTTACATTCCACAGCCTTACGCCCCATTTTTGGAATAGGGTTCGCTTCGATCTTGTTACGATCGAAATCCGTGTAAAATAGTGAGAGACCGAGATAAGGCTTAGAGCACTCTTCTTTCGGTGTGGTACGCGCAATGATCAGTATCTTGTCTGCGCGCTGCGCCCCTGTGGTCCAAATCTTGCGGCCATTAATCGTGTAGCCCGAATTGGTGCGCTCCGCTTTTGTTTCGAGCGACGATGTATCGAGACCAGAGTTCGGTTCAGTCACCGCAAAACACATTTTCTCTTGGCCTGAGATGATTTTGGGTAAGTTTTCTTGCTTCTGCTCTTCAGTTCCAAATTTCTCTAGAGGTTTTGGACCAAAGATATTCAGGTGGATTGAGGACGCACCCGAGTAACCCGCCCCAGATCGGGTGACCGTCTGCATCATCAGCGCGGCTTCGGTTAGTCCAAGCCCTGCGCCTCCGTATTCCTCTGGAAAGGCGATGCCCAGCCAGCCGCCATCGGCCATGGCATCACAGAATTCTTCTGGCCAGTTACCCGTCTCATCAGTCTTGGCCCAGTATTCGTCATCGAATTGGGAGATGGTTTTTGCAACGCCGTCCTGTATAGCTGCTTGGTCTTCGCTGAGTTCATTAATCTGATGCATGCAAATCTCTCCTCGCAACTGATGTAAGCGCGCTAACGAAACCCGTCCAGCGTTGCCGAAGCGTCAGGGGGTCGCGGTTACGAAGCGATCAGGCGAAAACGTAGCAGTCAGCTCGTTTACCCGGCTATCCATGATCATATCAGCCATGATTTTTGCTGTGACTGGTGCCAGCAAAATGCCGTTTCGGTAATGGCCCGCAGCAATATAGTCATCACCTAGCAATCCGAACATTGGAGCCCGGTCCATTGTCATCGGGCGAATGCCAGACCACGTTTCCAGTATATTTGCAGATGCGAGCGCTGGTGCAATGGCGCAGGCCCAGTCTCGAAGCTCAGCGATATCGTCATTGTTAATCTCGTCATCGCTGCGCCCGTGCTCTTCAGTTGCGCCAATGATAATACGGTCTGTCTTAGGAACCAGATATCGGCTTCCTTCACGGATCACGTGACGCGGCGCACCCGAAACTGGTGACAACGACAATAATACACCTTTTGCGGGATATACATGGCTGCTCTGCCAGCCCTTGGACAAAAGCCTAATGACCGCTGAAGTGTGATGTTGGGTGATCTTAGCACCTGCATCTGCTACAACTTTACTCAGTGCATTAACCACACGCCGATTATCAACCTGACCATCGCTGCCAAGCAATACGCCCCCAAATAGGCTTTGTGAGAGCTCCGGTGCAAACTCCTGCAATTCCTCTTTTTGCAAGGATACGTTTGGCAGCCCTTGATCCACCAAATGTGTAGCAAGTTCAGCAATCTGCGTCTGAGCCAGCTTTGTCGAAGCCACCGCGAGAGACGGCCCAGTCTGAAATCCAATCATTATGCCGCTTTCCGCCTCGAGCTCAGACGCAAACGCCGGCCACATCTCAGCACTATCCATACAGAGTTCAAATAGGCGCGGGTGTATTCCGTCTTCGGCGCGAGCCTCGTAAGCTGGCGCCAGCATCCCTGCGGCTGCCCAACTTGCCCCACGGGGAGGCCAGCGACCCTCAATGATCGATACGTCTGCGCCGCGCTTCGTTAACTCCCAAGCGCAGCTGAGGCCGATAATCCCAGCTCCAATAATAGCTACTGACGGCGTATCCGAGTTCATCGGATCGCATGTATCAGCCTCGATCTATTTTGGGTAGGGATCAGCGAAGCTCTTCGTTCTGTTCGCGCCAAAAACGCAAAAAAGCATCGGCACCACTTCGGTCCGGGAAAGTCAGCTTCTTGCTGAGTTGACCAGACGTGTCCCATTCTGTCCGAACCATAATATGAGGCGCATCATGATCGTGTAGTGACGAACCGAAATTCTGTTCACGCCAGCGCGCAAAGGCATCTATAGCCTTCGATAGCTTCGTTTCATGATCGGGCCGTTCTAGCCCTACGGTTACGACTACGTCACTCATTAGGTCCCCCATTGAGCTGTTAACTAATGGTAAACAAACAGCTCTGTTAAGACAACTACAGAAATATGGAGATACTGACATTTTCCGTACACGTATCTTCTATGCAAGTTTGGGCCCAGAAATTGGGCAGTCTGCCAGTTTATTTCTCAGTTGCGAATAATTCTCAACTGTGTTCTTAAGTTCTGGACCAAGAGATTCCCTGAAGGATCAATAGAATGATACTCAAATTGTCGGCCGTCATCGCGACTGCCTTTCTGCTCACCAGCTGCGGACAAACAAATAATGACAACGCTGACAACCCATTGCCGACGGGCAAAGATGCCGTCGTAAACGTGTACTCAGCCCGTCACTATGATTCAGACAGGCTTATGTATGATGCTTTCGAAGCCGAAACGGGCATCAAAGTTCGCTTACGCGAATCACGTGGATCCACCCTGCTCGAGGCCATGAAAGTCGAGGGCGCGAGCAGCCCGGCAGATTTGGTTATCTCTGCTGATGCAGGAATTCTATATCGTTTCCAGAGCGCTGGGCTTTTGCAGCCATTAGTATCTGAAACATTGGAGACGGTTATTCCACAAAACTTCCGTGAGCCCGACGGTCATTGGTTTGGTCTGTCAAAGCGCGCGCGGATCATTGTGTACGATCCAGAACGCTTAAACGAGGTTCAAGTCGACACCTACAGCGATCTCGCCGCCCCTGAGCTGGCAGGAGAAGTCTGCATGCGGTCAAGTTCAAATATCTACAATCTGTCGCTCATGGCTGATCTCATTGAACGCTTAGGAGCAGATGAGGCAGAAGACCTTGCCCGCAACATCGTCCAGAACTTTGCGCGGCAACCAAAGGGCGGCGATACCGCTCAAATTCAGTCCGTTGCTGCAGGAGAGTGCTCTGTTGCTCTCACAAACCACTATTATTGGGTGCGCTTAACGCAGTCTGGATCTGATAAAGACCGCGATGTTGCGGCAAAAACTAAGCTCTCTTTCCCGGAACAAGACGCTGACGGCACCCATGTTAACGTCACCGCGGCTGGTTTGGCAGCGCATGCACCAAACCGAGAAAATGCGGTTCGGCTTCTAGAATGGCTCGCAACGCCTGCGGGCCAGGCCATGCTCGTCACAGAAACAAAGGAGTTTCCAATGTTGGAAGGTGTTGAACTTCCTGCTGGATTAGAAGATCTACCCGACTTTAAGCAGAGCTCCATGACGCTCTCGGTTTTTGGGAAGCGTCAATCTGAAGCCCAACAAGTCTACGATCGCGCAGGTTGGAACTAGTCCGAGATGGGCGCGTTTCGCGTAATCAAACGAGATGCGCCTGCAATTATCATTGCAATTCTAGTTGGCCTACCCGTACTTATGGCTGCC
Source organism: Hyphomonadaceae bacterium (assembly GCA_965263325.1). Taxonomy (GTDB): domain Bacteria; phylum Pseudomonadota; class Alphaproteobacteria; order Caulobacterales; family Hyphomonadaceae; genus CBDHGY01. The sequence goes on along the minus strand of CBDHGY010000002.1, from coordinate 376,715 downwards.
TGGACAGGGCTTGCTTTTGGCGGCGGCGAGGCATGGATGCATATCGCTGGGACAAAACTCTGGCTGTATTCATTCAACACAGTTGCGATGCTGTTTTTAACAGCCGGCTTAATATTGGTTTTTGCAGTCCCGGCCGCATGGGCGGTTACCATGTATGCATTTCCCGGGCACCGCGCCTTTGAATGGTTGCTGATATTACCGCTGGCGGCACCGGGATACGTTATTGCATATGCTTGGGCAGATCTTACTGGCGTAACTGGTCCCTTACAAAGCGCGATCCAAGATACATTCAATGTCAGCGCGCGCGACTACTGGTTTCCCGAAGTGTCCGGCCTCATCGGTACCAGTTTTGTACTTGCATGCGCACTTTACCCATATGTGTATCTTACCGCGCGCGCGGCGTTCACTACTCAATCTTCTTCCACGATAGATGCAGCGCGCGCGCTGGGTGCTTCGCCGCGGCGAACCTTTTTTGAAGTGGCTTTGCCTGCTGCCCGTCCCGCCATCGCTGCCGGCCTTGTTCTCGCGCTTATGGAGGCGGCGGCAGACTACGGTGCAGCTGACTTCCTTGGACTTCAGACTTTAACTGTTGGGGTCGTCCGCGCGAAAGACAGTTTCGGGGACGCCGGTATCGCAGCGCGTATGGCGCTAATCCTCATCGTCCTTGTGCTTTTCCTCCAATGGCTAGAGCGGGTCCAACGCGGCAATCGCGGTGTGCAAAACAGCTCATCTGGCTGGAGATCAATCTCCAGAAAGAAGTTACCACCGACTTTTGGTATTGCTCTCACATTGATGTGCGCCATGCTATTCATACTTACTTTCGCTGCGCCCATTGGTCGCCAGGTCTGGCTGGGGTTTGAGGTCCAAGACTATTCAGGCGCGATTGGCAGCGCCTTTACAAATTCAATTCTACTCGCCGGAGGCGGTGCTGCTCTCTCCTTTTATATTTGCCACATGCATTGCTCTAGGGGCTCGGGCCAACGGTTTCGGGGCTAAGACAGCGCGCTTCGCCGCGATGTCAGGCTACGCGACCCCCGGTGCAGTGCTCGCGCTTGGCGGCCTTTGGGTCGCGGGTTACTTCCCTATGGGACTTGGTGGGAGCGTTGCAATCGCCTTGCTCATCTGGATTTATGCAACACGCTTTACAGCTTCGGGTGCAGAACCGATGAGCGCAGCACTTGCGCGCGCGCCTGCCAATATGGGTTATGCAGCGCAAAGCTTAGGATGTTCTCCAACCAGACGAATTCTCAGAGTAGACTTACCGATCGCGATGTCCGGTGCCGCCGCAGGTGCCCTCATACTGTTCGTTGAAGCACTGAAAGAACTTCCCGCAACGATGATGCTCATCCCATTCGATTGGGACACTCTCGCAATAAAAGCCCACAACTACGCCACCGATGACAGATTAGCAGCCGCCGCTTTGCCATCAGTGGCGATCACACTCGCTGGCCTCGGTCCTGTGATCTTGCTATCGCGCAAACTTTCAAATGCGCGGCCAGGAGCATTAGCAAATGGATAGCCTTATCGCTGAAAGCGTTAGTCGAAACTACACCGGTAACGCCGTAGTGTCAGAGGCATCTTTGGCGATCATGCCTGGCAAAGTAACAGCTTTGCTCGGCGGATCAGGCGCAGGCAAATCGACACTCCTGAGACTTTTTGCCGGGCTTGAGCCAGTCGACGGAGGCCAAATAAAAATCGGCGACATAGTGCTTTCTAGCAGGGGAAAAACGATACCAGCAGAAAAACGCAACATAGGATTAGTCTTTCAGGATTTCGCACTCTTCCCACACATGACAGCCAGTCAAAATGTTCAATTCGGGCTTCGCAATATTTCAAAAGCGCACCGCAGAGCCAGTTCGAAAGAATGGCTCTCAAAACTGGGGCTGGCCCACCGCATGGATGCCTATCCGCAACAACTCTCTGGCGGCGAACAGCAGCGGGTAGCCATAGCGCGTGCACTGGCTCCGGAGCCATCTGCCATTCTTCTCGATGAGCCATTTTCTGGCCTCGACCCGGCGCTAAGGCAAGGCGTTCGTAAGGCAGCATTCGAAGCAATCCATGAGACGGGCATTCCAGCTTTGCTCGTTACACACGATGCCGACGAAGCTATGGCCGTTTCAGATCATCTTGCCGTAATGCGGAAGGGCAAGATCGTTCAACAAGACGTACCAGAACTGGTCTATTCGCGCCCAGAAAGTATTGAGACGGCCGCTGCGCTCGGCCAGATAAACCAAATTCCGGCTGGCTCACCTTTAGCGGCTTTTCTTGGCGCAGCCAGCGCAGTACGCGTTGAAGGCGTGCGTATCGATCCGGAAGGCCCTGTTCGCGCCCAAATTGTTTCTATCCGCCGCGTTGGAAGCTACGTATCCATCTCTTTAAACGTCCCTGGTCACGGGATCTTATACGCTTCGGCGAGAACTTGCGATCTGCAACCCGGCGAGTGTTACGAACATCAGCTTCGATCCCGCGCATAGTTTTCGGTTCTAGGATCGCCCGATACGTTGTACCGCGATCTTATCCGCCACGATATTTGTCGGGGTGTCGGTTTCAAGTGCTTCATCTAGAACGGATCCGAGCGTTTCAATCAGCGTGTCGAGCTTTCCATCAACCCATTCACGGGAATAGTTGCCTGAAATTTCTGCAGCAACATTGATGATCCCGCCGCCATTGATGACATAGTCCGGCGCATAAAGAATGCCTTTTCGGCGCAAAAATTCGCCCATTTCGGGAACTATTAGCTGATTGTTTGCACCGCCGGCGATTACTTTTGACTTCAGTCGTTCAAGTGTGCCCTCATTTACGATAGCGCCCAATGCATTTGGAGAAAATATATCGACGTCGATATCGTAGATATCATTAGGATCAACGACGGTAGCCCCGGTATCGGTCTGAACTGTTTTAAGATCCTCTTCAGAAATGTCAGCGATAAAAACATCCGCACCGGCTCTTGCAGCATGGCGCGCAACATCCCCGCCCACTGATCCAACGCCCTGAACAGCGATCTTTCGCCCGTTTAGATCATCCGAGCCGAACGCACGTTTCGCACATTCTAAAATTCCGCGATACACACCAATCGCGGTAATCGGTGATGGATCACCGCTCGCCGCAGCGCCCGATGAGTTTAAGCCAGCAACATAGCTCGTTTCGGTTGCAGCTATTTCGATATCTGCGACATCAATACCAACATCTTCGGCTGTGTAATATCGGCCCTGTAAACTCTGAACAGCTCGCCCGAATGCTCTGAACAATTCTGGAGACTTGTCTTTGCGCGGATCTCCCCAGATCACCGCTTTACCTCCGCCAAGCTCAAGCCCTGCCATGGCGTTTTTATAACTCATACCTTGGGCAAGCCTCAGCGCATCGGTAATATGCGCATCACCTGTTTTATACTGCCACATGCGGCAGCCGCCCGCTGCGGCTCCAAGGTGGGTCGAGTGAATCGCGATGATACATCGCAATCCACTCTCTGAGTCGTGAAAAGAATGGACGCTCTCGTGCGCATCAAATGAAGGATGATCAAACATGCCCGCGGCTGTATCCCTGCCTGCATTTGTGGTCAACGCTGCTCACGATATGGCAAGTCAGGAGCGCCGCTAGGGAGTGCGCGCTCGGGGTCTCTCATAAATGCGAGATAATCTAATGCTACGACATCTGATTGCTTGTCACGCAAAAGCATGTGGTAGCCATTCTCGTAATAAACGCCGCGAACGTGGGCAGGCAGAATTCCGAATGTTCGCTTCACGGCACGTTTTGGGATCACGAAATCATTTGCTCCATAAGATAGCAGCGTATTCTTCGGTAAATTTCGCGCACCTCGGTGCCCGTTTTCCATTACGGAGACGCAACCATGAACCTGGTCAATTCTGTTAGACCGCGTCATCAGAGGATTTGCCCATATTTTTTCCAGCCGATCCCAATTATCAGATGGTTCGATACGGACGCCGCGCGGCGGCGTTACCACCCAACCCGGTCGGATACGGGCCGACAGCCATAAGCTTGGCCGATATGCAAGACGCATCGCCCCCCATCCGCGCAATCCCGGTCCCGAAAGAATTAAACGGTCAGCATCGACTGGCTTTTCAGTGTTAAAGGTCGACATGGCGACAGCGCCGCCCATTGATATACCAATCACCGTTAGAACCGCGTTAGGGTGTTTTTGGCGGGCAACTCGGATCGCTGTGTGCAAATCTTCACGAAGTAGGTCTTCCTTTGGCCAGATACCTTTATTTGGAGACCTCCCAAATCCTCGTTGGTCATAAGCGTAGACTGCTACCCCTTCTTTCGCCCAGATTGGCGCAACGAACTGGTATGCGCCGGCCCAATCATTCATTCCATGAATGCCGACGACAATGTGTTCAGGTTCTTTCACACCTTCTGCTTCCCAAACAGACAGCCCAAGCGGTGTACCGTCAAAACTAATAAATTTTTCCGCTTCGATATCAAAATGCGGCATGGGGACCTCGGAAGATTTCAACGCGTTTTGCGTGACAGGGGTGCAGCCCGGCACAGGCAGTACAATGCAGGCGGCAGCAATAACTGCACACGCGCCCGCAATTCTGGCAGTAATTCGCGTTCGAACCATGGATTTCGTTTTAGCCATCCATTATTGCGCCAGCTCGGATGTGGCGTTGTGATTATTTGTTCACTTAGGTAGTCTCGCCAGTTTTGTACAGTGGCGGTCAGCGTTCTTGCTGCTTTTTTACCTAAGTGCCAATTTTGAGCATACCCGCCGATCAGCAACGTCAGCTGAATATTTGGTAGCAAATCAAGTAATTGTGACCGCCATTCTTCAGCGCAGCGTTTCATCGGCGGCAAGTCTCCGCCGTGTTTGTCGTAGCCCGGAAAACAAAAGCCCATGGGGACAATGGCAACTTTCGTCTCATTATAAAAATCATCTTCGCTGATTTGCATCCAATCTCGCAGACGTACCCCAGATGGATCGGAAAATGGCCGGCCTGACTGGAACACCAGATTGCCCGGCGCTTGCCCGACGATCAAAATCTTCGCGCTTTTGCTGACCTGCAGTACTGGCCTTGGCGGACGGTCCATTTCAGCCTCGCAAAGTCGGCTAGCCTTAATTCGTCTTAGACAGGTTTGAAGTTCGTCGGTCATACCCCATATTTCGACCATCAAACCCCATGTGCCAAGGAGGCTCTCAATGTCCGAATTTGTAGAACGGGTAATCGAGCCTCGACAAAATGATCTTGGCGGAGGATTCAAGGTACGCCGCGTACTCCCATTCCACGCGCGAAAAATGGTTGGACCGTTTATTTTCTTCGATCATTTTGGCCCTGTGGACTATGCACCTGGGGAAGGGTTTGACGTTCGGCCACATCCGCATATTGGCCTTGCGACAGTTACGTACATGTTCGAAGGCGCAATGCACCACCGCGACAGCGTTGGTAGCGATATCGTCATTCGGCCAGGAGCCGTGAATTGGATGACAGCTGGCCGCGGCATCACGCACTCTGAGCGCACCCCGCCAGAGGAACGCGCGGCCGGACAATCCATGCATGGTCTACAGACATGGGTGGCTCTTCCCAAAACGCATGAAATGATGGAACCAAGTTTTGTCCATCATCCAGAAAGCACATTACCGGTTCAACAAATAAATGGTGCCGAGATCCGGGTGCTTGCAGGCACCGCATTTGGTCAAAGCTCACCTGTCGATTTTCCATGGGGCATCCTCTACGCGGCGATCGATGCCGCGGAGAATTCTGAGATAACAATTGCCGGTGACGCCGCTGATGAGCGCGCAATTTATTTGGTTGCAGGGTCTGTCTCCATTGACGGGCAAACTTTTACCGAAGGGAAGATGATCGTGCTTGCGGAAGGCAAGGACGTGACGGCGGAATTTTCATCCGGAACAAAAGGGATTATCTGCGGCGGCCAAACGATGGACGGCAAACGTTTTATTGATTGGAACTTTGTGGCTTCTGATAAAAGCATGATCGAACAGGCCAAAACAGATTGGCAAACCTGGATTGATAGCGGCTATTCAACCGATCGATTTGGCTCACTCGACGAGGGAGAACACATCCCCTTGCCCGAATAAACGACGCTGATTATCCCAACGATCATGACCATGCCCACCACCCGATTTGACGACCCATGCGATACCAGCCACGGTATCTATTTTGAAGCAACCTCATTGCTCGAACACGTAAAGTCAGATTGGCAGGATATTAAAATTATCGATACAGAACTGCATGGGCGCGTGATGCTCCTGGACAATGTCACGATGCTCACGCAGTCCACTCATCATGTCTATCATGAGCATATGGTTCATATCCCGCTGGCTTGCGTGCAGGATCCTAAATCTGCGCTGGTAATCGGTGGCGGTGACGGCGGCACTGTCACGGAACTCACCAAGTATCTCGGCTTAGAGCGCATCGTTCTCGCCGAGCTCGATGGTGAAGTTGTCAGGGTGTCACGAGAATGGTTGCCCGATATCGCTCAAGGCCTCGAAGATCCGCGCGTCGACATACAGATTGGTGACGGAGCTCAATTCCTCGCAAACAGTCCGGGGGAGTGGGATATTGTAATCATTGACTCCACTGATATTTGTGAGGAAGCCCACAAAAGTGACGAAATCGACGAGATTGCATCGCCTCTCGCAACAGATGACTTTTACGCCACTTTGAAAGCCGGATTAAAACCTGGCGGCGTCGCGATGCAAATGCTTGGATCGCCGACTTTCTACAAAAATGGAATGAAGGTTCTATTTCATAAGCTCGCTTCACAATGGAACGCGTTCCGCCCAGTGTTGATGCCTTGTCCCTTCTACATATCAGGCGACTGGTGCGCCGGCATGCTCTCTCAAGACGTGAAACTTACACCAAAATATCGACACGACATCTCACAGCCGTTGAAATACTATAACTCAGATGTGGCATTGGGAGCACTCGCGCTACCCAATGAAGTTCAGGCACTCTTGCCGCGGCGCGCATAATCGTGCCAGACCCTCAGGTAATTATGACTCTAGGAGGGGTTGGTATGATGAACCGAGTGATTGCGATCGCGGCCGTATTTGCGCTGGCTGCGTGCGGGGGATCAGACGACACGGGCGACATGACGTTTGAGACGAGCGAAGCTAACGAGACTGAAATTTCAGAAAACACGTCTGAAGATCCCGGCGATACGATAGATGAATCAAAAACGGAATTGTTGCGACCACTGCCAGAGAGCACATCTACAGACATCACCGAAGCGGACTTCCATGTGCGAATTAAAACTCTGTCCGACGATGCTTTCGAAGGACGCGGCCCTGGCACTGAAGCGGGTGAGAATTCGGCTCTTTGGATAGCGGAAGAAATGGCGCGTATCGGTTTAAAACCCGGCAATAACGGGTCGTACATGCAAACCGTGGAGATGATCGAGCAGTCGATTGATCCTTCTCAATCATCACTCACCATTTCAAACATCTTGTCGAACTCAGACGATCCAGCAGCGACCACTACCCCTCTTCTTTCAGAGGACACTGTCATTTGGACCAAGCACCAAAATACAACTGACGTATCAGTTTCAAATTCAGACATGGTTTTTGTTGGTTACGGTGTGAACGCTCCAGAATATGGCTGGAACGACTATGCTGGCGTCGACGTTGAAGGCAAAACAGTTCTGATGCTGGTCAATGATCCTGGCTATGCCAATCCTGAAGGTGAGCTCTTCAAAGGCGGGGCCATGACATATTATGGGCGGTGGACTTACAAATTCGAAGAGGCTGCGAGACAAGGCGCAGCCGCAGCCTTTGTTATCCATGAAACAGCGCCAGCGTCCTATGGCTGGGATGTCGTGGCCAGCTCGTGGTCAGGCGCGCAAGCTGACTTGGTTCGAAATGATGGCGGAGCGGGCCGGGCCAAAATAGAAGGTTGGTTTCATCTTGATTTTGCGCAACAGTTGTTTGAGTTTAACGGCCTAGAATTCCAACAATTGAAAGCTGCGGCAGCGCGGCCGGGATTCCAAGCGGTTGAACTACCCATCACTAAATTGTCTGGTCAAATTGTTCAGGAAATCTCCCGCGGCACATCAAGCAATGTCGCCGGCATCATCGAAGGTTCAGAGCATCCTGACGAGTTTATGCTGTTTACCGCGCATTGGGATCACATCGGCAAGAAGCCGGGGGAAGGTGACACCATTTATAACGGCGCAGTCGATAATGCGACGGGCACGACGGCGATCCTGGAGATCGCAGAAAAACTGGTAGCAGACGCGCCAGAGCGTTCTGCCATGTTTCTGGCGGTCACACTGGAGGAGTCAGGTTTGCTAGGATCTGCTTACTATGCGGAAAATCCCATTGTGCCACTCAATAAGACCGTTGCCGGTATCAATATCGATGGCATGCTACCCACTGGCCCCTCAAATGATATGGTCGTCATTGGCTACGGCGCATCAGAATTAGAAGACCGATTGAAAGACGTTCTAGATCAGCAAGAACGCCGACTTGTGCCTGATGGTAAGCCTGAGGCTGGCTTCTTCTATAGATCAGATCACATTTCACTCGCGAAAAAGGGCGTGCCTATGCTCTATGCAGATGGCGGTATCGATCTCGTGGATGGCGGAGTTGCTGCAGGCATCGAAATGGCGACTAACTATACCAATAATGACTACCACGCCCCAAGCGACGAATACGCGAATGACTGGGATGTGTCTGGCATGGTTCAGGACGTTGGCACACTATACGAAGTCAGTCTCGGTATTTTGAACTCTGATGACTGGCCTGAATGGTATGACGGTAACGAGTTCAAGGCGATAAGAGATGCATCCCTTGCCGAGGCAAACTGATTGGCGCTTTCCTACCAACATGGCTTCCATGCAGGAAACAGAGCTGACGTCTTAAAACACGCCGTTTTGGATAGCCTGCTTTGTGACCTCAAAGATCAACGATTGTTGTATGTAGAGACCCATGCTGCCAGAGGCGTTTACGACTTAAGCAGTTCACAGGCGCGAAAAACTAGAGAAGCCGAACAAGGTGTGCTGGCGCTATTGCAGGATGGCTTTCCACGTCCGCTCAAGAATTGGGGCGGCCTCGTGAAGAGCTATGGCAACGCAGCTTATCCAGGCTCCCCTGCCCTAGCCGCGGCACGCCTCGGTGATGATGCCAGGATCGTGTTGTTTGAGAAACACCCGACCGAGTTCACCGAACTACGCAAAGTGCTGGCGGATGATCAACGGGTTCGCGTCCATAATAGCGACGGATACAGCGGCGCGCTTAAACTTGCGCCGAGGCGCGGAGAGCAGTTGGTGGTCTTTGTCGACCCAAGTTACGAAACCGAACGCGATATGGAAGAGTTGGCAGACTGGGCCCCTCGCGCGCTTCGGCGTTGGCAAAATGCTATCCTTATTCTTTGGTTGCCTCTGTTCAAAGATGAGCGCGAACTCGATTTTGGAGCCTATTTGGCGGATCTTGAAGTTGGAACCATTGCGGGCGCGCGGTGGCCGGTGGACCCGGAGATGGAAACGGCCCTGGAAGGATCAGCCATCGTTGCCTACCGAATCGGTGAAGCCACGGGGCAAAAAGCACTGGCGATCGCTGCAGCTTGTCAATCCTACTGGTCAACACAAACAACATGACTTTTCCCGCCCAATTCTTCACACAATAAAATAATCGGACTTGCACCGCCCCTCACGGAGGCATAGAACGAAGGTCTCACGCGGAGAGGTGGCCGAGTGGCTGAAGGCGCTCCCCTGCTAAGGGAGTATACGTTAACGCGTATCGAGGGTTCGAATCCCTTCCTCTCCGCCAGACCTAGACAGCTCTCAGAAAATAATATTCAACAAATACAGTGAATTGCCCACTGTATATAGGCCCTGTCCGTCAAACGGCGCGTAATTTGCTGCACATTTTGCTGCACAATTTGCTGCACATTTTGCTACACAACGGGGATTCGAACGTGGCCGTTTTTAAGCGAGGAAGCACCTACCAGCTCCGCCGGAGAGTGCCTAAAAGATACCGATCTGTGGAGCCGCGGGCCACTGTTTGGGCAAGCCTGCACACTGACTCTGAGAGCGTCGCAAAGCGCAAAGCGGAAGAAGCCTGGGCCCACCTGGTTGGGGCCTGGGAAGCAAAACTCTCCGGTTGCTCAGAAGAGGCGCTCGAACGCTATGAAGCAGCGCGCGAACTCGCGAACATTCGCGGGTTTCGATATCTCGATGTGAATAAGGTATCGGCGCTGCCCGTTGAGGAACTCATCGAGCGTATTTCAAAGATCGAAACACCGTCCGGCGAGCCTGACGTAATTGAAGCAGCTGCTGTTCTTGGCACGGCCGAAGAACCGCGGCTGACAATAGAAGGCGCTCTGGAGCTCTATTGGACCCTCGCGCGAGAAAAGACGCTTGGAAAGAGTCCGGATCAGCTGCGTCGCTGGAAAAATCCGCGCATCAAAGCAATTCGAAACTTTGTCTCAGTTGTCGGCAATAAACCGATTGAAAGCATCACGCGTGATGACATGCTCGATTTCAGGCAATACTGGCTGGAGCGGATCGAAGGTGAAGGCCTGACACCCAATTCTGCCAACAAGGATCTCATCCATGTTGGAGGGGTTTTAAAGACAATCGTGAAAATGAAGCGCCTTGATGTTGATTTGCCGCTTGGGGATCTTGCCTTCAGAGAAGGGGAAAAGCAGGTCCGCCCTCCTTTCAGCGACAATTGGATTAAATCCAAAATCCTCAGAAAAGGGGCCCTCACCCGGCTAAATGGTCAAGCACGCGGATTGCTACTCGGCATGGTCAATACCGGATATCGGCCGTCAGAGGGCTCTGCGCTGAACGCAAATACCATTCGCCTCGATGTCGACATCCCACACATTTCGATTGAGCCCGATGGACGACAATTGAAAACACCGCATGCTCGCCGCATCATTCCATTGACCGGTGTATCACTCGAAGCGTTCAAAGGTTTTAGGGACGGGTTTTCTCGCTACAAAAACAAGCCAACTGCAAGCGCAACGATCAATAAGTATTTGCGTGCAAACGGTTTGCTGGAAACACCGCAGCACTCACTTTATTCGTTGAGACACGCATTCGAAGACCGGATGCTGGCCGCGGGCATAGACGAAAGAATTCGAAGGGATGTCTTTGGTCACAGTCTTAATCGCGAGCGATACGGAAGAGGGGCTTCATTAGAACATGTAGCGCGCCTTATGAAGCAGATCGCGCTATAACCCCCTGCCCTAAATATAAATCCGGTCATTCGTGATTTGGGATTGTGCGTGCAATTTTGGCCCTTTGCAGCCTCCCAAGCTTGCGTCACGAATGTCCTGAGACTGCTCGATGGTGGACGCTAGGTAGAACCTAACCTTCCTAGGGTTGAGATTTCACCGCGACGTGCGGCTTAAGACGCCCTATAAAGCGGACTCTGACGCTCGGCCGACTAATCGCCAATTGCGGATATAGGCTCCGCAGAATATGCTTCACACTTCGAGATGAAAGACGGAGGGGCGATCGTGATCGAAATTCAGGAAAGTGGCCTGCGTGTCTTCCTTTCGTATTCCCACAAAGACGGGTCAGCGCTTACAGACCAACTAAGCGCCGCGATTACAGCCGTTGGCCACATTCCTATTCGTGACGGGTTGGACCTCGTTCCTGGGGAGTTATGGCGAGAGCAGCTTAATGCGCTGTTGCAAAACGCCGATGCTATACTGATCGTGGTTACGCCCGACTGGTTATCCTCTGAAGTTGGTCGTTGGGAGGCAACCATTGCAGAGGAATTGCACAAGCACTGTGTGCCTGTAATTGCAGGCGGAGTCGAAGAACTCGAAGTTCCCCCGGAAATCCTCACGAAGCACTGCATAGGATTCTCGATTGAACGGTTCGGCGAGGGGCTTGCGGACATAATCAAGGGCCTGAGCTTGAACAACGACTGGCTGCGCCAACACACCGACCTAGGAATTAGAGCTGCCAAATGGCACAGTAGTGGTCGTTCGAAATCACTGTTGCTAGACAAGCCTGCACTAAGAATTGCGAAGGCGTGGGCGAGTGCGCGCCCTTACTATCTACCCGGCCCCACAACCACTCAGCAGGAATTTCTCCAAGCTAGCGCACGTCGGCATCGAGGTTTCTGGTGAAGTAGTGGATGGTCTATCTAGTGGTATGTCGGGCCGGTCTTAGCCAAGCGGCTGCTAATTCGAGCGTCCTATTCTCGCCCCACAACGGTCGCTCACGATTGTTAGCCATTCACACTGAGAGTCTTAGATTGGCGAAAAACGTCCCCTCGATCGAGGGGTAATAGCGGCACTCATCCACCCTATTCCAGACATTGCCAGTTCTACCGAACCTCAGCTCTGTCCGAGCAATAGATCAGAGAGGCGGTCTGTAAGGCTTTCATGGCTAGCCGTTTTGCGAGCGACTTGCTCAATAAAGTAGTCAAAGCGCCTGAGCCCCAGCGCGTGTGCCGCTTCTCGTTCATTCTCTGGCAATGGATCCGTGCGAGTTAGCCAATAGAAGATAAATTGTCCGAGCGCTTCGACCGCTATGTTTGTATCGCGCTCAATGTGTCCCTGTCGGACATCAAACTGATTTAGGCGCTTTAAGATACGCTCTTCCATGCCGTCTCGAATTTCAGGATTGAAGAACTCGCGAAGGGCTTGTTCAACGATCGCAGACTTCGTTACGCCAGGGCGGAGTGTCATCTCGGTCAATTTGGCATAGACATCTGGCGATAGTCGAAGGTTTAAACGGGGCTTGCGCATAAGACACTAAAAGTTTGGGGGCATGTCACGGTCCGAGCGTCCAAGCGCTTTGATTGCTTTGACCCTGTCCAGGAGTTTTCTATCCCTCTTGCGTTGGGTTTTGGGAGAGACTTCGGGTGTGCGGGGTCGTTTTCTTAAGCGCTTTGGCGTCAGGTCTATTTCCCGCGTCAAGCTGGATGGTTTTTGACCCGAGCGATAACTTGCTTTCAATGCGGCTGCATCACTCATCGGAGCAGTTTTTTTTTGAGCCGAGATTTGGTCGGCAACAGGCGCCTCTTTAAGAAGACGCTCAGTAAAATTCTTATCTTTATAGTAGCGAAGCTTTCTGGCGCGTATCGGCGGCGCACCTGAGACCATGATGATTTCTTCATCGGCAGACAGTTGCATAATCTCGCCCGGGGTGAGCAGCGGTCTTTGAGTTTCTTGTCGCGACTCCATGATATGCGAGAGCCAGGGGGCTAAACGATGGCCTGTATAGTTCTTTTGTGCGCGAAGCTCGGTTTTGGTTCCAAGCGCTTCTGAAATCCGCTTTGCCGTGCGTTCGTCATTGGTTGAGAAGGCTATCCGGATATGGCAATTATCGAGGATAGAGCTATTCGGCCCATAGGCTTTTTCGATCTGGTTGAGTGATTGCGTGATCAGATATGCCCGCACACCGAAGCCCGCAAAATATGCCAAATTCTTCTCAAAGAATTCCAGGCGCCCGAGGGCTGGAAACTCATCGAGCATCAGAAGTAGTTTCCGCCGGTCGTCTGAGGGAAGTTTTTCGGTCAAATGGCGACCAATCTGGTTTATGATGAGGCGCATGAGTGGTCTTGTGCGTGAGAGATCAGATGGCGGGCATGCGAGATAAAGCGACATGGGCCGATCACCATTGGTAATATCTCGCAAAGCCCAGTCGCTATCCGAGGTTATCTCAGCAATGACAGGGTCCCGGTAGAGGCTGAGAAAGCTCATCGCCGTGGACAGAACACCTGATCGCTCATTGTCTGACTTATTGAGAAGCTCTCTGGCAGCGGACGCCACGACGGGATGCACACCGCCGGGGTCAGAAAAATGCTCTGTCGTTAACATGGCATCTAATGCATCGGTAAAGTCACGGTCAGGGTCTGCGAGGAAATTCGCGCAGCCTGCGAGCGTTTTGTCTTCTTCGGCATAAAGAACATGCAGGATGACTCCAACGAGTAGCGCGTGGGCGGTTTTCTCCCAGTGCGATCCTCGCTCGAGCGTACCATCTGGATCGACAAGAATATCGGCAATATTCTGAGCATCGGCGACTTCGCGTTCACCAAGGCGAACTTCTCTTAAAGGGTTGAACCGTGGTGAGCATTTATCAGTTGGGTCGAAGCGGATACAGGTTGAAAACTGGCTGCGCCAGCCTGAAGTGAGTGACCAGTTTTCCCCTTTGATATCGTGAACAACGACGCTGCTGGTCCAGCTGAGTAAGGTCGGAACAACAAGCCCAACACCTTTGCCTGAGCGTGTTGGCGCAAATGCCATGACATGTTCGGCCCCGTCATGTCTGAGATAAGACGATTTAGATTGACCAAGAAAAACGCCCTTATTGTTCAGGAGGCCAAGTTTTTTGATTTCTTTTGGGCTTGCCCACCGCGCAGATCCATATGTGGTAACTTCTGATGCGTCGCGGCTTCGGATGACCGATCCAATCACTGCGGCGATGATACCAATCAACCCTCCGCTCGCGGCGATCATGCCCGCGCGCGCAAAGATATCTGGCGCATATGCCTCAAAGGCATACCACCATTGGAAGAGACGCCAGGGCTTGTAGATGGAATACTCGCCAGCGTGAAACCAGGGCGCGCCAAGCGCTGCCTGATGGCCAAGCTTGTACGCAGCCCACTGGGTGGCGAACCAGAGTGTCAGGACAATCAGAACTAAAACAACAGATACCTGGCCAATTAAAATTCTTCCGGGACGCATGATATGAGGCTCGCTTTGAGAGTAGGTGGGCTGTCTCCAAATTCTGAAACAAAGCCCCCTGTTTAGACGAGTTGGCGTCTGGCCCATTCCCAGCAACCGGGTGCAAGCCCGTACAAGCCCCTACAAAGTCAGCGTTCGAGCCCGCGGTGTCTTTGAGCGCCGATCGTCCAAGACAAACCCGATTGTGTCCGCGTAACAGCGAGCTCACGCCCTCGCTGGCGCTCAATCGAGGCGCGCCATGGCACAAGGGTGAATTCTTTGCTGTTTCCGATGACGGCAAACCTGCCCTGGGCAAGATCCTGGATGCCTTCGAATGTGCCTTTGAAGCGTGCGCCGGTTTCAAGAGATGCGACTACCCTGCCCGTCTTTTGTTCCAGCCGAGCTTCAGTTTCGCTTATCTCCTGTTGCCGAAGGTTTCGAAGGTTTTCGTCACTCAGCTGCGTCTGGCCTTTTTCGAGCAGTCCTTTCTCTTGCAGCCATTTCTGGCGACGCGCTTTTGCTGATTGAAGGATGGGTTGATCATCGGCCGGCGAGACGCGGTCGATCCATGAAGATGCAGACCGCGTTATTTGCGCGTCTAATGATATCCAGGAGCGCACATTGATCTTCAGATTATGAGAGCGGGAAGCTTCATATTTTTCTGCAAGCGCAAGATAGTTGCGGGGAATTTTCCAGCCTGCATCGGTTTTACGCTCAACGATGCCTTTTCGCCGTAGTGCCTCGAGGCGGCGTGTATGCGCATGTCTGTAGGCTGAACTTGAACCTGGGTCATGGGCTTTATGCGCCGCTTCACTGTACACGCCTCGATGGCGCGCAGCGATTTCTGCAATTGTCCTGTCTGATGATCGCGGCTCTGGCACTGTTTGAGTGATTTCAACAACAGAGCCGTTCGGCGGAATAGTTCCAGTTTCTGAAAAGTTTGCGCCGATGAACCATTTGCGCCCGTGAAAGTCTTCAACAATGAGCGCGCGTGTGCCGCGCAGCTCATCGCCCGGGATGTCTTTCCAAACACTCCCGATGAGCTTGCCCGCATCTTTGCCAGGTATGGGCCAGATTTCTAAGCGTTCATGGCCGTCTTCGCGGCCAAATTTTGAAGTTAAGGTTCGTATGATATCGCCGCGCTTACCAAGCGAGCGAAGTGTATCGGTCCAGTCTTCTGCAAGCTGCCATTCTTCAGGGCCAATCTCTGCTGCCAGATTCAGGCTTTCCAGATGCGCGAGACGTTGTTTTTGGAGATTTGCCTGAAAGCGGTCTTGCTCGCGGCGCGGCGTGTTTTCAAAACTTACAAGGCCGTCTTCTGCTGACTGGTCGAGACTGCGGTCGATTGATGTGTATCTGTCACGTTGGATTTCTGCATATCGCGAGCGTGCAATCTCGATATCGCGGCGCGGTCCCAATTCTTCAGTGACGATATCTTGCGCGCGAGATCTGATTCCGCTTTTTATGTAATCCGGCGCAATCACCAGGTCTTTGCCTTTGGCGTCCTTACCCCGGACGACGATATGGGTGTGGGGATGGCCGGTATTGTGATGATCGACCGCCACCCAGTCGAGCCTTGTTCCGAGGTCTCGTTCCATTTGCGTCATGAGGGATCTTGTCGTTTCGCGAAGGTCACCGAGTTCGGGCCCATCTTCAGCTGACAGAATGATGCGAAACTGGTGGCGGTCATCGGCGCTGCGCCCGGCGAAGCCTGATATGTCTGGCTCTCGGTCTTTCGCTGAATAAAGCTCTCCGCCTGACCCGTCGCGTTCAACACCGTCTCTTTGAATATATTTCAGATGCGCGCGAAAGGCGGAGATGCTTCCACCTTTCCCGGCTCGCGCGATGTAGACCTTCGCCGTCACGCGACGTGACCGAAACGCCTGCCAGCGCGCGCGCTGAAATTGGGCGCGCCGGCCAACCGCATTTCCGGAGCCGTTTAGGTGACCGGAGAAACGCTGTCTTCGACCGGGTTTGGCCAGTCCGCGCGCTGCTGATCTCACTTGTTTAGAAAACCGCTGATCGCTCCGCTTTCCGCGGTCTCGAATCCGGCCAAGCTTAGGGGTGAAGTCGTCGTCGCGGGCCATTTAGAGGCAATTCCTTTGGGCGCCCACGTCTACTGTTATATTCATTGCAGAGCGCGAGAATTCGCGGGCGGCTCGAGCCGGTGCATTGGGCTCCGAAAAAAAGATGTGCAGACAATGGGTTAGGGTATGCTGGGCGCCCGCTGTTTTATCTTGCCCTCCCGGGTTCGCCATTTCCCACCCTGCTTCCACTTGCACCGCTATGTATGCGCTTGCACGCATTATAAATCCCCTACCCTGATAATGAGATGTGCAACGCCGTCTAAGTCACTCGCGTGTGTCGCGCCAAAGTAGCGTCCATCGAGTGAATTCGGATGCGAATTTAGAAGGAAATATTCGTCAGACTTGAGTTTGAAACAGCCCTCCCAACGCGGTAATTGCGCGCCATTTCGAGCAAAATTATGAGCTTCTGCAACGCGTAGTCCATTGACGAATATTGCATTTTTTGAGCGGCAGATTTGATCGCCTGGAATGCCATATACGCGTTTAATCAAAGGCCAACTTGCTCCAACGAAGCCGTTTTTCTGCGCCCATAAACTGGCGTCGCTACCGGCTGAGACAATGACCCAACAATGTTTGGTGATTGGGTCATTGCTCAGCCAATAGAGTCCAAGAGGCGCGCTCTCTGTGCGATTCCAGACAAGTCGTTTTTGAGGTTCCAAAAGCAGTGAAACAAGCAATAGTGAAACACCAATAGCGCCGCTGATTTTCCAGTAGCGTTTCACTTTGCTGGCTTGATGCGCGTTGATGTTGAGCTGAATGCGTGGCGCTGAGACCAGCGAATAAGACTGGCCTTTGTATAGAAGACGCGCACACCATGTTTGCGGTATACAGGTCCCCTGCCCGTGCATCGATAATGGTCGAGCGTAGAGCGTGTAACACGCAGAAAATCAGCTGCTTCTAGTGTTGTTAGCAGCGTGTGTTCGTCTTCATCTGTTGGGGGTTTCATAGGTGCATCACTCATCCGCTTTCTCCTCGTTTCTTGTTTGCGTGCGGATGCAGAGTGAAGCGTGGAACTGTTCCCGTTTGCAGGGATAAAATGCGCATGCTCAATTTTTACCCCCCTTTGCGGGCACAAAAAAACGCCCTGGGAATTACCCCGGGGCGTTCAAAAGTGGAGAGCAAGTAAATTAGTCGCGCGGGCTCCAGAGGATCACGTGACGGCCAGGTTTACCTTTAACCGGGGCCAGATTGGCAAAGACTTTGCGCGGCCCGATTTGTGGATCTGCGAGTGTAATTGACACGTATTCGCGGCCAGATGTTTTGGCGGTTCGCAGCCATCCTGCACCGATTTCGGTCGAGGTTTCACCGGCGTATATGCGGTAATCGGGTTGTTCGTCGGAGCCTTTTTCGGAGTTTTTATCGATCCGAATTGCTGCTGCCAGGTTGATCATTGCAAGTGTTCCGTGAAAGCCTGTTTCGGTTTCGCTGACATATCCAAGTGCGTTTGCCATTGTAGAGTTCCTTTCGTTTAAGTTCTTGTGCCGAAGGGACCAATTTCCCTGTCGACGCTAAACCAAAGGACGGCGCATGGCGGGCCGAAACCTGACAAGGGCGAAACGCCAGTGGAGCACCGGGAAACCGCAGAAATTTGTATCGCGATGAATGCGCCAACGGCGCAGAGGAAATTTCTGCAGGTGACCGGTTTTCTGGCCTGACAGCCGCCGTCCAGGTTAATAGCCAAAGATAGGTATTTGGACTCCTTGCGCACGGAAATCAACGAGAACTCCAATTTGAGCAGCCAATGGTAATCTCAAGATTTCCTAGAAACAGACGTAAAGAGGTGCCTTATGCATGCCGTGAACAGTCGTTCGTTTTTGCGCGCTTCGACAACTGAAAACTGAGGATCGACCACGTTGAGCTGAGGTGGCGGACCCATCAGGCTTGCTGAGCCGTAGGAGGCTGTCTTGTTTTTGTTCAGAGGATAGATCGAAAGTTCAAAGACTAACGATTTTCTCGTATCAGATCTCGCATGGGCAAGGCTATCTGCCACAGCAACACAGTGGAATCTCCAGATCCGCGGTGAATAGGCTTGCGAACATGTGATCGCATTTCTTTCATGGGGAGCCAATTCAACGAATCACCCTGATTTATGTAGGAAACATGTTAAGGACTCAGCTTAACATGGAGCAGCCTGAGTTCATTCGCCGTTATTGTGCAGCACCGCACCTCTTTGCGTGGTTTCTGGGTGCGGGTGCGTCGCGTGGTGCAGGGCTCCCCACTGCAACGGACATCACGGACGATTTGAAGCGTCAATATTATGCAAGCCAAGAGAACGTGAGGCTCCAAACGCGCGACATGCAGCACCCTACTGTGCGAGAGAAAGTCGATGCTTTCTTTCAGGCGCGGGGCTTTCCAGAACCGTGGTCAGATAACGAATATTCGACCCTTTTCTCTCTGATCTTTGGCGAAGATCGTGAACGCCAACGCCAATACATCAGTCGAATGCTCGCCGAAGAGCGCGCTTCCTTAGCGCTCGGTAACCGCGTCATGGGCGCTCTGATCTCTGCAGACATCTGCCGATGTGTGTTCACCACCAATTTTGACACAGTGGTTGAGAAAGCGGTGGCTGAGATTGGGGGAAGATCTCTGGCGGCTTTCCATTTGGAAGGCGCGCATTCAGCGCTCACCGCGCTCAACAATGAAGACTTCCCACTCTATGTGAAGCTCCATGGCGATTTTCGCTATGACAGTATCAAAAACCTCGCGGCCGACTTAGAAGATCAGCACAAGGATTTGTCGCGCTGCGTTGTGGCGGCTGCAAACCGTTTTGGAATGGTTTTCGCGGGATATAGCGGGCGAGACCAAAGCGTCATGGGTCTTCTTCATGAGGCTTTAGAGACACCCAATCCTTTTCCTCAAGGCCTGTATTGGTTTGTGATGAAAGGCAGTACACCGCCGCCTCCTGTGACGGCCTTCATGACGGCTGCAGCACAGAAATCTGTCGAGGCTCATATCGTTGAAATCGACAATTTTGACGCGGTCCTGCTTCGCATTTGGAGGCATCTCGATCCCCGTCCTGAAGGCCTAGACGCAAAGGTTCGAAAAGGCGCTGCGCTTCCTGTCAAAATCGCGCGGTCGGCGACGAGGACGGGCAAACCCATTCTGCGTCTCAATGCCTTTCCGATAGTGGAGGTGCCACGAAACGCCTGGGCGTTTAAGGCGAAAGCTTCTCTCGATTGGAGCAGTCTTCGAGAGATCATCAAAGACGCCGAAGGCCAACTCATCGCGACTAAAGAGGGAGAGACGATCTGGGCATTTGGGCAAAAGGCTGATGTGAAGGACGCCTTCAAGGTCAGCGATGCTGACTTGGGAGAGGTGCCCCTTACGGCCGACTGGCAGGCCACTGGGCGTTTGCACGTTAAGCGGTTCTTGGAAGACGCCCTCGCTTCGGCGCTGACGAGGGATCGCCCTTTGATGACCCGTCGGCGACGAAGCGAGACCTGGGTCGTGGTGGATCACTCGGACACTGACTTGGGCACCTTGGAACCAGTGTTTAAGGCTGTCGGAAAGACCAGCGGATTAATCCCTGGTGTTAGCGTGCCGGCGAGCGAGAGGGGAGATGGAGCACCGCGAGTCTATTTTGCGGAAGGTGCACGGATCAGTCTATCGTTTGCGGATGACCGGCTTTGGGGGCTGATCACCCCAGATGTTTGGGTGACGCCTATGTTCGCGCGTCGCCATTGCGAGGATTTCCTCACCAAGCGTAAACGCGACCGATACAACAAAAAACATGATGAGCTGATCTCTGCTTGGATGTCTGTGTTTTCAGATGGTGCGGCTGCAGCTGAATCAATTCATATCTCTGCCTTTGGTGACGGATCGGGCGTTGGCGATGCAGCCTTCTCACTCGTGAACCGAACGGGCTTTGCGTGGCGGGCAATGTCATGACCGACGTGCAACCCCTTTCGCCTTACGTGTCGCTCCGTGAGCCCGAGCTAATCTTCTCTGGTGACAGAAAAGACAAACACCCTCTTCGTGGACTCATCGAGCACGGGCCCTTTAGTCTTCGGTATGGCGCACCATCTATTGTTCGTCCGGCCGCTATGGCGCCTGCTAACGACATGCGGAGAATTGAAGATATCGTCACTGAGCTCCGTGGAATGGCGCAACCGCGCGAAGCACAAAACTACTATCCTGAGTATCCCGGGTTTGAGGCACTCTTTCGAACACCTCTCGCGAACATTGATGACAATGTCCGGTTTGAGCTGCCGGCTGATTTGGACCGGTCCGCAGCTGCCGGAAATTCAGCAGAGCTAGCCCAGGGAATCATTCACGCAGTGTCTCGCGCTCGACTTTTGCGGGCGAATTTCGATGTGCTCTTTGTCTATCTTCCAGATCGATGGAGTGACTGTTTTGAAGGTGAGAGCTTCAATCTCCACGACTTTTTGAAGGCCTATTGCGCGCCAATGGGCATTCCCATTCAAATCCTGAACCAAGCCAGCGCCGACCGCACTTGCCGTGCAAATGTCATGTGGGGGATCAGTGTGGCGGTTTTCGCGAAGGCGGGCGGCGAACCTTGGAAGCTGTCGGGCCTCAATCCACACGAAGCCTTTGTCGGTTTGTCTTACGCGATGCGGCCGAAACGTGATGGATCGGGACAGGATTATACCACCTGCTGCAGCCAGGTGTTTGATCCCGATGGCACCGGATTTCGATTTGTCGCCTACGACGCCAAAGAAGTGACGCGTGATGAGCGGGATAATCCGTATCTGTCGTATTTTGAGATGCAGGCGGTACTGTCGCGCTGTTTATCAGT
This sequence comes from Hyphomonadaceae bacterium, assembly GCA_965263325.1. Lineage (GTDB taxonomy): Bacteria > Pseudomonadota > Alphaproteobacteria > Caulobacterales > Hyphomonadaceae > CBDHGY01. The sequence continues at coordinate 355,263 of CBDHGY010000002.1, read as the reverse complement.
CTATCAGGCCGGACATGCCGGGCGTATTCCGAAGAAAATTACGATTCACAAGACAACCCCGTTCCGAGACGAGGAAGTTGAAGCTGCGATTGATAGCTTCAATGAAGCAACGGAGGTTGAACTGGTTCAGATTGTTAAGTCTACCGATTGGCGTGGGCTGAAGTATACAACCGGAAAACCAGCCCGTGGAAACCAGCCGGCAGAACGCGCTGTGGCAGCTGGGTTTCCTGTAGAGCGCGGGTTGCTGGTTCCAACGGCTGATGACGAGGCCTTGTTTTGGACTCAAGGCGGCGTTTCCGGCGTGCATGTCCAAAACCCGCGCTTCAGCGTCTACAAAGAGGCTGTGCTTAAGCCGACCCCTTCCCCAATCCGCCTGAAGCGGTTTTCAGGCGACGGTGGGTGGCACGATACAGCCGCAGGGATTCTTGGGCTGACAAAAATGGATTGGAACAACAACACGCTCTACAAGAAAGTACCGGTGACCTTGGTTTATTCGTCTGTATTCGCTCAAATTATTCAGCAGAATCCTGCGCTCGTCGACGAGATCTTTGATTTCCGCGCGTTCATGTGAGGGGCTTTTGAAATTGGATTTTTTTCAAGCTGGCGGCGGCCTTAACGTGAATTGAGTTTAAGAAAAAGATTGGGTGAACCGCGGTCACTCACGTGATGGAGATAAACGAAAATGCTGAGCAGTGTTGGACGGGGTAAAGCCAAGATTCAGGATATTCAGTGGCGGCCGATTCCGGGCTCTGATACCTCTGCTCGATTTGTGCGGGATGATGTCTGATGATTTTGGAGAGCATCTCCCTTTCGAACTTTCGGTGTTTCGGTGCGGAAGAAACAGTGATCACGTTTACTGAAAACGTGACGTCGTTCATCGGCGGAAATGGAGCCGGAAAGACCGCTGCGCTTGTTGCCTTGTCACGGCTTTTCGGTGTGTCGAAAAGCCAGCGTTCGATACGCAAGTCTGACTTCCACATCACCCTCGACGAAGAAAGTCTGCCCGACGAAAGGCAATTGTTCATTGATGCTGTCTTCGCTTTTCCTGAGTTGGACGCAGTTCCGAATGACGAAGGCGATATTGATATTGATGCTCCCGCCGTAGCGGAGTTTTGGCGCCAAATGTCAGCATCGGAAGACGGTGAAACGCTGAAGGTTCGTATTCGCCTTGTAGCCAAATGGACCGATGACGGCACGCCCGACGGATCGGTCGAAGAAGAAATCAAATGGGTGCCCCGTCTCGATGAGACTTATGATTGGGACGCTTGTGCAAAGGTTTCAGCAACGGATCGGTCGGCGGTGCAAATGATCTACGTACCGGCAATGAGGCGGCCTGACGAACAGGTGAAGTCATTGCTTTCAAGCCGGTTATGGAAAGCCGCACACTGGTCAGATGCCCTCAAAGACAGAGTGACCGAAAGTGCCGCTGAAGTACAAGAGGCGCTTGCTGATGAGGCACCGATCTCGTTCATTTTGGATCGGCTAACCGACCGTTGGTCTCAAGTGCATTTGGCTGACACGGACACGGAGCCGGTGTTTCGTCTGATTGAAGACAAATTTGAGAACCTTATACGCCAAACCGAAGTGAGGTTTCGGCCCGATGAGGCCGGAAGCGAACGAGAGCTCTCGCGATTGAGCGATGGTCAAAAATCGCTATTTCATATCGCCCTAACGGCCGCAACATTGGAAGTTGAGCGTGATGCACTTGGATTGAGTGCGGATGAAGCACCGTTCGATCAGGCTAAGTTGAAACAAGTGCCACTGACGATTCTGGCGATCGAAGAACCAGAGAATTCCCTTTCTCCGTTTTTCCTTTCGAGGATCATAGACCTCGCTTTGGACATTGGGGCGATGCCGACCGCGCAAGTTCTAATCGCCAGTCATAGTCCCAGCATTATGTCTAGGATCGAGCCGGAAAGCGTCAGGTATTTTAGACTGGACAGTGCGTCCTCTAGCGCATCAGTTTGTGAGCTCACCTTGCCTCAGGATGACGACGAGGCTCAGAACTATGTTCGGCTCGCTGTCAAAGCTTATCCTGAGCTCTACTTCGCGCGTTTTGTGGTCCTCGCTGAAGGTGATTCAGAACAATTGGTGCTGCCGCGCGTCGCCAAGGCATTTGGCCTTGCGCTGGACAAGAGCTTCGTTCCAATCGTACCGCTTGGCGGCCGCTATGTCGGCCATTTTTGGCGTCTCCTGACCAATCTCAATATTCCCTATGCAACCTTAATTGATCTCGATCTCGGGCGCCGAACGGGTGGTGCAGATCGCATCAGAAACATCGTTACTGAGCTTTCCGGCGTTGGAAAACATATGTTTGACACACTCGCCCACCTCGTCGAGGATACGATTGACGTGGATGCGCTCGACGATTTGGAGGACGGCGATTTTCAACTTGATGCAGATGATAACAAGTTAGATGGCGACGAGTGGATAAAAGCGCTTACGGAATACAACGTCTATTTTTCGGATCCGATCGATCTGGACTTTGCTATGGCGTTCGCGTTTCCGGACGTCTATCAGCGCCCCCGCCCAGGTGGTCATGGACCGCGTACAACAGTAGCCGCCAGAGCGGCGCGGAAGAAGACGGTTCTAAAGAAGAACGGCAATCCCGATCTCTACCCAGAGGCGTTCGACCTTACTTTTGTTTGGTATGCCTACCACTTCATGCAAAGCAGCAAACCGGCCAGCCATCTATCGGCTCTTTCGCGCCTGGACGATGCCGCACTCAAGGAAGACTGTCCGGCTAGTTTGGAACGTCTGATTGAGCACATTGCGGAAAAGCTAGAAGTTGATCTCTAGTGGGTTTCGTTCGGCGAGAAGATTGGCAACCGCAAGGAATTGCTTCGCTTGAACCGGCCGCGCTAGAGGCTCTCGGTCACAGCGATGTGAGCGTTTGTGTTACTGCAAGCGCAGGTGCCGGGAAGACTGAGTTTCTAGCTCAAAAGGCGGCTTACCTGCTGCAGACCGGCACCTGTCGGCCGCCATACCGAATCCTGGCGATTAGCTTCAAGCGGGACGCGGCAAAAAACCTTGGCGAGCGGGTACGCGAACGCTGCCCGTCAGACATGGCGAGGCGGTTTGACTCCATGACGTTCGACGCCTTCACCAAGACCCTCATCGATCGTTTCGGAGTGGCTATTCCGCCTCCTTACCGGCCTTCCCCTGATTACCAGATCACCTTTCCTCGTAGGATGGACTGGGATGAGTTCTTGCGCGGGCATGGAGCGCCGAACCTGTCGCATCAGTCCCTCGAAAAACACGTTGCGAACGCAAGGCTTCCGATCGGTACAGCGGATTTGTCACCTCTTTGGAGCAGGTTAGTGGAAGCTTGGTGGGGTGAGGCATACCGGAATCCGACCGAGACGCGACTTGCTTTTCCAATGCTGAACCGGTTGACGGAATACTTGCTGCGGATTCGCCCTAACATTCGCGGCGCGCTGCGACTGACGTACCCGTTCGTATTCTTGGACGAGTTCCAGGATACCACAGAGGCGCAATACGAGCTCTTAAAGACGGCGTTTCTGGGATCGAGTACAAAGCTGACAGCAGTCGGCGACGATAAACAACGAATTATGGGGTGGGCTGGTGCGATGCCCGATGGTTTCGACCGTTTGGCAGCCGATTTTGAGACTGAAGAAGTGACTCTCCTATCGAACTGGCGATCCCATGAGGACCTGGTCAGTATCCAACATGTTATTGCCCAACATATCGATCAAGAAAGCCCTGAGATTGAGGCGAAAGCGAACCGGCAAACCGACGGAGATGTAGCGGCAATTTGGACCTACTCGACGAAGGAGGAGGAACAAACTGGCCTCGCAGCATGGATCGCTGGCGAAGTTCGGGACGGAACCGCGGAGCCGCACGAGTTCGCGTTACTGGTTCGTATGCAAGCAGACACTGTGGAGGCCGATTTCAGAGATGCCTTCGCGGCCAATGGTCTAACACTTAGAAACGTGGCCCGCATTGTGGGGGGTGTTCCTATACAGGACACTCTGACGGAGGAACTGACCCGGGCGGTGATCCCCCTATTGCGTCTTGGATCGACGGGCAAAGCCCCGGAAGCTTGGGATTCGTCCCTCGATGTTTTACGGACACTCCGAGCGATCGAAGAAGACGATGAGGTTGGAGGAGAAGCGATTCGTGATGAATTGGAGGCCTCTGTTTCAGCGATCAGATCAGCCATGCAGCGCGCCGTCAGTCGAGACCGGAGTGCGAGGCTTTTCACTTTAGCGATGGACTGTTTGGGCGAAAGCGCGTTCCGCAGTTCCGTTGCAGCTTACCGCAGGGACGCAGATTACAATCGAATAAAGAGCGGCGTCATTGCATTGATGCAAGAGTGCGCGGAAGACGCAGCTTCATGGAGCGAAACGCTGGACCGTTTCGAAGGGCTTGGCGAGGTTCCTCTAATGACAATCCACAAGAGCAAGGGTCTGGAGTTCCATACCATGATCTTCTTGGGATTAGACGGCCAGAGTTGGTGGAGTCTCAGACCCGATTCCGAGGAAATGAAGTCGTTTTTTGTGGCATTTACCCGCGCAAAGCAGCGGGCTTTTTTTACGAGATGCGATGAAACGGGAGGCTCGATCACATGGTTGGAAGAGATGCTTGCTCCAGCTGGTGTTGCAAACACTCCAGGACCCTAACGTCTGGTTTTGTTCGCAATCAGGCTGTCATTGGTGAATCGCGGGGAAACTCTGGACATGCGCCTGGGCTTTCGATACGAAATCTTCAGTAAAGAGATCTGCTGGGCTCATGAAAGCCAGCTCTCGCTAACTCCCTACTTGACTCTGAAGAGCTTAAATGTCTCGCTGTTCTCAATTTAACGTAGTTGCTTGGTCATTCTCGCTACCAAGTGTTGACAAAATTTATATGGTGGGGACCACATGAAACTCGTAAGTCTAGTCGTTGCCGTACCTGCACTCCTTGTTACCAGTTGCAGTTCAACCTTGTCCGTCAAGCCCTATCCGAAGCAAGCTGCAGCCCAAACCGGTATTGTGCACGCTTTACCGATGACACAGTTTGAAATTAAGATCACACGGCGAATAGCCAAATGTATCGCCAAATCAGGTACTGGAAAGGATCTCAAACCTGCGGAAATGAAAGTCGCAACGACCTTTGATGTAGTCGAACGCTCAATTGAAGATTCTGCAGCGCGTTTCGTGATCGATCCTGGTTCGCTTTCCACCACGTTCAATTCAGCTGGCGTTGAAATCACCTTTCATGAAAACACCCGGATGCTGAAATCCATTAATGCGACGGTCAAAGATGAAGCTGGTCCAGCCCTTGTTTCAGCCATAAAGATTGCAGGGGCAGCCATGGGCGTGCCAGGTGGTTTTTCTGGCGCTCCTGAGCATGTATGCAACGTAAAAAATGAAATTCCAGAAAAAGTGAAGGCCGCAAATGAAGGGTTGGCCGAGTTGAAAACACGCACCAAAACGCTGAACGATGAAAAAGCGCAACTCACGAAGCTGATTGCCGATTACGATGGGATCGTTGATGCAAGCGATCCTGGTCTTGATTCAAACATCATGACGAAAATCAAAGACGTACAAAAGGCGCAAGCGGCCGTAGCGACCCAAACAGCACTCGTCGCAGACTTGCTAAAGCCAATATCGGACACGACAGACCCCATCTATTGGCCAATGTCTGGCGGCGAACGTGGGCGCACGAGTGCCTATGAGCTTCCAGAGAAGGTTCTAAAGGAATGGGTTGGTGACCCAACAGGCGAACAAAAACGCAGCGTATCTGTCTTTTTCAGATTGGAAGCAGATAGCACCGCAAATGGAACGGACTCAAAAGGTGTAGATTCACTATCTAAAATAGAAGGTATCGCCTACCGCACGCCACAACCAGCCAGACTTGTTTTTGAGAAACTTCAAAACTCGAAACCAAGCAGCTTTGATCTCAATAATGACGCTCAATTCGAGGAAATTGATGACCATAAAGCGACTGTCGCTCAACTTGGATTCATCAACAAACTTATCATCTCGGCGGACCCATTTGAGAGTGTCGAGTATACCATTGAGTTTACTGACAAGGGTTACCTATCAAAAGCAGGGTACAAGCAAATCGCCGCGCCAATTTCATCGGTCATGTCGGCTTCAGAAGCCCTTACAGGTCAAATTTTGGCGCTCGAAGCTGCGCGCGAAGCAGAAGCGCAATCTGAGCTGGATAAGACGCTAAAGCGGCTGCAAGCTGAAGTGGCGATTAAAGAAGCCGAAGCCAAACTTAATCCTCCAGCACCAACTGACAGCCAAGAAACAATCAATATGCTGTCGGCAGATACACTCGAAAAACAGGCCCGCATTGCCAACATTGAAGCCACGATAAAACTTACAGAGCTCGGTGTCGAATGAGCGATCAGTTACACAAATTTACACCGCCGCAAGCTGAATTCTTCACGCGATATGCACCTGGTGAATTCCAGGGCACTGATCGCAAAGCAATGATCCTGCAAGAACTTTCGAACGTGGATCTTCACAAGCAAGGTTTTATCACCCCAGTTCGGCAACAATTTCCATGTGATGCATCTTGCACGGCATTCGCTTTCGCCGCTATTATCGAAAGCTATTATCTGGCAGTTGAAAAAACCAACCTGGAGGTGGCAGCCGGATGGATTCACACATGTTCGTCAAATCTCGATTGCGCGAATGGGGCCAATCCCGAAGGAGTTCGAGATCGTCTTAGCGAACAGTATGTGCCGCTCGCAGACCAAGGACCTTTCCCTTGGACAGACAGCTATTGCAGCGTCCAGTGCGATATCTACGTTCCTTTGCTGGACCCTTATTCGGGCGACGAAGAAATTAAGTACGCTCTGCAAAACGGTACGCCCGTTGCGGCCGCTATGGCAATTGACTGGGCATTCGTAGAATGGGTTGGCTTAAACCCGTATGAAGTCGATTTTCGAAATGAGACATTCGGGCATGTCGCGACAATTGTTGGATATGATGACAATTTCGGCGGCTGGATTGTCAAGAATAGTTTCGGGGAAGGATGGGGAGATAGGGGATATTTCTATGCGCCTTATCGCTCATCAGGAATCGGCGACTATCCGGCATTCGGTCTAGCTGTATAGCAAGTCTGGAGCAGCTGTAGTTTCGTCACGGCAGATGCGCTTAGTATCGCTGCACTTGCGGCGCGCCAGACATCGCACGCCCATAATCTTTCATCGTGTCCAGACACAAAAGGGAAAACAAGCTGACGACGCATACACCTCTAAGTATTTCCACTCAATAACGACTTTTATATATAAGGAACGTGCTACGCCTCAACGAATATTCGTTTAAGTGCAAAAGACTAAGCAAATAGTTGGCTTTCAATGTTGAACAGAGGACTTTCGTACAGACGCTCTCGATGTTGCAACAATATAGAATACGCACAAACTCCTACGTCTCCTTTTACTCGCGTTCCTGCCAATACCGTAATTCTAAATGAGACCTTCTGCTTCTAAAGTCGAACGGCACTTCTCCGCCAGATCTCTCGCGCGTTCGGTAGAATCCTCTGCTCCGTCACCGCCCGCCATCAACTCAAGCAAGCAATGCGCTTCTCTTCTGGCTTGATCATTAGCGCTTGGGTTTAGCGAGATACCTGCAGCGGCATCATAAGCGCGCATTCTCATCTCAGCACGACCAAGTCTCATTTCAGGGTTGGGTCCTTCCGCCTTTGCAATGAGTTTTCGTCTCCAATCCTCATTCTTCTCTAAGTGATTGCTCGTCATTACAAACTTTGAGAGAAACAGGACGGCGTACACTGTATTGAGACGGGCGAATATTTCGAGCGCGAGAATTCGAGAAAAATCAAATTCCACTTCCTTTCGCACACGATGGAGGCAATTCATTAGATCGCTTACATCTTGTTGCCGAATTCGGTTGATCCAGTTCGACGAAGCAAGCTCGACAAGTATGCGTTCGAACTCCATCTTTTGGATGCGTTTGAAGTTGATCGTTGCAAAAGCATTGGTGTCATTGTCAGCGGGAAACTGCAATGTTTGCCAGCGCTGAGCAATCTGGCCTAGTTGATCGAGGGGTGTTCCAACCAAAACGCTCCAACGATCAATCATCCAGTGCGCCCCGGCACGTAAGTCTTGGTCGTGTGATTGTTTTATGAGCTCAGCCAGTCGCTGCCGACTGTACGGAGCAGGACTTTCATATACGCTAGAGGACTCCCTGAGAATCTTCCCTCTTGCTTTCACATGTTCTTCAATTCTCTCGATGAAACTTTTGCGAACTTCAAAATAAGTCGAACGAGCACCTAATTCATTCAATACTATCAGGCGTTTTTCTTTTCTAAGCTGCTCAATTCGAGCTCCCAAGGGGCCTTCTTGGTTAGAGGAGGAACCACCTGCACTCTGTGCCGTATTGACCTCTGCAAGCCTGATTACGCCACGGCTAAAGAATTCTTGTTCTTTGAAGGGATCAAAGGCTTCTAAGTGTCCGTCAGCATAGAGTGTCGTTTGCACGCGATTACGCTGCCAAATCTTAAGCGCCTGAAACAGGGCTGCCAAAATAATCAGGTCGACTGCAGCGCGAGACGCAAAGGTAAGGTGCTTGCCGGTAGATGATAAATCTGAGTTTCCGTAGATGTCCCACCAATCAACGAATGGAACCGCTTTTGCGAGTTCGCCACCAAAAAATGCAATCCAGACAAACAGAATATTTCCCGACTGTTCCGCCAATCTCGGTTGGAAGCCGGTGATGTCCTGAATTTGGTAAAGGGTGAGAGGCACCAATATAAAAAGTCCAACGTACCCGGTGAGGGCTTCATCTTTTAAGTCACTTTCGAAACCGAGATGAATATTTGATCCGTTGGTTTGTTCTAACCTAGACGCGGTTTCACGGTCTTCTTCAATCCATGCCCATCGCCGTCCCAATGCAATGGCGAGCAAAATTCCAATTACGATTGGAACAAGTCCAAATGGCCTAGGCAATACTAATCCGAGCAAGCTGAGAAAACTTAAGATTAAAATGACGTGCACATGCGCAAAGCGTTTTTGGGTGCCCCCGGACAATGGCGCGATAACCTTGACCATAAATGTATCGAGATAGCTCAACCACTGTGCTGGCGTGTGGAGAGGAATAGCCAGTCCTGCCATTGCTGGAGGATATTGGTCGAACTGAGCGGCTACTTTTTCATTTCTGTAGCGATGATAATTTAGGATATGCGGCGTGCTGATGACGACCAGGAAAAGCACAAAAACACCTACGAATGTCGCATAACTGATCGCAACACTGATTTCTTCTGACACATATTTCGCAGCGAAGTATGCCAGCGATGATACCGCAATTAAGGTTGAAACGATCACGACAAATGACAATGGTGACACGACGTCCTTGCGCCAGAAAGCGCGTTTTGCCGCTGTTGCATGGGCACGAGCACTCAACCAATTACCTCTCAATAGTGGGAAAAATGCTGTGATCACGAGCAATGAGAAAACAAGGGATGCTGACCAATTGCTATCGAATGCTTGTCTTTGACCAAGGTTTGCCCCAGGCCAAATCCACAAGCTTGCGATGAGCGTCAATCCGATGAGGCTAAAAAACAGGAACACGAAGTGTTCCCTAAACGATCGACCATTGTGATCCGATAGATTGCGTTTCGGCCACCATCTTTCATCACTGTCATCGCCCAACCAGATAAGATCAAAGGTCGTAAGTTGCAGGACTATCCACCCGCCCCAAAATGCCGAAAGCATCAAGCCTTGTATCGCTGTTTCCACCTGATTGGGGGAACCGTATTCTAAAATCGCCCAACCAATTGAGCTAACGAGCATTGCCAGAAGGCTGCAGAAGAACGCGCCCTTTACCCGGCCAACCAGTTGGAACGAGCTAAGTAAAACGAATGTGCCCAGAGATAGCCATGCCCCGACCCAATGCCAGTTCGTTAAGTTCGGCATCAGAATGGAAGAGACGTTCGAGCCAACTAAAGGAACCAGATCGGGTTGAAGGCTCCATATACTCATGAGCCCGAGCGTACATGCAGAAAAGAGTACCGACGCGATGAGAACATAGTTTCGCTTCAGCCAACCCAAGGCTGCCGCAATTCTAACCCCTAGCCTCATTTTGTTTCTCCCTCACAGGGACAAGCATTACGACATTCAATTTGAAATCGAAACAAAAAAGGTCGGCTTTTTGCCATATCGGTATTGCCGTAAAAACAAAGCGACAAAGAAGCAGTGCGCCACGGTTACTAGAACGGCACCCAACGAACGTAGGGTATACCGGAGTGCACAAATTGCGTTCTGCAAGGTCGATATTGTGGAGGGTGAAGGATGAGATCTGTATTGTTGCTACTTTTAGGCGGCGCGGGTGGTTTGGCTGCAGGTTATTTGCTTTGGGGTATGGCAGGCGCAACACAGGATCTTCCTGAACGTATCGACGGCAAATTTCCGGCTATTGCAGAGATTGAATGGGATGACGGAGATAGCGGAAAACTTCGCTTTGAGAATTATCCGTTTGACTTGGATTTTCGCATTAAAGACTGGGATGCTCCAGAAACGGGCGGTGTTGGAGCCGCAGTCGGCGCAGCGCAATGCGAACGTGAGCGCATACTCGGAAAAGCAGCGGAAAAATTTGTGGAGCAGCAAACCGAGACCAAAACAGTTTCGATCATCGACTCGCATGGTAGAGATAGAACACCTCGTAAGCGCCATCTCCTGGAACTCGCCGTGGACGGTAAGGATTTAGCATCGTTGGCGTCCGCAGAGGGACATTACAAACGATGGCGACATAGTGGAAAAGACGAGTTGGAGCCTCGCCCGGATTGGTGCTCAGGCGGCAATCAAGATTGAATCTCAAGACGAACACTGCATGATCCCTCTATGAGATCAATTATTGCTTTCTCCGCCCTACTCCTGACCTCTTGCGCTGCACCAGAGGTTCAGCAGGTCAATCAAACCGTCAATGAGATCTACTGGTCTGACGGCGATAGTGGCCGGATCAATGGAATGAAGTTTCGGTTGGCGAATGTTGATGCACCAGAGACAGGCGGTGTCGGCGCGCGCGGCGGCGCAAAATGTGAGGCTGAGCGCGTGCTTGGTTATATTGCCAAGGAATACATGGTGGATCTCACGCGTATGGAGCCGTTAGAGATCACCGCGAAATACGGCGCAGATCGCTATGACCGGGAGGTGATCGATCTCGCCGTAGATGGTCTGGATGTTGCCCAGGCTGGCGTTGATGCTGGTAAGCTTGCGCCCTGGCCACATAAGGGCCGCCGAGCCCTTGCGCAGAAGCCTGACTGGTGCACCGATTAATGGGCTGGGACAATCATCCGGAATATACCCCGCCTAACCCGCCAATTTGGTTTTGGATTTTGATCGCCGCTTTCACGATCCTGGCGGTTGTGGGTTTGTCGACCGATCTTCTCTAATGGGTCCGGCAACAGCGTCTCTGGACAAATGAGGCTGAGAGCAGCGCGCATAGGCTACCGTGCGCAAAGCTTGCTCGTGTGAAGGCTCACGCTTTTCGAGTTGCACCGATAAGAGGCGAATGAGGTTCTCAAGGTCCGGCGTTGCGGTCACGGGTCTTTGCTTTTTGTCTGGGCCCGGAACAGGACCTGCCAGATTGAAGGCAAGCGCAGCATCAATGATACGTGAGGCTTGAACATACTGCGCCCGCGTTGGCTCAATTGTTCTTTGCTTTAAATGCGAGTGTTGCCAGAGCGCTGAGGCGAGCCCGGCTTTGGTTAGCGGTACCCTACGATTGTAGGGAAGACCCGGAGTGATGCGGCGCGTACCGTCTGAAACTGCGCGTGGTGCGAGATAGATCATCAGGAGTGCGTATAGACTTTCTGGTCTGGAGAGGAGCGTTGTCATTTGCAGGCGCGTCTTGCGGTCATGCAGGTCATTCGGCGCGCTCTGTCTTTCGATTTCGGAAATAAGCTGCGTGTAGGTTTGAATGAGATCGAGGTGCGCGAGGAGCGTTTCGATTTTCGTCCGGATGTCGGCGGGTGTGTTTGGAAGTGTCATGATTGTCCCTCTTTCTGTTGAGGGTTTCACCAAACCGAAATCAACACGGCCTGCGTGTGTTTGGGACTATTACTACTTACGATATTTTTTAGTTCTCCAGAAGTTTTGCTGACTTATCCACAGATGCCGCTTTAGACCTAGCGCGACGACAGTCTTCTTTAGGAAGCGTTCGCGTGAACGGGGTGCGTTAATGCAGGAACGCAAACCTACGCATTTTGCGCTTCACACATGTAGATGAATGTCCGCGTTTTAAGTCACGCATTGCGCAGAATTTACGAGCAATAATCAAACAGAGGTCGGTTTCAAGTCCGGTTGGATGTCCGCTTTTCTGTGAGATTTCCGGATCGTCATTTGACCGGGGGAGCCCCGCTCGCTTGATGGGCTGCCATGAAACTGACCGGTCCTCCCCCATTATTGTCCGAACTGATTGAGGCCGGTGTGGGCGCGTTGGAGATCATTTGCCAGGTGTCTACGTGCCGCCGCCAGACCATTCTGGAAGCAGAAGCCTTTAGCCCCAAGGAGACCGTGCTGAGTATTCGCGCCAAGGCGCGCTGCTCAATGTGCGGTGCACGCCAGGCGGAGATTTTTCCGGTTTGGAACCGCACGGATATGTTCGGCAAGCAGATCTCTACCTATGGGAAATGAGGCAGCGCAATTAGCGCCGCCAGAAGATGTGGACTTCATCGAAGCTGAGTTGGAACACCATGATTTCGCCGTTGAGCGCCATATCGCGGGCGAGGGCTTGCCAGTCGATATAGTATTGGAGCGACTGAGGTATCTGGGTGCCGATATCCTCGTGCAGCTGCTCGGCAAATTCAGCTGCTGAGCTGAACTGACCGGCATAGTCTTCAAAGGCAGCGCGGGCCTCAGACAGGTCTGAGCCAAAGGCAGTGTAGAGTTTCGCGCCAAGCTCGCCATATTCGGCGATATAGTCCGCAAGGTCACAGACGGTCTCGAAGGAGGCGTATTCTGACAGGTGGCAGTCTTCAAAGCCTTCATAATCGTGGATGGCCCATTCTTCAGCGTAGGGATCGGGTGAGGCGGCGAGCATGGACTGAACATCTGCGCGAATGGTGGCGGGGTCTGTCACGGTGATCCAGCGCCCATGCAATATGCCATTATTGTAGGACGCCAGGCATGCCACATAAATGCGTGGCTGCGCCGGCTCATTTGTTGGTGCATTGGCTGGGTCTGAATTTGGGGCTTGCGACAAGGTCATGTGATTTCTCCTCTTCTCCGCCCTGTTGGAATTTAGCCAGGATAAGCGGGGGTGGGCGGCGAGGACGCGTTCAAGCCAGAGCGATTAAGACCGGCGCGCAAGGGGCTGCCGTAGGTAGGACACCTAAAGACGATCAATACGTATAGAGTTCCGCCCCCTTGCGGGCTGGGCGCGCTCCGGCATACACGCGTACCGCCTGCCCCCGCTGCATACAGGAATTATGTGTACGGCGCAGAGGAAAGAGATAGCTCTAGCGGAAGGTCTCGACTTCCGGACCAAGCCGCGCGCCAAGGAGCTCGACCAGATAACCGCCATCACGCAAGGCCTCGGCTTTCTTGATGACATAGCGCAGCTGGCTTCGAAGAGACGAGCTGTCATCGCCCCAGTCTTCACCTGCAGCCTCGTCCCCGTAGATAAGGGCGGCGATTTCCCGGCGCGAGAGCCCCTGCTCCAGACTATCCAGCGCAATGAGCCCATTGCGCAGGATCTGTGTAGTCTTGGTCCATTTAGGTTTTGGAATTGTTTTGCGGGCAGCGAATAGCTTTAAAGCTTCCTTCTGGTTTTTCAGCTTGGTGTCATAGGCTTCCATATTGGAGATCTGTAGTTTCATACGCACTGGTTCAAGGCTCAGCATAGACATGCCGGTGCAGCGGACCTGTATGGCGCATCCGCCGCTTCGCAGCAGAAGATATTCCCGAGCCGCGCGGTCGGTTATGTGAGTGACATCGCAGTGGTGGCGTGTGCGCTCCCAGATATCGCAGGATTGCCCGGGTTTGCGCGGGGTACAATTGACTTCGACCTGATCCGGAAACACATAGTGGCTCCAGATCGCGTCAGCTTCGAAGGCGTTCAGATCCGGATCGGGTATGAATACCAGCCCCCAGCGTTCTGCGAGTTTTTGCGGGGTGCGCGGGCGCAGGATTCTGACCACGCCGTCCCGGGACGTCTTGACCGAGACATCGCGCTCAGAGCTGCGCGCGGCATGGTTCTGGAGTTCTTTATTTCGGCGCGCATATTCCCAGGCCCAGCGATCCTTGGTCAGACATGATAGATAATTATAGTCTGATAATCGCGCATCCGCACTTAAATCGAAAGTTTTCATCGGCCCTCCCTCTATTTATGAGCGAACTGCAAACAGCGTTCCAAGACTGTTGTTTTTACTGCATATTTTTTATGAAGCATGCGCGATCTGTTGCAATTGCTACAGGCCGGCGACCTTGGTTTTGCATGGGTTTGTAAACCCTTGCACGCCCTTGCGCAGAATGGCTCCGCCGCCAACTGATGCGAGGTGTCCGCAAATGAGATGATGGGCCTGTCATCAAAGAAAGGCGGACCCAAACCCCATGTCAGGTTTCTCACGCAATATAGAAACAGATCAGCGGCGCAGCGCCATGCTTCGCACCGCGTTTTGCTCTGTGGTGAGAGACGCGCTCGCAGATCCGCTGACGATTGAAATCATGGCCAACCCGGATGGCCGTGTCTGGATTGAGCAAGCTGGCAAAGGCATCATTCAGAGCCACGAGCATTTGGATAGCGCCGCGCGTGAGCGGGTTATTCGTCTGGTTGCCTCATCGGTGGGAGAACGCTCCTCCCCCTCCTCTAACATCGTTTCTGCTGAGCTCCCCGGCAGCGGAGAGCGATTTGAAGGATGTCTCCCACCGATTTCTGAAGCGCCCTGTTTTTCAATCCGCAAACCTGCCGCCTCGCCCTATTCGCTCCAGGATTATCTGGATCAGGGCGTCCTGTCGCCGCCGATCGCATGGGCGCTTGAAAGGGCTGCGGCCGAGCGCGCGAACATTGTCATCGCGGGCGGCACTTCATCGGGAAAAACCACACTCGCGAATGCACTCCTGGCGGACCCTGGCTTTCAGCAAGATCGCCTTGTTATTCTCGAAGATACAAGAGAGCTACGATCGCCGGCCCCAAACAGTGTTCAGCTTCGAACCGAGCGCGGGAAAACCTCCTTGCAAGAACTCGTGCGCTCAACGCTGCGGCTCCGCCCGGACCGGATTGTCGTCGGCGAGGTCCGCGGAGGCGAGGCGCTTGATCTCCTAAAGGCCTGGAGCACAGGCCATCCTGGCGGGATTACGACCCTTCATGCCAATTCTGCTTATGGAGCGCTGACGCGTCTTGAGCAGTTAACATTGGAAGCGACCCCGCGCGCCGCATTCGATCTTATCGCTGAAGCGATTGATGTCATTGTCTTTATGGAGCGCGAGAATGGCGCGCGCCGGATCAGTGAGGCAATCAAAGTCACCGGGTTTGATGGCAGCGGATATCAAACCGAGCCGCTTGTCTCCCCGTCTTTTTCACTTGTCGAGAATGGAGAGGTGTCATGACACACCATTTGCCGCTGCGCGGCGCTCATAAATCCCTTCAGATTGCTGCGGCTGTTACCGCTGCGCTGATTGTCGCTGTACCTGCGCATGCGGCTGGAACCGGCATGCCCTGGGAAGGGCCGCTGGATCAAATACTGCAATCGATCGAAGGACCGGTTGCCCGGATTGTAGCGGTGATCATTATCACGCTGACGGGCCTTGCTCTCGCTTTCGGAGAGACGTCCGGCGGTATGCGCAAGCTTATTCAAATTGTGTTCGGTCTCTCGATCGCCTTTGCCGCGACCAGCTTCTTTCTCACCTTCTTCTCATTCGGCGGTGGAGCTTTGATCTGATGGCAGACGGTTATGAAATCCCGCTGCACCGCTCCCTGACAGAGCCCATCCTGATGGCAGGTGCCCCCAGAAGCGCAGCTATATTGATTGGAACGCTCGCGGCCGTGATCGCGCTGGGACTAAGGCTTTGGATCCCAGGTCTTGTGTTCTGGGTGATGGGGCATTCCGCGGCGGTGTTTGCTGCCAGAACCGATCCTGATTTCATGGCGGTTCTCAGCCGGTCGGTGCGCCATAAGGAGCATCTGTCATGCTGAACCTTCGGGAATATGCTGCAAGGCCTAAACTCCTGGCAGATTATCTGCCCTGGGCCGCGCTGGTCGCGCCTGGCGTCATCCTAAATAAGGATGGCAGTTTTCAGACGAGTTTCAGGTATCGGGGGCCAGATCTGGAAAGCTCGACGGACGCAGAACTTGTGGCGGTTACAGCGCGGGTGAACAATGCGCTGCGCCGGTTTGGCAGTGGCTGGGCGCTCTTCTTTGAAGCGCAAAGACGTGAAGCCAGAGACTATCCGGAAAGCTGCTTCCCGGAACCTGTCAGCTGGCTTGTTGATGAAGAACGCGCTTTGCAGAATGAAGAAGCTGGCCGCAGGTTCGAGAGCGCTTACTATCTCACCCTGCTCTGGCTTCCCCCGGCTGATACCAGCACGCGCGCTGAGAAAGCGCTGATCGAGCGGGCAGACACAGAAGAGGCTGTGACCTGGCGGCAAAGACTGGAAAGCTTCCAGCAGCAGGCTGCACGCACCCATGATCTTCTATCCACGTGCCTCGCTGAAATTTCGCCGCTCAGCGATGATGAAACGCTCACCTATTTGCATTCGGGTATCTCCACCAAGCGTCACAGCGTGAAGACGCCGGACCTGCCGGTCTTTCTGGATGCGGTTTTAGCAGATGAGGCGTTTACAGGCGGCTTGGAGCCCATGCTTGGCGACGCGCATCTGCGCACGCTGACAATCCTGGGGTTTCCGTCTTCAACGCTGCCGGGGATCCTTGATGAGCTGAACCGGCAAGGCTTTGCTTATCGATGGTCGACGCGGTTTATCGCGATGGACAAAGCGGAAGCCGAGAAAGTCTTAAGCAAGAAGCGCCGCCACTGGTTTGCCAAACGCAAGTCGATCGGCGCTGTGCTGCGCGAGACCATGTTTAATGAAGAAGCCGCGCTTCTCGATAGCGATGCTGACAATAAAGCGGTGGACGCCGATGCAGCGATGCAAGAGCTTGGCAGCGACCTTGTGTCCTTTGGCTATGTCACCACCACACTAACTGTGTCGTATGATGATCGCCGGATCGTGGATGAGCAGTTGCGAGAGGCCGAGCGCATCATCAATGGCAAAGGGTTTACGGTCATAAGAGAGACGCTGAATGCGGTGGATGCCTGGCTTGGATCATTGCCGGGACATGTTTACGCCAATGTCCGCCAACCCATCCTGCACACGCTCAACCTTGCGCACATGGTGCCGATATCGGCGGTATGGGCCGGCGAGGAGCAGAATACGCACTTAAACGCCCCGGCGCTTATCCAGGCGCAGACAGACGGCACGACACCGTTCCGGCTGAACCTCCATGTTGGCGATGTCGGTCATACGCTTGCGGTTGGCCCGACAGGCTCGGGCAAATCTGTTCTGCTATCGCTGATGGCTCTGCAGTGGAAACGCTATGAGGGCGCACAGGTCTTTATCTTTGACAAGGGCAAGTCTGCGCGGGCGGCAACACTTGGCATGGGCGGGGAGCATATTGAGTTTGGGGGTAGCGGCGCGCCGCAGCTGCAACCGCTGAGAGACGTTGACACTGAAGGCGGCGCGGCGTTTGCCGCTGACTGGCTTGCCGATCTCGTTTCACAAGAAGGCCTGGCGCTCACCCCGGATCATAAGGCAAAACTGTGGGACGCGGTGCAATCGCTCTCCAGCGCCCCGATGAAAGAACGCACGCTCACCGGTCTCTCGCTTCTTCTGACCGATACTGATCTTCAAACAGCCCTTCGTCCTTATACTTTGGAAGGTCCGTATGGCCGCCGTCTCGATGGCGACCAGGATACGCTGATGCTCTCAGACACGGTGTGTTTCGAGATGGAAGCTCTGATGCAGAGCCCGAATGCGGCGCTTCCGGTCATCCAATATCTGTTTCACCGGCTGGAGCAACGCTTTGATGGACGCCCGACCCTGCTCATTCTGGATGAGGCGTGGCTCTTCCTCGACAATAAAGCGTTTGCTGCGCGGATCCGGGAATGGCTGAAGACGCTGCGCAAGAAGAATGTATCGGTTGTCTTTGCTACCCAGTCCCTGTCGGATGTGGCAAATTCATCGATTGCACCTGCGCTGATCGAGTCGTGTCCGACGCGGATCTTCCTTGCCAATGAACGCGCTTCAGAACCGCAATCAAAAGCAATATACGAAAAGTTCGGGCTCAATGATCGGCAAATCACGCTGATCAGTCAGGCCGCCCCGAAGCGTGATTATTATTATCAGTCCCCGCTGGGTTGCCGGATTGTCGATCTGGACCTTGGACCGGTCGCTTTAGCATTCGCAGGTGCCTCCAGCCCTGCCGATCAGTCTCTCATGGACCGGATATGGGCCGAGACAGAAGGCGACGGTTTTGCAGAGAACTGGCTGATTGAAAAAGGGTTTGGCTGGGCCGTTGATTTGCTTGCCCGTTATCCGGGCCAGGTATCAGAAATCCTGACCGCCCCCTCTTCCACGACCCTCATGGCCGCGGAGTGACGATATGCTGAAACATATCCTCCTTCCTGCTTGTCTGCTTACCTCCCCATTGAGCTTAGAGCTCTGCAAGACAGCAAGCGCGCAGGTCACGGTTTATGACCCCGCCAATCATGTTCAGAACATTTATCAGGCGGTGCGCGCCCTGCAGGAGATCAATAATCAGATCAAGCAGCTCACGCATGAGATTGAGATGCTGGAGAATATGGCGCGCGATCTCGAGCGCCTGCCAGATACGATTGCGGATGATATTTCCCGCCGCCTAGAAAAGATCGAAGATCTTATGCGCGGCGCGGAAGGCATTGGCTACAAAGTAGAAGAGATCGAGCGCGAGTATGAGATCATCTATCCGGAAGACTATGGCAGCGCGCCGCCCCGCCAGAAAGAACTGGTCGAAGAGGCCCGTGCGCGCTGGAAACAGTCGCGCGCGGCCTACCGGGAAAGCCTTAGCGTAACGGCTGCGGTCGTTTCTTCCTCGCGCGCCGATACAGAAAACCTGAACTCCCTTTTATCTGCCAGTCAATCTGCAGAAGGCAATTTACAGGCCTTGCAGGCGGGCAATGAGATCGAGGCTCTGCAAACTGAGCAGCTCATGCAGATTGAAGCCATGATGGCGGCCCATTACCGGGCTGAAGCACTGGAGCAGGCAAGAGAGCTTGCCGAGGCTGAGCGCGGGCGCGCGCGTACCAAGAGTTTTCTGGGTGACTAGCGTATGGATGTGATCGACACCTTCCTTGCGACATTTATCGCCTATATCGATACCGGCTTTGGCCTGCTCGCAGGTGATGTTGCCTATCTCTCTACGACACTGATCGTCATTGATATCACGCTTGCCGGGCTTTTCTGGGCGATGTCACAGAACGCCGACGTGATGGCAGGGCTGATCAAGAAAGTCCTTTATGTTGGTTTCTTTGCCTTTGTGATTGGCAATTTCTCATTCCTTGCCAATGTGATCTTCGACAGCTTTGCCGAGCTTGGGGTGACAGCTGCAGGGCGCACCATGACGGCGGCTGATTTGCTAAGGCCGGGATTTGTTGCCGGGGTTGGCTTTAGCGCCGCGCAGCCACTGCTTGCGGAGATTGGCGACATGCTGGGGCCGATCTCCTTTTTCTACAATTTCATCATGATCATTGTGATGTTCATTGCCTGGGCGGTGATCATGATCGCGTTCTTTGTGCTGGCCGTCCAGCTTTTCATCACCATTCTGGAGTTCAAGCTGACGACGCTTGCAGGCTTTGTCCTGGTGCCGTTCGCGCTCTGGAACAAGACGAGCTTCCTCGCCGAGCGGGTGCTTGGCAATGTCGTGACATCTGGCGTGAAACTGATGGTGCTGGCGGTTGTGATTGGTATTGGCTCGACCTTGTTTGCCTCGGTTACCGAAGCGTTCCGGACAGATACGGATGTGACGCTGGCGCAAGTCATGGGCACGATGCTGGCGGCGATTGTCTTTCTCTGGATGGGCATCTTTACCCCTGGCATTGCGAGCGGACTGATAACCGGCGCGCCGCAACTCGGCGCAGGTTCTGCAGCAGGGGCTGCGGCGGGAGTAACGGCAGGGTCCTATGTTGCGGGCATGGGTGGGCGCGCGGCAATCGGCGGGGCGTCAGGCGGCGTGTCACGCGCTGTGCAGGCAGGGGCCTCTATGACGGGCGGGGCAAGAACCGCATACGCGCTGGGCTCTGCCTCTTCCGGGCACTCCGGCCCTCGCGCTGCTGCGGCGGGTATGGCTGGCATGGCGCGCGCGGGCAGCGATGCGCTTCGCAGACAGGCTGGAAGACCGCTTCGTTCTATTCGGGAAGCGCATGGCCGGGGCCGCGCTGCGGCCTGGGGCGCAACGGGTGGCACAGGCGGCCAATCCTCCGCACCTGAAGCTGGTAACTCTCAGCCAGGATGGGCGCGGCGTATGCAGGCACGTCAGAATACAGTGCAGGCCGGACAAGTTGCGGCCCACACGCTGCGCGATGGCGACCGCGGCTCTGGCGGCGCGGTGCCAAGCTTACAGGACAAGGACGAATAGATGTTTAAGAGACCCGCGACCCAGTATGGCGAAAGCCCTTTTCCCGAGACGCCCTATCAGAAAGCCGGGCAGATCTGGGATGAACGTATGGGGGCTGCCCGCGTTCAGGCAAAGAATTGGCGCTTGATTGCGCTCGGGTGTCTGTTGCTGTGTTTTCTGACCAGCTCCGCGCTTGTCTGGCGCAGTCTGCAATCCACGGTCACGCCTTATATTATTGAGGTCGATGAGACCGGCGCGGCGCGCGCAATCGGGCCTGCAAGCGAACACTACAATCCAAGCGATGCTCAGATTGCGCATCATCTGGCAAATTTCATTTCGGATGTGCGCGGGCTTTCGGTCGATCCCGTGGTCGTGCGAACAAACTGGCTGAAGGCCTATGATTATGTCACTGACCAGGCCGCGATCACCTTAAACGCTTATGCTGAAGCCAATGATCCTTTTGCAGATATTGGCCGCAAATCCCGCACGGTCGATGTGGTCAGTATTGTGCGCATTTCTGAGGAGAGCTTTCAGGCGCGCTGGATCGAGAAAACCTATGAGAATGGCGCGCTGATGAATGCTGAGCGCTTCACGGGCCTGTTCACCCTTATCCATCAACCCCCGCGCGATGCGGCAACGCTGCGCGCTAATCCGCTTGGGCTTTATGTCCACTCCCTGAACTGGGGAGAGGATCTTGTCACAGGAGACTGACCCCCATGAGACTCATAACACTTACCAGCGCACTGATCTTGCTTGGCGCTTGCACAACGACACCGCAAGAGAGCATAGACCCTGAGGCCTTCGTCTCTGCTGTCATGCTCAAGCAAGACGAGACGCCAGAACCGCAAATCGTCGAAACCGTGACGCCCCTGCCCCTCCCCGGCCAGATGATGAAAATTGCTGGCGCGCACGCCTCAGGGTCCCCAGAAAAAGCAATGCTACTACCGAGCGCTGCAATTCAGAAAGGGCGCGCCAGCGCTTTAGTTGAACCATCTATTGATGGCTACGTAAATGCAATACAGGTCTATCCTTACACCGAAGGCGCGCTTTACCGGCTTTATGCAAGCCCGGGACAGGTCAGTGATATTGCCTTGCAGCCGGGTGAAGAGCTGGTGTCTGTGTCTGCCGGTGACACGGTGCGCTGGGTGGTCGGCGACACTGTGTCTGGCGCTGGTGCGAAGGCGCGCGGACATGTGCTGGTAAAGCCTATTCGTGCGGGCATTCGGACCAATCTAATGATTGCGACGGATCGCCGGACCTATCATCTGGAACTGGAAAGTGTGGAGAGCGGCTATATGGCAGCGCTTTCCTGGCGCTATCCGGCAGATGAACTGGCTGAACTCACTGCCAGAAAAACGCAAACACAAAGAGCGAATGCGCCCGCGATTGAAGCCGGTCTTCAGCTGGATCAGCTCAATTTTGCCTACCGCCTCAGCGGTGACAGCCCTGCCTGGAAACCTGTTCGTGTGTTCGATGATGGCCGTCAGGTATTTATCCAGATGCCGGATGCGGCATTGACCTCTGATATGCCGCCGCTTTTTGTGCTTGGAGAGAGCGGCGATGCCGAGCTCGTCAATTACAGGATCCGCGGCAAGTATTACGTCGTCGACCGTTTGTTTCGTGCAGCTGAGCTGAGGCTGGGCGCAAAGAAACAGGTGAAGGTCCGCATTCAGCGCAGCGAAAATCGCTCTCCTCTTGCGCGCCTGTTTGGGAGCTGATCCATGGGCGAGCCGCTGACCTTTGACGAGCATTCAGAAGAACTCCAGATCCGGTCTAATCCGCGCCCGGTAACGAAGATCAATAGAAAGGTCTTGATGGTTGGCGGCGCTCTGATGATGCTTGCTCTGTTCACGGGTATGAGCATGGCGTTGCAGCCGCCAAGCTCAGCAACCACAAGCGCGCCGCAAGAGGTCTACAATACTAAGAATACGCGAAAGCCCGATGGTCTGAGTGAGCTTCCGGCAAGTTATAGCGATGCCAGGCCTCAACAGCCCGATTACCCGACACTAGGGCCCGCCCTGTCTGGCGATCTTGGCGCGACAATCCTTCAGGCTGAGCGTGCTTATGGGATCGAGCCTGTAACTGAGCGCGGACATGAACCAGACTTTCGGCCAAACCCGGCAGCTGAAGCTGAGCGCGCAAGAAAACTCAAAGCTGCTGCACTAGAGGAAAAAGCCGCGTCCGCGCCTGTCTTCTTTCAACTAACGTCCAGCGCTTCTGGAAACACATCAACCAGCCGCCCGCTGGCAAATGATCCTCTCGGCATTGATCTTGGCTCAGAGCTTCTGGCGCTCGCTGCGCAGCCACACCGCCCGGGTCGTCCCGGACCGAGCGACCCAAATCTGCAATCACGAAAATCCGCCTTTGCCAGCGCTGCGTCTGACAGCGCAATTTACAATTCGCATTCGATTCAACGCCCGGCCTCCCCCTATCAGATCATGGCGGGGACGCTCATTCCGGCGTCTTTGATCACTGGGTTGAATTCAGATCTTCCAGGACAATTGGTGGCCCAGGTCACGCAACCTGTCTTTGACACAGTGACAGGTCAGCACCTTCTCATTCCTCAGGGGGCTCGTCTGATTGGGCGATACCAATCTGAAATCTCATTTGGTCAGTCGCGGGCATTGCTGGTCTGGGAACGGATTATCTTTCCGGACGGGTCATCGATCGTCATCTCTGCGCCAGGCGCGGATGCGCAAGGCTTTGCCGGATTGTCAGGCAAGACAGATCATCATTGGGACCGGGTCTTTGTGGCGGCAGGTCTCGCAACCATACTTGGTATCGGAACAGAGCTCGGAAGTGATGGCAGCGATACCGAACGCGCTATCCGCCGCGGGTCCGCCGATACCTTAAATCAGGCGGGCCAGCGCGCGGTCGAACGCAATCTGAATATTCAACCCACAATCCGTGTTCAGCCTGGAACGCCTTTGCGCGTCGTGGTGACCCGGGATCTCATATTAAGACCGCAAGGACAGATAAGATGACCCTTCGTTTGCAGAAACTGCCAGACCGCAAACAGATCCGCATGACCATCGCAGTGCCACCGAAACTCGCTGACGCACTGACCGATTATGCGGAAATCTATCGCCAGACCTATGGCCCGGAGGAGCGACCAGAAACGCTTGTTCCGGCAATGCTGGAAAGTTTTCTCGGCTCAGATGCCGGGTTTAAGCGGGCCAGAAAAACCCTTCATGCCAATCCCAGAAAAGGAGACTGATCTCATGGCACAAATCGGCGCGTTTACGCATAAGGATGGAAAATACACCGGCACAATTCGGACAATGACGATCAATGTCAAAGCTCAGCTTGTTCCGAACACAAGCAAAGCAAATGACAGTGCACCCGATTACCGGCTTTACGCAGGTGGTGCAGAACTTGGCGCAGCCTGGCACCAGGAGAGCAAGGATGGCGAAACGCCGTATTTGTCTGTAAAACTGGATGATCCTAGTTTTGCAGCCCCTATCCGTGCAGCGTTTTTTTCAAATGATGATGACGACACGGGTGTACTCGTTTGGAATCGAGCCAAAGTGAACTAAGAAAACGATGAGCTGCGTTGACACGACAGATATAGAACGTGCGATGCGGCTCATCGCACAGCTCATAGATAAAGGAGGAGAGGCCTATTGGCCAATCATGGACCGTTTGGAAGTCGAACGCGCGCAGAGAGTGTCCCGTCTCGAACAATTGAACAAATACCTATCCCGGTCGCCGCCGAACTCATTGTCTTAAAGGCGCAATGGGTGGTTGGGTCCTTTACTTGTTCAGTTGCACCTGCGGCTGCGCATGGCGGATGCGGTCCATCGACGTTATGTCCGCCTGCTGCTTCATCGAGGCACCGACCAAATTACTACCAAAGGTCGGAACTGGCGGGTTCCAACGAACAGGATCATTCGCGCGCCAATCTACAAACAAGCCGTGCTGTGGTCCGCCCGCTGCGGGATCTAATCGGAATCGACCAAATTTGTGTCAGATGGCTACCCGCGCGTGGAGGATTACGTTTCCTTGAGCATTTTCGCTCATTGTACACGAGGCTTCAACAAGATGCCTTCGGATAATTTCTTTACCCTACAAGATTGGCAGATAGCTCCCAGAGCTTCTGAGCTTTTTCTTCATCAATCGCATAACTGCGAACACCGCCGGGTTTCTTTGCATCATCATTGATTGGGGCGATGCTACAATCTTCTAAGTAGGCACCGCCCTTCCCGCTCAATTCTTTCGCAGTTGCGGCCCATACGCTTGTCGCCGCACCTTGTGGGACTGTTTTGCTGTTCGACGGAGCATCATTCTCTGAATTGCCAACACCCAGAAACGCAAAATCTTCCTCGGTCATGTGTCGGGCCAGGTCCGTCATGATCATACCGGGGTGGACCGCAAACGCTTCAATACCGGCTTCAGTGTACTTTTGATTAAATCCAACGGCGAAGAGTGCGTTGGCTGTCTTGGCCTGACCATAAGAAACCCATTTGTGATACTCTCTTTTCTCAAAATTGGGATCATCAAAATTGATCTCGGAGAATATGTGACCCCGGGAACTTAAAGAGACGACACGCGAAGGCGCACCTCCTTTGAGTGCTGGAACAAGCAGTTCGCTCAACAAAAAGTGCCCGAGATGATTGGTTCCGAATTGCAATTCGAAACCATCTTCAGTTCGCCCAAGCGGGCAAGCCATTACGCCTGCATTGTTGATGAGTACGTTTAGCCGATCATGTTTTTTAAGAAACTCACCAACAAAGCTTCGAATACTTTTCAAAGAACCGAGTTCCACAACCCCGTAGTCAATTGAGGTGTTCCCCGTCTCCGATCGCAATTTCTCACAGGCTGTTTTTCCTTTTTCTTCAGAGCGTCCTGTAATGATGACCTCGGCATTGTGCGACGCCAATGCACGGGCCGTTTCGTAACCAAGACCGGTGGTTCCACCGGTTACCAATATTAACTGCCCACTCAAGTCTGCTTCCGCAAGCACATCATCTGTCGTCATTTCTGCACGCGGAACTGAATCTGGTCCATATTCTAGGTTTGCACGCATGATTACTTCGCAGCCTCCAATTCAGTGCGTTGTGTTTCGCCTTTAGCTTGGTTGGTGTTGGGCGGAAGACTTGGGATCATACCGAGCGCTTCGATGTCTCTCAGACATTTATGGATGAATGCCTCATCGACGCTTGGCATCATGCTTCCCGTACTGAGATATTGCATGAGGTCTTTAAAGTTATCGCACGAACGCCCCGTTCGATCGGGTTTGGATGGCGCTGCAAAGGCCCCAAGAATGTTCAAAGCGGATTGCTGCTTTTGATCGTCGGGCAGGTTTTGCAAACGTTCACGAAATCGGCTCAGCCAATCACTATGATCACGAATGCGGTGGATGTCATATCCATATGTTTCGATCGCATCGACAAAGGTATCAAGTGAGCATCCATCATCTAAATTGAAATTGGAAACATTGAAATTGCGCAGTTCATTGTGATCAAGTTTTGATACCGCTATGACTGCAGCAGCGACAACATCTCCTGCCATACCTTCATAATGCGCTTGCTGGCGAGTTCCGTCATCGTCCAATTCATAGAATGAATATGGTGCCAGTCCCGTTAGAACAATACTGTTTAACAGGCGCGTAAATGTATCTGATGCGTTAATCTGTCCAACATATGTCCGGTGAGCCAACATCATGGGCCCACGTAATACATTTATCGGTATAGAGAATTTTTCGTGCGCGCGCAGCAATAGGTGTTCACCGGCCCATTTGCTTGCCGCATAACCCATTGCATAGCTGTCGACGAGATTAATCTCAGATCGCAGCGGTGCATCTTCTTCATTACCGCTGCCGTCTATCAAATACCGAATGACGGCTTGAGTGGATACAAAATCCAATGGTTTACGAGATCCGGTAATGGCCATGCGAATAATTTCGCCGGTACCAGCGACATTGGGGCCAAAAAGGTGTTCATATCCAAGCCTATGGTTCACGAAGGCACCTACATGCACAACACGGTCGACTTCGTCGGAGATTTCAAGAAACCGCGACTCACCAAGACCCAGATATTTTTGAGAAAGGTCTCCGGCGACGACCTCTAAGTGTTTGTCTGCCAGCTGCTCGAAATGTGTTTCGAGTGCGGGGTCGTTTCCATGATAGACTGCGGCCAGGCGCTCGCGTGCATCTGCATCATTTCGTCCGCGGATCATACAAATGAGTTTGCCACCTCGAGGTGCCAGTTCTTCCATCCATTGTAGCGCTACAATACGCCCCAGGAACCCATTTGCGCCGGTCAAAAAGACAGTCTTTGGGGCCTCGTTTTTCAGAGGCAGTTTGGAAGCTGATTCAATAAGGTCAGCTTCAAGAAATTTTTCCAATGTGAGGTCTTTTGCAGAGAGGGTTTCTGCATCATCGCCGTGAACCCTGGAGAAACTTCGCAGAGCATTTTGATCGCTGCTCAATTCCTCGTCAATTTTCGCCGCCCAATAGCGAATATTTCCTGTGGGACTCAGAAGAACATCTGCCGGTAGTTCAACACCAAAAATGTCTTCGATCAACAGCGCGACACCAACGGCTCCAAGAGAATCTCCACCCAAGTCTGCGAAGTTTCGATCCGATGATGCCTCGATATCAGTACGGCCGAGATCTGCCTGAAGAAGCTTAACGAGTTTTTCTTCGGTAGAGAGCTTGCAATCTGGGTCTTTTAAGGCAGCCAGATCTTCTTTTTGGCGATTTTCGATCTCCTCATAAAGTGCCTCCAACTGATTTCCATATCTGCGTTTTAAAGCCGGGCGCATACGCTTGCTTGAACTGGTCAGTAACCCGTTTGCCACGCTGAAAGGTTCATGTTCGACGATGAATTCGCGCGGAACTTCAAAACTTTTAAGTTCCTCCCGTTTTGCAATCTCCAATAGCTCGTTTCGCAGATGTGTTTTCAGCTCTTGTTCATTCGGCACGTGACCAAGGGCGAGTTCTGCCGCTTCCATGTCCGGAACGATAACCGCCAACAGATAAGAGCGATGAGAGTTTCCATATATGTAAGATTGATGGATAGAAGCGCTGCCGTGTTCAAACGTCGATCCCAGCGGCCCGACTGCTACGTATTCAGCTTGCGCCAGCTTGATAACATCTTTGCGTCTATCAATGATGTGTATTTCATCCGGGCCTCTTTCCTCGACAATATCGCCTGTACAGGAAAAGCCGTCTTCATCGACTAATTTTGCTGTGGCTTCCGGGTCTTTGTAGTATTCCGTGATCATGTTTTCAGTTTTGAAACAGAATTCACCGCGTGGATAAGGTTTGTCCGTCGAAAAGTAACCAAGTTCAGGAACGTCTTGCAGGCGATATTCAATGACAGGCGGTCGTTGAACCTTATTGTTTCTGACCAACGCGCCTCCACCTGCTTCGGTGTTTGAATAGCCTTCGGACATAAACAGATCGAAGCAGTCAGCCATGAAGTCGCGGACTTTCTGCGTCGTCGGGGCGGAGCCGTATGTTATTCCTCTCAATCGATCTCCGAGGAACGTATACCGCATCTCTGCTTTTACCTGATCTTCCACCAAACCTTGGGCTTCACTCCCCTCTGCCATTCTGCGCGCGACTTCCTTTTGGTAGTACTGGTAAGCAAGATCCATCACACGAGGAATAAATGAGGCTGTTGTCGGCCGCGCGAGCCGGATATCCTCAAAAAGAGTCGACAAGTCGGAGCGCATCGTAAAATAGGTGGTTCCTCCGGATACCAACGCACGTGCCACAGACGCGCGCCCCATTCCATGATTGAGCGGCGCGAACCCAATCGAAACAGTTGGATGTTTCTCAAGAGAGGGTCTCCAGAACACACCTTTCATCGCTTTTTCGTTGAACACGGCCCCCTTAGGCTGACCTGTGGACCCCGAACTGTGAAGAATAAGAGCCATGCGATTCTGACCCTTTGGATGTGACTCCAATTCTTC
Source organism: Hyphomonadaceae bacterium (assembly GCA_965263325.1). Lineage (GTDB taxonomy): Bacteria > Pseudomonadota > Alphaproteobacteria > Caulobacterales > Hyphomonadaceae > CBDHGY01. The sequence continues at coordinate 326,782 of CBDHGY010000002.1, read as the reverse complement.
CCATTCGTATTTAGCACCCGCTTCTACGAGCTCATTAAATGACCATAGCCGGATTCGTCCCCCATCTTTATCGATGAGCGCCTGCGCTTTCTCGCGCTCCAACTGCTCTTGTGAAACGCGTTTATCAAAATCAAAAACGATTAGGTTCCGAATTCCGCCGTGCTTGATCGCTTGCTCTGTCATTGCCACGATGCTTGCTGTGGTTGCCGCCAGAATTGATGGATTTGTTCGAGCGAGAATGCCTTCGAAATCGGCAGCGCTCATCTGACTTTGCAAGGGCACAGAAACTGTGTGGGAAAATGTACAGGCGATATCAAGGAGGCTGAATTCAATCCCGGTAAACCCAACTTGAACAATCAAAGAATCTTGATCAATGCGAAAGTCCGGATGGCGCCGCCAGACCATTGCTATTGCGCGCGCGCTTGCAAGCAATTCTCCAAAAGATGTGGTCGTGTATTCCGCTTTGTATTCACGCACGAATTCGCCTGTCGTGGTATCTTTCACGACGTCATAAGTCCGCTCTCCCAGTGCTGGTCGATCTGCGTAACCTGATAAAAGTCCTTCAGCGACTTTAAACATCGACAAGGATTCGTCTCGAAGTGGTTTCGCAACTGCGGGATCCGGCGTGAGGGCCTTTAAGGCTGGATCAGCTTCTGCGAGTGCAATGACCCGGTCTTTAAAGTCTTGAGCAGTAACGCGTGTACGCAGCTTCGTCATTTCGCTTTCTCCCGTTTGGTCACTATCTATCTTCACAGCCCGATCAGTTGCTTGGCGATAATATTTTTTTGAATTTCATTGGAGCCGCCATAGATCGTTGCGGCGCGGTCATTGAGATATTTTGGAACAAAGGTGACGGCCTCTGATGGTCCAATTGATTCAAAGTTGTTCCCGTACTGACGTGCTGCAGGTTGGAACGGAGCCGCATAGTATTCGCAGGCCAGGAGTCCAAGCTCACTGACAATCTGTTTTGTGTTGGAGATTTGAAGCTTCATAACTGAAGACAAAGCTCCAACGGGCTCTCCAGCTTCAATTGAAGACAAGACTTTGTATTCGATTGCCTCAAGGTTTGCGATCTGAAGTTCAGCCTCAACAGCCTTACGTGAAAAAGCAGGGTCTGACGCCAAATCAGATCCATTTGCGTCATTTGTTTGCGAAGCAAAGCGGCGAACTCGCTGTAATGCTACATAGAAATTAGGTGATTGAGTTCCGGCACGTTCATGTTGCAGCAAGTATTTTGCTACGCTCCAACCTTTGTGTTCTTCGCCGACGATACCCGATTTGGGCACCCTCACATTTTCGAAGAAGACCTGATTGAATTCGTGGTCTCCAGAGATGGAGATGAGGGGTCTGATAGAAATGCCCGATGTATCGAGGTCCAGCAATAAGAACGTAATTCCTTCTTGTTTGCGCCCGTTAGAATCAGTTCGAACCAGTGCAAACATTTTGTTTGAGAAGTGAGCATGCGTCGTCCAGATCTTGCTGCCATTGATAATGTAATCATCGCCATCGCTCTCCGCACGGCATTGCAAGGAAGCAAGATCAGACCCGGAGTTTGGTTCGGAATAGCCTTGCGCCCACCAATCTTCTCCTGACTTGATGCGAGGAAGCAGTTCTGACTTCTGTTGATCAGTTCCATACTCCATCAAAACTGGACCAACCATGTGTGTGGCGTTCGGCGTAATTCTTGGCGCGGAAGCCAAAAAACACTCCCGAATGAATATGTGGTGCATCGGCAGCGACCATCCCGTGCCGCCATACTCAACGGGCCAATGCGGCACCGCCCAGCCATGATCATTGAGGATTTTCAGCCATTCCAACGCTACTGGCTTATCAGCATAAATGCCTGCACAATTTGCGCCCTCGATACGCAATTTTTTGCTGAGATTATCGGAAAGAAAGTCCCTGACCTCTTCTCTAAATACTTCCAAGCAATCCTGAGCACGTTTTGACATTCCTGACTTTCAACTCCAATTTTGAGCGCTGTTATTTTATGTTCTCGGACACCCTAACCTATGAAATTAACGTTGAGGACATTCAGGAAAATGGCCCTGATCTAATCGCTTAGACCAGGGCGAGTCAGCGAACACACGGAGGAAATTTTGGTGTGTAATTCGCGTCGTATCCTACCCCCTGATTGGGTGCTTTTTATCCAAGTTACTTCCCGAAGGCTTGTGGCCTCACGGTCAACTGTAAGAACACCTGCCTTGGAGCATTTCGGATTGCAGCCATGTTTTCAAATGTTGTGGCTGTTCCGACCGTGGTTCTCGTTGCATCGAACGCGCTGGTTAAATACGCCTCATCAGTTAGGTTGCGACCAATTAAATCTATACTCCAAGCATCGTTTTCCGAGTACAGTCCCAAACTTCCGTTGAGCGTCACATAAGCATCTTGAATGCCGTTCGGATTGTTCTCGCCATTTGCATTGTATTCGCCGCTATAGCTGAGCAAACCAGTGGTTTTGAGCCGAAGACTATTCGTCAATCCTGCATCATGAGTAAAGCCGAGTGATCCCGCCCATTCTGGTGCCCGGCGCAATGGATGACCAGACCTGTCCTGAGCGTCAAAGCCAGTTCCTGCAACCAGATTGTTCGGGTTATTGCTGCCTGCCCACGTCGTCACGTCATTGTCAAAATCAACATTACAACCTGTCGGGTCGACCCAGAGCTGGTACTCATTACACACCGCAATATAGTCACCAAACTCATTATCATTATAGGCTAAGTTACCCGTAACGGTCAGACCCTCAACCGGTGGAAGCCAGAGCATGTCGACTTCAATGCCCTGGACTTGAGCCTCACCGGCGTTTGTCGTCGCTGTTCTGGTGACGTTGTTTTCATCGGTTATGAATGTGGATTGCTGCAATTCGGTATAGTCGTAGCTAAACAATGCACCGTTTAAACGAAGTGAATTATCAAACCACTCCGTTTTGAAACCAATTTCGAAGCCTTCGACATCTTCTCGCAAGTAAGAATCATCGATCGGCACACCATTTCCTGCCCCGGCCGAGCCTGCCGCGGTGCTGTCTCTACCCGTGATCGAAGTATTGAAGCCGCCGGACTTAAACCCTTCCTTATAGTTTGCAAAGAAACTCACGTCGTCATTTGCGCGCCATGTAACGGAAACTTCAGGTGAGAAATTTGTCTCTGATAATGAGTCAGGATCAAGTTGATGTGGCCCTGCAGCAATACCAAGTGCTGGCAGCGCGGTCAGGTTTTCGCCTGTCGTAGAGCGGTCTTCTTCGGTGTAACGACCACCAACAGAAATTGTCAATGCGTCTGAGATATCATACTCCGCCTGAGCAAATACTGACCAGGAATCGCCGTCTACACCAACAACCGTATCTGGGGTGATCGGAAAAAACGGCGCAATATAAACGCTGCCACCTTGTTCGATTTTGCGATCATCCACAAATGCCCCCATTAGAACATTCAACCGGTCGAAATCTCCGTCCAGTCTAAATTCTTGAGAGAGGGTCTCGACAGAATTCCGTGCGGCCACACCGATTGAGAATGCGGGCGAGTTCCCTGCCCCACCGACGGCACCGACTTGTGTATTTTCGATATCCACCAATCCGGTGATGCTCTGGAGCGTCCAATTCTCGGTTAGGTTCAAGCTTCCAGAAAGCGAGACTTGCGTTAGGCTGGTTTCGTTGAAGGGTTCGTTTGGCGCGAATCTCGTTTCAAACCCATCGGCAATAACGAAAGATTCAGTCGCAAAATTGTCGTCGAGCGTACAATCTGAGAACGGGTTCACAGCCGAAATTAGATCGTTACAGACTATGAGCTGGCTTTGAGAGTATTGGCCACCTTCTCGATTACCACTGATGACCTTGAGCGTAATATCACCGCGATCAAACTCGCCTTGCAATGTTCCGAGGAACATGAGTTCTTCAAAATCGGGACCTGTCTGGTTTAGGGGCTGCGTCGCGGTCGGATCGCCATCGCCCCAAATATTGTTGAAGTACCCTTCTTGATCTGCATACCGCACACCAACGCGCGCGCCCCAGTTTTCACTGAGTGGTCCGGAAATGATCCCATGCCCATAGGCGCGCTCACCAGCAAACTCATAGCCTGCCTGAAACTCTGTATAAAACTCGTCAGTTGGGTTTTTTGTGCGTAAAGCGACGATGCCGCCTGGGCTATTCTTACCAAAGAACAGTGCCTGCGGTCCTTTTAGAACTTCCACCGCTTCCATATCGAACAATCCGAACCGGAAGAGTTGCGCGTTACTATGCTGAACACCATCGAAGTTAATGGCAACCGAGTCGTCTGACGACGGGTTGATAGCGTTCCCCTGAATGCCGCGTAAATTGATCGAAGGCTGTGTTGGTCCGTCTGAATAAATCGTCAAGCCAGATACGAGATCATTTAAATCGTTAAACTGAGTTGCCTTAAACGAATCGAGCAATTCAGCATCAAATGCTTGCACAACGACAGGCACGTCCTGGATGCTCTCTTCTCTCAGGCGCGCCTGAACAGTAATCGTGTCGAGTTTGCGGACACCCTCTTCAGCCTCTACGACCGGTGTAGATGTATCTGTTGTTTCCTGTGCAACAGCGGTATTCACCAAGATTGGCAACGCTGCGGCTGCAAGAAACAGCGATTTCTTATTACTTGTGGACATGAACTTTCCTCCCGTGTTCTTACTCATGAAGGTTCTTTTGAACTCTCGATACGAGTATGAGTGAGCTGTTTGCGCCGAGACTGTCGCCTCGGTGACATTGCTCCCAAGAATTATGGACAGAGTGTCGTTATCCCTTATGGCTATTGCCGATTTGGCACACTTGAACGCATCAGAAGTGTGATAAATCAACTTTCTCAGTAAAACTGTTCGTGGAGATAGTTGTAACTTCCAATCTATCGATAGATGCAAAAATTAAGATGCCTATGCTTGATTACCGAAATAAGCTTAGCTGGATAAATCGTTTAACACCTGAACAATGGCAGTGCATTTCTACCGCCATGAGGGACGTCACGTTTCAGGATAAAAACACGATATATCATGAGGCATCTGCGTCAAAAGGAGCTTACTACATAAAAGAAGGTACTGTAAAATTGTCATCGGTGGACTCTGGTGGCAACGAGCACGTACTTGCTATTTTGGGTCAGGAAGCGAGCTTCGGCGAGTCCGCATTATTCGCGCAAAGACCACATCGTTGTTCAGCGATAGCAAGAAACGAAGTTCTGCTAGGCTTCATTCCTCGCGCTGAGTTACGAGATATTACATCGCGAAATGCGGGAATTTCCAATCTTATTTTGGAATTTGTCTCACAGCGCCACAGTCGCGCGCTGGAAATGAGCTTAAAGCGGGAGAGATTGGGATTAGCGGAGAGACTAGCGACGACGCTTATAGGTTTGCTCCGAGCGCAGTCTGTGAGCGGTCAGACGGTTGATGGCCGCCTTGAGTACGCCCTGAATCTCACTCAAAACGAGGTCGCAAGTATTCTTGGCTCATCGCGTCAGTCAATTAACAAAATCATGGGACGCTGGTGCGAGGAAGACGTTATTCGACTCGATTATGGTCGGATAAATATTATCTCGCTTGAAAAACTCGATGCTTATACACGCGCACACATAAACCTAATTCAACCAGATTAACCTGCTGCGCGCGATGCGTAAGTTATTTCTTCAAGAAGGCTGAAATACGCGCATCCATGTCCGGCCCGCGCCCCTCACTCTCCATCACTTCCCATTGCAGACCAGCATCAATTGGTTGCATATCGGTGGCCTCAAGAAGGCGTTTGTTAGCTGCGTGAGAGAAGACCGAATTTTCTAAAATTTTGCGAGCGAATGCGGAGACATCATCAAAAAAAGTGCTGTCCGGAAATACTTCTTCGCAAAGCCCCATCTGCATCGCTGTCTGCGCATCAACCGTTTCGGCCGTAAACATAAGCCGCTTTGCGGTTGCAATTCCTACGCGCCGGGGAAGACGCTGGCTCATTCCCCAGATAGGCGTCAACGCCCATTTCGCATGCGTATCGGCGAACTTCGCGTTCTCGCTGGCAAGAATAAAATCTGCTGCGAGTGCCACTTCCAGCGCGCCCGTATAACAGTGGCTATGCACAGCGCATATTACGGGCATTGGTAATTTTTCCATCAACCGAAGCGTTTCTGAGTGCCAACCTGGCGACGGCACCGTTTCTCCTTCAGAGATATCCCCCAAATCATGACCGGCTGAAAAACACTTACCCTCTCCGCGGAGGATGACGCATCCAATATCTTTGTCTTTTTGCAAATTAAGAATATGAGCACGGAGTTCTTTAAAGAGCCCAACTGTCAGAGAATTAAGTTTTTCTGGTCTGTTCAAAGTCAACCAACATAAGCCCTGATCATCTGTACGTTTAACTAAGTCGGGCATGTCGAACTCCATCATTCAATTGACAGTCACGCGCACAAATCTGGTGAAGAAATGCGCGGTGACACAACATCAAGTCTAGGAGATTTGAGTGCAGAGTTTTTAGCAATCACCGAAAGTCATATATTATGTATATGATCAAATCAGCATTGCAGATGTCTAAGAGATTCTGAACATACTCCGGGACGTTCGAGTGTTCTAACGAGAAATGCGCAAACATTGATCCGGGAGATGTGCGCGCGTTTTCCGTTGCTTTGGCGGTTTCGATTTTTAACAACACGTCAAAAAGAAATTGCAAACGAGGTTTTGTACTGGAGTAATATCTTAATGACACAATCGTGGGAGCGGAAACCGGAATGCGTAAACGACTAGAAGGAAAAACAGCGATCATCACAGGGTCGGGGCAAAATATCGGGGCGGCTATCGCTCGCCTTTTTGCCGCTGAAGGTGCCGCCGTGATTATCAATGGTGCTGTATCGAAGCAGAAAGTGGACGATGTTGTCCAGGACATTACGGATGCCGGTGGACGTGCGCATGGTGTCATGGCGGATGTATCTAATCCTGATGACTGGATTAGGATGAAAGAGGAAGCCGAAGCAAAATTCGGGCCGGTAGATGTTCTGGTAAACAATGTTGGTGTGCGACATCGCATGAAGTTTGAAGATATCACCCCAGAGAAGTGGGACGAGGTTATAAAAACAAACCTTAGTTCCTGCTTTTATGGGGCAAGAGCGGTTTTGCCTGGAATGCGAGAACGTCGCTGGGGACGCATCATCAATATATCTGGCTATGACGGATTTTTTGGTCAGTTTTACGAGCGCGCTGCAAATGTTACTGCCAAAGCTGGCATGCATGGATTATCAAAAGCGATTGCCAGAGAGTTTGGCGTGCATGAAATTACGGCTAATACGATCGCGGTAGGACCAATTGAAACTGCCAGAGATCAGTCTCACTATGCTCATGTAGATGTCGATCTCGTTCTGAAAAATTTGGCAATTAAGCGTGCCGGGCATGTTGATGATATCGCTGAAGCAGCTCTGTATTTTGCTGGAGAAAGCGGACGGTTCACAACGGGCGCGGTACTGCATGTCAATGGCGGTGAATATATGTATTGAGGTGATCCCAATTATTGGGTTCACCAAGACAAAGACTTTTAGCTGCTTTATGCCTCCGTGGTCGCAGCTTCAGATGCTTGTCTTGCGTTCTCGATATCTCGCTTTAACCAAAAGCTGCTTAAATAGATCAGCACGCCAGAGATAATGTTCGCGCTTCCAACGACAATCAGCGCCATGCGTAGACCGCCATAGGCTGTTTCGTCTGCAAAAAAGTCACTCAAAAATCCAATCAACGTAGCCCCTAGAGCAGTTCCGATCAGGGTAAGGACAGTTGTTTTCAAAGCAGACGCTGTCCCTCTCATATGAACTGGCGCTGTGTTTTGGATAAGCGCATTTGTAATCGCAACCGTCGCCCCGCCGCATAAGATTGCTAGTCCATAGAATGCCAAAGATAGCACATAATTATTTACGAGCATTGTGGCTAGGATTGCCGGAAAGGCGGCAAATTTCGCAATTGCGGTAATCCAGGCATACCAGCGAACATCGCGCCGCGAGAGTCTGTCTGAGAGAATAGATGCTGAGAAAATGCCGATGATGCCGACTATTCCAAAGAGGGGCCCAAGGGTCATCCCAACATAGGCTTCATTGTACTCAAAACGACGCACATAATAGGATAGAATCCAGGCCAGAGAACCTTGCGCGGCTATGGCGCGCAATCCGGCACCAACTAGAACCAGAGAATATGCAGGTGTTGAAAGTAAGTGTTTGAGTGACTCAACTGTTCCCGATTGCTTGGTGATTTTGATCCCATCGGCCTCACCACGCATTGGGGTCTCAACGGTGAGAGCAAACACCAGTGCCAGCAATAGTCCAGGCGCTCCAAACAGGACGAACGTCCAGCGCCACCCAAACTCTGTGACGATCAATCCTCCGAGGAAAAATGAGAACATAACGCCCACAGGAATACCTGCGCCCACTACCGCGAGAGCTGTGGCACGCTTCGACAAAGTGAATTTGTCTGAAATTAAAGAATAAGATGTCGGCGTGACGCCAGCTTCCCCTGCCCCTACTCCTGTGCGCGCAAGAAACATTGCCCAGAAACTATTTGCAGCGCCTGCAACAACTGTGAATGCACTCCACACGGTTAAACACGCTGTGAGCACTGTCTTTCTTGGCATACGATCTGATAAACGCCCTAGCGGCAAAGCAAATAATGCATGCGCCAGGCCGAACCCCAATGCGAGTAAGCCCAATTGAGAGTCGCTAAGTTGCAGATCGACTTTTACTTGCTCTTGCACAACTGAGAGAACTTGGCGGTCTAAGAAATTGCAGACTGAAATTAAAAACAAGAGCGTGAGTAGCCAGGCCCCAGAACTCGTTGTTTTATTCATACTCATACCGGTTTCCTGCGATCTCAGTACTGGGCAAAGTCTATTGCCAGCCAAAAGAAAAACTCCGCTCACACTTCAAAGAATGTGATCTCCAGACGATTATGTGGAGTCGCGTGAGACTACGTCTATCACTTATGTGTCGCAATCACGTACATAATATGCGCAATTATATCTCTTCCCCCATCAAACTACTTGGCTGGACTGGGTCGAACGGCAAATAGTCGACAAGAACTTTACGAGTTAGACCGGCCACCAAAAACGCAGCCACCGCACAATGGAATGGTGTGCGATTAGAGGGACTAATCCAAGAAACTTCTATAGTTTTGCGAAAACACATCGCGCCCGATGATATAGCGCATAACTTCAGAACTACCTGCCAGGATTCGATTTATGCGGGCGTCGGTGAACATGCGACTGATGTCATACTCAGACATATATCCGGCACCGCCATGCAACTGGACACCAAGATCCATCATGCGCCATTCGATTTCAGACGCTTGCATCTTGGCTTTTGCGCCTTGGATTGCCGTTAGTCGCCCCGCATTATGTTCGGTGACAAGGTGGTCGATGTAAACTTGCATGATATCGATCTCAGTATCGATCTCTGCCATACGAAATTGAGTGTTTTGTAAGTCGCTCAGCCGACCACCGAACAGTTTGCGATCGAGTGCGAACTCCCGCGTTATGTCAAACGCTCGGCGTGCACTTGCATTAAACTGAACAGCCGCCATTAATCTTTCTTCTGCAAGACCGTCCATCAACGAATAAAACCCTTTACCAGGTTCGCCGAGAACATTTTCCTCAGGAATAAACACATCGTCGAAAAATAATTCGGCCGTGTCTTGCGCCTTCAACCCCATTTTATCGAGATTTCGCCCCCTTTTGAATCCGTCCATACCTCTTTCAACTATAAGAAGGACCATTGAATACGGATTATCGTCGGGGGGGCACTTTGCAGCAACGACAATCGCATCTGCATTGATGCCATTAGAAATATATGTTTTCGACCCATTCAGGATGAAGCCCCCTTCACAAGGTTTTGCAAAGCTTCTCATCCCTGACAAATCCGAGCCTGCTCCTGGTTCTGTCATGGCAACGGCGAAGATACAGTCTCCTCGTGTCGCGGGTTTCAGAAATCGCTCCTTTTGTTCAGCGGTTCCTAGTTTTGAAAAGTATGGGCCAACAAGACGACTATGGAGAGAATTGAAGAATTCATGACAACCTGCTCGCTGTGTTTCTTCGATAATGATTTGTTCAAATCGAAAATCGCTATCTCCAAGCCCGCCAAACTCTTCATCCGGCCAGATCATCAGCATTCCCTGATCGCCCGCCGCCTTGAACGCCGCTCGGTCGACTATTCCGTTTGCACGATAGGATGCCATGTTTGGTACGATCTCGGTTGCCAGGAATTTTCGATAAGATTGCCGGAACAAACTCTGTTCCTCGGTAAAGTTGCGCATTAGTTGTTCCTTCGGTAGCAATGCTCGCAGCAAATCTGCGCGCTGGTGCACCTCAATGATGTTGACAGCTTCTAAGTCTCCATACCCAAAACTGATTTGCAATTGCCGGAATTGAGATTCGCCAACTTAAACTAAACTCATCACAGACGTGATGAAGACGTTTTCCTGATTGGCGAGACTGTTTTCGCCAGCGAATATAAACAGAAAAGGGAGAGAGTTTTGTCCGACGACGCCATAAGTAAGTCAAAGGTTAGTGATCGCTATCGCTATTATGTGCTGGGGTTGCTGACGCTGACCTATTTGTTCAGCTACATGGATCGCAAAATCCTGTCGATTCTCATCGGTGACATCTCGAAAGACTTTGCTGAAAGAGGTATTATCATAGATGATTTTGAAAAAGGGCTCTTGCTGGGCCCCGCATTCGGAATTTTTTATGCAACACTCGGTATTCCAATTGCCAAATGGGCAGACAAAGCAAATCGTAAAAACATTGTTGCTGGTGCCATTTCACTTTGGAGCGCGGCGACCGCCGCCTGCGCCGCTGCTACCGGGTTCTGGTCCTTGTTTATTTCAAGATTAATGGTCGGTGTCGGGGAAGCAGGGGGCACAGCGCCATCTCACTCCATTCTGTCTGACTATTTTCGAAAGACAGAAATCTCGCGCGCCATTGCAGTCTTCTCACTTGGAACCACATTTGGGTCCGCGCTGGCTCTTATGGGCGGAAGCTATATCGCTGACCTGACCAATTGGCGAATTACCTTTATCGCCGCCGCGGTGCCAGGTTTGGTGATCGGATTGCTAATTTTCTTGACCGTTCGCGAGCCGAAACGCGGCGCTTTTGAAGCCTCCTATAAAGAAAAGGAACCCTTACCGTTTATTCCAACCTTGAAAGAGCTTCTGAAAAATAAACCATTTGTCGGAACTGTTGTATCGCACGCATTAGCGGTCATGTTTTTGTACATTCTGGGTTCCTGGGCATTCCCAATGTTTGAGCGGAATAATCCGGACATGACAAAAACTCAAATCGGCTTTATTTACGGCCCAGCTTTGCTCTTGGGCGGGCTGCCGGGAATGCTGGCAGGTGGCTACTTGTCTGATATTTTGAGTAAACGCGACGCTCAATGGATGGGGTGGATTCCTGCTTTGGGCTGCTTTCTGGCTGTACCCATTTTCCTGGTCGCGATTTTCAGTGAAACTGCAATTTCAATGGCGATTTGGATGGGGGTCGGCACATTTGTATACAGCATAGCGCATGCGCCAAGCCTCGGTGTTGTACAAGCAGTTGTCAGTCCTGATAAACGAGCAACCGGGGCTGCCTTTGCTTTCTTTCTCTCAAATCTGTTCGGCTTGATCATCGGCCCGCCACTCGCAGGTGCCATTTCAGATGCGTTTGGTAGTTCTTACGGTGATCTGTCGTTGAATTATTCGCTAGCTGTACTCTCAACAACACTCGCGCTGGCAGGATTTGGTTTCCTATGGACGGCGCGTCAATTGAGAGGCTTTCAAGTTACTGAAGGAGGGGGCCATGCGCACTGATATTTACGAGGAGTACTGTATCTGATGGATGTATCAGAACTAAAGTCTGTGGCCGAATATCGCCCGCGCGGGAAACTCTATGATGAATTCGAAATTGGTGAAACAATTCATCACCATTGGGGGCGCACGATTACGGAATCTGATGCGATCCAATTTTCGCACCTGACGCTGAGCTACAATCCACTGTACTGCAATTCAGAATATGCGAAAGCGCACGGTCATCCAGGGCTTGTTGTTAACCCGCATTTAGTCTTCAATGTGATTTTGGGACTGTCAGTTGAAGACAACTCTGAAGGCATAATGGGGCCGTTCCTCGGTGTGTTCGAGCTTACTTATCACAAACCAGTTTACATTAATGACACACTCACTGCCCAGTCCGTCACCACCGATAAGCGCGTAACTGATGGCGACCCAAACAAAGGGGTGATCACCTGGCATACCGAAGGCTTTAACCAATCAGGTGATCGCGTGATCGACTTCAAGCGCTCAAATCTTTCAAATTTCAAGGCTGCGCAATTGGTCAGGAAAGGAGCGTTATAATGGGTCCTTTAACCAGGCTCACCAGCGGCAATAATTTCTTCGAAGATTTCGAAGTAGGACAGGTGATGCGTCATGCACGCGGTAAAACCGTCACCAACCTCGAAAACGTCAACATCACGAATATGGTGATGAACACCGCTCAGGGTCATTTTAATGAGGATCTTGCTTCTCGCTTGGGTGGATTTAGCAAAAAGGCCGAGACAGAACCGCGGAGCAGCAATGTCATTTCTTATGGCGGGGTCAACTTTTCAATCGTTCTCGGACTGGCATCTCAAGACACCGTAGAGAACGCATTGGCTGAGACGGGGCTAGATAAAATCTCTCTCAAACATCCGGTTCTCCATGGCGACACGATATACGCCTATTCCAAAGTTTTGGAAAAGCGAGACAGCGACCAAGAAGATGCAGGGATTATTGTGTTTCAGCATTGGGGGCTTAATCAGGATGATAAGATCATCGCTGAGCTTCAACGCACAGCGCTCATCAAGCGGCGCTCGCATTGGGGAGATAAATAATGGGTCAAGGCGCACTTTCCGATATCAAAATCATTGATCTCACCCAGATGCTCGCCGGCCCCTATGGGACGATGATGCTCGCCGATCATGGCGCTGAAGTTATCAAGGTTGAAAGCGTCAAAGGTGACATGACCCGGCCGGGCGGCCCCTTTCACGAAGACGATATTTTGCGAACGCATGGCGGTTATTTCCAAAGCGTCAATCGCGGAAAAAAATCGATCGTACTCGATCTGAAAAGTGAAGACGGCAAAGCCGCTTTGAAGACACTCATCACTGATGCCGATGCAATTACAGAGAACTTTCGTGTCGGCGTCATGGACAAACTCGGACTGTCATATGAAACGTTACGAGAGATAAATCCAAAACTTGTTTACGGAACTTTGCGCGGGTTTGGAGACCCCCGCACCGCAGAATCGCCATACGCGCATTGGCCAGCTTTCGACGTTGTTGCTCAGGCCATGGGCGGGATTATGGGAATTACAGGTCCTGATCAAGACCATCCGACTAAGATTGGCCCCGGTGTTGGAGACATTGTCCCGGGAATGATGCTCGCTTTCGGTGTGCTTTCGGCTATTCATCATGCCCGCAAGACCGGTCAAGGGCAGTTCGTCGATGTTTCTATGATGGATTCGATTTTGGCGGTATGCGAGCGCGCGGTCTACCAGCATGCAATTACAGGCATCGCACCCGGCCCACAGGGGAATGGTCACCCCTTTATGTGCCCTTTCGGCATGTTTCCAGCAAAAGATGGATTTGTAACGATCGCGGCGCCGCAGCAAACGTTTTTTGATACGTTATGCGACTTAATTGATGTTCCCGAGCTAAAGAAAGATCAGCGGTTTTCGTCCCCTGCCCTTCGCGGCGAAAACCGGAATGAACTCGAATCGCTGCTTGGCGAAGCGACCTGCCGCTTTACGAAGTTGGAACTTACCGAGCGACTTGGAGGCAAAATACCTTTTGGTCCCGTCATGCAAATGGATGAGATTGCCTCTGATCCACATTATGCAGCGCGAAACATGCTTGTTGAAATTGAACAACCTGGCTCGGCCAAGAAGACGAAAATTGCAGGTGTACCAATCAAGCTGACTGAAACACCGGGGGCGGTTCAAGGGCGCGGCCCCTATCTTGGTGAACACACTGAAGAAATTTTGAGGGACGCTGGTTTGTCAGCGAGCGAAATTGACAGGCTGAAAGCGGTCACGCCAGCATAGAATAGAAGGATAGAAGTCATGTCTAAATCACACAAACCCATGCGCCTTAGACGGTCTCAGATGGCGACACCTGGCATTAGCGAGAAAATGCTGACTAAGGCGGCCGCGTCAAATGCAGATCATGTCTTTTGCGATCTTGAAGATGCCGTCGCGCCTTCAGCAAAACCAGGTGCCCGCCAAACGATTGTAAACGCGCTAAATGAACTTGATTGGGGCGATACGGTTCGTTGCGTGCGGGTAAATGATGTCACCACTGAATGGTGCCACGAAGATATCATCACGATTGTTGAAGGCGCACGTGAAAACGTCGACACGATCATGTTGACTAAACCTTTTACTGCAGCCGACGTATTGTTCGCCGACAAGCTCCTTTCGCAGCTTGAAAAAAAGCTGGGTCTGAAAAAGACGATTGGTCTTGAGTGTCTTATCGAAGAAGTTGAGGCAATGCAGAATGTGTGGGAAATCGCACATTGCTGTGAGCGACTGGAATGCCTGATCTTCGGAATGGGTGATTATGCGGCCAGCCAGGGCATGGGCGTCAAAGACATTGGGTCTCAGGATGGATACCCTGGAGATATTTGGCACTATCCACGCTATCAGCTCACGATAGCATGCCGCGCCGCGGGTATTGATGCGGTTGATGGACCATTTGCGAATTTTAAAGACGAAGACGCGTATCGCACAGAGTGTATCCGCTCTCGTGCGCTCGGCATGGTCGGTAAATGGGCGATCCATCCATCTCAGATACAACCAGCACTGGATGTCTTTTCCCCAAGCCAAAAAGACGTCGATTTCGCGCGCGAAATTATTCAGGTTTATCGTAAAGCAGAATCTGAAGGCATCGGCTCGGTTGGACATAAAGGCGTGATGGTTGATGCAGCTTCAGCGCGCCTGTTTCAAAACACGGTCAACCGCGCCGATTTAATTGGCATGTAATACGCCAGGACGATTTAAGAGGACAGAATAAATGCCCGATACAGCGACAGTTATGAACAATGGCTCCGGATACTGGACCGAAGAGCGCCTAATGATGCGTGATATGGCGCGCGAGTTTGCAAAGAATGAAGTGTTGCCAGTCGCCAACAAACTTGATCCTGAAAAGGGCGAGATCCCTCAAGACCTCATCGATAAAATGGGTGAGCTAGGATTTTTTGGTATTCTCATCCCGGAAGAATTTGGCGGCCTTGGGCTTGGATATTTTGAGTACTGTGTCGTCGCCGAAGAACTCTCTCGGGCCTGGATGAGTGTTGGCTCGATCATTGCGCGCGGCAACGCATTTTATCGTTCCATTCCGGCTAAAAATGATGCGGACAAAGCGGAAAAAATTGCACTGATGGCGCAGGGTAAATATCTCGGAGCCATGTCGATTTCTGAGCCGAATGTTGGCTCTGATGTATCATCGATCAGTTGCCGCGCCGTTCGCGACGGAGATGATTGGGTTGTGACGGGGAACAAATATTGGTGCACCTTCGCCGACAGGTCCAATTTCATCAGCGTTGTTTGCCGCACTGAAACTGAACCCGGCGCACCGCGTTGGGCCGGGCTCACAACTATAGCTTTTGAGAAAGAACCCGGCCAATTTCCAGAGGGCGTCTCAGGGAACCCAATTCCGAAGATTGGCTATCATGGATGGAAGACGTTTGAACTGGCATTTGATGAGGCGCGCACTCCTGCTTCAAAGAAGAAGAGCGGCGAAGGAAATGCGTTCAAGCAATTAGCTTCGGGTCTGGAAGGCGCACGTGCTCATACGGCCGCAAGATCTATTGGCCTCGCAACAGGTGCACTTGAAGATGCAATGGCATATGCAAAGGAGCGAGAACAATTCGGCCGTCCTATTTCAGACTTTCAGGCAATCCGGTTTAAACTGGCGACAATGGCGACTGAAATCGAGGCTGCGCGTCAACTGATGTATCATGTCTGTAATGAAATCGACTCCGGTCGGCGTTGCGATAAGGAGGCCGCGATGGTGAAATATTTTGCCGCGGAGATGTCGGAACGCGTGACCAGTGAGGCTTTGCAAATTCTTGGGGGAGCCGGCTATACAACGCTGCATGCGATAGAGCGCTATTGGCGCGATGCACGCCTAACAAAGATCTTTGAAGGGAGCTCAGAGATCCAGCAGCGGATTATTTCTGACGCCATGCTCGGAAAGCCCACGAAGCGCTAGTTCATAAGCGTGAGTTCTTCTTTGTCGGCCAATTGCCTGACAGATGATGACAGCTCTTCCAGTGCGTCGAGTATTCGCTCCTTTTTCTGCTCTATGCGCTGAACGCGACCGCCTACGCCTGCCGCCATTGCGTAGGCTCCGGGAATACTGGGTAGTAGTACGGCAATTGCACCAAGGCCTGGGACGGTTTCACCATTGGAAAACGCATATCCTCGGTGCTCGGTTTGAATTACATTTTCACGCGCAGATTTCGCCGATTGTTTCCAATAGTCTTCTTTCGCTTCGCTCACTGTTCGCCGAACTATTTTGTCGATGTTTCGTTTCGATTCCAGGGTTAGAAGACACCATCCCGTTGCACAGCAGGCTAATGGATACAACATTCCGGATTCCACACGCGCGCGGCTTGGTGTTCTTCCTGGATGCGCAATCAAATACTGCGAGTATATTCCATTTCGCATCGCTAGAATTGTTGATTCACCTGTTTGTTTCGAAACTTCCGACAACAGAGTTGGTAGCTGACCTGCTCTACGGTGTTGTCGGCGCATCCATGTGCCGAGAAGTGAAATTCTGAGTGTAGGATAATAGGTGCGTAGACTTTCATCTTTCTCAAGATAACCCAATTCTACAAGCGATTGGGCAAGAACGGACGTGCTAGATTGCGGCATTTCCAATCCCTCTGCAAGTTCCTTTATGCTCAAAGGCCTTTGCTCACGCGAATAGTATTCAAATAGAGCAAGCGTCCGCTCAGAAGATTTAATCCTAGTGGTCATTCAGAAAGACTGCCATCATAGATGTGATAGTTTGGCATCATCTAAATCATATCTATGATTAGCCGTCTAGCGAACCAGCAAAATTTTGTAGGGACAAGGGGAATTCATGCAGGTAGATATTTTATCGCCTTATATGGAGCTAACCACACCGCTGAATAAACTCATGCGCTCCTCGAGAGCGGCGTAATATAATCGGAAAATTGGTAATCATGTTCGTGATATCTTTGAGTAGCGACTGGCATTGGCCTAATCTAATGGCAAACCTGAGCATCAAAGGTTAGAAACGGCTTGTTCGAAGAACTGACAATAGTTCAGCGTTATAACGCTGAGGCATCTCGCCAAACCCATCGTGCGGTGCGGTTTGCTGCAGGTATCGCATGCAAACTTGGAGCTCGAAGCGTTGTTGCCGGGGCTGTTCCTGAGTTGCCTGGATTTGGATTTTATGACCTCGACGATGAAATTATCTCGCAGGAAAAACTCAACGAAAGTCTCGCAGAATGGCCTGCTAACCAAACTCCCGCGATTCTAATTAATGCCGGTATGCCAGGTGACAGCGCGGCACTGAAGGAACATGCCGTAAGTGCAATATCTGTAGAGCTTGAACCATGGCACACCGAAGGCACGCTTTTCGCCGCTTCCGGGCTTGCACATTTGTTGGGAGACCCAAAACGCGAGCCGCTTGTCCCAAGCGCTAATTATGGAGCCCACACAATCGGTTATGCCGCCTTTGCAGCGCTCACGGGTATTTGGGCATCACTCACTCGGTTTCAGCGAAAAGAGTACGCGGTTGTAAATGGTGAAGGCGCGCTTAGCTGGGTTAATTGGAAAGCGGCTGTCGCTGGTGAGCTCGGGCAAACACTCACCCGGCAAGGCGAGCAAGCTGAATGGCCGGTAATACCCTGCAAGGATGGACACGTCGCTTTCGTTTACACCGAGCGAGATTGGGATGTGATCGTTAAACTGATCGACGCTCCTGAACTCGGCGATGAGAGATTTTCAACATTTGGCGGACGAGCAAAACACCGCGACGAATGTATGGCACCCATACGGGCCTGGTGCGCTACCAGGACAAAAGCTGAACTCAGCGCTGCTTTCGAAACCTCTGCTCTGCCCTGCGCGCCTGCGCTAACGGTACAGGACCTCTTGTCGGACCCATTACTAACGCATCGCAATACTTTTCAGACATTCTCTGACGGAAGGCGTCTTCCTGAGCTACCGCATCGCATCGAAGCTGAAGCAAAAGGCGACCCAATTTCAGAGACAAGTACTGGCCTCCTACCTCTTAGCGGGCTTCGGGTCCTTGATCTTGGCATCATAACAGCGGGGGCTGGTGTTTCGGCCTTACTCGCTGACATGGGCGCAGAAGTGATCAAGGTGGAATCTAAAACCTATCCTGATCCATTTCGATCATGGGCTGGCGCATCAGACGAGGAATCTCCTCTTTTTAAAAGCAACAATCGCAACAAAAAGGGCCTCGCGGTCGATCTGAAGACAGAACAAGGCAAACGTGATTTTCTAGATCTCGTTAAAACGGCAGATATCGTCATTGAAAACTTCAGGCGCGGGGTACTCGATCGATTGGGACTAACGTTTGAGCGTCTGAAAGAAGAGAACCCAAATATTTTGCTCGCATCTATATCGGGACAAGGGTTGACGGGTCCTGGTTCTCAAACCACGACGTTTGGATCGACGCTTGAAGCAAGTTCCGGGTTTGCCTCACTGACCTGTTATGACGATGGCGTTCCGGTTATCTCAGGGCGCAACCTCAACTATCCTGATCAAATCATTTGCCTGTATGGCGCAGCAATTATTGCTGCCCATGCGATTGCTGGCCGGCGTGAGGGGAAAGGGCGCCACATCGATGTATCTCAGCGCGATTGCGCCATCTACCAAATTGGTGATGTGATTGGGTTTGTCGCTAAAGGGGGCATGTCAGATGCCAAATCTGTCGCCGCAGCACTCGAGACTGAACACTCAAATTTCCTGCAATGCAAAGGCTCTGACTATGTTGCGGTACGTTACTTTGGTTCTGATGATGGGGCCGTGGATGCAACGAGCGAGGCAGCTGTAGCTGAATGGGTAGCAGAGCGCACAATACAAGAGTGCGGCGAACCCACGCCGACTTCGAATTTCATGATCGCACCCTCGCGCCGCGGTGTACAACTTACCAACGGTCAAAATGAAGCTGGTTTGGGTACGTATCTGCGCAGTCCAAATGGCGCGCGCGTAAAGGGCTTTCCCTTCCAATTTTGTAGCAACCCAATGACGATTAGGGGAGATTCTCCAATGGTTGGTGAACATACAGATGACATACTGGACGCAAAGCGAGACCCAGAAAATGTCGATTGATTTTACGTTTAACGGACGCGTTAAGATCCCCCTGATCGTCGCGCCAATGTTTTTGGTGTCTAACCCGCCTATGGCGCTTGCGGCTTGCTCGCGCGGAGTTATAGGAAGCTTTCCAGCCCACTCGACACGAACCCGAGATGTGTTCGCCGAATGGCTCGTGGAAATGGATGAGGGCTTGTCAGAAATGGACGATCCTGCCCCTTATGCGGTGAACCTTGTCGTTCACCCGACCAATGAGCGCTATCCAGGCGATCTTGAGCTTTGTATCCAACATAAAGTTCCCGTCATTCTCACGTCCAAAGGAGCGCCTGATGATGTCTTCAAACGAATACATGATTATGGCGGCGTCGCGTTCCACGATATCGCTTCAGCCCGCCATGCGGAAAAAGCAGCGGCAGCTGGCGCAGACGCATTGATAGCTGTGTGCGCGGGCGCGGGAGGTCATACCGGGACCATCAATCCTTTCGCACTTCTGAATGAGGTGCGTGAAGTGACTGACAAACCTATTATCCTCTCCGGTGCCATGAGCACGGGACGAGATATTGTTGCGGCTCAGGCGATGGGGGCCAGCATGGCATATTTCGGCACCCGCTTTATCGCTACGGCAGAATGTTTGTCTGATGAGTACACACAACAAATGATGATCGATTGCTCGGCCAAAGATGTCTTCTTCTCTGCCGCTCTGGATGGCGCGCCAGCAAATTGGCTTCGACCGAGTCTGGTTTCTGAAGGCCTAAATCCGGATGAAATTTCCGCTTATGCTCCCGGAAAACGGGTTGAAAACCGGGCAGCCAAAGCACGCTATTCAAAAATCAAATCTGCTGGTCATGGCGTGGGGATGATTAAATCTATCGAAACCACTGCAGCACTTTGTGATCACATTATCTCAGAATATCGTTCTGCCAGAGGTGCGCTCTCCAAACAGTTCAGCGAACCGGTTTCCGTAACATGCTAGAAATCAACACATCAAAACCAGTTATGGTCACCGGCGCGACGGGATATGTGGCCGGTTGGATCGTCAAGAAACTTCTCCAGGCAGGTCTAACAGTTCACGCACCAGTTCGTGATCCTAACAACCTCGACAAACTTAAATACTTGAGTGCGATTGCTGACAAATCGCCCGGGACGATTAAGTACTTTAGAGCTGACTTGATGCGACCTGGGTCATATGCTGAGGCGATGAAAGGCTGCGCAATTGTCTTTCATACCGCGTCGCCCTTTACAACAGATGTGTCTGATCCGGAAAAGGAACTCATTGAGCCAGCTCTTCTGGGTACTCGAAATGTCCTCGAAGAAGCAACAAAATCTGATGATGTGACACGTGTTGTTGTGACCAGTTCTTGCGCCGCGATATACACAGACGCAGGAGATTGCGCCGCCGCGCCAAATGGCATCCTGACTGAGGACGTTTGGAACGCAACGGCGTCGATTGATTATCAGCCTTATTCCTATTCAAAGACTATTGCTGAAAAAGAAGCCTGGGCCATTGCAGAGCGCCAATCAGACTGGGATCTGGTTGTTGTAAATCCCTGCCTCATCATGGGGCCGGCCATTGGCGGGGTTCCAACCTCCGAGAGCTTCAACATTATGATCCGGGTCGGAGAGGGTGATTTTAAATCGGGTGCACCTCGCATGGGAACTGGATTGGTAGATGTTCGCGACGTCGCCAAAGCGCATATGGCAGCCGCATTCACACCGTCAGCAAAAGGACGTCACATCATCTGCGGGCACAGCACTACACTGTTTGACGTCCTGGTGACACTGCGAGAGAAATTTGGAAGCGATTATCCATTACCGAAAAGCGCTCCGCCCAAATTTCTGGTTTGGTTGATCGGCCCGTCGGTTGGCTTGCCGCGCAAGTTCGTCTCAAGAAATGTCAATGTCGAATGGAAAGCGGATAACTCAAAGAGTATTCAGGAGCTTGGAATGACATATCGTCCGGTACGGGAAACAATGGAAGATATGTTCCAGTACATGATTGATCAAAAGTGCTTCTAGCCGTGTTTCAAAGCTGTATCACAATTGGAAGTTTCATTATTCAGCTGGGTTAGCGAACATCGGTTCGCTATGCGCTTGATAAGGAGCAGAACATGCTGTCGGATGAACCGGTAATTCTAGTGATTGGTGCGGGTGCCGGAATTGGCGCTTTAAAACCAGGGCGAACTTTGTGCATAGCAAGATCATGAGTGTGATTGCTAAAGCTCTTTTCCAGACACGCACCAAAAATCATGGTTGATTTTGCGCGTAAGGTTCGGAGGTACCATGTTTTTTGTTCGCCTTTTGAAGGTAGCTTCTTCAGCTGTCTTGCTCGCAAGTGTTCTGATCGCCTGTCAGCCCAATTCAAGCGAAGAACCTGCGCAGCCAGGCACTCCTAATCATATTCGCGGTGTTACAGAAGCAGTGGATGACGCTGCCCTCAAGTCTGCTGATGCCAATCCTGGCGATTGGCTCAGTTATGGCCGAAACTATTCTGAAGACCGCTACTCGCCACTTGATCAAATCAACAAGGACAATCTTGATCAATTGGGTCTCGCCTGGTCATTGGAACTCGATTCCAATCGCGGTATTCAAGCGACACCAATAGTCGTCGATGGCATTATGTACTTCACAGGACCCTGGTCCGTCGTCTATGCGGTAGATGCCCGCAAGGGTAAAATCCTCTGGAAATTCGACCCTGATGTACCACGCCAAAAGGCCGCCGATATGTGCTGCGGCATCGTGAACAGAGGTGTTGCTCTCTACAAAGGCGATATTTTTGTCGGCACGATGGATGGCCGCCTTATTTCGCTTGATGCAGCCAGCGGTGAGCAAAATTGGTCCGTGATGACTGTCCCACAGGATGGCAACTACTCAATTACAGGTGCACCGCGTGTAGCGAATGGAAAAATACTGATCGGAAATGCCGGCGCTGAGATGGCTTATGTTCGCGGATACGTGACGGCCTATGACGCTGCAACCGGTCAGCAAGTTTGGCGCTTCTATACGACCCCGGGGGATCCTTCTGAACCATTCGAAGCTCCTGAACTTGAAATAGCGGCAGCGACCTGGAACGGCGAGTATTGGAAAACTGGCACAGGCGGAACTGCCTGGGACGCGATCGTCTATGATGCAGAATTTGATCAGGTTCTAATCGGCGTCGGCAACGGCTCTCATTGGGACCGGGATGTACGTAGTCCGGGCGGCGGCGACAATCTTTTTCTCTCGAGCATTGTTGCCGTCGATGCAGATACGGGCGCTTACAAATGGCACTATCAGACCACGCCAGGTGACACCTGGGACTATACTGCCACTCAACCCATTATCCTTGCTGACCTTGAGATTGACGGCGCAGTTCGCAAAACCGCCATGCAAGCTCCGAAGAACGGTTTCTTTTATGTCCTGGATCGATCAGATGGTGCGCTGATTTCAGCAAAACCGTTCACCTATGTAAATTGGGCAACCGGTATTGGTGAAGACGGACGACCAATTGAACGTGAAGGGGCACGTTACACAGATGGCAGGACACACTGGATTACGCCTAGCTCTCACGGGGCACATAATTGGTTTCCAATGTCCTACAATCACAAGACGGGGCTTGTTTATATTCCCGGCGTTGTTCGGTCGGGTCCCTATGCTGCCTATTCCGATATTCCATTTTATGAAAACGGAACGCTACGCGGAAACGATATGGCCGTGAGCATTCCATTCAGAGCTTTCGATGAACAAGTCATTGACCCGAAGGCCCCACTTCCTGGCAGCAAATCCGGAGAGCTCATTGCATACGACCCTGTTAAACAAGAGCGTGTCTGGGAGGTCCCGCAGCCGGGTCACTACAATGGCGGTCTGTTATCAACGTCTACAGGCCTGCTGATGCAGGGCGATGCTGAAGGCAAGTTCAGTATTCGGGACGCAGAGACTGGGGAGATACTATGGGACTTTAATGTCCGCTCGGGTGTTATTTCGTCTCCAGTCACTTACACCGTTGATGATCAGCAATATATCACAGTGATTGCTGAATGGGGTGGTGGTCAAGGTCAGACATTCCGCCTGACCGATGCTCTCTATAACGGCACAGTTTACACATTCAAACTAGGTGGAACCGCCTCTGCTCCTCCTGGCAAACCTTCTGAGCGAAGAACGCTGAGCTCACTTTCGACGGAAGCGTCTGATATTGAAATTGGGTGGGGATACACGCACTACATTCAAAACTGCATTGGATGCCATAATTTACCCGGCGGACATGGCGGAGCAATTCCAAATCTAGCGCGCTCTGACGAAGCAATTTTTGAAAATTATCAGGACATCTTAAGACGTGGCGCACTCGCGGAGATCGGCATGCCGAAACATGAACACTTGAGCGAACAAGATGTGGACCATTTAAAGTCCTATATCATTTTTGTTGCACAGTCATTACGAGAGGAAACTTCGCCGCGCGCGCTGAATGCAACAATCGCCAGTTACCAGAAAAAGGCTTGGGAGGCTGGTCCCATACAGTCTGCATCGCCTCAAATAATTTCTGATCCAGTTGAATCATCGGGATTGCAACAAAGTACTGCGGTTGTTGGTGATGCGGTGGCCGGCAAACGAGCTGCAGCGATTTGTTCCTCCTGTCATACCTTCGACAAGGGGGGGCGCCATGGGATCGGCCCAAACCTCTGGGGAATTGTTGAAAGTGACATCGCTTCGATCGATGGCGTGAAATATTCTTCCGCTTTGCTTGGCGTTGAGGGTGTTTGGTCGCACGACAAGCTCGATGCCTTTCTGAAGGCTCCAGGTAAGTTTGCTCAAGGTACAAGCATGACGGTTGGGGCAGCTCGAGAAAAACAGCGCCAAGATATCATCGCTTATCTGAAAACTCTTCAGGACTAACCAGCGATCCGAACGAAGGCGTTTGGCTTTGACCCTTAAGATACAAAGCTCGACATTGAGTCGAGAGATTCACGAGGCATCCGCACGGAGTTTATGAGTTCATCTTTAGCTTCGAAGCCGAATGACAGCCCACACATAATGGCATTACCATCAGGGATGTCAGCGATTTCGTTTACGATTTTTGGAAATGCTGCAAGCGCTCCCTGCGGAATACAGCTTACTCCGTGCTCAGCAAACAAAAGCATGATAGATTGCAAAAATATTCCGATATCGATTGCATTCGCGCGGTGCATGGTTTCCGGCATGGATATAAATGCAGCATGTGGTGCCCCGTAGAATTGCCAGTTCTTGATAAGTAATCTCTGGCGACCTTCCTTATCCTCTCGGTCAACCCCCATCGTGCCATAATATCTATACGCGCAATCATACTGGCGCTGCTTATACGCACCTTTCAAACCAGAACCACCAGGCGGAAACGCAGGATGTGGTTTGCCACCGTTTTCTGTGTATTCGAATATCCTGCGCTCCAACTCTATCCG
This sequence comes from Hyphomonadaceae bacterium, assembly GCA_965263325.1. Taxonomy (GTDB): domain Bacteria; phylum Pseudomonadota; class Alphaproteobacteria; order Caulobacterales; family Hyphomonadaceae; genus CBDHGY01. The sequence goes on along the minus strand of CBDHGY010000002.1, from coordinate 302,047 downwards.
AGCGTCTCCTGAGACAATTGCAATATGCCAAGGCTGTGTGTTCGAGTTAGATGGGGATAATCGCGCTATCTCAATAATTTTTCGAATAGTTTCTTCTGGAACTGGTTCAGAGCGGTACGCTCGCACAGAATATCTTGTTCTGATTGCCGTCGTTACGTCCATAATATGCCTAACTCGTTCAAACCAAAAAGCTGTCGTTTGTGACCCCTGTCTGCAAGAAAAAAACTGGTTACTTTGGCGCGGCGGCGTCTATCCGATCGCGCCACGAGGAGACGTTTCTAGTCTTAGCCAAACACGCCTTAGCTTCCTCAGCATAAAGTAGCGCGTTCACCTGGCTAACGACAGCCAAGTCAGCCGATGTCAGCTGCTTTCCAACCAACCAGTCACTATCTTCCAGAATTTGATCAATCGATGCGAAATGGCGTTCAATGTCGGCTATGACTGTTTTACGAGACTTGCGACCAATACCTTGAGCACTGGTAAGCTGGCCAACGCCTTCGAGGATCATTTTCTTTAGCTGCTCACGAGGAATGCCGGGCATAGACGTTGCGAACTCGTCTAAGCCAGATTCAAGATTGTGTTCCCAGGCGAGTCTTGCCGTCATTTCATAGAAGTACAGGCTTTCATCTGCCCAATCTTCAAATACATGCGCAAGCGCTGCTTCGCGCACGTTTGTTGGGCGCACCAGCTTTTCTGGATAGGTGCGATCAAGGTAGTCAAGGATATCTGTCGAGTCCTGGACAATTACATCGCCATCTCTGATCGCTGGAAACTTCCCAGTTGCAGAAATCTCGGCATATCCGCCCTCAGGCACTTTGGCGCGGGTGACCTCATGAACCTCAAACGCGAGATCTTTGTAGTTTAGCGCACGTCGGACTTTTTCCGTGAAAGGGGATGTTGCGAACTGATAAAGCGTGATCAATGTTCAATCCCCAACTCAGCTAGAGTTTCTGCCAGAATTGTGTTCACCTCGAATTTCTTTGCATCCTCGCTCATCGGGGCCTGCGTCTCGAAAGCACTTTTGATGTCTCTGTAACGGTTTTCGGCTGCTGCAAGAGCTGTTGGGTGAGTAACAATCAGGAACTCTTCTGCTTCGACACCAGCTATTGCTCTCTCTGCAACATATTCGGCCGACATACCTTTGCTCATGACCATTGCCCCAAGCGCGCGAGCGTCATCAGGTGATTTAGGTAAAACACCATAACGGTCGATGTCATAAAGCTCCGTTGCGACGATTCCGGGACAAAACACACTCACCTTCACCCCTTCTGGAAGCTCATTGCGAAACACGTCTGCGATCCCGAGAACAGCATGCTTCGTTCCAGTGTAGAAGCCCATCTGTGTGTGCTGCATGCCCAGGGAATGCTCCGACCCAGTCAAAACCAAATGTCCCTCGCGGTCTTTTGCAATCATTCGGTTAGCAAAGGCTTTTGCCGTGGCCCACACACCTTTCACATTTACACCAAACTGCCAGTCGAATTGGGCTTCCGTGGCTTCAAGCAAAGGCGCGCCTGCGCTCACACCAGCATTCGCAAACACCAAATCCACCGGTCCATTTTGCCAGGCATGTTGAGCCATTCGTTCAACTGAAGCGACATCGCTTGCGTTGAACCCTATAAACTCTGCGCGATCACCAAGTTCGTTCGAGAGCGCTTCACCGGCTTGCGTGTTAAAGTCTGCAATTACGACTGAGCAATTTCTCTCCGTAAGCTTCCGAGCGATCGCTTCACCGATACCTCCGGCACCGCCAGTTACAACCGCGCGTTTTCCGTCCACTTTCATACTCTATTCCTACAATTTCATGGTGATACATTTTAACTGCGTATAGCAGTGCAGCGCTTCGATGCCTTTTTCCCGGCCATATCCGGAATTCTTGTATCCTCCGAGCGGGGTTTCAACGCCGCCCGCCTGATACTCATTTACGTAAATCTGTCCGGCTTGCAGTGCAGATGCAACCCGGTGCGCACGCCCGAGATTTTGGGTCCAAATGCCCGCCGCAAGACCATATTCTGTATCATTCGCAATGCTGATCGCCTCAGCTTCGTCTTCAAATGGAATTACGACTACAACGGGGCCAAATATTTCTTCGCGTGCGATACGCATATTGTTACTGACACCTGTGTATATTGTAGGTGGAAGGAACCACCCCTCCCCCCATTCAGGCTTCTTGATCACTTCGCCGCCCGCGACAGTGGTCACCCCTTCTGATCGTGCGAGTTCGAAATAGGTCTGAACGCGCTCGTATTGTGCTTTGGTCGTCAGGGGGCCGACCATTGCGTCTGCTTCTGGCCCAACTTTCACACTACCAATTGCGGATTTCAGACCCTCAACAAATGGGTCATGGATCGACTGTTGAACAAGCAAGCGTGTTCCGGCGAGACAAATTTGACCAGCATTGACAACGAACGCCCGCAGCGCACCGGGCACGGCTTGCTTTAAATCTGCATCATCAAAGACGATGTTAGGGCTTTTACCACCAAGTTCGAGCGTTAATGGAATAATGCGCTCAGCGGCAATTTTGCCGATTTCACGACCTGCGCGAACGCTCCCGGTGAATGCCACTTTCCGGATCTCTGGATGGGATACGACCGCTGCACCAGCTTCTTGACCTTCGCCGAGCACTACGTTGAGCACGCCGGGCGGCAATCCGCACTCTTCCACGGCCATTTTTGCAAGCGCAACAGTCGTGGCCGATGTAAATTCAGACGGTTTAGACACGACCGTGTTGCCAGCGGCAAGCGCCGGCGCAATTCCTCTTGCAGCCTGATTTATGGGCGCGTTCCAAGGCGTGATTACGCCAACAGCTCCATAAGGTTCTCGAACAGTGTAGGAATGATAGCCTGCGCCAAGATCAATTTTTTCGCCCTGGTAGAGATTCACAAGACCGCCATAGAATTCGAAATATGCGGCGGCCCCTTCAATCTCCAAAGGCGACTGCCAAACGGGCTTACCTGTTTCGCGTGTCTCAAGCGCAGCGAACTCTTTTGATCGCTCTCGTAACTTTCGGGCTATCTCCAGTAAGATCCGTCCGCGCTCAATGGGTTTGAGATCGCGCCAACCTGCAAAAGCGCCAACGGCAGATTTAACTGCCCGGTCAACGTCGGCCGCATTACCTTTTGCGACACGCGCTGTCGGGATTCCAACTTTTGGGTCAAAGGACTCCAGGTATTCGCCTTGATCAGGGCTGCAACTTTGCCCTCCAACATAGTGGTCCCAGGTTTCGAGCACGCTATTTCCTCCAGATATTTGTCAACTTAATAAATTTTTGTGACCCGCTACGCTGCATCTTCAAGCACCATCGCGGCGGCTTTCTCTCCGATCATTATTGCCGGAGCATTCGTATTTCCTGACACGATGTTTGGCATTATCGACGCATCAGCTACGCGAAGGCCGCGCACGCCGCGCACTCGAAGCTTTGGGTCTACGACCGATCGTTCGTTCGCGCCCATCATGCATGTCCCTACGGGATGATACATCGTGTTACCGCATGTGCGAATATAGTCCTCCAATTGACGATCATCACCAATGTCCACGTCCTCCACAGGAGCTAGTCGTTTAACCAGGACTTCCTGCATTTTGGGTGACGCGTAAATTTTGTCGACAAGGCGCAAGGCGGTCATGATGGCGAGTAAGTCATCATTATGATCAAGATAATTGGCATAAATTGCCGGGAAGTCATCCGGATTTGCAGACTTTAGATCTATGCGGCCGCGCGACTTGGGTCTCAGATAAGAAACTGATGCTGACCATCCTGGAAATTTGTGCTCACCCGGCTCTCCGCTAACCATGGCTTCGCTCGAAAACGCTCTAAAGCCAATTTGCGTATCTGGTGTTTCTGTTCCAGGGAGCGACCGACAGAATATGTACGCACTGGAAGACCCCGTCGTCAGCAATCCTTTGCCCCCCAGATAGTATCGCATAATATGAGGTAGCAATTTTATCCCACTGGTCTCTCCGTTAAAACTATAGCCTTTTTCAACTTCATGAACCCAATGAATGTACATGTGGTCCTGAAGATTGCGGCCCACCATTGGGCTATCGACCACGGGCTCTATCCCATGCTCACGTAGATGATCTGCCGGGCCAATTCCTGAGAGCATTAAAGTTTGTGGGGAATTAATCGCGCCTGCACAAAGTATGATTTCTCCGCGGCACTTTACGTGCGCACGTTCGCCGTTTCGCCGCAATACGACGCCAGTCGCAGATCCCTCACTGATTTCAACCCGATCAACCATTGCCCCCGTCCAGATGTGCAAATTCTTGCGGGATCTTATAGGCTTTAGATACGCGCTTGCTGTTGTATGACGTCGACCCCGGTCGTTGATCGTATGGTCGATCCAGCCGACGCCCTCCTGAACCGGTCCGTTGAAGTCGGAATTAATGGGAAGACCAGCCTCAATTCCACCCTCGATAAAAGCCGCCGTTGCCTTGTGAATTGTTGACCCGGCGACCTGTCGATGTTCGGTATTCGTGACGCGGACGCCGTCGCTGTCACCGTGCAGATCGGATTCACCGCCCCAGTAGCTTTCAGACTTTTTGAAATAGGGTAGTACATCTTCCCAGGACCAACCGATGCACCCCATTTGCGACCAGGTGTTGTAGTCAGCTGGCTGGCCGCGCACATAGGCCATGCCGTTTATCGCGCTCGAGCCACCTAGCGTTTTTCCGCGAGGCCAATAAACTCTTTTTCCTTTCAAGCCCTGTTCTGGTTCTGTGAAGTATTGCCAGTTGATGGCCTTGTTCGCGAAGACGCGCTGCATACCGGCCGGAACGTGAATCCACATATTCTTATCATCGGGGCCTGCCTCTAATAGCAGGACAGAGTTTTTGGAACTCGCCGATAGTCGATTGGCGACGACGCAGCCCGCAGATCCAGCGCCGATCACGATATAATCGTATTCCTCACCCATATCTCGGCTTTTCCTCACTTACTATTTTTGGGGTAGTGTCCAACATTTGTAAAAATTAGCAATTCTCGATGAGATGCAATCACAGGTGTGATGTGCGCAGCTGGTGCCTTTCGTCTGATCGCATCATGCACATAATCGACGAAAATCTGGGAGTGTGTGATGAAAGTTCGTATCGGCGAGGTCGAAGTTACGACGATTAAGGAGACGGACCTTCATGGTCTCAGCGGTCTCATCCCGGAAGCAACTCCAGATGCTGTGAAACAGATTGGTTGGCTGGCACCCTACTTTGCTGACGAAACCGGTGAAATGTTTGGGGTGATTCAGGCGTTTATCGTAAAAACGCCAGACAAAACCATCGTCGTCGATACTTGCGTAGGTGATAATAAAGAGCGGCTTCTGGTAGAAGAATGGAACGCAATGCAGTCTGGCTTTTTGCAACGATTTGAAGAAGCTGGATTTAAAACAAACCAAGTTGACTATGTTTTATGCACGCATTTGCACGTTGATCATGTCGGGTGGAATACCCGGTGGGACGGCAACGGTTGGGTTCCTACATTCCCAAATGCGAAATATTTGTTTGCCGAAGAAGAATACCGGTTTTGGGAAAATGCACGCGAGAAGCCTGAACCAGATTTATCCCAGTGTACTGATGATCTTGAGCTGGGTCTGGCGACATTCGACCTCGAACAAAGACGCGTTCATGACGACTCCATTCAGCCTGTCATTGATGCAGGATTGGTTGAACTTGTCTCCGGTGATCACAAAATTGACGATCATATCGCATTAAGGCCAACACCCGGACATACGCCGGGTCATGTGTCTGTCGAAATTAGGTCTGATGCCAAACGCGCGCTGATTACAGGCGATTGCTTTCACCATCCGTGCCAGATTGCTCATCCTGAATGGGCGACGCTGGTTGATGTGGACCAAAACCAAGGAATAGAAACGCGCACGAAGTTGCTTCATGAATTCAGCGAGCACAACGGAGTGATATTGGGGTCGCACTTTTCAGAACCGGTCGGCGGACGCATCGTTCATAAAGAGGGAAACTATCGATTAGTCTTACTGGACGAATGAACCAAACGATCGAAACCCATCATATACATAATGGCTCGAGTTCTGGACTTGCAAAGATGTCGTGATCGATGAAAGTTTAAGCAGGAGTAAAACATGCCCGACTCTACCCATGTGTCTACGATTGGACTGACCCGAGAGATTGCCGAAATCGTGGCATCTTCGAATTTACGGAATGTAAGCGCTGACAGTCTTACCTGTGCAAAGCATGCTGTTTTGGATTGGCTAGGTGTTACTTATGCTGGATTGTCAGAGCCATTATCTATCAACCTCCGAGACAGCCTGGCAAACGGCGGTACCAGTACAATTATCGGCACTGATCTGCGCGCCTCGGCTCACGACGCAGCGCTCATAAATGGTGCAACATCACACGCGCTCGATTATGACGACGTCAACATTATGGGTCATCCCACAGCACCCATTCTCCCAGCCATTCTCGCAGTTGGTGAACATCTTGATGCGTCTGGAGAAGATGTCTTACTGGCCTTTATCGCTGGTTATGAAGCTGCAACATTAATTGCAACCCAGGCCATGCCTAGCCACTATATTAAGGGGTTTCATTCCACCGGAACGCTGGGTGCCTTTGGCGCAGCGGCTGGTGTTTCCCGGTTGCTCGGACTGGATGGCGAAGCGACTGCTCATGCTCTTGGACTGGCAGGGACACAGGCAGCTGGTTTAAAATCAATGTTCGGAACGATGGCAAAACCCTTTCACGCTGGCAAGGCGGCATCGAATGGCGTTTTAGCGGCCATACTTGTGTCAAAAGGATTTGAGACGCGGCCTGATATTCTGGAAACGAAGCAGGGCTTCCTGGACACGCAAAGTGATGCTGAGCCTGCGCCGTTGAAAGACTACGGTTTTGGCGATTATATCCGTAAAAACCTCTTCAAATATCATGCAGCGTGTTATTTGACCCATTCGACCATGGAAGGATTGCGACAAGTAACTGAGCAAAACGGAATATCTGCCGACGATGTAGAAGCTGTTCACATTCATGTGCCGCAAGCGCATCTGGACGTATGCAATATTCAGGAACCCGTAAGCGGGCTTGAGACAAAATTCAGTCTTCGACATTGCGCCGCATTCGTATTGAGCGGCTTTGATACTGCTTCAATCGCGACGTACTCCGACGACAACGCTGAACGCCCGGATTTAGTCGCGTTACGCCAGAAGGTGCATGTCGTTGGTGACCTTACTCCTGGTACTCATTCCGAGCTTTCTGTAAGCACTGAAACCGGCGATACCTTCGAAACAAGTTTTGATGTTGGTATCCCTGCAGCGGACCTAACAAAACAAGAAGCTAATTTGGTTGATAAGTTCGTTTCTCTCACTGGCGAACTCATCAGCACTGATCCTAGTGAATTTGCACAATCTATTTTTGAAATCGAGGAAGCGCAATCAATCAGACAATTCATGGATGAACTGCCTACTGTAACTTAGCTGCTGGCCTGACGCGCGAATTAGTCCACGAAGCAATTTCCTATTCCTGTCATTACCCCACATTTTGCTGCACAAACTGCTACACAATTTGCTTCACAGTGAATTTTTTTATTCAATAAAAACAATGCACTAGAAATTTTTTTGCGGACTTCCTCTCCGCCAGCAATCTCAAGCTTTATACGATATTTCGAAATCGAGCGCGCTTGGAGATACGCTTCGTGGTCCTTGAGAGCGGCAAAGCCAAGAACAGGCCGTCATTGTCAACACGCACCTCACTCCTTTGAAACATTTTTTCTGGAGCCGAACAGCGAACCAACCAATCTTTCAATGCAGTGTATCTTTCGCAGCCTAGCATCGTAGCCCTCCTATCTAGTCTAAGGTCAGCAGCGATGCATTTCCGCCTGCTGCAGTGGTATTGATCGTCACCGTTCGCTCGCAGAAAAAACGCACCAACATATCGTTCGCGGACAGCAATGGAAGTATCGACCCCTGCCTATAACTGAGCGCGGTTGAAATACTCTGCCGCGCCAGTCCATCTGCCACGACCCCGTCAATAGGCAAGCTCGCCAGTGTCTCAGCATCGCAATGAGGAATTTGAAAAATCAAGTCGCTTGGCACGCAATTTCGACTGAGGCACGATACTAGTTGCTCCAAGCCTGCCTTTGTCGCAGCAGTGTCGGTCAATATGATACCTGACCCGGAGACCAAACCCGTCGCCAATTGCTTGATTAGCGACTGAACGCCGCCTGCGTCATCACCAAGACACAGCAGAACACCTCGCGGGTGCAAATAAAGTTGGTTAGACTCACCCGTCGGCCCGGGAAGTTCAATCTGAGTTTTAACATTAAGCGATTGCCAGAACTCTGCCCCTAATCCAGTGCACGCGTGAAAAGCCTCCCGAAGTAGCACTCGGCGCTCTTCAAAACCAAAGCGCCGCGACCAATCTCGCTGCGCGTTGCGAATGCGGTCTATGCCGATCACAATACCCTTTGGAATATTCTTATCAACGTGTCGGGAAGGCTTTACCTCGCATCTCGTTGTCAAAGGCTCATGTACAGCGGACCTTGTGAATTGAGACAAATAATGAGGACCACCCGCCTTCGGACCCGTCCCAGATAAGCCTTCTCCGCCGAAAGGTTGAATACCGACAACCGCACCGATCTGATTTCGATTGACGTAGATATTTCCGATTTCTGCATTTTCCGAGAGGTATGCAGCCCGCGCATCGAGGCGAGAATGCAAACCAAGCGTCAACCCATAACCCAGTTGATTGACGTGACTAATAACCTGATCAAACTCTGAAGCTTGAAAACGAACCATATGCAGAACCGGCCCAAACACTTCCTGCGTGAGTTCGGCGATCGCGCCCAACTCAATCAGACTCGGCAAAACGAAATAACCATCTTCTGGTAAACCATCCGTGGCGATCTGATGGCTTAGCTGGTTATTGGACTTGGCAGTCTCAATATATTTTTCAATTCTCTCTTTAGCGGCTGCATCAATTACGGGCCCGACATCGGTATCAAAAAGGGCAGGATCACCAAGCTTTAGGGCATTCATCGCGCCAATAAGCATTTCTTTGAAAGGCTCATAAATGTCGTCTTGAACGCATACCAGCCTGCACGCGGAACAACGCTGACCAGCACTCTGGAACGACGATGCAATTACGTCGCTGACGGCTTGTTCAATGAGCGCGGTCGAGTCGACAATCATCGCGTTTATACCGCCAGTTTCGGCAATGTAAGGTGTTTCTGGGCGACCGGTTTCGGCTAAGCGCGCGGCGATTATTTTCGCCGTTGCTGTAGAGCCCGTAAAACAGACGCCCGCGACATCTAGGTGGCCCGTCAAATGATTGCCAATCTCCTGCGCTGGACCATGCACTAGATGCAGCGCATCAACAGGAACTCCCGCTCTATGAAGCAACCGGATGCACTCAAATGCAATGACGGGTGTTTGCGGCGCTGGTTTCGCCACCACTCTATTGCCAACACTTAAGGCGGCTACGACCTGCCCGATGAAAATAGCAGCCGGAAAATTCCAGGGTGAAATGCACGCCACCACACCGTGCTCTATTCGATGGCGATACGTGTCGGTTTCACACTGATCAGCATAATATCGACAAAAATCGATGGCCTCACGCACTTCTGCGATCGCGTCGATAAAGGTTTTGCCCGCCTCACGAACGCAGAGCTCGAGAAAAGTCTCCATCTCGTCCTCGAGCAAATCTGCGGCGCGGCGCAGAATTTTTGCTCGCGCCTCTGGTGTAAAGTCAACGGCCCATCGAGAGGCCTTTGCCAAGCTCACGGCTTCGTCAACGTCTGCTATAGAGGCAGACGTTACAGCACCGACGCAGTCTGAAAGTTGCGCCGGATTAATTACCCGTTCCGCCCCTCGACCAACGACTTTGCCACCAACCAGACTTCCAGCTTCAAACACTCGGGCAGAGCGACAATTTTCCAATAATCGTGCCTCAACCTGGCTTTGTAGAGTATCCATACCTCGTCCTGAAAGGCGTCCGCCACCGCAAATATCTCGCGGGTCGGGTATCTTAGGATGCTGCGCTGGCTTCCCGGATTGGAGAAATGTAATTGGATCCTGCACCAATTCCGCCAAAGTGGTTTCTTCATTCATCAACTGGTTCAGAAACGAGCTGTTGGCACCGTTCTCGACCAAGCGTCGCACCAGATAAGGCAACAGGTCATGATAGTTTCCAATAGGGGCATAAACTCGAGACTGACGATTTGATGCTTTCGTGACCGCCGCATGAAGACTGTCGCCCATTCCGTGGAGCCGCTGGAACTCATAATGACTGTCTGCCCCCAGCTGCTGGATCGCAGCAAGCGTGTGCGCATTGTGTGATGCAAATTGCGGATAGATCCATTCTCCCGCATTGAGCAGAAGTTTTGCGCAGGCAAGATAAGAAAGGTCTGTCGCTTCCCTGCGTGTATAAACGGGATAACTTTCCAAGCCCAATTCTTGCGCGCGTTTGATCTCTGCGTCCCAATACGCGCCTTTTACAAGGCGTATACAAATCCGCCGCTGGTAAAGCTCGGACAAGCGAAGCAACTCTTTAACAAGAATTGGCGCGCGGCGCTGATAAGCTTGAACAACAATGCCGAGCCCGTTCCAATTTTCCAATGCAGGTGACGTCATCAACCGCTCAAAAACGAGCAAGGATATTTCTAGTCGCTCAGATTCCTCTGCATCAATCGTAACGCCGATATTTCCCTGCTTCGCATGCGCGCAAATATTCAATAGACGCTGCGCCAATACCGGCACGCAGGTTTTACGTTTTGCGTACTCGTATCGTGGGTGCAAAGCCGATAGTTTAACCGATATTCCGTTATTTTCTTCGACGCTCGCCCCGCCGTCCGAGACATCGACAATCGCCCGCGTAGCACTGAGATAGGATTCATAATACCGATCCGCGTCGGCTTGCGTGTACGCCGCTTCCCCCAACATATCGAAGGAATATAGGTCTTTGGCCTTTCGGGCCTTTTTCAAGGCCTTTTCAATAGATTGCTCAAATACAAAGTGACCACCGAGCATGCGCATGGTTTTGCGCACAGCTCCGGCGAGAGGATAATCACCAATCTTGGCCGCCAAAGAGCGCCCTTCCTTGCCCCCGCTCTGCCGGATCCAGTATTGCGCGACCTGTAAACCATTAGTCGCGCGATTCACCAAAAATCGTGAACTGCCTCCCGCATGGCTCGCCCAATCGCCATTTTCGAACTTATCACGGACAAGCAGCCGGGCTGTCGCAAAATCGGGGGTGCGGATCAGCGCCTCGCACAGCCGCATGAGCTCTACGCCTTCCTCAGTTGCAAGACCGTATTCCTGAAGCAGGTGATCGACCGTACTTTGCTTCGCAAAGTCCGCGCGCGTCTTCTCTGCATATTGGGATGCCTGAGCGACAATAGTCGCTCGCATAGTTTCATCGAGGTCGAGTGTGTCGATGAGATCCGCTATGCATATGTCTTCGTCTGCAACAAATCGTTTCGCGATCTCATCTAGATCAAACCGATAAGAGAGATTTAGGTCATCAGCCATGGCACACTCCTCTAGGCAAAATAGTAGCAAAGGCGAAAAGTGTTTGGGTTCTTATTTTGCAATATATATGATATAATTAACTCATATTCCGCACCATACTGATCGAAAGTTTCTCTGTTATGGACTTTTTGGCCCCATTAGACAAATTCGACATTCAGATTTTGAAGCAACTCCAATCCGACGGGCGTATGTCTATTGTGGAACTCGCAGAACACGTTGGGTTGAGCAAATCCCCCTGCCTGAAGCGCGTGCGAAAGCTAGAGAATGAGGGTTACATTAAAGGCTACCGAGCCGAAATAGATCCCGTCAAAGTCCGAAAAGCTCATCTGGTTTACGTGCAAGTTACGCTCAGCAGCACGAAAATGAAGAATCTTGAAGAGTTTAATCGAGCTATACAGAACATTCCCGAAGTTATGTCATGCTGCATGATGACGGGCGGAATAGACTATTTGTTAAAAATCCGCACACGCAACATGCAAGCTTATCGTGAGCTCCTCGGTGAAGTTATCGCCAACCTCCCCGGCGTACTTCAGACGTCAACTTTCCCGGTTATGGAAGAGGTTAAAGAAACATCTTACATTGCGCTTGATCAGAGGTGAGGGAATTGTCCACAGAATGTGAGCTTTAAGATTGCTGAATTAGCGAGTGGTGATGACAGAAACGCCTTTTCGCTATTTCAAAACATCGCCCCATATCATCCAATTCGCTGTGTTGATGCCCCCCGGCTTGCACTATCGCGGCACAATCACAAAGATCTACTCCACGAGCACGGGAACAATGTTTCCCAAGTTATCGGCCAGCATCACCCCACCGATAGTCCATACACGTCGCTTCGCTACAAAACAATGCGCCCGAACCATTTCAGTTCGACAATTTCCAAACCGGCGACACTTGTTCAAAACATAATCTTTCTTGACTAACATTCATAAGCCCAGCGCTTGCCTAATCATAGCCCAATCAACAAGTTTGAAATTTTGGTTTTGCCCGCTGATTGGATTACCGTCATCTTGCGCGACGAAAAGACCCTCGGGATAGTCTGGTAACGCTTGAGAGACAACATCAAGACCGTCCGTGTGCGTTACTTCATCTATCGATCCATCAACGCTGGCGACCGTTTTAAATATTCCGCGCGGTGCGTGGGGGGCTTGAACATCATAAACAACGAAACGGTCTGCGGCCTGTGCGGAAGCAACAAGGTAGCCGCCACCATTCGGCCCTCGCCAGATGCTAAGACCTTCAGTATCTTCTACCAGGCCATTGCTGTCAGCAATTCGGTCGACCACGATCGGCTCAGCGGTGTCCTCGCTATATTGTAATGACCAAATACCAAAGGCTTCTTCTCCGATAAAGACCAATCCTTGGCGTTCATCAAATACACAGCCTTCCAACTGCGAAGGCAGTTTTGTGGTTCGTTCAAGCGAAGCAGATATGCCGCCGCCCGAACCCCTCACAGCGCGCCAGAATTGGATGCTGCCATCTTTATAGGTCGGCGACGCGACGAGGCCATTTTCGTCTTGGCCGAGACAAACTCCATATGGTTCCACTTTGTCCACAGGGGTGTCACCAATATGCGTTACCGGCTGAGCTGATCTGCCTGTAATTTCAAACCAGGACAGTGCCTGTGTTTCATCATTGCTGGCCACCGCGATATTTCCGCGAATGTCGACATTGTTAATCCGGCCAACTTCGAGGAATTGGCGCGTCTTGCCGTCAAGATCATAAACATAGAGCCCGGCTTCCTTATCCGTGCCGAGGATCAACGACTTTGCCGGATCGGATGTATTGACCCAAACCGCCGGGTCATCCGCTCGGTCATCATTTACGCTCGCAATTGGATCTGTCTCAACAGATGCCGGAATCTCAGCGATTTCAAATGGCAGAACTTCCGGCGCAGTGGCACAGGCAGATGCAAGAAGCAGGGAAAAAGCGGCGATAGAATGGCGTGTCATGAAGGGGTCTCATTCAGTTTAAAAAAAGGCCGGGCAACGCGAACGCAGCCCGGCCGAGGAGGATTAGTCAGGTGCGCTTAATATGTCCAGCGAACACCAAAGATGTAGCTTGAGCCAAACTCATCATACTGCATGAGGCGGCTTTGATCGCCGAAGTAGTAATACTCTGGCTCATCGGTTAGGTTTTTGCCTTCAACATAAACCTGGAACTGATCGTTGATCTTGTACTTCGCAGACGCCTCAACGAGCGTACGATCATCAATCGTACGATCGAGATCTGCATCGATCAGTTCATCCAGATTGTTGCCGCGGAAGTTTGCCGATACTCGCAAGTCCCAAGGGCCTTTGTCGTAACCAAGCGCAAGGTTCCAAACCGTGTCCGCCTGGTTCAGGAAGCGAACCGCGCGGCCATCCGGCAAAGTGCTTTCTGAATCTGTCAGGGTCAGGTTGGCTGAAACGAGGAAACCTTCAAGGCTTTCGTTTAGGTCGCCCATGTCCTGAACATAGTTGAGTTCTAGGCCCCAAATTTCGCTGTCATCAACATTGATGAAAGTTCCGATTTCTTCAATCCCGCCGATAAGATCAGCTGGTATCGCATCCAAACTAACGTTTGATGGCACATCTGCAGTGTCAAATGTTGCACCAAAGATAGCGTTCTCTATGCTTTTGTAGAAGACGCCTGCAGACAACACAGACAATTCTGTTGGGTAGAACTCAATACCGAGATCAAAGTTATCAGCTTCGTAGGGATCTAGGTTTGGATTACCCACTACGGCTTCGTCGCGATCGTCGTTGATTTCAGCGAACGGTGCCATGTCGCCAAATGCTGGGCGAACAACAGCCGCATAGTATGCAGCGCGGCCAATTAGCTTGTCATTGAATTCGTACTTAGCATTAATGCTAGGCAGCACATTTGTATAATCGTTTGAAAACTGGGTCGTGGTTGCAGTTAAATCATCCTCTGCAACCGTGCGACCTTCCAGATCAACGTCTGTCTGCTCAACACGAACACCGGCGACCAGTGTCAGTTTGTCAAACTTGAACGTGCCCATGCCGTATAGTGCGAGGATTTGCTCATCAATTGCGTAATCTGCAATATTTGAGTCGAAGAATGAGCCTTCTGCATCATAATCCGGATCTGTTGGATCGTTAAACTGTCCACGCAAAGGTGTTGTCAATGCTGGATCTGGCCATGTCGGCTGCGGGTTCGCAAGGCGCCAATCGGTAATGAAAGTGTTTCGTGCGAAATCTGCCAAGTTGAGATCTGGCTCAAAGAACAGGAAATCTTCATCGCGTGTCTTCTCGCGATCACGCAGTTTAAATCCACCCTTCCATGTGACAGGCGTGTCGCCTAGCAAGGCCTCCTTAGACACGTCGAATTTGGCTGAAATCTCTGTATCTTCATTGACCGAAAACTCCCGCTCAAATGCGTCAAGCGCATAGTTACCCGGCGTGTAGATCGCATCGATGATACCCTGATCTCCAGAAATTCGAGGAGTTTCTGGGTTTGCGAGACTGAATACGACAAGACCGTCACCGGATGCAAAGTCCTGAACATCTTCGAAACGGAATGTCACGTCGTGATTGTTATCATCCTGCTCGTCAGCAAATGCGTAAGAGGCTTCATATTCAAACGTCCACGTATCAAGAGCAGTTGATCCGCCTAGCGCGATTGTTTGGATGTTCCGGGTTTCTTCCCGCACGCGGACTTCAGCGTCCATTTCGTTAAGCGGAACTGATGTCGCGCCAGGCGCGATAATGCCGCCGCCATCTTCAACGTCGTCGAGATCACGGAACTCAAATTTGTTTCGAACTTCATCGTCCTTGTACTGGTTGATCAGAGTGCGCAGATAGAGATCTGTGCTCTCGCTGGCCTGCCAGTCAAAGTTCGCAACAAGACCAAGGCGCTCACGGGTTAGGTCGTACCAGCGATGCTCATAATCGTCGTTCAGATATGCAACGCCATTTTCAAAACCGAACTCACCGATCTCATTGTTGTGCGCTTCAATTCGCAGGTCTTGATAGTTCAGCGACACCGCAACACCGAGCGTATCGTTGAAGACATTAGAATATGTGAATGTCGCCTTCGGTGAGATCTCTTCGGTAATCTCGTTGTACTGTCCTTCGAGTTTGGCACGCATAAACATACCTTTGCGATCAAACGCAGAAATCGTCTTCAGGTTGATGATGCCGCCGAGGCTGTCGGCATCAACATCTGGTGTTAGCGATTTTTGAACTTCAATGCCGTCTAGCAGGTCAGATGGAACACCATCCAGCAAGACACCGCGGCGATCTTCAGGTGACGGCGTCCGCACGCCGTTGATGGATGCCGCAACAAGGTCGGTGTTTATGCCGCGAATGGAAACGTAACGTCCTTCACCTTGGTCAGTCACAATGGACAGACCAGGAACACGCTGCAAAGAATCGGCGACCGTTGTGTCAGGGAAATTTCCGAGACCATCTGAGTCGATCACGGATAGAATTGTATCAGCTGCGCGTTGCTGGTTAATCGCGCCGGCTTGCGCGGCCTGGCTACCAACAACCAAAACGTTATCGAGATATCGAACATCGCTTCCAAGGGTAAAGTCAAGCGTGGCTCCTGCCTCAGGAACCATCACTTCGCGGCTCACAGAGTCAGCACCAATATATGAAACCGTTACGGTGTAATCGCCAGCCGGTACATTGGTCAGGCGATACTCACCGGATCGGTCGGTGCTAGCCGTGCGGTTGAGGCCATCGATTGTTACGATTGCACCCTGCAAAGGTGCCTCACCCGAAGCGTCCGTAACCGTGCCTGAAATGATCTGTGCTGAAGCCAGCGGAGTAACAGCAGCAAACGCAATGGTTGCCAGCGCCGTCGTCGAAAGATAGCGAGTCATAAACCCCTCCATAAATATCGAGAGGCAGATGCGCTTATTGGGTCACCAATCAATGACGTCTATGCGAACATTTAGTGACGGTTTTTGAACTGATGTGTTACGTCGATAAAGAGGTTCGTTTTTTCTCAACAGCAAGCCCACTAGGCTTTCAACTCAAGTATTGAGTTTTGGGATCCGAAAAACGAAATGAATTTCGTGGGCTGATAACCGATAATACTGCAACGGAGCAGTGTTGAGACGCCCGACTATAGCGATCGGTCATCTTTGCTTTACGAAACTTGCTCTGTACTTATCCCCTTCAATGCTAAGCTCACAACTTCACATGCACGATCCCAAACCTGGGTTTTCCAGTCATCATATTCAGGATAAAAGGCGTCACGAATTTCAGATTTTATGCGCCTTCCAAGATCGCTATCGACAACGCCCTTATGATATAACCAATTATCACCGCGAAGAGCAGTGAGAACGGTATTGATATCACGCGTTCCGTATTCCAGCCCGATAAACGCAATTGCGGCGTCAGGAAGCATCTCCGCTACACCGTGACCGACCGTCCCGACAAGCGGCGCTGAGCTGGATGTTCCTTTGTCTGGATCAGTTACCTGATCCCCATACCATCGATAGGCGCGCGCCTTTTGATCATCGGAGCCAAGTGATATCAGCTCACCATACCCGTAGGGTCCAAGACCGGTATGAAAATCGACGAACCCGACAAGCCGGGCGTCACTCGCATAATCCACCAAGACAGATCGGAAGGTTGTGTTTGACCAGGTTGGCTGTCGACCACCGTAGAAAATACCGTCCTTGTGTGAGTATTGGCCTCCCGATACGGCTGCCTGAAACGCCTTTGCACCGTGCTGTTCGATAAATGCTGCTAAGGCGGCATTTGCTTCTTTCTTCGCAGGCCCTTCCCACTCCTCCGGCAATACGTGAGCATGGATGTTTGCGTATTCACTCAATGGCAACTCATCGACCGAAAAATTCATAAAATTCCGATTCAGATCGACATTATCTTCGTTCACTCGCCGGTCGTGCGAGAACCCAAACGGGTTCATCGCATGAACAAGCACAACTTTGGTGTCTGCTGGCAGGTCTGAAAACCAGCCTGTTGTCAAAAATCCGATTTGAGCTCCTGATCCACAATAGCCTTCGACACCGTGTGTGCCGCTCATCAGGAACAACGTCTTGGATGCGTTTGGGTGACCGATTTGAGCGATATCCATGTGAAGATCTTCGCCCGCAACGCCTTTAACGTTCGTATTTTTCCGACTATCAACCTTGAGTTCGCGAGCATGGCACGCTGCGATAAACTTTTCTCTTGCCTGAGCATAACTGCCAGAAAAGAACGAGGGTGCATTCATCGATTCACTCCAAATCTATGAGGATGACAAAATCACTTTATAAGTCATCGCCAAAACTACGCTTACAGAATTCCAAAATCAGCTTGTTAAATGCGTCAGGCCTTTCAAGAAATGGTGCATGCCCGCAGTTGTCTATCAACCGAAGCACCTCACTCCTCCCATCACCAGGCATATCCAGTTCTTTGATGTAATCTGCCGAGACAAACGCATCGTCGGCCCCATGAATGACGAGTAGAGGCTTTCTCCAATTTTGAACGATACTTCGTTGATCATGACCGCTCTCTCCTGACACCCAATGGGTAAACATCGTAGACCGACTACGCCCGTCCGCGCGAAAACCAGCATCTCGAAGCACTTCTGGGACGGTGTCCAAAGATCCGTACACTGCCTTTATGTATGCGTTCAAGCGACTTTCAGAGGGTGCTTCAGCGCCCGTCACATCTCCGACTTCAACCGGCAAAAACGCACGCTCTGCATGTTCAATACCCGGTCCAACAGGCGGAGTTCCGCAGATAGTTAACCCGCTATAGTCACTTCTGGATCCGGACATTTCTATGGCGATATGCCCGCCCAATGACCAGCCACAAAGAACTGGCAAACTCAAGTCTAGCTTGTCACAAAGTTGGGCAGCAGTTTTTGCATATGCCGGGATGGTATAGCCCGTCTCAGGATTCCCAGCATCTGCGCTCTCGCCATGGCCTGGAAGGTCAAATGCCAAAATACCTAACCCCTCCCCAACTAATGCTGGAAATTGGTTCACAAAAGCGGATTTGCACGAAGAGTTCCCGTGGATGAATACAACAGTCCGTTCCTGCGAACCAGCTATGATATAAGCAATCCGTTGCCCCTCAATCTCTGTAAACTGTGTTTCCAATCAAACCTCTATTTCTTGTCAATCTACCCGCACTTAATTACGCGCTTTTTATTGCGCAGAGGCACCGACTAGTCTCGTTCCCAATCAGGCACACCGCTTCCCGGCACATATGGTGCGCCAGCCGCCTCAAGCGCGTTTTGCAAACTAGCAATGTCTTGTTGGGCACTCCGAAGAATTTGCAACGCACGATCCAATTCCTCTTTAGCAAGCTCAAGATCTCGTCTGTTCGAACCAGTGGTAGGTGCCTGCGTGAACCAACCCCAGCCTCGAATTTGCGAAATCCGCGAGGAAATAGACCGCGGAGCAGGCTCATTCCTGCTTGCAACTGTCGCATCTCCGCTAAGCATCACATCGGCATCATCCAGCAAAAGTTCGAGTTCCTGTATTGTCGCTCTGAACGATTCATTGGGCGTCTCAACATTTTCGACACTTAACTTCAAATGCGCTAGCTGGTTGCGTAGATCGGAGGAGGAAGCCGACGCCGCAGAGACGGCCCGTGCAATGTCCGAAGTCTCTCGCTGAAATGCCAAAACCTGTTGGCGGTCATCCGTCGCCTCCGGCGTATCGTGAAGCGGTTTGACCGTAAAACTTTGCGGCTCTGATAGTGGCGTAACAATACCATCGATCCGCTTCGACAGAGTTACTATATACTCCCCGGGAACAACCATGGGACCTACCGGCGGGCTCGAAAAAGGAGACAAATTCGGGGCAACGAGCTGAACAGGATCAGGCGATGGGTAACGCAAATCCCAAGCGATACGGTGTAGGCCTTTCTTGTACGGGCCTGTTATGCGACGTACAATATTTCCATCAGAGTCTTCGACTGTGAAAAGTATGGCGGGTTCGTCTTCGCGGTCCTCAGTCCGCAGTACATCCCATGATGGATAAGGCGTGTCGCCTCCCTCTTTTGCGATTTCGATCTCCGCTGCGCGCCGAGTATCTGACAGCGACTTCAAGCCATCTCGCAGGGTGTAAGTAAATACTGCACCAAATTGTGGATTCTCAGCGTACCAGAAATTGTCACCGTTAAACGCTTGAGGACCACCTGCCCCGCCCCACAAGTCGCCCTCGACGTAGAGCCAGGCATCGCGCACCGGAAACAGTGTTGCCTCGGATGCATTGATGTCGGCCGTTGGCGTTCGCAGCGCCGAATAGTCGTCGAGGATATAGATACCGCGGCCAAACGTGCCGACAACGAGATCGTTTTCTCGGCGCTGGATTTCGATATCGCGGACATCAATCGTCGGAAAATTGGATTTTAGCTGAGTCCAGTTACGCCCGCCATTCTGGCTGTAAAACAAACCAAACTCGGTTCCCACAAACAATAGGTTCGGATCAACATGATCTTCTGCAATTGTGTGCACCGCGCCCCATTCTGGCAAATCCCCTGCTATGCTGCGCCAGCCATTACCGCGATTACTGGTTCTGTATACGTATGGTTTGTGATCATTTCGTTTGTGGTTGTCGAAAACTGCGTAAGCGACATCTGGATCGTGAACGGAAGCAATAATGTCTTCAACCAAAGTCATTTCCGGCACTCCGCGAACTGACTTATCATGTCGCCAATTCTCACCATTGTCTTCAGTTACCGAAATAACGCCGTCATCGGTCCCAACGTAGATGAGGCCTTCCTCAAGCGGGCTTTCGCTCAGTGCGATCGCTGCTCCAAAAATTGATGTTGAATCGTTTTTTGCAATTGCATCCACACTCCAGACGCGCCCCATGACTTCGAGCGCATTTCGATCAATTTGGCGCGTTAGATCGGGACTTATGATTTCCCAATTATTGCCGCGATCATTCGATGCAAACAGATATTCTGCCGCATAATAGATACGATCAGGATTGTGCGGGCTAATAAGTAGAGGGGTGTTCCAGTTCCATTTGTAGGCCGGTTCGCCAATTGGTGGCTGCGGGGTTAGGAAAACTCTTTCTTGAGTGCGCTTATCATATCGCACCAAGCCGCCATACTGATACTGCGCATAAATCGTATTTGGATCGCGGGGGTCGATCTGCGGTTTGTATCCATCACCTCCGAGAACGATATGCCAGTCGGAGTTAACAATTCCATGCGTTAGATTGGTACGCGATGGACCGCAAAGCGAATTGTTGTCCTGAGTGCCTCCACACACATTGTAAAATGGTTCTGCATTATCTGGTTGGACGCGGTAAAACTGCACAATAGGCAAATTGTTGACATGTTTCCAAAGCTCGCCGCCATCCCAGGTTTCGTAAATGCCCCCGTCACCCCCAATGATCATATGATCTGTGTTGGTTTCATCTATCCACAAGGCATGGTCATCGACATGGCGATGCGCTGCGCCCAGATCAGTGAAGGTTTTGCCACCATCAGTCGATCTCTTTGAAAACGTGTCGAGCGAATATAGCGTATTTTTATCGTGAGGATCGACGACAATTTCATTGTAGTATTGGGGACTAGTGGTCATGTGAGAGGAGCGCTTTTCCCAGTTTTGACCGAAATCCAGCGACCGATATATGCCTTGCTCGTCGGGCTGGCCCTCAATAATCGCATACAGCATATCGTGATCTGAAGGAGCCATGGCGAGCCCGATCCGGCCCATGTCATCCTTCGGAAGACCTGCTTCAACTTCTGTCCACGACGCCCCACCATCAATGGTTCGATGAATGCCTGATCCGGGACCTCCATTGATAAGCACCCACACGTGGCGGCGACGCTGATAACTTGAGGCGACAATGTTATCAAAATTATCGGGATCGACGACAAACTCATTCACACCCGTGTATTCATCAATCGACAGAATTTGATCCCACGTCTCGCCGCCATCTGTTGTCTTAAACAATCCCCTGTCGCCACCGTCCGACCAAAGCGGTCCCTGAGAGGCAACAAGAACTGTGTCGGGTTGCTCGGGATCGATCCAAATCTGACTAATGTGACCAGACTCCTTTAATCCCATATTTTGCCAGGTGGCACCGCCATCGGTGGACTTGTAAACCCCGTCGCCGAATGCCACAGATCGCTGGGCATTGTTTTCGCCCGTTCCGACCCAAACGATTTTCTCATCTGATGGGGCGATTTCAACAACACCAATCGCGTAGGTGCCTTCATTGTCGAAAATTGGTGTCCATGTTGTACCAGCGTTTCGCGTGCGCCATAATCCTCCTGAAGCCGTCCCGACCAAATAGTGATGATGCCCCTCGGAAAAAAAAGCAAAGTCTGATATGCGCCCCGAAGGATAGGCCGGACCGATGGACCTCAGCGGCAGGGATGCAAGTGGACTATCCGGTTCGTTTTCACTGGACTGCGAGGAAGCAACTGATGCGACCCCGATACCGAGGCCAAGCGCCACGATTCCTATCAGTAGAATGGTTGGTCTGCTGAATATACCCAATTTGCTTCCCCCCGAGATGGCTCTTGTTTAGTTTTAGGATCATCCATCACCAAACAAAATGCAAATCCTAAGACGCTCTTATTGATCAGGCTTTGCGAATTGACAGAATGTGCTAGCGTAGGTCGAGGGTGCACTGATTGAGGGAGCAGCAAATGGGGTTGGCAAGAATAATCATCAGCTTGCTTTTGTTCGTCGGGCTTGGTTTTACAGTTTTAGCACAATCGAGCGAGGTGGAAGAAGAAACGCCTCTGTCGAGCTCGACCTTCGAAGCCTTTAAGCTCCGAAACATTGGACCGGCTTTCATGTCGGGCCGTATCGCGGACATTATTGTCGTCCCTGACGAACCCGCCACCTGGTTTGTTGCCGTTGGCTCCGGCGGTGTCTGGAAGACTGAAAACGCTGGAACGACATGGACCTCACTCTTTGATGGCCAGGGATCCTACTCGATTGGGTCGCTCGGTGCAGACCCATCCGACCCAAATCGCATCTGGGTCGGGACGGGTGAAAATGTTGGCGGGCGTCATGTTGGATTTGGCGATGGCATCTACGTCTCCAATGACGCTGGGGCAACCTGGGAAAAGAAGGGACTTGGCCGCTCGGAACACATTTCGAAAATCATTGTCCACCCTAGCGATCCTAACACTGTTTGGGTGGCATCACAGGGACCACTTTGGTCACCGGGGGGCGAGCGAGGTGTCTTTAAAACGACCGACGGCGGCGACACATGGACCAACGTTCTGTCATCCGGCCAATACACTGGTGCGACTGATCTCGTCATCGATCCACGAAATCCAGACCGATTGTACGCCGCGATGTGGCAGCATCATCGCACGGTCGCAGCATATGTCGGCGGCGGTCCTGAAAGCGGGCTTTGGAAATCCGATGATGGCGGCGAGACCTGGACAGAGCTCACCAATGGTCTGCCCGAGGGAAATATGGGAAAAATTGGGCTGGCAATTTCGCCCATGAAACCTGACGTTCTATACGCAGCGATCGAGCTTGATCGCCGAGAAGGCGGTGTTTGGAAGTCCACCAACCGCGGCGCGAGCTGGGAAAAACAATCTGATGCTGTCGGCGGGGGCACCGGGCCACACTATTATCAGGAACTCTATGCAAGCCCACATGTGTTTGACCGTATATATATGGTTTCTAACACGTCCCAGATTTCTGACGATGGCGGCATGACATGGAGCGATCTCAATAATTCAACCAAACACGTTGATGATCATGCCATTGCGTTTCGGCCAGATGATCCAGACTATATTCTCTGGGGTTCTGATGGCGGACTTTATGAAAGTTATGACCATACAAAGACCTGGCGCTTCATCGATAATTTACCTGTTACGCAGTTTTACAAAGTCGCGGTCGATGATGCAGAGCCCTTTTATTTCGTCTACGGCGGCACGCAGGACAATAACTCGCAAGGCGGACCATCGCGCACGGACAATCGCCACGGCATTCGAAATTCTGATTGGTTCATCACCTTATTTGCTGACGGCCATCAATCGGCGACCGAGCCTGGGAACCCTGACATTATGTACGCCCAGTGGCAGCAGGGGAATCTGGCCCGCGTAGACCGGGTCACAGGTGAAATAATACATATTCAGCCGCAAGCATCACCGGGGGAAGCTCTTGAGAGATGGAATTGGGACGCCCCCATTCTCGTAAGCCAACACGAGCCGACGCGCCTTTACTTTGGATCACAGCGCGTTTGGCGATCAGACGATCGCGGCGATAGCTGGACAGCAATTTCAGGCGATCTCACGCGAGACGAGGATCGTATGCAGTTACCCGTTCAGGGGCGACGATGGAGCTGGGATGCAGGCTGGGATTTTCTTGCCATGTCGCAGTACAATACGATTACGTCACTTGGAGAATCGCCTCTGAACGAGGGCATTATTTATGTAGGAACGGATGACGGCGTCATTCAAGTCACGGAAAATGGCGGCGAAAGTTGGCGGCCCATAGAGGTTGGCAATCTGCCGGGAGTGCCTGACCGGGCCTTCGTAAATGATATCCGAGCCGACCTATTCGACGAAGACACGGTGTATATCGCGCTCGACAATCACAAATATGGCGACTTCAAACCTTACCTTCTAAAAAGCACCAATCGTGGCCGGTCCTGGCGAAGCATTTCGAGCAATCTCGAAAACCGGCATCTTGTTTGGCGTATCGTTCAAGATCACGAAAACCCTAATCTCCTTTTCACTGCAACCGAGTTTGGACTGTTCTTCACCCTTGATGGTGGTCAAAAATGGGTTGAGCTGTCCGGTGAGGCCCCAACAATTGCTTTTCGTGATGTCACAATCCAGCGCCGCGAAAACGATCTTGTCGCCGCTAGCTTTGGTCGAGGCTTCTTCATAGTAGACGATATTTCGCCGCTGCGCGAGTTGACTGAGGACAGCCTTGAGCAAGAAGCGATGCTCTTTCCGGGACGCAAGGCGCTTTGGTATATTGAGCAACACCCGCTGGGCTTTTCTGAGGCTGGCTCGCAGGGAGACGGATATTACCGCGCCCCAAATCCACCGTTTGGCGCAAACTTCACGTATTACCTCGCCGACGACATCCGATCACTCCAAGATATCAGGACTGAGGCTGAAAAAAAACTGAATGATGAGGGCAGAGATACGCCATTCCCAGGTTTCGATGCAATGACTGCTGAGCTTGAGGAAACAGAGCCGGCCGTTTGGCTCACTGTTCGCGATAGTGATGGCACCTTTGTGCGCAGGATCAAGGGCCCAGCGAAGAAAGGATTTCATCGGGTAAATTGGGACCTGAGATATCCAGCCATGGATACCGTCGCGGTCGGAGACGATGAAGAGGAAGAACCAACAGGCTTCCTTGTTGCACCTGGTGAATACACGGTTTCATTGTCAAAGCGTGTGCGTGGCGAGACGACAGAATTAGTTTCAGCTCAGCCATTCACAGTTGAACGCATGGGCACGCCTACTCTACCACCTCAGTCAGATGCGACAGAATTTTGGGGGCAAGTTGCGGAGTTCGACCGGTCCGTTACGGCGGTTGATGTAACCCTCGCGAGCTTAGATGAAAAAATTGCACTCCTTGCGAAAGCCAAGTCTCGCGCCACGCGAGGAGATCCGATTGCATTAGATAATGGGTGGCAGGCTATACGTGATGAAGCCAATGATCTGTCAAACTTATTAAATGGCAATCGCGCAAGAAACAGCATTACCGAACGCACGCTGCCAACTGTCCGAAGCAGACTCGGACGCGTTATGCTCGGCTTAAGTGAGTCGACTTATGGCCCGACGCAAACACACCGTGATCAGTTCGGATATGCGCAATCGGAGTTTGGCGCGCTTCGCACGCGATTGGACACTCTGGTTGAAACTACTATTCCCGCCTTTGAGGCGGAGCTGCTCGCAGCTGGTGCGCCATGGGTACCTGGCGGAGCAATTCCGGAGTAAGTCAAACGGGTTTTCGCAGGCTCTTCTTGAGCCTGCGGGAAGCTAAAGTTTGATTGGAGCACGATCATGAACGTCAAACGAACAATGCGGCAGGTTCATTATTGGCTATCCCTTGCTATCTTCTTGCCGGCATCAATTATCTTTGTCGCAGGTATATTCCTCATGCTCAAAAAGGAAGTTGCCTGGATACAACCGCCGACGAGTAAAGGGGTCATCTCCAATCAAATTCCGGCCGTCGGTTTTGAGACGATGCTGGAAGCAGCACGTGTCCATCCTGAAGCTAAGATCAATGACTGGTCCGATATCGACCGGATTGATCTGCGCGTTGGAAAGGGCGTTGCGAAAATTCGCGCCAATTCAGGATGGGAAGTCCAGGTCGACACAAATACTGGTGACGTGTTAAATGTGGCCTATCGGCGCTCAGATCTCATCGAACAGATCCACGACGGCTCTTACTTTTCAGAAAATGTGAAACTGTTCGTATTTCTACCAACCGGCGTGCTGCTTATTATTATGTGGGGCACGGGGTTATATCTCTTTTTCCTCCCCCGCGTCAGAAATTGGCAGAAAGCACGACGCAAACAGAGACTATCCAGCCAATAGTTCAGTATTGCACCGAGCAGATTAGGCTTGCCAAACTTAAAGCCATACGCCGGACAAGACCGCATCGTTGCTGAATCGCAATTAATTCAAAGAGTTCATAATTCAATGAGAGAGAAATGGCGCGAGTGACGGGGCTCGAACCCGCGACCTCCGGCGTGACAGGCCGGCACTCTAACCAACTGAGCTACACCCGCGCATTTCACTAACGTTGCGGCCCCAGAGCCGAAACGAACCCGTGAAGTAGTCCAGTCAGACTCAGTGGTCAAGCGGGATATGGCGATTTTCAGCTCTATTTCTTCACCCGTCATTCATTTGCCAGAAAATATCGCTATTAGGAACGCGACCATTAAAACGGGGTTTTGCGACATGAAACGGATTCTGTACATTTTCGGCGGCTTGATTGCGGTTCTAGCGGTCGTCGTTATCGTAGTCCCATATCTGGTGCCGAGCTCAGTGTATCGCGCGCAAATCGAAACTCAGGCTGAAGCAGCGCTCGGCCGGGATGTTGAACTTAGCGGCGACGCCAGACTGTCCATTGTACCCTCAATCGCTGCGCGTGTCAGCGGGGTGACCGTTGCCAATCCAGAAGGATTCTCTGCAGAAAATATGATTGAAGCAGGTGAATTGCGCGCACGCGTGAAGTTCTTACCCCTGCTGACGGGCCGTGTGGAAATCGCGGAAATCAGTCTCGTCGATGCGAACGTCTCATTGGAACGCAAGGCAGATGGCACCGCCAACTGGGTGTTCGCAGACGAATCCGCTTCCGAAGTACCGAGCGAAGATAGCGCTGGTAACCTAGATGCTGGAATTGATCGCGCTCGCCTTGTGAACTCGTCTCTTAGCTTCATCGACGCAATGACTGATAGCAATTACGCTTTGACAGAATTGAATGCGAGAGCTTCGATGAAGTCGCTCGACAAGCCGCTGTCTTTTGACGGTAGCGGCATGTTGAACGGCGAGAAATTCGATCTGGACCTGGATTTGACCAGCATATCCGCTGTCACAGCTGGTGAGACCGCGAGTGCCAACTTAACGCTAAAAACTGATCTCGGCGAAGTCGCGTATGATGGCACGTTTCTTTTGTCTGACGTACCCAGCTTAGATGGCGGTTTTGATGTTGCGTCTAGCAATCTGAAAGACATTGCGAAGCTTGCCGGTATTGATCTCGGAATCGACCTTGCTTCGCTCGGTGAAATTAACGTCGCCGGCCACGTCTCTGGTCGTCTCGCAGCATTGAAGCTCGACATTGAGCGAGCACGCCAAGAATCTGCGTTGATGGAAACGGGTTATTCAGGTCTCATCGATTTATCATCAGCCACTCCGCTGAACGGAAACTTTTCATTCAAAACTCAGAGCATTTCGGATGTCACGTCGACATTGGGACTCGACTTGCCAATTACACTCTCACCCGTTGGTTCACTTGATATCGCTGGAAGCGTTCAGGGAGCGTTTACAGCACCAGACATCACTTTCGAACGCTTTAAACAATCGTCAGACCTGATGAATACTGATTATACCGGGGCAATCGTGATTGGTGATGAATTTGGATTTGATGGTACATTAAACACATCGATCTCCGACGCTGGCCGTCTTTTCACACAGATGGGTATCGATGGTGGCCCGGTAAGCGCTCTTGAAAGCATTAAATTTTCGGGAGGGCTAAAGGGCCCGCTCAGCACGTTGGCAGTAAAGGAAGCGGAGCTCCGTCATAACGGAAAGCTTCTTGAGCTGGATTACAAAGGCGATCTTGCTCTCGGTTCAAATGGAATGGTGGGAGGCAATTTATCTGCGTCCAGTGCCAATCTGCGCGGACTGCTGGAAGTCATGGGGGTTGAGCTCGCCCCCGGCCAAACGCTAAATTCGTTCAGCCTGCAAGGAACGCTCACAGGCCAGCCCTCCAATTTTTCGGTTTCTGGATTAAAGCTTGAACTAGATGATGTCTCAGGGACAGGAACAGCCGGCTTCAACCTCTCAGGTGATGTACCCCGCTTGGTTGCCGATCTCGACATGCCAGCTCTCGATCTAACGCCGTTCCTCGGTGAAAGCTCAACAGAGGAAACGAGCGAAACACCCGCCCGTGGCTGGAGCAAATCTCCGCTTGCGCTTGAGGGCCTTCGCGCTGCGAATGCTGACATTAAACTGAAAGCAGGCGAACTCGTCATAGGCGACATCGAAATGGGAAATGCGAATATCGCTGCGACGCTTTCGAATGGGGATCTCAGCGCTGACATCATCGGGGTAAATGCCTTTGGCGGCAATTGGAAAGGCGATCTTTCACTGGATGCCAGCCAAGCCACGCCCGCGCTTTCTGTCGACATGTCTGGTTCGAATGTCGCCATGCAGTCTGTTATGTCGACGTTTGCAAATTTGAACTCAGTTTCGGGAATAGGCAATTTGACATTTAGTGCCAAATCGTCGGGCAATAGCTTGGATGCGCTAGTGCGCGGCCTAAATGGAAAGCTGACCACTGACCTAGCGGATGGCGCCGTGAAAGGTTTCAATGTGGCGCAGATCGTTCGCAGTCTTGATTCCATTCAGTCCGCGCTTGCAAGCGGGTCGCTCGGTTTTGCATTATCGCCGGAAGCGCAAACGGATTTCACCCAGTTCGATGGTGCGCTCACGATAACCAATGGCGTTGCAAGCATTGATCTTATGCGCGCCCTCAATCCCGCGGTCTTGTTGGATGGTCAGGGGCGCATTGATCTTGCAAATCAGTCCATCGACATTTCAATCACACCATCTGTGGACACTCGCGGCGGCGGCGATCTCGACATGTTGAAACTGAATGGTGAGCCATTCGCCCTACCGTTCCGTATTTCCGGAAATTGGCTTGCCCCCAGTATCTCCATCGACAACGCCGCGATCTCACAGCAACTCCGTCAGCGCGCAGTCGGCGAGATTGGTGACCGCATCACCGAAGAACTTGGCGGCGAGCTCGGAGGTATTGTGGACGGCGTTCTTGGCGGATCGGGTTCTCAAGCGCCAGCAGAAGAGAGTATCCCACAGGATGGCGAAACAAATGCCCCCAAAGACGGCACCAACGCCGCGCCAGACCCCGACAGCGAACCCGAAACACTAGAAGACGCGGTCGAAGATATCGCTGAAGATGCCTTAAGGGACTTGTTTGGTCGCGGTGATTAGGCGGTCAGCTTTTTCGCTTCAGCAACCCCATCAGCCCCAGACCTGAGGACTGCCGGCGCAACATCGACAAAGCTCGATAGCTCCTCAATCGGCTTTGGTTTCGAGAAGAAGTATCCCTGCAATTCATCGCAGCCATGGTCACGCAAAAAGTCTGCCTGATACTGAGTTTCAATACCCTCTGCTGTACACCACAGCCCAAGCGATTGGGCTAGACTTAGCGTCGCCGTTGTGATCTTGCGGCTGTCGTCATTGGTTTCGAGATCCGAAACAAAACACTTATCGATCTTGATCTTATCGAACGGAAAACTGTGCAAGTAACTTAATGAGGAATAGCCAGTTCCAAAGTCATCCAGTGCAATTCGGAAACCCATCTCCTTCAACTGATGAAGACGTTCTAACGTAAATTCCGTGTTGCTCATCAACACAGATTCAGTGATTTCGAGTTCAATACGCTTTGGGTCTACTTTATTTTTTGCAACGGCGTTGAAAACTGTCGGCATAAGTGACGTACTGAGAATTTGCAGCGGCGAAATATTGATACCAACTTTAATATGAGCCGGGAGCCGGGCCGCATTTTCCAGAGCCGCTTTAATAACCCAATCTCCGATTTGCGTAATTAAGCCACAATCTTCTGCATATTCGATGAATGCCCCCGGCATGATCAGTCCCCGCTCGGGGTGCTGCCATCTAAGCAAAGTCTCACAGGATGTCATCGTATGTGTTGTTGCATTTACGAGCGGTTGGAAATGCACGCGTAATTCGTCATTATCTAGCGCGCGACGAAGGTCGATTTCCATTTCTCTCCGAGCGCGCATTTCGTCTTCCATAAACTGCTCGAAGACACTCCATGTGCCTCTCTCGCTTTCTTTGGCATGGTACAAAGCGAGGTCGGCGTGTTTTAGCAGAGCGCTGACGCTTTGCTCGTCTGAACCATAATACTTCACTCCAATACTGGCGCTGCAATTAACGGTGGAGCCGGAAATGTTATAAGTTCGTCCGAGCTCTCCAGAGAGCTGCTCAACGAATGCCTCTATCTCTTTTTGTCCACCCGAGCGTTCTACGGACAAAGCAAATTCGTCTCCGCCAAGACGCGCAATTACGTCATTATTGTCCGCAATGCTCGTAATGCGTTCAGCGACGATTTTTAGAAGTTCATCTCCAGCAGGATGACCGAGCGTATCATTAACCCATTTGAATTTATCAAGATCTAACCAAATGATCGCGCGCAAAGTATTCCGGTTTGCTGGTTTGCGAATAGCTTTTTCAAGTGTCTCATGGAAAGTAGCCCGATTGGGAAGACCCGTCAGTCCATCATAATGTGCCATGTAGGCGATACGGTCCTCAGTTTCTTTTGACTGAGTAACGTCAGATGCAACACCGCGGAAGCCCGCAAAGAACCCGTTTTCATAAACCGGTTTGCCGGTGATAGACCACCAGATATCTGCTCTGTCACTTTTCACCTGAAGCACCAAGTCCTTAAAGTCATCATGGCGATCCATGCTTGTTTTCAGAATATTTAGACTGGGGCTATCGACGAATAAGGAGTTAAGCGCACTGCCTTCACGCATGATCGTATACTCAGACTTCTGAGTTCCGATCGATGTTGGAATTTTCGCCAGTTCACCATCTTCATCTGTTTGCCAAAGCCAATCCGACGTGCTTTCGTCGAAGTCTTTTAGCAGGAGACCAATAAGCCCTGACTGCTGACTCACGGCCTCAGCACTCGCGACCCGATCAATGAACTGACGATGTGTCCAGCGGATATTTACCGCAAGAAACACGACATAAACCAGTGTTAATATAGAAAGAGAACCGTTCTGGGGGTCGTGATTAAACTGAAGAGACAATATAAATAGTGACGCGATCGGCGCCGCAAAGGAAACAGCCGCCCGGGGTATTCGGCCCAACAAAAAACCGCCCGAAAACATAAGCCCTACAAGAATAATACCTACCGCCATCTGCTCCATTGGCTTGGCAACAGGAATAATGAGCACGGGAGCCAGCCCCCAAAGCACACCGAGCAAAAGGGCTTGGCGCGACACGTTCTCAACGCCGCGCGCAGGATCCGGATGGCTCGGCCGAAATCGGCTCTGAACGTATTTAATCATTATGACGGCGGTGCAGCATGCGAGCACACCAGCCCAAACCATCAATAAACTTTGCGATGCCGAAGACCAAAAAAGGTGTAAGACGGCCAGCAAGCTGATGATGTTACCCAGCGCGATAAGTCCGGCGAGCTTCTCGACAGAATGGATCTGACGCCGCTGCACTTCGTCAGCAATCTCTGGAGGAACTTCCACAGGTTGGAACAAGGGCCTGAAATCCCACAGCGCACTTCGTTTTGATATCATTCGGCGTATTCTCGTGATCGCAGCAGTTCAGAATGCGTTGACCATAGAGAAACAAAATAAATTTCGAGGATGCTCAAAAGGTGAAATTCAATTCATTGCGCATAGAATTGAGTCACAAAAGAAAAAGGCCGCCACAAGGGACGGCCGAGGTAAGCAAGAAGGACATTGGCCCTTCACCCAGGCAGAGAGCGCTGGGCCGCAGAACCAATAATGATCTTATAAAACAGACTGTCTGAACCGCTTTCCAACAATCTTGTTGTCAAATATTCAGCTTCACCCGCGTTTCCTAAATAGCCTGAACAGACGTTCAGAAAAATCAGCGCCCACCGGTGAAAATCGCCTCTAATGAGCGAAGATTCATGCCATTCTTGAGATAATTCAGCGGGGTCAGGTTCACCGCCTTTATCAACGCCCGTTCGATTCTAACCTCTGAAGTTATCTCTTCCGGAACAAGATCAAAATCAATGATGTTTATGCAGCCAGTGTCTTGCTCGAAAGCAGCACTCGAGCCCAGCGGAGCATTAATCGCCCAGCAGAGTACCATGCGGTTGACGACCTCATGCGCCACAATCAGAGCGGTATGCCAATCGGGGCGCTCGATAATATCGACAAAGGCTTGTTCGATGCGGGCCATGGCATCGCTGAACTTCTCGCCGCCCTCAAGAAACGTGGCACCCGGTTGCCCTGCTTGCTCGAACTGAAATGTCATCGTCGCAGCGAGCTGCTCGGCGCTATCAAAATCGATGTACTGGCCGGAGCGAATTTCGCCAATCCGAGTATCTACCTCGAGTGTCGGTGGATTCTTATGGTGCTTTAGAACGATCTCAGCTGTCTGGCGCGTGCGCTTGAGCCCTGAACAAATGGCAAGATCGAAATGCACATCGTGAAGCGCAGCGCCTGCCGCCCGAGCCTCCGCCTTGCCCTCTTCGGTCAGGTAAGCAACCGTTGGGTCTGCGGCTGTGCGGACCTCTTCAGATGTGTAATCCACAAAGCCGTGCCGCATGAGATAGATGCGGCGACGCCCCGTAGTTCCTGGAAGTGTCGACATTTTGACTCAAGAAATGCCCCAGTCAGAGAGAATCTCGTCTGTGTGCTGCCCTCTACCGGGAGCAATACCCTGAATAGCGCTTGGTGTCTTTGAAAACCTCGGCGCAGGCGCTGGTTGAACAATCCCTTCAACTTCCACGAATGTTTGGCGGGCTTTGTTGTGTGGATGCTCAATCGCTTCGTCGAAAGAAAGGATCGGCGCAAAGCACACATCGGTACCTTCCATGATCTGAGTCCACTCGTCTCTGGTCTTCGTTTTCATGACCTCAGCGAGTTTTATCTTCAGCTCAGGCCATTTGGACCGATCATTCTGCGCTTTGAAATCTGGATCCGTGATACCGGTTTTCTCGAGCAGGATCGCGTAAAATTGTGGCTCAATCGAACCGATGGAAACATATTGTCCGTCAGAGCACTCATAAGTGTCATAGAAGTGTGCGCCGCCATCAAGCATGTTGTCTTCGCGTTCTTTTGTCCAAAAGCCCATTGCGCGCAGCCCGTGGAAAATAGTTGTCAGCGATGCTGCGCCGTCTGTCATCGCGCAATCAATTACCTGACCTTCACCCCCATTTTTCACTGAGATGATACCCGCCAGCAATCCCATAGCAAGATAAAGAGCGCCGCCGCCATAATCACCAATC
This sequence comes from Hyphomonadaceae bacterium, assembly GCA_965263325.1. Lineage (GTDB taxonomy): Bacteria > Pseudomonadota > Alphaproteobacteria > Caulobacterales > Hyphomonadaceae > CBDHGY01. The sequence continues at coordinate 268,934 of CBDHGY010000002.1, read as the reverse complement.
AGGTTCAATGGCGGTGGGGGACGCTCCCCTTTTCGTCCAATCGCATGCAGTGCGCCGGTCAAGGCGATGTAGTTCATGTCGTGACCTGCTGCATGAGAGAGCGTGCCGGTTTGTCCCCAGCCTGTCATCCGGCCATATACGAGCTTCGGATTTCGTTCCAAAACGACTTCTGGGCCGAGCCCCAAGCGCTCCATAACACCAGGGCGAAACCCTTCAATCATCCCATCTGCTTTGGAAAGAAGCTTTAAAGCCGTCTCGATATCGGCAGAATCCTTCAAATTCAGGGCGATAGATCGGCGACCGCGGCTGCTCACATCGCGCGGATCTGGCTGGGTTTCAGCCCCTGCCCGATCAATTCTTACGACGTCAGCGCCCATATCCGACAAGAGCATTCCACAGAAAGGTCCGGGGCCGATTCCCGCAAATTCTACTATTTTGACCCCATTTAGTGGTCCCTTTCCCATTATCTGCCTCCATTAACAGGTTACCAACGAGTATCGTGAACCAACCATTAAGACCCTCAAGCGCAAATGGAAGTGTTATTGATTCCTGACGCAAGGGCATTTTCATGACGGATTTCAGCTTTATGGACCCGCCGATCGATGTCGTGGCGACGAGCCCGCGTCTGGAAATGATTGTTGCGCGTCTTCGAGCCAGCGGTATGAGACCCAGCATTTCCAATGCCGACGTTATACAGCCAAGTGCGGTGCCGTTGCTGATTGATTTCGAATCGATGCCACCAAGCATCCTGTCACAGCTCGTACGCCTAAAAGCAGCTGAGGTCCCCCGCCCAATCATCACATTAGGTGAAGGCACTTGCCCGCAGGAACCTTTGTTTAATATTCGCAGCGACATAGAACTTGCTGCGCTCCCAAATCGGCTGGCTGGACACAATCGCCGTGTCCTGCGTGATGAAGAGGTTCGCTTACGTGCGATGTCGGCTGAAGATTTGGGTGAAGTGCTCCCTTCTCCTGTTAGCGCTCCCAACCCTGATATCCTTTATCTCGGCGATGGTTCGGCATTCTTTCTCGCTTTGCAAGTTGCGTTGAAGGCCAATGATGTAAACCTCACAGCTGCGCTGAGCTTCGCAACTGCCTGCGATCATCTGGAAAAACACCGGTTCTCCGCTGTACTCATCGATTTGTCAGAGTCCTCAGGTCAAGGCGTCCAGCTTCTTGAACGCGCTGATAAGGATGCGCGAATTGCAGGATTGCCGGTATATGTATGCGTTCGCGATGAAGACGCTCTGTCAGAGCGCGCCCAAGCCGCGATCTCTAAAGCCACAGAAGTTATAACGCCGGGAGCAACACCTCAAGACACGGCGCACCGCGTCACATTGCTAGCGCATTCGAGAGCCTCAGCAAGGCCAGTGGCACCTCGGGCACGGTTAGCCTCCGCGATGTGTGATCTGGCAACCGGACTGTTCTCGCGAAAATTCTTCGATGTCCATTTACCGCGCCAGATGCGCGCGACCGACGTAAGAGAAGCGCCACTCACACTCTTAACAATGCGCTTGCGGTCTAAAGATGACGACCATTCGGCCAGAGGCGCGCTCCCGGGGCTGGCAGATATCATCAAGCCGATTATCCGAGAAACCGACTGCGCAGCTCGCCTCGACTCTACGACAATTGCCATAAGCATGCCTGACGCACCTTATGCCAGCGCGGTGCGAGCAGCAGAAAAAGTGATTACCGCGCTTGGAGGCGACCGTCTTGGCATGGTTGGCAGCCCGCTACCATTTGGGGGAACGATGGGGTGGAGAGCCGTCGAACGCCGAAAATATCATGACGCCCAAAAGCTGATTAATTCTGCCACAAATGGACCGTTTTCCAGGATACGCGCTGCTTAAGCCACAGCGGCGGCGGTTATGCCGCTCAATTCTGATAGCAGTGTTTTAACAGCAGCCAGACGTTTACGCGGATCACGATCTGAAAGCGTAAATACGAGCTTTGAATCCGGGCGTAGCCGAAGCTTTGCTGGCCGTGACTGAACAAGCGACATTAAACGCCCGGGCTCCACAATCGTGTCATCTCGAAACGCAAATACGGCCCCCTTTGGTCCCGCATCTAACTTCGAGATACCCAGCACTTTGCAGAAGGTCTTTATTGCTGCGATTTCAAGGAGCTGGGAGGTTTCGTCCGGCAAGGGTCCGAAGCGGTCAATTAATTCAGCTGCGAAGGCCTCCCGCTCTGTTTCAGAAGCTATGTCGGCAAGCCGGCGATACAAGCCGAGACGTGTGGGGAGATCCTCAACATAGTCTTCCGGGATTAGAACGGCTGCGCCCATATTAATTGCTGGCGACCACTCCTCCGCAACATCGTCCACATCTCCGCCCGCTTTAAGCGAGTTCACGGCCTCTTCCAGCATGGACTGATAGAGCTCAACACCCACCTCACGCACATGGCCGGATTGCTGATCACCCAACAAGTTTCCGCCGCCGCGAATATCGAGATCATGGCTTGCGAGCTGGAACCCTGCACCAAGACTATCGAGAGAGCGAAGCACTCGAAGCCGGCGCTCTGCGGTTGGCGTTATGACCTGATCGCGCGGCGTCGTAAGATATGCATAAGCACGAACTTTCGAACGCCCAACACGCCCGCGCAGTTGATAGAGCTGAGCCAGGCCGAAGCGATCCGCGCGGTGGATGATCAGCGTATTAGCGCGCGGAACATCCAAGCCGCTTTCAACAATGGTCGTAGACAGCAAGATATCAAACTCACCTTCATAGAAAGCGGTCATGATATCTTCGAGTTCCGTGGGCGTCATTTGTCCATGAGCGACTGTGAAGGTGACCTCCGGAACATTCTCCCGCAAAAATTCCTCAAGTTGATCTAAGTCGCGTATTCGCGGCGCAACGAAGAAGGCCTGCCCTCCGCGATACTTCTCTCGAAGCAAGGCTTCACGAAGGGCAACAGTATCAAACTCCGTGACGTAGGTACGCACAGCAAGTCTATCGACTGGCGGCGTTGCAATAATTGAAAGATCTCGAATGCCTGTTAGCGCCATTTGCAGCGTACGCGGAATCGGCGTTGCCGAAAGCGTGAGTACATGCACATCGGCTTTAAGCTCCTTCAAGCGCTCTTTATGGCGCACACCGAACCGCTGCTCCTCATCAACAATGAGGAGGCCAAGACGCTTGAAATCGATTGTCTTGGCCAATAATGCATGCGTGCCGACGACAATGTCGACTGTACCGGAGGCTAGACCAGCCTTTGTTTCGCTCGCATCTTTTGCCGGCACCAGTCTTGAAAGATGTTTGACGTTTACCGGCCAGCCAACAAATCGCTCCGAGAAAGTCTTATAGTGCTGGCGCGCAAGAAGTGTCGTTGGTGCGATCACAGCGACTTGCATTCCACTAAGCGCCGCCATGAACGCGCCGCGCAGCGCAACTTCTGTCTTACCGAACCCGACATCACCGCAAATGAGCCGGTCCATCGGGCGCCCGGATGTCAGATCCTCAAGAACATCTTCGATTGCGTTGAGCTGATCATCGGTTTCTTCATAAGGGAAACGGGCCGCAAATTCTTCATACATGCCCTGACCTGTATCGACCGGCATACCTTTTTTAACCGCGCGTGCCGCTGCAATTACGAGCAGTTCCTGCGCCATTTCGAGGATACGCTTCTTGGCTTTCGCTTTGCGGGTCTGCCAACCGACACCGCCAAGCTTATCTATGGCGCTATCGGCGTCCTCGGCACCATAACGAGAGATGAGATCTATGTTCTCAACCGGAAGAAAAATACGATCTCCGCCCGCGTACTCCAATTCGAGGCAATCGTGCGGCGCTCCGGTTAGCTCAAGTGTTTTCAGCCCAATATACCGACCAACTCCGTGATCAACATGGACAACCAGATCTCCGGTATTAAGAACGCCTGCTTCTGCAATGAAATTGGCAGCCTTACGCTTACGCCGGGGCGCTGCAAGCCGGTCACCCAATATATCCGGCTCAGTTATTATTGTGAGTTCGCTGCTTTCGAAGCCAGACTCAATCGGAACTTCAGCGATACTAATACCCGCCGCGCGCGCCGCCTCCAGCGAATAGACCCTCGATAGTTCGTCGAGCCCATGATCAGTCATTACGTTGGCAAATCGCTCCGCCGAACCACTCGTCCACGCTGCAAGAACAACAGTCTTTCCTGCAGCTCGCTGAGCTTTCACATGATCACCCGCCATTTCGAAGATGTTTACGTCCGGCCTTTGGCGTTCCGGGGCAAAGTTTCTCCCAGCACGTGCTCCGAGGTCCGGAGCCCCTTCTGCGGCGTCAGTGCTCGAGAAACGAGCCGTTGCAACCCCATCAAATGCCGCTTGCAGTTCAGGTGCCGTGAGATAGAGCGCATCCGGGGAGAGCACACGCGCGGTGTTGTCTTCACCAGCCGCCTCAAGCCGCGCTTCGTAATAGTCTTCAGCCTGTCCGAGGCGTTCACTCGCTGCCTCGCCGCTGAGACCTGCCACCCCAAACAATCCACCCGGACCAACATAATCAAATAGCGTATCCAGCCGTTCGTAGAAAAGAGGGAGCCAAGACTCAACGCCCTGACGACGGATCTTGGCGCGTGTTGCTTCATACATCGGGTCGCCGCCAGGATGCCCAAACGCCACGAGATACTTTTCACGAAAAAGCGACAGGACGTTTCCAGAAAACAAAATTTCACTGACGGGTGCGAATCCCGCAGTACTAAGCTCTACCGTCGATCGCTGTGTTTCGGGGTCAAAGCTTCGCATTTTGTCGAGCGTGTCGCCGAAAAGATCCATTCGAATAGGTTCTGGCTTTGTCGGCGGAAAGACATCGATAATCCCGCCGCGAATGGCGTATTCGCCCTTTTCTCTGACAGTTCCTGTCCGAATATATCCATTTACCTGCAAGTATTTTGTGAGCGCCGCTTCATCCACATCGTTTCCAACGCGGACCGAAAAGCTGGACTCCCGCATCGTTTCAAGCGGCGGAACACGTTGCACGATTGATGAGGCGGTCGTGACGACTAAGAGTGGCGGGTCGCTTTCTTTATACTGTGCAAGTCTTGCAAGCCCTGCACATCGGCGCGCGGCCACACCTGGAGAGGGGCTGACGCGGTCGTAGGGCAAAATATCCCACCCAGGTAGATCAACGATATCGAGCGTTGGCTGGACAAATTCAGCCGTTCGAAGAGCTGCAGCGGCCATTTTATCGTCGCGCGCAACATAGATGGCTTTTCCACCGCGCACATCCAGAGCTTCAATCAGGCTGATCAAGTCCATACCAAAGGGGGCACCGCCAATATTGGAGGCCCCCTGCAACGCGGTCAGGAATTCTACGGCATTCATTTTCAAGCCGGTATTTGTCTTCCGTATTGAGTGGTTTCGCCTAGCCCGGTTGCGCCTCGTAACGGAATGCGATCAGTCGGTCTAGTATACCGGATTTATGATTGTCCGGAATGGGCTTCTGACCGATGATCCATGCATACACTTCCCAATCGGGAGTGGCGAGAAGCCGCTCAAATTCAACGACTTCACTGTCTTCCATATCCGAAATAAACCTGTCAGCGAACGTACCCATAAGCAAGTCCATCTCACGAAATCCGCGGCGCCACGCCCGGAATTTCACTTTTTTGCGATAGTCATCCATTTGCAGGCTCCAACAGCGGCTTCTCAGGAAATAGGTCACCCACCCGCGTTTGAACAGCGGGCAAAACGCCCCTAGGTTCTAGGCTATGCGCGACGAACGCCTTTTTCCATTGTTTGCTGATCTTGGATCCTTGCCCGGCATCGGCCCAAAAACAAAGCCTGTGCTTGAACGACTGATAGGAGGGGAGCATATTTGGGACGCTTTGCTCCACTTACCCGTGCGGTGGCTCGATCGGCGCGTCAGAGACAGCATTGATGACTGCGAAATCGATGAAGTCGCCACCGTGCAAGGGACCGTACACGGCTATTCGCCGCCGTATTCGGCAAAAGCGCCGCACAGGGTTCAGCTATTTGATGGTAGCGGTTTTCTAACCCTGACATTCTTCCGCGCTGACGGGCGCTGGTTGCAGGGTCAATTTCCGCTGGGCGCAGAGCGAATTGTTTCTGGCCGCATCACAGAATATGACGGCGAGCGGCAAATGACTCATCCTGATCACATTGTTGATCCAGCAAAAGGCAAGCTTCCGCCAGCTGTCGAGCCCATTTACAACCTTACCGCAGGCTTGACGAACAAGCGCGTTCATACAGCGATGCTGGGAGCGCTTGGCGCGCTTCCTGACGATCTTGGTGAATGGATCGACCCTCATCTTTTAACACAAAATGACTGGCCCAGCTTCCAGGCCGCCTTTCACAACCTTCATGGACCAGCGGAATACGACCTCGATACATTCGAGCGCGCACGGGCGCGCCTCGCCTATGACGAAGCGCTGGCCAGGGAAGCGGCGTTTGCGCGGGCAAGAGCACAAAGACGCAAACGAAAATCGGTTACCATTCCAGAGGCGCGGGCTGCTCAACAAAAAATTGTTGCGTCACTGCCATACATACCAACTGACGCGCAAACCCGCAGCTTGAATGAAATCTCGAAAGACCTTCAGAACACTTGGCCGATGCGCCGAATGCTGCAGGGAGATGTTGGCTCGGGTAAAACGCTTGTTGGTGCACTTGCAGCTGTCCAAGCAGCAGAAGCAGGATTGCAGACTGCCTTTATGGCACCTACCGAAGTGCTCGCACGCCAACAATTTGCAACGCTCGATCAGATTCTGTCATCGGCCGGCTACGAAGTTGCGGCACTCACAAGCCGTGACAAAGGTGCTGCGCGCACAGGCACGCTTATGGGACTTACGGATGGATCTATCCAAATCATAGCTGGAACACATGCCTTGTTTCAGGAACAGGTGAAATTTCGGAAACTTGGTTTGATCGTGGTCGACGAACAGCACCGTTTTGGAGTTATGGACCGCGCGCGCTTGGCGGATAAAGGTCTTTCCCCGCACATGTTGGTTATGAGCGCCACGCCAATTCCCCGCACGCTCGCCATGGCCGTAAATGGCGATCTTGAAACATCCGTGCTCGACGAAAAGCCCGCCGGGCGCCAGCCCGTTGAAACGCGTGCCCTGCCAGACAACCGAATTGATGATGTTGTCGAGGCTGTCGGGCGCGCAATCGCTCGCGGGGAGCGTGCATTCTGGGTGTGCCCGAAAGTCGACCTTAGTGACGATGAGAGCTCGGCCGTTGGTCGCCACAAAACGCTCACCAAAGCCCTGAAGGCAAATGTCGGTCTTGTTCATGGCCGCATGAAACCCATAGAGAAGGACGATGCGCTCGAAGCGTTTCGGCGCGGGGACACTCAAGTGCTCGTTGCGACGACCGTTATTGAGGTGGGCGTTGATGTGCCCGATGCGACGATCATGGTGATCGAACGCGCAGAAGGCTTTGGACTGGCTCAACTTCATCAACTTCGGGGCCGCGTCGGACGCGGCAGCAAAAACGCTTACTGCCTCTTACTTTATCGCGCGCCGTTGGGTGACGTTGCAAAGCAACGACTTGAAACACTCCGCCGTTCTCAAGACGGGTTTGAAATAGCGGAAATGGATTTTAAGCTGCGAGGCGGCGGGGACATACTCGGTCTTCGCCAATCGGGTGCAGTAACTTTCAGGATCCTTTCGCCCGACATTCATTCGGATCTGATAGAAATTGCCCGTAAAGACATAGGACTGCATGTCGAAAAGGATCCCGAGTTTGAAACCCCGCGCGGTCAACGTTTTGGTTTACTGCGAGAATTGCTGGCAAACCAACCTGGCAAATCAAGCTGAACGGCGCGCCGCTTTCTGAAGGCCTTCTTCCAGTTTCTTTGTGTCGATACTGTCTGGAACAACCATACCAACCGACACAATCATTTTTGCGCCATCTTCTACCGTCATGTCCAAATCGATCACTTCGTCCCGTGGCACAAACATGTAGAAACCAGAGGTTGGATTGGGTGTGGTTGGCACAAACACACTCATATACCCATCCGGCAGTTTCGCTTTAATCTCGCCTTTGATCGGCGCGGTCACGAAGCCGAGAGCCCAAGTGCCACGTTTCGGATACTCGACCAAAACCATGTCCCTGAAAGACGATTGGTTGGAGCTCTGTATCGTGTCGAATAGTTGCTTGAACAAAGAATATATATTCCGAACGACGGGGATACGGCTCAGGAGCCTGTCACTGAAACCGACGGCAGAGCGCCCAAGCAGATTCGTTGTAATCGCACCGAGAAGCGTCAACAGGATAATCGCCACAAGAACGCCAAATCCCGGGATCGCGAAGTCTGTATAGCTCTCAATATTCAATGCCGGGGGGATCAGCGGCTTTACGCGATTGTCGATGACCGAAATCAACCAAAGGACAATCACAACCGTAATAGCGATCGGTGCTGCTACAAATACACCCGCAAAGAAACGGCCGCGCAACCAGGAAAGCCAACCTGGCTTTTTGACGTCCGGTTCATCCTCCAACGGGAAATTCCGATTGGCCATTCTGGCGAGCTCCGATTAGCTGTTTAAGGGCATCTTGCCCCCAATTTGCAGTTGTTTCCTGAAAATGTGGCAAAGTTGAGTATGACGCAGAGCATTGAAGATGCTCTTAACACTCAAGAAATATATAAGCCCCAGACAAGAGGTCGTCGCCATTCTGAAGCCACAAAAGGCGTATTTTGTTGTTCATTCGGCGAAACGCGCACTCGTTGCCTTTAAAATGACCGATTGGAGGGCAAAACAATCGTATGTTCAATGCTTAAGCGTCGTTCCGTTGAAGTCACGACACCTGCTGGAGTGAGATCATGACACGCATACGTTTGATTGTCGCCATCGTTGCCATTGTGGCTTGGTTTGGCCTGAAAAATTTAGTGTATCGGTCTCTATTTGCTGGTGAAACAATCACAGAGCAGGTCGCCGCGACTTATAATGGCGAAGATGGTTGGGCGGTTTTACCGGTAGAAACTCCGCCCGGTGCCTGGATGGATCCGTGGGGTGTGGATATTTTCATTGTTCCGCCGCCTTCTGGATCAAGTGCCGGAGATGGATTGATCGGGGCGTTTCACGCACCAACCCGTGAAGAAATAATGGCAATCTCGCATAAAATCGAGCGTACACTCGCCCCGGCAGGTCCGTCATACAGCGCCATTTACCGGCACCCCTCGGCTGCGGCGACGTCGCAGACAGACCAGTGGGACGTCGCAGTTGAAGACCTTTCAAATGCTTTTGAAAGATACTTGTACACAAAGAACAATATGCGCGGAATCTTGCTCGTTTCGTCACCAAAGACACGCGACCTCATCCCCCCCATACTGGTTCGTATTGAGAGTGATCCACGTCTTCTAGAGCGATTTAGCGGAGTTCTCTGGCTGCAAGACAGCACTTCTATTCCTGAAATCACTGTAAACTGTAGCCCCGTCATGGAAGGTAATTGTCACGTGATCGGCGCAGTGCGTCAAAACTCCAGCTGGTTTGGTTGGGTGCTGCCAAGACTGCCGCGGAAACCGGTAAATTTCGAATTCAAGAACCCTGAGCAATTGGCGAAGCAGCTCACCGAGCGCAACACGCGGCTCTCGATTTGGCTAGACGAAAACGCACCCAAGCCAGCCGAACCTCTCGGCGGACTAGAAGATGTTGAAGTCGTTGGGGTCGCGCCTATTCGACGTCCTGGCGAAACAGATGAAGCGCTCGCAGGAGCAGAGCTGCGGGGACAGACAGATTAATTAAAATCCGAACCGCTTGGACCATTTTCAAGATACTTGATCACTTCATCCCAATGATGAAGTGCTTCTTCGTCCCCCATCGCAGCACATTCAGCGGCACGCAGCGTCGCAATGACAATCGCATCATCTCCGTATTGAGCAGCTAGGGCGTTGGCAGCTGAGACAACCTCATCCATCAGTCAGCTTTTCGCCCGGGCGATCGCGGCCGTTGTCGATTGTCCTTCGACCGTCGGCACGATATGAACTACACCGCCATTTCGGATCACTTCATCAGCGCCGATGATTGTATCAATCGTATAATCGCCGCCTTTGACAAGAAGATCTGGTGCCAGCGCGGCAATGAGCTTGGCGGGCGTGTCCTCTTCAAATACCACGACCGCATCTACGGCCGATAATCCAATCAGCACACGGGCGCGCGACGCTGCATCATTGACCGGCCGATCTGGACCTTTGAGCCTCTTGACCGAAGCGTCGGAATTCAAGCCGACAATCAACCGGCCGCAACGTGCCTTGGCCTCTTCAAGCACCTTCAAATGACCAGGATGAAGAATGTCGAAGCAGCCATTTGTAAAGCCGATAGTGAAACCGCCATCCCGCCAGGTGTTCGCCTGCTCGACCATCTCAGCGAGCGGCCTATGGCTCGCTCCGCCGTGGGTTAATCCGATCTTGAATGCGCTCCTGATTTCATCTGCTGAAACTGTTGCTGTCCCGAATTTGCCAACAGCGATACCGGAAGCTGCTATGGCCAGCTTTACGCTTTTTTCTAGAGATAGGCCCGCCGCAATTCCAAGAGACAGCGAAGCAATGCTGGTATCGCCAGCACCTGATACATCAAACACATCGCGCGCTTCGCCTTTCAAGTGAACGACGCTCCCACCGCGTTCAATGAAAGACATTCCCTTCGCGGCACGCGTCACAACAATCGCATTGGTCTGTGATATGTTGAGTGCTTCGTTTAACGCTGCCGCAACTTCGCCATCTGTTTGAGTGGGCATATTTACTGCTGCAGAAAGTTCGCTCGCATTTGGCTTTATGATGTTGACCTTGCCGTAACGGTCAAAGTCCCGGCCTTTGGGGTCCACAATGACTGGAATGCCCTGCCTTGCTCCAGCCTGAACTGCTGTTTTTATCACGGCGCCGGTCAGAACACCTTTTGCATAGTCAGACAAAATGATCACGTTAGCATCGCTAGCAGCGGCTTCTACCGCATCGCTCACCTTCGCTTCGGCGGGGCCTGCAATTGACGTATTGTCTTCAGTGTCAACGCGCATGAGTTGTTGCCCGCTGGCCACATAGCGTGTCTTTACAGTGGTTGGACGGCCTGCGGCTGAAATAAAGTCTGCTGAAATTCCAGGTGCCTGGCGAACGAGTGCTTGTAGTTCTGCCGCAGCAGGATCATCGCCCAACACTCCGATCAGGCTGACGTGTCCGCCTAGTGAAGCGAGGTTTCGGGCAACATTCGCCGCCCCTCCCGGCATTGCAGAGGTTCGCTTTTGTTTCAATACCGGGACTGGTGCTTCTGGCGAAACGCGGTCCACATCGCCGTAGACGAAGCGATCGAGCATAACGTCACCGACACATACAACTGAAAGCTGATCGGCAGCGATAAGAGTATCGATCGAAGAAAATTCGCTCATATTCAAGGTTCCTGATTTTCGCTGATAGTAAAGCGCGTTTCTACATCGCGAAACCCTGCACCTATGCGGTTGATCCGATTTCGTCCAGCGCGCGTAATAAGAGTGTTGTTGAATGAGTGAGGAAGGAATGCAAATGACGAGCGGGCCGTCTCAACCCGTAATAATGTGGTTCCGCCGAGATTTGCGCTTGTCGGACAACCCCGCGCTGACCGCAGCATGTGCATCAGGATGCCCTGTCGTTTGTGTTTATATTCACGACCCCCACCCAAAGAATATTCGCCAAACCGGCGGCGCTTCTCACTGGTGGCTCGATAAATCTCTTAGAGCTATTTCGCGCGAGATCGACGCGCTTGGCGGCAAATTACTCCTGAAACAGGGGCCGGAAAAAGAGACACTGCTGCGTATCGTTAAAGAAACTGGCGCAGTTGGGGTTTTCTGGAACCGCCGCTACGGAGCAAGCGAGCGCGCAATCGATGCCGACATTAAATCTGAGCTCGTAAATAAGGCCATCAGCGCAGAGAGTTTTAATGGCTCCCTATTAACTGAACCCTGGGTTTTTAAGACAGGCAGTGGCGGTCATTACAAAGTCTTTTCGCCCTATTGGCGAACAGTTCAGGCAAATTATTCGCCGCACGAATTATTGAAAAAACCTTCTGAACTTGCAGCTACCAATATTGCCTCAAACAAGATTGAAGATTTCCAGTTACACCCTACCCGGCCAGATTGGTCAGGTGGCTTTGACCCCGTGTGGACACCTGGAGAAATGGGGGCCCGAGATCGGCTAGACTCATTCCTCGCAGGCCCGGTCAATGCTTATAAAGACGAGCGCAATCGCCCGGACGTAACGACCGGAACGTCTGGACTTTCCCCACATTTACGATTTGGAGAAATCAGCCCTGTCACGATCTGGCGCGCCACGCAGGACAAGATCTTGTCGGATAATGCTGACGAAAAAAATGCGATGACGTTTCTTTCCGAGATTGCTTGGCGGGAATTCTCCTACGTATTGTTGTTTCACCATCCTGAACTGGCCACTTCGAATTACAATCCGAGCTTCGAATACATGCCTTGGCGCGAAGACAAACCCGCTCTTAGAGCGTGGCAACGTGGCATGACAGGATATCCCATCGTCGATGCTGGCATGCGCCAGCTGTGGACGACAGGGTGGATGCATAACCGCGTGCGCATGATCGTTGCGTCTTTTCTGACGAAACATCTGCTGATCCATTGGAGCGAAGGGGAGAAGTGGTTTTGGGATACGCTTGTGGACGCTTGCCCGGCCGCTAACGCTGCAAGTTGGCAGTGGACGGCGGGATCGGGAGCAGATGCTGCGCCTTACTTCCGGGTTTTCAACCCGATTACTCAAGGCGAGAAATTTGATGAAACCGGCGACTATGTGAAAACTTGGTGTCCAGAGCTGGCGCGGTTACCTCGTAAATTTCTGTACAGTCCGTGGGCGGCACCGCAATTGGTTCTCCAGGAAGCAGGTGTCGAGCTAGGCGTGAATTACCCGCATCCCATTGTTGATCATAAGGAAGGCCGCGAGCGCGCACTCAACGCCTACGAAACCCTGAAACAAAGACGAGACGCTGCATGACACAAAAACGTATCGCCGTTGTCGGATCCGGAATATCGGGCCTATCTGCGGCTTGGGCCCTTCGTAACACTGCGAATGTGACAGTGTTTGAGGCGCGCCAGCGCATCGGTGGGCATTCGCACACGATGACCCTTGACTATGATGGAACGTCAATCGATGTGGACGTCGGTTTTATAGTTTACAACAGTCTAAATTACCCAAACCTGATTGGATTGTTTGAGGCACTTGGCGTCGAAACCATTGCGAGCGATATGAGTTTCGCTGTGTCTGATCCGGCTGGATGGGAATGGGCCTCAAATACGCGCGGCTTATTTGCGCAAAAGAGAAATTTGCTAAGCCCGCGTTTCCATCGATTTTGGCGAACAATCCTGAAATTCAATGATACGGCGCGAGAAGAATTGCAAGCAGGTAAGATCGAAGACATATCATTAGGCGATTGGCTCGCCGCGCATCATTACTCTCAAGACTTTCTGGACAATTACATTTTACCAATGGGAGCGGCGATCTGGTCAACTCCTGAAAGCGAGATGCTAAATTATCCAGCCCTGAGCTTCTTCAACTTCTTTGAAAACCATCGATTGATGCACAAAGAGCGTCCAAAGTGGCGCACGGTAAAAGGTGGCTCCAAGAACTATGTGAACAAGCTGATCGCCGCGCTAGGTAATCGCATTCGCCCCGGCTGCCCCGTTCAATCCGTTGTTCCGAAAGACGGTCAGGTGTTGGTCGAACTCTCAAATGGTGAAACAGAGATCTTTGATGACGTAATCCTGGCATGCCACTCAGATCAGTCGCTCGATCTTCTCTCACCGTCTTGCATTCACCAACAATCTGCACTGAATGGAATTCGATACCGGCCGAATGACATTTATGTTCACCGTGACAAAGCACTTATGCCTGCACGAAAGTCTGCATGGGCGAGCTGGAACGTCATCAAACAACCCGGCGACGATATATGTCTCACCTATTGGATGAATTTACTCCAGGACATCGATAAATCCCATCCAGTATTCGTGACACTCAATCCAGCTGAGCCACCAAAGCCAGAGCTCACTTTCAGCAACTTCGAATTCTCGCACCCGCAGTTTGATGGACTTGCGGCTGCAGGCGTTAAAGAGATCAAATCGCTGCAAGGCCAAGATGGTATTTGGTTCGCCGGTGCCTGGCTGGGAAGCGGCTTCCATGAAGATGGCCTTAAGTCAGGGCTTTCTGTTGCACTCGCGCTTGGTGGGTCTGTGCCGTGGAAAGCCGAAAATCTTGAGGACTACGCATCGCACGATCGCTTCCACGCGAAAGATGAAGCAATCACTCTAGAGATATCTGCGTGACAGACATTCCGGCACTGCGCCTTTATAAAGGCAAGACGACACATGTTCGGTTTACCCCGTTCGAGCGACGGTTCAGCTACCGAATCTTTATGATCGATGTTGACATTGACCGTCTGGATGAAGCGGCAAGGTCGTCAGCATTGTTCTCGGTTGAGCAGCGTAATTTATTTGCATTCCGGAATAAAGATCACGGATCAAAACAACCGACCCCTCTTCGCCCCTGGGCCGAAAATGAATTTTCTAAAGCAGGTATAGCGCTTGACGGTGGCCCGATCCGTCTCGTTACGTTTCCGCGCGGGCTTTTTTACAAATTTGCCCCCATATCGATATGGTTTGGATACGGACCAGATAATCGACTACGCGGCGCGATATACGAAGTGAACAATACGTTCGGTGAAACACACTGCTACGTTGCGAAATCTGGTCATGCGCGCAGCCAACACAGATCTGACAAGAATTTCCACGTTTCTCCCTTCTGGGACGTCACCGGACAATATCGTTTCACACTTTATCCGGTTGGTGAAAAGCTCGATGTAGTTGTCGACAGCATCGTTGATGGCAAGCGAATTCACATGGCGAACATCAAAGCGCGCGCTGTCTCCGCAACGACCTGGAATTTGTTTAAAACAGCTATCACAAAACCACTCTCTGCAATTGGTGTCACAATCAGTATCCACTGGGAAGCTTTATGGCTTTGGCGACGTGGTGCTGGATATCGATCAAAACCAAATCCTCCCAACGAACGTACAACAATTGCACAACCATTATTGTCAAATGACACACAGGATAAAGCTGCATGACAGAGACTATTAAGGCGAGCGCGCAGACACTTCGTCAGCTTAAAGGCGTTCCGGCAAGTATGAGAATTGCAGGCTTCCTGCTTTTGAAAACCAAGTCCGGCCGGCTCGCATTCGAACTGACAGATGGTCGAACGATAGTATTCGATCAAGGTAAGCCAGGGCCTCAGGCTTTCGTGCAGATACACGACTACCGCTTCGTTCAAAGAGCGCTCGCTGGCGGCGACGTTGGGTTCGCGGAAGCCTATATGGATGGTGATTGGTCAACACCAGACTTAACCGCTGTGCTCGAGTTTTTCTCTGAGAATTTCGAAGCTGCAGGCAAACTTGCCGTTGGAGGTTGGTTTGTGCGTTGGGCAAACATGCTGCGACACTTATTTAATCGAAACTCCAAAGAAGGTGCCCAGCGAAACATCATGGCGCATTACGATCTTGGAAACGATTTTTATCAAGAATGGCTCGATCCAAGCATGACCTATTCTTCAGCGCTGTTTAACAATCCGAACATGTCGCTGGAGCAAGGACAACACGCAAAATACTCAGCAATTTGTGACCAAATTAACGCTCGTGAAGGGAGCAGTATTCTCGAGATTGGTTGTGGCTGGGGCGGGTTCGCAGAACATGCTGCCAAGTACCGAGGCGCAAACGTTACATGCCTTACCATCTCTCCGTCTCAGCGCGACTGGGCGCTTGCTCGCATGCAGCGCGAAGGACTGAATGAGCGTGTTGATATTCGACTACAGGACTACCGTGATCATAAAGGCCAATATGATGGTATCGCATCAATCGAAATGTTCGAAGCCGTTGGTGAACGCTATTGGCCTCGTTACTTCGCCAAACTCGCCGAAGCTTTGAAAGCAGGCGGACGGGCAGCATTGCAGATAATTACAATTGCCGATGATCTTTTTCCGAAATATCGCAAACGAGCTGACTTTATTCAGCGCTATATTTTTCCAGGAGGCATGCTACCGAGCGAAGCCGTTCTCCAGCCCCAGTTCGAACAAGCTGGACTAACGCCAGTTGGAGCCAATTATTTTGGACAGGATTATGCTCGTACGCTCAAGGAGTGGTCGAAGAGCTTTAATGAGAAGTGGGACAACACCATCGCCCCACAAGGATTTGAAGACGCATTCCGCAGAATGTGGAATTTCTACCTAAGTTATTGCGAGGCTGGCTTCCGGAATGGCCGCATCAATGTTGGTCATTTCGCTCTGGCGAAAGCCTAGTACAAGTCTCTAAGGCGATATTCTATCGTTTGATTTCTTGCTTCGAATGTTAGCCTCAACCATCGGCCTTCATCGTCATACCAAAGGTCAATGTCGATGTCAGAGTCGAGAAGGTACCGATTTGCTACGACCTGCTGCCCGTTGATCGTGAGTGTTTCTTTTCCCTTTGGGATAATTTCCATCTCCAGAACGCTGCCATCTTCTGTCGACAGCATTTCTGATGACCTCACTTGGTTCATATTCCAGTGCGACGACGGTACAATGCCGCTCCCAACAACACCTTGAAACGCGGTCCCGTTGACACGCAGGTCCGCTCCGTCCAGCGATGCGCTAACACTCGATTTATTACCATCATCATTGGTTCGACCACTCAACGCAACGAGTTTACCATCAAGCCATGTTTCAGTTGAATCCAATCGATATTGAAAAGCTGTAAACGGCCCGACCTTCGCTTTTAGATCGACATCTGTTGTCACCTTTAGCTCGCCCGAATTCTCCTTTTCAAAAGAAACGATGTGCTTGCCAAATGGCTTTCCCTTCCGAAGAACGTCAAATGCGATCTGCGCACCATCATATGGCTGCCATGTCGAAATCAATGCATCTCCCGGAGTAGATTCCGCAAGAGAAGCAGAAGCAGCCATGAGGCAGGCCGCTGAACAAAACAGAGCTTTCGTCATTTTCATGGCTCCCATGTCAAGATCAGTTAATTATACTTTCGCGACAAAACAGATGCAGGGGCGATCGCCATGCGCGGCTGGTTTGTGTCGCTGCCCCGGGATACCAAAAGCGATATCGCCTTTTTGGTAAATCCCTCCTACGCCGTCTGACAGCTCACCCTCTAGAACCACGGTAACTTCAAGTTTTCCATGGCCATGTCGCGGGACCGATTTGCCCGGCAAAAGGCGCATATATTTACCGCCCGCGACTGCAGACTTCGCATAGTGCGCACCTGAAATGCCTCTCCGCCATTTGATTGAGTCATAGCTGCAAGCAATGACATCGCAGGCCAGGTTGAGGCGCTCAGGCTTTTCTTGCCCCTCAGACGTTTTCTTGATCTCGCCCGCGACATTGACCCAAACGTCATTCGTCGCCGAGCCTTTATCGCTCAACAATGCATGTAGATCTGCCGCTAATGCCATTGCCGGGCTATGCTGCCCAGCCGCATGATCCATCATAAACGTGACATAGGTTTCTTCAATCAAAGACACATTTTGTCCTAAAGTTGTTTCTCTATGTTTCTTTTACGCTTGAGAGACATGATTGGATGACGACACGGCAGTTGAATTACACCGCAGCTCACCCTAGCTTCACGAGCAATCATCCGGGATTATTATGATATGAGCATTTTTCCATCGGTCATCGAAGCCATCGGCAACACGCCGCTCATTCGTTTAAGAGGCGTTTCTGAGCAAACTGGCTGCGAAATTCTTGGTAAAGCGGAGTTTCTTAACCCCGGCCAATCTGTCAAAGACCGCGCCGCTCTCGGAATTGTACGGGACGCCGAAGCTAAAGGGTTGCTAAAACCCGGTGGCACGATCGTCGAAGGCACGGCTGGAAATACCGGTATCGGACTTTCAATGGTAGGCGCCGCACTCGGGTACCGCGTTGTGATTGTGATGCCGCGCACGCAGAGTCAGGAGAAAAAAGACGCCATCCGCCTATTCGGCGGCGAGTTAATTGAAGTTGACGCTGTTCCCTATTCTAATCCAAATCACTACGCGCGCTATTCTGGCAAACTTGCAGAAGAGATGGCTGAAAGCGAACCAAACGGAGCCATTTGGGCGAACCAATTTGACAATGTTGCAAACCGAGATGCTCACGAAGCGACGACAGGACCGGAAATTTACGAGCAGACAAATGGTCAGCTCGATGGATTTATTTGTGCCGTCGGTTCGGGCGGCACGCTTGCGGGCGTGGCAAAAGCGCTGAAAGCTCGTGATAGTAATATTAAGATCGGTATCGCGGATCCAGGCGGCGCTGCCTTATATGAATACTATAAGAACGGTGAACTTAAATCCGAAGGCACATCGATAACCGAAGGTATTGGACAAGGGCGCATCACGAAAAACATTGAAGAGCTCGAAGTGGATTACGCCTATCGGTGTACAGACGAAGAAGCTCTCAACATTCTTTACGATCTCGTTCAAAATGAAGGGCTCTGCCTCGGTGGATCAGCGGGTATCAACATTGCGGGAGCTGTACGGCTCGCCAAAGATCTTGGGCCCGGAAAAACAATCGTCACAATTCTCTGTGATTATGGCAATCGCTATCAGTCAAAACTGTTTAATCCGGAATTCCTGAGATCAAAAGATCTTCCAGTTCCTCCGTGGATGAATGACTAAGCGCATTTTGCGCAAAATCGTGGGAATGCAATGTCGGATAAGAAACCGTCGACGAAATTAATCCGCAGTCACTCCGGAGGGCGATTGTCGCCGACGGTAAACCCGCCCGTTGAACGTGCATCAACGCTTCTGTTTGAGGATCGATCAACCCTGTATGGGCCTGGAAGAACGTATGGCCGCATGGGCCTTGGCGTTCAAAAAGAACTAGAAGCGGCGCTTTGTGAACTCGAAGGTGGTCACTCTACGCAGCTTACCCCAAATGGCCTTTCTGCATGCACCCTTGCGATCGCTTCGTGCGTGAGCAGCGGCGATCATGTGTTGCTTACGGACTGCGCATATGGCCCCACGCGCCGCTTTTGCACAAAACGCCTCACCGAGATGGGTGTCAGTGTCTCACTGTTCGACCCTGAGGTCGGCGAGAATATCGAAAACTTCGTTCAGGAAACAACCAAGGTAATATTTCTGGAATCACCTGGATCACTCACCTTTGAAATCAGCGACCTTCCAAAGATTGCAAGCATCGCAAAACGTCGCGGCATTTCTGTTATCGTCGACAATACCTGGGGCGCAGGTGTCTACTATCATCCGCTAAAGCTTGGGGCCGATATAAGCATTCAAGCCCTCACCAAATATGTGGTTGGCCATGCCGACGCTTTTGGCGGCGCGATTATCTGCGGCGACACAGATCATGCTAGCAAAGTATCAAAATGCGCCGAACAATGGGGGTTTGCGCTTGGCCCAGACGACGCCTATCTCGCTCTTCGAGGCATGCGCACATTAATCACGCGCCTCAAAGCACACGAAGCAAATGCGCTTGAACTCGCTAGCTGGCTTGCCGACCGCTCTGAAATCAAATGTGTGCTTCATCCTGCCCTGCCGGATGCACCAGGTCACGACATTTGGAAGAAGGACTTTTCAGGCTCCTGCGGTCTATTTTCAATCGTGATGCACGAAATTTCAGATGATGCGCTGGACGCATTTTTGAGCGGGTTTCAAATTCTCAAATTCGGGTTCTCCTGGGGCGGATATGAGAGTTTGCTCAACCCAGCCGATGGACACATCAAACGTCAGTTTGGACCTTGGTCAACTGAAGAAAGTAACGGCCGGCTCATCCGAATTCACGTTGGTTTGGAAGACGTTACCGATTTGAATGACGATTTCGTGAACGCATTCGCACGCCTTAGAAGCCACCTGTCGTTTTAAAGCCGCCACCCTTTTTGCCGGAGCGTTTTTTTGATGAACTCTTTCCAGATTTTATTCGTGGACTGCGACGCTTGATTGGCCGTGCGCGACCCCCACTCCAACCGCCCCGGGTAGACTGCTTTATGACCTCAAACAGAACATCCCCAACGACATCAGGCAAACCCAACGTATCGTTTCTGCGCCGGCCGCCAAAGTCTCGCGGCGTTCGGGGCTGGCGCTGAACCAATGCTTTTCTCAACATACGAAGCGCGCGGCTAACGTCGAGCTGACCACTCGCAACGCCGGACAACACTCGCTCAATCGCGCTTGCCTTGAAGCTCGCATAGGGGCTGTCATATCGAGCTTGTTTGAACTCAGAGCGCAACCTCTCAAGCGTTTTCAAATCGTCTTTAACAAGTGCCGGGCGCGCGTGAACGTCTTTTTCGTCAAGCTCGAGTGACATCTGCTCGGCGCGCAATTTTACAAGCAGGTCAACAATTCGGTCATCCTCAAGCTCAATCGTTTCTGCGGCCAGGAGACGCAAATCCGGAAAACTTGCTTTTTTCAATGCAGCTTCAAGTATCTCGCGCGCCTCAGCAGCAGGCCCCTTTCCACCCCGCCGTATCTCTTCGTGAGCAGCGACAGCTGCCATGTGTGCATCTTCGGCCCCTTCGATTTGCGCATCCAATTTGGCAAGCTCGGTGCGCCGTTCATTCGCGGCTGTTTCTAGATCCACAGCGCCGCCATTTTCCAACGCGCTGTGCTCTGCAGCTTCCAAATTCGTCTGCGCTTCGGCTTGCTCTTCCTTCACGCGCTGCACGTGCTCTGCGAGACGTTCGGGCAATTCGGTCAAACGGGCATAATTCAACCGCGCACGGTCGAACCTTATAAGACGGGCAACCCAACCATCCAGCAATTTGGTGATCCCGCCGCCCCTATAGTCCGTGGTCCGAAACCCCCTCTTCCACAAGTATGAAAAAAGCGGATCATCATCATAGGGTGCACCCTTCTTTTTCCGATCGTCGCGCGCAAGTTCCAATTTCTGCTCCGAGCGCGCGACAATCGCGCTTGCTTCTTCGAGCCTATCGGCAAGAGCGAGATAATCACCATCGATTTCGAGCTCGGCTTCGATCTCGGCAACCCGCATTTCGTAGGCTTCGACCGCAGCATCTAAAGCTACAGCTACTTTTTGGCGCTCGCTTTCAAGTTTAGAAATTTCAGCAGCGCATTCGTCAACTTTGTCCTGTTGTTGCTCGGTATATTCTTCATGATGCTCAAGCAGCTCTCGAGCTTTACGTTCAGCGCCGTCTAAATCATCGAGTGAAATCCCGGCGGCGACCACGTCTAACCGAATCTTTGCGAGAGACCGGTAAGCCTCAGCCTGTTGTTGCCTGAGTTCGGCCTGACGCGAATCTGAAGCTTCGGCGTCTTCCAGCGCGTCAGAAAGCGTGCGACGAAGAGTTCCGATTTCTCGGTCCATTTCTGCTAATGCCTCACGCCCTCCTAAATAGTTTCCGCGCCGCCTTACCATTCGAGGATCGCCCCCCCCGGAGTCCTAACAGAATATTCCGGCACGAGCGCGCCGGCAGGTTTTTCTCCTATTTTGTCGTTCTGTATAATTCGATCGTCCATTTTATCGGCCGCAATGCGATCGTAATCGGCTTTGCTCACGCGTTGCCCCCACATAGTGACGCGATTAATTTGTCCGGTTTCCTCACTGCGCACAGGAACGGTTAGCACATCTCCGGCCGCGGATATCGCTTCTACGATCAGATAGTAGTTAGTGATCGACGGATCATCGATTGATGTTCGCGCGCGCCCCGACTCGCGGCCACCGGTGTAGACAACCCGGACATCGTAAGCAGCAGCCAGATCTAGTGCGAGGGTTTCAAGATTCTCGATTGCTTTTCGAGCGCCCGCCTCGTCATTCTGTTTGGTCGCCGCAAGACCTGAGAGCTGATAGGCACTCGCAATCTCGAGCGCCTCTTGATCATCTGACACAGCCTGCACATCGGCCAAAGCTTGTTCGAGTTCGGCCGGTAGTGTTTCAGACATCAGCAATCGTGTCTTCTCAGCGCGCGCATCCGCAGGCCTTACAACACCAAACTCGTATGCGCCCCAAAAAGCGGTGAGCGCAGCCGCGCCGCCAATCAGCGGTGCCATCCACTTTCCACGAGACACATAAAGTTTCGCAAGCCGCACCGAGAAACTATTTCGAGGCGGAGTGTAAACAAAGCGATCTTCCTCAAGAGCCCTAACGCCTTCTTTCAAAATACGCTCAGGGACATCCATTCCCTGCGCCGCGTAGATTTCTTTTAGCCGATCAATAAGCTCTTTCTCTCGTCCTTCTGCATCAAGCTCATGAGCAACAACGCGCTCTCTGTGGCGCAGCGTATCTACAACATCCATAGCGAGCAGGACATCGTCGAGATCCTGCTCCTCAGGTGTAATTTCAAGCGTTTTAGTTGCTTCGCTCACGCCTCAGCTTTCGGCAATAATGCAGCCGCAGCCCCTTCGGCAACCAAATCTGCGAGCCGGCGCTTACCATCTTCAACCGCGTCGCGGATTTCTTCAGAATTCTTGGTCGATAACACACGCATCTCAGCGATGATCTGTTGGCTGCGTTCCTGAAAATTCACAACACTATCAACGAGTTTTTTCACAGATGCAGCTGAAATCGTCGGTCCGTACCCTGCTTTGACGGCAGCTTCCTGCACCTTACCCCCAACCTCCGCCAAGACTTCAAGTGACTCGTCCACCCCGCGCTTCATCGCGTTAAGTGTCTCGGTGCTTTCGTGAAGGCCATGCATGCCAGTAAAGCTCGCCGTCAGCGCCGTCAAAACAATTTCATTGGTTGAGAAGAAACTGACAGATTGACCATAAATACGCTCTTTCGCATTCGTCGTTTGAACAAGCCGCGCCATGATAACTTCAGATGTATTGTATCCAATCGTGATGTTGTCTGAGAGGTCTTTTGAAACCTGATAGCGCTTCTCTTCGCCTTGAAGCGCGCGTAGCTTCTCGTCTCGTTTAAGCTCGAGTGTTGCTCGCTCTGCGGCGTCGTCACCAGCATATGCCGCGACCTCTTCAACCGCATTCGTGACCGCCTGACGCGCCGCCTCTAGCTCCCCTTCTGCGACTTTCAAAACATCGAGCGCAAGCACTTCGGATTGCTTCAGCGCGCCTCGAAAATCCAAATAAGCTTCAAGGATCAGGTGTTCTTTCTTTATTTGGTCGGCGGTATCTTCTTGAACCTCAATATAAGTGTCCTTGATTTTACCGAACCGGCTGGCAATATCGCCTCTGGTCATCTTCATCCAAACATTGCCAACGCGCTCCATAGTGGAGATCTTGCCGTCAGCATATTGATCGACGAGATCCTTGGCATCGTCGCGAATGGTGGTGAATGCTTTTGTGATCGTTTCGTATCGCTCGCCGATTCTAATATCTGCCACATGTTCACGAACGACATCGTTGAAATGAGACATCTGATCCAGAGTTCGCGCTATAGCCGCCACTTTATCTGGCTCAAGATCTGAAATTTGGTCAAGCAAAGCAACAATGGGGGCCGGAGCGTCGGAATTCTTTTCGGGTGCCAGGCCAAGTTGCCTTAAGCTCCCCATGGCCTTGTCCAAATATTGAAGCGCACTTGGGCTTTGAGTTGCAACGGCCGTTTCAGACATGGGCGATATCCCTTCAATTTAACTAATGGAGTAGTGGCCCGCGAATGCGCCGCCTTATCGATTATAGATAAGACTTTGCCCCCTGTTTACGCAAGGGGTTTACGCCGGATCGCATGAATAATTGCCTGAATGCGGACGTTTAGAGGGCCTGTCGGGGTTTGATGAGAATATCCGCCCGCAAAGGCACTTCACAACAAATTAACCAAATTCTCTCAGGCAGGAGCCTGTTGTCACGATGATGTAGGCGATCAGATTCGCTTGATCTGACCGAGGCTGCATAAGCGTTAGAATACGAAACAGGATCACCTATGCCGAACTTTACTCAGAAGCTGAAGTTATCAACCAAATTGCCGGTATCAATTATTGCGCTGAGCACCGTTACGGCAGGAGCTACCGCATACATTGCGTATCAACATTCGTCGTCAACCCTCACACATCAGGCGCAATCGAACTTGAACGCCATATTGACCGCCCAAGAAACAGGGCTCGAAAACTGGCTTCATTCGATCGAAAGAGACCTTGAGATTTTACGCGACGAGCCCGACGTTCGCAAGGCGATTTCAGAATTTAGCGCTGCCTGGTTGCAGCTCGGCGAAAGCCCCACTTCCTATCTGCAGAACGCATATATCAATAACAACCCGAACCCCGCTGGACAGAAAGACAATCTTAACAAGGCCAATGACGGATCACTATACAGTGATGTCCACGCGCAGTACCACCCCTACTTTAGAGGCGTGCTGAAACGCGGCGGCTATTACGATATTTTCCTTTTTGATGCTGAAGGCGATCTGATCTACTCAGTTTATAAAGAGTCTGACTACGCCACCAATTTCGTATCCGGACAATGGGCTGGCACGGATCTCGGCGCGGCATTCAGGACGGCGCGATCAAAAGCCATAACAGGTGAGCTCAGCTTCTTTGATTTCAAACCTTACGGGCCTAGCGCTGATGCTCCTGCAAGTTTCATTTCCACTCCCATCCTCTCAGAAAACGGTAGCTTTCAGGGAGTTCTCGCTTTCCAGATGCCGGTCGGCGAACTGAACAACCTGATGGCCCAACGGGCTGGCCTTGGCGAAACAGGTCTAAGCTACATTGTAGGGTCAGATGGGCTGCTGAGGAATGACCTGCCAGAAACAGAAGCATCGGACATCTTGAAGAAATCAATCGATTTGGGATCTGATCAGCAAACCGGATTGCTCGGCGAGCCAGTTCTGCGCGAAACAAGGGATTTTGAGTTTCTCGGAACGACATACACTTTTGTGACGGAACAGAACGTTGCGGAGCTGCACGCTCCGGCCGCGTCCTTGCGGAATAACATGCTGATTCAATTGCTAATTTCAGCACTTGGTGTCGGCTTCTTAAGCTATTTACTCGCTCGAACGTTCACCCGCCCAATCCACGAAATTGAGACATCAATGGCAAAGATGGCAGAGGGCGACCTGAGCAAAGAGATTCCAGTTACGGGTCGCGGTGATGAAATCGGGTCGATTGCCGTGACGCTTCAACACTTTCAAGAACAGCTTCGATCAAGCAAACTGCTTGAAACTGAGCAGGTCAAAGTTGTCGATGCTCTAGGTGAGGCGCTACGAAAAATTTCCGAAGGTGATCTGTCTTACCGGATCAACACACAATTTGCTTCTACTTACGAGCAGCTAAGGTTGGATTTCAATAAGACCCTTGAATCACTTGATGAGTCATTCACGTCGGTCACGAACACAACATCTCAGATTAACGATTCAGCCCATGAGATCAGTCAGGCCGCTGATGATTTGTCGCGTCGCACCGAAAACCAGGCTGCAACTCTCGAAGAAACAGCTGCTGCGATTGAGGAAATGACATCGAGTGTGTCGTCTACGGCCAGCGGCGCGCACCGCGCCAACGATCTTGTGAATTCAGCGCGAAACAATGCTGAATCCAGCGGCGCGATCGTCGATCAAGCCATCGATGCCATGGGCAATATCGAGAAGTCCGCGGACCAAATTTCGCAGATCGTCGGTGTGATTGATGATATCGCATTTCAGACAAATCTCCTCGCGCTTAACGCGGGTGTCGAGGCGGCGCGCGCTGGTGATGCGGGGAGAGGTTTTGCGGTTGTTGCGTCCGAAGTTCGCGCACTTGCCCAACGCTCTTCAAATGCCGCAAAAGAAATCAAGGAATTGATTACAGTTAGTGAGCAGCATGTCTCGGTTGGCGTGCAGCAAGTCAACGAAGCTGGCGACGCGTTGCGACAAATCTCGGAATCAGTTCGCAAAATCAGTGAGGCGGTGTCTGGGATTTCGTCTGCAGCCCAAGAGCAATCCATGGGTCTTGCGGAGATCAACTCCGCTGTGTCGCAGCTAGATCAGGTTACGCAGCAAAATGCTGCGATGGTTGAAGAGTCGACGGCGGCGAGCCACGCGCTGCGCCAGGATGCTGGACAGCTTGGTCAACTTGTTAGACGCTTTAGCACCTCCAGCGGCACAACAGTTCGGTCTGCCGTCACCAGCGGGCTACAGAAGCCAGGCAGTGTTGGCGAACAACAGAAACGCGTACAGGCATTCGCCACCCAAGGCTCTGCTGCACTAAAGACAACTCCGCAGAACCAACCAAGTGAAGATGACTGGTTCGAGTTCTAACAGTGCAACCACTCGTCCCAAGTCAGTATACAGCCAAACGAAGAAAGCGACGCAGAATGCCTGTCCGTGTACTTATTGTTGAAGATTCCGCGACCATGAGGGCTATGCTGCGCCACATTCTGACGAGTGATCCTGACATTGAAGTTGTAGGCGAGGCAGCAGATCCCTATGAAGCCCGAGGCCTGATCAAACAACTTGCACCTGATGTGATCACGCTCGACATTGAGATGCCTCGCATGAATGGGCTTGAGTTTCTTGAAAAACTTATGGCCGCTCGCCCTACCCCTGTTGTCATGGTTGCTTCAGCAACCACGGCTGGAGCAGAGCAGACAATGTCTGCGCTTGAGCTTGGGGCGTTAGACTTCATTGCGAAGCCGAATGCACCCGACGCGGTGGCAGCGTTGGCCAGCCTGCCAAGTAAAGTTATCGCAGCAAGCTCTGCAAAGCTATCAAAAGATGATCCAGAAGAATCTATCTCAGCAGAGCCCAAGAAGGCATTCACACCCGGCCGTTGCGTCGTTGCAATTGGAGCGTCAACCGGCGGGGTCGATGCACTTCAAACCGTTATCTCGCATTATCCTGAAAATTGCCCGCCGACCGTGATTGTGCAGCATATGCCGCCGAAATTTACCGCCAATTTTGCACGAAGGTTAAATGCGACCACAGCGGTGAATGTGGTGGAAGCCGAAGACGGCATGAGTGTCCGGGCCGGAACGGTTTATCTGGCCCCGGGCGGTGATCGCCATCTTCACCTAGATTATCGCAGCGGCATCCGGTGCCGGTTGCGCGAAGGCCCTTCCCGCAGCGGGCACTCACCCTCGGTCGATGAGCTGTTCGACTCGGTGGCTAAACTTGGCAATCGCGCACTCGGAGTTCTCTTGACAGGAATGGGCGCCGACGGCGCAGATGGTCTCCTGGCAATACGGCAAGCGGGTGGACGCACGATCGGGCAAAATAAAGACAGTTCAGTGATCTACGGGATGCCGCGTGTGGCATTCGAACGCGGCGCAGTTCAAAAACAACTTCCGCTCAATCTTATCGGGCCCACAATTTTAGAGGCTTGCAATGCAAAACGCCCGTGAAACTATTGATCCTATTAATGTGACTGGCGCACACACCGTGCTGCAAGGTGAATTTGCTGCATCGACTGATCCAGCTTGCGCGCTGAACACGGTCCTCGGATCGTGCGTGAGCGTCTGTCTGCACGATCCTGATGCCCAAATGGGCGGAATGAACCATTTCCTGTTGCCAGATGGCGACGCTTCATCTGTTGATGGCGTAATCTTCGGATTGCACTCAATGGAATTGCTGATCAACGGGCTTCTGAGAAATGGCGCCGTTCGATCAAAGCTTCAGGCAAAGCTTTTTGGCGGCGCGAGTATGATTAGCGGGCTTTCCAATATTGGTGAGCGCAATGTTGCTTTTGCCCATCAGTTTCTGAAGGATGAGGGCTTTCCGATCATCGCAGAAGATACGGGCGGACGACGCGGCCGGCGATTAAGATACTGGCCAGCATCTGGACGCGTTCAAATGCGTTACATGCAAGTAGCTGAGACTGAAGAAATCCAGGAGGTCAGACCTGTGAAACCAGTCAAACCTTCGAGCGATGTTGAATTGTTTTAGGTGTATGAGATTAAACGGCCATCAATCGGAGACTTAAAACAGTGCAATCTCTCCGGCATCTTCACTTGTTTCTATCCGGTCTTCTAATACGGCCCGGACAGATGGCAAATTGATCGCTGAAAACTGCTCCTGGCCAACAAACACTTCATCTATGGTGTTTAACTTAGCCAGTTCGAAATTGAACTTCGCAAGACACTCCAGCGACTGTGTAATCCGATCTAGCGCCTGTGCTTTCATAACAGCACGTGAGCTAAGTTCAGCACCTTCAACATTGGCTGCATCCTGTACCTCTAGACAGGCGGATCTAAGCTCTTCAAGGAGTTTCGAAACGCGTGACAGAACATGATCCAAACTGTGCTCGCCGCAAGTATCATTCTGAGGGATAGCCACCGAATCTGTCATTGATTATTACAGGCGCCCTACAACGCGCTCGATCGCCGCTTTGATCTTTTCAGGCGTAAACGGTTTGGCAATGAAATTATTCATCCCAAGCTGACGGCCTTTATTTATGATCTGCTCATCAGCAGTACCAGACACCAAAATGAAACCTGTTCGGCTGGTTTGACGATTCGATCTCACCGCAGATAGCAAGTCTAACCCGTTCTTATTCGGCATGTGATAATCTGCCATGATCAGATGAACCGGATTTTTCAGCATGAATGACAAGGCGTCGTCGGCTGAAGCCTCATTAAAAACAGACTTGATACCAAAATTTTCGAGCGTATTGACCATGATGCCGCGGCTTGCAGCCATGTCATCTACGACCAACACGCGTAGTGAATTTCTAGCAGACATTTAGTGATCCTCTCATTGGGAAATTAGAGCTTTTCATAGGAAGATATCCCGTAAGGCTTCAGCCCTTTTGCTTCGGGCATTCGTATTCTTTCAGAGTGACCGGCGTATAGTCGTCCTCCCGAAACCAGCCGATCGACAAAACGGAGCCACAATTTGTCTGACAATTCGTCGCTAAAGTAGATCACGACATTTCGACAAAAAATGATGTCGAAGCTGCCGGCGAATGGCCATTGATGCAAAAGGTTAAGCTCGCGAAAAGTAATAATGTTTTTAACGGCCTCCGACATCTCAATTGTCGTTGGCGTTGATTCAAACTGGCTCTGATACTCTTCAGGAATTCCGTCTCGCGCAGAGATCGGATAAACTCCATTTTTGGCTTTTGCGACAACATTCCGATCAAGATCGGTCGCGAGAATTTTAAAATCATAATGGCCAAGGTGCGGATCGAGCGCGAGCGCTGTCATCGCAATCGTATAGGGCTCTTCGCCGCTCGAGCATCCAGCAGACCAGATACGCACACGCTTTCCTTCGGCAGCTCTAGCGATCAACCTTGGCAAAACACTTTGTTTTAAATCATCAAAATGATGCGGCTCGCGAAAAAAACGCGTCACGTTTGTGGTCAGCGCGAAGATTAGTTCTTCTCGTTCGGATGCGCCGGCGTCTGTTGAAATAAATTCCATATACTCGGGAGTGCCCGACATCCTAAGCGCCAGCACACGTTTCGCTATTCGGGAGTGAACCAGAGAACTCTTCGAATCTGGAAAAACATTTCCAGAAATATCCTCCATCATTTTCGCAACTTGCAAGAAAACTTCGCGCTCGCCGGAAGGACGACGCGCAGACGGCAAAACAGATGAGGAAGAAGCTAAGGGCGTCATGAGTTTAGGCTCAACTCGGCAGCAGGAAACAAGCTGGATGCATCGACAACTCGGATCATCCGATTATCCATCGCCATAATGCTCTCAAGAAATGAATTTGCTTCATCGCCTGAGCCGTCAGGGACTTTCTGCATTTTCGCCCGATCAAGCACGAGAATATCGGAGACGGAATCCACCTTGATCCCGAACAACCGGTCGTCGACCTGCATAATAATTGTGACGGGGCGCGCCACGTTGCCATCTTCCCGATGGATTCCAATACGTGCCGCAAAATCGATTATCGGCAAAACGGTCCCGCGAAGGTTTATTACACCGCAGACATAAGATGGCGCGTGCGGAAGAGCCGTTGGCTCTGACCAGCCACCAATCTCACGCACGGTCAAAATATCAACGCAAAACTCATTATTGCCGAGAATAAATGAGATATATTTGTGCGTATCTGGCTCATAAATTTGAGCGGGCTCCTGAACACTTTCCTGCTGCATGATACCTACCTTGTCTTAAGCCACTTGCGGGAGGGAACTGGGTTTTAATTCTGCCAAGCGAACAACGGACGCGACATCAAGAATAAGCGCTATCCGCCCGTCACCTAATATTGTCGCAGCCGCAACTCCGGGCACGTGACCGTAATTTTCTTCAAGCCCTTTGATAACAACCTGCCGCTGATCCAGGATACCATCAACAAGCAACGCACATCGCGAGTCGCCATCTGTTTCCGTCAGCACGACGACCGAATCTTCCAACCTTTTAATGGAAGACTGCATGCCAAGAACGCTGCCGATCTCGATCAGTGGCACAAACTCGCCGCGCACAAGAAGGGCTTTCTGGCCACTTGCGACCGTCGAGATCGTTTCGACTGATGGAGACAATGATTCTGAAATGTCCGCGATTGGGATGATCATCAACTCGCTTCCAACGCGAACAACCATACCATCCATAACCGCCAATGTCAGCGGCAGGCTGATCGACAAAGTCGTGCCTTTTCCAGGATTTGATGAAATTGAGACACGGCCGCCGAGCGCTTCTATTGAGCGCTTCACGACGTCCATTCCAACACCGCGGCCCGATAGATCCGTCACCTCCTGAGCCGTTGAAAACCCTGGCATAAACAGCAGATTGTCTATGTCCGCATTGGTGAGATCTGCCTCAGGAGAAATAAGCCCTTTGCTTTCCGCAATTTCCCGGACTTTCTTACGATTGACACCAGCACCGTCATCGGCAAGCTCGATCAACACGCGGCCAGAACCGTGTTTCGCTGTAAGCCTCACAATGCCTTCGCGCGGTTTACCGTTCGCCTCACGAACGTCAGGCATTTCAATACCATGATCGACGGCGTTTCGGATCATGTGCGTGAGCGGGTCTGACAGTCTCTCTACAATGGTCTTGTCGACTTCCGTAGCCTCTCCTTCAAGAATTAGTCGCGCTGATTTTTCTGTGGCACCGCAAGCCTCCCGCACGATGCGAGACATCCGCTGAAACAATGGCTTGATAGGCTGAGCGCGGATCGCCATCACGCCTTCCTGAATATCACGCGTTAATTGTTTGAACTCGTCTAGACCGTCTGCCAGCGCCGGCTGAGCGGTCATGCCTGCATCCTCAAGCCCCTGAGCCAACATGGATTGATTGATAACAAGCTCACCGATGAGATTGATAAGGCGATCGACACGCTCAAGGTCGACCCTTATGGTCGCCTTCGGTTTTTTTACCGGCGCAGACTTTGCCTGAACGGGCGCTTCAACTTTTTCTTCTTCGACCTTTGCCTTTTCCGGCTCATTCACTTCTGGCTCGAAATCAAAATCAGCGCCGCCAGGCCGCTCGTCAGAGTCATCCTGTGCGGTGAGATCTGGCAGGTCTATTTCAGGTGACGGAACGTCGTTCAATATCCAGTCATCTGCACCATCGAATTCTTGCCCTTCATCTGAGACAAGCTCGATTTCGATACGACAGTCATCCTCGACGAACTCAAAGACCTCACGGATCGCATCCTCTTCAACATCGCCTGGCAAAATCACTTGCCAGGAAAGATAAGCCTCTGCAGGGTCGAAATTTTCCCAATCGGGCTTTTCGGCAAGCATTCCAGAAACTTTTGCATCGCCGAGGCTGGCAAGTGCGCGGATCAGCAATAGGCAGTCATTTCCGCGTTTGTACATTCCCGCATTTGGGACGAACGAAACACGCCACTCGCTTTGACCTCCGCCCAGATCGGGGAGCCCAAGCGGCAAATCCAGATCAAGCGGCACGGCATCGAATTCGAAGTCGCTTGCCTGAACCTCGTGCTCAATTCCAGCAAAAGCCTTCAATTCCTCAATAATTTCAGCTGACTGCGCCTCGTCAGAATCCTGACCCGCCTGCGCATCCGCTATTAGGTCGCGCAACCTGTCTGCCGCCCGAAGGAAAACAAGCATGAGCTCGGCATTTGCCTCTAGGCGCCCCGCACGCACCTCATCAAGCGTTGTCTCGAATGTGTGGGCAAAAGAAACGAGGGCGTCCAAGCCAAACGCTCCCGCGCCCCCCTTAATGGAATGCGCGGCCCGAAATACGGCATTGACAGTTTCTTCGTCGTGCTCGCCGGCCTCCATTGCATTAAGGCCATCCTCGAGCACCTCCATCAACTCTTCGCATTCTTGAAAGAATGTCTCTCGAATTTGATCCATAGGGTCCATAGCTAGCTCCCTATGCAGCCACGCGGCGAATAACGTTGACCAGCTTTACAGGATCAAAAGGCTTCACAATCCAACCTGTCGCGCCGGCGTCGCGCGCACGCTGCTTCAGCTCTGGTGCGCTCTCTGTCGTAAGCGTCAAGATGGGCATATCGCGGTGTCGCGGATCTGCGCGAACCGTTTCAATCACGCCGAACCCATCCATACGCGGCATATTAATGTCCGTAATGATTATGTTTGGCGCGATGTTCGATAGCTTTTCTATCCCGTCTATGCCGTCTTCGGCGACGATGACTTCGAAGCCTGCAGACTTGAGAGTCATGGAAATGAGATTCCGCATTGTGCTTGAATCATCAATGGCGAGAACAGTCAGAGACATTCTTAGTCTTCTCCTATTTCTTCTTGTGTTGAATGCTCTAGCCAACTGAGCGCTTCGGAGAGCTTCTCAGACGGCTGCACAATCTCGAATTGCGAGCCCGATGCCCGCCAATGCTCCCCAGCGATATGCAACACCTGGAGACCAGCCCCGCTTATTGTCTGGTTATCAGAAGCGTCGATTTCCACTGGCTGACCAATGTGATGATCAAGTTGTTCCTTGAGCTCAAGAGCTGCAGAACGATCAAGACGATCAGGCAGTTTTAGGGAGACCTGTGACATTCAGAACCATCCAAACACGAGAAGGTAATACGGCTTAAATTTCGGACAGTTGCCACCCGATACTCGGCCAGCACCCCGCTTGCCCAATACATTAGGGAGAATTCTATTAACATTGTGTTATGCCCGCACTTGAAGGCACCAGCTGCGGTAAAAATAATCAATAAAATTATTGACTTGTAGTGTTATCGGCAAATCCGGAACGGCACCTGTGATCGTTGCCGCTTATTCACCAGAAAGATTCGGTGGACGCTTTTCCTTAAAAGCCAAAACGGCCTCTTTCCGATCTTCAAGATAATTCGAAACCGATTCCCAACCGACGCTCGCATCCATCAATTGTGCCGCGAGCGCGCGCAGCGGAATGTTCGTTACCGATTTTGTCCAACGAACCGCCCACTTAGGATTGGCTTGAAGCTTCCCAACAAGTTGAGATACTTTTTCGTCCAGCTGATCTGCAGGGACCGCATAATTAATCAGTCCGAGATCTTTCGCCTCTGCCGCCGACAACAAGTCACCCGTCATCAACAGCTCTTTGGCTTTTGCATATCCAACCAGTTGCGGCCAGATCAACGCGCCTCCGTCGCCCGCGACAAGGCCAACCTTCACATGTGGATCACCAATCTTGGCGACCTCATCAGCAATGATGATATCGCAGAGAAGCGCTATGGTCGCGCCGAGCCCCGCTGCTGCACCGTTAAGGCGGCAGATGATTGGCTTCTCCATTTCAAGCAGAGTCATGACAATACGCTTGGCATCCCACGCGATATCCCGAAATCTCGCGGGTGTTTCTATCTGCTCTTCAAACCAATCCATATCTCCGCCAGCACAAAAAGCGCGGCCTTTAGCGGTGAGGATTATAATATCTGAATGACTGTCGCGCTGCAGGTCCGTGAACACCATAGCGAGCTCGTCATGCATCTGAGCATCAACGCCGTTTACCGGATGATCAGAAGTGATGATGGCTTTGAGAATCTTCCCGTCGCGCTCGAAAGAAAAACGCTGATAGTCTTTTGTTGTTACATCAAAAACCTGCGTCATGGCTCCTCCCCCACCTGAACAACGCGGCGCCCAAAGTTTTCGCCCCGAAACAATCCACAAAACGCGTCTGGCATGTTTTCGATACCTTCAAAGCGTTCTTCTTTTACCTTAATCCCACCCGAGGCGATAAGTTGAGACATCTCTGATAACGCTTCGCCGAACTGCCGCGCAAAGTCGAACACGACCAGTCCTTGCATGTTTATTCGATGGGTAATGAACTGAGCTGTGTTATATATCCCAAAACGGCTTTTTGGTGGGACATTATAATCCGCGACCTGGCCGGAAATACAAATGCGGCCATTCATATTCATAAGCGGAATAACTCGGTTCACCATCTCATTACCAACATTATCGAAGAGCACATCAATGCCATCTGGAAACTCGGCATTAATGGAGGCGGTAAGATCGCTTGCTGTTTTGTAGTTAATGACAGCATCAAAGCCTGCGTCGTTCTTTAGCCAATCGCATTTTTTATCAGCGCCTGCGACGCCCACCACACGGCTCGCGCCCCAAGCTTTTGCTAGCTGGCCGGCGGTAGCCCCGACCGGGCCAGCCGCAGATGTTACAAGCACCGCGTCGCCTTCTTTGAACCGAGCAGTGTTACGCATACCAAACCAAGCCGTCAGCCCGGGTACACCCAAAACACCGATCCAATAAGATAGCGGTAATGCGCTCGCAGCAGGAGGGATTGGAACGACAAATCCTTTGCCCGACTGAACTGAATGGGTTCTCCACCCGCCGGCCACTCCTACTAACATTCCATTGGGAAATTTTTCGCTCTGGCTGGCTTCAACAACGCCGACGCTAAAACCGTCGATCGGGTTCCCGAGCGGCAGCGCTGCTGCATAGCTATCGCCGCCTGAAAGCCTTGAGCGGGTTCCAGGATCAACTGAGCACCAGACATGACGCACACGAAAGCGGCCCTCTTTCGGTTGCGGCAGCTCACCAACCTCAAGTGCGAAATCATCTGGAAGAGGCGGGCCGTCGCAATATCGTCTCAGCACAATTTGCTTATACTCGGCCATGTCGCACTCCCTCATCGAGCCATAACAAGTGCACTTTGCAGCTTATCAGGTCAATTCTGACGTTGAGGCAGTCAGCGTGAATACGCCGCTTCGAACGCTTCAATGAAGCGATCAACATCCGCTTCCGGCAAATGGTTTATACCCGCAGCGGCGCTTCGCCCACCGCCAGTGTCAAAGCTACTACAAAGCTCGCCAGCACCCTGCCGGTCTTTTAATGGAGCACGAACAGAAACAACGAATCCACCGTCCCCCTTATCGGTCAGAATTGCGTGCGCTCTACCTGGGTTTTCCTGAGCGAGGGCGTTTCCATACACGCCTGATACGCGGCGAGAGGCGGGTACATTCGGCATAAGGAGCGCACTTATCGCATCGGTTTCTTTCAGAGCTCTTGCTTCGCGCGCATGAACCATATCATCTTCGTAGCCAGCATCGAGCCGTGAAAAGACATCTACATTTTCGGCCATGAAGGCCATTGGCGTCTCGAATGGGACGAGCTGCAGGTAAAGCTCGCTGGGATTGTAATACAGATCATCTAAGGACGCCCCGTACCCATTGTAATTGATAAGGGTCCCGAGGCGCTCAAGTTTTGAGAGCGTTTCATTATTAAGCCCAAGAGGCGCAGCTGCCTCCCGGGCGGGGCCTGGGAAATTGTCTCCGAAGGCTGCTGTGACGGCCCATGAGCGATACGCTCCGCCGAGGTGCTCATCGACGATCAGCGCCGTGCACGTCTCTGCAGATGTATCGATGTGCGCCGATAAGTTTGGATGCTCCGGAACATCCCCCGGCATATGATGGTCCGCGTAAAAGACATGCGCGCCGGCGTCGAGGATCCTTCGAAGGTCGACACCATTCGTTTTCATGGAAACATCTAGTACCGTCACGCGGTCCTCGGCACTTGCCTCCACATCTGCAAGCAAGTCAATCTTTCGCTTAACGCCCGTGACAAGCCGAGCCTCGCGCGGCTCTGCCAGTCGCATTTGCACAAGTGAGCAAATGCCATCGGCGTCACCGTTAAAGACGTCGAAATCAGTCATCAGCGTCGAGATATCCATTTTCTTCGAGGTACTCGACAATTCGTTGGGCAGCATCTTCGGCACTCATCTCAACCGTATTGATCTCGATCTCGGCATTGCGAGGTGCCTGATACTCCGAGTCGATACCGGTGAAATTCTTGATCTCACCAGCTCTCGCTTTTGCATACAGACCTTTGACATCTCTTGCTTCGGCGACTTCTAACGGCGTGTTGACATAAATCTCAATGAATTCGCCTTCCGCCATTGCCTGGCGCGCAATTTGTCGTTCCGCGCGGAATGGCGAAATGAACGAGACCAATGTCATCAAACCAGCATCTGCCATCAGCTTGGATACTTCGGTCACCCGCCGAATATTTTCAACGCGGTCGGCATCCTTAAATCCAAGGTCCTTGTTCAGACCGTGACGGACATTGTCCCCGTCGAGAATGTAGGTGTGGCGACCGCGATCAAACAGGATTTTCTCAACGATGTTTGCAATCGTTGACTTTCCAGATCCGGATAGTCCTGTGAACCAGAGAACGGCTGGCTTCTGATTTTTCTGAGAAGCCCGTTGTGGTTTCCCGATCTCCATGTCCTGCCAAACCACATTATCAGCGCGGCGCAGCGAGAAACCAAGCATACCCGCACCTACGGTTTCATTCGTTTGGCGATCGATAAGAATAAATCCGCCCATCTGACGATTGTTCTTATAAGGATCAAAAGCGATTGGCTGACTGATGGAAATGTTGCACACGCCAATTTCGTTTAGCTCAAGCGTCTTACCAGCCTCGCTTGCAAGCGTGTTAACGTTCACTTTCTCTTTCAGTGCGGTGACGGATGCGAGCACCGATTGGTTATTTATCTTCATACGATACTGGCGGCCTGGAAAGAGCTTCCTTTCGGCCATCCAAAGCACATGGGCGTTAAATTGGTCGGACTGTCCAGCCGGATCGTCTGCTGAACAAATCACATCACCGCGCGAAATATCAATCTCGTCAGCCAGTGTGAGCGTGATTGCCTGGTTTTGCTGCGCGCTTTCCAAATTGCCGCTATAAGTCACAATCCCTGTCACGGTCGAGCGCTTGCCTGACGGCATCGCGATGATCTGATCACCGTTCTTGATTGTGCCCGATGCTACGGTTCCGGAGAAACCGCGGAAGTCGAGGTTTGGTCTATTTACCCATTGCACAGGCAAACGGAATCCCGTTGTTTCAGATACCCTGCTAACATCCACCGTTTCCAAATGCTCCAGCAGGCTAGGGCCTGTATACCAGGGTGTACGGTCAGATTTCGTCGTGACGTTATCACCGTCTAGTGCCGATAACGGCAGACATGTAATGCTATCGAAACCAAGAGGCTCAGCAAAAATATTAAAGTCAGCTTCAATTTCCGCAAATCGGCTCTCGGAGAATTCAACAAGGTCCATTTTGTTGATGGCAACAGCGACGTGGCGAATGCCCAGCAAGCTTGCGATGTATGCGTGGCGGCGCGTTTGCACCTGAACACCATGGCGCGCATCGATCAGAAGAATTGCAAGATCGGCTGTTGAGGCCCCCGTCGCCATATTACGGGTATATTGTTCATGGCCCGGCGTATCGGCGACGATGAACTTCCGCTTGTCGGTGGAAAAGAACCGGTAGGCAACGTCGATTGTGATGCCCTGCTCGCGCTCTGCGGCAAGTCCATCGACAAGAAGAGCGAGATCAACTTTGTCGCCTTGCGTGCCAGCCGTCTTGGAATCCTTTTCAATAGCCGCAAGCTGATCATCATAGATGAGTTTGGAGTCGTATAGGAGACGTCCGATAAGTGTGGATTTACCATCATCGACGGAGCCGCATGTAATGAAGCGTAGCATGTCTTTATTTTCATGCCGCTGCAGGTAGGCAAGGATGTCAGTTTCAAGCAGTGAGTCTGTATCGGCCATTTTAGAAGTAACCTTCCTGCTTTTTCTGCTCCATTGAAGCGCCAGCGTCAGAATCGATCACGCGCCCCTGACGCTCCGAAGTCGTCGTAAGTAGCATTTCCTGAATGACGTCGGGAAGCGTTGTCG
Organism: Hyphomonadaceae bacterium; assembly: GCA_965263325.1. Lineage (GTDB taxonomy): Bacteria > Pseudomonadota > Alphaproteobacteria > Caulobacterales > Hyphomonadaceae > CBDHGY01. The sequence goes on along the minus strand of CBDHGY010000002.1, from coordinate 231,115 downwards.
CTTCGCTCTCAACAGCACCTGTTAGCGGATAGCAACCTAGCGTGCGGAACCGAACCATCTTTTCCATTGGCACTTCGCCCGGTTCGAGTGGAATCCGGTCATCATCGACCATAATCAACACTCCGTCACGCTCCACGACCGGTCGTTTCGCGGAGAGATAAAGATCAGGAATCTCGATGTTCTCGCGGTAAATGTACTGCCAAATGTCGAGTTCCGTCCAATTGGACAGCGGGAAGACTCGCATGCTTTCGCCCTTGTGGACCCGCGTGTTGTATAGGTTCCAGAGTTCAGGGCGTTGATTTTTAGGATCCCAGCGGTGCTGACCAGACCGAAATGAGAATACCCGCTCCTTGGCACGTGATTTTTCTTCGTCGCGGCGTGCGCCTCCAAAGGCTGCGTCAAACTTGTATTTATCCAGCGCCATCTTCAGCGACTGGGTTTTCATAATATCAGTGTGAACAGCAGAACCATGTGAGAACGGGCCAACCCCCTGCTCCACACCTTCCTGATTGATATGAACGATCAGTTCGAGACCCAATTTCTTCGCGGTTTCATCGCGAAACGTAATCATTTCTCGGAATTTCCATGTCGTATCGACATGCATCAAAGGAAACGGGGGAATGGAGGGATAAAATGCCTTTATCGCCAGATGCAGCATCACCGAGCTATCTTTGCCAACGGAATACAACATTACAGGGTTTTCACATTCTGCGGCAACCTCACGCATAATGTGAATACTCTCGGCTTCAAGCCGATCTAGGTGGGTCAGGTCTGTCATGCGGCCCCCATTATCCAGTTTGATACAGTTGGGAAAGTAGGATTTCGTTGTAACTGGGATTAGCAGAACTTATGCCACAGGTTCTCCTCTCACGACGCGGATAATGTCCGAAAAGTCGCGATTTCTGCCGATCGTTTCACAAAGCATCACATTCCAGGTGTCTGGATAGCCGCCGAAAGGTGTCATTTCGCCTGCACCCCCGCGGCCAGCAAGGACCTCAGCTCTCTGGTTTTACTGAACAACACGCCGTTGGCTGATGGTTCTGACCTCAGTAGAAGCAGGACTCGTGCTAAAAGCCCTCTCTTGCTTGCCCGACTGCCCTGGCACTGCAATAAATTACTGGCGCTCTACGGGCACCCCGGCGCTTGATTAGTAGCTAACACAAACGCCATATTACCCAAATCAATGAACGCTATTTTGCCAAATTTTTCCTCAGTATCTCATTGCTCGATAATCGAGCGTACCCGTCATGGTGTTCGTCTTCGTCACAGACATTTTGCCCAATCGATTGAAGGTCGCGAATTATGATGGGCGATAGCAGCATTATCGCCCACTTCGAGGAGCAAGCGGGATGGTGCGAAGCCTTAGGCTCCCCGTTTACGGCCGCTTTATGCCGCGCAATGGCAAAAAACTTCTCCGAACACGGACCGATTTATGAGCTTTGTAAAGACTGGTCTGGAAACCCGCGAAAAGATGCGCTGGGGCTTCGGATTGCTGGGGCTTTGCACCACGCCGTTTTGACGGAAGCGGATATCGTTCTCGCCGCTGCGTATCCTGCAAAACGGCCAGATTGGAAGATCGAAACTGTTTGGCAGATCGCCAGCAACCATATCAAAAGCAATTTCGAGCGCGTGAGAGAGTTTATCCAGTCTGCACCTCAAACCAATGAAACGCGCCGGTCCATTGCGCTGCTGCCAGGGTTTCTCGAACTCGCCGCACGCTTCAAAATGCCAATGGACATAATTGAACTCGGCGCGAGCGCAGGTCTAAATCTAAACTGGGATCGCTTTAATTATCAGACCGACAATTGGGACCGTGCTGGAAATAGCGAGGTATTTATAAGGACGGATTGGTCAGGCCCACCACCACGTTTTTTAGCCGCTGAGCCAGAGATCCGTTCCCGGAGCGCCTGCGACCTCAATCCCTTAAACGTCCTGGACCGCGATCGCGCCTTACTGCTGAAAGCTTATACATGGCCAGATCAGCAAGAACGTCTCAGCCGGCTCGATGCAGCAATTAAGCTGGCGGTAGAAACCGGTTATCACGTTCAGCAAGCGAATGCTCGCGACTGGCTCAAAGAAAAAATCAAAGCGCGCGCGAATGACGGTTTGACGGTCATCTATCATTCTGTGTTTCTCATCTACCCCCAACGAAACGAGATTGAAGATATTTTCCGGTTGATCGAGGAAGCTGGCCGACAAGCGACCGAAAAAGCTCCTCTTGCGTGGCTATGCTATGAGCCGGAATCCCTATTCGGCGGCAGCAAAGCGTCTCCAAAAATGCACGCACGATTACAGGTATGGCCAAGCGGGCAGGCGAGATACCTCAACACATCAGACGGACATGTAACGAAAATCATCTCACACGAAGACTAGGAATCGTCATCTTGCAGGGCTAGCCGACCAATTGTCTTCGTGGTTTCGCGAACCGCGAGATCTGCTGCGACACCGGCTTCATTTGTGGCAACCAGCAGTGCAACATCATGCTCTGGCAGAACGATGACTTGCGCAAGCCACATCGTGTTAGATCCCGCGTGTTGGTACATTCGCCCCCATTTCGGATCATCATAAATGGCCCAGCCCAGCGCATAGTCAGCATTTGTTGAGGTCAATTTCCTTCGTGTCGCTTCCGGCATCAGACCACTGCCCGGCAGGAATGCGCGCGCATACTCGCCCCAGGACCTTAAACTCGCATGGACCGTTCCGGCAGGACCGAGCGCCTGCGGGTTGTCGGCCTCCAACCATGCTTGCCCAGCAGGCCTTGGTGCCGAACCCTGAAGATAGTGGCCTTGCGGCTGCGCCCCTTGCGGGGGGCCAAACCCCCATCCGTCACGCCCCATTAGTGCGCCAGGTGAGCCCGCTCGCATCAACTCTTCCCAGCTTTGTCCAGTCGCTCGCTCCATCGCAGCGCCTGCCAGAATGTAATTCAGGTTCGCATATTGAAATGTCTTCTTAGGATAGACTGGCGGCTCATATAGAAACTCTGCTACAGCATCCGCGCGTTGCTCTTTAGCGGATTTGTCACTCACGTGCGCTGCGCGCAACCAGTCGATATCTACATCAGCAACACCAGATGTGTGCTGCAAAAGATCTTCTATCGTAACGTCCGACCAATCAGAGTGCATCTTGTCGGCATGATCTGGGAACAATTCAGGTAGTGTTGCACCCCATCTCAACGTCCCCTGGCCTGCCAGGTCCGCATAGAGAAGCGCAGTCATTGATTTGGTGTTCGACCCTAGATGCCACATGTCGCCGGGCTGAACGTAGTCACCGCTGCCGCGCGATCTTTCACCTGCAACGGCTATTTCGATGCGCCCGTCCGCATTAACAATTGCAGCGCCGAGCGAAGTTACGCCCGTTTGTATGTAAATCGCTTCAACGACTTCAGCAAGAGTACCGTTTACACGTTCAGGGTCTTCAACAGTCGGTTGCTGTCTCGAAGACGCTGGCTCTTCCGAAGCAGAACCGCAAGCTGCGAGGACAGCCGCTACAAAAATCGCTATCCACCGCATTTGCCACCCCTTTAGCCAGACGAAACGAATTCACTTACCAAGCCCATTGGCATGGCTGTCGTCCTTTTTGCAACTTTGATGATAATGCGTGATTGCACATCTGAAACAAGTCCGGATCTCAGTAGTTTGTCTCTCAGAAATTTGTCGTAGGCGTGCATGTCAGTGGTAACAATGCGAATGACATAGTCGACGGCACCTGTAACCGTCATACATTCAACGACTTCGTCCCAGTGTTGCACCAAATCCTCAAACTCAGCGAGATTTTCACGCGTTGGCAATGCCAGCTTCACACTCGCAACCATTTCAAAATCGAGCCCAAGTTTTTGCCGATCAAGTAAAGTAACGCGGCCCGTAATAACGCCCGCTTCTTCTAGCCGTTTGATACGCCGCCAACATGGTGATGAAGAGAGGCCCACCTTGTCAGCAATTTCGGCAACTGACAAACTCGCATCGCGCTGCACAAGGTCTAGAATCTTGGCATCAACAGCATCAAGGTCTTGCGGCATACTTTGCCTCTAACATTCTATTTATTGGAATATCGTTCCCTCAATTAGACCATTTGCGGCAATAAGGGCAAGCAATTTCTTGATATTTTGATATGATTCAGCCGACTCGAAAATGGAGGCAGACGATTGGAACACCGTGAAGTCACGCTGAACGATAAATACGATCTTGTCGAGGGCCGCGCCTATATGACCGGCATTCAAGCGTTGGTAAGGCTGCCGCTTGATCAGCGCCGGCGAGATAAGCTGGGAGGGCATGATACCGCTGGCTTCATTTCCGGTTACCGTGGATCACCTCTCGGAGGCTACGATCAGCAATTACGAGCGGCTCAGTCTTATCTCGACGAGCATGATATCGTGTTCTGGGAAGGCTTGAACGAAGATCTCGGCGCAACCGCTGTTTGGGGATCGCAGCAGCTTGGAGTTTTTCCAGGGGCTCGCAAAGATGGGATCTTTGGCATCTGGTATGGCAAAGCCCCTGGCGTTGACCGAACAGGTGATGTGTTCAAGCACGCAAACTTCGCCGGGACTTCAGCTTTGGGCGGCGTACTTGCCGTCGTCGGCGATGATCACATGTGCAAGTCGTCAACGCTTCCATCGCAATCTGAATTCGCAATGGCAGATGCTGAGATACCAGTCTTAAATCCCGCCTCGATCCAAGATGTGCTAGATTACGGAATCCATGGCTGGGCGATGAGCCGCTTGTCAGGCGCATGGACCGGCCTGGTCGCGCTCGCTGATACGATGGATTCTGGAGCGGTGGTCGATGTGTCGCTGAATAGAATCCCGATCCAGCAACCTGATCTCGTCCTGCCTGATGGCGGTCTTCACCTGCGCGGCGGCGACGCACCAATGGAAAAAGAACGCCGGCTGCGAGAGTTCAAACTACCCGCAGCTCAGGCTTACGTAAGAGCCAACAAACTTGATCAAATTATTCTGAACTCTCCAAATCCCAGAGTTGGCATAGTTGTAACGGGACAAGCGGCGCGCGATGTTTTTGAGGCGATGGCCTCAATTGGTTTATCACCAAAGCAAGCAAGCAATCTCGGCATTTCAATTTTCAAAGTTGCTATGCCATGGCCGCTCGAACCGAACGGTATGCGGGAATTCGCATCGGGCCTCGAAAGACTGCTTGTTCTTGAACATAAGCGTCCTCTCATCGAAGACCAATTGCGAAGCGTTCTTTATGATCTTCCGGATGGCAAGCGCCCATTTATCGAAGGTAAGAAAACCAAGTCAGGCGAACCACTTCTTCCCGACTACGCATCCATAACGATACCTGAATTTGCAGAAGCTCTGCTGAGAGTCCTGCCGCCAGAATTCGATCAATCTGTCGCCAATGCGTACTTTGAACGGATTGGTCGCTCACGCGAAGCTTCTAGAACCAATGCGTCGCCAACGGTGCGTAGCCCGCATTACTGCTCCGGCTGTCCGCATAACACCTCAACCCATGTTCCCGAGGGATCGCGCGCGCTTGCCGGAATTGGCTGTCATTATATGGCGACGTTTATGCCGGATCGAAACACGGACATGAATTCCCAAATGGGCGGAGAAGGTATCGCATGGGTCGGCCAGGCACCATTCACAGATGAAGATCACGTGTTCGTAAACCTGGGAGACGGCACATACTCTCACTCAGGCTCGCTCGCTATTCGCGCCGCTGTTACCTCTGGCGCAAACCTTACTTATAAAATTCTCTATAACGACGCAGTTGCTATGACTGGCGGCCAGCAAACGGAGTCAGGTCAAACCGTCCCACAAATCGCCCGGCAGATTGAAGCCGAGGGCGTTAAAACGATCGCGATCGTAACCGAGGACATTACACGCTATGCCGCGATGAAAGATCTTCCCCGTCTAGTGACCATTCACGACCGAAAAGATCTGGAAATGGTGCAGATCCGGATGCGGGAAACAAAGGGTGTTTCAGTCATCATTTATGATCAAGTATGCGCCACAGAAAAACGTCGGCGCATTAAACGCGGCAAAATGGAAGACAAGAACATTCGGGTGCTTATCAATCCCGACGTATGCGAAGGATGCGGAGACTGTTCAATCCAGTCATCTTGTTTGTCTGTCGAACCTGTCGAAACTGAATTCGGTCGGAAACGCCGAATTAATCAATCGACATGCAATACAGACCTATCTTGCGTGAATGGGTTCTGCCCAAGCTTTGTGACGGTAAAAGGTGGCACACCTGTTCATACAGAGAAACCCCGAGCTGCTTTTGACGCCAGCCGGTTGCCCTTGCCAGAGACGCCGCCGCTCGCAAACCCATGGAATCTGGTCTTCACCGGTGTCGGTGGCACGGGTGTAACAACCACAGCTGCAATTCTCGCAATGGCCGCGCATGTGGATGGCAACGCCTCTTCCGCGCTCGATATGACAGGGCTGGCACAAAAAGGCGGACCGGTTCTTTCTCATATCCGTTTTGCGAAAACACCGGAGTTGATTTCCACCGGGAGGGTGCCACCTGCCAGTGCAGATGCGATTATTGCGTGCGATCTAGTGGTCGCCGCATCAGGAGACGCTCTTGTTCTAATGGATGATACGCGCACGGCGGCCATTGCGAATACTGATATTACACCAACAAGCGAGTTCATTCGAAACCGAAAGAAAACGTTTGAAGCCGACCTACTCGCTGCACGCGTAAAGCGACAGGTGCAGAACCTCAGCACGGTCAATGCTGAAGCGCTTGCCGTCGGCGTTCTTCATGACGCGATCTACACGAATATGATCATGACGGGCTATGCGTGGCAGAAAGGAATGATTCCGGTGACACTGCGCGGCTTCTACCGAGCCATCAAATTGAATGGCGTTAAAGTCGAAGAGAACATGGCAGCGTTTGATCTTGGCCGACTTGCGGCAGCCGATCCTGAGCGCCTTCCATTAATTGAGTCACCCCGTGACGAAATAAAACCGCGCACTCTCGACGAACTGATCCAGCACCGCGCGAATATTCTGGTCCGTTATCAGAATGAGGCCTATGCGGATCGATATAAGGACATGGTGACCGAGGTGCGCGAGGCAGAAACTGCTGCCGGTCTGGGCGAAAGACTAACCCGAGCAATCGCGACCTATGGCTACAAAGTTATGGCCTACAAAGACGAATACGAAGTCGCGCGATTGTTTACAGATGGACGTTTCGAAAAAACGCTTCGTAACACTTTTAGCGGTGATCCGAAAATCCGCTTTCATCTTGCCCCGCCAATGATCGCCAAGAAGGATGCAAAAGGACATCAAGTTAAGAAACCGTTCGGGAAATGGATGCTTCCCGTTTTCAAACTCATGAAGCGCTTCAAAGGGCTTCGCGGGACACGCTTTGACATCTTTGGATATACGGAAGAACGCAGGGCAGAGCGCGCTCTTCGCGATACTTACATAGAAAATGCGTCTCGTCTGGCCCGTGAGCTAAAAGCTGAGAACCACGAACTCGCCATCGCAATTGCGGAGGTTCCGAACGACATTCGCGGCTACGGACATGTCAAGGAAAAGGCGATGCGTGAGATGGCCGAGGTCGAAGCTGAGTTGTGGCAGCAATGGCCGAATGGCGGTTCATTGACCGTGAAGAAACGCCTGATTGGTTAGTAGTCGATAGAGACCCGGCGCCCGTCGACGCGGTCGATCAATCCAGCCTCTTTCGCTTTGCGCGCATCTTTATCGGATGCGCGTTTCAGCATGGCGTTGGATACCTCACCAACTTTTTCCAGCGCTTGCAACTCTTCTTCAAGCGCATCAATCGTAACAATCTTGGAGAACTCTTGAGCTTTACTTGCAGTGTCTATGACGTTCCCAGTAAAGCGAACGACGCGATCGGCCCTGTCGAGCGCTCCATCAAATACGCGTACCGGCGTCATGCCGATATAGTAGACACCTTCGCCTGTCTTGTAGACGCCCTTGCCGACATAATAGACGCCCTTCCCCGTATAATAGACCCCCTTACCGGCAACTTTTGCAGCTTTGTAAGCGGTGGACGCAGGAACCGTTACGACTTTATGAGCACCGCAAGCGCTTGCAATGAAGCACGCACTTAAAGCTGCTGCGGAAAAGGATCTGTTCATTGACGGGTTCTCCCTGAATTCCCCCCGTTGCCCGACTGTTTTATGACAAGTTTTACCCCCGCCGAAAAGTGCTGCATCGCATACCTAAAATTAGAAACCCCGCACCAGATGATGCGGGGCTCCAAAATTTGCTTGCGTTTCCAAGCCTAAACGAGGTCATATCCTTTTGCATTGATGTAATTGCGCAGGTTCTGGGCTCGGTAAACAGGGTCTGGATGCGTCGACATAAATGACGGTGGGCGTTTGCCCTCAGACTGTTTTGCCATCAGCTCCCAAAGGCGCGGAGCTTCGGCAACTTTATAACCTGCGGCATGCATATAGTCTACGCCAAGTTCATCAGACTCAATTTCATGCTCACGGCTAAATGGCAAAATGAACCCGAACTGAGCCACTGCACCACCGAGAACAGCAATTTCATTTCCGTATTTCTTTAGATCATCAGAAGTCGCCACAGCAATTTGAGTAGCAACCAAAGCGCCTTGAACAGCTATTGTTCGAGTCATCCTGGCAGCAGCATGCTTACCAGCAACATGACCGAGTTCATGGCCAAGAACGCTTGCGAGCTGATCGTCATTTTCTGTCAATTCTGTAATGCCGCGGTAAACGCCAACCTTGTTCCCGGGCATGACAAACGCGTTGACTGTGTCTTGATCAAAAACGGCAATATCCCACTGCTCTTGATTCCATTTACGGCCGGATCTGCTGGCAGACGTTGCACCATCCTGAATACGATCCCAAATTCCGAGCACTCGATTTTTAAGTCGTGTATCTGATGTTTGAGGCGTTTGAGATTTCAGATCAGTCCAAGCGCTTGCTGCCATATCCGCGATCTGACCATCATTGACCAAAAGGAATTGCTGTTTACCGGTTTCGGGGTTCGTCGAGCATGAAGATATAATCGGAAATACAGTGCCTGCTGCAAGGCCGGTTATTATCGCGCGTCGAGACACATTTATTCGCGGAGCTTCATCAAGAGCGCCGTCGGGAATATCTATTCGGTCGTTTTCCAAGCTCATTATTCTCTCCTCAAAGCCAACTTGTTAACCATCCTAACGCCGGAATGCGCAGCCGAAAATCCCTTTTTTCACAATGCTATACAATCACATATTTTAACCGTACTGAATGTGAGCTGAATGCACTATGGCGAGTTTCGGACAGCCTCGACCAATTCACTGACTTTGCTTGTTTTTATCGCAGAGCATAACTCAATGCGCTCTCGAGTTTGCGACAGGGCCGCCTCGTGCCCAGGGGCTAGCTCCCAATAAAGTTGAAACAAGTTTTCAAGTTCACCGATACGTTCAACATCGCAAAAGCTCTCAAAAAGACGGGGTGTGCGTCGTGGCCATTGACGGGGAATTCGCTCAACAAAGGCGGGATAATTCTCCTGAAGCCATATCCAGGCGTCTTCGCGCACCAACGGTTCGGCCATCTGATTGGCGATCACACTGTAAGCCTCTCGCGGCCCGAACGCTCCATCGAGCACACGCTTGCGCGCATCGGCGGCTAATTCACGATCGCGAGATGCACCCAGCGCATACGTTGCTGCAAGAGTAAATCGCGGATCATTCCGCTTGCTCAGCTCCTCAGAAAGAGCCGTATATGCTTCATTCCCGCCGTCCTGAATTAGCAATGTAAAGGCATCTCGGTATTCTTCGGAGAGTAGCGCACGCGTATCGGCAGGGTTACCCATACCGAGATAAGATTTTGCACGCGAAATTGATTGCTCTCGGTGTTCTGGCACTTCTGCTGAAAATGCCAAAAAGCCGGTAATCGCGCCGTCCAATAACTCAGCTTCCGCTCCCGTGCGACGTCGCACATTTACAAGCGGGACCTCGTATAGCTCAGCAATATATGCCTGAAGAACTGAGCGATCATCACCGTCCAGCATCGAGATGTAGCGCGCAAGTGATGACATCGGCGCTGTAGCAACTTGTCGATGCTCGGACTGGCTTGCAGCTTCCGCTATTAATTTGACCGTATCTGCACCGCCTGCGCCCGCTTCAAACATCGCAAATGCACTGTCGACGACGGCCATTTGTTCACCAACGCTAAGCGTTTCAAAGTCTTCTGCGATGGCGGTCCACATATTTGGCGGAAGGTTAAAGCGGAAATACCCCCGCGCATTGGCATTCGGCATCACCCAGCGGGCATCTTCCGTTCCCAAGACTTTGATGACGGCGTCCCGCGTATCAATAATCTGGCAAGCGGGCTCTTCGCGCCCAGCGATTTTGATGCACAGAGGGATCGTCCAGATCGGCTGCCCGCTTATCTTTGACCCTAACGGGATATAGCGAGACTGACGGATCCGAAACTGGAACCCATCCTCCTGGCTGCTCATGTTGGTAATATCGATACGCGGCACGCCTTTTTGTTCGACAAAGCTGCGAAAGGCTTCGGTCAAGCGCGGCTCGCCGGTCACTTCACCAATCACCTCGAAGAAAGCTGGCGAGTCTGCGATGCCGTCCTCGTACCGAGCGACATAGTGGCCGAGCGCCGGCCTAAATGTGCTCGGTCCAAAAAACTCATCCATCATTCTGATGACAGCCATACCCTTTGAATAGGTAATGGCGTCGTAGGCGTTCCGAATATCCTCATTTCGCTCTATCGGCTCCCTTACAGCTCTGACAGATGCAAGACTATCTAATCGCATCGCGCTTAAAGCGCTGCTGAGGGCGTTCAGATCGTGCCCTCCCTCCGGTTCGAACAAAGCCAGTGAAAACGGCGTCCCCCATGTTGCAAATGCCTCTTTTAGCCAGAGATCGTCCCACCAAGGTGGTGTTACGAGGTTTCCGAACCACATATGGGCAAGTTCATGTGTGTGCAGCCGAAGCATTGATGCTTCTGCTGCAGGGCCGGAGCGATCGTTGAGCAGAATTCTGCTCTCACGATAGGTAATAGCGCCAGCAAGCTCTGTTGCCCCGGACGGCCACGCCGGCGCGGCAATAATGTCGAGCTTTTTGTACGGGTATGGTTGACGAAGCGCCTCCTCGAAAATCTCCATAAGCGCGGGCGTTACTTCAAGTGCCCGAGCAATGTCTGCTGAGCGCCCTTTGCGAGTGATACCTCGAAGCGGGATTGCCTGATCGCGAACCGCATTGGCCGGAAGCGCGCCTGCATCGACGATGTCGAAAGGTCCGACAGCAACAGATAACAGGTAAGTTGGCAGTGGGCGTGTGCGCTCGAACCGAACAGACTTTAATCCCTCACCACTGGCTGTTTCCTCCAATACCGGCGCGTTCGATATTGCGGTCATCTCTTCTGGAAACGTTAGAAGAATGTCGAAAGGGGCCTTGTAAGCTGGTTCATCGAACCCAGGCAGGAAGCGGCGCGCCTGAATGGATTCTGATTTTGCCAGTGCGTAAGCATCGTCGCCGTCAACAACGCGGAACAGCCCCGCCAGATTTTCATCAAAATCAGCTTCATAAATTATTCGGATATTTATAACGCCCGGACCGAAATTCTTCGCAAACCCTATTCGGACAACACCCGTTTCCAAGACCTCTTCCCAGGTACCACTCGTCGCACTTTCCGGAGATTGCGGAGCGCTGACCTGTACGGAGCTGACGCGCAAATCGTCACCATGCATCCAGAGGCCGCTAGAGTCTTCATCAAGCTCCACCGTCACTGTGACCTCTCCGAAGAATGTCGTTTCACGGGGATCAACGGTCAAATGGACATCGTATGCAAGCGGCCGTGCATTACCTGGCAGTATTCCAGCCGGGGCATAAGTCGACAATTCAGGTGGCGGCGGAGGTTCAACCGCCTCGGGTGCACCGCAGGCAGCGAGCACGCTCAATACCGCCCCGAAAAAAAGCGATAGCAATCTCCACATGAGCCCACTCCAAATTACCGCAGTTTCATCTAGCCTGCTCCACGCGAGTCGTCAGGCGAAGATCCATCAAACAGGCAATGAATTAAGTGTGCGTGACAAACTCGTCACGTCTACCCGCGATTTGCTTGCGACTTGTTAGGATATGTTTGCTAAGGCTAAATCCTGAATTGATACTCCGCTATGCAAGGAAAGCTATTAATGGCACGCACGTTTGTGGACAAGGATTGGGCGGCGTTTTCTGCTGAACGCCCTGAATACGCAAATGCCGAACGCATTTGGATTAATGTTCTTGAGCCTGAACTGACCAAACGAGAGTCTCAGCGCAGCCAGCTTCTAAGTAGCGCGATCATACGTGCCGCTATGATCGGTGTGCCAATCTTGGTTATTGCCCCATTTTTCATTCACTTTGTTGCAGCAATTATCATTGCAGGGCTTGGCGCTGCACTGATTTCAGCTGTGCCGATGCTAAAGCTCTATTCGTTCAAGACAGGTGTTAAAGACCTCGTGCTATCGTCGGCGGCAGAGTCATTCGGATTTACTTACAACACACTCCACCATGATGTGTCGGGGATAAACTCTTTGTCTGGCATAAAAGACTTTGCCATCCGCGAAGCAGAAAAAGCAAAAGAGAAGACGAAAATCAAAGGCCTCTTTTCGAAGGACGCAGGGGAAGATGCACCAACGCCGGCCTTTCCTACTTTAAAGGCCGCAGATCTAATGCCGAGCTATACAGATCGCAAATTTGAGGATTTGATTGAAGGCGAACGTGCAGGAACAAAGTTCTCTCTCGTCGAATGTAAATTAACTGAAGAACGCGGCAGCGGAAATAGCAAACAGACCGTTACCGTGTTCCAGGGTATCTTATTGCACATAGCTTATCCTCAAAGATTTCTGGGGCGCACACTCTTGGCTCGTTCGGGCACCTGGAAATGGACCAAAAGAGGATGGAAGGACCTAGAAGAAGTCAAGCTCGTATCGATCGAACTCGACAAGGCATTTTCGGTTTACTCGAACGATCAGGTCGAGGCGCGCGCTTTGCTGACCCCCGACAAAATGGAGCGCCTCATCGCAATTGAACGCTTTTTTGAAGGTGGGAAGCTACGCGGTATTTTCGAAGACGATCACCTAACTCTCGCTTTGGAAGCCGGTGACCAATTCGAAGTGGGCTCCTATTTTGAGTCCCTCGTCAATCCTGCGCATTATCGCAAAGCCTTGTTCGAGCTAGGATTGATCTGTGACTTGATCGATGGGTTCCTGACGCGCGAGTGGATGCAGGACAAGATCTAAGTCTGATCTCTAGTCTGCTATCAGGCGTTAACAAACGACGAATACATAAAATTCAGCATTTTGGCGAAACCGAATTTTCGCCTCGATTTGGTTTAACCAGTATTCAATAAGTCAATTGGATCCAACATGGCCGATGGTTGGGCAAAAGCAGAAAAGTTAAGCCAGCACGAAAGTTTGCGTGCTGATAGCATAGCTGCGCTTTCTCTCGCCGAACCCTCAGATCCCTCGCTTGACGACGCAAGATTTGGACAGGGTAAATTACCGCTGTCGATGGGAAGTCTTCCGACAGTTACGTTGCTTACGGATGTCATTGCCTTATCCGCAATTGCCGTATTTAGCATTCACTTTTCGGGTCAGACCCTGCTCAGCGCTTCTGTCGGATTTGCACTACCCTTTATCCTCATTCCAATTTTAACTGTCTGGGGACTGATCAATGCCGGGGTCTATCAAATCGGATTCAGGCGATCAATCGTCGATCATATTATCATGGTCGGCAATACGAGCGGCTTCATTCTCGCCGCTCTCGGCATTGTCACCTACTCTATCGTTGGTCACTCAGTGTCAGCCTGGGCGCTGATCGCAATGATGTCCGCCTGGGTTACTTTGATCGCCCTACATGCGCATTACGTCGCTGCGATTAAGCAGCTCATCCGAAATGGTAGGCTCAGCGAAAACGTTGTGATCGTTGGCGCAACGCCGAACGCGCAGCGCATGATCGAACGCAACGCTCAATTAAGAGAAGTCAATATCGTAGGGGTTTTTGATGACCGCCTTTCGCGCGCACCAAGATCTCTGTCCGGAGCCCCTCTGCTCGGTCATCTAAATGATCTTTTCACTTGGGAGCGCCTTCCTGAAGTCGATAAGATCATAGTTACGATTACGCCTGACGCAAAACACCGCGTTCGAGAACTGGTTGACCGCCTCCGTATCCTGCCTCAACGCATCGTACTGCTCCTAGATTTCGAGGGCTTTAACCCTGAAGCAGAAAGCCTCGCAGAAATAGCACACTCACCGGCTGCCTACGTATCAGGCCAACCCAAGGATGCACGCCGAGCCGTCGTAAAACGTATGGCAGATATTTTCTTTGCCAGCGTGATGCTAATTGTATTCAGCCCTGTCCTTTTATTGACCATGATTGCCGTAAAAATATCGAGCCCGGGACCGGTCATTTTCCGCCAGCGCCGACATGGCTTTAACAACCAGATTATCCGGGTCTGGAAATTTCGTTCCATGAAAGATGATACCGCGGCAGCCGACAAAATGTCTGCGCAAACCCAAAAGAACGATCCACGGGTCACTCGTGTTGGGCAGTTCATTCGCAAAACATCTGTCGATGAACTCCCCCAACTTATCAATGTTCTCCGTGGTGAGATGTCGATTGTTGGCCCGCGCCCGCATGCAGTTGGCATGACCACGGAAGAAACAGAAGTCCACACCATTATCGGCGACTATGCACATCGCCATCGGGTAAAACCTGGCATCACTGGATGGGCACAAATCAATGGGTCACGCGGCCCTCTTCACACCAAAGAAGGTGTTAGAAAGCGTGTTGAGTACGATATGGAGTACATCAACCGTTCATCATTTTGGTTCGACCTCTACATCATGATTATGACCGCGCCGTGCCTGCTCGGTGACCGTCAACGTGACCGGTGAGGCAGTGAAATAGTGATGTCATCCCTCATATCAGAAACACTTTTTGCAAAAGATGCTCTCACCAGCGGACTACTAACGATCGCGGTTCCAACTTACCGCGACGACCCGACGGCGCTTGTTTCAGCGCTCGCCAAATGCAAAAGCGCCGATGAAATAAGTTTGCTCATCTATGATGATGGCACAGGAGACGAGCAGCTGACGGCAGCTTGTAAACAGGCGATACAAGCCTGGCCCAGCTCATCAGTGTTGATCACCGGCAGCGAAAACAAAGGGCGCTCACACGCGCGCAATCGACTGATCGCCCATGCCAAAACCGATTGGATCTTATTCCTTGATGCTGACATGCTCCCCGACGGCAGAGACTTCCTCGATCGCTATACCAGCACGATCGCAGAGCATCCAAAACCTGCTGTCATCTCTGGTGGGTTTTCTCTTAAACAAGTACGGCCGAATACCGCTCAGGCATTGCACGCCGCACAGTCATTAAATTCGGAATGTGTTTCTGCAATCGAAAGATCCAAAGAACCAGGCTTGTACATTTTTACATCCAATATTCTCGTTCATAGAACCGTACTTTCCTCCATCAGTTTCGACGATGGATTTAGTGGCTGGGGATGGGAAGACGTCGACTGGGGCCTACGCGTGGCTGAAGCGTTCCCAATCATTCATATCGACAACACTGCGACCCATCTCGGTCTCGACGACACCGACACTATACTTGCCAAATACGGAGAATCCGGAGCTAACTTTGCGCGGCTGGTCTCCCGGCATCCTGAGGCCACTCGCAAAATGAATCTGGCCCAGGCTGCTCGCAAATTGGCGCGTCTCCCTGGTCGCTCAACAGTAGCGTGTGCAGCAAGATGGATCGCCAGATCTAGTTTACCAAATAGCCTGCGTTTGAAGGCGCTGAAACTGTTTAGGGCAGCAACTTATGCGGAGCACCTGAAATGAGCCCGGACTATTCTCCAAGCCGTTCGTTCTCGGCCAAGATAAAACGGCGACTGACGCAATGGCGGGTCACTGCACCGCTTTGCATTCAGCCAGATAAACCCATTGTTAGCTTCACCTTCGACGATTTTCCAAAGTCAGCTGCCAACGAAGGTGCGGAAATCCTTGAAAACGTAAACGGCAAAGGAACATATTACGCTTGTTCATCGCTCGCAGGCACGAATACGAGGACTGGCGAGCAGTTCGATGCATCAGATATTGCAGCCCTACAAAGATCTGGCCACGAAATTGGCGCACATACTCACTCTCACCTTGATTGCTCAAAGGCAAAACTCAGCGATATTCATGATGATATTGCACTTAACCTCAGACGATTATCTGAAATGGGCGCAAGCAATATCACCCAATTTGCTTATCCTTATGGTGAAACCCAGATCGACCTTAAACGAGGTCTTGTAAAAGACTTTCAGTCAGCCCGAGGCGTCTTGCCAGGGATTAACAATGCCGGTGCGGATCGCATGCAGCTGAGGGCATTTGAGCTCACACCCGATCCCCGCACGATCCAACGTGCGGGCGCGGCTCTTCGCGCAGCTCAGACATCGCCAACCTGGATCGTTCTATTTACGCATGACGTCCATCAGTCACCGTCTTCGTTTGGCGTACATTCGGAGGATTTGCGCCAACTGACAAAAATGGCACGCGACATCGACGCGGAAATTCTGAGTGTAAGCGGCGCGATGAATTATATGAAAGCTGCAAACGATGATTGATGTAACCGTCATTGTTCCAACGTTTCGGCGGCCAACCGACTTAAAACGCGCAGTGCAAAGTGTTTTCGCGCAGGCTAGTGTCACCGAATTCGAAATCTTGATCGTCGACAACGACCCAAATGCATCCGCCCGTGACGTCGCCCAGCACCTGGAGTTGGCTGCACCGCCAAACATGCCTGTGCGCTATATCCACGAGCCAAATGCTGGTGTCGCCAATGCACGCAACACGGCGATCTCGCAAACAAAAACGCAGCTGGCAGTATTTCTTGATGATGATCAGTCTGTTCCCGACAACTGGCTTTCAGAACTATTGTTGTTTCACAAACAATACCCGGTTCCGGTCACTTTCGGTGCCGTCATTACAGCCTTACCAGATGAGGCGCGCAACCATCGCAGATATCTTGAAGCCTTTTTTGCGCGTTCGCCCAGCATTCCATCAGGTCTGATCGAGCACTTTTACGGCTGCGGTAATTCTCTCTTAGACCTCTCACTGATCACGAAGAATGGTCCAATGTTTGACACGGCCATGAATGAAACGGGCGGCGAGGATGATTTGTTGTTTAGATCCCTTCAGGAACAGGGTCACAAATTCGGCTGGTGCATCGAGGCTCGTGCATTTGAACATGTTCCGCCATCGCGCGCACGGCTCGGTTACACACTGAAGCGCGCTTTTGCTTATGGGCAGGGACCTATCACCCTCGCGCGAACTGCGTCTCCACGCCAAAACGGAAAAATTTTTCTTTGGATGCTCATTGGAGCCGGAAAGGCTGTGCTCAACTCAGCGATATATGCCATGTCGTGGCTTACGAGATCTCCATCGCGCGCAACCTATCTCGACCGCGCTATTCGAGGTGCCGGTAAAGTATTTTGGTGGGTCGATCTTAGATTTTATGGCGCAAGTGCGCTTAAAAAACCGGCCGTTAAATAGCCATTCGGTCCGCTAGACGCGCGTCACTTCGAACGGCATTTATGGCAACACCTATGATGTTTCCTCTGTGGATTTCCACCTCGCGCCGAAGTGCCGTCAAATCCTCTGCGCTTGTATCATCTGCGCGTACGACGAGTACGACGCCATCCATCTGGTTTGCAACAGCGAGCCCCGCACCAGAACGGTCGATAGCGGGGGCGTCAACCACAATCCAATCTGAGACTTTGCGCAATTTATCCCACCAGACTGGCTGGGTACTAATATGAACACGCTGGGCTGGGCGAAGCCGATCCTCGCGAAACCTTGTCACAAGTAACTTTTCGTTTCCAATCTGGTGGACCGACAGCAATTTCTGCGGCGCTGAAGGTCGCCCAGCATTGGAAACGGTTTTTGGAACCACACTGTAGATCTGCTCAGTATTCAAGGATGCGTCATAGGCTCTACCAGGCTTGCCAATTCCTCGTGCGAAACCGGACTGAAATCCCTTAAAAACTGTATTTGACCGCAAATCGAGATCGACCAACCACGCATTTCTCTTGGCTCTTTTTGCTGCCAGCAGTGCAAATGAAGCCGCCATACTCGTCGCGCCATCCCCAGAACGCGCGGAAAGAAACATGATTGCACGAGACCCCTGCGGCGATGCCATCCGTGCTGCTGCGCGCCAAACATTGGAAAGATCCGAACGAAGGTCTTTCATGAACTGTATTCCTTACTCAATACTGTCGAAAGGCTAGCACGCCATGGTTAATGACGCGTTTTTCGGCGGAACAAAGCCTACGGCTGACTAAGAATCAGAGCTTCCGAACGCTTGCGATCACTGGAATTCCTGTCGTGCGCTCTACTGACCCAGCAGTTGAGAAGCCTTGACGCGTTGTTGCGCGAAGTAGCCCCACAATAAACGCCGTAAACAAGGCAAATAGAACTCCAAACGCCAGGATTGGCAACTTCAGACTTGCTCCCTGCAATGGCGGTCGCGCCCGTTCAATGACCCGAATATTGTCGGTTTCCTGACGAGCAAATTCTGTCAGCGTCTGGCTTTCGATTTCGCGGGCCGCAAAACTGGAGAGGTTCTGTTCGTAGAGGGCGCGCTGGCGCTGGAGTTCCTGCCACTCTGGTAGAATGTTGACGAACTTTCTCAATCGAGCAGAGGCTGCAGCTTCCTGACGGCGAAGCTCATCGCGTAGGTTTGCAAGAGACTTCGCCTCCGCCTCCAAACCAGATCGTCGCTGCTCCATGTCTTGATAGACTGGGTTTGGTCCGGTCCGGCGTGTTCCAACTGAACCTGTTTGTTCAGCGAGATAAGCTTCGACTTGCTCAATCTGTTTATCGATTGCCACAACGACGCGCGAATCTGGCTTGTAGCGGCTCAAGGCTTGTTCTCGCTCAATGCGTAAGTTTAGAAGCGTTTGCTCGGTCGAGTCTTCCACGAAGATATCGACCAAGGGATTGGTTTGCGGCATTTGGCGTGCCAACGTTTCGAGCTGCCCTTCAACGGCAGTGGTTCGGGACTTCACCTTGAATATTTCATCGGTAACTGTGGCGTACATTGATTGGGCAGCGAGTCTTTCAGCCTCGAAATCGCCGATGGCGTTTTCTTCAAGAAATGACTTGATGTTCATTTCAGCGCGGAGCAAATCAGTTTCAAATCGTTCTCGCTGCTCACCAAATCCGGTGGAGCGGGAACTGAGATAAACTTCCGAGCGATATTCAAGATATTGATCGACCAATGTGTTCAGGATTAGAGCTGAATATTCCGGATCTTCGTGCTTGAATGTTGCACGAATAACGTTGCTGTTCGGCGTTGCACCGGTGCTAAAGTCTTCATGGATAGCTTCAATTCCCATTTGACGCAGCTTTATCGCCGGATCCCTGCCCGGCATTTCAACGGCGATCAAAGCGCGCTCCTGCGCAATCTCCGGATAAATCTCCTCCAAAGAAAATTGATCGAGCGCGCGCTCAGCGACAATTGGGCTCCGCATGAGTTCAAGCTCAGACTGATTGAGTAATTCTTGATCAGGAATTGCGCCTGCAGCCTCGCTGCCGACCCGCGGCCGATAAACCTGCTCCTCCCCAAGAGACACAAGCAACCCCACCGATGCCTCATACTTCGTCGGCATCACCATTGCGAGCATCACAAAGGGCACCGCGACAACGAGTGCGACAAGCGTCATCAATCCTTTTGCGCGCCAAAGCTGAAGCGCCAAGTCAGCCTTTCCCAGGCGCGGTCGCGAAACGATTGCTCCACTGTCGATTGACTGGACGGATGGCCGACCATTCCAGATGGTATCAACTGCCATGTGAACGCAGTTCCTTTATTTCTAGACACTTTTCTAATTCCACACGTCCATTTGATATTTCATTAATGATTAACGGCGAGCTTACGTACAGAACTATTTATTTGTCGGAAGGCTTCGATATGATTCGCCTGCTCACTATTGGTGCGGCCTTTTTTGCATTGGCTGCGTGTACCGCCGATCCTATTTCGTCGCTCGACTTTCCCGAAAGCCGGTGGAGCCAAAACGACGGATATGATGATCGATATCTACTTGCCCCGGGTGATACAATTGAAGTGAGTGTACTCTACGCGCCGGAATTGTCTCGGACGGTTGTAGTGGCACCTGACGGGCGTGTGCGAATTCCCTATTCTGGCCCTATCGCGGCGACCGGTCGAACAGTGGACGAGGTACGCCTCTCTTTTAATAAGGCGCTCGGCAGAGAGCTGAAAAACCCAGAAGTAGAAGTGATTGCAACAGAGTTCGCGTCGCAGCGCATCTTTATTGGCGGCGAAGTCCAAGCTCCATCCATCTACGATCTGCCGGGCCAAATCGGACCGCTTCAGGCTATCGTAATGGCGGGTGGTTTCACAGATGAAGCGAGACAGAATGCTGTGGTTCTGATGCGGCGACTGCCCGGCGGCGAAATCCGCTCTGAAGTTTTGGACATAAGAGCGGGCGTGTTCGATGCACAACTCGCCGAGTGGGGCCCGCTTCGCCGATTCGATATTGTTTACGTGCCAAAATCAAAGATCGCTGAAGAAAACCTCTTCATGCTTCAATGGTTCCGAGCGGCGCTGCCGGTAGAGTTCAGAGCGTTCTATGATGTACGCAATGATCCAAGTTTCGAATAACGAACCTTAGTTCATTAGGCGCATCCATTCACGCGCAGCTTTTTGCGCTTCAGCAATTTCTTCTTGGCTCATCTTCTCAGCCATCTCACGGCGGGCATCTTTGGCCGCAGACCATCCGCGCGCAACCGCTAGATTGAACCATTTGTGTGCAGCCACAATATCCGCCTCAACACCAATTCCTTCGGCGTAGACAAGACCAACGCGGTACAATTCATCGGCCGGCGATTCTTCATTCAGGAACGCGCATGGCATTTCGATCTCAGCATCTGAGTAAGGCATAATTATCTTCCTTGTTCACCATTCCGATCGCTGCGGACCTTTTGGCCTCTTAAACGCTCGGAATAACCATCACTTCGCCACCATTGGCGACAAGCGGAGAATGCCGGGAAGATTTTTCGTTATGGTTAACGGAGAAGTCCACCAAGTGCCACTGTGTAAACATCAGGGCACGGACTATTAATCTGGGCTGCTGCTAACTCGGCTATTTTTTCCAGGTTTGATAATTGTTCTGCATATAATCCACCCCGTAAGCGATGACCTCCTTCAAGACATCAACATCTACATCGGCGAGCTTATTGATATAAAGACAGGCCTTGCCGAGCTTATGCTTGCCAAGTCGGGAGAGCTTTTCCTCCAAATCGAGATAACCCGGCATGATATAAAGAACCAGATTCGCTTTTCGTGGACTGAACCCGGTCATGAGGCTCTCACCTTCCCGGCCGCTATCATACTTGTAGTAATACCGCCCATAACCGATTATTGTCGGCCCCCACATTTGCGGGGTCATACCCGTCACCTCTTTGAATATTTTCATGAGCGCCTTGGCGTCTTTTCGGCGGGTATCATTTTCAACAGCGTCCACAAAAGCACGGACAGACATTTTTGTAGGCTTCGTCTTATTTTCGGTCTTAGCCATCGTCTTCTTCCCCTTTTTAGACATCTCTGCTGCGCGCTTACGTGGCTTTGACTTCTTGGCTTTCAATGCCACATCCAACGCCTTTCGCCCCCAATCGCTTGCATCCTCAGGATTGTCCATTGCTGCGTCGGGAAGGCAAAAATACTTCATCTCAGCGGTTTTGCCGTCTTTCATCTGAAAGCGAAAGGGCTCTGAGCCTTCTTCTTCAAGATCGCTTTGTAATCTTTCATCCACCTTCAGATAGACGATATCATCAGCGATCAAGGCGAACATAACATCATGCGCATAGACGCCCGCGCCGCCAAACATTCGTTTGATGCGCACCGGGCCTAGAGGCTCAAACAGTTCGGCGATAAAACTGTAAAACGGATTGGGCGGC
Source organism: Hyphomonadaceae bacterium (assembly GCA_965263325.1). GTDB lineage: Bacteria > Pseudomonadota > Alphaproteobacteria > Caulobacterales > Hyphomonadaceae > CBDHGY01. The sequence goes on along the minus strand of CBDHGY010000002.1, from coordinate 209,202 downwards.
TGAGGCATGTGCGCCGCCCTCCTTTATAAACCGAGCACCATTTTCGCCATGATATTTCGTTGAATCTCATTTGAGCCAGCGTAAATCGAAGTCTTACGATAATTCAGATAAGCTGGCGTAACTGGCGCGGCATGTTCAGGTGTCGCGATCTCGCTATTGGCTCCGCCTCTGGCAACGGCAAATGTATCTTGTACAAAGGGTGCCGCATAGCTGCCCACTGCTTCAAGCGACAATGCTGAAATCGCCTGCTGAGCTTCTGAGCCTGCGCACTTCAGCATTGAGCTCTCAGGACCGACTGCCTCGCCCGCAGACAGCGCAGAGAAAATGCGCAGCTCTGTCGCATTCAGCGCTTCTATCTTCATCTCCATGTCAGCGATTTTTCGCTTGAAATCCGGATCATGCATAAGCGGTTCCCCGCCAGATTGCTCTAAACGTGCGATCTTTTTGGTTTTTTCCAGCGCGTTCTTGAGACCCGGCGCATATGCATTGCCTCGCTCGAATTGCAGAAGGTATTTCGCGTAGGTCCATCCTTTGTTCTCTTCGCCGACAAGAGCGCTTTCTATCGGAACACGAACGTCTTCGAAGAAAACCTGATTAATCTCCTGCTGATGATCCGTTGGCCCATCAAGGGTTGGAAGGGACGAAACAGAGATACCCGGCAAGTCCATCGGGAAAACCAGGAAGCTAATCCCTTCCTGAGGCTTGCCTTCTCTTGATGTTCTAACCAGACAAAAAATCCAGTCGGCCCATTGTGCGTGCGTCGTCCAAATCTTGGATCCGTTCAGCACATAATCATCACCATCCCTGATGGCGCTCATCTGGAGGCTCGCAAGGTCCGAACCGCTGCCCGGCTCGGAATATCCCTGACACCACCAGATTTCGGAACTTTTGATTTTTGGCAGATGTTCCGCTTTTTGAGCATCATTGCCAAAAGCCATAATCACAGGTGCCACCATCGACTTGCCCATGGGGCTCGTGTTCGGTGTGCCCGCAGCCGCCATCTCCATGTTGATAATATAACGCTGTCCCGGCGTTAGACCTGGGCCGCCATACTCTTCTGGCCAGTTGATTACAAACCAACCGCGTCCATCGAGTTTGCGCTGCCATTCCACCATCCCGTCTTTATCAATGTAGTTATTTTTGGACAGCGCGTTCCGCCGGCGAAGCTCATCTGAGTAGTTTGATGCGATCCACTCACGGACTTCTTTTTGAAAGGCGAGCTCTTCGGGGGTGAAAGCGAGATCCATGACAGTTTCCTATTCCACGATGTCGTAATATTCGATGGTCGGGGCACCGGCGAGACACGCACCGAGACCAGGCTGAGCGGCTTTGAAGTAGTCGGTCTTGCCATGTGCATCGAGGGCGTCTTGTGAGGCATATGTTTCCATCACGACATATTCCGTCTCTGACCCTTTGGTCTTGTAGAGCTGATACATGGTGCATCCTGGTTCATTGGCATGGACCTTCGCCATCAATTCTTTGAAGACTTGTTCAAATTCTGCTTGCTTCCCATCCTGTATCGGCAGTTTCGCTGTGACACCAATCATGCGTGTTTCCTCCTTCGTATATACATTAGTACTCTATGGTTTCAGCAGCTTGTGGCAAGCCTGTCGCAACGAGATGCGAGGTCACTCTTCCTCATTCACGCGCGAGTAAACGCCAGTAAACCACGGCTGCCAGGTTTCACTGTCTGGATCATATTGTTCGAAGCGTTGTCGGACAGTTCCGTCTTCCAACAAGGTCCACTCCCCCGAGAATAAGAATTCTCCGCCCGCATGATAGTGGATTGTTCCCTCAAGCTTCATGGAGCCTGAATCTGTAAGTCCTCCAGAATAATCAATAACCGTTCCGGCGCTAACCCACACCTGCCGCCACTCTTTCTTGCCTGGGTCATAAAAATTGTAACTCTGCCCGGTGCCACCACCTGCCGATTCCCATGTCTCGAGAATAAGACAGCCGCCTTCTTCAGATGTGATCTTGTTTCGTCCCGCGTGCGTACCGTCTGGCGTTGCAACATCCCAGGTGCCAATCCAAAAATCAAACGCTCGATACTCTTCGCTAGAGCAAGGCGGTGGCGCGCCTTGTGCAGTTTGAGCAGAGGCAGAACCAAAAACACCGAGCGCAACGAAAGATAAAAATAGGAATCGCATGCGCTATGTGTCCTCCAAAGAAATGTCCCGTCTCGCAGCTTGGCGAAACGGGACAATACGTCAATAGATCTTAGGGCGTTGTCTACGCGGCAGAGCTGAGCGCCGTGTAGCGCTTCATGTGATGATCCACATTTCCTAGCTCGGCATTAATCATGGTAAGACGTTTGAAATAGTGCCCAACGGCGAGTTCTTCGGTCATCCCCATTCCGCCATGGATCTGGATAGATTCTTCACCAACAAATTTACCAGACTGTCCAATTCGTACTTTAGCAGCCGAAACCGCCTTCTTTCGAGTTTCTTCGTCTTCGCCGAGTTTCAATGTCGCCATATAAGTCATGGAGATCGATTGCTGGTGCTCCATAAACATATCGACCATCCGGTGTTGCAGAACCTGGAACTTTCCGATTGGCGTTCCAAATTGTTTGCGTTGGCGCGAATACTCGACCGTCATCGAGTGAGCGACGCCCATGGCACCGACAGCTTCAGCGCAAAGCGCGGCTGTAGCCTCATCGGCAACGAGTTCGATGAGTGGAAGCGCGCCATCCACATCTCCGATCACAGCGTCTGCTCCAACTGATACGTTTTCGAAGTACACCTCAGATGCCCGGCGAGCATCGACCGTCGGATAATCACGCGTTGTTACACCGCTTGCATCTTTTGGAACAACAAAGGCTGTTATTCCGCCACGATCACGTCGGTCCCCACTTGTGCGGGCCGTCACAATCAGATGAGACGCCCAGGGGGCGCCGATCACTACCGCTTTATGCCCATTAAGCGTAAAGCCACCGCCATCTTTTGTTGCGGTGGTTTCAAGATCTGCCAAATTATAGCGTCCGCGTGGTTCGGCATAAGCAAATGCAAATACTTTCTCGCCGGACATAATACCCTCGAGGTATTCACCTTTGATGGCGTCCGATGCGCGTTTCACGAACCCGCCGCCGCAGACGATCGATGGAATAAACGGCTCGACCACGATCCCCTTGCCAAACTCTTCGGCCACAACCATCGCGTCAATCGGGCCGCCACCGAGACCGCCATCTTCTTCGGCAAATGGGGCCATGAATATTCCGAGCTCCGCAAATTTACCCCACATTTCGGTGCTCCAACCGGAAGCTGAAGTGACAATCTCACGGCGCTTTTCGAAGTCATACTGCTCGCGGATCAACCTCCCAAGGCTGTCACGGATCATGTCTTGTTCTTCTGAGAAGTTGAAATCCATAAATTTTCCTCCAAGGGGCGTGTCGTTACGAGCCTGTGAAAGTAACTATTGTGAAGATGACGATCTGAAAAGGGGTAGATCGTTCTGCCGCAACGGAACCGCGACCTTAGTTATCAGTTCGTTCACGAAACACGAGAACGTGCTCCCGAAATCAGCTAGATCGCGGGTCTAGATCTAAAGGCCCAAAATCATCTTCGCGATGATATTGCGCTGAATCTCATTAGATCCGCCATAGATCGACGTTTTCCGGTAATTGAAATACGTCTCTGACGTGTGATCTGAATAAGCTGGCCCAACGCCGATATCGTTAGCACCTCGCGGCGGCAGACCCTTATTATAAGGATGTGCGTAAGAGCCAACAGCTTCCATGGTCAGTTCGGTCAATCGCTGCTGAATTTCGGTTCCCTTAACTTTAAGGATCGAACTTTCTGCTCCAGGGCCCTTCCCGGCTGCCTCAGATGCGAGCGTGCGCAATTCGGTGAACTCAAGGGCTGTCAGATCGATTTCAAGTTGACTAATCTTCCGCGAAAAGTCGCTATCGCCGATCAACGGCTCACCATCGATCAATTCCGTTGTTGCGATCTCACGAAGCTTTTCGATACCTCTCTTCGAGCGCGCCACGCCAGCAATCCCGGATCGTTCGTGCGCCAGCAAGAATTTCGCGTAGGTCCAACCCTTATTTTCTTCCCCAATAAGGTTTTCAACCGGGACACGCACATCTGTTAACCAGGTTTCGTTTACCTCATGGCCACCATCAATTGTGATGATCGGGCGCACCTCGATGCCCGGCGTATCCATTGGGGCAAGAATAAAGCTGATGCCTTGTTGTGGTTTTTCAGCATCAGGATTAGTCCGGCAAAGGATGAAAATCCAATCGGCATGTTGGGCTAGCGTAGTCCACGTTTTCTGGCCATTTATGACATAGTGATCGCCATCACGCACCGCAGTCGTCTTAAGCGATGCCAAATCTGAACCCGCACCGGGTTCTGAGTAGCCTTGGCACCAGAACACGTCTCCGGCAAGAATCCCCGGCAAATGCTGCTTTTTCTGCTCTTCATTGCCGAATGTGTAAATGACGGGACCCACCATCGCCACTCCAAATGGTAGGGGCATAATTGTTTCCGCGCGGGCATTTTCTTCTGACCAGATATAACGCTGCGTGGCATTCCATCCTGTGCCACCATATTCTTTAGGCCAGGCTGGCGCAGACCAACCTTTTTTGCCGAGGATCTTATGCCATGCCAGGAAATCTTCCTTTTTTAGGTCTTCCCGGGATCCAAACCCTTTTAACTGCTCCGGATAATTATCTTCGATAAAGGCTCGCACCTCTGCACGAAACGCGTCTTCTTCCGGTGTAAACTCCAAATTCATCGCATTACCTCCTGCGGCCTGACCGACTTCAATCGTTAAATAGAATAATCGTCGAACCTTGCAATGTGTAACTTTGCGTCAGCTAACTGCGGCAGATTTCGCAAGAAAAGGTGAGCATGCCGTACGCAAAAGCCCAAGCGCAGTCGTTGAGCCAAGACCGCCACCTGTCTGGAACTCCATTCTCATCAAGGGTTCAAGGCCAACGCGTTCGAGGGCGGCTTCATGTGCGGGGCGGCGCGTTGCATGGGCGGCTAGAACGTGATTGATGCTTTCAGCGTTAATTGCATGTACAACGCCGGCTGCGATTGTTGTCGCAAATCCATCTAGAACAACCGGCACACCTTGTTTCCCGCACGCAATGATCGCACCCGCGCTAGCTGCGAGTTCTCGGCCGCCCAGACGTCGAAGGATTTCGAGCGGATCGCCTAGATTTCCGCGATGAAATGCGAGGGCCTGATTAACCAAGTTAACACGCGCGGAACTCATTTCGCTCGGTGTTCCAGGTCCTGGCCTCACCCAATAGTCGGCTTGTCCGCCATAAAGAGCGCAGGCGACGGCTGCAGCGGCCGTTCCTATACCTGCACCCGTCACGGCGATTGCCAAGCAATCCGGGGATCCTTCAAGGGCTTCAAAACCATATGCCATTGTTGCAGCGCATTCTTGTTCGCTCATCGCAGCGGCTTCAGATATGCAAGGGGTTGGTTTTTCGATCGCTAATTCAAACACCCGGATATTGGCATTATTTTGGGCAGCAATCGCAGAAAGCGGCGCTTTGCCTTCACGAAGAGCATTCAGATGGCTGCGCGTATCTTCATCGCTCGAAAGTGTCACGCCCTTGTTTGCTAATCCATGGGACCCAGCAAAAACGGCAAGCGTAGCATTCTCGATCCGCGGAGGAAACCGACATTGATGTTTCGCAAGCCATGCCGCAGCGTCACCAAGTTTGCCGAAATCGCGATCACGGCCCATTCCGCGCAGTGCGTCGAGCACTTGTTCCGCCGCAGTTGAATCCGATACGACCGGCTGCAGCGCAAGATCGCGAACATCATCAAATGGGCGGGCCGCAGGATTGGCTGCTGATCCCATGGTCGTACTTCCTAATTGTATGCGAGATCATAATTGGCCACAAATATGGATAAATTGCAACGCACGCTTTTGTAACTAAACCCGCTAATATATGAAATTGAACACAAAAAAACGGTCGGGGAGCATCTTGATTATGAATGGTGACGTACCTTCGCCCTGCATTAAGGTTTGCGTCGTAGACGGGCAAACAGGCTGGTGTCTCGGATGCGCTCGCGCATTAAGCGAAATTGGTGGATGGCTCCATATGGATAAAGGTTCCAAGCAAGCAGTCGTCGACAAACTTTCTGAACGAAAAGATGAGCTACGCAAACTGGGCAAACTTGGACCCGCGAAATGAAACAGTCGGACTTGATCATCTTGCTTTTGACCGCCGTGCTTGTTGCCGGCGGCGTCTCGATTTTTTTAGCACCTAACCTCACACCAGAAGCTGCAACCGTTTCCGACCAAGAACAACTAGAAACGCCAATCGCCGCTAGTCTCAGCATCGAGACAGAAGCCTGCGAACCTGATATCCCAGCCAAGGCAGCTGTCCTTCGACAAAAACCTGATAGCCACTATTGGGGCCTCGCAGATGTTGACGGATATCCCGTCGATTTCATGGTCGACACGGGCGCGAGCGTCGTTGTGCTAACGTTTGAAGACGCCAAACGAATGCGGCTAAAACCCGAAACGCTGGATTACAAGTGGAAGATCTCCACCGCGGGAGGTGAGACCAAAGGCGCGTCGGTTTTGCTCGAGTCTATTCGGTTTGGAGGCGTTGAGGTGGAAAACGTCGAAGCAATGATCCTGCGGGAGGGCTTGGAGCAAAACCTCCTCGGTATGAGCTTTCTCGAGGAACTGTATTCCTATGAGTTCCGCGGCAAGCAATTAATCATCCGCCAGTAAACACACTCCAGGTCATCCGTATCGCGACAATGGTAAGTAAAACGGCAAATAGTTTTTTTAAACGGATTGCATCTAGCGAGTGCGCAAGCTTCGCCCCAATAGGTGCCATGGTTACCGTACAAACGGATATCAGCGCAAACGCCAACACATTCACATGACCTAGGGAAAAAGGCGGCAACCCCTCCCTACCCCAGCCAACCGCGATCGCTGTGATCGCGCTGGGCAATCCAATCGCTACACCAAATCCGGCCGCTGTTGCCACCGCACGGTGAATGGCTTTGCCGTATACCATCATAAGTGAGACACCAAAAGTGCCCCCACCGATTCCCATTACGGCTGACAACGCGCCTATCCCACCGCCTAGTCCTACGCGCTTGGCTCCAACCGGCATTTCGCTCGCAAGTCGCCAATCTGGTCGGCCAAAATACAGCTGCGCAGCCAGCACAAACGCCATCAATCCGAAGAACAATTTTAGACCATCTCCAGATACATACCCCGTTAACAGCTGACCCGCGATCGCCCCGCCCATGATCCATGGCGACCATGTGCGAATGATCTGCCAATCTACCGCGCCGCGCTTGTTATGCGCCATGACGGAACGCGCTGATGTTAGTATGATTGTCGCGAGAGATGTGCCAATCGCGACATGGCTTCCTGTTTCGGTAAAACCGAGCACATCTTCGAAGAGGATTATAAGAACAGGAACAATCACTGCGCCGCCGCCGATCCCAAAAAGTCCGGCAGCAAGACCGGCAACAATCCCGGCACCGAGCAGCGACACGATAAGCGGCCAATTCGCAAGAATCACGTCCATATTCGCCGCTCCACGCGAGAAAGTGCTATGGCTCGATCGGGGGTAACCAGGTCAATGACGAATGATGGAGCGAGATAAGAACTTTGCCGTTTAGTTTGTGATAGGCAAATGTATAATCGGCGCGGGTCGCATCACCTTCGGCATTCGAAAACGTATAGTGCCCCATATCCTTGTAACCAAGTCCGCCGGCCTTCAGGATCGGGCCCGCCGCGCTCTGAAACTCAACGCGTTTCCAACCATGCTTTAGGAAGCCTTTATCGTGTGGATAGTCCGGATCTCCGCCGACAAAATATGAACGCGCTCCGGCCCGATCAAGGCGGATCACGTCAGCCAGCGTCGGCTTAAAAAGCAGTGGTTCGTCGGGAGATCCAAAATCATAAAGTGCAAGAAGATTATCGACGTCCTGTTCAGTCACATACTTCGCCCAAGCGCGCTGCGCGGCGATGACTTCAGCTTTCGCCATTGGTTCATAATTATTTTCGTTCACGCTCGACCCTCTCAATTGCCCGGAATTGGGATTAATGCAGTACGCAACGCAGGTCCAGTTCAGCGTTACCTGAAATCAAGCCGCCCTTAAGGTAACCTCGGCCAGCGCTGCATCAAGCACGGCGATTCCGGCATCCCCTCGTCCTTGCTCGCTTAGAATACGTCGCCAGAGTTTTGCGCCAGGACGACCAGCAAATAACCCCAGCATGTGGCGCGTCATCGCGTGCAATGGAACACCTTCAGAGAGGCGCGCAGCGATATATGGCTTAAACGCCTCGACTGCCTCGATAGCCTGAGTGCAGTTTTTGTCGCCAAACAACACCCCATCAATGTCTCCGAGCAATGCCGGTGTTTGGTAGGCTGCTCGGCCGAGCATCACGCCGTCAAGATTTTGTAGATGGACTCGGCATTGATCCAGAGATTGCAATCCCCCATTCAGCACAATGGACAAGTTCGGTCGCTCCGATTTTAATTCATGAACAAGATCATAATTGAGCGGAGGAATATCCCTGTTCTCTTTTGGGCTTAGTCCCTGCAACCAGGCTTTCCGAGCATGTACCGAAAACACATCGCATCCAGCACTGCTGACAATGTCCACAAACCTGAAAAGGGAAGCTCGCGGATCATCCTCGTCAACACCGATCCTGCATTTAACGGTCACCGGTATCGAAACAGCCCCTTTCATTTTCGATACGCACTCTGCGACCACTTCTGGAGAGCGCATCAAACACGCCCCGAACGCACCAGATTGCACGCGGTCGGATGGGCACCCGCAGTTGATATTTACCTCATCATACCCATAGTCTTCGGCAATCTTTGCCGCCTCAGCCATTTTGACGGGTTCGTTACCACCAAGCTGCAAGACGAGCGGATGCTCAAGGTCACTGAAACCAATGATATGATCCCGGTCGCCGTGAATAACCGCGTCAGCTGTGACCATTTCGGTCCACAGCAAAGCCCGCTTAGACAAACATCGGTGAAACGCTCTGCAATGGCGTGTCGTCCAATCCATCATCGGGGCGACAGAGAAAGTGTAGTCTAGATTACGCGGCATCGGACATTTTATATTTTGAAACCTGCGCGCTCTCTACACGCACGGGGTCTTCACGCAAATAATTAGCTAAATGCCGTACTTATAACAATATACGTCAGAGACTGGCGGCCGAGCGCCACGTTCCTCTCGTTGGATGTATTACGTTTTGGTTACGCTTAGGCTTTGAGCCACCAACAATCGAAATTCAGTGATACATTTGATCTATACAAGTTTCCTATATTTTTCAGAGCTTATGCCCATAAAGCTGTTTAGATTTAGGCGCTTTTATTGTTAAACGACCTTGCTGCGGCAAAAATCAGTGGGCGCAGTGATAGCAGCCACTTGAACCACTTCGGAACGCGCCTATTGTGCCCTGAAGCAAACATAGAGTGATGTTATGGCGAAAAAACATGTTCTTCTCGCGGCGAGTGCTACCGTTGTCCTTTGGGCTTGTGGTTCAGACTCACCTCAAGCAAACAATGCAGCGACGGAACCTCCAGCCCCCATCGATGCACCAACTGCGCCCTCAGAAGAATCCGAAGTATCTGAACCCGACGCACCGGTCGAAGCGTTATCAACTGTGACAGATAGTGAGATGGTGCGCTCGGCTGATGCCCATGTTCACGGAGATGCCTCGCTTTCTATGGCACTTGAAGGCTCAACCCTTACCATCGAGTTTGATACACCGCTATATAATCTCATTGGATTTGAGCACGTCGCAGAAACCGACGATCAGAAAAAAGCGGTTGAAGATGCTGAAACGCATCTAAACGATCCTGCCAGCCTGTTTTCTTTTGGATCTGAAGCGGGATGCGTCGCTCAAACGGATGGCTTAGACATACATCTTGAACATGCGCATTACGACCATGGCGCGCATGGGCACGAAGCAGAAAAAGACAATCATGAGCACGACCACGAAGAGCATGAAGGCGATCATGATGATACGCATGAAGATCATGATCACGATGAAGTCACACACAAAGACGTGTTGATTAGTTATTCATTTGAATGCGCCTCACCTGATAAGCTGTCGCCGATCAGGATTAACCTGTTCGAGCGATTTGTGAACCTGAGCGAGCTTGAAGTCGTTTATTTGGGATCAAACACGCAAGACTTGTTCTCGCTAACCCCGACCAATACTGAAATAAACTTGCGTCCTTAAGGCAGAACATGAAGCTCGTTACTTTCCTGATCGCGTCTATGATGCTGCTGTCTGCATGTGGCGCCGGAGATCGTTCAGAATCCGGTGAAGGGTCTCCGCGTCTTGAGGCCAGCACATCAGCAAACGCAGCGGACACCACCGCATCCTCGAAAGACGATGGCGGGTATTCCTCTTCATTCATCCTCGCTGACCCTGATGGCGTCCAACAAATAACGTGGAACGACCTGATGCCGGAAGGTGAAGAACTCATTCTTGCGCAGCTGTACGAAGAGTACTTTTCTCAATTGGAACAGGATATGCGCGCGCGTCAAATGCGCTTGCGAGATGCCGGCAAAATAAGCGAGGGCCAGACCGACATAACCGCGCTGATTACCGAGGGAAGTGCGGAAGACACTATGGATCAGCTTGGCACTTTCAATGTCGTTGAAGAGCTCGACGGGATGAAAGTTCGATTGCCAGGATATGTTGTGCCGCTTAACTTCAATGCCGACGACAAATACAAAGAGTTCCTGTTTGTGCCACAGCCTGGGGCGTGCCTTCATACGCCGCCGCCGCCACCGAACCAGATCATTTACGTCACATCAGAATGGGCCGCTGAAGTAGAGGATATTTACTTTCCATTTTGGATCGAAGGCACGATGTCGACCGGCCGAACCGATACCGAACTTGCAAAAAGCGCCTATGAGCTAAATCTCAGCAAAATAGAAATCTATGAGTTCTGATCCTGTTTTGCGTCTTTCAGACGTTAAGTTCGGCTGGGACGCAAACTCAACTTTGTTATCCATCAGCGACTTTCAAATCCACCGCGGCCAAAGCGTATTTTTAAAAGGCCCAAGCGGAAGCGGAAAAAGCACATTACTCGGTTTGATTGGCGGCGTTGTGAAACCGCGGTCGGGAACAATAACCATCGCCGGAAAAGACATAACGCGCCTTTCCCCGCCGCGCCGCGATCAAGTGCGTGCTGACAATCTCGGAATAATATTTCAGCAGTTCAACTTGCTTCCGTTTCTGGGTGTCCTCGGAAACATAACACTCCCTTGCCGCTTTTCGAGCCGCCGAAGACAAGCCAGCATCGATGCTTACGGCTCGCCTGCAAAAGAAGCAGAAAGTCTCGTATTGTCCCTAGGGTTGTCGAAAAATACATTTGAGCAACCGGTTTCCAAGCTCAGCGTCGGACAGCAGCAACGCGTTGCCGTCGCTCGAGCGCTGATGGGTGGCCCCCAGCTGATAATCGCTGATGAGCCGACATCCGCGCTCGACCAGCAAAACCGTGACAAGTTTATCGAGCTGCTGAATGAACAGAGATCAAGGTTCGGCTCGAGCCTGCTTTTCGTAAGCCACGACAGCGCTCTATCAAAACACTTTGATCGCTCTATCGATCTACACACACTTAATTCTGCGAACTCATCGGAGATGGCGTAATGAGAACAGCGCCAATACTTGCACTTGCTTTCCGATCACTTATGGCCAGGCGTCTAACGGCGCTACTTACGATTATCTCTATTGCAACTGCGGTTATGCTATTTGGCGCGGTTGAAAACGTCCGCAAAGGCGCGAAGGCAAGTTTCGAACGCACCATTACTGATACAGATCTGGTAGTTGGTGCGCGCTCAAGCGGGATCAACCTCGTTCTGTATTCGATCTTTCAGATTGGTGATCCTACCAACAACATTACATGGCAAACCTACCAGGAAATAAGCGAGCGACCTGATGTCGAGTGGACGGTTCCAATAAGTCTTGGAGATTCGCACCGCGGCTTCCGGGTTATTGGGACGACCGCTGAGTATTTCGAACGATACAAATATGCAGACTCGCGAGAACTGCGTATTGTGGACGGGGCAGTGTTTGACGATTTGTTCGACATCGTACTGGGCGCTCAAGTCGCGCGCGATTTGGACTACTCTCTCGATACCTCAATCACACTGTCTCACGGGGTCGGGGTAAAGAGCTTTACAGAACACGACGACAAACCTTTTCGTGTATCCGGTATTCTTGCGCCGACAGGGACCCCCGTTGATCGCTCGGTCTTTGTTAGTCTGGAGGCTATAGAAGCGATCCACATTGGCTGGCAGTCAGGTACTCCTACGCCTCTTAGCAGGCTTGCCACCCCCGATAGACTGCGCGAAATGAACCTTCTACCGAATGATATAACCGCCATACTGTTGGGGGCAAAACGCCCATCTGACATTTTCAGGATTCAGCGACAAGTAAATACTTATAAGACTGAACCACTTCAGGCGGTTATGCCTGGCATCGCCCTCCGTCAGCTTTGGCGAATGGTTTCGGTTGTTGAACGCGCCTTGCTTATTGTATCGTCTTTCGTGATCGGCGTTGGGCTTATTGGTATTTTGACATCTATTCTTACGAGCTTGCGGGAGCGACGCCGCGAGATGGCAATCTTGCGCTCTGTTGGCGCGCGCTCGCGTCATATCGTCGGACTGCTTGTGTGCGAAGCTGCACTGTTAGCCTTCATTGGTGCTGTTATCGGCTTGGCCTTTCTTTACGGAGCGAGCTGGTTCTTCCAGCCATTCCTTGAGGCGCGCTTCAATCTTGGTGCAGTGAATCTGACACCGGGACTTTTCGACCTTTACGTGGTTGGAGGCGTTACGCTGATTGCTGCGGCATTAGGCTTAATACCAGCTGTCATTGCTCTGCGGCGATCACTCGCTGACGGACTAACGATCCGATTTTGACAACAGTTTCGTAGCAATTCGGTCTTGCTGTTCTTTCTCTGCCAACTTCGCTTTTGCTGTCTTCGCGGCACGAGCCGCTGCGCTTCCGAACATCGGACGACTAGCAGCTTTCTGCGCGCGCTCGGTCGTTTTGGGCGCTGACGCAATCTGCCGGTCGCCTGCCGCCGAAGGGCCAAGATTGTCTTCTTCGGGGCCCAGTTCATGCCAATCATCTGGGTAATATGCCGACCACTTTGATCCCATAGGCCCAAATCCCATTTCGTGGAATTCGCATGCTTGTGCAGGTGCGAGAGCTCCCGCACTGACAAAAAGTAATCCTATAACAATAGATTTGTGGATCATGCTTCTAATATAAGAGCGCCTAAGGGTGAGTCAATTCAGCGCCCTATCGAGCCAAAATCCAAATTGTCCTTGCGCTACCGCTAACTGGACCTGAAATCCAAATTACGAACGACGAATTCGAAAGCTCGAATAAAAGACTCACTTGTGGCCACCAAGTCTTCAAAGCAGATCTGATATTTGGAATCCAGATTAGTAAATCATCCGGTTGCAACTTTTCCAAAAAGCACACCCGCAACTTTGCGCATTTGGATTTCTTCGCTGCCTTCCGTGATCCGGTAGCGCCGGTGATGGCGATAGATATGCTCGAACGGTTTGTGGCGTGAATATCCAATGCCGCCATGAATCTGCATGGCGCGGTCAGCGGCTTCGCAAACAAGGCGGTTTGCCCGATAATTGCACATAGAGACTTTATGGGTGAGCTTTTTGGCGACTTCTGGTTTGGTCATCTGATCCATTTCCCAAGCCGTTTTGCGGATCAGTAACCGCAACATCTCTACTTCACTTGCAAGCTCAACGATCGGGAATTGAATGGCTTGATTCAGCCAGAGCGGCTTACCGAACGGAGCGCGCTCTTTTGCATATTTTATCGATTCCTGGACGCAATAGTCCGCAGCGCCAAGAGAACTTGCAGCCTGCCGAATACGGTTTTCGTGAACGAAGTGCTGTGCACACGCTAAACCATTATCGAGATCTCCCAGGACCATGTGATCTGGCACGAATACATTGGAGAATGAACACTTAGGGTGATCTGTTGGCATGTTGAAGGTCCAAAGGTATTCGCCGATTTCGAACCCAGCCGCTTGTGTATCTGCGACGAAGCAGCCAATGCCTTTCGGACTGCCAGCATCGCCGGAATGACGGGCAAAACACATAACATGCGTCGCGTGATGCAGGCCCGTGGTCCACATTTTTTCACCATTGATCAACCAACCTTGAACTCCATCTTCCACGTGGCGCACGGCAGTGGTTTCCATGTGTGTAGCATCCGACCCATGCGCCTCTTCGGTCAAACCGAAGGACCATCGCATCTTTCCCTCACACATCAGATCGATGTACTGTTTTTGCGCGTCAGTACCAAAGTCGCGTACCATGAGCGGTTGAACGAGATTACCGACAATCGAGTGCTCGTTTTGTAGATCATTATGCAGCCCAAGACCTTTCGAAGCCAGATGGTCACGAATGACCGCCATACCTAAGTTTGTTCCGTCCTGCCCTCCAAATTCTTTTGGTAATTGATAGCGATAATGACCTGCTGCATCGGCTATCTGTTTTACGTCCCAGAGCAAGCTCTCCCATTCTTTTCGCGGCAACGCTTCATTTTCCCAATCCGTTCGGGCATGCTCTCGGCGATGGTCAAAAAAGCGAATATTGTCGTCGCGCTGTTCCAGAGGTTTGATTTCATCCTCAATGAACTTGTCAAGCACACTTAGATAGTCGGTAATCTCCTGAGGTACCTCAAACATTAGACGTTTTGCTCCACTTTTGAAGGGCGACGCTGAGCGCCGCGTATTTTGGTTGATGAATAGAAAGTCGCTCAAGACAAAGATGTCTCAGATGTGACAGAATTTCTGGATTTCGCCAGTCCGCGCTTCCTGTTCTCAGCGCTTCGAATAGAGCGTTTTCTGTGTAGTCGACTTTGCCAAGACGGCGCTCGCTGCGAAGATTGAACTCCGGCGCTAATCTTACTCCTCGATTAGCGATTGAAAGCGCATTTGCTGATATGAGCGCATGAAACCTGTCTGCGCCTGACTGGCGCGGAACTATTTTCTCCGAAAGATAATCTCCTACCGCATCCATCAGTTCGGTGGGCACGACATCCCCTATAACAGGCGGAGGATCAGGAAGATTAAACTCAATGAACGGCTCATTTCCTACTCCACTCACTTGTTCCAGGAGCAGTAAAAGATCCGTCTCAACTTCGGAAATCCGCGTACCGATAAGGATCCGCTCGAGATTTGTGTCTTCTGCGTCGCGCCACATCCGTGCCATCATTGCCGTCATGAGGCCCCACTTTAGCGACGAATAAATGAGGTACCAATCAAACCGTTTTCGATTGACCTTCACTTTGCTATGGCGCTCGTAACTACTAATTAGGTCCTCGCGGGTACCGACACCGCCAGCTTCCAAATTGTATCGCCCAAATCGCCAAGAAGGCATGCAGATCCAAGTAAGGTCTTCCTCTAGGCACCCAAGGTGTGCAAGCTCCCAATCAAGCACTGCAGACAGGCCCCGCTCAGTTATGAGCACATTCCCCATGCGAAAATCACCATGCAAAACGACCAGATCATCTTCGGTGGCGTCGGGTAAATTCGTTTCAAGCCAATGCATGGCAACGCCAAGCACTGGGTTCTGAAACCCGCTTTTGTCAAAATCCTCTTGCATTCGCGCAAGACAATCGGCCGGGGTAAGGGATACAAGTAAATCCGCGACAGGACTTGGATCACTGGAATGTAATAAAGCAAGCTCTCGCCCGAAACTCTCTGTTACATTTTCCAGTGCATCGTTATATTTGGGGTCCCTGAATAATTTTTGCGGCAATGCAACACCGGCAGCCTTTGCCATGACGAAACCAAGACCGAGTTTATCTTCTGGCTGTAGCAAGCCGACAACTTGCGGTGTTGTTACTCCTGCTGAATGGGCAAAATCTATTAGCTGTGCTTCTGACTCTATATCAAATTCGCGCACAAAAGAGTCCGGCTTAACGCCGCCGCGATAACGCCGAAGAACATAGTCGTTCGTTTCGCACGTAAACGACCACATCTCCATATTCGCGCCGCCAGTGATCAGTTTTGGGTTCTCTGCGGGCGCAGAAAATGTCCTCGCACAGAATGCATTCAGACCTTTTTCAATATCGTGCTGCACGGCAAGCTATCCATTTCAACATCGGTCATATCACCGAGTTTCCGTTGCGGGACAGCAAGCAAATTTTTAGATCAACTAGGACCTAATTTTCACCCATCAAGGAACGAACGTGGTCTTCGAGACTAAGCTGACGAAGGCGTTTGAGTCGTTCTGTTAGAAGAATACGTTCCAGACGCTTATAAGCATGGGTGAGATCATCATTTACGATGGCATAGTCATAACGCCGCCAATGCCTCATTTCAGCTTTTGCATCTCGCATCCGGCGCGCAACGATTTCGACATTTGAGCCCGGTCGCTGCGCAAGACGATCGTGCAAAGCTTCAATGCTCGGCGGCAAGATGAAAACAGACACGACGTCTCTCGGCATTTGGTCGTGAAGCGCATCTGCGCCTTGCCAGTCGACATCGAACAGCACGTCCTCTCCGGCTTCAAGCTTTGCGACAGTATCAGCCCTCGGCGTTCCGTACAGATTGTCAAAAACTCGCGCCCATTCGAGGAATTCTCGATTTGCGATCATCCTGCGGAATTCGTCATGGCTCTTGAAGTGATAGTGAACACCATCCTCTTCACCAGGGCGTGGTTCGCGTGTGGTGGCAGACACAGAGAGCTTTACATCATCAAAATCGTCCATGAGCATACGTGACAACGTCGTCTTACCCGCACCTGAGGGTGAGGAAATCACAAGCATCAGGCCGCGGCGTGCGCCGGTATCTTTTGGGTGTCCGCTATTCGACATTCGCAGCCTGCTCCTTGAACTGATCCACCAGACCTTTGAGGGTGAGTCCCACATTGGTCAAATCGAGATGAACAGACTTAGAGCATAAGGTGTTTGCTTCCCGGTTAAGTTCTTGAGCCAAAAAGTCGAGTTTTCGACCAATGGGTGATCCCCCCGACAGATGCATCCGAGCCGTTTCGATATGCGCCTTCAATCGATCAAACTCCTCGCGAACGTCAGCCTTTGCAGCAGAAAGCGCGATCTCGGCCGCTAGCCTTTCAGCATCTACCTTGTCGTCTGCACTTAGTTCCGCAAGTTGCTTTTCGAGCCTCTCTTTCAGCAGAGTCGGTTGTCCCCCGGCAAGCTCAGCAGCTTTGTCTGTTTCGATAGACATCTCATCCACAAGGCGTAGCAGGATGTTTTTAAGGCTTTGACCTTCTTCGACACGCGACGATTGCAAGTTTTCCAAAACGTCTTGAAGGCCGCTCTTAATAGGTGCAATTGCCGCTTCATTCTCTGCAAGTGTTCGTGTTGATAGACTACCGACTTCAACAACACCTTTGACTGTCATCAGCGTTGCGAGCGCATCTGCATTTGGCGGCGAACCGTTTGAGCTTGAAAAAGCGTCGATAAGCGATGAAAGTGCGGCCTCATTTACAATCAATTCTTCAGACGCGTTGGTCAGCTCCACCCTAAGCGAAAGCTGCACTGAACCACGGCTGAACAGTCTTGCCGCCGCAGACTTTGCGACACGGTCGATTGCCTCAAACCCTTGCGGATAGCTCGTTCTGATATCGAGACCTCGACCATTAACACTTTTGGCTTCCCAAGCCCAAGTACCCCAATCGGCTTCGCCAGAGACACGGGCGAAACCTGTCATTCCAGATAATGCGTTCATTAGTCATTTGCCCTTTCACGGGCGATTTCTTCACGTTCATAACGACGGTAATCCTGCACTGCGCGCTCATGGTCTCGCACATTGGTCGTAAACGTTGTACCGCCTTTTCCATCTGCCACAAAAAACAAATATTCTGTGGCGGGAGGATTGAGCACTGCTTCAATTGCTGCGCGGCCGGGGTTTGCTATAGCAGTGGCGGGTAACCCTTTACGAGTGTAAGTGTTCCATGGCGTGTCCCTATCGAGCTCACTTCTGTATAGAGTGCGCCGCTGTCCTCTGCGATTAAAAAGTGGCTCACCGCCGTTCACGCCGTAATGGACTGTCGGATCCGTCTGCAATTTCATTCCCTTGTTTAGACGATTTATGAATACGCTTGCGACACGGCCGTATTCTTCATGACCAGCTGCCTCCTTTTGGACAATAGATGCCAGGATAAGCGCTTCCTCTTTTGTAGCCAGAGGCAATGCATCCGCTCGCTTTGGCCAAAGTTCATCCAGGGACTCTGTCTGAGCTGCGCGCATGCGCTGAATGAAAGCTTCACGCGTTTCACCGCGAGGGAAAAGATACGTGTCAGGTTGCATAACACCTTCAGGAATTTCCTCTGATGGCATCTCGCCAATGAGAGCATCAGCCCCAGCAACCAACTCAAGTACTTTTTTTGTTGTCAGTCCTTCAGGGATCGTCAGCTTGAGCATTACGACTTTGCCATCAACAAGCTGGACCATGATGTCATCAATGCTCGCACCCGCCGGAATAGCATACTCTCCGACCTTGATCTGTCCTTCGAGCGGTTTGATGCGCGCGCGGATTTTCATAACGCGTTCGTCTGAAATGAAACCTTCAGCCTCAAGCCGGGTCGCCACGCTCGAAAACCCCTCTCCTGAGTTCACGACGAATATACGTTCCATCGCTAAGGGACCTGGTTTAGACGCCTCCGACTCAACCCAGTAGTAGCCACCTATAAGAACAGCACCGCCGAGTACGATCAGCAGAAATAAAAGAGATGTTAGTGTTTTAAACAGGCTCATCGTCTGGCCTCACGCAACTAAATTTCGTAGCCTAAACCTATCGGCCGCTGCGAAGCATTCAAAGCCTATTCGCTTTAGTCATCCAACTTACGCATGATTAAGGCCGCATTTGTACCGCCAAAGCCGAAACTGTTCGTCAAAGCGGCCTGAATATCTTTTTTGACCGCAGTATGCGCGCAAAGATCAATGTCCGTTTCGAAGCTCTGATTATCTAAGTTTAGGGTTGGGGGCAAAACGCCGTCGCGCAGCGCGAGGGCGCAGAAAGCGGCCTCAACTGCGCCGGCTGCACCTAACAAGTGACCAATCGCCGATTTTGTTGACGAGAGGTGTAAGTTCTTTGCGTGATCACCGGCAAATTTTTCAACAGCACGAACTTCGCCTTCGTCGCCTTTAGGCGTCGATGTTCCATGCGCATTGACATAGCCGATCTCGCTTACATCCATTTTGGAATGACCGAGCGCCATCATCATGGCCCGGTACCCGCCTTCAGCGTTTTCCACAGGCGACGTGATATGGAAGGCATCGCCCGTTAGGCCGTACCCTTTAATCTCTGCATAAATTTTGGCCCCGCGTGCCTTGGCGTGCTCATACTCCTCAAGCACAAAAACGCCAGCGCCCGCCCCCATAATGAAGCCGTCTCGGTCAGCGTCGTAGGGACGCGACGCCTTAAGCGGAGTCTCGTTGAATTTTGTCGACATGGCCTTCGCGGCACAGAACCCTGCAATACCAAGCCGGTTGATAACAGCCTCGGCTCCGCCAGCGACCATGACGTCAGCATCTCCATATTTGATGAGACGCGCACTATCACCGATCGCGTGAGCGCCTGTCGCGCAAGCCGTTACAACGGAATGGTTTGGTCCTTTAAAGCCATGCTTGATGGATACCTGACCGGAAGCAAGGTTTATCAGCGCTGATGGAACGAAAAAAGGGCTAACCTTCCGGGGCCCCTTTTCATAAAGCGTGATTGCGGTGTCGTAGATTGAAGTTAGGCCGCCAATCCCCGATCCGATCATTACACCTGTGCGATAACGATCTTCGTCTGTTTTCGGTTCCCAGCCGGAGTCGCCCACAGCTTCGTCGGCCGCCGCCATCCCATAAAGAATAAATTCATCCATCCTTCTGCGCTCTTTGGCAGAAACAGTTTTATCAGGATCGAATGCCTGGTCGTCTCCTTCACCGCCGCCACGCCCGCTCACCCAAGGGACCTGGGCGGCGACCTGACATGGCAGGTCGCTGGGGTCGAACAGGTCAATGCGCTGAGCGCCGGATTTTCCTTCGATCAAGCGGGCCCAAGACGCTTCGCGGTTTCCAGCAAGCGGTGTGACCAACCCAATTCCAGTAATGACTACGCGGCGCAAAGGCACATCTCCCTTTTAGAAACGTTATTATTCCTAGCGGAAACGGTCTTATGAAGCGTGTTCCTTGATATGCGATACAGCATCGCCGACAGTGCGAATGCTTTCTTGAACATCATCTGGGATTTCGATGTTGAACTCTTCTTCAAAAGCCATAACGAGCTCTACCAGATCCAGACTATCTGCGCCTAAATCATCAATGAAGTTTGCTGGCTCAGCAACTTTGTCACCATCCACGTCAAGATTTTCGACAACAATCTTTTTCACACGCTCAAAAACGTCAGACATGCACAACCTCTCTTGTTACTTGTGTGCTGGGTTTTGCCAGAACAGCAAATACCCTTCTTGTGGCGGTTAGCATACAGATTCGGCCCTCGCCAAGCCCGTTCACCTACCGCAACCTCCCGAAAATGGTGATTAGATCATCGCCATACCACCATTCACATGCAGTGTTTGGCCCGTAACGTATGAAGCTTCATCGGATGAAAGGTATACACAGGCGGCCGCAATATCTGCCCCAACTCCCAACCGGTTAGCTGGAATCTGGCCAAGAAGCGCCTCCTTCTGAGCATCCGGAAGAACATCCGTCATAGGTGATTCAATGAAGCCCGGGGCGATGCAATTAGCCGTAATTCCGCGGCTGGCGACTTCCTGTGCAACTGATTTTGTAAAGCCGATCATGCCGGCTTTCGACGCACAATAGTTTGCCTGCCCAGGGTTTCCGGTGACACCAACAATCGAGGTGATTCCAATAATTCGCCCGGACCGGCGCTTCATCATCCCGCGCATCGCCGACTTGACGATACGAAAATATGAGCTCAGATTTATTTCAAGGACATCATTCCAGTCTTCGTCCTTCATCCGCATCAGCAGACCGTCGCGGGTCACGCCAGCATTTGCGACGATAATATCGAGCGGCCCGACCGCATCCTCAGCAGCAGCCACAAGACCGTTCACCGCGTCTGCATCAGAGAGATTGCAGGGCACTGCTGCTGCTTCGCCTTTAAGGGATGCTTTGACCTCATCAAGCACAGCTTCGCGTGTGCCCGACAATGCAACTTTTGCACCTGCCTCAGACATCGCACTCGCAATGGCGCGGCCGATCCCACCTGACGCTCCAGTAACAAGTACATTCTTTCCTGAAAGATCAAACATATGACTGCGTCTCCTTATCCTTTTATCTCGGTTGCAAACGCTTCCAGTTGCTCTGGGGTCCCGAGTGTGAACCCTTTAAGGCTCTTTTCGATCCGTCTTTGCATAACCGTTAGCACTTTTCCCGCGCCTGCTTCGCCTGTTCGCGCAACACCATTTGCGACCATATATTGAACACTTTCGGTCCAACGCACACGTCCTGTAACTTGTCCAACCAGATTGGACCGAATGGTTTCTGGATCAGTCACGGCGCTTGCGCTCACATTCGCCACCAGCATCGTTTCCGGAGATGTGATGTTTGCGCCTGCGAGCGCGTCAGCCATCGCGTCTGCGGCGGGCTGCATCAATGAGCAATGGAAAGGCGCAGATACTGAAAGCGGGACAGCTTTCTTCACGCCGTTTTCTTTTGCATGAGCACAAGCCGCATCAATCGCGGCTTTTTCCCCAGACAGAACAAGCTGGCCGGGTGCGTTGTCGTTCGCGATCTCACAAACGCCGCCGGCCGCCGCACACGCTGCTTCAGCTTGCTCAATGGAAGCGCCGAGGAGTGCGGCCATAGCACCTTCTCCGGGCGCAACAGCTGCCTGCATGGCATCACCGCGCACTCTGAGTAGTTTTGCTGTATCCTCGATACTTATCGCACGGGCCGCTGCCAGCGCTGAGTACTCTCCTAGCGAATGGCCTGCGACGAACGTCGCATCCTTCGGCGCAATTCCGAACTCAGCCTCCAAGGCGCGCGACGCTGCAACACTCACCGACATCAGCGCCGGCTGCGTGTTTGCGGTAAGGGTCAGTTCGTCAATGTCGCCTGCCCACATAAGTCCCGACAAATCTTGACCTAGCGCCTCATCAACGGCCTCAAATACTGATTTAGCGGCGGGAAAGGCGTCAGCCAGCTCCTTTCCCATTCCGATAAATTGTGCGCCCTGTCCTGGGAAAATGAATGCAAAATCGCTCATCTACCGCTCCATTAACTATCGCGCCGTCGTAAAAGCGTCCGCCAATCAGCGCAAGGCGCTTGATTTCTCTGTCCACATAGGCTTTATGCAGCGCTTCACATGAGATTGCGGTCTTGGCGGCGTGAATGCGTGCGTTGCTCCAAGAGCCATCATCAGCCGGTTTCCCGCCGGAAGGTGCCGCAGTTTCGAACAATGGGATGAAAACCAAATGACTTTTTATGAGCACGTCGTTGTGACGCGGCCGGATATCTCTCCTGCGCAAGTCGACGCATATGTAGAAGAACTCTCTACATTTTTAACGGAACAAGGTGCCAAAGTTGGCAAGACCGAATATTGGGGCCTGCGCACGCTCGCCTATCCAATCAAGAAGGTTCGCAAGGGGCACTACAGCCTTCTGAACCTCGATGCGCCGGCATCTGCAATTCACGAACTGGAACGTCGCCACCGCATTAATGATGATGTCATGCGCTATATGACCATCAAAGTTGACGAGCTGGATGACGAGCCATCCGCAATGCTCTCGCGTAAATCTGGCGGACGCCGGGACTAGGAGAATAAACACATGGCTCGCAAACAAGCACCCGACAAGTTGAACATTTCCAACATTCCGGCCCGCCGTTCGTTCGGCCGGCGCCGCAAGGTTGATCCTTTTACCGGCGCAAAAGCCACAAAGATCGACTACAAAGACATTAAGACGCTGCAGCGGTACATGTCTGAAAAGGGAAAGATTGTTCCATCCCGCATCACTGCGGTGAACCCAAAAAACCAGCGCAAGCTCGCAAGAGCAATCAAGCGCGCACGGATGCTCGCTTTGCTTCCGTTTGAAGTGAAGTAGGAGTTAAACCCATGCAGATCATCCTACTGGAACGCGTCGAAAAGCTCGGCACAATTGGCGACGAAGTCACTGTAAAGAGCGGCTTTGCCCGTAATTTCCTGATCCCCCAGGGTAAAGCACTTCGCGCAAACGCTGCGAACCGGGCACGTTTTGAACGCGAGCGCGCAGCCATTGAGAAACGCAACGAAGAAGCAAAAGCCTCAGCTGAAGATTCAGGTAAGTCACTCGAAGGAAAAGTGTTTACGTTGATCCGCTCGGCTGGCGATACAGGTCAACTTTACGGCTCAGTTTCCGCTCGCGACATTTGCGCTGCGGCTGCTGAAGAAGGCGACAAAATTGCTCGCAACCAAGTGCGCCTAAACAAGCCCATTAAAGCCATTGGCATGCACGAAGTGGAAATTCGCCTGCACGCTGAAGTGGCCGTTACGGTAAACGCAAACGTTGCTCGCACACCGGATGAAGCAGAACGGCAGGCAGCTGGCGAGAACATCATCGAAACACTGGCGAGCGAACAGGCGGAGGCTGACAGCGAACAAGCCGATGCGCTTGCAGAGGCGGCCGCAGAGCGTGCCGCAGAAGGCCCAGCAGACGCAGAAGAATAGTCCGTACACAGCTTAATATTTTACTTGAGGCCGGAGCGCATTGACGTTTCGGCCTTTTCTTTTTGTCAATTCCAAAACTGTATTTCACAACTAGATTCTTACCGTGGAATAGTATAGAACAAAAAAAGAACAGTTGCAATTATCGCCTGACAGGCGAGGTCTATTTGAGTAGGGTCGCGAGATGTCTTTAGATACTCTGCACACGGACGAACCTGAGTCTTCCACAATTGCCCCTCCAAACAATCTCGGCGCAGAAGCTGCCGTACTTGGTGCTATTCTATTTGACAATAACGCCTTTCAACGCGTGGCAGATATCCTCCAGGATGCCGATTTTTACGCGCCGGCACACCAAGAGCTTTTTGCCGTTTGTCAGCAGATGATTCAGCAAGGCCGCGTCGCTGACGGCGTTACGCTGCGCGAACACTTTGAAAAAGCAGATAAGCTTTCAACCATTGGCGGGGCCGCTTATCTTGTCGACTTGCTCGACAGCGCAGCATTCGGCCCAGAGGTCTTGGACTATGCAAAGATCATTCGCGATTTGGCCACGCGGCGCCAGCTCATCGGGGTCGGTTCGGAAATACAATCCAGCGCAATAAACCCAGACCCAGGTGAAGATGGCTCAACCCAAATCGAAAAGGCCGAACGCCAATTGTTCGATCTCGCTGAGCGCGGATCGACTGGGCGCGGGTTTTCGAGTTTTCGCGATGCTTTGGTCGAGTCTCTACATATGGCCGAAGCAGCGTTTCAGCGCGAAGGAAAGATCGCTGGAATCTCTACCGGCCTAACAGATCTCGACCACAAGCTTGGCGGATTGCACAACTCAGACCTGGTCATTCTCGCGGGCCGCCCGTCTATGGGGAAAACCTCACTTGCGACCAACATTGCCTATAACGCTGCAGCGGCTTGCGAGCGCGTAACGCTTGAAGATGGTTCAAAGAAAACGGTCAACGGCGCGGTTGTTGGATTCTTTTCACTTGAGATGTCTTCAGAGCAGCTCGCCACAAGGATTGTTGCTGAGCGCACCGGCATCAACGCTCACCGGATCCGCCAGGGTGATTTGGAAAAACGAGACTTCGAGAAAATCCGCGATGTTTCCGAAGAGCTTCAGAATTTGCCACTCTATATTGATGATCAAGGTGGCATCTCAATCAGCCAGCTCGCCGCCCGCGCGCGCCGCTTGCAGCGCTCCACGGGGCTTGACCTGATTATTGTCGACTACTTACAACTGCTCACCGGCTCTTCGGGCAAGTCGAACGAAAACCGCGTTCAGGAAATTACCCAGATCACGATGGGTTTGAAGGCTCTTGCCAAGGATCTCAATGTTCCGATCATCGCACTTTCACAATTATCTCGCCAAGTCGAACAGCGCGACGATAAACGCCCTCAACTTTCTGATCTTCGCGAGTCTGGGTCTATTGAACAGGACGCCGATTGCGTCATGTTTGTGTACCGAGAAGCTTACTATCTGGAACGCACTGAGCCCTCGGCAGATCCAAACGATCCAGAGTCGTCCGAAAAGTGGAAGAACTGGCGCGAGCGGATGGATAACGTCTATGGCACTGCTGAAGTGATTATCGGCAAGCAGCGTCACGGCCCTATCGGCAAAGTCGTTCTCAGCTTTGATGCCAATATCACACGCTTTGGCAATCTTGCTCATACACCTACAGGAAGCAATCCGCTTGAGTGATTGAGATTGCTGGGAAATCTGCCTACTTCGTGACTCATGACCCATGCGCAGGCAACCATCCATCTTAGCAATATCGTCGACAATTGGCGTCTTATAGATGCACTTCATCCAAATGCTGAAACAGCGGCGGTGATAAAAGCAGACGGGTACGGTCATGGAGCTGGCCCCGTCGGAGGGGCGCTTCAGACCGCAGGCTGCCAGTCATTTTTTGTCGCCACGATCGACGAAGCGGTGTCACTTCGATTGGAGATCGGGGAAGGGTCGGATATTTTCGTCCTGAACGGCGCAAATGAAGCCGACATGCCGGCGATCCATATTAACGGGCTAACCCCCGTGCTGAATACGCTGGACCAAGTCAGGTTTTACCGAGCTGAAAGCCTTCGTGAGATCACACCAGCATGTTTGCACTTTGATACAGGAATGAACCGATTAGGCCTTAAGCCGGAAGATGCACCTGCAGTTAAAACCATGTTGGATGGTCGCCCCGTTGGCTGGGTTATGACGCACCTCGCCTGCGCAGATGAACCCGAGCACGTTTTGAACCAGACGCAGCGCCAATCGTTCGAGCCTGTTCAGGATCATTGGCCAGACGCGGTCCATTCGATCGCTGCGACCGCTGGGAGTTATCTCGGTCCAGATTACGGATTGGACATGATACGTCCCGGAATTGGACTTTACGGCGGCGGTCCGCCACGCGATGGCCTGAAGCATGGCCTGACATTAGAAGCGCCTATTTTACAATTGTTTGAAGGAAAATCCGGTGAAACCACTGGATATGGAGCTACTCATACACTGCGTAGTGACCGCAGGCTGGCCACCGTTGGCCTTGGCTATGCCGACGGAATGCCGCGTGCGCTATCAGATAAAGGTTATGGCTATATAGGCGGACAGCGGGTTCCAATCGTTGGCCGTGTTTCTATGGATCTGATCACAATTGATGTCTCAAATGTCACAACTTCGCTTGCGCCAGGTATTATGGTTGAGTTTTTGGGCGCATCCGCCCATTTAGAGGAACAGGCGAAAGTAGCCGGCACGCTCGGCTATGAACTCATCACGGGATTATCCAAACGTGTCCAGCGACGCTACGAAAGCTGAAACACCGATGCTGCTGCGGCCTTTTCAAGCGATTGGCGCTGGCGTTCTGGGAACACTTCGCGAGATCGGAAACCTCTCGAAGTTTGCGGGCGGCGTTATCTACGCGGCTCTCACACCGCCACTGTATGTTAGCCAGGTCGGAAGCCAGATTATTCGGATCGGGTTCTACTCATTGCCAGTCGTTGGCTTGGCGGCCGTATTTATCGGGGCGGCTTTGGCGCTCAACATCTACACGGGTGGCGCACGCTTCAACGCCGAACAATTCGTCCCAAACATTGTTGTTCTCGGGATTACCCGCGAGCTTGGAGCCGTCATTACGGGTCTTATGCTCGCCGGGCGGGTGTCCGCAGGTATAGCGGCAGAGATCGGGGCGATGCGTGTCACAGAGCAAATCGATGCGCTTGAAACGCTTTCGGCCAATCCAAAGCGATACCTGTACGCTCCGCGGCTCATCGCAGCGGTTATCACTTTACCCATTCTCGTTCTAATCGCAGATATTATTGGTGTTGCGGGCGGTTGGCTTGTGGGCGTTGGCGATCTTGGCTTTGATGCAACGACTTATATTCGCAACACGATGGATTTCCTCGAAACTCAAGACGTTGCCGCCGGCCTTATAAAGGCCGCCGTGTTTGGGGCGGTGATCGCGATTATGGGCTGTTACCAGGGAGACAAATCTGAGGCGGGCGCAACTGGTGTTGGCCGAGCGGCCACACTTTCCATGGTTGGCGCAGCGGTCTTAGTGCTCGCATTCAACTATGTCCTCTCCACTCTGTTTGTGGGGATTGGATTGTGAGCGCTCTCCTTCGTCTTTCCAAAGTCGAGAAGTCGTTCGGTAAGAACCACGTTCTACGGGGCGTTGATATTGATGTTGCCCCCGGCAAATCACTTGTGGTGATCGGGGGATCGGGGTCAGGCAAATCTGTCATGCTTAAAAATGCTCTTGGTTTGATGACACCGAACAAGGGTAAAATCGAATTCGACGGCAAGGATGTCACCCGCGCAAATGGCCGCGAACGCGAAGCTATGCGGGCGCGTATCGGAATGTTATTCCAGTCTGCCGCTCTGTTTGACAGCTTGAGTGTCTGGGAAAACGTCGCTTTCCGGCTGCTGAATTCTGATGGCCTCAGCCGCAAAAAAGCCAAGGACAAAGCAATTGAAACGCTCCGCAAAGTGCGACTTGGCGCAGACGTCGCCGATCTAACACCAGCTGAGATTTCTGGCGGCATGCAGAAACGTGTAGGCCTTGCGCGGGCGATTATTTCAGAACCAGATCTCATCTTCTTTGATGAACCGACCACAGGTCTAGATCCAATCACAGCTGACGCAATTAATGATCTAATACTTGAGCAAGTAAAAGGTCTCGGCGCAGCATCCGTTACCATCACTCATGATATGCCCTCGGCGCGGAAAATCGCGGATGAAATCGCTATGTTGTTTGAAGGCAAGATCATTTGGCGCGGAGCCGCAACAGATGTCGACAATAGCGGGAGCGCGCATGTCGAACAGTTTGTCAAAGGCCTTGCTGAGGGACCAATCCAACCAGGTTTCTAATTGGTAATATTGAGAGCCTCGAATTGCGAGAGTAATGTATTCTGGCACCGTCATTGAGGGGATGTTTGGCATGCTGGAAACACTCAAAGCCTTATCTGTGTTCGGAACCGCTCTTGGCCTTGGCGTCACCGGCTATATTCAGCTTGAAAAATTTCGCCTAGATGGCGAGTGGCTGATCGATACATGCACGGAAACAGCGGACTTTTCCGCCTATCAGGACCTGCATCTCGCCTGGCGCGTGTTTCTATCGGATGATCCGCTCGGCGCGCCGGTGGTCGGCGATGGCGAAAAGAGCATGGAAGCCTTTGCGCAGATTCCACCTAAGGCGAGATGGCCAGTGCGGTTCGTCGGCACCAAAGAAACAAATCGTGTCACGTTAACTGCGCGGTTTGAAGGCGCGCGGCGCTCGTCCACAGGCAGATTCGAACTTGCACCGACCGTGTCCCCGCGAAAATGGTCTGGGTACTTGCCCTTCTGGCAAAAGAACGTTGATGTTCTGGAAGGTACGTTTGCGTTGACCGCAGGCAATGCACGCGGGCGCGCACGCGCTATCCGCCTGATAAACGGCCAGCCAAAGGCAGAAAATGTTCAGCCATTTGAATGCGGCGGCATCAGTGAGCCCCGCCCTCCAGAACCGGCATCTGGTCCGGAAGACACCCCCGAAGTTGAATTATTACCCGAGGCGGATACGCACGACACAACAAACCCTTGACGCCTAAGGCAATACTGGGTGCGATAGCAACCCATGCTACTCCTCGACGCAGCCCTTCGAATTTCAGCCATCACGATGTTGCTGCTCACCGCAGTTCTGGCCCTGCGTGATGCGTGGCATTTAATACAGAGCAAGATCGCTGCTGCGCTCTGCGTTAGCCTGTCCGCGATGTTCATAAACACGATGCCGGAAGTATTGGCGATTGCGGAGCCAGCTAAATCGATCGTTTGGTCGATGCACACACCAAATATCGCACTGATATGGCTATTCGCACTGGCGCTCTACGAAGACGACTTCAAAATGAATCGCTGGCATTGGGCCGTTCCGATAGCGTTGTTCATAAATCTTCATCTTGTCGAATTGATCGCCGCAGTTGGAAGCGGATGGTATATTCTGCCGGGCTTGATCATCAATCGCATCTTGGGGTTCGGCGTTCTAGTTCATCTGCTATGGGTCGCGATTTCTGGGCGAAGTGACGATCTTGTCGAAGCACGAAGACGAACGCGTCTTTGGTTTATCATAGGGATCGCAATCACTGCTATTCTTATCCTGACTGGCGAAACTGCTCATTCGCTCTTTGTGAGAGAATCTTACGACCCAGAATGGCTTTCGACATTGCGTACGGCAGTCGCCTGGCCAATGATTCTGTTTGGTACGCTTTGGTTTACGCGACTTCCGGCCGAGCGCTTCCTTTTTGATCCACCTCAGCCTTCAGCACGCACCGCGCCGTCTATAGATCCGAAAGACGCCTCAATGCACAAGAAACTCATCGAGAGCATGGACGAAGGCGCTTACACCGAAGCCGGCCTGACCATTGGCGTGCTTGCGGAGAATATCGCGGTGCCTGAGCACCAATTACGGGCGCTTATCAATCAGGGACTTGGGTATCGAAATTTCTCGGCCTTCCTGAATTCGTATCGCATACAATATGCAAAAGAGGCATTGAGCGATCCCGAGCAAGCCCGCCTCCCCATTCTGACCATCGCCATGGACGCAGGCTACAACTCGCTTGCACCGTTCAACCGGGCATTCAAAGCCGCCGAGGGGGTCACGCCAACGGAGTATCGCCGCCGCGCCCTAGCAAATCCCGATCGAAACTGAAAAAGGCTGATCAGTTCCGAAAACGACCGCAATTTTCCACTTTCGCTGAGATTTCGGTCATTCGCTCTGAAAAGGTCTCCTCAACAAAAGGAGCCCAAAATGGATATTTCAGCCTTTATCGCCGAATATTGGCCATATGTTCGCGGCAGCATGGAATTTGAAGGAAAACGTTACCTGGTCGGCACGTTGAGCGTTTTGGTCGGTATTTGGTTCGTTGCGAGCCATTTCATCAAATCCCGGAAAATTCGCAAACCAGCTAATCGTAAGCGTCAAATCGCACAAATCAGAATGGAGCTTAAAAATTCCGCGATCACGGTTCTGGTTTTTGCGATCATGAATACCGTGCTCTTCAATGGGCCAATCGCCGGAATGTTCCAAATTTACAAGGATGGAGCTGGGTATCCAGATTGGTACTTCTGGGCTTCAATTCCGCTATTCCTGATCTTACACGATGCGTACTTTTATTGGACTCACCGAGCGATGCACCATCCAAAACTCTATCGCTATTTTCATATGACTCACCACAGGAGCCATAACCCAACGCCTTTCACGGCCTACAATTTCGCGCCTCTGGAAGCGATTGTGAATTTCAGTTTCGTACCGATTTCAGTTTTGTTGATCCCTATCCATAACTCAGCGCTCTGGGTGGTAATGGGCATTATGATCTTCAAAAATGCGAGTTCTCATGCAGGTTATGAGATTATGCCGCGTAGTTGGGCAAAGCTACCCGTGCTCGGCTGGTTAACCACCGTCACACACCACGACATGCATCATGAACGTGGCACTGGAAATTACGGCTTCTACTTCACTTGGTGGGATAGGTGGATGGGAACAGAACACGCTAACTATCACCAGCGCCTCGAAGAATCCCTTGAGCGCACTCGCCTGGCAAAAGCCACCAAAGAAGGTGCTCTCATGCCGGCGGAATAGGGTCCCGAAGACCATCGCTTTGCTGTCACCCCGAACTAATCGTGTTCGGGGTGGTTCTTAAAGAGAAACGCTAGACGCTGACTTTATTTTCTCAAGTACGCGCATCGGCATCGGCGCGCTGCGATTGCGGAACATATACCAGCTCGTCAACGCACCAATAAGCTGCTGCGTTTGATCGTTTTTTAAGTAACCATCTTGCGCAAGCAGATAGACGAATTCTCGATAATCATACTTGGAAATCTGGTACTTTCGTCGTTTCCTCGCTGTGCTGATGCTTGCAATTTTCATGTCTATCTTCTGTTTGATGGTTTCAATTTCAGCTCGCGCCTCATCAAAATAGTCTTCTGCTTCGCCAGCACTTTCAAAGTCGGCAGATTCGAAACCCTCTCCATCGTCTGGCACATAGGCAAAGCCCGCTTCGGCTGCTTCCATTTCCTGATCTCGCATGGTTTCGAGGGTTCTTTGAACGCGCTCGCTTTTTGCGTTCTCAGCCATTTCCTGCGTCGCGGAATGAACGTTCCTGGCCAGCCAGGCTCCGACGCCTGTGGCGAGCAGCCCAACAACTAACGAAAAAAACTCGGAGTTTAACAACTCCCATAACGTCAAATTCTCCGGGAATCCCCAAGACATCGCGCATCTCCCTCACATCATGATCTTGAACAGTAGCATGGGCTGACAAGGTCGCAAGTTCTTGTTATGTTCTTTGTTTCCATTTTCCTCCAAACAAGATTAGGGTTCCCGTTATGGCCAAACTCGCAACTGTATCTTTTGTCTGCCAATCCTGCGGGGAAACCCATTCTAAGTGGTCCGGCAAATGCAATGCTTGCGGGGCTTGGAATTCCCTCGTTGAAGAAACGGTAAGCGCAGCTCCGGGCGGCCTCGCTGCGCCGAAATCCGGCACCAAGCGGCGAAGCAAAATCGAGTTCACCGCGCTGAGCGATTCTGCCGCCCCACCCCCGCGCATCGTGCTTGGTGTTGAAGAACTCGACCGCGTATTTGGCGGTGGTCTCGTGCCCTCATCAGCGACTTTGATTGGCGGAGATCCGGGCATTGGCAAGTCTACTTTGCTTTTACAAGTCTCTGCTCGGCTCGCCCGAAACGGCGTGAAGACGGTTTATGTTTCGGGGGAAGAAGCTGCCGCTCAAATTCAAGAGCGTGCGTCGCGTCTCAAGGTTGACGAAAGTCCAGTACATCTCGCAACGGAGACCGATCTCAGGAAAATTCTCTCAGCGCTAAAAGCCGCAGAGCCTGGCTTCGTCGTGATCGATTCAATCCAGACTATGTGGTCAGACAGCCTCGACGCTGCACCGGGGTCCGTTTCACAAGTGAGAGCATGCGCGCAAGAACTCACACGTTGGGCCAAGAAATCTGGCGCAGCGCTTATCATTGTTGGTCATGTAACCAAGGAAGGAAATATCGCTGGCCCGCGTGTTGTCGAACACATGGTCGACACAGTGTTTTATTTTGAAGGTGAGCGCGGACATCAATTCCGCATTCTGCGAGCTGTCAAAAACCGCTTTGGCCCAACCGATGAGATCGGTATTTTCGAAATGAGCCAATTTGGTCTCGCACCAGCCGCAGAACCTTCCGCATTGTTTCTTTCAAGCGAAGATACAGCGATCGGTGGGGCAGCTGTTTTCGCCGCTATGGAAGGCTCTCGTCCAGTCCTTGCTGAAGTTCAAGCATTGGTCGCTGCATCTTCATACGGCACTCCCAGACGCAGCGTGATTGGCTGGGATAGTGGAAGACTCGCGATGCTCCTTGCCGTATTGGAAGCGCGTTGTAACGTGACTCTCGCAGGCCGTGACGTGTATCTATCGGTTGCCGGTGGATACCGGATTTCTGAACCAGCAGGCGATCTCGCTGCTGCAGCGGCGCTTCTATCGTCCATGTCGGATACATCGCCGCCGGAAAGATCCATCTTCTTTGGAGAAGTCGCCCTGTCGGGGAATGTTCGGCCCGTTGCACGCATGGAGCAGCGGCTTAAGGAAGCAAAACGCCTCGGTTTCCAGAGAGCTTTTGTTCCAGAAGGCAGTTCTTCAGCATTAGAGGGCTTGACCATCACCCCTATCAAAAGGCTTAGTGATCTTGTAGATTTCTTAGCCCCCGAAGTGATCGAAGATGCCTGAATCCGTCGCCGGTCCCCTGACCTTATTTGATGCCGCCGCCGTCGCGCTTGTTATTGTGAGTGCCCTTATGGCTGTGGCGCGCGGTTTCATGCGCGAACTCGCAACGCTCGGCGCGTTTGTGACGGCCGTTGCGGTCACATTCTATATTCATATGTTTGCGCAGCAGCCTCTCGCCGGCGTCCTGCCAGAAACGCTGCCGAATTGGACCTCAACCGCCATCATTGTCGTGAGCGTATTCATGCTCGTTTACATTTTTGCGGCCTGGGCAGGTCAAAAACTATCTAAAAGCGTTAACGGACCTGAAGGCCTCGGTCCGGTGGACAGGATCGCAGGGTTTGTGTTCGGCGTCGCACGCGCATGGCTCGTTCTGGTATTCGCCGTCCTATTAATGAAGCTTGTTCTGAAGCAGGAACAGTTCCCCCCCCAAATTGCTGATGCAAAAGTCTATCCATTGCTTAATGGCGCAGCGGATTATGTGATTTCTAATGCCCCGAGAATCGCAAATAATGTGAAGGTGGTCTTGCCCGAAGCAGAAGAGCAGGCCAATTAAGCGCCAAGCGATCAAAAAGGGGCCGAAATGCTCTGGGATATAGACGACGAGAAACTTCGGGAAGAGTGCGGGGTGTTTGGCGTCTACGGCCATCCAGATGCCGCTATCTTAACATCTCTTGGGTTGCATGCACTCCAGCACCGCGGACAAGAAGCCTGCGGGATCGCTACATTTGATGGGCAGTATTTCCATAATGAGCGGCATCTCGGCCTCGTTGGTGAAAACTTCGGCGGAGAAGCGACGCGCACACGCCTGCCTGGGTCGTCAGCTATCGGTCACAACCGTTATTCGACCTCCGGCAAACCGAATGTTCGAAATATCCAGCCCATTTTCGCAGACCTTTCATCCGGTGGTTTTGCGGTGGCGCACAATGGTAATCTGACAAACGCGCGCGCCATTCGAAAGCAGCTCACGGAAAAAGGCGCGATCTTTCAGTCGACAATGGACACAGAAGTCATCCTGCAGTTGCTTGCGCGCAGTCCTCGCTCTCATTTTTCCGAGCGTCTGGTTGACGCATTGGGCCAGATAGAAGGTGGCTATGCGATTGTTGGTCTTAGTAACAAAAAGCTTATTGGAGCTCGCGACCCGATAGGTCTGCGCCCACTGGTACTCGGCCGCATTGGCGAGGCATTTGTCCTTGCTAGCGAAACCTGCGCTCTTGATATTGTTGGTGCCAAATTCGTGCGCGAAATCGAAAACGGCGAGATTGTTATCATTTCCGAGAAAGGTATTGAAAGCATCAAACCGTTTCCGCCGCGCTCCGCCAGCCCGTGCATATTTGAATATGTCTATTTTTCTCGCCCCGATAGCATTGTTCAGGGCCGCAGTGTCTATGACGTTCGTCGCCGCATGGGCCATTTTCTTGCACGGGAGACAGCAGCAGAAGCTGATGTCGTCGTGCCGGTTCCCGATTCAGGCATCCCTGCTGCGATCGGCTATTCAGAACAATCTGGTGTCCCGTTCCAAATGGGTATTATCCGAAGCCACTATATTGGGCGAACATTCATTCAGCCCACACAGCTTGGCCGCCAAACGGCGATCTCCCGGAAACATTCCCCAAATCGCGCGGTTCTGAAAGACAAGCGCGTAATTCTGGTGGACGACTCAATCGTACGCGGAAACACTTCCCGGAAAATTGTGAAAATGGTGCGCGATGCAGGCGCGCGGGAAGTGCATTTCCGTTCAGCAAGCCCTCCGATCAAATTCCCTGATTTCTATGGCATCGACATGCCAACAGAAGCAGAACTGATGGCGGCAACAAATGAACTGGATGATATGCGCCGCTCGCTTGGAGCAGACAGTCTCGGTTTCTTATCTGTTCCCGGGCTCTACAGGGCGATTGGCGATTTGGAACGTAATGACCATCAACCCCAATATTCCGATCATTGTTTTACGGGCGATTACCCGACAAGGCTTGTCGATCAACAACAAGATCAAAGCGCTAAAGACCGCCAACTTTCCCTTCTGGACGACGTCTGATCGGATGTTTAAGCGGGCTGAATGACTGAAATTGAAAAACGCATTGTCCTTGTAACAGGGGCATCAAAGGGTATTGGCCGCGCCGCAGCACGCGAGCTTGCGCGTCATGGTTGCCACATAATTGCGACAGCCCGCTCGCAAAAAGCCCTTGAGCTGCTCGACGATGAAATTAAAGCCGAAACCGGAGAACGCACCACTTTGGTTCCCTTAGACCTTGGTGATTTCGCGGGCATTGAAACGCTGAGCGAGATTTTACACTCACGGTTCGGCAGGCTGGACGGATTGCTCGCAAATGCAGGCGTCCTTGGAACCATCGGGCTTCTTCAAACGGTTACACCAAGAAGCTTTGACGAGACGATCAAAACCAATCTGACCGCAAATTTCCGCTTGATTCATGCGCTTGACCCGGTTTTACGCCGATCTGATGCGCCGCGCGCCGTGTTTATGACCACTGGAGTAGTGCCTCGCCCGCGAGCATTTTGGGGACCTTACCAAGCGTCAAAGTGGGGCCTGGAAGGCATGGTCATCGCTTACGCGGAGGAAGCCGACGGCACGCACTTAAGGGTCAATTTGTTCGATCCGGGAGCTGTTCGTACAGATATGCGAGCGACAGCAATGCCTGGGGAAGATCCTGAAACGCTGCCATCACCTGAAAGCGTGGCACGTCAGATTGCGCCATTACTATTGGAAAGCGAGACACGAAACGGCCAACGGATTGTATTTGAACGACGCGACTAGGCTGAGAATTTAGACTGCGGCCAAATCTTTCTTCACAAGTATGGCAATAAACGGCATGTTGATTGTGAAACGAAACGCGTAGGGAGACGAAGCGTGTCAAATTTTTTTAAGTATTCAATAGCAGCTGTGTTTGCTGCTGCACTGACTGCATGCGGCGGAAGCGAAGGAACTTCAGAACCCACACCGGCACCAGCGCCTGTCGAAGAGCCGGCCTCCGAACCGGAGACTCCAGAAGCAGAGCCTGCAGAAGCTGAAGCGCCGGGCGAGGCACCCCAGGCTGAAACGACGCCTGCGCCAACCCCGGCAAGCGACGGGTCACCAGAGTTTGCTGACCTGCCTGCTCCATACAACACGGCAGATTATGCGCGAGGCAAACGTGTCTTCCGAACATGCAGCTCATGCCATTTGCTTGATCCTGAAGCCGGAAATCTTGTCGGTCCAAACCTGCACGGCATGTTTAATCGAAAGGCCGGCGCATTAGACGGATACACATTTTCCAGGGCGCTATCAGAAGCGGACTTCCAGTGGACCGCTGCAGAATTGGACAATTGGCTTTCCAACCCCAATTCCTATCTCCCGGGAAACAATATGACATTCACGGGCGTAAGAAGGTTGCAAGATCGCGAGGCGGTTATTGCCTACCTCCTTGTTGAAACAAATAAGTGATTTTAAATAAGCTGGGCTCAAAAGCGCTTTGAAATCCCAAAGATGGTGGCTTGTTGCTCAAACAGGTCGCCATCTTCGTACTTGTACCCAAAGGTTAGATCGAAGACGGAACCCTGATAAATCCACTCCAACTGAACAGCTAACGAGTCTGCTCCCCGGTTTGATTGCTCTACGTAAATTTGTGGCGAAAAAATCGTATTTCGGCCGACCTCAAACCCCGTCACAAGATCGAGTTTATGCCGTTCGCAGCCATCTGAGTGCCAACGGCCAGATACATCGAGTGAAGCGTACCAGTCTCTTTTCAAACTGGAACCCGTTGCTCCGATACTTGTCCTCGCCTCAGCACCTGCCGTATCGCAACCGACAACTCCGCCGATTGCTGCGCCGTAGACAGCTCCACCACCCGCAGCAATGACAAGCCCTTGGTGATCCAGTATTCGGCGTTGAAACACCAGCCGCCCCTCGCGCGCGTCGAAATCAGCCGCATCTGGAAACTGAACAGACTCCATCTTTCCGATGACTGTCCAGTTTTCTGATAAGCCGTATTCGCCGTATATGTCAGCTCGCCAGGCATCCGCTCCATCAATGGTCTCTGTCGAATAAGCTGCGCGCGCGAAAAGTTTCCCATCCTCTTGTCCCCCAGGGCCCAGCTACGGCCAAAGGAGCAAGAACGTTCGATATCGCAAAAGTCGCCGCCCACCTCATAGCGAGAGACTGCCTATTTTAGCGCGAACTTCAAGGATGCTCGGCCTTTAGTTGAAAACACGCTATTGAGCGTAGTCCGGACACTCGCGATCCAGTTTGCGCTTTAGCGCCGGCCAGATCAGGAAATTTGAAAGAATCGCAACCCCATCTTTTGGGCTTTGGGACTTTACAACACCCTGCAAATCATCGCCGCATTCCAGCAGGTTTTCTCTACCGGTCGACAGCGCCATGATCTGCATTTGGCAGGCCCGCTCCAGGAAGAACATACGATTGAATGCATCGGCGGCCGTTTCGCCGCAAGTCAGTGTTCCGTGATTGCGCAGGAGCAGAGCATTCTTATCTCCCATGTCAGCGACAATCCGTTCGCGCTCATCATGATCCAGGGCGATCCCCTCATAGTCGTGATAGGCCAGATCATGCATCACGATCATTGCCGTCTGGCTGATGGGTAACAGACCATGCTTTTGCGCAGAAACCGCTACGCCTTGGTCAGTGTGCAAATGCAATACGACGTTTGCATCTTCACGCGCCATGTGGAGAGCTGAGTGAATAGTGAATCCAGCCGGGTTGATATTGAACTCAGTGTCCTGGACGATATTGCCATCAAGGTCGACTTTGACCAGAGATGAGGCTGTGATCTCCTCAAACAACATGCCGTAAGGATTGATTAGAAAGTGATGCTCAGGTCCCGGCACGCGGTGAGAGATGTGCGTAAAGATGAGATCATCCCAGCCATGCAATGCGACGAGCCTGTATAACGCCGCAAGATCGACGCGTGCGCCCCATTCCTCGTCGCTAACGCTATCCTTCAAATTAATGCTTCCGATGCCGTCTGCCATTCACTCTTCCTCCGGTATTTTCTGGAGTGTAGCCCAATTTAGATGTCTTTTGCCAGCCTTATGCCGGAGAATTGCCAACGCGCGTGCGGCGGGAAAAAGTTCCGATATGACACTCTGCTATGATCCTGAGCTGTCACAATGCTCGATCCGCGCAAGACATATTGGCCTGACATGAATTTGCCGTTGTACTCACCAATTGCGCCGCTTGGGGCACGATACCCTGGATACGGTGCATAATCTGAGCGGGTCCATTGCCAAACACTCCCAAATAAGCCCGACAGAACAGTTGGTTCGCAGACGGCCGCATGTTCCCACTCAACCTCGGTCGGCAATCGGTAACCAGTCCATTCGGCGAAGGCAGCGGCCTCAAAGAAGCTAATGTGCTGTACCGGCGCATCGAGATTGATCGGCTTTTGACCTGACAAGGTAAATTCACACCATCCTTCTTTCGTTTGCTCCCAGTACAGAGGAGCCTGCCAATTCTGCGCTGACGCAAGCGCCCAACCTTCTGAAAGCCAAAGTGATGGGTCTCTATACCCGCCGTCCTCCATAAAGTGGAGATACGCTCGATTGCTTACTAGACCAGCAGCAAGTTCAAACGGCTCAATCCAGGCTTTGTGGCGCGGTCCTTCATTGTCGAAATGAAACGCTGCGCCTTCTATACCTATTTCAACCAAACCGCCCTCGCACCGTACCCACGCTTCTTGCGCAACCGTCTGGCCAGGATCTGTATCTTCACTGCGCATAGCTGGCCGCATTGGATTTAGCCAAAGCGCATGTTTGATATCAGTCAGGATCAGCTCCTGATGCTGCTCTTCGTGCGCTAATCCGAGCTCTACGAGATTCAAATGCTCTTCGCCGGTAGCATAGAGAAACTCCTCCATCGCTTCATCTACAAATTTTCTGTACGCCAGTACCTCGCTCAAAGAGGGCCGGGTGATCATGCCCCGGCGCGGACGCTCATGCCTTGGGCCGACGGCCTCGTAGTAAGAGTTAAACAGAAAATCGAATGATGGATCGAATACTTCGTAATCTGGGAAGTAAACCTTCAGCAGAAATGTCTCCCAGAACCATGTCGTATGCGCGAGGTGCCACTTTACGGGGCTTGCATCCGGCATCGACTGTATCTGGCAATCTTCCGGAGAAAGAGGCTCGGCCAGACTGATCGTTCGCGCTCTAACCAAATCGTATCGCTGAAAAAGCGCACTGCACAAGGGAGAAGAACCGTCCATACCGCTTATTGTAAGATAGGCCCGGCGCTTGCAACCTCTGTTCTTTTCGGACACGACTTCTTGACGTAGACGCCACAAACGTGCGCACCTACGTGTTCGGCGTTTTTAACAGGTTTCATCTTTATATGTCGCTACGAATTGCCTTTTCTGCGAGTGCTCGTCCTGAGGCAGGCGAAGCCCTCGGGGTCCTTACGAAACGGTATGGGAATTATGATGAAGAAGAAGCAGATGTGATCGTTGCTCTTGGCGGCGATGGTGTCATGCTGGAAACGCTGCGCCGGCGTTTCGATGATAAAAAACCCGTCTATGGCATGCACCGAGGCACGGTCGGTTTTTTGATGAATGAATATCTGGAAAGCGATTTACCTGCGCGTATTGATGCGGCTTCTCGCGCGACAATTATCCCGTTGTCGATGCGCGCCGTTGATGAGCATGATCAGGTTCATCATTGCCTCGCAATCAATGAGGTATCTCTGCTTCGCCAAACCGCGCAAACTGCGCACCT
The DNA here is from genome assembly GCA_965263325.1 of Hyphomonadaceae bacterium. Classification (GTDB taxonomy): domain Bacteria; phylum Pseudomonadota; class Alphaproteobacteria; order Caulobacterales; family Hyphomonadaceae; genus CBDHGY01. The sequence goes on along the minus strand of CBDHGY010000002.1, from coordinate 169,636 downwards.
CAAAATTACTGTCGATGATCAAGTGAGAATGCCGAAGCTGTCCTGCGATGGCTTGATGGTAGCGACGCCGGCAGGCTCAACGGCTTACAATCTGTCCGCCCATGGGCCGATCCTTCCTATTGGCGCAAATCTGCTTGCTCTAACGCCCGTTTCAGCATTTCGGCCGCGGCGTTGGCGAGGGGCGCTTCTACGCCATGATGCGAAGGTCAGAATTGATGTGGGCACACCCGAGTTGCGCCCGGTCTCGGCCGCGGCGGACAATCAGGAAGTGCGTAATGTCACTATGGTGGAAGTCCGGGAAGATCGAACGAGATCTCTGGTTATGCTGTTTGATCCAGGTCATGCGCTCGACGAAAGAATTCTTCGAGAACAGTTCGTCGTTTAGGCCCTGTTTAGTAATAAACACTACACTTAGCGCCATGCTGGATCATTTAAAATTACTCCTGCGAAAGCGCTTCGAAGATCAAGACAGCACCCCTCCGGCTACTCCCCTACCAGAGCAAACTTCAGCGACGATTACGCCCCTTACGCCAACTCCGTTGCCCCCAAAGGTGGGCGATATGGTTGACCGCGCAGAGGCGGCAATGGATGAACTCGCGGATACTCTAAACGATTGGTTTGAAACAGATTTACAAGTGCTCTACAATTCATGGCATCGGTTCGAACAATCAAATAGGGATAATCTTCGGTTAAAGGAGCTATTCCACGCGGCGCATAATTTGTCAGGCATGGGTGAAACCTATGGCCAATCTGACATCGGGCGGATTTGCAGATCGCTATGTCGGCTCATAGACCACGGCAATCCCCGCGCGAACATTATGTTGGCGGGTCTCCATATTGATGCCTGCCGGGCAATTTGCACTTCAGTTTCGTCAACCGGCGATGCTAGAAAAATCTGCACCGCCTTGGAAGCAGAAGTTGCTAAGCTGCACGCTGCTTAGATTCTGTTATTGGACCCCTTTTTTAACGCGCTCTAGTGGTTCGATGGTTGCTGCATATCCCGCTTCAGCTGGAATTCGTAAGATTGCCTGTCCATTCTCATCTTTGTCCAGCTCAGGTTGGACTGTAACGACGTTCATATTGGCGAACTTATTTGCGGCATCGTCAACAGAATTTGCTTCATCAAGTTTTCCAAGAACCATGCGCGTAGGGAATATTATTTTCACTTCATCTTTTTCAGCGCGTTCCAGCGCTGTACCCGGATTGATCCAGATCGTATCAGTTGTTTCCCGCCCGTCATGACTGGCGATTTGTTCTGGCGGTGTCGGCGCAACATAGAAATGTGTATCGAACCGCTTCGGCATCATGACCGGAGTTATCCAATGGGCAAAATGCATCAGCGTATCAAGCGCAAGAACGAGCTTGTTTTCGCGGATCATGGAAAGGAAGCTCTCCTCTCGCCGGTCAATAGGGCCGCGCAAATGATCAAGCGCTCCCACAGCCTTTGCATCAAGCAATGGGTACCCAACACCCCGAGCATCGGCGCGGCGGGCGAGAAGAATTCCAGATTCCTCAAATGCTTCCCTTACCGCCGCAATTCGCGAAGTCAGTGTATCTCCTGAAAAATTACCATCGGTATGTTCAGCCCAGACAGGATCGGCGTCTTCGTCATTTGCCTTACCACCTGGAAAAACGAGTGCACCGGAGGCGAAATCGATCTCGTAGTGACGCTTGACCATCAAGACTTCGCAATCTGCAGCGTCTCGTATTAGTAGAACCGTTGCTGCCAGACGAGTTGGAGCGGGATTATCACTCATGCGGAACCTCCTATTGCCGGGAATAGGATGAAATTTCGAGGAAATTTCCTGCCCGGTCTACGCGTGATCTTCAGCCTGTTGGTGTAGCACTGAACGAAACTCGGCAACATATCACCCAACGGCAGGCAGAATGCAGTCCCGGCAAATATCTCAAGCAGAATGCGCAGCCCGCGCACCGCTTCCAAAAGTGCGCTTCGCTCAAATCATGCATTTAGATAGCGGCGACTCCGTTGCCTCTCTTGCAGAAACGCCATTTCGTTATTCAGACCGCCCAAGTTTTGGTCCAGCAGCTCTGAATGTACCTCAGCAAGATAATCCAGCCAGTTGGCTTGCTGACCAAATAGAAACGATTGCAGCCGGTGCCAATTTGCTCGAAGTCAACGAGCGGCCAATTCTTGTCAAAGCTCCGATTGCGGCATTCGCGCATTCGAAAACCGGTGCCGCCTGCGAAGCAGCCGTTATCCGATCAAAGCTCTGCCCTCAAGAAATCTGCCTCGAATTTTCAGACGCTGCTTTTTCTGCCTCTCCTTACGAAGCAGCAAACCGTGTCAAAGGACTAAGGCTACTCGGTTTTCGCGTATCGATTGATGCGCGCAAAGCATGGAACGCTCACTTGTCAACAACGCTTCGCTTAACGCTCGATACGTATCGCATAAATGCAGAGAAGCTGAAGAGTGATACTGATTTACAGTGGCAATGCGAGGCAGCGGCAGCATCAGGCATCACAGTTATCGCCGAGCAGGCGCGCTGGCGCGACGCACCATGGCTCGCCGATTTTGGTGTTGAGTATGCTATTCGCCCGAAGACTGACGCCTAAGCGTTACGCCGCTGAAGCGTCTTCCTTTGCCGCCATCTCGGCATAGTAATCGAGCTTCTCGAGCAAATAATCGAGGTCGCTTTTTGGGATAGCCTGAAACTGCGTGAGAACACGTTCAATCATCCGTGCACGGAAGCGAGCCCGATCGTTCGGACCGCCGTCAAGTTGTGTTTCGTGATATACCGCAACGCCTGCTCGGAAGGCCGGCAGCATTTTTCTCGGAAGACCGGCACGATCGAAGACCGCCTGAAGTCCAAGCGGTCCGGCGTCATGGATCATCAGCCACACTCGCGAATGCGGAACACCCGATAGCTCAGCCAAGGAATGTTCCACAAATGCCATATGCCCCACGCAAAGTGCGCGCATAATCAAGGAGTGCGTAAGCCGCCCGTTCAAGTTTAGCTGATTGACGAAACGCGGCATGTCATGAGAGCGCCCTGCCTGCTCGACAAGGTCAACTGTTGCGCGCTCACGAGCACCAGCAGCCAGATCAATTGCCAGCTGCGCCGGTAACTCATGTTTGTTTACAAGAACGTCGAATAGCTGACCGGAGACCATCGAGACCATTTTTTCAGCGATATGAACAGGCACGTGCTCGCGCGCGATAATCGCCTCATGGATCTTTGCATCGGTCGGGAACCTGTCGAGGCCTTCTCGAAATGCTTTATCTGTCCATTCCGCTCCCGGATTCATGGCGAGCCGTTCGACAGCTTCCTGAGCACCGTGCTCTGTTATGATTTCCGTCAGCTGCATCGAAATATGATCGCGCCCAGCAATTGCCGCCTGCTTTGCAGCCGTAACCGCCAAAACAAGCTCGATCAGATCATCTTCAGTGAAAACCGGCGAATTTTCCAAAACAGGCAGCGCGACTGACTCAATATCTTGAGCAAGCTTCAACGCTACCTCGCGCGGCATTCTAGGCGAGTTTCGAAGAGTAATAGCGAGTGTTCGGCGCACAAGGTCGGCCATATCATCGGCCAAAATTGTGATGATTTCATCAGCAAACAGCTTTTCATCATCTGTCAGTGCATCAAGAGCGATACGGCGACATACCCGGTGCGCAACGGATGCGCGCTCCTCTGGCGTCTTGCCTTTGATCAGGCGGCGTATGTCATCTTCGGTCAGTTCTGGACGAAGTGAAGCGACGGTCATAGCATTCCCCTGCTGAATCGTTGTGAACAACTTCAACAAACTCGGTTAAGAAGTGGTTTACCAAGATTTCAGGAATCTTGGTTTGCGGAGAAACGCTGGAAAATCTTCGCGTTAACATGCCGGAAAGCGCATTACCTTGCGTAAACGCTCATTTTGCCATGCTGCACGTTTGCGCCAAAGCATTCGGAAATGCCGAACGCTTCAATAATATGCTCGTGGAAGAGGGTATGAACGTCGTCTACACAAGGCATTTCTTCGGAACAGCGACGAGCGTGAGTGGGACAAAGCCTCGCTAGCGGCCTTTCCACACAGGCGCTCGCTTCTCAATGAAAGCCTTGGGACCTTCCTTGAAGTCTTCAGAAGCCGCAATTTTCTTGAAGGCTTCATTGCCGGCTTTGAAGTGCTCGATATCCTCTCCGCCGAGCAAGGCGCGCGCTGCAAGTTTTCTGGATGCTTGAACAGCTAATGGTGCATTTACCGCAACGCGGTTTGCAAGCTCTTCTGCTTTGGCAACAACATCGTCCTCGGGCACCACATAATTAACCATGCCGAGCTCATAAGCTCGGGGAGCGGGAAGTGGATCGCCTGTCAGGATCACTTCCATGGCGGCTGTCTTGCCGATCACTCGAGGAAGCCGGAAGACACCGCCAGCGGCTGCCACCAGCGAGCGTTTCACTTCCGGTAATCCGAAGTTTGTATTTTCTGCCGCAACGATCATATCGCATGAGAGCGCAACTTCGGTTCCCCCTGCCAGCGCTGAGCCCCGAACGGCAGCAATGAGCGGTTTGATACGATCTCGTTGAATCAGCCCGGCGAAACCGCCTTTCTTGGTCGACATTTCCGCGCCTTTTCCAGCAGCAATGAGCTTAAGGTCCGCGCCAGCGCAAAAGGCTTTGCCATTGGCTTTAAGGATCGCGCAGCGCAAATCATCATTCGCCTCATAGTCGTCGAGAGCGGCCTCCATCCCCTGAGCGATGTCTCCGTTTACTGCATTTCTCGCCTCAGGCCGGTTTAGCGTAATGATCGCTAGATTACCTTTGGTTTCGTACTCAATCGCCGCCATGATCTCGCTCCCGTTATTTTTGATAATCTTATTTTAGCGAGCTTTACGGTCCGTCATCCAAGCCGAAGTCTGGACAATGCTCGTCCCTTCACGCCAGTATATCGATAATCGGAAAAGCGGAACTGTAATAGCAGCGCCCCGATAAGGAGGAAAAGCATGACTGATACCGCTGCTCAAGCTGGATATGTCGGAAAGCTGCCCATACTAACGAAGGTGGCGCATGGCATCGGACTCGGCGCGGTCGGCGTTAAAGACAACGGGTTCGTATATTTCCTTTTTTTCTTTTATACAGTGGTCCTGAAAGTTGATGCCTTCTTTGTGGGCTTGGCACTTTTTATAGCGCTGGTTTTCGATGCGATAAGCGATCCAATTATTGGATATATCTCGGATAATTGGCGCTCAAAGTGGGGGCGCAGGCATCCCTTTATGTACGCCTCTGCTTTGCCAGTCGCCCTTTGTTACTTTCTAATATGGCAACCGCCTGCAGGATCCGACTTTGTAAAATTCCTCTACCTCACTGGTATGGCGATCCTTATCCGAACACTGATTTCGTTTTTCCAGACACCGAGCTCAGCGTTGAACGCCGAACTCACTCAGGACTATGACGAGCGTTCCAGCCTTGCTGCATACAGGCTGTATTTTGCCTGGACGCTCGGAAATCTCATGACCGTATTTGCATTTGGCGTGTTATTCGCGTCGAATGACCCCTGCATTGATGGGCGCATCGTTGAATCCAACTATACGACGTACGGAATTATCGGCTCCATTCTCATATTCCTGTTCATAATAATCTCATCACTCGGAACGCATTCGAGAATTCCACATATGCCGCCCCCACCACCAAAACGGAAGATGACGATTGTCAGCATTTTCAAAGAGGTATTCGAAACCCTCTCTGAAAAATCGTTTGCGGCAATATTCGGTGCCTATTTGTTCGGCGCGATTGCCAGCGGTGTTTCGGCGACTTTTGCTTTTCAGATGCTGACGTTCTTCTGGGAATTCTCGACCGCGCAGATTGCCGTTTACACGGCTTGTGTTTTCGTGTCCGCATTTTTGGGCTTCCTAATCGCACCAACTTTCGCAAAAGCGCTAGGCAAGAAAAAAGCGATTTTGACGGTTGGCGTTATTGCGTTTTCGGTGGCCCCGCTTCCTTACTTACTGCGCCTGATTGGTTGGTTTCCCGACAATACTGATCCAGTCCTGTTTCCGCTTTTGCTCGTAATACTGACATTAGACCTTGGATTTATTATCGCTTTGCAAGCGTTGCTAACCGCCATGGTTGCTGACCTCGTAGAACAGAGCCAGGTGAAGACCGGTCGTCGTTCCGAAGGGCTTTTCTTCGCCGCCGTGACGTTTATCCGAAAGTCGACCCTTGGCCTTGGAGGGTTTTTAGCTGGCACAATCGCAACGGTCTCAGGATTTAGCGCCGCTCTTAAAGCAGGAAACGAGAACTTGGGGCCGGATCAATGCGAAGCTGTTCCAAAAGTTAGTGACGACGTTCTTTGGAATTTAGGCGCGCTATATGTTCCAACGCTGTGGATACTTTACTCACTCTTGTTGATCTGTCTGCTCTTTTACAAGATCGACAAAGGTAGCCATGAAGAGAACCTTCGCAAGCTTGCTGAGCGCAGTACAGCGGAGTAATTACCCAATTGAGTATCCAGCACCGCGAACTGTGCGGATCGGATCCTCAGACCCTGGAATTTTGAGCGCTTTCCTCAGGCGGCCCACATGAACATCAACGGTTCGCCCATCGACGTAAATATCGCGGCCCCATACTCGATCTAGCAATTGCTCGCGGCTCCAGACTTTTCCTGGCTTCTCCATCAATGTCGTCAGCAAACGGAACTCGGTCGGGCCGAGCTTTAGCAATATTCCGCCGCGATGAACTTTGTGCGTTTCAGGATCAAGTGAGATGTCTTCGAATGTAAGCGTGACACCCGCGCCGGCGGGGCGCACCCGTCGCAAGTTCGCCTTGATGCGCGCGATCAACTCAGAGATTGAATATGGTTTGGCGACATAGTCATCCGCACCCATTTCCAGCCCCATGACCTTATCTGCTTCTTCGCCGCGAGCCGACAGCATTATTATGGGTGTGTCGCGCGATTCGGGCTGGCTTTTGAAACGCCGGCAAAGCTCAATCCCTGAAAGGCTCGGAAGCATCCAATCCAGAAGAATGAGGTCTGGACTTTCTTCAGATACCTTTAGAAGCGCTTCTTCGCCGTCAGTGGCCGTGGTGACGCGGTATCCTGCCGCCGAAATATTATAATTTAAAACCTCAAGCTGGGAGGCCTCATCCTCAACAATAAGAATGAGCGGATCTGTAGGATTTACCATTGCATTTATTCAGTTTTGCCTGTCGCGCTAAGCGCTTCATACGCCGTGTTATCACTTTTTTGCCGGTCGTCGCCGGGCATTGTGCCTTTGACCATAAAATGTACCTGTTCGGCAATACCCGTAATATGATCACCCATCCGCTCTAGGTTCTTGGCAATAAAGTGTAAATGCATGCCCGGCGTAATGGTTTTCGGGCTTTCCATCATGTGAGTCAGCAGTTCCCGGAATTGGGAATTGTATAGCTGGTCCACGCTTTCGTCGCGTGAGCGAACAGATTCAGCGAGCGCGACATCTCGTTTGATGTAAGCATCCAGCACATCTTTCAGCATTTCGCTGACAAGCTCAGACATCCGCTTCAGAGTTAAGGTGATGGAGCCGACAGGTGGTGACTGACTGATCACAAGCGTGCGCTTGGCCATGTTTTTCGCATAATCGCCAAGGCGTTCCAGACTGTTTGCAACCTTCAGAGCTCCAATTGTGAAGCGAAGATCACCACCGCGCGGGTGACGAAGCGCAATCAGGCGAATAACTTTTTCGTCGACGTCGTTTTCAAGCGCGTCAATGACATGATCACCTTCGACGATCTGGTTTGCCCATTCTATGTCTCGGGCGTGAAGCGCAGCGGTCGCGTCAAATATCTGACGTTCCACAAGACCGCCCATCTCAACAAGTAATCTCTCGACCTGCTGAAGATCATCTTCGAAAGTTGTGACAATTTGCGCTGACATCATACCCCCTTACGTACATAAGTGCTCGCCAGGACGCGCGCTGAAACTGATCTCGAAGTCATGCGTTAGTCCTCCCCTGATGTCCGAGGTAATATGACCCGAAAGGTGGAGCCTTCACCCGGTTTGCTTTGTATTTCGAGTCGGCCTCGGTGACGATTGACGATGTGCTTTACGATTGCCAATCCAAGACCCGTGCCACCTGCGCCGCGAGAGCGTCCGATATCGACACGATAAAATCGCTCCGTTAGTCTCGGGAGGTGCTCTGGCGCGATACCGCCACCTTGATCAATCACCTCAAAACGCACGACTTTTCCTTGAATTCCCGGCCAGGAATCCAGCAAAGTTTGTTTAACGCTTACCGGTGCCTCGCCTGCATATTTTATCGCATTCTCGATCAAATTATGGATGACTTGTGTAAGCTGATCGCCGTCACCCAGTACCGGAACGGGATGATCCATAAGTTCATATGTGATGCTTACGCTGCGCTTTGCAACACGATGACCCATACCATCCCGAACATCATGAATGAGAGCAGTGAGATCAACCGTCTCACGCGGGAGGATATGGCGATTAACTTCGATTTTGGACAGAGAGAGCAAATCATCAATGAGGCGTTCCATTCGCGCTGCCTCACGTTCCATTATGTCGAGGAAACGGTCGCGGGCCTCTTCGTCGTCGCTCGCAGGCCCCTTAAGTGTCTCGATAAAGCCGGAAAGCGCAGTGAGAGGTGAGCGCAGCTCATGGCTGACATTGGCGACGAAATCACTTCGCATCCGCTCGGCTTCTTCAATATGTGATACATCCCGAAGACTCAGGATCACCGCGAGTTCACGATCATCCTCAAGCAAGATTGGGTGCACAACGACCCGGTAAGTTGTTTTGGCGCTATCGGTCGTTTGAAACACCGCCTCGCCCATTTGCCCGTCATTGAGGGCGGCGCCGGTAATCGATAGCACCTCTGGCCACCTGACAATGCGTACCAGCGGTACGCCCGTGAGCTCTGCGCCGAACAGGGTTTCTGCGCTGGAATTTGCGAGAATAACTTTTTCTGAACGGTCGAGCAGCATGATTGGCTCTGGCATTCCGCACAACAAATCGCGTAGCTGAGTATAATTCAGTGCTGGTGTTTGGATCCCATCTAGGGCCATTTCTTCACTCATAACGCTAGTATAGCAAGTTTTCCTCGGAAGCTGGCAATTAGTGTGTGTCGGTGACACTATGATGACAGGAATTTGCTGGTTAGGTTAAGTTTCGACCTGTAATGTTTATTGGGGATTGGAGCGCCTCGCCCGGTTCGCCACATCTGTTAGTGAAAATTCCGGCCTGAGGGAATCACGCGCACATTACGCGGGTGACGCCCAGCGCTCTTTGCGGGCGGCCCTTTGCGCTCGGGAACTGGTCGCATAACTTCATCGGCCCGATCAAGCACATGCTTTAGCGGATCATTCTGAGCATCTTCTGATAACAAGCTGAGATCACCGGTTCGATCAATGAGCTGCTCCGCCACAATATGGGTGACATTGTCAGCTGTCTGCACACGGCCTTTCACAAGCAGAATGCGCGCGCCCATCACAATAGAGCGATAACGTGCAAAGATCTTTGGCCAGATGACTAAGTTCGCAATACCGGTTTCATCTTCCATTGTGATAAAGCAAACACCGCTGGCCGATCCAGGGCGCTGGCGTACAAGCACAACTCCCGCCGTCTGAACCCGCTGACCATTACCCGCCGCGCAAGCATCTTTCGTGGTGGTCAGCCCCAGTGCGCCGTAGCGTTCGCGCAGGAAAGTTAAAGGGTGCTCTTTTAACGAAAGCCGCGTAGTCTGATAATCCTGAATAACATGCTCAGAGGCCGGCATGTTAGGAAGCTTCGCGCGGGCCTCTTGTCCCTGTTCTGCGACATCGGCTGCGGCAAAAAGCGGAAGTGTTTTGCCAACTGCCTCGCCGCGTGCAGACCAAAGCGCTGCGCGCCGATCAAGCTCCATTGAGCCAAATGCGTCAGCCGCCGCGAGCAGCTCCATCGTTCGACGCGAAATACCAGCCCGTCGGCGAATATCTTCTGGCGTGTCATACCCTCCGTTGCGCGCAGCCATGAGCGTTTCCATCTCATCTTCACGACCACCGTCAGCCTGGCGAAAGCCAAGCCGCACTGCAAGGTACTTCCCGTCAGACGGCTCCAGCAGATTATCCCAATCAGATAGGTTTACATCTACGGGGCGCACCTCCACCCCATGCTCACGCGCGTCGCGCACGATCTGCGCCGGTGCATAAAATCCCATCGGCTGACTGTTCAGCAGCGCTGCGCAGAACACATCCGGGTGATGGCATTTCAGCCAGCTCGACACATAAACGAGAAGCGCAAAGGATGCTGCATGGCTTTCCGGAAAACCGTAATCTCCAAACCCTTTGACTTGATTGAAACAGTTCTGGGCAAATACTGGATCATAGCCGCGCGCAACCATGCGCTTGACCATCATCGCCTCATATTTGTGGATCGTTCCATTCTTGCGGAAAGTCGCCATCGCTTTGCGCAAACCATTCGCCTCTTCAGCTGTAAACTTCGCTGCATCCATGGCGATCTGCATCGCTTGCTCCTGAAAAAGCGGCACACCTTTCGTCCGCACAAGGATTTTCTCAAGCTCGTCTGGTGGGCCATACTCCGGCGCAGGCGAGGGATAAGACGGCTTTTCAATCCCTTTTCGGCGACGAAGATAGGGATGCACCATATCGCCCTGAATGGGCCCAGGGCGCACAATCGCCACCTCGATCACAAGATCATAAAAGCAGCGCGGCCTCAGGCGCGGCAGCATGTTCATCTGCGCGCGGCTTTCGACCTGAAACACGCCGAGACTGTCACCCTCGCACAGCATATCATATGTGTCGGGATCACCATCCGGGATACTGGCCAAATCATGCTCGATGCCTTTATGTATGCGGAGCATATCAAATGCCTTACGAATACAGGTCAGCATGCCGAGCGCAAGCACATCCACTTTCATAATATTCAGAGCCGCAATGTCATCTTTGTCCCACTCAATAAAAGTGCGTGCCTCCATTGCAGCATTGCCAATCGGCACTGTTTCAGTGAGCGGCCCTCGCGTTAGAACAAATCCGCCCACATGCTGGGAAAGGTGGCGCGGGAATCCTATCAGTTGGCGCGTCAGAAAAATGGCGCGGCGGATCATCGGGTTACCGGGATCAAGTCCTGCTTGCTTTATGTGCACCGCTTCTACGCCTGCACCAAAACTGCCCCAAACCGTTCCAGCTAGTGCGGAAGATATATCCTCTGACAAACCTAACGCCTTGCAGACTTCCCGCACAGCCGAGCGCGGACGATAGGAAATGACTGTGGCAGTAAGCGCCGCTTTCTCACGCCCATAACGCTCATACACATATTGGATGACTTCTTCGCGGCGCTCATGCTCAAAATCGACATCTATGTCCGGGGGCTCCTTGCGTTCTTTTGACAGGAACCGTTCAAACAAAAGACTTGTCATCATCGGATTGACGCTGGTGATACCAAGACAAAAGCACACCGCAGAGTTCGCCGCCGATCCCCTGCCCTGACAAAGAATGCTCTGCTCTCGTGCCCAAACAACAATGTCATGCACGGTCAGAAAGTATTGTGCGTAATTCAACTCATCAATCAGACGCAATTCCTTATTGAGAGTTGTAACGACCTTTTCTGGAATACCATTTGGATAGCGCCATTCTGCTCCTTTCCAAGCAAGGTCTTCCAGATGTGCCTGCGGCGTCATACCCGGTGGAACGGGTTCATCGGGATACTCGTAAGAAAGCTCATCCAAGGAGAAATTACAGCGCTCGGCAATTTCCAATGTGCGCGCAAGCGCGGGTTCAAACCCCTTAAACAGCCGCGCCATTTCTTGCGGGGATTTCAAATGCCGCTCCGCATTGGCTTCCAAGCGGTAACCCGCTTCATAAATCGTGCAGTGCTCGCGAATACAGGTGACCACGTCTTGTAGCGGTCTGCGCTCGGGCGCATGATAAAGCACGTCATTTATCGCGGCGATTGGAGCGCCCGCTTTGGCACCCATACCCGCAAGCCGGGCAAGACGTTCGCGATTACGACCAGCATAGGTGTAGCGCGCGCCAAGATAAACACATTCAGGCCAATACTCAGACAACTGTTCCAACGTCTCTGAAAACTCAGCCGTCAAAATATCCGGTGGGATGACAATAAAAATCTGACCATCACTATGAGAGATCACATCGCTGAGCGCGATGTCGCATTCGCCTTTTTCGGCACGCAACTTACCTTTCGAGAGTAGGTTGGAGAGCCGCCCATAAGCGGCGCGGTTCGTTGGATAACAGATCAGCTCTGGCCCATCATTCGGGATAAGCCGCGCACCAACAAGCAGCTTCAACCCTGCCTCCTTCGCCGCAATATGCGCGCGCACGATACCTGCAAGCGTATTTCGATCTGCAACACCAATCGCTGAGAGGCCTAGCGCTTTGGCATGGCGCACCAACTCTTCCGCATGGCTTGCCCCACGCAGGAAAGAGAAGTTCGTCGTGACAGCAAGCTCAGCATAATTTGTCATGCGAAGAGTCCGTGCATAAACCAGTCAGGATGCAGGCCGCGCCCGTCACCATAGAGCCCTTGGCGAAAAAGCCAGTATCGACGCCCATCTGTGTCTTCTACGCGGTAATAGTCACGTGCACGCGGAAGGTTCTTAACTGGATCAGGTGCATCCTCAGCAACAAGTTTGGCTTGAATTTTTTTGATAAGCTCAGCATCCGCTCGAGGGTCTAGCTTGGGCGCGAGCCATTTCTTGGATACCCCTTCCGGGCTAATCGCGCGCGGCGGGGGAGCCGTGTGATGCCACCATTCTGGATTGACACGCTCTGGTCCATCAGCGCGCGTTACCTGCCGCGTGACTTTGCGCCAGATAAACTTCTGCGGCGGTCCCTCTGGCACCTCGGCCAAGACCTTTACGCGCTCAGGCACCGCAAATATGCGGACAGGCCGGGGGCCGGTTACGGAACTTCCTGAAGGTTTATCTGGCAACTGACCCGCGAAACTCTCCCGCCTTAAAGCACGCTCTGGTATATGGCTTTCAACCGGATGATGGACATAGACTGCGCCTTCTCTGAGCTTTGCTGTCACCCGGTCAGCAAGCGCGGCAAGCGCCACCTCATCGGTATCACCTGCAGCAAGATCGCCGGACAAAGCAACGGCGGAAATATCCATCGCGCCCGCGCGCCGGGCCTCCAGCAAGAGCAGGTCAATCCCAAACCCTGGATCGACCTGATCAATCTTTTCGCGAAAGAGGCGCAAGATATGTTTCGGTGATCTTGCTGGGCGCGCAAGAGTTATGCCGACCTCACTGGTACTGCCATCTGAGCGAAAGGCGATGAGGGAAAACCCCCGCGCTCCCTGCCCCAAGCGCGCAAGTTCTACGCAGAGATCGGTCGACATTTTCTCAAGCGCGACCTGAATGGCCTCCGCCGTAAACATCGGTTCCGGACTGTTAAAGCGCGCCGATTGAAGAGGTGGCGGTCGCAAAGGGTCCAATGGCTCATGACGCAGGCCAAGTGCTTGATCCAATCGTAATAGCACCGCATCGGCAGCCTCGCGTGAGCGAAACCGCCGAGCAAGCGCACCGCGGTCAATGCCACAAAGCTGACCAATCCGCGTTAACCCGAAGCGGCGCAAGAGCGTTTCAGCATCTACTGATAAGCGCAGGCTGCCAACCGGCAAGTCTGAAAGTCCCACTCGCTCAAGACCATGCGCGAGAATTGTCCCTGGTTTTGATCGCGCCAATGCACTAGCAGCTCCGGGAGTGCTCGCAAGGCCAACAGTGTGGGGAATGTGGTCTCGCTCAAGCAAGCGCGAAACTTCAGCTACCATATCTGCTTCACCGCCATAAAGGTGCGCGCAGCCTGTTGTTTCCAGCATCAATCCATCTTGCCCATCAATTGCAACAAGAGGGGCAAAGCGGATGAGCCAATACCCCAATGCCTTCAGCGCCGCAGCATCCGCAGAGTGGTCAATTTCTTCTGATGTCAGACTTGGGCAACGCGCTTTGGCATCTGTAAACCGCAAGCCTGCTGAGACACCTTCTGCTTGCGCAGTCTTGTTTGCGGCTGCGATACGCAAACCATGCACACCCGCCTCTACCAACGCGAATGGGCGCTGCAGCTCAGGCGCGTTTACGGATATCTGCGCGCTGCCTTTCGCTTGTCCGCGGCGCGCACGGCGCAGGCGTGTAAGAGGCCAAGCGGGAAACCACAGAGAGAGATAGCGTTTCATCATTTAGCTCTAGATCAAATACTTTCCCCGCCATGTGCGGAGCCTGACGTGTGCGCTCCAACACAGCGCGCCAGCGCGGATGCCCTGGCGCGCGCGGGTCAAACAAGTTTTGGGAAGATGGACGCGGCGAAACTCGCCAGCGTGCTGATGCCGCTGTTGAGCCCTCGCATGCGTAAGGCATTAATAAGATTACCGGCACGCCATGCCGCCCGGATGCAAGAGCAAGTCGGCGCGATGCGGTAAAATCCATGCAATCAATTTCGGCGATCACACAGCCAACCGCAGCAGAACGGACAGCCTCTTCAATCGTCCAGAGCCCGTCTTGATGCTTAGTCACATCCACAGATACAATCGGGCGCACGCTCCGGCAGAGGTCAGGCAGACCGGATGGTAGAAATGTGCCATGATCCAGAGTAAGCCGCCGCTGCACTATCCAGGCAATTGCGCCGCGTCGTGGCTTTGCCGCCGCTAGGGCAAACCCTGTCAGCGCCGCCATGTCACCAAAACTTTCCTCACAGACTTCATGAACACCCGTCTGGCCAAGACCCAAGGGGAATTCTGCTGGCTGCTGCGCCTTTATTGGTCGCCAGCGATGCACAGCGGGATGCAGCGTTTCGGGGCTGGAAAGTTTAGCCGCCAGAGCTTTGGAAGAGTTGCGAGATGGCATACCAGCTCATATCCCACCAAAAAGAACAAATCAAGAACATTTATTCTTTGTATGCCGTCTACCCATAAGCTCCATACGCCTCGGCAATCGCGAGCGTCGACTTGTGCAGAATGCGCGCGATATCTTCAAGCGGCTCAACAACTTGCTGATGAATCTGGCCATATCCATGCTGAAACCGTGGATCGACCGGGTCTACAAGCTCTGCAAGTTTTTCAACTTTTGTCGTGGCTTGCGGGAAGACTTGCCGGATTTTAGCCGCCGCATCCGAAATACGCATCTCGACAATCATCTGGATAAAGTCTTCAAGACTAATATCGTGACGCCGGGAAATACGCGGCAACTGGCACACAATCGAGAGGGCGCGCATCATCAGCGCCTGACGCACGCCGTGTAAAACATGCAAATCGCGGCGCTCATCATAGCGCTCCTGATTAGATGGCACATCATCAAGCTCACGGAGCAAATCGTCGAATTTTGCAAGATCTATCGAGAACAAATTCGCCATTCGGCTAATAGACTGAAACGTGTCACCCTTCTGAAGAGTGTAGTAGACACGCCGATAAGTTTGCGCGCGGTCAGGGTCACCATAGCGAGAGAAGGACACCCAGAAACTTGGATCGTAGACGCTCGCATAAGCACGCAGCACAGGGATACTGGTCAGCATACGAGCATGAAGCGCAAGCCGTACTAAATGGCGCATACGGCCAGATCGGCCAATAAGGGACTTCAAGCGCTCTGTTTCCCTGCGGATGGATGAGCCAACACCTCCCGCAGTATTAATGGGCATTCCTAATTGCTGAAGCGTTGCATTGTGTGAAATTGCCCGTAAAGAACGCGGTCCCTTTGGCCCGCTCGCGCGGCGGCGTTGACGGGATCCGGCGCGCACAAGCAGGTTGGTGGCAAAATCACCCAGCAAACGCGCATAATCCGCATTATGAAAAAGTCGCTCGTGCCACTCCCTAAGGGAGCGATAAAAATCCCATACGAAATCAGTTTCAACATAAAACGGATCATCGATTTCTGATGGTGAAGCTTCGAAATGATGGACGCACCAATGAGCATAAGTCGAGCATGCCAGACCTCGACTGGCAAAGTGTAAAATACCATCACCCCCCTGAAAGCTAACCTCATGCTGAAGCTGAATGCCGCGTGCATGTGCCTCAGCGCGCGTCCACGGTGTCAAGACATGATCGAACCGGTCTTTGAACTTCCCAGGATACGCGCCACGGCCCATGGATTCGCCATGCGTATTAAAAATCAAAAGACCTATATTGTTTGTCTTTTCCGCAAGCGCACGAATGATCAGATTGTGAAGGCGCTCGATTGCCATGTCTGCTGAAACCTGACCGATAAACCGACCAGCATCCGAAAATCCAAGCTGGATCGACAGGTAACCGCGCTTCTCCAGATACTCCTGAAAAGCAGGCTCTTCGAGCAATCGGGAGATAAATCGTCCCCCGGACTCCAGCGCCTCTGGTGTTTCAAACAGCGGAGAAATATCCAGCGACTCTTCGATGCCGTATTGGCGCGCAAGAAACAGCGCGCCCATGACCGTCGCCGGGTTCTCTGCTTCTGCTATCAGAAAGCGGATCGGAGATTCACCGTCGATGTATTTCAGCCATAGCGCACACATCATGAATTGGCGCTGCGCGGTAGACTTCTCCAAGAAAAGTTCGGCAAAGTTGACAGCCCGGCTCGGATCTTCACTCGCTTTTCCAGATAGTTTTTGCAGAGCCATTCTGCCGAGCTCGCGGTTTTCGGTGTCGAGATCCAAGTCACGCTGAATAACTGTGCGGACCTGCGCCGCATTAACACGAAGATGTATGCGCGCGGTTCCGAGTTTTAATGAATCGACCAAGGCCCTGAGGATCATCAATTCGCGGCAAGTATCGCTCGTGGTTTCTGCATCGGCAATCATTTCCGTCAACGTATCTGAAATGCCAGAGCTAGAAACGATACCGTCCTTGGAGTTTTCTGAAACTCCTTTCGCAGCCGCGATGAGCATATCAGGATCGCTGAGGTCTTGACGAAAGAGACTTGCCTGACTTTCTGCCGCTTTTGCTGCTGCTTTTAACCGCCCGATCAGCTTGCGCCCGGCATCGCTCGCAGTCCCGATTTGATCCAGTTTTTCAGCATATCGGCTGAGCTGCACGGCCTTTTCGGACAATCGCAAGGCCACAGAATGCCACCACTCTATGTCTGTTCTTCCATCGAGATCGTAACCCACCCAACTTGCAACCGATGGCAAAACTGGCCTCAAGCTTCGCCAATCATCCGGAAATGAGGTCTTCGCATGATCAATTATTTTGCTCGCCAAGCCCTCCATGGCGACGTGCAGATTCTCTACGGCATTTTGAATTTCTGCATGCTCGCCCGCCAGCGAGATCGAAGATGACCAACGGCGGCCGTCCTGACTAACAGCAGTCAGGAGTGCTTCAGCAGTTTGTAAGTCAGGACGTTCAACTCGCTCAACAAATGCACGGCGCATATCTATGGAGCGCGCGAAGGTTGGGTGGGCTGTAAACACGATTCCGCCGCGCGCGGTCTCTACTTCTGCTTTATAAGCCCCCCATCCCTTTTTGACTAAAGCGCTGAAGTGCGCATCAACATCAATCCAGGGATCACCCGCCAAGACACTTTCGTGCTGCTTTCGAAACACAGCCGCACGCTGATCGCTTAATTCGCCATGGAGGTGGTCAACCAGCGCTTCCAGCTCAGCAATGCTGCGATGTCCACTCTCAAGATGCTCAAATTCCGCGCTTGCAAACGCAAATACAGAATTCGTTTGCGGATTTGTGTCGACCGCCTGCGCTGCCGTTTTCAGATAGTCGCGCGCATACTGGATAAGCGTCTGGGCGGAATTCGAGCTTGGCATCTGGATCACGTTTAGCCCGAAATTGTCTCGTTCATGAGTTGCTTCGCCGCGCGTGCACGGCCCGAGATTTCGGACCAATCACCCGCATCAATTCTGTCTGCTGGCGCGATCCATGTTCCGCCGATGGCAAGAACATTTTTCAGGGACAAATAATCAGCTATATTATTCACGTTGATGCCGCCGGTTGGCATGAACCTGACATTCGGCAATGGGCCGCCTAAGCCCTTTAGGAACTTCGCTCCACCGCTCGCCTCGGCCGGAAAAAATTTCTGTAAGTCAAAGCCTGCATTGTAAAGGGTCATGACCTCACTTGCAGTTGACGCCCCTGGAAACACCAATCCGTCATAGTCTAAAAGTGCCGGCAACAAGGAGGCTGGCGTACCGGGTGTCACCAAAAACTCAGCGCCTGCTTTGTTCGCCGCTTCAACATCCCCTTCTGAAATAATGGTACCTGCACCAATGATGCAGTTTATGTCCGACTTAGAAATCAGCTCAATTGCCTCTATCGCAGCGGGCGTTCTTAAAGTAACTTCCAGAACATCCAAGCCGCCTTCCACCAGGGACCGCGCAAGCGGCACCGCATGTTCAGCGTTATTGATTGTTAGCACAGGCACGATTCCAGCAGCAGCTGAACGCGCTTCAATTAGTGATTTATCCATTTAATTGACCTTGTAATCGAACATTAAAGCCGCGGCGCCTGTCAAAGGTGCTTCAGGTGACGTCATCACACGCACAGGCACATCTTGCATATAGCTGGAATGGCTGCCGCGCTCATAAAACCGCGCGATCGCCGCAGGCTCTTTCAACCATTTCACCATGCGCTCAGCAACGCCCCCCGTCAGCACGGCGCCTCCTTTCGCGCCATTAATCAGAACACCGTCGCCAACCGCGCCCATGATTGACCTTGCACGCAACTCGCATACTTCGAGACAGACAGGATCACCCGCTTCAGCTGCATCCATAATTTCAGCTGGGCTCATCTTACGGCGCGGGGTGCTGTGCATGTCGCTCAACACATCAAAAACAGGTTGAAGCCAAACGCCACCAACAACCATTTCCGTCGATACATATCCGTAGGCCGCCATCAGGCGCTCTGCCAATTCTGCCTCGCGCACTGTGTGCGCAGCATAGGCCGCATGCCCGCCTTCACCAGTTAGCACATGATAATTTCCGCTCATCAGAGGGATTAGCGTTCCCACTCCAAATCCAGTGCCCGGTCCTGTCACCAACAACGGGGCATTCGGATCGCTATAACCGGACAAGACTTCCACAAATGCGGACTCAGGCATTTCAGGCACCGCCCGTGCCATAGCAGCAAAGTCGTTGACGAGTTTTACAGCAGAATAGCCAAGTTTTGACTGCAACACCCGCGGCTTGATAAGCGGCCACTGCCTATTTGAAAGCTGCGCGCAACCTTCTCTATCAATCGGACCTGCGACAGCTATTAGAGCTGTATCGGCCCTGGCACCAGTTTCGGAAATATAATTCGACAGAGAATCACTCAGACTCTCGAAGTCGTCGTTTTGCTGTTTCTGGAAATTTTCCAATAAAGGACGGCCATCCTCATCCTTATAGGCTAGAGCAAACCGAGCGCTCGTGCCGCCAACATCTCCCACAAGAACTTTACGCGTCATTTTTAGCGCCCTGCCAACAGAGTGAACAGACTAGCGCCCGTTTCCGTATCAGCCGCACCATCTCTAAACGCGGAGAATAATTCTCGACCAAGCCCTGATTGCGATTGATTAGGCCGGAACACAGCTGCATCGCGCGCATCAAACTCATTTTGCTCTATCTGAATTTCGAGCAAACCGTTCTGACAATCGACAAGCATCATATCGCCATCACGAACTTTTGCGAGTGGCCCACCTCGCGCAGCTTCAGGGCTGACGTGGATCGCGCTTGGCACTTTTCCAGATGCGCCCGACATTCGCCCATCCGTGACCAGCGCGACCTTAATGCCTTGATCCTGAAGCGCACCGAGCACCGGCGACAGAGAGTGCAATTCCGGCATGCCGTTTGCCGATGGCCCCTGAAAACGAACGACGGCGACAAAATCTTCCGTTAATTCGCCCGCCGAAAACGCCGCCTTAAGATCGTTCTGATCGTTGAAGACCTTAGCTGGGGCATTTACAACACGATGCTCTGGCTTCACGGCAGATATCTTAGAGACACCGCGACCAAGCGGCCCGTTCATCAGCCGCAATCCACCTTCATCTGAAAATGGATCGGAGACGGGCCGCAAAACATCCAGATCACCGCTTTCTTCCGGAGCATTTCGCCAGACGAGCTCTTCACCTTCAAGAAAAGGTTCCTGTGCATAAGACGAAATCTGGCCTGTAATTCCATTCGCGTCACCAATCATGAGCCCCGCGTTGACCAGTTCGCGAACAACAAAGCCCATACCGCCAGCGGCGTGAAAATGATTCACATCTGCCGTCCCATTTGGGTAAATCCGGCAGAGCAATGGGGTGACCGAAGAGATCTCGTGGAAGTCGTCAAGCGTCACCTGAATGCCCGCCGCCGACGCCATAGCAGGAATATGCAGTGCATGATTGGTCGACCCGCCAGTTGCCATGAGGCCGACAATTGCGTTCACGATTGATCGCGCATCAATCATTTCACCCATAGGCGTATAATCACCATTAAACGCGAGTTCTGCAGAACGCTTCACAGCCGCGCGCGTCAGCGCTTCTCTCAGAGGCGTACCGGGGTTCACGAATGCCGCGCCCGGCACATGCAATCCCATCACCTCCATCATCATCTGATTGGAGTTTGCCGTTCCATAAAACGTACAAGTACCCGGAGAATGATAACTCTCGGATTCTGCTTTTAACAGGACGTCTCTGCCGACTTTACCTTCGGCAAATTCCTGTCGAATGCGCGCCTTTTCAGGATTGGATAGACCTGACGGCATCGGTCCTGCCGGAATGAACACATGCGGCAACCAGCCAAATCGAAGCGCCGCCATGACCAAGCCTGGAATGATCTTATCGCACACACCAAGATGAAGTGCTGCATCAAAGGTGTCATGGCTGAGAGACACAGCAGATGCGAGTGCGATGACATCTCTCGAAAAGAGCGACAGCTCCATGCCGTCCTGGCCTTGTGTAACTCCATCGCACATCGCCGGAACGCCGCCTGCGACCTGCGCAGTTGCACCAACTTCGCGCGCGGCCTGCCGGATAATTTCTGGATAGTGTTCAAAAGGAGCGTGAGCGGACAGCATGTCATTATAAGCTGTCACAATGCCGATATTGACCCATTCGGCACCCAGTAACGCTGTCTTATCAATAACAGCACACCCAGCTGATGCGTGCGCTTGATTGCCTTCGGTCAAACGCTTGCGCGCAAGACCCGTCGGACGCCGGGATCGCAGGAGCTCAAGATAAGCGCGGCGTGAGCTTTCGCTGCGCGCCTCGATCCTCTCCAGAACCGTTCGAATGACTGGATGTAATTTCGTCATGGAGCCCATACCGTTACTAATCGATCTCCCAGATCTTCGACTGCCGCTCGAATTGGCATTTCGTCGACGCTCATAGATAGCGCATCCAACAGCACCTGCTTTTTCTCTTCACCGAAAATCAGCAAGAGCGCGAAATTTGCGCTTGCGACGGCGGACCGTGTGAGCGTTAGACGATCTGTAACCTCACCCGCAACAGAACAGCCGCGCGCATTTATCTTCACAACGCATTGATCCTTTGCCCCGAATGCATCTTCAATATTTTTTGCTCCTGCAAACCAACTCGCGGTATGACCGTCAGCCCCCATGCCAAGCAACATTGCGCTCGGCGGCATCAACTCATCGTAAAGTTTCGACGCAATTTCCGTGACCCCGTCGCATTTCTGGGCCATCTGAAACATCGGCACAAAGGTAGCAGCTTCGGCATAGTGGTGTAGCAAATGACGTTTAATTAGACCTGCATTGGCAGCTGAGTGATCTGCTGACACACAGCGCTCATCAACCAATCCCACGTCTACTTTTGACCAATCCAGATCGAACCCTGACATATTCTCCAGCAATGCAATGGGCGTTGATCCACCCGATGATAAAAACGATGCGCGCTTGCCCGACTCGATCTCCCTACTGAGAACGTCGCTTAGCATTTCTGCGGCGGCTTTACTCGCAAGATCCCGGGTTTCGAATTCCCGGATCGTGAGCTTATTTTGCTGCATTTAGGATCCCCACCACGAGCGACTGTCGCGGTCCATCAAAACCGCGGAAGAAACCGGCCCTTCGCTACCGGCTGCGTATTTGTCAGGTGATTGACTGTCAGCGCCCCAGGCTTCTATCAACCCATCGATCCATTCCCATGCAGCCTCGACCTCATCGCGGCGCATGAATAGCGCGAGATTGCCGCGCACGACATCCATCAAAAGCCGCTCATATGCGTCCGGGTAGCGAAGCGTGAAGTTCTCAGCATAAGACAAGTTCAGAGGAAGCGACTTTATTCGAAGCCCACCCGGCCCAGGTTCTTTAATTTGGACGTAAAGCCCAACCGCTTCGTCAGGCTGAAGACGAATGACGAGGCGATTGGCCTCCGTGCCTTCGTCACCAAATATGGAGTGTGGAACAGGTTTAAAAGCAATCACAATCTCAGATCGCCGCTCAGTCATTCGTTTGCCGGTGCGAAGGTAAAACGGAACCCCCGCCCAGCGCCAATTCTCAACAAATGTTTTGATTGCGACAAAAGTCTCTGTTTGGCTCGGCGCTTCTTCGTCGAGTTCATCAGCATACCCAGCGACTTTTTCATCGTTTACGATGCCTGCCGTGTATTGGCCGCGAACGGTGTCTCGCTTGGCGAGTTCAGGCGTGAAACGACGCAGCGCACGTAGCACTTTCAGTTTCTCCGTTCGCACATCATCCCCGCTAAATGTGAGCGGTGGCTCCATGGCTGTCAGACAAAGAAGCTGCAGCATATGATTTTGAACCATGTCGCGAAGGGCACCAGACTTGTCGTAGTAGCCAGCGCGTCCTTCCAGGCCCAATCCTTCCGCCACCGTAATTTGGACGTGCTCAACGGAAGAGCGGTTCCATACCGGCTCCATCAAACGGTTGGCAAATCTGAGAACCATGAGGTTCTGCACAGTCTCTTTTCCGAGATAGTGGTCAATCCGGTAAACCTGCCCTTCGTCAAAATGCTCACAGACCCCGTCATTAATCGCTTTCGCGGAGGCCAGATCGGTTCCGATAGGTTTTTCCAGAACTACTCTGGCGTTTGGCGTGTTGAGCCCCGCCCTGCTAAGTGCAGTCGATATCCCGACATAGAGACGAGGCGCTGTCGCGAGATAGTAGACATTTATATCGATATCGCCGTTGAGTTTTTCTTTGAGCGCTGGCCAATCAGCATCATCCGCAAGGACGTCCAAAACCTGATAGTCGAGAAGTTTGGCAAATGCGTCCCAGGCCTGATCGTTGAAATTGCCGGCGACGGTATCCTTCTCGCACGCCTCTCTCGCAAATTGCCGATACGCCTCTCCGTCCATATTGGTTCTCGCCGAGCCAATAATCCGGCTGTTTTCAGGAATCTGGCCGTCCTTCCAACGATGAAACAAAGCGGGTAGAAGTTTTCGCTGCGTGAGATCGCCCGTTCCGCCGAATATAACGATGTTGAACGGATCGACGGGTACGAATGTGGCCAAGTCGAATCTCCCAAGAAATGTGGTGATGCAGATAACATGACAGCGCTGTCAACGCAACGTCGATTTGGGCGGCTTTCTTACTCCGGAATACTGCCATTCGCCCTTTAAGCGAACCTTCGCACTCAAAAAATATGACGAGCGCAGGCAATTGAAGAATATCCAGAGCAACCAGACTGGCTCTCCCGCTAGGGGTGTCCCTTTTAGATTCCTAGCATACGCGCTTGGTCCAGCCATTCGAAACTCAATGAGTCAAAGCCTTGAGCGCAGACAGTTAGACACTTCGTGGCCATCTCTGCTATCGCCCCCAACATTTCAGATTTCCCTTGGCGATTGATTTAACAAATGCGAACCTCTGAGAAATGGAGGCGGATGACATGGCGAATCTAAAAATCAACGGAAAATCAGTTAACGTGGAGGTCGAAGAAGACACACCTCTGCTCTGGGTATTGAGAGAACAACTCGGCCTTACAGGTGCCAAGTATGGATGCGGAATTGCACAGTGCGGTACTTGCACGGTGCACATTGACGGCGTGGCGGTGCGCTCCTGCACTTATCCGATTGCCGCGCTTTCCGGAGAAGAAGAGATTACGACAATCGAGGGTTTGTCTGAAGACGGCTCTCATCCTGTTCAACAAGCCTGGGCAGAACTCGACATTCCCCAGTGCGGATACTGCCAACCCGGTATGATTATGGCCGTTGCGGGGATGCTGAACGATATCCCAAACCCGACGGATGAGGATATCGATGCCGAGATTACAAACATTTGCCGGTGCGGTACGCTCGACCGGGTTCGCGACGGGATCAAACTCGCCGCGAAGAAATCGTAAAGGGGAGAAAAACTTATGTCTGTTATAGAAAACGTCTCCCGCCGAAAGTTTATCATCGGGGCCAGCGCAACCGGTCTGTCAGTGGGCGTGCTTGCTGCCTGCGGCGGCGGTACAGATTCTGAAGAAACCGCTGCAACTCCTGAGGCAGTTGTCCCGGATTATTCAGATCTTCCGCCAAACCCGGAAGTAAATGCTTGGGTCCATATCCACCATGATGATACTGTCACCGTGCGGATCGCACGCTCTGAAATGGGGCAAGGCACACTCACCGGTCTTGCCCAGCTCGTGGCTGAAGAATTGGAATGTGATTGGGACAAGGTCACAACCGAATATCCAACACCCGGCGAAAATCTGAAGCGCGACCGCGTGTGGCGCGATTATTCAACTGGCGGAAGCCAAGGCTTGCGCGGTAGTCAGCAATATGTTCGCGAAGGTGCTGCCGCTGCGCGCATGATGCTGGTCCAGGCCGCCGCGAATGAGTGGGGTGTGGAGGCCGGCGAATGCTCTGTCTCTAAAGGTGTCATCACACATGAAGCCTCAGGCAAATCCACCACTTATGGAAAGATCGCTGCTGCCGCGAATGCCGTTACGCCGCCTGAAGAAGTCACACTGAAAGATCCGTCCGAATGGACGATCATCGGTCAACCCAAGCTTCGTCTTGACACAAAAGACAAGCTGACTGGCAAGCAAGTGTATGGAGCAGACGTTCAACTCGACGGCATGCTAAACGCGTCCATTCGCCAAAATCCTAAAATAGGCGCAACGTTAAAAAGCTTCGATGCTGATGCGGTGATGTCCATGCCCGGTGTGAAGAAAGTTGTTGCTGTCGGCAACAATGCGGTTGCGGTTGTGGCCGACACATGGTGGCGCGCGAACAAGGCACTGACTGCCCTTCCGATCGAGTGGGAAGGCGGCTCAGACTTCACCAGTTCTGAATTCGATGAAGAACTCGAGGCTGGTCTGGATTCTAGCGAAAACGTCTTTGTCGGAAACTTCTCCGGAAACGTTCAGGAAGCATTCGAGAATGCGGCGCAAGTGATCGAAGCCACATATAATATGCCTGCACAAAATCATGCCTGCATGGAACCGATGAATGCAACGGCCCTCTGGACCGAGGACAAATGTGAAGTCTGGTGTCCAACGCAAAATGGCGAAGCAGCGCTTGCTGCGGCTGCGGAAGCTTCCGGCCTGGCAATCGAAAATTGTGACGTCTATAAACTGCATCTTGGCGGCGGCTTTGGCCGGCGCGGCAGCGCAGACTACGTCACCCAAGCCGTTCTGATCGCAAAGGAAATGCCGGGCACGCCGATTAAACTGCTCTGGACGCGCGAAGAAAGCATGACACATGGATTCTTCCACCCGGTCACAAAGGGTAAGGTCAAAGGCGCGCTAGATGCTGAAGGCAATCTAACCGCACTTCACCTTCGAATTTCGGGTCAGTCTATTTTGGCAGCGCTGTTGCCGCAGCTTCTTTATGAAGGGGCAGACCTTGCGACATTCCAAGGGCTGGTTCCGTCGGGGGTCAATCCTCGCCTTGAAGATCAAACGCTCAAATACGGGTTCGATAATCTTCTGGTTGACCATGCCATGCGGAACCCGCCAGTTCGTCCAGGGTTTTGGCGCGGTGTGAACCTAAACCAGAATGCCATTTATCTAGAATGCGCTATGGATGAGTTCGCTCACGCAGCGGGCCGTGACCCGCTCGAGTTCCGCTTAGCGTATCTCAAGGATGACAAAGCCAAAGCTGTTCTTCAGGCAGTCGCAGATCGATCAGGATGGGGTTCTGAGGATGGCAAGCATCGCGGATTGTGTGTGATGTATGGCTTCGGCTCATATGTAGCCGCATGCGCTGAAGTCACCGTCAGTGATGATGGTGCACTTAAGATTGACAGGATCGTTGCTGCCACCGATCCTGGTTTTGCAGTAAACCCGCAACAAATCGAGGCGCAAGTCGAGGGCTCTTTTGTGTACGGTCTCTCAGCCATGCTTCACGGAGACATTACTCACACCAATGGCGAAATCGACCAAACCAATTTCGATCGATTTAACTCAATGCGTATGGCAGAGATGCCGCGCGTAGAAACCATTGTGATGCCGTCAGGTGGTTTCTGGGGAGGTGTCGGTGAGCCAACAATTGCTGTAGCGCCGCCTGCGGTCCTTAACGCTATTTTTGCCGCCACTGGCAAGCGTGTTCGCAAGCTACCTATTGGGGACCAAAATCTGCGAGAAATCTAAGTGATACGCTTAGCGCTAATTGCAATTATTGCGCTCTTACCAGCTTGCGATGAGCAACAGACGGGAAAAGGTGATGCAGGCAATTCAGCATCACTCAATCAGACAGGGTATGCGCTTTCGAGCGCATGCTCTGGATGCCATGCCATTGGCGGATCAGCCCTTACCGACCTGACGGGCTGGAGCGAAAGCGACCTCCTCACACGTATGCAGTTTTACAAAGACGATAGTGAGGGTTCGACCGTTATGCACCGCTTGGCACGCGGATACTCCGATGAAGAGTTGGAAGCCATTGCCGGTTACCTTGCCTCCAACGCGGGAGGTGCGAAGTGATCAATCGCCGGGAAATGCTGCTTGGGGCCCTAAGCGTGGCAGCGGCACTTCGCCTCGCGCCGCCCGCGCATGCCGCGAAAAATGCCAAAATTGGCATCATCGGCGGCGGGTTCGGTGGAGCGACCGCGGCCAGGTTTCTGGCGCAATTGCTCCCATCGGCTGAAATCACTCTGATCTCTGGTAACACTCCCTATTTTTCTTGCCCTTTCAGCAACTTGCTCGTGCACAGTGCTGCGGACGTATCGTCGCAAACTTTTGAATTGAATTTTGATGACTACGAAAATGTCCGACACGTAAGACAACTCGCTTTAGGTATCGACGATAAGGGCGCGGTCGTTCTGGAAGATGCATCCTTGCCATTTGACAGACTGATCTTGGCACCCGGCATTCGTTTTCGTGACAACGCAATTGAAGGCTACGATGCTGCAGCCCGCTCGAAAATGCCGGCTGCCTGGGGATCAGCAACCGAGCTAAACACATTGATCGCCCAGCTTCGAGAGATGGAAGATGGGGGAACTGTTGTGATGTCGGTACCGGCCGCGCCCTATCGATGCCCACCGGGCCCCTACGAACGAGCAAGCCTGATCGCGCATTTTTTGAAAGCACAAAAGCCGCGCTCTAAACTCATCGTCCTCGATGCGAAAGATTCATTCTCAAAAGAGCCGCTCTTCAAGCAAGCATGGGCAGAACACTATTCAGATTTCCTAGAATGGCGCGGCGCAAGCGACGACGGACGCGTCATTCGCGTAGATCCCGATGCAATGGCCATTCACACTGATTTTGAAAATATACGCGCTGATGTCGCCAATATTATCCCGCCGCAACAAGCGGCCCATATTACCGAAGCGGCAGGCGTTACAGACAAAACAGGATGGTGCCCCGTTAATGGAATGAGTTTTGAATCGAAGCAACGTAAAGACATCTATGTCATTGGAGATGCCTCCATCGCTAACCCGATGCCGAAATCTGCCTTTTCAGCAAACTTACAGGCAAAGATATGTGCGGTCGCCGTGGCACGATCACTAATGGATTTACCACCGGAGCCCACAAAGCTGGTGAACACCTGCTACTCATTCGTAACGCCCGACGAAGCGGTGTCTATCTCAGCCGTTTATCAGAATGAAGGCGGCGTTCTTCAAAGCGTGCAAAATGCTGGTGGCACCACACCGCTGAACGCGAAACTATCTGAGCGCCGCAGGGAAGCCGATCAGGCTCGCGACTGGTTTCGCGCAATTACGAGAGAGGCCTTCGGGTGAAGTTGGCACTAATTTTCGTGCTAGCAGCGCTGATCGGGTGTAGCGAGAACCGCCAATCAGCAACGACGTTTTATGAGATCGTAGACGATACAATTCCGGCATCCTTGACGGGAGAGCCTGGTGATCCTGAACGGGGCCAAAAAGTGTTTTCTGACCGCGAGCTTGGGCATTGCGTGCTCTGCCATCAAATTGGCGGGCTGGAAGCCGAATTTCAGGGCAATCTCGGCCCGGATCTCAGTTTCGTTGGAGACCGCTTGTCGCTCGCGCAATTGAGATTACGAGTTGTTGACTATCAAAGTGTCCAGCCAGGGGCTGTGATGCCTTCATATTTTCGCGATCACGACTTATATGATGTCGGAGCAGAGTACGTTGGAAGCACAGTTCTATCGCGCGAAGACGTCGAAGACGTTATTGCCTATCTCGCCGCCCAAAAGAGGTGATTATGATGAAAACACCTATGCCTCAGATGAACCGCCGCCGCCTTATGCAATTGGGCGCGGGAGCCGTGTTCGTTTCCGCCATACCAGTAACAGCATCTGCGACTCCCGAAGATATGCAGGCCGCGATCCGGGAACACTTCGGCGACCGACCGATAAACGAAGGCCGGGTCAATTTGGATCTGCCACCGCTTGCAGAAAATGGATATTCGGTTCCCCTTACAGTTTCGGTCGAAAGCCCGATGACACGAGATGATTATGTAAAGCAGGTTGCGGTCTTCTCTCCTGTAAATCCGATACCGAAAATCACGACGTTTTATCTTGGGCCTCGATCAGGAAAGGCTGAGGTCTCCACGCGTGTACGCCTCGGAGGAACGCAGACCGTGCGAGCAGTTGCTGAGCTTAGCGACAACTCGCTCTGGATTGGCACAGCAACAACGCTTGTAACGCTCGCCGCTTGTGTTTTGAGCTAGGAGGCAGCGATGACGACCATCAGAATTTCCGCTCCGAAAACTGCGAAAGCAGGAGATGTAATTCCCCTCAAGGCCATGATTAAACACGACATGGAAAGCGGCTACCGCCGTGACCAGAAAGGGGACGCCATTGCGCGCGACATCATCACACTGTTTGAATGTCTGTATAATGACGAGTTGGTGTTCAGCGCTGACTTCCATCCAGCCATCTCAGCCAATCCCTTTTTGAGCTTCCATACCATTGCGACCCAGACGGGCACACTTACATTCCGTTGGACCGATCAGCATGGCAAAGTGTGGAGCGAAACTGCTGACCTTACGGTCGAATGATCCTTCGCGCCTTCATCTTTGGCTTACTGCTCAGCGCCTGCAGCGGCGATCCTAAACCTGAACGTTCCAAAACATCAGATATTAGAAAAACCGACATTACATCAGGTTCGCTTTTCCTGACCCCAGAAACGCGTACACAGCAAACGGATCAATTTGAGAATCCAGGATTCTTCTGGGTCGAGGCCGGTGAGCAACTTTTTAAGTCTTCGACAAAAGGCGAACCAAGTTGCGCGAGCTGCCACGAAAATCGATTGGCATCTGTGGCCTCAACCTTTCCAAAGATCGACCCTCAAACCGGAGACCTCTTTAATGTGGAGCGGCAAATCAATGCGTGCCGTGAGCGATATCAGGATAAAAAGCAACTCCCATATGAAAGCGAAGACCTTCTTGCGCTCTCAGCGTTTATTGCCCACCAATCAAACGGCGTTCCGATAAATGTTTCCATAGAAGGCGAAGCGCGCGCGCATTATGAGGTGGGTAAAAACGAATTCTATACGCGCCGCGGCCAGCTCAACTTTTCATGTGCCCAATGCCATAATGAAAACTGGGGCCGAAAGCTGCGCGGTGATACGATCAGCCAAGGTCACGGAAATGGCTTTCCCGCCTACCGGTTGGAGTGGCAAACTCTGGGGTCGCTGCACAGACGCTTGCAAGACTGCAATACCGGAATCCGCGCAGAACCGAAACCACTTGGCGATCCGCTTTATGTGGCCCTTGAGCTTTACCTTGCAAAACGCGCAGGCGATCTTCCAATGGAAAGTCCAGCCATCCGCCGATGAGTGCAGCACCGCAAGCTTCGCTGCAAAAATAGACCGCTCTGTTTTCACAAAGCGGCTAAGCCTGCAATCTCTGCAACCGATAGACAAGACGAAGAAGCGTCAGGTCAAATTTCGGGTCTGATATATCAAAAGTATCTAGCTCGGAGGCCGCATGAGTGACTAAAGGATTGATATATTTGCTAAAGTCCTCAAGGCTTGGACTGAGCCGCTAGTTCCGGACTTTTGTCTAGGAGTTCAACCTCTGTTCGCATACCCAAATAGAGACTGATGCAACTGATAAGCAAAATAACTGTGAACGGTAAGGCCGCAATAATTGTCCCGGCTTGCAACGACTGCAAAGCTGATTTTCCACCACCATAAAGTAGGGCTGAAGCGGTCAAGCCAAGTAGGCAGGCCCAGAAAACGCGTTGGGCAACGGGCGCATCTGTTTTTCCCCCGCTCGTGATCGTATCGACAACCAGCGCCCCTGAATCGGCGGATGTGACGATAAACACAATGAGAAGCAATATTGCCGCTGCCGAGGTAATCTCCGCAAGCGGCATTTCTGATAGCATTTGAAACAGAACTAGCGACGCGCTGTTCATGCCATCACCGAGGTCACCTTTCCCAGATTTATTTTGCCAAATCGCCGTTTCTCCAAAGGCCGTGAACCAGACAACACAAATTGTGAAAGGTGCAAAAAGAACTACGGAAAAATATTCCCGTACTGTTCGTCCTCTTGAGATACGTGCGATGAACATACCAACAAATGGGGACCATGATATCCACCACGCCCAATAGAAAATCGTCCAGTCATGGAACCACGCAACGTCTTCGCGCCCGACAAACCCCGTGAGCGCGGGTGTATCAAGAATATAGGCGAGGAAATTCTGCCCGATGCCTGTGAAGATCAGCGTTGTCGGCCCGGCGATAACAACGAACACTAACAAGGCAAACGCAACGCCCATATTGATGTTGCTTAGAAGTTTTACCCCTCCATGCAGACCGCGTAACACCGACAAGACAGCCAACCCTGACATCGCGGCGATCAAGCTTATCTGTACCGCGATATTCGGCTCGAACTTAAAGATATAGCCAAGCCCGCTTGCCGCCTGCGTTGCCCCGATGCCAATAGTTGTCGCCAGACCAAAGATCGTCGAGACAACCGCAAACAGGTCTATGAAGTGGCCGGGCCAGCCCCAGACACGTTCTCCGAGGATTGGATAAAAAGCAGAGCGTATCGTGAGCGGTAAGCCTTTATTGTGAGCGAAATAGCCGAGCGCGAGACCAACGATTGCATAGATCGCCCAAGGCGCTATGCCCCAGTGGAAGATGGTGGCGCTGAAGGCAAGTCGTTCTGCTTCTGGCGTGTTCGGTTCTGCATTCAGGGGCGTACCATACCAGTCAGTATAATAGGCCAGAGGTTCCGCGGCACCATAGAACATGAATCCAATTCCGACCCCGGCCGCAAACAGCATCGCAATCCAGGAGTGGATCTTGAAATCCGGCACAGCGTCAGTGCCGCCGAGGCGTATACGCCCGAGCGGTGAGATAAACAGCACAATACAGAATAAGAGAATGAGTACCGGCGCTATTGCAAATAACCAGTCTGACTTTTGGAGTGTCCAGGCCTTGGCATTCGCCAGCCCGCTATTGGCAATCTCAGGAAAGACCAGCGTGATCGCTGAAAATAGGATCACCAGCCCCGCGCTTAAGAAGAAGACCGGATTGTGAATGTCGAGCCCCAGAACTTCGACATTGTCCTGACCAATTTCGTAGTCAGTCTCACAATCACTGTTATTTGTTGCCTCATCTGTATGCATCTGCCCAGCATCCATATATTTCGATAAAAAAATTAATTGATCGAAACACATACCGGACTTTCAGCGCGCACGCCAGCTGTAGGGTGGGGTATATTTGTCACAAATCGCATGTGACGCAGCGTTACACTGAAATAAATACAGCGAATATGTTTTCATCATCGAAATATTTCGATATGTCAGGTTCATCATCGAAGCGACCGCGATTCGACGCGCCCTGAGACGGGGCTAGCGCACATCGCTCGCATAGCGAACCTAAGAGGGAAATTATGAGCAGAATTAAATATGGCGTGTCTTTGGCCACGCTAACGCTTGCTTTTGCGCCGGTATCTGGCGCGCAAGAAACAGATCAGGCAGAGGAACGTCGCCTGAAGCCGGTTACCGTCACTGCAACGAAGCGCGCAGCGACGGCCCAATCGATACCCGTTGCTGTCAACGCAATTGGTGAGCAACAGCTTGATGAGCTTGGGGTAAAGAACTTCTCTGATTATCTTGTTCAGCTGCCCGGCGTAACGGCTGGCGGCTCAGGCCCTGGCCAGAACACGATTTACATTCGCGGTCTTGCCTCGACGACGCCTAACCTCACCACGGCTGGTGTGGCCGGGCTTGCGCCCAACGTTGCCTTCTATCTTGATGAACAACCTCTTGGGCAGCCGGGCCGCAACCTTGATGTTTTTGCCGCTGACTTAGAGCGCGTGGAGGTGCTCTCTGGACCACAAGGCACATTGTTTGGAGCGAGCTCTCAGGCTGGAACGGTCCGCTTGATTACGAATAAGCCGAATTTTGATGGCGTTTCAGGTGGCCTAAAAGCATCAACATCTTTCACCGATGGCGGCGAAATGAGCAACGGTGTTGAAGGCGTTCTGAATTTACCCGTGACGGAGAAATTGGCTCTGCGCGGCGTTGTTTATGTCGACAATCAAGGCGGATATATAGACAATGTCGGTGGCACACGGACGGTTCGCGAATCGGCTCGTTTCCGCCCAGCAAATGCGGTTCGCGATAATGGGACTGTTGTCGGTGGACGTATCGGTTTCCAGGCTCAAGCGGACGTTGCTGCGACTGACGCATTTTTGCAAAATGTAAACTTCATCACCGCAAACAACTCCTCTCTTGTGGAGAAGAATTTCAATGACACGCAATATGCAGGCTTCCGCCTGAGCGGTCTTTATGAATTTAATAGCGACTGGAGTTTGCTCGTCGCGCATGCCCAGCAGCAACTTGACAGCGACGGCGTCTTTTTTGCTGATCCTGAACTCGATGATTATGCCATCGAGCGCTTCGCGGATGACAATATTGAAGACAAATTCCATAATACGAGTTGGACTCTTGAAGGCCGTCTCGGCATGTTGGAAGCCGTTTATACGGGCGCATTTACAGAGCGCACAACAGACCAGATTGTCGACTATTCTGATTACCTCTTCGTCGGTCAGTATCTGCCATACTATATCTGCGATGGCTCGGTCACGTATCCAGGCGCGGGCGGCCCGGCAGGCACATGCCAAGCACCAAACTTGTTTGTGAACTCGTCAACCGAAACTGAAGTGCAAACCCATGAGCTTCGATTCAACACACCGGTTGAGAACCGCTTTCGTGCGACGTTCGGAGCGTTTTACTCTGATCTGGAACTCGCAGAGCTTAACGATTTCACCTATCCTGGCTCTGTTTTCGCGGTTGGATTTGATGGTGTAACGACGGGATTTGCGCCGAATTATCCGCTCACAAATACAGCCGTGACGGGCGTTGTTGGTAACGCGTCGCCTGGCTATTTCAGTGACGCTGGTCCATTCCCGGAAGGCGTGATCTTCAGAAACGATATCTTGCGAACAGATGAACAGCTCGGTGTTTTCGGTGAAGCGACGTTTGATTTCAATGATCAATTCGCGGTGACAATCGGTGCACGCTGGTATGACATCGAAGTGGATCTGGAAGGTTCTGCCAACTCATCCTTTGGTAACCTTGGATCGACGACAGACGCGCAAGGGTTCGGAACAAACATTTCTGCTCAATTTGCGCCTGGTAATGCGGTTGGTGCTCCAGATACCGCAGCGACGGACGGTGTGATATACAAGCTGACGGGTACATACACACCAACAAGTGATCTGCTGTTCTACGCAACCTATTCTGAAGGGTTCCGCCCCGGATTACTCAACCGCCCTGGAGGTGCAGCTGGACCAAACGGATTTACCGTACCCTATGCAGTCGACACAGATGAAGTGAAGAATTATGAACTTGGTTGGAAAACAGAGCTCTTTGACAATTCTCTGCGCTTTAACGGGTCGGCATTTTTCGTCGAAATTGAAGGTCTGCAATCTACGATTTTCGACCCATCCATTACCAACCTCTTCTTCTCCGATAACGCCGCGAATGCTGAGATTACGGGTGTTGAGGGGGACTTCACCTGGGCTCCGGCCTCGATTGAGGGGCTGACAGTAGCAGGTGCGTTCTCGTTCCTCGATACCGAAGTGACCGAAGTTCTAACGCCGACGAATGATGTTCTCGTCGGTTCTGATCTTGCTTTCGCACCGGCGTTCCAGGGCAACATTCGCGCCCGTTATGAATGGGATTTAACCCGCGAGATTGCAGGCTCCAGTTTAACAGCGCACATCATGCCTCAACTCATTTTCTCAGACGATTCTGTTAGTGATATCATTGAGATCAATAAGGCTGACATTGATGGCTATGTCATGTTGGGTGGAACGCTTGGCGTTACGGCTGATCAATGGTCTGCTGAATTGTTCGGAACAAACCTTACGAATGAATATGCAGAACTCAGCAATAATTTTGTATTTGATCGCGAGCGCGTAACGCCCGTGCGTCCACGCACAATCGGCGTCCGGGTCGCATATGACTTCTAACCTACTGTGAGATATGGTGTAGCCCGAAATGGAAACACCAGACGCACACTCAAATATTCTCAAAAATGCCCGCTTGCTCATGCAGGCGGGCAAATTTGACGACGCGCAATCGAAACTCTCTGACCTTCTCGCGAGCAGCCCTCAGCACCAAGAGGCGCTTTATATGGCAGCCGTTTGCGCCCGCTATCTCGAGAAATGGAGTGACGCGTCAAATTTCCTGAAGGCCCTAAAGACGGTCGTGCCGGATTATGGGCGCGCCTATCAAGAAGAAGGACATCTCGCCCTCGCGACAGGAGATCGCCGCGCAGCGCTTTCCGCCTTCCAGTCTGCGACGCGTTATAATCCCGCGCTGACGGCTAGCTGGCAAAAGCAAGCCGATCTGTTGCGCGCCGGCGGCCGCGAAACCGAGGCAAGTCAAGCCGCAGCACAACTGACCCGCTTGCAACAGCTCCCTAAAGAACTGCTCGCTGTTACAAACCATATTCATGAGGGGCGCATTCTGCGCGCAGAAGAAATTGCACGCACCTTTTTGCAGAAGAACCCGCACCATGTCGAAGGTATGCGCTTACTCGCCGATATTGGCTCGCGCCTTGGCGTACATGAAGACGCCGATTTCTTACTTGAGTCAGCAATTGCATTAGACCCTGATAATGTTCAAATTCGCATCGATTATATTCAAGTACTTCGCAAGCGACAAAAATTTGCTGCCGCTTTAGAACAAGCCAAGCAGCTGCTTGAACGTGAACCAACTAGCCCCGTCTTCCAATCCCTCTTCGCAATCGAGAGCATGCAGGCCGGTGACTATGAAACGGCGCTCGGCTTGTTTGACCGAGTTCTGGAGGTGCTCCCTCGAGATCCAGCTACGTTCACTTCGCGTGGCCATGCTTTGAAGACCAAAGGAAGCTCCGATGAAGCCATCGCTGCGTATCGCGCAGCATTGGAGGCCGCACCTCATTATGGGGATGCTTGGTATGCACTTGCAAATTTGAAGACCTATAGATTCAGTGACGAAGAACTTACTGTGATGGAGTCCCTACAAGGCGCACCTGAGCTCAGCTACATGTCTCGCATTCACGTCGCTTTTGCGCTTGGTAAGGCCTACGAAGATCGCGGATTAATTGATCGGTCTTTCGAAAGTTATGAGCATGGAAATGCTCTGAAACGAAAGCAAACACGCTACACCACTCAGCAAATGCAGGAAGAGTTTGCAGCTCAGAAAATGCATTGCACTGCTGAGATGATCTCAAGGCAATCGGGAAAAGGTTTCGGCGCATCCGACCCGATTTTTATCGTTGGGTTGCCCCGCGCCGGGTCGACCCTCATTGAGCAAATTCTAGCGTCACATAGCCAGGTGGATGGCACTTTGGAACTGCCCGATATTTTGTCCCTCGCGCACCGGCTGCGCGGAAGAAACTTCGTGTCAGATCGCGACCGTTATCCTCGCGTGCTTGGTGAGCTCGCGGAAGCGGAGCTCCAGGGCTTAGGTGAGGCCTATATCCAGAATACGCGTATCCATCGAAGAAAAGCTCCCTTCTTCACCGACAAGATGCCGAACAATTTCCGGCATATAGGACTGATCCACCTGATCTTGCCGAATGCCAAAATCATAGATGCCCGGCGTGCGCCGCTAGACTGTTGCTGGTCCGGCTTCAAGCAACTCTTCGCGGAAGGGCAAGAATTTACTTATGGTCTCGAAGACATTGGTCATTACTATCGCGAATATGTCGGCCTGATGGAGCACTGGGACGCTGTCCTGCCGAAAGACCGCATCCTACGCGTCCAACACGAGGATGTTCTCAATGATCTGGAAGGACAAGTGCGCCGCATCTTGGACTATTGCAATCTACCTTTTGAAAACGCATGCATTAATTTTCACAAAACGGAGCGCGCCGTCAGAACCGCCAGCTCCGAGCAAGTTCGCCAGCCTATTAATCGAGCCGGGCAAGGCCAGTGGAAACCATTTGAGCCATTCCTAGAGCCGTTGAAATCTGCGCTTGGCAGCGACCTACTTGCGGGAGTATGAGCACTTCGATGACAGACCGTTCTGAAGACGCCTTGATTGCGCTACGCCAAATCCAGCGCCGAACCGAGCAAGCCTCTAAACGGCTCGCCTCGACGGCTGGGCTGACTCCGTCACAACTGCTCGTGATGCAAATACTTAGTGAGCGCGGTGAGATTTCAGCCGGTGAAGTCTCCAAGATAACCCAACTGAAACACGCCACGATTACCAGCCTGGTTGATAAGCTGGTCGCGAGAAACCTGCTCGCGCGCCGGCGATGTGATCAAGACAAGCGGCGTGTTTGGCTATCAATCCTGCCCGAAGGCAAAGCAGCGATTACCTCTGCCCCAGACTTGCTTCAAGACACATTTCAGACCCGATTTGTTAAATTACCAGACTGGCACCAATCGATGCTCGTGTCTGCGCTTGAGCGTGTTGCGGCCTTACTTGATGCCGAGGAGCTCGATGCAGCGCCAATTCTTGATATCGGCGCTCTGGACGAGAAACCGAAGTAACCGTCAGTTTTTGGCTTGTGATCAAATGGCGAGCTTGATGGAAAATCGAGCCATTGCATCCTACGTACGGGATATCAGAATCTAGTGAAAGCGTACCTACAAATATCGATACTGAGCGTCTCAGACGGACGCAAATTCGGACATAAATCACAATGTTAGTTATCTTTGAAAAAAAGCTCTGGGTGAGTGTTTATACACTTGTCGAATGCTGGGTACATCGCCCTCTCATCTGATAATACAGCTTCCCATTCCTCGTGAAGGGATAAGGCGTCTGTATACCAGATATCTCCAACCACCACATGCATTGCAGCTGCATCGCGTGGGTTAACTGCGAAAAACTGAGCCTCTGGAATTACGGCGGTAAACAGACACAAAATCTTGTCCAGTGCTGCCAACCGGTCTGTCAGGCCTAGAAGGACGTATCCTGCCCGGACGTCTTTCAAAAGGAAGTTGTAATCTGGTATAGCACCGGGAATTCCACCATTCGCTACAAGCCGTGTGAATAAAGAGACTGCATAAAATGCGCGCTGACCGGCTGTCCCGGATTCCAGCAATGCCAGCTCGTCTTGAGTATCTGCAGAAGGCCAAACAGAAGCAGAAATTTCTTCATAGAGCTCTTCGCGCGACAGTCTCGATTTAGCGTCTTGCGACAATCGCTTGTCTTCCCTCTCCATCTGATCGATCCTGACTTTTGATAACGGGCGGTCATGTAACAACTAAAATCAATTCGCCAAAATGAGTTTGCCACCTTGTTCTAGCAACTCGCTCAGATTGAGAAATCATCGAAGAAAAAACTCTGATTAAAATAGCTTACGAAGAAGCTCATAGAAGCAACACCAGATAAAGAGATAGCCGGCTTCACCGCGTCTGATAACGGGAAGGTCGTCTGCTGCGTCATCACCGCTCGACTTTGGGATACCTGAGACAGGTGCCTGCAAATTTTGCTTACGGCCAAACCGCTCGATTAAATAACAAACACCGAACATCGCACTGCTAGAGCTTCCAAATTGAACTCAGCGCCTATCGGCAAAAACAAAGCCCCTGAAATCCAAAAAGGAAATCAGGGGCTTATTTGGGTGCGGGAGTAGGATTTGAACCTACGACCTTCAGGTTATGAGCCTGACGAGCTACCGGGCTGCTCCATCCCGCGTTAAGTCAAGACCGACGATCTATGACTCCAGATCAAGATCGTCAAGCCTTTTTCGCGGCTATTCCACACGCAGAGAGACTGCTAAGAAGACTTTGCAATTAAAGTGATTTTTAAAATGTCTGAAACAGCAGAAGCTCTATTTGCGCAGAGCGGCGAACTCAGTGCGGCAGGTGACCTTGTCGCTTCGCGCACAAAACTCGAACAAGCGAGCCAAATGGGGCATTTGGAAGCAAATTATCGTCTAGCGATTTGTGAAAGCGCAGGCTTCGGTGGCCCGGCAGATAAATCTGTGGCGTTACAACGACTGAGCGCGATTTCAGCTGCTTATCCGCCTGCACGCATATTTGAGTCGGTTGCTATTGCGTCGGGTTGGTCTGGTTCGGAAAACTGGGAGCGCGCGTCTGAACTGATCGTCGCTGCTGCCGCGAGCGGTGACCCTGCAGCATTATTCGATACCGCTATGCTCTGCTTGTTGCGGGACCGGAACTCATTGGAAGACCAGGCGAAATTCTGCATTACCGAAGCGTTGAAGAAAGGCGCTCATTATGCTGCGCCGGCGCTGATGCGGCTTCATGCTTTAAAGGGTGAACGGTTCATTCCTCCTCAGCAAATGCTGAACGCTCTGGAAGGCGCTCGCTATGTGCCGATCGCCGAATTGCTAAGATTGGCCTCATCTCAGGCCAATCCAGCAATTGCAGCGACAGATGCACCGAGTTTC
The DNA here is from genome assembly GCA_965263325.1 of Hyphomonadaceae bacterium. Lineage (GTDB taxonomy): Bacteria > Pseudomonadota > Alphaproteobacteria > Caulobacterales > Hyphomonadaceae > CBDHGY01. The sequence continues at coordinate 130,621 of CBDHGY010000002.1, read as the reverse complement.
GAGATAATCGCCGACGCTTTAAAAGTGTCACCAGAAAATTGGCTTCCTGCTGGGGCGGCCGTGCTATCTGACAAGATCAATGCGCGCAGCTATACTGGCGCGGTTCACCCCTGCGTTTGTGATTTCATCATCGGCAATGCGGGACCAGCGCTTCGACAGGCGCAAGTGTTTGATCCGGAAACAGGCACGCTCATAAATCATCGCACCCGTCAGGCCTTACAAGCAGGCATGCAACCTTACATGCAAACGCTCGTCAGCCACGCACTCGAACGATTGCTTTGCAAGCTCGTAGAACAGCCGTGGCCAAATGCGGAAAGGCTTACAATCCTGATGTATCGGCCCGGCGATTACTATGCGCCGCATGCTGACTATTTCAGTGAAGGCACACCGGAAGATGACGCAGACGTTGCCGCAAGCGGGCAACGCGCAGCCACAGCCCTAATATGTTTGCATTCGGCCTCGTCAGGCGGGGCAACGCACTTTCCGCATCTCGGTGTTTCGTGGTCTGGTCAGCTCGGCGACATACTCACATTTGACAATCTCGATGCACGGGGAACGCCCAATCCGCTCAGCCTTCATGAGGGACAAAAAGTCAATGAAGGTTGGAAATCATTGGCCAGTCTTTGGATACGCACCAAACTGTATCGCGGCCCCATACAAAAAGCCCCCGGCCAGCCAGTATAATCTGGCAAGCCGAGGGCTTTTTGAGATAGGAAGATCTTTAATCTGCAAGTTTATGTCGTTCGTTTCTGCGGACCCGGCAGCGACCTACTCTCCCACGCCTTAAGACGCAGTACCATCGGCGCAAGGGGGCTTAACGACTGAGTTCGGGATGGGATCAGGTGGGGACCCCCTGCCATAACCACCGGGTCGGCAGAAACGAATATCAGGTCTCATCGACATCTCTCAAAAGAGTGCGACGTCGCATGAGGCCAATCTCCATAGAATTTCTAAATGATAATGTCTTGTCTGAAACATGCGCTCTTCAACACGCACGAGTTTCAAATAATCAAGCCAATCGAGCAATTAGTATCGGTTAGCTCCACGCATCGCTGCGCTTCCACATCCGACCTATCGACGTGCTAGTCTTGCACGGCTCTCAGGGAGGCCTGGTTTTGAGGCTGGTTTCCCGCTTAGATGCTTTCAGCGGTTATCCGTTCCGTACATAGCTACCCTACAGCGCGGCTGGCGCCACGATAGGTCCACCAGAGGTACGTCCACCCCGGTCCTCTCGTACTAGGGGCAGATCCTCTCAAGCCTCCAACAACCACGGCAGATAGGGACCAAACTGTCTCACGACGTTCTGAACCCAGCTCACGTACCACTTTAATCGGCGAACAGCCGAACCCTTGGGACCTGCTCCAGCCCCAGGATGTGATGAGCCGACATCGAGGTGCCAAACGATGCCGTCGATATGGACTCTTGGGCATCATCAGCCTGTTATCCCCGGAGTACCTTTTATCCGTTGAGCGATGGCCCTTCCACACGGGACCACCGGATCACTATGACCGACTTTCGTCTCTGTTCCACCCGTCGGTGTCACAGTCAGGCAAGCTTATGCCATTGCACTCAACGAGCGATGTCCGACCGCTCTGAGCTTACCATCGCGCGCCTCCGTTACGATTTAGGAGGCGACCGCCCCAGTCAAACTACCCGCCACACAGGGTCCCGGCCCCATCCAGGGGCGCGGTTAGACATCAACGAGAATAAGGGCGGTATTTCAAGGTTGGCTCCACACCGACTGGCGCCGACGCTTCAAAGCCTCCCGCCTATCCTACACATATTATCGTTAATGCCACTGTGAAGCTGTAGTAAAGGTTCACGGGGTCTTTCCGTCTGACCGCGGTTACCCCGCATCTTCACGGGGAATTCAATTTCGCTGAGTCGATGCTGGAGACAGTGGGGAAGTCGTTACGCCATTCGTGCAGGTCGGAACTTACCCGACAAGGAATTTCGCTACCTTAGGACCGTTATAGTTACGGCCGCCGTTCACCGGGGCTTCAATTCGGAGCTCTCACTCCTCCTTTTAACCTTCCGGCACCGGGCAGGCGTCAGACCCTATACGTCGCCTTGCGGCTTCGCAGAGCCCTGTGTTTTTGATAAACAGTCGCAACCCCCTGGTCTGTGCCCCTCAGTACTGGTTGCCCAATATGAGGCCTCCTTCTCCCGAAGTTACGGAGGTAATTTGCCGAGTTCCTTCAGCATCGTTCTCTCAAGCGCCTTGGCATACTCTGCCAGTCCACGTGTGTTCGTTTAGGGTACGGTCTATAAGGGAGGGCTATTTCCAGGAACTCCCAGGCTGCACACCCAATCCAATAAGGATGTACAACTTTCGGAATCCGTCACTCACTCCCAGGCTCAGGAATATTAACCTGATTCCCATCGACTACGCCTTTCGGCCTCGCCTTAGGGGCCGGCTAACCCTGCGCTGATTAGCATTGCGCAGGAAACCTTGGACTTTCGGCGAGCGGGTCTCTCACCCGCTTTATCGCTACTCATGTCAGCATTCTCACTTCTGATACCTCCAGCGCCCCTCGCAGGACACCTTCTCAGGCTTACAGAACGCTCCGCTACCGCTCCGAAGAGCACGCAATTTCGGCGAATGACTTTAGTCCCGTTACATTTTCCGCGCAGAAACGCTTGATCAGTGAGCTGTTACGCTTTCTTTAAAGGATGGCTGCTTCTAAGCCAACCTCCTGATTGTCTCAGCATTTCCACATCGTTTCGCACTTAGTCATTACTTGGGGGCCTTAATTGGCGTTCAGGGTTGTTTCCCTCTCCACGACGGACGTTAGCACCCGCCGTGTGTCTGCCACGTATAACTTCTCGGTATTCGGAGTTTGACAAGGTTTGGTAATCCGGTGGGGACCCCTAGCCCAATCAGTGCTCTACCCCCGAGAGTCTCACCGTGACGCTCTACCTAAATAGATTTCGCGGAGAACCAGCTATCACCAAGTTTGATTGGCCTTTCACCCCTAGACACAGGTCATCCGAGAATTTTTCAACATTCAACGGTTCGGGCCTCCAGTGCATGTTACTGCACCTTCACCCTGCCCATATCTAGATCACTTGGCTTCGGGTCTAATACCACATACTCAGTCGCCCTATTCAGACTCGCTTTCGCTTCGCCTACACCTAACGGCTTAAGCTTGCATGTAATACTAAGTCGCTGACCCATTATACAAAAGGTACGATGTCACTCCGAAGAGCTCCATCAGCTTGTAAGCATTCGATTTCAAGGACTGTTTCATCCCCCTCATCGGGGTACTTTTCATCTTTCCCTCACGGTACTAGTTCACTATCGGTCGGTAAGGAGTACTTAGGCTTGGAGGGTGGTCCCCCCATGTTCAGACAGGATTTCACGTGTCCCGCCCTACTCGAACGGATCTTCATTTTACCGCTACGGGGCTATCACCCGCTATGGCGCACCTTTCCAGATGCTTCGCGTTATTTCAGATCACGGCCTGGTCCGCGTTCGCTCGCCGCTACTAACAGAGTCTCAATTGATGTCCTTTCCTCCGGGTACTGAGATGTTTCAGTTCCCCGGGTTTGCTTTTTAACACCTATGTATTCAGTGTAAAATAACTCTATTTCGAAATGTCGAACCACAAACGCCCGCCGTAGCGAGCGCCTATAATCCAACATCTCAGAGTTGGGTTTCCCCATTCAGAAATCACCGGATCGGGGCTTATTCACAGCTCCCCGGTGCTTATCGCAGTGTATCACGTCTTTCATCGCCTCTTACCGCCAAGATATCCCTCGAATGCCCTTTAAACGCTTGATTACTAGTTCAAGAAACCCATGCGTGCTGAAGAACGCACGAAACGCTCTTCAACCCATACAGGTTTCAGATCAGACATTATTAATTAGAAAGTAATTAATTAACTAATTTAAAATTAGTTGGAGATTCTTGCAGACCAACCCTTTAAAGATAGGCTCAAACGCTGACCGGTTGCCAAATGCTGTGGCGCGCGGGGCGTCGGATTGATCTTCCCTTACGATGTGAAATATCCCGGGAAATCCCGGAAACTTGTGTGCTTCATTCGTCCATTAAAGTGATGGTGGAGCCTAGCGGGATCGAACCGCTGACCTCCTGAATGCAAATCAGGCGCTCTCCCAGCTGAGCTAAGGCCCCGCAAGTCGGCTCGCCGACTTAAATCACTTTACGTTTCCCGAACCATGTCTGAATTGGTGGGCCTTGGTAGATTTGAACTACCGACCTCACCCTTATCAGGGGTGCGCTCTAACCAACTGAGCTAAAGGCCCTTGCCATTTCAGTCAGGCGACGAGCGCGCCCGCTCGGGATCATCTACACTGTTTTCAAGACAGCGCAATGAACGAAGGAAGAGAAACGAAGACGGCGTGGCCGCCGCATATGTTTTGCTTCTGAGAGGCGAGATGCTTCTCGAAGCGATTTGTAAGTGAAGTTCGCGAAGGATTGCGAACAATCCAATCGAAAACATCCTTAGAAAGGAGGTGATCCAGCCGCAGGTTCCCCTACGGCTACCTTGTTACGACTTCATCCCAGTCGCTGATCCTACCGTGGCTCGCTGCCTCCAAAGTTAGCGCACGATCTTCGGGTAGAACCAACTCCCATGATGTGACGGGCGGTGTGTACAAGGCCCGGGAACGTATTCACCGTGGCATGCTGATCCACGATTACTAGCGATTCCGACTTCATGCCGTCGAGTTGCAGACGACAATCCGAACTGAGATGGCTTTTGGGGATTATCCCATTGTAGCCACCATTGTAGCACGTGTGTAGCCCTACCCGTAAGGGCCATGAGGACTTGACGTCATCCCCACCTTCCTCCGGCTTGCCACCGGCAGTTTCCTTAGAGTGCCCAGCCAAACCTGATGGCAACTAAGGATGAGGGTTGCGCTCGTTGCGGGACTTAACCCAACATCTCACGACACGAGCTGACGACAGCCATGCAGCACCTGTGCACCTGCCAACTAAATGAAGGATACCGTCTCCGGTAACCAAACAGGGCATGTCAAGGGTAGGTAAGGTTCTGCGCGTTGCGTCGAATTAAACCACATGCTCCACCGCTTGTGCGGGCCCCCGTCAATTTCTTTGAGTTTTAACCTTGCGGCCGTACTCCCCAGGCGGAGAGCTTAATGCGTTAGCTGTGTCACCGATATGCATGCATACCGACAACTAGCTCTCATCGTTTACGGCGTGGACTACCAGGGTATCTAATCCTGTTTGCTCCCCACGCTTTCGCACCTCAGCGTCAGTACCAGTCCAGTTAGCCGCCTTCGCCACTGGTGTTCCACCGAATATCTACGAATTTCACCTCTACACTCGGTATTCCGCTAACCTCTCCTGGTCTCTAGATTATCAGTTTCAAATGCAGTTCCGAGGTTGAGCCCCGGGATTTCACATCTGACTTAATAATCCGCCTACGCGCGCTTTACGCCCAGTAATTCCGAACAACGCTAGCCCCCTTCGTATTACCGCGGCTGCTGGCACGAAGTTAGCCGGGGCTTCTTTACCAGGTACTGTCATTATCATCCCTGGCGAAAGAATTTTACAACCCTAAGGCCTTCATCATTCACGCGGCATGGCTGCATCAGGCTTTCGCCCATTGTGCAAGATTCCCCACTGCTGCCTCCCGTAGGAGTCTGGGCCGTGTCTCAGTCCCAGTGTGGCTGATCATCCTCTCAGACCAGCTATAGATCGTCGCCTTGGTGAGCCGTTACCTCACCAACTAGCTAATCTAACGCGGACCGATCTTTCACCGATAAATCTTTCCCCCGGGGGGCGTATACGGTATTACCTTTCGTTTCCAAAAGCTATTCCGTAGTGAAAGGCACGTTTCCACGCGTTACTCACCCGTCTGCCACTATATCGTTCGACTTGCATGTGTTAAGCCTGCCGCCAGCGTTCGTTCTGAGCCAGAATCAAACTCTTAGGTTGAGTAAGATCTGACGTATGTTCGTCTCCCTGGAATAAGGGAGATTTTTCAAACTACTGCTTTAAAGCAATTAATTTGCGTTTTGACGGGAAACCCTTTGTCACAAACTCACCTGGCCGAAGCCAGATGTAATTATGAAAAGGAATTTCCTTGAAACGCATACGTCATCATCGTTGTGGGCACGAATGCCCGCGAGCGATCACGCCGCCTGCGTTTCTCTTCCAATATCCTACAATGTCAAACAGCGCGGCCCGATGTTTTGGGCCAAAATTTTCGCCGCTTCGAACTTCACGTTCTCTGCGGCGGAGCGGCGGGGTATATGCCCACCATTTTCCGCCGTCAACACCTTTTTCTGCGAAAAACATCGAAAAGTGTCAGAAAACTCATCTAACTTCGATTTTTGCCGCAAAAGACCTCGTCACGAACCGATCATATCGGCCCGTTAACTACCAGGCGTTTCCGAAAGAGCCGCATATATAAATGAACTTCGGGGTGGTCTGCAAGAAGTTTTTCGCAAAAAAAGCGATTAATCCACAGCCCAAACTATCCGGAGGCGATGTAGTTTTTCATCGCTTCAGCCTCAGCCTCGGTCTCAGCAATCTTCCACTTTACCAAATCCCCAATAGAAACAAGGCCTGACAGCTGGCCGTCTCGTACAATCGGCAAATGGCGGATTCGCCGATCGGTCATGCGCGTAAGCCCTTCTTCGAGTGTTTCTTGAGGTTCTGCCGTAATAACCGCTCTGGTCATGGCGTCCGAAACCGGCATATTGAGCGCCTCTCCCCCACCGCGGGCGACCTGGCGAACAATATCTCTCTCAGATAATACTCCGCAAATCTCTCCGCCCGCGGTGAGAATCACGACGGCACCAATCCTCTTTTTATCAAGGACTTCAGCTGCTTCGGCCAGACTTTTCGTTGATATTAAAGTCGCGACCTCATGACCTTTGTCGTTAAGAACTTGTTCTATTTTGATCAAACCTATGTCCTCCCATAATCTATTTTGTTGATAGTGTAACAGATTTTAGAGGCACGTGTAAGAAAGCCCCAATCTAGAGGGCGCCGCGCCGGCACTCAAAATCCTTCCCGCACCGAGGCAGCACTGAGTACTCCTATTACGCGAATCTGCTGTCACTGCTCCGATTCCAAGCTCTCCAAAGAAGCGAATATGCGGAGATACTAAGACGGTGGCAGGAGAATTGGCACACCCATTGCAACTTGGCCCCCGAACCACAAACCCAAACGGGGATCGGCAATGAACATGAACACAGCATCTAAGATTGGGACCGTCGGAGCAATATTGCTCACCGGCCTCATGGCTGCTCCAGCAGCAAATGCACAAGAGGCTGGTTACCTCGCTGAATTCGAGCGGCCTTATGGCTTTGCTTATGGCGAAGAAAGCCAACCTTTTGATGCTCGCACACGCGATAGCGCAGGCAATCGCGTCATCGTCAACGGACGGATCATTAACGACACATCAACGCTTTCCGGCGGACTTCACACAGGTTGGGGTCAAACCGGCGGAGCAAGCGGTATGCTCGGAACTGGTTCTGCCGTCGGCAACCAACTTAACGTCGTAACAAACGGTTCATTCAATACCGTGATTATCGACTCAACTCAGATCAACAATGGCGACCAAACGGTCTATCTTAACGGGGAGCTCGACCTCCATGACTAATATTATCTCTTCTATGCTCCTCGGTCGCGCGAAAGCGTCTGCGGTTGCTCTTGCTAGCGCAATGACCCTGACTGGCTGTATTTCGCCAGTTGCAGGTCCAGGCGGCAACTACACAAAGCCAATAGGCAGTGCGCCTGTCACGGCGAACCCGACACCATACTCAAAAGGTCTGGTTTGCATGGGTCAGTATGCACGCTCATCAAACATCCGTGCACCGCGTATCGCTGTTGGCCGGATCCTCGATTACACCGGAAAAGCCGACATTGAAGGCGGCCGCCGCGTTACTCAGGGCGCATCCCTAATGGCGATGTCTGCGTTTGCGAAAGCGGGTGCACGACTGGTTGAGCGCTTCGACACATCTGTTTCCGAACTCGAATTGAAGTACGCGAACAACAAGCTTATCGGTGAAGGCGGTCAGTCTAATTTCCGCAAGATCCAGGCAGGCTCTATCCCAGGTTCAGACTTCTATCTCGTCGGTGGCATTACTGAACTCAACTACAACATCCGCTCAGTTGGTGTAGACGCTTTCGTTGGCGATGCTGATGCGGAAGATCCAAAAGGCACAGCGGGCGCGAAACTCTTCGTGATCAATGTTGGTCTCGACCTCCGCCTCGTCGAAACACAAACACTCGAAGTGGTCGACGTGATCTCATACCAGAAGCAAATCATCGGCCGCGAACTTTCTACGGGCGTTTTTGACTTCCTGAACGGCAACATCTTCGACATTGGTGTCGGCGGTCGCGCACAGGAGCCAATCCAGCTCGCAGTTCGCTCAGTCATTGAACGCGCTGTCCTGGAAATGTCTTCGAACCTCTACGCCGCTCCAAGCGACGATATGTGCGGCGCAGCTGCAGCAGATGCGGTGATCTCAAACTCAAGCACAGGAAACTATGCTCGCGGATCGGGATCTCTTGACGACTACAACGGTTCAACTCGCGAAGACCCTGACCACGGTCACGAGAAGCGCGACGAGAATCTGAATGGCGGCAGCATCATGGGCTGGATCCGCGGCCGGAGTTAATGCTCGCCAACACATAAGGAAGAATTCCTATGACTAAGAAAGTAAGTATCCTGATGAGCGCTGCAGCAGCGGCGCTCCTCGCCCCCACCGCAGCAGCATGGGAAGAAGATACCTCTCACGTTTATGTTGATCAGGTTCAGCTAGGCGAAGTTTGGTCAAAGCTAAACGTACACGTCGACGATCACGCTGAAGGTGACGTTGCTGTCGGCGCAACATCTGTTGGCAATACGGCTTCTGGGCTAATCATGTCTGGCGATATTGTTTACGCTGCCAAGCAGGAAATGCACGGTGACACCGGCGCAGTGACTAATATTGGCGGCGGGGACGTTGACGGCAATCTCTATGCATCAACAACCGCTTATGCGAATGCCTCAACTGCAGGCACTTGGGACGGCAGCTTGGGCTACCGCGCCGAGCAGCTAAACGCAGGTGACGTTCATGCTACAACCAACATTGATGTTCGCAATGTTGGGCATGCAGCGACAACGACGACAGCGATCGCAAACGTCTCAACACCCGAAACTGAGTTTGGTGACAACAAATCTTACTCGGAACAAACAAATACCGGATCATCATTCGCGACAACCAATGCAACGATCTGCTGCGATAATGAGAGCGCCAACTTCTCAACCGTTGCAGGTGGGAATGCTGTTACGTCAGTTGGCTCATCATCAACAGTGATCAATGGTGCTGTCCAGCAGCAAGATTTTCAAACGAATATCCAGGCAACGTCACAAGTGCATGTTGTGTACGCAACAGATGTGACATCTTCCTCAACTGCTGCTGCAAACTCCTATACGCTTCACAATGAGTGGGGATACGCAACACTTGGCCGTGAAGAGTCTCCCCTCTACCAAGGCAATGGCGCGAATGTTCAAGCCGCAAGCCTTGTTCAACTGGACGACTGGGGCGGCCACGGCGTGTCAACGGCTTATGGTGTTGGCAACTCTGCACTGATCGGAAATGCTGCAAGCGATACCGGCCTTTTTGCAAATCAGGAGAACGCGGGCACGGTGACTTCTTACGCAAGTCTGAGCGGTTCATCGTTCACTGGCGGCACGGGTGTTGTTAACTCAACAGCCATCGGCAACGCCGCGACAGCCACACTCTGCACCATGTGCGGCGACGCGGCTCTCCAAGGCAAAGTCAACCAGTATAATGCTGGCGCAACTTACGCCGGAGCGGATGTCTATGCTGGCCACGCCGGAAATATCTACGGCTCAGCAACGGCCATCGGCAACTCAGCAACTTTCACCAGCGGCGACTAATAGCTGCCACTGGCAGGATCTGCCGATCCTTGATTGTCCTCATCGCCTTCGCGATGAGGACTTTTGTTTATAACCGGAACTTTAAACACGCTGACGGAATTTCATCGATTCACTTAGCCTTAAAAAAAGCCCTGCCGGTTATAAAGCTGATGGAAAATAGGGCGGTTCGGGCGGAATGCGCATATCGGTGATTAAAACAAATCGCGACGCGATCATATTTGCCATTGGCGTGACGATTGCGTGTGTGGTGATAACGGCTCTAGCAACGTCTGCGGTTTTCAATTTGTTTAAGCCGCAAACGCATTTGGCCTATGTGCTAAGCGCATCGCTCATTATTGCAGTTGTGGCCCCTTCTGTTGTTGGGGTTCTGGCAGCAAACGTTCTTCACATCGAGAAAATCCGAACCGAACTCGAACAACAGGCACATGCGGACCCGTTGACCGGTCTCCTAAATCGCCGCGCCTTCTTCGAAATTCTATCTCGAGAGCATCGGCGTATGGAACGCACGCATTCGAAGTGCGCTTTGATAATGATCGACATAGATCACTTCAAACACATCAATGATCTTCACGGCCATGCGGCGGGCGATCTGGTTTTGCAGTCCATCGCCGGTGCTCTTAAAAGCGGTCTCCGGCCTTCCATGGATTATGTTGCGCGGTGGGGCGGCGAGGAATTCGTTGCACTGTTGACACACACCGAGCTCGACGGCGCTGTAACGGCAGCAGAACGCTTACGTGCAAAAGTCGAAAAACTCGATCCATCGATTGGTAAAGTTCGTCTCGGGGTATCGGCGAGCTTTGGTGTGACGGAGCTATTGATCGGGACTGAATTCGATGACGCTCTCGACCATGCAGACCGCTGTCTCTATGCTGCAAAAGCGGCTGGGCGCAATCACGTTGTCGCTGCGAAACTTCCTCGGCTAGCGGATGTAGCCGAGCCCGATGAGCAAAGCCCGGGTCTCAAAAAGCGGCAACCCGACTACGTTTGAATAGCTACCGCTTAGCTTGGCAATGTAAGCTGCTGCGCGGCCCTGAATTCCGTATCCGCCGGCCTTGCCATGCCATTCATGGCTCTCAAGATAGTCTCCGATTTCAGCATCCGTAAGGCGTTTCATGACGACCCGTGTGGGCACTACGCGCACGACACATCGGTCATCTGCACCTATCAAAGCAACCCCTGTTAGAACCTGATGCGCCCGCCCGGACATAAGTCGAAGACAAGCTTCGGCTTCATCACGGCTTTCGGTTTTTGGTAGTAACCGCCGACCGATCGCCACGACCGTATCAGCCGCAAGTGTGAACTGCCCCGTGTTATGAACTGTTTTCGCTTTGCTTTCGGCCAGGCGCGCGGCCAAGGGGCGCGCAAGCTCGCCTTTCAAGGGAGTTTCGTCGATGTCAGCTGGGATAACCGCGTCCGGTGTGATGCCGATCTGAGCGAGCAAAGCCAGACGGCGCGGACTTGCGCTGGCAAGCACGAGACGCTGCGCCATTGCAGGATCTACTTACTATTTAAAGCGGTAAGTGATGCGGCCCTTGGTGAGATCATAAGGTGTCATCTCAACCAGAACGGCATCGCCGGTGAGCACACGAATGCGATTCTTACGCATTTTTCCGGCAGTGTGCGCGATAATTTCGTGATCATTCTCGAGCTTCACACGAAACGTCGCATTCGGAAGCAGTTCGACAACTGTCCCGTTAAACTCAAGTAGTTCTTCCTTAGCCATAGGCTCTCCTAATTAACAGCGGACAGTGCTCCGCCGCAAAGTATATGGGGCGCTTCGCACCATTCGTCACCTTAAGAGTCAAGCATTTGCTGTGATTCTCGCTTAAGAAAGACTAAGCCCGCCATCGACGATCAGCGTCTGGCCGCACATATAAGCCGCAAGCGGAGATGCTAAAAACAGCGCCGCGCCTGCCATATCTCCTGGCTCTCCCAATCGTCCAAGCGGTATCGCACGCAGGCTGCCTTCAAGCCTCTTTGGGTGCTCGGTTGTGACTTTTGTGAGCTTAGTATCGACAAGGCCGGGAGCAATCCCATTCACGCGGACCCCATCCGGTGCCCAAGCTTCACCAAGCGTCTTCGTTAGGCCAACGGCGGCATGCTTGGATGCACTATAAGCGGGATTTCCGCGCGATGCACTAAAACCAGCTACGGAAGATACAATAATCACGCTGCCTTTCGACGCGACCAACATTGGATAAAACTTCTGAGCGGCATGCATCACCGAGTTGATGTTTACATCCATGACGCGGTCCCAGCCTTCGCGCTCAAATTCTTTGCGTTTGTAGAGCACCGTGCCCTGACATAAGACCAGTACATCAAGCGAAGAAAAACTTGGCTGGAAATTATCGAGCGCTTCAAATCTCGACACATCCATTTGGGAGTACGTCAACCCGCTGAGATTGGAGCCTTCATCTTCTGAATAATCATCTGCTGATGGGCGTGTTCCCCAGATATGCACATCTGCGCCAGCACCTCGATAGGCTTGGGCTATTCCATTTCCAATTCCTGACGAGCCACCGACGATCAGCGCCGTCTTGCCGGTGAAGTCCAGCATCCCTGTCATGGGGCATCATGCGTTACGGTTAGCCCTAGAATTTCTGAGATTTCATCGGGGCTTGGATCGGGATATTTTTCCTCAAGATCGGCGCCAAGCGGCTCAGTTGGATCAAGACGCACTGTGAAAGTACCGCCATCTCGCACCCAATCGGCAAACGGCATAATCCAGTTCTCAGCCTGCGGAAAATCTTTACCTGCCTGGATAGCACTGAAACCAATGCCTGACACAGCCATGGTGCGCAGCGACTCTGGGGTTTGATTCGCCATCATGGGACCGAACTCATCCGGATTGAGCTTCCCGAGCTCGCTTATCATTCCAAACACCTTGTCGAGCCCGCCCTCATCATCGAGCACCAAAAGACCCCCGGTCACAGAAAATTTCTCTGCAATCAGCTTTTCCCATGCCGTTTCCCGAAACTGTACTTCCCAATACTCAGCATCAGGCTCAGGAACAAAGGCCATATCCTCTCTCAAAGCGGCCACGCCTTCTTCGAAGTTCGGAAGAAATCCTGAAAGTTCAAATTGCGCCTCACCAAATGAATGATGTTTTTGCGGGCTTGCAAACGTAAACGCTCCGGTTTCCGGGTTCCAATCCCAAACATAGGAACCATCAAATACGATTGGGAGCGCTTCGTACTTATTGAATATGTCCAGAAATTTCTCAGCCATCTCAAGACCCTCAGGGTCTTCTTGCTGCAGTGCCGGGCGTATAAGATCGACTATACCATCAATATCGTAAGTTAGCCCCTTGAATGACAGTTCCGCCTGACTTGGAATGAACCAGTGCCAGTCCGAAAAGTCGAATACGGTCTGACTAACCGAAAAAAAGCTATTGCCGTTCAGCTTCATGGTCCAGTCGTACATGTCGAAACGGCCATAAGACATCAAATCGACATCGGTGGTTGGAGGCCACTCGCCCATCGCAACATAACGGAGCACTTTATCCAACTCCATTCCCTGAAATGCCCCTGACCCAATCTCAAAGTCCATACGTATGTTTTCAAAGCCAGGAGGAAGATCTTCCGCAGAAAGGTCATCTTGTTCCATTGCTTCGGCCATATCTAAATCTTGGCCAAATCGCATACCTTTAATGACGCTGCTTTCGACGTTTCCACCATACCACCCCGAATAGGCAACGAAGTCATAAGTGCCCTCAACTTCTTGACTGACGCCATCTTGAACCATTTTCATCGTGAAATTTGTGTCAGTCCAAATCAGATGATCGACGCCAAACGTCCGGTAGTATGCTGCCGCTTCCTGCAGAACCAGTAGTGCCGCCTTGTCTCCTTCCGCGTCAATCACTTCAGGATCTATCCGCGCAATTTCCCATGGCCTCATCTGCGGACCAACAGCTACGAGTTTAGCAATGTCAATTTGGTAGTCGTCGATCACCATCTCCATGGCGGCACGCATTTCCTCCAGCTCTTCTTCGCTGATGCCGTCTTCGGGTGCGACCGCACCAATTGTGGACGCAACACTCTCAACGTAGGCCACCATCCAATCGGCTGTCATAATCTCAAGACCGAGTGATTTCACGCCTTTCGCTTCGATCCGTTCGGCAAGCTTCACTGTCTCCGCAAAATTGGTTCCCGCAACGCGCGCGGCAATTCCGTCCGTATTTAATCCCCACAGCTTCACCTCTTCGGCCGTCAGGCCAATGTTGGTATTCTCAGCGCCTGTTAAAGAAACATCTTTCCAAATGGTCGCCCCAGTAGCCTCATCAAATTCTGAACTCGCAATGCTCAGTTTGATTGACGTCGGTAGGAGCGCGGTCACGTCATCGGCCGTAACCTCTGCGCCACTCTCTAAAACGAAATTCTCATTAAGGAGCGTTTCGTATTTCGCGGTAAGTGCTAAAATTTCAGCGTTTGTTTCTTCTGTAGCAGTCTTCGGAGATGTTTCGTTTTCGCCGAGCATCATCGAAACGACATCAGGCTTTCCAGCGTAAACCCATCCGCCATACGAGGCCCCGCCAATAACGGCGATCACCAAAATCGCGATTATAAACTTCTTCATGGACTTGCTCCCGCCATTTTCGGGGGAAGCATAGTCGCGGCGCAAGTGCTTGAGCAAGCTTATTTTTATGCGTTTTTTATGACCATTCCGCCGTCGACTGGGATTACCGCCCCATTCAGATAACTTGCTGATGGCAGGACTATTCCAAGAATGATATGCGCGACTTCTTCGGGATCCCCGTACCGGCGAAGCGGCACACGGCGTTTGGCGAAAATGGTCTTGTGGTCCTCGGGTATTTCGGCATTGATCGACGTACGTATTGGACCCGGACAAATCGCATTAAACGTTACACCTTCGCGGCCAAGATCGACCGCCATGCCGCGGGTTATTCCAATCACGCCGTGCTTGGCCGCCACGTAAGGTGAATTTCCAGGTGTCGCACCAAGACCTTCTGTAGAAGCGATATTGACTACCCGGCCCTCTCCGCTCGCTTTGAGGTGCGGTAATGATGCATTGATCAGTCGCTGATGTGCTCGCATCATAACATTCACAGATCTGTCCCAAACGTCGGCGTATTGCTCATCTTCAACCGACACGAATTGGGCGAACCCGGCATTATTTATCAAAATATCAAGACCGCCAAAATGCGATGCAGCCTCATCGACAACCCGGCTAATTTCGTCTCCATCGCCCACATCCAGAGCCCATGCGCGCACGGCATCATATCCAGCCGCCTGGATATCTCTGGCGACCTCTAGCGCGCCCTCGGCATTTAAGTCTGTGACAGCAACATTTGCGCCTTCCCTAGCAAACAAATGCGCGCAGGCGCGCCCCATCCCGCTTGCAGCACCTGTTATGAAAGCCGTCTTGCCCTCTATCGACCGCGACAATTCTTTGAACTCATAAGCCATTGTTTGCCCTCAAGTATTAGACGCCAGCGCGCCCCTGCCCGGAATGCAGCGCGCAAATCAAAGTGAATAAACGGCGCGCGGTATCGAAGTCGACTTCTATTTTTCCTTTGAGGCGCTCCGCCAGCAGTTCGGAGCCTTCATTGTGAAGACCGCGGCGCGCCATATCAATCGACTCGATCTGCATCGGTGTCATTGTCCGAATAGCATCATAGTAGCTTTCGCAAATCATGAAGTAATCACGCACAACACCGCGAAAGGGTGAGAGTGATATCACGAACGTATGCACGTGGGTGCCGTCTTCCAAGCCGATCTCAAAGGCGAGCTTTCTGTCCTGACCCTGCAGCTTGAGGGTATAGGGCCCGCCTGCATGATCTATTACGCCAAAACTGTTTTCTTCGATCAGATCGAAGATGGCGACACGGCGTTCATGCTCCGCGTCCGGGCTGGACGCTGCCAGACTATCGGGATCAATCTCGATTGAGATGAGCCGTTTATCCGTCATCGCTCCCACCGCTATTGGAACGAACTGAAACAGAGCGTGCATGAGCTGGCAAGCCCTCAGCTTCTGCGAGTTTGAGAGCAGCCGGAGCCAATGCGGCAAATCCTGCAGGACCCATCGATTGAACCGACATGCGTTTCATGAAGTCACAAAGCCCAAGGCCAGAGCTAAACCGCGCAGCTCGAGACGTTGGCAGGACATGGTTGGAGCCGGTCACATAATCACCCAGTGCTTCAGGCGCGTGACGCCCAAGGAAAACTGCGCCTGCATGTTTAATTTGTGGCATCAGCGCGCTCGGATCATCGACAGCAAGTTCAAGGTGTTCTGGGGCAATCTCGTTCGAAACACTCGCCGCATCATTCAGGTCTTTAGCGATTATAATGGCACCATGATCCTGCCAGGACTGCGACGCGCGCTGGCCTGTGGATAAGGATTTCAACAGGTTGTCCACAGCCTGCTCCACATGCCCTGCAAAGTCTTCATGCGTCGTAATCAATATCGATTGACTGGACGCATCATGTTCGGCCTGAGACAGCAAATCTGCCGCAATCCAAGCAGGATCTGAGTTTGCATCAGAAATCACGCAAATTTCTGACGGACCCGCAATCGTATCAATACCAACAATTCCAAAAACTTGCCGCTTTGCTTCAGCGACAAAGGCGTTGCCGGGACCCACAACCTTATCCACAGGACTCAAACGCCCCGCTCCATAGGCCAGAGCCGCTATAGCCTGGGCACCGCCTATTGGAAAAAACTCATGCACACCCGATTTTAACGCCGCATAGGCAACTGCTGGTGAGAGTTTTCCGTCTGGTGCAGGCGCTGTCATCACAATGCGTTCCACGCCCGCGAGCTTCGCCGGAACTACATTCATCAAAACAGAGCTTGGATAGCTGGCGAGCCCCCCTGGAACATACACTCCGACGCTATCTAGAGGTGTCCACCGCCAGCCAAGCGTCACCCCGGCGTCATCTGTGAATTCATGGTCGCTCGGTCGCTGTGCGGAGTGATAGGCCGCGATCCGGTCATGTGCGAAGTCTATCGCTTGTTTGACGTCCCCAAGGCATTCCGCAGCGAGCGCGTGAAGGTCAACATTGTCTGACGTCAGCTTTGTGGGGTCGATTATCAACCTGTCGAACTTAGCCGTATAATCTGCAACCGCTGAGCCGCCGTCTTCCTGCACTCTCTCAATTATCTGGGCGACGGTGTCTGAAACATCATAGGCCGACGCTCTCGGCAATCGAATGAACGTACCAAACTCAGTTTCAAAATCTGGAGAAGATGTTTTGAACCGTCGCGGCATTATCGCCGTCTCCGATCGTGGTCAGGCCGCTTTCGCGTGGGCCAGACATATTCGCTATCAAGCAGCGTCACATCGATCGCTTCAACGGTGATCTGGAACTCGCCATCACCTGCCAACCGGACCAGAAGAGTGCCACCTGGCGGCTCATCATCAGGTTTCCACTCAAGCGATAGAACTGAAATAATGAGTTCGCGGTCTGTTTTCGCGATGCCATTCGACTTTACGCCCAGAACGCCATCAAATGCGAGCAGAGTGCGGACCCGCTCCTTGCGGGCGTCCTGCCCTGCTTCCCAACGAAAGCGATTTAGCTCAATCGAGAAACGGCGTTTCTTTGCCTGATACTTAATATTTCGGATTTTTGTGACGGCATCTTGAACCGCCGCCGAGATAACTGGCAGGTCATCTGGCGTTTCTGCGATCAAGCGCAACCCGGTGTTTTCGGCCATTTAGCAGCCCTTCGAAGCTTAGTTAGTCTCCGCTTGCCCGTTCTACGCTGGCTCCGCAAGCCGATAGCTTCTCTTCCAGTCGTTCGAACCCGCGGTCGAGGTGATAAATTCTGTTCACCACAGTCTCACCCTCGGCGACAAGCCCAGCAATGACAAGCGAGACAGAGGCGCGCAGGTCTGTCGCCATAACAGGCGCGCCTTTGAGCTGCTCAACCCCGTTCACGATGGCTTCCTGTCCCCGAACTTGAATATCCGCCCCGAGACGCGAAAGCTCGGGAGCATGCATAAAGCGATTTTCGAAAATGTTCTCTCGAATCACCGAAGTTCCTTCTGCGGTCGACATCAGCGCCATAAACTGGGCCTGCAAATCGGTTGGAAATCCGGGATGCGGCGCGGTTTCAACATTTACGGCCTGCAGTCGGGCTCCGTTTCGCGCAATTCGAATTGTATCTTTATCGCTCTCAACGGTAATTCCTGCGCGGCGCATGTGACTCATCAATGAGCCGAGCGCCTCAACCGGGGCTCCGGTGAGTGTCACTTCGCCGCCTGCAGCAGCAGCAGCCATGGCGTAGGTTCCCGCTTCGATTCGATCTGGCATAACATCATAGTCCGCACCGGAAAGCTTATCGACACCTTCGATCGTAATCTTGCCGCTTCCAGCGCCGCTAATCTTGGCACCCATTGTATTCAGGCAGTTCGCCAAGTCAGCGATTTCTGGCTCGCGTGCAGCGTTTTCGAGGATGGTCGTGCCTTTAGCTAAAGTGGCGGCGAGTATAGCGTGTTCGGTTGCGCCAACAGAGGCGAAGCGGAAAGAAATGTGCGCCCCCTTCAAACCATGAATTGCTGCCGCTTTTACATAGCCTTCCTCAATTTTGAGGTCAGCGCCCATTGCTTCGAATGCTTGAAGGTGAAGATCAACTGGCCGCGCACCAATCGCGCAGCCGCCTGGCAAGGAGACTGTTGCGTGTCCTTCCCGCGCCAGCAGTGGACCTAGCACGTTAAAACTCGCTCGCATTTTTCTGACTTGCTCATATGGCGCGATCGTCGATGTCAGTGTTGCAGCGTTAAATCGGCACGTGGTTTCACCCTTGGGCCAGTATACCTCGACGCCTAACGTTCCCAAAAGCTCGGCCAGAAAGCGCGTATCTCGCAAATTTGGCATATTTCTAAGAGTGAGCGGCTGATCTGTCAGCAAGCAGGCCGCCATGAGTTTCAGCGCGGAATTCTTCGCCCCGGAAATCGGGATGGTTCCATGAAGCGGTTCGCCGCCTTTGATAATTAATCTGTCCATGACGGGCACATATACGAGTGTTCTCGTCAGGGGAAAGGCCAGAATGCGGCGGAACCTGCCTTAGATGTTTATGAATTGTGACGTCTGAGGTTCAGGATCCTGTGAGCGGCCACGGCTGATTGGCCGGCTCGACACAATTTAGTCCATTAGATGGCATGCTGTCAGTTCCGAGGAAATTCTTCCAGGAGCATCCAATCCCATGTTCGGCATCATATTCGCGTCCACCGAGATAGAGCCACTCAGAATCGCGCTGTGCAAAAAGCATCACTCCTGCGATTTCCTCCCGATCACATTTCGGGCAAAGCTTCAGCGTAATGGTCGATAGACAGAGCCAGCCACGCTCCATCTCAGCGTCCTGCTCAGAGTACAAGAAATTGTCTTTCGCGCCTTGTGAGATACGGGACCAATTGCAGTCTTCAGTTTTAACGGTGCGGATGCCTTTGAAGTATTTAGTCTGCGCGGCGCTGTTTTCCTTTGCCGCCCTCGGCGCACTGAGAATTGCCTCCGCGTTAGCAATCGCCTGGCGATGACCAAGCGCAACATCTTTTACATCGACCGCAGTTTCGACTTCAGGCTTATATGATTTTGCGACCGTGAAAGCCGCTTTATAGGCGCGCGTCGTTTGTTTGACGTTTGGCTGTTTGTATTGCGGCTCACCCAGCACAAATGTGTCGACCGGTTCAGACGCCTCATTCGCCTTGCCACAGGCAGATAAAGAAAGAACAGCAGCTAAAAACAGCATACGCATGCGTATATCATCCCTAATTTCCGGTGAGATTTTACCGTGACAAAACTGACATCTGCTTAATACGGAGGGTTCAATTCTCAGTATCGAACCGCTAGAGCCGCTGTATGCGCATTGTCTCCGGCTCATTCAAAGGTCGTCCGATTTCAGCCCCCAAGGGACGCGGAACGCGGCCGACGGCGGACCGAACACGCGAGGCTGTGTTTAACATTCTCACACATGCCGACTGGGCCCCTGCCATCGAAAGCGCACGCGCAATCGATCTATTTGCGGGCTCAGGTGCGCTCGGCTTGGAAGCAATGTCGCGTGGAGCTGGCTTTTGCCTGTTTGTCGAGACAGATGCAGCGGCTCGCGCCGCGATCCGAAAAAACGTCGAAACGCTGCAATTGACTGGAACGACACGCATTCACAGGCGCTCGGCAACTGCGCTTGGCGAAATGCCGAGCCATCTCGGCGGTCCGTTCGATCTTGCCTTCCTCGATCCGCCTTACGCAAATGAGCTAGCCGAACCGAGTCTCAATGCGCTCAATACAGGTGGCTGGCTCGCAGATGGTGCAATTGCAATTGTCGAAACCGGATCGAAGGAAACGCTCAATGCCGCAGATTGGAGCATTTTAGAAGATCGCGAATACGGAGCGGCAAAGATCTGGTTTATTCGCAAGGATTAGCTGTCAGGTGCCGCTGGTGCTTCCTCGCCGGTGAGACGCTCCAGCGAAATCACATCAGAACGACGCTCTGAGATTTGTGAGAGTGAAGAATTCAGGCGCTCAAACACATCAGCCGCTCCGGGTGTTTGCCGGGCAATTTCGTTGGCTTCAGCATACAGCCTCTGGGCTTCACCATAATTTCCGGATGCTTCCGAACATGCCCCCAGATTATGTGTAACCGATGGCGCTGAGGGATAAGTCTCGCCAAGCACCGCCCAAAGCCCGCAGGATGCGAACGGATCGCTGCGCCCCAAGCGAACTGCCTCCTTGAAGCGCGGGTCCGACTTAACGATAGGATCTACCGGTTTTGTGACGAATTTCGCACGCACGGTAGCATTACGCGGCGCAACATCCCGCCGGATTGGTCCAAGTGTGTCAGACAATGCTTCACGCACGAGCGCGCCCGGACTGCCATAGCCATATCCAAGACTGTCAAATCCGAGAGCAGACCCGATAAACGATTCTAAGATATACGCATGGGACCCCGGACCGCGGCCAACACGGTATTCTGTACAATTGTGATCGCGCGCTGAACCGGGATATGACGCGTTAAACACGATGTTGTTCGTCGCCGCATCGCGTAGCTCGACAAAAGCCGAAACATGCACATCCGTCGAAACGCAATATTCGACGAATTCTTTCCATTTCACGCATGTCTTGTTGCCGTCTTCATCTTTTTCGCGTTTGACGCAGCGCTCTTCATAGTGTTCGGAAAAGTGCTCGTCGACATCTGTTATCTCGACAAAGCCGGAATACACGCCCTCGGTCTCAGCCGATGAATAGTTCCCTGCGGACACATCAAACCAATAAGCCCCATCGAACTGGGCTGACGCTAAAACGCTTTCGAGGCGACCCGCAAACCAGCTTCCCGAGGGACCTGCAAACGGTTCGACCGAAATAGTGCGGAGCTCAGCCGCCTCTGGAGCCGTCGGCATAATACGCGCCTCGTAGTCAATCCCGGGAGTAGCGCAGGCCGAGAGAAAGATGCCAGCTCCAAAAACTGCTGCGAGTTTGCGTCCCATTGCGTCACTCCTTTGCGATTTCAGTAACTGTGCGCTTGAATACTTGAATAGTGCCTGAACAAACGCGCCACAACTTCCGCTAGGATATGTTGACCCGACCATAATTGCTGCCCAGAAAGCGACAAGGTTCACCAATTGGGAGTATTTGACGATGTCGACCTCATCGCTTTTTCAGCCATTTTCGTGCCGCGGTATGACGATCGCTAATCGGATCGTCATGGCTCCTATGACGCGCAGCTTTTCTCCCGACGGCATTCCCGGTGAAGACGTAGCAGCTTATTATGAGCGCCGCGCTGCCGCCGATGTCGGCCTCATTATTACGGAAGGTACGACTGTCAATCGCGGCGGAGCTTCGAACGATCCACGCGTGCCGGTTTTTCATGGAGATGTTGCACTCGCTGGCTGGAAAAATGTTGCTGACAGAGTGCACGCGGCAGGCGGAAAAATCGCTCCGCAGATATGGCATCAAGGGATGATGCGAAAACCGGGAACGGGTCGAAATCCAGATGCTATTTCAGACGGCCCTTCTGGTGTGACGCATAGCGGTAAAAAAGTCCAAGAAGCGCCAACGGAAGAAGAAGTGGCAGATATGGTGATGGCCTATGCCAACGCCGCTGGCGAAGCCAAGAAACTTGGTTTTGATTGTATCGAGATACACGGAGCGCATGGTTACCTGATCGATGAGTTCTTTTGGGGGGTAATGAATGTTCGCGAAGACAAATATGGCGGCGATCTTGTTGGGCGAGCAACATTTGCCGGTGAAGTGATCGCCGAAGTTCGCAAACAGGTTGGCGAAGATATGCCCATTATTCTTCGATGGTCACAGTGGAAGCAACAGGATTACAAAGTCCGCCTTGCCCATACTCCGCAGGAACTAGATGCATTCCTCGGCGTATTCGTTGATGCGGGCGTCGACATCATTCACTGTTCGCAAAGACGCTACCAAGAACCAGAGTTTCCTGAAATCGATGGGGAAACCGGCTTGAACCTCGCAGGCTGGACCAAAAAGTTGACCGGCAAGCCAACGATAACGGTGGGTTCGGTGGGCCTGTCTTCTGACTTCGTAAATGCGTTTAGGGGCGAAGGCTCCGGAGTAAGCTCCCTGGATGATGTCTGCGAGCGCCTGGACCGAGGCGAGTACGATTTGGTTGCCGTCGGCAGAGCTCTGTTACAGGATCCGAATTGGGCAACAAAAATCAAAGAGGGTCGCCATTCTGAGCTTCAGGACTATGATGCAGGATCCTTAACAACCCTAACCTAAAGCAATCGTTGAAGTTTTTTCATAAAACAACTTTAAGGTTGCTTCGGCGACAACTGGTCGTTATTTTGTAACCGAAATGAGGGGACACATGCCGATAAGGCGTGAGGCTCATTAAAGGGACGCACGACACTTTATCGGTTACCGGGTTGCCCACCCGGGCCATTTCACTCGTTTCATCTACCAGCTCGCAACCTGTGCCCTGGTTGCCGGCTGATTGTTCAGCTGTTTTGGCTGAATCCTCCCTTAGGGGCCTAGAGCCCCTTGGTCTGTAACGATTACGCGCAACGATCGTTACAGACCTTTTCGGAGGAAAGCGTTCCAAAAAATAATCAGTGTATGGCGCTTTCCGAGCTGGAAAGTTTCTCACATCCATTCGCCGTTCATTTGCGTAAAGAGGGCAAACTCAGGAACGAAGCCAATGAAAAGCAAATCCGTTATAACCGCTGCGGTTGCGGCCACAGCCGCCAGCACAACCGGATGTGCCTCCACTGATATAACTCAGTATGCGGAGAATGCGCCGCGCGAATTGGTACTAGAAGAATACTTTCTCGGTAACACGACGGCATATGGTGTATTCGAAGATCGCTTCGGGAAAGTCCGAAGAACCTTCAAGGTCGACATCACTGGCACAGTGAACAAAGACCAGCTCACCCTCAAAGAAGACTTTATCTATAATGACGGCGAGCGAGAAACCCGGGTTTGGGTGATCGATATTCTTGGCGATGGCAATTATCGAGGAACCGCTGGCGATGTACCCGGGTTTGCGATTGGCAAGACAGCTGGAAACGCATTCAATTGGAAATACAAAGTTGACCTTAGCGTTAACGGCAAAATCTGGAAAGTTGGTTTCGACGACTGGATGTATTTGCTCGAAGACGGCGTGCTCATAAATCGCGCTTATGTCTCGCGGTACGGCATTCGGATCGGTGAAGTCACGATCAGTTTCCAGAAATAAGCGCGCGCAGCCTGGAGGCTGAGCTTATCTGGGGCAAACAATACAACTTACTTGCCTACGGGTTCGTCAATGAGCCTAAAAGACAAAATCCACTGCATCGAGATCTGACAAGGTAACACCAAGCAACGTAATCGTGTTTCCAAGGCCGTCATTGATCACGACATCCGCGCCAATTTGGTTCATATGATTATCGATGAGATCCTGAAAATCAGTGATCGCATCGACGCCGGACAGATTTAACCGCTCGGCATTATTCGTGTCGTAAAAATTAGTAATGGTGTCGTTTCTGAATGCAGAATAATTCCTGCTCAGCCCAAATTCCCATCTGAATAGTGATCTCTGAAAAGATCTCTTATGAGTTCCATGATCGCCCTTTTTATTTCAACGAATTCCGGCTGATTTCCACATATCTGTTTTGGTATAAGTTGAAAAATTCCGTTTTTGTTCGGTCTTATTCAGTTTAAACGCAAGGAGCAAAACGCCTACGTTGAGTTGATTGAATTGTCATGAACTTTAAATATCTAGGTAGAATTGTGGAATTTGAGCCGGTGTTAGAGCGCGTCAGAGGTACCAGTGCTCGTTAAGGAGCGCACATGAAATAAAACCCTGCTATAAGCGCTGAATGACAGCGAATCGCCAACTCTCCATCTCTGAAATGGCTGCCGCGCGCGCCCCTGGTGCGCAGGCGGAGGCCGCCTATCTAGACGGGCTCAATCCCGAACAAAGCGAAGCGGTTGAAACAACCGATGGACCTCTCCTCGTGCTGGCGGGAGCAGGCACGGGGAAGACGCGCGTATTAACAACGCGGCTTGCTCATATTATCCAGTCGCGCCTTGCCTGGCCGTCGCAAACGCTAACTGTGACATTTACAAACAAAGCCGCGCGCGAAATGCGCGAACGAGCGATGGCAATCCTTGGGGATCAGTCCGAGGGGCTTCGCTGGCTTGGCACGTTCCACTCGATCTCAAACCAAATCCTGCGCAAGCATGCTGAGCTTGTTGGCTTGAAACCAAGCTTCACGATACTTGATACCGATGATCAGATCCGGCTTTGCAAACAAATCATTGAAGCAGAGAACATTGATCCGAAGCGATGGACACCGCGCTATCTTGCAGCGTTGATTGATGGCTGGAAAAACCGAGCCCAAACGCCTGACAAAGTTCCGGATGAAGACGCCTACATGTTTGCAGATGGCAAGGCGATCGCTTGCTATGAAGTCTATCAGCGCCGGCTTGCCGTACTTAATGCATGCGACTTCGGCGATCTGTTGCTGCACAACATCAAAATCTTTCAGGACAATCCGGATGTCCTCAAAGATTATCAATCGAAATTCAAATATATCCTCGTAGATGAGTATCAGGATACGAATGTCGCGCAGTATTTATGGTTGCGACTGCTCGCCCAGGGCACGGGAAACATTTGCTGTGTTGGCGACGATGATCAATCCATCTATGGATGGCGCGGCGCGGAAGTCGACAACATTCTCAGATTTGAGAAGGACTTTCCCGGGGCCAAAGTCATTCGCCTGGAGCGCAATTACCGCTCTACGCGGCATATTCTGGCAGCTGCTTCCGCCGTCATTTCAAACAATAAAGGCCGGCTCGGAAAAACTTTACACACCGACGATGATGACGGTGAGCATGTAAAAGTTCGCGGCCTCTGGGACGGCGAAGCCGAAAGCCGCGCCATCGGTGATGATGTCGAAGCTTGGCGCGCCTCAGGCCGTGCCTATGATGAGTGCGCTGTGCTGGTTCGTGCATCCTGGCAAATGCGATTGTTTGAAGAACGCTTTATCATGCTCGGGATTCCCTACAAGGTGATTGGCGGTCCGCGCTTTTTCGAGCGCGCAGAAATCCGCGATGCCATGGCGTATTTGCGCCTGATACGATCAGCCGACGATGATCTTGCATTTGAGCGCGTCGTGAACGTTCCAAAACGCGGCATCGGGAACGCAAGCATCGCCAAATTGCAGGCATATGCCCGTACAGATGGTCGGTCACTGAGCACCATAACCCCGATGATCCTCCAAACCGATGAAATCAAAGGAAAGGCCAAGCGGGGGCTGACAGGTTTCATCGACAGCCTCGACCGCTGGCGGGACAAACTCGCGGGAGGGTGTCCGCACACCGAGCTTGCAGAGATCATTCTCGAAGAGTCCGGTTACACGGACATGCTCACCAAAGATCGGAGCCCGCAAGCGGCAACTCGGCTCGACAATCTCAAAGAACTGATACGCGCAATGGGCGAATTCGATACGCTGCCTGCCTTCCTCGAACATGTGCAGCTCGTAATGGATGCGAACACATCTGGCTCTGAGGACGGTGTGCAGATTCTCACCTTGCATGGCGCGAAAGGGCTCGAATGGCCCATGGTATTTTTGCCGGGCTGGGAAGAGGAAGTGTTCCCATCGAAACGCAGCCTAGATGAGAATGGCCTGAAAGGGCTCGAAGAAGAACGCCGACTTGCATATGTCGGCATTACGCGGGCGCGAGAACGCTGCTATATTTCCTTTGTTGCAAATCGCCAGATATTCGGGCGCTGGCAATCTGTGTTACCGTCACGCTTTGTCGATGAGCTCCCGCACGAACATGTCGACGCCGTCAGCGAGACTGGTTACGGGGCGGCGGGCTCTGGATTTGGAGAGGGCTTTAATGGTCCGGCCGAAGACCTCGGAGACAATTCATCGTATTCCTCTCCTGGCTGGCGGCGCATGCAACAAAATGCGCGTGCGCAAAAAGGCATGAGCGAGCCTGCCCCGCGCATCTTGGAAGGCGACGCTAAAATCATCGCCAACTCAGATCCCGGCAGTTCGGGGTTTGCGATTGGTCAGCGCGTTTTCCATGACAAGTTTGGATATGGCCACGTAAAAATGATTGAAGGCTCGAAGCTGTCAGTCGAGTTTAAGACGGGCGTGAAGAAAGTGATTTCGACGTTCCTTATTGCCGCCTAGGCTTTGGGTTTTGAAATCTTCTCCAAATGACGGAGCACATTTGGCCAGTGACTAAATAGCAAGTGCTGACCTGCTCCCTTCACGCGCTCGACATAAACACCCGGAACACGGGATGTGTATCCATCCATATATTCCATTGTGGCGACCTGGTCCGACTCGCCAGTAATGATAGATATAGGCGCTACAACTTTATTGCCGTCCTCGGACCAATCCTTAAGGATGATCGGACAATCCAGGCAAAAAGCCTCCGGTCCATTTCGGATTGTATGATCCAAACCCATACGCGCAGTTTCATAGACATCCGGTCGGCGTAGCGCGCGCATGTCAGCAGGATGATCCTTATGGAGCGCGTTTAGAAATTTATCGTGTCGGCCGGAATCTATCAGCGCGACACCTGCACGCGTCACGAAGCGCAGCGCTTTTGGCGCATAGCGTGTTGTTTGCGCTATTATGCGCTGGCGTCTTGGTAGCTTTTTGAGAAACTCAGGTGCCCAATATGGCGCGTGGCTTACGAACAAGACTTGGCTTGTGTTCGCTGGAAAGTTCAAAGCAAACCGCTGCGCATAAATCGACCCTTGCAAGTGACCCAAAGCGATTACTGGCTCCACACCGAGACAATCAATGACATGCGCAAAATCTTCAACTGTTTTATTGACCAGGTCTTCACCCGAATGATTGGGAAGAGAATCCGACAAACCATATCCAGGTCTTGAAGGCGCAATCACTCTCCATCCCTTTCGAGCGCACGTCTCGATCGCTGTGTGCGTCAAGCGCGTTCCGCCGAGCATCGAGTGAAAAAACAAAACGGGTCTGCCAGATGCATCGCCCTGATCCGTCACCGTCATCAACCGACCATCCGGAAGCTCTATGCGATGAACTCGAATATTGTCATTCAATTTGGGCGTTCGAGATTGATCGTTACGAGAAAGATTGACAGCAAAACCGCACAGTATCCGAACAAGATCGGACGCGTTTTTGGCATCCAATTTGCGAAGTATCGATTTGATTTGCGAACGAATTGTGTTGATCGAGAGGCTGCGCTGATCGGCAATCTTGGACGGTGTCAGCCCTTGAACCATGAGCTCTGCGACGTCCATTTCCGTTTTGCTAAGACCAAACGCCTCGACAATCGCGGTCCTTGCAGAATTCGACAGAACAATGTTCGTCGAAGACAGCAGTATATATTCACGAGGCGTTTCGGCTGCACTTTCGTCTTCAGAAACTGGAAGTGTTGTGCGCGCCGCCAGCAAGCTGAGCTTTTCTCCCCGGTCATCTTCTTGCTGCAGCAATAGATAGCGATCGGCCCGATTTAACGACCAATCCGCAATGTCTTCCTTTATATTATCACTTAGCAGCAATTCCGACAGGGTGGCGCCCGTCAAAGCATGAAAAGCTCCTTGCGCTAAGGAATTGGACGCCACAATTCTCCCGCTTGTTTCCAATATCATTGCGGCGGTTGGGCTGTTGGAGACGATCGCTTGCGCTGTTAGTTTTGCCTTTCTCGCGCGGCCAAGTCGCTCCAGAAGGTCTAAGCCTCTGTCAAAATGAGCTTCAACAATCGCCGAAGTTGGATCCTCTTTTCCAGACGTTGCCACTGTCTCGACGAACTCTGTCCAGGCATCCATGAATAGGTCATACCCCATAGGATCGAGCGAGGCGGAATATGCTTGCTCAACCAGCGCAAGCGTCTCAACTGAAGTATCTGGTCCAGAACTTGCCATGATAATTCTTTGCGATGGGGAACAAAAAAGTTCATACCCAAAATTGATGAAGCACTTTTAATATAGCGCCAGACCCATATTTATGAAGAGATTTTCGATCGACCCCTTCGATATTGTCGACACGCTGTACGCTACGGCGATGGACGCAGAACGATATGATGACATGCTAGAGACGTGGTCGACGGCGCTCGGAAAGTCAGATGAGTTTGCCTTCGAATTCGAAAACAGGTTCGCTGATCACTTGAGCCGCGCCAACCAATTATTGGAAATCGAAACTGAAACGGCGTCAGATTTCGATGGTGAAGCACGCAGCGCGAGATTTGCACTCGACCGGCTCAATAACATTGTTTCTTGGAACGCAGGTGCAGCATCTATCTTCGGCCTTGTGCACCAAGGGCCGATTTCAGATCTAAATCTGAGAGCATCATCCAGCCATCGTTTGGAAAAAGCCATACAATTTACGAGAGAGGGACATCCTCAGTTCGTCGTGCTTTCGACAACGAGCGGACAGAACGTCCTCGCAGAACTTACGACAAGCACAAATGACACGGACGATGAAGACCTGCGTGTTGAATCTAGACAATTTATAAGCAGCGAAGAGATAAATACACTGCTCACTGGCGCTTTTAATCTCACGCCATCTGAAGTCGATATTCTCAGCCTCGTGCTCAACGGCAAAACACCTCAGGAAATCGCCACAATCCGCGATCGAAAGCTTCCCACGGTGCGTAGCCAAATCAAATCGCTACTGGAGAAAACGTCAACGCAGAGTCAGGTTGAGCTCATCCGAATGGTTATCGGGCTTTCTTCCGCAATTTCTGTATTTGAGGATGAACCTACTGCATCCACAATCGGAAAAAACGCCACCACAATCTCTACAAATCGTAATTTACTCAAGGTTTCCGAGAATAGGTTTGTGGCTTACTCCATTCGCGGCGCTAGCTCGGGCGAGGCGGTTCTTTATTTTCATGATGAGTTTTTCGGCGATGAACTGACCCCGCAGTTTGAGAACCTATTGACATCAACGAACATCAAATTGATTTGTATTTTTAGACCGGGTTATGGCGGCACAACTCCGGTTCCAAACAAGCAGCGTTATGAAAATATTGTGCTGTCTGACACGCTGGCTGTGCTGCAGGAGCTGAGGATTGGCCATCCTATTCCAGCACTCGCACGCGGCGTTGGTTTCTTCCGCGCAACGATGCTCGCGCAGCAGGCAGCAAGTGTCATTCGCTCAATTATTGGCGTACGCCCCGCCCTACCATGGGGCGATGAGCGCAATATCGCGAACGCGCCGCCCTATACCCGTCTGGTCGTGCGAATGTCGAAGAATGCCCCAAAATCATTCGAGTTTATCGCAAAGGCAGGTTACCGATATTTTCTGAGATTCGGCGCAAAAAATTTCATCGAGAAGTACTATCTTTCAGCATCAAGCGACAAGGAGATGATTGAACGCCGACACGATATTCTCGGCGCAATGGAGGCAGGTGCCGAGTATGCCCTCAAGGATGGCGTTAATGGGACCGGCACAGATCTCATCGCAACCAAAGCCGATTGGCAGCCAGCCGCGCTCTCTCTGAATATCCCGGTACATTTGGTCATTGGCGAAGATGATCCAACATCTCGCTTAACTCGCGCGCAGGAGCTAAAAGCGGCGAATAAAAACGTCGAAATTTCCATCGCCCCTGGCACGGGACATTTGGGGTTTTATTCGCACCCGGAATTAATCGCAGACTTAATAGCGGCCTCACTCGAGAAAATTGAATCTCTCGGCGCGCATTAAATTTTCGTTGCTTTATCACCAAATATGATGATGCCGCAAAAAGCGATCTTCCTTACTTTGGTTACCAGAATAAAAAAATTAGTTCTTGGATCTACAACTCGCCTAATTAGGGAATTTTCGATTTGTCTTATGAGTGTCATGAATTCGTGAGAAAAAAAATTAAGATTTACGGAGAAATTATTCATAATTTCCGTGGACGAACTAAAAGATTCGAGTATAGTTAGCGCGTAGACAAGATCTCACCGCGCTCGGGACGTTTTGCGTGATGATCATGCAGAAAAAACGGTATTTAGAATGAATGCTATGGGGGTGACAACAGAACGTAACTAGGCATCGGGGCACTAGCATCTCTGGCTCCAAATTCCATTACATTCTCAAAGAACGTCTTCGTAGGTCAAACAAACATGCCGACCCGCGGAACGTGGCCGCCGACAAAATGTCGACGGCCTGACTGGAGGTCACGCTCCAGTCGATCCCGCCCTAGGGCGGGCCCTGCGTTGCCATGGGGGCTTCGCAGAACACCGGGTCTCGGCTGGAACCAGGACCCATACTAGAAGGTACTACAAATGAAGACTTTGTTCAAAACGATCAGCGCAGCAGCCATTGCTGTTTCTCTGGTTGGTGTGGCAAATGCACAAGAAACAGACAGCGCAACTCTAACGCTGGGCTCCACGACCGGCTCTGAGTGTGATGTTGATGCGGTTGCAACTGGGCTGAACATCACGATCGGTCTCGACCAGACCGTTGCGGACGTTTCAATCGAGTGCAACTATTATGGAAACGTAACAATTGACGTCGACTCGGCGAATGATTTCGTTCTTTCGGGCGACGGTCCTGATCTGCCATACACAATTGACTACGTGCTTGGCGACGCAAGCCCATTTCCAATTATAGCGGCCATTCTCGAGGCGACTGAAGTGGACAATGTCGGTTCAGATTTCTCAATCGTTGTAGACAACACAAGCGGCGCATTCCTTGAGCCAGTTCAGTACGAAGTGCGTGCGAACGTAGATTCTCAGGACGTTGGCCAAACATTCGCCGGTTCGCGTTCAGACGACATCACCATTACCATTAGCACAAGCTAGTTGGTTTTCCCGCGTCTCTAGCGCGGGAAACTACCTTGCAGGGTCACTATCCGGCATGCGCCGCATAGTGATCCTGTTTTCCGCAAATTAATCGGAGGAACTTTCATGCCGTATTTTTCAGTGCGTTCCGTAAGCCGAGCGCTTTCGACGTTGTTCGCTTTAGCGACGATCATGGCTTTGCCAGCCCATGCATACAAAGTCAGTCCCCTGGTTATGACGCTGGAACCCGTTGGGGATAAATCCAAGCAAGATATCCTTATCACCAACACGCATGATTATCCGCTGACACTCGAAATTGCCGCTACCGAACGCATAGTCGCAGAAAATGGCAGCGAAACCGAAACCGAGGCCACTGAAGACTGGATTATTTTTCCCCCGCTCGCCATCGTCCAGCCGGGCAAACAGCAACGTATACGCGTGCAATATGCCGGCGGAGCGATCGATAAATCGAGAGCTTATCGGATCGCGATCTCGCAGGTCGCTGTAGATGATGGCACAGGCAATCTTAAAGTCGGATTTAACTACAAGTTCAAGGCGGCCGCCTACGTGTCACCAAAAGACGCGACGTTCAATATTGTGACCAAATCTATCAAGCCATCGACGGGTGGATACATGGTGGAACTGGAAAATTCCGGAAACCGTCACGCCGTACTCACGACAGGAAGTTGGGTTGGAACAGACAGCGCCGGCAAAAGCGCTTCGATCGATATGAGCGTTACAGGACTCAAGGAAAAACCCCTGATCGCGCCGGGCGGTAAACGGAGCGTGTTCGTTCCAGCGCAAGTCATCGGGGACCTCAACGGTCTTTCAAGCCTGACTGTAACGCCAGAACGATAGAAATCAGAAAGTGCCAGCGTCTACGCGACTGGCAAAGGAGCTATGGGACGTTCGGGAACAACAATCAGATTATCTGCATGGCGGTTGCTACTTTTTGCAATCCTGATGATATGGGTTGTGTCCCCTGCACTGGCACAAAACAGCAGCGATAATGCACCTCGGCCCTTTGTGCTCGCCGCAACCGATAATATTCCGGAAGATGCAAAACGCCCGATACTTAATCGTGCTGCCAAAGATGTCAGTGACGCAGCCGACCTTAAACCGGTTTCCGGAAATGATGCGTTGCTAAATGAGACTCTGGGCCGCCGCGATGAAAATGAGATCGAGTCGGCCGTCGACGGACTTGAGACGACCTGTGCGGAGGCCAGAAAACAAGCAAGCAAATTGGGTGCCCAGCAATTTCCGCTGTCAGCACCGCTTGTGCTAGGTGGTCGATATGTCGGGGACATCGATTTGCGCGTTGATATGGAAGGCAATGGCGACCTAGACGCGCCGCGGCTGGAAGCGCTTATGAAACCCATTCTCGACGCGGCGGCAATGGACCAGCTTCGCGATATTCGGGGCGATTCGAACTATGTGCCGATCGCGAAATATTGCGATCAACCAATTCGGGTCCTGTTTGATTCTGGTGCCCTTGAACTTCGCGCGGAGCCAGTTGTCTCGGCGCTGGAAAACCAGGCCATAAGCCTGCGGACACGTACCCCGCCCAATCCGGACGACTTTATGGAGCCTGAGAAATTCTCGGCCGGTATCGGTGTGCTCGTGTCGCAAACCTATAGTTTCGAAGGGCAGGAGGAAACCGGTTTTAATCCGCTTCGCGCCAACTTTGAAGGATACATCAATTTTAATGACTGGATTGACGGCACGCTGTTTTTTGCGGCGGATGCGCTGGAAGGCGATGATGACGCCTTTCGCCGACGCGAAGTGCAGTTCGTCCATGACAATTTTGACAAGGCCACTCGTCTTGCGATCGGAGATATCAATCCTCCCATCCGGGCGTTTCAGACAAGCAGGCCGCTCGGCGGAATTTCCTTCTCAAGGCAGTATAACGCCATTCAGCCTTTCAGACGCACGATCAGCACGGGTCGTGGCCAGATCTCCCTGGAGCGAGATTCCACAGTTGAAGTGTACGTGAATGGTGTTCTGTCTGAACGTTTAGACCTGCGCGCAGGCAATTACACCTTGGAAGATTTTCCTGCAGCCCAAGGTGTCAACGACGTTCAGTTGAGAATTGAAGACGATCTCGGCAGGTTTATCGAGCGCGATTTCAGCTTTTTCTCTAACTCCCAATTGCTGGCTGAAGGCCTGCTCGACTTCGGTGTGTCTATGGGTGTCCCCCGCAGCCCTTCTGATACGGGGTTCGATTATGGCGACGAATTGATTGCGTCCGGTTTTGTAAATTATGGTTTGAGCGACACGCTAACGCTCGGTCTGAATGCGCAAGCACGTAGTAATCGCCTGCAGTTGGGCTCCGAAGCTGTATTTGGGTCCAGACTTGGTACGTTTGGAGTGGAGGCCTCAGCCAGCTATTTCGATGACGTTCCGTCTATCACAACTTCCGACTATCATGAGTTTGGTCAAGCCGTCGGCCTGACGCACCGCGCAAACTTCAAGCTCGGCGAAAATCCGGTAACATTTAACTCTTCGGCCATCTATCAATCGGAATTCTTTGCAGGCATAGGCGCATCTGAACCGAGCAATCAGAAATTTGTCTTTCGCACCAACGCGACGGCAAGCTTGCCGAACCAGTACCGGCTCGGCGTGACAGCCAGCATGATCACTGATCATACCGGGCAAGGCAATTCACAACGCATCTCGCTCACTGGTTCGAAATCGTTTGAACGCTTCTCCGTAAATCTTTCTGCCAATTACCAATCGCGCACATTCGGCGACGACGAAACCTCACTCCTTGCAAGCATCAGTGTTCCCTTTGGCCAGCGCAGCCGCATTCGGGCAAACGTGAATACTAACAATAGCTTGAAAGCACTGGAGTTTGCTCGCAGTGGTCGCGGCCAGGTGGGCCGGCTCGATGCGCGTGGACAGGCCATCGACTCAGATCTGGAACAAAGCCTCAATGCCAATATGAACTATTGGCACAACCGGTTTGAAAGCCGGATCGAACTCGACACAGTTCATGGGCGCGGACCTGACGGCATCGATCAATCCGACATCTCATACCGGTTCGGAACATTTGTCGGATATTCCGGCGGAAAATTTGGCGTTGGGCGCCCTAGCCCGGCGGGTTTCATTCTGATTGACCGCCACAAGAGCCTGCGCACAAACCCCCTGAAAGTTCACGATTCCAATGGTAAGGACATAGAAGCCCAGTCCGGTTTATTTGGCGCAGCGCTTGTGCCCATCCGCCGCCCCTACATGCCCATGAGACTTGCGCTGGATGTAGAAGGCGTCGCACCTGGGTATGACCTCGGCACCGGGCGGCTCGACGTGCTGCCGCGCTGGGGCGCAGGATACCGCGTTCAGATAGGGTCTGATGCCTCGCGCATGGTGCTCGGCATGATGAGGGCAGAAGATGGCAGCCCGATCAAGCTACTGCTCGGAGAGTTCCAGCGCATTGATCGCAAGGATGAGGAGGTACACGATTTCTTCACAAATGCGGCCGGCAAATTCGTGATCGAAGGTGTCGCGCCCGGCCGCTACTTGCTGCGCTTTGCCGATGGGCGCTCGGTGGAAATTGAAATTGGCGAAGATACGGAGGGACTGGTGAATGTCGGTGAACTGGAAGTTTCCTGATGCCCTGCGCAGTTGGCTGATAGCTTTCGGCCTGATCTCCATCTGCGCTCCACACGCGGCGGCCTGCGACCTCACTGCCGAGCGCACCAATTTTACATCGACAATTGAGTATGACGTGTTCGCCTTCGACCGCGCCGGGACGACGCTGCAGCTGCGCGTCACAAATGCGAGCCCGGAGACCTGCCGCGCGCGCTTCGCCATATATGATGGCAGCGAGCAGATCACACCGCTGCGGTTTTCCGATGTGGGGCTGGATGTCGAAACAACGCTCGCGCCGGGCGCGGGTCAGTCCAGCGCGTCGCTGCAGTCTTCTCCGATCCTGCTGGAGTTACCGGGCGACGCCACCACGGACCTGTCTCTCGATTTCTTTACAGACCAGCACGATGCGATCTTGGCGGGTGACTATGTGATTGATGCCTCCATTGTTCTTATGGAAGCTGATTCCGATGCCCGGCTGATCGACGTCCCCGGCCAGCTGGCACTCTCCGTCGCCCCGCGCGCGCAGATCAATATCGCAGGAGCCGCTGGTGATTTTGGGTTCGAAACCTATTCGGATATGATTTATTTTGAAGAGCCAAAACCTGGCGACCAACAGCGCTTCTTTGTGCAGTCACGTTCAAATACGCTGACAACGATGACCATCCGTTCAGAGAATGGCGGCAAGATGACCAATCCGGATATCCCGGCAACGGTTATCCTTTATGATTTCATCCTGGAGGGTGAGGAAATTGACCTCAGCTCCCCCTGGAGCGTCCCTGACCGGGTTCAGACCGATCTGAAAGGGGCCTCTGAAGAGGTGATTGTCCGGATTTCCGATGACAATAAACGCTTCTTCGCCGGCGAGTATCAGGACATCGTGACCATCGAGATCACAACACAGTAAGCTGCAGGCTGTGCCAAGATCACGCTGCCTCAGGTGTCGGGTAAATTCGGACTTATCCTACACTTTTGAGAAAGTTAGCTGCTCGAAAACAGTCCGTTTTCCGCCCGGGGCGATCAACGGTTCTTCTTTGAGTTTTGTTGCGCTCATGTTTATGGCGGCGTTTTTTTCGATACTGTCGTTTGCCATCCAGATGCCGGTCGTCAGAACTGCATGACGGTTCCTGGCATTTTGTAGCTCCACACCTATAGCGACACCGTCCAGTTCAGTGATCCGAAAGTCGGCGACAAGCGTCTCGTCTATGTTCAGTCGCGTTCGAATGCGATGCACACAATGTCGATTTCATCCAAGAATGGGGGACGCATGATGAATACTCAAGGTATTGAAAGCTGGATCGTTTATGAACTTGCTCTGGATGGCAAGCAACTGGATATCTCGTCTCCCGTGTCAATTCCAAATAGAGAAATGACGGATATGTCCGGCGCGAGCCAACCGCTGGATATCGAAATCAAGGAGCTCCACAATGTCTTTTCCGGCGGCTATGAAGACGAGGTCTATATTTCCCTGACCGCTCAGTGAGATCGACTAAACTCGACGTTGAAGCCAACATTAAGCCCTTTTAATCGGTCAGAGATATGCCGCCCCCAGCAAGAGTTCAGCTTGTATTCATTTTCTACATCTGAATGTAGATTGGCCGGACAGTGTTCAAAAGGGGACAGCAATGCGTACCAAACATTGGATTCTAATTGTCGGGATGATTCTAGGGGTCGGTATGAGCGCGAATGCACAACAAGTTTCTGCGCCATCGGGTTGGTCAGACGATACAGATGGCACAACGCGTATACTCACAAAAAGCACTAGCCGCATTGAGATCGGTCCATGGGAAAGCTTACAGGGAGAGTCGCTTGAACGCTGGTTAGACGCGCGGCAATCCGAGATGCCTACAGGCGTTCAACTTGTTTCGTCGAAAGCGATCAAGAAGGAAACGAGTGGCAGCACTGAATACTTCTACATCAATCAACGCACCAAGATTAATGGAAAAGGCGGCTCCGGAACCGTCATCGCTTGCCCGGGTACAGAAGGCACAGTCAGGCTGCTCCGCATGGACGTCGAAAATACGAAGTTTGGTGATGCGATCTCCGGTGGTAAATTCATGGACAGGGTCTGCGCTGAGGAACCAAAAGGCGCTCCGATACGGCATACAGGCCCGTCAAACCGCACTGTCGCCAATAAACGGTCCAGTAGTAGGCAACCATTACCGCAACCAAACTCAAAACCTTCGCAGTCCGGCTCACCTGGTGAAATGAAGACCGGCGCGCTACCACCGGTCAAAAAGTTAGATGGGCTCGTTGAAGTGAGAGGAATGATCACTTACGGCATTCAAGCTGGCGGTATGTATGGAACCACTGAAGACTTCATCGCCCTCTTCGATGACGGAACTTATTCTAGTGATCTACCAAGAACGTTTGGGGTAAGCAAAGCGGAGTCAAAAGCCGAGCGGCCAAATTATTGGGGCCGGTGGCGCAAGCGTGGCGGCGAATTGGAGTTGAAAGGAGCAAGCGACAAGAAATTTGATACAACGAGCGGAGATTGGTTAGCCGTTCCAGGGGGGCAGGATCACAAACTTTCAGGGTGTTATGGAAGGCTCACATCGACAAGCGGTGCTGACTATTTGAGTGGGACAACTGTCGGCCTTGCGAGAACGTGGTGTTTTTATCCAAGCGGTCGTTTCACAAACAATTCTACCGCTTTTGGCAGTTCCAGTAATCCAGGTGTGTCTATGCGAGCATCTGATAAGGGTCGTGGCAGATATCGAATTGACGGCAATATGGCGCGCTTCGTTTATGATGATGGCCATGAAGTGATGGCAGTATTTGGCTATATCAATGAGGATCGCACTCATATCATGTTGAATGGCAAACGATTCATGGGACACAAAAAACGATAGCGACAGAGTTAGGGCTCAACTGAGCCAGTTCTAACAAGTCTCAATTGCCCGTGACCAGCCGGCAGATTACCCCTCCACGGGCTGAATGACCAATTTCCACGAACAACGCCTCGGAAACCATTTCGCGCTAGCCTTCGTAGAAAGCTTCAGGAGGTAAGCGCCATGCATTGGACCGAAATCGTATCTTACGCCACACTCGGTTTCGGAGCCTTGATAGGCTTCGGCGCGCTGGTCAGCCCAAAATGGGCCGCCGGTGTGGTGCGCCTGCAGGCCGATCCCGATCCGCTGAAACCGGGTGGGTACTCCGAATTTCGGGCAACTTATGGCGGTCTCCTTCTGATGTTGCACTTGATGGCCATCTACATGGTATCATTTTCAAAGCGCACAGAAATCGACATTCTTATCCTTGCGCCGCTGGCGGCAGCCTGGATTGGCGCGGGTATCGGGCGCACAGCCTCGTTGATATTGGACCGGGAAGAAAACCGAACGCCGGGATTGATCCCGGTATGGATCCCGATGGAATTCGCGCTGGGGCTTGCTATCTTCGCGCCTTTTCTGCAATTGCTGTAAGCCCTTACACCCTGCCGGAATTGGACCAGAGATATGACGGAGCGTCGGGAGACGGGCCGAACGCGCGGCAAGAAAAAGCCGCCTGCCCGAAAGACAAGACAGACGAAACGGGGGAGCGCGCCCGAAAAAGACTGGAGCGAGGGCGAGCGGATCGCAAAATATCTCGCCCGCGCCGGCGTCGGTTCCCGGCGAGAATGCGAAGCACTGATCGTGGCTGGCAAAGTGATGGTGAATGGTGAGCGGTTGATCTCACCAGCGTTTAAGGTCTCGGGACGTGAGCAGATAAAAGTGGGACGTCGCATTATCCGTGCGCCGGAGCCTGCGCGCCTCTGGCGCTATCACAAACCTGCTGGGCTGATTACCACGAATAAAGATCCCGATGGCCGCCGAACGGTGCATGACGAACTGCCGAAATCTCTGCCGCGCGTGATCACTGTGGGACGACTGGATCTGAACACAGAGGGCCTGCTTTTGCTCACCAATGACGGGGAATTGGCGCGCGCGCTGGAACTTCCCTCGTCGAACATTCTGCGCACCTACCGCGCCCGGGCGCTCGGCGCTTTTACAGAGAAAAAGGCTGAGCAACTCAAGAAGGGCGTCACTGCCGATGGGGTAAAATACGGCGCGATTACCGTCACTGCGTCCGAGGCTCAGGCCGGCGCGAATGTCTGGCTTGAGGTATCACTCGCCGAAGGTAAAAAACGCGAGGTCCGCCGCGCTTTGGAGGCGGTTGGGTTGAAAGTTAACAGGCTGATCAGGGTATCTTATGGACCGCTTGTTCTAGGTGACTTGAAACCTGGCGCTGTAGAAGAATTATCGCCAGGCGAACTCGTGGAACATTTCGGGGATTTAATCCCTGAAGCAAGCACGCCAAAGATTGAACGGCCTTCCCGTCCGTCACGGGTTGGCGCTAGGGGTAAATCCGGTAAAGTGTCTTCGAAATCTCGCGGGAAGCATACACGTCCGCGAACATAGGAGGACGCCGCGATGGGCTTGATTAACGTCACCGATACCTTCCAAGCAGAACAACTAAACAGTGCGCCAAAGCATAAGCCGATTTATGAACTGACGCCTCCTGTCGACCTGGTCGATCCAGAAGTTTACTCTCGAAACAATGGCTACACTCATGACGCCTATGATCAAATGCGATCGGAGGCCCCAATCATGTGGCACCCTGAACAAGCCGATACGGGCGCAGGCTTTTGGGCGCTCACAAGTTATAATCTCGTCAAACAAGTCGAACTAGATCCGGCGACGTTTTCGTCCCAAAAGGGCGGCATCCTCATGAATTATGGTGTCGATGATGGCGGGCAACACCCGCTCTTGCGCTCGGCTTCTCTAAACTCGATGATCAATCTCGATCGCCCCCATCATACGACCCTGCGTATGGAGCATATGCAATTCTTCAGGACTGATTTTGTCAAAGAGCTTCAAAAAAAGGTTGAGGCTCAGACCAATAAACTGCTCGATGATATGCGCGCTAAGGGTCAAATCGTCGATATGGTCGAGAATTTCTCGGCTGAACTACCCTTGTTCACACTTTGCGAAATCTTGGGAGTACCGGAAGCTGATCGCCCGAGGCTTGTTCACTGGATGCACTTTTTGGAAATGGCTCAATACCAGGCGCAGCAAGAAGGCCTCGGCAATATTTCGGAAGATCAAATCCTGACCTTTATCAGCGAGGTACAGGCGATGTTTGATTATGGCCGCGACCTTCTTGCAAAGCGGCGCTCAGACCCACAGGAAGACCTTCTTAGCGCTATCGCAAATGTTGAAATCGACGGCGAGCTTCTTAGCCCCGAGTATCTGGATGGATCGTGGTTGCTGATTGTTTTTGCCGGGAACGACACTACCCGAAATTCATTGTCTGGCACGATGAAGTTGCTCACGCAAAACCCTGACGCTCGCGCCGCCCTGCTTGCCGATGATTCCAAGTTTCCGAACTTTGTGCACGAAGCCATTCGCATGGTCAGTCCGGTGACATATATGCGCCGCACGGCTACCCAGGATACCGAGCTTGGTGGACAGCAAATCGGTGAAGGGGAAAAAATTGTCATGATGTACGCAGCCGCAAATCGTGACCCCGCAAAGTTCGTTGATCCTCATGCGTTCAAATTGGAGCGGGACAACGCAAAAGAGCACCTCGCCTTTGGTTTGGGTCCACATGTATGCATCGGCCAGAAAGTCGCGAACATGCAATTGGAGACAGCATACCGAAATATCCTGCGCCGTTTTCCGGATGCGAAATGGACCGGAAAAGGAACCATCGCGCCCAATCAATTCGTTCACGCGATTTCAAGTCTGGAGGTTGATCTTGGACAATGAGCGCCGTTGAAAGACATGATCGCGGCAGGTTAGCAGTCCTGACCTTAAACAGGCCGGACAAGCTAAATGCGCTGACGGTTGAAATGTTTCGCCTTCTTCGCCGGCATATTCTGGACATCCGAAAAGATGATTCAGTCGGCTGCGTCTTGTTGCACGGTGCAGGCAAATGTTTCTCCGCCGGCCATGATCTCGGCGATATCGCCGAGGGTGAGGATGTCCCTTCGCCGGGCTGGCATTCGGAAACACTTAGAATGATGGAGAAGTTACCGCAGC
This sequence comes from Hyphomonadaceae bacterium, assembly GCA_965263325.1. Lineage (GTDB taxonomy): Bacteria > Pseudomonadota > Alphaproteobacteria > Caulobacterales > Hyphomonadaceae > CBDHGY01. The sequence goes on along the minus strand of CBDHGY010000002.1, from coordinate 89,956 downwards.
CCGTGATCGCTGCTGTTCACGGCCACTGCTATACGGGGGCCTTAGAGGTGGCGCTTGCGGCCGATTTTATCGTTGCGTCTGATAATGCGAAATTTGGCGACACCCATGCAAAGTGGGCCCTGACCCCGATATGGGGAATGAGCCAACGCCTCCCCCGCCGAGTCGGTATAGCAACGGCAAAAAAATTGATGTTCACAGCTGAGACCGTCACAGCGAATGAAGCCTTGCGTATAGGTTTGTGTGAAGCCGTTTATCCCGATGCAACATTTAGCGAAGCAGTCGAAGAGTTGGCAAACTCCATTCTTGAAAATTCATCCTTTTCGCACGCGGCCAATAAGCGCTTGCTTGAAGCAACGGATGCGCAGTCCATAGATGCTGGATTACAATGGGAAGTCTACGAGAACGAGGGTGTCGGCCCGGACATGAAACAACGCATTGATGCATTTATGAGGAAGTGACATGACAAAACTAATCGAGCATCAAGTCCGCCGGGACAACATCCGCGAAACCCGCTGGCACGAGTATGACGCACCCGCTCTGGAAGACGGAGACGTTTTGCTTGCGATCGACAAATTCGCCATGACTGCGAACAATGTCACATACGCCGCGTTTGGCGACACAATGCAATATTGGAATTTCTTTCCAGCGAGTGACGGCTGGGGCCGCGTCCCTATGTGGGGGTTTGCAACGGTAGCCGAAAGCAAAGCAGAGGGTGTGACGGCAGGTCAGCGCGTGTTCGGCTACGTCCCAGCTTCAAACGCGTTCATCGCCAAGAAAGTTACAGCAGCAGGCATCGCATTTCGCGATAATGCAGATAGCCGCGCTGGGCTATCACCGTTTTACAATACTTATACGATCACGACGGATGACCCGCTTTACACATCAGACACCGAGTCACAACAAATGCTCTACCGACCGCTGTTCGCAACAGGGTGGTGGCTCGCAGACCTAATCACACGAAATAGCGCTGGCCTGAAGTCCGCAATGATTACGAGCGCTTCCTCAAAAACGTCACTGGCAATGGCCTGGTCTCTGAACGCATCCGACAAGGATATAGAGACGATCGGCTTAACATCGACAGGCAATGTCGCTTTTACTGAAAGCACCGGAATGTACGCTCGCGCAGCCGCATATGACGACATTGCAGACCTCGATGCTGCTGCGCCAGCTTCTCTTACAGATATGCGCGGCTCCCACACAGTTCGCAATGCGGTGCACGACAGGTTCGTTGACACCCTCGCCGCATCGGTAATGGTGGGCGCTACAGAGTGGGAAGCGGACAATTCGAATGCCTCGGACCTGCCGGGTGTTAAACCGGAGTTCTTTTTCGCCCCCGATTATATCGCTCGGCGCGCAAAGGAAGAAGGCCCGTCTATTGTTGCGAAAATGAACAAAGACCTTGTTCAGTTCTATTCAGATAGCCTGGCATTCATTTCCCCCCAAACAAGCTCCGGCAATGATGCAATCGAAGCAGCTTGGCGGAAATGCCTTGAAGGTGACGTACCACCGGATACAGGGCTGATTTTACTGCCTTAGAAATTAGGGCTCACGGACGATAAATTCAGTTCGCCTATTTTTGGCGTAAGCCTCCAATGAATCGCTGGGGTCTATGGGCCGGCTCGAGCCGTATCCGACAGCTGTCAAACGGTCAGCCGGAACTCCGCGGGCAATGAGGTAGTCGCGTACAGTTTGCGCTCGTGAAGTCGACAGCTGTTGATTGACGTCAGCGCTGCCAGTAACGTCGGTGTGCCCACCGATCTCGATTTGATAATCCTTGCAGAAGAGTCCAACGCCTGTGACGACATCGAGAAGCTGAGCGCTCTCGGGCAGTATGGTAGCACTTCCTGTCCGAAACTCGACATTACGCCCGCGCATCGTATCTTTGAACGCTTGCTGGCAAGCACCAAGCGACGGTCGATCTGAAAGTTCAGCCAGCGCAGCCGCGACGGCCGCCTCGCCTCCCTCAACTGCGATTCCGTTCGGCACAATGGTTATCTGACGGGATCCGCGTTCATCTGCCAGGATTGCCGCTTTTCCGGCCTCATATCCGCGATCTTTTGCATCCTCTGTTGGTGCAAGGCCAACAAGTGTTGCCACCTCACCGCGCACATTCAGCTGCATCCAGGGAAATCCGCGCTCAGCAAATGAATCTTCGAGCTCTTGTGCCCAACCTTGAGGTGCTTGCAAAACACGAATTTCTGCCTCTGGTCGCTCGGCCTTTCGGAGCAATCCGTTTTCATCCACAACATAGAATGAACCAACCTCACCAATCGGAACGCATTCTGAGGGCACAACCGCAGCCTCTTTTGTGCCCCCGCCGCACGCGGAAAGAACCAACATTCCTGAAAAGACGATTACGGGTGCAAATCTCAATACTAGTGTCATCCATACACTCTATTTCGGCGATGGCATTTCGCCTGAAGCCCTGGCGAGAATAATGTCATTTTTCTCTTGAGAGTCAAAGGCGTTCGCGAATGAGGTGAGCAGGAATGCCTTCGCAGCGCTAAACACGTTTTGGTTATTCAGCAACAAAATCACCCGCCTGTCTTTTGGTTTGCTGAATTCGAGTGCTTGACCTTCTGCACCGCACAAGGCGAAAGTAATAGACGAACAGAACTCAGATTGGGCACCAGTCAATTGAATCGAATATTCTTGTCGTTGATCGCTAGCGTCATTCTTCTCGCCATGCCGACTGCCGCGGAGACCTTTGATGAAGGCAATCCAGAAATAGATCGCTTGATCGAAGATTGTCTGGAAAAGGAAGGTGTAAGGGCAATTGGAAAAAGTGATAATGTTGGTTGCTTTAATGCCGCGATTTTCCCGTCGACTTTCTTTGAATTCAACGAATTGCCGGAAACAGACCTCATCATCATTTCGAGTCCCGGCGGACATGTCATCACTGCGCGTTTGATGGCCACAGCGCTCGATATGCGCGGTGGGCGCGTCGTTATAGCAGGCCAGTGCGCATCTGCCTGCGCGATGATGCTGGCTCCTGCCGTTGAAGATCTTCACATACACCGAACGGCACATTTCGCTATTCATGGCATTACAACGATGACGACTGAAGAATTCGGAAAATGGGAAAAAACCCGCCGCGAGCGCATCTACGGCGACAATCGCCCGCGCGGATTTATGCAAGGCCTTTCGCGGGGTCTTGGCTTCTCCACCGGTTATTATGCAGGCGGTCGCGACCAATTTGGCGGTCATCTAAAAGGTCAAGGCATTGACGGTGAATATCAATACGAGATCGGCGAAATCATGCACCGCGAGGCTGAAGCACATGAGTGCATCTATCCGCCCGGCGATTATTGGGGATTGCTCGATGCAGAATACCTTCGTACCTATCTCGGCGATCAAATCAGTCTAATGGAAGACTTCGTCCAAACTTATGACGATCCCGGCTTTGAAGAGATGCGAAATCTATCAAAGAGGATTGGTAAAAACACTTATGTGTTTCAGCACTCGGTTCCAAAAGGCGGCTGCCGCTAACGTCTACATGCCAGCTTTCTTAGCGCACTCATGAGCGAAGGATGCGAGCAAGGGCACGCGCTCTTCCATCGTTGCAGCGTTAGCATTCGAGGCGGTGCCATCTCGCACGCGTCCAACGATGCCCTGACAAATCCCTGCGAGCCGGAACGCATTGTAAGAGAAATAATAGTTGAGCTCAGGCAAGCCATCGCGTCCGGTGTGTCCGCAGTAAAGGTCTACATATTCTTCCATGGTTGGAATGCCATGCGATTTCAGGTCTTCAATATCTATAAGTGCTTTACGTCCAGGGTCGTTGCTCGGCATGACCCAATTCATCAGGTGATATGAGAAATCTGCAAGCGGATCACCAAGCGTGCACAGCTCCCAATCAAGCACCGCTGTTACCTTTGGCTCAGTTGGATGCAAGATCATATTGTCAATTCGATAATCGCCGTGAACGATCGTCGTCTTGTCACCAGGCGGGATATTCTCAGGTAGCCACTCGATCAACTCGTTCATTTCAGTGATCGTTTTGGTTTCAGAGAGTTGGTATTGCTTTGTCCATCGGTGAATTTGACGGGCAACATAATCGCCTTCCTTGCCAAAGCCTTCGAGACCAGCAGCTTTCCAATCGACATTATGTAAGTCAGCAAATGTTTTGACTTTTGCCTCGTAAATGGCGCGGCGCTCAGACGGCTCCATCCCTGGCAGCGTTCCGTCCCACAGGATGCGACCTTCAACACAGTCCATGACGTAGAACATGGTTCCAACCACAGCCTCATCTGTGCAAAGCCCATAGGGTTTCGCCACAGGAAAGCCGAGCGGATAGAGCGCGCTGATGACCCGGAATTCGCGGTCTACAGCATGCGCCGATGGTAGTAATTTTCCGGGCGGTTTGCGGCGCATGACATATGTCTTGCCGCCCGCGAAGAGTTTGTAAGTCGGGTTCGATTGACCGCCCTTGAACTGTTTTACCGTCAGCGGGCCTTCATAACCCTCGACGTTTTCTTCCATCCAGGCCGCAAGATTCGCTTCGTTAAATTTATGTGTCTCGGCAACATCTTTTGTGCCGGAGAACATTTCCTGAGCGGTTTCGGTCATGCAAGCCTCCCTAATAACTATCGAAAGCTTGTAACCTCACTATTTTAGCGGTCCAAGGGTCTTCGTTGGGGAAGGTTACCAGCCTTTGACTGAAATTGAGCGCTTAGAGCAGTCGCTAGAAGGGCTTACCATAGTTACCTCTTGCAGTTCCGCCAGTGTCGCCTCACCGAATTTCCAATACTTGCTCTGCTGTGCATCCTTCAAAGAACGATTTATGCCCTCAATCGGGACAAAAGAAGCTCTGTCGAAGTTCGGAGACCCAGAAGGTTCATTCATCACAAACTGACCCACATACTTCGTTTCGCCGGGTGCCACATCGACAAGGAGCGTTTTCTCCAACACGCAAAAAGACTGATAGTCTTCACGAAAAGTGACTCTGCTCAACACATATTGACCGACGGGAAGATCCAGTTTGCGAAACGTCGCCTTCTCTTTTGTGCGTACCGCGCCAAAAAAGTGCTGCTTTGCGATTGGCTTACCGCTCAGTGTCAGCTCTCCGCTCGCCGTGCGCATGACTGGTGTAAATTCGATACCAAGTTGATTGATTTGACTATTTGATCCGCGCTCTTCCAGCTCAATTCCAGCATCCCAGACGATTGTTCCCGTCTCTGGTATGTCGGCCATTGCTGCGCCAGCTAAGACGGTGCCTGCCAACATGACTAAAAATTGTTTCATCGTGTAACTCCCCTAGCTTTCCAGCACACTATCAGAAGTATACGAATAAATCAAAATCAACCAGTTGCGTGGCGGTGGATCAATCCTCACGCTCCAATGCACGCCATCCAATGTCCGAGCGATTGAACCCCCCCGGCCAGTCAATCTTCGAGACCCCTTCATAGGCGCGCTCAATCGCTTGGCTAAGTGTTTCGCCTGTGGCCGTAATATTCAAAACACGTCCGCCATTGGCCACGAGGTCACCCTGGTCATTTATATCGGTACCGGCATGGAAAACGGTCACGCCGTTAATCGCATCCGCATCATCGACGCCCTTGATGACGGAGCCTTTTTCATAGCCTTCAGGATAGCCCTTCGTGGCCATCACAACATTCGCAGACGGTTGGAAATCACGAAGCCCCATTTGTTCGGCGAGAAAACTATGGGCGCTTGTCAGACCGCCAGTCGCGCACATTAACAAAGCTGGGACAATATCTCCGGGCAAGCCTGCCATCAGAACCTGACATTCAGGATCTCCAAATCGCGCATTGAACTCAACCACCTTGGGGCCTTCATCCGTGATCATCACGCCGATATAGAGGACACCCTGATACGGCATACCGTCACTGGCCATACCGTCGAGCATCGGTTCTGCGATCTGCGCCTGAATGAGCTCCATTGCGCGAGGTGTAATGACAGGCGCAGGCGCATACGCGCCCATGCCGCCAGTATTGAGGCCCGTATCGCCATCATGCGCGCGCTTGTGATCCTGACACGCAGGAAGATAGAGCGCGCCTTCGCCATCCGTCAGCACAAAGATGGACGCTTCCTCCCCGTGCATGAACTCTTCGATGACGAGTTCAGCGGAGGCATCGCCAAACTTCCCGCTCAGCATCGCCTCGACTTCCTCGGCCGCTTCGGCAAGCGTTTCGGCGATCACCACGCCCTTGCCTGCTGCGAGTCCGTCGGCCTTCAACACATAGGGCGCTTCCATTGTATCGAGGAACTCAATGGCATCATCGACATCTGTAAACCGGCCATAGCGCGCGGTCGGCACGCCATAATCTTTCATCTTATCCTTTGAGAAGGCTTTGGAGCTTTCGAGTTGCGCCGCTTCCTGGCTTGGCCCGAACACATCAAACCCGCGCGCACGCAGCGCATCTGAAACGCCCGCTGCGAGCGGTGCCTCTGGCCCGACAATGATCAAGTCAGGCGTTATCTGAAGCGCGAGCTCCTGCACCTTTTTCAGATCGCAAGGATCGACATTAAAACATGGGCCGGTTTTGTCCATGCCGGGGCTCCCAGGCGCTGAGAACACCTCGTCAACAAGCGGTGATTGGGCGATTTTCCAGGCGAGCGCATGTTCGCGCCCACCGGAACCTAAGATGAGTATCTTCATGGCCGGTCATCTGGAGCGGAACGGTCTAAGGATCAAGGGGCATGTCTTTATCGCAAACCAATGATATTATCTAACGGCTCTGCCAAACTGTATTATTGGATAGTGTTACGCACCTCCGGCTAAAGAAATTCTCAGAGCGCTGGATGATTTGGAGCCATGATCCAGATGCTAAAAAAGAAGCATTTCAATTGATGAGGCCGGGGGAGATTGTGTTTGGTGGTCGGACTTTCTAATATCGCCTATCCCTTCTCTACCAGCCCTAGTCGCAACATGCTTTCCGCCATGGCGAGCACCATCTCCTCGCTGCCGCGCGGTTTGATACCGAGCACACTCTGCAGCTTGGCTGTATCGAATTTGCTCGATTTTCCGAGGAAGGGTTTAGCTTGTTTCAGCTTCGGGTGAAAATTCGCACCAAATTTCGCCGCCCAAAGCGGCAAGCCGCGCGTGGGGATTTGCCAACCTTGCGGGCCATATTCACCGGCCAATGTTTTCGCGATGTCCTTCATCCAGACTGGATCACCGACGACAATGAAACGCTCACCTGCAGCTTCCGGCACCGTCATCGCAGCAATGTGCGCGGCGGCAACGTCGCGCACATCGACGGTCGTCATCTCGATTGGCGGCACCATTGGGACACCGCGTTGCAGGATTTGTGAGACCAAATCGCCAGACGCTGAGCAATCCTTGGACAGCACCGGCCCTAGCACGGGGCCCGGCAAAATCGTCGCGAGCTCCAGGCCTTGCTCTTTCGCGAAGTCCCAGGCCGCGCGCTCGGCAAGCGTTTTTGATTTGGCATACGGCTCAGCCTCGTCGACGACCGTCCAATCTGCTTCGGTATAGACATGATCTTTGGGTTTCTGACTATCGCGCGTTACAGCCGCAATTGAAGACGTGAGCACAGCGCGCTTTATGCCCGCGGCCTTTGCGGCTGTGAGAACGCGAATGGTTCCATCTCGCGCTGGAACGATTAAATCGTCCTCATGCTCCGGTATATCTCTCGGCACAGGCGACGCAGTATGCATAACGTAATCGCAGCCATGGGCCGCTTCGATCCAGCCGTCATCGCCCGTCAGATCAGCATAAGCAAATTCTAGCCGGTCACTAAACTCTCCGGCAGCCTCGCACACTTCACTCGACCTCGACATGGTCCGCAGCGTACCGCGAACTGAATGCCCGGCCTTTAGCAGCTGATCGATACAGTGCAGCGCAATAAAACCGGTTGCCCCGGTGACCAACACTTTTGCCATATTCAGGACCCTTAGAAACACTTCAATTGTGAAGACCATAAATCAATTTGCGCGCACGCCAACCGCTACCTATGTCATTGCTATGGCGAAATTCACTGACCTCAATGGCTTATGGGCCGGCAGCTTCAGCTATCCGGCGTCCAGCATGGGGGCCGTTAGCTTTACGGCCTGGATAGACGATAAAGCCGGAGCGCTGGGCGGCACAATTTTGGAGCCGAATACATTTGCCGCGACACCAGCTGAAGAGCTGTCATCATCGCTGAATGGCATGCGATCGGGTGCTGAAGTTGCATTCACAAAGGTCTACGACCCCGGCCAAGGTACACACGGTTTTGCCATCCACTACGCCGGCAAGGCCAATGGCGATTTTACCTGGATCGTCGGGCGCTGGCGTATACCGGGAGACTTTGAGTGGTCTGGCCCATTCGAAATGTCTCGCCAGTCAGGCACACTTGAACGCGCAGAAAAACAACGCACTGTGGAAGTTGTGGAATAGTTATCTTTGGGTGACAAAAATATCAGCGCACCCTAGCTTGAAGATATGTCAGATTCGCCGCCATCTAATCAGCCAGACCTCACCGTTTCCGAGCTCGCCGCTTCTCTGAAGCGAACGATCGAGGCTAACTATGACCGTGTTCGGGTGCGCGGAGAACTGGGCCGTGTGACGATTGCCAGATCTGGTCATATGTACGCTGATATTAAAGACGAAAAAGCTGTTCTAAACTCCGTCATGTGGAAAGGTCAGGTCGTGCGTCTGCCATTCAAGCCCGAAGAAGGATTGGAGGTAATCGCTGAGGGCAAACTTTCTATATATGCCGGGCGCTCAAACTATCAGCTGATTGCGAGCTCTATGAGACCAGCAGGCGCTGGCGCGCTCATGCAGCTATTAGAAGAACGCAAAAAGAAGCTTGCCAAGGAAGGATTGTTCAAACCCGAACACAAGAAACCCCTGCCATTTCTTCCACAGACGATTGGCGTCATTACGAGCCCGACCGGCGCCGTTATCCGCGATATTCTTCACCGGGTCGCTGATCGATTTCCGGTTCGTGTCATTCTCTGGCCAGCTCTCGTTCAAGGCGACCTTGCAGCAGATCAGATCGAGACGGGGATACGCGGGTTTAACGCAATGACAGGTAATGACCGGCCTGACGTCCTGATTGTGGGGCGCGGCGGCGGCTCAATTGAAGACCTGTGGCCGTTCAACGAAGAGAATGTCGTGCGCGCCGCATTCGAATCTGAAATTCCGCTAATCTCCGCCGTCGGCCACGAAACCGATACAACGCTGATAGACTACGTCTCTGATGCCCGCGCACCAACACCAACCGGTGCCGCAGAAATTGCTGTACCGGTACGCAGCGAATTGATGCTTCAGATCGGTGAGTTTGAACAACGCCTCAAACGCGCCCTCGCCCGCACGACCCTTCGGGCAGATGAACGTTTTAAAGCAGCACGCTTGCCCCGCGCTGAAGCTCTGCTAGAGCCGAAACGCCAGCGCTTTGATTATGCGAGTGATGGCCTCAGCCGTGCGCTTAAATCTGCCGCAAATGTAAAACGGTTACAGCTGACTCGTGTATCTGCGCGTCTTCGCCCAGCAACTTTATATTCCGACACGCGCAGAAGAAAACAACAGCTTCGCGATATTGCCGTACGCGCGCGCCCCGCGCTTAAACGCCTGATGGAACGCAAGCGGGACAGACTAGAGGGTGCATCCAAACTCCTTGATGCGCTTTCGCACCAATCTGTTCTCAAACGCGGATTTGCACTCGTTCGCGGTGTTGATGGACAGCTCATTCGCTCGTCCGGCGAAGCAATGGTCGAGACACATCTTACGCTCAGTTTCGAAGACGGCGATGCATCCGTTGCGCCGATAGATAGCCCCCCCTCAGACGCACCGAAACCAAAAATCAAAAAAGGACCGCCTTCGAAAAAGAAGCAGGATCAAGGCAGCCTGTTCTGACACCGGCCTTATCTTTGCCGCATCGCTCAACTAACCGGGCACCATGACAAAACCTTCGACGCACCCGGCACGAGTACTTGCCGCCCTTTTGTTTGCCCCGCTTGCCGGCTGCATCTGCGGACTGTTGGTGTTTACTGTTCTTAACGGGGAGCCCATTCCCGCTTCCGAAATACCTCAGGTGATAGGCACTGGCGGATGGGTCTGGATCTATTCACTACCCCTCTCATTGCCGCTTGGCGCGCTGGTTCACTTTATCCTCGTTAAACTAAGATTGTGGCCGGTAACCGCTTATACGCTTGTTGGGCTACTTCTCGGCCCGTTGGCTTTGCTAGTCTGGCTGTGGGCTCTTGGCGGCTCATTTCTGGAGCTTGACGCACAAATGGCATGGCTTGGTGCCATAACAGGTGGTCTCACCGCCCTCACTTTCCGCCTGCTTGTTCATAGAATGGATGACTCTCCCTCTTCCCCGCCAGCGGGAACGCGGCCATACTAGTAAACATGTTGACCAAATCCTCTTCCCCTCGCCTGCCTGGTGAAGCGCGCATGCGCTACCTAGACATGGAACTGCAACAGCTATCGCCGGGCGATTTCGTATTATGCGCTATCACAAAGAAGAAAATCCCTCTTCAAGCGCTTCGCTACTGGAGCGTGGACCGTCAGGAAGCCTACTACGACGCAGACATCGCAAATGAAATCATGATGAACGATATCTACGGAGCTGACACATGAGCGAACTCATCCGATGGGGGTTGTTCATGCTGTTTGGATTTCCAGTGAGTGCTCCGGCAGGTGCCGAAGTCGCATCACCTGAGCCTCCGCCAGCTGAAATTCTTGTCGATGGCGAAGTGCCTTGCGCCGGTATATTTCGGCAAGGCGGCCTTCTAATTTGTGATGGTGAGCCTGGTGAAAAAATCCGGGTTGGGGGTGTGACGCTGGTTGCTGATGAAACGGGTAGCGCCCAATTCGGACTATCGCGCACATCACCGCTAACGCTTGGGTGGGAGGCATCAGGCCAAACAAGCGACATCATTATCAAAGAACGTCATGACGAGGTTGCCACAATTAACGGAATCCCATGCGACAAGATAGCAGCGCGAACTGAAGCTCAGAAGGCGCACGTTGCACGCAGCTCAGAAAAAAAAGCAATAGGCTGGGCGAGCTTCCATGAAGGCCGCGGCGCATTAGATGGCTTTATCCGTCCAGCGGACGGCCGCATTTCATCCCCATACGGATTTACGCGCTCGTATGTCACACAGGGGTGCAAAACAAAAGAAAGCGTTCATTGGGGATACGATATTGCAGCACCAACAGGCACTCAGATTGTCGCCCCGGCCGCGGGCACAGTAGCACTTGCTGAGACCGATCTATATTATGAAGGCGGCACGATCTTTCTCGATCATGGTCATGGCCTGATGTCGATTTTCTTACATATGTCTGAGCTTGAAGCAGACGTCGGCGACATCGTTCAAGCGGGCGATCCAATCGGAAAAATCGGAAAAACGGGTCGCGTCACCGGACCGCATTTGCACTGGGCTGTGAAGTGGCGGGACATGTCTCGCGAGGACCGCAGGGGCGACTTTTACATCGACCCTGCGCTTTTATTGGCACTGCCCAAATAGGTTACCTAACGCCGGGCGCAACCACTGGATTGCCGACAAGATGCTGGCTTGGTTCCTCAAAGCAATGCCCACGAACGGCAACCCAGCTTGACGGAAAGCCTGTGTCCAGAAATGTCATTGTGACCCGGCCCCAATTTCGCGTGGTGAGGCCATTTCCATCCACGATTGCCATTGGGCAAAGACCGTCTTCCTCGATTTCTGGTTCGCTCCAATAGCCTGTGAAATGCCCACGATCATCATAGTTGCCGCCGAGCCCGGAAATGAAGGCATGACCGCGCAACTCGTCTTGATCTAGCGGATAAGATAGAACCGCGACTTCACCCAAATCTTTTTCGTAAACGACGTCACCGCCCGGTGTTGACCAAACTTCATCGGCCATCGCACCCAGGCAAATGGCGATGGCACCTGCGCCTGCGACTAGTGTTTTCATGATTTAGAATCTCCGCCCGCGACGATGCACGGTGCACCGTTTCTCAATTCAAGCCTAACAGTATTTGCGGCGCAGATAAGGGCAAATCTTGATCGATCTGTGCCATATGACAAATCACACTTCCAAAATTGTCGCCCCAACGGTTTGCTTTGCTTCAATGGCCCGGTGAGCATCGGCAGCGTTTTCGAGCTTGAACCGTTGCCCAATATCCGCCCTTATAGTTCCTGCTCGAAGTGCGCCAAACAAGGCTGCTGATCCACGAACAAGCTGCGGAGGAGACATGAAGTGAAAAAGACCAGGGCGAACCATGACCGCACTGCCGATTTGTGACAGTCGACCCGGCGCAACCGGATCTGCATTTCCGGACGCATTACCGTAGCTGATGTACCAGCCCCTTGGCGCAAGACTGTCAAGCGTTGCAGCTTGCGAGTTTTTGCCAACACTGTCGTAGCTGACGGCAACCCCTTTGCTGTCTGTTATTTCTCGAACCTGTTCTGCAACATTGGTATAACCAACAATCACATGTTCAGCGCCTGCGGCTTTGACCCGCGCGGCCTTTTCTTCGCTAGACGTCACGCCAATTACGCGCACGCCCAGGCTCGTTGCCCATGGCACCAGAATTGATCCAACACCTCCAGCAGGAGCCCATACCAGAGCCCAATCACCGGTGGGTGCAGATCGCACTTCAAATAACAGCATCCAAGCTGTGAGCCCCTTCAGAACGAGCGCTGCACCATCTGCTTCTGAGACCTCGTCTGGCAATTTTAGCATCGCCGCCGCACCGCCGGTATAATGGGTCGAATATGTTCCAAACCCAACATAGGCAACACGGTCTCCCGGCGCTATGTGGTCGACACCCTCACCGATTGCCTCCACAACGCCCGCGCCTTCGGTGCCGAGAATGCCCGGTGTTTTGAACGGGTAGAGCCCCGAGCGGTGATAGGTGTCGATATAATTCAAACCAACCGCAGATTGCCGAACCAATGCTTCGCCTGGACCTGGCTGGCGAATATCTACCTCTTCCCATCGCAGCACTTCGGGACCTCCGGTTTCATGGACGCGAATAGCGCGGGCTTTGGTCATGGGCAGTCCTCCTGAATCATGTTGTTTATTGCATATGAATTTATTTGATACACCAGAGCTTGTCTGCGGAATAGATGAAGCTGGCCGCGGCCCCTGGGCCGGACCGGTAACAGCCGGAGCCGTTATCCTTGGGCGCGATCACCGCATTGTGGGCTTGACCGATTCCAAGAAACTCAGCGAAAAAAAGCGGGAAGCATTGGAACCAATTATAAAGTCGAAGGCGCTCGCTTGGGGACTTGGTTGGGCAAGCCCAGCTGAAATCGATGCGCTGAACATCCGCCAGGCAACGCATCTTGCCATGCGCCGCGCGGTCGCGGCGCTCACTATCCAACCTAGCTATGTACTTGTTGACGGTAACGACATGCCATCTGGCCTTGGATGCAAAGGCGAAACGATCGTTAAAGGTGATCAAAAAGAGCCTGCAATATCGGCCGCATCAATCCTCGCGAAAACGGCGCGGGACCGGTTGTTGATAGAATATGATGCTGAGTTTCCAGGATATGGTTTTGCCAAACATAAAGGCTATGGGACGGCCATGCACTCGGAAGCACTCGCTAAGCTCGGCCCTTGCCTTCATCACAGGATGAGTTTCGCACCCGTGCAAAAAGCATCTGCCTCCAAAATTAACGCCTGATTAACCCTGCCTGACGAAACCTTCACATAGGGATCAACAAGGGATTCGAACGACATGCTGGTGTTTGGAAGGCATCGCTGGAACGGCGAGACGGGTGCGGGCTACGACTTCAACGTCACTCTAACTGATCGCGGTATTCCGGATGGCGGCGGAATCTATGTCTTTGTTCGCCGCCGCTTTGTTTTCTTTCTTAAGCCCCTTTACGTGGGCAAAGCGAAAAATTTTAAGTCACGCATACTTCGGCATGAGCGTTGGAACGAAGCATGGTGGGACCGCGGTGCGACGGAACGTCATTTCCTCAAACTGGATAGTGGTGACAGACGTTCACGTGTTGAAGAAGATCTCATTCGAAACCTTCGCCCACCCATGAACGACGAGCATGTCCCTCGCAGCAGTAGAGATGCCCCAAACGACAATAAGCTCCGCCGCGAGTTCGAGATGCCAGCTTGGCGACGCTGCCTTCGTTGGCTACGTCGCCGGCTCTGGTAGATTTTAGGCTTCGGAGTAACCCTGGTCTTTGATACCGGCAGCTGACTCCGCAGCATCTACTTCTGTCTCCGCGCGTAAGCCTTTCATAAGTGAGCTGCTGCCCCAAACCCCAATCTCAACAATAGACCGAGCAATCACAGTCATAATGACAGACAAGATCGTCGTGCCGTTCACCAAAAAGCGGTACATCACTTTTGTTGTGCCCTCGACCCAAGCAGGATCGCGCGTCCACTGGTCAATATCGTCTGCCCAATCTTGCAGCGTGATATAGCTGGCAGGAAAAACAAATATTAAAAGTAGCGACATCGCAATCAGCACAGCAAATGTGGCCATGATCTTGCCCGACGATTTCGCAACCGACCATAGTATTCCCATCACTCAATCTCCCCTCGAGTATCACCAACGCGCTTATAGCCATTAGCATCGCACTCTGTCCCACCACCATCAAGGGACTTTGAGCAACGGTTCATGACAATTTTTCGAACGAATTATGTGATGACCTCAAGGGGCCACAACTATTTTACGCTTTAAAATCAGCGCTCAAGTCCGCAAGTCGATGCTGTCGATCTAAACTCATCGCCTTCCAAACAATCGCTCGATATCTGCGAGCTTCAGCTCAACATAGGTCGGCCGACCGTGATTGCACTGGCCAGAATGCGGCGTCGCCTCCATCTGGCGCAGCAGCGCATTCATCTCTTGTGCGTTTAACCTGCGCCCAGCGCGCACAGATCCACGGCAGGCCATATTGCCCATGACCTCCTCGAAGCGCTCCTTCAGCGCAAGACCTTCCTCGTACTCTGAAAAATCATCAGCAAGATCGCGAATAAGACCCTGCACATCCATCTCACCGAACAGTGCAGGCGTCGCCCTCACACAAATTGATCCAGCTCCAAACGGCTCGATCTCAAGACCAAGCCCTGCCAATTCTTCAGCGCGAGACAAAACTCTCTGAGCTTCGTCTTCTGTGAGTTCTACAATATCGGGTATTAAGAGCGCTTGGCGTTTTACACCGCCCGCCGACATCTGACGCTTCATGTCTTCATAAACCAGACGTTCATGCGCAGCATGTTGATCGACAATCACAATCCCGTCCGGCGTCTGCGCGACAACATATGTTTCGTGTAACTGCGCACGTGCAACGCCGAGCGGATAATCTGGCTCGGCAGTATTTGTTTCTTCAACCCGCGCTGTGGGTGCATCATCCGGCACGAATGGGGCCTGAGCAACCTCACTCATTGCTCCAGCGTTTGACCGCGGATGCATCGGCGCGGGCTGCGGCCGATAATTCGATGTAGGTGGCCGAAAAATAGACCCTGATTGGGCTTCAGGAACTTGCACTCTGCCGAGCGCGTATCCGGCAACACTGGTGCTCGCCCGGTGACCTGCCCCAGCAAGCGCATGTCGCAGCGCACCAATGATCAGACCTCTGACATTCCCCGCATCGCGAAAACGAACTTCAGTCTTTGCCGGATGGACGTTCACGTCGACATATTCTGGCTCTAACTCAACAAATAGCGCGGCCATCGGATGACGGTCACGCGCAAGAAAATCTTGATACGCCGCGCGAATAACACCGTTCAGCATCCTGTCTTTTACAGGCCGCCCATTCACAAACAAAAACTGCATTTGAGCGTTGCCGCGGCTGAGCGTTGGCAGTCCCGCAAATCCGCGTACCTGCACGCCATCTCGCTCCGCGTCGATCTTAAGTGCGTTTTCACGGAACTCGCGGCCCATAATCGCACCAAGACGGGAGAGTTGCCCCTCCTCTCCGACCGGCTCCTGTGCATAACGAAATACAGAGCGTCCATTGCTCTCATATGAGAAGCCGACATCGGCACGTGCCATTGCCAGACGGCGTAGCACATCAGAAATCGCCATTGTTTCAGCACGTTCTGACTTCATGAACTTTAACCGCGCTGGCGTCGCATGGAAAAGATCGCGAACTTCGATGCGCGTACCGGTCTCGCCGCGCCCAACCCAGGCGGCAGGCTTCGGACCTTCAATTCGCCCAGCCTCAATATACATCTCAGCAACGTCCTCTCCGGTCGCGCGAGATGTAATGGTCATCCGCGAAACAGATCCGATCGAAGGCAAAGCCTCTCCGCGAAATCCCATGGTGTGAATGTTGAGAAGATCGATCAGTCCGTCTTCACCGAGCGCAAGCTTGGAGGTCGCATGACGTTGCAGCGCAAGCTGCATATCTGACCCGGTCATGCCGCAGCCATCATCCTCAATGATTATTCGCTTGAGCCCGCCGCTCTCAATTGTAATCGATATGTGCCTTGCACCGGCATCCAGCGCATTTTCAACAAGTTCCTTCACTGCAGCTGCTGGTCGCTCAACGACTTCGCCCGCGGCAATGCGATTAACAGCGTCGGGCGGAAGTTGGCGGATAACCGGCCGCGAAGATCGAACAGAATCGGGCATCGCCAAAACTTATCACAGATTGTCACGACAGAAACGCCCCCGTTCCATATCGAAACGAGGGCGTTTGTGAATGATTGGTAAGAAATCTATGTGCCGGGTAATTTCACAGCTGGTTTGCCGGTAATTGTTACAGACTCCCCTCCCGTGGCACTGTCACCGGCGGCTTCAGCCTGCTCTTCTTCTGTGCCCTGCCAGGATACCACACGGTCAGCAAATGCCGGCTCCTTGCGAATGATACCGGCCTCTTCGAAATCCACCTGCGAACGCACGATCGGGTTTACAGCAATCGCACCGGCTGATCTCACGAGCAGTTTCTCACTCGCAGATGCATCAACGCCAAAGTCTTGTCCGAAACTGACCGCTCGTTCGGAATTTGCAACCACTTCAGCAGGTTGCGCCTGTCCGGAAGATGGCGGTCGAAGAGAATACTCAGGCGGCAAACTCAGCGGTGCTTTCGTTACAACCTTGAACTCGTCAGGTGTTCGGCGTTCACCACCAAGGGCACTTCCGACGCTGGAACAGGCACCAAGCGCGAAAAGGCTCACACTAGCAGTCAATATGAGTGAGGTCTTGGCCATGAAGTTTTTCCCTTACAAGGAGTTATTACAATAATGAGCCTAGCGGTTATTCGCTGGGTGATCCAGTCTTCTTCTCATCTTGGGCCAGTAAAAACTGATCAAGAAACAGCAGGATTGCCCCGACCGTCACGGCAGAATCAGCAACGTTAAATACGTATCTGAACCAGACATCAGAAAAATCGATGAAATCCACAACGGCCCCGAATCGTACACGGTCGATCATGTTTCCAATCGCCCCGCCGACCACCAGTGCTAAAGCAAGCCCCGTAAGCGCGCGCGTTGCGCGATAGAGCCAAATCGAAAACCCGATCGCTATCGCCAAGGTGACAGCAAACAGAACCCAACGCATAATTCCTTCAGATTGACCGATCCCAAAACTGATGCCCCGGTTCCACACCATGGTCAAATCAGCAATAGGGGAGACTTCAATCTTACCGCAAATTTCTGTTCGATTAAGGCATCCAAGCGCGTTGAATTTCGGTTCATTCAAAACGAGATATTTCGTCCACTGATCCAAAATGACGACAATCGGAATGAGACCAGCGGCCAATATCAATCTAAGACGATCACTCATTGAGCTGCATCCCACTCTTGAACCGCCATAGCATCACGCGGTGTGACATCTGGAAAGCCATCAAATGCAGTGGCAGGATCAAAATACTTCCAGCTTCGTGCGCACTTCAAACCACTCGCACGTTCAAAGACAACACCAACCCCTTCAGTATCATCCAAAGTGAAAGCACCCGCGGGCGCATCACCCTGAATCAGCTCCGCTGCTGAGGTGATAAAAATATCCTCGACGAACTCGCCAGCAAATGCATCCAGTAAGGTTTGATCTGTCACATAAACTTTTGGAGCCGCTTCAAGCGAAGACCCAATGACCTTCTCGTTTCGCTGGACCTGTAAAGCGCCCATTACAACCCGGCGCACGATGAAAATCTTCGTCCACTTTTGCGCAAGCTTGTTATCACGCCAATTTTCTGGCGTCGTCGGCATTTGCAGCAGGTGCACAGATTTCGTGCTTTCCGACAAATGGCTCAGCTGAAACGCTTCCTCCGTTGTGAACGGCATGATTGGCGCCAGCCAAGTACACAAGCGTTCGAGCAATAGGCTCATTACGGTGCGCGCGGCTCGTCTACGCGGATCACTCGGCGCATCGCAGTACAAGCTATCCTTGCGAATATCAAAATAGATCGCGGACAAATCCACGCCGCAGAAATTCATAACTGCTGCAATGATCTTCTTGAAGTCGTAGACGTTGTAAGCAGCCCTTACCGTCTCGTCGACTTCGACCATTCGGTGCAGCACCCAGCGCTCAAGGCTCGGCATATCTTCGGGCTCAACCACTTCAGCGTCGGTATATCCACCTACCGCGCCGAGCAAATAGCGCAGCGTATTCCTCAAGCGGCGGTAGCTATCCTGTGTGCCCTTGATGATTTCATCTGAAATCCGCAAATCATCGGTAAAATCAGAACTCGCCGTCCAGAGACGCAAGATTTCAATACCATTTTGCTTAGCGAAGTCTTCCGGATCGATGGTGTTCCCGATTGATTTGGACATTTTCTTGCCCTCGCCATCGACGATCATACCATGCGTAAGCACTTGGCGGTACGGTGAAATTCCGCGTGTCGCGCAGCTTTCCAGCAAGGAAGACTGGAACCAACCTCGATGCTGGTCTGAGCCCTCCATATAGAGATCGGCCTTGCCATTATCTTCATCGATGATGCCGCGCGCGCGCAGCGCAAACGCATGCGTTGTGCCGCTGTCGAACCACACGTCCAGCACATCTTCAACTTTCGTCCAGCCATCCTGAGCCGCACCAGAGCCATCAAAGAACTCAGCGCTCGGTGTATCAAACCACGCTTCGAGGCCGCCCGCAGAAATCGCAGCGAGAATCTTGTCATTGATCTTGGTCGCTACGTGTTCTGGCAACACGGATGTATGTGGCTCACCATCGGCGTTTACAAAAATCGTCAGCGGCACGCCCCAATTGCGTTGGCGTGAGACAAGCCAATCGGGCCGCTCTTTTACCATCGCCGTTAATCGGTTGCGCCCTTGTGGCGGGAAGAATTCGATCTCGTCGAGCTCGGACATGACGAGTTCGCGGAGCGGCGGCTTTCCATCCTTGGAAGGCGTGTCCATCGCGATGAACCATTGCGGCGTCGCGCGGCGAATGACCGGTGCTTTAGAGCGCCAGGAATGCGCATCGCGAATTTCTGTGACTCCGCGCGCGAGGAGATTGCCGCTTTCGGCCAGTAGCCTGATAACTTCCGGATTTGCTTTGCCCGCCTGCCCGCGTTTCTTGCCCGAGGTTCGGATAATATCGAGCCCGCGCAATGGCTCAGGCACTTCATCGCGGTAGCACCCGGCGTCATCAACGATATCGCGGATGTCGCGCGAACTGCGGCCAGAAGCAATCCACACATTATAATCATCCTCGCCGTGGGCAGGCGCGGTGTGCACGAAGCCTGTACCCGCATCGGCAGTGACGTGATCGCCGGGGAGCATGGGGATGGCGTGCTGGAAGAATGGATCGAGCTCATTGAGCGGGTGCTGGAGTGTAAGCCCATCAAGCGTTCTAGCGTCTAAATTTGCCACGCGTTTGAACGCCTTGACCTTTGCGCCATCCATGACCGCTTCAGCAAGCGCGTCAGCCATGACGAGTGTTTCACCGGGCTTAGCATAAGGCGCAAAGCCAAGTTCTTCCTCAGTCATCACATCTTCAACTTCATAGAGTCCGTAAGCAATGCTCGTGCTGAAGGACACGGCTTGGTTGGCCGGGATCGTCCACGGAGTCGTCGTCCAGATGACGATCGAATAGTTTTTGCTGACAACAGGAAACTTCACCCAGATCACAGGCACTTTGCGGTCATGGTATTCCACCTCCGCTTCCGCCAAAGCCGTCTTTTCAACCGGTGACCACATCACAGGTTTTGCGCCGCGCACGAGACGCCCGCTCATCGCGATACGAAGAAACTCGCCCACGGTTTTGGCTTCAGATTCCGGGCGCATGGTGAGGTATGGATTATCCCATTCCCCCTCCACGCCGCAGCGGCGGAACCCAGCTTTCTGAACCTCGATCCATTTGGCAGCATAAGCCCGGCATGCCGCGCGGAATTCACCGCCCGGCACGTCATCCTTGTTGCGCCCCTTCTTGCGGAACTCTTCCTCAACCTTCCATTCGATTGGCAAGCCATGGCAATCCCACCCCGGAAGGTAAGACGCATCAAACCCGGTCATCTGGCGCGAGCGGACAATGATATCTTTGACAATCTTGTTCATCGCAGTGCCAAGGTGGATAGGTCCGTTGGCGTATGGTGGGCCATCATGCAGGATCCACGGCTCTGCTCCGCGCGACTTGGCATCGGCGCGCATTTTCTCATAGAGCTTCATCTCATCCCATTTTTCGATCCACTTTGGCTCTGCTTTCGGCAGGCCAGCGCGCATTGGGAAATCCGTTTTTGGCAGGAACAGCGTCTCTCGGTAATCACGGGTTTCGGTCGCAGTGTCAGTCATATCGGGTGTCTTCGGATAGGTATTTGTTGGGAATTGCGCATGATTTCCCGGCTCCGCATAGACGCCTTAGCGCCGCAAAGCCGGGCCGATAATTCGGATTATGCTGCGTATCCGATGCATTTGCTGGCATTAGCAGGGGTTTTTGAAAGTGTCACTAGCTTGAAAGCGCCGACTTCGCCGCCTCAACATCATTGTGCATCTGCGCGATCATATCATCGAGTTCATCAAATTTCAGCTCCGGGCGCAGGAATTTGACCATCGCAACCTCGATCCGCTTGCCATAGAGATCGCCTTCCCAGTCAAAAATGACTGCCTCGAGCAAAGGATCGCGAAGGCCTGTGGTCGGTGTGCGCCCAAAATTTGCAACGCCGCCGCGCCATTTATCCTCTCCATCGATACGCACCCGTACCGCATAAACGCCGTGGCGCGGGTGAACCAATTCGCCAAGATGCAAATTTGCTGTTGGAAATCCGATGGTGCGGCCACGTTTTTCGCCGTGCTCAACGATGCCATCGATGATCCAATCAGAGCCGAGCATGGCAGCGGCTTTTTCCGGCTCACCCGCCCGCAATGCCTGGCGGATTGCCGTAGAAGAAGCTTTTGCGCCGTCGGCATTCTCGATTTCTTCCACGATGCTCACGCCAAACCCCATGGCGCGGCCGAGAGATGACAGCCGCGTCGCATCACCCATTCTCCCGCGCCCAAACCGAAAATCAAAGCCGACCGCAATGTGAGCTGCGCCGAGCCCATTCTTTATGACGTCGCGTGCAAACGCCTCGTCAGTCATGCTGGCCATTTCCGCATTAAACGGAAGCTCGAAGACAATCTCTGCACCTGATTTCAAAAGCAGCTCATTCCGCCTTGCTGGTCTAAAAATTCGAAATGGTGGATCTTTCGGCCGAAAAAAAGCCCGGGGCGGCGGCTCGAAAGTCGCAACGGCCAGGCGAGGCCCTGCAGCTCTTGCAGCATCAAATACAGCACGGTGACCTTTATGTTGGCCGTCGAAGTTTCCTAATGCGACAGCGCACCCTTTTGCTTCCTTCGGGATATTTTTGAAATCAGCAAAAACCGTCATTCAGGTTTTCGGCTCGGCACCACCACCTGAGCCTCTCCGGTTATACAGCGCTTTCCATCGACAATGCAGCTGACCTTCAAGGTCACTTTATTGCCTTTGTCCATTTTTTCGGAGACCTCGGCGCGCGCGATGACCTCACTGCCAATAAATACCGGTCGTCGAAATCGCATGTTCAGAGCAACAAATATTGACCCCGGCCCTGGCAATTCGTTGCCCAATACTCCGGAAATGAAGCTTGCCGATAATGCACCATGCGCAATGCGTTTTCCAAAAACCGTATCTTTTGCGAATTCATCATCCATGTGCAGCGGATTACGATCGCCAGACACCTGAGCGAACAAATCAATGTCCTCAGCTGAAATCGTATGCTTGCTCTCAGCCGACATACCAATTTCAAGGTCTTCGTATCTATAGCCCTCATATTGAGCCATTCGCGTCTCCCGATTCCTAATTCGTCACTGCCCTATCAGCCTCAACGCTTATCGTCACCATGAAAGTCGCGGCATGGCATAGTGAGCCGTCACGCCGTAACTACTTAATAATTCACGTACTTCGCCGTCAAAGTCGCTGCCGTGAACTTTCAAGCCAGTACCTACATAGAGACCATGCATGCCCTGGCTTTGAGCGCCTTTCATATCCGTTCCGGGGCTGTCACCAATGCAGAGAATACGAGAAGAGGCGCTCTGGTCGATACGCGAGAGCGCGGCCCGGTAAATAGCGGCATGCGGCTTGCCTGGATAGATTACCTCACCGCCCATATCTTCATAAATCGCAGCGAGCGCACCGGCGCACCAAACGAGCTTATCACCAATTCGCACCCGAATGTCGGGATTGGCGCAGAGCATAGGTATCCCCTTGTCGATGCCCGGTTGCATTCGTGAACGATAATCGTTCGGATTGTCATTCGCATTGTCATCCATTCCCATACACAAGAGGTAATCGGCATCATTTATGGTCGCGAAGTCTAAATCCAGCCCCGCCCACAAATGACGATCCCCATCGAAACCTCGATCAGCCCCCATCAAAAAGACACGTTGATGCTGTCTGTGAATGAGCTCGTCGCGTGTTGTATCGCCCGAAGAGACACAATCATCAAAAGCCTCCAAAGGCACGCCGAGCGGTGTGAAATATCTTATTACCTCCGCTCTTGGCACGGGGGCGTTGGTTATCAGACAAACCGGCTTTCCGGTTGCCCGAAACTTCGCAAGTGCATGGCAGGCCTCCTCAAAGGCGCTCCGGCCATTATGGATGACTCCCCAAACATCGCAGAGGATTGCATCGTAAGCGGCTTCTATTTCGTTCAAACCGCTGAGTAGAGTAAAGTTGGTCATATTGGCGGACTAGTGCGCTTTCGCCCCGCGATAAAGAGCCGGCCAGCCTAGAAGCTGCGTCCAATAAAGAAGAACAGGGATTTTTCGCCTGCTTCCCCAAGGCCAGCTCCAAAAAAAACCGGTCCAATTGGCGTCTCGCCCCCAATATAGCCGCTGGCAGAATACAACTCACGGTCTGGCTGTGTTGCGATGAGATTAAATCCGACATCAGCATATTCAATGAGACCACCCGCATAGACTGGAAAGTTCACGACACCATCTGTTCCGGTCAGGCGACTGTAAAACTCAGCAGAGCCGAAGACGTACTCGTTGGTCGGGATACTATCGGTCGTAAATGCAGTAAGCTGCCGAAAGCCGCCAAGGCTCAGGACTTCAAGTGGTTGGTTTTCCGAGTTACGCACGCCCTGATAGGTGCCCGTCAGCAAAATACCAAGGTCTTCGCCGCCAAATGCTGTATTCCCTGATAGCTTGAATTTATCTGTCTGAGACCCTTCTGAGCCGACCTCCCACAATCTTTGTACAGATGATTCAAACCGAAAGCCCCGAGTCGGCCAATCGCCCCTGTCCAAAGTATCTGCCGCGAAAATCACCCCCAAACCACTTTGTGTATAATCATTTGGTACAAAGCCGGGAATGGTTGTGATCTTTTCTGAGAGTCGGCCAATGCGAATTTCGCCGTCCACACCAATAATTCCCCAATCGCCAAGCTCACGGCCGACACGCCCGCGCACACCGCCATATGTTTCAAGAAACTCGCCAATCCGCTGATCTTCGACATCAAAAATGACATTCTCAGATCTAAAGAACGCCTCTGGTACGATGAACATACGCCCTTCATCGCCGAAGGGCCGATAGTAGTCTGCAATAACACCAAGGTCTGTTCCGAACTCGAACGCCAGAGAAAACTCACCACCGCGATCGCCCAATGGGCGGCGAGAATAGCGCGCAAACAATCCGTATGTGCTGTCGCCATTAAAGTTGTTTGAGGCCTGAACACTGGCCTGAATGAGGTTTCGGCCAAGCGGACGTTCATCGACATACAAAACGGCTGCATCTGGCGTAATCGCCAAATCCACCTCTCCAAAACCGCCAAATGATGCGAGATTTTGAAGCTTACGTTTCACAACTTCCGGACGCTCAATGTCATCCTCTTCAAAACTAAAGCGCTCCACCAGGGTTTTATCGGCCACGGCTGTCTGGTTTCGAACGATCAGAGGTCTGTCAGCTACCTTTTCTGGTATTGATCTTGGCAGAGTTTTTATTGAAGCATGCGCTGCCTGGTGTGCGACGTCTGCTAGCTGCTGTCGAAACTCCATCGCGGCAGCGCGCCCGAATTCAAGCCCCTTATTTACACTTGCCTTGTCATAAGACGTTGTGGAAAGGCCGGTCAGTTCAGGCATGATATGAATGAAGGGAACACCACGTTCGGCGATTAGATCGAGTTGCTCCTGGCGGTTTTTCCAAACTCCGATCTGAATCAGCTGGCGCGAAGTCGCGACCACGGAAACGGTGGCATCAACGGGTTTCGGTTCAACCGACGTATCGATCGCGATGATGATATCTGCGCCCATATCGAGAGCAGTTTGCAGCGGGAGTTGGGCTGACATTCCGCCATCCACATATACTTTGTCTCCAATTTGACGAGCTGGAAAGGCACCGGGCACGGCCATTGAGGCAAGCATTGCATCAACTAGGTCTCCACTTGCCAGTGCGTCGGCATCTCCAGTTGAGAGGTCCGTTGCGATCGCGCGGAAGGGAACCTTCAGCGTGTCGAAGTCCGTATCCGGCGGAATGTAAGAGAGCTTGGAGCGATAAAAAGTCTTCAGCCCACGCATATTTCCAACACCGCCTGGCAAGGTCAGCCCGTTGTTGAAGCCCGCGACGTATCCGGAAAAATTTTGACTTTCCAACTCTTTCTGCAGGTAGGGCTTCGCTCGACGAGGGATATCACCTCGGATAATCTCGCCCCAGTTGTTCTCGAGAAATAAATCCTCAAGTTCGTCGGCATTATACCCTGCGGCATAAAAGCCCCCGACGACAGCCCCCATACTTGTTCCGACAACGCAATGAACCGGAACGTCTAGCTCTTCGAGCACTTTGATGGCAGACACATGTGTTGCAGCCAAAGCGCCGCCACCTGATAAGACGAGCGCAACATCCGGACCATCCGTATCCTGATCGTCACAAGCAAAAGCAGAAAGACTGCCAAAGGCTACCGCCAGAACAGCAATCCATAGGCTTCGAACATAACTCATTTCATTCCCCTTACGCGGCATCCCCTAGCTTGCTCAAACAGTTTAGGACTTTCGTAAATGAAAAGGCACGCAGATTGCTTAAAATTTAGTCGATCAGAAAAAGCCAGATAATGACAGCGCTAGTCAATTTAGTACATAGTCGAAGAGCGGCTAACGGCCCGTTGTTATTGTAGTTTTACTGGCATATGAACGGTTCATCAGAGGTGGCCAGAAGGCCCGATTAGAGTGGGAGTCAGAGTTGACCAATCATCAAAACGAACTCGCGGATTTAGGGATCAATCCCGGTTCGATTAACAAGAACTGGATTGAGCCAAGGCTTTATGAAGCAGCGATCCGGAATGAGGGAGCAGAAGTTGTTCCTGGAGGACCACTGCTTGTAAAAACTGGCAAGCACACTGGCCGTTCCGCGAAAGACAAATTTACTGTTCGCGACACAATGACTGAAGACTCTGTTTGGTGGGATAACAATGCTTCGATGTCGCCTGATCACTTCGATGTGCTGTGGGAAGACTTCAAAGCGCACCTGGAAGGCAAGGAACTTTATGTTCAAGAGCTATTCGGTGGAGCCGATCTCGACCACCGGCTACCGGTACGTATCGTAAATGAATATGCTTGGCACTCATTATTTATACGCCATCTCCTGCGTATTCCTGAGGCGAGCGAATATGACGGCTTTAAATCCGAATTCACCATTATCAACAGCCCGAGCTTCCGTGCCGATCCGGCAAAACACGGCACAGTTTCGGAAACAGTGATTGCTGTAAATCTGTCGAAGCGGATCGTTCTTATCGGCGGAACCTCTTATGCTGGTGAGACAAAGAAGTCGGTGTTCACAATCCTGAATTATTTGCTGCCTGAAAAAGGCGTCATGCCGATGCACTGCTCTGTCAATGACGGCGGAAATAATGATGCTGCAATCTTCTTCGGCCTCTCCGGTACCGGCAAAACGACTCTCTCAGCCGACGCAAGCCGCGAACTTATTGGCGACGATGAGCATGGTTGGTCAGAAAATGGCCTCTTCAACTTTGAAGGTGGTTGCTATGCGAAAATGATCAATCTGTCAGAGGAAGCCGAGCCTGAGATCTACGCAACGACTTCCAAATGGGGCACCGTCCTTGAAAACGTCGTGATGGATCCAATCACGCGTGAACTCGATTTCACAGACAACTCGCTTGCTGAGAACTCTCGCGGTGCCTATCCTATCAGTGCAATTGAGAACGCATCACTTACAGGGCGCTGCGGCCAACCAAAGAATCTGATCATGCTGACCTGCGATGCGTTCGGCATCATGCCGCCCATTGCAAAGCTGACACCAGCCCAGGCAATGTATCACTTCCTTTCAGGCTACACCGCAAAAGTTGCCGGTACTGAAAAAGGCGTGACTGAACCAACGGCAACTTTCTCAACATGTTTCGGCGGCCCATTTATGCCGCGACACCCAAGCGTGTATGGCAACCTTCTGCGTGACTTAATCAACAAGTATGATGTGACTTGCTGGCTCGTTTCTACAGGCTGGACGGGCGGTCCTCACGGCGTCGGGAACCGTATGCCGATTAAAGCCACGCGAACATTGCTAAATGCTGCGCTCGATGGATCCTTGAACAGTGCTGAGTACCGCGAAGACGAGACTTTTGGCTTTATGGTGCCAACTGCTCTTGATGGTGTCGACGCAAAGATCCTAGATCCTCGATCAACATGGTCGGACGGCGCGGCCTATGACGAACAGGCAGCAAAGCTCGCGCGCATGTTCCTAGATAACTTTGCGCAGTACGAAACGCATGTCGATAGTGATGTACTCGCTGCAGCCCCAAAAGTGAAAGCCATCGCTTAGACATATTATAAAAGCCAAAAAAAAGACCGGGAGCAATTGCCCGGTCTTTTTCATATGTCCTAACGGATCGTTTAGGCCACCGCACCAATTCGGCGAATGAACTCGACCGGCGGCTGGGTTTCCTGCATGAGTGACGACTTGATGGGACGCGGCGCACCGAAAACGTGCCCCTGTCCGAATGGAATATCGTATTCAAGGATTTCCACAACCGAAGTTTCGCTTTCAAGCTTTTCAGCGATAAGCGTAATGCCATAGCGCGCAAACACCGCCGATACATCTTCGCCATCGAGCGGCCGGTTGATCGAGCATATCGGGCGCGCACCGTTTGGATCGCGCAGCTCCGAGATAAGCTTGTCGCCATTCATTTTTACAAATCGAACACCCGCATCTTGCAAGCGCGGTAAATCTATATCGAGGCCGCCGGCGTGGTCTATCGAGAAGCGGAAGCCCAATGCCGTCAGCTTATCCATATTTTCGCGCATTTTCCGGGAGCGCGTCTCAAACCTGTCAGCACGTATCTCAAAAATAACAGAACCAGACAGATCGCGATTTTCCATCATGAAATTGTGGAAGTGCGGGAAGAACGCATCATCCTCGAGCGATGTTGCTGAAATATTGCAAAACACGCCAACGCGGCGGTCACGTTCTGCCAGGCGGCGCACAATTTGAACGCAGCGGAACAAACTCATATTGTCGATCACGCCGAGAAGGCCTGAACGACGGGCCGGGTCAAGAAACTCAGCAGGCAGGATCAAGCTGCCGTCGGGCCGGCGAAGGCGCGTAAAGCCCTCATAAAAAGATACGCGGCGTTGAGGTAAAGATACGATCGGCTGCAGATGCAAATCGACACGTCCATCGGATAAGGCATGTTTAACAGCGCGCAAGGCAGCATCGTCGCGTGGGGGCAAAGCGCCAGTACTTGTTTCAGCGAGCTTTGCCTCGAAGCTGTTGGACAGGCGATCAATCAGGCCTTCGAGTTGCTTCATCTCCGTCACGAGCGCATCACGGCGCTCGGTGAGCTCATGCTTGACAGTATCTTCGACGGCATCAGTGCGCGCCTCAACAACATTCATGCGCTCTGATGTGTCACGCGTTTTGCGTTCAACCTCAAACAGCCGCTCTTCCAACTCCTGCTCACGCCCTTTGCGAGTCGCGAGCACATGAAATTGGCCTAGCATGGCTGTCACCAGCGCACCCGCGGCAATCGAAAGCTCCAGGTTAAGCCCGGTATACGTCGACAGGCCCCACCAGGTTCCTGCGCCGATACCCGCATATATCAGGTAGAGAAACGCCGTCATCGCGTAAATTTCCAGTCCCGGTTATCCATCATCGTTAACAATAAGCCCGAATTGGTTAACGAATTACACCAATTCGTTTATTTTGAAGGGGTTAATTTCACCTCGAAAAAGCCGTGTCCGTGTAGACACACATTGTTTGCGATTCCTGAGCGCACTGTAGACATTTCTTTGACCCGTGCACGTCGAGAGGCATAGATATCTTGTGGAACCAATTCGCTTGCGGCCAGAGGGGTGGCCGCGCGAGGGGGCGAATTGGGGGGAGCGCGGGGCTTGTACGGCAAATCCGTGCGAGCCCCGTTGTCTCGGGAGATACCTGATTTCCTTATTTACTCAATGAGATAGACCGGCTCGTCGGCGTGATCGCAAGTCGAAATAACGCTGCCTGCAGAAAGCTCAGATAAATACTCTAAGTCTTCTATAGGACTGCACGACCCGCCAATGCTGGCAACCAAACCCGAATATTCCACCTGGTAAACGATCGCGCCGCTGGGCGTGTAAAATCCGCGTACGATCAAATCGCCAGTATTTACAACCCGGGTTCCGCTCTCATTGCTAGGTAAAACCTCAAGCGGCTTCATTAAAGATGCGTCATAGCCGCCGGGCGGCGGATTGAGCGAAAACCACTCCGCATCTGGGATTTCATAGGCCGAGTCGATTCCGGATGTGAAAGCCTCTGTTCCTTCCGGCCCCGCAACAAGCAAAGCCTGCGATCGCCCGCGATTCCAGGTCTCGTTTCGCACATGGTCCAAACCGTCTATTTGATCCGGTAAGAGATTAAACAGCAGCACGCCGTCCAACAGGGCGATCTCTGATTCGAGTAAATTCGATAGAGCACCCTCTGGCGCGCCCATCAGGAAATATTTGCCCCCTGCTGCAAGCAGGCGGCATTGCGGTACTGAAATACCGTTCTGCGGTTTGCATGGGATAAGTGCAAATTGATGAGGGGCAATCGGTTCCCGAATTGGTGTGCCACTAGGATCATTGGTTGCTGGTGTTCCCGCTCCGCCGCAAGCTGCAAGCAGCGCAATTAATAGGGGTATAAATGTTCGTCGCATCTACACATATATCCAGTCATATTACCGACAGCGAAAAATCGCGGTTTATCCTTTCTTGAATTCTGAACGCGAATCAATCTCGCGCTTGCAGCATAGGCTCAGCTCATCGGTGCGGATTGGAAGCAAAGTGGCCAGTGCAAACCGATGCACCAACAAATAAACAAACATCATCGGCAAATGCAGATTCCCAACAAACTCGGTCTTAAGAGTACCGACTTTCAGAGGGGATAGTTCACCGTGATAATTCCCCCAAATTGGCTCAGATATTGTTGATAAATAGAGTTAATTTTTGACTTGTGTCACCCCTACAACACTTACGACGAAGCTGTTCAAATTACGTTGCTGCGAACCCGTGCAAGCGCTAACCAAAGGCACATTAAAAGAAAGTAGCGTTCATGGAAATTGGAGTGACCTCGCGCGAAACAGCTCTAAAAGGTCTGTTCGCACAAGGTGAGCATCTTGTAATGCCACCATATCAGAGAAGCTATTCATGGGGCGTGAAAGAAGGCCTGGAATTGCTGGGCGATTTTATGGAAGCGGCCGAAAACAATATGCCCCATTTTGTGGGAGCAATTGTTGTTGTACGTGACAAGCCCGAAGGCCCCTTAGAAATTGTTGACGGGCAGCAGCGATTGACCACGCTGACAATTCTCCTCGCCGTTTTGCGCGATCTCGAAAACGACCCCGCTGAAAAAGAACAATTGCATGCGCTGATCGGAGACGAAGCGCGCCCCAGATTTGATGAAGAAGCCCGGTGGCGACTGACACTCAATCATGTTGACGGCCCCTATTTCCGCGAAACGGTCCAACAGAAAGGTGCCACACTCCAGGCCGATCATGATCCTGGGGAAAGTGACAGCCAAAAGCGCATGCGAGAAAACACCAGCGCATTCGTTAAGGCGCTGCGCGAGCTCGAGCCGCCCACGCGGCGAAAACTAGCCTACATCATTATCAATGGATGCGCGATGGTGCGCGTGTCCGTAGCTGACCGGGATGCAGGCTACAAAGTCTTCCGCGTCCTGAACACAAGAGGCAAGGAGCCGAACTCGCACGATATTATCAAGACTGACCTATTTGAACGCGCAAAATTTGGTGTTGAAGAGGCGAATAAGTACTCGACTGCCTGGTCCGAATACGAGGCACGCCTCGGAGGATCCGCTTTTGATGACCTGCTGCGGCAAATTCGTTTTCTTTATGATCGCAGCTCTAAAGGCGATCTTGTCAGCGGTTTTCAAAGAGCCGTTCTTACACGCGTGGACCCGCGAACGTTCCTCGACGAATTGTTGCCGCTATATGTGCGCGCATATGAAGAAATCTCTACTGGAGAGATCGATTTTGGCGGCGAGTCTGCAAAAGTTGCAAAATACCTCAACCGCCTGCGCGCACTTGACCACTATGTCTGGCGCGCTGCCGCATTGAAATACCTGGTCGAGCAGCGCGGCTCAGCCGACGACGCTGCTGAGTTTTTCTCTGGTCTTGAGCGACTTGCTTATACAATTATGCTTGTTGTTCATAATCGTGACCAGCGCAATAAACGCTATCGCAAAGTGATTGATGCGATTGGCAACAACAAATTGCTGTTTTCTAAGCGCGGCCCGTTCTCAATTTCAAAGGAAGATGGGCGCAAGGTTCGCGAACGATTAAGCGGCCGGTTTGCTACTTTCGGTCAGCGCCGTGCTCTTGCACTGCGCTTGAATGCAGCCATCCAAAACGGGCGCGATCTTGCGCCGGAATCTGATGCAACAGTCGAGCATGTTTTGCCCCGCAATCCAGGAGAAGAGTCGCCCTGGCTTCGCGTATGGCCAAACCCGCATATTCGGCGAGAACTTTGCGACACCATCGGGAACTTTGTTCTGTTGCCACATGCGGTCAATCAAAAAGCTGACCGGCTGGGCTATCAGGACAAAAAGTCCATCTACTTTGATGCAGAAAGCCAACCGCTGTTTGCGCTGACTCGTGATCTGGAAACTGAAGAGCTCTGGACGGCCGATGTTGTAAGAACCCGCACCAACAAGCTTGCTGATATTCTCGCAAGTGATTGGGGGTTACCATAGCAAGACTGACAATCTTGCTAGCAGCGCTATCTGGTTTTAGCGCCGTCACCTTCGGTGCTTTTGGGGCGCACTCGCTCGGTGATGCGCTGAGTGTCGAGCAATCTGGTTGGTGGGAAACGGCCACCTTTTATTTGTTGGTCCATGCCGGCGCGGCGCTATCGATAAGCTTGTCGAGCTTTGCAAGTCGTCTGACGGTTGCGTGTTTGTTCCTGACGATCGGAGCCCTGATTTTTGCCGGGACATTGTACGCGATGGCGCTCGGCGCGCCGCGATGGCTTGGGGCAATCACTCCGATCGGCGGAACGGGTATGCTGATCGGCTGGGGACTGATATTCCTCTTGTCTTTGCGGTCACGCTGGGTAACCCCTCGCCAGACTGCCTCGGCCCCTCTATCAAAGCTAAAATCCCAAAATAGTTTGAGAGAGGAAACACCATGAGCTTATTCGATTTGTCTGGAAAATCCGCCGTCATCACAGGCTCATCGCGCGGCATCGGCAAGGCGGTTGCTGAAGCCTTTGCAGAGCACGGCGCTAAGGTTACCATTTCTTCCCGCAAGCCTGGCCCCTGTCAGGAAGTCGCCGCTGAGCTGAACGACCGATTTGGCGAGGGGACAGCGATCGCTCACCCAGCAAACATTTCAGACAAAGCGGCGCTGCAAGCGATGGTCGATGCCACAAACGCAGCATTCGGTAAGATTGATATTTGTGTATGTAATGCTGCCTCCAATCCCTACTATGGGCCGATGGAAGGTATATCCGATGACGAATTCACAAAAATTCTGCAAAACAATGTTGTTTCAAATCACTGGCTAATTCAGATGTGCGCGCCTCAAATGCGCGAGCGCAAAGATGGATCAATTATTATTGTGTCGTCGATTGGGGGGCTGCGCGGCTCGCCGATCATAGGCGCTTACAACATTTCCAAAGCGGCTGACTTTCAGCTCGCGCGGAACCTCGCCGTCGAGTACGGCAGAGAGAATGTCCGCGTTAACTGTATCGCACCCGGACTGATCAAAACTGATTTTGCGCGCGCTTTGTGGGAAGATGAAGCAAACCTGAAGCCGGCGCTTGCCGGTACGCCGATGAAGCGAATCGGTATGCCAATGGAAATTGCTGGGGCGGCGGTTTTCCTAGCATCTGATGCAGGCGCATATATGACAGGGCAAAAAATGGTGATCGATGGCGGGGCAACTATTTAAGTGCGAACCGAGCTCTCATCACAGCAGTCAGCGTTCTTTGAAAGCCTGAAAGACGGTTCCTGGGAAATGCCTGCCGGTCTTAAAAGTATGGGCATACGTCCCGATCTCTGGCTGAAAGACGTATCATACGGACGGACCCTTTATGAATGGCCGAATGATGGTTCTCGGGATATCAATTCTGGCCGCGTCTTCGGAGGCTGGGTGGCCGGCTTTTCTGATCACATCGTCTCCATGACAATGGCCTCCGCGCTGGAAGACGGTGAGTGGTTCACCACAATGGAACTGCAGACCCGCATCTTCCGCCCAGTCGGACTTGGCTTGATTACAATAGAAGGCCGGCTTGTCTCACGAGGACGCACGACGGGTTTTGTCGAAGCAGATTGGAAAGACGAAAAGGGTCGTCATCTCGCGCGGATTAGTGCGGCGAAAGCTATCCGCACAATGGATGAACTCGGCGGACCAACGAAGGAAACCCAAAAGGTACAGTCGTAATGAAGCTGGAATTCTTCTTCGATTGTTCATCCCCTTGGACATATCTCGCTTTCCACAATGTCCAGCCGCTCGCCGATGAATTAGGCATAGAGGTTGACTGGAAGCCTATTCTTGTGGGCGGCATATTCAATACGGTAAATCCTTCGGTTTACGAAGGGCGCGCCAAGCCCGTCAAAGTCAAAGCGCGATACCATTTGAAGGATATGCGTGACTGGGCTCAGCTGGCGGGATTAAAAATTGTCTTCCCGCCGCGCATATTTCCGATCAATTCGGTCAAAGCAATGCGAGCGTGTCTGGTTTTGAAAGAAGAAAAACGACTGGTTCCATTCGCGACCAGGCTGTTTGAGGAATATTGGGGCGAAGAAAAAGACATCGCAGATGAAAGCGTACTCGAGTCGATTTTAAATGACATCGGAGCAGATGCTGCGTCTGTTCTCGCTGCTATCCAGACCCCCGAAATAAAAGACCAATTAAAAGCCAACACTCAGAATGTCATTGATCGCGGCGGGTTCGGGTCGCCGACGATGTTTCTTGGCGATGATATGTTTTTCGGGAATGACCGACTGCCTCTGGTAAAGGCAGCGATTGAACGCCTGAAGTCTTAACAACGCGCATTATAAACTCGCGAGGGTCAGGAATTTGATCCGTCGGGCCCCGCCTTTGCTTGTGGCGACAAAAATATCCCTCCCCGCAGTTGACGTCAAAGGCTCGAGCTCCTACTTCACGTTATGCTGTTAGCAGCCGATGGAGGAGAGTGCTAATTTGGCAATCCCTCGACTGTTAAAATGCAATAAGTTCAACATACTAGCTAAAGGTTAGCGATATGAAACTACGCCCTTTACATGACCGCGTGGTCGTCCGCCGCGTCAAAGAAGAAGAGAAAACAGCAGGCGGCATCATTATTCCGGATACAGCCAAAGAAAAGCCTCAGGAAGGCGTCGTTGTTGCTGTGGGTAACGGAGCAATTGGTGACGATAATGAGCGCGTTCCTCTCGATGTTAAAGTGAAAGACCACATCCTTTTCGGCAAATGGTCTGGCACAGAAGTTACGGTCGATGGCGAAGAGCTGCTGATCATGAAAGAAAGCGACATTATGGGCGTGCTCGAGAAGTAAACCTCGCTCCCATAATCCCCTCTAACACTCTTAAAGAAAAGGTAGACCAACATGGCTGCTAAACATGTCGTATTTGGCGCTGATGCTCGCGAGAAAATGTTCCGCGGTGTCGAGACGCTGGCAAACGCGGTTCGCGTAACACTTGGCCCTAAAGGCCGTAACGTCGTTATCGAAAAGTCTTTTGGTGCTCCGCGCACAACGAAAGACGGCGTAACCGTTGCAAAAGAAATCGAGCTTGAAGACAAGCTGGAAAATATGGGCGCGCAAATGCTGCGCGAAGTTGCCTCCAAAGCAAACGACGTTGCTGGTGACGGAACAACGACCGCAACGGTTCTCGCTCACGCAATCGTTCGCGAAGGCATGAAACGTGTCGCAGCTGGCATGAACCCGATGGATCTGAAGCGCGGCATCGACAAAGCGGTGACTGAAGTAATTTCAGACCTCGCACACCACTCCAAGAAAGTAAAAACCAATGAAGAGATCGCTCAAGTCGGCACGATCTCAGCAAATGGTGACACTGAAGTGGGTGACATGATCGCTGAAGCGATGGAAAAAGTTGGCAATGAAGGCGTCATCACTGTTGAGGAAGCAAAATCCCTCGACACTGAGCTAGACGTTGTTGAAGGCATGCAGTTCGATCGCGGCTACCTGTCTCCTTACTTCATCACAAATGCAGACAAGATGACAGCAGAGCTTGATGATCCAGTGATCCTGCTCCACGAGTCAAAGCTCTCTTCTCTACAACCAATGCTTCCAATTCTGGAAGCTGTTGCACAAAGCCAGAAACCTCTTCTGATCATCGCTGAAGATGTTGACGGGGAAGCACTTGCGACACTCGTTGTGAACAAGCTGCGCGGCGGCCTCAAAATCGCAGCAGTAAAAGCACCAGGCTTCGGTGATCGCCGCAAAGCCATGCTGCAGGACATCGCTGTACTGACAGGTGGTCAGGTTATTTCTGAAGACCTCGGCATCAAGCTAGAAAACGTGTCGATGAACATGCTTGGCACCGCGAAGCGCGTGAACATCTCGAAAGATGACACAACGGTTGTTGATGGCGCAGGCAAGAAAAAAGACATCGAAGCACGCGTGACTCAGATCCGCCGTCAGATTGAAGAGACCTCTTCTGATTATGACCGCGAGAAGCTTCAGGAGCGCCTTGCAAAACTCGCTGGCGGCGTTGCCGTCATCAAAGTTGGCGGTGCAACAGAGGTTGAAGTGAAAGAGAAGAAAGACCGCGTCGATGATGCGCTGAACGCAACGCGTGCGGCCGTTGAAGAAGGCATTCTGCCAGGCGGTGGAACAGCTCTTCTTCGAGCAGCCCAGAACATCGATGTGACGGGCGAAAATGACGACGAAGATGCGGGTATCGCTATCGTTCGCAAGGCGCTCGAAGCGCCGCTTCGTCAGATCGCTGAAAACGCGGGCTTCGAAGGCTCTGTTGTGGTCAATGAAGTCGTCGGCGGAAAAGGTAAAGGCTTTGGCTTTAACGCTCAAACAGAAGAGTATGGCAACCTCATCGAAATGGGCGTTGTCGACCCTGCCAAAGTTGTTCGCTCTGCGCTTCAAAATGCTGCGTCTGTAGCAGGCCTTCTGATCACGACTGAAGCTGGTATTTCAGAAGCTCCGAAGAAAGACGAAGCCGCACCTGCCATGCCTGATATGGGTGGCATGGGTGGCATGGGCGGCATGGGCTTCTAAACCAACGCACATTCCCAATACTTTGAAGGGCGGCTCCGATGGGGCCGCCCTTTATTTATGTTTTACGCAGACTTAACCAGTTCACCTGAGATTGCAGGAAATCATAGATTGGAATTTCGGATGAACAAAAAGCTCCTTGCCATCGCTAGCCTTTGCGCGTTTTCCCTTGCCGCATGCGAGTCGACGGGAAAAGTCAAAACTGATTTCACCGAAATGTACCGGCTACACACACCTAACGGCGTGATTGAAACCAGCGATCCTGAAGTGATTGCAGCTTACCGAACGCAACCAGGAACAACGATTGTTGCACTTGGCGAAACACCCATGCAGCAAGCAATCGTAACAGCTGAAAAGTCCAAACCATCTGCGCCTTAAGCGGCGCGAAGATCAATCGAATAATGGGGCGGCTTATTGGTCGCCCTTTTTTTTTATTTTTCTGTTTTTTTCTTCAGGGCTCTGCCACGGCCGTGCGCAAGCGCTTTAATGGCTCCGCGAAAGGTACGCACCTCCTGCTCTGTCCACCCCGCTCGCGTGAAGGCGTTGCGGAGATTTTGCGTCATCAACGGCGTCTTGGAGGGTGGATGAAAGAAGCCCGCGGCGTGAAGCTCTTCCTCAAAGTGCTCCATCATTCGAATAAGGTCTTCGCGCTTTGCGGGCATGTCCACACCATCAAATTCGGCAACGCGCCCTTCGCCAAGCGCGCCCCAGGCATGGCAAAACACTCCGACGGCCTGCGCAAGATTGAGCGAAGAGAAGTCTCGGTTTACCGGATAGGTGATGATCAAATCCGCGAGCGCGACATGGTCATTGCTGAGGCCAGCGGCTTCCGGCCCGAACATGATGCCTGCCTTGTCGCCATAGGGCGCAGCCGCCTCCACTGCGCCGCGCGCATCGGTAACGGGTTTAACAACACCGCGCGGGCGCGCTGTTGTCGCCATGACAAGAGTAAGATCTGCAATCGCCTCTTCCAGCGCGTCGAAGAGACTTGCTTTGACAACATTCTCATCAAACGCACCGGCGGACATAGGCCGCGCTTTCGGGTTCGGCCAACCATCTCGCGGCGCAACAATACGCAAATCCGACAGTCCGAAATTTCCCATCACGCGCGCGGCTGCTCCGATATTTTCCCCAAGCTGAGGGTTTACGAGGACAATAACTGGCGCATCTGGCGTTTTCATCAAAATCGACCCTTTTGACCCTGCCCGAACACCTGCTATAGCGCCCGCAAGCAATAATAAAGGCAAGGATTTCCACACATGGCAAAGATCAAGGTCGAAAACCCCATCGTTGAAATGGACGGGGACGAAATGACCCGCATCATCTGGCAGATGATCAAGGATGAACTCATCCACCCCTATCTCGATATTGACCTGAAATATTTCGACCTCTCAATCCAAAAACGCGATGAGACTGACGACCAGATCACCCATGATGCGGCTAACGCCACCAAAGAACACGGTGTTGCGGTGAAATGTGCGACGATCACGCCGGACGAACAGCGCGTTGAGGAATTCAACCTCAAGAAAATGTGGAAGTCGCCGAACGGCACCATCCGTAATATTCTCGGCGGTGTTGTGTTCCGTGAGCCGATTGTGATCTCGAATGTACCGCGTCTAGTACCCGGCTGGACACAGCCAGTTGTTGTCGGCCGCCATGCATTCGGCGACCAGTACAAAGCCACAGACTTCCTGATCCCGGGAAAAGGTAAAGCCACGATCAAATGGGAAGGCGAGAACGGCGACACGATCGAGCACGAAATTTTCGACTTCCCGGATTCTGGCATCCTCATGGGCATGTATAATCTTGATCAGTCGATCCGGGATTTTGCGCGCGCCTGCATGAACTTTGGCCTACAGCGCAAGTGGCCGGTCTATCTCTCAACCAAGAACACAATCCTCAAAGCTTATGACGGCCGCTTCAAGGACATCTTCCAGGAAGTTTATGACGCCGAGTTCGCTGACAAATTCAAAGAGTTTGGCGGCGAATATCAGCACCGTCTTATCGATGACATGGTCGCTGCAGCCATGAAATGGTCTGGTGGCTATATCTGGGCGTGTAAGAACTATGACGGTGACGTGCAGTCTGACACCGTTGCGCAAGGCTACGGCTCGCTTGGACTGATGACGTCGGTTCTGATGACACCGGATGGCAAGACCGTTGAAGCAGAAGCCGCGCACGGCACAGTTACACGTCACTACCGCAACCACCAGAAAGGTGAGGCAACGTCTACCAATTCCATCGCATCGATCTTTGCGTGGACGCGCGGCCTCATTCACCGAGGCCGGATGGATAACACACCCGAGGTGACAAAGTTCGCCGAGCTTCTCGAGGGCACCATCATTAAAACAGTTGAAGGTGGCCAGATGACGAAGGATCTCGCGCTTCTCGTTGGCCCAGAGCAAGAGTGGCTGACCACGGAAGGCTTCCTGAAAGCGGTCTCGGACAATTTCGAAAACGCGATGGCTGCGGGGTAAGCTGCGTTAGGTAAAACTTGTTAGAACGGCGACAAGTACAATTTGTCGCCGTTTTTGTGAGGACTTGCAACATGCGCGACTTTAGGATTAAGAGCGCCGCACAAAATGACGTTCGCACGCTCGCTCAGATCGGAGCGGCGACATTTCTCGAAAGCTTCGTGGAAGACATTGATGGCGAAGCCATCATCAACCATTGCGAAGAGCAACACTCCGTCACCATTTACCAGAAATACCTCGCGGCACCGCGCTCGTCCGCCTGGATTGCCGAGTACAGCGAAACCGGAGTTCCGATTGGATATGCGCTCAACTGCGAACCAGATCTGCCGGTTGAGTTGCAGCCGGGCGATATCGAGCTGAAACGCATTTATGCGTTCTCGCGGTTTCATGGCGGCGGAACCGGCAAAGCTCTAATGCAGGCCTCGATCGCCCATGCTCGCGAAATCGGTGCCCCGCGCATCCTGCTCGGCACGTATGAAGGCAATGCTCGCGCGGTTGCTTTTTACGAAAAGACGGGATTTGAAACGATTGGTACACGGCGGTTCCTCGTCGGCGGAATCTATTATGATGACATCGTTATGGCGCTGACGCTTTAGCGGTTTGCCTTGAAATTTCACGCAGGCTGGCACACGTTCAGGCGATGAGCCGCACATGTATCATCGGCGATGTTCACGGCATGACAGATGCCCTGAAAGCGCTGGTTAATGAGTTAACATTGACCCCCAATGACACTCTGGTTTCGCTGGGGGATCTCGTAGACAAGGGACCGGACTCGATTGGAACAGTGAGGTTCCTCGGCGAACTTCAGAGAAACGCGCCTTTTAAGACTGTGCTGGTGGAAGCAAATCACGAAGACCGCCACTTGCGTTATCATCGCAATCTTGCTGAACGCCCCAAAATCGCGCAGCAGATGGCCCAACTCGCGCCGCAGCTCGTTGAGCTTGAAGCTAAGCTCACCGAAGGCGACCGCATATTCTTAAAATCTGCTGTCCTATTTTGGCGGGTCCCATCTCATAACGTGTTGTGTGTCCACGGGGGAATCCCTGGGAATATGGAGCAGTTCCCAATAGACCTTGAAGCGATGGCGGGACTACCGAAAAAACAACGCTCATTCCTGAGACAGATCCTGCGCACCCGCTATATTGATAAAAATACTGGTGCCTTTTTATCGCTTGGGAAAGAGCAGCCAGATGATCCTTTCTGGGCTGATGTATATGACGGTCGATTTGGTCATGTCGTTTTTGGACATCAGCCTTTCTTCGATGGCCCAAGGGAATTTCCTCACGCAACGGGGATTGATACCGGCGCGGCTCACGGCCATGCACTCACCGCACTAGTGCTGGGTCCTGAATACGAGCGCAGCTACGTGTCTGTTAAGACTTAGTCATTCAGACAGTAATTGACCCTTGAATTTTCTGGTACACTTGTATATCCCCGCCGCTCGCAGGGTCGGAGTGTAGCGCAGCCTGGTAGCGCATCTGGTTTGGGACCAGAGGGTCGGGAGTTCGAATCTCTCCACTCCGACCAGCAACAAACGCAAGACGCAGCTCGATTTCCAAAAAATTGACGTTTCTCCTACCAATTCAGGTCAATAGGTTGTTTCCATGCGCATGCGTCCCGTTTTTCTCGCCGTAGGCATAATGACCGCTTTGCTCGGGGCAGCAATGCTGCCTTGCGCTTGGGTCGACTATTATTACGATGAAGAAAACTGGCAGGTATTCCTGCTCTCGGGTTTTGCATCAATCAGTATTGGCGGCTGCCTGGCCATTCTTTCAGGCGGCGGCGCACCTCGCACCGGCGCGCGCGAAGCCTTTCTATTGACGGTTCTTATCTGGGTCGTGCTGCCTGCCATTGCAGCCATTCCATTTGTTGCTTCCAACATGTCAATTACCGATGCCTGGTTTGAAAGCGTTTCTGGTCTTACGACCACTGGATCCACCGTTCTCACGAATCTACAGGAGCGCGCCCAAGGTCTTCTGCTGTGGCGCGCAATTCTACAATGGATTGGCGGTATTGGCATTATCGTTACCGCCATCGCCATCCTGCCAATGCTGCGCGTTGGAGGGATGCAACTTTTTCAACTCGAGAGCTCAGACACGTCCGGCAAATTCATGCCGCGGGTCGGCGAGATCGCGGTTCAGACGGGCATCGTCTACCTTGTTTTGAGTATTCTTTGTGCCTTTCTGTATTTTACAAATGGAATGACCCCTTTTGATGCAATCGCTCACGCTATGACGACCATGGCGGCAGGGGGTTATTCAACACATGACGATAGCTTCGCTCACTTTGGAAATGGCGCTGTCAGTATCGCTATCCTGTTCATGATTTTCGCAGGCCTACCTTTCGCGACTTTTGTTTTAATGCTCCGGGGTCAACCTTATGCGCTCATACGTGAACCTCAGGCCCGGCTTTTTATTGGGCTGATCATCGCGTTCACCACGCTGATGCTTTTTGCAACACAATCAGGCGCCGGCACAGTGACGTTCAATAGCGGGGAGGAAGCATTTCGAACGACGGTATTTAATGTCGTATCTGTCATGACTGGCACAGGATACGCGATTGGGAATTATGATTTGTGGGGCGACAGCGCACGTTCGCTTTTCTTGGTCCTAATGTTTCTAGGTGGATGCGCGGGATCAGCCGCCTGCGGTATTAAGATGTTCCGGTTGGAAATTTCTGCGCGCGCAGTCCTGGCTCACGCCCAACGGATGATTAGTCCGCACCGGCTTGCCCCTGTTCGATTTGGCGGTCGAATTGTAAGCGAAAACGACCTTCAATCGGTGATGGTCTTTGTGTTTGTGTATCTGGCTACTTTCCTGGTAACGGCAGTTCTTCTGGGATTAACGGGAATGGATCCACTTTCCGCCATTTCTGGCGCAGCAACTAGCGTTTCGAATGTTGGACCAGGCCTCGGACCAGTCATTGGCCCCGCAGGAACGTTCCAATCCATTCCTGAAGCAGCGAAATGGATCTGTTCCGGCGCCATGCTTCTCGGCCGGCTGGAATTCGTAGCAGTGTTTGTTGTGCTCTCGCGCCGATTCTGGCGAGGATAGCTACATCGGCTTGTCGCGGAGCGGCAGTAAGTCACTGAATTCTGGATCGCGTTTTTCGGCCATGGCTTTGAAGGCTTCCTGCATACGCGGCGGTGGGATCATACCTGCATTCCAGACACCGATATAATCTAAGGTATCTGCGGTGGAGTGATCGCGGCCGTAATTTATCAACGTCTTGCAACCTGTCACTGTAAGCGGATCCTTTTTGGCGATTTCCTCGGCAATTTCCATCACAGCTTCCAGCATCTCATCGTGGGTTTCGAACACATCATTGACGAGACCAATCTCTTTGGCCTTTTCCGCCTTTAGACGCATGCCGGTGTAAGCCATTTGCTTCGCCCACCCTTCGGGAATATAGCGCTGCAAACGCGGGAACGTGCCTACGTCTGCCGTCATAGCGATGTTGGTTTCCTGAATGCAAAAGAAAGCGTCCTGCGTGCACCAACGTATATCGCCTGCTGAAATCATATCGATCGCACCGCCAATAACACCGCCCTGACACGCGATCAGAACCGGCATCCGCGCCTCTTCGAGCGCATTGAAAGATCCCTGTATTTGACGCACATTTGAGCGAAAACGTTCAGCGGCAACGTATTGATCGCCGGTATCGCTTGTTACCGATCCATCCTGCGTAAAGACTGATAGGTCCATCCCGGCTGAAAAGTGCTTTCCAGTGGACGAAATCACGATCACGCGCGCGCGCACGTTGCGATCAATATCACGCACAATTTCCGGAAGCTCATTCCAGAAAGCCTTCGTCATAGTATTAAACGCGTCGCCGCGGCTCAGACGCAGGTGCGCAATCTTGTTTTCGATCTCCAAATCGAAACACTCAAAGGTCTTTTTCAACATGGCTGAACCTCCAATTTCAGCTAAAGAAATAGCACAGCCACGAAAATAAAGCAGGGGATAACGCTGGGACACGCTCAAACTGCGCCGAAACCCTTTGATTCAC
The DNA here is from genome assembly GCA_965263325.1 of Hyphomonadaceae bacterium. Classification (GTDB taxonomy): domain Bacteria; phylum Pseudomonadota; class Alphaproteobacteria; order Caulobacterales; family Hyphomonadaceae; genus CBDHGY01. The sequence goes on along the minus strand of CBDHGY010000002.1, from coordinate 47,474 downwards.
GTCACAAATCGGCTTCAATCAAACTACTTAACTAGTCTTATGCTTTAAGGAGCTTCCCATGAAAGCACCGGCCTTCGCGGGCGCTTTGGCGCTTTGTATCGTTCCATCCGCTTGCAAAACTATACCGGTTGAAGAAATCGGCACGATTATCGGAGGAAGCCAAGAAACGGGATCGGGCTTGAGCATTGCCGAGATCGATGCCGGTCTTCGCCAGGCTCTAACGCTCGGCACAGAGCGAGTTGCTGTCAGGATAGGCAAAGAGAATGGTTACTTTGCAGACCCTGAGATCAAGATCCCGCTTCCAGGAACACTCGGTGAGCTACAAGACCAATTTCAAGGCGTGCCCTACATCTCGACACTCTTAAATGATTTAGAATTGCGCATGAACCGCGCCGCTGAGTCCGCCGTTCCAGCCGCTAAGCAAATCGTGGTGCAGGCAGTCACCTCAATTACTTTAGACGACGCCGTCGGCATACTACGCGGGGGCGACACAGCAGCCACAGATTTTCTTCGTGCAAAAACGGAAGACAATTTACGTGATACGTTTACTCCGTTTGTCAGACAGGCCCTATCAGAATCCGGCGCCTTCCGGACATTACAGAATGTGGCCGATGCCCCCGGGGTCAGTATGATAGTTGGCGATTACAGAGACGACCTGACAACCCATGCGGTGAATCTTGGCCTCGACGGTATCTTCTTCTATGTCGCCCAGGAAGAACAACGCATTCGGGAAAACCCGGTTGCGCGCACAACAGAGTTACTCAGAAAGGTATTTGGTAGCCGCTGATGCGAAGAATTCGCTTTGATATGGGCGACGGTCTCATGACCGGCGTTGAGTTTGGCTCGCCTGTTCAACCGGTCGCATCGCTCTGGCTTCATGCGACGGGCTTTAATGCCATGACATATCAATCGATCCTCGCTCCACTCGGGCTACGCACTCGCGTTGCAGCCGTCGATCTGCGCGGACATGGACGCAACACGACACCCGCTAAGCCGCCCTATCCCAGTTGGTCTATTCACGTAAGAGACGTGATCAAATGGCTAGACAAATATGCTCCTCAAGGCGTGGTGCTCGGTGGACACTCCATGGGAGGCTGCGTTGCCACGATGATCGCTGGCAAGCGCCCGGACCTCGTTCGAGGGCTCGTATTGGCAGACCCAGTTATTTTGCAACCCTCCTATTATCGCACACGCCACATCGCACCTTTTGCGCTTGCGTTTTCGCGCAGCGGAAATTCTATGGCGCGCGCTGCAAGACGCAGGCGCAAACAGTTTGGTTCCCAAGCTGAGGTGCGCGACAGATACTTAGAAAAAGCTGCATTCAAATCCTGGCGCGAACCTTTTTTATCAGACTATCTTTTGGACGGCATCGACCGGATCGATGATTTTGACACAGAATCTGAAGAGCAGGTCTGGCAGCTACTTTGTGATCCACAATGGGAAGCGGCAACATTTAAAGCACAGCGGAATCGCCCCTGGAACGCTATTCGAAAAATCACCAAGAACAGAATTCCTCTGACAATCCTTCGCGCTTCCACAGGGTCGGTTATGTCGAAGAAAACGGTTGAATTGCTGCAGCAGCGCGCCCCAGCCATTCAGATCAGAACCATTCGTGGATCGAGCCATTTTCTGCCAATGGAAGTTCCCTACTCCGTTCGCGATGAATTGTCCGGCTTCATAGCTCGCCTGGTTGAAGGATTTAGCGCAGCAGAAGACGGCGCTGTGCGTCGATCACTCAAGAAATAATATCATAAAACCGGAAAACAAAATGGCCCGCCTGAGGGGTAAGGCGGGCCATAAGCAGGTGCCAGGTTTGGGGGAGGGAGGGAAATCACCTGCTATTTGTTATTCATGGGTACGCATAGATACCTTACCCGGATCACTTAGAGAGTGCCGCCGCCCCAGAGCACTGAGTATGCTTCGCAGTGAACCAGGACGCTCTTGAAGTCATTTATGTCGACATCCGCTGGCAAGACATATTCTTGTCCGCCTTTCGTGGAGGTCAGCTCACCAAGAAGAACTGCGCCATTTGTTGCAGTTTTTCCGCTCACGTCTGACACAGTCTGCGGCGACAAGAACACTTTCAGGTCGGGCCCGTTTTTTGCCCGAAAATCATCACCGAATTTAATAATGGTCTGGTCTCCGCGCTGGATGACTTCCCAGCTGCCTTTGATCGATTTTTGTTTCTTTACAAAGTCACCGCTAACCGTGACTTCTGCGACGGTTTCGGCTTGCGCAGGTTGAAATAAGTTAGCTGTTCCGGCGATAGCGATACTCGTTGCGGCGATCGCTGCGATGAGATATTTCATTTGATTTGGTCCTTTGCTCAAAGCGGTGTGCGTTTGTGTATGACCGCTAGATGGCTCAGGCTTTCGAACTCTTCAAATCACGCTTGATCACAGAAATGAGCGCAAGGTGTGAAAACAAAAAAGCCGCCCCCGAGAGGGGCGGCCAATAGCTAAGTTGCTCCAGCTACTTAAGCTGCTTTGTATTCACCAACCAGATCATCAATGGCACCCGCTGTTCCGAGCAGATCTCCGAGATGCGCAAAATCGCTCAGCCCCAGATATTCATCGGCAAACCCGGATATCGCTGGCAAGATTTCGCCGATCGCCTGATGCCCTAGCCCGCGCGCCTGCAAATCAGAAATCATCATCGCCGTAACATGACGACGGCCACCCGGCGTTTGTTCTATCAAGCGAGCGATTTCATCTGTCGCAGCTCCAACTTCTGCGCCCATCGTCGCCGCAAGTGTTCGCGCCCCTGGAACTTTCTCATACATGGCTTGCGCAAATGGCGCGCCCTGACGCTCAGCGGCATTCATGATGATGCCGAGTGCTTCGCGAGATTTTTGTGCTTCTATCCCCGCGGTCTTTGCAACATGGCCGATAAGCGTATCCAGCATGGACGTTTACTCCTTAATCAAAACAACTTTTGCATTAACGCTATCGGGCCTTTCTGAGAGGTTACCGCGCGCTCAGAAAGTTGAATTTTCTGCGTTTTGTTAAGGAGACAGAAAGAAGTGTTATCAGAATCGATTAGTTTGTTAACGCGAGCAGACTTTAAGGCCGCACTTCACAGATTTTTAGAGCCAGCACGTCAGTTAATCCATCGATTGTCTGACGCACATGCATAGCGCGCTCATTCTCTACGCTTTTCTGCAAGCGTTGAATAACATCGCCCAAGTCACCAGCCATCCGGGTTCGCCAAACGGCGTAACGAAGCGCGCCTGGCTCATCGGTGTATTTTAGTGCCCGATCAAAACCGTCAAGATCGCACCGTCGCATGGCAGCTTCAGCTAAAGCGTGACCGAACGAAGACCGCTCAAACGCGGCTTGGCTGTTGTCTGCATCTGCCAACCGCTCCATCAAACTCAAGATCTTTTTTGCCGTCTCTTCGTCGGCAAGAAACTCCGCTGCCGCGGCCATCATTTCCGGGCGGCCAGTATTGAACGGGCGCTGCTTGGATCTTGCTCGCATAAAAAAAGCGTCCCACCCTTCTGCCTTGATAAATGCCGAAACCTTCGAAAGGGCATAATTCTCATAAGGTGGTGGAAGCTTTGCCGTCGTGCCCAAACGATCTTCCCAATCGTGTATCAACTCTACGTCGCCAGTCGTCGCTATCGATTGCAAGAACAATGGCTCTAATCGCCTGCGATCCTTGTCTTCAAGCGCTTCGATATTGTCCCAAAGCGTTTCTAGAATGCACGGCAATTTGCACCGCGCTGGGGACCAAACATCTTCCGCGCGGGCGTTGGACACCGCAAAGATGGCCAGCAAGACAAGTATTCCGTTTCGAATCATGCAGTTACTTATCAGTGACTAGATGAACACCAGATGAGGTCAAAGCAGTTAACCGTCAGTTTTTACACCTTAGCCTAACGCAGCGGAATATTGGCACTCTGGCGCATATCCTCTACCTTAAGCTTTAAGGAGATTTGCCCCGTGTTCCTAAACTTTTTTTCCGAACTCCGCAGCGCTAACGTGCCCGTGACCCTAAAAGAATATCTATCGCTTATGGAGGCGATGGATAAAGGCGTCATCGATATGGATGTTGAAGATTTCTACTATCTCTCTCGCACCGCTCTCGTGAAAGACGAGCGCAATATCGACAAATTCGACAAAGTGTTTGGGCATGTCTTCAAAGGCCTCGACAGTTTGGGCGACGCTATCGAAGCGCGCGAGTTGCCCGAAGAGTGGCTGCGCTCGGTTGCAGAGAAATACATGTCTCAGGAAGAGATGGACCAGATCGAAGCGCTCGGCGGCTGGGAAAAACTAATGGAGACACTGAAGGAACGTCTCGAAGAACAGAAAAAACGCCACGAAGGCGGCAACAAATGGATTGGCACCGGAGGAAAGTCACCATTTGGTGCGGACGGCTACAATCCTGAAGGCGTACGAATTGGTCAGAAGAAGTCGCGCCATCGCAGAGCGGTGAAGGTCTGGGATAAGCGCGAATTTAAAAACTATGATGACACTGTTGAACTCGGCACACGTAATATAAAGGTTGCGCTTCGGCGCCTGCGTAAATGGGCCCGCGACGGCGCACCTGATGAACTCGACCTCGACTCGACCATCCAGAACACCGCAAAACAAGGCTATCTCGATGTTACGATGCGCCCGGAAAAGCGAAACACGGTTTCAGTGCTACTGCTGCTCGATGCAGGAGGCTCCATGGACCCGCATGTGCGCGTATGTGAGGAACTGTTCTCAGCCGCGCGTTCAACCATCAAAAATCTCGAATACTACTATTTCCATAACTGCCCATATGAAGGCCTCTGGAAGGACAATCGTCGGCGCTATAATGAGCGCATTCCGACGTGGGATGTGCTCAACAAATACCCCTCTGATTACAAGGTGATCATTGTCGGCGACGCGACCATGAGCCCTTACGAAATCACATATGCAGGCGGATCAGTTGAACACTGGAACGAGGAACCAGGCGGTCTCTGGATCAAACGCTTTGTGGATACATACCCATCCCTTGTTTGGCTCAATCCTGTAAAAGAAGGGGCATGGGAGTATACCGGCTCTATCCAGCTCATCCGCGAGCTGATTGGAGCTCACCGCATGTTTGAGATGACCCTTGGTGGTCTTGATGAAGCGATGAAAGAACTTGGGCGGTAAAAGGCCCTGCAACGCCAACTATCGAACACTGAACTATATCTCATCGCCTGCGCAACGGCAGTCGTAACTGCAAACGCTTACTATATTCATCCAATCATTGCACGTGTTGCTGATCATTTTGAAGTGAGTGATGCAATGATCGGTATGGTGCCTGCGCTCAACCAGCTTGCGCTTGCACTCGGCATTTTTCTTTTACTTCCTCTGGGCGACTGGATCAGCAACCGGCGTTTGGTCACGATCTTCACAATTGGACAATTTGTGTCGATCCTCGGAATGACACTGGCCCAAGACTATACTCTGTTTGTGTTGGGCTCGACCTTGCTGGGGTTCTTCACGATTGTCCCTTATCTCATTCCCGCATATGTGTCGCGGCGCATACCTGCTGATGAACTTGGACACGCGACGGCTATCGTTACAACAGGCGTGATAGTCGGTATTCTGGTTGCGAGAGCCGGGGCCGGCGTCGTGGCGGAGAATTTCGGCTGGCGAGCTGTCTATTTCATTGCAACCTCTCTGATGTTTGCGGTAACGCTCGCATTTCCTTTTGTTCTGGAAAAAGGGCAACGTTCCAACAACACACAGAGCTATCCTGGTCTACTTTCTACACTTCCAGCACTGGTCAAAGCACATTCCCACGTTCTTTTGTCGGGTGTAATTCAAGGCCTGAGTTTTGGGGCCTTTCTGTGCATTTGGATGGGCATTGGGTTGCACCTCACGAGCGATCAAATGGGCTTTGGTGTTGATGTTGTCGGTTATCTTGCTCTGCTTGCGATGATCAACATGCTTACCACGCCGCGCCTCGGGCGATGGGCCGACAAAGTCACCCCACGGCGCGCACGCTTTCTTTTATCAATCCTCCGGATCTTTGCCGTGTCCCTGTTCTTTTTTGCGGGGCACAGTGTTTGGTTGATTATGATCCCTATCCTGTTTGCCAACATCGTCGGCCCCGTCATCGATGTAGCAGGACGCATGATCATTCTCAGCGAAGCTCCCGAAGTTCGAACCCGTTTGATGACGGCCTACATCATTCTCATGTTTGTCGGCGGCGGAATTGGAAGCTGGGGCGGGACGGCGGCTTATGACTGGGCAGGCTGGCATGGAGCCGTCGGATTGGCATTCACAATGAGCGTACTGGTCGCGCTGTTATCCGCCTTTAGCCATTTCACCTATCAACGTGTTGACAGCTCACCCCGCACTTGAGCGAAACGCATTGACGGCGGCGGCGGCGGGGCTAACACAATTATCTTATGACAGAAACCGTTTCATCTGAGCGCAAGCTCGGCAGCAATGCCTTCATGTTCGTGATCATCGCCGTTGCGCTTAACATGTTGTCGTTTGGGCTGATTATGCCGATTATGCCGGCTCTTCTCGAAGATGTGACAGGCTTGCTTGCAGAAGACTCCGTCGGATATTCTGGGTGGCTGAGTGTGGTCTTCGCCGCTGCAAATTTCATAGCAATGCCAATTCTCGGAGGCTTGTCGGACCAATATGGCCGCCGGCCAATACTGCTTATTTCGATCGCTATGTTGGCCGTTGATCTGGTCATCATGGGCTTGGCTCCAACACTGGCGGTCCTGTTCGTCGCAAGAGCGCTTGGCGGATTGTTCTCTTCTACTTATTCTGTCGCCAACGCCTATATCGCCGATGTAACAAAGCCCGAAGAACGCGGTCGCGCCTTTGGAATGACAGGAGCAGCGTTCGGTTTTGGCTTTATATTTGGGCCGGTAGTCGGCGGGTTTCTGGGCGACATTCACACGCGCCTTCCATTCTTCGTTGCAGCCGGAATAGCTGCCCTAAATTTCCTGTATGGATATTTCATACTTCCTGAGAGTTTGCCGGCAGAAGACAGACGCCCTTTCGACTGGCGGCGCGCAAACCCATTTGGGGCCTTACGCCATTTTGCCAAACTTCCGCGCGTTGCCTGGTTCATTGTTGCGATTGGCTTTTACCAGATAGCGCATGCTGTTTATCCTCAAACATGGAGCTTCCATGGAGAGATCCGATATGATTGGACGGAATTTGAGATTGGGCTGTCCCTCGGCGCAGTGGGAATTGGGTCCGCACTTTCCCAGGCTCTTCTGACCGGCTTCCTGATCAAGAAAATGGGAGCCATGCGCGCAGCATTCTTTGGATTATCGATAAATGCGCTTGCCCTCTTCTTGTTTGCTTTTGCTGGAGCGCCATGGATGACATACGCCGTCATTGCGATCTCAGCGATAGGCGGTGTCGCCATGCCGGCAATCAATACGATCACATCAAATCTCACTCCGCGCAATGAGCAGGGAGAGTTGCAAGGTGCTCAATCATCATTGATGGCATTGACGCTCATTTTCAGCCCCGTTTTGATGACGCAAACGCTTCAATATTTCTCGGGAGATACTGCACCGGTTTATTTCCCCGGAGCAGCATTTCTACTTGCAGCCATTATTACGGCGATTGCTCTAATTCCATTCGCGATTGGTATCGGCATCAACAGAAAAGTAATTGCCGATAGAGAAGCGAACCCTTCCAGCCCAGAATAAGAAAGGGCGGTTTCGAATACTCGAAACCGCCCTCAACTATTGAATTTGGCTTTAAGGCTTAAGCGTTGTTGCCGCCCATAACTTTCCCGGCAATTGCGCCAAGAATACCGCCGCCAACACCGCCTTGAAGCGCTGTCGACAGATGCGCCATGATACCACCTGAGCCTAGGTTAATGAGTTCTAGCCCCGGAATTCCGCCCATAGCCATGCTGGCACCGCCAGTTGCCAAGCCGCCCAGAACACCGCCAAGTGTTCCGCCTTTCATGCTGCCGCCGATCAGTTTGGAAATGATCGGACCAAGCACGCCGCCGCCCAGACCGCTTACGAGAAGTGGAATAATTTGTTCCATAAGAAATTGCCCTCCCAATGGCATTGAAGAAAGAGCACCCTCTCTGCGCTCTCGAGTTGGAACTTGCCCCTATCCTATGAGCGCGTCCAGCACTCTTTTGATTGTTGCCAAATGGCCACTGCTCGGTGTGCAAGACTGCAACACCCTAAAAACGCGCCATTGGCGATTTGACCTCAGTCAGGGTAAGGAACGTCATGACCAAGCTGCGCCCCGCCCTGTTTCTCGATCGAGATGGGGTTATCAATCTGGACAAGAATTATGTCAGCCGGATCGCCGATTTCGAGTGGGTTGATGGTGCGGCTCAAGCGATTTCGGCCTTTAACGCGCGAAATTGGTTCGTATTCGTGGTTACAAATCAGTCCGGCATTGCTCGCGGTTATTACTCTGAAGAAGATATGCAAACCTTGCATGACTGGATGGTCGATCAACTTGCACAAAAAGGCGCGAGAATAGACAAGATTTACCACTGCCCGTTTCATCAGGAAGGGGAAATCGAACGATTTCGCAAAGATAGTTTTGACCGCAAACCGAAACCCGGAATGCTTCTACAAGCCATGGCAGATTACCCTGTAAAGCGAGAAGCCAGTTTTCTCATTGGCGATAAAGACACAGATATTCAGGCCGCGCATGCAGCAGGAGTAGGCGGATTCTTGTTTAAAGGCGGTAATCTTGCACACTATGCGGAGTGGGCACTCGCCAGTTTCGAAGATGGAATGCGTTGATTAGCTCGCGACCTGCAACAAGTTCTCACGCGTTTCATCTCGGTGCTTTTTCAGATAGCGCATGAACGGAGTACCGCCGGTCCCGACATCTGTGTCATTACCGACCGCGCGCTTGCCTTGCTTGTTGATATAGCTTGCGGCGTATTCGAGATGGCGTGTCCGAAAATCCGCGACGGCTTGCACCACACTGTTATACGCTTCGGTAAGCCCTTTGTTTTGCGCTTTTTGTACAAACGCTCTGAGGCCACTGGCAGCGCGGACATCATCGATAAACTGGCGATGTCCTGGCGGCCGATAAATGTGCAACTGATCGAGGAAACTGCGCAGCGGATCGGCGGCATGCCCCACTCCAAGCAGAGCGTCCATTGCCGGAACAATTGAGGACTGTGATCCAGTTTGCCCGCGGAATGCTTGCGCCTTATCGCCGTAGCGCTCGACGCCCTCATAGATAATTCCATTCGGCAAAGCCGGATTGTCTTTCCAGCCGTGGATATAAGGTCGTACGCGCTCAAAGTAGACATAAGGATCACAGCGCTCAGGCATGCGATCAAATATTGCATTTATGTCAGCCCAAACGGCTGCCATGTTCTCCAATTGAGATTGAACCGCTGGCTCATCTTCATTCGCCGCTGCGTTGATGATTGTACCCATAGCCGCCAATGCAGCCCCTGCGCGCGCTTCGATCGCAACATGCACAAGCACAAACCAGGCTTCATCCTGCCCACCGAGGAAGTTCTGGATCATATAAATATTGTCCAGACTAATTGGACCTTTTGGGTCGAACCGGCCCCAGTTGTCGAGCACGTATCCACTGTAGGGTAACAGGGGCTGCTGACCGAGGTGATCGGCTAAAGCAACGATCGGTTGGGCAAGCTGGCGCGGAAGGACCTCCGGTGCATCCGGCTCGCCCCAGACATAAGCTTGAACCATGAATGAGTAGTGCACCATCGCCATTCGAATTTGTGCGTCGCTCAAGGTTGGCAATACATCGGATAAATCGGTAACCGGCAAATTTCGTGTGAGCGCTTCGCGAACCTTCCCCGTCAAAATCGTCTGCGGTAATCGCATCGCGGTATTTCGTGCGTCGGCGAGGACACCATCGAGCGTAACGTTTTCGGCATCATATCGGCATAAATATCCGCGCTCGGACGACAGATCGTAATGTTCCAAAGAACGAAGACTCATTGCGCAACCTCCACATTTTTAGCAACAATACACCGAGATCCCAAGAATTTGATTGCTTTTTGGCGGATACTGGATAAAAGTATGCAATTAATGGCCGAAATAGACACCATAAATCGCAATATATTGTCCAAGCTGGAACATGACGGACGGATCAGCAATATCGATCTGGCGGCGAGCGTTGGCCTGTCACCATCTGCATGCCTCAGGCGCGTTCAGGAACTCGAACGAACGGGACTGATTAAAGGGTATCGCGCAGTCCTTGACCGCTCGCGTCTTGGCTCCGCAATCACCGTTTTTGTCATGGTTGGGTTGTCAGCACATTTAAAGAAAGATGCCCGAGCATTTGAACGCGCGATGAATGCAGCACCTGAAGTGCGCGAGTGCCACAATGTGACAGGCTCAGTTGAGTATTTGCTCCGTGTAGAAGTGCCAGACCTGGAGACATATAAGAGTTTTCATGCCGACACGTTGGGCGTGCTCCCTCAAGTTGGCAGCATTACGTCCTATATCGCGCTGAGTTCGCCAAAAGACATGCGCGCGTGAACTGATCTGGCTAATTCGGCTTGAGCGTCTTTGGATCAATGCCGCCCATTTTGCAGACTTCTTTCCACTCAGCTGCCGTTACAGGTTGAACCGACAAGCGGAAGGATGTGACGAGCGCCATGTCTGCGAGTTTTGGGTTGGCTTTTACGTCCTTCAGCGAAACGGGATTCGGCATATCGGCCAGCGCCCGCAAATGCACGCAATCCCAACGCTCGTCATCGGTCGTGCTGTCAGGCGCACTTTCTGCCGATATCTCGCAAACACCGACGACTTCCAGTCCCTTATTCGAGTGATAAAAGAATGCACGGTCACCCAGCTTCATGTCACGCATAAAATTCCGCGCCTGATAGTTGCGAATTCCGTCCCACTCTTCACCCGCTTTGCCTTTGGCTTTCTGCTGCTCCCAGCTCCACTTGAACGGTTCGGATTTAAATAGCCAATACTTCACGCGAGCGCCTCCTCGTGGATAGCTGATGCATGACCGGGCTCTATCCCCAATGCTTCTGACAGTCTTGCGAGAAACCCTGCTTCAGCAGCGTTGGCGTCGCCCGTGACAATCACGGCAGCGGCATAAAGCTGAGCGGCATGATTCGGCGAGCGTGCAGCCTTCGCAATCATCGCCAGACTTTCTCCTTCGCTTTCCTCGTTCAGAAGAAGCTTACGAACGGATGCATTACCTTCAGCTTGCTCGAGCGCGGCAGCAATTGCACCATGTTCGGCCTGATCCAGCGCGCCATCTGCCCACGCTGCGGCGATCATGGTCCGGATCAACGCTTCCGCAAATGGCTCATCTACATCTGCGTCTTCGATAAACCCAGATGGTTGAGCGTGACCGCCATCCTCTGCGGCGTGTCCATTCTTCTTCATCCATGCGCGGTAGGCGAGCGCTCCGAGGCCAGCAACAGCTCCCATTTTTGCTGTCGAGCCGACAATTTTACGGCCGCCGCGAGTCCCAAGCAGCATCGCTAGCAGCAATGCACCGCCGCCCGCCTTGATCTGAGCGCTTCGGTCCGTTTTGATCTTCTCAATAACTTCAGCCCCATAGTCTTTTCCCTGCTCCATGCGCTCATCAAGTTGCAGGTCTTTTGCTGCTTGCGCAGCTTTTTGCGTGAGGTCATCTAGTAATTTTCTGAAATCCACGGCGAGACGCACTCCTGTTCGAAATTCGATTCTTCGTTTTGTATTTAGGATGTTCGCAGCACACCGGCTAGAGCGCTCATGCTATTCGTCGGCACCATCACTTTTCCCAAGACGCCCCCTCGCCCAGCGCTTTCCTCCCTTTGCTTCCACAAGCTGACCGGCGAGCCCGAGACCATAAGGCGGCATATTGCCATAGACATTTTCATACTCTCCTGCTCGCACCAAATACGTCTCATGCCAGATGCCGACATCACCGGAAGTACCGATCGACTTATTGAACTTCTGCCAAGCGGGTAAATGTTTGTTCGTCTTGCTCGTCGCGTATTCATGCAGGTGGTCAAAGCTTCGCCAGTATTGAACCACGAGGACATTTTTGATGCCAAAATGCGTGCGTGCATGAAGCAAGCCGAGCTCCGGGTGTTTGCCAAGTTCGATCAGCATTCTAGGCATAGCCGTCATGACGGGCCACCATTTCCAGACTTTCCAGAATTTGTTGACCCGCATGCCGATCAGAAATACGGCGAAATCGCCGTCGATTTCAGCTGTCATCAATTCCTTATGGATTTTTGGCATTCTATCCCCCGTTCTAAGTTAGCACCGCTTCGATCAGATGTTGGTAAGCACTCCATCCTTTATAAGCTGAAATTTCAGCAGGCGCATTGGTCCAAGCATTTTTGAAATCCTCTTTAACGCCAGGCCGCGCGAAAACAGCTGCAAGCGGATCGATACAGATGCGTATTGAGAAAAGCACAGCGCCCGTATTCGGAAGTTTGCGAACGGTTTGCCGTTCGACACGTAGATAGACCTGATTGAGTGCGTCATCGACTTCAATCTGCTTTGCTGCCTCCTTGATAGGAAGCGATGAGGGCGTGAAGCGCTCACCGCCTGCCTGAACGGTCCAATTGCACCGCTCCATAATCTGACCGGGGCGCATTGCGGAAAAAATACGTCCGATCCGGCTCGCAAGATCCGGGTCCCCACTTGGAACATCCGCATGCAAACCGCCCAGTGGGCACCCGACAAAGTCCTTCAGTTTCCAGTAAGTCGGCGCGCAGAGACTTGCGGCCGTAAGGCACCACGCTCCCGCATCATTTTGCTGCATGATACACAGATCATCTGACACATAACTCGCCGCATCCTCCAGCTCTGTTTTAAGCAGAAATGCGTTCTTTCTACCGATATGTTCGAAGATCATTCGGCTAGCTTCGCAACATGCCGCACCGCTCCCCGGTAATATTGCCAGCACGTCATCGCGGCATCGCACCATCAACTCTCGTTTTTCTTCAAGCCAGTCATGCGCTTCCGTATCTGGCCGGAGCCAGCGACCTTCTTCAATGGGAACAAGATTTGGCGCGATGGTCGGAGGGCCGCCCCGGAAAGGAAGATAAGGGGGCCGCGTCACGCGGCGCGGGCGGTTCCCCAAGTCATGTAGCTCGCGATTTTCGGGCCGCGGACATACATTGATTGGGGGGCTTCAAGCTGAAATCCTGTGTCTTGAAACATCTTCAAAACGGGGCGTGTAATATGGCAACCACCGATCATCACCTTCCACATCGGCTCAACACGGCGCTGCCACTTCGCAACATTTTCATCGGGTGACAATCCATGCTCGGAGAACAAAACGCAGCCGCCGGGCTTTAATAAGCGGCGCGCCTCAATCAGAGCAGCTTGCCAGTCTGGAATGGTGCAAAGCACGAAAGTGAACACGACTGTATCGATACTGCGGTCCTCAAGCGGCACGGCTTCAGCCCCGGTTTCAGAGAACGTAATCTGACGATCTGTCAGTCCCATTCTTGCAGCTTTTTTGCGGGCCCGTTTCAACATACCGCTTGCGGGCTCAATCGCATTTATATGCTCAACCTTGGCAAAATCATAAAAGTCGAAATTCGTCCCAGCACCGCAACCGACCTCCAACACGCGTCCTTTGGCAAGCGGTACGATTTTGTTTCTTTGTGCCTGGATCGGTTTTGCCCGGCAACCACACGAGATCAGAGGCTCAACGATGATCTTGTTCCACAGCCCCATTTTCTGTTATTACCTTTTTGTTTTCGTCCCCGGATAGTTTTGTGTGCCAACTGCTTTTGCGGCTTCCTCATTGGCCGGGCGCGCGATTACGGCATCTTGCGTCACCTTGATTTCATATTCAAGGCCATGCGCCATCGGAACATAAACAGCAGATCCATAGCGAGCATCTTCCTGACCACCGCTGACGCCAACAGCTTCCAAACCAAAACGCGCGCCGTTTTGTTTTACAAATGCCGCCACATCGAGTCCGGGATCATCAGAGAGCTTTACACCGACCACTTCAGCGCTCGTGACTTTGTCATACACGAAGCGCTCGCGAAACCTGCCAGAAAGATACTCTAAACGATAAACCGTATCGTAGCCGACAATGTTGGCGAGCGGTTTGAACTTGATCACTTGTGCGCCAATTTCGAACTCATCACCTGTCAGTGTGTAATTCTTAGCTTCGGTTTCAGTATCAGCGTATGTGATGCGGGCAACATATGTGTTCGCCTCGTTCTCCACCTGAGTGAAATAGACGGTTGCCGCGAGTTGCTCATGCGTGAGACGCTTATACGTTTGGAGATTCAGGCCTGCCAAAACCGAAACTCCCGCAGCACCGAGAAAGCCAAGGCTCAAAACTGCCCTTGCTCCTCCACCGAGCAGGTTCGCTTTAAGTAATCTCGATATCCCTGCAAAGCCGAGCATTAGCCCGACAACGCCGCAAAGCGTTGGAATAATCCACCACATCATTTGCCCGTCTCCTCACCGCGACTTCAGCACCCGCGGAGATGTATTCACACAAGCAGATAGTTGGCAATGCGAGAGATACAGATCGCCTGTATTTGAGTAGTGAAATTCACCTCAGTCGCTAAAAGACGCGAGGACGTTCAGCCTTCTCAACGTGCAAGCCGCACTCTGTCTTTTGCTGGCCTGACCACCGTCCGGAGCGAATGTCAGACGGATCTGCCGCAGGCTTCGTGCAAGGCCAGCATCCAATTGACGGGTATCCTTGTGCTACAAGCGGGTGCTTCGGCAATCCACGATAAATGAAGAAACGATCGACATCTTCCTGTGTCCAGCCAGCTAGTGGGTTGACTTTGAATCTCCCGCCAGAGTGCTCAAATACTGGCAGATTCATGCGTGCGCCGCCGTGAAATCGCTTTCTGCCAGTGATCCAGGCATTAAAGCCCTCAAGCGCAGGCTCCAGCGGTCTTACCTTGCGCAGACCACAGCACGCATCTGCATGTCGCTTCCAAAGATCACGGTTTGGATCAAGGATCTTCTCTTCTGTTTCGTTTGGTTTGATCTCACGAACATTGGTCAGGCCAAGACGCTGAGTAATTTCTTCTTTGTAATCGAGTGTTTGCGGAAAATGCATACCCGTTTCGAGGAAAATGATCGGAAGATCGGGATCCACATCAGCGATCAACGCAAGCATCACCGCGCTCTCGGCGCCAAAGCTGGAGACATACGTAATGTCGCCCTCCCACTCGCGAATGATTGATGCGCGGAGGATCGTTTGCGCCGACGCTTCTCGAAGCTCGCCGTTTAGCCGCTCAAGACGCTCATCAACGGGCTGGAGCTCGCGGACTTTTTGATCTGCATAAGGCACAGGGCGCTATCCTTTTGCGTGGCGCCTGGCGAATACAGTTTCTGCAGTGCTGGCGGCCGGTTGGTAAAAATCGGAATACTCCGTTAGAGCTTCCAGAACGGAAGATAGGTCAGCGCGAGCAGTCTCGTAAGAGTTGAAGCCTGAACGGTGCATATAGAGAATCTGATCTCTCAGCACATGGCCGACGGCCCTGATCTCTCCTTCATACCTGTAACGGCGGCGTAATAGCTGTGCTTGAGAGTATCCGCGACCATCGATGTATTTAGGAAAAGTGATCTCAATTAACCTAACGTGATCCAGATGGTCGGCCAGCAAGTGTGGGTTATCTTCCGGCATCAAACGCACACCAACACACGCATTTCGCGCGCGAAGAATGTTTGTTTCATTCAGATAACGATTCAATGATACTGTAATACATCCGCCCGGTTCCAGCCGGCCTTCATCGGCCATATACGCCCAGATATTATGGACTTCGATCCCGTCTTTAATCAGCGGCATAGATCGCCTCCTTGAACGGTTCCTGACCAACACGCTCCAGTGTTTCGATGAATATTTCGTCGGGTGAAGAGCGCTCAGCCTTATAGACATTTATAATTCGCCGAAGCGCTGCCGGGATATCTTCCTGTTTGAGACCTTTACCGGCGATTTCTCCAATAGCGGCTTTTTCGTCGGCGCGGCCACCAAGCGTAATCTGGAAATACTCTTCGCCTCGCCGGTCCACTCCCAAAATGCCGATATGTCCAACATGATGGTGACCGCAAGCATTAATACAGCCAGAGATATTGAGGTGCAGTTTGCCAATATCTGCCTGATCTTCTGCGCTCGCAAACTCTTGCTGAATGAGTTGGCCGACAGGGATCGAGCGCGCATTGGCAAGGTTGCAATAATCAAGGCCCGGGCATGCGATGATATCCGTTATCAGCCCCTCATTCGCAGTCGCAAGATCCGCTTCAACGAGCCCATCATACAAGGCCCTAAGATCATCGACAGCGACATGCGGCAGGACAATGTTTTGCGCGTGTGTTACGCGGATATCATCATGTGCGAGGCTCTGCGCAAGATCCGCCATTGCAAACATCTGAACATCAGTTGCATCACCAGCAATCCCGCCGACAGGCTTTAGACTGATCGTCACAGAAGCGTAGCCACTTTCCTTATGTGGGTGCAGGTTGTGCTTGCACCAAAGCGCAAAGGCTTCGTCTGATTGTTTAGCGCTTTCGAATGCAGCCTCATCGATATCTGTTTTAAAGACTGGCGGCGCGAAATAGGCGTGGACCCGATCAATTTCTGCCTGAGGCAGTACGATTTTTTCGTAGTCACGCTGAGCGGCGTACTCTTCTTCAACCTGGCGTGTGAACTCTTCCGGTGTCAGCTCACTGACGAGAATTTTGATGCGAGCTTTGTATTTATTGTCGCGCCGTCCATGTCGATTATACACCCGCATAATCGCTTCCAGATAATCGAGAATTTCCGCTTCTGGCACGAATTCGTTCACGAGCGCCGCGACATGGGGTGTGCGGCCCTGACCACCGCCAACATGAACCTCAAATCCTGTCACGTCCCCGCGCCGGCGAATATGTAATCCGATGTCGTGAACGCGGATCGCCGCACGATCATGTTCGGCTGCTGTTACAGCGATTTTGAATTTGCGCGGCAGAAAGGCAAATTCTGGATGAAAGGTCGACCATTGACGAATGATCTCACACCAAGGCCGCGGATCCATCAATTCATCATCGGCTGCCCCCGCGAAGTGATCCGACGTGACGTTTCGAATGCAGTTTCCGCTGGTCTGAATCGCGTGCATCTCGACATCGGCGAGCTTATCCAGAACATCCGGAATCTCATTTAGCTTTACCCAATTGTACTGGATGTTCTGCCGGGTCGTCATGTGGCCATAACCGCGATCATAATCGCGCGCAATTTCAGCTAGGGTACGCATCTTTTCAGACGAGAGCTGGCCATATGGGATCGCAACACGCAACATATACGCATGCAGCTGAAGGTAGACGCCGTTCTGCAAACGCAACGGTTTGAATTCATCTTCGAGCAACTCACCCGACAAACGCCGCGCAACCTGACCGCGGAACTGTTCTACGCGGTCTTTGACAATCTTCGCATCAAATTCATCGTATCGGTACATCAGTGAGCGACCTCATGTGCGTGCGCCAAACCGAGTTCGCGCTCAACGCGCTGCACCCAGGAATGAACACCAGGAAATTCTGACAGATCAAAACCGCCCTCATGCGCGAGGCGCGTGTAAGCCACTAGCGCAATATCCGCGCATGTCAGGCCGTTACCAACGAGCCAATCTGTATAGCCAAGTTGCAGCTCCATAACACCAAGCGCGCGCCGCCCCTTTGCCATGAGCTCGGGGTCAATCTCGTCATCTGGCAGATTGAGATAAAGCTTTTTGAACCGGCGCACCGCGATGGCCGTTTCATGCGAATATTGTTCCCAGAACAACCAGCTATCCAATTGCGCCCGCTGAAATGGATCGCTTGGAATAAGGTCTGAGCCCTGCGCCAGATAGAGCATAATCGCATTAGATTGCGGCAGTGCGCGCCCATCCGGCCATCGCGCGAGCGGCACCTGCCCCGCCGGGTTCAATGCAAGGAATTCTTCCGTTTGTGTGCCGCCATTCAGGATATCAATCTCGACCCAGTCGTATTCGATGCCGAGGCGTTCAGCAGTCCATTTTGGCTTCATGCAATTGCCCGAAATTGAGTCGCCATAAAGCGTCAGCTTAGATATCTCACGCGCGGGCATCAGCTATTTCCTCTTTGGAATTGGGGGTGCACTGTTGGACCATTCGCACGTATGGACTCGCGAAGAGTTTCCCGGCCAGCGATCTTTCCATCTTCTGTAACTTCCATGAAGTATGGATCGGTGATTTGACCCTCCTGATTTTTGGCATCTGCTAGTTTCGCCTCTGCCTCGTCGCCTGAGTACGCTTGAATATCAGCGGGATCGGTAGACCAATCACCGCTTGCCGTCAGCCAAACAACAGCGCCGCTCGCCGTCTCCCAAGCTGTGATCGCTTTTGGCGTTTCAGGTTTTAGTTTCGGGCGAACTGAGCTCATGCCGCAGCCTCCAATGCCAGATCAGCAAGTGCGTCCAGTGAATTACCCACCACTTCACCAATAACCAAAAGCGCTGGCCCTTTGATTCCTGCATTTTCGATCATGCTGGAAAGCTCGGCGAGCTTACCAAAGACACGGATCTCGTTCTTTCGAGTACCATTTTCGATGACCACTACGGGCGTATCTGCTGAGCGCCCAGCCTGCAGCAATTTTTGCGAAATCACGCCGGACGTTCCGACCCCCATGAACACAACGACCGTTTGCGCAGGCTTGGCGAGGCTATCCCAATCGAGATCCGGTACGCCGCCAGCTTTTGCGTGGCCTGTCACAAACGTCAGTGTTTGCGAGTGATCTCTGTGCGTGAGCGGCACTCCGCTTGTTGCCGCACAGCCCAACGCCGAAGAAATACCCGGAACAACCTGCACGTCTATGCCCGCCGCTGAGACGGCTTGTAGTTCTTCCCCCCCGCGCCCGAAGATAAACGGATCCCCGCCCTTCAAGCGCACAACGCGTTTACCGTCCTTTGCAGACGCAATCATCAACTTATGGATTTCCGCCTGAGGAACCAGATGGTCGCCCTTGGCTTTGCCAACAGACACCCGGTCGGCGTCGCGGCGCACAAGGTCCATAATTTCTGGAGATACAAGCCGATCGTAATAAACAATATCCGCATTCTGTATGAGTCGGAAGGCTTTCAGCGTGAGAAGCTCGGGGTCTCCGGGACCGGCACCAACAATGTGAACGACACCAAGCGACGTCGCACTCATGGCGCGCTCATCTATGCGACGTCGCATTTCGATTTTCGCGCCTTCAAAGTCGCCAGCATATGCGAGCTCTGCCGCCTTGCCGTTGAGCACATCCTCCCAGTAAGCACGCCGTTCCTCACCCGTCTTGAAAGCCGCCTTCACTTCTGGGCGCAGCGATTCTGCGAGCACCGCCAGCTCGCCCGCGCCTTGCGGCACCAGAGATTCAAGTTTCGCTCGAACATTTTTCGCCAGAACGGGCGCTGCTCCGCCAGAACCGATGGCTGCAACAATCGCTCCACGGTCAAGAATCGATGGCACCGTGAAGTCACAAAGTTCCGGGCGATCGACCACATTTAGAGACACTCCATACTGACGTGCCCATGTAATCGCTTTCTCGACATTCTCGTCCACACGGCAAGCCACAATTGCGAATCTCGCGACATCAAGCGCCTGGCCTGCCTGCTCCATCGGGGCAATTGTTACACGCCCGGCAAATTCTTCAGCGAAAGCGCCTTCGATCTCATTTCCAACAATAACAGTGATATGCGCCCTGGTTTTGGCGAGCAGCCTCACTTTACGACGCGCCTCCTCACCGCCGCCGAATACCACGACATTGGCATGATCCATGTTGAAGAAAGCCGGAAATTGGCGCACGAATTTTCCCTTTAGAAGCACTGAATGACTTGAGAAATCAAATTGTCCATTGACGCGAGCCTCGCAAGCGGCGACGTCTAAGACGAATGTTTAGAGAAACTATCCCATTATGACTGAACCGACCGATCGTATGCCGCCGCTCAATGCGCTGCGGGCCTTTGAGGCTGCCGCCCGAAGACTTTCCTTCACCAAAGCCGCCGATGAACTTAATGTGACCCCCGGCGCAATCTCGCAGCAAATCCGCCAATTGGAGGATTATGCCGGCACTCCGCTTTTCAAACGGACGGGGCGCTCAGTCTTGCTCACAGATGCCGCCCAAGCCTGCCTGCCCCTTGTGCGCGATGCGTTCGATAATATTTCCGAGGCAGGCAGGATCATGCAAGCACCCGCGCGCAAAGGCCGGGTGATGGTCTCATCGGCCCCCTCCTTCGCTGCAAAATGGCTCGCGCCAAAACTTGACGCTTTCCATCAAAGCCATGAGGATATTGAAGCCTGGATTTCGGCAGACATGGGCATTACCGATTTCACCACTGCCGACGCCGATTTTGCGATCCGGTACGGGCGGGGAATCTATGACGGGCTTAAGTCTGAAAAACTCCTTGAAGAAACCGTACTCCCGGTCTGCTCCCCAAAACTCCTCGAAGGTGCTAACGCCATCAAAACACCTGCCGATCTTTTAAAACATACTTTGCTGCACGATGAGAGCCCGGAGAATGATCCATCCTGCCCAGACTGGGGCAGTTGGCTTCGCGCACGCGGCATCAAAGATATCGACGCCACTCGCGGCCCCCGCTTCAATCAAGCCATTCTCGTGATCGAAGCGGCCGCAAACGGGCAAGGCGTTGCCCTGGCCAAGCGTGCGATTGCGGCGGCCGACCTGGCCGCGGGGCGCCTCGTCGCCCCGTTCGCCGATGGCACAACCGCTATCGATTTCGCCTACTGGATCGTACATCCCAAAGGGCGACATCTTTCAACGGATGTGCGTGCCTTTATCAAATGGCTGAAGAATGAAGCGGCACGCTCAGAGATCGTTGGCGTTTAGGCATGGCCAAACTCTACTTTACATACGCTGCGATGAACGCTGGTAAGTCGACCTTGCTTTTGCAGGCCTCGCACAATTACCGCGAGCGAGGAATGAACACTTTGCTGTTTACCTCAAACCTTTATGCTGGAGAAGTCGGTCACATTTCCTCCCGCATCGGCCTTTCCGCCAAAGCAGAACTCTTCTCCGATGATGCCGACTTATTTCTCACTATCCGCGATTTTCAAACAGAAAAACCTATCCACTGCGTGTTTGTCGACGAAGCGCAATTTCTAACCCCAGATCAAGTCTGGCAATTGGCGCGCGTTGCCGACAGACTAGATATACCCGTGCTATGTTATGGTCTGCGTACGGACTTTCAGGGAAACCTCTTTCCTGGCTCAGCTCAATTGCTAGCGATTGCAGACGATTTGAGAGAGGCGCGAACGATTTGCGAAACCGGGAGAAAAGCAACCATGACCCTGCGCCTGGACCAGGATGGTAAAGTCCTTACATCGGGCGACCAGGTCTCTATCGAAAAAGCATCCTATGTTTCAGTTTCTCGCCGAATTTGGGAAGAGCGTATGGGCCGCTGGCCACCACGCGAATAGCCAGTTCGCGAATTCACCCTGAAAGACGCAAGGAATTGCCTCATTTGACGCCTAGTTTCGTCGTCAATTAAGTGATGAGGAGATATGATCCAATGGGAAACAAACGCAGCGCACTGATCGCCTTGATGACAGCTGCCGTGTTTGTGTTCACGGGTGTGATGGCGGCAAGTGCTCAGGAGCGTGGCCCTACTCCCCTTACAACAACCGATGCGAGCATCGATTATGCAGGCTTTCTAGAGCTAGCGGCGGCGCTGGAACCTATTCGACAGGATAGGCTTGTTGATCTCGATACCTTTAATGAAATGAAAGCCGACGAGCGTACTATCGTTCTTGATACCCGCAGCGCAGAAGCGTTCATGATGGGCCACATAAAAGGCGCGATAAATCTGCCGTTTTCTGACTTTACGACAGAAAAACTCATGCGGATTATCCCGGAAAAAAACACGCGTATTCTGATTTATTGCAACAACAATTTCTCAGATAACGTCAGCCCCATTATGTTGAAACGCGTCGAGCTCGCTCTGAATGTTCCAACATTTATCAATCTCTGGGGCTATGGGTATGAGAATATCTACGAACTCGGCAGCTATACCGAGAGCTCAAACCCGAACGTAAATTGGGTTAGCAACTGACCAACGGGCCAACAAAACTAAATCCGGCACTTGCTCGTTTCTTTTTCAAAACAACTACGCTTTCCGTAGCGCTACACTTCACTTTGGCAGGTCGATTTTCTTCGAAATCCGGCGCTAACCAAAAATTATCAAAATTCTCCCAAGGTCCCGGCGACTATCATTCTCCGCACGATGAGGCCTACCCTATGAGCACTGATGCATCGCTTGAACAGCTAGAAAACATCTACAACAATCGCGAACAACAAGGTTTGATCGACGCGATAAACATCGCTCAGGCCGTCATTGAATTTGAAGTTGACGGCACCATCATCTCGGCAAATGCGAACTTTCTGAAGACTGTTGGGTACAGTCTGGAGGAAATTAAAGGCAAGCATCACATGATATTTTGTGATGATGCTTATGTTGCCTCAGACGCGTACAAACAATTCTGGGCAAGTTTAGCCGCCGGCAACGCTCAGCCAGGTGAGTTCAAGCGCAAAAAGAAATCAGGCGAAGAAATTTGGATCAGCGCCTCATACAACCCCGTCGTCGATGCCGACGGTAAGCCGTATAAAGTTGTCAAGTTCGCAACGGACATAACCGAACAGAAACGCCTTGCGCGGATAAACCTAAGCAAGACAACAGGTTTCGAGAACTCCTCAGCCGCTATGATGATGGTCGATCGCGACTTTGTCGTAACTGAAGTCAATAACGCGACAAAAGAGCTGCTCGCCCGAAGCGCGGATGTGTTTGCGGAGATCTGGCCGAATTTCGATCCGGAATACATCATCGGAACCTGCATCGACATGTTCCACAAGAACCCCGCCCATCAGCGCAAGCTCCTGTCTGACCCTGCCAACCTTCCGTGGCGCACGGACATCACAATTGGTGACTTTAAATTTGCTCTGAATGTTGGGGGTATCTTTGACGAGAAAGGCGAGTATGTCGGTAACCTTCTGGAGTGGGATGATGTCACAGAGTCCCGCCTGAACGCTGGTGTGCTATCGGCACTCGATAAGGCCCAGGCGACCATTGAGTTTACAGTTGACGGCCGCATCATCAATGCCAACCAAAACTTCCTGAAAATTATGGGGTACGAACTCCAAGAATTGGTTGGTGCCAATCACAGCATGTTTGTCGATGCCAGCGACTCTGCTTCACCCGAATACAAGGCGTTTTGGGACAAACTCGCGGCTGGTGAGACCCAAGATGGACAGTACAGGCGTGTAAGCAAATCCGGCGAAATCGTTTGGGTTCAAGCAACCTACAACCCAATTCTCGATGGCAACGGCAGCGTATTTAAGATCGTTTTGTTTGCAACAGACATCACCGAGCAAAAAGAAATCGAGCGCGCAAACCTCAACAAGACGACGGGATTTGCGAACTCCTCAGCCGCTATGATGATGGTCGATCGCGACTTTGTCGTAACTGAAGTCAACAACGCGACAATAGAGCTGCTCGCCCGAAGCGCCGATGTGTTCGCGGAGATCTGGCCGAATTTCGATCCTGAAAATATCATCGGAACCTGCATCGACATGTTCCACAAAAACCCCGCCCATCAGCGCAAGCTCCTGTCCGATCCTGCCAACCTTCCGTGGCGCACAGACATTACAATTGGTGACTTTAAATTTGCTCTGAATGTCGGCGGCATCTTTGACGAGAAAGGCGAGTATGTTGGCAACCTTCTGGAGTGGGATGATGTCACAGAGTCTCGCCTGAACGCTGGTGTGCTATCGGCACTCGACAAAGCCCAGGCCGTTATCGAATTCTCGACGAGCGGCCAGATTATGAATGCCAATGAGAATTTCCTGAAAACGATGGGCTATGATCTTGATGAAATTCTGGGCCAGCATCACCGTATTTTCTGCGACGAAGAGTACGCTGCATCGGATGCATACAAGCAGTTTTGGGCAGCACTCGCCGCGGGAGAATTCAAGTCAGCTGAAGTTGAACGAAAAACGAAAGACGGTACATCCGTCTGGATTAGCGCCACGTACAATCCGATCGTTGATGGCAACGGGCAAGTGTTTAAGATTGTCAAATTTGCAACTGAAATCTCTCAGCAGATGGAGCTTCGGAAAACCGCCGAGACGCTGTCGCTGGTCGCAAATGAAACCGATAACTCGGTCATCATTACGGATGCACAGGGGCGCATCGAATACGTGAATCCAGGCTTCGAGAAGCTAACTGGGTTCTCACTTGCCGAGGCGCTTGGCAAAAAGCCTGGAGAATTGTTGCAAGGCAAACATACTGATCCGGACGCCGTTCAGAGAATCAGAGCGAAGCTCGACGCACAGTCGCCATTCTACGAAGAGATTCTGAACTACGACAAAACCGGTGAGCCATATTGGATTGCGCTCGCGATTAACCCGGTCTTCAATAAGCAAACAGGTGAACTCGAAAAATTTGTTTCGATACAGACCAACATCAACGAAACGAAGCTTGAGCAGCAAAGCTTTAACTGCAAACTCGACGCAATTTCTCGTACCATGGCTGTGATCGAGTTTACACCAGACGGCACGATCCTGGACGCAAATGAGAATTTCTGCGCCGCTGCGGGGTACGCGCTCGAGGAGATCAAAGGCAAGCATCACCGCATTTTCTGCGATCCAACTTATTCGGCATCTTCAGAGTATGCCGCATTCTGGGCAAATCTTCGCAGCGGTGAGTTCGACGCCGGCAAGTATAAGCGCTTCAACAAAGCCGGGGATGAGCTTTGGTTGCAAGCTTCATACAGCCCGATTTTCGATCAGGAGAACAATGTTGTGCGCGTTGTCAAATTCGCAAGCGACATCACCAAGGAAGTCGAAATCGAACAGGAAGTCAGCAGAATCGCAAATGATTTTGCAAGCCAGTCGGCAAACATCTCAGTCGAGGCCGGAAGCGTTGCTGAAGGCGCTCAATCACTTGGCGCAACCACAGAGGAAATCAGCGCGTCGATCGAAGAACTAAGCGCATCGATCGACTCAATCGCACAAAATAGTGATGGCGCAGATCAGATCGCTCAGCATACCAAGTCTGAAGCAGACGCAGGTGCCCAGGCGATCGCGAAATCGATCGAATCCATGGAACTGATCAATGACTCGTCAGCCGAAATCAACGAGATCGTCAAAGTCATCAGCGAGATCGCGAACCAGACCAATCTCCTCGCTTTCAACGCTGCCATCGAGGCTGCGCGCGCAGGTGAGCATGGTCTTGGTTTCTCCGTTGTGGCAGATGAAGTGCGCAAGCTCGCCGAGCGCTCCTCGCAGGCGACTAAGGAAATCACGAAACTCATAAATGAGTCGGTCAAGCGCGTTGCGCAAGGCAGTGAAATTTCCAAAGAGGCTGGGGAGGCTTTCAAACGCATTGTTGAAGGTATCGCAAATACGACGAGCTCAATTTCAGAGATCTCCATTGCCGCGCGTGAGCAACAAACAGCTGCGAGAGATGTTACCGACGCTGTGCAGATCATCGTCGATGCGTCTGAAAAAGCTGCCATCGCGTCTGAAACGATTGCATCATCAACGGAGCAATTGTCATCAGGTGCTGATGCTCTGAAGGTCGAAGTCGCAAAGTTCGCCTCTTAAACAAAATAAGCGATCCTAAAGGAGGCGCAGAATATTGCCCGATAACAATCAAGAAGTTTTCAGTGACAAGTCTTTCGCCGAACTACATGAGCTGATCCATAAGCTCACAGGCATTACGATTGGTGAAAACCGAAAATCGATGATGGCCAGCCGCCTGCGAAAACGTTTGCGCGAGCACAATTTGAATGACTTCGATGACTACCTCAAACTGATCCAGGAAGACAAAGAAGAGCTTCAGGAATTCGTCGATAACTTAACGACGAACAAAACATACTTTCATCGCACACCGCGTGTCTGGGAATATTTGACAGATATCTTCATTCCACAATGGATCGGTGCCCGGCACAAGCGACCGATCAATGTCTGGTCGGCGGCCGCATCAACTGGCGCTGAAGCTTATACTGCCGGCGTGCTTCTTGAGGACTTCAGAACCAAAACACCCGGGTTCGACTATAAAATTTTTGGAACGGATGTTTCATCGCAAGTGATCGAAACAGCCGAAACGGGCGTGTACCCTATACGCGCGGTTCAACGGTTTAAACAGGAACGGCCTGAGCTGTTCTCGAAGCACATGACCGGCGACGACACTGCTGGTTATCAAGTTACTCCTGACATCAAACGACGCATTCGCTTCAAGCATCACAATATTTTCAGAACGCTCTCACCGGCGCAAAAATTCGACATTGTCCTCATCCGGAATGTGCTGATTTACTTTACGCACGCCGATCAGGAAGAGGCACTTCGGAAAGTGGAACGCTGCATGCATCCTGGCGCGTCGCTTATCATCGGCGAGTCAGAAACACTTTCTCCCCTGAAGACCAACTTCGTATCGGTTGCGCCTCTTGTATATCGACAAAACGAAACGAAGGCAGTCAAAGTCGCATGACGCCAGCGAACGAAATTCACGCGCAGATCGGCGAAGTAAAGGTCGGCCGAAGCGGAGAGTTTCTACACGCTCTTTTAGGGTCTTGTATTGGGATAGGTTTTCTTCACCGTGACGAAGGCATTTATGCGCTTTCTCATTGCCTCTTGTCGAAATCCCCAAAATTGACCGAAGAAATTGGTGCGCGATATGTCGATCAGGCGATACACTCCATGATCAATTTGCTAGGCATCACGCCAGAGAACCGCCGACGAGTTCATGTCTTCATTGCAGGTGGCGGCAATATGACCATGTCACCAGATTCTGCCGATTCGCGTCTTGTCGGCTGCGTGAATTCCAACTTCGCGAAGAAAACGCTCAGAGAGCACCGATTACGACTAATTCACGACGATGTTGGCGGATGCAACGCCCGAAAAGTCATTATCGACTGCACGACTGGTGATTTCACGATCAAATCCATTCCAAGGATTGGAGAAAAGTAATGGCTTCAGATTTCGCAACTGTAGATATGCCTATCGAAAACGAAATGGCACCGCCGACGTCCAGTGTTCCAGCTGCACCCGCACCATCAAATTCGAACGATAGTAGCTCCGAAATTTTTGGGACATTTCTCATAGGCGGCAATGAGTTCGCAGTTTCAGTGAGCTCCATACAGGAAGTCGTCAATCGCCCCGAGGTGTTTACGAACATTCCTCTGTCTCCTGATTATCTGCTGGGTCTTTTCAATCTGCGTGAGCTGATTATTCCAGTAGTAGATCTAAGAACCATTTTCGGGCTTCCCGTCGATGGGCCTGATAGTGCGGAGGGCAAAGTTGCCATCATCGAACACGGCTCACATTGCTTTGGCCTACTGGTTGATCGTACCGGCGACGTCTTCAATGAGCGAGAAGCGGACCGAAGCGATGTTGCACGCGTTCGCGGCGACGTTCGGGAATCGATCATTGGCGGAATTTTCAAATTAGAAGGCGGGCAAAGACTGGTTCAGATCCTTGATCCGTTTGAGCTGCTAAAGCTTGAAAAGCTGCCGCGCGTTTCAGGAGCGCACAACTCGGCACTCACAAGGCGTAAACGCGGTCGCAGGAAACAATGTATTTCTTTTCAAGTTGGTGATTGTCTTTGCGCATTCGACATGAAAAGCATCAAAGAGATCGTAGAACTCCATGCCATTGACAACACCGCCCTTGCACATGGCTGGACGCTTGGTGCGATTGATTTACGCGGAAGCACGGTACCCGTCGTCGATTTCCGGGTTTTCCTTGGCAAGAAGTCTCCGAGCGCTGCACACGAGCTCGCCGGTAAGGGTTATAAACTGATTGTTATGAAGCTCGGTGACAATCTGATTAGCTTACTCGTTGACGCCATAAGCAATATTGTCTCGTATTTCGATGACGATCTCGTCACGTTTCCCGGTGTCGGGATCGAGCGAACTGAAATGTTCCTTGGATGCCTGTCGAGCCATGATGACCAAATGGTTCTGTTGCTTGATCACAACAAAATCCTTGATGATGATGAACTCGCAGACATTACGATGGGCCATTCCAAGCTGTTCTCCGAAGGCGAAGCTACAGCCGAAACAGATACTCAGGAAACCGGAAATAAGCGCACCTTCATCACATTTTCTGTGGGCTCCAAATTCGCACTGGATATCGAAAACGTGAACGAAGTTATGAGTTTCCCTGAGACGATCGTCCATCCACCAAGCTTGCCGAGCTTTATTGAAGGGATGGTCAATTTACGCGGCGAATTGATCCCAATCATCAATCTTAGAGCATTATATCAGCTTGACCCTATCGAAGCTGCTCTCACAAAACTCCTCGTCTTCACCAGCAATGACAAAAAATACGGTATCATGGTCGACACAGTGGATTCCATCGTTAGCCTGAGCGGAAAGAACTCCAGTTCGCTACCAAGAATTTTTGATGGTGGCCAAAGTATCGATATATCCAATGACGTCAAAGAAGCCATTCTCATTGAGAATGATGACGAAAACGAACGGTCTTTGATGATCCTTGATCTCGAAATGGTTATCTCCCGAACTGTTGCGGTTGCAGGTTTGTAGTGAGGGCTGACTGTTCAGGAAAACTAAAGGGCACTTTCGTCATCTTGAAATTCGTGGATAAGCGGGACATGTGCAATCTTCGAGCGACCAACCTCAGGGCCGGTAATCTATGTCCACAAATACAGCTGCAGCATCGAAGCCAAAAGTGAACCCGAACGCGCCGACACCTCAGAAGGTGCTTTCGGTGCATCACTATACTGATCGGTTATTCAAATTCACGATTGAACGCCCGCCCAGTTTTCGTTTCCGCTCCGGCGAATTCATTATGATCGGCTTGCCAAAGGAAGATGGCAAACCTCTGCTGCGAGCGTATTCCGTCGCATCTCCAAATTGGGATGAAGTTCTCGAATTCTATTCAATCAAGGTGCCCGATGGCCCCCTCACATCGCGCCTTCAAAAAATTCAAGTTGGCGACGAAGTTCTGCTCGGTAAAAAGCCGGTGGGCACGCTGGTTCTCGATGCGCTGACGCCTGGCAAACGGCTTTACATGTTTTCAACCGGAACCGGGTTTGCACCGTTTGCTAGTCTGGTTCGCGATCCAGCCGTTTACGAAGCTTATGAGGAAGTCATTGTGACTCACACATGCCGGGAGATCGCGGAACTTCAGTATAGCCGGGAAGTTGTTGATACTTTCCTGAATGACCCCGATATCGGTGAACTCGGCCGGGGTAAGCTTAAACTCTATCAGACCTGCACACGCGAAGCGTTCGAAAAAGAAGGCCGCATCACAACGCTCATCAAAAATGGTAAGCTGTTCGAAGACCTCGGCGTGCCTCCCATCGACCCGGCGAACGACCGAGCCATGATCTGTGGCTCAATAGAAATGACACAGGAGCTCAAAGCGCTTATGGAGTCATTTGGTCTCAAGGAGGGTGCCAATTCAGAACCTGCTGAGTTCGTGATTGAGCGCGCTTTCGTCGGCTAAAGCCCTCCTACCGGCCCAACTGCTTGATATCCAACTTTCTGGAATTTCCGCGAAAAGGCACATGCTTCTTGTCGGCAATTCAACGGTAGGATTTGGAGCGGGTACACGCAACTGCCGGAATTGGAGCCCGGATCAAGAAGTTCAAAAAATGTAAGCCTTGCGCCCACAGTCCAAGAGCCTTGAGTTTCTGGGGCCCCTCTTCTGAACCGAAAGACGGCGCAAGAAAGTCGAGCACGAAGTCGCTATTTGGTATACGCCATCGAACGGGCTTCGATTTCTGAAGCGAGGGTACAGGCGAAAAACCAAGGTCATCCAAAACGACTGGCAACTCAGGTTCGGCATGGTCTTCGATAGTCAATGAAAGTCGTTCGAATGCGGCGACGTCAATGTCTGCTGTAATGGCTGTAGCGGCGGAGGAAACACGCACGCCGAGCTCCAGATCATATAGTCGGAATGCATGCGTTCCAACCAAAACCCCGCCAAGACGGAATGTACCCGCTTGAGCAAGCGCTCTTAAAACTTTACCAGATGTCATGTCCAATGCCGGCATTCGCGCTGCTCTTAGAGCACGAGCTTTTTCGGAAACATTCGCTCGAAACTGACGATCAGATACTTTCTGGTCTTTCCAGCGTTCAATTCTCTCTCGGGTTTCTTCATTGTCCGGGCCTATGAATTTTTGCTGGTGCGCGCCCCCTGGGCCGCGCACGGTTGCGTACCAATACGATTTACCGTTACCCTCTCGCAGATGTGGTGAACCAATAAGTTCCGATAGCGGCTTATCCAAATGCGCCTGTAATAAGTCCTGGTAGACTGTCTGCAAAGTAAGAGAGATCGTATCCATGAACCCCGCTATACCACAAAAAATAGTTTGTGGTATAGCGGTTTAGGTGGCCACTGACTTATAATCAATAAGCGGCAAAAGTGAAGAGAACAAAGGACATCGAACTCTCCCCCGCCAATGGATAAAATTCGCCAAAAACGGACGGTGGTAGTTCTCTATTCGATGTCAGCTTAGGAGCAAGCTGATGCCTTTCAACGGTTTCGGGTCGGCGTGGACCAAATCTCTTTGACATTCGTGAAAGGTTGATCGGTGCGTACTGTCCTGAGCATCAGGTAAACTTCTCGCTAATTTGGGAACTCCTATAGGTCTGTTTCCTTTGGAGAAATTTCAGAGCAGAGCTCTCGAAGCACAATCGTTGCCCGTGGAATTGGTCTCTCGTCAAAAGAGTGATGTGCCCCTATGAATGTAGACGCCCTGGGCCTTCATTTTGCTGCCTGTTCGAACTCTGCGGGTGACAGCATCCCGTTCTTAGTATGCCTGCGCTTCGGGTTGTAGAACAGCTCGATATAATCGAACACATCCTGGCGGGCTTCTTGCCTTGTTTTGTATATCTTTCGCCTGATCCGTTCGGTCTTGAGGGAGGCGAAGAAGCTCTCGGCGACGGCATTGTCATAACAATTTCCACGAAGGCTCATGCTGGCGTCCAGATTGTGATCCTTCAGGAAGTCACCCCATTCCTGGCTGGTAAACTGCGATCCCTGGTCCGAGTGGATTACGACCTTGCCCTTCGGCTTGCGTCGCCAAACGGCCATCAACAGCGCGTTCAGCACCAGAGATGTGTACATCCTCGAATGCATCGACCACCCGACAACTTTGCGGGCGTACAGATCAATGACGACGGCGAGGTAAAGCCAGCCCTCATGCGTCCGGATATAGGTGATGTCGGTGACCCAAATCTGATCTGGTTCTGCCACATCGAAGTCCTGGCCCAACTGGTTGGCGGCCAAAACAGACGGCTTGGTGCCATGCTTGACAGGACGGCGTTTGTAGCCGGTCTGTGCGCGTAGCCCCTCAGCCCGCATGAGTCTCGCCACTGTGTTCTCGGCGCAGCGCTCACCAAGGCTGAGCAGATCACGATGGACCTTGCGATAGCCATATACACACCCGCTCTCCAGCCATGACTGCTTGATCAGCCCGGTCAGGTGACGACGGCGTTTAGCCTGCGGCTTTAGTCCAGCCTCCAGCCACGCATAAAATCCGTTGAAATGAACCCTCAGCACACGGCACATTGCCCGCACCGAAAACTCGGTGCGGTGATCCTTAATGAAGGCGTACTTCAGCCGTGGTCCTTCGCGAAGTACGCCGTTGCCTTTTTTAAAATGTCGCGTTCCTCAGTCACTCGGCGCAGCTCCGCCTTCAGCCGCCTGATCTCTGAGGCGTCGGCCGCGCCTGTGTCTGGCGCATCGCCAAACTGCTTCACCCAATCATAAAGCGACTTGCTGCTCACCCTGATCCGCTTCGCCACCGATGTGACGCTGTGCCCCCGATCCGTAACCTGGGCCACAGCCTCGCGCTTGAACTCTTCTGTATATCTGATCCGTCCCGACATAGACCCGTACTCCTTGCTTCCAGTTTTACCTTGCAAGGCGTCTACCGTTCTAGGGGCACATCACTTGCCTCCAATGCTGCCAGTTCCTAATACCAAAACGTGGCTGCAAATCAGGGGAGCAGGTCACAATAAGTTACTCGGTGTCAAGGAATACAGAGGTTGAAATGAAGGTCGAATGCATCGAGAGGGCATGCCCTGCGTGCGGCTCTGAATCCAGCACAAAGCTGGAGCGATACAGTCATGAGGACTGGCACAACGTCCAATGTAAGTCTTGCCGTTTCATCTATCTCAATCGCGCTCCGATTTACGAGGCCCTCTCTGAAGATCTTGCCTGGTCAAAGCAATTCAAGATTGAGAAAAAACGCCGCAGGGAAAAGCAGCCGATTGTGGCTTGGTTGGATGAGAAAACCCGTTGGCGGTTGCACATCAACCGCGATGACGAATGGGCATATATTTCCGACAAAATCGAAGACGGGCGCGTATTGGACGTCGGATGCGGGACAGCTAATCGCATCCCTGCTCAGTTCACACCTTTTGGTATTGAAATCGAAAAAGAGGCCGCGCTGAAATCGCATGATGAGATGGCTCATTCCGGTGGACGCGTTATTCATGCTCCGGCGCTTGAGGGACTAGCTGAATTCGAAGACGAGTTCTTCGATGGCGTAATCATGCGTTCGTATTTGGAGCATGAGGCCAAGCCGCGACAGGTTCTAGAGGAGACGCTTCGCATACTGAAGCCGGGTGGCGTAGTTTATGTAAAAGTCCCGAATTTCGCAACGATCAACCGGATCGTACGTGGGCGAGAATGGTGTGGATTCAGATTTCCTGATCATCTCAATTACTTTACTATCCGATCCATGCGACATCTCGCGAAGAGCATTGGATACGATTTTGAACTTCGTAACACTGGTACGCGATACACCAACGACAACATGCATTGCTTCCTTAAAAAGCGCGCCTAATCGAGTTAGGGGCGACATCTCATCCTTCTTAGTGGTGTATGTATGAGATGCCGGTGTTGGCTTGCGAGCTGCGAATTGCGTGACACTTCGGCCAGAGTCAGCGGAAGAAGTTGTTCTTGCTGGGACTGGGTCGATGTGATTTGGCAACCACTGAGGCAAATGAACAAGACCAGCTTAATGAGTGTTCTGCTGTGCATTAGAAATTCCCCTCCTGCCACTTATGAACCCTATCGTTCCAGCGGTGCCGAGGAAAGCTGAAATGCAAATGCGCTCGCTTGCTATTCTCCAGAAGGTTGGTTTATCACGCTTCGGATCCAGTCTGCATGACTTGCAATGCGGGTATATACTCCAGGTTTGCCATCTGCTTCACACTTGCCGCCCCAGCTTGCAATGCCGACAAGCTTCATATCGGTTATCGGCCCTTGCACGACAGGGCCTCCGCTATCTCCCGGGCACGATTTTCGCTCGAGATCGCTCGCGCAAAATACACGTTCATGGATATCCTTTGACTCATTACCCCAGCGATCGGGCGCGCGGCATTTATCATTCTCCATGACTTTTAGCTGCACTTCTCGTAATTCACGAGACCTATGGTTCTGAATGCCGCGAAGTTCTGTTTTACCCCAACCGAAGATTCGAACGGACGCTCCCTCAACAAGTCCCGCCCCTGTGTCATCCAGATCTATCGCCGCCACAGATTTTTGACTGCGGGGTTCGGGCCTCGCCTCAACCCTTGCTGACTTTTCCTCCGTGCTCTGATTGAAATCTATTCGATTGACTTCGGTTTCTGTTGCGACATCCCACAACCGAACATAACCGTTATCGCCATAAGTCAACAATCGCTGGCCGTTTTCCAGAAGCCGTGCACCTCTGACCCGGCCCCCATGATAAACCGCTCCAATTCTGGTGCCGGCAGCCACATCCCACACCTGCACGCTGCCATTTTCGTTCAACACCAAGAGAAATTCATCATCTTCTAAAAATTGATAGCCTGACACTGCCACACTATGATTGAGTCTGCGCTCCGGCTCGCAGACCCCAGCTTTATCCACACAAGTCTTGAGATTCCAAATGCGGGTAACCCCATCTGCGCTTCCATGCATTATTGCGCGACGTCCTTCAGCCACCTTCCAATTTTGGGAAAGTGCATAGGCGATTGCCTCCGGATCGGAGCGTTCGAGGGTCGCGAGCCGCTTGCCATTGGACAAATCCCATACGGATGTGAATTCGTCTAAGGGTTCCACCATTCCGCCGTCCACACGCTCGAATTTAGTGGATCTAATTATAGCGGTGTTGGACTCGTCGAATATCTTCACATCGTTGATGAATTCATTCTGCAATGAAATTCGCCCTATCCGCTGCATACTCGCAACATCCCAAATATCTGCGCGACCCCAGTCGTCAATTCGCACCAATGCTCGGGCACCTTTTGAGTATATATGAGCGCGTGCTTGCTCAGCGAAATCGTAGGTGGGAAACTGAGCGATCGGCTGACCGGACGTGACTTCGACCAAAATGATCTTATCCTGAGCTATCGAAAGGATGTATGAGCCATCCTCTGAGACTTGCGGTTCTATAACACCGGTCAATACCTTTGTGATCAAACGTCCATTTGCATCAAAAACAGAAAGGTCACCGCGTGCGCCTCGAAGCACGAAACTGTGTCGGTCAGGTGATACATTTTCAAATTCTTGCCCGAAGGCACCTTCGATCATGATACGAACACCCGTCTGAACATCATAAAGAGCCGGTGGCGATTCATTAGAGAGAAGTGTTTTGCCGCCATTCAGCGGAGTAAATCGAACGGGTAATCCTTCTCTTTTGATTTCACTTAACAGCTCTCCGGTATCGATATTCCAAATTTTCGAAATATCTCCTCGGGTGATTAATAAGCGCTCTTCCGGAAATATATCCATTTCATACAGAGGTTGATGATTGAATTCGATTTCCGGCAGTTGATCATCAAGCGAGACTATTTTTCCGCCGAACCTATTTGCTGTAAATAATCGGGTTCTATTATCGATGATTTGACCGCCCGCATAAGCATCTAATGACACGCTCGCACTCCACTTTAGTGGATTCCAAATATGTGCTGATGGACTTTCGATATCATCCCCGGCACCTAGAAATACGACCCATTGGCGATCGTCCACAATCGCGACATCCAGTATAGGTTCGCTAGCTATCTTAAAGTTACCGGTCTTACTGTAGGAAACGGAACGCCCGTCGCTGCTTTCAGTTTCTATACGCACGAGGGCTATATCATTCTCTCGCGTGTCACTGCCTGGGTCTCGACGAATAACTTCCTGAACCCGGTACAACGCCCCTTGATCATCGCTTATGTCGCCGACACCTAGTCGCACGCCGTATTTATCGTCCAATTCAGGATCTTTAAAACAGTGTGCCGCTGTCGCAATCCAGTTTGGGGCGATAAGCGCTCCGCCGCAAATGTGCCGTGCACTCCAAATGGGCAAATCTTGAATACCCTCTTCAGCTAAATAGTCTGCGATATAATCTTCTGGTGTGAATTCCGGATGAAGGTAAATTTGCGCCTGGAACGGAGCCGCCTCTGCTGGAATGGGAAGCCCATGGGCCGGAGCTTTTGCTCCTTCTTCGCACCACCATGCATCCTGCGCTGTTTTTCGACAACGTTCCACCCAACCCGTCTTGCCAACCACACGATTGACGTCAGCGAAGCTCAGTGTGGGAAGATCGACCGCGGGAAATTTGCTCTTCTGTGCAGTATTTTCCAGCGCCCGGTCACTAGGCAAACTGAGGGAACCACACGCTGACAATACCAACACCGCAAAGAGTGCGCTCATGAAATTTCGTACCATTACAACTCGTCCCCACGATGAATGTGCCCCGCATCTCCTATCACCATTCTAGGAGCAGCGAAATGTAAACTAAGTCTCGTCAAGCAAGCTAGCTGGCTGACTTCCAACAAAACAGCGGGTTCGCAGCGGCTGTTTTATTTGCGCATCGAGCGGGCGCGGCATGCCGAGACCCTCGATCTTATGTCTGTTGTTGCGCCCATCCCAGCCGAACACTCTAGATATTTGTAGGGACGTTCCTCGCCAGAAGTGGACGTTCAATCTTGGTTATCGAATGGCGAGGTTTCTCTGAATCGGTCACTCAAGGTGATCAAGTTTCTGATTAAACAAGTGATGGATGGAGCACAACCTTGGCAAGGTCCAGATAAAAGCTAGAGCATTGTAAGTATGGTGCTTTAATGTGGCGCAACGTGGTCTAACGGGGCGCAATGTGGTGTAAGAATGTCTAACGTCGTTGCCCTTTCATTGCCCCCAGCCCGAGAACCAGCGCGCGATCCAGCTAAACTTTAATAGAAACGCAGGCTGGCGACTGTTGCGGCAAAACATGCAACAATGACTTAGAGCTGATTGAGTGGAAAACACAGTTCCAACCGGACACTTCAGCATGCAAGCGTGATTTGACCGAGCGTCGTTGATTGACCGCATGGCGCTAAGACAGTTTGAAATTGATGCAGTTATTCGTTTCGTCGATTTTGCAATCGTTCAAATGGCACTTGGAAACAGAGAAAGACTGAGCTAAGTCCTCGCTTGTAGAAGGGCCTTGGAATGTCGGAACAAGTGAACGAAAGCGGCGCTCTTCCCGATTCCGAACGGATAGTCGTTGAGCTTACCGCTGATCGCCGACAGTCCGAGCAGCGCAGACGGCATCTGGACGACATTTTTCGTCGGCACAGACATGATTTATGCAATTTACTGCGCCGAATGTTCGGAAATGGCCCTCCCGAACCGGAGGATCTGGTACAGGGCGCTTTTAAAAAGTTTGCTGAACTAGACTCGATTGATCACATCGAGAATCCACGTGCTTTCATTGCCCGAATTGCCGTCAACAACGGGCTAAAGTCGATAAAACGTGTTCAGACCGCGCGAGATTATGTTGCGGAGCTGCTGACGGAAACCGATGCGGGATTGGAAAAAATTGACCCTGAAAGGATCTATCAAGGGAAGCAGAACATAAATGCGTTAAACATTGCCATGGCGGAACTATCTACAAAGCAAAGAGAGATCGTCGTCCGTGCACGCTTAAGGGGAGAAACATATGCTCAAATATCGAAAGCATGTGGGTGGTCCCAAGCCGATATTTCTCGACAACTTAACCGAGCGCTCAAGATATTGGCAGACGCAATAGAACCGATCGAACCCATCGAATCGAAGGATCGTTGAGTTGAGAATGACCACGCCCAGACTTCCTTCCGAATCCGCGAAAGATCGAGCACTCGAATGGCTGTCGCGAATTTATGCAGGCGAGATGAATAAACACTCGCGCGCTGAGTTTGAAGCATGGGTCAAGGCATCTCATACGCACCGCGAGGCACTCCAACGTGCCGAACGCGTATGGGAATTGATTGGTCAAACAGATAATATTGAAAGCTGGGAGAAAGAGCTTTCGAGCGCGTCGCCGCGCCGCGCCGGCTCAAACACGCCGATCTCAAGAAAATGGACCATCGTAATTGGCGGTGCAATAGCAGCGTGTCTCTTAGTTTCGTTTACGTTCATCTCACTATCGTCAATAGTTAGTCCGACGCGAACGCCCGTTGAGTATTTCACGGCCATTGCGGAAAAAAAATCTGTTTCGTTGGAAGATGGATCGGTACTCACTTTGGATGGATCATCTAGGGTGATAGTCAGCCTCGGCCCCGATACGAGAGAAATGGCGCTTACCCAAGGTCGTGCGTTTTTCGAAATCGCAGAAAATCCTATGAGTCCTATGACAGTAACCGCGGCGAACACTCAAGTTCGTGTGGTGGGGACGGCTTTTGGGGTGCAAATTGGTTCGGATACCGTTCGCGTTTCGGTGGCTGAAGGCAAAGTCACGATATCTGATGCAACGCCGGAATCGAACACCAGCGATGGTATATCACTAACCGCCGGACACGAACTGAAGTCCAATCTAAACGGGAATGTCTTGTATCAAGGGCCCTCGAATTTGGACTCTGCTCTCGCTTGGATGGACGGAAGGCTTGCCTATGATGGGGTTCGCCTGGCTGAGGTGGTAAGCGATATAAACAGGTACCGCGCCATACCCCTGAAACCTGTGGGCGCCGCCCAAGACATTCTAATCACCGCAAGTTTTCACATCGATCAAATCGATCAATTTGTTGAGGGATTACCCTACGCATATTCTGTTCGATTGACTGCTGTGCCCGGGGCCACAATAATCCGTGCAGAGGCGAAATAGCGGTGCAAAAGCGCAATGGAATGCTGAACGCGTCGCCCTACCTGTTTGTGAAGATTTGGTGAAACCATTTGTTTCTCTGAAAAATTTGTAGGGCCTTTGGATCCTCTCTTTGTAGTCAACTGAAGCTGAGATTAACGAGCGAGACTCGGCACTCTTCAGTTTCTCAACGAGAGAGGTCTCCGATGTTTAGGTCAAATAACTCAAAACGAATTCCTGCTGCAAGTTTGGTTTCAGCGTTGTCGCTCATGTGCGCCATGCCTGCCATGGCTCAGACCAATGACAATATCATCAATGTCGAAAGCCAGCCACTTGGGCAAGCGCTGAACGAGTTGGCCGGTCAAACGGGCGTAGTTATTATTGCTCCTACTGAGCTCGTCTCCGGTAAAATCGCACCAGCCGTCAGCGTGACCGGTGACGTTCGTGCAGCGCTCGATATTCTGCTCGAAGATACGGGTTTGAGCGTTCGCCAGAATGTAAGCGGTGCATTCATTCTGTCTGAGGAGGTGCAAGAATCGCAATCTATGACTGCTCCTGAAGCGCGCCCCGCTACCGTTCAAGAGCAGAGCTCAGCGGCACCAACGAGAAACGAGATCCAACCACTCGTCGCCGACACAGTTGTCGTAACGGGCATTCGGGGCGCGCTGCAAACAGCGATATCCCAAAAGAGAGCGGCCGATCAGGTGATCGACAGTATTTCTGCCGAGGATCTCGGAAAGTATCCAGATGAAAACTTGGCAGAGTCCTTGCAGCGTGTAACTGGGCTTTCGATATCACGAGAAGGCGGCGAAGGTTCCCGTGTGAGCGTGCGCGGCCTATCGCCGGACTTAACACGGGTAACCCTAAACGGCCAAACTGTCGCGACAGCTTCCGGCGGGCGCGATTTTGATTTCCAAACCATTGCGTCAGACGTTGTGAATGGCGTGGAAGTGATCAAGAGCCCGACGGCCGACATGGATGAGGGCGGTATTGGAGCCACGGTGAACATCAAAACCCCTATGCCACTTGATATCGGCAAAAGAAAATTTGTCGCATCGATTAAAGCTGTCCATGATGATTTGAGTGCGGAAACATCGCCAAGAGCTTCTGTGATCTATAGTGATGTGATGGGTCAGAATGACGATTTTGGAGTGTTTCTCGGCCTTTCATACTCTGAACGAAAGCTCAGAGAGGATGTTTTTTTTGCCACTTGGGAGCGGCGAGATATATCCGACTTCGATCCCGCACTCGGTCTTGTTGAAGACCCTTTTACACCGAGAAATATTCAACCACGCCTCGAGCAAGATGATCGCGAGCGGATAAATCTCAATACCGCCTTGCAATGGGACATCAACGACTCGCTCGAGTCCAGTGTGAGTGCGACTTACACCAATCTGGAGAGCCTCCAAACCGGAGCCAGAATACCATACCGTGTGTTCCGAACGCGCACTCGAAACGGAAACTTTGCTTTCGATGATGTCTCTGTTGTCGGAGATACCATTACAGCAGCCACGGTGAATGATCCCGGCATCCGCCTAAGAAATAATTTTGACAACAGAACGACAGAGACCTACGTCCTTGGTGCAGACTTGGAATGGACGGGGGATGTTTGGACAGTTTCTGGAGAATTGGGGTACACTCAAGCCGAACTCGAGCAGGAACAATTTCAAGTGTCGTTTGAAAACAGATTTGGGCTCTCATATGATGTCGGATCGGGCGCCAATTCTCCAGAAAGTTTCACCATCACGCCCGCTGTTGATCTGAGTGATCACGCCGCTTTCGATTTTGATAGGTTTCAGGGGACCCCAGCTCAAATTGAAGACGACGAAACATCTTTTCAAATCGATCTCGAGCGTAGATTTGAAGGCGATTTCATATATGACATCAAGTTTGGTGCAAAAATCAAAGAAAGAACAAACGAGATCTTCACCATACGGGAGCAAATCCGCGGATTGGATATCGCATACGCAGATTTTGCCACGGCGTTTCCCGAGGATGATTTTCTGAGCGGCTTCAACAATATTCCGACGTCTTGGGCGACGGGGGATGTTTTGGCACTGAGAGATCGCGTTCGAGAGCTTAATGGCGGCGAATTAGAATTTTTATTCCAGCCACTTGAGTCCGGGGACGTTATTGAAGAATCCTCTGCAGGTTATGTCATGGCCAACTTTGGAAATGATGACGGACGATTCCCTTGGAAAGCAAATTTGGGTGTGCGTGCGGTCGAGACACAGACAACGAGTTCCGGCTTCCAAACGACTGACCCGGACGATCAGAACGCAACACCGGTCACGGAAAGCAATACATACACTGACGTATTGCCGAGTTTCAACATTGTTGTGGACCTAAGTGACGATCTAGTGTTTCGGGCAGCTGCGGCCAAAGTTATGACCCGCCCGACGCTCTCAGATATTCGCCTGAGCCAACTCATCAACTCCGGACAGCTACAGGCATTTGTGACAAACCCTTCATTAGATCCGTTCCGGGCCACCCAACTTGATACAACTTTGGAGTGGTATTTTGATGAGGGCGCGCTTTTTTCAATAGGGGTGTTTTACAAAGATATTGAAAGTTTCATCACAGAAGTCACAACCGACAATGTGGACCTAGGTATTGATACGACGAGTCCAGACGCATCTGGCGTGCCTGATGGGATAAATGATCTTTTTCAGGTGGTCCAAGTCACGAATGGGCTCGGCGCTGAAGTGAGCGGAATTGAGGTATCTTACCAGCAAAACTTCACGTTCTTGCCAGAGCCGCTCGATGGCTTTGGGGCGCTGCTTAACTACACATATGCCGACAGTTCATCAAACTTCGTTGATCAAGTAACCGGAGGTGAATTGCCGCTGCCTGGACAATCCGAAAATACGTTCAACGCCATTTTATTCTATGAGAAGGATAAGTTGGGTGCTCGGGTTTCCTACAATTATCGGGATGGATTTCTCGACACGCCAGTGGGCGACGGTGGACTGCCAGTATTCGAGGAAGAGTTCGGACAAATAGACTTCTCGCTTAGCTATGCGTTCACCGACCGACTATCGGCTTCAATCGAGGGCATCAATGTGAATGATGAAACACGCACTCAGTATGCCGGAAACCCCCTAAGATTGGCGTATTTTGAGCAGACCGGGGCTCGCTACCTATTTGGTCTGCGCTACAATTACTAGGGCGTCGAAATGCAATTTTCGAGGGCGGTCTCCGGTTTTGCTGACCAAGTGAGTTGAGACCGCCCCCCCATTTTTCTTGAGCGAGATACAAATGAACCCGCGTCTCAATAAGTATTCCGACGCTCTAACCTCAGATGGCTCACCTCCGACGCGGACAAAGGCCCTACAATTAGCACAGATCGCGAATACGCGAACAACCCAATGTCATCCACGAAATGGAAACAACATGTTTCGAACTCTTCTAATTCTACCTTTTTTGATATGCGGATTAATGTGTTCTGCTGCAGCCCACACTGGGCACAATCAGGCGAAGATGCCGCCATGGCAGCAAGCGACCGGCTGGCCGGACCGAATTGTCGTGACAATGAAGGGCGCACCTCAATCTGAATTTTCAGTGACGTGGCGAACCGATGACAGCGTCGTTGAGACAATCGCTCAGATCGCAATCGCAAGCGACGATGCGCGCTTCGATGTGTCCGCGCGCACAGAAGATGCCGACACAGAGTCGTTGAACTCAGCCATGCCCATCCTGAACGGAACAGTTTATCAGGAGCCCATGAATGCGGGCGTTTCTGCCGCCCATTTTCACTCCGTCACGTTTTCAGACCTTAAGCCCGATACGGTGTATGCCTATCGTGTACGCGGCGCGCGCGGCGCGTGGAGTGAATGGTTCCAAACCCGCACCGCTGCTGAATCCGGGCCAATCAAGTTCATCTATATCGGTGACGCGCAGAACGGCGTGCTTTCTCACTGGTCGAGATTAATCCGCGCCAGCTATGCCGCGCTGCCCGACGCAGATTTCATTCTCCACGCGGGGGATTTGATCAATCGCGGGTCGCGCGACTTTGAGTGGGCAGAATGGTTCAAGGCGGTCAGCCACATTCACGGAATGATTCCGGCGATTCCGGTGGCAGGCAATCACGAATATGCGCACATCGGACTCCCGGAAAATCAAACCGACCGCATTCTTTCGATATTCTGGCGCCCACAATTCACACTCCCGGTGGATGAAAGTCTACCGGAAGATCTGCGGGAGGTCGTGTATGATCTGCGCTATTCGCGGGACCTACATATCTTCGTATTGTCAACGCAAAGCAGCAACATAGCGGATCAAGCGGACTGGCTGGATCGCAAACTCGCTGACAGCGATGCAGATTGGAAAATCGTGACAATGCACCATCCGGTTTTTTCCTCCGGCAAGGAGCGTGACAGTGTCGTCCGTCGCAGCGCGATCCTGCCTATACTCAAGAAGCATGCAGTGGATCTTGTCCTACAGGGTCACGATCATACCTATGCGCGCGGTGCCATCGGACAAACACCGGAACGTCTTGGTTGGGGGGCTGAAAATGGCAGCGATGTTCAGACCATGTTTGTAAACTCAGTCAGTGGTCCAAAACAGTACCCGTTTCGGCCCGATGGTTGGGATAGTTACGCCAAAGATGGCGTTGTTTTAGCACGGAAGGCCGAAAACACGCCTTTTTATCAAATCATCACAATCGACGGTGACACGCTGACCTATGAAGCACGCACTGTGCTTGGTCATCTCTATGATGACTTCCAGATGCAAAAGATCAATGGTCGCAAATCGATATTGCGCGGATCTATCTCCACCATGCAAGAGCGACGCTTTGATAATTCTGGACCCTACAAAGATGCAGACGATCTCAAATAGGTCGCGCGCACCCAAAGAAAGCGTCCGTCCGATAAACCTATAGGCTGACTAATGCTGATTTGGTGTTCAATTTCGCAATATCGGTAATCGCGTAATTCTGGCGCTCTTTCAGAGTGCATCCACTCAAACTTACCGCCGCAAGCATACGCGGTTTTTTTCGGCTGTGTTTTTGGCGTTTGCGTCCGAGGATTGA
Source organism: Hyphomonadaceae bacterium (assembly GCA_965263325.1). Classification (GTDB taxonomy): domain Bacteria; phylum Pseudomonadota; class Alphaproteobacteria; order Caulobacterales; family Hyphomonadaceae; genus CBDHGY01. The sequence continues at coordinate 4,520 of CBDHGY010000002.1, read as the reverse complement.
TCGGGTATTGAATCACAGACTTAAGTAAACACTTCTTCATCGCAGCCCTCAGCGCGAAGCGCTCGTTGAAACCTTTGGCAGCAGCTTTCTTCCTTTATAAGATACCCTGACCGAGTATTGTCACAGACATCGTCGCCGGATTGCAATGAAGCCAGCCGGATCAGCAGATCCGGCTAGCGGGCATTGTTCGCTCTTTATCGACGACCTGTACGTTGAAGATAGTCGAGTAAGGCTTCCGGTTGACCGGTTTGTACTACGCTCGCCCCCATGTCGAAAAGTTCCCCCCAATTTTTATCGGGATCTTCGAGCGCGAGCGCATCAATTCGCCCACCAGAATTTTCAGGCTTAGAGTTGAGGGTCCTGAGCCAGATCCGGATATTGTTTGCCCGGAGCTCATCAACACCCTCCATTAGGAATTCATCCGTTGCAAACTTGATTTCGACCGCCGGTGGATTGTAGGGGCTGACGACGTTGGCAAATTCGCTCAGGGCGACGTCTCTTTCTATGAATTGTGGCATGAAAAGAACATCTTGAATAACGTCCGCCTTCAAATTCTCTGCGGCGTTTTCGATGGTCAGCCCACGCTTCAAGATGACATGGTCCAATAGATCCAGTTCAGTTAGTTCCGAAACGACCTGTTCAAACACGTCTTGCTTTGCATGGACATTGACAAGAATGCGGTCTTCAGCTGCGCGCATGACCTCCTCGAAAGTCGGGATTTTATCTGGCGTGACCACTGCGTCGTCTCCACCTAACCCCGATTTGAGGTAAAGACTTTGCAAGGTCGCAAAATCAGTTTCTGAAACCAATCCAGAGGACGTCGTTGTGCGATCCAGCGTTGGGTCATGCATGGCGATAAGTACACCATCCTGGGAGCGGCGAATGTCGATTTCGACAATCTCTATTCCGAGATCAATGCAGGCCTCGATCGCGCGCAATGAATTTTCGGGCGCACCTCGCCAACAGCCGCGATGCGCTGCGATGAGGGGCCCAGATTCGCTATCTCTCATTTGTTGCTGCAACTGATCGACACGATCTCCAGGAACTGATTTCTGAAGCGAATCTGGGGCTCCTACGGCGCACGCGCTGAGAGAAAGTAGAACAAGAAACATTGAGCGCATTTTTGCGAAACTCCTGTGTGAAGATGCTTGTTACTGAGTTCGAAGACTAACTGAAATTTATGACGGAAAGTATGGGTTGCAGGTGCGGGTTTCGTGGAGGCAAATGGCTGTTTTCGGCCCGAATGTTTAAGTAGCGACCGACCTCTGGGCGGGCGCTTCTTCTAATCTCTTTTTTTACCGCCCAATAGGATCGAAGACGGACTTTGACCCGGTCTCTCGGCGATCCTAATCGCTTCATTGCTTTCTTCAGAAACCCAAGTGTAGTGTGCTTATTCCGGGCTCTAGTGACGAAGCTCGCCAGCATATCACCTTCATGATTGACGGTGCGCCAAAGATGATGTTGGACGTTTTTGATCATCACGAAGACCTCATCGAGGTGCCATTGCCGCTGACCATGCTGGCGCTTGATGTTCTAGCGTTTCGTTCGGATGTTGCCTGCGAAAATAGGACCAAAACGATAACCGGTAGCCGGAAGCTGTCATGACAGATTCCGTGGTCCATTTTAGAGGTAGCCTCGCATTGCATTTAAAAGTGCGAAAGTGTCGATCTCGTTCCGGGCGTGCAGTTCGGAGGGCGTCAAGCTCAACCTCACGGGCCGCGCATTCGGACGGAACAGCGTTGCGGCCCGCCGAGAAAGCTGCACGTCTTTTCGGCGCAAACGCACTTATCACGGATTCCTTATGGGCCAGCCCGATCCACGTGGACCGGCATTCAAACATTCTCATTTGAGATATTATTGGGTCGCACGTTGCGAATTGAGCGCCATCCACGAATGGCGCGAATGCATCCATCAGCCTCACATTATCTGCTTTTTTATCGCCATATATATTAGAGACTTGAAAGCACGTTTTGTTTCACTCTGATCAGAATTTTTTTGGGGCTTTTTACTCGGAGGGCGGTTTAAAGTGGAGTTTTCGCAGGAAACTTGACTAGCGTGTATTGTAGTCATACCAGCGATGTAAGTGTTTCAGATACAACTGTTGACACACTTTGATCGATATTTTTCGACCAAGATGGTCGCTGTAACAGCGAGCAGAGCGCATTCGAACTCGGAAATGACATTTCGAATCTCGCGCAAATCGGCGGATCATGTCGACGAGCAGCGTTTTAGTTAGGGCGTTTAAAGACTCACGCAGCGTAATAACCACAACCCTAGGAAGGTTGGGTTCTACCCAGTGTCCATCGTTGAGCAGTGTTAAGCCATTTGAGGATTTGCACTAGACGACTGAAAAGGGCCATCTTCGCACCGATGGCAGAACTTGGCGAGCGTCTTAGTACTCGGAAAGTCGCCGTTCGCGCGAAGTTCGTTTCGGCTTCTTTTGCGCCCGTTCCTGCCGCTCACACCCCACTATCGTAGGGATGATTTTCGCCAAAAGTGGACATTGAATTGGTTCACACCAATGTCCTACTTGAAGCGATTTAAGTCACTTCTTGCCGCTTACCTTTCAGGCGAATCAAATTCCCGGATCTGAGAGATTAGCAGTCGAATTAAGTCGGAGCGAAAATAGCTCATAAAGAGCTTGCGATAAGTTCACAGAGCAACCTCCCGACTTCATCCACAGGTCCAGTCGCCTCAGTTCGGATTCGGTCCTCAATCACTTCGAAATTCTCAACGCGTGTTTTAGATCGAATTTGAATGCCATGACGTCGTTCATATCGATCAATTAATCGAAACAATTCTTCGTAATTTCGAATATTCATTTTGTCGCCTAGTCGATTTAGATCGACGACAAAAGCACTACCCCATGGCCCCTTAGGGCATCCAATATTTCCTGCTGCGAATTCAAAATCATTGGTATACGTAGTAATCATAATCCGTCCTTCGGCGCTCGCATGCTGCGGCGCAAAAAAATACAGGACACAGGTACAGATCGAAGTTACGAGCCATCTCATCGAATGCTCCTTAGGTGATGAACGGGTTCAATATGCGCCTAATATTTTGTGGATCTACTCCTACAGATGTACTATTCGATTTATGAAGCTGTATCTTCTATGAGTTGGCATGCTCAATCGATTGAACTCGATCCGAATTGGCCGCGCGCCCCGTCAGATTGGTGTGCTGGCGACCTATTTCGTGTCGATGCTTGTTCTCGCTATTGGGATATCATTGCTGTATTGGGTGGAAACGCGGCAGGAGCGAGCGTGGGTATGGCTGGTTATAGCCGCGGGCGCTCTGACAGGTGAAGTCTGGGTTCATTCAAAAGCGCGAACGCGTCAGTCGATTGAAGTACCAGCGATAATATTCGTCGGACTCATTTGGGCGGTCCCCATCATTCTTTGGTTTGATGGGATGTCCCAGGAATCAAAGCTACTCTTGGTCATATTCTATGGTCTGATCGCATTATGCGGTGTGCTTTTGAAACGAAATGGAATGTTGCGAACATTGCTCACGGTTGGCGTGAGCTTACCATGTGTGATTTTCATGCTTTGGCGCTCTAATGGACATTCTCTTACTTATGCTTCGCTCGCTGTACTCGCAGTCTGGCTTATTATTCTGTGTTTAGGATGGCTGATTGGGTGGTCGAACGCGCAAAGGCGTCAATTTGTTTCACAACGAGAGCTGCTCCTGGCCAAACTAGAATCGAAAATGCGTGAGCTAGATCTCGCGCGTTCGGAGGAAATGAAAGCACGCACCGCCGCTGATCAGGCGAATAGAGATAAATCCAAATTTCTCGCGATGGTGAGCCACGATTTGCGTCAACCCATTTATGCTGCGAACTTGATGATTGAATCGGCCCAATATGGCGAAGATCAGAAAATCAGTAAATCGAACCTATTGCAAATTCAGAATTCGCTCACTGAGCTAACCGTTTTTCTCGAAGCGCTCTTGGATTCGGCTATGCTTGATTCTGGAGAACTGACTGCCAACCCAAGCGTTTTTTCACTCGAAAGAATCGCGCTTCAACTTCAGGCCGACTATGTTGAAATGGGTGCGCAAAAGGGCCTGGACGTTCAAATCGATTTACCCAATGTAAACGTCACAACTGATCATGTGCTTCTCGGTCGAGTACTAAGAAACCTTGTCTCGAATGCAATTTATCACTCGCAAGGGAGCATTGTTAAAGTCTTCTACGCGCAATCAGGAGATCACATATCTCTCGTAGTTGAAGATGACGGCTGTGGTCTGCCGGCAGAGGTTCAAGTCGCCTTTGCCGAAAACACACTCATCGCCAATGCAAGTACGTCGAGTTCGTATAAGGACAGTCACGGTCTTGGTCTGACCATCGTCAAACGGTTTTGCGATATGTTGGGGCTTGATTTGCGATTGGGTGATAGTGAGAGTGGCACTCGATTTGAGCTTGGCGGATTGATCATTTGTGACAATTCAGTTGAAACGAAAACAGGTGCGCAAGATAAGAACGACGATGATCCACAAACGATCCTTTTAATCGACGATGA
>CBDHGY010000001.1:0-73484 GCA_965263325.1 Hyphomonadaceae bacterium | reverse complement strand
TTCAAGCATCAAATATTAAGTATGATTTTGGCATTCTTGGCCATGATCCTGCAAGGGGCTTGCGGGCATTCGGAGCCAGCAGAACCGGAACCTATAATCGGCCTTTGGGCGTGGTCGGCAGAGGAGCCACCATCGGATATCAATTTTGATATCCAGCGCACAGACGGGCAATGGTCAGCCCAAGTCGGTGACCACTCTGCTACAGTCACTGTCAAAAGCGATGAGATCGCAATAGCGTTGCCCGACGATCATCGATTCATAGGTCAGTTGACAGAGGACGGGTCAATGATCGAGGGCCGCTGGTTCCAACCCGCTAACTCTTTAGCTTACTCTGAGATGGTTACTTTGGTCTCTCTACAACGCACTGAAGACGAACGTTGGACGGGGAAGATCTCATCCCAAGCGCGACCATTCCGGGTTTTCCTTGATGTGTTCGAAACCAAGACCGGCGAGCTTGCCGCCGTGGTTCGAAACCCGGAACGCAACGAGATTATGCGGGCAACCCGGTTCGTGGTGGAACCGGAAGGGCCGAACGAATGGGCGCTCGTAGCGGGCGAAGGCGATCGAGAGGCTCGACACGCGTTCAATCTCATCAACGGCGACTTGCATCTCGTGCATACTTGGTTTGGCGAGACGCTCGCCTTGGAGCGCACTCAAAGTGAAGATGCCCACGGCTATATGTCGCGAAACCAAAGCGAACAGGCAGCGCCGTATTTAGCGCCACCAGATCTTGGCGATGGTTGGAGCGTAACCACGCCGGAAGATGCAGGCTTTGACCGTGACTTGCTTGACGCACTTGTTAGGGAACTGGCCACATCGGACCCGCGGAGCGCCCGCCCGCGCCTCATTCATTCTGTGCTTGTTGCCCATCAAGGCGAATTGCTGATGGAAGAGTACTTCCATGGTTACGACCGGAACACGACGCACGACACCCGCTCACTGGGAAAAGTCTTTGCGCCCGTACTTGTCGGCGCGCTGCAGAACAAAGGCTTCGATATCGGTTCAGGTGATCGCCCGATACCCAAATTGCTGGCGGCCGTAGGCGAGCCGCTTGACGACCCCCGGAAAGCGGAAATCACGTTGGCCCACTTGATGAGTTTTTCCAGCGGACTCGACTGTGATGTGAACCGCGACTCCCCGGGCTCGGAAGACAGAATGTGGGAGCAAACACAAGAGAGTGACTTCTGGGTCTACACATCGCGTCTTCCGATGCTCCACGAGCCGGGAACCCGATACGCTTACTGTTCCGGAAGCATCAATCTCGTCGGCGCTGCATTGCGAGAAGTGGGCAAGAAACCGATCGTAGAGTTGTTCGATGATCTCATCGCCAAACCGCTCGACTTCGGTCCCTACCAATGGAACCTCGCTCCAAACGGCGCAGCGTACCTCGGAGGGGGCGTCTACATGCGTCCGCGCGACATCTTGAAGATCGGCGCGCTCTACGCGTCAGATGGTCGATGGAATGGCGAGCAAATCATCGATTCCGATTGGATTGAAGAGTCGACCACCACATTTATTGAGATCACCCCTGGAACAACGGGAATGACGTCGGAAGACTTCAGCAATTCCTACTTCGGCGGAGGTGCCGCATACGAGTGGCGCGTGGACGAAGTGAATGCGGAAGATCGAACCTATAGATCCTACGAAGCCACTGGCAATGGGGGACAGATCCTGATCGTGGTTCCTGAGTTAGAACTCTCGGTTCTGCTCATGGGCGGCAACTACCGTCAGGGTGGAATTTGGGGACGTTGGCGCAATGAGATCGTCGGGGACTTTATCATTCCGGCTATGGGGCGCTGACCCATTTCTACGTTTTTTTTATCGTAGCAACCTGACTGGCTGGTTTTGAGCAATCCCGACATTCGAGCATTGAGAATCTGTGACTTTTCGTGGCGAATTTCCGCCGCTTTGGTTCCGGGCCGGAGTGTCGGATTTTGTTGGCAAACCTGCCTGAGCGTCGCTTTCAAACGCGCTACAGCCTACGCAAGCCTAAAAGTTGACGGGCTGAGGGGCGATGCGTTCTGCGCATATGACGAAAGTGTGACACACCTGCCACAGGCATATTATCCATATAGAACAATGCTGTGGAACAAAAGCGAAGGTATAGAAACATTCCGAAATAATCGGTGTGTTGAGGTTCTTCAGACTTCGCGCATTTAGAGAAGAGTTGCGTAAATAAAGGGGCCGATTGGTGCAGTTTCAGCAGACTCTGATGCGTCCAGCGATGTGTGCGGGCATAGGCGTTCATTCGGGCAAGAAGTCAAAACTCGTGTTTCGCCCCGCTGATATCGGCACAAGCGTTCGATTTGTTCGCGCAGACATCACAGACAAGCCCAATGTCGTCGAAGCGATTGGCGACACTGTTTCCAGCGTCACTCTCGGCACGACACTGACAAATGAGCACGGCGTGAGCGTTGCCGTCACCGAGCACCTGCTTGCGGCCTGTGCAGGGATTGGGCTCGATAATGTTATCGTCGAAATAGACGGCCCGGAAGTGCCCATCATGGATGGCTCATCCACTTTGTTTGTAGAGCTTTTGCTGCAAGCCGGGCTAAAACAGCAGAGCGCACCGCGCCGCCGCATTCGTATCCTTGAAACGGTAGAAATCGAGACGGGGCCGAAATGGGCGAAGCTCACCCCGACCAGCGATAATTTCCTGACCATACGTGTGCGTATCGACTTCGATAATCCTGCCATAGGCGTGCAGCAGATGGCGCTCCGTATGATGCCGGGCGTATTTGCGCGCGATCTCGCATTTGCTCGCACCTTTGGATTTATGAAAGACGCAAAAAAGATGCGAGCCATGGGTCTTGGGCTTGGCAGCTCGCTGGACAACGCCATTGTCATCGAAGGGGAGAAGGTCATCAATCCTGAAGGATTGCGCACAGGAGATGAGTTTGTGCGACACAAAATTCTGGATGCGATCGGTGATCTTATGCTGGCAGGTGGCCCGATTGCAGGATGCTATGAAGCAAATCAGCCGGGTCACGCGCTCAACAATGCGCTGGTGCGCAAGCTCTTGGAAACACCGACAGCCTGGTGCTGGGAAGTTGACGAGGTCAGCGACCTGAAACAAGCGGTCAGCCGCAGTGCGCAGGCCTAGCTGACCGTTAAATTAATCGAGCAGACTAGTTTGCGTATGAGCCCGGCGCTTCTTCGTCAACGCCATTGGCAGAGCTGATCTCATCGGCGTCGCCGCGATCAGCCAGAGTGCGTACAAGTGACATAACCGAGCCGCGGACTTTGTCGTCGCTGATCTTTGAGAACGCGCGTACCAATTCAATCACATGCCGGGAAGTGTTGGTCATTTCGTTGTCGACCTCTTCGCCGAGCCCGTCGAACAAAGTTCCCACGCTCACTTCCAGAATATGGCTGATCATGAACAATCGGCCCGCACTGACGCGATTTGCGCCCGTCTCATATTTCTGGATTTGTTGATAGGAAATTCCGAGCGCTTCCCCCAATTGTTCCTGGGTGAGGCCCAGCATAACCCGCCGGCGGCGAATGCGGTCACCGACGTGGCGGTCGATTTCTGCAGCGCTTAGCTGCTTCGATATACTCACTTCCATGGTCGCTTACCCTTCGTGAGCGAGTTGTTACAATCTAGAGATGTTCTAACTTAGTTCGGTAAATAGAGCGAAAGGCTTAAGGAACAAGTATAGAATCATCACGATTGTTGGAGATTGTGACATTACAGGCTTGGACTTAGCCGCCGCATGCGGATAATGCGGTGGAGTTGAATCAGAAATGCAAGGAGACGCGGTAAATATGAAGCGTTCGCATATGATCCCGGGAATCGCCGCAATGACGGCAGTTTTGACAGTAACCGCGTGTCAGTCTCAGCGCCGATCGCAAGAGCGCGTCTATGTTGAGCGCCCGGTTGAGCAGCTTTATTCTGCTGCAGCCGAAGAACTCGACAAAAATGATTATTTGGCCGCAATTGAGTTGTTCAACGAGGTTGAGCGTCAGCACCCTTACTCTGATTGGGCCCGCCGCGCTTCGTTGATGTCAGCCTTCGCGTCTTATGAGTCTGGCAAATTCACAGATGCTATCGCAACCGCGCAGCGTTATGTGTCGCTTCACCCCGGCAGTGAGGATGCACCTTACGCCTACTATTTGATTGCCCTGTCTCATTTCGATCAGATCATGGATGTCGGCCGGGACCAGAAGATAACTGAAGACGCGAAAGTTGCGCTTCAGGATATTATCCGTCGTTTTCCGGATTCGGAATACGCCAAGGATGCTTCGCTAAAAATGGACATGGTGAATGACCAGCTCGCCGGCAAGGAAATGGACATCGGCCGTTGGTACCTGCGCCGCGGTCAGCCGCTGCCGGCGATCAACCGCTTCCGCACAGTGGTTGAAACCTACCAAACAACAAGTCATTCTGAAGAGGCATTGCATCGTCTTGTAGAGGGATATCTCTCGATTGGACTGAAAGGCGAAGCGCTCGCGGCTGCGTCCGTGCTTGGATATAATTATCCGCAGTCTGAATGGTATCAGCGCAGCTACCGTCTTATGACAAATGAGGGGCTTGACCCGGATGCGGTGACGGATGAAGACCGCAAGGGCTTTCTATCCCGCTTGCTTGGACGAGGGTAAACAGCGCACACGGAAGATCGGAGCGACCAGCGCCCTACAAGTTGCCGGCCCTGCTGCGAAGCGGACACATCTTAAGGCCAACCTAGAAAATGGCCGCCCTCAGCGGTAAGCGAAAGGCGGCCAGAGTGGTTGGCGTTGGGGGTTAGATCAGACTATCCAAACAGGAACATATCTTCGGTCAGCGTATCGGCGCTGACGCCTTCCAGCAGTACACGCCCGCCATCGAGGAAGATCTGTGCGCCTGCATCTGTGTCATCGATCCGAAGGTCATCGAAGCCGTCTACGCCTTCGAGTGCCGTTAGATCGATAAGGTCTTCACCGGCTGTGAAGTCCGTTATTGTGTCGCGGTTTGTACCCGCTTCAAACGTGAACACATCAAGACCTTCGCCGCCGGTCAGGATATCCCGGCCAGCACCGCCGGACAGGAAGTCGTCTCCCACTCCGCCATCAAGCGTATCGCGGCCGCGACCACCGAAGAGCTCATCATTTCCTTCACCGCCAAGGATTGTGTCGTGGCGATTAGAACCGGTGATAACGTCATTTCCGAGCGCGCCGTCGATGAAGTCGATATTGTGGAGTTTCACATCTGTGAAATCCCATTCATTGTCGACAGCTGTACCGAAAATTGAAACGTCGGTGTGCTTGCGCCCTGAGATGACTTCAATGCCATTGTCAGCGGTAAATACGGTTGCCAGACCGATTGCCGTGCCATCCTCAGTAGCGACCGCGCGGTCTTTGCCTTCTGTGCCGGTATCGATCATGTCGTTCGAACCATCGTTCGAACTTGTGTCGAAGAAATAGACATCGCTGCCTTTGCCGCCATCGAGGATGTCGTGTCCGGAGCCAGCGAAGAGCTTATCGCGCCCATTTCCGCCATAAAGGATGTCGTTATCTGCGCCGCCGTAGAGCCAGTCATTGCCATCTTCGCCGTGAAGAATGTCGTGCCCCGCACCGCCATCCATACGATTGCTCTGGCCGTTGCCGATAAGGGTATCGTGACCCCCAAGCCCTTCGATCATCGCGATCCGGCTGAGCTTGGTTGCGGAGAAGTCGAGCGTTTGAGCTTCGTCGTTGCCTGCGATCGTCACACCGGCGAACTTGCGGCCAGAGATCAACTCAATACCGCTATCGGGGCCAAATCCATTTAACCCAATTACTGTGCCGTCCTCTGTGGCCAGGATCCTGTCTTTGCCTTCTGTGCCGGTGTCCGAGTATACGTTGACCTGACCGGTATCGCCGAGCCCGACAAAGTAAACATCGCTGCCTTCACCGCCATCCAATGTGTCAAAGCCAGTTCCCGCAAACAGGCGATCTTTGCCATTGCCGCCGAAGATCATGTCATTGCCTTCGCCGCCGTAAAGCCAGTCATTGCCGTCACCGCCGTCAATAACGTCATGACCTGCGCCGCCATCGATATTGTTTCGTTGGTGGTTTCCGATGACAGTGTCATGTCCCCCGAGTGCGTTGATCATCGAAATTTTTCGAAGAATTGTTCCGGAAAAGTCGAGCGTTTGCGCTTCGTCTGAGCCAGCAATCGTGACATCAGCAAATTTGTTGGAGCTAATGACTTCAATGCCGCTGTCCGGACCAAAACCGTTCAGGCCAATCACTGCGCTGTCTTCTGTTGCGAGGATGCGGTCTTTACCTTCCGTGCCCGTGTCATTGTAGGTGTTCACCTGACCGGTATCAGCGAGACCTATGTAATATGTGTCGCTGCCAGCTCCGCCATTCAGTGTGTCATATCCAGCACCAGCGAATAGGTGATCGTTTCCAAGCCCGCCATCGATAATATCATTGCCGGTGCCGCCATAAAGGTAATCACTGCCGCCTTCTCCGTTGATGACATCGTGGCCGTCGCCGCCGTCAATGTGGTTTGCTTGATCGTTTCCAGTTACATAATCATGCCCGCCGAGTGCATTGATCATGACAATGCCGGTGAGCGTTGTGTTCGTGAAGATTAAGGACTGGGCGTCGTCGCTTCCAGCGATCGTAACGCCGCCAAAGCCATTTGCTGAGATCTCTTCAATCCCGCTTTCTTCGTTAAAGCCGTTGAGACCGATGACCGTGCCTTCGTCTGTTGCGAGGATCACATCGGTTCCATCAAATCCCGTATCGACAAACAAATTGACCATGCCGAGGCCGTCGAGCCCAACAAGATAGGTGTCGCTTCCACTGCCGCCATCGAGGATGTCGTATCCGGCACCAGCGATCAGCGTATCATCACCTTCGTCGCCATAAAGGATATCATTCCCTTCGCCGCCATCGAGGATGTCGTTGCCGTCGCTGCCTTTGAGGACATCATGGCCCCCCATTCCTAGAATTGTATCGTTATCTACTGTACCCACGAGTTCTTCGTGAGCATCTGTGCCCGTTATCTCTGTCATTCTGACCCTCAGCCGTCCTTAGAAGGTTATTTCGATCTCAAAGCTATCAACGCGCTGTTTAGATTTATGAAATCTGGACTGATGAATTTTGCGCCGGCCTTAACCATAAGATCGCAATAACGGCGGAGATAAACGAGAACAGGTAAACGGCAAATCCACTTGTTCCTATTTTGTTCTCATGCTATGTGGCGGAAATGATCGTTACTATTTCCATCCGTGATTTCGTTTTAGCTGCGTCGGTCGATCTTGAACCTCTCACCGGGTTTACGGCCCTGACAGGGGAGACCGGTGCTGGGAAGTCGATCATTCTGGATGCCTTAGGGTGCGCGCTCGGTGGAAAACCAGAGAAGCGTTTTGTGCGGGCCGGTGCCACACATGCCTGCGTTGCGGTTGAGTTTGCACCCGATGCTCGTCACGCGGTCTGGAGCATATTGGAAAGAGCCGGCATCATTGCTGATATTGGTGAAACGCTCACGCTGCGCCGTGTAATTCCGTCGAAAGGCCCGGCGAGGGCTTTTCTGAATGATCGACCGGTCAGCGCCGCTCTATTGTCAGATATTGGCGAAACGCTGATTGAAATTCACGGTCAGCATTCGGCATCAGCGCTGACACGGCCTTCGCGGCATCGTGCCTTGCTTGATCAGTTTGCAGGAAATGAGAGTTTGCTTGAGGCGTGCGATCTTGCCTGGAAGAGACTTATGTCCGCGCGCGCTGAGCGAGAGGACCTGGAAGCGCAAGCTGCGTCAGCAAATGCAAATCGTGAGTGGTTGGAAAGCGCCGTTGCTGCGCTGAATAAACTCGCGCCAGAAGCCGGAGAGGCAGCGTTGCTGACGTCTGAGCGTACATATCTCATGCAGGCAGAGCGCATGGCTGGCGCAATTGCTGATGCGGAGACAGCGCTGCGCGCTTCAAGTGCAGAGAAAGCGCTTACAAAAGCTGCTCGCGCGATTGAACGCATTCGAATGACGCCCGGCCTTGCAGAAACAGATCCAAAGACATTAGCAATTGTCGCACAAGCAGGCGATTCTCTGGAGCGAACGCTGATCGAGCTCGCTGAAGCAAGCGCTGCGATCTCGGCGCTTTCGGGGGTGGCCGAGCAGGACACTGCCAGCCTTGAGCGCGCGGAGGGACGCTTGTTTGCGCTTCGGGCGGAGGCCCGCAAGCATAATGTTCAGGTTGAAAGTCTTCCTGAACTTCACGTGCGACTTTCATCAGATCTCGCATCTCTTACCGCAGGGGGCGAGCGCTTGCGCCGCGCAAGGGACGCTGAAAAACAAGCATCAGCGCGCTGGCAGCAAGCTGCAAATGCCCTTACGAAAGCGCGTGAGACCGCCGCTTCCCGGCTTGAAAAAGCAGTGGTGAAGGAACTGAAGCCGCTCAAATTGGCTTCGGTGAAGATGCGTGTTTCCATTACGCCGCTTCCAGCGGCAGACAGGGGTGCCAATGGTTCAGATCATATAGAGTTTGAGGTCGAAACTAATTCCGGCAGTGGATACGGCCCCTTGCGCCAGATTGCCTCTGGCGGTGAACTCGCCCGGTTTTCCTTAGCGCTTAAGTGTGCGCTTGCCGAAACCAGCGGCGCGGCCACGCTTATTTTCGACGAGGTTGATCAGGGTGTAGGCGGAGCTGTTGCCGCCGCAATAGGTGAGCGCTTGTCCCACCTTTCAAACCGGCATTCGCAAGTGCTTGCGATTACGCATTCACCTCAGGTCGCGGCGGCGGCCAGTGATCAATGGCTTGTGGAAAAGTCAGTTTCGCGCGGGCGCAAGCTTGGTCAGACGGAAATTGCTGCGCTAGATGGTGCCGCGCGAACAGAAGAGATTGCTCGAATGCTATCTGGCGCGTCAATTACGCAGGAGGCCCGCGCGGCCGCGACCAGATTGTTGGAAGGTCCATGAGTGATATTGCCGTTGATGCGCTGACCGAAAAACAGGCAAAGGCCGAACTTGCGCGCCTTGCGACTGAAATCAAACTGGCTGATGCGGCATACTATAACGAAGATGATCCGCATCTAAGCGATGCCGAATATGACAAGATGCGCGCTCGCAATCTTGCTATCGAAACCCGGTTTCCAGAGCTGAAGCGCAAAGATAGCCCAACCGACCGCGTGGGAGCGGCGCTGAGCGGCACATTTGCAAAAGTCGCTCACGGCGCTCCGATGCTTTCTCTCGACAATGCGTTTAGCAACGAAGATGTCGAAGACTTTGCCGCGCGCATCCGCCGTTTTCTGGGTTTATCTGACACAGATGAACTCGCCCTGACCGCAGAACCGAAAATCGACGGCCTCTCCCTTAGCTTGCTTTATCTAGACGGGATCCTTGAGCGCGCTGCGACCAGGGGGGACGGCGCTGTTGGAGAGGATGTCACCGCGAATGCCAAGACCATAGAAAGCATACCGCACTCACTCGCTGGCAAGGGATGGCCAAGCCGGATCGAAGTGCGCGGCGAAGTTTATATGTCAGGCGAAGACTTTACCCAGATGAATGCGGCAGAGGCATCGGCGGGTCGAAAAACCTTTGCAAATCCGCGAAATGCCGCTGCCGGGAGTTTGCGCCAGAAAGACGTCTCCGTTACGAAATCTCGGCCGCTAAAATTCTTTGCATATGCTTGGGGTGAAACATCAGGCGACTTTGCAGATACACAAAGCGAGGCTGTTCACCTGCTCCAGAGTTGGGGGTTTGAAATAAACCCCTTATTCACGCGTCATACGTCCACGGATGACTTAATCGCCGCTTATCAGAGCATCGCCGATGCGCGGTCGCAATTGAGCTATGACATCGATGGTGTTGTGTACAAAGTCGACCGCCTCGACTGGCAAGAGCGACTTGGGTTCCAATCGCGTGCACCTCGCTGGGCGATTGCGCATAAGTTTCCTGCTGAGAAAGCAACTACGCAGCTGGAAGCGATTGATATCCAGGTCGGCCGAACTGGCTCGCTGACTCCGGTCGCGCGTCTCTCACCCATCACTGTGGGCGGTGTTGTCGTCTCAAACGCAACGCTTCACAATGAAGACGAAATTGAGCGTTTGGGCGTGCGTGTCGGCGATGTCGTCGAGATCCAGCGCGCAGGGGACGTGATCCCTCAAGTCTTGGGCGTCGTGAAATCTGGTGGAGGCCCGAAATGGGTAGTGCCGGCCGTATGCCCGGAATGTGGTTCGGAAGCGGTTCGAGAGGTAAACGACAAGGGTGAAGTTGATGTGCGCCGGCGTTGCACCGGCGGACTTATTTGCCCGGCGCAATTGACAGAACGTTTGAAATACTTTGTCTCACGCGGCACGCTCGATATTGACGGCCTTGGTGCGAAACAGGTTGAACTCTTTTACGAAAAGGGCATTGTGCGTGCCCCGCAAGATATATTCCGGCTTGAGGCGCGTATCGCCGAAGAAGGGTTCCCACCATTGGATATGTGGGAAGGATTTGGTGCGCGGTCCGCCAGCTTGTTGATGTCAGCAATTGACCGGGCGCGCACACCGCCGTTTGGTCGATTTCTGGCTGCGCTCGGAATTCGCAATGTTGGACGTACCAGCGCAGATCTGTTTGCGCGTCATTTCATCAGTTGGCAGAGTTTTTGGGCGTTGGTCGAGCAGGCGAGCGAAGAGGGGCTTGGGGGAGTTGCTGCGGCGGAATTGATGTCGCTCGACGGCATTGGTGAAACGGCCGTCAAGTCGCTAATGGCGTTCGCTCACGAACCGCACAACCGTGAAATGATGAAGGCGCTGATGGCGGAGATTGATGTGCTGGATGGTGAAGCGCCGCAGTCTGATAGTCCGGTTGCTGGAAAAACCGTCGTGTTCACAGGTACGCTCGAGCAGATGACACGAGATGAAGCTAAAGCACGCGCGACTGCGCTGGGTGCAAAAGTTTCCGGATCCGTTTCCGGAAAAACTGATATCCTCGTTGCTGGCGCTAAGGCGGGGTCAAAACTCAAAAAGGCAGAAAGCCTCGGCGTTCAAACGATGACCGAGGCGGAGTGGCTTGCGTTAATCGGCAGCGGTTAAAGCGCCGCCGATGTAATTTTCGGTGAGAAAGAAGGTTCGCGATATTCTAGAGTGGGGCGCAGGCGGTTTGCAGCCACTCTTTCACTTCACCTTCAAGGCGCGGTCCGATCTCCGCCCAAACGCGTGCGTGATATGCATTTAACCAGCTGCGTTCGGCACTTGTGAGCAAATCAAGCACAATCAGGTTGGCCGCGATGGGGGCGAGCGTAATCGGATGGAAGCCAAGCATATCTATTTCGCCGCCTGATATCGCTTCTGGCTCGGTCACATATTGAAGATTCTCGATGCGAATACCGTACCCGCCCGGTTTGTAGTAGCCAGGTTCATTCGACACAATCATGCCAGGTGCCAGCGGGATGGCATTCCAAGGTTTGGCAATGCGGTGTGGGCCTTCATGTACACCGAGATACACGCCAACGCCGTGGCCTGTTCCGTGATCATAATCGAGACCTGCTTGCCAGAGCGCATGACGTGCCAGCGTATCGAGATGAGTTCCTGTCGTTCCGGGTGGAAAGCGCACTGTTGATAACGCGATGTGTCCTTTCAGAACAAGGGTAAAGCGAGTGCGCATCTCTTCGGTTGGATCACCTATCGCAACCGTGCGCGTAACGTCGGTCGTGCCGTCAAGATACTGACCGCCGCTATCGACCAGGTATAGCTCGCCGCGCTGCATTTTGCGGTCACTTGCAGAAGATACGCGGTAATGTGGTAAAGCGCCATTCGGACCAGAGCCCGAAATTGTCTCGAACGAGAGATCTGCCAGTCCGCCTGTTTCTTCGCGGAAATTTTCCAGAACTTCGACAGATTGAATCTCTGTGATTTCTCCCGACTGGGCTTCGGTATCGAGCCAATGCAGGAACCGGATGAGTGCTTCTGCGTCGCGCTGGTGCGCACGCGTGGTTCCTGCAATCTCCGCAGAGTTCTTGCATGCTTTTGGCAAGGCGCAAGGATCCATTTCGCGGTGTATTGTTGCGCCGGCTGCTTCCAGCGTATTGAAAAACCATGCTGACGCCGCTGCAGGGTCAAGACTAATTGTCTGGCCGCCGAGCGCGTTCAGACCCTCTTCAAGCGCATCCAATGGGCGCAAAGTTACCTGATTGCCGAGATGTTCCCGTAAGCCGTCGCTGACTTTGATCTCATCAAGAAAAAGATCGGCTGATCCATCGCTGCGAACAATCGCCCGGCCAAGCGGTAGCGGAGTGCATTGGACATCACCGCCGCGAATATTAAACAACCAGGCGATCGAGGCAGGAGCAGTGATGACAGTAGCATCTGCTCCGCTATTCTTGAGGGCTGCGCCAATTTCTGCACGCTTTTCCGCTGATGACTTACCAGCAAATGTCAGTTCATGGGGGACGACACTGGCGCTTGGTTGCGCAGGTCTATCCTGCCAGGCATCATCGATGGGATTTGTTTTGACTGCGATCAGCTCTGCGTCAGCATGACTGGCAGCTGCAGTAAGATCTTTCAGCGCGTTGGGGCTCATCAGGCGAGGGTCAAATCCAACAGTCTTGCCTGAAAGCTCCTGTTCGCGCAGCCAATTGAAGGGACCGGGGGCGGGCAAGACGTTTTGCTCTATGAGGTTGGGGTCGGTTTGATCTGCGCCCTGAAGTGTGTATCGGCCATCGACAAACAAAACGGCACGGTCGGCCATCACCATCGCAGATCCCGCAGAACCAGTGAATCCCGTTGCCCATGCGAGGCGTTCATTGGCGTCTGGAAGGTATTCGTTTTGGTACTCATCCTCGTGGGGAATATAGAACACGTCTAGGTTCTGCTTCGCCATTTCGGCTCGCAGAAGCGGCAAATGTTTGCGGCCATCTTGCGGGCCGCCGCGCACATCAAATGTTTGTCTCATGCGCGAGACACTAGCCCCGAAAAGAAGTTAACAAAAGTACCTATGAGTGCATGAAATAATGCATGGCAAGCATGGTCAAACATGCGTTTAAACAGCTCTAGTGGCTCCTTATATGACACTCGCAATCGGTCATTCGGGCCGGTTGCAGACCAAGGAAAATGACCATGATAACGCAAGATACCTCCTCCCGGATCTCGCCAAAAGCTGACAACGGACCTAAAGGCCGAAAGCTGAATGGCGATGCGTCTCGCCCGCATATTCTGTTGCGCCGTGAAGCGCGCCGAATTCGCCGAGAACGTTAGGGCTTGGAATAAAGCAGGGTTGACCAACCATCCCTATGGATGCGCGAGTTCAGGATGAAACCGCGTCCATCAAATGCGCCGCGAACTTGTGGCTCTTGATGGAACAAAAGACCCGATAGAATGATGTTTGCGCCGGGGGCTGCGATTGATGCAATCTCCGGCGCAAGCTTTACGAGCGGTTTGGCAAGGATGTTTGCGAAGATCGTGTTGTAGGGAGCCGCTGAACGGACATTTGCGTGATGTGTGCCGGCGCAGGCATATGCCTTGAAACCCGCAGCAACATCGTTATCGCGGGCGTTTTGAAGCGCGGTATTGACAGAGTCCGGATCGATATCAGTTCCAATTGCGTTTGTCGCGGCTGACTTCAAAGCCGCTATGGCGAGCACCCCTGACCCAGTGCCGAGATCCAGTACACGGCCGGGACGTGTTCTCTTTAGTGTTTCAGCAAACGCCAAAAGGCAGCCAAGTGTTGTTCCGTGATGGCCTGTCCCAAATGCGGGGCCTGCCTCAATGGTAATCGCGATCTTACCTGGCGACGCTGACTTTATCGCGTGATCTCCCGCTACAAAAAATGGCCCGGCTTCAACGGGAGGCAATCCTTCCAATGACATGGCGACCCAATCGCGCTGGGGCAAAGGCTCGTAGCGTGAGTTCAGGCCAGGTGCCGTATTCGCGATCAAATCCAGACAGGCCTTCGCAGCGTCCTCTGACTCTGCATAAGCAGAAAGACGCCAGTTGGTACGCGTGTCTTCCTTCGCATCAACCGCGCCAGCTGGCGATGGATCAGCCCAGGCGAGCGCATCCCACGCCGCTTCGATCTCAGAGCGCCGGCCCGTCGCTGTCACTTTAAACATATGGCTACCTATTATTTGCTAGGGCCGGTCTCACCGGTTCCAGTGGGCGAGACATATGCGGGACCTGCCACAAGACCGCGATAACATACGTATAGTCCCGAAAGCGTGAGCATCAGTGCTGCAGGTCCCAAGAGGAACAGCCAGGCAAGATCGCTGGTTGTTTCCCGCGGCCAGTCGAGCAAGGTTGCGATGCAGAGCCCGCCAATGCCAGCCAAACCCAAACCGCTCAGAACAGTGAATGCCTTTCCAAGAAAATTCATGTTGGCTCTCCTGCGAGATTAAGGAACTCACATACTATAGCGCGGTCGACGCTTATCCGTCTACGCAGAGTGTATCACCGCCCGCACTGTCGCAGACATCAATCACAGCATCGATCCAGGTCTGGAAACCTTGCAGATTGGTATAGCGGCCATTATAGTCGCCTTCGCAGAATTTACCTGTCGAGAGGTTGTTCTCCACGACTGAAAGAACGCCGACAAGCGTTTTCTCGCCATCGGCTTCAGACACATAAAGCGGTCCGCCACTGTCTCCAACACAGGGACCTGCACCGTTCTGGCTGGCGATCGAAATGATGGCCGGACCCACATTGTTGGTCCTCAGCTGCGCTGTCAAAAGCTCGTTCGACAAATTACCTGAAAAGCCGGTCAGGCCCCAACCTGCCATGTCGACGGTTGGATAATTTGTTGCGCCAAGCAGTTTTTGCGTTGACCCAAACCGCGCGATGGGCACTTCCCTAAGGGTCGCGGCAGCCTCTGATCCGAGCTTAATGAGCGCGATATCGTTGGCGTATTCTTCGGCCGACCCGCCATATGAGCTGTGACAGATTGTGGTTTGAGCCTCAACACGCGTGGCGGCTGGATCGTTCAAGCGGTTTACGCCGGTCACCAGTGTAACGGTGTCATACTCGCTATCGAGACAATGCGCAGCGGTAACGAACCATTGGTCTGAAATTCGTGTTGCCGCGCAGTGGCCGGAAGACGTGCGCGTTGTGCCGGGAATACGCCTGCGCGGCTCAAGCTTTACAATGCCAGGAAAGTTTGAGCGGTCTGCTTCGCTGCCGTTCACGACTGCGGTCGAAAACGTCGATTGTGGTTCACCAGCACCGGCAACTTCTGCGATCGTCATCGTTTCTGTTTCCGACGCTGCGCAGATTTCCGCGTTGACTTCCAACAGACTACCAATGCTTAACACCGCGGGTTCTGGCTCGACTGGATCAGTTTCCGGATCTGAAGAAACATCTGTCGGTTCGGTTGGGTCAACCGGCTGGGTTTCATCTATTGGTGGGGTGGTCTCTCCATTGTCCGGATCGACGGGTGGTTCAACAATGGGGGCCGGATCTGGATCTGTGCTGACAGGATCAGTTTCTGACGCGGTATCCGTCTGTGCATCTGTTTCAGCCGGCGGCGTAACTGGATCTTCTGTTACGGGTTCTGGCGTTTCAGCTTCGCCGTCGCGGACAGGAATGTCTTTTGTTCCGGGAAATTCAACTACATCTCCGCAGGCTGTCAGAGCCAAAACACTCGCAGCTGCTAATACCCCAAACCTCAGCATATCGATATCTCCAATCGGTGTCCCAGTATTTGATCGGCAGACTATGACCGAGTTGCGGCAACGCGCAATGCCTCTGCAGTAAATTTAATTGTGAAGCCCCTCAGCTAAGAGCTTCATCATAGCCAACTAGCCGTAAAGGTTGAGCTTTTTGCCCATTCAGCTCTGCCCAGCGCACCAGCGCATCTTCGCGGCCATAGGTAACCCAAAGTTCTTCTGGGTCGGCCTCAGTGATGGTAGAGGTGAGTTCGTCCCAATCTGCATGGTCTGATATGATGAGCGGAAGTTCAACGCCGCGTTGTTTTGCGCGTTGGCGGACACTCATCCAGCCTGAGCAAAAAGCGAGGATTGGGTCGGGAAACCTTTGGCCCCACTTGCCATCAAAGGCAGAGGAGGAGCAACAACGACGCCGCCGCGAAACCGCTCGTCCTGTATCGCACGTTTTTTTTCCAGAGTTGCTGGTTCCAATGCGCCGAGATCAACGCCGTGTGCGGCATACACGTCGTTGAGTTTATGCAGGGATCCATGTGTAAATATGGGTTTGTCATAACCGGCATTGCGCAAATGCTTGATCACTCGCTGTGCTTTACCGAGCGAATACGCGCCAACCAGGTGGGTTTGGTCAGCAAATCGCTCAAGGCTGGTGAGCAGCTTTTGTACTTCGTCCTCGGTATCAGGATGGCGGAATACCGGCATCCCAAATGTTGCTTCAGAAATGAGGACGTGGGTATTTGGTACAATCTCGAAGCCTCGACACGTGGGATCTGCGCGGCGTTTGTAATCGCCGGTGAATACCATCCGAAGTCCGCGATATTCCACAACAGCCTGCGCTGACCCGAGAATATGCCCGGCAGGAGAAAACCAAACCGTAACACCATTGATTGCAACGGTTTCTCCCCAGGCGAGGGCTTGTGTTTCTCCAGCAAAATTCTCGCCGTAGCGGGCTTTCATGATGTCGAGCGTCGCTTGTGTCGCAAGGACTTTACTATGGCCAGCGCGGGCGTGATCTGCGTGCCCATGGGTAATAATGGCTCGGTCAACAGCGCCGCGCACCGGATCGAGGTAGAAATCGCCGGGCGGGCAATACAGGCCTTTTGCCGTCGGCTGAAGGAGGAGGCTTGGCATCAACATCAAATACCAAGCTAGAGTTGTCCGGTGTGATTGCCCAGAGCTTGCAGACTGTTACAGTAACGTAACGCATCAAAATATTAGGGGGCGTCATGTTTCTGCCGCTTGCGCCGGCTAACGAAACCCATAAGCTGAAATACAGTTTTCCGATATGTGTGGAGAAAAACCCGATGCGTAGATTTTCCGTAACCGCTCTTTGTTTGTCTCTGGCTCTCGCCCCAGCCAGTTTTGCGCAGGAAGGCGGAAATTCTGACGAAATGAACGCATCGCTGGCAGCAGGATATAAGGCCGCCTTTGTTTGCTCAGCCACATTCAACGCAAAGCAAACAATGGGTGAGATCGAAGCAAACGAACTGAGCGGAATATACCCAGATTACCGTGAGGAATTTGGTCGTTTGCCCCAATCGCGCGTCGACAATACGCGAAAGACGGTCTCCGTTCGCTATTCGCGATCTGCGCCGCCTCGTGTTGCTGCCTGGCGTGAAGGCATGGGATGTACTCAGCTGCCGCCGGGCGCAGATATTTCCGCAAGAAGCTATTTGCCAAGCTTCACTGGCTGGCGTGGTGCAACCGGCAATGATACCGCCAGCGGCATTGGATCAAATGTCAGAGTGGCACTCAACACAGAATTTTACGAAATCCTGGACGCGCCTGTGACATTTGCGTTTGATGGCGCAACCTATGGTGCTGGAACGCAATCAAGCGCGGTCATTGTACTGCAGGACGGGCAGATTGTCGCCGAACGATATGATCGCGGCATAGATGCAAACACACCGCAGAGGACATGGTCGGTTGCGAAATCAATCACCGCAACAGTGATTGGCGCGGCTGTGCAGGACGGCATTCTGGGGCTTGATAACCCGGCCGTCGTGAAGAATTGGTCAAGCGGGGCTGATCCTCGCCGATCCATTACACTGCGCCACCTTCTACAAATGGCGAGCGGTCTCGACAGCGGGATTTCCGGGTCTCGAACGGATCGCATTTACTTTGGCGGTGGCCGGGTTGTGGATCATGCGCTGACGCGGACACTGGAAGCAGATCCTGGTACTCGGTTTAAATACGCCAATAATGACACGCTCGCCGCAATGCGTGCGCTGCGTGAAGCTTTAGGCAGTGATGCAAAGTATCACGCCTTCCCCTACACTGAGGTGCTATGGAAGATCGGGGCGACGCGCACCACACTCGAAATTGATTGGGGCGGTGACTTTATTTCTTCTTCACAGGTCTGGACGACTGCGCGAGATCTGGCGCGCATTGGACAACTCTATCTCCAGAATGGTCGCTGGGGAAATGAACAGATCATCCACCCAGATTTCATCAGATTTGTTTCGACCCCGGGTGCCGCTCAACCAACCGGTTCAGGATTTAGGTATGGTGCGCAGTTCTGGTTGCTCGGCAGCGAAGCAGGTGTGCCGCAGGATACCTTCGCTGCTATGGGCCACCGCGGCCAGTATCTCGTAATCATTCCATCGACCAAAACGGTTATCGTTCGCAGGGGCTATGATGAGAGCGGCGGCGGCCGTTTCGACATTGCTGCATTTACCCGTGATATCTCTCGCGCGATATCTGCCGCCAAAGAGCGCGAGGCGGCCGCAGAGCAGGCAGCGCGCGACGCGGAACAAGCCGCTTACGAAGAAGAACTTGCCGCCTATGAAGAGAAATATGGTAAGGCAAGACCAGAGCGTGAGACGCCGAAAACTCTCACAGCTGGTGAACGCTTAAAGCGCGGGGCAGGTGGGAATTAGCGTGTTGGATAGAGCGCGGTAATTTTCCGTGTCTCACCTTCATTAAATGTCTGCATTGCTGCAGAGCCGGAAACCTTGGTTTCCATTTCTGCCATAAAAGTTCGCCCGTCTGGCGCGCGTTCACACGTTGCAGACATATCAAACGAATTTATCTTCACCATCATATGTGGCTTGAACGATTTTTGAGAGGCCATTCGAAAATTCAGAACCGATCCATCCGACATGTCGATATCAATCGTGCCGGTGAGGTGTTTCATGAATTTTTTGTCTTCTTTGTTTTCCGGTTTGGGGATGAATGAGTAGCGTGCGACGCCGTTATCGTCTGAGACTAATTGCGCATCACTTGGAACAATCTCGAGCATGTTCGTGCACCAGATATCGCCGTCGGCATCGGCGTCAATTTCCTCTAACCCTTTTTCGAAATCTTTTGGCCAATTTGATTTCTCGGGCGTGTAAATAGTCACCCGGCTTCCTTCCGGCTGCGTCGGGTCTATTTTGCCTGTAGCGGTCAATTCTGCGGTTTGATAAGTCATGTCATAGGCATAAATTGGCCCATCCGTCGTGACCTGACGGGCAAGTTCAATCAAAGATGGCGTCTCTTCGGCGCTCGCAGGCAAGGCAACGAGAATTGATAGTCCAATGAGTTTGCGCATGGAGAGCTCCGATTGGTTTGTCTTTCAAGACAAGGTAAACGACAATTTGGCTGAACCTTATCTGAAGCAAGAGAGCGTTTGGCCAGTCGGCTCTACATTAAATATCGCACATGGCTGATGCATCATCGCCTGCTTTTGCGCTACCTAGCGTTTTTGATGATTGGTTCTCTTCGCGCGGATGGGTGCCGCGCCCGCATCAACTTGCGCTCACGCAAGCGGCGCTCGCCGGCGAGAGTGCTTTGCTGATCGCACCGACGGGAGGCGGTAAAACTCTGGCAGGTTTCCTCGCCAGTTTGATTGAGCTCAATCAGCGCGGAGAACCAGACCGGCCGGGCTTGCACACGCTATACATTTCGCCTTTGAAAGCGTTGGCGGTCGATGTCGAACGAAATTTAAATCTGCCCGCTGATGAAATGGAACTCGGCATTCGGATCGAAACGCGCACAGGTGATACACCAGCCCACAAACGCCAGAAACAGCGCCGCGACCCTCCGGATATTCTCCTGACCACACCGGAACAGCTCGCGCTTTTTATTGCGTCAGATCATGCCGCTGATTTTTTCTCCGATTTAAAATGCGTGATCATCGACGAGATCCACGCAGTTGCTCCTTCTAAGCGAGGGGACTTGCTGTCCCTCGGTTTGGCGACACTTGCACGCTGGGCACCTCAATGCCGGTTTGTCGGCTTGTCGGCAACTGTGAAGGATCCAGACGCCTTGGCACGCTGGCTCGCTCCGGATGCGAAGGTAATTGTGGCTGATGGCGGCATCTCCGCAAATGTGAACATTTTGGTCTCGCGTGAGCGTATTCCCTGGTCGGGACATTCCGGCCGGTTTGCAGTTCCGGAAGTCTATGAGGCGATTAAGCGTTCTCATATGGCGCTCGTATTCGTAAATACCCGCGCTCAGGCTGAGTTCCTGTTTCAGGAGCTTTGGCGCGCAAACGAAGATGGTCTCGCTATCGCATTGCATCACGGTTCCCTTGCCAAAGAGCAGCGTCAGAAAGTCGAGGCTGCTATGGCTACAGGTGCGATCAAGGCAGTGGTTTGTACGTCCACGCTGGATCTTGGCATCGATTGGGGTGAGGTTGACCTCGTTATTCAGATGGGCGCACCGAAAGGTGCCGCGCGACTGGTTCAGCGGATTGGGCGTGCCAATCACCGTATGGATGAGGCGAGTGAAGCGGTGCTTGTTCCGACAAATAGGTTCGAGATTCTCGAATGCCGCGCCGCTGAGGCGGCTGTCGAAAATGGTGATATGGATGGCGAGGGCATTCGCGAGGGCGCGCTGGATGTGCTTGCACAGCATGTCATGGGCCGAGCTTGCGGCATGGGGTTCAAGCTCGACGAGCTGTACGAAGAGGTGATCCGCGCCGCGCCCTTCCGGAATCTCGATTGGGAAACCTGGGAACGTATTGTCGACTTTGTGGCGAGCGGGGGGTACGCGCTCAAGACCTATGACCGGTTCCACCGCATTGTCCGCCGCCCGGATGGATTGTGGGTCGCGCGCACCAGAGAAGAAGTGCAAAAGCACCGCATGAATGTCGGTGCGATTGTTGAAGCGCAGCACCTGGACGTTCGGCTTGCTAATTTCGTTGGTGGCAAAACGGCTGAACGCCGCAAAGCGGTTCGGGCAGGTCGCAAGCTCGGCGAGATTGAAGAATATTTCATTGGCACGCTCTCACCAGGAGATAGTTTCCTGTTTGCAGGAGAGATATTGCGTTTGCTCGGCATTGAAAACGATCAGGTCTTGGTCACGCGCTCGAAATCCGAAAAGCCCGCAATTCCATCTTACAATGGTGGCAAGTTTCCGATGACGACTTTTCTAGCCGAGCGGGTACGCAAAATGATACATGATCCCAAACAGTGGAGCGCGCTGCCAGCCCAAGTTCGCGAATGGTTCGAAATTCAGCGCCAACGGTCATCTATTCCGCCTGCGGATCACCTGCTGATCGAAACTTTTCCGCGCGGAGAACGTTTCTATGCGGTGCTATATCCATTTGAGGGCCGCCTTGCGCACCAAACGCTTGGCATGTTGCTGACACGCCGGCTTGAGCGTTGGGGCAAGAAGCCACTCGGCTTCGTTGCCTCTGAGTATACAATGGGGGTTTGGGCGATGGACGACTTGTCAGATCTCGACATGTCGGAATTGTTGTCACCTGATATTTTAGGGGATGATCTGGAGGAATGGTTGGATGAGTCTGCGCTCATGAAGCGGACATTTGCCCACTGTGCGCTCACCTCAGGTTTGATTGCCAGGCGTATGCCGGGGCAAAAAAAGACGGGACGTCAGGTGACATTCTCCACAGACCTTATTTTCGATGTGCTGCGAAGTCACGAACCTGATCATATCTTGTTACAAGCTGCGCGGCAGGACGCGGCCACAGGCCTTCTGGATATTCGCCGGCTCTCCAACATGTTGACCCGTGTTGAAGGGAAGATTGTGCATGAGCGGCTTGAAAAGATCAGCCCGTTCGCTGTGCCGGTAATGCTCGAAGTCGGCAAAGAGCCGGTCTACGGCGCTGCGACGACGGAAGCGATCCTCAGCGAGGCTGAAATGGTGAATGAGGCTATGGGAATATAACAAAGGTCTCACCTATGTAGACGCCCGGATCTAGGTGCGACTTGACCAGCCAAACAGAGCGCTTCAGACATAGGTGTCATGTCTGCATTACCGAAACCCGCAACCGAGAATCAACTTTGCCTAGCAGGTGAGATGCTCTTGCCACTACCATGTGGGGGGCTCTGGTGGGAGGCGCGGAGGGTGCTTGTCGTTTCCGACTTGCACTTGGAGAAAGGATCGTCATTTGCAAAGCGCGGTCAAATGCTTCCCCCTTATGACACCTGCGCAACGCTTTCAGTCGTGGAAGAGGCCTGCAGGAAATACAATCCGGATTCGGTTATCTCTCTCGGTGATAGTTTTCACGATCGATCGGCGGAGTTGCGTTTGTCGGAGCCAGATACAGCGCGAATCCGCGCTCTCACAAACTCACATGACTGGGTCTGGGTTGAGGGCAATCATGACCCTGATCCTCCAGCACATCTCGGCGGGCGAGCTGAAAAGGTTCTCCGTATTGGTGCACTCGTGTTTCGTCATGAACCCACAGGTGAGAGAGGAGAGATTGCCGGGCATTTGCATCCGGTCGCCAAAGTCGCAAGCAAGTCAGGCCGTTCTGTTCGCAGGCGCTGCTTCGTAACAGACGGTGAGCGGCTCATCATGCCTGCCCTCGGTGCATTTACCGGCGGGCTTAACGTGCTTGATCATGCTTACGATCCAGTGTTCCCCAACGGGTGGTTGAGCTTTGCTCTTGGGGAAAGCCGCGTGTTTGCGATCAACTCAAAGCACCTGATACCTGACCGGCAGGCAGCAGCGTCGCGTTGGTCGCTGTGAGACTTAACTCGTCGCGAGCTCGTTGATTTTAGCAATGAGGTCAGTTGTTACCTGGCCTGTGCTCGGCATGCCATGTTTGCGTTCAAACGCGCGTATGGCCGAGCTGGTTGCGGCTCCGACAGATCCGTCCGGGCTGCCGACGTCGTAGCCGAGCGCGTTCAAAGCGGTTTGAACCTGGGTAATATGTTGCTTGTTGATACCGCCCCACTCTTTTGCAGGGAAGATACCATTTGCCTGTCCAGACGCTTGTTTAGGGGTCCAGTTTTGCGCACGTGTCGTGACCGCTTTTGCTGTGTCGACCGGCAGCGCTTTCGACAACTCTTGGATCTTTGCTGCTGACGCAGCATCACCGCCGCGGGCCGCGATAACAAACCAAAACAAAGCTTCCGTTGGGTCCGGGTCGATGCCTATTCCGCGTTCATAAAGAACACCGAGATTGTACTGGCTGTCGACTACACCAAATTCGGCTGCTTTTCGGAACCAATTCACAGCGGCGGCGTAACTTTGAGGTCCGCCATCGCCTTGTGCATAAAACACGGCGAGGTCATGCATCGCGCGGATATTCCCGCCATTGGCCGCTGACTCAGTCCATTTACGCGCTTGGGCAAAGTCTCGAGGAACACCAAGTCCTTTTTCATGCAGTTTGCCGAGGCGATATTGCGCCGCAGGTTCACCAGCGTCGGCAGAGCGTTTCATGAGCGCTGCGCCCTCTGCATATCCGCCGGTATCCAGCTTGGATTTTGCAAGCATAAACATCGCCTTTGGATCGCCATCTGAGGCAGCTGATTCAAGACTTACCGGCGCAGTGATCCGAGGGATTGATGGACGCGTATCGGCGGACAGTGGTTTAGCGGTTTCAGGTTTTGGGGCCGCCGCGGCAAGAACTGTCTTTTCGGGGGGCGGGGAAGGTACTGAAGGTTCTGGTTTAACGGACTGCTTTGGTTCAACAACCTGCTCAACCTCTGGAGGGAGTTGTTCCTCAGGCTTCACTTCAGCAGGCGACGTTTCCGCGGCATCCACATCTACTGCATCTTCGTCGAACAATTCACTTTCGATTGCGGCATCCGCTAATTCAACAGGCGCGGCACCTGGGGATTCGCTCAGAACGGTTTCCATTGATTCAGCTTCCACCGCGCCATTCGCCATTTGCGGTGTTGCGATCTTCTGAACATCAAACGAGTCATTGTCTTTCATCGCGTAATATGCAGTGCCGCCAGCGGTGGCGAGCGCGACGACGGATGCTGTCGCAATTAATGGCAGTTTCGATGAACCGTTGCCGCCATCATTTGTTGTTTCTGCGCGAGTAGTTTTCGGTGTTTTGTCGGACTTATCTTTTTTGTCCTTGCGCTTGGATTTTGAATTGTCTGAAGGCGATGCAGCGTTAAGCGCTGCCGCACGCGCGTTCTTCAGATAGTCATTAGGAGTATCCGAGGCCTGTTGTTTTTTCGGCTGCGTTGTTTCGCCTGAATTTGTGGGCGTGTCAAAGACGTCATCAAACACATCAATATCGCGCGCTTCGCTGGCGCTTTCGTCCCAGTTTTCAAGTTCCGAAACCGGGTCGCCGGCAGGCGCACCGCCTTCAGGCGCGGGAACTTCCGCGATATATTGTTCTGCTTCGCTATCCTGTTCGATTTCGGCTGGAATGTCGTCCCAACCCTCAATGCCAGGCTCGAATGCACTAGCATTTGAGGTTTCCGTTTCGCCGTCATCAACAGAGATTGTTGATGCCAGATCCTCATAACCGGCGCCATCATTTGATTGCGCCGCAGTCTTTGTTTCAGTTGGTTGACCTGATGCGCCATCGAATTCTGTCGCCGAAAGCCCGTCTTTGCCTTCTTCTGTAAAGAGCGGATCATTGATTGGAAGCGGGCGCATGTCAGGAAGCGCCGCCGCCCGCGGCGCTTCAGCAAAAGGGGGCGAGGCAAACTCCTCTAAAGAGTCCAGCCTGGTCGCAAGGGAGGCAATAGCTTTCTGAACAGGTGAGAGCGTGCTTGCCGATTGCGACTGCATTAATTCAAGGCGCTCTGAAACATTTGCCAGAGCGTCTGAAAGCTTCTCGTCAGAGCGATTAGCGCTATCGTCGATTTTCTTCGCAAACGCTTCGAAAGCATCGTCCTGACGCGATTGAAGCTTGTTCGCCACGCGTGAGACTTGCTCGCCGACTTGTTCTATAGCGGATGCGCTCCGCTGTTCGGAATCTGAAATTCGCTGATCGAGTTGGTCAGCAATCTTTGTCATTTCATCGCCGACGCGTTCAATGGCCGAGGATTCACGGCTTTCGAGTTTTTCCAGACGCTCATCAACGACAGCGGCAAGCTTGCCAAACTCGGCAGCGATCTGCTCAGAGCCTTCGGTTTGCTCAATTTCGGTTATGCGCTTGTCAAAATTCTCAGAAATCCGGTTGACCTGCTCGCCCACGTTTTCAATGGCTTCTGCCTGTCGTTCGTCGCTTTCGGTCAATCGGCTCTGAACATCATTGAGCTTGTTCTCAAAAGTCTCAAGCTGAGCTGGAGCGATGCCAGCCTTTGCGACATTCTCAATTTCAGCTGCGAGCTCTGCGCGTGTTGCGGCGATTGAGGCGCGAAGATCATCTGCCAGCCCATCGAAGCGCTCTTCAAACTGTTGGCGAAGTTCAAACGCGTGCTCCGGCGCAGCTTTTGCGACCTCACCAATGCGCTGATCAAGAACGTCGAAAGTTGATTCCAGACTTTTTAGCGCCGCATCAGTTGTTGTTTCCGCCCGGTTGAGGCGGTCCTGCACGCGGAGCAAGGTGCCTTCCATTGATTCAAGTGCTGTGGTGACGTCGCTCTCGATGGCGTCTACGCGCGTGCCGGTGTCTTCCAGAGCGGTCTCGGCGATACCGATGCGCGCTTCGGTCTCGTCCACGCGGCCACTGACTTCTTTGTCGGCGTGGTCTTGACGCTCAATCTGCGTTTCCAGTTTATCAATACGCTGACCAAACTGTTCGTTGTTCTGCTCATGACGTCCGATCTTGGTATCAAGCGAGGACATGCGTTCGGATAGATGTCTGACAGTCCCTTCAGCGCGCAGCTCGGCTTGCTCCACGGCGCGTTCGACGCGCCGGGCGGCATCGGTCAGCGTTTTCTCAACTTTTGTGTCCATCGCCTCAAGACGGTCATTGACGTCAGTGAAGCCCATTTCGACCCGGCCTTTTATGGCATCGGTTTCGCTCTGCGAGAGCGCATTTTCCTCATATACGTGAGAGGCAAGTTTTCCGAGCGCATTTTCAAGAGCTTTTAGCGCTTCAAGATTTTGCTCAGCCGACTCATCTTCCTCAATCCGGCGAACTTTTTCGCGCAAAGCATCATATGTTGAACGAATGTCATCCATAACACCATCGACATGACGGGCCATAGCGATGTGTTCGGTCTCTGCATCTTCAATACGCTTGAGCAACCCGACAACAGATTGATCGATGCCGGTGATGGCGAGTGTTGAGCGAGCTTCGGCTGCTTCAATTCGCGAAACGAGCTTGTTAAGCGAGCTTGCGGCTGCTTGCGGCTTGGGCTTCGGAGCCGAAATAGGGGCAATAATATCCTGAGCGCCGACTTCGCCGCCCTTCAGGATCAGGGAATTCAGGTATTCGCCGAGCGTCATACCTTCTTGGCGTGCGCGTTCCCGAGCAGCTTCACGTGCGCGTGCGTCTATGCCCTTGACGCTCCAGGGCCCCGTCTGGCTCATCACAAAACTCCCATAAAAGCAGGGCGCTTTGGCCCCGTTAACTCTGATTGCTTAACGTTCATGGACGCGACAGGTTTAAGAGGTCGTTAAAAACGTAAACAGAATCCGGACATTTAGTAATTTCTTAGTCACGCATTCGTTTAAGCAGATTCCTCTTAAAGTTGACCAAAGTTGACGTTGACGTTCGCGTAAAGTTGTGCTTTATCCACAGAATGCCAGACTCTATGACGCTTTCCGCTGCTGAAACACGTACTTACTCTATCTCAGAACTGGCACGTGAATTCGGCGTTACTCCCCGTGCCCTCCGTTTTTACGAGGACAAGGACATGCTCCACCCCAGCCGAGATGGAATGGCGCGCGTGTATTCTTACCGCGACCGTGGCCGTCTGAAGCTGATTGTTCACATGAAAAGCCTCGGCCTTCCTCTGAACGATATTCGTGAAATTCTGGACCTCTATGCACTTGGAGATGGCCAAAGAGCTCAAACTCGCGCCTCGCTAGAGAAATTCCGCAATCAGGTTGTGGAGCTTGAAAAGCAGCGCGTTGATATCGACGAAGCGCTCGTCGAGCTTCGTAAAGGTATCGAGTGGCTTGAAGGGCGTCTGGATCAAATCGGGCCGGTCGGGGAAGAAGCTGAAAAAGTTCGCGCTTATGACCAAGCAGCGCGTGAAGGTCTTCCAGACAAATAATTAAGTGGCCTGTTCCTCCCAGCGCCTTTTGACTAAGGAAACAATAAAGAATGCCTCGCTATGACGCACCCGTGCGCGATATGCAGTTCGTCTTGCATGACCTGCTATCGCTGCAAAATTACTCAAACCTCCCGGGCTTTGAGGAAGCAACACCTGATTTGATTGATGCCATCCTGGAAGAGGGTGGCAAATTTGCATCTGAAGTCCTGTTCCCTCTTAACAAGGTAGGTGACGAGCAAGGGTGCGTCCGCAATCCGGATGCAACTGTTAAAACCCCGGACGGATTTCCGGATGCTTACAAGCAACTCGTCGAAAATGGTTGGCCGCTGCTCAGCGTTGATCCGGAGATGGGCGGGCAAGGCCTGCCGCATGTGCTGAATATTGCCTGGGCAGAAATGCAGGCTTCGTCGAATATGGCTTTCGGCATGTATCCTGGGTTAACGCATGGTGCGTTTCAGGCGCTCATGGCTGGTGGCTCAGATGAGTTAAAGCAAAAATACGGTCCAAAGATGGCGTCTGCAGAATGGGCCGGAACTATGAACCTGACTGAGCCGCATTGCGGTACAGATCTCGGACTCATGAAGACCAAAGCCGTTCTCAATGAAGACGGATCATACAAGATTACGGGCCAAAAAATCTGGATCTCCGGCGGGGAGCAGGATCTGACCGACAACATCATCCACCTTGTTTTGGCGAAGATCGAGGGGGCGCCTGAGGGTATTAAAGGTGTTTCTTTGTTTGTTGTTCCGAAATTCCTTGTCAACGAAGATGGCTCGCTAGGCGAAAGAAACCCCGTGTCTTGCGGCGGCCTTGAGGAGAAGATGGGCATTCATGGCAATGCTACCTGCGTCATGAATTATGATGGGGCAACCGGCTGGCTCGTTGGTGAAGAGCACAAAGGCATGCGCACCATGTTCGTGATGATGAACGAGGCACGTCTTGGTGTGGGGGTTCAAGGTCTCGCACTTGCCGAAGTTAGCTATCAGAACGCCGTTGATTTCGCGAAGGATCGCTTGCAGGGACGCTCGCTTTCTGGGGCCAAGAATCCTGATGGACCAGCTGACCCAATCATTGTGCATCCGGATGTGCGCCGCATGCTGATGGATACGAAAGCGTTTGTGGAAGGCGCGCGCGCATTCTCATACTGGACAGCGCTCCACGGCGATCTTCTGCACAAATCACCAGACGAAAAGGTTCGGGAAAAAGCCGGCGACTATATGGCGCTCATGACGCCGGTCGTGAAAGCCTTTCTGACCGACCGCGGGCTCGATGCATGCAATGACGGTCTGCAACTTTATGGAGGCTCAGGGTTCACGAGAGAGTGGGGCATGGAACAATTCGTACGCGATGTGCGAATTTCCCTTATCTATGAAGGTACCAACGGCATCCAGGCGCTTGACCTTGTCGGGCGCAAGCTGGCGTCGCAGGGTGGCCGGGCTGTGTTTACATTCTTTGCAGAACTCGATGACTTCATCGGGGAGAACGAAACGAACGCCGACCTTGCTCCATTTATCGAGAGCCTTCGCTCTGCAAAAGCGCAGCTCCAGGATGGCACGACGTGGCTCATGGAAAACGGCATGAAGAATTTCGACAATGCCGGAGCCGCATCGACTGATTATCTTCAGTTGTTTGGGCTAACGGTCTTCGCCTATATGTGGGCAATGATGGCTAAGGTATCGCTAGAAAAGAAAGATGGCGGCGATCCATTCTACGAAAACAAACTCAAGACAGGCCGGTACTTCATGGACCGTATCTTACCTGAGGCCGCTGCCCATTTGGCGAAAGTTAAAGCGGGTGCCGACGCGATGATGGCACTTGAAGCGGAGCATTTTTAGACGATCTATTTTTAGTGGGTTAAAGAGAGGCTTGATAGATGTTGCAAAGTCCATTGGATGTCCCAAAGGCAAAGTGGCGAGAGGATGAAGAACTCGATATTTTTGCCGACGCTGTTTCTGGGTTCATGGAAAAAGAATGCAAGCCGCATGTGGAAAAGTGGCGCGAGCAAGGAATTGTCGATCGGGATATTTGGCATAAGGCCGGGGAGATGGGCTTGCTCGTGCCGAGCTGTCCGGAAGAGTATGGCGGCGTCGGCGGTGACTTTCGACATGACGCTATAATAATTGAGCAGCTAGAGTGGCAGGGTGTGCCGCTTGGCATTGGCCTTCACAATGCGATTGTTGCTCCGTACCTCATCTCCTATGGCAGCGAAGAGCAAAAGCAGCGCCTCCTTCCTAAGATGTTATCCGGTGAACTCGTAACAGCAATTGCGATGACGGAGCCTGGTACAGGATCCGATCTGCAAAATATCAAAACGACCGCGAAAAAAGACGGGAATGGCTACGTCATCAACGGATCCAAAACGTTTATCACAAATGGTCAAACCGCGAATTTGATTTTCGTTTGTGCGAAGACGGATCCAACTAAAGGGGCGAAAGGCATCTCGATATTGATGGTTGAGACTGATGAGGTTGAGGGATTTGAGCGCGGCCGGAACTTGAAGAAAATAGGCCAGCCAGCTCAAGATACGTCAGAGCTGTTTTTCAATGATGTGAAAGTTCCCGCTTCAGCACTCCTTGGGCCGGAGGAAGGTCAAGGATTTGTGCAGCTCATGCAGAAGCTTCCGCAAGAGCGTCACATGATCGGTCTACAAGGGATCGGTATGATTGAGCGCGCGCTGACCGAAACCATCGCTTACGTGAAACAACGCAAAGCATTCGGCGGCACGATCTTCGATTTCCAGAACACGCAATTCAAGCTGGCGGAGTGCAAGACAGAAGCGACAGTCGCCAAAGTCTTCATGGATCACTGCACAGAATTGCTCTTGCAGGACAAGCTCGATGCAGCAACGGCGTCTATGTCGAAGTATTGGGTATCTGACCTCCAATGTAAAATTATCGATGAATGCCTGCAGCTCCACGGTG
The DNA here is from genome assembly GCA_965263325.1 of Hyphomonadaceae bacterium. Classification (GTDB taxonomy): domain Bacteria; phylum Pseudomonadota; class Alphaproteobacteria; order Caulobacterales; family Hyphomonadaceae; genus CBDHGY01. Next base: position 43,712 of record CBDHGY010000001.1, on the reverse strand, counting down.
GGTATGGCTTCATGGATGAGTATCCGATTGGACAAATGTACCAGGATGCCCGTGTGCAGCGCATATATGGCGGCGCGAATGAAGTGATGAAAATGCTGATCGCGAGAACTTTATAACCCGATGATGAAACTGAAATTGCCCCTCAAAGGAGACCTCGTCCATGACCGAAGCCTATATTTATGACGCTGTGCGCACCCCGCGCGGCAAGGGAAAGAAGACGGGAAGTCTTCACGAAATCACAGCATTAGAATTATCCACGCAAACACTTGAGGCGATCCGCGATCGCAATGAGCTCGACACATCTCACGTTGATGATGTCGTGCTCGGCTGTGTATCCCCCGTCGGTGAGCAGGGCGGCGACATTGCTCGCATCGCGGTGCTGAATGCAGACTATGCCGAAACGACAGCAGGCGTTCAGATTGACCGTTTCTGCGCATCTGGTCTTGAGGCCTGCAACATGGCTGCAGCTAAAGTCATGACCGGCGAAGCAGATATGGCCATTGGCGGCGGTATTGAATCCATGAGCCGCGTGCCGATGGGCGCGGCAGGTGGTGCGTGGTCCGCTGACCCGCAGATTGCTTTCAAATCCTACTTCTCTCCGCAAGGTGTTGGCGCTGACACAATCGCCACGAAGTGGGGCTTCTCGCGCGATGATGTTGACGCATTTGCTGTTGAGTCTCAAAAACGCGCGGCGCGGGCTTGGGAAGAGGGCCGCTTCAAGAAGTCTATCATTCCGGTGAAAGACCAGATGGGCGGCATTCAACTTGACCATGATGAGCACATGCGCCCGGATGCGACTATGCAATCTCTCGCTGCGCTGAACCCATCATTCGCTGCTCTCGGCGAAATGGGTTTCGATGCAGTCATTCAGGAACGTTATCCGGAGCTAGAGAAGATCAATCATGTCCACCACGCGGGTAATTCCTCTGGTATCGTTGATGGTGCGTCTGCTGTTCTCTTTGGTTCAAAAGAAATGGGCGAGAAGCTTGGTCTGAAGCCGCGCGCGCGTGTGAAGCAGATGGCCTCAATCGGTTCTGAGCCTGGTATCATGCTGACAGGTCCAACCGCAGTTACGCAGAAGGCGCTGAAGAAGGCTGGCATGGAAGTCGGCGACATCGACCTCTATGAGCTAAACGAAGCGTTTGCTTCAGTCGTGCTTCTCATGATGCATAATCTCAACATCGACCACGATAAGATGAATGTGAATGGCGGTGCCATTGCAATGGGACATCCCCTCGGCGCGACTGGCGGCATGCTGCTTGGCACAATGGTTGATGAGTTAGAGCGGGCCGATAAGGAAACGGCGCTCGTCACTTTGTGTGTCGGGGCTGGTATGGGTACCGCAACAATCATCGAACGGGTATAAAACGCCCATCAATACTGGTCAGGTGAAGTAGAATGCGTCTCCTTTTGGTCTCCCTATTCGCTGCAGGCACTGCATTTTCTGGAATAGCTGCCGCATCGGAGCAATCGGTTCAACAACTCAATGTCCCAGTCCGGGACGTCAACCAAGCGTGCAAACTATACAGTGCGCTTGGGTTTGAGGCGAACAAGGATTGTGAGACCTGCCATGTCGTCGTGATGACGCGCGATGGTGTTCGGATGACGCTTTGGCCGGATGTTGAAGGTGCTGGGGTTCAGCCTCGTCATCTCGATATTGTCGCGCCTACTGCGCCAGCACCCCAGGTGCTTACTGATTTCGGTGCCACACTGGCACCGTCATCAACACGTACCGGGTGCTCCACCGTTACAGATGCGGATGGTTATCAGGTGGATGTTTGCTCTTAAGCAGCTCCCACCGATCATTCACTGATTGATCAGATTTTCAATTGGAATCTCTGCCGGCAGGGTGAAGTGCTGCACGGCTCAAGTGTAAGGAAGAAGTGAAATGAATCTCGAAACGTTTGGTTGGGACGTTGATGGCGACGGTATTGCGCATGCTGTATTCGATGTGCCGGGTCGCTCAATGAATACGCTCACAGCGAAAGCAATTGCGGACATCATTGCAATTACAAAAGAAGTCTCTGAGAATGATGACATCAAAGGCCTTGTTGTTTCCTCGGGCAAACCTTCTGGTTTTTGCGCCGGAGCAGACCTTGGTGAGATGGGCGAAAGCGCTGGTGGCGGGAAGCCAGAATCTGAGATGTCAGAAGCTGAGCTGAAAGCAATGCAGTTCGAGCGCGGCTTCTCTTTGAACAAAACATTGCGCGAGCTCGAAACATGCGGCAAGCCAATCGCGTGTGCGCTTGACGGGTTGGCGCTCGGCGGCGGTCTTGAAGTGGCGCTTGCGTGCCATTACCGCGTGGCTGCGAACGACAATCCAAAACTCCAGTTTGGTTTGCCAGAAGCAAAGATCGGCCTTCTCCCCGGTGCCGGTGGTACGCAGCGTCTACCACGCTTGATTGGTGCGCAAGAAGCATTGCCGCTGATCTTGCAAGGTAAGTCGTTCAATGCTGAAAAAGCTCTGAAAATGGGCGTTGTAGGTGAGCTGGCTCCTGCTGGCGAAACTGTCGCGAAGTGTAAGGAGTGGATTAAAGCGAACCCGGACGCGAAAGCACCTTGGGACGAAAAAGGCTTTAAAGTACCGGGCGGCGTCTACCACAAAAACCCAGGCATGGGGCAGGTTGCAACCATGGGCAATGCAATGCTGCATGCTCAAACGCATGGCAATTATCCTGCGCAGAAGAATATTCTTTCGTGCGTCTATGAGGGGCTTCAAGTACCAATTGATGCTGGCCTCCGGATTGAAACTCGTTACTTCATAAACACCCAGCAGCGCCCTGAAGCCAAAGCGATGATCCGCTCGCTCTTCCTCTCAACGCAAGCGTTGAGCAAAGGTGGCAACCGCCCGCAAGGATACGAGAAAACCGAGTTCAATAAAATCGCTGTCATAGGTGCCGGATTGATGGGGGCAGGGATTGCTTACGTTCAGGCCAAGGCCGGTATCCCAACGGTACTCGTCGATATTTCGAAGGAGAACGCAGAGAAGGGTAAAGACTACTCCCGCCGTCTCGTCGAAAAAGACATCAGCCGCGGCAAAACGACTGAAGAAAAAGGCAATGCGCTCCTCGATCTCATTACGACGACAGACAACTATGATGACATCAAAGGTGCCGATCTTGTTGTCGAAGCTGTTTTCGAAAACCCTGAATTGAAAGCCAAGATCACCAAAATGGCGGAAGAGCAGTTGGACGATACGGCTGTGTTTGGGTCGAACACCTCTACTCTTCCGATTACTGGTCTGGCTGAGGCGTCTGATCGCCCAGCGAATTTCATCGGGATCCACTTCTTCTCACCTGTTGAGCGGATGGGGCTTGTAGAGATCATTATGGGCGAGAAGACCAGTCAGGAAACTCTGGCAAAGTCTGTCGACTATGTCCTTGCGATCCGTAAGACACCGATCGTTGTAAATGATAGCCGCGGTTTCTATACCTCGCGTTGCTTTGGCACTTACACTCAGGAAGGCATGGCGATGCTGGCTGAAGGTATTAAGCCCGCAATCATTGAGAATGTTGGTCGCCAGTCTGGTATGCCTATGGGACCGCTTGAAGTCTCAGACTCTGTTGGTCTCGACACAGCGCTAAAAGTCGGTCGCCAAATGGCACAAGCGGCAGGCGTGGACTATGACTCTAATGAGCTCGGTCAGATGATGGCGTGGCTTGTTGAAGACAAAGGCCGCGTGGGTCGTAAAGCGGGTAAAGGTTTTTACGATTACAACGAAAAAGGCAAACCTGACCGTCTCTGGCCAGATCTCAATACGCGCATTGATGTGAAAGTTGATGAGTGTCCGCCAGAACTGAAAAAGGAGCTGACCAACCGTTTTCTCGTGCGCCAAGCAATTGAGGTTGCCCGCTGTTTTGAAGAGGGCGTCATCACAGACGCGCGCGATGGCGATATCGGATCAATCCTTGCCTGGGGATTTGCGCCTTATACGGGCGGATGCTGCTCTTATGTGGACCTGATCTGGGGCATTGGCCCGTTCGTGGAAGAGGCCGAGCGTCTCGCTGCTAAGTATGGTGAGCGTTTCGAACCGCCTGCTTTGCTGAAAGAAATGGCGGCCAAAGGCGAAGGGTTCTATGATCGCTTCCCACCTGCGGGGACACCTGAGAAAGCAGCGGCTTAAACAAAGTAGTAATGTTTGTTACAGGTTACGAAAAGCCGAGGCAGATCGCTTCGGCTTTTCTATTAGAACGCGATTAACGTCGCCTCGATTCCCCCGTTAACCAAGGGAGAGCCATATCTGGGCTCTTATTGTTGGGGAGAAACATGAAGTTAACAACAATCACAATTGCTGCGGTTGCAGCGCTAAGTCTTGCGGCTTGTGAAACCACATCCAGCCGCCCTTACACCACTTCAACGGAAAACATCATGGCGTTCCAGGGCGCGCTCGGTGACACAGATGCGAAAGTTCAACTGGCTGATTTCAGCATGGCTGAAGGTGTAGATGAGAAGCTAACTTGCCGCGCGCTTGGGGCACTGGAAGTTGCACCGGGCAAAACACCAAAAGAGTTCATTGAGGGCGCAATGCGTGATGAGCTATTTGCAGCAGGTGCTTATGATCAAGCGAATGGTAAAATGATCGCGGGTGAGATCACCGAGCTACAGTTCAGCTCACTCGGAACTGGTTCATGGAATATTGGACTGAAGCTCACGTCTGACACAAACCCGGAAGGTGTTGCGGTCAACACTGAGTACAAATTCAAGACAAGCTATAGCGCGATTAAAGCTTGTCAAAATGTGATTGACGCATTTACACCTGCTGTGCAGGAAACGATTTCAAAAGTGATTGCAGATCCCGGATTTGCCTCACTCGCCGGAGTAGGTTCAGGCACAGGCTCATAAGCCTAATAAATAGTCGATAAATTAAATGGCCGGAACTTCTACCCTCCGGCCATATGTTTTCTGCTTCGATGAAATTTTCGCTTAGCGGTTCGCCATCGCAGCAGCGACAATGGCATCGATATCAGGACGTCCAGACAATGATGTCGGTGCTTCTGTTTGTTGCGTTGGTAATGCGATCGAGGCTGTTACTGTTTCGTTTGGGGCGACAACGGTTTCAACGACGGGTTCTTGAACAACTTCTTCGCTCTTGATCAGCGGCGTTACAGCATCTGCCGTTTGTGGGCCCGACGCTGCACATCGGAAGAACATCGTGACTTCATAATTATCGTTCTTTTCCATGGCGGCTGCAAACTCGATCGCGCCGGCGATCACGCTGCGGGTTGTTCCACCTTCGCCGCGATCGATTTCGACGCCCGTAAACTTGCTATCGCTTTCTAGCGCGAAGAATTTCTTGTTGCCGGTCTCTTTCTTACAGGCGCGTTCGGCATCGGCTTGAGCCATTTTGTAAGCACCACCTTTGGTTTTGCCGGGCGTGATCGCCTGGAAATTACCACCGGGTGTCGGCAAGACTGTCCCGTGATAAGATGCGCAGCCTGTTGCGAGAAATAGTGCAGATACTGTGAGAGATGCGTGCTTCAATGCCATGGTGTTACCCCTTTTTCCGAGCATACCTTTGAGAGTTTTTATCTCGCATTTTCGTGAAAATACTCCTAAGCCTGAATGTTGAAATGGGTTAGATGACTAGTTAGTTGAAAATTCTTGGCTTGTTTACGCGGACTATGAGACAGTATTTCCATGTCTGAGGATGGCAATCTTGCGATTATCATGGAGCTTATGTCCCCGCCGCCGGGATATGTTCGGGAAATTGAAGAACCTCTCGAGCCAGCCGGCCGAGTTGTATTTGAAACAACAGATAAACTCACAGGCCCGCGCGGAAAAGAAAAACGAATAAGAATTAATTCTGCCCCACGTTTGAACTCGGGGTATTCAACCACCAACACTTGGGCCGGGTCACTGTTGACGCGCCGCGTTTCCTATGGCGCGCCAACTGAGCCGATAACGGAGGCTGTGGCCAGTGTTGGCGAGTGGCCGCAATCTACCATCGGCAAACTGACATCGAGTATTCAAGGAAAACTTCGGTTTTGTACGGCTGCGGTCGTCGCAGAGCGCGTAATACTGACGGCCGCCCATTGTGTAGAAGCGAATGGAAAAACAGCAGCTTGGAGCCGGTTTGAACCGCAAAAGCGAGGACATCGAGCGCTTGGATCCTGGGTGGGAGAGGCGGTTTATCTGCACAAGGGGTGGCAGCAGCCTTCGCTCGGAACAAGCCGGAGTCCTTATGATTATGCTTTCGTGCGATTGAGCCAGCCCATTGCAGCTAAAACGGGAACTGCAAGCTTGTTGGCGAAAGCCCCGCGTGAGGGCACGGTTACCAGCCTTGGCTATCCGTTTGTACCTACAAAGCAGTTCGCGTTCGATGGTCATTTCCTTTATGCGACGACCGGCCAGCATCTTGGTGTCTCATCTTCAAGTGTTGTTGCCGCAATGAACGAACTGACGGAAGGATCATCGGGTGGGCCATGGTTTACATATGCGTATGACGCGGTGGCAGTTATTGGCATAAACGCTGCGAAGCCTGTGGGAAGCAATGAGGTTACTTACTCACCTGAATTTGGCGACGGATTCTTGGCGCTGTTCGGGCGCGTGCTTGCGGATATGACAGGCGTATAACTGGATCAGAGCGCGCTAAGGCTTTGGTTCTCTAGGCAGTAATCCAGTTTGACTTGATGTAGATAGAAGTGTCCCGTTTTCAGCGAATTGGTATTGCACGCCTTGAATACTGCCGTTTGAAATTCCGGACATTGTGGTTGCACTCAAGATCCAACTTGTCGGTTGCAGGTTATGGATCCGTAGCGTGTTGTCCAACACATGTGGCAGGAGATGCTGTAAACTGGAATAGATCAGCTTTAACGTCTGATTGGCTTGGAATCCAAAAGCTCATTTCGGTTTAAACCGCCAGACCTTGGGGCGCGATCTTCTTTAATTCTTCCATATGCTCGCTTGGCGTCGGAATGATCTTTCTGGTCTTCAAGTCGAAGGTCACGGCGACGGCCTTGCAAGTCAGCCAAGCATTCCCACTGACCGGGTCCACGACCCAATGCACAAGACTATGGGTTTTCTCGCCAGCCCCGGCGAAGGAGGAATGAATCTGCAACAAATCACCTGCTTTGGGCCAGCGGCGATAGACCAAAAAATACTCCAGAACTGCGCCCCCTGGAACGTCGTCTCCCGAGGCGCCGGCTACGCGCTGGCGCCAGTCGAAAAGTAGATTGGGGACTGAGTCAGAAATGCGTCCAATGAAGCGCGGCGCATACATTCTGCCAAAGACATCGCAATGTTCTGGCGGCACAAGACCTAATCCTACCAGCGGAGCACCTGTGCGCTCCACTGTGCTGATGACGGCGTGCTCACGGCTAAGCGTTTCACACTTAGGGTCAAGGGAGCGAGGCGCCGTATCTTCGGGTGGTGTGTCGATCAGTTCTTCCAAAGCGGCGCGGCTCCGCTTGCTCCATGGGAACGGCGCGCCGGTTTTTGCGTTTGCGTGAATTACGCGTGTTCGAAACGCGGCCGCACAGCGCCCATCAGCATGACGCATGTCCTGGTAGATAACAGCATCGACATCGCCGACTTCGAGCACACAAGCTGTCATCGAGATTGGCTTGCCGGCATGCACTTCACGGATATAACGAATGTGCTGGTCACCCGGAATTAAAGTCGACGGGGCGTTCGGCTTAAAGGCATGCGGCATACCTATATGCTTCGCGAAAATGCCAAGGCCTTCCATAGCTTTTTCAACATAGATGCGGACATTCATGTGCCCCATCTCGTCACAATCCCATGTGTTCGCAATGCCTTTCCAAACAGGGATCACGAAGAGAGCTCGCTCGGTTCACAGCTTGGCGTTTTGCTTTTTGGATCAACCCGCTGCAATAAGGCGTACGGGTTACCGTCTATCAAATAATCAATCCGCAAGAGCCCGTCTTGGAAACTATAATCAAGATCCACGCTGGGGATGCAAATATCGGTGCTTTTTGTAATCACTTCGACCGCGTCACTTGGCCAACCTTCTTCGCGCGGTGTGTGATACCCAGTACATAGGTTGGGGTACTCGACCTGTAATGTTGGAGCTGGGCGCGGGCTGATGCGGATGGGATACGGATCGAAGCCTTCCTGGAAAACACATCCTGACCAATGGCCCGCCGCATGCACTTCGGACATTTCGTCTGCGGCGGCAAGAAACGTCGAGCAAAAGCCAATCACAATGAGTTGCGCAATCAATCGCATTTTTTGCAATCTCCGCGAACTTCGATCACCGCCGTTGTCATTTTGAAACCGGCATTTTCCGTGACTTTTTCCAAAGTGCCGACCGTGTGTTCAGCATGTAGCTCAACAGTTTTTCCACACTGATTACAAATCATGAAAACTGCCGAATGTGCATGCCCGGCGTGACCGCAAGCGACATAAGCATTTAGGCTTTCGATTTTGTGCGCGAGGCCGACTTCCTGAAGGAAGTCGAGGGCGCGGTAGATTGTTGGCGGCTTTGCGGCACCTTCTCCATCTAGATTTGCAAGTAAGTCATAGGCTTTTGCTGGCTCGTCGCTTTCCAAGAGCAACCGCAGGACCTTGCGGCGGATTTTGGTCATCCGCTGGCCTCTCCGTGCTGCAATATCATCTGCTTCAGCGAGAAAAGCATCTACATCTGCTGGACTGCAAGGCGTGTTCGCATGCGTATGTTCATGTACCATGCATTCAATTTCCGATGTTTGGGACAAAAAGTGAAGGGGCTACAGCCAGTCTGGCGTAACAATTTTACCGGGTGCTTTGCCCAGATCAGGCTGCGGATGGCGTTTCAGGAGTGATTCGACGACGGCGTCGGCGACCCGGTCAGCTTCACGTAGCGGAATGTAATCCCAAGTGTCGAGGTGTCCCTCGAACCAGCGCGCACACCCATGCTTGACGAAACTGTCGTGTAAGCGAGCGAACTTGTTACTACTACCTTCCAGCCGCGCGATGTGAACCGGCAATCCGTGATAGGCCGCGTCAGAGAGCATGTTTGCGCTGTCTTCTGTAACGATGGCGACGTCAGAAAATATGAGCCAAGCGAGATATGGATTAGGGCCGTCCGCAGCTCCTTCCCAGTACAGCGCGCCGTTATTTTCAGCGAATTTGCGAAACATCGCCCGCGTTTCGACTGGTGTGCGGCGCGACGCTGTAATTCGGAACCGCCATCCTTGATCTCCCAGCAATTTGAGTTGGCCAATAAGGCGTTTTGCTGCGCGGTCCGTGAAGCGATGCGTTTTAGAGTTCCCGCCAAGTATAACGACTGCCGACTTTGCGGTTTCGTCTGCCAGATTTGCAAAAGCATTTCCTGCAGCTTCGATATCGTCTGCTGAAAAGTATGCCGGGGAGCCCGTCGTTGTGATGACGTTATCTCCGATGAGATTATCGTGCGCTGGTGTGACGAGTAAATCGAATGCCTGAGGGTTTATGTGCGGATCGAGAATATGCACAGTTACCGTGTTTCCCGCAGACAATGCTCGCATTTGAACTGAGTATGGGGCGGTCCGGCGCCCGGCACCCAGCCAAACGGTCGGCGGGGGGCCGTGCAGCAGTTCGCGTTGATCTTTTGGCAGAGCAAACAAAGGCGCAGCCCAATATTTTGATGGGAGCCATGTCCACGGTTTGCCGGGGGTAAGTGTAATAGCGTTTGCTTGGTGCGCTGCACCGTTTATGTGCGCGATCTTCATCCACCGATGAGTTTCGCTCAGCGCCTGAGCAATCGCGCGTACTTGCGCAGCGTTTCCTGCCCGTCCGTCAGACACCGCCCAGATAGATGGGCCGAAATGAGTAGAATTTGAAGACATTGGGAGGCGAAACTTTGCAAATACTCCAGGTTGCAGACTGCCAAAGAAAACTGATTCTGGGGAGGGGGATTGTTCAGTTTTCATCGAGTTTCTTAGCCAGATTTAATTTTATCTGTGTGACACTCTTTTCATGAACAGGGCGTTTTTATTCATGCTTCTGGGGCTTGGTTGCCTTGCGATGGCGGCGTGCTCGCCTGGCGGATCATCTGCCGGGCCAATTGCTGAGCCGCCTGCCGAGGCTGCCGCGCCAGCTTATGATTTCGAAGACATGTTGACGCGTACAGATGAAGTTGAAGTTTGCGTTGAGCACTTTGTCGATAAGGTTCCAGCCTGTTACGAGGCCGCGGTGACATGCGTTCAAACGCTCATGCGCCCAGCCTGCCAATGCCAAAGCGATTACATGCGTCTCATTATACGTGAGGCCGGTGCAAACCCTGCATTAGAAAACGCGGCTGTTCAAATGGCAATGAACATGGAAGTTGGAGAGGTCATCTGGCTTGCAGAAGACTTAATACCAGTTTGGGAAGAGTTTGGACCATTTCTGGAAGTCTATGCCGGGAAGCACTTTGGCGAAAACTCAGACCACAAGCTTAACATGGCGGCTGCCGCTGTTCAGAACGCCACAGAGGCAGATCGACCAGCTTACATGCTCAAACTTCCATCGTGCGTTCATGCTCGTACTGTTTGGGATCGACATATAGCTGATCCTGACAAGCAGGATCAGCTATATCTTTTCTTTATGAACGAGTTTCCAACGTCGAGGGCGTCTGCCAAGCGCAAGTCGGCACCTGACGCGAGCTAGCGCTTATTTGTAACTCACACCCGCAATTTCATATCCTCGGGCACCGCCGGGCGCAGCGACCTCAACCTCATCGCCTTCTTCTTTGCCGATGAGAGCGCGGGCGATGGGCGAGGTGTTGGAGACTTTACCGGCTTCGATGCTGGCTTCGTCCTCACCAACGATCTTGTAAGTCACTTCTTTTTCGGTCTCGACATCGATCAAAGTCACTGTCGCACCGAATACGACTTTCGAACCGGACACTTTGGATAGATCGATAACTTCGGCAAGCGATAGCTTCGATTCAATCTCCTTGATGCGTCCTTCAATGAAGCTCTGCTTTTCCTTGGCGGCATGATACTCTGCGTTCTCAGAAAGGTCGCCATGTTCGCGCGCGGTCGCGATCGCCTGAATGATATTCGGGCGCTCAACTGACTTCAGTTGCTTGATTTCTGCTTCAAGAGCCGCATGGCCCTCGGCTGTCATAGGGATCCGTTGCATTTTATTATTCCATTGAATCAAGGATGCGATGGTCCTGCCAAACGCACGCTAGGTCAAGTGGTAGTGGTGACTGTGGATTGCAAGGGCGCGACTGAAAGTTGCTTTGTTTTCAAGACGGTAATAGCCTGAACCGAGGCAATAGACGCTGCCAAAGTTGTAAAATATGGGATACTACGCCCGACCGCTGTTTTTCGGATGTCTGCGCTGTCTATCAGAGATTGGGCACCTTCCGTCGTGTTAAAGACAAGTTGGACATTCCCATTGATCATCTCGTCAACGATGTGTGGTTGGCCTTCCAGAACTTTGTTTACCCGTTCAACCGCAATTCCTTGCTCGCTGAGATAGGTGGCTGTGCCCTGCGTGGCGATCAGCTTGAAGCCCATGGAAATGAGATCTTTTGCGGTGTCCACAATGCTGGCCTTGTCGCTGTCTTTTAACGAAATGAAGACCGTACCTTCGGTTGGAAGTCTTGTGCCGCCCGCAATTTGCGCCTTTAGAAACGCTGCAGCAAAATCATCATCCCAACCCATGACTTCCCCCGTTGAGCGCATTTCTGGGCCGAGCACGGGGTCGACGCCTTGAAAGCGCGCAAATGGGAAGACGGCTTCTTTCACCGCCATTCTGTTTGGTGTTGCGTTCGACAGATCGAAGGAGGTGAGGTCGCTGCCAGCCATGATTTTCGCTGCGACACCTGCGATAGGTGCGCCAACGGCTTTTGCCACGAATGGGACCGTCCGGCTGGCGCGAGGATTTGCTTCGAGAACAAATATTTCATCGCCTTTTACCGCGAACTGAATATTAATGAGCCCGCGCACTTTCAGCGCTTTCGCAAGGGCAATGGTTTGTTCAGCAAGTCGGCCCTGGATCGCCGGTGAAAGTGTGTAAGGGGGGAGTGCACATGCGCTGTCACCTGAGTGGACACCGGCTTCTTCGATATGCTCCATGATGCCAGCGATGTGTACATTTGAGCCGTCACAAATTGCGTCGACATCGACCTCACTTGCGTCCGATAGGTATCGATCAAGAAAGAGTGAGGCGTCTGCACCGTTAGATGCTTCGCGTGCCGCCTGCAGGGCCTCGCTTGCGAATGAGCGGATGTCATCGTCACTCCGGCAAATCTCCATGGCGCGCCCGCCCAGGACGAAGCTTGGACGAAGCATAACAGGATAGCCGAGCTCGTTCGCGGCTTTGAGCGCCTCACCTTCTGTTTTTGCGGTTGCTGAAGGTGCCTGCTGAATATTTAGATTATCGAGCAAGGCAGCAAATTGTTGGCGGTCTTCCGCGAGATCGATTGACACAGGGCTCGTGCCGAGAATTGGAACGCCTTTCTCATGCAGCGGTGTCGCGAGCTTTAGCGGGGTTTGCCCTCCAAACTGGACGATGACACCTGCGAGCTCTCCGGCACCTTGCTCTTTATAGATGATCTCACCGACATGTTCTTCTGTGAGTGGCTCAAAATAAAGCCTGTCGGATGTATCATAGTCTGTGGACACTGTTTCGGGATTGCAATTGACCATGACAGACTCGATGCCGAGGTCGGCCATTGCAAAAGCCGCATGGCAACAACAATAATCGAATTCGATGCCTTGGCCGATACGGTTTGGTCCACCGCCAAGTATAATCGCTTTTTTCCGGCCTGACGGCAGCGCTTCGCAATCAGGCCCGTCAGCGCCATAGGCGGGATGCTCATAGGTTGAATACAGATATGGAGTCTTGGCTGCAAACTCTGCCGCGCAAGTATCTATACGTTTGTAAACAGGACGAACATTCATCGCGTGGCGCAGTCCGCGGACCCAGCCTTCATTGTGGTTGACAAGTTCACCAAGGCGGGCGTCGGAAAAGCCCATAGACTTCAGCTGCGTCATGCCGAACGCGTGTTCCGGCAATCCATCACGGCGAATGTTGGCCTCGGTTTCAACGATACTCGCGATCTGGCGCAAGAACCAAAGATCGATGCTCGTAATTGCGTAGACATCTTCAATGGACAAACCCATACGAAGAGCTTGAGCGACAACGCGCAACCGGTCCGGTGACTGAACAACCAGCGCCGCGCGAACTTCATCTAGCGTGTCGAACTCGATTTCGTTTAAGCCATTGAGGCCAGTTTCCAACGAACAAAGAGCCTTCTGAAAACTTTCCTGGAACGAACGTCCAATCGCCATGGCTTCACCGACAGACTTCATGGCAGTTGAAAGCGTTGTTTCCGCACCGCGATACTTTTCGAATGCAAACCGAGGTATCTTGGTGACGACATAATCTATCGTCGGTTCAAAACTGGCTGGTGTAACGCCAGTGATGTCGTTATCGAGCTCATCAAGCGTATAGCCAACGGCGAGCTTTGCCGCGACTTTCGCAATCGGGAACCCGGTAGCTTTCGAGGCGAGCGCAGATGAGCGAGACACGCGCGGGTTCATCTCGATAACAACGAGGCGGCCGTCTTTCGGATTAACGGCAAATTGTACGTTTGAACCGCCGGTCTCCACACCGATCTCGCGGAGTACGGCCAGGGAGGCATTCCGCATGACCTGGTATTCTCGGTCGGACAGGGTCAGGGCAGGCGCAACAGTGATTGAGTCGCCTGTATGGACGCCCATAGGATCGATATTTTCGATCGAGCAAATAATGATGGCGTTGTCGGCTTTGTCGCGCACGACCTCCATCTCATATTCTTTCCAACCGAGCAGGCTCTCATCAACAAGGATCTGGGCGACCGGCGATGCTGCCAGTCCGCGCCGGCAGATCTCTTCATATTCTTCCTTATTGTATGCGACGCCGCCGCCAGTTCCGCCGAGCGTGAAAGCAGGGCGAATGATCGCGGGCAGGCCAATTTCATCGAGAACATTCATCGCGATAGCGAGACCGGCATGGCGATCGAAAGTGCCATCTTCGCGTTTCGGCGCTTCGACGATTTCAGCGCGCGGATTTTCAAGGCCAATTTTCGCCATGGCCTGGCGGAACAGTTCACGGTCTTCGGCTTTTTCAATCGCGTCTGCTTTTGCGCCAATCAGTTCGACATTGTGCTTTTCGAGGATGCCTGCCTTTTGCAGATCGAGCGCACAGTTCAGCGCGGTCTGTCCACCCATAGTCGGAAGAAGGGCATCTGGCTTTTCCCGCGCAATGATCTTTTCGACAAAGTCCGGCGTGATCGGTTCGATATAGGTTGCGTCTGCGAGATCCGGATCTGTCATGATCGTTGCCGGATTGGAGTTAACGAGGATGACGCGGTAACCCTCATCTTTCAGCGCTTTGATTGCCTGAACGCCGGAATAGTCAAACTCGCAAGCTTGCCCGATTATGATAGGACCGGCACCGATGACGAGGATAGACTCAATATCGGTACGCTTGGGCATATGCCGCTCTCCTTCAGGCCAAACGGCTGCTCAGTAGCGGAGAGTCGGGGGGGGAGGCAAGCACCTTTTGGTGCCAACAGCAATTAATTCACAAGTCTTGCGGTTCGCGCTGGTTTGATCCCGACAGGGACCTCGGTTTGCGTTGGATCAAATTCGATGCTGAGTTTGCCGTTTTCCTTCATCAATACCCGGTTGGCGACGATCTGTAAGAGCGGCGAGGCTTGCTCACCGGCACCCGAGCCAGAAATTTTGAAATCATGATGAGGCAGGTAGATCGTTCCGATGGCATTAATGGTCCCGCTACCGGTTAATCGGGACATGAGCGGCATTTTTGCCGAGCTTCTTGAGGACGCCCCACTCAAGAAACCGAATCTTGGTTTGCTTCCGCCAGATCCTGATTTCTCTGGTGCTGCGTTGTAACGCATAACGTCTTCCACGAGAGCAAACCCTGCGGTATCACCTTCTTTCGGTGCCGTGAGAGTTAATCGGCCTTCGTCCAAGATGCTGAATCTTGCCTCCCTACCTGAAAGCACAATCGTTACGCCTTCGCCCGTAAGCGTTCCGCGACGTCTCACCGTTAGCGGTGCATCTTTGATGTGATAGATGCCGGGTGTCATTTTTAGATGTCCGTACGCTACATCGAGGCCGCAATATGTGCCCGGGTTAATTGTAGCTGTAGGAGATAGTGAATACGTATCGCCATCGTAGAGAGATGGATCAACATTATCAATCTGGCCAGCAATTTGGAGAAGCTCTTCAAGCGTCAAGCCTTCTGCTGGCCCGGCTCTAAATTTCCCATCAGCATCTATTAATGCGTAGACCGCCGATACCGCCTGCGAGAAAGTTGTTCGCATCTGCCATCGCGGCGGCCATTCCTACCGCGCCGCCGCCTGCATCTGTTGCCATGCGATCAATAATCGAGTTTGCGAACCCCGATATTGCAAGCAGCAATTCGTCTGCATTTGACGTTTCAAACCCTGCTGGCGGTGTCTGGCAGGTGCCGGGGCCAACAGGTTTCCAATCCGCAAGCGGATTTGGGATAGCGTTACATTCGCTTTCAGCGGGAGGGAAGGACCGGTTCGACCCGACAACACCGCCTGCGGCGCAGAAGCTGCGCGCTTCCATTCTGCCGCCGCGAAATTCCATGGAGTTCGTTGCGAGCGAGTTTGACCAGACAATGCAGTTTTCAGCGTTTAGAGAAGCGTTGCCTTCTGCGTGGACGCCTGAGCCGCCATCAGCGAGCGAAAGCACGCAAAGCGGGAACCCCCAGGTGGCCTCCGCTGTCGCGCTCCGTCGAACAGAGGCGTTGCCGCTTCGTCCGGCAACACGCGCCATGATGCTAGCGGGTTGAAACTCTAATTCGACATCAATTTTGGTTTGCTGCCCGTAAGAGTCTTCTGTCACGGCGTCGAGGGCAATTTCGACCAGCGTGTAATCACTATTGGCAACAGCATAGTCTTCAGCTGCTTGCAGGGCTTGTTGCAGACGTTCGTCCGCTTTCGGCGTTTCGAGGGTTGCAAACACGGTCGCGCCGGCAATCGCTGCGGAATCGGCAGTATACTGGACTTCATTCGCAGCTTTTGAGTCAGCAGCGAGCGCAAGGGTCGTTGCGATAACGCCAATGATTGCCGCTATGCTCAGGGCAAATATCGGGGCAATTGAGCCCGCTTGAGATGAGAAGTATCGTCTCATTAATCAATTTCGCTAGTCTGCAGTTCGCAACTTTATCGCACTGTAAGTGCTTAAATGCGTTTATGCCGATCAGTGAAATTTGATCGAAAAGCCTATGGTATTCATGGCTTTAAGCCGATGACCGAGAGACTGTTTAGTTAACGAGCCGCGCCGTCCGGGCCGGTTTGATCCCTACCGGGACCTGTGTTTGGGACGGGTCGAAATCGATCCTGAGCGCTCCATTGCCTGACAGGTTTACCGTATTGGCGACGATCTGAAGCAAAGGAGAGGCTTGCTGGCCGCTGCCATTGCCTGTGATATCAAAATGGTGGCGCGGCAGGTAAATTGTGCCGATGGCATTGACGACACCATCTCCTGCAAGCCGCGATCGCGGCGCGATGCCGATATCGTAAATGGGCTTCTTATCTTCCAGTATTGCGAAACCAGCCGTGTCGCCGTCTATCGGCGCGCTGAGGGTGAGGCGCGCTTCATCGATTATGTTCAGGTTGGCATTCTGGCCGGAGAAGATGATTGTAACTCCCTCGCCTGTCAGTGTTGCGCGGCGGCGCACGGTCAGTGGGGCGTCCTTAATAAAATAGACACCTGGTTCGAATTTCACATGGCCTTGGAAAATATCGAGGCCGCAATAGGTGTTGGGGGTCAGTATTAGTGATGGCGTATCGACATACTGGTCGTTGGCATACGAAGCCTTATCTGCGTAATCCATGATGCCAATATTCATCGCAACGTCGATCGGCGAATATCCTTTGACCGCACCGCCGGTGTAGAGTCCATCTGCACCGAGTTCATCATTCCCTTTACCCGTTGAGACCAAGAGCCCGTCATCGGTTGCCTTTTGTAACGCTGCTGCGATCTCCGATGAAAGCGCTGCCGGAAGCGGTTCATCGTTTTTTATCGCGGTTTCGATCGGGCCTGTGTCGATAGGATTGGTTGGATCAATAACTTCAAGTGTATTAGCAAGAACATAGAGCCGCGAGATCTTATCGCCTTGGTTCCAATTCTCCGTTTCTAGTATCTCTTGCTCACCTGTTATCGTCTGACAGGTTCCAGGTGATGGCGGGCTCCAATCGGCCAGCGGATCCGGGATGACATCGCATTTTTCTTCTGGCGTAGGTGTCGCAAGGTTCTTGCCGATGACGTGGCCAGCCGAGCAATATCCACGGGCGCTCGTCGAGCCGCCCCGAAAATTCATCGATTTGCTTGCGGTCGAATTCGCCCAGATCAGGCAATTGTTTGCCTCTAGGCGGGATGTGTCTTCCATCCCGATACCAGTCCCACTCCCCGCCAGTGAAAGTGCGCAAAGGGGAAATCCCCAAACCGCTTCGGCTGTCGCGCGCCGGCGCACTGCCGCGTTTCCACTCCGGCCAGCGACCCGAGCCATCACGTTGGCAGGTTGGAACTCAAGCTCGACATCAATGCTCGTATGTTGGCCGTAAGCGTCCTCCACCACAGCATCGAGATCAATCTCGACCAGCGTATAGCTGCTGTTTGCCACAGCGTAGTCTTCTGCGGCTTTCAATGCCTGTTTCAAGCGCTCTTCAGCTTTAGGTGTTTCGAGCGTCGCAAACGCTGTTGCGCCAGCAATCGCAGCAGAATCAGCAGTGTATTGGATCTCATTTGCAGCTTTAGAGTCAGACGCAAGGGCGAGCGTGGTCGCAATAACGCCAATAATCGCCGCGATACTTAAGGCAAAAATCGGCGCGATCGAGCCGGTATCCGATGAATAAAAATTGCGCATGAAATCCAGACTGAAGATCTATTCCCTTTAATATCGCACCAATCGGTTCAAAACTGCTTAGGCAGCTCGATCAAATTTGAGGGAAATGGAAAATATATTGGATACTCGTCGCGCTGTATTTGATCACAATGGCGTCTTTGTGGAGGTGGTGAAAAATCGCTTTATCCATTGCAGATCTCAGCTTTCAGAGGTGTCCGGTAAAAGCGCAAACAAGGCATCCAGCCGGTCGGCTTCGGCTGAGGGCTTGTCCCACCTTATTCGGTTAATGCGCGGGAACCGCATGGCGATTCCGGATTTGTGACGGGGCGAGCGGTTTAGCCCTTCAAATGCGACTTCAAACACGAGACCCTCCGTTTTTGAAGCCGTCACTGATCGCACCGGACCAAAGCGCTCGTTCGTATTTTCGCGGACAAATTTGTCGATTTTCTTCAGCTCATCATCTGTAAATCCAAAGTACGCCTTGCCAACGGGCGTGAGCTCATCGGTTCCATCCACGTCGCGCCAAACCCCAAAAGTGAAGTCAGAATAAAAACCGGAGCGTTTGCCGTGGCCGCGTTGGGCGTAGAGCAGCACCGCATCAATGAGGTAGGGGTCGCGCTTCCATTTAAACCACTCGCCTTTTGGCCGGCCAGCGACATACACGCTGTCCCAGCGCTTTAACATCAATCCTTCAATTTCAGGGGTCGGGGGACAATTGCGCAGTGTCTCAAGTGCGCTAATGTTTGTGACAGGTAACAACTCCGAAACATCAAATCGTTCGCTTGAGAGCGGCGAGACCAGTGCTTCGAGCGCTTTGCGGCGCTCGCGAAAGGGCAGACTGCGTAGATCTTCCCCGCCGTGCTCCAATATATCATAAGCGCGGATGAAGGCCGGTCGCGCCTCCATCAGTTTTCGGCTGACCGTTTTGCGATTAAGCCTCTGCTGCAGATCACTAAAGGGAGCAACAGTTCCATCCTTGCGGCGCACGAGAAGTTCCCCATCTACAGCGCCATTGAAGTCCATTCCGGCTAGAACGTCAGGGAAAGTGTGTGAGATATCGTCCCCCGTTCTTGTGTAAATACGGCGAACATCATTCTCCGAAACGGCCTGAACTCTGATCCCATCCCATTTCCATTCGGCGGCAAACGTGTTGGCATTGATTAGATCTGGATCCACAGCGCCGGGATCTCCGCGATCCTTTTTCGGGACAAGTGGATGCGCCAGCATGACCGGCCGAAAAGGTGCTGGCATATCCGGCTTTGGCTTTTCAGTCCTTCCTTCTAGCCAAGCAAAGAGGCTATCATAGGGCGGGGCCAATCCATGCCAGATCTCTTCAATCTCTGTGACATCAACATCCCCGAATTGCGCGAGCGCGATTTTTGCCAGGCGGGCTGACACACCTATTCGTAATCCGCCGGTAACGAGTTTGATGAGTGCCCACCGACCGGTTGAATCGAGCGCATCCATCCAATTCTCAAAAAGGCGCAGGCCTTCTGCCTTTGTCGCACCCTGAAGAGCGTTTACAATTTCTTCTAGCGGCGGCGAGCGATTAGCACGTATGTCGTTCGGCCAGACTAGCGAAACCGTTTCTGCGAGATCGCCGACATAATCATAGGAAAGCTGGAACAGTACAGGATCAACACGTGTTTCGGTCAAAGCTCTGATCGCCGCAGGCTTTACACTTTTTAGGTTGAGATCCCGCGTAATTGCCGCTAGCGCAAATCCTCGGGCTGGGTCGGGTGTTTCGCCGAAATAAGCGACCAGATGCGAGAGCTTGGCGTTGCGCGATGGCGTAAGGACAAGTCGGTCGAGAAGGGCAGCAAAGGCTTGCATGCCTAGCTATATAGCCGCAAATACCTATCATGACAGACCAAGTTCAACCGGACGAGTTTCAGCCCCATGACCGGAAATCGCCGCTCACTGCGCCCTGGGAACCTATCTATAAGCGGGCGCTGGACGATCGAATGCAGTTGGGGTTGTTTTTGCGGGAAGACCACACAAACGCGCGAGGCATGGCGCATGGCGGTCTGATCGCGGCGCTGGCTGACAATTCCATGGGATATTCGACGGGGATTTGCTTAGCGCGCGAAGAGCGAACAATTTCCGGACTGGTGACAGTGTCCCTCTCTGTAGACTACCTATCGGCCGCGATGCTCGGCCAATGGGTGTTATTCGACACCGATTTTGTAAAAACGGGCGGGTCGATTTGTTTCGCGCGCCAGATGATATCTGCCGACGGCGAACCTATTGCGAAAGCGTCCGCAACGTTTAAAATTATTAAAACAAAGGGCTAGGACATGGCGAAACCCAAACTGCATCATTTGAACGCATCACGCTCCCAACGTCTGGTTTGGTTGCTTGAAGAGCTCGGTATCGAATATGATATTGTTCATCACAGCCGCCATGCCGAAACAAATTTAGCCCCGCCAGAACTGCTGGAGTTACATCCAATGGGCAAGTCACCTTTGCTCGAAGATGACGGCGCTGTGATCGCCGAGACTGGTGCGATCGCGCAGTATCTGCTTGCAAAACATGATCCGGGGCACACGCTTCACCCCAAACCGGGCACGCCTGATTTTCCGCGGTATCTTGAATGGATGCATGCCGCGGAGGGGGCTGTGTTCCTACCGGGGCTCTTCATGTTCTATCTGATGAGAGCGGGCCTTGAGTCGTCGCCCCTTGCTGAATTGATGGGAGGGGAAGCGATCAAAGCAGCAACCACGATTGAGCAGCATTTGTCAGGGCACGCTTACTTTGCAGGTGAGAAGTTTTCAGCTGCCGATTGTTTGATGGGATTCCAAATTCAAAATGCTGAGGCGCGCTTTGGATTGGATGGAACGCCAGCGACGAAAGCATGGCTGGATAAAGTCCGCGCGCGCCCTGCATATAAACGCATGTTGGAAATTGGTGTGTGATGATTGGCTGGTTTCATCGGTGCAGAAACTGATAAAACGATAAACATAAACCAGAGCAGACCGTCCGGACCGGACATGATACTTTCGGAAACCGAAATCACCAGCAGAGCCAAAAGTAACGGCAGCGCGAAACGGCGCGGGTCGTTGTCGCGCGAGGCCCCAATAATGCTGTAAACAAGTGTTCGGGCGACCAGACAGAAAAGCAAAACAGTGCCCGCGACGCCTAGCCCAAGAAGAGTTTCGAGAAGCCCATTGTGGGCATTGTGAGCTTTAAAATGAATTTCGGTCCAAAGCCACATTTTGCTCGGTGCGTCTTCGACCCAAAATGCACTGTATCCATGGCCAAGCCAAGGGCGCTCAGAGATGCGATCCAAAACCGCCGGCCAGATAGCTGAGCGACCTGTAAGCGTCACGTCCTTGCCGGCGGCTTCAATCAAATCACCGGCACTTGTCATAAACAAAAAACTGGCACCAGCGATGATAACTACGGCGAGCCAGCTACCGATAATCAGGCGGGTTGGGCGACCTTTGATCAGTTCGATACCGAACATCGCGAAAAGGCCTGCTGCGAATGCGAGGAGTGCGGTGGTAGACTGAGTGAGTATAATAAAGGGTAGCAATCCGAAGGCACCTAACAACCAAGGGTACCGGTGCGTTGCGAAGCTTAATGCGACAAAGCAAAGCGCGCCGAATGCGAATATCATTCCTGCTTCGTTTTTTTCTCCCCAAGGGCCGCGAAGCGCGCCAGGATGAATCTCACTCATCAGGCCACCGCCTGGAATTAAGGCTGCTGAAAGTAAGGCGAGTAGCAATATAGCGATCGCGCTGCCTGCGAGTAACTCTCGCCAATCGGCATAAGCCGCCAGGCATATGGCCGCTCCGCTAAGGAACATGAGGTGAATGGCTGCCTGCAAAGTTTCGCTCGGCGCCGATGACCAGTAGCGACTGATACCTGCAAGAGCGACAAAGGCGATGATTGGCCAGCCGGACAGAGTAGCATTAATGATCCTGCTTAGACCTTTTGTAATTGCGAACATGAGCGCGATACCTGCACTAAATGCTGCGAGTGCAAAAGCGACCTTATTTTCCAGATCTGGCGAAACATAGCGCGAAGCGAGCCCTTCTGGCGCGCCGCTGACAAGGACGAGCAGAAAGACTGCCGCGAGTATTGGCAGCATGCGTGGCATGGGCGTGTAACGGCCTCGTTTTGGTAATCACTCTACAAACGCCAGCTAACGCGCCAACGCATCTTCTATCATACCAGCAGTTTCGTTAACACCGTACAAAGCTGCGAATCCACCAAATCGCGGCCCCTGCGATTGACCAAGAAGAACTTCATAAAGTGCCGTAAACCAATCGCGAAGATTTTCGAAATTGTGCTCTTTCCCGACTGAGAACGTCAAAGTTTGCAAATTCTCACCGGTGGGGTCATCGGAGAATACGCGGAGTCGTTTTGCGAGATCTTCCATTGCTGCGCGTTCTTGAGCTGTTGGGGCGCGGTAAACTTTGCTCGGTTTAACAAAGTCTTCGTAATATCGGATCGCATAGCCAGCGAGCCGATCGAGCAACGGATGAGAATTAGCACTCGCCGCAGGCGCATAGCGCGAAATATAACCCCAAAGGTCTTCCTTCGTATCTGCATTGGCAACACCCGTGAGGTTCAGGAGTAATCCGAAACTAACGGGCGACGATTCTGCCGGCGGGATTCCGCCATGAATATGCCAAACTGGATTTTCGATTTGGCGGGCAGGTTCTTCGCTTGGATACTTTTCCAGAAAGGTAAGATACTCGTCCACGGCTTTCGGAATGACGTCGAAATATAAACGCTTTGCGGTGCGTGGTTTTTGAAATTGGTAAAGGCTAAGGCTTTCTTCAGGCGCATAAGCAAGCCATTCTTCGACCGAGATGCCATTTCCTTTTGTCTTCGAGATTTTCTCGCCTTTGTCATCGAGAAACATCTCATAGACATATTGCTCAGGTGGGCGGCTTCCAAGGATACGGCAAATCTTGGAGTAAATTGGTGCGTTCGCCTGGTGATCTTTACCGAACATCTCAAAGTCTACACCGAGCGCTGCCCAACGCATTCCGAAATCCGGCTTCCACTGTAGTTTCACCGCACCTCCGGTAACAGGCACCGTGAACTCTTTGCCGTTTTCGTCGTCAAAGGTAACTTCGCCCTTTGCAGCATCAACATACTTCATCGGCACATAGAGCACATGACCAGTTTCAGGATGTATGGGCAAGAACGGGGAGTAGGTTGCTCGACGTTCTTCGCCAAGTGTCGGCAACATCACACCCATAATCTCATCATATTTTTCCGCTGTGCGCCGAAGCGTTTCATCGAAGCGTCCTGAGATGTAGCAATCGGTGGCAGACAGGAATTCATATTCAAAACCAAATTGATCGAGGAATGCGCACAAGCGTGAATTCATATGCGCGCCGTAACTGTCATGAGTGCCAAATGGATCGGGAACGCGCGTCAGAGGCTGCTGCAGATAAGCTTCCAGAGTTTCTGGGTTCGGCACGGTCGGTGGGACCTTGCGCATGCCGTCCATATCATCTGACACGCATATGAGGCGCGTTGGAATGCTGCCACTTGTGAGCGTTTCAAATGCGCGGCGCACCATCGTCGTGCGCACAACTTCTCCGAACGTACCGATATGTGGTAAGCCCGATGGCCCGTATCCGGTTTCGAAGACAACCGGATCATCTTTTACACGTTGGCCGGCTTTTACTTGCTGCTGAACTCGTGCTTCAAGCTTTCGAGCAAGCTCGAATGGCCAAGCTTTGGCTTTTGCGGAGAGAGTGCTGATATCTGTCATTCGGCTGCTCTATTTAGGCCCGTGTGCTGGGTCAACAGGTGGGGGTAAGAAGCCAATTGATAATGTGCTTCGTCTCTGTATTTTAGCGAAATGGATATTGGAGCACCTTATAAGTTTTTAGGGCAGGCAAATACAGCTGAGCTTGCAAGCAAGGTTGCGGCACTTTCTTTGGAAGATTGGGATGCGCGTCCCATTCGGCGTGCGTCGCTTGCGGGCGCTGCACACAACGCGGCTCATTCCATCGTTCTAAAGCACGAATGGACGCCGGCAGCTTCGCGCAGGGGCTTTCAATCTATACAGGAATCCCTCAGTTTTTGGTGTGAGCGAAAAGGCCGCTCCACGGACGGCATGTTTCCACTGTCACGGCAGGAAAACAACGCGACGACTGTTTACACTTTTGAGGATTGGCAACGTTGGGCATCATGGGTGCAGCCTATTATCGATGTCACGATGTCGAAATTGCCGAATGCCAATAACCCGGTTCTCATTCGTGCCTTACTCATTCGCTTGGATGGCAAGGGCGTCGTGCCGTATCACATCGATGAGCAAGAGCTTGCTCGCGTAACGCACCGTATTCATGTGTGTCTTTCGAATAGCCCCGGATGCATCTACAAAATAGATGGGCATCATTTCACCATGGTCCCTGGCGGGATTTATGATTTCAATAACCGGGTTAAACACGGTGTTGAAAACCGTGATACCGCGCCTCGCCTCAATATGATGCTTGAAGTTTTACCCAATGCTGAATGGGTGAAACCAGAAGAGGCGGTTTAGTTCCAAGAAAGCGGGTTGAAATTTAGCCGTGCTGAGCGCGACAGAATATTCATGTCAAAAATTCTTGACATGTTAAAAATGTTTGACTACCTGGGGTGTAAGAAATATTTTACACACAAAGGGGAGTAAGATGACCTTTTTCGAAAAATCAGCATGGATCATGATTGCGGCGTTGATCTTGACTGGGTGGTTTTATTTTCAGGCCGTTATCGCCATGAGTCAGGCAATTGGTGCGACAGCGCCGCCAAATGTCGGGATTATTGCAGTTGCGACAGTCGTGATTGTTGCCATTGCGATTTTCGGACATGTCTTCGCGGCGGTTATCGACCCGGAAAGCCCCGAAGAGATTGAAGATGAGCGCGATGCTCGCGTAGCGCAACGTGCGGGCAATCTCGCTGGCTGGGTGCTGAGCATTATTGTTATAGGCGGGATCTGGAACTTCGCCGTGCGCGGCGATGGCAACATGTTGTTCCACATTTTGGTGATGGGAATGGTCCTCAGCCAACTCACCGAATACGTTCTGAAAATCTGGTTTTATCGTAGAGGGGTGTAATGACGCAGATGTCTTTTCGAGAGAGAGGCGCTTGGGGCATGCTTATTGTTACCGTGCTAACGGGGGCGTTCTGGGCGTGGGAAGTCATTATTCCCTGGATCACATCCGGCGAAGCTCCCGAGCCATCGATCAAACTGGTGATTGTTTATCTGGGACTTGTGTTGATTAGCGCGGTGTTTATTTTCGCCCTTTTAGCCGGAACGAGTACCGAGGAGGCGGAGCAACCAGCAGACGAGCGCGAAGCTCGCATTTTAGAGAAATCTGGATACTGGTCAGGCATGCTCGTTACACTGACAATTTTTGTCGCTTTGTTTCAGTACTTGATGGACCGAAATGGAGACGCATTGTTCCACATACTCTTCGGTGGCTATATCCTATCTCAGATTTGCGAGTATGCCGCGCGGATCGCTCTGTTCCGCCGGGGCGTCTAGTTTATGGCGAAACGACCTCCGATAACGAACAAAATTAAAGAGCTGCGAGAGCAACATGGCGGCCTCAGTCAGGCGGCGCTCGCAAAGGAGATCGGCGTTACGCGTCAGACCGTGATTGCGATTGAGCAGGGGCGGTACTCTCCTTCGCTGGAAAGTGCGTTCAGAATAAGCCGCGTATTTGGCGTTGGTCTGGAAGATGTCTTTGGGTGGGAGGGCTAAAAGTCCCAGCCAATAGGGTGTCGACATTGTTAAGATGCCGGACCTACATCGCCTACTCTGTCGCAGATTTAGCGTTCCAAACCTTCATGTTCGCTGGAGAGGGGGACGGATTGAATTCCGTTTCATCGAGTGCGGCGAGGGCGCGTGTGCGATCTTCCTCTGAAAAACGTCCCGTCGTCAGACAAAACTCGACCATATTTCCGTTTGGATCCCGCGTATAAACGGAGTGACACCAATTGTGATCTATCTCCAGAACGTCCAGACCTGCGGCATTCCATTTGTTTCGCCAGGCATCCAGTTCATCTTTTGAATCGACGTCAAATGATATGTGATTGGTGCCAGCCGGGAGGTTTGCACTTTCGTTCAGGTCAAATTTGTGGTCGCCTTGGGAGGGCGTGTCGTGCAGTTCCCAAAACGCGATGAATTTGGAGTCGTTACCGTCCATCCGGTAGAAAAAGTGCTTGCCCCAGCCACCTTCCATGATTGGTGCAATCTCTACTTTTACCAATTCAAAGCCCATGACGCCTTCATAAAATGCATGAATGTCTTTCATGTTTTTTGCCGCAAGTGCGAGGTGGTGATAAGCCATTTATGTATCCTCCCTATCGACCATGGCCATGACATCGGCGCTATCGCCTTCAGGTGCCGCAATTTCAACGACACGTTCATCAACATCATCATATTCCAGACGCAGGGCACGGCTCATAATTGCGTGCATCATATAAGTCGTTGTGATGTAAGTGAGTTCAAGAATTTCTTCATCGGAAAGATGCGCTTTAAGAACGTCAAACACACCATCTGGAACGCGGCCGCGTTGGAGCACTAAAGCGTCGGTATAAGCGAGCACAGCGCGTTCGATCTCGCTAAAGCAGTTGGCAACTGACCAATGAGGAACCGCTTCAATTTGCGCCTCTGAAAGACCAGCATCGCGAGACGCTTTACAATGTTGAGAAAACACGAACTGCGAGCCGACCGCAAAGCCAGCGCGTGTTTGGCCGAGCTCGCGCAATTTCGGATCGAGTTTGCGATCTTTTGATCTGTAAAATTGGAAGCCCTCTGTCGTATGCTTGAATGCATCTGGAACGATGTTGAACACAGTCCACCAATTCCCGGGTGTGCCTGTTGCTGTTCCAGGTTCTGAAACGGGATCGCGATCAGCAAATAGGAAATCGAATATTCTGTTGGCGTATTCGTTTCCGGCGTCTCGCCCGGCTTGTTTGAGTCGCGGCATTTAAAAATCCTCCGCAACGATGATAGCGCGAAATGGCTTAACCCCAAAGTTCTCGTAAGGGAGCGTTTACAAACCCAGCATGATATTCAAGGCCATGTGCAACATCTTCGGCGAGCCAAAGCGGGCCATCAAGATCAACAACATCAGCGAGCGCCCCAAGTAAGACGGCTGGAGCCATCGAAATTGATCCGGCAACCATGCAACCGATCATCACCCCCATGCCGGCTGATCGCGCGGCGCGCACCATTTTTATGCCTTCAGTGAGGCCGCCCGCTTTATCCAATTTTATGTTCACGACGTCATAACGTTTCACGAGCGTTTCGATGTCAGCGCTCGTGTGCGCGCTTTCGTCTGCGCAAATTGCAACGGGAGCCGCTTTGATTTGCAACAACCGATCAGCCTCAGCAGAGAAGGGTTGTTCAATCAACAACGCACCAAGCTTCGAAGCTTCTGCGGCGAGATCCATGAATGTTGCAGGGTCCATTCCTTCATTGGCGTCGAGTATGAGCCGGGCGTCAGGACGTGCCTGATGGACTGCGCTAATCCGGTCGATATCGCCGGCGCTTCCAAGTTTAAGTTTCAGAAGCTTGCCAGAAATTTTCTGCGCTGTTTTGGCCATAACGCTCGGCGTGTCCATGCTGATTGTTACGGCTGTCTCAATCGGTTTCGGCTCGGGTAATCCGGCAAGTTCCCAAACCTGCCGGCCGGATCTTTTGGCTTCGAAATCCCATAATGCACAATCGAGCGCGCAGCGTGCTGCGCCGGGCGGCATGGCAGATTGTAGCTCTTCGCGCGACAATCCACGTTCGATTTGATGACGATACTCTCCGATTTGCTCGACGACAGACTCAATTGTTTCGCCATATCTAGGATATGGCACGCACTCGCCTCTTGCACGAATCTCATTGCTTTCGAGCGTTACGCGTACAGTCTCTGCCGAGGTCTTCGCGCCGCGAGAAATCGCAAATGCTGACCGAAGAGGGGACGAAATATGATCAATGGAAAGTTTCAAATTAGGAGTTCCGGCCTCGAAATAGACGAAATTTGATCGATTGTCGCGCCCATAGGTTAATCATGTTTTGCTATGAGGTAGCTAGCGAAAAAGGCAACAAATGAGCATTGCAACCGCTCCAGACTTCACCCTCACAAAAGAGGGCGAACGTACCGTGCTTGCGGTAACGGGTGATTGGATTGTGTCCGAAATTGGCGCGTTGGACGCGAGATTGCGCGCGCTTACAGATGTTGACGGCGGTTTCGTGCTCGATATCGGCGCGCTCGGAAAACTGGATACGGCAGGAGCTTTTCTACTCAACAGAGCTTTACGCCGGGGCCGATTGGACGCGGAAAACGATTTTGATTTCTTAGGATCTCACCCGACGGCTGAAGAGTTAATCTCCCGCGTTCACGGTGCAAGTACACCGGTAAAGCCAAAACCCCGCCGTCCTTTTGGATTTGTGGACATGCTTGCAAATGTTGGTCAGCACACAAAGCATCTCTTTGAAGTCGCGGCTGGTACGATGTCATTTTTCGGTGAGACGATTGCGACATGTGCGCGGCTCATTGCCAATCCGCGCCGCATGAGGTGGACATCAGTATTTTCAGTAATGGAACGCGCTGGCTTTGATGCAATTCCGATCGTTGCGTTTCTATCTTTCTTTATTGGGATTGTGCTTGCGTATATGGGCGCATTTACGCTCTCCGCTTATGGCGGCGGCGCGGAAGTCTTTGCGGTCGAACTCGTCGGCGTTTCAGTAATGCGTGAGTTTGGTGTCTTGTTGACAGCGATCATTCTAGCCGGGCGTACCAACTCAGCATTTACGGCGCAAATTGGCGCAATGCGTATGCGCCAGGAAGTTGATGCGATGCAAACGCTCGGCCTTTCGCCGTTGGAAGTGTTGGTTGCACCGCGCGTTTTTGCGCTTGTAATCATGACCCCCATATTGACGTTTGTTGCAGTGATAGCGGGGCTGCTTGGCGGTATGGTCACTTGCTGGATCGGCATGGATATCAACCCCACTGTGTTTATCCAGCGTACGCAGGATTATGTGCCGCTTCAGAATTTCTGGGTGGGAATGAGTAAGGCTCCCATCTTTGGGTTGGTGGTTGCGCTTATAGGGTGTCACCAAGGCTTACTCGTTTCAGGCAGTGTTCAATCGCTCGGCTCGCGGACGACAGCATCCGTGGTGCATGCGCTATTTTCAATCATTGTGATCGATGCCGTATTTGCCGTCTTCTATATGGAGCTCGGTGTATGACGCTTTCTCCAAGGCTTCCGAACGAACAGCAGCTCGCCATCCGTCTTCGCGGTCTTAAAAATGCATTTGGCCCGCATGTTGTTCATGAAAATCTTGATCTCGATATTCGCCGAGGCGAGGTGATGGGCGTGATAGGTCCATCTGGCGGCGGTAAGTCTGTTTTACTTCGTTCAATCGTCGGGTTGAAACAGCCAAATGCAGGTTCGGTAGAGATCTTTGGCCAGAATGTGTTGCGTTTATCGCCGCCGGAGCGCGCGAAAATCGAGAAACGATGGGGCGTTATGTTTCAAGATGGCGCTCTGTTTTCAAATTTAACCGTTCGCGAAAACGTCATGGTCCCTATGGTTGAACATGTCGATTTGCCAACTCAGCTTCGGATCGAAATTGCCAATATGAAGATTCAGCTTGCAGGGTTAGAGGCTGAGGCCGGTGACAAACTCCCATCTGATTTGTCGGGCGGCATGAGAAAGCGCGCGGCGCTTGCTCGTGCGTTGGCGGTCGATGCTGAGCTTCTGTTCCTAGATGAGCCAACAGCAGGCCTGGACCCAATTACTGCCTCCGCTTTCGACGCGCTGATAAGGGATTTGCAACAAGCGCTCGGCCTGACAGTTTTCCTGGTTACTCACGACCTTGATACATTGGCAGCAACTTGCGATCGGATCGCAGTCATTGGGGACAAAAAAATTATGGCGGTTGGAACCATGGACCAGTTGCGAGAGTTCGATCACCCTTGGATGCAGGAATACTTCAGTGGCCCGCGTGGGCGCGCCGCGGCATACGGATTTAAACGAGGATAAAGCGATGGAAACCAAAGCGAATTTTGCGTTGATGGGAGCGTTTGTAATCCTCTCTGCTCTCGCGCTAATGGGGTTTGCCTTCTTTATGGCAAACTCTGAATTCCGCCGCGATTTTGCAGATTATGATATTCTCTTCAATGGACCTGTGGCGCTCGAAGAAGGCGCAAATGTTCGCTACATCGGTATTAAAGTCGGAGAGGTTGAGACTGTCCGCATTAACCGGGCCGATCCGTCAAAGGCGCGCGTGCGCATTCGGATAGATGCGAATGCTCCGGTAAAAGTGGATTCGAAAGCGACAATTGAACTGGCCGGTATCACAGGTGTTACGTTTGTTCAGATTAGTGCGGGTAGCGACAGTGCTGGTCTGCTCAAGCGAAGGCCCGGCGAAACCGTTCCAATGATTGACGCGGGGCAGACACAATTTGAAGCACTGATAGGCGGCGGTCAGGAGACTTTGACGCGTGTCAACCAGTCCCTTGAGCGCGTCAACAAATTGCTAACAGATGAAAATATCGCTCACATCGAAGCAACACTTCAAAACATAGAAGGCTTTACGGCTCATCTGGCTGATGAGGAAGGGGTGGTAAAGGAGCTCAACTTGGCGCTTGGCTCTGTGCGCCGCGCAAGTGATCAGTTTAGCAAAGCTTCCTCCTCCTTCGGTGACTTTGGGTCTACTGCTGGACGGCAGCTTGAGACTTTCAGCGAAGACGTGACCGCCCTCGTGAAGGATTTGCGCGGCACTGTTGAGCAATCAAACAAAGTCCTGTCGGAAAGCCGCCGCGCCGTTCAGGTAACAGCAGAGGCGATCCAAGGGCCTGCCGTTGGGGCCCTCGAGGATGCACGTATGGTGACCCAAGACTTGCAGATACTAATTAACCGTCTCGACAGAATCGCGCGGCGGGTGGAAGAATCGCCCGAGCAACTCGTGGTCGGCGACCCAATTCCATACGAATAGGAGCTTGATATGAATATCCGTATGCTGACTGCCACCGCAGCGCTCGCGCTTTCCGGATGCGTTTCTGTTTTACCTGAGCCGGAGGTGCCGAAGGGGCTCTATCGACTCGGCGATATTGAGCCGAGCGCTGAAATCAGTCGTACCTTAGTCGTGCGTGAGCCAGAAGGCGGACGTGTGTTTTCGGGAAAATCCATGGCTGCCATTGGCGACGATGGTGCGCTAAGACTTATTCGCGGGGTCGAATGGGCGCAGCCTGCAAGCCGTATGCTTCAGACTGGATTGCTTGATGCCATCGGCAATTCGGGCAAGGGATTCGCAGTTGCAAAGGGCACCGGCGCACCGGGAGATCTGGAGCTTTCCTGGCGTATTGCTGATCTGGCAATGGAGGGGACAACCGCTCATTGCGAAATGGAACTCACCCTGCTTCACGGAAGGACCCGAAAACCACTGAAACAAGAGCGTGTTGAAGCGTCTGCTCCTTCTGCATCAAACCGTGCAGAAGCTCGCGCGGCTGCGCTTGTTCAGGCGGCGCGCGCCTGTGTTTATGAGAGCGCTGAGATTATATCGAACATAGATGAGGCGCTCGATCTGGAGCAGTGACTCAAACGAAGTCGTTTAAAACTCGACGGTCAAGCAGATCGACGCCGCGAGACTTTGGTCAGGCTTTAGCACGCGAAGTCCCGTCGTTGAGGGTGGTTCCTTGCTGTTCAATGCATCAGGTGCGTGGCTAACGGGCTCGACACAGAAAAAATCCTCGCCGTCAGGTGTGTAGACAACGAGGTGGCTGAGGACTTCGCTAGCCGTCATCGACACCGAAATTGATCGATCTTCCCAATGAATACGGGATCCGCCTGTCCCTGCAGAGTAGGCATTGTCTAGTTGCAGGTCTTGTACTTTTCGCGGTTTGGTCAGATCTGTTTCTGCTGCAGGCGGCGAGGGTGCGCTGGGTATCATATCGTCTCCAGAGAGCCAGATTGCTGTGACATCGGCTTCCAAAGTCGCGTGCTTGCGCGGAAAATATGGATGCCATCCAATACCGCCCGGCATGGGGTGGTCACTCAAATTGGTGAGAAGTAGATCAACCCGCAGGCCGCTTTCCGTGAGCGTGAATCCCTGCTCGGCGCGGTACTTCCAAGGCCAATCGGTACCGTTATGCTCGTAAACTATGAGTGCCGATTGGGAATTGTGTTCCTGCACGTCCCAACAGGATTGCCAGCCATTTCCGTGAATGGCGTGCGGCTCAGGCGCGAAGTTCGGGGTTAGTGAATACTCTGTGTCCAGGAAAGTAAAACGCGCATTTGCGATGCGTCCGCTGAATGGAAAAAGAGGGAAAGCTGCGTAATTTGTTGGGGTTCCTGCGTCTCTTCCATTCGCAAATGGCCTTAAAATATCATTCCCGTGCCAGCGGAAGGCGCTGACGCAGCCGCCTCTGTCAGCGGCGATTAGCAGTTCGCCTGCGGAAGATGATAACTTTACCAACTTAGCTGAAAATTAGATTCGACCGGTTCGGCCGATTTCATGACCGAGATGAGCTGCAGCTTCGAGGGCGGCCCCCAGCGTGTCCTTTACCTTGGACAATGAAACAGCTGCTTCGGTCTTGCTCGGCGCGGGATCCCGCCGGCCAAGTGTTTCTGCTTCTGCGCAAGCGACGGCCAATTGGTTCGCACCGAGGCTGAGCGCCGCGCCTTTCAGGGAATGCGCAGCATCCGCCCAATGTTGTGGAGGGTTCCCTGCATCGAGCATGCGCGCCCAAATATCGGCCTGTTCTCTGAAAATCTCTATGATCTCAGCAGCAAGAGACGCGTCTCCACCCGTCATGTTGGAAAGGTGCGCTCTATCGATCAGCGATTCTGAGGAACTTGCAGAATCAAGAGGTTGGCCTGCGATCATAAGCGATCTCCTTCAATAAAGCACCTGTATGAGTTCAACTCTCCTCGCGGGCGATTGACGAAAGGTTAATGAGCCAAAGACTAGAAAAACGGCGGTAGTTACGGTGATTTTCTCAGCGACGTCGTATTTCGCCCGCATTTTTGTGCGACACCTAAATAAAGTTATTGCTGATGGCCCAAAGAATACGAACACATTTTCTACACACATGCGGTGGTTCGTTAAGTGTTGGTGGGGTAATGCCGCAATAAAAAAGGCTGTGTTTCGGGAGAAATCCGCGCATAGTCATATGTACGTTAACCCTCGCGCAGATGGGCGAAGTCTGCATATAGTAGTGGAATGAGTGACGAATTAGCCCCCCTTGTAGAAGCTGAAAGCAGCGCTCAAGTTCGCGGCGAATTTGAGGCTGCCCGATCGGCAGGTGTGTGGATGCCTTGGGCGGCGTTTTTCTGCGCGCTAGGCTGGTGGGGTGCGGTTGGTGGCGGCGTGCTCGCTGTTGTCGGCTGGGAAACCTTGTCCGAAACATCATCTGCCATTCTCGGTGCCGGGGCGATGTGCGCCCTATTGCCGGGTATAATGCTAATCATGTCTGGCTTTATGGCCCGCGAGAGCACGCGCTCAGCTCGCGCCAACGCTATCGTTATGGATGCAGCCGCTCGTCTCTTGTCTCCAACAGAGCATGTTGCTGCAGAAGCAGAGACCTTCGCAGACCAAATGCGCACGTCGGCGCAATCAGTCGATAAGGCCATGAACCACGCACTCTCAGCGCTGAAAGCAATGTCCGGCGAACTGGGTGATGAGCGTTTGAGAGTAGAGTCGGTTGCCTATGCGAGCGCAGATAACGCAAGAGAACTTGCTGAGCGACTTGCCGCTGAGCGCACAGCTCTAGAGTCACTTGCACGCGATATTCGCTCGCAAACATCCGATATGTCGGAAGCAATCCCGCGTCAGGCAGCCCTTATGGTTGAAGCTGCAAAAGCAGCTGGCGAAGAGGTCGCGAAAGCCGATAATTCGCTTGAGACGCGACTGTCGGCGATGAAAAGTGGAACAGATGCGCTTGCAGACCAACTTGCTCATCTAGATCAACTCGCGAAAGACGCCGCTCAGCGCACAGAAACGCTGACTTTCGCCATTGCGCGCGTCGAAGAGAAACTCGACCAATCGCAGAAAACAGTCGATCAGGCTGTTCGGGCGGGTGAGATGGCTGCTGCCGCTGCTGGAACCTCGGGCGATGCGCTCCGAGATTCGGTATCTGTTGCGCTTGATGGCGCTCGTGATGCGAGCGCCGCAATCCAGCAGCATACCCGTGAAGCTTCTGAGGAAGCTGCTCGCGCACTTGCAGCGCTCCGCGCCGCCGGCGAAGAAGCCGCAAATTCGATCCGCGCTGCTGGCAACGCCGCGCGCGCTGAAACCGATATTGTTGAACGCCGTCTAGCGAACGTGTCGAGTACGCTCAGCGAAGTTGCTCGGCGAACACCTCAACAACCTCCTCAAGCATTCCCAAATGAAGTGCCGACCAATACAGGCGGCATGAACGGTTATGGTGCGAATGGTCAGGCTCAGGCGGGATACGCCAACGGACATACCACTCCAGAAACCTCAGCCGAACCCCCGCGAATTGCCATTCCGATGACCCCGCAGCCGGCTGTTCCGCCTACGCCGTCGCTTGCTCCGCCAAGTGACGATGTGCTTTTCGAGGGCGACATTGACCTGCCAGCTGATCCCGTAGACGCCAAAGCGGCGCAGTCGGCGCCGATTATGGACGCAAATGCGCTTCGTGATCATTTGCGCGGCGAGCCGCGTGATGCAGGTGCTGTCGCCTCTGCCGGAGCCCCTGCTCAGGCAAATGGTGACCAGGCTTGGGGCGACATTCTTGCGGATATTGATGGCCCGCATCAAGAGCCATTGCCAGATGATCCAGAAGAGGGCGTTCGTATTTTGCTCGAACGGCTTCAGGAGTCTGGTATCGAGTTGCCGAAGATGTTTAAGCCGAAGGATAAACGCAAAATTGCGGTCGCCTCTAAGAAAGGCGATGATGAGCGCCGAGCCGCTGTTCGCCACTGCGCTTCAACAGATGTCGACCGTGTTGCTGGTCGCCTGCGCGGCAATCCTGAACTTCGCACGCTTGCAGATTATTTTCTGGAAAACGAGCAGGAGATCGCTCTTTCCTATCTCGAAAAGACCGCGAAAACAGGTAAGCATGCGAGCCCGCGCCTGTCGGCATATTTGCTAATAGACGCGGCTCTGTCCTAGCGGTTTTATCGTTTTGACGTCCGATATGTTTTAGACGTGCTGGTCGAGCATAATTGCGTTTCCGTCCGGATCTTTCAGGACAATGTGCGCTGGGCCTGTGGAGTTCTCATCGGCCTCGACGTCGAGAGAGACGCCCGCAGCTTTTAGTGATTTTTGAATTTCGCGAACATCGTCAAATTCGTCCAGCTTCTGGGCTTTATTATCCCAGCCAGGATTAAACGTCAGGATGTTACTTTCGAACATGCCTTGATAAAGGCCGATCGTCGTGTCCCCGTTTTGCATGATCTGCCAGCCAGTGCTTTCGTCCCCGCCCATCGCTGAGAAGCCAAGCTTCTCGTAAAATGCGATGGAGACTTTGAGATCTTTCACCGCGAGTGCAGGATAGAAGTTTCCGAGTTTCATTTTTCCGTCTCCCTTTTGAGTTCGTGACTTGAAACTAAGCGCTAGGAGATGTGTGTGTCACTCGTCCAAAAGGGTGAATTGAGGCAAATCGTGCGATTTAGCGGCGATTTCATTGTCAAACCGGTTTGGGTCTGACAGCATTCCTCGTATGTTGCGGACTCTGATCATATACGCGGTCATTCTTGCGGTCGCCGCCTTCGCGCTGGAGTGGATTGAATACACCTACCTCATCAACGACTTCCCCCCTGTGCTCTTCATCGTTCCCATTGCGGTAGGGTTCATGATTCTTGGGCTGTGGATTGGCCGACAGCTCACGCCCGGTCCACAGCGAAGCGATTTTCAACCGAATGAGGCGGCGGCCACGGCTCTTGGTCTGACATCACGCGAGCGTGAAGTTCTCGCGCTAATGGCGGAAGGACAGTCGAATAAGGAAATTGCTCGGAGCCTAAGTGTTTCCCCGAACACCGTGAAAACACATGTTTCAAATCTCTATTCAAAGCTGGATGTCGCTAAGCGCACCCAGGCCGTCCGGAAGGCGCAGACTTTGGCTCTTATTCCTTGAGTTATTCGTGAAATGACAGCGATTTCGCCCGAACGGGTGATGGTGGGTGAACGGATTACGCAGTAAATTTTTCGGTAATTACGAGGAGAAACAAACATGATCCGAGCAGCAATCGTTTACGGCGGAATAGCAGGTACAGCGACCATCATTACAATGATTTTGGGCTTTGAATACGGTGGAGAAGGCGCTGGATCTCAAGCCGTTGGCTTTCTCATTATGTTTATCGCGCTTTCGCTCATTTTCTTTGGAATAAAGCGTTACCGCGATGTCCAGCAGGGCGGCGTAATCACCTTTGCCAAGGCTTTCGGTCTCGGCGCTATGATGGCGGCCTGCGCGGGTATTGCTTATGTTATTATCTGGGAAGTCTATCTGGCATCGACTGACTTCGCGTTTATCAACGAGTATTTTGATAGTTTGGTCGCTCAAAAAGAAGCGGCCGGTGTGACAGGTGCGGAGCTTGAGGACTGGATCGCTGAAAATGAAGGCTGGAAGACGACGCTTCAGAATCCGTTTTGGCGAATTCCTATCTGGTTTACAGAGATCTTTCCAATCGGGCTTATAGTCGCCTTTATCTCTGCGCTTATTCTGCGAAAGCCCGAAGTCCTGCCGGCAAATCCGCGATAAATCAAAACGTCGCGAGGGCCCAACGCGCTATGTAATACAGGCCGACAACGGTCACCAGATATTTCACTATGCGTTTGAAATTCGCGTCTTGCATACGGATCAGCACTTGCTTGCCAGCCCAGGTCCCGCTCATGGCGAGCGGTATGGCGGCGGCGAAAAACCAAAGGGGCGGGAAGACGTCCCCATTGGCAGCGTAGATCGCTGGCACGCTCCAAAAACCGATTTTAATAATATGGCTCAAGCATTGTGTGACAGATTTAGTCGCGACGATCTGCTGGCGTGTCATAGCGTTGCGTACGAAGAACAGATCGAGGACGGGGCCAGCGACCCCTGCAATCGTGTTCAATCCTTGAACAAGGATCCCAGCACCAAAGGCTTGTTCACGTCTCAGAATATCAAGGTCGAGGCGTTCTTTCGGCAACCAGACGAGAAGCGGGGTGAGGCCGAGCACAAAATATACCTGCGTCTTCTCGATGGTCAGGCCCAGCGCGAAGAACCCGCCAAGCAGGCCAATACCTACGATAGCGCCGGCTGAATAGGTGCGAAACACTGACCAGTTGATATCGGCACGAAGAAGGTAGGCGCGCCAGCCATTTGCCACCATCTGGATTGCTCCATGCACAATCATCGCTGTGGGCAGTGTGACCAGCGCTAGCAACACTCCCATCAAAATGAGCCCCCCAGCCATGCCGAAGATGCCAGAGACGAATGCCGTGCCGAGCGAGGCAGCCAGAATGATGAGGGCGGTCATAAGTGACATCAGCCCGACCTAGGTGTGTTTGAGCGGCGTGTAAAATTTATCGCTACCCGATTATCCGATAAGCCCATCCCATAATAATTTTAGCCCGACGCTGAAAATCAGAAGGTAGATAATTCTAAAGAAAAGGGCTTGATCGATTTTTTTTACAAGCCAGACACCGATCAAGACGCCGAGAGGTGCGATGGGAATCAAAAATAACGAAGTCGTTAAGTTGGTACGATCAAACTGACCAAGCATCGCATAAGGCGCAACCTTCACCATGTTTACCACGAAAAAGAACATCACCGATGTTCCTGCGTAAACTCGCTTTTCGAGTTCTTGCGGGATCGCATATGCTTGGAATGGCGGGCCGCCTGCATGGGCAATAAAACTGGTGAAGCCAGAGATAGAGCCTGCAAGTATTCCAAGCGATTTATTGCCTTTTATTGAACTTGGCCGGCTCTTGGGTTTGAAAAAAACATAAAGTGGAAACACAACCGCAATTACACCAACACAAATCCGAACAAATTGATCGTTGACGTAACCAGCGAACAGCCCGCCGAAAACGATTCCGACAAATGCGCCAGGAAGTGTCAGCATGAGAATGCGCTTGTTCCAGTGCTTTCGGTAAGACCACACGCTCACCCAATCCATTACGATCAGTATAGGCAGCATGATCCCGGCGGCCTGTACCGGAGAAATTACCAGAGACATTAGCGGCACTGCAAGCAAAGCAAGCCCACCAAAGCCGCCTTTCGATATCCCCGTGATCAGGACAGAGATAACTGCGACCGCCCAGAAAATCGGTTCATGTAGCATGGGGATGCCTTAGAACATTCAGGTCATCTCGCCTATGCTGCGAGCGGAAGTGCAGTTTAACTCTTAAAGAAGCGCAGCACACCAAAGATGCCAGCAAGCAGAGATCCAAATCCTGCGAGGATCACAACAATTGGATTGTATTGTTGGGCAAGGAAAATTGCCTGGCCAATGCGGGAAACCTCCACCGTGACCGTGTCATCAAATGTGCGCAAGCGCTGTTCGAAGTTGTTCACATCAACAGCGATAATCTCGAACCTCAGCTTTTGTGCGCCGGTTTTCAAAGGCGTCACTTTCCAGCGCCATACGCTCTCAGTTGACTGAGAAAGTCTCTGTGGTTTGTCGTTCTCGGCAACAATGTCAAAAGCTTCATCGATCCCAATCAGATTGGCCCGAACGAGATCTGTGACCCGAGCTTCAGCTGTCGCAACATTCGTGTTCGATGACCCCGATAGACCACCCGTTGCTGATGTTGCCCCCTCTTGGTCATTTAGTGAGAGCGTGACGGTAAACGCCGAATTGAAGGATGCGGTCTGCGGTGTTTCATACGCGATTGGTACCGTCCGAAGCTGCTCTTCCAAAGTAGGCTGAGGCGCAGCGCCTGCTGCTGGCTCGATCGTGCTTAAGTCAATCGACTCTGGATCGAAAACAGTTGTTTCGTCTGGAGCGGAGGATCCAGGCGGTGGCTCAACCATTGCTGCTTGGCGCTCACCTTCGCCGCTCGCGGTAACTTCAACGCCGCCGTTCGGCAGAGAGCGTGACATGCTTCCATTGGATTTGTCCTTGGTGGGTGTTGGCATCACCTGGATGGGAGCCGGGCTACCCGAAACAATCCGTTCTTCTGCAACTTCCGAGACGACCTCTTCAATTGCCTCGAAGGCCGGTTCGTCGGCCAGGACTGGCTCAGGTTCGCTCGTAGTGACAGGCTCCGGAGGAGGTGGTGGCGGCGGAGGAGGAGGTGGCGGAGCGACGACTTCCTCAACAGTTGCTCCCTCATCAGCCGTGGCATCATTGGAAGCCAGAACCTTTCGCTCAAGCTGTGGTTCTTCGCCTTTGAAAATATCTGCCGGCAACTCGTTGCCCATCATCAGCCATATGCCGAGCACAGAAACCGCCAGGCCACCAATCGCCAAAATGAAGGATAACAGTCTCAGCATGGTCTTCCCCTCGCCGTGAATTGAGATTCGGTTTCTCTATAACAAAAGAACAATTAGGCGGAAATGTGCCCACGCGAGGCTTCGTAAAAAGCAATTGCAGCTGCAGACGATACATTCAGGCTTTCCATTTGATCATCCATAGGTATCTTGGCGAGGCGCTGGCACGCGTTTTCCACGCCGCGCCGAAGGCCCGCGCCTTCAGCGCCTAGTACCAATACTATCTTCTTCTCCCCTGATATTGCCTCAGAAAGTGCTTGAGGACCGCTGCCTGACAAGCCGACTGTCAGCCAGCCTGCATCGGCGAGTTTCTCTAAAGACCGGGCAATATTTACCACCCGTACTTCTGTGACAAGTTCGACCGCGCCAGCGGCAGTTTTTGCGACAATGCCGGTGATTGGAGGAGAATGGCGGGTTTGCAGAACAATAGCGTCGATACTAAACGCTGCAGCGGATCGGAAAATCGCCCCCATATTCCGCGGATCTGCGAGTTGATCTAGCACAGCGATACGATCTGGTGCGTCGCCGATTACTGCCTCCAGCGACTGTGGTTCAAGAGGCAGGGTGCGAAGGGCAAGGCCCTGATGAACCGCGCCAGCAGGCAGGCGTGCAGCGATTTCTTTGCCGGTTTGCAGATGAGCGGCTTCCAATCCGGCGCGTTTTGCCGCGTTTTCGGTTGCAAGAAGGGATATGACTTCGCGCGCCGGATTAGATAAGGCGGCCGTCACCGCATGGGTTCCCCAAAGCCACATGGGGCCATTGTCAATGGAATCGCGTCTTTTTTGCTTAGACGCATTCTGGCGGTTGCGCCGATTCTGCTTCATCCCTATAAGGCGTCCTTCTGGCCAGCCACTGCGTGTCATCACTCGCGCGCTATGGCGGTTTGAACGGGCCGGTGTCAATCACCGGCTTCTTTCATAAAAAGCCTCGTGGAGAGGTGGCCGAGTGGTTAAAGGCAGCAGACTGTAAATCTGCCCGCATAGCGTACACAGGTTCGAATCCTGTCCTCTCCACCACTTTTCTGCAAAATCCCAGGCGAATAGCATTCCAGCAAAGCAATTTATGATAGCGGCAGCAGATGCGACGCAGGTAATACATGAGTTCATAATTTTCTTGAAATTCATCCGTGACCCCTCCTTTTAATTTGGGCCACTTCGTAATCATCAGGAAAATTTTGGAACACCGATCCGCTACTCTCTGAAATGATCCGAGTTAGCGCGGAAAACTATATTGCTATTTTCGTGTCGCCACCTGAATAAAATAAAAACGAGAAAATTCTGGAAAAGCAAAGAAAAGTAAAGGGAAACCAGTAGGTCGGGGTTTTGCAAGGGCAATTTGCCATTAGTCTTCATGTTGGAATAGGAGGTTACAAAATGCAAAAAGACAAAGAGATTTTTGTTCCTTATCTGGCCCACAAGCTCAAAATATTGTTCGAACATGCGCCCAAAAAAAATGGACAAGAGCCGCCACGAAACAAGTCTCAATTAGGTAAGAGATTAATTGCGGAATTGGGTGAGGAGCGCGATTGGAACAAGACCTTTAATAAGGTCGCATCGCAGAACATCCTTGCGGACGAAAAACGGGAAGGAAAAGGTTTTGCAGACGAAGCAAATGCTAATGGACCGAAGCTCACTGAATCTGATCATAGTGCAATTCTTAAAGTTTTTGGTCTTATATGGCCGCATGAAACGTACTGGGACCCAGCAGGGCGAGCCGATATCAGCTTGGCTAAATTCAAAAGATCGCTGTTAACCGATAAAGAAAAAATCACTCTTACTCCTATGAGGCGCAATCGAGTTTATGCGCGCGATGAATTGTTCACCCTAGAAGTAGAAGATATTAGCGACACAAAGAACTATACGGGGTGCATCACCGTGAACCCGTTAGATCATCGCGTCCGAGCAGAGTTATCGGTTTCCCACAATGATGAACCAGATGTTCTATCGGTGAAATTGCGTGGTAAGATCGTTGGAACGATTGGGTTTCCGGACTTTCACCTTCATGTGGAAGGTGATGAAGCCTCTATATTGAAGGCTCGTTCGGGCAGTCGGAAAGTTGAATCCAATGGTCAAATAGTGGAAGTTCACTTGCGGCGAGAACACGATAGCCCTGCTTGGTTTGTTAGGCCCAGCTCAGATGAGAGTGTAGTTGTAAGCGGGCGCTTCTCTGCGGCTGAGTTCGATGTTGAGAAAATTTCCAAGGCCAGCATCATCCATGTTTATGCGACATGCGAAAAGCCGTTATTTTGCGTTTCTAAAAGCCTTGCTTTGAGTGAGGAAGATGAGGCGGCAAACGATATATCGCTATCAAAAAATTGCCGTTGCCAAAATGGAAGATACTTTTGACCGATTTGAGCAAGACCATAAACGACTTACCTTGGCGTGTGTGTCACTACAGCAAGTGAACGAGTTCTCATGAAAAGATATTCTTTAGAAGAAACGGCAAAATTACTGACTGATATGGAAGTTCAGTTTGAAAAAACTCTTACAAAACTCATTCGGGAACAAACTTCAACGTTCAAAGAGCAACTTGCTTTAGCTGGACTGGATATCAGTCAATGTAAAGGTAAAAGCTGGAAGGGTATCAACTTCAATGGTGAAGATCTTAGAGATATCGATTTTTCAGATGCAGATTTAACGGACTGCACGTTCGAGAATGCTCTTATCTCTGGGTGTCGGCTTAGAGGTGCAGCAGTCGATGAATTGAACTTGGCTAAAGCAGCGGATTGGATGATCTGGCTTGCAGAAAACGAATCGAAAATAACTACAATAACCACCTCCGATCCGATGGTTCTTCTAGGGCATACTGGTGACATTAAGGGTGTCACAGAGCTTTCCGACGGCCGATTACTATCGTGGTCAACTGATGCCACAATTCGGCAATGGGCCAGCAATTGCAGCCCACTCAGTATATTGAAAGGGCACACTGCTCCAATTCGTGGTGCGATCGAACTGCCGAATGGACAAGTCGTTTCATGGGGGGAAGATGGAACTTTCCGTTTATGGAGCCAAGGACTAAATCTAGTGTCTCAGGAATTTTTTGCGCATGAGGGCGGAGTATCTGGAGCGTTGATCCTGCCAAAAAATCGGCTGTTATCTTGGGGGAACGATAAGTCGGTGAAGTCTTGGGATTTAGAAACGTTTACATTCAAAGGTCACCATATGCATTCCGACCAAGTAGTTGGTGCATTAATGCTCGCCGATGGCAGAGTTGTCTCCTATGGCTGGGACAGCAACCTTATCTTGTGGGACCTCAACACAAAACCTCAACTGGTTGATAGTGGGCATCATAAACAACCGATTTGGCGCGTAATACAACTGAGAGATGGCCGTATTTTGTCGTGCAGCGGTGACGGATACCTGCGATTATGGACGAATGAGATGCGTCCGATAAATCAACTCTCTCATGGGAGATTGGTGTGGGGTGCGTTAGAATTAAGCGATGGACGGATAGTGAGCTGGTGTGAGCAAGGGCAACTAGTTTTCTGGGATAACAAAGGACAATTATTGTGCCGAATAAAGGCACACTCAAAGTATATTAAGGGTGTGACCCAAACAGCTGATGGGCGATTAATTTCCTGGGGGGCAGACGGAATACTGAATCTTTGGAGTAGCTCAGGAGAACATCTCGGACGGTTCAAAAATCACGAATCCTTGATTCAAGGCGCCCGACTAATATCGGACGACAGATTACTGGCTTGGACTAGCAACGGCGAACTACGTATTTGGAGTGCCGCTTAAGTTTAGCAAATTGAGAGAACCGGTTTTATTATTTGCCGCTTACCGAAAAATTCTTTGTATCAGCTGTGATTTTGCTTTTCTCACGGCGGTAAACCTATAGGATTCAGAGACTAGATATCAACCCTGATTAGGGTGGTATACTAAAGCTGGTCTGACTATCTTTGAGCCAATCCAAGACATTGGCTAATTCCTTATGAGGGGCAGGAACGGGCTGGCCTGCCCCCACGGGGTGATCCGCTGACATTGTTAGACCGGCGGTTGGTTTAAGCGGCGTCATGCCGCCTTCACTTTATAAGGCGGGATGATCGCCGCGGGCAAGATCGTTTCCGGTGCGGGTGGTCTGTAGCCAAGTGATGAGTGCGGTCTTTGAGTGTTGTAGTGACGCCTCCATCCCTCGATAAGGATTTGAGCTTCACGTAGATCGTAGAAGATTTCTCGTGCGAGCAGTTCGTCACGCAGTTTCGAGTTAAAGCTCTCGCAGTATCCATTTTCCCAAGGACTGCCCGGTTCAATGTAGAGCGTTTTGACCTCCAGGTTTTGGAGCCATTCTCGCAGGGCAATCGCAATGAATTCGGGGCCGTTATCTGAACGAATGTGTTCAGGCGGACCGTGCTTCACAAACAACTCCCCTAGAGTATCGAGCACATCGCGTGAGTTGAGCTTCCTCTCAACCCGGATAGCAAGGCATTCACGGGTATACTCATCAATGACACAGAGCATACGGAACGCTACACCATCGTGGGTTCGATCCTGCACGAAGTCATACGACCAGACATGG